>NZ_JARBWL010000001.1:0-3503698 GCF_029955235.1 Pseudomonas fungipugnans
AAATCTCTGCTAACTTAACTCAACCGCGAGCGTGGGAGGCGCCACCTGAGCCTGTCTGTATATATCTACTGAGATCGGCGATTCGATTTTTAGATGTAATGACCGAAGAGCTTTTAAGAATATTTTTCAAATATGTCTTCGCAGTTGAGGAAGCTAAAGGTCAGGGGTTAGTAACTAAAAAGAAAATCTCGGCTTTCGCTAATGCAGTTCTGAAGGGCGAGAATTTTCCTTCGGGTAGTGAGTTTGACACATTAATAAAAAATCTAAAGGCAGATAAACCCAACGATATTGCATCTCTATTAAATCATTTGCAAACAGCGTGTTTCGTAATAATTAGCTATACGTCTGGGCCGAGAGTAAGTGAGATTCGACGAGCATCAACCGAAAGTCTAAAATATGTACGACACATTAAAGGCCGCGAATTTCCTTATTATTATGCTGCCAGATCTAAAAAGCGCTTCTCTGGAGATAGAAATGTTTCGAATGCGACAGAGGATGAATCACCTTGGGTATTATCTCCTGCTGGGGTCATTGCGTTTGGAGTATTGAAAAGGCTTTCAGAGCCCGCTAGAGCAAAAAGTAAGAAAGATAACCTATGGTTGGTTACAGCAGGAAACGCTTTATGGCCGTTTAATGCTAGACAGGGATATAGCGTGATCTCCTCTACCGCTATAAATAAGCGTCTAAACAGTTTTGCAGTATTTATGAATTTAAAATCTACAATAGGGTGGGAGGGGAGGCTTTATTCTCATATGGGTAGAAAACACTTCGCCAGGTTTATAGCTAAGCGCGATCGAGCGGCTTTAGGCGATTTAGCTCTACAATACTCCCATACCTCTGCATATAGTGTGGACATAAGTTATGCGAAACCGGATTCAGAGTTTCGGAGGCTTCTAAAAGAGGAGTTTAATGTAGAGATGGAATCTGTGGCTTTAGAATTAGCCGGGCTTTCGCCTCAGCAAATATTTCATAATGTCGGAGCCAAGTTTGAAAGTCGAACAATAGGTAAGTTTGTTGGCCAAGTTAGAAGTATTAAAGAAATTCGAATCTTGTTGTCTCGAGGTACTATCTTAGTACCATGTCAATGGGGTGTGTGCATGTATAGGCAGGAAACGAGTGCCTGCAAGGGAAGCAAGCAAGAACCTAATCCTGAGAATCGGTCACCCAGTACGTGTGTAGGTTGTTTGAATTTTATTGCAACACCTAAACATCGTTTATGGTGGCAAAATTATAAGGATGATAGTTTAAGATTTTTGCGGCAGTCGAACTTGCCTCAGCAAACTCGTCTTATATTGACATCAAGACTTGAGGAATGTGAAGAAGTTTTAAGAATAATCTAGTTAGGAGTTGGCTATGACCACTACACGAGACTTGTTGCTAAAATCGCTTGCAGAGTTGACCGCGAAAGGTCCAAGTCACATCAGCATAACGGCGCTTTCTAAAATTGCTAAAATCAGTCGTTCATCTATTTATAAGTACTACCCGGATATTGTCATTAAAGTTAGAGGAGGGGCTAGCGAGTTTTCTTTGTCTAATATCGAGAAAATCAGTTTAAAATTGTACATCTTGAAAAAACAGCTCAAAGAGCAAAGGGTGCTAGTGGGTATGCTAACCAACGTTTGCTCAGAACAGTTGGTAGAGATTATCGAACTTAATGCCAAATATTTAGATGCGCTGGAGTCAAAAAATTTGCAGATAACGTTTCTTGAGAGTGCTCTTGCCAAGAGTAAGAAGGTTGTTCTAAAAACAGTTAAATAAGGAAGGTTCTATTCTTTTTGTTTGCTGAAATTTTCCAATTCATTATGCACTGTGGCGAGCAGCATTTCGGAATTTATGTCGTCATTTTTTATCAGGTAGCATTTAGTTAGCAGCGTTACAGGATGTACTCCGATATTGATAGCAAACTCCTCAAGTTTTTCAACAGATAAAGTCTTAATTCCTCTTTCTACATCACTTATATAGCTTTGGCTGGCCCCAATGCTTTCCTGAGAAAGGCCCTTGCTTTGTCTCAGCTCCCTCAGTGCTCGGCCCAGCGCTCGATTCAGATCCACGTCTCAATCCCCAAAAGGAATGATGAAGCCTTTTGGAGCTAAAAATCGCTATACTCTATTGAGTATAATTGAGCAATGAGCTGTAATTTAACCGATTCTGTTGCTCCAGCGGAGATGGTTCACCAGTGGGGCCGGGTAAACGAATTTATTTATAACGTATGAAGAACGTTAACAGCTTGAGCGGGAGAGGAAATGTTAGATCGGAATGAGATTTTAGATTTAATATTGATGTTAAAAGTTAATGACAAAATAGATAGTCTTGTCTCATCCGATCGTCACAATGAGGTTGCCAAATTACTGGGCTATCCTAAGTATTCCGATCTTCGCTCTACATTGTTGTCTTTCCCAGAGTCAAATTTCAGAGAGTTTTCTATTTTTCTCATGAGAAAAATTTGCCTTCTTAGAATGCCTGTATCTGACATTGCTTATTATGAGTTCCGTAAGAGCACTAGAACGGAGTTTACTTACTATAGCATGTGGAGCGAGGATCTTGATGGTGAAGCGGTGAGAGTTCCCCGCCCGTTAAATGGACCAAAGACCGTTGTCAGATTGAGATCTAGAAATGAAGAGGTTTTCGTTTTGGAGTCAATGAAAGAATTGATGCTTTGGACTTCATATTGGAACTCAAACGCTCTGGTCAATAAAGACGTTGCCACACGTCTTATTGATTAGCTCCGATGAAGAGATAATCTGGAAGCATTGTAAATCATCGGTGCGTTAGAATGATAACGTTCCTCGGCAGCTCAGTTAAAGCCATAGGCTATGGCTAAGGGGGCCTTGGAGGCTGCTCAATGGCCCTGCAAGCTCCTTTGGTGATCCTTTCGTGAAAGGGTTGGGGGTAGGCGCATTGTCGGCTCTTAGGGCTGCGACAGTCGTTTTGTCGCTGACGTCCTAAATTGTTGCATACGCTGCGGCAATTCCTGTCGCACAGGGTGAACCCTAATATCTGACTTATACCCTCCCATGTCGAAAATTCAGCGTCGGCAGACGCCTACTTTTCTTGACTTTTAGCTTTTTGAGCTTACCCTGGGCGAGCCATTTTTCAGTATTGTCATTGACCAGCAGAGGCTTTAACGTTATGGGTTTTTCGGAACGCCCAGAAAGGAAGGGTACGTTCATTGACCTTTTTTCAGGATGTGGTGGCCTTTCTCTTGGCTTGATGCAAGCTGGCTGGGATGGCCTGTTTGCTATTGAAAAAACATCCGGAGCATATAAAACGCTAGAGCATAATTTAATCGAAGGCCCACGATATAAATATAGTTGGCCTGATTGGTTACCTCAGATCAATATGGAGGTCAGCCATTTAATCGATAATTATCAAGATAAGCTTGAAGCGCTTAGAGGAACAGTTGACTTAATCGCGGGAGGGCCGCCTTGCCAAGGTTTTTCACACGCAGGGAAAAGAGATCCGAATGATCCCCGTAATAAGTTAGCGGAACAATACATAAAAGTTGTAGAAATTGTGCAGCCCAAGTATCTGCTCTTGGAGAATGTACGAGGATTTAACACTAAATTTAAAAGCTCTGGTGATGCAAGCAGCATCCCCTATTCTCTAGTCGTGAAGAAGCGGCTTGAAGCGCTCGGCTATGGTGTTTCGTTTCGGATCATAAAAAGTTCAGACTGGGGGGTGCCTCAACACCGGCCTCGTTTTATTATGATAGCCAAACGTGCCACAGATAGTGATCAATTTGATCCTTTTGTAGATCTTGAATCATTTCGCCGGAACTTCTTATCGCGTAAGGGGCTTAGTACTGAAAATCCTGTAACTGTCCGTGACGCTATAGGTGATTTAGAAACTTATGGGAAAAGCCTGGTTCCTAATTTGGACTCTGGTAGGACTGGGTTTTTCGAAGCTGAATTTATTAAGTCTGCATCTCCCAGCAAATATCTACAGCTTCTCCGTTCAGAGAATTGTGAGCCACCAAATAGCAGAAGGTTAGCTAAGCATAGTGATGTTGTTAGCTCTCGCTTTCAGCTAATACTAGATAAATGTGAGCGCGGTGTAACTATATCGGACGAGTTTAGGACAGCTTTCAATATAAAAAAACAAGCTATTACTCCGCTTGATGGAGATTTGCCGTCCGCGACAGTTACAACGCTGCCTGACGACATATTACATTATCTTGAGCCTAGGATATTAACGGTTCGAGAGAACGCAAGACTTCAATCATTCCCTGACTGGTTTTCATTCCAAGGTGTTTACACCACAGGGGGTAAGCAACGTAAGTATACTTGCCCTCGATATACACAAGTTGGCAACGCGGTACCTCCAATACTGGCAGAAGCGTTGGGGATGTTGTTGAGTAGGCATGAGTCGAAAGGGGCCGTCTAAGACGGCCCCTTAAGCTTAGGCTTTCATTTCGTCGTCATACGTTGTTACATCCCATCCTGATTCTTTGAGCAGCACCTTCATATCTTCAGCGTAAGCAGCATATAGATTTTGGTTTGTTACCAACAATTGGTCGATGTCGAGAGACATGCAAAGCTTGTGTATAGCCGCGTGCTTATCTGAAGACTTATCTTGCTCGCTCAGTGCGGAGGTTGGCTCAGTGTGGTGCTGTGCCAACCCCAGAGCGTCAGCTCTGACTGTGGCTTGTTTGGTAAAGCGGATTACGTAAGAAAACATATCTGGAAAATCGTTTCCTCCGTGAACTTTGTACTTCATCACACTCACGGCCTGCATCCTTGCGTCATTCGCATGGGTCAGGCGGATGACCCAATAAATAAAACACGCTTGTAGGATTTCGGACAACTCAACCTTCGATATTTTATCGTCTGAAAAACTCTTCTTTTCTCGGGCAAGCTCGTAGATCTCGCGACGGTACTCTTCTAATGCGGCAACGAATGCCACATCATCGCTGACTTCTTCTCGAAAAACCCTATCTAAGTTGGCAAGCAGTTCCTGCGTTATACCTTCTTTGTCCGCCCTTGTTGTTAAAAAGAACAGCCACGGTGTATCTAGCATTTTATTGAACTGTACTGTGAACAACGCCATCATCGAGTCGATTGTTTCTTGCTTGAAGACGCCGTCACAGAAGTCCAAATTTATAAGATGATAAGCACCATGTTGACCAACACGCTTTAAGGCAAGAGAGCCTTTTTTAGACAATGCGTGAAAATTATAATGTTCGACTTTGGATTCGCGGTCCACGTTAGGTCTATCGAGGAGCTCGCTTAGCCTGATATCAGCTCTCTCTTTTTCCGCTTCTGTGTCAATGAAACCGTGGACGAGAAGTTTTTTGCTTTCAAATTTATCAGTCGCCATCATTTTTTTGCTGAAGAAATTTATATCAAGCAGGTCTCCTCCCGGGAGACCAAAATATTTTATTGTATTTATTTCTTTATATTCTTCGAATCTTCTAATTAAAAAATCCAGGTGATACCACCATTGCTTGTCTCTGACAAATTGTTTGCGAGGCTTGTGCCATGGCTTGAATACAATTGCAGTGGCAGCGACAGGAGATACTCCCCCTGTAACGTCGTTAAGATTAAATAATCCGCCATCATCTCCAAAAAGATTGCTCATTTTCTATCCCTCGAAACTGATGATTTGGATAATATCTTCAATGAGGCTTTCTCGCTGAGATGCGGACAGATCATTAAGGATTCTATAGCTTTCTAATACTTGAATAATTGCTTCGGTTTTGCTTTCGATGAAGTAGCTTTTTTTAGATTTTGAAGTGGTCAACCCGGAAAGTTCTAGATACCTATTTTTTTCAATTTTTATCGACTCCATGGGCAAATCGGAAATCGACATGTCTCCTTTTACACTCGATGACGCCTTATCACCATCTACCAAGTACAGATTACTCACATCGCTATAATCTAAGCCGCTACGTCCTATACTATTGAGCACAATGCGAGATAGGTTCTCGTCATAGCTGTTTCTGCTACTATCTTGATTTTTATCTACTTCTTCTTTTTTAATTGCTTTATATTTATTTACGACTTGTCGTATGGCCTGATGAAGCCATTTCATCATTATCTGATAGTGCGGGTGGGATATGTTAAAAGATTCCCTATCGATATTGAGTGCGGAGTCAAGACCATTGTTGACAAATATCTCGACTGTTAACTGGCTTTTAATCGTGTGCTCGGCAACCTGATGCTTCATAAATGTTTCGTCAAATAAGGTACCTGACGAATTATGAACGCGAACCAAAACACCGTTGTGATCTCTAGGGATTACTTTCGGTGTCCATAGTAGGTATGCATCAAAAGAGATCTTCCCGCCGGAGTCCTGATTGTCTACGGCTGATAAATCTGGAGAGTAACTGCCCACGAATAAAATTGGACGTTTAACCGCGCCGCTAGATTTGGGTAGGCCACTCAACTTTAGTGGACGAAACAGTTTAACCCCGTCAATTACGACATTGAAATCGATATCATCATATGTCGCTAATGAAGGTAAAATTGTACCTATCGGTGACTCTTTGTCATCAGGTTTGTATCGATTAGCTTGGCCTTTAAGTTTGTTGCTGATGATATAAACATCACTAATTTCTTTAGTTGAATATCGAAACGGATGTTTTTCGATGTAGTTTAATGGTACTGATAGCGACAGCGTCCATAGCATGTTTAGATAGTTGTCGAAGACGATTGCTAGCTTAGGGTTTGTAGTTACATTTGTTAGTGAAAGTACCGAGTTGTATAATTTTAGTAGTTTGTCTTCGCTTTTATCAGTTTCATTCCAGGGTAGCTCTGGCTCTCTGTCTGTGCCATCGTAAAACTCAAATCCATCTTTGCCGAAATAGTTCCCAACATGAAATTTTGGTTTTTCTAATTTTGAGGAGTTAAGCAGGTCATCACTCGGAATACTCGACTCCAGCTCAGTTTCGGCGGCTTCTTGACCCCATATGTCGACACTTCTCAGTTGGTCTCTCGCACTCTTTTTTATATTTCTCAGTACAATGTCAGTGCCGTGCGCGTCAATATTTTCGGTGTTGTCTGTCCATATTTCTACCTCTCCTGTTTCGAAGCTTGCTCCTCTCGCTTCAACATCTCCGTCACCTCCGCCAGTCGCGGTGTTTTCATCGCTGGCTGAAACTTTGTCTTCAAACTCTTTTTCTTTTTCCCGGATATACTCTTCTGAGTAGTTATGAAGGCGTATCCGAGCTTTTAAATAGAAGTCATCGCCTTTTTGCTTTGTAATTATGTCGAAGTCGCGGGTTAGCTGAGCAACACTAAACAGGCCGATACCAATTTTGCCGATGAGCTTTCTTTTCTTGTTAAGGCTTAGGGAACTATCTTTCTCGTCTGTGACTTTTAATGAACCACCTTTGCCGCTTCTTTTGGCGCTTGCCCCGACATGATTGAGAAGATTAACTAACGTTTCAATAGACATCCCATTCCCATCGTCTCGGATAGTAATGGTTTGGAATCGAGGAACATCCGTGTTGATTGTGACGTTAACGGCGTCTGCGTCATACGCGTTTGATATAAGCTCTCGTATGGCTGAGCCGGGCAGCCTATAAATGCCATCTGTTACGCGTGCGAGTACTTTTTCATCTGTCTCTAGTTTGGTCTTTGCTGATTGACCCGTTTGACTATAATTTTTTATTTTTTCTACTAGATCTAGCTCACCCTTGTTAAGGATATCTTTAGATTCCATCCTGATTGCCTCCAGCTATGATCGGCTCTACATCATTATTAGTAATAACGTCGATTGTTCAGAAATTGTTCCAGTTTTTTCTTTCTCTCGAAGCGATCAGAGATCGAGTCGGTCTGAATTTTTTTAAAGTGCGCTCCATCGAAGCCTAATTTATCAAGCAAAAATAGATCTATAATTATATCGATCTTAGAATATAAGAATGGAAGATTTTCAGCATTAGCGGCTGCTGGAGGTTGTTCACGGCTGTAATGAGTGAAATAATTTCTCGAACGAGTGATGTCTCTACATAGTCCTTCAATCACTTGTGCTTCTTCGCTTTTTACGCGAAATAGGAGTGCCTTATATTTTTGCCTCGATACCACTTCGCGAACTCTTTCGAAGTAGTCCATTTCGTTATTGTTTTCTAGCTTCTTATGTAGCGCCTCTATGAGTTGGGCTCTTAATAAATACTTTGTATTTAGATCGGATTCACTAATTTTTGGTAGAAAGTACAAAATAATTAACGGAAGGATTTTGTTATACAATTTGTTCCAGCTGTTGAATCTATGTTGAAGTTGTGCGAGCGTGCTCCCGAATAATGGAGGGTTTTCCTCTTCGATTCGGGAACTAAAAAAAGCTGGTTTGTAATACAGACACCATTTTTCCTGTCCATCTGTTATTTCTGTTTTTCCTTGAAGTAAAATCTTTCCTGTTGCAAATGATATAAAAGTGACAGCTCTATGAAGAACAGTTTGAAACTGTTCAATTGTTGCAGGCCTGGGGCTGATTATGGTGGATTTTGTCGGACTATTTTCTTTAGCGGGCGAATATCGTAGATTTATTTTAAATCCAGAAAACATTAGAGTTGTTTCGTAACTTCCCTCAAGTGACGACGCATCTTCAAACCATGGTGCTAACCCTTTAATTTCAAATTCGAAGTTAGTGCCTTTTATGCTTTCTTTAGATTTTAGGTAAGTGTTACCAATAAATAAAATGGGAGAGCTTAATGTCGAAGGTGGTATCTCGCCCACACCGAAAGCTTTTTGATGGTACATCGCTTTATGTATTGATACGGCTTCTCCCGAGTCAAGCTCTCCATAGACCGTATCCTCAATGATGCAGTCGTCCCGGCTGAATGCTTTCTGTGTAGTTAAAATAAAGGACCCGTCGTGTTGGATCTTTATTTCTCCGGGGATCTTTCTATCGAGTTTTACGGGCACCCAAAACACGCCGTTTAAAATCTGGGCGGGTGTTTCTGTGCTTTCCACGCTTTTGTTCACGACTGCCACATCCTTTTGGGTCTTTGGGGACGGAGAGGATGAGTTTATAGCATGTTAGCGATCTGCCACCATCGACGATGGTAGTGGTACGAGGCGACAGTGTTGACATGTCCACCTAACCGGCACGTTCTCCAGGCTGATGACTCGAGGCTTCTTTTTGCCGGCCCACTTCAGTCCGATCCACGACAGGTTTCGAATCTCGCGCTTGCGCGGTTGGCCACCGGCGGCCTGGCTATGGTGCGTGCAGTCCGGTGACATATGGAACCAGCCGACGGCTTTACCTCCGCACTCGGTGTCAGGATCACCCTCGAACACGTCGGTGGTGTAGTGCACGGCGCCCGGGTGGTTGACGGTGTGCATGCTGATCGCTTGAGGACTGTGGTTCTTCGCGACACTCACCGCGCGGCCGAGGCCCATTTCCAGCCCGGTTCCAGCGCCGCCGCCTCCGCAGAAGAAGTCGACAACGATCTCATCGTCCTGTGTGCTGAAGCCGAGTCCGTATTGAGTTTTGAAATCGGAGGGGTGTTTCTTCTGTTGTGCGGACATAGTTGGTCCTCGGGAGGTATAGTCCCTGCCTTTTAGGGGGCGTAATTTATGCGGATATTTTTAGGTGTGTTGGGTGTTTTGCTGTTCGCAGCAGCAGCATCAATAGCGTTTTACTTGCTTAATGTGGGCAAGTTTTCAGGCGCTGAATTTACTGCATTTGTTGTGGCGTTTGCGGTTTTGGCAATGGTCATAGCATATGCTCCAGAAGTTCAGGAAATATCCATTGCAGGTAACGTCGTTAAACTGAAAGAAGTTAAGGCTGAAGCGTTAAAAGCCATCGATAGTCTGAATAAGTCGCGCATTGATATGCTTCGAGTGTTTTTGGGACTCGCTCTTAAGCATTCAGGTGGGTTTGCTAGCTCCTCACCCATAGACCCTCGGGCGCGTGATTTCTGGAAGCTTCTAGATCAGATTAGAGAATACAGGTGTTTTGATGAACTTAAAGACGAGCTTAAGCTAAGTGTAAGCGTGCTTCTTTTCGCGCAAATCGGGAACATTGCGATGAGAAATAGGGATGAAAGAATAAGTACCGCTGAACCTTATTTGGATCCGCTGGAATTGGCTTCGATAGCATTTGATGTTAAGGGCATACAAGAAGCGGAGGCGGCTACTAGCCCAAAGCCTGAAAATTATCGGGGAGAAATTAAAGAGGCGCTGGCAGAATATGCAAAACTCTTTGACCTTCAAGCCGAACTAAATAAATAATTCTTATGGCTCGAAACCGGTCGCGGCGAACTCTTCAAACTGTCACGACCGGTTTCAGGTTGCTATATTGTGGCGAAGCGGGCGAAACCTTCAGTTAGCCGTCATGCTGCTGCGCGTTTTAGTTGGTCGGTGAGCTGGGTAGGCAATTTGCGCAGCGTCAGCGTGCCGCCGGCTTCGTCAAACTCGACCCCGTCACCCAGTAGGTGGTGATCAAAGCTGATCGATAGGCCATCAGCGCGGCCGGTGAAGCGCCGGAATTTGTTCAGGGTCTTCTTGTCCGGCGGGATTGAGGCCGAAAGGCCGTAGTCCTTACCTTGGACGAACTCGGCAAACGCCAGCGGCTGATCGTCGTCGAGCACTTCGGACAACTCATCCAGGGTGATCGCTTCGCCGATCTTGGCCTGGGTCATCGCGTAGCTGACTAGAGTGTCGGTCTTCTCGCGGGCGGATTCTTCCCCTAGGTCTTCGCTCTCAACGAAGTCGCTGAACGCCTTGAGCAGGGCGCGGGTTTCGCCCGGGCCGTCGATGCCTTCCTGCGCGCCGATGAAATCGCGGAAGTACTCGTTGAGTTTGCGGCCCTGCTTGCCCTTGAGGTAAGAGATGTACTGGCGCGACTGTGGGTTGTTCTGCCATTCGCTGATGTTGATGCGCGCCGCCAGGCGGATATGGTCCAGGTCCAGGCGCTTGACCGTCATCAGGTGCAGCTCTTCGGTCATCGTCACTGCTTCCGCTTCCTGCACCAGAGCAATGATCAGGTAGTCGGTCAGGCCTTGGCGGTAGTGACAGAAGAGGGCGTGCCCGCCGGTGGTCAGGTTCGACTCTTCCATCAGCCGGGTCAGGTGCTCGACGGCGATGGTGCTGAAGTCAAGGAAGTCGGAGCCGCCCGCCAGATACTTACCAAGCCAGCCGCTGAGTGGGTGCGCGCCAGATTCTGCGTGGAAGAAACCCCAACCCTTGCCGGCGGCGGCGTTGTAGCTTTCGTTGAACTGTTGCACCAGATCGTCGCGAGCCTGGCTCTCGACCTGCTCGGCACTGCCGAAGAACAGAACAGCCGGTGTGCCGTCGGGCTTCTTGTCGATCTTGTGGATTGCGCTGTGGAGAACTGACATTGCGGTTACCTCGGGTAGGCGCCGCCCTCCGTGTCCGGTGGTGGCAATTTGGTTTGGGTTGGGGTATTACAAGCTCTCGGCATCAGGCCGGTTTAAGGAGCAAGTGATGCAACATTTCGGAAAAGAGTATTTTCAGTTTTTTGAGAGTCGTCCCGCCGCAGAGCGTCGTGATTACACTCACCAAGACGGCGTTACATCTGTAGTGGCCGTATCTCTGTCTGACGGAAAGGTTGATGAGGCTTTCGCTGGAGTTTACGAGACGAACGGAAAGCTCAGGTTCGAGCAAGTTTTAGATTCAAAAGCTCTGCAACTACTGGTTGGCGACACATCAATTGATTACATGGAAACTCTGGCTCGACTCACCGAGTTAGTAACTGAAAAAGCTGGGTCAGTTGTGGTGAAGAACTAGTCATCACGTCCCATTCTCAGCTCTTCTCGAATGCGTGCCTGATCCAATTTTCGCGACACGTTTTCATTGATCGTGATTTCGTGTCGCGGAATGCGCAGATGTTTGGCAGAACCTTCAGGCCCGGCGTCGTGAGCGCACAGAATCAGAAGCTCGATTACATGCTTGTGACTGGCCCCGAACATCTGGCCAGCCAGATCATCAAGTCGGTCCTGAATCCCTTGCCGTGCGTGGTGCCGAATCATCTCGGCGGGCATCAGCGGGATGTCGGCGTTTCGATATAGCAAAGCACTTTCAGGGACTGCATTCAGGATCAACAACTGTAGAGCCTCGCCCATCTCGCTAATTTTGTTCCAGTGCATGAGGTCGCCGAGCATCTGCTTGATGCCGTATCGGACCGTGTGCCGCAACTCCACCTCCTTCATCGCTTGCCGCTTCAGCGCTGCCTTTGCTGATCGCGCTTTTCCATCCATTGCCATGGCCTACCTCTTCAATTCCGCTGGCCGGCAGGTCCAGCCAAGGCTGCCGGCGTCGCTGACTTGTTACTCGCTTCATCTTGCTCATGCCGCGGCGTTCACCAGAGTCACACCGGCCATGCTGAAGAGCGAACCCTGCTGGGCGACCAGCGCATCCAATGCATCCCAGTCGACAGTCAGCACGCTGAGCGGCGCCAGTCCGCCGGCAACCGCGTGTACCAAGGCCTCCAGATCGGTGACTTTGGCGCGGTAGCTCACCGGTTTTGCTGAGGCAGCAGGCTTTACGATCGTTGCAACGGCGGGGGCCGCTTTCGTTGGGGGAGGCGACGCCAATTCGGCCGGCGCGGCTTCTTGCTGCTCCCGCTCCAGGCACTGGCGCTCTTCGGTGCGAATCCGCTCGCGCTGCTCTTCTTCCTTCTTGGCCTCAGCCGCCTGATGTTCCGAGACCCGCACCTTGATGAGCGCAACCAGGTCGTCATTGGCCTTGAGCACCAAGTGCTGGGTATCGTTGAACAGGAACAGGTGATCGCCGGCGAGTTCGACCAAGCTGGTCAAGTTGGCGCGGATGCTGTCACCGACTTGACTGGCGGCGATCTTCGCCCGGGCCAGCTCCGAGTCAGCGCCATCGCGCAGGCTGCTAATCGACTTCTTACCCTTAATGGCGCCAGCGAAGTCGGCAGGTATGGCAGGCATGCGCGCTTTGCCGCTCAGCGAGGTGTTGATCTGGTCGATGTGTGCCTGCAGCGCCTTGGCGGCATTCATGACGATGTCTTCGCGGATGCTGATCTTGCGAGCCGTCACCAGCTTGTTCAACTCTAGACGCTTGCGTCGCGCTTCAGCGGCGATATCGTCGATGGTCTTGAACAGAGCGTCGATGCTTTCGGTTTGGCTCAGGGCGTGCTGCTTGGCAGCTTCCAGACGCTCCTCGACATCACCGCACCATTTGACGGTCTTTTCGGCGTCGGCGAAGTGCTGATCCGTTTCCAACTCGGTGTTGATCGAGTTAAAGACGGCCAACGAGTGAGCCTTGAACTGTTCAAGGTTGCTGGCGGTAACCATGCCGGTCACTTCGATGCGCAGCGCGGGCAGGCTGTCCGGCGTCTTGCCGACCGCCTCAGGTATGACCTCGACCGGAGTGAAGTCGAGCAGGTCGGCTTGGAACTGCTTCCAACCAGCGACGAGCGTCGCGGCGCGGCTCGGTACCGGGGTGTATTCCATCGACACGAAGTTGTCCTCGGTACCGTCGGAGCAAACGAAGATTACTTTCTCGGCGCCGCTCACCAGCAGTTGCTGCTCGAGCTGCCAGTAATAGTGCGGGTCCAGGTTGCCGGCCAGTACATCGGCGGCGAGCTGCTCGTTCCACATTTTGTGCTCGAACAGCATTTCGCCGAGCATGGTGCAGCCGTCGAGCGAGGCGAGCAGGTCGCCGTCGGTACCGACAACGGGAAAGAGGTCTTCACCGATCCGCGCTTCCAGAATCGGCCGGGCCAAGGCTTCAGCTTCGTGGCCTTTGTCGAACAGGTATTTCTGTACCCACCACGAAATGTCGCGGTCGAGGCCGGTCTTTTTGGCGCTGAGCAGTTCGGTGCGCTTCATCTGCTTCGAGGCGCCCATCATGGCCGGTGCCTCGGAGGCGGTGAAGTAGTTGGCGCGAAGTGCGTGCCAGGCTTCGGAGCCCTGAACTACGTTATGAATCTTCATTCGGTTTCTCCTGCAATTGGCGCCATGCGGTGGATGCGATCTGTCTGCTCGACGCTGAGCGTGTATTTGGATTCGAGGAAGGCGATCAGGCTTTCAGCGTCTGTCTTTCCCTGGTCGACGCCGCTTTGCCAGGTAGGCAGCATCGTTTCGAACTTTTCTTCCGGATAGCTGGGCAATGCCGTCGGCGCCGAACCTTTGCGGGGTGAAACATCGCGGCCGGGCGGGGCGGTTTCCTCGAGCTCGTCCGGGCTGTACACGCCGAGAATCACGTCGGGGCAATACAGGCGCGACCATCGCTTGGTGGCGAGGTAGGCCAGCTGCTGGCGCGGATCGTCAGCCCAGAGCGTGCTGTTGCGGGTGCGGGCCTGGGCCAGCAGCAGCTCAAGAACACGGGGCTCATCTTCGCCGCGGAAGGTGGCCCAGACTTTGACGCCTAGGCCTTCCTCGTCTTCGAGTTTCCAGCCTGGCTGGCGGTATTGTTTGCCTTCGCTATTGGTCTTGATGTCGAACTTGCCGATCACCTTTTCCCAGGCGCCGTACCACTCGTAATGCAGGCGATCCAGAACCGGTGCGCAGGTTGTGATCACCGCGTTGACCAACTGGGCCTCGTAGCCGAGCACGCCGTTCACCAGATGCGTTTTCTGCGCAACTGCGAAGGGGTTCATCTTCCACTGCATTGACTGCATGATCACCGCGAGGCAGTCGGCCGAGTTGCCGTTGAAGTGCTTCGGCACCGTGGCACGGCCGGTGGCCATGACATCGGCCAGGCGCATCATCTTGTCGAGACTGTCGCCATCGAGCACCAAGGCGCTGGTGCTGGTCGCTGCGTGAGGAAGAACGTGCAGGTTTTGTTCGTGCGCCACCGGCGCCACGCTTTGTGCGGACATGACAATTCCTTGCCGCGCGCTGGCGCAGCTTTTGAAAGGTGTGTGCTATTGAGGGATTGGCGCGGAGAGGGCGCCGAACAACATAAGGGCGGTGCAGGTGGCGAGCGCGAAGAACGAACTGCGCCAGAAGACAAGGCGGCGGGCGCGCTGGTGATTACTCATTGCGCGATTCTTGTTTCTGCACTCGATAGCGCAGCACCTGAAGAACACGACCGCCGTAACCCGGCTCGGCGTATTGCTCAACTGGAGCACCAAAGAACCCGCGCCGCTCGGCCAGGCCGTAAGCCTCGCGCAAGTTGTGAGCGCTGATGTCTTCAAGCTGCTCGTCAATCAACGATTTAACCGGTGCCGTACTCATTCCGTCTCCTTGCGCCGCTGACAGATGTCACGCAGCCGCTTGCAGTAGTGGTTGAACTCGTCAATGGTGATTGCGCCATCGGTGAAGAGGCGGGTGATCAGCGCCTGTACCAGCAGACTGATGTCCTCCGCGCCGAAGGGCGTAGCAACGCCATCAAGGGCCTGGTCGATCAGGATGTGAGGGCTCACAGATCACCGTCCACGTCGTCCTCGGCTGCTTCCTGCTCGGCGGCCACCGCATCGGAGGCGTGCGGGCGAAGGAAGGTAGCGGCGATCGCTTCGAGCTTCGTGACCGGGCTGTTACTGCCCAGCAGGTGCTTGGCGTGGGTCAGCGCCTCGGCCCGGCTGCCTACGACCACCGCCAGGACCAGGTTGGCGAACGAGTCTCGATCATCCAGCCCGTCGATCTGCCGCTGGTTCAGGTAGTGCTGCAGGTGTTCGGCATACTGCGCCTTGGTCACCTTCTGGACCGGGGCAAATCGGCGCTTCCATTCCACGTCCGAGCCGCACACCAACTGCTCAGCGGCGCTTTCCAGCCACTCCCGTTGTTCGTCCGGTTCGCTCACCGCCGGAGGCAACTTCGCATCGTGCATGGACTGACAGATATTCATTGCTGCGTTCATGGTTGCCTCCAGAGCGGCGGGTGTTGATCCAACAAAACTCGGATGCACTCATCCGCTCCGCTGGTTGCCGTTGGGCGCGGAGGTGAGTGCATTCGGGTGGTGTCGGCAGCGGGGCGGGGTTAAAGAAATGATTGGACTAAGCCGATAGGCTTGCGTCGGCATTGATGCCAAACATGAAAGCTGGAGTATGAAATGCCGTGGAATAAAGCGCGTACTGGCGTATTCGCAGCTCTTGTTGGCTGCACTTTTGCGTCGACCGCACAAGCTGCCAGCGATCACGAACTAGCCGTCGTGTCGGTCGCCTTTCATCAGGAATGCGGAAAGAAACACCCTGATATGGTTTTGTCTTTGGACCAATTCATATCGTTGCATACGCACATGTCTGACAAGTTAGCGAATCACGTCCGAGAAGTCGCTTCACAGCCGCAGTACAAAAGCGAAGTAGAGGAGGCGGTCAGAAAAATAAACACTGAGGCTGACCAATACTTGGTGGAAGCCATATGTGATAGCTATTACAAAGAGGTGGTAAAGCGGTAGCGGCGCACGCTTGTCGCATCGGGGTGTGATCTGGCCGGGGCTCAACTGGCATTCGGCGGAAGGGGCTGCCCTGTAGGCGACCGGTTGGCACATCCGCTGCCCGAGACTTAGCCTCAGATCACACCCCGATGCGCTCTCATAGAGAGGATCGGGCAGTTAATGACAGGCTGTCGTGGCGCTGGTTGTTCAGTCGTAGAGCCCGTAGCTCAGGTCATCTGGGTCGCAGTCCATCACCAGAATTGCGTTGCCGAAGTACAGGGACGCCAACATGCGCTCCCACTTCGAATACACCTGCATGTCGATGGCGATCTTCTTGTCATCCAGCTTGGCGCTGTAGACCTCGCCAAATGCCAAGGTCGGTTTCCATCGATCGCCGGTTTCACGCTCGCCCTTGATACTGATGTGCAGCGCGTGTTTCAGGCTGTAGTTGCTGCGCGAGGAAGACGAGTAGTGGCTGCTCCGGTAACTGTCTTCCGGCTCTGGATCGAAGTAGATGTGCATCGTCTTGTGGGAGTGGCTGCCGTCGCCTTCTTCAACGCGAATTTCCGGACGCTCCCATCGGCCTTCGGCGGCACTCTCTTTGTGGTGCTCCACGAATTCGTCGAGCAGTTTCTTCAGCGAAACCTCGCCGGTCAGCAGGCCCTCACCGGTGAGCACATCAGCTATGGACTTTTCGGCGCGCTCCAAGATGAGCGAACCCATGGCCGCTTGTTCCCAGCGCTGGCTGAGGGCGTTGGCTACGAGGGCGTTGTAGCGCTGAAGCTCGAACATGTCGGTGACGTTGGCCGGCAGTGCAGCCTTGACGGCGTCCTTGATTGCTCCGCCGAAGTCGCCGTAAGAGCGGAAGGTATCGCTCACAACTTCTTTGAACAGCTTCTCGATGCCCTCGTCGATCAATTCGCGCGGGCGGTCGGACTGGGCGTATGCAGTGACGCGCTCGGCAAGCAGCGCTTGAAGGGTTTGTTCGCTCATTTGATGCTCCGTGCTTGATCGGTTGTTTTCCCAATGCACCCGTCACCAGGTGCATCAGTGAAACTTTCCGCTGGGATCCGCTACTGGCGTCGATCACCGGCCTAACTCAAATTGTTCTTCCAGCCACGGGCCTTTCGGCTTGTTCTCCCGCTGGATAACTGCTTTCGACGTTTTACGCTGCACGCCCGGGTCAGTTGCCAACCCTCTGAACCGTTGAGGCCGGTTCATCGCTGCCTTTGAATCTGGGCCGGTGGTGATCCGGCAAGGTGAAGCGGTATCGCTAAAGAGCTGCGCGGCTTTCGCTGCTGGGCCGGTGTTGCGTTGGCTTGGATTGAAATATAAGCGCACTTATTTTATTCGTCAATAAGCACGCTTATATATTTTTTTGTGGGCGATAAAAAACCCGCTCAAAGGCGGGCTCATTTCAAGCTTCGCAATACTCTCGCCACCCAATCCTTACCGAGCCGCTTTCGAGACGTTCCATACGCACTCCACAGGTCTCTTCAATCTCCGAAAGAACTTGCAGCCATGCTTCAGCAGGCTCTGCTTCAAGCCTGGTAACAGTGATCGCCTGGACCTTTTGAACTGCGGGCGCAGCAATGAGACGCTGGATGCGACGGCCGACTAACTCATATGAGTCTCTGGCATGGGATATGGGTAAGACGATTTCGGGCATAGAACGCTCCTTGCTTTGGCTGTATATATATACAGTATTCATCTTGGCACAATTTGGCAATAGTCCCAGGCGGCCTCGGTCCGTTTTGCGAGACAGATCCCTCTAGAAGCCCGGAATAGACGGGGTGCTGGTGGATGTCTAATTGCTACCATTCGGATACAATCCGCGCCGGCCGATTTACGGCCGAGCCAATGATGGCGATATGGAGTGGTGTGATGGTTTTTCGTAAAGCGTGCGCTGGGATGGCGATAGTTTTGGCGTTTGCAGTATCCGGTTGCGCGAGCATTGTCAGTGACAGCAAGCCAAAGGTGGGGCTGTACAGCATGCCGAGCAAGGCGAACTACGTGATTAAGGACAGCAAGGGAGGCGTTGTGATGAAAGGCATCACACCTGGCGCGGCCATTCTGGAGACCAGTCGCGGTTACTTCAAAAGCGAAAGCTACACAGTCACCTTCCAGAAGGATGGCTACGCAGAGACGACTGTTCCTTTGAAGTCCACGGTGAGCGGTTGGTACTGGGGCAATCTGCTGGTCGGCGGTTTGATCGGTATGCTTATAGTCGACCCTCTTACCGGAGCTATGTACACGCTGCCAGAAGATGCTACAGGCAACCTATCGGCGGTTGCCCTGCCTCAAGCTTCTTTGGCACCGATATCCAGCTTTCCGCAATAGGTCACAGAACGAAAAAGCCCGGCGCTGGGCCGGGCTCTCTGTAGATGGAGCCAAATCCCTTTGGCTGATCGCATTGTCCTTGATGGATGTGACGAAGGTATGACGGGACGGGGCAGAGTGAGGGGCATAGAACCCCCTGCAAATCTACGTCGCGCCGCTGAACCGCAAGTCTTAATGAAGGACCCTGCGACGCTCTCCAATCCTGACACGATCGAGGGCCCGGTTTAATGCATCCAAGGCATCACGTAGGGCTTTCGCCTCAGATTCCCGACCGTCACCCCAAAGACGTTCAGCCATTTGTTCAGGGCCTGGATAGATCTTTCGATGTCTGCAGCGGTTGCTGTAGAGGTGTCTGCCTGCCTCTTCTTTGGCATTGTCAGAACTTCTGTAGCGCCCGTACGACGACACCCACGATCCGGCAATGCTCGTCAAACGGTTCAATCGGGTATCCAGGGTTAAGCGGCTTCAGGAATAGCTTGCCGCCATCATTTACCAGTTTCTTAAAGGTCGCTTCATTGCTCTCGGGCAATTTGGCGATCACAAGCTTGCCAGGTGCGGCCTCAGCTTCGGTGTCCACGAGGATCAGCGTGCCTTCGGTAATACTTTGCCCGACCGGTGAGGTCATCGAGTCGCCTTTGACCTCCAGCCAGAACGCGGCCCCCTTCGAGTCGTATTCGGAAAACTCATAGCGATCCGAGAAGCCGGCAGGGTAGGGCTCTATAGCCTCGGCCCAAGCGCCAGCGGCTACCCAACTGATCACTGGATATCTGTAGGACTCAACGGGCTGACGGGCCTCTCCGACGTTTGATTCAGTGCTGGTTGCGCCAATCATCGGGCCGGTGTTCTCGGATAGCCAAATAGCATTCACGCCGCATACATGCGCGATCTTTGGCAGATGTGCGCTCTGGAGGTTCTTTCCTGTCTCCAGCTGCGAAATTACTGGCTGCTCAACTCCCACCTTTTGGGCGAGGGCTTTCTGCGTCAGCTTGGCGTGATTTCGTGCGGATTTGATTCGTTCGGCGAGTGTGCTCATCCGCTGGAATTTATAAGTTCCCTTATCGGCTTGCAAATAAGTGTCCTTCTAATTAGGATATAAGCAAGCTTATTAGGAGGGCTCTCATATGACCCCTATCGAAAGGCTCGTCGACTTCTTCGGCGGGCAAACCAAAACAGCTTTGGCGCTCGATGTCTCCCAGGCCGCAGTTTCGTACTGGGTTGCCGGGATTCATCCAATGGGCGCCGAGAAAGCATTTAAAGCGGAAGAGTTAACCGGCGGAAAAGTCACGGCTCGCGACCTGTGCATGCGCCAAAAGGGCACCCAGTCCGTCGCCTGACATCCCTGTCCGTCGATCCATTGAAGCCAGATTAGAAGAGAGCAGTCCCCATGGAAACGTCCAGTTTAAGACACCGCGCGCAAACCCGTGACCAGGTGCTGGTGGCGCACGCGGCAAACCAGATCGCCCGCACCAGTCTGAGCCAAGACGATTTCGCCCAGGCTCTGAGTCGTCAGATCTACCTGACCGTCCCGGTCACGAAAATCAATGACGCTAAGGTCCCCGACTTCGATGAGCTGGCGCGCTTGAACGAAGTGGGCGAGTTCGTGAAGGCTACTGGCCGCTGGCTGAAGCGTGTGCAGCGCTGGCTTTCCGGCGATCAGGAAATGCCGTCTTGGCTAGAAGAGTCGTGGGTGAATGCTCTAGAGCCTGAGTTCCGTGATCACTGCATCAACGAACTGGCCGGCCGCCACGGGCTGATCGGCGCCCGCCAGATGACCAACGATCAATGCGCGAACAAAAGCTTCGGCGCGCTGATCCGTGCTTTGGGTGATGTGATCGATACCGGCAGCGAAGTCTTTGACGACCAGGTGATGTGTGAAGAGGACCTGCCGCATCTACCGGCGTTCGCCTCGCAATGCCGCCAAGTAGAAGCGCGGGCAGGGGAGCTCGGCCGGAAGGCAGAGGATCTGCTCGAAAAACATCGACCGAAATTGAAAATCGCCTGAATCCCGGGCACAAAAAAGCCGACGGAGAAGGTCGGCTGATTCGCAAAACTAGAGAGGGCCGATTATGCAGAGCCAACCCATTTCAAGCAATACCCCGAACCATGTCGCGACACGTTTTGTGAATTCTGAAAACGTGGCGCGGATCAAGCCGATTACCCCTTTTGACTTCCATGGCCTCCCGGTCCGCGTCATTGATGACGGCCATGGCGAACCCTGGTTTATTGCCAAGGACATCGCTGAAGCCCTGGGCTATGCAAACACCTCCAAGGCAATCAACGCTCACTGCAAAGCAGTAAGTACCTGCCATACCGAAATGGGAGGTCAGGTCCGCGCTGTGCAGATCATCCCTGAGCGCGACCTTTACCGGCTGGTAATGAAGTCGAAGCTGCCAGCTGCCGAGCAGTTCGAAGAATGGGTGGTGGGGCAGGTCCTGCCGAGTATCCGCAAGACCGGAAGCTTCTCGGCCCAGGCGCCGAACAATTCGAAGATCGTCGGCGAGCTCGCCATCCTCGAATGCTTCGACCGCCTGCTGAAGCCGGCACCGTCGAGCAAGATGCTGATGCTGGCCAAGATCGCTGCGAACAACGGCCTCGATGCAAAGTTTCTACCTGGCTACGCCATCGACGCAGCACCTGACGCCACCGGCGGTAGTTCCATGCCGACCAAGGCCGTGACGGCGCTGATCAAGGACTTCGACCTGCGCACATCAGCGCCGGCCTTCAACAAGCTGCTTGCTGACAAAGGCTTCCTGAAGCAGCTCGAGCGGAAGAACTCCAAGCGGGAAATGGTCCCGTTCTGGTGTGTGACAGAAAAGGGCATGACCTACGACAAGAACCTCACCAACCCCCAATCCCCACGCGAGACGCAGCCTCACTGGTACGTGGATCGCTTCCTCGAACTGGCCAAACTGATTGGGAAGGCCTGACATGCAGTACACCGTCACGATCAATCAGGCGAAGGCGCTGGAGTGGGGGCTGAATTCTCAGCAGGCCCTGCTGTTCGCCTTCGTCTACGAGTGCCCGAGCTGGGCCAATCCAGTCAAGACGGATACCGGGATTTACTTTGCGCTGAGCAAGGCCAAGATCGTCGATGAACTGCCATTGCTCACAGACAAACCGGACACCGCTTATCGCTTGCTGAAAGCCTTGCGCGATGCCGGCCTTATCGAGCTACACGCGGAAGGGGTTCGCCTCACGGACAAAGGGCGTGAATGGAACCCGAACCGCATGGGGCACTTCACTATCCATCAGCCAGCCGTACAGGCTCCGCGGCGCAGGTCAAAAAAGTCGCCCATCCCTTCAGGTTTGCGCGCCCAGGTGTTTGCTCGCGATGGCCATGCATGCCTGCGTTGCAGCTGCTCGGAGCCGTTGCGCTTGAGAGCCGACCACATCGTTCCCGAGAGCAAAGGGGGCGAGGCGTCGATGGCAAACCTTCAAACCCTCTGCATGTCCTGCAATAGCTGGAAAGGCGTGCAGACGATTGATTTCCGCGCCTTCGCCGGAGGTGCCGCATGAGCATGGGCCTTATGGTTGCCGCGATGAAGCTTCGCGTCGGCAATCCGCTGCGCAAGCTTGTGCTGATCAAGCTGGCTGACAATGCCAGTGATATGGGCGAATGCTGGCCGTCTTATCAGCACATCGCTGACCAGTGTGAGATCAGCAAGCGCTCTGTTATGAATCACATTACCGCCCTGTGTGACGCAGGACTATTGCGTAAGGAAATTCGGAAGGGTGGACCGAAGGGGAACTCCTCGAACGTTTACTTCCTGATTCTGGATGGTGGTGCACCTCCTGCACCAGGGGTGGTGCAGAAGATTCACCCGGGTAGCGCAGCAGGTTCACCCCCTAGTGAATCTCCTGCACCAGGGGGTAGTGCAGCAGTTGCACCCAGAACCAGTCACTCTCTTGAACCAGTCATGGAACCTGTCATTGAACCAATTACGCCCCAGGCTTCCGCCAAGGTCGTGCCGGTTCAGACTCGCGGTTTGGTTCTGGTCGTTGATCGTACCGATGCCCCACGGGTTGAGATCCCCGCCGACATGCCTGGCCCCAAAGACCAAACCTGCAAGACGTTCAAGACCTGGGCGAACTACGCCATGGCTTACCGCAAGCGCTATGGCGCCTGGCCGGTGTGGAACGCCAAGGTCGGTGGCCAGCTCGGGCAGCTTGTCAGCCGCCTTGGTGCGGACGTCGCACACCACGTCGCTGCCCACTACCTGAAAACCGGCGATGCACAGGTTCTGCGCAAGTGCCACAGCCTTAACGAATTGCTGGCCAATGCAGAGAGCTACCACACCCAGTGGGTGACCGGTCAGCGCATCAACGGGACCACCGCCCGCCAGATGGAGCGGACCGAGGCAAACCTCTCCGCAGCTGAACAGGCCGCTCAAATGGTCTTGGCCAAGCGCCAGGCGGGAGAGCGCAATGAATACCTCTGAAATGAACGACGCTCAAGTCGCCGGGCTTGCCTCCGCAATCATCGCCACGGCCGAGGCTATGGGTCAGGAAATGAACCCAGGCACTGCGGCAATGATGGCTGAGGATCTGTGTGCCTATTCAGTGCCGGTTGTCCGCGCCGCGCTGAAAGCCTGCCGGCTTGAGGTGAAAGGCCGGCTGTGTATGGCTGACATTCTGCAGCGCGTCCAGTCCTACGACGGCCGCCCAGGCAAGGACGAAGCGTGGTCAATCGCTCTTACCGGCAGTGACGAATTCGAAACAGTCGTGATGACCGCCGAGATACGCCAAGCGATGGTCGCTGCACAGCCGGTCTTGAGTCGCCGTGATGTGGTCGGTGCTCGGATGGCGTTCAACAGCGCCTACGAGCGTCTGGTGTCTGCCGCCCGGGCTGAAGCCAAACCGACAACTTGGAGTGTTTCCCTCGGCCTCGATCCTGCGCGCCGGGTTACAGCGATCGAGTCGGCAGTCCGTATGCAACTGATCACCCAGCAGGCCGGTACCCAGTACTTGGCTGACCTTCGCATCCCACCCATCACCGCAGATGGCCAAGCCATAGCCGGGCTCATCACAGGTTCCGCCGCGGAGCCGTCACCGCACCTGCGAGAGAAGCTCGCCGAAGTGCGCCAGATCGTTGATGCGGCAAAGGCTCGGCAGAGGCGCGAGCGACTCAAGAAGGCTCAGGCAGATCGGGTCGACACATATCTGCGCAAGCGGAAGGTCCGTGTGGCCATCGCTGTGGCGCAACGCAAGGAGAGCTCCTGATGAACGAAGCAAGACAAAAACAGATTCTCGCCGGGCAATCCTCGATAGCCCAAAAAGTCTTTGCCTACGTCCCAATCCAAACGAGTTGGAGCACTCATGAGATCCATGGCGCTACCTCGACAGCCAAAGCAACTGGTGCATCGCCCTATGCCATACGTCGCGCCCTTGGTGAGCTGAAAGACGCCGGCCTGATTCGGGAACCGGCGGGTGGAAAATTTCAGCGTGATGCAGCAACCCCAAAACCAAACAAGGAGCAGTCCGTGACCCAGGTATCCAAGCAGGCCGTAGTTTCGATCAAGAGGTCCGAGGCTGGCGCCCTGGACGTCCTGGCCAGCCTTTCCGCTGAAGTGTTCGGTCTTTCCGATGAGATCGGCAAACGCATGAAGGCGCTGGCCGGCCGCATTGAGGAAGTTGCTCTTTCGGTTGAGGCTGAGCGTGAAGGTAACGCCGAAGCAGTCGGCAAGCTGAAACAGTTGCAGGAACTGCTGAAAGGGATATCGCAATGACAGATCACACCGAACTGAAGCGCCTGCTCGACGCCTGCCGTGCCGAAAACTGCAATGGCCCGCGTGAATTCAGTAAGGCCGTCGGTGAATTGTTTGACGTCTGCACGATTGAAACCATTGCCGGCTTGGTCGCCGAGAACGAGCGCCTTGCCGAAGACGCTTCAAGTCGCGCTATACGCTCGCTGCGTGGTGACTGCCAGGTGCTAGTGGCGAACCGCGATCAGCATAAGGCCGACTTCAAAAACTTCCACCGCAGCCTTTGCGCGCGCTTCGGTTATTTCCATGACGATATCGACTGGCAGCGAGATCAGATGTCGCTGGAAGAACACATTGCGACCCAGTTCAGCCACGTCAATGCTGAGAACGGCGCGCTGCGCTCACAGGTGGAAGCTGTGCAGCGTGGTGCGGGGCAGCTCAAGGCCGAGAACGAGGCGCTGTTCGATGCCATGACGCGAATAATGCGTTCCGCCCGGCTTGGTGATCCCGTCTTCGCAATTGCCTGCGAAGTCGTGGGCGAGCTGAGTGCTGCCGCCACGGACAAGGGAGAGCAGTCATGAAGGCTCACCCAAAAGATCTGCATAAGTCCATGGAGACTGCGCAAACTTTCGCCAAAGCCGGAGTGCTTTTCGTCTGCGTCCCTGCGATGAATGCGAGCGATTATTCCGATCTCGTGCATCTGGCGAAGGAACGCATTGGGAAGCTAGCCGACGAAGCAGAGGATGCGCCTCATGGCTGAGCTCGCACTGATACGCACGGCCCAGGGCCTTGTGCCAGCCACTGAAGCCGATCGTGAAACCGTCCAGAAATGGAAAGCTGGCCAGGTCATTCACGGCAAGTTCACCCGCATGCGCAATGGCAAGTTCCACGGCAAGTTCTTCTCGATGCTCGATCTGGCGTGGGAATACTGGGAGCCGGTCGGCGGGCTGATCCCGCGCCAGGAGATGCGCGGCATTCGGGGGCTGGCCAAGTTCTTCGAAGCGCAGAGCGGCAAGCCAGGGCAACTGTCGCACGCGGTCGCGGCGTACATCTCTGGCCTTGAGTCGGCCCGCGCCGAACGCTTCCCGTGCGTGGACAAGTCCCGCGAAGCTTTCCGTGAATGGGTGACGATCGAGGCCGGCCACTTCCACCTGGTGCACACGCCTGAAGGCATCCGCAAGGAAGCCAAGTCGATCAGTTGGGCCAACATGGATGACACCGCGTTCGAGCCGCTTTACCGCGACGTCTTCAACGCCTGCTGGCGGTTGGTGCTGTCTGCGCATTTTGAGAGTGAAGCTGACGCGCTTTCTGCTGCTGATCAGTTGGGGAGTTACGCATGAAGCGCACCCCGCTACAGCGCAAGACCCCGCTCACGTCCGGCGGCCCGCGCCGGAAGCGTTGCCCGTCCTGCCGAGTGATGTTCACGGCTGCGCGCGACTCCCAAGTTGTGTGCGGAGAGATCGAGTGCGCCATCGCTCACGGGCAGTCGGAGAAGGGCCGGGAAAGCACGCGTAAAGCCCTGGCGGATTTCGAGCGCCGGGAGATCGAGGTTCGCAAGGAGAAGCTGAAGAGCAGGGCCGAGCACCTCAAGGACACGCAGGTCGCTTTCAATGCCTGGGTGCGTGCCCGGGACGCTGAGTTGCCGTGCATCAGTTGCGGTCGTCACCACCAGGGCAAGTACGACGCAGGGCATTACCGCACCGTCGGGAGCAACCCTACGCTGCGCTTCGAGCCGCTGAACTGCCACCGCCAGTGCTCGCCGTGCAACACCCGGCTTTCCGGAAACATCGTGAACTACCGCATTGAGCTGGTGAAGCGGATCGGTGCAGAGCAGGTCGACTGGCTGGAAGGCCCGCATGAGCCGAAGAAATACACCGTCGAAGAACTGAAGGCGATGACCGCCGACTACCGGGCAAAAACAAGAGAGCTGAAGGGGAGAGCAGCATGAAAATCCATTCCGCGCGCCAGGCTTGGCACGACTGCAACTACAACCCGGCCCCCGGCCAGACTTCTGACGCAGCCGAACTGGGCGTGGTGGTGCAGAGCACGGAGCGAGGCCCGACGGCGAACCCAGCGATGCATGGGGCGCTGGCCGGCCATATTCAATCAGCTATCGCGCGACTTCACTTTCAACTGCGGGCCTTCGGCAATGCCATGTATGCGGCCGAGCCGAGCGATGATGACCAGGAGGAAGCCGAAGAGGCAGTTTTCAATCTGGCTTGTTCGTGGGTAGAACGCATGACCGCCAGTAAGCGGGAGCGAGCCGAGTATGTCGCCAAGGGTGTGTTTCGTCGCTACCGCTACATGCACCAAGGTGGCCAGTCATCCAACCCTGATCTGCTGATCAAGCCGGAATTGTTCCGGGCATGGATGAAAGGGGAGTACGACATCGAGCTTCAGTCCGCGGCATGGGGTAGGGATTGGGCGCCTTTTGTGCAGCTTTGTTTCGACGCCTGTCACGACATTGACGCTCGTGCGTTGAGCTCAATTGGCGGGGTAATTAACAAGATGAAAGAGGCTGCTTGACTTCCCGCACGGCTGAGGGCATGATTTCCCCATAGTTAGTATTTTGCCTTCGGCAACTTACTCGAAAAAGCCGGCCATAGAGCCGGTTTTTTTATGCCCGCCAGAAAGCACAGAGCCCCGACAAGTTCGGGGCTTTTTGTTACCTGAATAAAGCAATTTGCAAAAGGAATTTGCAGATGTTGAAAGAATGCAGATGTGGAAATTGCAAACGACTTCTCGCCCGCGTGGGTGAGTTTACCGAGCTCCAGATCAAATGTTCCCGATGCGGGACGCTGAATCATGTGAAGGCCGCGAGCCTCGAGCAATCGCCCATGAGCGCCATACGCCCAATATAGAGGCCTGAACTTAAATCAGCTCAGTAACGGAGTTTAAAATGGAAAACGCAAACTCAGCGTCTCAAACCTTGCAAGATCTTTGGACTCAAGTACAACCGGTGGATAACACCGGCATGCTTAGGCGCGTGGTTTTTGCGCAAGGCAAGTTTTATGCGGTTGGTGGCAACGGTCTTACCACAACCACTCAGGTTGTCAGCGGAGGCGCAACTGGTACAGCGTGGACCAAGCTTAAGGGCGCCCTCACCTCTGATAGCGGAAAGGTCCTCAACGAGCTGTACTGGAACGGTATTGGGTCATCGCTTCAAGCCCTTTCTCAATCCGGCAATCTGATCTTCGGCAGCACAGACCACCCTGAAAGGGTTTGGACAGACCTTACGGCAACTGTTCGCACGTCCGGAGACTTGCAAGGCATTGTGTTTTATCAGCCAATTTACGGCGAGAACTACACCTGGATACTGGTTGGGTCTAACGGTAAAGTCTTTTCCCGTTATGGCGATTGGTCAGGCCAGGTGGAGCGCACTACGACCTTCACTTCTAGCGAGACTGTGTACTGCGTCAACGTCATTGGCAGTTTTGTGTTGATTGCGGGATCGAATGGGAAGCTGCTTAGCGCTGTGAAGATGGCGACGGATAATCCGCAAACATTCTCGACCAGAACCAGCACCTTCGGCTATAGCACCATCCTTTCCATGAAGCTTTGCAACGGGAAAATGTTTATCGTTGGTGCGGATGGCAAGATGGCATATTCATCCGATGGGCTTAGCTGGACTGCTGTTGAAGATACCAGTTTCGGTGGAACCATCATCCGCGACATTGCTTACGGTAATGGCAAGTATGTAGCTGTCGGCGACGGCGGCAAGACAGCCGTTTCCGAGGATGGGATCGGCTGGGTTCAGCAAGCCAACACTTTCGCAGGAACCGATATCCGGAGCGTCGCCTACGGCAACGGCAATTTTATAGCTGTTGGTGCAGGCGGCAAGATTGCTTACTGGACTCCATGATCTTCTATCTCCTTGCGTAATAGAGCCCAGCCATCGCGCTGGGCTTTTTCATTTCTGATTCAGGCTCGCCACAGCCAGGGTGGCCCTTCGGGGGATGCCTGGACGCGGATAAGCCGGTAGTGCCGCGATGCAAGAAAACACCGGCAGCCCGCGCACCCTGACCTCAAACTTGCTTTCGGGGTGGCGCGAGACTGGATCAGCGAGATCGATGCACAGGGGCGTCGACGCAGAGTAGGCCTTTGGCGGACAGGAGGGGAAAGACCCTCACACCTATTTCGAGCCTCAGCATCTGCTGGGGCTTTTTCGTTTTCGGCTCCACCACACTCATCGCTCTGAGCTGTGAGTGCTGCTGGGGCCGACCTATTTCAAACATGCACCCACGGAGTCGAGCGCATGGATCTATTTCACCGCCTGCTCGACAAGATCGAGTGGGTCATCGCGGGCCTCATTGGTGCCATCGTCGCCAGCTGGTGGCACAAGGAAGACCTGACCGACTGGCGTGCCTGGGCCAAGTTTCTATTCACCGGCATTGTCTGCGCGCTGTACCTCACTGGCATGGTGAGCGCCTACCTTGGCGTAACCGAGCCGAGCATCGTTGCCGGGATTGGTTTTCTCCTGGGCACATTCGGCGGTTCGCTTCTGCTGGCCGTCAATCGAGCGATCAATGCCGCTGACCTCTGGGCTCTCATTCGCCAGCGGTTCGGGGGAGGCAATCCACCATGAACTACGAACTGATAAATTCCATCGCCGTTGGCCTGATCTCGCTTTGGGCCACCTGGTGTGTACTGAGCGGGAAGGTGAGGGACGGCATCCTCGGCAAGCTGATTTACTCGACCATCGCCATCAGCGGGTTTGTGGTCATGGCCCGAAGCCAGAACATCTTCTTCGGTCCGACCACTGCCGGGCTGACGCTGCATGTGTCCCTGGCCCTGGCCGGCGCCCGCCACATCTTCATGGTCACGTTCTGGAAGCCGGTGAAGGTATGGCTCTGTCGGACGCTGAACTGTGAGCACTGCCTGGCGTGTGACAAGCACGGGCCGGGCGAGAGCGACCGCCGGAAATCATAAGTCGGAGCGTGCAGTTTTTTTCTTCTGTGCTTATTGGCAGAGGTGGTGTAGCGGACCGGCTTATGAGCGCAACGCGTGCCATGTCGTGCACACTGATTCGAGCTCATCTGTCAGGAGAGCCAATTGCTCCTCATTGATAATGCCCGCTCTCTTTAGCGATTGGTTATAGCCGGAAGCCCCATTCTTCAGCGTTAAAAGGTGGGCTTTATCTTGGGCTACAGCCAGATACCTGTAGTTTTCGCGTGCCTGTGACATGGCGGTGGCTGCGTCAGTGGGCATGTCTTGCTCGATAAAAATCAAAGAAATAGAGATTGCCGATTATGCGCGTTATCAGCCAGCAAATGAATAACTGACTGCTATAGCGCGACACGTTTCGCGAATCATCAAATCGTGTCGCGACATTGGAGAAGGGCATGAGCAACGTTACCCGCCTGCGCCACGGTCTACCGATGAGCCCCGACATCAACAAGGCCATCGCCGATCTGGATAGCGCCATCGCCAATGCGGTGAGTGCTGCCAAGGCTGCCGGCCTACCTCAGGGCTTGGTCGTAGCTCTGTTGCACGGGCACGCCCAGATGCAGACCAACGTCATGGTGGGCTGAGTGAGCGGCTGTTACGACTCCTCGTACTCACGGAAAAGCTTTTTTAACTCTTGGTCGTATTCGTCACTACTCAGCTTGAACTTGAGTGTGAGCATCGCTTCCTGTGCAGTACCTACTGGGGTCGCATCGTCTGTATTTTTTCGTGCGGCCCATTCCCTGGCGGCCTGAACGACCACCCCCTCAGTTATGCGTTCGATCATTTCCAGCTTCCTTTTTGGGTTGATCAGATTATAAGCATAGTCCAATGGCCATGGATCCGGGTGCGGCCCGATGAAGTGTCTGTTTTCGCCGCAAGAACATCGATGACCTTGAGTCGGTGGGCGCTGAGCTTGCTCGTCGACGTGTATGGGTTTGGCTGAAGGCCGGCGGCATGCAGTTGCTTACGCTGTTCCGGCTTGCCGAACAGCAGTTGATTGATGTGCTGCTAGATACTGAATGAATCGTTGAACGACGTTCGAATGCATTGAATGAATCGTTCTGCGAAAACCAACCCCATGAATGAGGCTGAACATGGCCCTATGTGGCGCATCCAAGCGCGGCAACGGGGAACCATGTAAGCGTCACGCAATACCGGGTTCCTCGCGCTGCAAACTACACGGCGGTAAGAGTTCGGGTCCTAAAGAACAACGGGGCAACAAGAACGCCGCGAAACCTGGTTCGATCTACAGCCAGTTCCTGACCGATGAAGAGAACGACATCCTTGCCAGTATTGAGTTGGGGCGTGTCGATGATGAATTGCGCCTGACTCGTGTTCGTCTGATGCGCGCATTGGCGAGGGAAAACGAGTTCGGCAATGAGCTGGAAATTGACTCTGAGAAGCTCGAAGAGGGTGAGAAGACGACCACCAGCAAGGTTCGTGACTACTCGAGCCTGATCGACCGGCTGACTGCTCGTGTTGAGAGCCTGGAGCGAACCAAAGAAGACCTTGAGACGAGGCGACTGACGAACGAGAAGCTGCGTCGCGAACTGAATCCGCCCAAGGAAGAGGTCAGCGAACACGCTGTCGCCGAGTACACACTGAGCCCCGACGAAGATGCCCCAACTTCCCCGTACCTTTGATCCGCCAGTACAGCTGACGCCGAAGCAGGCAAATATTTACGTGTGGGGTTTCCAAGCCGTTGCTCGCTTCCGCGATGCGGTATGTGGTCGCCGGTTTGGCAAGACGTTTCTCGGCAAGGCTGAGATGCGTCGAGCCGCTCGACTCGCTGCTGAGTGGGGCGTGAGTGTTGAAGATGAGATCTGGTATGCCGCTCCGACGCAGAAGCAGGCTCGCCGAGTGTTCTGGCGTCGGTTGAAGCAAGCCATCCCGAAGGCGTGGATGGAATGCAAACCGAACGAAACAGACATGCTTATCACGCTTCGCAGTGGTCACCTGATGCGCTGCGTGGGCCTTGAGAACTACGATGACCTTCGCGGCTCTGGCCTGTTCTTCATCCTTGTGGATGAGTGGGCTGACTGCAAGTACGCGGCCTGGGAGGAAGTTATCCGCCCCATGCTGTCGACCTGCACCTATATGGTGGACGGGGTCTTGCGCAGGGGTGGCCATGCACTGCGTATTGGCACGCCCAAAGGCTTCAACCACTGCTACGACACCTATCTTGACGGCAAGCCAGGCGGCGAACCAGACCACATGAGTTGGCAGTACACATCGCTGCAGGGCGGCAACGTGCCTGCCGATGAGCTGGAAGCGGCCCGTCGCAAGATGGACCCCCGAACATTCCGGCAAGAGTATGAGGCCGGCTTCGAAAACTATGCGGGCGTCGTCTACTACACATTCAGCCGTGATGAGTGCCGTACCTCCGAGCGAATCAAGCCCGGCGAGGCCCTGCACATCGGTATGGACTTCAACGTCATGAAGATGGCGTCAGTCGTCTATGTCGTGCGCGACGACCTGCCGCTGGCTCTGGATGAGTTCCACGGGGTGCGAGATACGCCGGAGATGATCGAGAAAATCAAAGCCAGATTCCCGGGCCACGCAGTTGCGGTCTATCCCGATGCCAGCGGCCAGAACACCAGCAGCAAAAACGCCAGTGAGTCGGACCTATCGCTGCTGAAGAAGGCCGGCTTTACGGTGATCGTTGATTCGACAAACCCGGGCGTCAAAGACCGGGTCAATTCAGTCAATTCCATGTTCCTGAACGCCTACGGCGAACGCCGCCTGAAGGTGAACATCGATCAGTGCCCTCAGCTCACCTTGTGCCTGGAGCGACAGACATACACCGACAAGGGTGAGCCGGATAAAGATCCGAAGAAGGGGCACGACCACATGAACGACGCTGCCGGCTACTTCATCGCCAAGCGTTATCCGATCAAAGCGATCGTCACTTCTATCAAAATGGGATACGCCCGATGAGCAACGACGTCTCCTTCAGGCGGGCGGACTACATCGAAGTGCTGGACCGCTGGGCAACCGTCCGCGATGTCTGCGCCGGCCAGCACCGGGTGGTATCGCGCCTGCCGTACATCAATGCACACGACAAGTCGCCCGAGAACGTGGACCGGAACAAGGCCTACCGCGAGCGAGCCGTGTTCAAAAACGCCACGGGACATACCCGCAACGGTTTGCTGGGCCTGGCCTTCCACAAAGACCCGACGCTGACCGTACCGAAGAAGCTGGAGTACTTGCAGGACAATGCCAACGGTTCCGGCGTGAGCATTTACCAGCACTCCCAGGGTACGCTGGAAAAGGTGCTCGAGGGGGGCCGTCACGGTCTGTACGTTGACTATCACCAGGACGAAGGCGCCGGCGGGCACTCGGTGATCCTGTCGTACTGCGCCGAGGACATCATCAACTGGCGCACCGGCATGGTGAATGGCCACAACGTGCTGACTCTGGTCGTGCTGCGTGAGATGTTGGAGATTGAGGACGGCTTCGGGTTCAAGGCTGTCGAGCAGTTCCGCGAGCTTGCTCTTGAGCCGGACGGTTTCGTTTGTCGGGTTTGGCGCCGATCCGGCCCAAGAGGTGGCGGGCCGCTTGAAGTCACGAAAGAATTTGCCCCGAAAGGGGTCACCGGGCGCCTCAAGGAAATCCCGTTCACCTTCGTCGGGGCACAGAACAACGACCCGACCATCGATGAGTCGCCCTTGTACGACATCGCAATGATCAACCTGGGCCATTACCGCAACAGCGCCGACTATGAAGACAGCGTCTTCTGGTGTGGCCAAGCGCAGCCATTTATCTCCGGGCTCGATGAAAACTGGCGCGACCACATGGAGAAAAGCGGCGTCTACGTCGGCTCTCGGGCGCCAATGTTGCTGCCTGCAGGTGGCGCTTTCGCCTATGCGCAGCCTTTGCCGAACACTCTGGTCAAAGAGGCCATGGGCGACAAGAACCAGATGATGATCGAGCTGGGCGCCCGGATGGTTGTGGCGTCACTGTCGTCCAAGACGGCAACCGAGGCGCGCGGCGATCAGTCGGCATCCACCTCGGTGCTGGCCGGCTGTGTGGCCAACGTCAGCGAGGCCTACACCCGCGCAATCATCTGGTGCGGCCAGTACATGGGCGTTTCCGACAAAGTCGCGTACCAGGTCAATCAGGAGTTCGTCGAACTGACGGCTGATCCGCAAATGATCACGGCCTTGGTTGGCCTATGGCAGAACGGCGGGTTCGCGAAGGCGGATCTGCGGTCCTACCTACGCAAGCTGGGCTTGATTGCACCGGAGCGCACCGACCAGCAGATCGACGGCGAGCTTCAAGAGCAGGGCGATGGCCTGGGCCTGGATGATGAGGTAACACCGAATGGCAGCAAACCAGGCAATTCTTGATGCCACGATCCGGCACGCGGTCTTCCTCGAAAAGCTGAAGGCGGGAGAGGTCGGAAAGTTCGCACCGTTCCTCAAGGAGATTGACCGCTCAATCCGCGATCGCCTCACCCAGTCGGATCTGACTGAATACAACGTCAAACGGCTGGAGGCGCTGCTCAAGGAAGTCGATAGCCTGTTGCTGGGCATCTTTGACCGCTACAGCGTGCAGCTGAGCCTCGACCTGATCGACATTGCCAACTACGAAGCTGAGTTCGAGGCGACGAGTTTGGCCAGGTCGGCGCCGGTCGGCGTGTCACTGGACGTTGCGGCGCCGACAGCGGCGGCCATCAGGGCGGCGGTGCTGACGAATCCACTCAGCGTGCGTGGCACCGGCGGCGGCAAGCTGCTGAAGTCGTTTATCAAGGGCTGGACCACTGCCGAGCGCGAGCGCGTCACTGGGAAGATCCGGCAGGGCTTCTTCGAAGGGCAGACGAACTTCCAGATCATCCGCAACATTCGCGGTACCAAGGCGGCAGGGTACAAAGACGGCATCCTGGCCACCACCAACCGCAATGCCAGCACGGTCGTGCACACGGCGATTCAGCATGTTTCGTCCCAGGCGCGCATGGAGGTGGCCAAGGCCAACACGGATATCGTGGCCGAAATTGAAATGGTCGCCACGCTGGACAGCAAGACCAGCCAGCAATGTCGCTCGATGGATGGCCGCCGATTCCCGGTTGATTCCGGGCCAAGACCGCCGTTTCACCCGAACTGCCGCACCACGTTCATATTCCTGACCAAGATGAGCGAGATGTTCGCCAAGGGCGCGACGCGGGCTTCGGTCGGTGCTGATGGCCCTGGGCAAGTCAGCGCGAGCCTCGACTATTACCACTGGCTCCAGCGGCAGCCGGCGACGTTTCAGGATGTGGCTATCGGCCCGATGCGGGCAAAGCTGTTTCGCGAGGGCGGGCTGAGCGTCCAGCGCTTCGCCGAGCTGCAGCTTGATCGCAACTTTGCACCGCTGACCCTGGCGCAGATGAAGGCTTTAGAACCACTCGCATTCGCTAAGTCCGGAATTTGATCAAACACTTTCAATCAGCCGCCTCCGGGCGGTTTTTTATTGCCTGCAAAGCGGGCAGCACATACCCAAGGGGTGCATCAACGTGGCAGAAGAAAACGAAATCGACCTGGACAACCCGGCAATCAAGGCCGCTATCGCGACTGCCGTTGAAACATCCGTTTCGGGTCTGAAAACGAAGAACAGCGAGCTGCTCGGCAAGCTGAAGGAAACCTCCGGCAAGCTCACCGACTTCGAAACCCAGTTTCAGGGCATCGACATCGACGCCGTGAAAGGGCTGCTTGCGAAGGCTGGTCAAGATGAAGAAACCAAACTGCTCACCGAGGGCAAGATCGACGAGGTCTTCGGCAAGCGCACAGAGCGCCTGCGCGGTGAGTTCGAGAAGCAGCTCGCTGGCGAGAAAGCCCGAGCTGACAAATCCGAATCGTTCGCCAACAAATTCCGGGACAAGGTCCTCGGTGATTCGATTCGCGCAGCGGCGATCAAGGCCGGTGCGCTGCCTGAAGCGACGGACGACTTGATCCTGCGCGCACGCGGGCAATTCACCCTGAATGAAGAGGGCGATGCTGTTGCAGTCGACAAGGAAGGCCAGGCCATCCTCGGTAAAGACGGCAAGACGCCTCTGACACCGCTCGAATGGGCGGAATCTTTGCGCGAAAGCGCACCTCACCTGTGGCCAAGGGCTTCAGGTACACAAGCCCCGGGCGGGGGTGGCGGCCAGGCTGCATTCAAGCGCTCCGAAATGACCTCCGAGCAGAAGCGCGACTACCAGCGCAAGCACGGCCAAACCGCATATCTGCAATTGCCCAAGTAAGGGGATTGACCCATGGCTACAACCGTTAACAGCGACCTGATCATCTACAACGACGAGGCGCAAACCGCCTACCTGGAACGCGTTCAGGACAACCTCGACGTGTTCAATGCATCATCTAACGGCGCGATGGTGCTGGACAACGAGCTGATCGAAGGCGACTTCCGCAAGCGCGCCCTCTACAAGCTGAACGGCTCGCTGGAGCACCGCGACGTCAACTCTGAAGGCAAGGTTATTGCCAAGAAGATCAGCGCCGGCGAGGCGGTGGGCGTGAAGGCTCCGTGGAAGTACGGCCCGTACCAGACGACCGAAGAGGCGTTCAAACGCCGCGGCCGTCCGGTCGAAGAGTTCTCCCAGATCGTCGGCGCCGACGTGGCCGATGCGACACTGGAAGGCTTCATCCAGTACGCCACCGCCGGTCTTCGCGCAGCCATTGGCTCCAACGTCGATATGGTGGTGTCCGCCAACATTGAAACCGACGGCAAGAAGACGCTGACTCGCGGTATGCGCAAGTTTGGTGACAAGTTCGGCCGCATCTCTCTCTGGGTCATGCACTCCAGCGCCTACTTCGACATTGTCGACGAAGCGATCACCAACAAGATCTACGAAGAAGCGGGCGTTGTGATCTACGGCGGCCTGCCGGGCACCCTCGGCAAGCCAGTACTGGTGACCGACACCGCGCCTTCGGACGTGATCTTCGGCCTGCTGCCAAACGCTGTGACGATCACCGAGTCCCAAGCCCCTGGTTTCCGCTCGTATGAAGTAAACGACGAAGAAAACCTCGGCATCGGCTACCGCGCCGAAGGCACCGTGAATATTGATGTGTTGGGTTACAGCTGGAAAGCATCGACCGGTGGTTCCAATCCGACTTTGGCTGCTGTTGGCTCCGCTGCTAACTGGGTCAAGCACGCCGGCAGCAACAAGGTCACCGCCGGCGTGATGATCAAGCTGACGGCGACGCCTCCTGTCACTGGCGGTTAAACCTAAATCACTGCGCGGCCAGTAATGGCCGCCATGGAGAACATCGTGGAATTGACTTACAGCAATCAGCTTGGCGGATTCGACCCCGAGAAGCGCTACAGGAACCCCGAGCATTTCGATAAGCCAGAGGCTGGTGTGACCAGTGTCCTGGTCATTGGCGACTGGCCAAAGGTGGTCGATGCCTACGAGAAAATTGGTGTCGGCGTATCAGCTGATGAGGTTGCTCGAGCTCCAGTTGCTCTCGGTGGTAACAATGCCGAACTGGAAGAGTTGGTTGGCAAGTTGCAGATCGAAAGCGATACGGTTCGCGTCGTCATCGACGGTCTCGATGCCGGCGAGATTGAAAAGCCAGAAGCTGGCGAGCTCGCGATCCGGCTGTTCCAGGCGCTCGACGGCATTCGCCTGCAAATGGTCGATCTGGCCGGTGCGCGTGACGATCTCGCGACGGAGAACCAGGTGCTACGCAATGAACTCGCCGAGTTGAAGGCTCAAGGCGTTGAGGTTGAAGCGCTGAAGGCTAAACTCGACGCAGCTGGCGTCAGCTACCGAGCCAACGCCTCGAAAGAGTCCTTGGAAAAGCTCGTCGCTGATCTGCCCAGAACGTAATACTGCTGGCTGTCGGTAAGCCGACGGCCAATCTGCAAACTATTCCAGCGAGTTGACCCATGACACTCATCATCGAGGACGGCACCGGCAAGCCAGACGCCGAAAGCTACGCGAGCGCCGAAGACCTGGCCATGTACGCCGTGAAGTTTGGCGTGGTCATTCCTGTCGATGTCGTTGCGCAAGAAGCACTGCTGCGCCGGGCCGCCCTGGCTATGGATGGCATGACATGGAAAGGGCGCAAGACAGATAGCGATCAGGCCCTGGCGTGGCCTCGTCGTGGTGTGCATCTGGATCAGCAGATCAAGCCTGACAACTATCTCCCGGCGCGAATCCAGTACGGCCAGATGGCTTTGGCTGCGGAGATTCATCAGGACGACATTGACCCGGTGGAGAAGCGCAAAGGCGCGGTTCTGCTGGATCGTGTCGAGGGGGCAGTAACGCGGCAATACGCCGCTATCCCGAACACCAGCAATCGACTATTGCCAGCGGCGCCGGATCGGCCGAGCGCTACGCAGTTCGCTGACTACCTACAAAAGCGGGGGCTGTTCGCCGTCCGCGCATAACTGAAATGGAGCTTTCATGGCCAGCTTCTACGATGAAATGGCCGTGATGGCTCTGGAGATGATCACAGAGTTCGGCCAGCCCGTGACCATCAGCAAGGCGGAGCCGGGCGAGTACGACCCCGAGATGGGTGGTGAAGTGCCGGGTGCGATCATCGAGCAGATCGCCCAAGGCATCCTGCTCGACTTCACCGGCCAAGAATTCCAAAACAACAGTCTGATCAAGGTTGGTGACAAGAAGCTCAAGATCGCCGCACAGGGGCTTGAGTGGGTACCTGATCTGCTGAACAAGGTCGTTGTCCAAGGCCGCGCCTGGTCAATTGTCCCGCCGCTGAAAGAAATCAACCCGGCCGGAACGCCGATTCTGTATGAGCTGCAGGTGCGGTCGTGAGCCGTGCAGGCGCCGGACAGTCCGGCAGTTTCGCCCTGAGTCTGGCCGAGTTCGCCGCTCAGACAAGTGAGGCCATCGACGCCAGTGTGCGCGAGATCATCATCGAGGTCGGCAGCAGCCTTATCCGCATGTCTCCTGTGGGTAACCCGGAGATCTGGGCGCAGAACGCCGTGGCGACGCAGTACAACAAGGCCGTCGACGATCACAACAGCGCGCTGCGCAGCGACCCGGCCAACCTCACCAAGGGTGGCAGGCTGAAGAAGGGTCGCAAGCTCAACGACGGCATGGATATCGTGGCGCCTGAAGGTTACGTCGGCGGCCGGTTCCGCGCGAACTGGCATATATCGCTCGGCGTGATCGAGAGCGTCACCTTCGACGAGGTAGACCCGAGCGGCGCCGAAACCACTGCCGCGCTGGTCGCTGCGATGAGCGACTTCACCGCCGGCCAAATTGCCTACATCATCAACAACTTGCCCTATGCGATTCCGCTGGAGTTCGGCCATTCCGCCCAGGCCCCCGGCGGCATGGTCCGGGTAACCGTAGCTCGCTTTCAGCAGATCGTGCTGGAGGCCATCAGGAACAACTAGGTATGAGTCACGCAATCATCGCCTCAATCTACGAGGCAAAGTTGATCGCCTGGAATGCTGCCAGGTCAGAGAAGTTGAAGATCGTCTTCGAGAACACGGCTTACACGCCGGCAGCGGGCGAAACCTACCTGCGGGCGTTCACGATCCCGGGCGATACCGCGAGCAACACGCTCGGCGGCGATCACCGGCTTTTCACAGGCGTGTTTCAGGTAAACATCATCGCGCTGGCGGGCACCGGCAAGGCTAAAACGAACCCGATTTCGTCCGAGCTGACGACTCTATTCCCGCTTTACGCCCGGGACTCGAAGGGGGGGCTCACCGTAGTGACCATGTCTCCCGTTGACCCGGGCCCCGGCATCACCGGCGATTCCACCTACACCGTTCCGGTTTCGTTCTTGTATCGAGCCGACACCAATTGATTCCGCCCATTGGGCAACCCCACAAACCCGCCATTGAGCGGGTTTTTTCATATCTGCAAAGAGGAAATACCCCATGGGCTACAAAATTCCGGACGGCGGCACTTTCCAGCACGGCGCAACCTACGGCCCTGATATCCCGTTTTCGGCGCTGAGCAACTCGGCCGAAGCCGTGGCCACCGTATCGGGCGGCACACTGTCGGCTGGCGACATCGTGATCGTTACCTCTGGCTGGACTCGCTTGGGCAATCGCGTTGTGCGAGTAAAGGCGGCCACTGCTACTGCCATCACCCTTGAAGGCATCGACACCACTGACCTGCAGGTTTACCCGGCCGGTTCCGGCATCGGCTCGCTGAAGAAGGTGCTGACCTGGGTACAGATTCCGCAAATCACCGATGTGGCTTTCGCCGGCGGCACCCAGAACTATCTGGACGTGGTGTTCCTGGAAGACAAGCAGGGCCGCCAGATGCCAACCGACAAGGCTGCCGCGAGCCTGGCGCTGACCATCGCCGATGACCCGGCGCAGGCGTTCAACGCCATCCTGCGCGCTGCTGACGCCAGCCAGACCATTCAGGCCGCGCGCCTCAACCTGCCGGGTAACGACACGCTGTTCTACGGCGCCTTCACCTCGTTCTCCAACCAGCCAACCGTGTCCCGGAGCAACCTGCTTACCCGCACCGTGAACCTGGCGCTACAGGGCGAACCGACCCGTTACCTGACTGCGGTGGCGTAACCCATGGCAAAGATCAGAATCGCCCAGAACCCGACGTTTAAGGCCTTCGTGTCGATCCCGATCGTTGGGGGTGAGCCCGAGAAAATCGAGTTCACCTTCAAGTATCGGGATCGCCTGGGGCTTGCCGCTCTGTTTGATGAGTGGAACTTGAAGCGCGACGAAGCTCGGACCGCCCTGGGTGACAGCCCTACGCTTTCCGAAATCGTTGCCGCTGACACTGAGCAGCAGTCGCAGCAGATCAAGGACTTGGTAGTCGGCTGGGGCTTCGATGACAAGTTCGACGATAAGGGTATTCGGGCCTTGGTGACGTCCTGCCAGGGTGCTGCTGAGGCGGTCGTGAATGCCTACCAGAACGCATTCAACCAGGCCCGCCTGGGAAACTGACGGACGCCGCTCGTGCACTCTACGCGCCGGCGGCGCCTGCTGAACTGATGGGGCTTTTCGGCCTTGCCCCGGGCGACCTTGAAGAGGTGACCGAAGTCTGGCCCTGCAACTGGCCGGCATTTTACCTGTTCAACAGGATGTCGACTCAATGGCGAGCGGGCGCCGGCGGCGCGATCGGTCTCGACTACACGTGCATTCGTGATGTGTCCGGATTCCTCGGCATCAAGAAAAAGAAACTCGCTGAAATCTTTCCTGATCTCCAGGTGCTGGAAGGCGAAGCCCTGCGCGTCATGGCAGAGGAAAGGGAAAACAGCCCGTAACTACGGGCACTTATTTAAGGTGAGTCGATGAACATTTCAGAACTCGGCGTCAAGATCGACTCGGCCGATGCAATCCAGGCGAAAACGAATCTGGATGAGATGGCGAAGGCCGGCGGCCGGGCCGAGCAGTCCGCTGTTTCGCTGATGAACGAAATGCAAGCGCTGGAGAAATCGCTTTCCACCAGCGCCAAAACCACCCAGGACCTGGCAAAGCAGCGTGACGCTCTGGCGAAGCTGACCAAGACCGGTGCCTATGGCGAGGCCGAGGCCGCGAAGATCTCGGCGCAACTCGACAAGCAGCAGATCGCTCTGGCCAAGTCTGCCCTGGATGAACAAAAGGCCTTGAACAGCCTGCTGGGGGCGATTGATCCGGCCCGAGCGGCTATGGCCAAGCTCGATACTCAGGTCGAGCAACTCGGCAAGCATCTGGATGCTGGCCGCATCAGCCAAGTTCAGTACAACGAAGCACTGAAGAAGATTGACGGCAAATATGCCGACATAGACAAGACGAGCTCAGCGTTTGCCGGCCTCGGATTGAACACCAAAGCCGCCAGGCAGAATGTAGTGCAGCTCGGAAATGCTCTGGCTGAAGGAAACATTCGTGTAGCGGCACATAACGTTCTGGAGCTCGGGACCAATGCCGGCGCCTCGGCCGTTCGGATAGCCGCCATGGCCGCCCCTATAGGACTTGCTGTCGCAGCGGTCGGCACACTGGCTTACGGTTTTGTCCAAGGCAGGGCTGAGGCCGGCAAATACAACGAGTCGCTAATCCTGACCGGAAACTATGCTGGAGTCAGCGCTGGCCAGCTTGGGGATATGGCGCGCCAGGTAAGCGCGACTGTCGGCTCCACTGGGCAAGCAGCCGCTGTTCTGGCTCTACTGGCCGATAACGGGAAGATCGCGGGTGCGAGCTTTGCGGAAATCACTCGGGCCGCCGTATCGATGCAGGAGGCGACCGGTAAGGCTGTCAGCGAGACGGTCGCCGAGTTTTCCAAGTTGGCAGATGACCCAGTCAAGGCATCCGCCGCCCTGAATGAGCAATACCACTACCTGACGGCCTCGGTTTACTCGCAAATTGTCGCCTTGGAGAAGCAAGGCGACCACGCTGGCGCCGTAAAGCTCGCGACCGATACTTATGCCGATGCGATCAACGAGCGCACGCCAAAGATCCTTGCGAATCTCGGCCTCTGGGAGAAGGCATACAACGCAGTAGCTCGTGCTGCTGACGGCATCAAGAATATAGGTCGACGCGACATCAATGCAGATATCGAAAGCGCGAAGACTGACCTGCTAGAAGCGCAGAACATGGATGGATTGTTCCAAAACAAAAAGTCCAAAGATGCTCTGATCGAGTTCCGGCAGAATCGCGTGAACATGCTGGAAGATGAGAAGGCAGCTCAGGCCGACATCGCCAAGTGGGAAGGCGAGCAGGCCAAGGCGCAGAGTGATGCCGTAACGTCGATGACGAAAATCGACGCCCTCACCAAGTCCGCATGGACGAATGAGCAAAAGCGCAGCGAAGCGATCAAGGAATACAAACGGCAGCTCGAAGATATTCGCAAGGTTGCACCGAATGACCCGCGCCTGAATCAGGCTGCGATCGATAAGAACCTCGCGAACATCAATGATCAGTTCAAAGATTCAAAGTCTGCCGCAACTCAGGTCGATTTGACTGGCTTTAACGCCGCCAAAAACAACCTGGCGGCCATAGCTGCCGACTACAAGAACTACCAGAAGGAACTGGACGCAGCGCAGAAGGCCGGGCTGATATCGGAGTCCGACTACCTGCTTCGACGCCAAGCGCTCATCGGTAATGAGCGCGACCAGGTAACGGCAGCCTACGAGGCCGAGATATCCGCGCTGGAAGCCGCCAAGGGCAAGAAGACCACATCCGCCGCGCAAAGCATTCAGTTGGACCAGAAGATCGCGGACGCGCGCGCCGGGATGGTCAAAGCGCAGAAGGACGCTGATAGCCAGCTTGAAGTGCTGGCTACCAACGAGACCGGGCGCCTGGCCAAGCAAGAGCGCGCAATCAGCACCTACATGCAGGCGCTGGGGCAGCAGCAGCGGGCTCTGGAGCTTGCCGGTCAACGCGCAGTGCTTGGCGTGGGCCAGGGAGACCGCCAGAACGCACTCAGCGGTGAACTGAACGCCCAACAAGACCGGTTTGCTCAGCAGTCGTTGGAGCTGGCCAACCAAAAGTCTGACCCGTCGCGGAATATGTCGGAGGAAGAGTTCAAGCGTAAGTCGCAGGCGCTCGCCGACGCAAACAAGAAAGCCACCGACCAGATCCGGCAGAACTACGCGGATGTGGAAAACGCCCAAGGCGATTGGACGAAGGGTGCGACATCGGCCTGGGCCAATTATCTGGATTCGGCGAGCAACGTTGCCGGCCAAACGAAAGCCCTGTTCGGCAATGCTTTCACCTCGATGGAAGACTCGATCGTCAACTTCGCCATGACCGGGAAGCTGTCGTTTGCGGACTTCACCAAGTCGATTCTGGCGGACATGGCGCGTATTGCTACACGGCAGGCCAGCTCGGCGTTGCTCGGCAGTTTGGTTGGCGCGGCGACGAGCTATTTTACAGGTGGCTCATCGGCGGGCTCGACGCAAGCCGGATACACCGGTACGGATCTGTCGAACTTCACGCCCGGGAGCGTCCAGGCCAATGGTGGTGCGTGGTCCGGCGGCGTGCAGATGTTTGCCAACGGCGGCGCCTTCACCAATGGCGTGGTCAATACGCCGACATCGTTCGGTATGGCTGGCGGTAAAGCCGGTGTCATGGGGGAGGCTGGGCCAGAAGCAATCATGCCGTTGACTCGGACTGCTAGCGGCGCGCTCGGTGTTCGGGCGCTCGGCGGCGGCTTGGGCGGCGGCACGACCATCAGCGTGCAGGTCGTGGTGGCCAGCGACGGCTCGACCAGCTCTAAAACCGATGATCCAGCTTACGAGCAGTTTGGCAAAGACCTGGCTGACTTCGTCGACCAGCGCTACCAGAAACTGGTGAGTCAGGACCTGCGGCAGGGCGGCAAAATCAACCGGGCCATCAAGGGGTGAACTATGGCAATTGAGCGATTCACCTGGCCGACAGAGAAGGGTGTGGCTGGCGAGATCAAACAGCGCACCCGGACCAAGCAGTTCGGCGATGGCTACAGTCAGACGGTATCGGACGGCATCAACAATGAGCAGCAGTCCTGGCCAGTCAGCTTCACGGGCAGCGCAGCGAAGATTAAGGAGATCATCGACTTCTTGCGTCGCCACAAGGGAGCGCAAGCATTCTTGTGGACGCCTCCGCTCGGCGAACTCGGCCTATACAAATGCCCCGCCGGCTTCCAGCCATCACACAAAGGCGGCTCGGTTTACACCCTGACCGTCACCTTCGAACAAACCTTTCACCCCTGAGGTAATCCCAAATGGCATTGATCGCGGACATCCAGAAACTGGAGCCCGGCGGGGAAGTGCGGCTGTTTGAAATCGACGGCACGGAATACGGCGCCGATGTGTTGCGCTTCCATGCCCACGCGATCCCGCACACGCCGGAGGAGCTACTGGCCTACGAAGGTTCGCCTGACGAGCTGCCGGCGAAGTCGATTATTTGGCAGGGAGCCGAGTACGCGGCCTGGCCGGTGCAGATTGAAGGCATCGGCGCGGACAGTAACGGCAGTGCCACCCGACCGACATTCATGGCTGGCAACGTCAATGGGCGGATCACCGCTCTTTGCCTGGCTTTCGATGACCTGCTGAAGTTTCAACTGACCGTTCGCGAAACCCTGGCCCAGTACCTGGATGCGGCCAACTTTCCCGAAGGCAATCCGACGGCAGATCCGACACAAGAAGCGCTGGAAATCTGGTTTATCGACCAGAAGACCGGTGAAGACGGCGAGGTCGTGCAGTGGGAGCTGTCCTCCCCGGGCGAGATCGACAACCACGGCCTGCCTGGGCGCCAGATGACGACCTACTGCCACTGGGCGATGACCGGTGGTTTTCGCGGGCCGAACTGCGGCTACACCGGCGGCGCGATGTTCGATGACGACGACAACCCCACGGATGACCCGAGCAAGGACCAATGCAAGGGCGGGCTCAAGTCCTGCAAATTGCGCTTTGGCGAGAATCAAGAGTTAAGTCATGGGGGGTTCCCCGCCGTATCCCTCATTGCCAGGAGCTGACCATGCGCAAGCACATCCTGAGCGCGATCCAGGCTCACGCAGCGGCCGAGTACCCGAAAGAGTGCTGCGGCCTGGTGCTAGGTATTGGGCGCAAGCAGCAGTATTACCCGTGCCGGAACATCGCCGCCGAGCCGAACGAAGAGTTCCGGATTGACCCGGAGGACTACGCGGCAGCGGAAGACTTGGGCGAGATCATTGGGATTGTCCATTCGCACCCAAACGCGACCAGCAGGCCGTCACCGCGCGACCTGGCCATGTGCGAGGCCACGGCCTTGCCCTGGCACATTTTTAGCTGGCCCGAAGCGGATCTGCGCACCATCGTCCCGACAGGCAGCACGCTGCTACTCAATCGTCCATTCGTACATGGTGCGTGGGACTGCTGGCAGGTCTGCGCCGATTGGTACAGGCGCGAGTGGGGGCTTGAGTTCGAAGCGTTCCAGCGGGCTGACGGCTGGTGGGAAAGCGCAGAGAACACCAGCCTGTACGAGGCCAACTACGAGGCCGCCGGCTTCTTTCGAGTTGATCAGCTGCAGCGCGGCGACATGGTTGTGCTGGAGGTGGGGCGGACGGTTCACCCGAACCATGCGGGGATATTCCTCGGAGCCGATCCGGCATTGCCGGGTGAGGATGCCGCGACCTTCGGCCCCGGGCCTTTCCTTCTGCACCACCTCTATGGACGCCCGAGCGAGATCATCGTATTTGGCGGCCCATGGCTGGACCGAACACGCCTGATTCTCAGGCACAAAGATGCACAACAAACAATATAATGCGGCAGAGCTGCAGGAGAGAAATATGCAACAGGGCGACCCGTATCAGCCAGTGATTGCTTGGCGCAGCCGGCAGAGCAATCTGCCGAAGCGAGAACCTATTGAAATAGACGTTCAGGATGGGCGCGCCGAGTATGTACTCAGCGGCCCATATCATCTTACTGAGGGAGCATTAATCGAGGTGCGAGACGGCAAGGTGCTATATCGCAGCGGTTGTTCTCGGCCTACTTGATGTGATCAAACACTCGGGCCAGTTCGCCATCGGCGTGGTTGTATTTGAGGTCATTTGCTTGCACTAACCCGAACTCGTCGCCGATTTCGCTCAGACTTGAGAAAACCTTGTCGAATTGATGGTCAGCCAAAAAGGTGGTGATTCCCTTTCCTCGATGGATGCCTGTAGGTGATAGCGATGAGGCTTTATTGATGACCGATGCGCTGCTGGTTATCAGTACATAGGGAAAGCGGGCTTGCTCTGTCACATTGACCTCCTAGGTCATATCCGCGCCGAAATTGGCGCCATCCCAGTCCTTGGGCTTGCAGGCAAAGGACTGGGAAATCCGTTGCGTGGAGGCAGGAGGCTACTATCGAAGGGGTGTGGGGCGTTACTGGCTTTGCATCCAGCTGGATGATCGAACTGGCTAGCTGTAGAGTGGACAAGCTAATTTGGACGCTGACCTTTTTTGAATGGGTTCGCGCGTTAGGTGCCGATGGGCTTGGAATGGATAACGGACTATGGGTCAGATTGATCAGGCCTCTGATGACAGTGACGCGATACCAGTAAGAAATGAAAGCGCTGTCGAAAAGAGAGCGCTCGCCAGAGTGGAAAGGCGACTAAACGACGAGGAGTTGAAAGACCCGGGAGTCCAGAAAATGATTCTGGATCGGCTTGATGTTGCAGAAGAACAAATCCTGATCTTGGAAAAATTTAGATCTGATTATTATGAGGTGAAAAGCAGTCTTGCCGTAGCTGAGTCATCGCTCAAGCGAATGGCGTCGCTTGACACTGTGCAGTCAACGATGCTTGGTGTCGGCTGCCTGGTTCTCGGATATCTCCCAACTGCCTGGGGTAACTGGCCTCTGACATTTATCGTTGTCATAGGTGGGACGGCTCTTGTGGGTGGCAGTTTCTGGTCGAAGCGGAGTAACCAATGAAACTCGAAATTGACAGAATTCCAGAGGCTGGGAATATTGAGAAAGAACGAGTCGTTCTGAAAGCAAAAGAGGACGTAGATATTGGTAAATACGTGCTCATGCGATCTAAACGAGGCGCGTCAGGAAACCCGCTGTCGGGGTCTAAATCTGCATACTGGCTGCCTGACTTGATGGTTAAGTCGGGAGATCTTGTTGTTATCTACAGTAAGAAAGGAAAGTCCAGTAAAAAAACGCTTGATACTGGAAAAGTTGTACATTTCTATTATTGGCATCTAAATAAAGCTATATGGGATAAAGAATCAAATAATACTGCAGTGTTGTTGAATGTTCGAGAGTGGGAACATCAAGCACCTTGATATATTTAAGTTACCATCGATGCCATTAGACTTAAGCCCAGCAACAAGCTGGGTTTTTTCGTTTCTGACGCCCCAGTGCTACATTTCCCGCTTTCCACAGGAGTGACCTGCATGAAATTTATCGTAGGGGCCTTGGCGCTGGTGGCGCTGGCAGGGTGTTCGACTTCGCCAGTACCTTTGAGTCAGGCGAAACTAGTCCCCAAGGAACGCGTTTTCGCAACTCAGGCACAGCCAGCTGTGCCATTCGGCACGATTGTTGTTGCGAGAGACACAGGAACGCTGGGGGGCGGTTGCTATCTAGCTATCTACCTCGACGGAGATGTCGCAGCCAGGATTGATACTGGCGAAGTTGTCAGGTTCAAAGTACCGGCTGGCGACCACCTGATCGGCATGGGAATTGATAAGCAGGGCGGCGGTCTTTGCAGCTTCACCGATATGCTCAAAGAGCAATCCGCACCGGTGAAGTCGGGACAAGTCAGGCTTTTTCGAGTCAGTGGAGATCAGGCTGGATTTGATATCAGGCCAAGCTCGATCAAATAAACAAACCAACCGCCTCCGGGCGGTTTTTTATTACCTGGAGAATTCAATGGCCGCTACAGCAGTCGAATACCAACCCCTCACCACCATTTTGCTCTACGGGCAATTGCGCCAGTTTGGCCGCTCATTCAGGTTGTCGATCAGAACTCCAGCCGAAGCGATCAAGGCGCTTTGCATTCAGATCCCAGGTTTCGAGCGCTTCCTTTCGAACGCCAAATCAAGAGGCTTGGAGTTCGCCGTATTTCGGGGCAAGAGGAACATTGGGGAGAGCGAGCTGAGCTACAGCGGAGATGGGGAGATTCGAATAGTGCCTGTGGTGGTTGGAAGCAAGCGCGGGGGGGTATTTCAGACGGTGGTTGGGGTTGTACTTATTGCGGCAGCGCTAATCGGCAACTACTTCGTCCCCGGCAACCCAATATCTCCCTACTTACTTAGTTCCGGCATCGCAATGGTCGCAGGCGGCGTCATTCAAATGCTCAGCCCCCAGGCCGGCGGCCTGAAAACCAGCGCAGCCCCCGAAAACACGCCGGGATACGCGTTTGGCAGTGCCAAGAACACCACGGCATCCGGCAACCCGGTGCCGCTCTGTATTGGCAAGCGTCGGTGGGGTGGCGCGATCATCAGTGCTGCGATTTATGCTGAAGACCAGATGTAGCCAATCACCGAACACCACAGCCGCCCATGAGGCGGTTTTTTATTGCCTGGAGAAAAGCATGGGCGCAGCACAGAAAATTGATATCTACGGCGAAAAAGGCGGGTCGGACAAGCCAAAGACTCCGACCGAGGCGCCGGATAGCCTGCGCTCGGTGGCGGTGGCCAAGATACTGATCGCGATGGGCGAAGGGGAGTTTGCCGGTAACCCGACTGCGCGGGACATCTACCTCGACAACACACCCCTGCAAGACCCACAGGGCAACATGAACTTCCCGAACGTGAAGTGGGAATTCCGCAGCGGCTCGGTCGAGCAAGGCTACATTCAGGGCATTCCGTCGGTAGAGAACGAAACGAGCCTGGGTATCGAGCTGCGCAGCGGCACGCCGTGGGTTCGTGCAATCAACAACACCGAGCTATCAGCCGTGCGGCTGCGTTTCGCGTGGCCCGCCCTGCAATCGATCGATGCCAGCGGCAACGTAAACGGCTACAAGATTGAGTACAAGGTCGAACTGGCCACTGATGGCGGCGCCTATCAGCAGGTGCTGGGCGAGGCTGTAAATGGCAAGACCACCAGTACCTACGAGCGTACGCGGCGTATTGACTTGCCTGTGGCGTCGAGTGGTTGGCTGATCCGAGTAACCCGGATCACGCCGAATCAGAACAACAACAAAATCGCCGACACCATGCAGATCGCTGGCTTCACCGAAGTCATCGACGCCAAGCTGCGCTACCCCAATACCGCGCTGCTCTATATCGAATTCTCTGCCGAACAGTTTCGCAACATCCCAGCAGTGACGGTCGATTGCCGCGCCCGCAAGTGGCAGGTGCCCAGCAATTACGATCCGGACAGCCGATCCTACACCGGCATTTGGGACGGCACGTTCAAGTCGGCATGGACCGACAATCCTGCTTGGGTGACCTACGGCATCACTGTCAGCGACCGCTTCGGCCTCGGCCGCCGCATCAAGCCGTGGCAGGTCGATAAGTGGGAGCTGTACCGGATCGCCCAGTACTGCGACCAACTGGTTCCGGACGGGAAGGGTGGCCAGGAGCCGCGCTTCATCTGCAACCTGAACTTGCAGGGCAAGGCAGATGCCTGGTCGCTGCTGCGCGACATCTCAGCCATCTATCGTGGCATGACTTACTGGGCCCAGGGCCAGGTCTTCTCGCTGTCGGATATGCCGCGCGCCACGGACTTCGACTTTGCCTATACCCGGGCGAATGTCATTGATGGCAAGTTCACCTACTCCAGCGCGTCGGAGCGCACCCGCTACAGTCGCGCGCTGATCAGCTACGACAACCCGGCGAACAACTACGACACCGACGTCACCGCAGTGACTGACGCCAAGTTGCAGCGGCGCTACGGCGACAATCCGCTGGAGATCAGTGCGATCGGCTGCACCCGCGAGTCGGAAGCGCAGCGTCGGGGCAAGTGGGCATTGCTCACCAACTCCAAGGATCGTGCGGTCAGCTTCCGCGTGGGCCTCGATGGCCGCATCCCGCTGCCTGGCTATGTAATTCCGATTGCTGACGAGCTGCTGGCTGGCCGTGCAATCGGCGGTCGTATCTCGGCGGTGGCCGGACGCGCCATCACGCTGGATCGCGACACGCAGGCCAAGGCTGGGGACCGGCTAATCCTGAACCTGTCCAATGGTAAGTGCGAAGGCCGCACTGTTCAGTCCGTGGCTGGCCGCGTGCTGACCGTCACCGTCGCTTACTCAGCGTCGCCAGAGCCTGAGCTCGTTTGGGCGCTGGATGCCGACGACCTGGCCGTGCCGCTGTACCGGGTGACCAGCGTATCCCGGCCAGAGCCCGGCGTATTCGAAATTTCGGCCGTTCAGTACGACCCGAGCAAGTTCGCTCACATCGACACCGGCGCCCGCCTGGAAGAGCGCCCGATCAGCGTCATCCCGATCACCGTTGTACCGGCGCCGGCCAGCGTCACCCTCACGTCGAACTCGGTCGTATCCCAGGGCCTTGCTGTCGCCACCCTGACCATTGCCTGGCCAGCGGTGAACGGCGCCGTCGCGTATGACGTCGAGTGGCGCAAAGACAGCGGCAACTGGATCAAGCTGCAGCGGGTTGGCACGACCAGCGTGGACGTGGTCGGCATCTACGCCGGCGCCTACCTGGCCCGCGTCCGCGCCGTCAGCGCCTTCGACATCTCGTCGATCTGGCGCAGCTCGATACTGACCAACCTCAAGGGCAAGGAAGGCCTGCCGCCGGCGGTGTCATTCCTCACGGCCACGCCGCTGCTGTTCGGCATCAGCTTGAAGTGGGGCTTCCCCGCCGGCGCCGAGGACACTCAGCGCACGGAAATCTGGTATGGGCAGACCACCAACCTGCCAGACGCGACCAAGCTGGCGGATCTGGCCTACCCACAAAGCGACTACAGCCTGCAGCAGATAAAGGCCGGTGCCACGTTGTTCTTCTGGGCGCGCCTGGTGGATCGGACCGGCAACGTGGGGCCGTTCTACCCGGTAGGCAGCGGGGTGATGGGGCAGGCCAGCTCGGAAGCAGCGCCGATTCTCGACCTGTTGACCGGCAAGATCACTGAGACGGAGCTCGGAAAGCACTTGCTGGATGAGATTGATTTGATTTCTGGCAGCGGGCCGGGGTCGGTGAATGATCGCCTGGGTCAGGCCAAAGAAGAGCTGGCCGAGCTGATTGATCAGGTGACCGATGCCTTGGTGTATGACCCAGCGAAGACGTACGTCATCGGCGAGATCGTTCGGCAGGGCCAGCACCTGTATCAGGCAATCGAAGCAGTGCCAGTCGACACGGCACCACCAAACGCTAGCTACTGGACAGATGTCGGAACCCTTTTGCAATCCGCCAACGCGCTGGCCGAGCAGGTGGCGCTCAACACCACCAAGATCACCGAGGTGGACGGCAAGGTCACTGCTTCGGCAACGGCCTTGCAGTCGCTGCGGGCGGCATACCGTGCTGACGATGGATCGGCATCGCTGGCCGGGGTTATCAACGACTGGGAGGTCAGCGCGTCGTTTGCGCAGCAGGTGAAGGTTCAGGCTTCCGATAATCTGGCGCAGGTCGAGCGCACCACGGCACTGGATGCAGCGGTGGGCGAGAACAAGGCGGGCATCCGCTCGCTGGAAACTGTGGTCGCGTCCGACAAGCTGGCCACCGCCGAACGCTTGGACCAATTGAAGGCGGGCGTCGATGGCAACGCAGCGGACATTCAGCAGGTCGAGACTGCTCAAGCGGCCACCGATGAAGCAGTGGCTGGCGTGAAGAATACCGTGCGAGCGGTGTACTCCATGGGCAGGGATGATACCGGTGACGGAGCGCTATCGGGGGTGATCAAGGATTGGCAGAGCACAGCGCTGTTTGCGCAGGAAACCCGCGCCCTGGCCACGGCGGACAAAGCCCAGGTTGAACGCTCGGAGCAGTTGCAGGCATCGATCAATGGCAATGCCGCCGCCGTACAGACGGTATCCAAGGCCCAGGCAACGGCCGAGGGCAAGATGGAAACGCTGTGGTCGGTAAAAATGGAGACCACCGCAGGCGGGCAAAAGTACGCCGCTTCGTTCGGGCTGGGTCTTCAGGTTGACCCAAGCGGAGTGTCGTCGCAGTTCGTCGTCAGGGCGGACACCTTCATGTTGCTGAACTTGATCAACGGCACGCCGGTCTCGCCGTTCGCAGTATCGGGCGGGCAGACGTTCATTCGTGACGCGTTTATCCAGGACGGCACCATCACCAACGCGAAGATCGGCGATTACATCTGCTCTACGAATTATGTGCTCGGGCAGACCGGCTGGGCAATTTTCAAGAATGGGGGGTTTGAAATGAACGGACAAGGCGTGGGGCAGGCTCGCCTGGCGATAAATAACAACTCCGTGAAGCTTTATCACCCAAACGGCAATCTCGCCATCAATATGAGTGTGTGAAATGACTGGACTGACAATTCAAAGTCCCGCAGGAGCGGTCATGCTCGATATGACTATGAGCATTAGCCAAGACCAGGGATACGTCGATACCGGTGGGATCAATGGCTCTATTGCCATTCCTCCTCCGCCAATTGGAAAGACTCAGTTCTTTGCAGTTGTTCCGCTCGTTGACGTGCAGCGGGAGGCCGGTCACCTGCCTGGCGTTACGATGACACCAGGGGCCTTGTCTTGGGCGTACAGCTATGTAACCAGGGGTTGGGGGTTCTTTTCAGCCAACGCCAGAATTTTCTATGGGTACTATTAAGCATGGCAGGCTTAACCGTATACAAAGACAACGGCCAGATGCTTTTCGACACCACCAAGATTTCCTATGGTTTAGTGAAGAGTGGATACATGACTTTCCAGCAGTCGTGGTCGCGAAGGGGATTAAGGTCAGTTCAGCTTGATCCTGGAGAGGGGACAAACTGGACCCCTGTTCAAAACGTCGCTCAAGATAAGGGAGACAACCTGTTTGGGTTCACTCTGACCAATGCGCGTAATCCCATTGTTTTTCTCGTTGGATCTGGAACGCTTAACGGCTCCCAGCGAATCGGCGACACCATTACATTCCTGTACTCGAATGCTACGGCTGCAACGCGGTATTACTGTTTCGATTTGATGGCCGATAATTTCGTCGGGACACCGTTTCTGAAGATCTATAACGAGAGCGGGGCTCTTACATTTAATTCCCTGCAGCCACCTCTCAATATAATTGGTCAATATACCGCTCCGCCACCCGACCCGCGCACGCAAGGTGGCCGGATTTATTTAACATATCTGGGAGGAAGAACACAGCGCCGCCAGTTGAGAGTGCCGCCTAACTACCCAATGCCGCAGGCTGACTGCATTTACGACGTACCTCTGAGTCCCGGAGTGGAGTATGCAGCCTTTCTTCCTTGGTCCCGGGGCGGAGGGATCATGGACTTTAGCTCTGGATATAGCGGCGATGCTGCTGCTTATGGCGTCGTGGAGGGGGCTTATGGGCGCACTGGAGGCATCAGTTTCATGTTTGGGGCTTCTGCTGGGACCACAGATTCCAGGGCCATGGCGGGCGGCGGCGTACCCGCTGGAATAAGTTATAGCAACATAGCAACTGATCGATACCCGACAGCGCTCATCATACAAACCGCTGGACTTCCACTTCCATTTAACTGATTCAACTCAAACTTTCATGCCCGCCCAGTGCGGGTATTTTCATGACCAAATTTTGGAGGCTCCATGCCCTGGTACAGAGAAGGAAAGGTAACTGTCACAAACGGGTCAACGAGTGTGACCGGCTTGGGAACCGATTTTGCATCGAACAGCCGAGTAGGTGACGCACTTATTGGCCCGAATGGTGCGCTTCACGAGGTGACCAATATCGCCAGCGCAACGGTGCTGGCAATCTTCCCGGCATATGCCGGCCCCACAGTCGCCGGCGCGAGCTATACGCTGGCCCCGGTTCAGGGATACGTGAAGCAACTTGCCGATCAGGCGCAGAGCATCATCCAGCAGTGGGGCTCGACACTGGCCGGGCTGGGAGCGGTCTCGACTGAAAATGTCGTTCCCATCGCGAAAGGTGGTACGGGCGCGACGACGGCAGCGGCAGCAAGGACAGCGCTTGAGCTGAAGAGAACCGCCATCACCGATATCGTTGGCACCGTTGCTCAGTCGGGCGGTGTCCCGACTGGCGCGATTATTGAGTCAGGCAGCACTTCCAGCGGTTCATACACCAAGTTCGCTGATGGGACGCTGATCAGCATTATTAAAAATGCGGGGCCTTTCCCTGTAGCGGCAAACGCTGCGACGGTAGTGGGCCCTTTTGCAGTCCCTGTGGCGTTCGCGAGTGGGGATTTCTTTTGCTATGCCGTAGCCGTTCCCGCCGCAACCAACGATACGTCCGGCGTGGTCAGTGCGTACTCGGTATCGCAAACCAGTATGTCGTTCGTTTTCAAAAACGGCCCGGTCGGGCAGAACATCGTTAATTTGAAAATCTTGTGTGTGGGGAGGTGGTTCTGATGCGGATCAAATTATGGCCGACGCGATGCGATGATGTTTTGCGAATCGAGAAGCGTGGCGACGTGCTGACGGTGAATGGTGAGGTATTTGATTTCACCCGCCTTGCCGACGGCGGCACGCTGCCGGGCGGTGCGGTTGCCAGTAGGTGGTTCATGGGCGACATCGATAAGGTGGACGGGGAAATCAGGTTGGCCATGTTCCTGCCGATCCCGGCGAACTACACCCAGGAGCAGGCTTTTCCGGCGCCTCTGGAAAATGTGCCCGATGGCGCCGTAAGGCTTCCGCCGTCGCCGATCGATACGCCGGCACCGGAGTGGGCACCGGTGCAGGGACGTGTCGGCGCAATCGACTGGGCGCTGCTGATCACGGCCGAAATGAAGGCGGAAGCGACGGCAGCGGCGCGACTGGCCGAGGCCAGAACAGAGCTTACTGCCAAGAACACCAAGGCCGTGGCGCAGATTGCCCGTATTCAGGATCGTGTCGACACCCTGGGTTACGGCATCGATGCTGGTGAGGCGACTGAAGAGGACGAGGTGGAGCAGGCCGGGTTGCTGCTGAGCCTGAAAGCCTGGAAGGCCTACAAGTTTGCCCTGGGCAAGGTCACCGCCCAACCGACCTGGTACGCCGCACCGGTATGGCCGGCCGAGCCGGACGTTCCGGTGATCGCCGCCGACCCCGACGTTCACGCAACCGACTTGATGTAGCGCGCCGAAACTCGCACAACGCACCCGCCATCGAGCGGGTATTTTTTTGCCTGGAGAAAAGTATGCCCATCACGCAACAACAGCTATTGCAGATCCTCCCGAACGCCGGCGCCAAAGCCGGCGTTTTTGTTTCTGTCTTGAACACGGCGATGCAGCGCTACCAGATCGTGGGTATGCAGCGGGTCGCCGCATTCATTGCGCAGGTTGGCCATGAGTCTGGCCAGCTCCTTTACGTCCGTGAGATCTGGGGGCCAACCGCGCAGCAGGCCGGGTACGAAGGCCGCAAGGACCTGGGCAACACCGCGGCGGGGGACGGCTCCAAATACCGTGGCCGGGGCCTGATTCAGATCACCGGCCGCGCCAATTACACGGCCTGCGGCGAAGCCCTGGGCCTTGACTTGGTCAAGCAGCCCGAATTGCTGGAGCAGCCGCAGTATGCGTGCCTGTCGGCGGCGTGGTTCTGGGCGACCAAGGGCCTGAACACCCTGGCCGATGCCGGGAGCTTCGACAAGATCACGCAGCGGATCAATGGCGGGCAGAACGGGGCCGCTGATCGACAGGCGCTGTATGCCTCGGCGCTGAAGGTGTTGGCGTGAGTTTCCTGTCATGGAAATTGGCCGGTGTGCTGGTGGTGGTGCTGGTCACCGCCGCCGGCGCATGGCAGGTGCAGGACTGGCGCTATGGCAAGCAGTTATCAGATCTGGCCAAGACCCGGGCGCAGGATATTGCTAATGCTGAGCATCGAGCTCGGAGCGAAGAACAACGCCGCCAAGCGGCAGTAGAGAAGGTGGGAAGCGATGCGAGGGAACAGAGCAAGGTGGCAAATGCTGATGCCGGTGCTGCTAACGCTGTTGGTGACGGGCTGCGCGCCGCGGCTAGAAAACTGGCGTACCAAGCCAATAACGATGCTAGTGATACCGGCGTTACCGCGCGAGGCGCGTCAGCCACCCGCGCCGCCATGGTGCTCTCCGACCTGTTCCAGCGGGCTGACAAAAGAGCGGGGGAGCTGGCAGCAGCTTATGACCAAGCCCGAATAGCCGGATTGGCTTGTGAGCGAAGTTATGGCGCGATCTTTGAGAAGTGAGGACGGGTCTCACTGCCTCTGGATACCAATATATCCACGCCAATATCGGCTCCAAGCTGCTCTAGCGGGAGAAAATGGCATTCCTCTTAGATCTATTTCCTGAATTGTGCAATATATTTAGATATACAAAATATAAGTGATGCACGCAAGCGTGCAGAAATATGCGACAGGGCTGCTCGCCCAACTGCGCATCCGGTTGTCAATAATATGATCCTAGAGCGGTTGCAAAAAAGACATCGAAGAGATCGTGCGATTTAAATCATAGCCGTAATGATTATGTAAGATTATTTTTCAATTGGGGTTATTACAAAAAAAATTCGACAGATCAGAACTCGGCATCTACAACTAGGTGCAGTTGTCACGCATTACATACATCTTGTAGATGGTCGTTATTGTACAAGGATATTTGGTTTGTATAGGTGGCTTGTTGTTTGTCTAAATAGCTAAACCTGTACAGGTGGTCTCGGTTTGTATAAGAATTTCTGCGTTTCAGAGGTGAAAATACATAGCGATAAAGTTGATCAGTAGTACGCTATTTAATACTGGAATATGATACTGGCGGATTTTTGAAAATCTATTTAGCGATAGGTGTCAAAAAATAAGCTGCCAGTCAGATAGGGAAATTCAAAAATGAACATACATTCCAATGCATTTAATTTTAGCTCCTTTTTGAATGGCCAAGTAGACCCCCGCACAGGGCTGTATGGCAGCACCATCTCTTTGGTGACGTTGTCTCCTCAGGGTGCAGTAGAATCAAGTCGCAGTATCAATCTACAATTTTCAATGTTGAATGGCACCAACGTGGGGTATGGTAAAGGGTGGCGGATTAGTGAGACCATATTTGATTCGACATCGGACACTCCCCGTCTGAGTTTGTTGAGTGGCGAGAGTATTGTTGCAGATAGTCTGCCTGGTGTGGGGGAGGAGTTGGTTTTACTGGACAGAAAGCTTAAAGATCTCGTTGTTCGGCGGGCTGGAGACTTCGAACTTCACGTGATTTATATGGACGGCACTGTCGAGATTTTACAGTACTCAACAATCACGTACCTCTTTCATCTTCATCAAATAGTTTTCGAAAACGGAGAGCGATTCGAATTTCATCGTGGCGATGCCGGGACGCTCCTCAATATTACCAATGTACAAACGGGGCAGGAACTGTTATCACTCCACTATGGTGAAGGTTTTATCAGTATGGCAGATACCCTCGTTCATGATGGACGGATTGCGCGGAAGTTGTTTAATGTTATAAATAATAACGACGAGCTGATCTCTGTCACAGTGCCTTTTGATAGGGATGATGCACCTGAGCAGTCGCGTTATGTGTTTAGATATGAATCGTTTGCAGATAACGTCATTGGAATAACAAAGCTGGAAACCCCCAGCGGAGGAATAGAAGATATTTACTATAGTCCGCGCGGACATGAGGTCGATCGTAATAGATTTATACCCAATGTTACAGGCTGGACAAGACGACCAGGTGCCGGGCAAAAAAACATCATTCGTACCTACACCTACAGCAGCAACAACTTTACCGGGTTCCCATTAAATGGCGGCTTTCGCGAAGGAGTTGACAATCTGTACTTCGTGCAAGATGGTTCTTTTCAATACCTCACCGAAGAACACGTTGTTGAGGTGGTGGAGGAAAGTGGCGATATTAACGTTTTGCAGTCCACCAAAAATATTTTCAATAATTTCCACCTACTGGTCACTGAAGAAGTGACACGCGGCAATGCCAAAATCACAAAAGAAATCACTTATAATAATGTGCCAGGCGCCAGTTTTTCAGAACAGCCAGCCAATTTACAACTACCAAAAATAATAACCACACGCTACCAATTGCTCGATGCTGAGGATAGTCGAGAGGAAGTGATACTTAGCGAAACGGATGAGTTCGGGAATGAAACCAGCCGAACAGACGCCTCTGGTGTTCGCCATGATATGATCTACTATCCCGTTGAAGGTGTGTCCGAACTTTGTCCTCCAGAACCTCACGGACAATTTGTAAGGTTTAAAAAAGACGAGACAATATACCCGGCTTTTGGAGAGATACCACCAAAGTCAAGCAGTTATACTTATACTTCGTTAAGCACGCTTGACGGAAATGGCTTTTATGTGGCTCTTAAGTCAGATACTGAAGCGAATGATGCCGTTGTTACCGATTTCACCTACTATGATGACATTACTGGCGCAGCGCTGCATGGTCGGCTTCAGGAATCCTCTACTACTATTTATGAGTTTATAACAGAGGACGACATTAATGAGTTCATAACAAAGACCGAGTTTACCTATGAGCTGGAAAGCAACTTGCTTGTCGAAAATCGTAAAATAATAGGTTTTGATGGTGCTTACTTAGAATCAAGCCGATCACTTTCACTGATTGGTCGGTTGCTCTATTCGATCACAAAAGAAGATTCAACCACGTTGACGTATAAATATGACGTGTCCGAAAGAATGGTGTCTGAGATTGTTTCACCTGACACCGAAAATGAAGCTATTCGCCAGTATACTTATAAGTTTGGAAGCTCAGACAGCCAGGCGAGCATGACAACAATAGACGCCTTAGGTGTTAAATATGTCACTTACTACGATGGGTTTGGGCGTCAAATCTCTAATGCTGAAATCAGAGAGGCGGAGGAGGGTGCGGAGGAGGGTGCGGAGGAGTTTACTTTGCTCAAATTGACTTACGATGAATTTGATCAGGTAAAGTCCGAAGAGGCTGTGGATCAACTAGACAGTGGCAAACTCTCATTAATCACAAGTTATGAATATAACTCTTGGGGTGAGCGTAGTCGTACTACTCGTCCCGATGGAAGCGTATACATAACTGACTATCACCCCATAAGTCGTTTGAAAACCGAGGGGGTAGTCGGTCTACACCCAACTCTGAGTTACTATAATGATTTCAATAAAGTAGTTAAGCAGACAAGCAACCGCTTCCCAGGCATTAACATGATTGATCGGACTTTTGATGGTTATGGTCGGTGCACCTTTGAAGTGTTGGATAGTGCTACCGAAGTTACCTACGAATACGATATTTTTGATCGGATTACAGCTAAGCAATATATGCCAGTTGGGCGGGATATAAATTACTTTAGAATGCTGCGTATGCAGTACGCCCCACACACCAGTGATGAGCTGGTTGTTTCGCAGGATGTTAATGGCATGATACTGGGGTCACGTGTTTATGATGGTGTTGGCCGATTGAAAGAACAAAAAAGAGGATCGGTAGGGGAGGCGGCGACTTGGCTCTATGAGGATGGAACGACACTGCCGACGTCGTCGCGCTCTCCACGTGGGATCACTCAGGATTTTCAATACAATCCTGAATTGAGACAACTCGAACAGATTAAATTGGCCAACGATATAGCAAGTGAATTCTCATACAATAATGTCTCTGGCTTGCTAGAGTGCTCAACTACGAATGCTCAGGTCACCCGTCTACAGGAACATGATAAATTTGGTCGGATAAGTTCAGACAGTCAAATTCAACAGGGTCAAACTCGGTATACTTCAAGTTATAAGTATTCGACAGCAGGAAGGTTGCTAAGGAGAGATTCTCCGCAAGATGGTGTTGAAAGTAGAAGCTATGACAGTATTGGTCGGCTTGACCATATTATTATCGATGATACCTTTTTTGATTATGAGTATGACCAGTATGGCAGAGTTGCCAGCTATACAGCGGGTCAAGGTAGTTATGAAGTAACGACAAAGATCACCTACGAGGCTATCTGTGAGCGTGAGTCAATGCGTGAGACGTTTGTCAATGGTGAACTTCGGGACGTACTATTTACGAATTATTACGTCGATGGCCGTGTGCACGATCGTCTTAGTGCAGACCTTGTCGACGACGGCGCCGAACTGACCAGCGAGCGTTTTTTCTATGATCCTAATCAGCGCTTAAGTCTGTATCAGTGTGAAGGGGTAAATCATCCTATTGACCCCCTCGGTAGAAGTATTGTTCGTCAAGAATTTACTTATGACAACTTAAATAACATGACTCACGTAGTTACTGTATTTTTGGATGGTTCTAGAGACGTGAGTGAAAGACGCTTTGAGGGTTTGGACCCAACCCAACTCACTCGATTGTCTCATTCAAATCCGGCACGGACGGTTGAGCTGATCTATGACGAGTCAGGAAACTTGCGGAATGACGGTGTCAATGAATATATTTATGATGACTTTGAACAATTAATTCATGTTGTTCTAAATAGACAAGCCGTCAGTAGTTACGAATATGATGCCGATGGACGGCAGATATCTCGCTCCGATCCTGGGGGGCGCCCGGAAATGGCGTTAAATTATTCTGATGAAAAGGTGGTTAATGCCACCCAGATGAACAGATCAGCAAAGTTTTTACGCAACGCAGAAAATGTATTAGTTAATAAAAGAAGTGAGCCCGATGATGAGTTTAATTTACTGGATCAGTCAGCCAGTGTTCGGGGTGTTATAACAGAGGGTGGGCAGAATAAACGTATTTATTACACGCCCTATGGCGTATCAAACGTAGGTGATCAAGGCAGTTCCACCATGTTGGTTGATAGGACTCGCGCTGGCTTCAATGGTGAGTTGCTCGACCCCGCAACCAATTTATACCATCTCGGCAATGGCCGTAGAGCGTATAGTCCGGAGCTGATGATCTTTCTGTCTCCCGATCCTTTGAGTCCCTTTGGTGCCGGGGGGATCAATGCTTATGCATATTGTCATGGTGATCCGATTAATTTTAGTGACCCGAGTGGACTTATGCCGAAGTGGTTGTCTTGGCTCCTGGGTGTTGGGGGACTTTTAGCTGGGATATTGTCATTCGGGTTTGCAGTTGCAGCTATCGTGCCGGTCGTAACGGTTGCAGCAGTTTTAGGCGTGGTGGCCGGAGTTCTTGGTATCGTCAGTGGAACGTTAGGGGTGGCCGCAATGGGGATCGAGGCGAAGGATGGAGAATCGAAACACCGTAGTGGGATTGTCAGCAGACTAAATAAAGCCTCACTAGCTTTCGGTGTTGCATCCATAGCCGCCGGATTGGCTTCAGCTGGAAGCTCTGCTTATACGGCATTCAATAAAGCACTGAGGCCGAATGCAATAATTGACGTTTCTACACGAGTTCAAGGTTGGACTAATGAGGTAGTGCCGGTTCAGCTTACCATTGCCCATCGAGCCAGTATGTCTGTTAATGCCGCGCGCTGGGTCGCAGTAAAAGAAGGAGTGCGTTCTGCTCTCGGATTTAACGATAATAATATTAGATTTATGAGGGGGTTTGGGGTTTTTGCTGGAGGTGCGGACCTGACTCTCGGAATTACCGCTGTGGTAACTGGATCTATCACTGTAGCTGACGACAACTCCTCGGCGTCCGGTAGCGATCCATCGAGTAAAAATGGGGCGTTCACGTCAACGATAGGTAACGTTACTGACTCCATTACCAGTGTCCATGGTTTCTCGAGTAGTTTTGATGATGGTGCAAGTCGACTCCGAACGTCAGCACTGTCAGAGATGTACCGAGGTACGACGTAACATCGGTTTTCTGGTTTGTAAAACTGCCAATCGTGATCTTCATGGTGCATCACCTTAAGATTTAGAGACAAACTTGAAGAGTCACGATTTGGTTTTCCCTGTAATAGCACATTTGGTAAATGTCGGGTGATGTTATGATATTCGTTGAGCAGCGCATGTTGGATTCCATCTTCAAGTCGGCGACAAGCCCTGGCCCGGTTGGCAGGGTGCAGGCTCTGTCGTTAGGGCGAGAGTGTGTGCCCTTTGTGGCAGATGGGGCAAAATTCCTGATTGAATTTGTCGCGCCACCGTTTTTACGGGGCGAAACCTTTTTTCAAGAAATGCTCTATATAGACCAAGAAGGGGATTATTTTATTCCTAAGCTTGATCATCGACGTATTTCGGTTTGGACTGGCCCTGATGCTGAAGGCGAATGGTCAGAGGCCAGTTCGCTGGATGCGGGTTTTCAAACGCTGGAGTTCGCCAGGTTGTTTCAGCGTGCTGTCTTCGCTTACTTTCACAGCAGCCCTAATATTGATCAGTATTTTTTTGAAGCCAGCGAGCAGTTTGGTAGCTTTGTTCAAGAAAAGGCTTTGTTGGCTGATGAACATCTAAATGCACGCTGCGCGGTAACAATCTTTAAGCAGATTGCCGCTCCATTTTATGGCTTTACTCTTAACCATATTTTATGAATGCTGGAGAACGTCATGGCTGACAACATCGGATTTACAAGGTTTACCGTTGAAGTGTTGAATAATAACTTCTCATTGTACGCCAACAACAGGCAGCAACTATCGGTTAGGGTTACGTACACAAAGACGGTGAATGGTATTCATACACCACTGAATGACGACGAACTACGCTCACTTCAATTGGTTGAGCGAAGTGGTACGTCCATCCCCGTCAATTGGACCTCAGAAAGAAATCGCGGAATATTTGATGAAGGTATGTGGTCTAGAAGCTTGGTTGATAGCCCCGACAGCTTTGCTGAGGATCATGCCGAGCCAAACAATCCGACTGAGGAAGCTTCGTCAATCCAGAGCGTTACTATATTTCTCAGGGCAAGACTGCCTGCTCAGAGTAGGGCGTTCAGGGCTACAGTGGACATTACCGGACTCCGGCGGTTTTATAGTGATGAAGATGTAGGCACGGATGTAGGTTCAAGATTTACTAGCTGGATTGAAGCTACCTCAATCCCCTCATATACGCTACGCGCTACTGACCTGCATCATTTTACTGAACTTGGGCATTCGTCAGGCAGCGGATCCCATACGCGCGAAACCTTCATATTTTATTGGCAGTTACCGTCACCTTTGAGAATATTGGTTGAACTCACGCTAACGGGTGGGTCTTGGAGGCCTCCAGGACTCTTGATGATAGGGGACTCTGGCCGACGGCTAATGTTTAGAATTGGCCATGACGTGCAACGGCTGTCCGTTGGTGAGATTTGGCGATTTCCCTATTTCAATAACCAGAATGTTCAATTGCGGAATGGGGTGCATAGTATGCGGGCGCTCATGAGCTACAACCGTAGCCATCCCGCAAGGAATTGGGATCGTTTTAATAATAGTATCCGAATTACGGATAGTTTTGGGTGTGAACATACATTTGTTTTCGCGCAGGTTGACAATAATAACATTTCGATTACCGGTGGTTAGTTGTTGTGCCCAGGCTAAGCCTAATTAGATTGAATTTCGATGTGGGTTGTTTCGGCAGACGAGTTCATCATTAATATCGCGCGACAGAACCCACATTTTTTTGCCAGGTGTTAAGCACCATGCACGTTATCTCGAGTAGCTTTCTGCATGGTGCATTACTTTGTAGATTATCCGAAGGCTATATTCTCCAGCGATAGCAAGATGACGCCCGCATGTTGCAGCGTTGTGATTATTCGTCGCGGCTCGTTGACCGTATCCGATCCAAAGTACGCCTATCACTGGGAGCGCTTCGCGTTACCGTGGTATTTCCGGTCAGCATCCACGGCAACACTCCTCCATACTCGGCCACCTACTGGGCATGCGGCAGTTGTTTCAGTTCGTGGCGCAGCCACGTATAGGGCTCCTGGCAGTTGACCTTGGCGGTCTCGACCAGGCTATAGATCTGAGCACTGGCCGTGGCGCTCTTGGGCGTATCGCTGAACAGCCAAGCCTTGCGCTTATCTCAAGCTTGTCATAAGCGCAAGAATCGGCTCTTCGCAGGGGCGCTATGCAGCGGAAAGCGCGCGGCGGCCATCATGAGATTGGTCCGGCCTGAGCGGCTGAATGGGGCCGTCGGCACATGGCAGGTGCAGGACTGGCGCTAAGGCAACAAGCTCGCCGAGCAAACCCGGCTACATGCCGAAACGCTCAACCAGTTGGCCGTGGCCACCGCCACACAGCACCAGGCTGAGCAAGACAAGCGCCTGGCACTCGAGCAGCGGCTGGCGATCAACGACCAAACTCACCACGACGTATTGACCAATGCACAAAAAGACCAGGCTCGCCTGCGCGATCGTCTTGCCACTTCTGATTTGCGGCTGTCAGTCCTCCTCGACGCCACGGATTCAGCCGGTGGCCGTTCAGTGCCTGCCACCCCCGGCGCCGGCGGCGTGGTTCATGGAGGAGCGCGCGCCCGACTTGACCCAGCGCATGCTCAACGAATTGTCGCCATCACCGACGCCGGCGACCAAGGACTGATTGCGCTGGCAGCGTGCCAGGCATACGTACAAGCTACTTCACGATCAGTTGTGCCTTAGAGAAATCATGGGTTCGCTGCTCTTTACTCGACTGGTAGCGGTGGCAAAAAACATCCTGGTGGATAAAAGTTGTCAATGGTTATGCCATTTCTTTCGCAGCCGGACCAAGATATGTTGCCATACTCACGCCATAGCTCAAATTGATCTTTAACTTGGTAGACGGAGATTAGCAGGCATAGATTTAATATAACTCCACCTATAGTTGGGAAGTTTGTATTTCCATGAAGGCTATCGCACCGCCAGTCGTAGATAAGTTCGAATGCATCCAGCTTCTCGCCTACTTCACTTAAATGAAATCGATATTGGTCAATGAGTTTTTTGAGGTTTTCGGATGCTACATGGTCATATAAAAGATTCAATAATATTTTCAGGCTGCTGATTTTGTTGCCGATAGGTTCTACATGGCTTGGATTGTTAAATGTCGCTCTCGTAAAGCTCTTTATGACTTTTGAGTCTGGCGTGATAAATTCGTTGCAAGCTTGTTTCAGAAGCGCTTCAAGTAAAGGGAAGGCAAGATAGGCAAGGATTACGTCCGAAGACGATTTTAGTCGCTGTCCGCCGTCAGGATTTAGGAACGCTTGACTGTCTTTTTTTCTTTGCTCTTCTCTTGGTAATTGTTGCGTGGGTCGATCGCACTTAGCAAGCGCTGCTCGAATACAAATTTGATAAAGGTTATTTATTTCTTGATCCATGAGTTTGTTGTTGTGGATCTTTATTTGGGCCATTGGGCCTAGCAATAACTCTCCGCACCATCCCCAGAGAGCGTAGTGATCAAAATCAATTATTGTGTTTAAGCCTGGGCGTAACAGCACTTCAGATAGGCCGGTTATTGCTGTCGTTAGTGCGTCATAACTTAGTACGTGAAACACTATGCCATTTTCTAGTAATCTATATTTCTGAGATTTGGCAGAGTAGTTGCCTGAAGCCGTTTCCACGCAGAACCCATCGCATAACTCCATGATCCTTTCGGGCGTCATCTCCCTGCTTCCTTTGCTTATTTCTGTGGATTTGATATTAATGATTGTTCAAGAATTTTCATTGTAGCCGCCGCCGGAAATCTCGCTGATTGGCTCGATCAGTTCAGGCCCGTGGTTGCGGACGTTGCCCACCGCGCGGTCCACCTTGAACCACTCGAACGACTCCGTTGGCTCGCCCTGGAGCAGCACTATCTGCTCGGCGCGCTCTTTTGGCGTGTCCGGGTCAAGCCATTCCTGAGCCAGCTCCGGCGAAAGCGTCACCGGCCGCCGGTCATGGATGTTCACCATGCTGTCGGCGCTGTCAGCGGTGATGATCACGAATCCGTCATGCCCACTGGGCGTATTGTCGCCGGTCGGGAGTTGACCGATTGAGGCACAAAAGGAAGGCGCACCATTTCGGCATGCAGCCCATCTTCAGAGCTTTATTTCTATTAGGAATAAGTTTGATGTTAAATTATTATTTCTATTCGATAATTATAGAATTGACAGAGGGGGCGGATCAACTAAGGTTACTATCGCGTATCTAAGGTTGGATTCGCATAAAGGAGAAGTTCTTATTCGGAACTTCAATTTATATGGAAGCAAGGAGACTGAAATGCCTGAATTAGCCAAGAAAGCTCCAAACTTATCGCAAGGGGCTGCTACCCCCTTCACCCTCTTTGAACAGAACGGAATTTCGATCACTTTAGCTCTGCCCAGTATACTTAAACTCAACCTTGGGAGAGATGAGGAGTATATAACTGCTCCAATACTGAAAAATGATTCGCCCTATACCGTCATATCTGCAGCTTTTAGAATCAGTCTCAGTAGTGTGTCTAATGCTGCCAAGGATGTGATTGCAACGGTGCAATGGCTGGATTCAGACAGCTTAGAAACAAAGGATGTCATGAGTTTCACTTGTGGAAGTGTTCCTGCTGGCAAAGTACTTCAATGTGAGCCTGCCACTAAAGGATACAAAAAAGTTCAGTGGAAATCCACAATGAATAGTGGGACGGGCCAGGAGCTCCTAAATAATAGTTTGACTCTTGATTCGATCGTGCTAGGACCGATTGCTTCGGAAGCTGTTCCGGCTACAGGGCCCAATATTAATGTTGGTCCGAACAACTGATCTGCTACCGCGAGGCCCGGAGCTCCGGGCCTCGCGGTTGTTCCCGGCGCTGCGATATGGCACATGTTTAAGCCCCCACCTGAGTTCATAGCTAGACAATCGTTTTTGGCTGAGGCTTTAAGTCAGTCAGCATCTACCGCAGATCATCTGTCTCTTTCCTGTTTGATCTCGTCGAGATCGCTGATCTTGGCGCATGGGCGTCGCTTCTGCACCCCCTCTGTCGGAGATGCCCCGCGAACTTGTCTTTCTTCGTCCTGAGCCTTTCGTAGTTGCAAACTGAGTTTCTGGATCTAGTTCCCCAGAGGCGGGCGCGCTGCTTGCGCATTTCCAGAGGCGAGGGACGCCCAGCCAGCCGGCTGTGTCGTCTTCTGGGTGCGCGGTACTACCTCGAATCCATAACTGTGTGTACATACAGTAATCGAGGCGCGTTGGTGGTGCGCTGTGTATGTCCGGGCTTTCACGGCCAAGCAGGAGGAGGGAACCACAGATCTTCGGACGCTGCGAGTGAGCTGACTAACGAGTAGATCGCCTCACAGGAACGGTCAGAATTTCTCCCAATAGCAGACAAATGGCGTTTTAACGATTCTGACGTCTGCGGCTCTATATCACCCATCCGTTCAATGATCGCGATCAAATCTTCCAAAGCCGCACCAATAGCGAGCTGGGTCAGATTTAGGTTGTAGAGCGCACAGTAGACCTGATCCCTGTCTTTCATGATTAAGCTCCTGCTGGGAGCTAAAGCCTAGTCGAGCAACAATTGATTTACCAAAAATATTCATGCGATTGAGGTTAGCCCGGGGACTGCACTGAATGCGTCACTCCGGCGTCATCAGGACCGCGAGGGTCAGCTTGATGACTTCCTCGTTCTTGTCGATAGTGTCCAGGGCTCCCCGCACGTTGTCGGCGACATCGGCTGAGCCGCGTGCCTCGACCCAGTTCGAAAGCTCCAAGATGGCAGCCTCGAGGGCAAGTTGGTTTTCGTTGATCTTGTAAAGCAGGGAAGGGAGTAGGTCTGAATGGGGCATTGCGAGTCCTCAGTTTTGAGGACAGCGTAGCAGCGGAAATGTCGTGACACATATGGGAAATTGAAGCTGTCGGCAGGACGCCGTAGGAGGGGGGGGAGCTTGGGAGTTTCTTCCCCAAAACACGTGTGTTTGGGCCAATGTTTATTGGCCCGGAAAGGCGCTTAAAGATAGGCTGTTTATATGTCTGAAACGTATGTAAGTTAATGATTTTAAACGGTTAATTCGAATATTAGGCTACATCCCGTTCGTTGACCGGTTCGTTCTGGATGATCTGGTGCAAACGCTGCCAATACGCCATGCCCCGTGGCTGGGTGCCGGACCAGGCCTTGCCGCCAGGGGAGAGCAGCTTGGTGGGGCCCGGCGTGGCGCGTTGGGCATACGGGTACATCTTGAATTGCTCGACCAGCGCCTTGCCTTTGGCCGGGTCCGGATCGAGAACGCGAAAGCCCACCAGCACGTTCATGGTCTGCGAACGGGCCAGGTAATACTGACCGGCGTCGGCCGGCAACTCGGCGCCCGGTGGCAACACCAGGTACTTGCCACCCTTGCCTTTGTCCGGGCCGGTCTGGCCCATGTCGATGATCGCACGTTGCCAGAAATCACCAATGCCGCCAGCAGTCGGGCCGGGTGGCAGCTCAATGACCAGCGGGCCGGTATCATTGAGATCGACGAAACCGAGAATGTACGGCGTGGTGGCGTTGGCGGTCAGCACGCCGAGCTTGTCTTCGTAACTGTTGAGCACCATCAGGTCGCCGCTGCGGGCGCCAAGCTTGTCCCGAAACTCCTCCTGCCACTGCGCGTAGGACACCAGTGGCAAGGCCCACAGATAACTTTGGGTCGCTTGTTGGAAGTCCAGTTCGGCATACAGTTTGGGAATCGACTCATGGCTCGGCAGCTCGCCTTGCATGGCGATTTTGCCGATGCGGGTGTCCAGGTCCTGCGCCTGGGCCTGAGCGCCCACGCCGCAACTGGCAAACATCGCCATGACACTGAAACCTGCCGCACGAAGCGAGATGTGCATATAAATGTCCTTATTTACCGAACGTGACGTTGATCCCGGCGAACAGCGTGAACTGCGGCAGGCCATCGCCTTTTCGTTCCACCGTCCATTGGGGCTCTATATAGGTGTTGAAAATGTTGCCGCCTGATTTCCAGACTTTGCCGCCGCCCAAACCGATGGGGATGTAGTGGGTGTCGTTCTTGAGGTCGAAGGTCCAGGTGCCGGTGGAGCGCAAATACCAGCCTTTTTCCAGGTTATGAATGATGAAGGGCTGCATCGTTGCGCTTTCGACATGAGCGCGATCGCGGTCGCCGGCGAAGGCGCTTTGGTACTGCACCAGTGCGCCAAGCAAACCGCTGGGCGAGGCATCAATCGCCACGGCCGCCAGACCCGCCTGCCACTTGCCGGTGCCCAGCTCGTCGTGCTCGGCGGTGGGCGCGGTGATTTGCGGACCGATGCCCAATTGCACGCCGTCGGTCTTGAGCAGGAAAATATCGAACAGGTTCAGGTCGCCGATGCCAGTGCTGTAGCCGTTGTGCGGATCAGGGCGGGTGCTGATCGGCAACGTCGCGCGCAGCAATTGCGGTACGCCGATGAAGTCGTTGGGCGCAATCGGCAGGGTGCCGCGCAGCAACGCATCGTTGGTGTGGACGTTGCTGTCGTAGAGCCGTGGCGTGTAGTAATCCTGCAGATTGGCGCCAGGCGCCAGGTTCAGCGGGTTGTTACTTTTGTTGGCTTCTTCAGCGTTATCGGCATACGCACAAACCGCAGACGCCATTGAGGCCGCCAGCAACAGGGCGTGTGTTTGCGCATTTTTCGACATGATTCCCCGATTCCCTGGTGGCTCACTGGACGACTCGGCACTTCTCGGCCGTTACTACGTAATCTCTTTCCGATCAGCCTGTAGGACGTGTCAGTTCAAGCTAGCACTTAACCACGGGTTCGCCAGCCGAAGGCATTAATTCATTCGTTTTGTGGAACGATTCAAAATCCTGTGGGAGCGAGGCTGCTCGCGAAGGTGGTGGGCCAGTCAACATTGAGGCTGGATGGGACGGCCTCTTCGCGAGCGGGCTCGCTCCCACACATGATATCCATGCACGACAGCCTGCGGAGGATGTGTGTGGTTGGCAGTGGTGCTAATCTGCCATCCCCTTGGCCAATGGAATGCCGTCGTTCATGCCCGCCCTGGAAATCACCACGCTCATCCCCGACCGTACGCCTGATCAGGTCCTCGACTTCTGCCTCGACGGCGTCAACTTCCCGAAGATCTTCCCCGAGCGGGTCACGCCCCTGGGCGATATAGACCTGGCCAACCTGCGCATCGAAGCGGGGCGGCAGTTTCGTTTTCGGCACTGGATGTTCAATGTCATCCCGACCCACTGGACGGTGGTGATTCGCGAGGTGGGCGAGCGGCATTTCATCGATGAGATGCTCAAGGGGCCGATGGCTGCCTTTCGTCATGAACATCGGGTGGCGGCGGGTGAGGGCGGTACGCTGTACACCGACCGGGTGACGTACGCGGCCATCGGTGGCGCAGTGGTGGAGTGGTTGCTGGTGGATGGCTATATGCGGCGGATTTTCGAGGCGCGGCATCGCAATATGTTGCGGTTGCTGCGCTGAATCAGACTGTACGCTCCCACAGGGTTTGTGGTTGCCTGTGGGTGGTGTATCCCGTCACCGCACCAGCGTATGACAATTTGTGTTTGACCATAGGTCGTCGGACAATTTCGTGGTTAACTTCGACCTCTTCAAAATTCTCCACCACTACCATCAGAAGGACTCCGTTCATGGCTCAAGTCACTCTCAAAGGCAACCCGGTTCAAGTCAACGGCCAACTGCCACAAGCCGGTTCCAAGGCGCCAGCCTTTTCCCTGGTAGCGGGCAATCTGTCGGACGTGACCCTGGCGAGCTTCGCCGGCAAGCGCAAAGTGCTGAACATCTTCCCAAGCGTCGACACCCCGACCTGCGCCACTTCGGTGCGCACGTTCAACGCCCAGGCCAATAACGTCGCCAACACCGTGGTGCTGTGCATCTCTGCCGACCTGCCGTTTGCCCAGGCTCGTTTCTGCGGCGCTGAGGGCCTGGAAAACGTCCAGAACCTGTCGACCCTGCGTGGTGCCGAGTTCATCGAGAACTACGGCGTCGCCATCGCTGACGGCCCGCTCAAAGGCCTGACCGCCCGTGCCGTCGTGGTACTGGACGAAAACGACAACGTGCTGCACAGCGAGCTCGTAAAAGAAATTGCAGAAGAGCCTAACTACGAAGCGGCGCTGGCCGTCCTCAAGTAAGCGCCTTTTACAATTGTTAACGGCCTGGCTCTGTCCAGGCCGTTTTCATTTGTGATTCAGTGTCTTGGAAACACATCCTGTTACCAACGCCGAAAGTAAATAGCCGGTAAAGCTGCTTTGCATAATGCTTGCCAGTGCTTATCGTTCAGCCTCCTGTAAAAGAAGCCCCCGCGCCCATGGTTGATCATTCAATGCAATCCTCCTCCCGTAGTCCCCGTCGCTGGCTGTTTGGCCTGCTTGTCCTGTTGGTTGTCGCTGGCGTGTGCTGGAAATTCTGGCCCGCAGGCAGTGGCCATAAAGACGCCGCAGCGAAAAAGGCCACCGCCGGGCACACAGGCAAGGCCGGGGGGATGCGTCCGGGGTTTGGCGGGGCGACCGGGCCGATCCCGGTGCGGGTGGCGCCGGCGGTCACGGGTGATTTCCCGCTGTACTACAAGGCACTGGGCACGGTCACGGCACTGAACACGATCAACGTGCGCAGCCGCGTTGCTGGCGAGTTGGTGAAAGTCGCCTTCGAAGAAGGGCAGATGGTCAAGGCGGGCGACTTGCTGGCCGAGATCGATCCACGGCCTTACCAGAACGCCTTGCTCCAGGCCGAAGGCACCTTGTTGCAGAACCAGGCGCAGCTGAAAAACGCCCAGGTGGATGTCGAGCGTTATCGCAACCTGTTCAAGGAAGACAGTATTGCCAAGCAGACCCTCGATACCGCCGAAGCGCTGGTCGGCCAGTACCTGGGCACGGTCAAGACCAACCAGGCGGCGGTCAACGACGCCAAGCTCAACCTCGAATTCACCAAAATCCGCGCACCGATTGCCGGTCGCGTGGGCCTGCGTCAACTGGACGTCGGCAACCTGGTGGCGGCCAACGACACCACGGCGCTGGCGATCATCACCCAGACCCAGCCGATCAGCGTGGTCTTCACGTTGCCGGAAAACACCCTGGACACCGTGCTGGCCCGCTACCACAGCGGCGCCAAACTGCCTGCCGAAGCCTGGGACCGTGGCGATACCAGGATCCAGGCCAGCGGCATGCTGCAAAGCCTGGACAACCAGATCGACGTGACCACCGGCACCCTCAAGTTCAAGGCGCGTTACGACAACCGTGACCAGTCGCTGTTCCCCAATCAGTTCGTCAACGTGCACCTGCTGGCCGATACTCTCAAGGGCGTTGTGCTGGCGCCGTCGGCGGCGATTCAGTTCGGCACCAACGGCACCTTTGTCTATGCCCTCGACGGCGACAAGAAGGTCAAGATTCGCCCGTTGAAAGTCGGCCCGAGCGACGGCGATAACACGGTGATTACCGAAGGCCTGGCCGCCGGTGATCGGGTGGTCCTCGAAGGCACTGACCGCCTGAAAGAAGGCAGCGAAGTGGAAGTGGTCAACAGCAGCGAGGACGTGCCGACCACCCCGACCGAACACCTGCAAGGCAAGCATGCGGCCGGCAAGACTGAACCGGGCGCTGACGACAAGGCGAAGAAGGGCGAATGAACATCTCGCGGCTGTTCATCCTCCGTCCGGTAGCCACTACCCTGAGCATGCTGGCCATCGTCCTGGCCGGCCTGATCGCCTATCGGTTGCTGCCGGTGTCGGCCCTGCCTCAGGTCGATTACCCGACCATACGGGTCATGACCCTCTATCCCGGCGCCAGTCCGGATGTGATGACCAGCGCGGTGACCGCGCCGCTGGAGCGCCAGTTCGGGCAGATGCCCGGCCTGACCCAGATGGCGTCCACCAGCTCGGGCGGCGCCTCGGTGCTGACCCTGCGTTTCAGCCTCGACATCAATATGGATGTCGCCGAGCAACAGGTGCAGGCTGCGATCAACGCCGCCACCAACCTGCTGCCCAAGGACTTGCCGGCGCCACCGGTGTACAACAAGGTCAACCCGGCGGATACGCCCGTGCTGACCCTGGCCATCACTTCCAAGACCATGCTCCTGCCCAAACTCAATGATCTGGTCGATACGCGCATGGCGCAGAAAATCGCCCAGATCAGCGGCGTCGGCATGGTCAGCATTGCCGGCGGTCAGCGTCAGGCCGTGCGCATCAAGGTCAATCCCGAAGCCCTGGCGGCCAACGGCTTGAACCTGTCAGACGTGCGCACGCTGGTCGGCGCCTCCAACGTCAACCAGCCCAAGGGCAACTTTGATGGCCCGACCCGGGTGTCGATGCTCGACGCAAACGATCAACTGACGTCGCCCAAGGACTACGCCAACCTGATCCTGGCCTACAACAACGGCGCGCCGTTGCGGCTCAAGGACGTGGCGCAGATCGTCGACGGTGCCGAGAACGAACGGCTGGCCGCATGGGCCAATGAAAACCAGGCGGTGTTGCTGAACATTCAGCGCCAACCGGGTGCCAACGTCATCGAAGTGGTAGACCGGATCAAGGCGCTGCTGCCGAGCATCACCGACAACCTGCCGGCCGGCCTCGACGTCACGGTCCTCACCGACCGCACCCAGACCATTCGTGCTTCGGTCAAGGACGTGCAACACGAACTGCTGATCGCCATCGCCCTGGTGGTCATGGTGACGTTCCTGTTCCTGCGTCGCGCCAGCGCTACCATTATTCCGTCGGTGGCCGTGCCGCTGTCGCTGATCGGCACCTTCGGCGTGATGTACCTCGCCGGGTTCTCGGTCAACAACCTGACCCTGATGGCCCTGACCATCGCCACCGGTTTTGTGGTGGACGATGCCATCGTCATGCTGGAAAACATTTCCCGTTTCATCGAAGAGGGCGACAGCCCCATGCAGGCGGCGCTCAAGGGTGCCAAGCAGATCGGTTTCACGCTGATCTCCCTGACGCTGTCGCTGATTGCGGTGCTGATTCCGCTGCTGTTCATGGCCGATGTGGTGGGGCGCCTGTTCCGCGAGTTCGCCATCACCCTGGCGGTGGCGATCCTGATTTCACTGGTGGTGTCCCTGACCCTGACGCCGATGATGTGCGCGCGGTTGCTCAAGCGTGAACCGAAAGAAGAAGACCAGGGCCGTTTTTACCGTGCCAGTGGCGCCACCATCGACTGGATGATCGCCGCCTACGGGCGCAAATTGCAGTGGGTGCTCAAGCACCAGCCGCTGACCTTGCTGGTGGCCATCGGCACGCTGGCGCTGACGGTGTTTCTCTATATGGTGGTGCCCAAGGGCTTCTTCCCGGTGCAGGACACCGGGGTGATCCAGGGCATTTCCGAGGCGCCGCAATCGATTTCCTTCACGGCCATGGCGGACCGTCAGCAGGAACTGGCCAAAGTCATTCTGCAAGACCCGGCAGTCGAAAGCCTGTCGTCCTACATCGGCGTGGACGGCGACAACTCGACGTTGAACAGTGGCCGCATGTTGATCAACCTCAAGGCTCACAGTGACCGCGACCTGAGCGCAACCAAGGTCATCGCTCGTCTGCAACCGGAAGTCGACAAGCTGATCGGCATCCGCCTGTTCATGCAGCCGGTGCAGGACCTGACCATTGAAGACCGGGTCAGCCGCACCCAGTACCAGTTCAGCATGTCATCCCCGGACTCTGAATTGCTCAGCCTGTGGAGCGGGCGCCTGGTGGAGGCCCTGGCCAAGCGGCCGGAGCTGACCGACGTCGCCAGCGATTTGCAGGACAAGGGCTTGCAGGTGTACCTGGTGATCGACCGCGATGCGGCGTCGCGGGTCGGGGTGTCGGTGCAGAACATCACCGATGCGCTGTACGACGCCTTCGGCCAGCGGCAGATTTCCACCATCTACACCCAGGCCAGCCAGTACCGGGTGGTTCTGCAATCACAGTCCGGCGAGAAGATCGGCCCGGACGCGCTGAACCAGATTCACGTCAAGACCACCAGCGGCGGGCAGGTTCGCCTGTCCAGCCTGGCGCATGTCGAGGAGCGGCAGACGCAACTGGCGATCACTCACATCGGCCAGTTCCCGGCGGTGATGATGTCGTTCAACCTCGCGCCCGGCGTGGCGTTGGGCAAGGCGGTCGAGGTCATCGGCCAGGTGCAGAAAGACATCGGCATGCCGATTGGCGTGCAGACGCAATTCCAGGGCGCGGCCGAAGCGTTCCAGGCGTCGCTGTCGAGCACCTTGCTGCTGATCCTGGCGGCGGTGGTGACCATGTACATCGTGCTGGGCGTGTTGTACGAGAGCTACATTCACCCGATCACCATTCTCTCGACCTTGCCCTCGGCAGCGGTTGGCGCCTTGCTGGCGCTGCTGCTCAGTGGCAATGACCTGGGGATGATCGCGATCATCGGCATCATCTTGCTGATCGGCATCGTGAAAAAGAACGCGATCATGATGATCGACTTCGCCCTGGACGCTGAGCGCAACCAGGGCATGGCCCCGGAACAGGCGATTTACCAGGCGGCGCTGCTGCGCTTCCGGCCGATTCTGATGACCACCCTGGCGGCCCTGTTCGGTGCAGTGCCATTGATGCTGGCCACCGGCTCCGGCGCTGAATTGCGTCAACCGCTGGGTCTGGTGATGGTCGGCGGGTTGCTGGTGAGCCAGGTACTGACGCTGTTCACCACACCGGTGATTTACCTGTACTTCGACCGTCTCGGTCGGCGCTGGGGGCATGCGCCGTCGCGTGTGGAGGCGGTAGAACAGCCATGAACCTGTCCGGCCCCTTCATCAAGCGCCCGGTAGCAACCATGCTCCTGAGCCTGGCGATCATGCTGCTGGGCGGTGTGTGCTTTGGTTTGCTGCCGGTGTCGCCGCTGCCGCAGATGGATTTCCCGGTGATCGTGGTCCAGGCCAGCCTGCCGGGCGCCAGCCCCGAGGTCATGGCCTCGACCGTGGCCACGCCGCTGGAGCGCTCCTTCGGTGCGATCGCCGGGGTCAACACCATGAGCAGCCGCTCCAGTCAGGGTTCGACGCGGGTGATTCTGCAATTCGACCTGGACCGCGACATCAACGGCGCGGCCCGGGAAGTGCAGGCAGCGATCAACGCCTCGCGCAACCTGCTGCCCAGTGGCATGCGCAGCATGCCGACCTACAAGAAGGTCAACCCGTCCCAGGCGCCGATCATGGTGCTGTCGCTGACTTCCGACGTGCTGCAAAAAGGCCAGCTCTACGACCTGGCCTCGACGATTCTGTCGCAAAGCCTGTCGCAGGTGCAGGGCGTGGGTGAGGTGCAGATCGGCGGCAGCTCGCTGCCGGCAGTGCGTATCGAGCTCGAACCGCAGGCGCTGAACCAGTACGGCGTGGCCCTGGACGATGTGCGCAACACCATTGCCAACGCCAACGTGCGCCGCCCCAAGGGTTCGGTCGAGGACGACCAGCGTTTGTGGCAGGTGCAGGCCAACGACCAGCTGGAAAAAGCCAAGGACTATGAGTCGCTGATCATCCACTACAACAACGGCGCGGCCCTGCGCCTGAAAGATGTGGCCACGGTCAGCGACAGCGTTGAAGACCGTTACAACAGCGGTTTCTTCAACGATGACGCGGCGGTGTTGCTGGTGATCAACCGGCAGGCTGGCGCCAACATCATTGAAACCGTGAACGAGATCAAGGCCCAGTTGCCGGCGTTGCAGGCCGTACTGCCAGCCAGCGTCAAACTGAACCTGGCCATGGACCGTTCGCCGGTGATCAAGGCGACGCTGCACGAAGCGGAAATGACCCTGCTGATCGCCGTGGCGCTGGTGATTCTGGTGGTGTTCCTGTTCCTCGGTAATTTCCGCGCCTCGCTGATTCCGACCCTGGCGGTGCCGGTGTCGCTGGTCGGCACGTTTGCGGTGATGTACCTCTATGGGTTCTCGCTCAACAACCTGTCGCTGATGGCGTTGATCCTGGCCACCGGGCTGGTGGTGGACGACGCCATCGTGGTGCTGGAGAACATTTCCCGGCACATCGACGAGGGTGTGCCACCGATGAAAGCCGCCTACCTCGGCGCGCAGGAAGTCGGCTTCACCTTGCTGTCGATGAACGTCTCGCTGGTGGCGGTGTTCCTGTCGATCCTGTTCATGGGCGGGATCATCGAAAGCCTGTTCCGCGAGTTTTCCATCACCCTGGCGGCGTCCATCGTGGTGTCGCTGGTGGTGTCGTTGACCCTCACGCCGATGCTCTGTGCCCGCTGGCTCAAGCCGCACACGCCAGGTCAGGAGAACCGTTTGCAGCGCTGGAGCCAGCGGGCCAACGAATGGATGGTCGGCAAGTACGCCACCAGCCTCGATTGGGTGCTGCGTCACCGGCGCCTGACCTTGCTCACGCTGCTGCTGACCATCGGCGTCAACGTTGCGCTGTATGTGGTGGTGCCGAAGACGTTTCTGCCGCAGCAGGACACCGGTCAGTTGATCGGTTTCGTGCGTGGCGACGACGGCCTGTCGTTCAGCGTGATGCAGCCGAAAATGGAGACGTTCCGCCGCGCCGTGCTCAAGGACCCGGCAGTGGAAAGCGTTGCCGGTTTCATCGGCGGCACCAACGGCACCAACAACGCCTTCATGCTGGTGCGCCTGAAGCCGATCAAGGAACGCAATCTTTCCGCGCAGAAAGTCATTGAGCGCATCCGCAAGGAAATGCCCAAGGTCGCCGGAGCGCAGTTGATGCTGATGGCCGACCAGGACCTGCAATTTGGTGGCGGTCGTGAACAGACCACCTCGCAATATTCCTACATCCTGCAAAGCGGTGATCTGGGCGCACTGCGTGAGTGGTATCCGAAATTGATCACCGCATTCCGGGCCTTGCCAGAGCTGACCGCCATCGATGCCCGGGAGGGCCGAGGCGCGCCGCAGGTGACGTTGGTGGTGGACCGCGATCAGGCCAAGCGTCTGGGCGTGGACATGGACATGGTCACGGCGGTGCTCAACAACGCTTACAGCCAGCGGCAGATTTCGACCATCTACGACAGCCTCAACCAGTATCAGGTGGTGATGGAGGTCAATCCGAAATACGCCCAGGACCCGATTACCCTCAAGCAGGTCCAGGTGATTACCAGTACCGGGGCGCGGATTCCACTGTCGACCATCGCCCATTATGAAAACAGCCTGGAAGACGACCGGGTCAGCCACGAAGGCCAGTTCGCTTCGGAGAGCATTTCCTTCGACATGGCCGAAGGCGTGACGGTGGAGCAGGGCACCGCCGCCATTGAGCGGGCGGTGGCCAAGCTTGGCATGCCGGAAGACGTGATCGTGAAAATGGCCGGTACAGCCGACGCCTTTGCCGCGACCCAGAAGAGCCAGCCGTGGATGATCCTCGGTGCGCTGGTGGCGGTGTATCTGGTGCTGGGCGTGTTGTACGAAAGCTATATCCACCCGCTGACCATTCTCTCGACCCTGCCTTCGGCGGGGGTCGGCGCGTTGCTGTCGATCTACGCGCTGGGCGGGGAGTTCAGCCTGATTTCGTTGCTGGGGCTGTTCCTGTTGATTGGCGTGGTGAAGAAAAACGCGATTCTGATGATCGACCTGGCGCTGCAACTGGAGCGCCATCAGGGGCTGGACCCGCTGGAGTCGATTCGCAGCGCCTGCCTGCAACGGCTGCGGCCGATCCTGATGACCACCCTGGCGGCGATCCTCGGCGCATTGCCATTGCTGCTGAGCCGGGCCGAAGGCGCGGAAATGCGCCAGCCGCTGGGCCTGACCATCATTGGTGGGCTGATCTTCAGCCAGGTGCTGACCCTCTATACCACCCCGGTGGTTTACCTTTATCTCGATAAACTGCGCCATCGTTTCAACCACTGGCGTGGGGTACGTACCGATGCAGCTCTGGAAACTCCGCTATGACTGACCGTTCACTTGTCACACTGACTGCACCGCTGGCCATGGCCCGGGGTTCGCGCCTGTTGAGTCTGTCGTTGTGCGTGGCCATGCTCAGTGCCTGCGCTGTCGGCCCGGATTATCATCGCCCGCAAACGGCGGCGCCTGTGCAGTACAAGGAAGCCGAGGGCTGGCGTCAGGCCAATCCGAGCGATTCGCTGGCCCGCGGTGCCTGGTGGGAGTTGTATGGCGACCGGCAGCTCAATGGCCTGATCGAAAAACTCAACAACGCCAACCAGACCGTGGCCCAGGCCGAAGCGCGTTATCGCCAGTCCCAGGCGCTGGTCAGCAGTGCCCGTGCGGCGTTTTACCCCACGGTCGACCTGAGCGCCGGTAAAACCCGTTCCAGTCAGGGTGCCGGCAGCAGCAGTTCGAGCCTGAGCAGTTCTGCCAGCGGCATCCGCGACACCTACAACACTCAGTTGGGCGTCAGTTGGGAAGCGGATGTCTGGGGCAAGTTGCGTCGCGGGCTGGAGGCCAACAAAGCCAGCGCCCAGGCGAGCTTCGCCGATCTGGCGGCGATGCGCCTGAGCCAGCAGTCGGAGCTGGTGCAGAACTACTTGCAGTTGCGAGTGATCGATCAGCAGAAACGACTGCTGGAAGCGACGGTCGACGCCTATCAGCGCTCCTTGCAAATGACCCAGAACCAGTACAAGTTCGGAATCTCCGGGCGCGATGCCGTGGCGCAGGCGCAGACCCAGCTCAAAACCACGCAAGCGAATCTGGTGGACCTGATCTGGCAACGGGCGCAGTTCGAAAACGCCATCGCCGTGCTGATTGGCCTGGCGCCTGCCGAGTTCAACCTGGCAGAAACCCAGGACATCCCGACGCTGCCGCAAATCCCCCTGAACCTGCCGTCGCAACTGCTGGAGCGGCGCCCAGACATCGCCTCGGCCGAACGCTCGGTGATCGCTGCCAACGCCAACATCGGCGTGGCCAAGGCCGCCTACTACCCAGACTTGAGCCTGAGCCTGAGCGGCGGTTACAGCAGCAGTACGTCCTCCAATCTGATCAGCTTGCCGAACCGTTTCTGGTCGGTAGGGCCGAAGGTGTCGCTGCCGATCTTCGACGGCGGCGCCCGCTCGGCGGAAGTGGATCGCAACGAAGCGCTGTACGACGAAACGGTGGCCAAATACCGCCAGACCGTACTCGACGGCTTCCGCGAGGTGGAAAACTACCTGGTGCAGCTCAAAGTGTATGAAGACGAAGCCAGCGTACGCCAGGAAGCCCTGGACGCGGCGCGTGACTCCCTGCGCCTGACCCAGAACCAGTACAAGGCCGGGTTGATCGCCTACATCGACGTCGTGGTGGTGCAAGCCACGGCATTGAGCAACGAACAAAGTGTGCTGACGTTGTTGCAGAGCCGATTGATTGCCAGCGTGCAATTGATTGCGGCGCTGGGCGGCGGCTGGGACGGGCAGCTGGACGTCAGCGACAATAAATAACCTCGGACCAAGCCCGCTCCCACAGGGGATTTCAGCGGGCCCGAGATAGCGGGATCTTGACGTCAAACAAGCGTTTCATCGGGTTGATGGCCATTTGATTACTTAGTGAGTGCGTTCCTGCGCGCAATCAGTACAATCGCCGGCTTTGCCCCTCTGGAACGGACGCGTCGGGCGAGGGGCGGTCGCGAGAAATCCCATGCTCATCGGTAGTTATTCCCTCACGCTGGTCTTCATTTCCCTTTGCGTAGCCATTCTGGCGTCCTACACCGCTCTGGACCTGACCGGCCGCATCGCCACCGCCAAGGGCCGGGCCGTGCACCTGTGGACAGCCGGCGGCGCGCTGGCGATGGGCGTGGGTGTCTGGTCGATGCATTTCATCGGCATGCTGGCCTTCAAACTGCCCATCGATCTGGGTTACGACCTGAACATCACCCTGCTGTCGCTGATCATCGCCATCCTGTCCTGCGGTTTCGCCTTGTGGCTGGTCAGTCAGGCGCGACTGCCAGTCTGGCAGCTTTGCTTCGGGGCGCTGATCATGGGCGCCGGCATCAGCGCCATGCACTACACCGGTATGGCGGCGATGCGCATGCAACCGGGTATCGACTACGACCCGACGCTGTTCGGCGCGTCCTTGCTGATCGCCGTGGGCGCATCCGCTGCCGCGCTGTGGATCGCTTTCCGGTTACGCAAACACACGCCTTATGTACGCCTGATTCGTGGCGGCGCGGCGGTGATCATGGGCATCGCCATCGTCGGCATGCACTACACCGGCATGGCCGCCGCGCGTTTTCCCGACGGCAGTTTCTGCGGTGCAGCGCTCAATGGCTTGAGCGGCAAAGGCCTGGACAATCTGGTGCTGATCACCACCCTGGCGGTGTTGAGCATCGCCTTGCTGACCTCGATTCTTGATGCGCGCATGGAAGCCCGCACCGCCGACCTCGCGCAATCGCTGACCGAAGCCAACCGCGAACTCACGCAACTGGCGCTGCACGACACCCTGACCGGTTTGCCAAACCGCATGCTGCTGGCTGACCGCATTGGACTGGCCATGTCCAAGGTCGAGGAGCAGGGCGGGTGTTTCGCCTTGATGTTCATCGATCTGGACGGTTTCAAACCGGTCAACGATGCCTTCGGCCACCACATGGGCGACCAGTTGCTGCGCGAAGTGGGTCTGCGCCTGCGTGAAGATCTGCGCAGCCAGGACACCCTGGCGCGGATCGGCGGTGACGAGTTTGTGTTGCTGGTGCGCCTCAGCGAGCCGAACGACGCCCTGAACCTGGCAGCGCGTCAGGTGGCGCTGGTAGCGCGCTCGTTCCGGGTTGCCGAACATGACCTGCAGATTTCCGCCAGCGTCGGCATCGCGCTGTATCCGGGCAACGGCCAGACCGCCCAGGAACTGCTGATGAACGCCGATGCGGCGATGTACCACGCCAAGGGCGCGGGCAAGAACGGTTACAGCTTCTTCGACGCCTCGATGAACAGCAACGCGCGCAAGCAGCTGCAATTGTTGCAGGATCTGCGCGCCGCACTGGATCAGCAGCAGTTCAGCCTGCATTACCAACCCAAGTTCAATGCAGGCAATGGCCGCCCGGTCGGTGCCGAAGCCTTGTTGCGCTGGGAGCACCCGACTCAGGGAATGTTGCTGCCGGACAAGTTCATCGATCTGGCGGAAAAGACCGGCCTGATCATCCCGATTGGCGAGTGGGTGCTGAACGAAGCCTGCCGACAGATGCGCGAATGGTATGTGCTCGGCTACACCGATTGGCGCATCGCGGTGAACCTCTCGGCCTTGCAGTTCTGCCACACGGGGTTGGTGCAGAGCGTCGCCAAGGCGCTGGCCACTCACCATTTGCCGGCCAACAGCCTGACCCTGGAAATCACCGAAACCACCGCCATGAGCGATGCCGACGCGAGCATGACGGTGCTTCAGGAACTCTCGGAAATGGGCGTGGACCTGTCCATCGACGACTTTGGCACCGGCTATTCGAGCCTGATGTACCTCAAGCGTCTGCCGGCCAACGAGCTGAAAATCGACCGGGGTTTTGTTCGCGATCTGGAACATGACAGTGATGATGCGGCGATTGTCTCGGCGATCGTGGCGTTGGGTCAGGCGCTGGGGCTGCGGATCGTTGCCGAAGGCGTCGAGACGGGCGTGCAGCAGGACTTTTTGACCCAGTTGGGCTGCGATTCGCTGCAAGGGTATCTGCTCGGGTACCCGCTGCCGGCGGAGCGCTTCATGGCCGATATTCACCGTGGGGAGCGCTTGGCGGCGGGCTGACAGACCGCGTTATCGTTCATCGCGGGCAAGCCACGCTCCCACAGGTTTTGCGTAATGTGTGGGCGCGTGGCTTGCCCGCGATGGCGTCGGTAAAGACAACACAGACCCCATGCAAATCCTGCCAATGACGGTTATTCTTGGTCTCGATTGCTTACGCTAGGAATGGGGGAACGCCAGCATGGATAAAGTCATCGTCATCACCGGCGGGGGCCGGGGTATCGGCGCCGCCACGGCGCTATTGGCCGCTGCGCAGGGCTATCGGATCTGCATCAACTACCAGGCCGACGAACAGGCCGCGCTCAGTGTGCTGGAGCAAGTCCGCGCCCTGGGCGTGCAAGCCATCACTGTGCGCGCCGACGTCAGCATCGAAGACGAAGTGATCGCCATGTTTCATCGGGTGGACGCCGAACTCGGCCGGGTCACTGCGCTGGTGAACAACGCCGGCACCGTGGGGCATAAGTCCCGGGTCGACGAGATGTCCGAGTTTCGTATTCTCAAGACCCTGAAAACCAACGTGCTGGCACCGATCCTCTGCGCCAAACACGCGATCCTGCGCATGTCGCCCAAACACGGCGGGCAGGGCGGCAGCATCGTCAACGTCTCGTCGGTGGCTTCGCGCCTGGGGTCGCCCAACGAATATGTTGATTACGCCGCCTCCAAAGGCGCGCTGGACAGCTTCACCATCGGCCTGTCCAAGGAAGTGGCGGGTGAAGGGATTCGCGTCAATGCGGTGCGACCGGGCTTTATCTACACCGACTTCCACGCGCTGAGCGGCGACCCGGACCGGGTGAGCAAGCTGGAGTCGGCGATCCCGATGGCCCGCGGCGGACGGCCGGATGAAGTGGCCGAGGCGATTGTGTGGCTGCTGTCGGACAAGGCTTCTTATGCCACCGGGACCTTTGTTGATCTGGGGGGTGGGCGCTAGCCTTCAAGATTTGCGTCGTCTGTGCGGGCCTCTTCGCGAGCAGGCTCGCTCCACAGGGGATCTGTGGCGTTCACAAATCCCCTGTGGGAGCGGGCTGGCTCGCGAAGGCGGCATGACATACACCCCCTATCTGTCAGAACGAGCGCACAATTCGCCCCAGCGTCTCCATCGCCTTTTCGGCCGCCTCATCCCACGGGCTGCCATAGTTCAGCCGAATACAATTCCTGAAGCGCTGGGTCGGTGAAAAAATCGGCCCCGGTGCAATGCTGATGCCTTGCGCCAGCGCCATCTGAAACAATTTCAACGAATCCATCTGCGGTGGCAATTCCAGCCACAGGAAGTAGCCGCCTGCCGGCTGGCTGACGCGGGTCTGTGCCGGAAAGTAGCGGGCAATCGCCGCGAGCATGGCGCTCTGCTGTTCTTCCAACGCATAACGCAATTTGCGCAGGTGCCGGTCATAACCACCGTGTTGCAGATAATCGGCGATTGCCGCCTGAGCCGGCATCGAGGCGCAGAGCGAGGTCATGAGTTTCAGCCGTTCGATTTTTTGCGCATAGCGCCCGGCAGCGACCCAGCCGATGCGGTAGCCGGGGGCCAGGCTCTTGGCGAACGAGCCGCAATGCATCACCAGCCCTTCGGTGTCGAACGCCTTGGCCGGCTTCGGCGCTTGCTGGCCGTAATAGAGTTCGGCATAGACGTCATCCTCGATCAGCGGCACCTGATGGCTGCGCAACAACGCCACCAGCTCCTGTTTCTTCGCCTCGGGCATGGTGGCGCCCATGGGGTTCTGGAAACTGGTCATGCACCAGCAGGCCTTGATCGGGTGGCGCTCCAGGGTTTGTGCCAGCACGCCAAGGTCAATGCCGTCCCGTGGATGCACGGGGATTTCCACGGCTTTGAGCTTCAGCCGCTCCAGCACTTGCAGGCTGGCGTAGAACGCCGGGGCTTCGATGGCTACCAGGTCGCCGGGCTCAGTGACGGCTTGCAGGCACAGGTTGAGTGCCTCCAAAGCGCCGTTGGTGATCAGCAGTTCTTCCATCGGCAGCATCAACCCGCCGACCATGTAGCGCAGGGCGATTTGCCGCCGCAGCTGCGGATTGCCCGGCGACATGTCGGTGACCACCATGCGCGGGTCCATTTCCCGGGCGGCACTGGCCAGCGAACGCGACAGCCGCTGCAGGGGGAACAGCGTCGGGCTCGGGAATGCCGAGCCGAACGGCACGGTGGTCGGGTCCTTGATCGAGTCGAGTACCGAGAACACCAGTTCGCTGACGTCGACTTCTGTGGACTCGTTGACCTGGCTGCTGATTACCGGCTCCGAAAACGGACTCGGCGCATGGGTGTTGACGAAGTACCCGGAGCGCGGCCGGGCGCGGATCAGGCCACGGCGCTCCAGCAGGTAATAGGCCTGGAACACGGTGGAGGGGCTGACCCCGTAAGTCTGGCTGGCATAGCGCACCGACGGCACGCGCTGGCCGGGGCCGAGCACCCCGGAGCGGATCAGTTCAGCGATGTCATCGGCGAATTTTTCGTAGCGTTTCATCGTGCACTCGGGTTGGTGTCGTTCAGTGAAATCGGGAGTGGCTTCTTCGCGAGCCTGCTCGCGCATGGCAGCACCGCAGTCTAAAGGTAAAGGCTCAACGATTCATCGGCGCAACAAACCGGCTCTTGGCCACGCTATAAACATCCGGCTCATCGCGGTCGACAATCTTGAACGCAATGGTCTGCGAGCTGCTGCTCGGCCGGTCCGTGGTCATCGCCACCGACACCGGCACATCGACAATCTCGCCCGGCGCCAGGCTCAGGTCGGTCTTGCCTTGCAGCTGGAAGCCGTCGCCGTCTACCAACGTCAGCTTGTAGTCCTGGCGTTGCTGGGTCTTGTTGATGACCTTCAGGCTGTAGATGTTTTCGATCTGGCCTTCGCTGTTCTCGCGGAACAGGCCACGGTCCTTGCTGACGTCCAGCGACACCATCGGCCGTTCCACCAGCGCCAGGGCGAGGGCGCCGATCATCAGCAGCAGCACAGCGGTGTAGCCGATCAGTCGAGGGCGCAGCAGATGGGTCTTGCCGCCCTGCAATTGATGTTCGGAGGTGTAGCTGATCAGGCCACGGGCGTAGCCCATCTTGTCCATGATCGAATCGCAGGCGTCGATGCACGCGGCGCACCCGATGCATTCCATTTGCAGACCGTCGCGGATGTCGATGCCGGTCGGGCAGACCTGCACGCACAAGTGGCAGTCGATGCAATCGCCAAGGCCGATGTTGGCCGGTTTCACCCCGCGTTTGCGCGGACCACGGATGTCGCCACGGACGGTGTCGTAGGAAATGGTCAGGGTGTCTTTGTCGAACATCACGCTCTGGAAACGCGCATAAGGGCACATGTGCATGCACACCGCTTCACGCAGCCAACCGGCGTTGATGTAAGTGGCGCCCGTGAAAAACAGCACCCAGAACAGACTCACGCCGCCCATTTGCCAGGTCAGCAATTCTTCGGCCAACGGGCGGATCGGCGTGAAATAGCCGACAAAGGTCAGGCCGGTGAGCAGGCTGATCGCCAGCCACAGCGTGTGCTTGGCCGAGCGCCGGATCAGTTTGTTCAGACCCCAGGGCGCCGCTTGCAGCTTGATCCGCTGGTTGCGTTCGCCTTCGGTGATTTTCTCGCACCACATGAAGATCCAGGTCCACGAACTCTGCGGGCAGGTGTAGCCACACCAGACCCGCCCGGCGAACACGGTGATCGCGAACAGGCCGAACGCGGCAATGATCAACAGCGCCGACAGCAGGATGAAATCCTGGGGCCAGAAGGTCGCGCCAAAGATGTGGAATTTGCTCTCGGACAGATCCCACAGCACCGCCTGCCTGCCGCCCCAGTTCAGCCACACCGTGCCGAAAAACAGCAGGAACAGAAACCCCGCGCCGGTCATGCGCAGCGTGCGGAACAAACCGGTGAAACTGCGGGTGTGGATCAGGTTGTCGCTGGACTTGGCCTTTATCTTTGGACGCAAAGGCTCGTGATTTATGAATGCGCTGGGTTCTACGGTTCGGACGGGGATTCTCTCGCTCATGGTCTTTCGCTCATCAGCCTCCATCAGGCGTGAGCACTATGCGCGGCGATCTGTTTGCATAACAGACTCAGCTATTGCAATAAAAAGCGGATCAGATGGCTTTTTTCAAGCGGCCTGCGACAAGTTGAAGCACTCGCAAAAGCAGGCCGCACGCGCCTATATCAGGCGTTTGCGGCAGTTGTTGATCCGGGTCAGTCAAATCACCGAATCACTGTCGGTCGCCTTCAGGTGCTTACGGCCGTCCACGGCGCCTGCTACGGTCAATGCGTCGGCTTCTGCTTCGGTGATGTAGATGCGATCGCCGTCAAGCTCCACCGCTGACATGGCTTTTTCCGAGTCTGTGATGATGGTGACGTCGGGGCACAAGCGGATTTCCTCGCCGTTTTCCGTGGTGAAGAAACAGGTCTGGTTTTCGATGCGCACGGTCATGGTGTCGTCCTTTTTTTGTCGGGTACTGATCGTTAGGGCGCAGCGCCCGGCCATCGTTCTGTGCAACTGATTAATGGTCGCTGCGGTCCATCGCCTATCGATCATCACAAGGACTGCGCCATGAACGCCTGGTGGCATGAGGTATGGGTCACGTTGCAATCAGAATTCGCCGACATCGGCGATGCAAAACAACTCACGCAAATCACCGTGCGCCTGCTGATCGCGGCGGTACTGGGCGGTGTTCTCGGTTTTGAACGCGAGCAAAAAGGCAAGGCTGCCGGCGTGCGGACCCACATGCTGGTGGCATTGGGCGCGGCGCTGTTTGTGCTGGTGCCACAGATGTCCGGTTCCCAGGCGGACGCGATGAGCCGCGTGGTGCAGGGCGTGATCGCCGGCATCGGCTTTCTCGGCGCCGGGACGATCCTCAAGGGCAAGGAAGACGCAGACGGCCAACAGGTGAAAGGCCTCACCACCGCCGCCGGCCTGTGGATGACCGCCGCCATTGGCGTCGCCGCGGGCATGGGCCGCGAGGCGACGGCGGTGCTGAGTACGCTGTTGGCGTTGGGGGTGTTCAGTGTGATGCCGGTCGTTGTGCGACTGCTGGAAAAGGACCGCACCCCTTGAATACACCCAAGACCCCTGTGGGAGCGAGCCTGCTCTCTCCCGCAGGGATTACGTTCAAGCAACGGGCGTCATCGGTTCAAGCCTGCTTTTCAGGGATTGACGATCACCGGCGGCATCGTCGTCGGTGGCTCTTCCCTTGGCGGCGGTGTGGTGCCTGGCGGCTCCTGCTCAGGCACCGGTTGTGGCTCGGTCGGTGGCAAGGTGGGTGTGTCGATATTCGGATCAGGCGTCTCGGCCGGGATTGGAATATTCATCGTTGCAGCCTCCTGGGTGGCACATGGCGTAAGTCGTGCTTAAGTAGGTTGACCACCGCGCGCAGGTTTTGATTCCCGCGACCGCTCGGGCAATTCCCTCTGAACTTTTCCCGGCGCCTGCCGCTCGGAACCTAAGTGAGTTTATTCCGGGGCCGAGCGGCCATCGGCAGTGAAAAACTGGCACTAGAGCGTCCTTGGGGCGTAAAGGAGAGATGCTCGATGACGGCTGAAAAACCGACAGAATTCGAATACAACCCGCACATGCCGCTGTCGCAGGCCTTGCTGCTACCGCGCATTGCCATCGAAAACACCATGCCGACCCTTGATGGCGGGCAGTTTGCCGTCAAAGCAGTTGAGGGCCAGGACGTGGTGGTGACCAGCAAGGTATTTGCCGACGGTCACGACAAACTGGCTGTACGCATTCGCTGGCGTGCAGAGGGCAGCGAGGTCTGGCAGAGCGAGGTCATGGAGGACATGGGCAACAACGGCTGGCAGGGTCGGTTTCGGGTCGAGGGCCAGGGGCGATATGCCTTTTGCATCGAAGCCTGGATCGATCAGTTCGCCAGCTTCTGTTATGAGCTGGAGAAGAAGCACACCGCCCGGGTCCCGGTCACTCTGGAATTGCAGGAAGGCCGCACGCAGGTGCAACAAGCTGCCGAACGCAGTGAGGGCCAGCTGAGCGAAGCGCTCGCGGCACTGCATCATGAATTGTCTGGCTTGCTCGAAACCGAGCAGGTCGCATTGTTCATGCACCAGCGTAGCGCCGAGCTGATGGCCCAGGCCGATCACCGCGCCTATCTCAGCGTCAGCCCTGAATTCCCGGTCGACGTCGAACGGCAGCTGGCGGAGTTCGCCAGCTGGTACGAGTTGTTTCCGCGCTCGATCACCGACGATCCGGCCCGTCACGGCACTTTCAACGACGTTCACTCGCGCCTGCCAATGATCCAGGACATGGGGTTCGACGTGCTGTACTTCCCGCCGATCCACCCGATTGGCCGACGCCATCGCAAGGGCCGCAACAATTCCCTGACTGCCAGCCCCGACGATCCGGGCAGCCCCTATGCGATTGGCAGCGAAGAGGGCGGCCATGAAGCGATTCACTCCGAACTGGGTAGTCGTGAAGATTTTCGCCGATTGGTAGCGGCCGCAGCAGACTATGGATTGGAAATCGCCCTCGACTTCGCGATCCAGTGTTCCCAGGACCACCCATGGCTTGAGCAGCATCCGGGCTGGTTCAACTGGCGCCCGGACGGCACGATCAAATACGCGGAAAACCCGCCGAAGAAATACCAGGACATCGTCAACGTCGACTTCTATGCCGCCGATGCAATCCCCGGCCTGTGGGTGGAATTGCGCGACATCGTGGTCGGTTGGGTCGAGGAGGGCGTGAAGATTTTTCGTGTCGACAACCCGCACACCAAGCCGCTGCCGTTCTGGCAATGGCTGATCGCTGATGTTCGGACCAAGCACCCCGAGGTGATTTTCCTCGCCGAAGCCTTTACCACACCGGCGATGATGGCGCGGCTGGGCAAGGTCGGGTATTCCCAGAGCTACACCTATTTCACCTGGCGCAACACCAAATACGAGTTGTCCACTTACCTTGCCGAACTGAACGAATCGCCGTGGCGTGAATGCTTCAGGCCGAATTTTTTCGTCAATACACCGGACATCAATCCGGCGTTTCTGCACGAGTCCGGGCGCGCCGGGTTTCTGATCCGCGCGGCGCTGGCGACCATGGGGTCGGGCTTGTGGGGCATGTATAGCGGGTTTGAGCTGTGTGAAGCCGCAGCAGTGCCGGGCAAAGAGGAATACCTCGATTCCGAGAAGTATGAGGTCCGCCCACGGGACTTCACGGCGCCGGGCAACATCATTGCCGAGATCGCCCAGCTCAACCGTATTCGCCGGCAGAACCCGGCGTTGCACACGCACTTGGGGCTGACGCTCTACAACGCCTGGAACGACAACATTCTGTACTTCGGCAAGCGCAGCGCCGATGGCAGCAACTTCATTCTGGTGGCGGTCAGCCTTGATCCGCATAACGCCCAGGAGGCGAATTTCGAATTGCCGCTGTGGGAAATGGGCTTGCCGGACGACGCCCAGACCCAGGGCGAAGACTTGATGAGCGGGCATCGCTGGACGTGGTACGGCAAGTACCAGTTCATGCGGATCGAACCGTGGCATCAGCCGTTCGGGATCTGGCGGATTACCACGGGTTGAGTGGGCCTTTGTGGCGAGGGGGCTTGCCCCCGTTCGGCTGCGCAGCAGTCGTCAATTCGAGCGACTCGGTACCTTGGAAAAAAGCGGGGATGCTCCGCAACCCAACGGGGGCAAGCCCCCTCGCCACACAAGCCTCTCACCACACAAGTCTCGTTCATTGGGGCTTCTGGCTCAGCAGTTAATTGAATTCAACAGGAGTTTCAAATGGCGAAGAAACCCAGGTCAGCCACCTTTATCAATGACCCGCTCTGGTACAAGGATGCGGTGATCTATCAAGTTCACGTCAAATCTTTTTTCGACTCCAATAACGACGGGATCGGCGACTTTCCCGGTCTGATTGCCAAACTCGATTACATTGCCGATCTGGGCGTCAACACCATCTGGCTGTTGCCGTTCTACCCTTCGCCACGCCGCGACGACGGTTATGACATCGCCGAATACCGGGGCGTGCACCCCGATTACGGGACCATGGCCGACGCCAAGCGCTTCATCGCCGAGGCGCACAAACGCGGGCTGAGGGTGATTACCGAGCTGGTCATCAACCACACCTCGGATCAGCACGCGTGGTTCCAGCGTGCGCGCAAAGCCAAGAAAGGCTCGGCAGCGCGGGACTTCTACGTCTGGTCCGATGACGATCAAAAATACGACGGCACCCGCATCATTTTCCTCGACACCGAAAAATCCAACTGGACCTGGGACCCGGTCGCCGGCCAGTACTTCTGGCACCGCTTCTATTCCCACCAGCCGGACCTCAATTTCGACAACCCGCAAGTCATGAAAGCGGTGCTGTCGGTCATGCGCTACTGGCTGGACATGGGCATCGACGGCCTGCGTCTGGACGCGATCCCATACCTGATCGAACGCGACGGGACCAACAACGAAAACCTGCCCGAGACCCACGACGTCCTCAAGCAGATCCGTGCCGAGATCGACGCCAATTACCCCGATCGCATGTTGCTCGCCGAAGCCAACCAATGGCCGGAAGACACTCAGCTGTACTTCGGCGACACCGATGCCAAGGGCCTGAACGGCGACGAATGCCACATGGCGTTTCACTTCCCGCTGATGCCGCGCATGTACATGGCGCTGGCCCAGGAAGACCGCTTCCCGATCACCGATATTCTGCGCCAGACACCGGAAATTCCCGCTAATTGTCAGTGGGCGATTTTCCTGCGTAACCACGATGAGCTGACGCTGGAGATGGTCACCGACAAGGAGCGCGACTACCTGTGGAACTACTACGCCGCTGACCGTCGTGCGCGGATCAACCTGGGGATCCGCCGCCGCCTGGCGCCGCTCATGGAGCGTGACCGCCGTCGCGTCGAACTGCTCAACAGCCTGCTGCTGTCGATGCCCGGCACGCCGACCTTGTATTACGGCGATGAAATCGGCATGGGCGACAATATCTATCTCGGCGACCGCGACGGCGTACGCACGCCGATGCAATGGTCGATTGACCGCAACGGCGGTTTCTCCCGCGCCGACCCGGCCAGCCTGGTGCTGCCGCCGATCATGGATCCGCAATACGGCTACCTGTCGGTCAACGTCGAAACCCAGGCCGGCGATCCGCATTCGTTGCTGAACTGGACCCGGCGTATGCTCGCGGTGCGCAAGCAGTCCAAGGCGTTTGGCCGTGGCACGCTGAAGATGCTGTCGCCGAGCAACCGGCGGATTCTGGCCTACACCCGCGAATTCACCGGTGCCGACGGCAAGCATGAAATCATTCTGTGCGTGGCCAACGTGTCGCGCAGTGCGCAAGCGGCGGAACTGGATCTGTCGGTCTATTCAGGCATGGTCCCGGTGGAGATGCTCGGCGGTAATGCGTTCCCGCCTATTGGCCAGCTGAATTTCCTGCTGACCCTGGCGCCCTATGGCTTCTATTGGTTCGTGCTGGCGACGGAAAACCAGATGCCGAGCTGGCATGTCGAGCCGGCGCAAAGCCTGCCGGACTTCACCACGCTGGTGCTGAAAAAACGCATGGAAGAATTGCTGGAGGCGCCATCACGGGCGACGCTGGAGCAGGGCATCCTGCCGAGCTGGCTGCAAAACCGCCGCTGGTTTGCCGGCAAGGACACGGCCATCGACAGTGTCAAACTGGCGTATGGCGTGCGCTTCGGCGATGCCCAGCACCCGGTGCTGTTGAGCGAGGTCGAGGTCACCAGCGGCGGCCAGACCAGTCGTTATCAACTGCCGTTCGGTTTCATTGCCGAAGATCAGGTCGGCGCCGCGTTGCCACAACAATTGGCGCTGGCGCGGGTACGCCGCGTACGTCAGGTGGGCTTGATCACGGATGCCTTCAGCCTCGACAGCTACATTCGCGCGGTGCTGCAGGGCATGCAGGCCGGCACGGTGTTGTCGTCCAGTGACGGCGAGATTCGTTTCGCGCCGACGGCGCAGCTGGCAAAGCTTGGCCTCAATGGCGAGTCGCAAGTGCGTTACCTGTCTGCCGAGCAATCCAACAGCTCGGTGGTGATCGGCAACAGCCTGGTGCTCAAACTGATCCGTAAAGTCGCCTCGGGTGTGCACCCGGAACTGGAAATGAGTGCGTACCTGACTGCGGCCAATTTCGCCAATATCTCGCCGTTGCTGGGCTCGGTGATTCGCCGTGACGCTGAGGGCGAAGACAATCTGCTGATGATCGCCCAGGGCTACCTGAGCAATCAGGGCGACGCCTGGGAATGGACGCAGAACAACCTCGAGCGGGCACTGCGTGATGAACTGGCGGACGCCATGTCCGAGCAGGAGCAGCACTACAACGCCCTTGGCGAGCTGAGGGACTTTGCCAGCATGCTCGGCCAGCGCCTGGGTGAAATGCATCAGGTGCTGGCGGCGCCGACCGACAATCCGGACTTCGCCCCGCAGGTTACCAGCCAGAAAGATGCACTGGCATCGGCCAGGGATGTCGCGGCGCAAGTGGAGCACGCGCTGAAATTGCTCAAGCAACATCAAAGTGAATTGAACCCGGTGGACCAGGCGCTGGTCAGTCACCTGCTGGACAACAAGAAGACCATCCTCGGCCATGTTCAGGATCTGGGCAAAAAAGCAGTGGGTGGTTTGCGGATCCGGGTGCATGGCGACCTGCACCTGGGCCAAGTACTGGTGATCAAGGGCGATGCGTATCTGATCGACTTCGAGGGCGAACCGGCGCGGCCGCTGGCCGAGCGTCGGGGCAAGCACAGTCCGTACAAGGACGTCAGTGGTGTGTTGCGCTCCTTCGATTACGCCGCGGCGATGACCATCAATGTGCACAACATCGATCATGCCGCCGAGGCCCAGGCGGCCCGGCACCGCGTGGCGGACCGTTACTTGAGTGAAGCGCGTCAGGCATTTATCGACGCCTATCGGCTGGCGGCAGCTAGTCTTGCTCATGCATGGCAAGATCCGGAAGGCGAGGACGCCGCGCTGGCGTTGTTCGGTCTGGAGAAGGCGGCCTACGAAGTGGCCTATGAGGCGGAAAATCGCCCCACCTGGCTGCCGGTGCCGTTGCACGGTTTGTATGGACTATTAAGTGGGCTCAAACCCTTTTCCGATCTTGGTGGAGAGTAGTCATGAGTTTCTCGAACAAGGAACAGGGTCAACACAAAGAGGCGCTACTGCCCAGGGCACGGGACATCGATGCCCTGGTGCGCGCCGAACATCCTGACCCGTTTGCCATCCTCGGCCCGCATGGCGACGGCGCCAACGGGCAATTCATTCGCGCTTACCTGCCGGACGCCCTGAGCGTTCATGTGCTGGCCAAGGACACCGGCCAAGAGCTCGGTACTCTGGAGGCCACGCAAACGGCAGGGCTGTTTGTCGGGCATTTCGAACACCTGCAACCCTATCTGTTGCGCACGCGCTGGGCCGGGGGCGAGCAGGTGGCGGAAGACCCGTACAGCTTCGGGCCGCTGTTGGGCGAGATGGACCTGTACCTGTTTGCCGAGGGCAATCACCGCGACCTGAGCAGTTGTCTCGGCGCGCAGTTGAAGACGGTCGACGGTGTGGACGGTGTGCGTTTTGCCGTGTGGGCACCGAATGCCCGACGGGTGTCGGTGGTCGGCGATTTCAACGTCTGGGACGGTCGTCGGCACCCGATGCGCCTGCGTCATCCTTCGGGCGTCTGGGAGTTGTTCATCCCGCGCCTGCAAGCGGGCGAGGCCTACAAATACGAAATTCTCGGCGCCCACGGCATCCTGCCGCTCAAGGCTGACCCGATGGCACTGGCGACCACCTTGCCGCCGGACACCGCCTCGAAAGTCGCCTCGCCGCTGCGCATCGACTGGCAGGACCACGAGTGGATGCAATCGCGTGGCGAGCGCCAGAAACCTGCTGCGCCGCTGTCGATCTACGAGTTGCACGCCGGTTCCTGGCAATGCGAGCTGGACGATCTGGGTGAAGTGGCTCGCCAATACACCTGGCACGAACTGGGCGAACGGCTGATTCCGTATGTGAAACAGCTGGGTTTCACCCACATCGAACTGATGCCGATCATGGAGCACCCGTTTGGTGGTTCGTGGGGTTATCAGTTGCTATCACAGTTCGCCCCGAGCGCCCGTTACGGCACGCCGGATGACTTTGCCGCCTTCGTCAACGCCTGCCATCAGGCCGATATCGGGGTGATTCTTGACTGGGTGCCGGCGCATTTTCCGACCGATACCCACGGCCTGGCGCAGTTCGATGGCACAGCTTTGTATGAGTACGGCAATCCGCTGGAAGGCTTTCATCAGGACTGGGACACGCTGATCTACAACCTGGGCCGCACCGAGGTGCACGGCTACATGCTCGCTTCGGCGCTGCACTGGCTCAAGCACTTTCACGTCGATGGTCTGCGGGTCGATGCGGTGGCCTCCATGCTGTACCGCGACTATTCGCGCAAGGCTGGCGAATGGGTGCCCAATCGCCACGGCGGTCGCGAGAACCTGGAGGCCATCGACTTCCTGCGCCACCTCAACGATGTCGTTGCGCTGGAAGCACCGGGCGCGCTGGTGATCGCCGAAGAATCCACGGCCTGGCCGGGTGTCAGCCAGAGCACCCAGCAGGGTGGGCTGGGCTTCAATTACAAATGGAACATGGGCTGGATGCACGACTCGCTGCACTACATCCAGCAAGACCCGGTGTACCGCGCCCATCACCACAACGAGCTGAGTTTCGGCCTGGTGTACGCCTGGTCCGAGCGCTTTATCCTGCCGATTTCCCATGATGAAGTGGTCCACGGCAAGCACTCGCTGATCGACAAGATGCCCGGCGACCGCTGGCAGAAATTCGCCAACCTGCGCGCCTACCTGAGCTTCATGTGGGCGCATCCGGGCAAGAAGCTGCTGTTCATGGGGTGCGAGTTCGGCCAGTGGCGTGAGTGGAATCATGATCAGCAGTTGGACTGGTACTTGCTGCAATACCCGGAACACCAGGGCGTACAGAAACTGGTGGGCGACCTCAACCGCTTGTACCGTGAAGAACCGGCGCTGCACGATCAGGACGACGCACCTCAGGGCTTTCAGTGGTTGATCGGCGATGACGCGATCAACAGCGTTTATGCGTTTTTGCGCTGGAGCAAGGAGGGGCGTCCGGTGCTGGTGGTGGCCAACTTCACCCCGGTGCCGCGTCAGTCCTATCGCATCGGCGTGCCGTTTGCCGGGCGCTGGAACGAGATGGTCAACAGCGATGCCGACACTTATGCCGGTTCCAATTACGGCAATGGCGGCGGGGCGTTTACCGAAGAGACGCCGAGCCATGGGCAGGCGCTGTCACTGGTGCTGAATCTGCCGCCGTTGGCGGTGTTGATTCTTCGTCCCGAGGGCTGATCCGGAACCGGGTTGCGGCCATCGCGGGCAAGCCCGCTCCCACACAGGAATACGGTCAACTGTGGGAGCGGGCTTGCCCGCGATGGCGTCCACCCAAACAACACATCTCTTGAAACTCACCCACTCATCCGCACTCCCACATCCCTGCGCCACTGATGGCTAATGCCTCAAAGATGGACTTCCACCGCCAGTGGCAGGTGATCCGAGAGGTGCGTCCACGGCTTGTTGCCGAGGATGCGCGGGGCGTGGCTGGTGGCGTTGCGCAGGTAGATGCGGTCCAGTCGCAGCAGCGGAAACCTTGCCGGGTAGGTTTTGGCGGGACGGCCGTGATGACGCTCAAACGCCTCGTGCAGGTCGGCGCGCAGGGCGAGCGCGGCGTTGCCGTGCAGCTTCCAGTCGTTGAAATCACCGGCAATGATCACAGGCGCCGTATCGGGAAGCGATTCGAGCAGTTGGCAGAGCAGTTTGAGCTGAAGTTGGCGATGGCTTTCCAGCAGGCTCAGGTGCACACAGATCGCATGCACTTCGGCGTGGCCCGGTACGTCCAGCACACAGTGCAACAGCCCGCGGCGTTCCGGGCCGGTGATCGAGACGTCGAGGTTGCGAAATTCACGGATCGGGTATTTCGACAGGAGGGCGTTGCCATGGTGACCGTCGGGGTAGACCGCGTTGCGGCCATAGGCGAAATCGCTCCACATGCTGTCAGCCAGAAACTCGTATTGCGAGGTCTGCGGCCAGTCGTCGTAGCGTGAAGAATGCCGGTCATGTTCGCCGACCACTTCCTGCAAAAACACCAGGTCGGCTGCCGTGCTGCGTACCGCTTCACGCAGTTCCGGAAGAATGAAGCGCCGGTTGAAAGCGGTGAAACCCTTGTGCGTGTTGACCGTCAGGATCCGCAGGCAATGGATCGCCGTAGGGGTGTTCAAGGGTACGGATTCGTCGGCCTGTCGCTTGGCATCGCGGGTCACGGGGACTCCTGTGAATCGGGGGGACTTATGCATGCGACTGATGCGGCGGCGGGCTAGTTCAGTTGGAACGCGGGCATGAATCCACCACAAGACAAGGGTGGGAGCGAGCCTGCTCGCGAAGGCGGTGTATCAGCCAACATTGATGTCGACTGACACGCCCTCTTCGCGAGCAGGCTCGCTCCCACATTGGATTCCTACATTGGATTGGGGGCTTAGACGAACACGATTTCGTACGGCAAGCGCATCCGTTCCAGCAGCACCTTGGGCATCATCGGTGCGATACCCATGCCCGGTTCCCCGTTGAGCTGGCTGGCGTAGGCGTGGGTGGCGTGGCTCTTGCGGGCGACGGTCCAGGTATCGAGGCGGATCTTGCGGGCGCGGTGCCAAGGGAATTGCGACTGATCGCGTTTGGGCCAGTGCCAGGCCCAGACGGGCACTTCGTTGAACGTTGCACCGACCATCGCCGCCGCTTTGGCGCCCGCGCGGCCGACCGCGTCATGGTCATCGTTGCCGTCTTCACACCAGGTGCTGAACACCACGTCGCCGGGGCGCAGGTAGCGCAGCAGAAACTGCACCAGTTGCAGTTCGCGTTCGGCCAGACAGCTGTCACTGAAGCCGCCACGAATCCATTTCAGGCTGTGCAACGGCAACCCGAGCCGGCGCAGGGCTTCAACACTTTCCTGGGGGCGAAACACGCTCAAGCGTTTTTCCGACCATTGCCGGGAGCCGGGGTGGCTGGCGCTGCCGTCCGTCATCGAGATCAGTTGCAGAGGATGCCCCAGATTGCTCAACAACTGCAGCAAGCCGCCGCCAATCGCTACTTCATCGCCGGGATGCGGTGCAATCACCACGGCCCGGGCGCCTTCGGGAACCAGGCTTTGGATGCTGATGACGGGGATATTGTCCAGTTGCGGTGCACTGTTCCAGATTTGTGCAGGCGGACTGCTTTCGCTGATGGAAAACGGTTTCATGGGCCACGTCCTTGTGTTGTCTCGCCACTCGTCGTGCACAGCGCTTGCATCAGGCAGCACTGGCAGACCCTTGAGGGCTGATGGATAGCAATGTGCGGCGCTCCGAATCCTGGATTGCCGCGACCAGAGTATTGCTCATGGTTGGCCATTCGTCGCGTCGTAGATGCGGCTGATATGGTTTTTTTTATTCGAACTGCGCGAAGGTCCGCAAATTGGCCTCCCCACCGGTTTTATCGCAACCCCTCCAGTGCCGCGACGGAGCGCGGTTCGCGGCTCCAGAGTTCCAGCAGGAAATCCGCTTCCTGATGCAATACCAGACGCGGCAGGTGCAGCTGTTCATGCAGCAGGTCGTGCACTTGCCGGGCATTGAGCGGGCAACCCTCAATAGACGGGCGCCAATGACAGGCGAGCAATTGACCGTCGGCGGTCAGCGATTGCAACGCGTGCCCGATCAGTTGCTTGAGGTCATCGGCGTCCAGGTAGTAACAGAGTTCACTGAGCACGATCAGGTCGAATTTTTCAGGCGGCCAGTCCTGTGGCAAACGGCTTTGCCGGACTTCGGCGTGATCGAACAGGCTGAGCCGTGTACGGGCGAGCGCCACGGCTGCGGCGGCGGTGTCGCAACACAGCAGGCGATCACAGCGGCTCGCCAGTTCGGCGGCCAACTCGCCATTGGCGCAGCCGGGTTCGAAGATCGCCCGGTAGTGCGGGCGGGGCAGTGCGGCCAGCGTGATCGCCCGTTTGCGCTGCTCGTACCAGCGTTGGCGAAACGCCCAGGGATCATCGTTGCCGCAAAACAAACCGTCGAAGTAACGATCCTCGACGCTCATAAAAACACCACTTCGAAGGGTTGCAGTAAACGCTCGATGACGTAGGGCGCCAGCACCGGTGGCAGGCCGATGCGCGGATCGCCTTCCAACTGGCTGGCGAACGCGTGAATGGCATGGCGCTTGCGGGCTACCTGGGTCGGGCTCAAGAGGATTTTTCGGGCGCGCTCCCAAGGCACCAGACTGTTCTCGGGGGTTGCCCAGTGCCAGGTCCAGACCGGCAATTCATGCAGGGTCGCGCCCACACGCCGGGCGGCCTCGGCACTGGCGCGGCCCACGGCTTCATGATCGCAATGGCCGTCTTCACGCCAGGTGGTGAAGACCACGTCGCCGGGGCGAAGGTGGCGTTCGATAAAGGCACTCAGCTCTGCTTCACGCGCCGCGACCTGGCTGTCGGCGAAACCGCCGCGCAGCCATTTCAGGCTGTGCAATGGCAGGCCGAGACGGCGCAGTGCTTCGGCAGACTCTTGCGGTCGTACCGCGCTCAGGCGCTCCACCGGCCAGCGTTCGGAGCCGGGATGGCTGGCGCTGCCGTCGGTGACCGAGATCAGTTGCAGCGGCCGGCCAGCGTCAGCGAGCACTTGCAGGAAGCCGCCGCAGCCCAGCACTTCATCGTCCGGGTGCGGCGCGATGACCACGGCGCGGGCGCCTTCGGGCACCAGGCTGAGGATGTCGATTGCAGCCATGTTCGCCAAGTGGCTGGAGGTTTGCCACTGGTGCAGGGGCGTGCCCTGGCCGACGATGGGGTTGGTTTTCATAACGTCCATGCTCCGCTGGCGACTTTTTGTCCGAGGGCCGCGAGATCCCGCTCGGCATGGCTTTGGCGCAGAAACACCGGCAGGTCGGCGAGCAGGCGGGCGAACGGGCGGTCCTTGCAATAAGGGCCGGCACCGAGAGCATGGCCGACATGCAGGATCACCTGTTCGGCGCTGTGTTCGACCACGGCACGTGCGCGCCGGGCCAACAGCTCGGCATTGTCTGTCGGGTGGGCATCGATACTCTGGGCGCTGGCCCGCAACACTTGGGCGGCGGCCTGCAAGGCGCCATCGACCGCACCGAGGTGGGCGAGCGCATGGGGCTCTTCGTGCTGGGCGCAGTGTTTGCTCAAGCGCTCGGCGATACTCTGCGCGGCGCCATACCAGCACGCCGCAATGCCAATCCCGCCTTGCCAGAAACCGGGACGTTGCAGGTAGTCGCCGGGTTGGCCAATGGCGTCAGCCTCGGCGCGTTCAAACAGCACTTCGACGCTGCCAGTGGCGCCCATGCCCACGGCTTGCCAGCCATTGCCCGTCACCTTGACGCCCGGCTGATCCATCGCCACTGCCACCAGTTGCTGACGGTCCTGCTCATCCCAGGCGGTCAGCAAACCGTGGCTCACGACTGACGCGCCCGAGCACCAGGCCTTGAGCCCGTCGAGCACCACCCGCGAGCCCTGCGTGCTCACGCGCACCCGCGCCTGGGGCGGTTCAGCGGCCCACATGCCCCAGGTGCTGCCGGAGGCTGACGAACCACCGAGTTGCTGGAGAATCGCCAGCGCGTCGGTATGACCTTCGTACAATTTGCACAGCCCCAGATCATGCCCGGCCACCTCGGCCAGGCGCCGCAAACGCTCCAGCGTCTGGCCACTGCCAGGCAACGGCAACTGGTCGAGCCCGGCTTCCACCAGCGCCCGCAGGCAGCGTCCTAACGCTGCGGTGTCGGCGTAGTCGGCGGGCTCACGTTGAAGAAAAGTCTGCAGGTCCATTTCACTCTTCTTCCTCGTGCTGAAGTTCGAACAGCAGCAGCGAGCGGCCGGTGACTGAATATTCATGGCCGAACTCGAAGCGCTCCTGACCACGGATAGACGGCTGATTGGTGTCGATCATGCAGGTCCAGAAACCGCCGTCGGGCACTTCCGGCAAGGTGAAATTGACGATGTCGTGGTGCGCGTTGACCACCAGCAGCAACGTCGCATCACCGCCCTTGCGGCGAATGCCGGTTTCCTGTGCACGGCCATCGAGCAGCATGCCCAGGCAACGGCCATGGCTGTCTTCCCATTGCTCGATGGACATCTCGTTGCCGTCCGGCGCCAGCCAGGTGACGTCCTTGACGCCGATATCCTCGTTGTAATTGCCCACCAGGAAACGCCCGCGGCGCAGGATCGGATAGGTCAGGCGCAGCTTGATCAGGCGTTTGACGAACTTGAGCAAGGCCTTGCCGTCGCTGCTCAGGTCCCAGTTGACCCAGCCGATGTCGCTGTCCTGGCAATAGGCGTTGTTGTTGCCGTCCTGGGTGCGGGCGAACTCGTCGCCGGCCACCAGCATCGGCGTGCCTTGGGACAGCAACAGCGTGGCGAAGAAATTACGCATCTGCCGCTGACGCAGCGCGTTGATGTCCGGGTCATCGGTCGGGCCTTCGACGCCGTGGTTCCAGGACAGGTTGTTGTTGCTGCCGTCCTGGTTGTTTTCGTCGTTGGCTTCGTTGTGTTTGTCGTTGTACGACACCAGGTCGTTGAGGGTGAAACCGTCGTGGGCGGTGATGAAATTCACCGATGAATACGGCCGCCGTCCGCGCTGGTTGAACATCTCGCCGGAGGCGGTCATGCGGCTGGCAAAGTCGGCCAGTTGCCCGTCGTCGCCCTTCCAGAAGGCGCGCACGGTGTCGCGGAACTTGTCGTTCCACTCGACCCAGCCCGGCGGGAACTTGCCGACCTGGTAACCGCCGGGGCCGCAGTCCCAAGGCTCGGCGATCATCTTCACCTGACGCAATACCGGGTCCTGGCGGCAGGCCACGAGGAAGCTGTGGCGCTCATCAAAACCGTCGTGATAACGGCCAAGGATGGTCGCCAGGTCGAAGCGGAAACCGTCCACGTGCATTTCCGTGGCCCAGTAGCGCAAGGAGTCGGTGACCATTTGCAGCACGCACGGGTGACTCAGGTCCAGCGTGTTGCCGGTGCCGGAATCGTTGATGTAGAAGCGTTTGTCGTCAGGCATCAAACGGTAGTACGAGGCATTGTCGATGCCGCGCATCGACAGCGTCGGGCCTTGCTCGTTGCCCTCGGCGGTGTGGTTGTAGACCACGTCGAGGATCACTTCCAGATTGGCCTCGTGCAGGTGCGCGACCATCTCCTTGAATTCGGCGATCTTGCCGCTGGCCAGATAGCGCGGGTCCGGGGCGAAGAAGGCGATGCTGTTATAGCCCCAGTAGTTGGTCATGCCTTTGTGCAGCAGGTGCTGGTCGTTGACGAACGCGTGGATCGGCAGCAGTTCCACGGTCGAGACGCCGAGCTTGCGGATGTGTTCCAGCACGTCATCGACCATCAACCCGGCGAAGGTGCCACGCACGTTCTCGGGGACGGAGGGGTGACGCATGCTGATGCCACGGACATGGGTCTCATAAATGATGGTCTTGTCCCACGGCACACTGACGCGATGGTCGTGGCCCCAGGTGTGGGCCGGGTCGATCACCTTGCATTTGGGTACGAAGGGCGCACTGTCACGTTCATCGAAACTGAGGTCGGCGTCTGGATGGCCGATGGTGTAGCCGAACAGCGCCTCCGACCATTTGAGTTCGCCCACCAGTTGTTTGGCATAGGGGTCGATCAGCAGTTTGTTGTGGTTGAAGCGATGACCATTTTCCGGGTCGTACGGACCATAGACACGGTAGCCATAGATCAGCCCCGGATGGGCGTCTGGCAGGTAGCCATGGTAGATCTCGTCGGTGTATTCGGGCAGTTCGATGCGCTCCAGTTCCACTTCGCCGGCGTCGTCGAAAATGCACAGTTCGACCTTGGTGGCGTTGGCGGAGAACAGCGCGAAGTTGACCCCCAGGCCATCCCAGGTGGCGCCCAGCGGAAAGGGCAAGCCTTCCCGGATTCGCGAAGCCTCGGCATGAGGTTCTGGCGCGGATTTTTTTGGACTGGTCATAGATGCTCCTGCAAATGGGGGACGATTACGGGTAATACGTGGTATTGCACTACCCCTGTGGGAGCGGGCTTGCTCGCCAATACGGTGTATCAGTCAACATCCATGCTGAATGTCAGTCCGTCTTCGCGAACAAGCCCGCTCCCACAAGGGGAACTGCGGCGTGTGGCCTTTTTTGCGGGCGAACGAGCCCCGCAGTGGCGAGCGGACTCGCCACGGGTTCAATCAGGACAATTCAGTAAGGCGTCAGGACGCTGGTGGCTTGCGTGCCGCTCGCGGTTTCTTCTCGGCGCCTTTTTCACCGGGCGGCACCACGGTTGAGGCAGCGGCCGGCTTGGCTTTTGGCTTGGCTTTGCTGTCTACCGCCTTGGCGTCGGCCTTGCCGGCGGGCGCCTTGGTCGCCGCTTTGCTGCCAGCGGCCTTGGGCGATTTGCTTGGCGCCAGGGCTTCGGCTTCGGCCAGTTTGCGCGCCATTTCCCAGTGACGGTCTTCGTGGCCCTCGGGTTTGCCTTCTGATTCCCAGATCTGATAGGCGAACTCGCGAATGCGTTTATCGTCGGTACTCATCGCAATACTCCTGAACTGAACTCATGCTTGTGTTGAGAGTTGGATAAAGACATTGACCGGGAAATCCCCAAGCGCGGTGCTGATGTTCAGCTCCCTGTTTTTTGTGACTGCAACGCTTGAAAAAAGTCCCTTCCAATTTTCTTCAGAGGGCCTGAACGGTAATACCAGTCGCGTATCGCCCCATGCCAGCGCATCAATCTGCGGTCGGGCACTGTTTTCCAGCAGGGCGGCGCATCGGATCGGTATGACAATCACCGCCCGCTTTCCCTCGTGCTGTCGAACAAAGGCGAGCACCCGATGCGCCTGACTGCCCAGCACTTGAAGCGGTTGATAGGTGCCATGGCGAAACAGCTCGGCGTGTTCGGTGCGCAGGTTCAGCACCTGGGCGATCAGGCTTTGTTTGATTCGCCCGTCGTGCCAGTTGTGCAGCAGCGCAGGCAAGTCCAGCGGCGCCTGCAAGGTCTGCTGCCGAAGGCGGTAATCCACTGGCCGGCGGTTGTCAGGGTCCACCAGGGAAAAATCCCAGAACTCGTTGCCCTGATACAGATCCGGCACACCTGGCACGGTCATTCGCAGCAAGGTTTGCGCCAGGCCATTGAGTGCGCCGGGGGTGGCGATGGCTTCAACCGCCTGGCTCAACGCCGCGCGCAGCAATTCGCCTTCGGGGCTTAGCAACAGCCGCTGGACGAATGCCTCGGTGGCCTTTTCATACGCCTCGTTCGGTGCACTCCAGCTGCTTTGCAGCTTGGCTTCGCGCAGGGCTTTGCGTTGCCATTGCCACAGGCGTTTGGCGTAGTGCTCAAGCGAAGGCTGATCGTCACTGCGCAGCCCGAGCGGCCAGCTGCCGAGGATCGCCTGATACAGGATCAACTCATCGCCAGCCGAGGGCATCTGCTCATCGTCGCGCAGCGGCTGGGCAAGGGCTCGCCAGTTCGCAACCTGCTCGGCATACCAACCGCTGCGCTCGCTCAGTACCGCCAGGCGTGCGCGGGTGTCTTCGCCGCGTTTGTGGTCGTGGGTGGCGGTGGCCAGCAGATTGTTGGGGAATTCGTCGAGGCGGTTGGCGCAGGCGGCGTGAAAGTCCGCCACCGGAGCGCTGAACTGCTCGGTGCTGAAGCCCACGTCATTGCGCGACAGCACTACCGCCGAGCGATAGAACGCGGTGTCTTCCACGGCTTTGGCGGCGGCAGGTGACGTCAGTTGCTGAAAACGCACGCAGGCATGCTTGAGGATCTTGCGCTGGCGGCCCTTGACCGGACGTTTGCGCCAGGGCTCGCCACCCAGCCAGTTGGCCAGGCAGTCGAGTACCGGCCAGTCGGCTTCGCCCAACGTCTGCCGTGCACCGTTCATGGCCTGCTGGAAAAACACGTCGTCAGCGGCTGAACGGCCCAGCGGGCTGATGTAGGTGCGGTACACCGGGAAATGCACGATCAGTTCCTGCAACGCCCGGCGAATCGCGCCCAGGGTCAGGTCGCGGGTCATCAGGTCATCCCGGGCCACTTGCAGCAGGGCCTGGGCGACGCTTTCGAAGTCCCCGGCGAGCGAGCCATTGAGGATTTGCTGGCGTGCCAGTTGTGCTTCCTGCATGAACCCGGCAGGCCGCTCGCTGTATTGATTCCACAGTTGAGCGAGGGTGTCGGCTCCGTCGGGATCGTGTTGCAGCAGCGACACCTGGTTCATGAATTCATAACCGGTGGTGCCATCCACCGACCAGTCGCGGTGCAGGGTTTCGCCTTCGCCGAGGATTTTCTCGACGTAGATCGGCAGGTGCCGTTGCGGTGACAGGCTGTCGACTCGGCGCCGTAGTTTGCGGCAGTAACCACGCGGGTCGGCGAGGCCGTCGATGTGATCGACGCGCAGCCCGTCCACCAGGCCCTCGGCAATCAGCGCGAAGATTTTCGCGTGGGTTGCCTCGAACACTGCGGGGCGTTCCACCCGCAGGCCGCCGAGCTCGTTGACATCGAAAAATCGCCGCCAGTTGATGTCGTCCCCGGCAGTGCGCCAGCTGGCCAGGCGATAACTCTGACGTTCCAGCAGGTTGTGCAGGTTGTTGAAACCGTCCGCGGTCAGCGAGTCGTAGGCGCCGAGATTGTGTTGAATGACGCGAAGCAGCGACGGATCGGTCGCCAGGTTGCGCAATTCTTCTTGCAGCGGCACTGCCAGGCTGTGGGCATCGGACTGGTAGCTCAGTTGCGTGAAGCGATCGGCGAGGAATTTGAGCTGTTCGGTCTTTTCGGCGTTCAGTTCAGCATCGGGTTTGAGCAGTTCGCCATAGTGGGCGGGGCAAATCGGAAAGTGATGGTCGTAATGCTCGACGTAGAAGGCACCGCGCCGGGCGTCGAACCGCAGAGGCAAGGTGCCTTCCTGCAAGGCGACGCCGTAGTCACTGCCCAGAAATGGCAGCAGTAACTGACCTTCCATCAACGGGTCGGGGGAGTGCCACTGAATGTCGAAGAACTCGCCATACGGGCTCAGGCGGCCCCATTGCAGCAAGTCCAGCCACCATGGATTGTCATTGCCGCCGACGGCCATGTGGTTGGAAACGATGTCGAGGATCATCCCCATCTGCTCGGCGCGCAACGCCTGCACCAGCCGGCGCAAGGCCGCTTCGCCGCCCAGTTCCGGGTTGACCGTGGTCGGGTCCACCACGTCGTAGCCGTGCATGGAGCCGGCGCGGGCGGCCAGCAGCGGTGAGGCGTAGACGTGGCTGATGCCCAGTTGAGCGAAATACGGCACCAGCGGCACCGCATCGTCGAGGGTAAAGCCTTTATGAAATTGCAGCCGCAGTGTCGCCCGCAACGGTTGGATGAGCGCCTGATTCATCGGTCACGCTCGGCTGCCTGGAGTCGCGCGCAGGCGAGCAGTTCCAGACGCCGTGCGGCGTCCGGGTCATTGAGCAGCGCTTCGCTGTAGCCCGGCAGGCGCCGGGACCAGTTGGGGTGCGTGTCGGTGGTACCGGGCAGGTTCGCCTGCTCGTCGATACCGAGCGCATCTTCCAATGGCAGCAGCACCAGTGGCGCGCGGGTATGGCCGAGGAAGCGCACGCTGGCGTCCAGCACTTGATCGGCTTCATGAGACTCTTCGCGGAAATTCTGCGGGTCCTGGCTGAGCGCTCGACGCAGGCCTTCGCGCTCGCGTTCGCGGTGATGGCGCCATTCGATCTCGCCCTGGGCATCGGTCCGGCCGAGGCGGGCATTCCAGTCGATGTCACGCCCGTGCCACCAGCCATTGAGGGTTGGCAGATCGTGGGTGCTGGTGGTCGCCAAGGCGTTGTCCGGCCAGTCGAGGATTGGCTTGAAATGGCTGTTGTCCTGTTCGAACAACAATATGCGCATGCCGAGGATCGAGCGGGCAATGAGCTTTTCCTGCAGGCCGTCGGGCACGGTGCCGAGGTCTTCGCCGAGAACGATCGCCTGATGGCGGTGCGATTCAAGGGTCAGCAGGCGCAGCAGGTCGTCCACCGGGTAATACAGGTAGGCGCCATCGCTCGGTGGCGAATCGTTAGGGATCACCCACAGCCGTTGCAGGCCCATGACGTGATCGATGCGCAGACCGCCTGCATGGGCGAAATTGGCCCGCAGCATTTCAATAAAGGCGCGAAAGCCGTTGCGCACCAGCCCTTCAGGGGAGAACGCGGAGATCCCCCAGCCCTGGCCAGAGCGGTTGAGGATGTCGGGTGGTGCGCCGACGGTGAGCGAGGCGAGCAATTCGTCCTGCCGGCTCCAGGCCTGGCTGCCGCCGCCGTCGGCACCTACCGCGAGGTCAGCGATCAGGCCGATGCCCATGCCGGCGCTTTTGGCGGTGGCTTGGGCGCGTTCAAGGCAACGGGTGATCAGCCATTGGCAGAAGGCGAAATAACCGATGCGCCCGGCATTTTCTTCGGCGAACCCCGCCAGTTCGGCGCTGCGCGGATCGCGCCAGTGTTCGGGCCAGTGGCGCCAGTCCGGGTCTTCGCCACGGGCCACGCGGGTTTCTTGAATCGCTTCGAATCGGCAGTGGTTTTCCAGCGCTTCACCGCCGGCATGGCGATAGCTGCTGAAGTCTTCGTGCAACGGGTGTTCGCCCTGGACGAAGCCTTCGTACAGCGCTTCCAGTACACGGTACTTGGCTTGCGCCGCCACCGGCCAGTCGATCAGGGGCAAGGCTTCCAAATGTTTGAGTTCATCGGCCAGACCGGTGGCGTCAATGGCCGTGCGTAGCGCGCGCTCGCCGAGAATCGCACCCGGCGCGGCGTACAGGCTGTTCAGGAACAAACGGCTGGACGGTGAATAAGGGCTGTAGCGCTGGGTGTCGCTGCTGAACATGGCGTGCAGCGGGCTGATCGCCAACGCATCGGCACCGCGTTCACCGGCCACCCGGGCCAGATCTTCCAGGGCCTGGGTGTCGCCGAAACCGCCATCGCCTTTGCGGCGCAGGGCGTATAACTGCACGCTCAGGCCCCAGTTGCGCGGGATCGGGCTGTCGACGGCATCGCCGACGCTGAAGCAGCGTTCGGGGGCCACGGCCAGGGTGAAGCTCTGGCTGTCGATGCTGACGTGCTGGTATCCGACTGGAATCAACCCCGGCAAAATCGCCTCGGCGTCGAGTTTCAGGTTGAGGCGCGAACCATCTTCGAGGTGAATTTCACAGGGGGTTTCGGGGGCGAAATAGCGCGCCAGGTCGACGCCCGTACCGACGTCGGCGGTGATCAGGGGCGGCAGGAATCGCGTGTGTTGTACCTGTTGCAGTTGCAGCAGGCTGGCGTCGATTTCCTGAGCGCTGCTGGCCGGATGGCCAAGGCCGGTCAGGACGGCGCGCAGTACCGCCGGGGCGACTTTTTGCGGGCGGCCGTTGGCGTCGATCCAGTCGACGGCAAGACCTGCTCGGCTGGCCAGTATTTCCAGTTGAGCATCGCTCATAGGCGCTCTCCATTGACAGGGTGCAAAGGGGTTGCAGGCGTGAGACTGACGAGCACGCAATACGGGGCGAGGACGCCCTGGGTCAACAGTTCAGGCTGCGGCGGTTGGGCGAACAACAGGGTGGCGCCGGCCTGTGGATGGTGGACCACGGGCGTGCCGCTGAGGTTCAGGTCAATGCGCAGCTCGCTGCCATCGCCCATGCGCCAATGCGCGCTGATGGCCCCGAAGCCAAGTACTTCGGTGCCCTGCGTCTCGGTACCGGGCAGGCGTGGAACGATTTCCCGCCGCCGAATCTGCAACAGCTGCCGATAGAAATCGTGCATGGCCGAATGCGCATTGCCGGTCAGCAGTGGCCGGGAAGCCTCGAAGGTCTGAAGGTCATTGGGATCGGGAATCTGCTCGCGTTTGTGCGGGTCGGCGAAGGCGCTGAACCCGGCGAATTCGTTGCGTCGACCTTCGCGCACCAGTCCCGCCAGTTCGCCATGGTGACTGGTGAAGAACTGGAACGGTTGCTCGGCGGCGAACTCATCGCCCATGAACAGCAGCGGGATCATCGGTGACAGCAGCAACAGTGCGGTAGCCGCTTTCAGGGCGTCGGGCGGGGTCAGTTGGTGCAGGCGTTCGCCGAGTGCGCGATTGCCGATCTGATCGTGGTTTTGCAGAAACAGGATGAAGGCGCTGGGCGGCAAATGCCCGCTCGGCTCACCGCGGGGCGTGCCATCGAGGGTGAAGTGACCCTGGAACACAAAGCCCTGGTTCAGGCAGCGCGCAAGCTGTTCGGTGGGACGCTCGGCGTATTCGGCGTAATAGGCGTCGGTTTCTCCGGTCAGCAACACGTGCAGGGCGTTGTGGCCGTCGTCGTTCCACTGCGCGTCAAAGCCCTGCTCCAGCAGAGTGGCCTCATTGTGTTCGTTCTCCACGGTCAGCCAGACATGGCGTGCCGGTTCTGTTTCCTGGCGCACCCGCAGCGCCAGCTCCTGGAGAAAATTAGGGTCTTCGATGGCATGCACCGCGTCCAGGCGCAGACCGTCGAAGCGGTATTCCAGTAACCACATCAGCGCGTTGTCGATGAAAAATTCCCGCACTTCGCGCTGCCGGAAATCGATAGCGGCGCCCCAGGGCGTGTGTTTGTCTTCGCGGAAAAACCCTTTGGCATAGCGATGCAGGTAGTTGCCGTCTGGACCGAAGTGGTTGTAGACCACGTCCAGAATCACTGCCAGACCATGGCCGTGGGCGGTGTCGATCAGGTGTTTGAGTTGTTCGGGCGTGCCATAGGACGACTGCGGCGCGTAGGGCAGGACCCCGTCATAGCCCCAGTTGCGCTCGCCGGGGAACTGCGCCAGGGGCATCAATTCGATGGCGGTAATGCCCAGTTCGGCGAGGCGCGCCAGGTGCTGTTCAACGGCAGCAAAACCGCCGAGTACACCCACATGCAGTTCGTAGATGACCGCTTCGGTCCAGGGCCGCCCCGGCCAGTCATTGTGTTGCCATTGATAGGCGAGGGGATCGACCACCACGCTGTGGCTGCCGATGTCACCCGCCTGAGCCCGTGAGGCCGGGTCAGGCACTTGCAGTTCGCCATCGATGTTGTAGCGGTAGCGGGTGCCCGCCGGACAGCGGGTGTTGAGCACGAACCAGCCATTGGCCTGTGGCAGCAACGGCAAGGATTGTTCATCTTCCAGTTCTACACTGACGTCAAACGCATCTGGCGCCCACAAGGCAAAACGCGTGTGTTCTGCGTCCAGCATGATTGCGCCGTGGGGCCAGGTTTCAAGGGTCCGTAACGGCATCGTTGAAAGCCTCTATTTACTGTTTGCCCGATTTGCCCAGGGCTTTGCCCACCAGTTGTTCATACAGTTCGGCGTAGGGCTCGACCGCCTTGCACCAGTTGAACGGCGCGGCCATGGCCCGGCAACGCATGGCGTTGAGCAGGTCAGGGAAGGCGAACACCTTGAAGGCGCGGCTGAGGGCTTCGCGGTAGCTTTCGACCGTGGATTCGTCGAACAGGAACCCGGTGACGCCATTTTCTATGGTGTCGGCCAGGCCACCGGTGTTGCGCGCCACCGGCAACGAGCCGAAGCGCTGGGCGTACATCTGGCTCAGGCCGCAGGGTTCGTAACGCGAAGGCATCAGCAGGAAATCGCTGCCGGCAAACATGCGCCGGGCGTCGGTTTCATTGAAGCCGATGCGCACCCCCACTTGCCCCGGAAAGCGCAGGGCCAGCTCGCGCATCGCCTGTTCTTCTTCCGGCTCGCCACGGCCGATGATCGCAATCTGGCCGCCGTTGGCGACGATGTACTCGCTCACCGCTTCGGTCAGGTCCAGGCCTTTCTGGTAGACGAGACGCGAAACCACGGCAAACAGCGGGCCCTTGGAATCCTTGAGGCCGAACAATTCACGGACGTGGGCGGCGTTCACCGCTTTACCCTCCCAGTCGCCGATGGCGAAGGGACGGAACAGGTGCGGGTCGGTAGCGGCGTCCCAGCTTTCGTCGATGCCGTTGGGAATCCCGCTGAGCAAGCCCTGCTGGGTCTTGGCGGCGAGAAAACCGTCGAGGCCGCAGCCGAAGTCCGGGGTGGTGATTTCCTGGGCGTAGGTGGCGCTGACCGTGGTGATGTGGCTCGAATAGGCCATGCCGGCCTTGAGGAACGACATCTTGCCGTAGAACTCCATGCCTTCCTGTTGCAGTGCATGCATCGGGATGCCCAGTTCCGGGCAGGAGCCGAGGCTGGTCACGCCTTGATAGGCCAGGTTGTGGATGGTGAAGAGGGTCGGGGTGCGTTGCCCGCGCCAGTGCATGTAAGCGGGGGCCAGGCCGGCGGGCCAGTCATGGGCGTGCACCAGGTCCGGGCACCAGTGAATCTGCGCAAGGTTGGCGGCGATATCGGCCGCTGCCAGGCCCAGACGGGCGAAGCGAATGTGGTTGTCCGGCCAGTCGCGACCGTTGTTGGCGCCGTAGGGCGAGCCTTCGCGCTCGTACAGTTCGGGGCAGATCAACACATAGATGACCAGGCCGTCAGGCATGTCCATGCGCCCGATCTTGCACGGCGGCAGTGCGGCGTGGCCACCCAGTTCGCCAATGATGTGGATCGGGTTTTCGCTGTTGAGCACTTGCGGGTAGCCGGGAATCAGCACCCGCACGTCATGCAGATGCGCCATTGCGCGTGGCAATGCGGCGGAAACGTCCCCCAGGCCGCCGGTCTTGACCAGGTCGGCTATTTCCGAGGTGACAAACAATACTTTCTTCTTGTTGGGATTCTGACTGGCAACCGGTGCCAGCGTCCTGGTGCCCGGCACAATGACCGGTTGCACGTTCGGGACACCTGCGGCGCTCGATTCGCCGACCTGCTGATGAGCACGTTCTCCCTGAATATCTAAAGCCGCACTGACCATGTGGATCTCCCGTTTTATTGATCTGATTCCAGCCCTGACACCCGTGTCCGCTAACCTGGTGTGCGTGGCCAATTCCTGTGGCCGGACGCAAACGCGCCGCGCGAAGGGGGGCAACCGCTGCCCAACGCGCTGTAGCAGACTGGGTGGAAGGGCCGTTGCAAAGATTGCACCAGTGGCAACAGCCCTACCTTTAACCTGACCCGTGGCCGAGACCAAAAGTTTCGAGTTTTTTTCAACCGGATGACTGACCGGTTTTACCCCGCGAAAATCAGTCTAGGCCAGAACCTAGAGCGGGGAAGGCCAAGTGGCGAAATTGTTCGACAATCGGTTTCTAGAGGTTACGAGCGAACGTCATCGATGGGGAAACGCACCGACGAAGGGCAGGATTATTTTTTGGAGTGGGTCAAAACGGGACTTGGGAGTCACAGGAAAGTGCGTGGGGGTGTGGCGCGGGTGCACTGCTATGGTGCGCATGGTTTGATGGATGTGCTGATGCAGAGGGCCTCATCGCGGGCAAGCCCGGCTCCCACAGGTCCCTGTGGGAGCCGGGCTTGCCCGCGAAGAACGATAATTCGGTATCAGCCCAGAATCCGTACCGGCGTCCCCGCCGCCCAGCTTTGGATATCCTCGATCATCTGCGAAAAGAACTGCTCATAGTTCTGCCGGCTCACGTACCCCACATGCGGTGTGGCCAGCACATTCTCCAGCGTCCTGAACGGGTGCTGCGCCGGCAGCGGCTCGTGCTCGAACACATCAAGCGCTGCACCTGCCAGGCGGTTTTTCTGTAATGCCTTGATCAGCGCCGCTTCATCGACAATCGGCCCGCGTGCGGTGTTGACCAGCAGTGCGGTCGGTTTCATCCAGCTCAAGGCCTGTGCATCCACCAGCCCGCGGGAGCGGTCACTGAGTACCAGATGCACCGACAGCACATCAGCCTGTTCAAACAATTGTTGCTTGCTGACATAGGTGACGCCCGATTCAGCCGCGCGTTCAGCCGTCAGATTCTCGCTCCAGGCAATCACCCGCATGCCGAACACCTGACCGAACTGCGCCACCCGTTTGCCAATGCTGCCCAGCCCGAGAATCGCCAGGGTCTTGCCGTGCAGATCACCACCCAGCCCTTGCTGCCACTTGTCGGCACGCAGGGCATTGGCCTCGTTCACCAGATCGCGGGTAGCGGCCATGATCAGTGCCCAGGTCAATTCGGGGGCCGCGTGCTTGTAGCTGTCGGTGCCGCACACCTGAATGCCCAGCTTTGCGGTGGCCTTGAGGTCCAGTGCGGCATTGCGCATGCCGCCGGTCACCAGCAATTTCAGTTTCGGCAAACGGCGCAGCAGGTCTTCGTCGAAGCGTGTACGTTCGCGCATCACGCAGATCACCTCGTATGCGGCCAGACGTTTGGCCAGGGTGTCGTTGTCTGCCGGGAAGTCATGCACAAAACTCACCTCGCCGATGCTGTCCAGTACCGTCCAGTCCACCACCCCGCGCGCCACATCCTGCCAGTCATCGATTACCGCGATCTGCACTGCCATCAGCCTTACCTCATCAACGTACGGGGTTGGACTTGCTCAGCCAGGCAAGCAGGGCCTGGTGAAATTTTGCCGGTTCTTCCATTTGCGGTGCGTGGCCCAGACCCGGGAACTCCACCAGAGTGGACTGCGGGATCGGTTTCGCCACGGCTTTGCCGAGCACTTCATAGTGGCCGATTTTCGCCTTCACCGCTGGCGGTGCGAGGTCCTTGCCGATGGCGGTGGTGTCGGCCGTGCCAATCAGCAAGAGCGTCGGCATTTTCAGGTCCTTGAACTCGTAGTACACCGGCTGGGTGAAGATCATGTCGTAGATCAGCGCCGAGTTCCACGCTACCTGTTTCTTGCCGGGTCCGTTGTTCAGGCCCGCGAGCATGGTCACCCAGCGTTCGAATTCCGGCTTCCATTGGCCTGCGTAATAGGTGCTGCGCTCGTATTCGCGGATGTTGTCGGCGGTGACTTTCAGCTCTCGTTCGTTCCATTGATCGACGGTGCGATACGGCACGCCAAGGGCTTTCCAGTCTTCCAGGCCAATGGGATTGACCAGCGCCAGTTGCTCGACCTGCTCCGGGTATTGCAGTGCGTAGCGGGTGGCGAGCATGCCGCCCGTGGAGTGACCGACCAGGGTGGCCTTCTGGATGCCCAGCGCCTTGAGCAACTGCTGGGTGTTGGTCGCCAGTTGCTGGAAGCTGTATTGATAGTTGTCCGGTTTGCTGGAGGTGCAGAAGCCGATCTGGTCGGGTGCGATGACCCGGTAGCCGGCTTCGCTCAGCGCCTTGATCGAGGTGTCCCAGGTGGCGCCGCAAAAGTTCTTGCCGTGCATCAGCACCACGCTGCGACCGTTGGCCTTGCCATGCGCGGCGACGTCCATGTAACCCATCTGCAAGGCCTTGCCCTGGGACTGGAAGTTGAAGTGCTTGACTGTGTACGGGTAGTCGAAACCTTGCAGTTCAGGGCCGTACTGCGGGCCATCGGCGTAAGCTGCAACGGGTAGCGCAGCGGCGAGCAAAACACCGGGCAACCAGCGGGAGAGGGCGGGGGACATGGGCAACTCCATTGGAAATCCGCCGATCCTGGATCGGCATCATTAGGGCGACATTAATGACAGGCAATCGGCGCAGCGCATCGTTCAACCCATCCAGCCAAGGGTCGCCACGGCGAGTACGCCATAGCGCACGCTTTTGGCCAAGGTCACCAGCAGCAGGAAACGCCAGAGCGGTTCGCGCATGACACCCGCCACCAAGGTTAGAGGATCCCCAATGATTGGCACCCAACTCAGTAGTAACGACCAATGTCCGAAGCGTTGATAACGGCACCGGGCTTTTTCCAGAAGCGCGGGGCTGACCGGAAACCAGCGGCGTTCACGAAACCGTTCGATGCCACGCCCCAGCCACCAGTTCAGCACCGATCCCAGGACATTGCCAAACGTCGCCACCGTCAGCAGTGTCCAGAGCCAATAGCGGTCGCTGAGCAACAGCGCGACCAGCACCGTTTCTGATTGCAACGGCAAGAGCGTCGCGGCACCGAATGCCGCAAAAAATAGCCCGATGTACGCGCCGGACATCAGTGGGCCGGGTATTGCGCCACCACCACGTCCGTGCCGATCTTGCTCAGGCCGATCACCTGATAAGCATCGCTCATACCGTCCATTTCCATGCCGGGCGAGCCCATGGGCATGCCGGGCGCGGCGATACCCAGCAGGTCGTCACGTTTGTTCAACGCCAGAATCTGTTCGGCCGGCACATGGCCTTCAACGAATTTGCCGTTGATCAGCGCCGTGTGGCAGGACGCCAGGCGCGGCGGTACGCCGTGCAGCTGCTTGAACTGGCTCATGTCCGCTTCGATGTGATCTTCGACCTTGAAGCCATTGGCCTCCAAGTGGCTGATCCACTTTTTGCAACAGCCGCAGTTGGCGTCGCGATGGACTTCGATGGGGATCAGGTCGGCGGCTTGGGCGAGGGAGGACATAAACAGGGCGCTCAGGGCGAGCAGACGCAGGTGGGTTCGCATGGTGGGGCTCGAATTGGGGGTGGTCAAAAAACGTATTTTGACCACTTTAGCCAATAAGGCGGAGGGGGAGTGTTTCTAATTGATGCAGGAGCACCGCTGGCTGTGGCGAGGGAGCAAGCTCGCTCGCCACAGCCAGGGTATCAACGAACCTTGAACCGCCCCATGATCGCGCTCACACGGCTGTTGGCTTCCAGCAGTTGCCGGGTGTTCAGCTCGCTGGCTTGACCACTCTGCACCAGCTCATCAACCATGTGCCGGATCTGCACCATGCTGCGGTTGATCTCTTCGGTCACGGCGCTTTGCTGTTCGGCAGCGGTGGCGATCTGGGTACTCAGGCTGTTGATGTGGCTGACCGAACCGGCCATTTCATCCAGCCCGGAGTTGACTCGGGCGGTGGCGTCGGCGGCGGACTGGCAACTGGCCTGGGTGTTTTCCATGGCGCTGACCGACGAACTCACGCCTTGGGTCAGGCGCGCCAGCATCTCGTTGATTTCCGAAGTGCTGGCCTGGGTGCGGGCGGCGAGGGCACGAACTTCGTCGGCCACCACGGCAAAACCTCGACCCTGTTCGCCGGCTCGGGCCGCTTCGATGGCAGCGTTCAAGGCCAGCAGATTGGTCTGACCGGCAATGGCGCCGATCACGCCGAGAATCTCGGTGATGCGCTGCGCATCCTGCTGCATGCTCCCGACTTTATGGGTCGCGCTGGCCACTTCACCGATCAATGCCACAACGCTGCTGGACGCTTCGCCGACGACGATCCGCGAACGGTCGGCGTTTTCATTGGCTCGCTGGGTGAACGCGGCCGTTTCCGCTGCGTTCTGCGCCACGCTTTCGGCGGTGGAACTCATCTCGGTGATGGCGGTAACGGTCTGATCGGTTTCCGAGGCGTGACGCACCAGGATCTGACTGGTGTGGGCCGAGGTGCGTTGCAGGGTGTCGAGGCCGGAGGCCATGGCGCCAGTGGCCTGGGTGACTTCGCCAATCATGTTTTGCAGGTAGGCGATGAAGGTGTTCACTGAGTGGCCGATGGCGCCCAGTTCGTCTTCGGCGCGAATGGTGATGCGTTTGGTCAGGTCCGCGTCACCTGCGGACAGCGCGTCGATGTTGGTCTTGAGCGCTTTCATGCGGTGGATCAACTGGCGAATGGCGTAGACCTGCAACAGCACCAGCAGGATCACCATCGGAATTTGCAGCAGGCTCAGGGTGCTCAGTACATCGTCACGCTGGGCAGTGATCAGTTTGGTCGGCAGGGCGGTGGCGAGGAACCACGGCGAGCCTTCGATCGGGCGCATGAAGAAGGTGCTGGCTTCGCCGTTGTTGTCGAACTCGACTCGTTGCGCCTGATCGCGATTTTGCAGGCCGGCCTTGACCTGACTGGCGAACGGCGAGTTGCCGGCCAGTTCACTGATGTTTTTCAGCACGATCGGGCCGCTGATGCGCGAGCTGTTGCTGATGATCTTGCCGTCGGCTTCGACGATCAGCATTTCGGCGCCGAGGTCTTTTTCCTTGCGGGCGATCAGGTCGTTGAAGAAACCCAGCGTCACGTCGATGGTCGAGACGCCATAGGCGGCGCCGTTCTTCTGGATGGCCATGGCGCAGTTGGTGCGTGGCTCGGCGCTGGCGTCATCTTTATAGGCTGCGGCCCAGGCACACTGGCCGCGAGGGGTCTGCATGCCGCCCTTGTACCAGCTCTGGTCGTAGTAGTTGGGCGCAGCGTCGCTGTTCCAGAAGGTGTTGACCGCCAGGTTGCCCGAGGCATCGCGGTGCCAGAAAGTGCTGAACTTGTTGCGACCGGCTTCACGCTGGCCGGGCAGCGGCCAGATCCCGCCGCCGAAGACTTTCAGCTCGCCGTACTGATCCACTAGACCGGGCAGGACCGTGTCGATGGCGGCGCTGTCGAGCAGGGGGATGGTCTGGGTGATGCTGCGCTGTTGCGCCTGCACCTTGTTCAGTTCGCCCTGAATCTGCTCGGCGACTTCGGCAATGCGGTTGAGCGCCACCTGTTCTTCGGTGTGGCGCAGCTTGGGTGCGACCAACTGGCTGATGCCCACGACCGTCAACACCGACAGCAGCAGGATAAACAGGACCAGAAACAGCGTGTAGCGAGCCTGAATGGTACGGAATGCGGGCATGGGACCGGTCCTTGTGCTGCGTTTTTATTGTTGAGGGCGGGTTCTGAACTTGGTGGGATCAAATTTGTATCGGCTTGTAACGTCGCAGCTTGAGGTACGAACGTACAACAAAGCGGTGAACGCAAGGCGGGTTTTGCGAGGAATTCATGTCGCAACTGATACAAAGTCTCAGTCGCGGGGCATTTGAAACGCCAGCACGTTGCTCGTCACTGTGTTCAGGTGTCATGGAAGCCAATGAAACAAGGCACTTGATGGTTTGTATCTTAAATGTACGAAAATTGTAAAAACAGGAAATAATAATTGGTCATCGGGCGGACGCTGCCGATACTTCCCAGTATCAATCTCGTTCAAACAAGGATTTTTTATGTTCCGGCTCCAAGGACATTCAGGTTTCGTCTCGCTGGCGGGGAAACGCTCATGACTATTGGTCTGGTCGGCAACTGGTCTGCCAAGACGGGGCTGCTGGTTCGTCAGGGTTCGCCCAACGCCAAGCCTATTACCCAGAGCGTCAAGGCCCGGCAAATATTGGCGCAGGTGGGCAACGATCCGCTGGTGCTGAACCGGAAAAAAATGGATTCCATGCAGATGTTCAAGCAGATCAAGGGATTCAATCCGGAAAGCGTCACGGCCAAGCAGTTGGGCAACATGAGTACCTACCTGCTGCAGAAAGGCATCATCAGTGATGTGACTGCGCTGACGCTGCATAACGCTGGCGACAAGTTCGACAAGTTCGGCGTGCCGTCCGATCCAGACGCGAAATTCAACGCCCTGGAGTACTTTGCCGTGCAACTGGACACGATCCAGACCAACAATCTGAAGGGTAACAAGTACGCCAATTACCTGGTGCCTGAGTTCAAGAAAGCGATCTACGTGCTGCAAAACCTCAAGACCTATGGCGAGAGCAACGGCTCGACGGTCAAGAAGAAAGACTGACGATTGTTGGCGACCCGCTCATTTGATTGAGCGGGCGCGCACGTCCAGTCAGCGATCCAGCAGTTGCATCACCGCTTCCGGATACCGCAACCCGGCTGTGGCATTGGCGGGAAAGATTGCCTCCAGTGCCTGCAACTCCTCGGCGCTCAGTTTTACCTCGAGTGCCGCGACATTTTCCTCCAGGTATTTGCGTTGCTTGGTGCCCGGAATCGGGATCAGGTAGTCGCCCTGCGCCAGCACCCAGGCCAGCGCCAGTTGCCCGGCAGTGACACCCTTGTCAGCGGCCAGCGCCTGCACTTGCTGCACCAGCAGCAGATTCTTCGCGAAATTTTCCCCTTGAAAACGTGGGCTGAAGCGCCGGTAATCGTCGGCGGCAAAATCGTCCGGGCTTTTCAGCGCGCCGGTCAAAAAGCCACGGCCCAGCGGGCTATAGGGGACGAACGCGATGCCCAGGCGCCGACAGGCCGCCAGGCAGCCGTTGTCTTCCTGGTCGCGACTCCATAACGAGTACTCGCTTTGCAGCGCGCTGATCGGATGAACCTTGTTCGCGCGTTCCAGGGTGGCGGCTGATGCTTCGCTCAAACCCAGGTAACGCACCTTGCCAGCGGCAACCAGTTCGGCCATGGCGCCAACGGTTTCCTCGATGGCGACTTGCGGGTCGATCCGGTGCTGGTAATACAAGTCCAGGGTGTCCACGCCAAGGCGTTTGAGCGTGCCGTCGATGGCCTGGCGAATGTAGTCGGGACGGCCGTTGACACCACGCGATTCAGGATTGGCCGGGTCGCGAACGATGCCGAATTTGCTGGCCAGAAACACCTGGTCGCGTTTGCCGACGATGGCTTTGCCGATCAGTTCTTCGTTGGTATGCGGGCCATACATGTCGGCGGTGTCGAGCAGGTTGATGCCCAACTCCAATGCCCGGTGCAAGGTGGCAGTCGCTTCTCGGGTGTCGGTGCCGGTGGTGTAGAAATCGGTCATGCCCATGCAGCCCAAACCGATGGCCGAAACCTGTGGACCGTTCTTGCCCAATTGACGTGTTTGCATGACTTCAGCTCCCTGGAAATGTGAACCGCCATTGTTGATCTCGACACAAACCAGATAAACCGGCTAAATCCACTATCACTATTCGTATTATCTGAATAATCGACAGGCAGGCCGAAGCCATGGACCGTTTTAATGCCATGCGGGTGTTCACCCGGATCGTCGAGTTGGGGGGCTTTGCCAAAGCGGCGGACAGCCTGCAATTGCCCCGCGCCTCGGTGACGGTGCTGATCAAGCAACTGGAGGCGCACCTGGGCGTGCAATTGCTGCAACGCACCACTCGCCACATCAGCCTGACCCTCGACGGTGCGGCCTATTACCCGCGATGCGTGCGTCTGCTGGCGGATCTGGAGGAGACTGAAGCGGTGTTTTCTGCCGCCCGGCACAACCCAAAAGGTTTGTTGCGCGTGGACATGCCGGCAGCGGTGGGGCGCTTGATCGTGATTCCGGCGTTGCCGCAGTTCACCGCACGCTTTCCGTTGATCGAACTAGAAATCGGTCTGAATGACCGGCCCGTGGACCTGATCCGTGAGGGGGTCGATTGTGTGCTGCGCGGTGGTCTGGCGCTGGATGATTCGTTGGTGGCACGGCCGCTGGTGATGATGGATCAAGTGACCTGCGCCAGCCCGGATTACTTGCAGCGGCACGGGACTCCCACAGGTCTGGATGATCTGGCGGGGCATCAGGTGATCGAATATTTCTCCAGCAGTGGCAAGCGCTACGGGCTGGAGTTTGTCGTCGAGGGGCAGGTGCGGTCGCAGGCGTTGCCCAAGCAAGTGTCGGTCAACAGTGCCGATGGTTATCTGGCGGCGTGTGAGGCGGGATACGGCCTGGTGCAGACCCCGTATTACCACGTGGCCCGGCAGTTGAAGGAGGGGCGTTTATGCGAAGTGCTCAAGCAGGTGCCGCCACCGGGGTTGCCGTTGACGGCCCTTTACCCGCCACACCGCCAGTTGTCCCGGCGGGTGAGGGTGTTTGTCGATTGGTTGGTGGAGTTGTGCCGGCAGCCCGGTAATGACTTCTATCGAAAAGATTCAGGCTGCTGAGTGGGTATCAACGACGTTCCTCATAATGCCCGCCATCATAGTGACGGTCACCATGCCAGCCGCCTCCATGGGGGAAAAACAGACAGCCGCTCAGTGAAAGCAGGGCGATAAGGGGAATCAACAGGGCGATTCGACGGAGCATTTCAAAATCCTCATGGTTACGTCGCAATGAAGCTAAAACTCTTCATCGTCTGTAACATGAGACTCCGGTTGCTGCCCTTCATCCCCGTTCGAAGGTAGAGGCTTGGCATGCAAGCGGATACAAAGCAGATACATTCAAAGGTTCAGGAACCCGTAATGACCCAGTCGCAACGTTTGAAATACTCGATTCTGATTTCCCTGGTAGTGCTGGGGACCATGTTTGGCCTTTCGTATCTGCAAAACGCAGGGATCATCAGCGAAAAGCTGTTCCAGTACATCGCCATCGGCGTGGCAGTCATCGTGGTCGTGATCAACGGTGTGATGCGGCGCAAGGTCAAGCCTTGAACGAGGCCGTCGCGCCGGGTTCATTGTGCAAAATGGCGACAGCCTGTGGATGCAGGCTGTAGCTTTTATCCGCGTTGAGCGTGATCACGCCCTCGCTGGACAAACGCTTGAGCACTTCCCGCACGCTGAGGAAGGACAAGGGAATGTTCAGGTCCAGCAACTGGCTGTGCAGGCCGCGCACCCCCAGGCTGCGATCGCTTTCCGCGGCCGTCAGCAAGGCATCGATGACCTTCAGGCGAATCAGGCTGGTACGCAGGCCGAAGCTCTTGAGCAACAGCCTGATGCGTTCATTGCTGTGGCGTTCAACGGTGTGTTCGAAAACTCCGGCGTCGGGCGCTCTGGAAACACCCGTTGGCGCATCGCTACCGTCCGTTGGCAGTCGTGAGTTGTACATGCAAAAACTCCTTTTCAGAGCCGGATCAGGAAAAGTGATGGCGCTCTCCAACAATAAGACGAACGACCTGAACAAATCATGAATACTTTAATGTGGAAAATTTGTCGCAACCCTGTGAGCGCGGTGTGATTCGCCTGCGCAAAAAAACTCGCGTCCGTTAAATTTCCTCATGCCTTTTTCGTTCCTAAGGCCAGGCACATTCCGTGAAGTGCGCAGTGTGTGTTTCCAGGTCGGGTGTGGTGTGGCTGTGTTGCCTTCCCGCCGCGCCCCCCACCTGGCAATCGTCTTATGATCAGGAGCGAGTGTGATTATTTCCAGGCAGTTAACCAGGCTAAGCCTTGCGGGTGTGTTGCTGGGCTTGAGCGTTGCGGCGAACGCTCGCAGTGAACCTTCGTCGGCAGCGGTGGATATTCGCCGTACCGGTTTCGGTGTGCCGCACATTCGTGCCGAAAACGAGCGCGGCCTCGGTTACGGTATCGGTTATGCCTATGCCCAGGACAATCTGTGCCTGCTGGCCAATGAGATCGTCACGGTCAATGGCGAGCGTTCGCGCTATTTCGGCCCGGAGCAGTTTACGGTCGAGCAGCGCGCCAACCTCGCCAGCGATCTGTTCTTCAACTGGCTGAACACGCCTCAGGCGGTTGGCGTTTTCCTGCAGGCGCAGACCCCGCAGGTGCGCGACTTGATCGACGGCTACGTCGCTGGCTACAACCGCTCGCTGGCGCAACGTCAGGCCACGGGCCTGCCAGCACAATGTGCAGGTGACTGGGTTCGGCCGATTGCGGCGCAGGACCTGGTAAAACTGACGCGGCGCCTGCTGGTAGAAGGCGGGGTCGGGCAGTTCGCCGAGGCCCTGGTCGGCGCCACGCCACCGGCAGCCGTTACCCGGCGTGCGGATGATGCACAGGTCTTCCAGGTCGCCGACGGACGTCAGCAACGTTTCGCCCTGGACCGCGGCAGCAATGCGGTGGCAATTGGCAGCGAGCGTTCGTTCAACGGGCGCGGGATGCTGCTGGCCAACCCGCATTTTCCGTGGGTCGGCGGCATGCGTTTTTACCAGATGCACCTGACCATCCCCGGCAAGCTGGATGTGATGGGGGCCGCATTGCCTGGCCTGCCGATGATCAACATCGGGTTCAACCAGCATGTGGCCTGGACGCACACCGTCGACTCGTCAAAACACTTCACGCTGTATCGCCTGCAACTCGATCCAAAGGATTCGACGCGTTACCTGCTCGACGGCAAGTCGCTGCCTCTGGATAAACAGACCCTGACCGTCAACGTCAAACAAGCGGATGGCCAGGTCAAGCCGGTTTCCCATGTGATCTACAGTTCGCGTTTCGGCCCGATCGTGCAGTGGCCTGGCAAGCTGGACTGGAACAATCAGTTCGCTTACAGCCTGCGCGATGCCAACCAGGAGAATGACCGGGTTCTGCAGCAGTGGTACGCGATGAACCAGGCGTCCAGTCTCAAGCAATTGCAGGATTCGGTGCACACGATCCAGGGCATTCCATGGGTCAACACATTGGCCACCGACGATCAGGGTCAGACGCTGTACATGAACCTGTCGGTGGTGCCGAACGTCAATGCCGAGAAACTCGCCAAGTGCAGCGATCCACGCGCCGGTTTGCAGATGATCGTGCTCGATGGCGCCCACAGTGCCTGTGCCTGGGACATCGACCCCAAGGCTGCGCAAAAAGGCATTTATGCGTCGGATCAGCTTCCGCAATTGTTGCGCAAGGATTTTGTGCAGCACTCCAACGATTCGGCGTGGCTGGCCAACCCGGCGCAACCGCTGACCGGGTTCTCGCCATTGATCAGCCAGGACGGCCAGCCACTGGGGCTGCGTTCGCGTTTCGCCCTGGAGCGTCTGGGCGCGCTGGCCAAGGCCGGCCCGGTGGCGGCGGCTGATCTGCAACAGATGGTGATGGATGATCAGGTGTATCAGGCCGCGCAAGTGATGCCCGATCTGCTGCAATGGTGCAGTGCCGATGCGGGTGCCGATGCCGCCACCCTTGCACCGGTATGTGCCAGCCTGAAGACCTGGGATGGCCATGCGAATCTGGACAGCGGTCTGGGCTTTGTGCACTTCCAGAATGTCATGCAGTCGCTGCAGCAGTTGCCTGATCTCTGGCGAGTAGCGTTTGACCCGGCAGATGCGCAGCACACACCACGCGGTCTGGCGTTGGATCGGCCGTCGGTGAATGCCGCCATTGGCCAGGCATTGCTGGCGTCTGTTGAGCAGGTCAACAAGCTTGGGCTCAAGGCCGATAGTCATTGGGGTGACATTCAGGTGGTCAGCAGTGGCGGGCAGCAAACACCGATCCATGGTGGGCCGGGCACGCTGGGCATTTACAACGCCATTCAGAGCGAGCCGCGCACCGACGGCAAACGCGAGGTGGTCAGTGGCACCAGTTACTTGCAAATCGTGACATTCGATGAGAAAGGCCCGCAAGCGCGCGGAGTGCTGGCGTTTTCCTTGTCCAGCGATCCGGCGTCGAAATACGCCAGCGATCAGACTCAGGCGTTTTCGCGCAAGGAGTTGAGTGTGTTGCCGTTCACCGAGCAGCAGATCCAGGCCGATCCGCAGTATCAGGTGCAGACGATTCGCGAGTCAGAGGCAAAAGTGGCAGCGCAGTAAGCTGTTAGCAACAGGCACAGACCATGAAGGCCGCTCCCGCAAGGGACGCGGCCTTCAGCTTTTTGGTGGTTGCAGGGGCATTGAGTTGATGACCGGGTTGCCATCCTGATTGCGCGTCAGGTAAACCGGCAGCACTCGTGGCAGGGACGTCACCAGATTCTTCACCTGCCGGGTGTCGTACACACCGCCGATGCGAATGGCGGCGGTGTTGCTGTCGGCCAGCATCACCGGCGCGCTCAGGTAGCGATTGATCAGGGGCAGGGCATCGCTGAGCGGCAGGTCATCAAGTACCAGCTTGCCGGTGCGCCAGGCCAGGGCGCTGTCGTTGGCGCTGGTCTGACTGACCTGAGGCGCGAAGTCGCCCTGTCGGTAGCTGGCCTGCATGCCCGGTCGCAGGTACGAAACGTTGTGCGTCAGGTCGCCCTGGCTGGTCACTTGCACCGAGCCTTCGATCAGGTTGACGCGCACCTTGTCTTCATACATCCAGACGTTGAACCGGGTGCCGGTCACACGGATCCTGCCTTCGGCCGCCTTGACGGTGAAGGGTTGGGTGATGTCGTGCCTGACCGTGAAGAACGCTTCGCCCTTTTTCAGCGTGACGCGGCGTTCATCCCTGTAATGGGTGTAGGTCAGTTCGCTGCCCAGATTGAGCTCCACCAAAGTACCGTCATTGAGGGTGACCTGGCGCAGGTTGTCAGTGGCTTCGAAGTGCTGATAAGCGTTGGGTACCCAACCCAGATTCCAGCCGGTGTAGGCGGCCAGCGGCAGCGCCAGGGCACACGTCGCGGCTACGACCCCGAGCGTGCGCCATGAGCGTGGATACTTGCCTGGTGTCCCAACCGAGGGGGGCGGTGCAGGCGCAGGTGATTGCGGGTGTGGCAGATCACCTGCAACGTCCCAGATCTCCAGCATGGCTTCGTACTCGAACGCGTGCAGCGGATGAGCGTCATGCCACTGCTGGAATGCCTGGCGCTCTTCGCCCGTGCAATCGCTGGCGTGCAGGCGCATGCACCAGTGCGCGGCGGCATCGGTGATCGCGTCGTATTCGGCTTCCGATAGAGTGTGTTCAGTCATTGACTCATCCTGATTTCCTGCATTCTAACCCCGAGGGCCAGGGTGCGAGAACATCGGTCATGGCAATTGCCCATCAATGTGGGTTTATTTTCAGGTGTAAACCCCGAAAAACGCGTGGTTGAACGAGGTCATGACCTGCAGTATCCGGATGCAACGTGAAAATATGATCAAAAAACGCCGGGCCGGGTCCTTCGTCGCGGCCCGGATCCAAGGATCAAGGTACGGCGGTGTGAAGTTGACGCCCCAGGTGAGTGATCAGCCAGGTGACCGTATCCGCGTTCCCCAGCATGACGGCCAGTCTTTTCTGCGGATCTTGCCTGAAACGTCTGCGCGCATCGCTCAAGGTCGCCTCGCCGGTCATTTTCAGCACATGCCTGTACGCGGTGTCAGTGTCTTCGTAGGTGGTGTCGCCAAGGTCTTCCCACCGCTGGGTGTCGTCGTTGTACACGGCGAACAACTGGTTCAGCGGCGTTTTGTGGGATAACGCCGTCGTTTGCAAATTGTGCAGGGTATTGTTGAGCACCCTTGCGCGGCCACTGGTGGTTTCGATCAGGTCTACAAACGGTCGGGTGGCGTCGAGGTAGCTGATGTCCTCTGTCTTGTTGACGATATGCGACAGCTCGTGGATCAGCGTGGCGGCGCGGGCATGGGGACTGATGGGGAACGAGGCATCCGTCATGTAGTTGCGGTAATGCTCGAAGCCGGGTTTGAAGAACTTCTCGGCCAGATAGATTTTTTGCTGCCGGTCCGAGCGTATGGCGAAGGCAAAGGAATTTTCCGCGTCTTCCATAAGCCGTCCAACCACAAAGCGTTTTGACTTTTCCTGGCGCAGGCTCGGGTCCAGCAGCGCCGCGAAAATATCGCTCACGGTTTTTTCAATCAGGCTGACGTGTTCAGGCAGCACGTTGGGCACATCCAGAAAGTCCATGATCAACTGGTGCGCGGGGGTGATCTGGCTGTTCGGCGCTTTTAGCAGTTCCAGGTTGCGAAAGCAGTTCCAGGCGTAGTGGGTCGCCAGGTCGAGGCCTTCGTCGATCAGTCTCGCCCTGACCGGAAACAGCCGGCGGATTTCAGGCATGCCGTCGGCTTCAACGTTCATGCCGCCGCTGATCGCTATCCAGGTTCGCAGCTTGCCGACCAGGTTGAAGCGCTGCGCCTGCGCGTCGGCTGTCGGAACCCATTGTTTCGCCGCGTTTTGCAGCACTTGCGGCCCATTGTCGCCGGGGATGCGAATCTGCCATTGGCTGCCACGTTTCTCGACCGGGTACACCTTGCCTTCGACGGGCGCGTAGTGCTGTTCAGTGGTCGGGTGCTTGTACAGGCCAAGCGTTCGTTGCAGTGCCAATGAGTTCAGATCCACCCCGGTGCTTTCCAGGCGCTGCAGATTCGTGCGCTCGGGTGCGGTAATGTCGATGTGTTTCCATTGTGTATGGGTCGGCGGTGTTGGCGCTGCGGACTCGACCGTGGAGGCAGGCGAAACCTCGCTGCTGTCGGTCGACTGGCGCAGCATCACCAGTTGCGCCATGCCGCTGATGAACGCCTTCAGCGCGCTGCCCCATTTGTGTCCTTGCAGGTCTTCGGCCGATGCCTTGATCTCGCGGTAGCTGCGCCCCACCGTGACGGGGTAGGCGAGTTTGCCCGTCAGCAAGCTCGAGGCCTGATCCAGGTCTTCTCCCAGGACATGTTTGACGGTGTGCCATTCACTTTGCCTGTTTTCGTCTGGCTGGGCGCCGAGTAGTCGGGTCAGAAGGTGCACGTTATCGTTGAACAGCGTCTTCAGCAGATTTCCCCGCAGTGGCGTTGATGCCAGGCTGATCGAGTTGCTGGCGGTGGCGGCGATGCGGGTTTTACAACGCTGCTGATCCGCCGTGCTCATACTGCCGAGCACCCATTTTTGCAGGGCGCCGTGGCCTTTCAGCTCGTTGAGCAGGTGGCTTTCACTGTCGTACTCCTTGAACCCGTGGGTGGCGCTGTAGGGTGCCAGCAGGACCTGTGGCCCTTCGGTGCCTGGCTTGGGCCCGATCAGGTAGATCCCGGGCGCCTTGATGGTCGATTCACCAGTGAGGCCCTTGAACTCCAGCGGGCGGACAATGGCATTGGCGCCCGTCACGGCTTCGCGGGCCAGGGCATCGGGCATGTTCATGACTTGCTGGATGAAGTCGAACCCGGTTTCGCTCAAGCGCTCCTGGAGTTTTTCCGAATGGGCGTGGCACAGCAGTTGCCAGGGCACTTGGGCGGCGAAGCGTTTTCTGCGTAATTGTGCGTCCGCCAGAGATTCGGCAAACGCCAGGCTGAGCGTGGTTCGCTGGCGTTCACCGAGTTTGAGGTTACGGATCAGACCCTTGACGTAAGTCATGTCCAGTTGAATGGGTAACGCGGTGGCGGCAAGTGATGCCAGCGTGAAGGCCAAGCCGTCCAGTTCATGCAAGTGGGTCAGTGCGAACTCGGTCAAGGTCTGCGTCAGGGCGGCAGCGGTCGGGCGCTGATTGATCCGTACCTGGACGTTGTCCGGATCAACCTCGATGCCGTCCGTATTGAGTTGTTGTTGCAGCAGGTGGTGTGCGGTGCGGCTCAGCGTGCGTACGCCGCTCAGGTAGTCCTTGTCTTCTTTCGCGTTGTTCAGGTATTGCTGCAACAACTCGGCGTGTAGCCGTTGATCATCAATGGAGGCCAGCGCCAGCCAGGTCGGCAGTTTTTCCCGGGTAATCAGTGCTTCGCCAATGTCCATCGCCCGTTGCAGGCCTGCCTTGGGTTTGCCCACCGTTACCAGGCTTGACAGATCAGCCCGCAAGGTCGTGGGCAGGCGGGAGTCCAGCATCCGTTCAACGGCCACTGTGTCCAGTCGAACGTGGGGCTCTTGCAGGTGTTTGAAGAAATCCTCGTGGATCAGTTGCAACGGCGCGAGAGCAAGGGATTGACCGGCGAGCCGCTGGCTGCGTGGCAGGTTTTCGATCAGGGCGCTGCGTTCATCGTCACTCAGCAGGCGCCTGTCGAGTTCGGCGAGCAACGGTTGTATCGAAGCAAACGCTTCAAACCCCAGGGCGGGTGTCCACAGAATGCTTTTGCCGGAATGCGCGGGATCAAGACCACCTCGTTCCGTCAGGACGAAACAACTGGCCAGGGGCATCGTTTTCCCGGTATTACCGGCCTTGAGTGCAAGGGAGAAGACATCCGGCAGAAAGCCGTTCAAGGCCGCCCGTTGCAGGCGTACCGGGGTGTCCAGCACGGCGTTGACAATAGCTTGCTCGGCGCCTTGCAGGGTGCGGGCGAGAGTGCGCAGCTTCAGTTCCGCCTGCAGCGCGGTGGTCAGGGTATGAGTCAGTTTCGGGCGCAGCAGCGCCAGCGAGTCTCTGATGTCTTCTTGTGCCTGGGCCACCGTGGTGACGGTGGCCGACAGTACAGGGTATTTTTCCGATGCCAGTGCCTGATCAATGCTGGTCAGGATCGCCAATTGCTGTTTGGCCGACTCCCCGCGCACGGTTGCCGGTTGCGCTCGCCAGCGCTGGTCCATCCGGGTACTCCAGCGTCCTTGCACATTGACGGTCAGCAACCCTGGGTCGATCAGTGCGCGTACGTCCAGGATATTGTCGATCAATGCGTAGGCATCAAGACTCCCCTCGCTTTCACGATAACGGCGCAAGCCGTAACGGAGGTTCTGTCCCTGTTTGGCGAGAATGTCGGCCATCAATTGCTGGAACACCGAGCCGACAATCGGCTCGGCGACCACCACCTGTTCCTGGGCGGGGATGGCCAGAAACCGGTCGCGCTCCTCATGTGCCAGGGCATTGAGCAAGTTGTCCTCGTGCCCCTCGGCCGTCATCATCGCGGAGACTGTAGCCTTGATCGCAGCCATGTCGTGATTCGCTTCGATGCCCCTTGTCGGGCTGTATATAAAGGCCGAGTTCTCGTGGGTGTCGATCATCAAGGTGCCTGCCAGCGCCAGCCCCGTTCGGTAGAGTTCGGTGATGCATACCCTGTCGATGCGCCGCGGATTACCCGAAACCGGAGCGTTGTCGGTGCCAGCCAGCGTGACGTTGCGCAGGGTCGCGAACTCCTCGGCGCTCAAAATGTTCTGCTGGCGTTTGAGCAACAGTTCAAGGCTGTAGCGATCGCATAGGCACTGGGCAAAAAACTCGCTGCGCGACTGCCCGTGTTTCATGGTGCCGTTCCAGAACGTTTCGAGCAGGCTTTGCAGATGCGGTGTGAGGCTCTGGGCGATTTCCTTGATGGCGGATTCCCAGGCCAGTGTGTGGGTCTGACTGCTGGCGCCTTGTACGGGGTGGCTGAACTCCCTGACATCACCCTGGGGCCAGTGGTTGGTCAAGTAGTAATACAGAACGGCTTCGTGCAGTGACAACGAAGACACGCTGCGACGGTTGCCGACTGCATCGCTGGAGGCGAGGGTGATGTAACTCTCCAGCCGGGTTCGCTGCCGGTCCAGTGTCGGATAACGCCTGCCCAGGGCGTTGTTCAGCGCGTCATCCAACAGGCTGTTCAGTGTCGGGGCCTTGAGCAATTCATCGAGCATCAATGCTGCGTTCTGTCGTTGGTTGTCTTGCAGGACGAATTCCTGATCCTGAAACACCGCGCCGTCGATCTGCTGCGTCGAAACACTCGTCTGCGCTGCTGCCGGCACCGCACCGGGTTGCTCGATCGACAGGTGGCACAGCAACTCGCGCCGCCCGGCAGGCGTGCCCAGCCATTGCTTGAGGCTGGCTTTGAGGTCGGCCATGTCGGCAAATTTGGTCAGGCCTTTCCAGGGCGTGTAAAGCACCACCTCACCAGCGTCGGGCTTGCTCATGGCAAAGGCACCGGCAAGGTGGATGGCTGACTGCCCGGCCGGGGTCAGCCCCAGTCGATCGACGCGCATGCCCGGCGTGTGCGCCGCGCGTGCGGCGTGGGTCGCGAGGTACACGGCTTTGAGCCATTTGAGGTCGTCAAGGGTGAAATTCAGCGCCTTTTCACGCTCACCAGGCTGCTTGCGACTGGAGGCGGCTTCGGCCTCGTCAAAAAAGTACGGCAGGGGGAGGTCGGTCATGTTTTTTCCTCGAAGAGCGGCGACAGCGGTCGCCACCAATTGGGTGAGAAAAAACTTTAGGACCGTCACGAGGCCTGGGTGCGGTACATATTGCTTGGCCGATATTTCTTTGCAGGCTTGACAGGACGCCTGCAAAAAAGCACTTAATCGAAGCCTCTTTTGCGGGTTGCCAAGCGGCCCGGTTTTGCCCTGTTGCCCGATCTCAATAATAAAACTGGAGCCTCAGATGACCGCATCACCCGAAATGGCCGTCGGTTCGCAAACCCTCGATTTCGATTCACTGGTTGTATTGCTCGAACAGGTTTTCCAACGCAATGGCACCAGCGCCGAGGTGGCTGCCATTCTGGCCCGCAACTGCGCCGGGGCCGAGCGTGACGGCGCCCACAGTCATGGCGTGTTCCGCATACCGGGGTACGTATCGACACTGGCGAGTGGCTGGGTCAACGGCAAGGCGGTGCCGGTGGTCGAAGATGTGGCGTCGGGTTTTGTACGGGTGGACGCCGGCAACGGTTTTGCCCAGCCTGCACTGGCCGCCGCCCGCGACCTGCTGGTGCACAAGGCCCGCAGCGCCGGGATCGCGGTGTTGGCGATTCGCAACTCACATCACTTTGCCGCGCTCTGGCCGGACGTCGAGCCGTTCGCCAATGAAGGGTTGGTCGCGTTGAGCGTGGTCAACAGCATGACCTGTGTCGTGCCCCACGGCGCCGACCGGCCACTGTTTGGCACCAATCCGATTGCCTTTGCAGCGCCGAGGGCGGGTGGTGAACCGTTGGTGTTTGACCTGGCCACCAGCGCCATCGCCCACGGCGATGTGCAGATTGCCGCGCGCAAGGGCGAACGCTTGCCGGTGGGCATGGGCGTGGACAGCCTCGGCCAGCCGACCCAGGACCCGAAGGCGATTCTGGAGGGCGGTGCACTGCTGCCGTTTGGCGGGCACAAGGGTTCGGCATTGTCGATGATGGTGGAGTTGTTGGCCGCTGCGTTGACCGGCGGCAATTTTTCATTCGAATTCGATTGGTCGAATCATCAGGGGGCCAAGACCCCATGGACCGGGCAGTTGCTGATCGTGATCGACCCGAGCAAGGCGGCCGGGCAGGGTTTTGCCGAACGCAGCGAGGAACTGGTGCGCCAGATGCACGGCGTGGGGCTCAAGCGTTTGCCGGGCGATCGGCGTCATCAGCAGCGCGCCAGGTCGCTGGAGCAGGGGATCGAGCTGGATGGCCAGGTGTTGGCTGAATTGCGGGAGTTGGCCGGGGGCTGAACAGGCAGCACCGATCAACGGTGAGAGCGAGCAAGCTCGCTCTCACCTAGATAGTGGTGTTCGTCACGACGTGTTTAGCGACGACCCAACAACAAGCCGACCACCAGGCCAAAGCCAGCCGAGATGGCCACGGTTTGCCACGGGTGCCCACCGATATAGGTTTCGGTGGCTTCCACCGCAGGCTTGGTGCGATCGCGCACGCTGGAGACCGAATCCAGCGCCTGTTGCAGTTTCAGGGCGATTTGCCCGCGCAGGGTTTCGGCTTCTTCGCCGACCAGTGATGCACTGCTTTTCAGCAGTTTGTCTGACTCTTCGATCAGCGCTTGGAGTTCGCTGAAGGCTTGATCCTTGATCTGGTCTTCGGCGTTTTGCGCAGCGGTTTTGCGGGCCATTGGCGTATTCCTTGATGATGGATAGAGTGAACAATGGAGTCTGCGGCGACTGAAAAAGTTGCAGCGAGTTTGCGCATTCGCTGCACCCGGAATAAAAATCCAGCGCAGGACATTTCGTCCTACAGTGTAAGATGTCGCCTATTTTATGCCGCAGGTAATTCCCATGAGCTTCAATCTGGCCGACAAACCCCTTGCCGAGCGCGCCGCGCTTGAAGATGAGAAATCCCGTCTGTTCGACCTCTGGCAGAGCAACCTGGGCAAATCCAAGGGCGAAGCCGCACGGTTGTTCGGCGAGCGCGCCAAGCGCAAGGGCAAATGGGCGGAATGGGTGCGTTCAGAGCTGGACGGCATGTCTCCTCCGGAATTTGCCAACATGGTACGCAGTGAAGTCAATCGGCTGATGGCCGCCAAGTAAGCGGCCCGGCAGCGGCAAAACTCGCGACAATCGCTTCGCGTACTTTCAGTACCACCGGATCGAGCTGGGTGCTGGTGCGCCAGCCCATTTCGATCGGATAGCGCGGCAACGCCAGAGGGCAGGGCAGCAGCGTCAGGCCGGTCATTGCCGCGATGCTCTGCGCAGCGTGGGCCGGGATGGTCGCCACCGCCTGAGAGCCCTTGAGCAGATGCGCCAGCACAGCAAAGTGCGTGGTCGAGGCACACACCCGCCGACTCAGCCCCAGCGCCGCCAGCCCTTCATCGGTAATCCCGATAAAGCCGCCTGATGACACCAGAATGTGCTCGCGTGCGACAAACTCATCAAGGCTGATGGTCTGCTGGCCCGGCGCCAGGGTTGTCGGGTCCGCCAGACACAGGTAACTCCCTTCGCCCAGTACCTGACGGCTGAGCAGGCGCTCGGCAAATCCGCCTGCCGCGATCGCCAGATCGACGCTGCGCTCCATCAATGCCTGGGCCACGATCTGGCTGTGGGTCTGGCGGAAAATCAGCCGCAGTTTCGGCGCGCAACGGGCGACTTCCTCGATCAGTCGCCGGCCGTAGGCGATCTCGAAATCGTCCGATAAACCCACCGTGACCGAGCGCCCTTCAAAGTTATCCGTCGCCGGATCGACCATGGCCAGGCTTTGGCGACATTTGTTCAAGGCGTCGCTGACCACCGGTTTCAACTGATTGGCCTTGAGGGTCGGCGACAGACCGCGACCGGTGCGTACAAATAATGGGTCGCCGTACACGTCCCTCAGCCGGCGCAACGCCGCACTGACCGCCGACTGCGTGACACCCAGGCGCAAGGCCGCCCGGCTGGCGCTGGATTCCTCGTGCAGGGCTTCAAAGACTTTGAGCAGGTTGAGATCAATGGTTGCGATATTCATCTGATTCATATCATTCAGCAGGGGATAGGGCTTTATTCATGATCCAGTGGCGCCGGACAATGCGCAACACTTGACGTGAATGGAGCCAATGCGATGCCCAAATCAATCGTTGCTGCACTGCAAATCGGTACCTCGCCCGACGGCAAGGCGCAGACCCTGGAACAGATCCTGTCGTGGGAGAATGCGATCATCGAGGCCGGTGCCGCCCTGGTGGTGATGCCGGAAGCGCTGTTGGGCGGCTATCCAAAGGGTGAGGCCTTCGGTACTCAACTGGGTTATCGGCTGCCCGAAGGCCGTGACGCCTTTGCCCGGTACTTCGCCAATGCCATTGATGTACCCGGTGCCGAAACCGAAGCGTTGGCCGGGTTGTCGGCGCGCACCGGGGCCAATCTGGTGATCGGCGTCATCGAGCGTGCCGGCAGCACCTTGTACTGCACCGCGCTGTATTTCGACCCGCAGGCCGGGCTGGTGGCCAAACACCGCAAACTGATGCCAACCGGCACCGAGCGTTTGATCTGGGGCAAGGGCGACGGTTCCACGCTGCCGGTGATCGAGACGCAGGTTGGCAAGGTCGGCGCGGTGGTGTGCTGGGAAAACATGATGCCGCTGCTGCGCACCGCGATGTACGCCAAAGGCGTTGAAGTCTGGTGCGCGCCGACCGTGGACGAGCGGGAAATGTGGCAGGTCAGCATGCGTCATATCGCCCATGAAGGTCGCTGTTTCGTGGTCAGCGCCTGCCAGGTGCAGGATTCGCCTCGGGCGTTGGGCGTGGACATCGCCAACTGGCCGGCGGACCGACCGTTGATAGCCGGTGGCAGCGTCATCGTCGGCCCGATGGGCGACATTCTGGCCGGTCCGCTACGGGGTGAGGCGGGGTTGCTGACGGCTGAAATCGACACTGACGAGTTGGTCCGCGCGCGTTATGACTATGACGTGGTCGGTCACTATGCGCGTCCGGATGTGTTTGAGCTGGTGGTGGATGAGCGGGCGAAACCCGGAGTGCGGTTTAACGCATGATGCGAGCCGGTTAAACACAATCCCACAGGTTTTGCAGTCTGGGCCGCTATCGAGGTGGGCCGTTACCAGGTTCCCGCAGCCGCCCCCGGCAAACTGAGGTTGCCGGTATCGACAAACCGCATCGTCCCAAACACGCCGCCCGCCAGTTTGCCGCGCAGTACGTAGGGCAGGTTGTCGAGGGTTTGTGTCTGGCTCAGGCCGAGGGTCTGACGCAGTACCGAGAACGCCGAGACGCTGACCGGCACCGTCAGCACCGCTTCGGAAAAGCGTGCGATGGTGCCTGATTGATCGCTGACACCTGAAGCCAACGGCCGTCCATTGACTTCCAGGTCCAGCGCCACGCCGCTGTAGTCAATCGCGGTTTCATTGGGGTTTTGCAGGCGGATCTTCACCGCAAAGCGCACTTCCAGATCCTGGCTTTGCAGGGGCTCGATGCCGACCACGTTGATGTTCAGCGGATCGCGATTGGGGAACAGGGCGCAGGCGCTCAGGGAGAGGAGTAGAAGGGAAAGAATTACCGCGTGGACGCTGCGCATAGACATACTCTCGACTGAAAAAGGGCCGAACCACCCGGTGGTGCGGCCCTGGCGGTTCAACTATGCGACCGCCTTGCGGGAGGCGGGTTCACCCTTGGGCGGCATATCGGGGTTTTCCATGACCTGGAGGATTGACGCTTCGGGATCGAAATCGTCTTCTTCAAGCGCCATGAACTCCTCCGGCAAGAAGATGTTCAACACAATGGCGCACAACGCACCGACCGTGATCGGCGATTCGAAGATGTTGTGCAGCGCCATCGGCAATTCACGCAGTACTTCTGGCACCGCCGCGATACCGAGTCCCATGCCCAGGGAAATCGCCACGATCAGCATGTTGCGCCGATGCAGTCCGGCTTCGGCGAGGATCTTGATCCCGGCCACCGCCACGGTGCCGAACATCACCAGTTCGGCACCGCCGAGCACTGGTTTCGGCATCAGTTGCAACACCGCGCCGATCATCGGGAACAGGCCCAGCAACACCAGCAACCCGGCAATGAAAAACGCCACGTAACGGCTGGCCACGCCTGTGAGCTGGATCACCCCGTTGTTCTGCGCGAAAGTCACCATCGGCATGCTGTTGAACACCGCCGCCATGGCCGAATTGAGGCCGTCGGCCAGCAGCCCGGACTTGATTCGGCGAATGTAGATCGGGCCTTTGAGCGGCTGGTGGGAGATCATCGAGTTGGCGGTCAGGTCGCCGGCGGCTTCCAGCGGCGAGACCAGGAAAATCACCGCGATCGGCACGAACGCCACCCAGTCGAAGTTGAACCCGTACTTGAACGGCACCGGTACGCTCATCAGCGGTACCGCCGGCAGGCTGGCGAAATCGACGTCGCCGATCAGCCAGGCCACGACATAACCCAGGGTCAGGCCGATCACGATGGCGCCCAGGCGCAGGAACGGCACATCGACCCGGTTCAACACCACGATAGTCCCCAATACCAGCGCCGCGAGTGCCAGATGACTCGCGCCACCGAGGTCCGCGGCGCCAAAACCGCCGGCGATATCGGTCATGGCGACCTTGATCAGCGACAGGCCCATGAGGGTGATGATGGTGCCGGTGACCACTGGAGTGATCAGCATCCGCAGCTTGCCGATGAATTGGCTCAGCACCACTTCAATGAAGGCGGCAAAAAAACACACACCAAAAATCGTCGAGAGAATCTCATCGGTGCCACCGCCCCGGGCCTTGACCATGAACCCGGCGCTGAGAATCACGCTGATAAACGAAAAACTGGTGCCTTGCAGGCACAGCAGGCCGGAGCCGATGGGGCCGAAGCGCCGAGCCTGGACAAACGTGCCGAGCCCGGAGACGAACAGCGCCATGCTGATCAGGTACGGGATTTCGCTCTGCAAGCCCAGGGCGCCGCCCATGATCAGGGTCGGGGTGATGATGCCGACGAAGCTGGCTAGGACGTGTTGCAGGGCGGCGAAGATCGTCGCGCTCAGGTGCGGACGGTCATTGAGACCATAGATCAGGTCGGAGCGGGGTTGGGGTTTTGCACGTACGGATGAGGTCACGAGGAAAGCGCCAGGGGGCCAGGTCAGAAAATGGAGGCGCAGGATGCCAGAAAAACCAAGGGCTTCACACAAAACCTGTGATGGGAGGCAGCACCGATACCTTCCAGGAAAGCACAATCCCCCGGTGGGAGCGGGCTTGCTCGCGAAGGCGGTGGGTCAGTCAACGGCAATGGTGGCTGAGCAATGGTATGGGTAAGACCATCGCTCCCACAGGGGGATTGCGTTCAACACGAAGAAATCAGGAAAACGCCGCCAGCAAATCCGCTTCAAATGCCTTATGCGCATCCCCCGGCACTTGCGCCCGATGCCGGGCCAGGTGAAAAGCCACCTCGAAACTCATGTCACCTGCACGCACTGACCTGAGCAAGCCCTTGTCCTGCCAGCTACGGGCAAAGTGACTGGGCAAATACCCCACGTGCTTGCCGGACAGAATAAACGCCAACGTGCCCTCGACCTGTTCCGAGCGCGCCGAACACAATTTGCCCTGAAACGGTTCGTCGCTGCGCAGAAAGCGATAAGGGTGATCAACCCGGTCACAAGCCTGTAGTGCCTCATCGTCCGGCGCCTCGTTGGCAAATAGTGGATGACCGGGCGCGCAGTACAAATGCTGGGTTTCGCTGAACAGTTCACGGTAGTCAAAAGCGCTCTGCACTTGTGAGAAATATCCGATCGCCAGGTCCAGCCGCTGTTGCAGCAGCAACCGCTCCATTTCGCCGGGCATGGCACTGATCAACTCGATACGCACCGACTCGTCCCGCTCGCGAAAACGCCGAATGGCCTGGGCCACCCGTCGCAGCACCGATTGATCGAGGGCTTCGGACAGCCCCAGCCGCACTTCGCCGATCAGCCGTCCCGCCACGCCGTTGGACTGATGCCGGAACAGTTCGATGGATTGAAACAGCGTGCGCGTGGCGCTGAGCAGTTCTTCACCCTTGGCGGTGACCCGAAAGCCGCTCTTGCCACGGCTGCACAGGCGATAGCCGAGGCGGGTTTCCAGTTTGGCCATTTGCTGGCTGATGCTCGACTGACTCAACCCCAGTTCACCCTGAGCCGCACTGAAGCCGCCGCACTCGACCACGCTGACGAACAGGCGCAGCAGTTGCAGGTCCGGGTCGTGCAGTTGACCGAGCATCAAACATTACTCCGTAATAAAGTCAGGTTAACAAGCTTTGTATTTTTATAATGTATCCCGGCGCGCACGCTGCAACCACTCCAACTGGTCAGGTGTTTGTCATGGCTCCTCTGTTCAAGCTGAGTTTTCCCGCATTGCTACTGGCGATGGCCGTCTCGGCCCAAGCCGAGGACAAGGTCGTCAATCTCTATAGCTGGGCTGATTACGTGGCCCCTGAAACCTTGCAGCGCTTCGAGCGAGAGACCGGCATTCATGTGCGCTATGACACGTTCGACTCCTCGGAAGTGCTGGAAACCAAGCTGCTCACCGGTGGCAGTGGTTATGACGTAGTGGTGCCTTCGTCCAGCGTGTTGGCCCGCGGGCTGGCCGCCGGCGCATTGAAGGAAATCCCCCACGAAGGCCTCAAGGGCTATGCCAACCTCGACCCGGACCTGCTGGCCAAACTCGCCGCCGTCGATCCCGGCAACCGTTACGGCGTGCCCTACACCTGGGGCACTCTGGGCCTTGGAATGAATGTCGAAGCGGTGCAAAAACGCTTGCCGAATGTGCCGCTCAACAGCCTCGACCTGCTGTTCAAACCCGAATACGCCAGCAAGCTCAAAGACTGTGGCATCGCAATTCTCGACTCGCCGCAAGAAGTCATCGGTCTGGCCCTGCATTACCTCGGTAAAAATCCCTACAGCACTGATCAGCAGGATCTGGCCGCCGCCGAGGCGTTATTGCATCAGCTGCAGCCCAATGTGCTGTACGTCGCCACGGGTCGACAGATCAGCGATCTGGCCAATGGCAGTGTGTGTCTGGCGCTGACCTACAACGGTGACGCCAGCATGGCGGCGGATCAGGCGCGTAAGGCCAACAAGCCTTACGAGGTGGCCTACCGGATTCCGCAAGAGGGCACGCTGGTGTGGCAGGACAACCTGGCGATCCCCAAGGATGCGCCGCACCCTGAAGCCGCCCGGGCCTTTATCGAGTTCATGTTGCGCCCCGAGTCCGTCGCGGCGCTGACCAACACGCTGTTTTTCGCCACCGCCAATCAGGCTGCCACACCAATGGTGGACGAGGCGGTGCGCAACGATCCGGATATTTTCCCGTTGGCCGATGTTCGCGAGCGCCTGTACGCCGACCGCAGCATGAGCCTCAAGGACATGCGTCAGCGCACCCGGCTCTGGACCACCTTCCGTAGCCGCGAACAATAAGGAGTTCACCATGGATGTCCCTGCACAGAACGATCAGGCGATGACCCGCGACAGTCTTTACGGCACGGCGGCCGAAAGCACCTACGCCGGCATCACCAGTTTCATGCGCCGTCGCTACAGCCGCGACTTGCGCGGGGTTGATGTGGCGGTCAGCGGCGTGCCGTTTGACACCGCCACCAGCAACCGTCCCGGCGCCCGTTTCGGACCGCGCGGTATTCGCGCGGCGTCCACCGGGATCGCCTGGGAACGGCACTGGCCGTGGACGTTTGACCCGTTCGACCATCTGGCCGTGATCGACTATGGCGACTGCGATTTCGATTACGGCGCACCCCATTCGGTGCCGGACAGCATCGAGGCTCACGCTGAGCGGATTCTGGGCGCGGGCAGTGCGATGCTGACGTTTGGTGGTGATCACTTCATCACCTATCCGCTGCTCAAGGCGCACGCCCGTCACCATGGACCGTTGTCGCTGATCCACTTCGATGCCCACAGCGATACGTGGCCGGACGAGGAGGGCAAGCGTGTCGATCACGGCACGATGTTCTGGCACGCCGCGAGGGAAGGGCTGGTGGACCCGGCGCGCTCGGTGCAGATCGGTTTGCGCACCACCAATGATGATCACATGGGGTTTGAGGTGCTGGATGCGCGGCGGGTGCATCGTCGAGGTTGTGAGGCAATTGTCGAGGCGATTCGGGCGCGGGTTGGCGATCATCCGGTGTACTTGACGTTCGACATAGATTGTCTGGACCCGGCTTTCGCCCCGGGCACCGGCACCCCGGTGTGTGGCGGTCTGAGCACGGTGCAGGCGCTGGAGATTCTCGGCGGCTTGCGCGGGATCAACCTGGTGGGCATGGATGTGGTGGAGGTGGCGCCAGCGTATGACAGTGCGGACATCACCTCGTTGGCGGCGGCGACGTTGGCAATGGAGATGCTGTGCCTGTATGCGGCGCGGCACAAGGTCGACCGCTAACTTTTTCAGAAGGCCATCAGATTCACAATGGAAGTTGAATTTGATGGCCCCATCGCGGGCAAGCCCGCTCTCACAGGATTGCGCCGTCCCTGTGGGCGCGGGCCTGCCCGCGATGTTTTTTCAGGCGACCGGAATTTTCGGCATGTCACCAGCCATTTCGCTCCTGCCATTTTCTGACAATAACCTCTGCTAAGCTGCGCCACCCTTGGTCCCGGAGCATGCCCACCGTGTCGCGAACCACTCGTTTACTGACCTTGTTGCAAGTGCTGCGAGGTAAAAGCCGGCCGGTGACGGCGGCGACGCTGGCCAGCGAGCTGGAGATTTCCGAGCGCACACTGTATCGCGACATTGCTGAATTGACTGCGCTTGGCGCGCCGATCCATGGCGAGGCGGGGGTGGGTTATGTGCTGCGCAGCGGCCTGTTTCTGCCACCCCTGATGCTCAGCGCCGACGAAACCGAAGCCATTGTGCTGGGCTTGCGTTATGTCGATCAGCGTGGCGATGAATTCCTCAGCAAGGCGGCGGCCAATGCACTGGCGAAAATCTCCGCTGTGTTGGATCCGGCGGCTCAGGAGGCCTTGCGTAACCCGACGGTGCTGCCGGGGCCAGCGGGTTATGGTTATCCGCAAAATGCGGTGGAGTTGAATGTTTTTCGCGATGCGATTCGCCATCAGGCCAAGCTGCACATCGATTACGCGGACGCCAATCAAGTGCCCAGTCAACGGCGGATCTGGCCGTTGGCCCTGGGTTTTCTCAACGAGGTGCGAATCATCGTCGCCTGGTGCGAGTTGCGCAGCGCCTACCGTACCTTTCGCACCGACCGGATTTTGGCAGTCGGCGAGCAGGGCGAACGCTATCCGGGCCGGCGCAGTGACCTGTTGCGCACCTGGTACCAGCGGATGCAAGTGGATGATGCAGGGCGCTTCACTCCTGACAAGAATTGACAGGCGGTTGCTTTAGCATGGCTCCAGTCTCGACAAACAAGGAGCCATAACCATGTCCAGCCCCGCCTCTTCACTGGCCCCGGCCATTGCGGCGTACATCGCCGCCGCCAATGCCCGCGACACCTCCAGGGTCGCCAGTTTCTTCGCCGAGGATGCCAACGTATTCGATGAAGGCCAGCATCAGGTTGGCACTCAGGCCATCGCGCAGTGGATGCAAGACGCCGCGCTACGTTATCAGCCTCGGGTCGAAGTGCTGGACGTTCAATTGCGCACCGGCAAGGTGCTGGTGCACAACCTGATTTCCGGTACGTTTCCCGGCAGCCCGCAGGAACTGCGCTACATGTTTCGCCTCAACGAGCAGGGCAAGATCGCCCGGCTGGACATCTCTGTGTAACGCGAAAGGCCCCTCCATCGGAGGGGCTTTTTGCTGGCATACTGCGTGTCTTGTGCCCTGATGTGCGGTGTTTATGACTTTCGATTCCCCTTTGAGTGCCTGGCAGCACGCCATCGAACAGGATGGCTTCGTTCAGGATGAGGCCCAGGAGCATGCCGTCTGGGCTTTGCAAAAGTGCCACGAAGCCCTGCACGAGGGGCGAAAGTCGATTAGCGGGGTTTATCTGTGGGGACCGGTTGGCCGGGGCAAGACCTGGTTGATGGACCAGTTCTACCAGAGCCTGCGGGTACCGGCGCGGCGGCAGCATTTCCATCACTTCATGGGCTGGGTGCACCAGCGCTCGTTTCAGTTGACCGGCATTGCCGACCCGCTGAAAGCGCTGGCCCGTGAGTTGAGCCAGGAAGTGCGGGTGCTGTGTTTCGACGAACTGTTCGTCAATGACATTGGCGATGCGATTATCCTCGGACGCCTGTTCGAGGTGATGTTCGAGGAGGGCGTGGTGATGGTCTGCACCTCCAATCTGCCACCCGATGATCTGTATGCCGACGGCTTCAATCGCGACCGCTTTGTGCCGGCGATAGCGGCGATCAAAAAGCACATGCAGGTGATTGCGGTGAATGGCGGCGAAGACCATCGTCTGCATCCGGGCACCGCGTTGCAACGTTATTGGGTGGCTGCGCCGGGCCAGCCGAGTGCACTCGATCCGGTGTTCACGACACTGACTGCCGGCCAATCGGTATCCAGCGAACCGGTCGAGATCGGCTACCGTCGCGTCAACCCCGTACGCGCCAGTGGCACGGTGCTTTGGTGCCGGTACGCGGACTTGTGTGAAGAGCCGTTTTCCGCCATGGATTTCATGGCCCTGTGCGACAACTTCAGCGCCATCCTGCTCAGTGAAGTACCGAACCTCAGTGCACAAAAACGCGAAGGACGCATCGCCCGGGGCACTGAAGACGGCGTCGAGCGGGTGGTGGCCGGTGATCGCGAACTGCCGCAGTTGTCGGTGCACGATGACGGTGTTCGGCGCTTCATTGCCCTGGTGGACGAGTGCTACGACCGCAAGGTGCCGCTGTACCTCGAAGCGCAGGTGCCCATGGCCGAGTTGTACACCGAGGGTTATCTGGAGTTTCCGTTTCGTCGCACTCTCAGCCGTTTGCAGGAAATGCAGTTGCAGCGCTTTGCCCACCCTTGACCGGTCACAGGAGCGTGATGATGTCTCACCTGAACACGGGCAGCGGGTTGTCGCCGATGCAGCACTCACGCTAATGTCCAGTGTCCTTTCAGCGTGCACGAAGCGCGTTGGGGGCAGACATGTGTGGGGGGATGGAAATGGAATCCGCGGAAATTCTTGTACTGCAAGCCAACTACACCGATCCGGTGCATGCCGAGGCCATCAGCCTGGTGCTGAACCACTACGCCGAAGACCCGATGGGCGGCGGCGAGCCGTTGTCCGCCGAGGTCCTGCAGCAACTGCCGGGTGAACTGGCCAGGCGTGCGCATGCCTTCAGCGTGCTGGCCTTTGTGGGCAGTGAGCCGGCAGGGCTGGTCAATTGCTTTGAAGGGTTTTCCACCTTCGCCTGCCGGCCGCTGGTCAATGTCCACGACGTGTCAGTGGTCAGCAAGTTTCGCGGTCTGGGGTTGAGTCAGAAGATGCTGCACAAGGTCGAGGAAATCGCCCGGCAGCGCGGTTGCTGCAAGATCACCCTTGAGGTGCTGGAAGGCAATGCCGTGGCCCAGGCGTCCTACGAAAAGTTCGGTTTCGCCGCCGGCATGTTCGACCCGGCGCACGGGCGCATGCTGTTCTGGACCAAGCCACTGTAAACCTGCGGCCATAAAAAAGGGCGCCCATCAGGACGCCCAACTGTCAGCCCTGACGCCGGAGCCGGGTCGTCAGAGGTCCATCGGTGTTGCGGTTATCAGGCGTTGGGGCGGGTGACCTGGGCGGTTTGGTCTTCAGGTGTCTGGGCCTGTGCCTGGGTGTTCTGGTGCTTGTCGAGCGCAACGCTGGCCTCGGTCTTGCTTTGCGTCTGTTGCTGATTGGTCAGCACGTTGGCCCAGTAGTAATTCATGCGTTCAGCGCCGCCTTCGGCAAAAGCACTGGCAGAGGCGAAGGTGAGCAGGCTGGCGAGAATAAGGGTTGTACGTTTCATGATAGGCGTCCCACTAAGAATGTCTGGTTGCCTTGTCGTCCGTGATTCAAGGTCGTGGACGCAGTATCGGCAGCTGTCATTAAGTCGGGGTTAACGCGTGAAAAACATGTGGGAGCGGGTTTGCTCGCGAAGAGGCCGGCAGCCTTGAATCCGTGTTGGCTGACACACCGCTCTCGTCGGAACGCCGCCCGGACCAAGCCCGCTCCCACAGAGGTCTTCGGTGAGCACGAGATTTGTGCTTACACCAGACAACTGTGGGAGGCGGCGCGGTTACTGCTTGACCACCGCAGGCTGCGCAGCAGGCGCTGTCTTGGGTTTGATCAGGCTGAAGTCGATCAGCGGCCGTTGCTGGCGCTCATACGGGTTGCCGATCATCAGCGGCCGTGGCTTGAAGCTGTCGCTGACCAGGCTTTTGGTGCGGTCCAGTTCATCGAAGCTCAAGCCGGCCAGGTCGGCCCAGGTGTGGATCAACTGTGAGCTGACATAAGGACGGCTCAAGTCGGCGGCAAAGCTCCAGTCATGAGTTTCGCGCCATTTCGGCGTGGCATAGGCCATGAACGGAATGGTGTACATCGGCGCCGTCGGCTTGTTCTCGTTGCGGCCCAGGGTGTTGTGGCCCGCCGAGTCGAAGACGTCTTCGCCATGGTCGGACAGATACAGCAGGAAGCCGTTCGGATCTGTCTTGGCGTAGTCCTTGATCAGGCTCGACACCACGAAGTCGTTGTACAGCACTGCGTTGTCGTAGCTGTTGTAGGTCGGCACTTCAGCATCGCTCACGCCGTCCGGCACACCGTTGCGATCCTTGAACTTGTCGAAGGTCGGCGGATAGCGGTACTGGTAACTCATGTGCGTACCGAGCAAGTGCACCACGATCAACTTGTGCGGCGCCGCATCGGCCAGGGCCTTGTTGAACGGCTCGATCACGTCACCATCGTACTGGGCGGCGTTCTGGTTGCGATTGTTGTTCAGGTAAACCTGCTCGTCGGCCTGTTCGGAGAACGTGGTGAGCATGGTATTGCGCTTGGTCATGGTCTGCTGGTTGGTGATCCAGAAGGTCTTGTAACCTGCCTGTTTCATCATGCTGACCAGCGATGGCGTGCTCAGGTACAGATCCGGGTTGTCTTCGTCGGCGAAGGTCAGCACCTGTTGCAGCGCCTCGATGGTGTAGGGGCGCGGGGTGATGACGTTATTGAAGACCGCCAGTTGATCCTTGAGCTTGTCCAGTTCCGGGGTGGTGTTGCGGTTATAGCCGTACAGGCTCATGCGCTGACGGTTGGTCGACTCTCCAATCACCAGCACCAGGGTCGCCGGCTGGTCGGCCATCGTGTTCTTGAGGTTTTTCAGTGGCGGGATTTTGCTCGCACTGTCGAGCATGTCCTGCATGCCGGCCAGGGTGTCCAGGTAACGGTGATAAGCCACCGCCATCTGCCACGGCACAGCCGGCTCGATACGGGTTTCGAACTTCTCGAAACCGCCGGCAAAGCTGCCGGTACGAGCGGTCTGCTTGACCAGCGGGTAACCGATCACGGCGACCAGAATGGCGGTGGCGGCAACGAACGCCTGCCAGCGCGGCAGGTATACCGGGCGCAGGCGAGTCCAGAGGAAATAGGCAAACAGGGTATGTGCCAGGAACGCCAGCACCATCCACCAGGCAAAGTACTGGGTCATGTACTCGCCAGCTTCAGAGATGTTCGACTCGAACATGATGAAGATGACGCTCTGGGAAAATTCCTGCTGGTAGATGAAGAAGTAGCCCAGGCTGGCCATCGAGCAGGCCCACAGCACTACGCCTATCACGGCGGCCATCAAGCGTGTCTGGCGAGGGAACATCAGCATGGGGGCGAGCCAGATGGCGCTCATCACAAAAGCTTGGCGAAAGCCGGAAAATCCGGAGGTGCCCGTCAACTGGATCAGCAGTTGGGTGATGCCGGAAAAATACCAGAAGAACACAAACAGCCAGATAAACCCGGCCAAATCGAAGCCTTTCGCAGGCGTTTTGCTGCGTTTGAACACTGCCATCAATTAGCTACTCCCACCGGCGTTACACAGTCACCAGTGTCATCAAGCGAACCCACACAAGGAATCACTGTCCGAGAACCGGACAGCCACAAGGATCGGGAGTATCGCCAGACGAATGTGAAAACTTTGTGAGTTTCGTTCAGGAAGCCGACAGGAATGAGCGGGTGCGCAACAGGAGGGTACAGCTGCCAGTAATCAATGTGGGAGCGAGCCTGCTCGCGAAGGCGACCTGCCATTCAATATCGACATTGAATGTGCAAACCAGCTCGCGAGCAGGCTCGCTCCCACAGGGAAGGCGGTGATCTGGGGTGTGTTGCCGCGTTACTTGGCAGCGGCTAGCGCGGGAGTCGATTGCCCGTCCAGTTGCGTTTGCTGCAACATTTGACGCAACTGCGCTACTTGTTTCTTCAGGGCGTCGCGCTCGTCTTTCAATTGGCGAAGCTCATCACGACGGATCGTGACGTAGAGTGTCTGGGGGGGACGTGCGGTAACGATTGTGTCCATTGCTCACCTCGCAAATGGCATGCATCAACTGTGATGGAGGTCGTTCGTTCAAGCGACATCCTCACTATCGGTATCAATTTTGGTTTCTTTTTTCACTGATTGGAACTTTTTTATTTTTCATTGTCGGTGTGTCTTCGTGACGTTTCCCGACGTTATCAGTGTGAATCGGGCACAATGCCCGGAAACTTCATCCCGACGCTCTGGACTAACCCACATGGGTCCCGTTGGGCTATAACCTTTGACACCTATTATTTGCAGTAAGGAGCATCAGCACATGCAACTCGGGATTATTGGACTGGGCCGCATGGGCGGCAATATTGCGCGGCGCCTGATGCTCAACGGCCATACCACCGTTGTTTACGACCGCAATACCGCTTTTGTCGACACCCTGGCCGCTGAAGGCTCAACTGGCGTTGCCGACCTTGCTGGCCTCGTTGCCGGGCTGTCCAAGCCGCGTGCGGTGTGGGTCATGCTGCCGGCCGGCGCGCCGACCGAAGAGACCATCGACACCCTGAGCACCTTGCTCGAAACCGGCGATACCATCATCGACGGCGGCAACACCTTCTACAAGGACGACATCCGCCGGGCCAAGACCCTGTCGGAAAAAGGCCTGCACTACATCGACGTCGGCACCTCGGGCGGCGTCTGGGGCCTGGAGCGCGGTTACTGCATGATGATCGGTGGCGACGCCGAGACGGTCAAACGCCTCGACCCGCTGTTCGAAAGCCTGGCCCCGGGCCTGGGCGACATCCCGCGTACCAAGGATCGCAAGTCCGACGACGATCGTGCCGAACGCGGCTACATCCACGCCGGTCCTGCGGGCTCGGGTCACTTCGTCAAGATGATCCACAACGGCATCGAGTACGGCATGATGCAGGCCTTTGCCGAAGGCTTCGACATCCTCAAGACCAAATCCAGCGAAAACCTGCCTGAAGACCAGCGCTTTGACCTGAATGTCGGCGACATCGCCGAAGTCTGGCGTCGTGGCAGCGTGGTGTCCTCGTGGTTGCTGGACCTGACCGCCGATGCGTTGGCCAGCGATCCGAAACTCGACGGTTATTCCGGCTCGGTGGCTGACAGCGGTGAAGGTCGCTGGACCATCGAAGCCGCCATGGAGCAAGCGGTGCCCGTACCGGTGCTGTCGAACTCGCTGTTCTCTCGCTACCGTTCGCGTGGGCAAGGCACCTTTGGCGACAAAATCCTTTCTGCCCAGCGCTTCGGCTTCGGCGGCCATGTGGAGACTCCGAAAAAATGACCAACACGATCCGCAGGAAATCCAAGGTAGAACCCGCGCCGCCGACCACGTTGTTTCTGTTCGGTGCGCACGGTGACCTGGTCAAGCGTCTGCTGATGCCGGCGCTGTACAACCTGAGCCGTGACGGTTTGCTCGGGGATGGACTGCGGATCATCGGCGTTGACCACAACGCCATCAGCGATGAAGCCTTCGCGCAGAAGCTCGAAGACTTCATTCGCACTGAAGCGGCAACCAAAGTCGGCAAGGGCGGCGATGAAGCCCTTGATCCGCAGCTGTGGGCCAAACTGGCCAGCGGTATCAGCTACGTCCAGGGCGACTTCCTGGATGACAGCACTTATCAGGCGCTGGCGGCGAAAATCGCCGACAGCGGCACGGGCAATGCGGTGTTCTACCTGGCCACCGCACCGCGTTTTTTCAGTGAAGTGGTGCGCCGACTCGGCAGCGCCGGTTTGCTGGAAGAAAGCCCCGAAGCGTTCAGAAGGGTGGTGATCGAAAAACCGTTCGGCTCCGACCTGCAAACCGCCGAGGCCTTGAACGCGTGTCTGCTCAAGGTCATGGCGGAAAAGCAGATCTACCGGATCGATCATTATCTGGGCAAGGAAACGGTACAGAACATTTTGATCAGCCGGTTCTCCAACAGCCTGTTCGAGGCCTTCTGGAACAACCATTACATCGACCACGTGCAAATCACCGCCGCCGAAACCGTCGGCGTGGAAACCCGTGGCAGTTTCTACGAACACACCGGCGCCCTGCGGGACATGGTGCCCAATCACCTGTTCCAACTGTTGGCGATGGTGGCGATGGAGCCGCCAGCCGCTTTCGGCGCCGACGCGGTGCGCGGTGAAAAGGCCAAGGTCGTCGGCGCGATTCGTCCCTGGTCCGTCGAGGAAGCGCGAGCCAACTCGGTGCGCGGCCAGTACGCAGCGGGCGAAGTCGACGGCAAGCCGTTGGCTGGCTACCGCGAGGAAGACAACGTCGCCGCCGACAGCAGCACTGAAACCTATGTCGCGCTGAAGGTGATGATCGACAACTGGCGCTGGGTCGGCGTGCCGTTCTACCTGCGTACCGGCAAGCGCATGAGCGTGCGCGACACCGAGATTGTCATCTGTTTCAAACCGGCACCGTATGCGCAATTCCGCGACACCGAGGTCGACGAGTTGCAACCGACCTACTTGCGCATCCAGATCCAGCCCAATGAAGGCATGTGGTTCGACCTGCTGGCCAAACGGCCGGGGCCTGCGCTGAAGATGGCCAACATCGAGCTCGGTTTTGCCTACAAGGATTTCTTCGAAATGCAGCCTTCCACCGGCTACGAAACCTTGATCTACGACTGCCTGACCGGCGACCAGACGCTGTTTCAGCGCGCCGACAACATCGAGAATGGCTGGCGCGCCGTGCAGCCATTCCTCGATGCCTGGCAGCAGGATGCGAGCGTGCAAAGTTATCCGGCGGGGGAGGACGGCCCACAGGCGGCGCTGGATCTGCTGGCGCGTGACGGTCGCGTCTGGCACGGCCTCGGATGAGCGGCCCGGGGCAACAACCCATCCGGTTTCTGCTCTGCGACATGGACGGCACCCTGTTACAGCCCGATCATAGCCTGAGCCCACGCACCCTCGAGGCGGTCCGCGCCTTACGCGACGCCGGCGTCCTGTTCAGCCTGGCCACCGGGCGCCCGCCCAAGGCCATGTTGCAGCAGATCGAAGCCTTGGGCGTCGACGTGCCGACGGCGGCGTTCAACGGCGGCACCATCGTCAAGCCAGATGGCAGTTTGCTGGTTGCCCATTATTTGCCAGCTACGGCAGCATTAACGGCGCTGGCGCTGTTTGCCGATCAGCCGGGTGTCGAAGTCTGGGTATTCAGCGGCGGCGACTGGCTGTTGAAAGACCCGAACGGGGAGATGGTACCGCGTGAGCAGCACGGTCTGGGTTATCCGCCGGTGGTGGTTGAGAGTTTCGAGCCCTATCTGGAACGGATCGACAAGATCGTTGCCACCAGCAATAACGCCCAGTTGCTGATCGAACTGGAAGCACAGTTGTCGCCCAAGGTCGAAGGCCAGGCGCAGGTGTCGCGTTCACAGCCGATTTATCTGGACGTGACGGCGATGCAGGCCAACAAGGGCGACGCTTTGGCGACGCTGGCGGAGTACCTCGGTGTACCGCTGGAACAGACCGCCGCGCTGGGTGATGGCGGCAATGATCCGGCGATGTTTCACCGCGCCGGGTTGTCGATTGCGATGGGCCAGGCTGAAGACGCGGTGAAGCGTCAGGCTGACGTGGTAACGGCTGCCAATACTGAGGATGGCGCGGCGCAGGCAATCGAGAAGTACGTCCTGCTTCGCTAACTACACTGCTCCCCTCTGTGGGAGCGAGCAGGGGATTGTGTTCAGCCCAGGTACCGCGCCACCACCGCCCGGTAGTTGCCCTCCAGCGAATAGCCGCCCACGACAATGGCACCGTCGGCCTGCACTGCCAGCGACGTAGCGGTATCCAGGCTGCGCCCCAGGCGGGTCCGCACCCACCCTGCGTCCTGGTTGAAAGCTTGATCCAGCTGCCCGTCAGGCAAATAACGGCCCAGTAGAAAGTCCGCTTCCAACCCGCCGATGGTCGCGCCGGCGACCACTATTCGACCGTCCGGCTGTATCTGCGCAGCGGTCCATTGGCCGCCGCTGTGGCCGGTTTCCAACAGGTGCGGTTGGCCGCCATTGCAATGATTGTCCGGACGGCCATTGCTGTGGACTTTGAGTGACAGGCAATGCATTGGGTCGCGGCTGCTGCCGAAACAGTGCAAATCATCATTTTCGTGCTGAACGATCCGGCCCACTTGAGCGCTGTGTCCTCGGGCCTTGAAGGTCATGAAGCCATCCACGGCGAAACTGCTGTCCAGCGTACCATCCGGGTGGTAACGCGCCAGCAGTCCTTCCTCCGGGAAATTGATCGACCCTCCTGCGATGATTCGACCGTCGCGCTGCACCATCACGCTGCCAAGCCATGTATTCATCAATAGATGCCTGACGAGCACAAAGCCCCGGCCATTGAAGGTGGTGTCCAGCGTGCCGTCGGTGCCGAGGCGGATCAGCAGGCCGACATGATCAGCCAATTCAAAGTGATGGTTGGCCAGCAGCAGAATGCGGCCATCTGCCTGTACGCACACATCGCAGGCTTCGGCACCCGGTACGCCCGGCGGCAGCCAGTCGTCACGCAAGCCCTGGGACAGGTTGCCGGGCAATTGCACCACCAGTCGGCCATTATCGCCAAAACCCGGGACCGGTCGGCCATCGGGATCGAACAACGCCAGGCCGGGCTGTGTTCGGTGCGCATTTTCGTAGTGCAGGCCGGCCAACAACAGCGAGCCGTCGGCCAGCACGCGTACCTTGTTGGCCATGGCTTCAAAGCCGGGGGTGAATTGGCCGATCAGGCTGCCTTGGCTGCCGAACGACAGATCCGCCGAACCGTCCTCCAGCAGACGCGCCAAACCATAACAGCTGCCCCAAGGCGTCCCGACTTTTGCCGCGACCAACAGCCGTCCCTGCGAGTCGATGGCAACATCGTTTGCCATGCTTGACGAGCTACCGGCGAAATACACCTGGGTTTTGCCACCCACGGCAAAGCGGGTGTCGAGTTGACCGGCTTCGCTCAGGCTTGTCGAGTGAGCGGTAGCGACCTGGATAGGCATGCACGCATCTCCTTGCCAGTCGACCCGAGCCCCGAAACCGGGGAAGGTGTCTACATGAGCGAGCCATTCAATCCCTGAATGGTTACATGCACAACTGTCATAACTAACAGGTGGAGCGGCATTCGCGGCCAGAACAGTGTCTTTACGAACCAGTGGCAAGCAGACCAACTAATTAACACGGTCCTGTAAATAAAAAAGATCGCGGCCGGAGGCTGCGATCTTTTTGCGTGTTGCTAAAACGCTTAGTGCGGCATGGACCACGATTGCAGTTTGTGGCCTTCCTGACTCAACTCGGCGCGTGCCTGTTTGAGCAGCAGCTCAAGTTGTGCCGGGTCGGAGTACGCACTGCTCGGGATCTGCGTGCGGCCAATGCGGGTATTGGTGCGGTCGATGACGGTCAGGCTGAGTTCACCGTTACCGTCCTGTGGCGCCCAGGCCACGCATTGAAAGGGTTTAAATGCGCGGTCGGCAATCAAAAGAGCTTCGTTGATACGCAGCGGGGCAGTCATGGCGGTCTTCTCTCTGTATGCCCAATCAAGTGATGTGCCGATGGTTGGGCTTACCGTTCGGCTGGTTACTTGTACTGATGCCCGCAACCGGGGTGCGGGTCACACCCAATCGGAAGAAATTTCAACTTTCTTTCATATACTCAGTGTTCCGTTGTTTTTTGAAAGCCTGGTGAAAGGTTCCGCTCAATTGCCGGCTAACAACGTTGTTTCTTATAACTAGTTAGACACTTCCCCTATAGTCAAACGGTACAAGGTCCCGTCAAATTCTTGCTAATGTTACAGCCAGGTCCGCCAAATGACTGTTTCTAATAATATTTCCTTAAATTTGGCGCCAAGGAACAGTCATGATCGAAGCGCCTGCCCTACGACGCCTGCTGGTAGTGGACCCCTGCGACGATTGCCACCGGCTGTTGCCCGGTTTGCGTTCGGTTGGCTGGGACGTCGACAGCTGCAGCCTGGAGAACGCCGCCGAGCGCACCTGCGATGTCGGTCTGTTGCGTTTGCAGCCTTTTCATCTTGAACGGCCAGAAGCCGTCAAAGAGCTGATCAGTCGCAGCGGCACCGAATGGATTGCGGTGCTCAACCAGGAAGTCCTGCGATTGCAGAATGTCGGGGACTTTGTCTGTGAATGGTTTTTCGACTTCCACACCTTGCCGTTCGATGTCTCCCGGGTCCAGGTCACTTTGGGTCGGGCCTTCGGCATGGCGCGGCTGCGTGGGCAGGGTACGATTCACATCGATCAGCCTGAGCACGAGCTGTTGGGTGACAGCAAACCGATTCGTGAGCTGCGCAAACTCTTGAGCAAACTGGCGCCTACCGAGTCTCCGGTATTGATCCGCGGCGAAAGTGGCACCGGCAAGGAACTGGTCGCGCGTACGCTGCATCGGCAATCCCAGCGCCATGGCAAGCCATTTGTGGCAATCAATTGTGGGGCGATTCCCGAACATTTGATTCAGTCAGAACTGTTCGGCCATGAGAAGGGCGCCTTTACCGGTGCACATCAGCGCAAGGTCGGGCGGATCGAAGCGGCGAACGGGGGCACCCTGTTTCTCGATGAAATTGGCGACCTGCCACTGGAGTTGCAAGCCAATTTGCTGAGATTTCTGCAGGAGAAACACATCGAGCGTGTCGGCGGCAGTCAACCGATCCCGGTGGATGTGCGGGTGCTGGCGGCCACTCACGTAGACCTTGAGGCCGCCATCGAAAAGAAACGCTTTCGCGAAGACCTGTACTACCGCCTCAACGTGCTGCAAGTGGTCACGGCTCCCTTGCGTGAGCGCCACGGCGACTTGTCGATGCTGGCCAACCACTTTTCCCACTTCTACAGCCACGAAACCGGCCGTCGGCCGCGCAGTTTCAGCGAAGATGCGCTGATTGCCATGGGCAAGCACGACTGGCCGGGCAACGTTCGCGAGCTGGCTAACCGCGTGCGTCGCGGACTGGTGCTGGCCGAAGGCCGTCAGATCGAAGCACGGGATCTCGGATTGATCAGCCAGCAGGCAATCGTGACGCCCATGGGCACGCTGGAAGACTACAAGACCCGTGCCGAGCGCCAGGCGTTGTGCGATGTGCTGAATCGGCACAGCGATAACCTGAGCATCGCCGCCCGAGTGCTGGGTGTTTCACGGCCCACGTTCTACCGGTTACTGCATAAACACCAGATTCGATAAGATCAAAAAATCGCAGGCTGCGATCCTGTGATCCTGAGAGTGCAAAAAGCCCCGCCGCAATTGAAGTCGCGACGGGGCTTTTGCTTGCCTGGATCAGAAGTAGTACGGGAATTTCAGGCTGAAGGTGAAGTCCGGCGCATCGGGTGTCATGCCCAGGGACAAGTTGGGCACGATGGTCAGGTTAGGTGTGGCCGCGATGGTCATGCCGATGTTGAAGTAGCCGGCGTTGGCGTCACTGGAGACAACCGACTGCCAATCCCCACCGTCTGGCTTGAGCGAGCTTCTGCGCTGAATCAGGTCAGACATCGAAAACGACATACTCATCTTTTCGTTCAATGCAAAGGCTACGCCCATGCCGACCTGGAAGCTGTCGCCGATCTTGACTCTGCCTGGGGTGGTCTGGTTGACCGTGGAGCTGATATCGCTGAAAGACTCCTCCAGGTTATGGGTGTAGGAGAGAGTGCCAAACAGCACCGCCGGGTCGAAGGTCTTGACCAGCGAGATACCTGGTGTGATCGACCAGACGCCGTTACCGGTTGGCAGGCTTTCAGGCACGAACAGGTTGGTGTTGGTCGGCGACTGCACGAGCTTGATCCCGAACGGGTCCTTGCCGGTCGGTGCCTTGACGCGAAAGGTAAACACGGCATCCGGCAGATTGGCCGATTCGTCGAGGAACTTGTAGGCCACCCCGGCGTTGATATCGCCGATGGTCGGATCCTGACTGACGTCGCCCTCGCTAGTCACGTTTGCTGCCCCGTTGTTGCCACCGCCGGACTGGTAGGTCGAGTCGCGATAGACCACGGGCACGTTCAGGTCGAACTGCCAGCGATTGTTGTAGTTGTAACGACCGGTGAGGTCCACGGTATAGGTGTCTGCCTTGATTCGGTCCAGGTTGATGTTGCCAAGGAAGATCGAATCCAGCGCCAGGAAACCGTTGAGGGTCAGTTGCCGGGTGTCGTAGTGCGAATAGGTGACACCGGTTTCGAAGCTGAATTTGCCGCCACCGAAGAAGCCGCTGGCCTCGTCGTACAGGTTGGTGACGCTCTGTGCCGGTTGGGAATCATCAGTCAGTGATTGACCGTACGAAGCGCCGCTGCCCCCGGCCGCGCCCCCCGACGCCGCAGCCGCACCGGTGCCACGGTTGGCGACCTGCGTATTGCCTTTGAGATCCGCTGGCGATTTGGCCAGGCGCTTGGGCTGTGGCGTGGCCGGTTGTTCCTCGACCTGGCGCACCCGTTGTTCGAGTACGGCCAGCGCCTTTTGCTGTGTTTCGTAGCGTTGTTTCAAGTCGAGAAGCTCCTGCTTCAACGCTTGGACATCCGCATCCGGTGCTGCTTGCAACACGGCGGCCGGAAAAAGTGTGCTCAAACATACGACTGCGCGCAGCGATGCCGATCGATACATGAAAAAGCCGTCCCTTTAAGCCCAATGATCGAAGGTCAGCGTAGTTCAATATTCCAAATTGCGTAGTCTGTTAGTGCTGTTCCTTAATTACGTAGCCCCTTGAGTTGACTGAGCGACTGTGAGGCGCCGGCAGCCGGGTTGATGTTGTTGTTAAGCACCACATTGAGCAACGTCTGGTTGCTGACCAGGTTGCTGTTGCCCAGCAAGGTGGTGTTTTGCAGTAGACCGCTTTGCGCTACCTGTTGCAGGGCTGTGCCCTGATTGTTGCTGGCCTGAATGGCCAGTTGTACGCCGCCACTGATGGCGGATACGGCGACACTGCCGGCGGCATTGCTGCTGCTGATGGTTTGACCACTCGTCAACACCTGGCCCTGGGGCGTAGCCAATACTGGCGCGGTGCTGGATTGAGTGACATTGATCCCGACATTGTTATTGGCCGTGTTGCTGTCGCCCGCTGCACGTACGCTCTGGGTGACGCCCTGGGTGGTGCTGAGGCCGGCGCCACCGGTCACGGTGCCGGTGCCTTGTGTCGGCGTATTGCCGCTACCTGTCTGCTTGATGGTGGACACATAGAATTGGGGTTGGACGGTTGAAGACTGGATCTGCATCGAGGTGGCAGCCCCGATCAGGTCGCCACTGGCGTTGCGCCAGGTGCTGCTCATGACGATGCCGAAGCTGATGATACGCCCCGGCATGACGAAACGACCGCGTAGCTCACCGAGCTCCTGGTCGCTCACGGCGATGGGTTTGAATCCTTCATTGGCAAAGCTTGACGCGCTTGCCACCAGGCAGGCGGCGGCCAGCCAGTATGAGGTTTTCATCTGATGCTCCCGGGGCATCCAGCCCCTTTTTTTCATTATTAGGCGCTAAAAGAAGTCGCTCTGAATAAAACCGAAATCCATCAGTTCCGCATCTCTGACCGGACTGAACTCATCGAGTTTGTTCTTGGCCGTCAGGGGTGCCGGAGGATCAAGCAAAACATTGGCTTTGTCGTAACCAGGGCCGACGATGGCGAAAACGATGCCGTTCCAGCCTTTGACAAAATCATCGTGGGCATAGCGTTTATGGCCAAGTACCGGGTCGCCGATGTAGACCCAATCCTTGTCTGCCCGCTGCAACACCACGAAGTGCTTGTAGCCCCGAATGTCCATCAGGACCACGACCGGAATCGACACGGAACCCAGCTTTTCAGGCGGGATCTTGTAACCCCTGGCGCGCATGCCGATGCTTTCCACATAGTGCTTCATGTCCAGCATGGAGAAACCCTGGGTACGAACCAGGTTCTGGTCTGCGTTGACCAGCATGCCTTTGATGATGTGGTCCTCATCAACGTCGAGCCAATAGGCTTGGCGTAACACGGTCGCCAGTGCGGCGGCGCCGCAACTGAAATCGGTTTTTTGCTCGACAATGTCGCTGAACTTGCGCTCACGAATGCTCTGCACATGCTTGTAGACCAGCATGCCGCCAGGAAGCGCGGCGACCGGCATCTGGGCAGCTTGAGAGACACCACACAGACACAGCAGGACGGTGAGGGCGGCCATACGCATGATCGATACGCCTATTTCCGGAGTGTGGAAAAGCCCCGTTGCCGGGGCTTTGTAGACGGTCGTGATCAGTGGCTGACCGACGAGATCGACAGGCTGTTGGCTTGTTGGTTGCCGACACCCGCCGAGGAGTTGGCGCCCATGTTGCCAGAGGAGCCGTTTAGCGAGTTGTAGATGTAGGCACTGTTGGTTACAGGCGCTGTCCAGCCAGTTGGGGTCAACACTTGTTGGGTCGTCACGCCACCCAAGTCGAAAGCGCCCACTGCAACGAAGCCGGAGGTGCTGTCGCCGCTGCCACCACGGTTGTTATTGCCATAACCGCCGTGGCTGCCATGATCGCTGTCGGTTTTGGTTTTGGCGATGCCTGTTGCCACGAAGCTACCCGCACCTTCGAAAGTACCGGTGAGGGTGTCTTTCTTGAAGGTCTGAACGCCTTGGTTTTCCACCACCAGGCCAGTAGAGGACTGGGTGGATGCCGAGATGGCCTGAGACTGGCCATTGGTGCCCGAGGAAATTGCCATGTTGTTTTTCTGTTGGTTGAAGTCGCCGGAGGTCGAGTTCAGGCCGATGTTGCCGGAGCTGCCGTTACCTGAGGTGTTGATCGAGGAAACGTTGGCCGTCGAGTTGTTATTCACATAGTTGTTGTTGTTGACCTGGGACACGGTAGACAAGGAACTTGCACCGTTGCTCGAGCCGAAGATAAAGGCTTCGTCCGAGGCAATCGCGGCGGCGTTGTCTTGTTGGTTACCATCACCGGCTGCAACGTTGGCGCCCATGTTGCCGCTAGAACCGTTCAGCGAACTGCCCATCATCGTGGTGTTTTGGGTAGCCTGGTTATTCACGACATTGCTGTCGCTATCCTGTGAGTCAACCGCAGCGGCACTGGCGCCTGCGATGATTTGTGGTGGAGGTGGAGGGTTGTGACCGTGGTCGCCGCCCTGATTACCGCCGCCACCTGCTTGTGCTGCCATTGCCATCACTGCTGCCAGAGCGAAAACCAGTGGTTTAAGAGCCATTGTAGGTTTCATGGTATTTCTCCGTGCTCATTAGTTGGTTAAGTGTTGGTACGTCTACTGCACTGCAATTGGGTCAGTTCGCGACCCGGATGCTCAGGGTGTTAGCTATCTGGTTTCCCACCCCGGCACTCTGGTTCACCTGAATCACTCCGCGGCTGCCGGTGAAGGCCTGGTCACTGGTCGTGACCTGGCGGCTGCCGTTAGAAGCGTCAGTTGCTCCTGAGCTGGTTGACGGCGTCACGTTCTGTTGGGAAAGGACGCTGTCGTCGATACTTTGCGGGCCGGTGCTGACGCTGATGCGCATCACGTTGGCCATCTGGTTGTTGGCGCCGGCCGACTGGTTGACGCCCAGTACGCCGCTGCCATTGCTGAAAGCGTTGCCACTGATGCTGGCGGTTGCATTCATCCGCGAATTGGCGGGTGTATTGATGTTCTGATTCACGCGGGTACTCGCCGAGGCGTTCTTGCCAATGGCGATGACCCGAGCGTTGGTTTGCTGTGATTGATCGCCGGCTGCCTGGTTGACACCGATGTTGCCGCTGTACTGGGCGCCGGAATTCAGAATGCTGGCGTTATCCGTCACTGGCACAGTGGAATCGGCCATGGCGCCGGTACTGGCCAGCAGGGCGATGAAGATCAGGGAGCGTTTCATTTCATTGCCCCTCCCAGGTTGGTCAGCGGGGCGAGACCGGTGCTGAGGGAGCGGTTGATGGTTCCGGAGATTGACGCCCCGGCACCGGCACCGGCCGTGGCACCGCTGCCTCCGCCCACACCGGGTATGCCGTTGGAACCGCTTACAACGTTCAGGCCCTGTGGACCTGCACCGTTGAAGTTGATCATGTTGCTGATTGAGGAACCGCTGGCGACACCCGCAAAATCACTGTCGCTGAGTTCCCCGTTGCGTGTCGCCTGGACTACATTTGCTGAAGGGTTGGCACTGACGGCGGTCGGGTAGGGGTCTTTGCCACCGTTACGCCCGATCGGGATAGGCTGAACCTGACGTTCAAGAACAATCACACCATTGCCATCGGCCATGACGGGCAGACTGGTCAGGGCGCTGACGGCACACCCGATCAGCAGTACATTCGTCAAACTTCTATTGAAAGTTCCCACGGCAGCAATTCCTTCTTCTTGTGGGCTGGCTTCTGTCAGCGTTGTGAAGGAGAGAGCAGGAGGCGTGCCTGTTTTGAATTGTCGTGTTAATTCAACAGGTTGGAAAAAATGGTGGGGAGGTTGAACATTAATCTGTTTCACGACTGAAACAGTCACCCTGGCCATCAATGGGCCTGAGTGGTTGCAAAGCTCTGGATCAAGGGTTTGCGGCGATGTGTTTCATTCCCTTAACAACCCGTGTAAGGGAACGGCCAAGGGCCTTGAAACGGCATGTCTCGTGGGAGGCGGGTGTAACAGGATTGGACACTTTGCCCCGAATCCCAGGCGCAGGAGGCCTGAATATCGACTATTTCGCGTAGGGGCTGCCGCAGGCTGCGATTTTTTGATGTTGCGTTTTTGGGATTTCTACACAAGATCAAAATATCGCAGCCTGCGGCAGCTCCTACAGCGTCATGCGGCGCTTGTCAGGACGTGAGCAGTTGCGTCACCGCTTCCAGTGCCTGCTCTCGGCGTGCGGCCCAATCCCCTTGCAGCACTTGAAACGGTTGTCGGTGCTGTTCAAGCCAGGCCTGGGTTGCATTGAAAAATGCCCGGCGCTCATCAAGATCCGGCTGGCAGCGTTGGCCATCATCTGTCCAGTCCACCTGCTCGGGGGAAAGCAGCAAGTGCAAGTCGTAGTGGCGGCTCAGCAGGGCCTGCTCAATCCAGGGCGGGCAATCGCCGAACAGGGTCTGACTCCACAGAATATTGCTCAGCAAATGAGTGTCGAGGATCAACAGCCGTGGCTGTCGCGTCCGCGCTTCGTCCTCCCATTGCAGTTGCCCACGGGCGATTTCGGGAATGTCCGCCAGGCAGGTGTCCCGGGGATTGCGCTCGATGAATCCGCGCACGTACTCATCCACCAGTTCGCCGCCGAAACGCTCTTTCAAGGCCGCGGCCAACCAGCTCTTGCCGCTGGATTCGGGGCCGGTCAGTACCAGAACTTTCATGTGCGCAAGGCCGGATCGGCGCGCCATTCACGAAAGCCCTGCACGGCCAGCAGGGTGAACAGCCCGTACAGGGCGGCTGTCAGGTACAGGTCTTTGTAGACGAACAGCCCGACGAAAATCACATCCAAAGCAATCCACAATGGCCAGCACTGCACGCGCTTTTGCGCCATCCACCATTGCGCCACCAGGCTGAAACCGGTCAGGGCGGCATCCAGCCAGGGTTGTGCGGCGTCGGTCCAGTGGGCCATTGCGGCGCCCAGCAGCACGCTGCCGACAGCGCCGATGGCCAGGCCTTCGACGATCGAACGGGTATTGAGCGAGGACACCTGGCGACCTTCACGGGCGGCGCCGGCACGGGTCCATTGCCACCAGCCGTAGACTTGCAGCGCAGCGTAGATCACCTGCAGCAACATGTCCGAATACAACTTCACGCCATAAAAGATCCAGCTATAGAGCAGCACCATGACCAGCCCGATAGGCCAGCACCAGGGGTTCTGTTTGACCGTCAGCCAGACCGCAATCACACCGAGGGCGGCAGCAAACAGTTCAAGCCCGGACATGGTGGTTCCTTTGAAAGTCGAAAGAGGGAGCGGATTGTACTCAGATTGCTGCGAAGGGGCTTGCGCAAAACCTGTGAGTCAAACACCAAACCCTGTGGGAGCGAGCAGGCTCGCTCCCACAGGGTTCTTTATGTTGCTCTCAGACCCGGAACTGCCTGAGCAACCCGTTCAACTGCTCGCTCAATTCCTTGAGGTGAACGCTGGCCAGGCTCGATTGCTCCGCCGCCAGCGCCGTGCTGTGAGACAAGCCGGCTGCCTGAGTGACGTTCTGGTTGATGTCCTCCACCACCTGCGCCTGTTGCAACGTGGCGCTGGCAATCGAGGCGTTCAGCCCGTTCAGGTTGCGCAAGGCCTGACCGATGGCGCTCAGGCTGGCACCCGCCAGGCCAGCCTGTTCAATGGTCAGTTGCGACGCCTTGCTGCTGTCGCCGATCACTTTCACGGCGGCTTCGGAGTGGTTTTGCAGGCGTTCGATCATCGACTGGATCTCTGCCGTGGACTTCTGGGTGCGCTGGGCCAGCAGGCGTACTTCATCGGCCACCACCGCAAACCCCCGACCTTGCTCGCCGGCACGGGCGGCCTCAATGGCGGCGTTGAGGGCCAGCAGGTTGGTTTGCTCGGCAATCGAGCGAATCACCTCCAGCACGCCGCCAATCTGGGTGCTTTCGGTGGCCAGGGTGCGGATCACTTCCACCGCCTGATCAATGGTGCCGGACAGCTTGTCGATCTGCTGCAAGCTGCCATCGATGTTGATCTGCCCCTGTTGCGCCTGGGATTCGGCGTCGCGCATTTCGCTGGCGGCGTGCTCGGCGTTCTTGGCCACGTCCTGTACACCGTATGTCACTTCGTTGATAGCGGTGGCCACCAGTTCCATTTGCTGGGACTGCTGCTGGCTGCGTTGCTGGGCTTGTGCGGCATCGTTGCCCAGCTCGCTGGACGATTGGCCGAGGGCACTGGCCGAAACCTGCAACTGCCCCACGACCAGCCGCAACTTGGCGGTAAAGGCGTTGAAGTGCCGTGCCAGTTGCGTGACTTCGTCCTGGCCGTGAGTATCGAGGCTGCGGGTCAGGTCGCTTTCACCGCTGGCAATGTTCGCCATGGCGTTCACGGTTTCCTGCAACGGGCGCACGATGCTGCGGGCGATCATGATCACCAGCAGCGCCATGATCAGTGCAATCGCCAAGCCTATAAACGAGGCTTCCCAGACCTGGCCGTAGAACTCGGCCTGCATGTCATCGATATACACACCTGAGCCGATGACCCAGCCCCAAGGCTCGAACAGTTTGACGTAGGACGTTTTCTGCACCGGCGCGCTGGCGCCAGGTTTCGGCCAGCGGTAGTCGACCATGCCGGCGCCTTTGGCCTTGGCGATGGCAACCATCTCGTTGAACACCGCAAAACCGTCCGGATCGCGGATGGACGAGAGGTTCTGGCCTTCAAGTTTCGGGTTGGCCGGGTGCATGACCATCACCGGTGTCAGGTCGTTGATCCAGAAATAGTCGCTCTGGTCATAACGCAGCCCGCGCACCACGGTCAGCGCCTGTTTCTGCGCGGCTTCGCGGGTCAGGGTGCCGGCAGTTTCCAGGTCGTGGTAGTAGCTGAGGATGCCGCTGGCGGCCTGCACCACATGCTGGGTCTTCTGCGCCTTGGCATGATAAAGATCGTCGTGTATCTGCTTGAGCATCAATACGCCCAGCGTCAGCAACATCACCACCGCCACAATCAAGATGAGCCACAAGCGTCGGCTGATCGACACACTGCGCAAGCTGTTCATAACGCTTTCACTCCGGTTTCTTTTTCTTGTAATAAACGATCGCCAGCATCCAACCATGCTTTCGCGGCCGGGCCTATGCGACGCAAGTCCAATTACGCGGCGGCGTTAATCAGGCATGTCTGATAAGATTTCGGCCGCGCGCGCAAAAACCTGAATTCAAGTTGATTTTTCACGGAATTTTTACCGTTTCGTGTGGATTCTGTGCGCGGTGGTTCAGCCAGGCTGAGCGTCAGTGAACATTTAAAAGAATATAAACGGGCAGGCCTTGAGGCCGGTCATTCAAGCCCGCTCCCACAGGGTTCGAGGTTTGACTGAACGGTGTCGAGGGCACCGCTTTTTGGGGGATGGATGGATTTTTGGACCGCCTTTCAGGCAGTAATTCTTGGCGTTGTGGAGGGGCTGACGGAGTTCTTGCCCATTTCAAGTACCGGCCACCAGATCATAGTCGCCGATTTGCTCAACTTTGGTGGCGAGCGCGCCATCGCCTTCAACATCATCATTCAGTTGGGGGCAATTCTGGCGGTGGTCTGGGAGTTTCGCCGCAAGATTCTCGATGTGGTCACCGGTTTGCCAACCCAGCCGGGCGCTCGTCGCTTTACCGCGAATCTGCTGATCGCCTTCATGCCGGCAGTGGTGCTGGGGGTGATTTTTTCCGATCTTATCCACGAATATCTGTTCAATCCGATTACCGTCGCAACTGCGCTGGTGGTGGGCGGGGTCATCATGTTGTGGGCCGAGAAGCGCCAACACGAAGTGCATGCCGAAACCGTCGATGAAATCACCTGGAAAGACGCGCTGAAAGTCGGTTTCGCCCAGTGCCTGGCGATGATTCCGGGAACCTCGCGTTCCGGTTCGACGATCATTGGTGGCCTGCTGTTCGGGTTGTCGCGCAAAACCGCGACCGAGTTCTCGTTCTTTCTGGCCATGCCAACCATGGTCGCGGCGGCAGTGTATTCGGGGTTCAAATACCGTCATCTGTTCGTACCGGCAGACGTTCCGGTGTTTGCCATCGGCTTTGTGACTGCCTTCATCTTTGCGATGATCGCGGTCAAGGCATTGCTCAAGTTCATCGCCACTCACAGTTATGCGGCGTTTGCCTGGTACCGCATCGCGTTTGGCCTGCTGATTCTGGCCACCTGGCAGTTTGGTTGGGTTGACTGGGCGGCAGTCAAGCCATGAGTGAGGCCGACAGTCGGCAGCGCTCAGGACGAAAGTCAGGGAGTGAAGTCCAGCACCTGCGCTCGAAGTTGCTGGTGTTGGCTGCGCTGTGCGCGCTGCCGCTGTACGGCGCGTTGTCACTGTGGCTGCGTGGGGTGTCGTGGCTGCCTTTGGCGGCTTACGGGATCGTCAGCGTGCTGGCGTTTTTCCTGTATTGGAGCGACAAGCGCAAGGCTCGCGCAGACGCCTGGCGCACGCCGGAAAACGTCCTGCATGCGCTGGAGTTGGCCGGTGGCTGGCCGGGGGCCTTGATTGCCCAGCAGGTGTTTCGGCACAAGACCCGCAAAGTCTCGTTCCAACTGGTGTTCTGGCTGATCGTGGCAGTACATCAGGTGTTTTGGGTCGATCAACTGTTCCTGGGTGCTCACCTGCTGCCGCTGTTCTAGAGCAACAAACCGACCTGAGTACGCTTGGGTAGCTTGCTCACCACCAGTTGATGCGAGCGTTGTAACAACGCTTGCAACTCCTCGGCACCCAATGGGTAGGGCGTGTTCATGATGATCCATTGTGCCCTGGCCAGATAGGGCGCCGGGTGAACGCCGGGTCGGTCGCAATGGCCGAGAAACAGGTCCTTGTCGACCTTGAACGCCAGCGAATCTCCGCGCAGATTCTGCACGGCAAACATCTTGTTGCCGGCGATAGAGAACACCCGCACGCCGCCCCATTTATAGTCCTCGCGCGCTCCTGGCAGTGCCAGGCAAAATTGCGCGACCTGCGCTTCGCTCATGCGTCCTGCTTTCATAACAAACGATTCCCGCACGCCTCGAATGATTCCACCAAATGGTCGATCCACGCCCGCACTGCCGGCATCACGCCGCGCCGATGCGGATAGACCGCTTGCAGCCAGCCGCCGGGCAATGACCAGTCCGGCAGCAGTTGCACCAGTGTGCCGTTGGCCAGTTCCTGTTCGCAATACATCATTGGTAATACCGTAAAGCCCAGGCCCGATAGGGTGCAGGCCTTGCGCACGATAAAGTCGTCAATCCCCAGCCGCGCTTCGAGGCTCATGTCACAAGCCTTGCCGTTGGCGTCGAGCATACGCAGATGGACCATTCGGTCGGCTTCCAGCGCGCCGAGGACCGGTACGTTCTTCAGGTCGTCCGGGGTCTGGATATTTCGCTCGCGAAGGAATTCAGGGCTGGCCACCAAAGCGGTCTGCGCCTGACGCAGGCGCCGGGTTACCAGCAAGGGGTCTTCATCACCGAGTTCACGAACTCGCAGGGCGACGTCGATGCCCTCAGTCACCAGATCAACCCGGCGGTTCAACAACATGACCTCCAGTTGCACCTGGGGAAATTTCGACAGGAAGTCGCTGATTGCCATCGGCAGAATTTCATGGGCCAGTCCCACTGGGCAGGACACCCGCAATCGACCTCGTGGCTCGCTGGACATGCTCGCCACTGCTTCGTCGGCCATTTCGGCTTCCAGCAGCATGGCCTGACAGTGGCGCAAGTAGCGCTCGCCCACCGCTGTCAGCTTCAATTGTCGGGTGGTGCGTTGCAATAAACGCGCGCCCAGGCGTTCTTCCAGTTCCGCGATGCGCCGGGACAAGCGCGACTTGGGAATTCCCAGCAAACGTCCGGCAGCCGCGAAGCCGCCGGCTTCGACCACTTTGGCAAAATAGTAGAGATCGTTCAGGTCTTGCATCGTGTTTAACTCGATTGTTCTATCAGTGAGACAAACTATCGCATTGTTGCCGGCTAATCAGCTATTGGTTTCATGCGTAGGATCACTCCCATCAGATCGCCCCGTGGCGGTCCTCACCTGGAGATCCCACATGAAACTGTTGCATATCGATTCGAGCATTCTGGGCGACAACTCGGCTTCCCGTCAGCTGAGCAGCGAAGTGGTCAAGGCCTGGCAAGCTGCCGATTCGTCGGCCATTGTGACTTACCGTGACCTGGCAGCTGATGCCATCAGCCACTTTTCCTCGACTACCCTGGTAGCGGCCGGCACCACCGCCGAACTGCGCAATGCTGCGCAACGACATGAAGCGGACCTGAGCGCTTCGACCCTGGCCGAATTCATCGCCGCTGATGCCGTGGTGATTGCCGCTCCGATGTACAACTTCACCGTTCCAACCCAGCTCAAGGCCTGGATCGACCGCATCGCCGTCGCCGGTCAGACCTTTCGCTACACCGAAGCCGGCCCTGAAGGCCTGTGCGGTGGCAAGAAGCTGGTAATCGTATCGACTTCGGGCGGCTTGCATGCCGGTCAGGCAAGCGGCGTGGCGCATGAAGAGTATTTGAAATTGCTGTTTGGCTTCCTTGGCATCACCGACATCGAATTCGTCCGTGCCCAGGGCCTGGCCTACGGCGAGGAAGTGCGCAGCAAGGCGATGAGCGATGCGCACACGCAAATCAGCGAGCAGTTGTTCGCCGCTGCGTAAGGCTTTGGTAAAGACGTCAAACTGCTCGGGCAATACCCAAAAAACTCTGTATTCTGAACATTGCAATGGTCAGATACGGAGTTTTTTGTTTCTGGTCATTTCTTTTGTTTTACGTGTTGTGGCCCAGGTTATGCAATCGAGGGTTAACGCCCCCGCTCTGCAACGACCTTGATCGCCGCAAACACAGGCACAAGGCCGCGTCTTCGCCAGTCGACGCCGATCGGGCCTTTCAGCCCAGTAGCAAAGGTGGGTCTCGCCATGGTGCGTCTTTGTGCAATGTTACTGATTTGCCTGCTCAGCAGCCTGAATTCAGTGCACGCCGCGCCCGCGCCGCACCCGCACTGGAGCGTCGGCTATCACGAGATGACGTTCCTCGATCCGCTGGACTTGCAACCCATGCGTGCCATCGCCTTTTATCCCTCCAGTGACATCGACCACAGCAGTAATCTGGAGGGCTACACCGTTGCGGCGGGTGAAGACAGCAAAATCGCCATGGGTCGTTTCCCCATATTGATGCTGTCCCATGGCAACACCGGTACGCCGCTGGCGTTGCATGACCTGGTCACTTCACTGGCGCGCAAGGGGTTTGTGGTGGTGGCGGTGTTCCATCCCGGTGACAACTACAAGGATCACAGCCGCCTCGGCACTTTGAGCAACCTGTATGGGCGGCCGATCCAGATATCCGAAGCCATTACTGCAACCCTGGGCGACCCCATGCTTGCGCCGTTCGTCAATCCCGATCAGGTCGGCGTGATTGGCTATTCGGCCGGCGGTGAAACGGCGTTGATTCTCTCAGGGGCGACCCCGGATCTGGATCGCCTGCGTCGTTATTGCCAGGAGCGTCCTGATGACCGCGATGCCTGCAACACCCAGGGTGAGCTGATTGTTGATCGAGATGATTTGCAGCCGGTGGCCGACCCGCGCGTGCATGCGTTGATGCTGATGGCACCGCTGAGCCTGAAGTTCGGTCGCCACACCCTTGCGGGCGTGCATGTGCCGGTGCTGCTGTACAGCGGTGATGGCGACAAACTGGTGGCCTTCGACAAGAACGCCGCTGCTCTGGCGCGCAAACTGCCGGTGGCGCCGGACTTCAAGTTGCTGGCGGGAGCAGGGCACTTCGTGTTCATGGCGCCGTGCACGCAGGAGCAGATTGCCGCGATGCCGGCGATTTGCACGGATGCGGACGGTGTTGACCGTGAAGACATCCACCGCAACCTGATCTCCGAAGCCGGGCGCTTCTTCTCACGCACCCTGGACAAGCCGAGCCGGGCGGGAATGCAGACGGCCGATCAGTAAGGACCTTGTCGATTTTATCCCGTGCCCCCGATCCTCCCAGGAGCTGCCGCAGGCTGCGGCAGCTCCTGGGGATATGGATATCAGGACAATGCGCGGCGTTTCAGCAATAAGGTCAGGCCCAGTGCCGTGACAGACAACAACGCTGCGCAAAAGAATATCCACGAATACCCCAGATTCAGCGCCACCGCCCCCATTAACGGCCCGGCAATCGCCAGCGCCAGATCAAAGAACACCGCATAGGCACTCAACCCCGCGCCGCGGCTGGAGTTGGGCACCTGCTTGATCGCCTCGACTCCCAGCGCCGGGTACACCAGCGACAGGCCGAACCCCGTCAGGCCAGCGCCAAGCAGCGCATAACCGGTGGTCGGCGCCAGCCACAACAGTGCCAGGCCCACGGTTTCGATGGTCATGCAGGCAATCGCCGAGGTGAAACCGCCGAACCGGCCGATGGCGGAAATGAACAGCAGCCGCGACACAATGAAACAGATTCCGAACACTGTCAGGCAGTACGCGGCACCGCTCCAGCCACGATTCAAGTAATACAACGTAATGAACGTGGTCAGCGTGCCGTAGCCGATCGAGGCCAGACTCAGGCTCGCGCCAAAGGGCGCAATACGCCCGAAGACCGCCCAGAACGGCAGGCGCTCGCCGCGAATCACCGGTACCGATGGCTTGTTGCGAATCAACAGCAGTGCCGCCATGGCCAGTACCGAAAGGGTAATCCCCAGGCTGGCGAAGCCACAGGCATCAACCATCACCACCCCCAACGGGGCCCCGATGGCAATGGCGCCGTACGAGGCGATACCGTTCCACGAAATCGAGCGAGCGGTGTGCTGGGCGCCGACCTGGCCCATGCACCAACTGATCGTACCCACGCCAATCAGGCCCTGAGCGATCCCCAGCAGCAACCGGCCAACGATCAGGATCACCAGGCTCAGCAGGGGAAACGCTTGCAGCAGGGTGGACAGCAACGTCAGCGCGCCACTCAAGACAATTCCCGACAAACCGTAAACAATCGCCTGTTTGGTGCCCACGGTGTCTGACATCCGCCCGGCCATGGGGCGGCTGAGCAGGGTGGCGAGGTATTGGCTGCCGATGGTCAGCCCCGCAACAATCGCGCTGAACCCCAACTGTTCATGGACATACCCCGGCAACACCGCAATCGGCAGGCCGATGCACAGGAAGGCAATGAAGGTGTAGAAAACAATGGAAACGATCTGCAGGGTGATCGCCATGGAGCTTTGCGGGGGCAATTGCTGCGCAGACATGAGGGCTCATTCGCGGGCGGCGGTGGGAGAAGCGCATCATGGCGTGGGTGGGGAATAAAAGGAAGCAGGCTAACGATTTCTTTGTCGGGATTTGTGGTGATAGTTCTGGCGTCTTCGCGAGCAGGCTCGCTCCCACATTTGAAATGCATCCCCCTGTGGGAGCGAGCCTGCTTGCGAAGGTATCAGCCTCATCCAGAATGCGGGCCATGAAATGCAAAAAGCCCCGTCACAGGACAGGGCTTTTTCATGTTGCAGCAGTGCTTAGAACACCACACCCTGACTACGCAGGTAGTCGTCATAGGTGCCGCTGAAGTCGGTCACGCCGTCCGGGCTCAGCTCGATGATGCGCGTGGCCAGGGATGATACGAACTCACGGTCGTGGCTGACGAAGATCAGCGTGCCCGGGTAGTTTTCCAGCGCCAGGTTCAGCGCTTCGATCGATTCCATGTCCAAGTGGTTGGTCGGTTCGTCCATTATCAGGACGTTCGGCTTTTGCAGGATCAGCTTGCCGAACAGCATGCGACCTTGCTCGCCACCGGAGATGACTTTGACCGACTTGAGGATCTCGTCGTTGGAGAACAGCATGCGGCCCAGCGTACCGCGAATCATTTGCTCGCCCTGAGTCCACTGACCCATCCAGTCGAACAGCGTGACGTCGTCTTCGAAGTCGTGAGCGTGATCCTGGGCGTAGTAGCCCAATTCTGCGGCGTCGGTCCACTTGATGCTACCGGCATCCGGAGTCAGTTCGTTAACCAGCGTACGCAGCAGGGTGGTTTTACCAATGCCGTTAGGGCCGATGATCGCCACGCGCTCGCCAGCTTCAACCTGGAAGCTGAAGTCCTTGAACAGCGGCTTGCCGTCGAAGCCCTTGGCCATGCGCTCGATGATGACTGCCTGGCGGTGCAATTTCTTGTTTTGTTCGAAACGGATGAACGGGCTGACGCGGCTTGAAGGCTTGACCTCGGCCAACTGGATCTTGTCGATAGCCTTGGCGCGGGAAGTGGCCTGCTTGGCTTTCGAGGCGTTGGCCGAGAAGCGGCTGACGAACGATTGCAGCTCGGAAATCTGTGCTTTTTTCTTGGCGTTGTCCGACAGCAGTTGCTCGCGGGACTGAGTCGCCACGGTCATGTACTCGTCGTAGTTGCCCGGGAACAGACGTAATTCGCCGTAATCCAGGTCAGCCATGTGGGTGCACACGCTGTTCAGGAAGTGACGGTCGTGAGAGATGATGATCATCAGGCTGGAGCGCTGGGTCAGAATGTTTTCCAGCCAGCGGATGGTGTTGATGTCCAGGTGGTTGGTCGGTTCGTCGAGCAACAGCACTTCCGGATCGGAGAACAGAGCCTGAGCCAGCAACACGCGCAGTTTCCAGCCTGGCGACACTTCGCTCATCGGACCGAAGTGCTGCTCGATGCCGATACCCAGGCCCAGCAACAACTCGCCGGCACGGGATTCGGCGGTGTAGCCGTCCATTTCAGCGAACTCGGTTTCCAGCTCAGCCACAGCCATGCCGTCTTCTTCGGTCATTTCCGGCAGCGAGTAGATGCGGTCGCGCTCGGCCTTGACCTTCCACAGCTCTTCGTGACCCATGATCACGGTGTCGATGACGCTGAATTCTTCGTAGGCGAACTGGTCCTGGCGCAATTTACCCAGACGCACGTTCGGCTCAAGCATGACCTGGCCGCCGGACGGATCAAGATCACCACCGAGGATTTTCATGAAGGTCGACTTGCCGCAACCATTGGCGCCGATCAGGCCGTAGCGGTTGCCCGCGCCGAATTTGACCGAAACGTTCTCGAATAACGGCTTGGCGCCGAACTGCATCGTGATATTTGCTGTGGAGATCAATTACTTTACCTATCAATGGGTTGCGAGCCGCACATTTGGCACTTGGGCCATTCCTGGGGCATTTTGCAGCTTTTCCATCTCTCCCCAGTCGCCGCTTGAGTTCAACCAGCGCGCATAAGTCGAGAGCAGCATCTGGACGCTGTGTCCAAGCTGTTGGGCAATAAAGGCGGGATTCATGCCAGACATTATGCATATTGTCGCATAAGTATGACGGCAGTTGTACGGCGGCCGATAACGTGTTCCCAACTTCTCCAGGGCCGGGCCCCATTGTTTGTGCAGGTCAGAGGTCTGCCTGATGTGCTGGCTCATCTTGGAGGGAGGGAATACGTAGGGGTATTCCTTGATTGAGCTGGTGCCTGCTTTCCTGCGTTTCGCGTACTGAGCGGCAAACTCCAGCGCGTGCAGTGCTCTGTCATTCAGCAGCACGTGGCGGTTTTTCTTCGTTTTGGTGCGTTCTTTGATAACGCCCTGGGCAATGGCGCGACAGACATGCGCCTGGCGTTTCTTGAGATCCACCTCATCCCAGCGAAGGGCGATGATCTCCTGCGGGCGCATGCCGGTGAAGAAAGCAAACTCGAAAAACGCTGCATAGATTCCGCTTGGCCAGTGATCCGTCTTATAAAGCTCGGCGATGATCTCGTTCGCTTCATCCAGGCTGAATGGGTCTGGCTCTCCCTTCTTGCGCTTCGGCGCGTCCAATAGCTCAGCCGGATTCTTTGGGATGAGCTCCTCGCGTACAGCGTCATCCAGAATAGTGCTCAGGCGCACCAGGGCGTTGCGCTTCACCCCAGGTGACGACCACTCGACCTCTGCGACGATCCTGCGCAACATCATGGTGCTGATTGCGCTCAGGCGAGTCAGTACGAGGTGCGGCATCCAGTACAGGTTCAACGCGCTTTTGTAATTCAGGTACGTGCCTTCCTCGATTTCCCTCCCGCTCAGCCACGCTTGAGCATATTCCCCAAACAACACCTCTTTGCCCCCGGACAAGACCGACCCCGGGAACAACTCCGCATATTTGGCCTCGTCGAGAAGTCCGTGTTTTATCAGGCTGATTACTTGATCTCTAAGGCGGGTGGCAGCCTGGATCCCCGCTTTCGTGGTGGGAAGCGTGAGTGTTTCTGATCGACGCTTACCCTCCCAACTAAAACGGATGCGGATTGTGTCGCCTCTGATTTCCATCCCGGCGGGCAAACCCACAGACTTTCCAGCCATTCGTCGTATCTCCTTACGCTGTACATGATGTGATGCCCGAACTTGTTCCAAACACCCTCTGGAATTTGGTTTCGGCTTCTTCGGCTTTGCAGGGCTTTTACTGTCGTACCCAGGCGTTCCGCCATTTGTTTCTCGGTCAATTTGTCGGGGTCTGGCGCATATGAAAATTGCGGCTCTCCAGGCATTGCGGTTACCTCTGCCCGGACTGGGCGGTGATGCTCCATGCCGCGCGTTGCGGCAGAAGGGGAAATAAAGCGGAAGCTCTACGCCGGCCGCACTTTCTGAATGAGGTGAATGAACAAGCAGGCCGTGAAGATGAGCCAGATGGCCATGCCAACGACGAAGATGAATAGGGATGCCTCGGAGCCCTCGGTAAAGAGCCAGGGCGCTGCCCGAACGAACCAGAGTACGGATAGGACCAGGTAGGTCAGTACGCCCATGAGGAGGGCGAAAAGCTTTGTTGCGAGCATGGGGATTCCTCGCCCGCCGTACACCGGCAGGCTGTTGAGTTGGGGGAGGGGTTACACGGAGGGGGGCGGGCCAAAACCGCAGATCGTTAAGGTCTCATCTACTTCCTTCACAACTTTGAACTGAAGCGTCACGGCTCGCTGTGTGGAGAGGTTGAAATAGTCCCAGTACCTGACAACCCACTCGGCCATTTCTTTATGCCGTGGCCCGACCACTGTCCCGTAAATGCCGCAGGCGCCGAGGTATCCCATGAACTCGTCGATATTCATGTAGGGCCGGATATCGTGGTCATCGATGTCGAGCATCCGCTCAAACAGCTCGGCCATCTGCACCAAGGACTCGCGAAAGTGTTGCGAGGTGACGAAATGCTTCTTGTACAGCGCCCAGATTTTGAGGGTGAGGCCACCAGCGTTGAAAGCCGGCCAGGCTTCGTCATCGGCTTTCAGTTTGGCTGGGTCAAATGCGATTTTGACGATCATCGCCACGGCCCCTTGTAGATGAGGTAGGCCATGTAGAGCGGGGCGAAGATCATGGCGTCACCTCGCGGCGCGCCCACCAGCAGACCGGGCCATCGTCAGTGTCGTGAATTGCCAGGCAGAACCAGCCTTCGCCTTCAGGCCGCTCAGGCTCCCAGTAGCTGCAATTCGGGTCGTGTGATTCGAAGTAGCGGTCGGCAATTGCGGGTTCTGCCGACTCCAGGCTTACCATGGCCACGATCAGGCCCTGTTCAGCAAGCCAGGCTTTGCACTTGTCTCCGTCACCCTCGTCGAAGTCGGGCATGTCGGGGTGCTGGAACATCCCGTTTTCATCTCGCTTTACCGGCCAGTGTTTGATCAAGCGGGCGCGATCGACGCGCTCAATCTCTGCCAGCAGCAGTGCCGCCGCCTTCACAAGGTTGCGGCGCCGATCAGCACTCGGCTTGAACTCCCCAATCACACGGGGCCAGGCCGAACTCATGCTGCGCGGATTCCCGGCGAGGCTTGCATAGGTGGATGCTGCTTCGGCAAGTTCGCCATTCACGTACAGATCGTCGCGATACAGCGAGAAGCCCTCGACTGATACTTGGCGTTGCCGCTCGGCGATGACATCCCGCGCCGCGCTGTTGAGGCGAATTTCATTTTCTACAGGCATGACTTCGTCCTTGCCGCTATAGCGGCTGACTTTGAAGGGAGAGGGAGTTACATCGATTAAGGGGCTGATGCTATTGAAACGCGGGCAAAAAATAAGCCCGCCAGAGCGAGCTTATTTTGATTTGTGGGCTGAAGCTAAATACTAAGCGTTGCTGTAAATTTCTTTAGTGAAATAATCAGAGCTTTTTTCTACTTCAGACTCAACCCATTCCCGGGAAAAAGATCCGCTATGCTTTGAACTCTGAATAATGCAGTCTTCAAAGCTCAAGCTTTCGGAAATTATGCCTGTATTAATGGAGGGTGGTTGCACCACTAGGCCAACCAATCCAGAAAGTTTATTTTCCTTCCCTTTCATTTTTTGTACCCTCCACTAGCGAAATCATGTGACGTTCGATATACATAGACAGTATCTTTGCGACTGTCAAAGTAAATATCTTGTCACGCTCCCAAGAGAACTGGCTAACGTGATTGCTAGTGAATACTAGCACACCTAGTGGTTTGTTTCCACCCAATATGTTGTAGGAGTCCTTTATCGGTACGGAGATGAATGATCTATAATTCTTTTTGTCAGACTCTATAGTGGCGCTATCGGATAGCTCTGAGCTAATCGCAATATCTTGACAAATTTTTGCTTCACCTTGGATGAAGGCTAGACCCACATGTCCGAACCCGGGTTTCCATCGTCTATTAGAAGTGTTAAGTCGGTTGTCATGGCTGCGCCATTTTATACATAGCTCTTCACTTGTTTCGTCATACATATATAGGGCAAAGTTATATAGAGAGTCGCCTTTGTACCCAAATAGTTGTGTGCGGTGATCTACCAAGTGCCAGAGAATTCGATTAAGTCCGGCCTCCCAATCTTTCAATCCTTGTGCGAGTGGGTAGTCTACTGGGCGCGACCTAACCTCGTCGATTAACGACTCAAGCTCCAGTGTCATTAAGTATGTGACGCTCTGTTGGGTCTTGGATACTTCATATACTGCTTTGGCTTTGGGGATTATTTCTGATTTGTACTTTTCAGTCTCAGTCAATGATTCTTCCACTGCGAGAGTTGTAGATCTTCTGTTTCCGGCATAAAAAATTATGACGGCAAAAATTATGTGGATCGTAATTGAGATAGAGTAAAGAGTGATTTCCGTTGGGGTGAAGTCTTGGCTTGCAAATAGCTTACTGGCAAACAGGCCGATTACTAGCGGAGCAATCAACGTCATCCAAGTATTGGCGCAAAATATACTCGCTGACACAATGCTGTATTCAATATTTTTGTTGGCTTGGTTTACTTGTTTTAAATCCATTTATTGAAACTCTGATGGCCTACCTATGGCTTTATGGTGTATGAGCGAGGTTTAGTCAAGCCACATGTGGTGTGGCGTGCCTTTACCAATCCTTGTCCCTGTCCAGCGCACGCATGTCACGGTCTTTCAATTGATTATCGTCCTTGCCGGGACATGCCCGGCGGTGGAGTGGGGGAGTTCAGAGTTGTTGCAAAAGTCGCCGGCCGATCCATCGAACGACGGTAACCGCCTTGCTGTTACCGATCGCCTTGTACCGTGGGCCGTCAGGGCATTCATCTGCCGGCCTGCCACGCCACGGGATCAGTGTGTAGTCGTCCCGCATACCCTGGAGGCGTTCGCACTCGCGGGGGGTGAGGCGGCGTACCATTGAGGTACTGGCCAGGTAGTTCTGTTGCTGGGCTCCACTTTCGGCGGCGAGAGCTCCGATGATCTGGCCGTCGCCGTTTATCTGGCGGACCTCGCTCCTGCTGTTCTGGGTGAAAGCGACCAGCATGTCAGCTTCAGTGACTGGGTTGCTGTTGTTGCGCACGTTGCTGGATCTAAGCGTTGGTGATAGTGCGGCGACAATCGCTACCTGACCGCCAGCATTCGCGTGGCTCCCTGAGTGGTTCATGGCACGAAGCGTCGGCGATATCGCCCCAGCGTCTGCGCCGTGATCCTTGCAGGAGAAAGCGAGTACTGCATTTTCCTGTCCATTGTTTCGCCCGAGCGCGAAGGCTGTCGAGTCGCTAATCACAGGGTCTTGCGTACCGTGCACTACCAGCAGTCCAGATTCGGCGTCTTGCTGGGTTGCGCTGCCGGCGGCCTTGCCGTTGGCGTTGAGTGTCCCGGCCACGATAAAGGCCTCTGAGTCGGCGCGGTGGCTGCTCTGCGCCTGGGCGCGAAGTGCGGGGGCGGTGATGGGGATGTCGTCGAGCGAGTATCCTCCGGACTTGCGTCCGCCGCCGGCCAATGTCGGCGCGACGAAGAACGTCTCGCTTTCAAAATCCTGCCTGCCACCATGGTGGGTGAGGGTGCCTGATCGCTCAATAGAGCCTGATGCATTGCCCGCACCGAACGCCGGGATACCGCCGAACATCGTCACCGCAGGGCCTTCATCACCCTCGCAGTTCACGCAGCCGTACGGTCCGAGCTCTTCTCCGAACACGTATCCGCATCCGCACTGGAGCGCAGGGCCGAAAGGAGCTGTTCCGGTAACGTCTTGCCCCTCGCCTCGGCGCGGCGCAGTATCCCGGCGCACGCCTTCTCGCTCAAAAAGTACCTCGGTGGGATCGAATCCGTCTCGAGCACTTGCGACAACGAACACACGGCGGCGTCGTTGGGCCAATCCGAAATATTGGGCGTCCAGGACCCGCCACGCGATTGTTCTTTTGGGTCCATACACACAACCAGCGTTTGGCCATTTCTTCCCTGAAGGCTGCAATTCGCAGTCTTCCCCAGCAAGCGCGCCAAGAAAGCATCCGAAGGCGTTCCCTTTATCACTGAGGACGCCGGGGACGTTTTCCCAAACGATGACACAGGGCGGCTTGCCGCGACTGGTTCGAACATAGTCAGTTGCATCTGCGAGCTCCACGTATTTGATGGTGAGGGCGCCGCGCGGGTCGAGCAGGCCCTGGCGCATGCCGGCGACACTGAAGGCCTGGCACGGGGTTCCGCCGACAAGTATGTCTGGCGCCGCGATCATTCCGCCCAGCACCTTGCCTGCGAGTTGGGTCATGTCGCCGAGGTTCGGCGTATTGGGGTAGTGGTGGGCCAGTACCGCGCTGGGGAAGGCTTCGATCTCGGCGAACCAGGCGGCACGCATGCCGAGAGGTTTCCATGCAAGCGTTGCCGCCTCGATGCCCGAGCAGACCGAGCCGTAAGTGATTTCCATAAGACATTCTCGTCAGCTGGCGCGGTAAGTGGTGGATACTCAGGCAGCCGCGGTCGACTCCGGTGAGTAGTCCATCCATGAAAGCTTTGTCGCTGACTTGCGCCTTGTATCGTTCTGCGGCAGCTTGATCTTTGCCCTGATAATCACGTCGCGGCATCGGCCCAGCTTACGGATGCGGTCGGCGTAATCAGCGGCGTACTGGGGGGCATCGAACATGCTGCTGAGCTGGGCGACACGCTTGCCGTCCATGATCTTTACTACGCGATCCTCGACCGCCTGGAGCCATTGGCTCATAGACAGTTCGATCCGCTGACCTCTCTCGATCTTGAAGTCACGAACCTTGCGCTTCGCCTCTTCGCGGGCGAAGTGTTCATTCATTCCGAATACGGCAAATGTGCTCATGGCATTACTCCAGGCAGTCGAGGGCTTTTTGAAGAAGCACGCTCACTGACAGCTCTTCATCTTCGTCGTGATTCATTGCGCGCTTGATCAGCTCACAGGCTTCACCAGCGCCGTCCCGCAGTTTGTCCAGCTCCTCTGAATCATCCTCGGCCTGGCTCTCCAGTCGACGGATGTCCTCTCGCAACTCTTCGCTTTCAGCGCCTGGGTCGATGCTTTGGGCAGTAAGGCGTCGGGTCAGCTCTGCGGCGGCGGACGGCTCAAGCGCGGCGTAGTGCAGGCACTCTTCGTCGCTCAAAGCGTTTGCGGGAATGCTCATGGGTTATCTCCAGGCAGACGCCTGCCTCGCCGGCTGGCGTGATTCGTTGAAGTAGGGTAATAAGAGATTCCAGCGTTGAGCTAGATGGGGGGGCTATGGTGTTTTCTTTAAAAGACTCATGGGCGAAAGTTGACCGGGCCGCATTTCATCTTTCAGAGGTCTATAGAAGCTTTGATGGTTTCATTGATGGGGACTTGCTGGATATCCCCATCCTCAACAAGGCAGACCATCAACGAGGTTGTATATCGGTCGCCGTGAAGGAGTTACCAGTTGATTCCATTGGTGTAGGGTTAGTGCTGGGCGATGCGATTCATAACTATCGCTCTTGCTTGGATTATCTTTGGTGGCAGATTGCTACGCTTCATATTGGCGACGAGCCTACTATTCAGCAAGCCCCTAAAATACAGTTTCCAATTCTCTCCAATGAGAATGATTGGGGCAGTCAGCGCTATTTTAAATTCGTGCCTCTCGACAAGGTATACTTCATAAAAAAATATCAACCGTTTGCCCAAGGTGTTGAAGGCTGCTCCGCTCTTGAGGGGCTGCGTGAAATTTCAAATCACGATAAGCACCGGAATTTGTATCCTGTGATTGCAAAAGCAAGGTCATCAAATTTTATCAACTCATCAGATCGCGGAATGACACCAGTTGCTTTTGATCTGCCTGACGTAATCGATGTAGGTACGGAAGTGATTCGGTTTAAGGTTGATCTTGAAGGGTTAGATGTGAAATATGCGATTACAGGAAGTTTCAAAGCATATTTAGCTGTGCAAAATAACTGGAATATTTTAGAACTTTTGACAGCTGTAGATAAGCAATGTCGTGCCATGTTAAAGGAGGCCGAATTTATGTTTAGAAGAAATTAGTTGTATCGTTCTGTTTTAAAATTTCTAGTGTCTGAAATAGCCAATAAAAGGAGTGGGTATGGACGGCTTTTTTCGGTATCAAAGTAAGAAGTACAACGACTCATTGTTGAGGTCTGGGAATTTGCGAATAGGCACGTTGTACGACTTCAGAAAGTCAGAGCATAAGCGCGGGGTGGCAGACTCATATGAAGGCAAAAAATTTGTTTCTCATAAAATAGATAGTTTTTCATCCGAGGATAATGATCCCGTCGGAAGAAAAGCGCTTACTGATTTTGGGATGGGCGACTTTAGTAACTGTGATGGACTTGGTTTTCGAATTCAAGGAAGTGGGAGTTTGACTCTGCGACAAAATGTAGAGTCCCAAGACTGCTTTATTCTTAGCTTGTCTGCAGTGTGTTCCTCTAAGGTTTTTGCTCAACTTGAAGGGTCTGAAACATGCGTTGAGATCATAAAGCCGCAGGGGTTCATTGCACGATTAACAAAAGCTATCACCACTAAGGTTCTTGTAAAGTATCATGGTATACATGCTGTTGAATATACCGATGCTGACGAAGTGTGGAATCAGCAGGATTGGGGTGGCGCCCCAGTGACAAAAAAAAGAACTAAATTTTCTGGTCAGTACGAACTTCGTGCAATTTGGACGCCTGTAAATACGGTAGAAATTGAACCATTAATTATAGACGATAAAAAATTGACGAAGTGTGTTAGGGAGTGCTTGATCAGGTAGGGTTTTATGTTTCGATACCGGTGTTGGCGAACTCTTCAAGCTGTCGCGACACGTTTTCACTGATCGTGATTTCGTGTCGCGGAATACGCAGGTGCCTTGCAGAGCCTTCCGGTCCGGCCGTATGAGCGCACAGAATCAGCAGCTCAATCGCATGTTTCTGGCTGGCCCCGCGTAGGCTCTGGGCAACATCATCCAGCCGGTCAAGAATGCCAGGCCTGACGTGATGCCGAATCAGTCCAGACGGCGAAAGGGGAAGGTCAGCGGCAGCCTGAGATAGGGCCGCAACTGGATCAGCATTCAATATCAGCAGTTGCAACGCCTCGCCAGCTTCCTCGATCTCGTTCCAACGCATGAGGTCGGCCAGCATCTCTGTGATGCCGTGACGCACTTTGTGGCGCAGCTCTACTTCCTTCTTTTCCTGCCGCTTCAGCGCCGTCTTGGCCGATCGTTCTTGCCCACTTTTGGCCATGGCCAACCTCTTCAATGCCGCTGGCCGGCAGGCCCAGCCAGGCCTGCCGGCGTCGTTGACTTGTTACTCGCTTCATCTTGCTCATGCCGCGGCGTTCACCAGGGTTACGCCAGTCATGCTGAAGAGCGAACCCTGCTGGGCGACCAGTGCATTCAATGCATCCCAGTCGACAGTCAGCACGCTGAGCGGCGCCAGTCCGCCGGCAACCGCGTGTACCAGAGCCTCCAGATCGGTGACTTTGGCGCGGTAGCTCACCGGTTTCGCTGAGGTGGCAGGCTTTACGATCGTTGCAACGGCGGGGACTGCTTTCGTTGGGGCAGGCGACACCAATTCGGCCTGCGCCGCCTTGGCCGCCGCAACACGCGCCGCCTCTTGCTGCTCCCGCTCCAGGCGCTGGCGCTCTTCAGTGCGAATCCGCTCGCGCTGCTCTTCTTCCTTCCTAGCCTCGGCCGCCTGATGCTCCGAAATCCGCACCTTGATCAGCGCAACCAGGTCGTCATTGGCTTTGAGCACCAACTGCTGGGTATCGTTGAACAGGAACAGGTGGTCAGCGGCGAGTTTGACCAGGCTGGCCAAGTTGGTGCGGATGCCGTCGGCAATCCGGCTGGCTTCGATTTTCGCCCGGGCCAGTTCCAAGTCGGCGGCATCGCGCAGACTGCTGATGGACTTCTTGCCCTTGATAGCGCCGGCGAAGTCGGCGGGCACCGCGGGCATTCGGGCCTTATCGCCCAACGAGCTGTTGATCTGATCGATGTGCGTCTGAAGCGCCTTGGCGGCATTCATGACGATGTCTTCGCGGATGCTGACCTTGCGCGCCTCGACCAGTTTTTTCAGTTCAAGCCGCTTTCTGCGAACCTCGGCGCCGATATCGGTAATGGTTCGGAAGAGTACGTCGATGCTTTCGGTTTGGCTCAGCGCATGCTGCTTGGCCGCCTCAAGACGCTCTTCAACATCGATGCACCATTTGACCCTTTTCTCGGCATCGGCAAAGTGCTGATCAGTTTCCAGGACGGTATTGATCGACTCGAGTGCTGCCATCGAATGAGCCTTGAACTGCTCAAGATTGCTGGCAGTGACCATACCGGTGACTTCAATGCGCAGGGCGGGCAGGCTGTCCGGCGTTATTCCGATAGCCTCGGGCACGACTTCGATCGGAGTGAAGACAGCAAGATCCGCCTCGAACTGTTTCCAGCCTTCAACCAATTGATCTGCGCGGCCCGCGACTGGGCGATATTCCATACTCACGAAGTTGTCTTCGGTGCCATCGGAGCAAACAAAGATCACTTTCTCGGCACCGCTCACCAGCAGTTGCTGCTCAAGTTGCCAGTAGTAGTGCGGCTCCAGATCTTCAGCCTTTACCTGGGCGGCGAGCGATTCGTTCCAGAGTTTGTGTTCGAACAATGTCTCGCCGAGCATCGTCATACCATCCATGGACGCGAGCAGGTTACCCAGCGTGCCAACGACCGGATACAGCTCCTCACCGATGAGGCCCTCGACCAGAGGTCGGGCCGATGCCTCTGTGGCGTGGCCTCTATCGAAGATGTACTGCTGCGGCGGCGTGACGTCCGGCGGAATGCCGGTCTTCTTCAGCGTCAGCAGATCGGTGCGGGTCTGGTACTTGGAGGCGCCCTTCATTGCGGGGGCTTCCGAAGCGGTAAAGTGCTGAGCTCGCAGTGCGTGCCATTCGGCGGAGCCTTGGATTACCGAGTGAATTATCAAGATGCGTCCCCTTCTTGTGATGGTGCGATGATTGCGAGGATGGTTTTTTTCTGATGCTCGGTTAGCGAAGCTCTGACCCCGAGCATTGAGACGATGTATTCGGCTGTCTTTTGCCCACCCAAAATCATGCCGACCCATTTGGGGAAGTTCTCGGCGAACTTTTCGGGAGGGTAGGGAGGAAGGGCTTCAGGTTCCGGCGGCGAGACCTCCGTGGGTAGCGGCCCCGAATTCCCGTCATCGTCGTCATCGGTCGTGGTGACGTTGAAAATCATCTGGGTCAGGTATCGCCGGCCGTAGCTGATCGTCGAGCCGTTCGCTTGAACACCGGTTTTGTTTGTCTTGCCGCCAGATCCTGCGGCATCAATCGGCAGGTCTAGCTGGTAGAGCTTCGTATGGCCGCCGGCGTGCATGCAGTCGCAGGTGATGCGCAGATGACCAGGCAGGCGTGAATCGGCGGTGCCGAAGGACAGCGAGAAACCTTCCTCGGTGAAGATCGGGCTGATCTTCCGGTCTATATCTTCGAGCGTGGCGTAAGTGCTGGCGGTGTGTTTGTTGACCGCATTACGCGTCACCGGCTTGATTCGTTTCTGCGCGCTGACCATTGCAATGCTGAACGCTGCCGAAGCCTGTCGGTCGACGTGGCGCTCGTGCATCTGCATCAGTCGTTCCATGTTGCCGACATCGACATTTGGATTGGCCGCTACCTGGATGATCACGGACATGATGCTGGCAGCGTCGTTGGTTTGAGCTGCCGCCTCAGTTACGGCAGTGGGTGATCGGCGTTGCTCGATGGTGGTGACCACGCTCGACTCAATCCCCTCTACAACTGGGCTGGGTTTGCGCTCTGCGGACATACGGATTCCTTGCCGCGATGTACGCAGCGTTTGAGGGAATGTTTATTGAGCTTTGGCGAATGCCTGGGCCACGGCTGTTTGAGGGGGCGCGAGTTTCACCGCCTGCTCGGCGGCGGTGCATTCCTCGTGCTCGAACCATCCGAAATGGCATTTTCCGACCTCGATATTCATGCTCCCGGCCAGCCATCGGTAAGCGAGCGTGCGGCTCAGGCCGGCTTTTTTCATATGGTCATGAAAGGCAGCCTTGCTGCGGTTGCGCGCCGCGCGGAGCTTGTCGTCGGCCAGTGTGCCCAAAGGAATATCAGTATCTGGATGCAGGCCTACATAGGCCCGGCAGCCGACGCAGAGGTAGGCATATGGCCAATCTCCATAGCTACGGCCGCTGTAGATTTCCGAATTGCACACCAAGTGGACTTCGCCACCGCAGTAGCGGCATTCCGTCGGCGCGGGGATGGGGTTTTTCACGCGTTTGAGTGCGCGACGGCTGACGTGGGGCAGCGGTGCAGGCGCAGCAATGCGCTCGGGGGCGTTGGCCCGAGGATCGATTTGCATGGCGATTCCTTATTGGGTGATGCGACCGGCGAGGGCGCCGAACAACATAAGGGCGGTGCAGGTGGCGAGCGGTAGGAATGAACTGCGCCAGAAGACGAAGAAGCGAGAACTCATTGCTGCGATTCTTGTTTCTGCACTCGATATCGCAGCACCTGGAGAACCCGGCCACCGTAGCCCGGCTCGGCGTATTGCTCGACAGGTGCACCGAAGAACCCACGCCGTTCGGCCAGGCCATACGCCTCGCGCAAGTTATGAGCGCTGATGTCCTCAAGCTGCTCGTCAATCAGCGATTTAACCGGTGCCGTACTCATGCCGTCTCCTTGCGCCGCTGACAAATGTCACGCAGCCGCTTGCAGTAGTGGTTGAACTCGTCAATGGTGATTGCGCCGTCAGTGAAGAGGCGGGTGATCAGGGCCTGGACTAGCAGGCTGATGTCCTCTGCGCCGAATGGCGTGGCAACGCCTTCGAGCGCCTGGTCGATCAGGATGTGAGGGCTCACAGATCAGCGTCCACGTCGTCCTCGGCTGCTTCCTGCTCGGCGGCCACCGCATCGGCGGCGTGCGGGCGAAGGAAGATAGCTGCGATCGCTTCGAGTTGCGTGACCGGGCTGTTACTGCCCAGCAGGTGCTTGGCGTGGGTCAGCGCCTCGGCCGGGCTGCCTACGACCACCGCCAACACGAGGTTGGCGAACGAGTCACGATCATCAAGTCCGTCGATCTGCCGCTCGGTCAGGTGCAGCTGCAGGTGTGCGGCGTACTCCGCCTTGGTCACCTTCCGCTCCGGGCTAGATCGGCGCTTCCACGTTACGTCCGAGCCGCATACCAACTGTTCAGCGGAGTGCTCAAGCCACTCCGTTTCCGCCGGGTCGCGCTCGCTCACTGGCGGTGGCAGAAGTTCGTCGTACTCAAACTGAGCTTTGCGTAGTGCTGACATGGTCGGCTCCCAAGTGGCGGTGTTGATCCAACAAAACTCGGATGCACTCACCCGCTCCGCTGGTTGCCGTTGGGCGCGGAGGGGAGTGCATGCGGGTGGTGTCGGGGGAGGGTGCCCAGGCCCGCTACTGGCGACGGCCTGGGTTTGCAGCATCATCCTCCGCAGCCGAACGCCTTTCTCCCTTTAGGCATGCCGTCGGCATGAAACTTCAACATTCCCATCGCGATTGCGAAAGCTTCATCAAAGCTGATGCTTTCGTCGGTCGCGATGTCTTGAACAATGTCTTGAATCTGTTTTGTCTGGGCTTCGTTCATTGTCTCGCTCCGGTTGTTTTCCCAATGCACCCGTCGCCAGGTGCATCAGTGAAACTTTCCGCAGGGATCCGCTACTGGCGTCGATCACCGGCCTAACTCAAATTGTTCCTCCAGCCACGGGCCTTTCGGCTTGTTCTCCCGCTGGATAACTGTTCTTGGCGTTTTACGCTGCACGCCCGGGTCAGTTGCCAACCCTCTGAACCGTTGAGGCCGGTTCATCGCTGCCTTTGAATCTGGGCCGGTGGTGATCCGGCAAGGTGAAGCGGTGGAGCTAAAGAGCGGCGCGGCTTTCGCTGCTGGGCCGGTGTTGCGTTGGCCTGGATGCAAATATAGGCACTCCCATATTTAGTGTCAACGGGTATTCCCATAAAAAATATAACTGCCGATATTTGTAGTCATAAAAAAGCCCGCGCTTTGCGGGCCTGGATGAGAGAGGGGAGGTTAGTTAGAAAATTTAATCTCGGTTGCCAGCGCTTCTTTGGCGGCCTGGTACGCGGATTTAGCTTGTTGGTCCGTGGTGCGATACGGGCTCATGGTGGTGAGATAGGCTGACCATTTCGTGTATAGGTCCTTGCTCAGTTCTGCCTGCTTCGCCGGTACCTTGGCCGCCTTGAGTCGATTCACGGCCTCGTCGCCCTGCGCCCTGGCATGTTTGAAGCAATCCATCAGCGAGTTGCTGTACACGGAAATCGTTTGGGCATTCGCATATCGCACCATCGTGTTGCCGGTTGTTGCCTCAAGGTCACATTGCCATGCCGGGAGATCTAGCTGGCGAGAAAAGTTGATGGCCTCCGGTGACTTTGGGTCATATTTGAAATCGATTGGCTTAAATACGTGCGGCGTCTTGATCGCGGGCGCGATGGCTGGAGCCGCCGCCGTCCTATGTTGAGGTGCTGCGCAGCCAGCCAAGGTCATCGCCAAGGCGGCAAGCAGAGTGCACGTTTTCAAGCCCATGGTATCCCTCCCGTAATTGAGCCCGCACCTTACCATCCGTGGCGCACAGCCACCACGCGCGAATGCCGCACGCCGGCGCCGCAGAACATCAATGACTGCAGCGACTCTACAGCTCACAGACAATCAGGTGAGCTGCAAGGAGCGACGATCAGAAAGAAAAGGCAATAGTTACCTGGCGCAGGTTGCTGGAAGAGCCTGAGATCCGCATGAGCGTCGAAAAACGGTTCGAAGCCCTGATGATGATGTCGGACGAACTGAAGCGCACCGGTGTAATCGACAGAGATGAGTGGCGGGAGCTGGCGGAGGAGGCCAGCGCCTTCTATGCGCATGCGGTCGAAGGGCTGGAGGGTGGGCCCTAACTACAAGAATGAAAAAGCCCGGCGCAGAGCCGGACTTTCAGTGAGTATCGTTCTCAATAAATCGTAATCGGAGCACCACTCGCTTTCAAAATTTCATACCCTCGAACCATTCTTCCGTTGTGGAAAATGAACTTATAAGTCTTCGTGCCAACATAGCCGCCGTAACTGTTCTTGGCGTTGATGCTGACGTCAAGAAGGTAACCAGCTGTGATTTTCCTATTTTCAAAGACGCTACCAACGTTGTAGCCCTTGTAAATTCCTCCGAATGAGTACTGGGCCGAGTAGGGATCTTTCAAATATTGAGCAAAGAAACTTTTCGTCAAATCCTCTGCGATGCTTTGCTCAACAGGTTGTCCATAGTCAGCATTATCAAGTTCTTTTTGTGTGGGCTTTCCCGCGCAAGCCACTAGAAAAACCGACAAAAATAGAATGGTGGTGATTTTTTTTATCATTACTTGCTCCTTGTGTGTAAACAGAATTAATCCTTTTTATCGTGAATACATCGCCCACCAGAACACGTGACCCAGGATTGCGATTTGTTGATCCTGGATCTCCTGGAAGGTGTAGTCCTCGTCCGGGTGTTCGTCACGGTTGAAGCTTCGCAGACGAATGCCGGTTGGCAGCCGATAAACCTGCTTCACGCGGAGCTGCCCGTTGTGGTTGATCGCGTACATGTCGCCGTCGACGATGTCGCCCAACGAACTCTTGCCGACGTTCACGCCTACCGTGGCGCCATCGCGAAGCACCGGCAGCATGCTGTTGCCGCTAACGACCACGCACTTTGCGTTGTTGAACTGCACGTTGTTGTGGCGAAGGTCTTTCTTGAAGAAGCGCAGCCTCGAGGTATCGCTTTCTGCGATCGCAAACCGGCCTGAGCCCGCTGCCAGCTCCACCTCCTGAAGGAAGGGCACGTAAACCTCGTCGTCATCAAGCGGGGTTTCGTCATCCCAACTCTGGATGTCAGACATTGCCACGCTTGGCTGAATCCGCTCAGCGTGTGCCGCGACACCCTTAAGCATGTCGCCAGTGCCTTCAGCGAGCCACATAGGCGATACGCCGCACACCGAAGCGATTTGGGCGGCAAAAGCTGTCGCCTTCGACTTGCCGCGCTCGAGGTCGGAGATTGATGTCTGCGTGAGGCCGGCACGCTCGGCAAGCTCGGTCTGATTTAAACCGGCGTGGCGGCGGGCTGCTTTGAGTCTTTCTTTAAATTCCATCCGCGAAGTATTACGGGTGCTCCCATACCCTTGCAAATCGGCATTCCCATAACCTACTATATGGGTATTCCCGTATGGAGGGGCATCATGAACGCTATTTATAAGGGCCTCGTTGACTACTTCGGCACCCAGGAGGCCACCGCCGAAAAGCTCAAGGTTGATCAAAGCACCGTTTCCGGCTGGGTTCGGGGAAAGCACGGCATGTCTCCAGTGATTGCCAAGCGAGCGGAGGCGTTGACCGAAGGTGCTTTCAAAAAAGAATCCCTATGTCCGTCGTTTCCTTGGGCCGAGATGGCCGCCTAAGCGACATCCGTATCCGCCGATCCATTGAAGCCAGATTAGAAGAGAGCAGTTCCCATGGAAACGTCGAACTTGCGACACGAAACACGCGATGCGGTCTTGGTCGCCGTTGCGCGAGACATGATCGCTCGGACGAGCATGAGCCAGGATGGCTTTGCGGAGCAACTCAACCATCAGCTCTTTGACCGCGCGCCGGAGCGCTGCAAGGAAAAGGGCTTTCCTGATCTGCAGGGGATGACCAAAACCGCAGACATGCAGGCTTATGGTCGCGCCTACAAGGCGTGGAGCAAGCGTGTTGAGCGCTGGCTCGATGACAGCGGTGACCGCATTGAAATTCCTTCGTGGATTGAAGAGTCGTGGGTCGGCGCTCTCGATCAGCCTTGGCGCGACCGCGCACTCATCGAGCTATCGAACCGTTACGGCCTTCTCGCTGTGAAGCAGATCGGCTCGAACATCGATGACGCTCTTCAGGTGTTTGCAGGCATCTCGACAAGCTTCGGTCTTGTCGCTGGCCTGGGCGGAAAGGTTTTCGCCGACGGCGTGTTTGACCACAAAGACAAAGGCTACGCCGGATCTTTCGAATCCTTCTGCCGTTCACTTGCCGCCCACGCGGTTGCTATGGCCGATCGAGCAGCCATCGTGGGTTCACAGGTTCACTAAATTCGAGGCACAAAAAAGCCGGGGCGCAATCCCGGCTTTTTCAACAGCAACACAACTTGTGGAGCCGAGTATGCACACACAACTCAACACCGGCAATACCCCGAACCATGTCGCGACACGTTTTGTAAATTCTGAAAACGTGTCGCGTACCGAAATCGTTAGCCTTGTAGATGGTGAGGCGGTCACAACCACTCTCGCCATCGCTGCAGGCTGTGAAGTGGATCACGCCAGCGTTATCAAGCTTGCCCGTACCTACCAGTCCGATCTTCAAGAGTTCGGACTTCTGGATTTCAAATCCGAAAGTACAGGAGGGCGCCCCACAGAATTCGCTCTCCTCAACGAGCAGCAGTCGACGCTGATCCTTACCTATATGCGCAACAGCGCGATTGTTCGCGAATTCAAGAAGCGCCTCGTTAAAGGCTTCTGGCGCCTAGTTCACGCCAAGCCAGCCTTCGACTACGCCGCCGCTCTCAATGATCCACGCACCTTGCTGGCCTTGCTCACTGACAACGTGAAGAAGGTTGTTGCCCTGGAAGCGGACAACACCGAGCTTTCCCACGAAAACCTGATGCTCGAGCAGAAGGTCGCCGCCGACGCGCCGAAGACAGCTTTCTTCGACGCAGTAACCGTCACGCACGAAACCTATTCGGTGGCCGAGGCCGCAAAGCTGATCGGAACCGGCCAGAACCGCCTGATGGCGTTTTTGCGTCAGCGCCGCTGGGTCACCATCCGCAAAAACGAACCGATGCAGAGCCAGATTGAATCCGGCTACCTGACTGCAAAGCTCAGCACCTTTGAACACCCCGAGAACGGCAAGACGATCGTTTCCACTCCGCGTGTAACCGGCAAGGGGTTGACCAAGCTCCAGACTCTGTGGGCGCGCCGTGAAGCCGATCTGCTCGGAGGTCCGCTGTGATCACCACCGAACGCCTTCAACTGGCACTTCGTGTTGCTGATCGCGCAATGGCCCATCAGCGCGCCATCGACGATCTGGCCGAAGCTCAGCGCCGCCTGGATCAACGCTATGCCGACTTCTTCGAAGAGCATGGCCGCCCCTTTGACGATCGCCGTCCGATCAATCCGGAAGCCGAAGAGTTCCTTCCGGTCATCGAAGCGACTCGTCACCTCTATATCGCCCGCTGCAACGCTCGCCAAGCCGCCAACGCCGCCAAGCGCAAGCTCAAGCTGGCCGTTCGTGCTGTCGAGCGTTACGACGCGCACACCTTCACACAGGAAGCCGCGTAATGGCTGGAGACTGGATCAAAATGCGCGTAGATCTTCAAACACATCCGAAAGTTTTCCGCATGGTGTCCGCATTGCAAGCGGACAGACTTCGGATCATCGGCGGACTGCACATCGCTTGGAGCATCTTCGACACCCATTGTGATGATGGCGTGCTGGTCGGTTACACCACCGATGCGATGGATGCCGTAATCGGCTGGCCTGGCTTCACTCAGGCCATGATCGACGTCGAATGGGCCGCGCTCGATGACACCGGAAGCCTTGTAATGCCTCGCTTTGACGAGCACAACGGCAAGAGTGCAAAGCGCCGCGCGAACGACAATGAGCGCAAGCGCAACTCTCGTAATGGTGAACCTGTCCTAAAAATGTCCGCTAGTGATGCGGACAAAAAGCGGACCAGAGAAGAGAAGAGTAGAGAAGAGAAGAAAGAACAAGATCAAAAGACTTGCTCGGCAAGCGAGCAGGAAGAACTCTTCTCGAAGTTCTGGGCGCTCTACCCGCTGAAGGTGGGCAAGGCCAATGCTCTGAAGTCGTGGATGAAACTCAAAATCACCGACGACCTGTTCACTGAAATCGTCGGGGGCCTGGCAAAGCAGGTCGTTTGCATTGACTGGACCAAGGAGGACGGCAAGTACGTCCCGCACCCGACAACCTGGCTCAACGGCAAGCGCTGGGAGGACGAGGTCAAGACCACCAGCAATGTGCACCAGTTCCCGAGCAAGTCCCGCCACACCGAACTGGACCAGATCGACCACGCTGCGAATCTTGAGGTGAATGCCGATGGCTCGTATCGCATCTAACATCGTGAGCGTCATCGGCGTGTTCGGCCAGATCCTGGAGTCGCAGAAGCGCCAGTGCCCAGCCCACGGCGAATTCACAGACTTCCTGACTGGTCTTGGCAAGGCTCGCTCGGCGGCGTGGTCTGGCTGCCAGCTCTGTGCTGATGAAAAACGAGTTGAAGCCGATCGTGTCGAGCAGGAGGCGTTGACTCGCGAGAACGCTCGGCGCGCTATCGAATCCCGGATTGGCCGGTCCTGCATTCCGCCACGCTTCGCTGAGCGCAGCTTCACCAACTTCCGCGCCGGCAACCATGGGCAAAAGAGCGCTCTGGCCATCTGCGCCGAATACGCCGAGAGCTTCCCGGCGCACGCCCAGCGTGGCCGCAGCCTGATGCTCCTGGGCAATGTCGGCACCGGCAAGACGCATCTGGCCGCCGCCATCGGCAACCACGTCATGCGTGAGTTCGGCATGACTGCGCTCTATGTCACCGCCGGCGCCGTGATCCGTCACGTCAAGGCATCGTTCGACCGGGACACCGCGCACAACGAGGTGCAGGCCTACCAACTCTTCGCGGCACCGGACCTGCTGATCCTCGACGAGGTCGGCGTGCAGAACGCCACGGAGTTCGAGCGGACCGTAATGTTCGAGCTGGTCAACTCCCGTTACGAAGCCATGAAGCCGACGATCGTGATCTCCAACCGTGGCCGGGATGAGTTGCCGACGTACATGGGTGACCGCGTCGTGGATCGCCTGCGCGAGAACGGCGGGAAGCTGATCTTGTTCAGCTGGGAGTCGCAGCGCGGCAACGGGGAGGGCGCTTGATGAACGCAACAAGACAGCAGCAGATGCTCGCCGGGCAAACGGCCCTGGCACGCAAAGTATTCGAGTTCGTCCCCATCCAGCAGTGCTGGACCGCCCTTGATATTTACAACGCGCTCATAGCCAAAACCAGTAGTGCCGAGTTCCGTCCTGTGCGCGCCTGCCTTGGTCAACTGAAAGATCAGGGCCTGATCCGCGAACCGGTCAACGGCCATTTCCAGCGTACGGCAGCAACCCCAAAACCGAAGAGAGAGCAAGTCATGTCGAAGGAATCGAATCAGGCCGTAGTATCGATCAAAAAGCCCGAGATCGGCGCTCTGGACGCACTGGCTGCGCTTTCTGGTGAGGTGATCAGCCTGTCCGACGAGATCGGCAAGCGCATGAAGGCATTGTCCGCCCGCATCGAGGAGGTTGCACTTTCCGTCGAAACCGAGCGCGAAGGTAATGCAGAGGCGGCCGGCAAGCTCAAGCAGCTCCAAGCCCTGCTGAAGGGGATCACGCAATGAGTGATCACACCGAACTGAAGCGCCTGCTCGACGCCTGCCGTGCCGAAAACTGCAATGGCCCGCGTGAATTCAGTAAGGCCGTCGGTGAATTGTTTGACGTCTGCACGATTGAAACCATTGCCGGCTTGGTCGCCGAAAACGAGCGCCTTGCCGAAGATGCTTCAAGTCGCGCTATCCGCTCGCTGCGTGGTGACTGCCAGGTGCTAGTGGCGAACTGCGACCAGCATAAGGCCGACTTCAAAAACTTCCACCGCAGCCTTTGCGCGCGCTTCGGTTATTTCCATGACGATATCGACTGGCAGCGAGATCAGGTGTCGCTGGAAGAACACATTGCGACCCAGTTCAGCCACGTCAGTGCGGAGAACGCTGCGCTGCGTTCGCAGTTGGAAACTGTGCAGCGGGAAGCGGGGCGGCTTAAGGCCCAGAACGAGGCGCTGCTCGATGCCGTGACGCGAATAATGCATTCCGCCCGGCTTGGTGATCCCGTCTTCGCAATTGCCTGCGAAGTCGTGGGCGAGCTGAGTGCTGCCGCCACGGACAAGGGAGAGCAGTCATGAAGACTCACCCAAAAGATCTGCATAAGTCCATGGAGACTGCGCAAACTTTCGCCAAAGCCGGAGTGCTTTTCGTCTGCGTCCCTGCGATGAATGCGAGCGATTATTCCGATCTCGTGCATCTGGCGAAGGAACGCATTGGGAAGCTAGCCGACGAAGCAGAGGATGCGCCTCATGGCTGAGCTCGCACTGATACGCACGGCCCAGGGCCTTGTGCCAGCCACTGAAGCCGATCGTGAAACCGTCCAGAAATGGAAAGCTGGCCAGGTCATTCACGGCAAGTTCACCCGCATGCGCAATGGCAAGTTCCACGGCAAGTTCTTCTCGATGCTCGATCTGGCGTGGGAATACTGGGAGCCGGTCGGCGGGCTGATCCCGCGCCAGGAGATGCGCGGCATTCGGGGGCTGGCCAAGTTCTTCGAAGCGCAGAGCGGCAAGCCAGGGCAACTGTCGCACGCGGTCGCGGCGTACATCTCTGGCCTTGAGTCGGCCCGCGCCGAACGCTTCCAGTGCGTGGACAAGTCCCGCGAAGCTTTCCGTGAATGGGTGACGATCGAGGCCGGCCACTTCCACCTGGTGCACACGCCCGAAGGCATCCGCAAGGAAGCCAAGTCGATCAGTTGGGCCAACATGGATGACACCGCGTTCGAGCCGCTTTACCGCGACGTCTTCAACGCCTGCTGGCGGTTGGTGCTGTCTGCGCATTTTGAGAGTGAAGCTGACGCGCTTGCCGCGGCTGATCAGTTGGGGAGTTACGCATGAAGCGCACTCCACTACAGCGCAAAACCCCGCTCAGGTCTGGCGCTTCACGGCGAAAGCGCTGCCCAGAGTGTCGAATGATGTTCGTACCTGCGCGGAATGGCCAAGCCGTATGCGGAGAGATCAAGTGCGCCATTGCTTATGGGCAGTCGGAGAGGGGGGCGGGCAACCACGCGCAAAGCCTTGGCGGATGTCGGGCGTCGCGAGATCAAGGTTCGCAAAGAAAAGCTGAAGACCCGGGCCGACCACATGCGCGAAACCCAGGTCGTGTTCAACGAGTGGATTCGTTTGCGTGACGCTGCGCTGCCATGTGTGAGCTGTGGCCGGCACCACCAAGGTCAGTGGCATGCCGGGCACTACCGGACTGTGGGAGCGAGCCCGGAGCTGCGCTTCGATCCGCTCAACGTCCACAAGCAGTGCGCTCCCTGCAATAACCACCTGTCTGGCAACGTTGTGAATTACCGGATCTCGCTCCTACAGCGGATCGGCGCCGCGAACGTTGAACGGCTTGAAGGGCCACACGAGCCCAAGCGCTACACCATTGAACAACTGAAGACCATAAAGTCCGAATGCCGGGCACTAATCAAGGAATTGAAGGGGGCAGCATGAAGATAAATTCCGCGCGCCAGGCATGGCACGACTGTAACTACAATCCGGCTCCTGGCCAAACTTCGGACGCCGCAGAGTTGGGTGTCGTTGTTCAAAAGACAGAGCGCGGCCCAACTGCAAATCCGGCGATCCATGGGGCACTGGCCGGTCATATTCAGTCAGCGATAGCGCGGCTTCAATTTCAGTTGCGCGCCTTCGGCAACGCCATGTATGCGGCCGAGCCGAGCGATGATGACCAGGAGGAGGCCGAAGAGGCAGTTTTCAATCTGGCTTGTTCGTGGGTAGAACGCATGACCGCCAGTAAGCGGGAGCGGGCCGAGTATGTCGCCAAGGGTGTGTTTCGTCGTTACCGGTACATGCACCAAGGAGGGCAGTCATCCAATCCTGATCCGCTGATCAAGCCGGAAGTGTTCCGCGCCTGGATGAAAGAGGAGTACGAGGTAGAGCTTCCATCCGCCGCATGGGGCAGAGATTGGGCGCCTTTCGTACAGCTTTGTTTCGACGCCTGTCACGACATTGACGCTCGTGCGTTGAGCTCAATTGGCGGGGTAATTAACAAGATGAAAGAGGCTGCTTGACTTCCCGCACGGCTGAGGGCATGATTTCCCCATAGTTAGTATTTTGCCTTCGGCAACTTACTCGAAAAAGCCGGCCATAGAGCCGGTTTTTTTATGCCCGCCAGAAAGCACAGAGCCCCGACAAGTTCGGGGCTTTTTGTTACCTGAATAAAGCAATTTGCAAAAGGAATTTGCAGATGTTGAAAGAATGCAGATGTGGAAATTGCAAACGACTTCTCGCCCGCGTGGGTGAGTTTACCGAGCTCCAGATCAAATGTTCCCGATGCGGGACGTTGAATCATGAGAAGGCCACGAGCCTCGAGCAATCGCCTTTGAGCGACATGAGTGCAGCTAAGGCCGCACGCACCAATCATTCGACTCAATAGGTGAAATTTATGTCTTACACAATGACCCCCTTCACAGGTAGCGGTACCGCGATTTTGCCCCCGCGCCATGTCATGAGCGTGAACCAGTTTTTGCAATCGCCGAATAAGCGCTATCGGCTCATTTTTCAGGAAGACCAAAATCTCGTCATGTACGATGGCGATAAAGCTGCCTGGGTGGCAGATGCAAGCAGTGCTTACGCCGGCCAGATGACTTACAAGTGGAAAGCTGTAGAGCGTCCCGAAGTGTTTATGAACTACGGGCTGGTCGTTAACGACTTTCTGAGACAGCGTATCTGGCAAACTACCAATACCATTCCGCCAGGCGGCGACAAGTATTTTGATATCGCCGCGCAGCGCTCCTATTTGCAGCTGCAGGATGATGGCAACCTGGTAATTATCGACTCCACCGTATTCTGGGCAAGCAACAGTGCAATCCCCGTGACCCCGGATCAGCCGGCCATCATCATTCCTGCCGGAACCACACTCGAAGTCGATAAGCGTTATGTCTCGGGCGGCACCACCCTGATTTTTCAGTCTGACGGTAACCTTGTCGTATCGAATGGCCCTTTGGGCGTTCTTTGGGCGAGCTGGACACAGAATAAGGGCGCCACACGTGCTGTCATGCAAACTGACGGGAACTTTGTCATTTACAACGCGAGCAACGTCCCGCTGTGGCAGACAGGTACGGCGGGTCAGCCCAATGCATACGCCCGCATCCAAACCAATGGCAGTTTTTCGATTGCGGCGGAGCTACCCGCTTGGGCTCGATTCGGCTATACCCCGACACTCAAGCCTGTTCGATTCCTGATCGAGTACGGCCCTTACACAGTTTTCTCCTACAAGTGGTGATGTGTGCTGTTTAACAACGGAACATAACTCCCTCTTCGGTCTCGTTTTTGACAAGGCCTTTTTCAACTGAGCGGAAGGCACCAGTTCCTTTCGCTCAGCAAGAAAGCCTTGAGCTTCGAATCCATCGCCTCTGAGCGACATGCAAGCGGAATTCTCCGCGACCAATCAATCGACTTAAAAGGTGAAAAAATGGAACCAGTTACTATTGGTGCAAAGTTCTACAGCGCGGACGTATATGGCGTTGACGCGATTATCAAGCCAGCTGACAACGTCACAGGCGCCGTAATTCGTACAGCCTCTGTCAGCGGCACGGTGCTTTCCGGTCTTATCACCGGCACCGTGGCTCCGAAGCATGGCTCTGACTATGCAGGGAAGCCCATCCTGATGACTCTTGGTAGTGGCTCTCAGAATCTTTCGTATCCGATCCAACTGCCGCCTGGCTATGGCCTGTGGATCACTGCAAACAGCAGCAGCCCGAGTCGCGCTTGCGTGACTTACGATCTGCTTCCTTAAGGAGCGAAGGGCTGCATAAGCAGCCACTTGTTTTTGCCCTGTGGTTACGTGACAGGGTTCAGGCCTCGGCATTTGCCGGGGCTTTTTTCGTTTTCAGCTCCACCACACCCATCGCTCTGAGCTGGGAGTGCTGCTGGGGCCGACCTATTTCAAACATGCACCCACGGAGTCGAGCGCATGGATCTATTTCACCGCCTGCTCGACAAGATCGAGTGGGTCATCGCGGGCCTCATTGGTGCCATCGTCGCCAGCTGGTGGCACAAGGAAGACCTAACCGACTGGCGTGCCTGGGCCAAGTTTCTATTCACCGGCATTGTCTGCGCGCTTTACCTCACTGGCATGGTGAGCGCCTACCTTGGCGTAACCGAGCCGAGCATCGTTGCCGGGATTGGTTTTCTCCTGGGCACATTCGGCGGTTCGCTTCTGCTGGCCGTCAATCGAGCGATCAATGCCGCTGACCTCTGGGCTCTCATTCGCCAGCGGTTCGGGGGAGGCAATCCACCATGAACTACGAACTGATCAATTCCATCGCCGTTGGCCTGATCTCGCTCTGGGCCACCTGGTGTGTACTGAGCGGGAAGGTGAGGGACGGCATCCTCGGGAAGCTGATTTACTCGACCATCGCCATCAGCGGGTTTGTAGTCATGGCCCGAAGCCAGAACATCTTCTTCGGTCCGACCACCGCCGGGCTGACGCTGCATGTGTCCCTGGCCCTGGCCGGCGCCCGCCACATCTTCATGGTCACGTTCTGGAAGCTGGTGAAGGTATGGCTCTGTCGGACGCTGAACTGTGAGCACTGCCTGGCGTGTGACAAGCACGGCCCGGGCGAGAGCGACCGCCGGAAATCATAAGTCGGAGCGTGCAGTTTTTTTCTTCTGTGCTTATTGGCAGAGGTGGTGTAGCGGACCGGCTTATGAGCGCAACGCGTGCCATGTCGTGCACACTGATTCGAGCTCATCTGTCAGGAGAGCCAATTGCTCCTCATTGATAATGCCCGCTCTCTTTAACGATTGGTTATAGCCGGAAGCCCCATTCTTCAGCGTTAAAAGGTGGGCTTTATCTTGGGCTACAGCCAGATACCTGTAGTTTGCGCGTGCCTGTGACATGGCGGTGGCTGCGTCAGTGGGCATGTCTTGCTCGATAAAAATCAAAGAAATAGAGATTGCCGATTATGCGCGTTATCAGCCAGCAAATGAATAACTGACTGCTATAGCGCGACACGTTTCGAGAATTAACAAAACGTGTCGCGACATTGGAGAAGGGCATGAGCAACGTCACCCGCCTGCGCCGCGCTCTACCGATGGGCGCAGATATCAACAAGGCGCTGACCGATCTGGATGGCGCCATCGCCAAGGCGGTGAGTGCTGCCAAGGATGCTGGCTTGCCTCAGGGCTTGGTCGTATCTCTGTTGCACGGGCATGCCCAGGTGCAGACCAACGTCATGGTGGGTTGAAACGCGTTACGACTGCTCGTAATCGCGATAAAGCTTCTCCAATGCTTGGCCGTACTCTTCCTCGGTGAGCTTGACCTTGAGCGCGGCCATTGTTTCGCTTGCGTTGGCTGCGGCAGTCACATCACTTTTGTTCTTTCGTGCTGCCCATTCCCGGGCAGCCTGTATTACCAAGCTCTCAGTGATGCGCTCGATCATTCAAATTTCCTCTATGAGTTGATCAGATGCCTAACCATAGACCAGTAACTAGTAGTGAGAGGGGCGCACCGATGAAGCGGCCATATCCGCCTGCGTCTTTGCTTGAGCTGTCCGAACTATCGAGCTTCAGTATGCAACTGATACCAGCTCCCGAGGTATGGGAATGGCTCCAGACCGAGATTCTTGCCGGCACCGGCAGCATTCACAACGAAGACCATGCCCATCTACTGGATGCAGACATCCGGGTTATGTGGGCATCGTCCCACTTCGAGAAGCAGGGCCGCACAGTATTGGGCCAGGCCGAGCAGGTAGCGTTCCGCGCCGGCGGTTGGCAGAAGGCCCGGATGGAACAACAGATGCGCGATTGGTTTGGCGATGTGCCGGCCTTCATCATCACCCTGGCCGCTGATTACTGCGCCCAGTGTTCCGACGCTGACTTCTGCGCCCTGATTGAGCATGAGCTCTATCACATCGCCCAGGCGACCGATAAGTACGGTCAACCAGCCTTCACCGAAGAAGGCGCACCCAAACTGAAGCTGCGCGGTCACGACGTCGAAGAGTTCGTCGGTGTGGTCCGCCGCTACGGTGCAAGCCCTGACGTTCAAGCGTTGGTGGATGCTGCAAACAGTCCTGCTGAGGTGGGGAAATTGAACATATCGAGGGCCTGCGGAACCTGTCTGCTCAAGTCGGCCTGATTCCATGACAGGTATTGACGGATGAAAACCATATGGCAGTACTACGAAGCGAGGTCAAAGCCTTCATCGTTCAGGCGCTGGCCTGCTTCGATACGCCATCCCAGGTGGTAGCAGCGGTCAAGACAGAATTCGGAATTGAGATCACTCGACAGCAGTGCGAAACGCACGACCCTACGAAGTATGCCGGGCAGAAGTTGGGCAAGAACTGGGCTGACCTGTTCCATGCCGCCCGCAAGCGATTCCGCGAAGAGACAGCGGATATCCCGATCGCCAACCGCGCTTACAGGCTGAGGGGATTGGGTCGAATGGCCGAGAAGGCCGAGAACATGCGCAACCTGGCGCTGACCGCTCAGCTTTATGAGCAGGCCGCCAAAGAAGTGGGCGACGTCTACGTGAATCGCCGGATCGAACCTGAAAAACCCCTGGGCTCCCAGGCGGACCAGCAGCACGCAGTTGCTGAGTACACCCTGGAGCCTGATGAGAATGTCCCGACTACCCCGCACCTATGACCCGCCGGTAAAGCTGACGCCGAAGCAGGCGAACATTTACTGCTGGGGGTTTCAGCCTGAAGCACGCTTTCGTGATGCTGTGTGTGGTCGCCGGTTCGGCAAGACGTTCCTGGGCAAGGCCGAGATGCGCCGAGCGGCCCGTCTTGCTGCTGAGTGGGGCGTAAGCGTTGAAGATGAAATCTGGTACGGCGCACCGACCTTCAAGCAGGCCAAGCGTGTGTTCTGGCGGAGGCTGAAACAGGCCATCCCAGAAGCCTGGCGTTCGCACCGCCCCAACGAGACGGAATGCTCAATCACGCTGAAGTCAGGTCACGTCATGCGCGTGGTTGGACTGGACAACTACGACAACCTGCGGGGCTCTGGTCTGTTCTTCGTCCTGGTGGATGAGTGGGCGGATTGCCCATGGGCTGCATGGGAAGAAGTTCTGAGGCCGATGCTTTCGACCTGTCAGTACACGATTCCGGGTTTGGGGGTGCGCAAGGGTGGTCACGCGCTGCGCATTGGAACCCCGAAAGGCTTCAACCACTGCTACGACACATACCTAGATGGTAAGCCTGGCGGCGAGCCAGACCACAAGAGTTGGCAGTACACATCGCTGCAGGGTGGCAACGTACCCACGGAGGAACTGGATGCGGCCCGTCGCAAGATGGATCCCCGAACGTTCCGGCAAGAGTATGAGGCCGGCTTCGAAAACTATGCGGGCGTCGTCTACTACACATTCAGCCGTGATGAGTGCCGTACCTCCGAGCGAATCAAGCCCGGCGAGGCCCTGCACATCGGTATGGACTTCAACGTCATGAAGATGGCGTCAGTCGTCTATGTCGTGCGCGACGACCTGCCGCTGGCTCTGGATGAGTTCCACGGGGTGCGCGATACGCCGGAGATGATCGAGAAAATCAAAGCCAGATTCCCGGGCCACGCAGTTGCGGTCTATCCCGATGCCAGCGGCCAGAACACCAGCAGCAAAAACGCCAGTGAGTCGGACCTATCGCTGCTGAAGAAGGCCGGCTTTACGGTGATCGTTGATTCGACAAGCCCGGGCGTCAAAGACCGGGTCAATTCAGTCAATTCCATGTTCCTGAACGCCTACGGCGAACGCCGCCTGAAGGTGAACATCGATCAGTGCCCTCAGCTCACCTTGTGCCTGGAGCGACAGACATACACCGACAAGGGTGAGCCGGATAAAGATCCGAAGAAGGGGCACGACCACATGAACGACGCTGCCGGCTACTTCATCGCCAAGCGTTATCCGATCAAAGCGATCGTCACTTCTATCAAAATGGGATACGCCCGATGAGCAACGACGTCTCCTTCAAGCGGGCGGACTACATCGAAGTGCTAGACCGCTGGGCAACCGTCCGCGATGTCTGCGCCGGCCAGCACCGGGTGGTATCGCGCCTGCCGTACATCAATGCACACGACAAGTCGCCCGAGAACGTGGACCGGAACAAGGCCTACCGCGAGCGAGCTGTGTTCAAAAACGCTACGGGACATACCCGCAACGGTTTGCTGGGCCTGGCCTTCCACAAAGACCCGACGCTGACCGTACCGAAGAAGCTGGAGTACTTGCAGGACAACGCCAACGGTTCCGGCGTGAGCATTTACCAGCACTCCCAGGGCACGCTGGAAAAGGTGCTCGAGGCGGGCCGTCACGGTCTGTACGTTGACTATCACCAGGACGAAGGCGCCGGCGGGCACTCGGTGATCCTGTCGTACTGCGCCGAGGACATCATCAACTGGCGCACCGGCATGGTGAATGGCCACAACGTGCTGACTCTGGTCGTGCTGCGTGAGATGTTGGAGATTGAGGACGGCTTCGGGTTCAAGGCTGTCGAGCAGTTCCGCGAGCTTGCTCTTGAGCCGGACGGTTTCGTTTGTCGGGTTTGGCGCCGATCCGGCCCAAGAGGTGGCGGGCCGCTTGAAGTCACGAAAGAATTTGCCCCGAAAGGGGTCACCGGGCGCCTCAAGGAAATCCCGTTCACCTTCGTCGGGGCACAGAACAACGACCCGACCATCGATGAGTCGCCCTTGTACGACATCGCAATGATCAACCTGGGCCATTACCGCAACAGCGCCGACTATGAAGACAGCGTCTTCTGGTGTGGCCAAGCGCAGCCATTTATCTCCGGGCTCGATGAAAACTGGCGCGACCACATGGAGAAAAACGGCGTCTACGTCGGCTCTCGGGCGCCAATGTTGCTGCCTGCAGGTGGCGCTTTCGCCTATGCGCAGCCTTTGCCGAACACTCTGGTCAAAGAGGCCATGGGCGACAAGAACCAGATGATGATCGAGCTGGGCGCCCGCATGGTTGTGGCGTCACTGTCGTCCAAGACGGCAACCGAGGCGCGCGGCGATCAGTCGGCATCCACATCGGTGCTGGCCGGCTGTGTGGCCAACGTCAGCGAGGCCTACACCCGAGCAATCATCTGGTGCGGCCAGTACATGGGCGTTTCCGACAAAGTCGCGTACCAGGTCAATCAGGAGTTCGTCGAACTGACGGCTGATCCGCAAATGATCACAGCCTTGGTTGGCCTATGGCAGAACGGCGGGTTCGCGAAGGCGGATCTGCGGTCCTACCTACGCAAGCTGGGCTTGATTGCACCGGAGCGCACCGACCAGCAGATCGACGGCGAGCTTCAAGAGCAGGGCGATGGCCTGGGCCTGGATGATGAGGTAACACCGAATGGCAGCAAACCAGGCAATCCTTGATGCCACGATCCGCCACGCGGTCTTCCTCGAAAAGCTGAAGGCGGGAGAGGTCGGCAAGTTCGCGCCGTTTCTCAAGGAGATTGACCGGTCGATCCGGGACCGGCTCACCCAATCAGATCTGACTGAGTACAACGTCAAGCGCCTGGAGGCGCTGCTGAAGGAGGTCGACAGCCTGCTGCTGGGAATCTTTGACCGCTACAGCGTGCAGCTGAACCTCGACCTGATCGACATTGCCAACTACGAAGCTGAGTTCGAGGTGACGAGTTTGGCCAGGTCGGCGCCGGTCGGCGTGTCACTGGACGTTGCGGCGCCGACGGCGGCGGCCATCAGGGCGGCGGTGCTGACGAACCCATTCAGCGTGCGCGGCACCGGCGGCGGCAAGCTGCTGAAGGCGTTCATCAAGGGCTGGAGCAACGCTGAGCGCGAGCGCGTCACTGGGAAGGTCCGGCAGGGCTTCTTCGAAGGGCAGACGAACTTCCAGATCATCCGCAACATTCGCGGTACCAAGGCGGCAGGGTACAAAGACGGCATCCTGGCCACCACCAACCGCAATGCCAGCACGGTCGTGCACACGGCGATTCAGCATGTTTCGTCCCAGGCGCGCATGGAGGTGGCCAAGGCCAACACGGATATCGTGGCCGAAATTGAAATGGTCGTCACGCTGGACAGCAAGACCAGCCAGCAATGTCGCTCTATGGATGGTCGCCGATTCCCGGTTGATTCCGGGCCAAGACCGCCGTTTCACCCGAACTGCCGCACCACGTTCATATTCCTGACCAAGCTGAGCGAGATGTTCGCCAAGGGCGCTACGCGGGCTTCGGTCGGTGCTAATGGCCCTGGGCAAGTCAGCGCGAGCCTCGACTATTACCACTGGCTCCAGCAGCAGCCGGCGACGTTTCAGGATGTGGCTATCGGCCCGATGCGGGCAAAGCTGTTTCGCGAGGGCGGGCTGAGCGTCCAGCGCTTCGCCGAGCTGCAGCTTGATCGCAACTTTGCACCGCTGACCCTGGCGCAGATGAAGGCTTTAGAACCACTCGCATTCGCTAAGTCCGGAATTTGATCAAACACTTTCAATCAGCCGCCTCCGGGCGGTTTTTTATTGCCTGCGAAGCGGGCAACACATACCCAAGGGGTGCATCAACGTGGCAGAAGAAAACGAAATCGACCTGGACAACCCGGCAATCAAGGCCGCTATCGCGACTGCCGTTGAAGCCTCCGTTACCGGGCTGAAGTCGAAGAACACTGAGTTGCTGGGCAAGCTGAAAGACACCGCTGGCAAGTTGACCCAGTTCGAAACCCAGTTTGAAGGTATCGACATCGACGCCGTCAAAGGACTGCTGAGCCGTGCCGGCCAGGACGAAGAAACCAAGCTGCTGACGGAGGGCAAGGTGGACGAAGTTTTCAACCGGCGCACGGAGCGACTGCGTGCCGATACCGACAAGCAATTGAAGGCCATCACCGTGCGCGCCGAGAAGGCAGAAGCCTTCGCCGCCAAGTTTCAGGGCAAAGTCCTGGGCGACTCAGTGCGCGGCGCAGCACTGAAGGCCGGCGCTCTGCCGGAAGCAACCGACGACATCATCCTGCGCGCCAAGGGCGTGTTCTCACTGAACGAAGAGGGCGAAGCGGTCGCTGTTGATGAGTCTGGAGAGACCATTTTCGGCAAAGACGGCAAAACCCCTCTGACCCCGCTCGAATGGGCGGAATCTCTACGCGAAAGCGCACCTCACCTGTGGCCAAGGGCTTCAGGGACACAGGCCCCGGGCGGGGGTGGCGGCCAGGCTGCATTCAAACGCTCCGAAATGACCTCCGAGCAAAAGCGCGACTACCAGCGCAAGCACGGCCAAACCGCATATCTGCAACTGCCCAAGTAAGGGGAATTAGTCATGGCAACAACCACTAACAGTGACCTGGTCATCTACAACGACGAGGCACAAACCGCGTACCTGGAGCGCGTTCAGGACAACCTGGACGTGTTCAACGCATCGTCCAACGGCGCTATCGTTCTCGACAACGAGATGATCGAAGGTGACTTCCGCAAGCGCGCTTTCTACAAAATCGGCGGATCGCTGGAGCATCGCGACGTCAACTCCACCAGCAAGGTGACCGCCAAGAAGATTGGCTCTGGTGAAGCGGTAGGCGTCAAGGCTCCATGGATGTACGGCCCGTACCAAACCACCGAAGAGGCGTTCAAGCGTCGTGGTCGTCCGGTCGAAGAGTTCTCCCAGATCATCGGCGTCGATGTGGCTGATGCCACCCTGGAAGGTTTTATCCAGTACGCCACCGCCGCTCTGCGCGCCTCCATCAGCTCCAACGCCGGCATGGTGGTTTCGGCCAATATTGAAACCGACGGCAAGAAGACCCTGACGCGCGGCATGCGCAAGTTTGGCGACAAGTTCGGCCGCATCTCTCTTTGGGTCATGCACTCCAGCGCCTACTTCGACATCGTCGACGAGGCGATCACCAGCAAGATCTACGAAGAAGCAGGCGTTGTGATCTACGGCGGCCTGCCGGGCACCCTCGGCAAGCCAGTACTGGTGACCGACACCGCGCCTTCGGACGTGATCTTCGGCCTGCTGCCAAACGCCGTGGTGATCACCGAGTCTCAGGCCCCCGGTTTCCGCTCATACGAAGTGAACGACGAAGTGAACCTGGGTATCGGCTATCGCGCCGAGGGCACTGTCAACATTGATGTGCTGGGCTACAGCTGGAAGGAGTCCGCCGGCGGTGCAAACCCAACGCTGGCAGCTGTCGGTTCGGCAGCCAACTGGGCCAAGCATGCTGGCAGCGACAAAGTCACTGCCGGCGTGATGATCACCCTCACAGCCACCCCGCCGGTAACTGGCGGCTAAAACTCATCCAGGACAGCGGCCAGCAATGGCCGCCACGGAGATTTCCATGGAATTGATTTATTCCACCCAGAGTTCTGGCTTTGACCCAGACAAGCGCTATCGGAACCCGCAGCACTTCGATCACCCAGAAGCGGGCGTGACGGGTGTTGTCGTCGTGGGCGTGTGGCCGAAGGTGGTTGAAGCCTACGAGAATATCGGTGTCGAAGTGACGGCGATAGAAGCTGAGTCGCTGCAGGTGCTGGTTGTCGACTCGGGCGCTGACAAGGCTGAACTGGAAGCGCTGATCGGCAAGCTGCGCATCGAAAGCGATACGGTTCGGGTTGTAATCGACGGCCTCGACGCCGGCGAGATTGAAAAGCCTGAAGCCGGCGAGCTCGCAATCCGCCTGTATCATGCGCTCGACGGCATTCGCCTTCAGATGGCTGATCTGGCCAGCGCGCGCGATGATCTCGCAACGGAAAACCAGACGCTGCGCAACGAACTCGCTGAGCTGAAGGTGGGCGAGGGCGTGGAAGTCGAAGCCATGAAGGCTAAACTCGACGCTGCCGGCGTACCTTACCGGGCCAACGCCTCGAAAGAATCCTTGGAAAAACTCGTCGCTGATCTACCCAAGGCGTAATACTTCCGGCTGCCGGTAATCCGGTGGCCAATCATTCAAAACTCAATCCAGCGAGTTGATCCATGACACTCATCATCGAGGACGGCACCGGCAAGCCAGACGCCGAAAGCTACGCGAGCGCCGAAGACCTGGCCATGTACGCAGTGAAGTTCGGCGTGGTCATTCCTGTCGATGTCGTCGCGCAGGAAGCGTTGCTGCGCCGGGCCGCCTTGGCAATGGATGGCAAGACCTGGAAGGGACAGAAGACGGATAGCGATCAGGCTCTGGCCTGGCCGCGCCGAGGCGTTCTGCTGGACCAGCAGATCAAGCCTGACAACTATCTCCCGGCGCGAATCCAGTACGGCCAGATGGCTCTGGCTGCGGAGATTCATCAGGACGATATTGACCCGTTGGAGAAGCGCAAAGGTGCGGTTCTGCTGGATCGCGTCGAGGGGGCGGTGACGCGGCAGTACGCTGCAATCCCAAACACCAGTAACAGGCTGTTGCCGGCTGCGCCTGATAGGCCCAGCACCACGCAGTTTGCGGATTACTTACAGTGGCGCGGGTTGTTTGCTGTTCGAGCTTGATGGTAGCGTCTGCGCTTTAATTTGAAAGGATGCGACTGATGAGTGCCTTAGCTCAAAGAATAGTTGAAGACATAATGAAACAGGTCGAAGACGGTGATTTACGGGAACCAGGTCGGCGGACTATTAGTTACTCATTCACTCTCACTGATCCTGAAGAAATTAAAGCCGGACCTGAAATTTATCGACTGTTTGATCAGCGTCTGAAGAGTTATTTCAGTAGCGCAAAGATCACATCGAAAGGATATGGCGCTGGCGGCTACAATATCGTTGCCAGGGTCGATCGATAGAAAGAATTCTGCCCAGCCATCGAGCTGGGCTTTTCACATCTGGAGCCACCATGGCCTTCTACGACGAAATGGCCGTGATGGCTCTGGAGATGATCACAGAGTTCGGCCAGCCCGTGACCATTCGGGCCGTCACTGTCGGCGAGTATGATCCGGACACCGGAACGGCACCCGAAACCATCGCCGAGCAGACTGCTCAAGGCATCTTGCTCGACTTCACCGGCCAAGACTTCCAGAACAACAGCCTGATCAAGGTTGGTGACAAGAAGCTCAAGATCGCCGCACAGGGGCTTGAATGGGTGCCCAATCTGCTGAACAAGGTCATCGTCCAAGGCCGCACCTGGTCAATCGTCCCGCCTTTAAAAGAGATCAACCCGTCCGGCACCCCGATCCTGTACGAGCTGCAGGTTCGGTCATGAGCAAATACGCAGGCCTCAACGGCAGCTTTGCCGAGAACATCCGCCAGTTTGCTGAACAGGCCCAGGCCGGGCTCGACGCCACTTTCCGCGAAATCGTGATCGAGATCGGCAGCAGCGTGATCCGCATGTCGCCGGTGGGCAATCCCGAGATCTGGACGGCGAACGTTGCGCATCGCCAGGCCAATACGGCGGCGGCTGATGCCTACGACTTCAAGGTGGCCGTGCGCAATACGGTCATCAACCTGACCGACAGCAACTTCAACAAGGCCGGCCAGCTGAAGCGCGGCGTGAAGTACGCCAAGCCGCTGACCAAGACTGAGCGCGACCAGAACTTCAACGTGAACGGCCTGGTCGCCGGCAAGGGCTACGTCGGCGGGCGGTTTCGCGGGAACTGGCAGTTTTCTATCGATGCCCCGGCCGAAGGCGTCCTTGATCAGATCGATCCGGCAGGTGGCGTCACGCTCGCGAAGTTGAAGCTGCAGGTCGAGCAACTGACCATGGGCCAGACCGCGTACATCGTGAACAACCTGCCGTACGCCGTGCCGCTGGAATATGGGCACTCCAGACAAGCACCTGGCGGGATGGTCCGCATCACCTTGGCCCGCTTCCAGCAGATTGTTGATGAAGCCATCAGGACGCACCAGGTATGAGCCACAATTTAATCGCCTCAATCTACGAGGCCAAGCTGATCGCCTGGGCGAAAACGCTACCGGTGCCGCTGAAGGTCGTCGTCGAGAATGAGACCTACAAGCTGAAAGACAGCGAGACGTACCTTAAAGCCTTCACTCTGCCAGGCGACACAGCGAGCAACACGCTCGGCGGCGACCACAAGCTGTACACAGGCGTGTTTCAGGTCAGCATCGTGACGCCTTCGGGTAAGTATCGCGGCGCCGCCGGCGCGCTGGCTGACCAGATCGCCGCACTGTTCCCACTGTACGAGCGGAACACCAAGGGGGCTCTGACCGTGGTGACCATGAGCCCGGTAGACCCTGGCCCCGGCATTCCCGATGACACCACGTTCACCGTGCCCGTGTCGTTCATGTACCGCGCTGACACCAATTAAATCGCCCATTGGGCAAACCCAGAACCCGCCGTTGAGCGGGTTTTGTCATTTCTGAAAAGAGGAAACCCCCATGGCCGGCATTCAAATGCCCAACGGCGCAACCTTCGAAATTGCATCTGCCTACGGCACCGCAATCCCATTCACCGCGCTGACCAATGCGAACCCGGCGGTAGCCACGGCGGCTGCACATGGCCTGGCAGAGGGCGACATCATCGCGGTTAACTCGGGTTGGACGCGCCTCGACGGCCGCGCCATTCGGGTTGCCGATATCGCCAGTGGCACCTTTGCGCTGGGCGGCGTGAACACTACCAACGTTCAGCAGTACCCGGCGGGTTCCGGCATTGGTTCAGCGCGCGAGGTGACTTCGTTCACCGAAATCTCGCAAATCACCGAACTGAACTCCACCGGTGGTGACCAGCAGTTCCTGACCTTTGGCTTCCTGGCTGACGACGATGATCGCCAGATGCCGACCACGAAGAACCCAATCACCCTGACCATCACGGTCGCTGACGATCCGTCCAAGCCCTATGTCGATGTCTGCGAGGCTGCGGACGACGACAAACAGGCACGAGTTCTGCGCCTGAACCTTCCCGGTGGCAGCAGCATCATCTACAACGGCTACGTGTCGATCACTTCGACTCCAACCATGTCGCGCAACAACCTGATGACCCGCGTCATCAGCATCGCGCTGACTGGCCGTCCAACCCGCTACAGCGCATCGGCGTAAGGAAGGCTCATGGCAAAGTCCAAGTTCACCCTGGCACGGAATCCGACCTTCAAAACCGATGTCTTGCTTCCTGATGTGGGCGGCGATCCTGTTCCTGTCGGGTTCGAATTCAAATATCGCGACCGAATCGAGTTGGCCAGCCTCTACGCCGAATGGGGCGAGCGGCACAAGGCCCTGTCGGAGCAATCCGAAGTGGTGGGCATTGAGCAATTCACGGCCTTGTTGATTGATCTCCAAGTCGAACAGCTCAAGGCCGTTGTGGCTGGCTGGGACATCGGCGAAGAGTTCAACGACGAAAACCTCCGCATCCTGGTCCGCTCAATCGCTGCCACTCCGAGCGCGGTACTGGCTGCCTATTCCGAGGCGTTCTGCAACGCTCGCCTGGGAAACTCCTAAGCGTCTCACGCAAGCTGTACGAACCCGGACCATCGGCTGAAGCGCTGGCGGCCTTCGGGCTTTCTCTTCGCGACTTGCCCGAAGAAATCTGCGAGGTCTGGCCAGATGTCTGGCCTGCCTTTCAGGTCTTCGAAGCCATGAGCACCCAGTGGCGTACAGGGGCGTGCGGCGCTACCGGCCTGGATTACACGTCAATCCGCGATGTCGCCGGTTTCCTCGGTTTAACCCGGGCCCAGGTCACCGATATTTTCCACGATCTCCGCGTTATGGAGGCCGAAGCCCTGCGGGTGATGGCAGAGCAGAGGGGCAATAAATGAGCACCACGTTCGCGTCTCTCGGCATCGAGGTCAATTCGTCGCAAGCGGTCAAGGCCGCTGACGATTTGGACAAACTGGTCGATTCGGCGGTGGACGCCGAGAAGGCAATCGACGATCTCGGCAAGACCGGTTCCGAGTTGGCCGACACCGGCAAGAAGATCGTTCAGGCCGAGAAAGAAGTCGCCCAGGAGATCGATAAGTCGACCGGCGCCACGCAGCGCCAGGCCGATGCAAGACGGAAGTCAGGCGCAAGCGCAACCAGTGAAATCGCGATCATCAGTCAGCTCGACAAGGCGATGTCCGGCAGCATTGGCAGCATCGAGCAACTGACCCAGGCAGAAGGCTTACTTGAGCGCGCTCGCAAGGGCGGCCTGGTCACGATTGAGCAGCAGGAGGCGTACCAAGACCGACTCGGCAAAGCCTACGACAAGATCGATAAGGCTGAAGCTAAGGAAATCGCGCAGAAACAGAAGCTGATCGACGCGGAAAACCGCCAGATCGAGGCGCTGAAGCGCACGGTCAACGGTATCGACCCGGTGACCGCGAAGCTGGCCAAGCTGGAGGCGCAGGAAAAAGCAGCTCATGAGGCTTTTCGGCTTGGCGCAATCGACGTTGATGCCTATAACGTGGCATTGGCCAAGGTTGGTAAGGACCGGGCCAGCATGGGCGAGGCGGCCAGCGCATTCGACAAGTTGAAACTCGGCACGCGCCAGGCGCAGGAAAACGTCGTTCAACTCGGTAACGCGTTATCGTCTGGTGACTGGGGTAGCGGCGTGCGCGCCGTGGCTCAGCTGGGTGCTGGCGCAGGAGCTTCGGCCGCTGGGCTGCTTGCCGTGCTGGCGCCTCTGGCTCTGGCCACTGCCGCAGTTGGTGGTCTGGCCTATGCCTATTACAAGGGCAGTGAAGAGCAGGATGCATACAGCAAAGGCCTGATTCTCACCGGTAATTTTGCCGGAGTGAGCGCTGCACAGCTCGGCGACATGGCACGGCAGGTCAGCGCTACAAACGGCACTACCGGTGAGGCGGCGGCATCGCTGGCCAAGCTGGCGGCGAGCGGGGTTGTCGCCGGCGGCAGCTTCAAAGAAATTGCGGATGCTGCTGCAGCAATGGAGGACGCCACAGGCAAGTCGGTAGACGCCACCGTCGCGGAATTCGTCAAGATCGCAAAGGACCCGGTGGGTGCCGCGAAAGAGCTGAACGATCAGTACAACTTCCTCACTGCTGCGGTCTACTCGCAGATCGTGGCATTGAAGGAACAGGGCGACACCGTCGGTGCTGCCGACCTGCTTACCAAGACTTACGCCGATACGATTCAGGAGCGATCGCGGCAGGTCACTGACAATCTTGGGACGATTGAGAAAGCTTGGAAAGGGATAAAGGATGCGGCTGCCGATGCGCTCGATGCGACGCTGAATGTTGGCCGTGCGATGACCTTGGAGCAACAAGCCCAGGTCATACGCGATCGGCTGGCAACCAATAAGGGGCGGGGCGGGCGAGCTGCGGCACTTGGACTTGAGACAAGAGACACCGCGAAGGACCAGGGTGACCTGACTTACCTGGAGCTTCAAATCGATGCCGAGAAAGCCCGTAACGGCTACTTGGGCGATCGAACCCGAATCCAGAAAGAGGGCGTCGACGCTGAGCAGCGCCTGAAGCAAATCAGCGATTCCAACCTTTCCAATGCCGAGAAGCGCGACAAGCTGACCAAGGCTTATCTGCGCGACGTCGAAGCCTTGAGAAAGGCCAACCCGGATGACCCGAAAGTCCAGGCCGACTATGTCGCCAAGACACTTCAAAACATCAAGGACAAAAATAAGGATCCAGCTGCAGCAGCAGGCAGTGTCGACCTGAGCGGTTTCAACGACGCCAAAAACCAGCTCGCCTCGATCGTGGCCGAATACAGCAACGCCCAAAAGCAGCTCGATGCAGCGCAGAAAGCCGGCCTCATCTCACAGGCCGAGTACGCTCAAAAGCGTGACGGCCTGATCGGCAACGAACGGGATGAGGTCACAGCAGCCTACGAGGCCGAGATCGCGGCGCTGGAGGCAGTGAAGAACAAATCCAGCACCACGGCAGCGCAGCGCATTCAACTGGATCAGAAGATCGCTGATGCGCGCACAGCGATGGTCAAGGCGCAGAAGGATGCCGACAGCCAGCAGGGAGTGCTGGCCACCGCCGAGAAGGGCCGACTCGACAAGCAGACATACGCAATCAGCCAGTACGTAGCAGCCCTTGGGCAGCAGCAGAAAGCGCTGGAGCTGGCCGGGCAGCGCGCGGTCAACGGCGTGGGGCAGGGTGATCGGCAAAATGCGCTCAACGGCGAGCTGAACAGCCAGCAGGATCGGTTTGCTCAGCAGGCACTGGATCTGGAAAACCAGCGCTCCGACCCGTCGCGGAATATGTCGGACGAGGAATTCACCCACAAATCGCAGGCGCTCGCCGACGCAAACAAGAAAGCCACCGACCAGATCCGGCAGAACTATGCCGACGTCGAAGCGGCGCAGGGTGACTGGACCAAAGGCGCGACATCGGCCTGGGCCAATTACCTGGACTCGGCGCGGAATGTTGCCGGGCAGACCAAAAACCTGTTCGGCAACGCCTTCAGCTCGATGGAAGACTCGATCGTCAACTTCGCCATGACCGGGAAGCTGTCGTTTGCGGACTTCACCAAGTCGATTCTGGCGGACATGGCGCGTATTGCTACACGGCAGGCCAGTTCGGCGTTGCTCGGCAGTTTGGTTGGCGCGGCGACGAGCTATTTTACAGGTGGCTCATCGGCGGGCTCGACGCAAGCCGGATACACCGGTACGGATCTGTCGAACTTCACGCCCGGGAGCGTCCAGGCCAATGGTGGTGCATGGTCCGGCGGCGTGCAGATGTTTGCCAACGGCGGCGCCTTCACCAATGGCGTGGTCAATACGCCGACATCGTTCGGTATGGCTGGCGGTAAAACCGGTGTCATGGGGGAGGCTGGGCCAGAAGCAATCATGCCGTTGACTCGGACTGCTAGCGGCGCGCTCGGTGTTCGGGCGCTCGGCGGCGGCTCGGGCGGCGGCACGACCATCAGCGTGCAGGTCGTGGTGGCCAGCGACGGCTCGACCAGCTCTAAAACCGATGATCCAGCTTACGAGCAGTTTGGCAAAGACCTGGCTGACTTCGTCGACCAGCGCTACCAGAAACTGGTGAGCCAGGACCTGCGGCAAGGCGGAAAAATCAACCGGGCCATCAAGGGGTGAACTATGGCAATTGAGCGATTCACCTGGCCGACAGAGAAGGGTGTGGCTGGCGAGATCAAACAGCGCACCCGGACCAAGCAGTTCGGCGATGGCTACAGTCAGACGGTATCGGACGGCATCAACAATGAGCAGCAGTCCTGGCCAGTCAGCTTCACGGGCAGCGCAGCGAAGATTAAGGAGATCATCGACTTCTTGCGTCGCCACAAGGGAGCGCAAGCATTCTTGTGGACGCCTCCGCTCGGCGAACTCGGCCTATACAAATGCCCCGCCGGCTTCCAGCCATCACACAAAGGCGGCTCGGTTTACACCCTGACCGCCACCTTCGAACAAACCTTTCACCCCTGAGGTAATCCCAAATGGCATTGATCGCGGACATCCAGAAACTGGAGCCCGGCGGGGAAGTGCGGCTGTTTGAAATCGACGGCACGGAATACGGCGCCGATGTGTTGCGCTTCCATGCCCACGCGATCCCGCACACGCCGGAGGAGCTACTGGCCTACAAAGGTTCGCCTGACGAGCTGCCGGCGAAGTCGATTATTTGGCAGGGAGCCGAGTACGCGGCCTGGCCGGTGCAGATTGAAGGCATCGGCGCGGACAGTAACGGCAGTGCCACCCGGCCGACATTCATGGCTGGCAACGTCAATGGGCGGATCACCGCTCTGTGCCTGGCTTTCGATGACCTGCTGAAGTTTCAACTGACCGTTCGCGAAACCCTGGCCCAGTACCTGGATGCGGCCAACTTTCCCGAAGGCAATCCGACGGCAGACCCAACCCAAGAAGCGTTGGAAATCTGGTTCATTGACCAGAAGACCGGTGAAGACGGCGAGTTAGTGCAGTGGGAATTGTCGTCCCCTGGCGAGATCGACAATCACGGCCTGCCTGGGCGCCAGATGACGACCTACTGCCACTGGGCGATGACCGGTGGTTTTCGTGGGCCAAACTGCGGCTACACCGGCGGCGCGATGTTCGATGACGACGACAACCCCACGGATGACCCCAGCAAGGACCAATGCAAGGGCGGGCTCAAGTCCTGCAAATTGCGCTTTGGCGAGAATCAAGAGTTAAGTCATGGGGGGTTCCCCGCCGTATCCCTCATTGCTAGGAGCTGACCATGCGCAAGCACATCCTGAGCGCGATCCAGGCTCACGCAGCGGCCGAGTACCCGAAAGAGTGCTGCGGCCTGGTGCTAGGTATTGGGCGCAAGCAGCAGTATTACCCGTGCCGGAATATCGCCGCCGAGCCGAACGAAGAGTTCCGGATTGACCCGGAGGACTACGCGGTAGCGGAAGACTTGGGCGAGATCATTGGGATTGTCCATTCGCACCCAGACGCGAACAGCAGACCGTCACCGCGCGACCTGGCCATGTGCGAGGCCACGGCCTTGCCCTGGCACATTCTGAGCTGGCCCGAAGCGGATCTGCGCACCATCGTCCCGACCGATAGCACGCCCCTGCTGAATCGACCGTTCGTGCATGGCGCCTGGGACTGCTGGCAGGTCTGCGCGGATTGGTACAAGCGTGAGTGGGGGCTGGAGTTCGAAGCCTTCCAGCGCGCCGACGGCTGGTGGGAGAGCGCAGAGAACGCCAGCCTGTACGAGGCCAACTACGATGCCGCCGGCTTCTTTCGAGTTGATCAGCCGCAGCGCGGCGACATGGTTGTGATGGAAGTAGGGCGGACGGTTCATCCGAACCATGCCGGGATATTCCTGGGCACCGAGCCCTCGCTGCCGGATGAAGATGGCGCGACGTTCGGGCCTGGGCCTTTCCTGCTGCACCACCTGTACGGTCGGCCCAGCGAGATCATCGTCTTCGGTGGGCCATGGATGGACCGGGCACGCCTGATCCTTCGACACAACAACGCTCAGTGATACAGTCACCCCTTTAAGGACGAGGAAGAGTCATGCGGATTTTGATAGGGGCTGTGGCTGTGACGGTTTTGGCGGGCTGCTCGTCAGTTTCTTCTCTTGAGGAGAGGAGGCCTGAGTTGTCCGGGTCGACGACGAAATCACCTGCGGCGTACGCAAAATGTCTAATGCCAAAGTGGCAAGAAATTAATGCTGCAACCACCTCAACAGAAACAGAAAAGGGTTACAGATTGCTGCTTAATCTGGATTATGTTGGAGCGGCAGCGCTGGCTAACATTGATCAAACCTCTAGCGGCTCGCAGATTCAAGTATACAAGTCTAGCGCTATTATGGGCGGGAGATGGGTTGAAGCAGCCCGTTACTGCTTATAAGTCACGCTCACAAGACCGCCTTCGGGCGGTTTTTTATTGTCTAGAGAAAATTTATGACCGCTATTGCAGCCGACTATCAGCCAGTAACAACAATCAAACTTTATGGCGCTTTGCGGCAGTTCGGTCGGGAGTTCAAGTTATCAGTCAGAACGCCGGCAGAGGCCGTCAAAGCTTTGTGTGTTCAGGTTCCGGGCTTCGAGCGCTTCATTTCTAATGCAAAATCCAGGGGTTTAGAGTTTGCCATCTTTCGCGGATCGAAAAATCTTGTGGAGAAAGAGCTGTGTTACGGGGGGGGTGGTGAAATTCGGATCGCTCCGATCCTGACAGGTAGCAAGAGGGCAGGTGCAATTCAGACGGTGATTGGAGTGGTACTCATCGTGGCTGGATATTTACTTGCGGGGCCCACTGGTGGTGCGAGCCTCGCCCTAGTGCCGGTCGGTATCTCAATGGTCGCCGGCGGCGTAATTCAAATGCTCAGCCCCCAACCCAAAGGCTTGAAGACCAGTGCTGCGCCCGAGAATACACCTGGATATGCATTTGGTAGTGCAAAGAACACAACAGCTTCCGGCAACCCGGTCCCGCTCTGTTACGGCAGGCGGCGGATAGGCGGGGCTATCATCAGTGCTGCGATTTACGCCGAAGACCGGATGTAGCCAATTTTCGAACACGACAGCTGCCCATGTGGCGGTTTTTTATTGCCTGGAGATAAGCATGAGCGCAGCACAGCAGCTCGATATTTACGGCGCCAAGGGCGGATCGGATAAGCCAAAGAGCCCAACCGAAGCCACCGACAGCCTGCGCTCGGTGGCTATGGCCAAGATACTGATCGCGATGGGTGAAGGGGAGTTTGCCGGTTACCCGACCGCACGGGACATTTACCTCGACAACACGCCCTTGCAAGATCCTCAGGGCAACATGAACTTCCCCAATGTGAAGTGGGAATATCGCAATGGCTCCATCGAGCAGAGTTACATCCAGGGTATTCCCTCGGTAGAGAACGAAACGAGCCTGGGTATCGAGCTGCGCAGCGGCACGCCGTGGGTTCGTGCAATCAACAACACCGAGCTATCAGCCGTGCGGCTGCGTTTCGCCTGGCCAGCCCTGCAATCGGTCGATGCCAGCGGTAACGTGAATGGCTACCGCATCGAGTACAAGGTCGAACTGGCTACTGACGGCGGCTCCTATCAACAGGTGCTGAGCGAAGCAGTGGACGGCAAGACCACTAGTACCTATGAGCGTACTCGGCGCATTGATCTGCCGGTGGCGACCAGTGGCTGGCTGATCCGCGTGACTCGTCTCACGCCAAACCAGAACAACAACAAAATCACCGACACCATGCAGATTGCCGGTTTCACTGAGGTCATTGACGCGAAGCTGCGCTATCCGAACACAGCGCTGCTGTATATCGAGTTTTCGGCGGAGCAGTTTCGCAACATTCCTGCGGTGACTGTCGATACGAAGCTAAAAAAGATGCCGGTGCCGAGCAACTACGATCCGGACAGTCGTTCCTATACCGGCATCTGGGACGGCACCTTCAAGCAGGCTTGGACGGACAATCCTGCCTGGGTCACTTACGACATCACCATCAGCGACCGCTTCGGCCTCGGCCGCCGCATCAAGCCGTGGCAGGTCGATAAGTGGGAGCTGTACCGGATCGCCCAGTACTGCGACCAGCTGGTACCCGACGGAAAGGGTGGCCAGGAGCCGCGCTTCATCTGCAACCTGAACTTGCAGGGCAAGGCAGACGCCTGGTCGCTGTTGCGGGATATCTCAGCTATCTATCGCGGCATGACTTACTGGGCCCAGGGCCAGGTCTTCTCGCTGTCGGATATGCCGCGCGCCACGGACTTCGACTTTGCCTATACCCGGGCGAATGTCATCGACGGCAAGTTCACCTACTCCAGCGCGTCGGAGCGCACCCGCTACAGTCGCGCGCTGATCAGCTACGACAACCCGGCGAACAACTACGACACCGACGTCACCGCAGTGACTGACGCCAAGTTGCAGCGGCGCTATGGCGACAATCCGCTGGAGATTAGCGCGATCGGCTGCACCCGCGAGTCGGAAGCGCAACGCCGGGGCAAGTGGGCATTGCTCACCAACTCCAAGGATCGCGCGGTCACCTTCCGTGTAGGTCTCGATGGCCGCATCCCGCTGCCCGGCTACGTGATTCCGATTGCTGACGAGCTGCTGGCTGGCCGTGCAATCGGCGGTCGTATCTCGGCGGTGGCCGGACGCGCCATCACGCTGGATCGCGACACGCAGGCCAAGGCTGGGGACCGGCTGATCCTGAACCTGTCCAATGGTAAGTGCGAAGGCCGCACCGTGCAGTCCGTGGCGGGCCGCGTGCTGACCGTCACCGTCGCTTACTCAGCGGCGCCAGAGCCTGAGCTCGTTTGGGCGCTGGATGCCGACGACCTGGCCGTGCCGCTGTACCGGGTGACCAGCGTGTCCCGGCCAGAGCCCGGCGTGTTCGAAATCTCGGCCGTCCAGTACGACCCAAGCAAGTTTGCTCACATCGACACCGGCGCGCGCCTGGAAGAGCGCCCGATCAGCGTCATCCCGATCACCGTTGTACCGGCGCCGGCCGGCGTCACCCTCACGTCGAACTCGGTCGTATCCCAGGGCCTTGCTGTCGCCACCCTGACCATTGCCTGGCCAGCGGTGAACGGCGCGGTGGCCTATGACGTCGAGTGGCGCAAAGACAGCGGCAACTGGATCAAGCTGCAGCGTGTCGGCACGACCAGCGTGGACGTGGTTGGCATCTACGCCGGCGCCTACCTGGCCCGTGTCCGCGCCGTCAGCGCCTTCGACATCTCGTCGATCTGGCGCAGCTCGATGCTGACCAACCTCAAGGGTAAGGAAGGCCTGCCGCCGGCGGTGTCGTATCTGAAAACCACCAGCAAGGTCTACGGCATCGGGCTCGAGTGGGCTTTCCCATCTGGTGCGGAAGATACGCAACGCACGGAGATCTGGAACAACAAGGTCAACGACCTGGCCACCGCCGAGAAGCTGGCCGATTTCGCCTATCCGCAGGCGAATCACGATATGCAGAACATCGTGCCTGGCACGAGTCTGTTTTTCTGGGCGCGCCTGGTAGATCGCACTGGCAACGTCGGGCCATGGTTCCCGGCGGTCAACGGCATCAACGGCCAGTCGAGTTCTGATCAGTCCGAGTACGACGAGTATTTCAGGGACAAGATCGGCAAGGGCGCGCTCTACCAAAGCCTGCGCGAGGAAATTGAGCTGATCTCCGGCGATGGCCCCGAGTCGGTCAATGAGCGGCTGAAAGAGGCCAAGGCGGAGCTTGAAGGGCTGCTCGGCCAGATCACTGGTGCCGAGGCCTACGATCCAGAGAAACCGTATTCAGCCGGCCAGTTCGTGCGCCAGGGCGAGCATCTCTACCAGGCGATTGACGCCGTGCCGGCCGGCATCACGCCGCCGAACGCTGCGTACTGGAAGGACATCGGAACAATCCTGCAAACGACCAACGCGCTCGCCCAGCAGGTGGCGTTGGTGGCAACCAAGATCGAGGAGATTGACGGCCAGATCGTTGCGACTGCTACCTCGGTCGAGGCGCTGCGTTCCGCTGCTCGGGGTGATGATGGCGCGGGCGATCTGGCTGGGGCGGTGAAGGGCTGGCAATCGACCGCAGATATCGCGGTCGAGAGGCGCACACGCGCCACGGAAAACGAGGCGATGTCGCAACAACTGACGACGCTCGGCGCGCAGGTCGGCGAAAACAAGTCCGGGCTGACCGTGCTGGAGCAGGTGGTGGCGACGAATCAGGAGACGGCGGCCACCCAGGTAACGCAGCTCAAAAGTGAGATCGCCGCTCAAGCAGACGAGATTGCTGGCCAGGCCCTGGCCATTACCGGCCTCGACACCAAGGTCACCAGTCTGGACGGGCAGGTCACGGCGCAGTCCTCGAGCAACGAATCACTGCGCGCCTCCGTGCGTGGCGACGACGGGGCCGGCGATCTGGCATCTGCCGTAAAGTCCTGGGAGTCAACGGCGAGTTTCACCGCCGAGAAGCGCGTTCAGGCCACGGCCAACGAAGCGCAGGCCAGAACGTCGGAGTTGTTGCAATCCAGCATCGGCCAGACCAACGCCTCGGTTCAGCAGGTGAGCCAGACGCTGGTCAACGTCAACGGCAAGGTGTCGGCCATGACTACCATCAAGGCCCAGACCATCGCCGGTGGGAGGAAAGTGGTCGCGGGCCTGTCGCTGGGCTCCGATGGTGAAACGTCGGAGTTTTTGGCCTTCGCCCAGCGCTTCGCTGTGGTGGATGAGGTGTCCGGTCAGATCGTAACGCCGCTGGTTGTTGAGGGCGGTCAGGTGTTCATCAATGCCGCACTGATCAATACGGCGTTCATCAAAGAGCTGGTGCTCGGCATGACGCTTCGGTCTGCGGCCCTGAACTCTCAAGGGCTGCCGCTGCTGGAAATCAACTTGCCGGCCGGGACGTTGACGCTTCGTGGACAAACGGCTGATGGCTCGATGTTGCTCAACAACTACGGGATGTTTGCCTATGACGGCAATTACGTGGAACGCGCTGCGTTCGGGAAGATTGGTTAATGGCTTACTACGGGGCAAGGACAAGAAACGCAGCAGGCGCAGTAACGCTCGACACTTCAACGATGACGGTCCGATCCATTTTGACGAAGCAAGTGACCGTTCCCCCCATCACCAGTGACTTCACCAGCTTCATCAACATGCCGGAGATCACCGCGCAGTCGTTTGTTTGCGTGACGCTTGCCAATCAAACGAGTAGAGGGGCGGTACTCCCTTCGGTTTTTTGGTCGACCGGTCAGCTCAGGGTCAGGCGTGGGCAGGGCATTGTGCTCAATGTGTTTATCCTGACCTATCAATAGGAGTGGTCATGACTTACGGCTTCAGGTCACGCAATGGACTGAACTTGTTCCAGATCGACAGCGAAAACAGAGTTTTGAACGTAGCCGCGTCGGGTAGTTACACGATCGGCAAACCAGCCTGGGCGCCGAAGACAATTACTCAGGCAGTGATTACATACCCGGCGCCAATCACAACCACGGAAGCCCCCCATGTATTCCTCAATCCAACGAACCAGGGCATGTACCACACGCTGATGCACACCGGCGGCCCCGGTAACTGGACCGGGTTCTACTTCTTGTTGCAGTTGATGCCGCCATTTAACGGCTCGGATTGCAGCGGCAAATGGTTGGTGGCGACATTCAGCTCTACATCGCCCCCGAACCAGTACGACCTTCGGCTGCGCAATGCGGCAGGTGAGCAGATATTTGTCGGCGCCGACAACTTGCTGCTGATGACCGGATTCCCGGTCAATGAGGGGTGGTCACACGATCGCCGTGGCCAATCGCAGTCCGGTGTGATGTGGAGCGGCTTTCAGATGCCGTGGACTGGCTCGTTTGATGATTACTTTCTTGCCTCCACCTTGCTGGGTGGGAAAAGCAATAACGGCAACACCACGCGTGAAACGCCCTGCGGATTTCATGCCGGAGTGCGCAACACCTTGAATGGCTACATGGGTGCGCTGATCGGGACGGAAACGGGCTTCGACAAGAACGGCAGAACCACATTCGCAGCCAGGCCAATGCGGCCGCTGTAAAACTGAAAATTACCCAAGGCCCGCCCAGTGTGGGCTTTTTATTGTCTGGAGGAAACCCATGGCTTCCTGGTTCACAGAAGGAAATGTAGCCGTCACCAACGGCTCAACAGTCGTCACTGGCACCAATACCAAGTTTTCCAACTGCCGGTCGGGTGATATGTTTGTAGGGCCTGACAGCGCTATTTATCAAGTGACCAATCCGTCGAGCGATACAGCGGTGTCAATCTCACCGGCTTATCGCGGCGCGACAACGGCAGGGGCGGTGTACGGCATTGTGCCTGTGAATGGTTACCCCAAAGCGCTGGCTGATGCGGTCAATCAGATGGTTCAGCAGTGGGGCTCGACACTGGCTGGGCTGGGAGCGGTCTCGACTGAAAATGTCGTTCCCATCGCGAAAGGTGGTACGGGCGCGACGACGGCAGCGGCAGCAAGGGCAGCGCTTGAGCTGAAGAGAACCGCCATCACCGATATCGTCGGCACGGTGGCTCAGTCGGGCGGTGTCCCGACCGGTGCCATTATTGAGTCAGGCAGCACCTCCACCGGTTCCTACACCAAGTTCGCTGATGGGACGCTGATCAGTATTATTAAAAATGTCGGCCCTTTTCCTGTTGCGGCAAACGCTGCGACGGTAGTGGGTCCTTTTGCAGTCCCTGTGGCGTTCGCGAGTGGGGATTTCTTTTGCTATGCCGTAGCCGCCCCCTCCGCAACCAACGATACGTCCGGCGTGGTCAGCGCGTACTCGGTATCGCAGACCAGTATGTCGTTCGTGTACAGGAACGGCCCGGTTGGGCAAAGCATCGTTAATTTGAAAATGTTGTGTATAGGGAGGTGGTTCTGATGCGGATCAAATTATGGCCGACGCGGTGCGATGATGTTTTGCGCATCGAGAAGCGTGGCGACGTGCTGACAGTGAATGGTGAGGTATTTGATTTCACCCGGCTCGCCGACGGCGGCACGCTGCCGGGTGGTGCCGTCTCCAGCAGGTGGTTCATGGGCGACATCGATAAGGTGGACGGGGAAATCAGGTTGGCCATGTTCCTACCGATCCCGGCGAACTACACCCAGGAGCAGGCCTTTCCGGCGCCTCTGGAAAATGTGCCCGATGGCGCAGTAAGGCTTCCGCCGTCGCCGGTCGATACGCCGGCGCCGGAGTGGGCACCCGTGCAGGGAGGTGTTGGTGCAATCAACTGGGCTCTGTTGGTCACCGCTGAAATGAAGGCGGAAACGACGGCAGCGGCGCGACTGGCTGAGGCCAGAACAGAGCTGGCTGCCAAGAACGCAAGGGCCGTGGTGCAGATTGCGCGCATTCAGGACCGTGTCGACACCCTGGGGTACGGCATCGATGCCGGTGAGGCGACTGAAGAGGACGAGGTGGAGCAGGCCGCGTTGCTGCTGAGTCTGAAAGCCTGGAAGGCCTACAAGTTTGCCCTGGGCAAGGTCACCGCCCAACCGACCTGGTACGCCGCACCGGTATGGCCGGCCGAGCCGGACGCTCCGGTGATCGCCGCCGACCCTGAAGTTCACGCTGCCGATTTGATGTAGCGCGTCGAACTCGCACAACGCACCTGCCATTGAGCGGGATTTTTTTGCCTGACGATTGATTAATCTTCAGCTATTAGGTGTGAGGCATCTCGGAGTTCAGCCTCACACGTTGTGGAAATACGGAAATACTACTTTTTGGATTTTTGGGCCTCAATCCTCTTGTCCGAAAATACCTCAATGGCTTTGTTCGCTATTGCAGGTGTTACAGTCCCTTTTTTGATTTGGCCAAGAAGGTACGTCGGAAACTTGCTAGAGAGGTAATGCCGGACCAGCCACGCCCTGAACTCTCCGAGAGCTGAATCAGGATATGCGAAAGACGGCTGAGGGTTGCTTTTGGCCTGTGGATAATACAGGGGGTACTCGTGATCGTACTTTTGTCGCTCTCCATGAGTAGATTGGAAGTCCATCGTTTTCCAGTAATCGCTCCAAGCCTTTCCGACAGATATATCAGGCACTACCCGGTCACTAATTAGAATACCTGCCCGTATCATTGGCACTATCATTACGGCGATTTCTTTGAAAACACTGAAGTATCCAAACTGTACCGAGCTTACAGTCATGTCCATGCGGTCGTGAAAGTGCCTCCAGCTATCTAGCATCTTCTGCTCTGGAGAGTAGCCTACCGCCGTATAGATCAGAGTTCGGAACGTCTCTCGCGCAAGTCTTCGAAATGCATTTACAGCCTCAGTTCGAGGCTCCTTTGTGACGAAGGCGTAATACTCCAATAGAGCCATGCAGACTGGCTCGGTATATGCGTTTACTTCAGAGCCATTCATCTCTGACTTGAGATAAAGTCCAGGCTCTAGATAGTTTGCCTGTTCAAGCATTTGGTTTATTGCACTGCCTCGATCCTTTAGCTTTTCATCTGGCCAATTAATAGCAAGCCGATTCAAGACTTTTCGATCGATACCGCACATCCGCGCCAAGCCGCTTTCAGTTAGGTAGGGGATTCCGTTCTCGAGAACGCCCATTTCGACGCCATCAATCTCGATTTGCTTTTCGACATGGAAAAGCTCTGTCTGCAATGGGGGTGGGCCTAAACCTCCATGTTTATCAGCTAAGCCATTGTTTTTATTATGTATTGATCCGGGACCTGAAACCAAATCCTTAGCCATGCCAACGCTCCCTGTGGGTTGTTATTGATGGCGCCTTTGTAAGCGCCGAGTCACATCGTCCCACAGATAATGGCCTCTCATCTATCGCTTACAGATTTCAGCTATTCAAGCGCCCGCCAAGTGTGGGCTTTTTCGTTTGGAGAAAGTATGCCCATCACGCAACAGCAGCTACAACAGATCCTCCCGAACGCCGGCGCCAAAGCCGGCGTTTTTGTTTCTGTCCTGAATACCGCGATGCAGCGCTACCAGATCGTGGGTCTCCAGCGGGTCGCCGCGTTCATTGCTCAGGTTGGTCATGAGTCTGGCCAGCTCCGTTACGTCCGTGAAATCTGGGGGCCGACCGCGCAACAGGCCGGGTACGAAGGCCGCAAGGACCTGGGCAACACCGCGGCGGGGGACGGCTCCAAATACCGTGGGCGCGGCCTGATCCAGATCACCGGCAGGGCCAATTACGCGGCCTGTGGTGAAGCCCTGGGCCTGGACCTGATCAAGCAGCCTGAACTGCTGGAACAACCGCAGTACGCGTGCCTGTCGGCGGCGTGGTTCTGGGCGATCAAAGGCCTGAACACCCTGGCCGATGCCGGGAGCTTCGACAAGATCACGCAGCGGATCAATGGCGGGCAGAACGGCGTCGTTGATCGAAGGGCGCTGTACGCCACGGCGCTGAAGGTGTTGGCGTGAGTCTCCTGTCATGGAAATTGGCCGGTTTGCTGGTGGTGGTGCTGGTCACCGCCGCTGGCACATGGCAGGTGCAGGAGTGGCGCTACGGCAACCAGCTCGCCGAGCAGGCCAGGTTGCACACCGAAACGCTCAACCAGTTGGCCGTGGCCACCAGGACCCAGCAGCAGGCCGAGCAAGACAAGCGCCTGGCGCTCGAACAGCGCCTGACTGCCAGCGACCAAACCCATCACAAGGAATTGACCGATGCTCAAACCAATCAGGCTCGCCTGCGCGATCGCCTTGCCACTGCTGATCTGCGGCTGTCAGTCCTCCTCGACGCTGCGGATTCAGCCAGTGGCTGTTCAATGCCTGCCACCCCCAGCGCCGGCGGCGTGGTTCATGGAGGAGCGCGCGCCCGACTTGACCCGGCGCATGCTCAACGAATTATTGCCATCACCGACGACGGCGACGACGGAATGATTGCGCTTGCCGCCTGTCAGTCATATGCGCAATCGCTCTCCCGCTGACAGCACTGAACTATTCTGGTGCGTGATCGGCAGCCGATTCATTCTCTGTCTCACCAAACTGAAAAGATACCCATGAACAAACAACTGGCCGGTCTTTCTTTTTTGATAACGCTCGCTTGGGTGGCGGTTGTGTTATTTGTGATGCATTCGATAGCGACTAGCTGACAGAGACTGCATCATGGAACGTATTCTAATGAGCAACAATATGAGGCGAGAATCAGATCGGCTGCTCGAGCAAATTGGTCGAGCTGATTCCATGGTCATTGCCATAAAGGCGGGCATACGGGCAGAGGGCTTTGTCCTCGGCCTTGAAACTGCTGGCTCTTTGGGGGCTGGGGACGCGAACAACCTCAACATCATTTTCGAAGCAGCGCTGGAAAATCGGCTCAAATCGCTGGCCCTGAATTAGAACAAGTCATCGCCTGCACTTTCAATCGACTTGATTAGATCAGGCCCCTCATTTCGCACATTGCCAATGCGCCGGTCCACCTTGAACCACTCGAACGATTCCGTTGGCTCTCCCTGGAGCAGTACCATCTGCTCGGCGCGCTCTTTCGGCGTGTCCGGGTCAAGCCATACGCGGGCCAGCTCAGGCGAAAGCGTCACCGGCCGTCGGTCGTGTATGTCCACCATGCCACCGGCGCTGTCAGCCGTGATGATCACGAAACCATCGTGCTCGCCTGGCGGATGCTCAGCGTTTGGGTATTGGCCGATAGCGGCGCAAAGGATTGGCGTCCGGTCCCGTCGGCGGATCAGGTAGGGCTGCTTCTTCGGGCCGCCTTCGTCCACCCATTCAAACCAGTTGTCGATGGCGATGATTGCTCGGTGCGGCCAGATCGTTCGAAAGAACGGACCGTGGGCGACTTTCTCGACCCTGGCATTGATCGGTGCGGCGCGGTCCTTGGCCCAGTGCGGGCGCCATCCCCAGCGAACCATGTCGGCGTGCAGGTACTGGCCTTCCTGATGGAAGATGGCCAGCTGTGTTGTGGGCGCTGCGTTGTAGCGCTCGAAAGGCTGATCGCCGGTGTTGTTGATCATGGTATTCGGCATGCTCAAGGCTGTAACGAAGTCGTGAATGCCGCTGTATTGCGAGAGTCGTCCGCACACGTTCAATTCCTCCGGCTGAAATGGAAGCGTAGCTGCGGCACCGAACCATTGACGGGCTACTCATTGAGCGATTGCCTGAAGCGTTCCTGATGCTCCCAGAGCAACCTGTCACGTTGAGCTTTAATTTCCTTTAGGCTGCCGAGTGCTCTATTGAGCTCCGAAGCATCACTGTTGAGTCGGCTGATATGCGCCAGAGTCTCCTTGAGTTCTCGGCTCAGTTTCGACTTTTCATCGCTCAACTGACTGTTCATCTGCACCAGCCCGAAGACATCCTCGCGGGCTTTGCGTAGCTGCAGGGTGAGCTCCTGGATTTCATTTTCAGCCATCAACAGAAAGTGACGGCATGTTTCCAGTTCGGTCGGGCTTCCAAGCCAGTCGCTGGTGTCTTCGATTTCGTAGGGATCCACAGAGAGGCGCCTTTACTATGTACTGTTTGGACATACAGTAGTCGAGGCGGAAGGACGCGGCGAGGGTGATGCGACGAGCTGTAGGGGATTGGGCGGTGCGCTGTGTATGTCCGGGCTTTCACGGCCAAGCAGGAGGAGGGGACCAAAGATCTTCGGGCGCTGGGAGTGAGCTGACTAACGAGTAAATCGCTTCACAGGAGCGGTCAGAATTTCTCTCAATCGCAGACAAATGGCGTTTTAACGATTCTGACGTCTGCGGCTCTATATCACCCATCTGTTCAATGATCGCGATCAAATCTTCCAAGGCCGCACCAATAGCGAGCTGGGTCAGATTTAGGTTATAGAGCGCACAGTAGACTTGATCCCTGTCTTTCATGATTAAGCTCCTGCTGGGAGCTAAAGCCTAGTCGAGCAACAATTGATTTACCAAAAATATTCATGCGATTGAGGTTAGCCCGGGGACTGCACTCAATGCGTCACTCTGGCGTCATCAGGACCGCGAGGGTCAGCTTGATGAATTCCTCGTTCTTGTCGATAGTGTCCAGAGCGCCGCGAACGTTGTCGGCGACATCGGCGGAACCCCGGGCCTCGACCCAGTTCGATAACTCCAGAATGGCAGCTTCCAGAGCGAGCTGGTTTTCGTTTATCTTGAAAAGCAGGGAAGGGAGCAGGTCGGAATTTGGCATCGCGAATCCTCATTTTGGAGGTCAGCGTAGCAGGGGCTAAACTTGTTGGGGAGAGGTGTGTTTCATGTCGGCAGAACGCCGGAGATCTTGGGCCAATTTTTGGGCCAATGGTGTGAAAAGGAGGGGGTTGATGAGGTGTTAACCCCCTGTAAATGCTGGCTGGAACCCTCAGAAAACCCCGATCAATACTGCATCGTGATGTTAGCTGTAGAAATCAAAGGTTTTTCCTGCGAAGCATTCAGAGTAGCTAAGGGTGCGGCAGTACCGAATCAGTACCCGGTTCCGGTATTCAGACCACGGCAAATGCATCCCGGTCAGAAGCGGAAGGTCCATCTGGCAACAAGTGGACAGCAGCAATGGAGCGCTTGGCCCGAGTGGAAGTGCGCTGAGGCGGGGTTCATTCCCGTCATCAACCAAGGGGGGCGCGTAATGTTTGGCGGCGATTGTACTGGTCTGGCTCTTTAAACGATAGGGTGTTGAGGCCGTACCCCCGTTTTGGCAGGATCAGCGGACACATTTTCACAGTTGAACATTAACTATTAGTTACAAACTGTGGCTAAAATGCCATCCATCAATCGAATTTCGACCGTCGACGGGGTCCACAACCTGTCGTTTTTGTATCTCTGACTCTGCACCGACCTTTGGGCCTCTTGGCTGGCAAGGCACGCAGTTTGTTAACTTTTGAAGTGTGACGATTTCCGTGAAACTCATCATTGCCGCAATTTATGTTGTATCCATCGCGTATGTTCATCTTCGCGGTCGGGTACGCCACAAACTGGGCCGCCAACTCAGCGACCATTCGACGTTTCTGGCGCCGGTGAACTGTTTCCTTTATCTGTTCTCGAAAATCCCCGGCAAACCGTTTCTCAGCCCTGCGCAGTTTCCTGACCTGAGCCCGCTGCAGGCCCACTGGGAAGAAATTCGTGCCGAAGGCCAGAACTTGTTGCGTGCCGGAGAGATCAAGCGTTCCAACCAGTACGACGACGTAGGTTTCAACTCGTTCTTCAAATCAGGCTGGAAACGCTTCTATCTGAAGTGGTACGGCGACAGTCACCCCTCGGCCATGAAACTGTGTCCGCGCACGACCGAGTTGGTGCAAAGCATCGGCTCGATCAAGGCGGCGATGTTTGCCGAATTGCCACCGGGTTCCAAACTGGTACGCCACCGTGACCCGTATGCCGGTTCGTATCGCTATCACTTGGGCCTGGATACGCCGAACGATGCCGGTTGCCATATCAATGTCGATGGTCAGGATTACCACTGGCGTGATGGCGAAGCCGTGATGTTCGACGAAACCTTTATCCATTATGCCGAGAACACCACGGATCAGAACCGTCTCATTCTGTTCTGCGATGTCGAGCGGCCTTTGAAGTATCGCTGGGCAGAGGCCTGCAATCGCTGGTTCAGTCGCAACGTGATGTCAGCGGCCGGCGCGCCGAATGATGCGGGCGACCGTACCGGTGGCATCAACCGTCTGTTTACCAAAATCTACAAGGTTCGTTTGCGTGGCAAAGAACTCAAGAAACGCAATCGCACCCGGTATTACCTGGAGAAGTGGGCGATTTTTGGTGGGTTGTTGGCGGTGTTTGTGCTGATCTGAGTTTTGTATCGGGGCGGATGGTTCTTTCGCGAGCAGGCTCGCTCCCACAGGAATATCGACTTCAAATGTGGGAGCGAGGCTGCTCGCGAAGGGGCCAGAAAAGCCGGCGCAATGCTCAAGGCTTCTTGACCCCCAACTGCTTCCACATTTTCGCTGTTATCCGCTGCCGATTGGCATACCCCGCCCACGGATCAGCCTTCAATCCTTCCAGTCGTTCCGGCAAGTTAGCCACCGTCCACTCCTGAGCGCCATGCAGTCCGGCCAGTTCGTCCCGAGCAATCGGCACTGACACCGGCAACCCCGGCCGCGCGCGGACCGAATAAGCCGCCACCGTGCTGGCGCCCCGAGTATTGCGCAGGTAATCGACGAATATTTTCCCGACGCGGTTTTTCGGGCCCATGGTCGCGGTGATCCGTTCCGGCAATTGCTGCGCCATGAACTGGGCGATGGCTTTGGCAAATGCCTTGACCGTGTCCCAGTCATCCTTGCGCACCAGCGGCACAATAATGTGCATGCCTTTGCCGCCGCTGGTCTTCAGAAACGCCTCCAGGCCCAGTTCATCCAGCACCGACAAGGTCAGTTGCGTGGCTTCGACCATGCTCTTCCAGGGCAGCGCCGGGTCGGGGTCGAGGTCGAGAATAAACCGATCCGGCGTTTCGATCCGGTCGCTGGTAGCGCCCCAGGTGTGCAACTCAATAGTACCCATTTGCGCCGCGCCGATCAGCGCCGCCGGTGTATCGATTTCCATCAGTCGCGCATGGCCGGGATCGAGTTCGGGAGACAATTGTTTGATATGGGGGATCGCCAGACGCTCGGAGTGTTTCTGGAAGAATTGCTCGCCCTCCACACCATCGGGCGCGCGTAGCAGGGACACCGGTCGATGACGCAGGCAGGGCAATATCCAGTCGCTGATACGCTCGTAAAACTGCGCAAGTTCCAGTTTTTGAGTGCCGCTTTGCTTGTCGATTACCCGATCAGGGTGGCTGATCTTGACCCCGGCAATGCTGGCGTCGGCGGCTTTGGTTTCACGGGTTTTCTTTTCGCTCGCGGGGTTGTCTGCTTTGGGTGACTGGGGTCGTTCACGAGTAATCTCCCCGGCCGGTTTGTCGGTACGCATGGCAATGAACGCCGCCTGACGCACCACGCCTTCGCGAGTCCATTCGGCAAACTCCACTTCGCACACGCTGCTCGGTTCGACCCAATGCACGCCCCTGGCCTGCGCCGATGTCAGTGGCTTGGAAAGGGGGGAGGCCTTGCGCTCAATTTGTTGCAGTTGCCCATGAAACAGTTTCAGGTTGGCCTGATTGAATCCGGTGCCGACCCGACCTGAATACACCAGCCCGCCATCGCCATACACCCCGAGTAGCAGGGCGCCGAATCCGCTGCGCGAGCCTTGCGGCTGGGTATAGCCGATGATCACGAACTCCTGGCGCAAACGGCATTTGAGCTTGATCCAGTCCGGACTGCGCCGTGACACATAAGGGCTGCCGGCGCGCTTGCCGATCACGCCCTCCAGCTCCAGCGCACAAGCACTTTCGACGATGTCGCGGTGGTTGGCGGTAAAGGCTTCGGAGAAGCGCAATACGTGTCGGGATTTACGTCCCAGGGCTTTTTTCAATGCCGCACGACGGTCTTCCACTGGCAATTCGCGCTGATCGACCCCGTGCAGAAACGGCGCATCGAATATGAAATAAATGATGTCGACGGAGCGGCCAATTTCAAATGCGTTTTGCAGGGCCTGAAAGTCCGGAAAGCCTTTGTCGTTCAACACCACCACTTCGCCATCGAGCCAACTGCCGTCGAGTTTCATCTCTGCCAGCGCCTTGGCTTGCAACGGCAGTTTGGCGGTCCAGTCGTGGCCATTGCGCGTCAGCAGGCGCACCTCGCCGTTTTCGATGCGGGCGAGGATTCGGTAGCCGTCGAATTTGATTTCATAACGCCAGTCGCCAGAGGGGGCCTTGTCCACCAGAGTGGCAAGCTGCGGGGTGAGTTGATCGGGCAGCACCGCGGGCTTTGCAGCTTTGGATTTGGCGGGCGCTTTGGCTTTGGCTGGGGTTTTAGCGGCGGTTGAGGCCGTCTTGACGGCTTTCTTTTCACCGACCGTTGCATGGCTCAACACGCTGTTGGGCCGTTCGACCACCACGTCATAGTCACTGATGGCGCGGGCCTGCGTGTCGCGCTCCTTGATCAGCAGCCATTGTTCCTTGTCGCCACTGCCACGCAGATGGGTGCGCACCAGAGTCCAGTCACCCGAGAGTTTTTCACCGATCAGGGTGAATTTGAGCTTGCCGGCCTTGTAGGTCTGTTCGGGGTCGCCGTGGGGTTGCCAGACACCATGGTCCCAGACGATCACATCCCCCGCACCGTATTGCCCTTCGGGAATGCTGCCCTCGAACGTGCCATAACTGACAGGATGGTCTTCAACGTGCACCGCCAGGCGCTTTTGTGCAGGGTCCAGGCTTGGGCCCTTGGGCACCGCCCAGCTTTTCAGGGTGCCATTGAGCTCCAGCCGAAAGTCATAATGCAGGTTGCGTGCGTCATGCTTCTGGATCACGAAGCGCAACGCTGACGGGGCCTTTTTTCCACGGCGGGCGGGGGCCGATTCGGGCGGCTCCGAAGTGATCTCGAAGTTGCGTTTGCGGGTGTATTCACTCACCGGTTTAGCCATGGCCGACTACCTTGTGTTACGAGTTCATACAGGCAGTCAGCCTCTGGAACTCTTCGTGGCTTTTTTCGCCGCCGCAGGTTTGGCGGCGGCCTTGCGCGGTTTGGCTGCGGGTTTGCCGGACTTGCCGCCGAGGCTGCGTTTAAGCAGTTCAGTCAGGTCGATGACATCCGCTGTCTTACGTTCTTCTTCGCCAGGGCTGGTTTCGACGTCTTCGATCTTGCCTTCATGGGCTTTCTTCTCGACCAGCGCCATGATCTTGTCTTCAAATTCGTCGCGATAATCCTCGGGTTTCCAGTCGGCGCTCATGTCCTCCACCAGTCGCTTGGCCATGTCCAGTTCACCCTTGACCAGTTCGGGTTTGGTCACCTCGCTGCCCAGCGCCAGCTCGTCGAGGCTGCGTACTTCTGACGGCCAGCGCAGCATCACCAGTACCATGGCCGATTCCAGCGGCATGACCGCCGCCAGATGCTGACGGGTATGCAGAACCACATGGGCGAGGGCGACCTTGTCGGTTGTGCGCAGGGTTTCGCGCAGCAATGCGTAGACCTTGCCACCACGTTTGTCGGGTGCCAAGTAGTAGGGTGTGTCGATGTTTTGCAGCGGAATTTGCTGGCTGTCGACAAAGGCAAAGATGTCGATGGTCTGGGTCGACAGCGGGTGCGCCGAGCGGATTTCCTCTTCGCTGAGCACCACGTAACGACCCTTTTCGTATTCCACACCTTTGACGATGTGTTCCTTGGTGACTTCTTTTCCAGTGACCTTGTTGACCCGCTTGTAGCCCACCGGGTCCATGCTGCGGTTATCGAGCCAGTCGAAGTCGACCCCCTGGGAGGAGGTCGCCGAGACCAGCGCCACGGGTATATGCACCAAGCCGAAACTGATTGCGCCTTTCCAGATTGCCCGTGCCATCGTCGTCTACTCGCAGGTGATGATCAGGTGACCTGCGGTCTTGAGCAAAAGTTTCAGCGAGCTGCGGCCCGGTCCTGTGGGGGGATCGGCGGCTTGGTCAACTCGTGTTACATCTTGTGAAAGAGGTTTCAGTTAACAAACGCCAGCCCAGGGGGTAGCGTGATATCGAAGACATTGACGATGCATATCCGCAGAGGCGCCCCATGAACAGATATGTGCTTGGCTGCACCGTGTTGGCATTGAGTGGCGTGCTGGGCCAGGCGGCGCTTGCCGATACGTCGTCTTCGAGGGTGCTGGCGCAGAGTCCGACGAGCAGTAACAACAATCCGTACAACAGCCCGATTCGCCGGGCCAATCCCAACAGCATGCAGGGCACCCAGCCCAACACCCCGGCAATTCGCGGGCCCAATACCGTACCGACGCCGAGTGCGCCGACCCTCGAAAACGGTGGCATCGGCAACGGCTATCCGCCAAACCGCTCGGTGCCGGACACACCACCGAAGTTCATCCCCAACCCGCCACCCCGAGACTCTGACAGCAGCAACCGTTGAACCGCAGGACGATGGTCTTGTCAGTCATTCCAACGACAAAAGGAATCGTGCATGTTGCGTAAAACCCTGCTGGCAACTTGCTTTGCCAGCGCCCTGATCACCGCCACGGCGCCCGTTTTCGCGGCGCCTTCCCAAGAACTGAAAAGCGAACAAGGCACCCTTGAGGTCACGCCGATCACCAAGGGGCTGGAGCATCCATGGGCCCTGGCGTTCCTGCCGGATCGCCAGGGCATGCTGGTCACCGAGCGGCCCGGCACTCTGCGGGTTGTGACGGCTGACGGCAAACGGTCGGCGCCGATTAGCGGCGTGCCCGAGGTCTGGGCCAAGGGGCAGGGCGGTTTGCTCGACGTGGTGCTGTCACCGGACTTCCAGCAGGACCGTATGGTTTATCTCTCGTACGCCGAAGGTGGTGGCGAGGGCGGCAAGGCCGGCACGGCGGTTGGACGCGGGCGTTTGTCTGATGACCTGACCAGCCTCAAGGACTTCAAGGTGATCTTCCGGCAGGAGCCCAAGCTCTCGGTCGGCAATCACTTTGGCTCACGATTGGTCTTCGACCGCGACGGTTATCTGTTCATCACCCTGGGTGAGAACAACGACCGTCCCACCGCTCAGGACCTCGACAAACTCCAAGGCAAGGTCGTGAGGATCTACTCTGACGGCCGCGTGCCGGACGATAATCCTTTTGTCGGTCAGAACGGCGTGCGCCCGGAAATCTGGTCCTACGGCCATCGCAATCCGCAGGGTGCTGCGCTTAATCCATGGAGCGGTACGTTGTGGGAAAACGAACACGGTCCCAAGGGCGGTGATGAAATCAATATCATCGAACGTGGCAAAAACTATGGCTGGCCGCTGGCGACAAATGGAATCAACTATTCTGGCGAGCCGATCCCGGAAGCCAAGGGCAAGACCGTTGATGGTACCGTACCGCCGCACCATGTGTGGGAAGTGTCTCCGGGCATCAGTGGCATGGCGTTCTACGATGGCGACCGGTTCAAACCGTGGCAACACAACGTGTTTATCGGGGCGCTGGCCAGCCAGGAGCTGATCCGGTTGCAATTCGATGGCGACAAGGTGATTCACGAGGAGCGCTTGATGGGTGAGCTCAAACAGCGGATTCGTGACGTTCGGCAGGGACCGGACGGGTATTTGTATGTGTTGACAGATGAGAAGGATGGCGGGCTTTATAAGGTGGGATTGAAGTAACTTTATGCATTGAACACTGCAAAATCTGTGGGAGCGAGCCTGTTCGCGAAGAGGTAGTGTCAGCCGGCCTATATGTTTGCTGATGCAAAGTCTTCGCGAGCAGGCTCGCTCCCACATTTGGTTCTGCGCCAGACTCAGGCACGGTGATAGAGAATCACCGCCGCCCTGAGCTTTCCCCGCCCAAAACTGCACATCTTCTCGAACTCTCCATGGCTGACCGGCAGGTGCTGGCAATCCATCGGTTGGCGATGCTGGCTATGGTCCACATCAGGGTCGTGCAGGTAGACGAACTCATCATCGCAATCGGTGACAATCACCCAATGTGGGGCTTTGGAACGGGTCAGCCGATAACTGCTGATCAGTACCAGCGGCTGACCGCCGTCGTCCAGTAATCGGGGCAGGTCCAGCAGCCCACCGATGACCTGCGCTACATCGGTGTCGCGTAATTGCGCGGTGAACTCGTCGTGAACCAGGCGCATGACGTCTTTTTTATGCTCATCACGAACGCCGTCGAGAAACAACGGCCCGGCCATACTCAGTTGCAAGTCCACACGAAACCCTCGTCGCCAAGCGGCCAGCGCCAAGCCCTGTGGGCTGCAACCACCATGGCCTGAGGTCATGAACACAGTGGTTGCCTCTCGCCAGATTTGCAGTTCTTCGCGGCGCTCCAGTAAACGCTGCTGTTGCAGCGCGCCCATGGCCATCAGCAAGCAGGCGGGACCGCAGGTGAACTCGGTGGTTTGCGGGTAATACGGCACCTTGATGTTGCGCGAATCCCGGTGCTGGAGGATGCGTTTTTCCAGCCGTAGCGCGTCGGCGTGGTCCTCATAATAATCGTGTACCCGCGCAAAACGCCGATAGCCATTGCGTTCATACAGGGCCAGTGCTGCCGGATTATCGGTACGAACTTCCAGGCGCAAATAGGCGCAATCGTGTTCCAGCGCACAGACTTCGATGCGTTGCAGCAGTTGCTTGCCCAGCCCGCCGCCCCGGGCCTGCTCGGCGATGGCAATCGAGTATAACCGTGCCAGCGAGGTACCACGGTGAAACAACACCAACGCATAGCCCAATAACAGACCGTCGACTTCAGCCACCAACAGTTGCCCGTGAGCCTTGGTGATCATCCACTGAAAGCTGCGGGCGTTGAGCCGGTCCGTGGTGAAACATTGCGCTTCAAGTTCCAACAGCGCCGCCAGGTCTTCAATGACTGCCAGGCGAAAGACAGGATTCATATGACCACCGTAAAAGTTGCGTAACGAAACGGGACTTTCGAAAAACTTCGTGCTTAATAGGAATGGTCTTGTTCTCCAACGGATCAATCACTATGTCAGCGGTACAAGGTCATTGGCGCGAAGTATCCGAGCAAACTTTGCCGACAGCAATCACTTCTGCAACTTATTTGAATGACGCGAGCAGGGCTTCCAGTCGGCTGATTATCATTGTCGAACGCAAGGAAGACTGGGCTTCTTACTTCCCCAGTGAAGACATCGTCACCGCACAGCAATACCTTGAGCAGACTCGTGACGACCAGCAGGGCAAGCGGGTTCAGGTGATCAATCTGTGCCGCAGCTACAAGTACCTGGGCCACGGTTATTACTGCTCGTTGCTGGCCGAGGCGCGAGGGCACAAGGTGATTCCGTCGGTACGGACCATCAGCGAACTGACCCGAAAATCGCTGTACGGTCTGGCGCTGGATGACCTGGATAAACCCTTGGAAAAAGCCCTGAGTAATCACCTCTACAGTGACACTGAAGGCTTTACCCTGACGCTTTATTTCGGCAAGACCAATATCGAGCCGTTGCAGGATCTGGCGCGGCAGTTATTTGAAGTGTTTCCCTGTCCGATTTTGTTAGTTGAGTTTCGGCGAACTAATGGCTGGCACATTGAAGGCATAAAATCCGGTGCCCTGCACAAGTTGCGCGAAGATCAGGAAGATCAATTCGCTAACTCACTGGACAGTTTCAGTCACAAGATCTGGCGCGTCCCCCGTTCCCGACAACTGGCCCGTTATGACTTGGCCATCCTCCACGATCCGCAAGAGGCATTGCCGCCCTCCAATGCCAAGGCGCTGGATAACTTCGTCCGTGTCGGCAAGACGTTGGGCATTGATGTCGATCTGATCGAGCGCAAGGACTACGCCCGTATCGCTGAATACGACGGCTTGCTGATCCGCGAGACCACCAGTGTTGACAACCACACTTACCGGTTCGCCAAGAAAGCCGAGAGCGAAGGGCTGGTGGTAATGGACGATCCGGCGTCGATCCTGCGCTGCACCAACAAGGTCTACCTGACCGATCTGCTCAAAAGCCATCATCTGGGCATGCCTGCCACTGAAATTCTTTACAAGGAACGACCGGAAGACTTCGAGCGGGTCGGCGAGCGGCTGGGGTTTCCGCTGGTGTTGAAAATCCCCGACGGCTGTTTCTCTCGAGGTGTGATCAAGGTCGAAAGCCAGCAAGCCTTGCTCGAAGCCACGGCCGAACTGTTCGAACACTCGGTGCTGTTGCTGGCGCAAGAGTTTTTCTACACCGAATACGACTGGCGCATCGGCGTGCTCAACCGCAAACCGATCTTTGCCTGCCAGTACTTCATGTCCAAGGGCCATTGGCAGATTTACAACCACAAGGCCAAGGGTCAGGACATCAACGGCGAATGTCGTACGTTGGCGGTCCACGAAGCGCCGCGAGCGGTGGTGGAACTGGCGGTGAAGACCGCCAACCTGATCGGCGACGGCCTGTACGGCGTTGACCTCAAACAGTCCGGCGACAAGGTGGTGGTGATCGAAGTCAACGATAACCCGAACATGGACGCCGGTATCGAAGACGCCTATCTACAGGACGATCTGTACTCACTGGTGCTGGAAGAGTTCGTCCGGCGCCTGGAGCTCAAGCGTCGCGGCCAGGCCTGGTAAGTGCTTGAGCGGGGCTTCCTGACGCTTTGCGATCCCGGAGCCCCCGCACGACCAGATACAACAACGGTCCGAGCGAGACAAAAACCGTAGTATCGCTGGCCCTACAGAGCCCGCAGAAAATTGGCCATTGACTTGCCCGCAACGCCCGGCTAATTTCCAGCCATGACTTCCACCGTATTGCGCTGCCAGCCAAGCATTATTACCGCCATTCCTTATTTGGCGGGCTAGCTCACGACTGCAGCACCCAACCCGCCCTAGAGGCGGGTTTTTACTTTCTGTCTCCTGGGTTTTGAACTGACGCTTTGCGCGTGGGCGCTGCCGCAGGCTGCGATCTTTGATTTTTAAAGATCAAGAGATCGCAGCCTGCAGCAGCGCCTACGGGGAATTCGGGGTTCGCCAAGGAGATGAGTATGAACAGCACCGCCGCCGAGCAAACGTTGCTTGAGCACTACGTCAAAAAAATCCTCGCCGCGCCGGTGTATGAACTGGCCGTGCGCACGCCATTGCAAGCTGCGCCGGCGCTGTCTGAAGCCTTGGGCAACCAGATCCTGCTCAAGCGCGAAGACCTGCAACCGACCTTTTCCTTCAAGATTCGCGGTGCTTACAACAAGCTGGTGCAGCTCAGTGACGAGCAGAAGGCGCGGGGTGTGATCACCGCTTCGGCCGGTAACCATGCCCAGGGTGTGGCGTTGGCGGCCCGTGAACTGGGGATCACAGCGACCATTGTCATGCCGTGTTCGACCCCGGAGTTGAAGGTGATCGGCGTACGCACTCGGGGTGCCGAGGCGGTGCTGCATGGCGAAAGTTTTCCGTTTGCCCTGGCGCACGCGCTCAGCCTTGCCGAACAAACCGGTCGAACCTTTGTTTCGCCCTTTGACGACCCGGACGTGATCGCGGGCCAGGGTACCGTCGCCATGGAGATCCTGCGCCAGCATCAAGGCCCGCTGGACGCCATCTTCGTCCCGGTGGGTGGCGGCGGCCTGATCGCTGGCATTGCGGCTTACGTCAAATACCTGCGACCGGAGGTGCGCATCATCGGCGTCGAGTCAGAACACTCTGCATGCCTGCAAGCGGCTTTGCAGGCGGGTGAACGGGTAATCCTGCCTCAGGTGGGCACCTTCGCCGATGGCGTGGCCGTGGCGCAGATCGGTGCTTTTGGTTACGAAGTGTGCAGGTTTTGCGTGGATGAAGTGATCACGGTCAGCAACGACGAACTGTGCGCCGCCATCAAGAACATCTACGACGACACGCGCTCTATCACCGAGCCTTCCGGCGCGCTGGCAGTGGCGGGGATCAAGAAATACGTGGCGCAAACCGGTGCCCTAGGCCAGACCCTGATCGCTATCGATTCGGGTGCCAACATCAATTTCGACAGTTTGCGCCATGTTGCCGAGCGCGCCGCATTGTGCGGCGTCCCGGCATAAGAGAAGTCAGGCCAGCAGTGGGCGCAGGAACGTGCGCTCATAGCTGACGATAAACTTCTTCTGCAGCAGCGAGTCCACCAGCGCGGCGCTTTCTGGATCGGTCATCGCGATGTGGCGGTAACTTTCGTAGTCCGCCAGCGAAGGAAAGCTGAACAGGCAATAGGCGATATTGCTCGCGCCCTCGGACGGCAGGAAGTACCCGTGATGCGTGCCGCCCAGGCGTTCGACGATGCCCAGCCAGGCCTTGGCATAGGCTTCGAACTCGGCCAATTGATAGGGATCGATCACGTATTTGACATGGCAGGTAATCAACACGGCGCTCCTTGTGGTGGCTTATTCCTGAACGGCTTTCTCGACCGTGCTCGACGCTGACCAGATGCGATAGCGGACTTCGACATCCTTGGGCACATAGAGCACGATTGGCAGTTTGCTGTTGTAGCGCAGCATGAAACCGTCGCCGACCACCGGTACAAAATCCTGTTTGCTCTTGCCATCGGGGCAGGCCATCAGCGTGCTCATTGGACCAATGACTTTTTCCAGACGGTAGAACGGATAACCCCAGCCTTCCAGATTTTTCTCTTCGAGCATGCCACCCAGGCGTTGACGGTTGCAGTCCACGGTCAGCGTCTTGCCGGCCAGAATTTCGACCTTGAAGCTGTCTTCCGCGGTTTGTGGCGCGAGATGAATGACCTGACGGGTAAATCCGCTTTCAGCTTTGGGAAATGGCGCGACGTCTTCGAGCTTCTCAGCGTTGGCCATTGTCGATAGCCCGGCAACTATCAGCCCGACGGTCGTGTTTAAGGTCAAAGAACCCATGTTGCCTCCTTGCGTGCGTTTGGGGTCAGCGGATACTGAACGGTATAGCCGCATTTTTACTGCGCTGGCCTGTCAATGCAAACCCGGAATCTTGAGGTTGCAAATTGCAGCGCTGAAACTGGCCGTTCTTGCATCTTGCATGAGGCCATTTGCTGGCATTTCGTCTAAAGCCTTGATTTACCGATGAGCTGCACGGCGGAATTTCAGGCATGTTTTATGCTGTAGCTTGTTCTTAAGCCAACCTGCGTTTCACATCGAGTTGGCGTTGCTACGAGAGAGCGATCTGCTGTTGCAATGCGGTACACCCCCAAGGACGAAACCGGGGTGATTCAGCACAGATCAGCATTGAAATTCGATTGGCAGTCTCACACTAAGGAGAGGGTCGCCATGTTTCTTTCTGCCCTGGAACTACGCAATATCATTGAAAGCAGTTTTCTCCCGAAACGCTGTCAATGCACGCTGTCGCCGGATCTGTCGATGACCGTCAAGGTCTACACCGACCGCGAGACCGATCAACTGGACTTGATGGTCACCGGCATCAACGCCAAACGTCTGAATGGTTGTCGGGAAATAAACGATCTGATCGCCGAATTGCGTTCCGACCTTGAACTGCGCGCTGTTGCCCAGCCGCGTCATGTCAGTGGCCGGATGTTCTAACTCGCACGTTCGAGTTCTACCGATGCGCGCCGGGTCTGGAGAAATCCCAGGCCTAGCGCCAGCTCGACCACCACCGCTGGCAAAATGGTCGGCCCGGCGTGGCCGTTGAGCCATTCGCCAAATCCCAGCAACGCCAAGCCCCAGCAACCGACGATGAAGCCGCTGCTCAGTGCATTTCGTGTCGGGGACGGCGCCTCGTTACGCACCAGATAAAACATCACACCCAGGGCTGCGAACAGCACTGCACTGCGTCGCGCCACAAAACCTGCCCCTGACGAAAACTCGATACTCCATATCGCCAGCAAACGGTCCGGCATCAAGCCCCAGATCAGGGCCAGCAGAAAACACAGGGCGGCGGTGAACGTCGACAAAGAACGAAAGGACAACTGCATGGCGGATCCTTGCGGCAGTGAGGGAGGGCACCCGAGCATAGCGCCAGATCCCTCACAGGAATACCGCAACGTGGCAAATCAGAAACGTCTGTCAGTTCTGGAAGTCGCAGGCTGTAGCCATTTTCCTATAGGTGAGATCACTGGTCTTGCCAGAGTCATCGATGTATTTCATGTCAGCGTCAACCACCTTGCAGCGAGACGTTGGCTGTTCGGTCATGGAGATGACCTTTTTCACGTGGTAGGCCTGCCCGGTGTAGGGCACAGGTTGTGTAGTGGCGGTATCAGCGGCCTGAGCAACGCCGGCAAATGCGGCGCAGGCGAGGGCAGATGTAATCAGCAATGTGCGCATGTTCATGGTCGTACTCCGGTGCAGACGGAAAGTCAGCCCGACGCGATTCGCGTCGAACATTGCCGCACAGGGAGTCAGAAAAAGTCTCTGAGGCGTGCGGTCCAGTACAGCTTTGGACTGCGGGATTAATCGAAGATTAAATAGCAGGCTAATGAAAATATTTACATGTTGGCGGGGCTGGGGTGGTGATGCCCGTCGGTCAAGCACCCTCCATGTGGGAGTGGGTTTGCTCGCGAAGGCGGTGGGTCAGCCAACGCTGATGGTGAATGTGATGGCCTCTTCGTGAGTTGGGAACTGATAGCACAAATAGAAATCCAGCCCCTTATGGAAGCTGGATTTTTTGTTGAGAAGGCGCTACAGGGTGAAAAAAACTCGAAGTGAAGGTATCGAGTGAGGCGCAGACTCAAGCCATGCTGGTTGATTGTGACGATGGAATTTGCGCTATGCGCACTGCTGCCTGGTTTTCTTTATGCTCCACCCAACGCTGAATATTTTTCTTGAGTTCCGGTAGCTCAGCGCGGTCGCCATATACGTCCGCCAATTCCAAAGTGGTCGATTCCAGCAATTTGACGCGTTGGAGTGTGCCTTCGATGTCCTCAAGCTCTCTCTTGTTGTGTTTAATCGCCAAATGGATCTCTTTCTGACGAGTCTGCAGATCGCTCATTGAGGCGTTACGTTGAACCGCCGTTGCCCTTTCGTTCTTTCGGCTTTCGATAGTTCCACCCGGGAACTCAGTATCAGCGGCCAATTGCCATTTCTGAAGTGCAGTACGATAGTTGCTTATCTGCGTGCGCATGTTGTCTGCCTCTCTCGGAGTCAGCACTGTTCCACCGCTGGTCTGAGTATCTTGCCAACGACGCAGAGTTGCCCAGCAGGCGGGTATGTATCCGCCTAACATTGTGTGGTCGGCGCCATTCATTACCTGCACGCCAAAGTTGCTACGTTCGGGGGTATCACTATTTTTTACGTTCGCATAGCAAAGCTGGGTCATTGCTGATTCTTCATAACCCTCGCAACCTGGGGTCCACAAAACAGAAGAAACTTGATTTCCAGGCAATCTCAACGGGGTGAAGTAACGTTGTTCACCTTGATGCCTGTACGGCTCACCGCCGAATCTACTCAAGCCAGCACCAAATACAACGCCTCCTACGATGGGCGCAACGCCTCCGGTTACTGTAGCGGCGATGCCGGGGATCCAGACTGCTTTATTCGTGTCCATCCATGCGGCCGGAACGCTTGGCACCGGATCATTATTATTCACGATTCGATGGTGGACCAGAGATTTGGCACCCTCAACAAATTCGGCATCGCCGGCCCGTGGAGAGCCAAACGTATAAAGAATGACGTCGGGATCATAGTTGCGACGTATCCATTCAGCCAGTAAAAGCGCGATCGCTCCACCAAGGCTATGGCCACAAACAAGAATTCGCTGTTCGCTAGTACGGAACCGTTCAACGTATTTGGTCACGAAGGATTGCACCGCTACGTAGCCTTCGTGAAAACCTTGGTGTGCTTTACCAACGCCATCTTTGACGGGGACTTGCTCTGCATCTCCATCACGCCAAGCATCCCATTTCTCTGCCGTGCCTCGGACACCAATGAGAATCATGCGGTCATCATGAGTCGCATAGGCTTGAGTATCAGTATTTTTCCAGTCGTGCGGACCCTGGCGTTCATCATTGAAGAAGTGAACATCTGAGGGGGTGTCTTGTTCATCTGCGTTTTTATAGATGTCTGGATCGTACGGGACTATCTCAAGACGTTTTGAGTAGGGTATGTCCTCGACAATTGGAAAATTTACCGTTTTTGCGTCGGCATAACGCATTGGCTCTTGATAGCACGCCAGACATGTCTGAAGTACATGGCCTATTGTTCCAACTACTGGGTATTTTAGCTCCTCGCCGAGCTCTTGGGATGTTGGATCCTTCAGATCTTTTGGTGCGTTAGGGTTTTTCGGAATTTGGCCGAAATCGCCATAACTGAGTGTCGCGAATAGCGAAAGGTTATATAAGTTTACCGCACTAAAGGCTGGCGTCAGTGAGAACATAGGTCTGAATGCGCGCAGGGCGCGGACTTCAAGGACGTAGTGTTTTTCTGGTAACAGCCCGACTCCATAGGTTGGTGCTTTTCCCTTTCCAAAGTCGCATGCGATTTTTTTCCATCCCTCAGGCACAGGCTTGGACAGTTTTGCAGGAAGCGGTAAATGGCGCGTATGTTCAACAAACTGACGAACTTCGACGTTGTAAAATTCGGCTTTTTCTGATGCTGCTCTATAAGCGCCTGTCTTTGTGCTACTGCCGATAGGGCGGTGAAGAGTTTCTTCGGCCGCTACTTGTAATTGTGTCAGCTTAATTGGATAGCTTGAGCGCGTTGAGATTGTAGAATAGAAGTCATCTGCGCCTTGATAGTCTTTACTGATTGTTAGAATAAGAGGTCCTGCATATTGGCCATCTACTTTGGAAAAGCCTTCGCCATCTAAGGAGCCATTGTGCTTGATCCCTTCACTATCGAAGAGTTCATATGCCAAACCTGCGTATGGTTTTCCTTCGCCAAACTCATCCACTAGCCGAAAGCTGATCCAGTCCCCGATTGCTGGGCATGAACGTTTTTGGTCGCTAAGCGATTGCTTTTCCCTGTGATCCATTCTGTACTCCTTAATCCGTGCAGCCAGGGTAAATGGTGCACTTACGACCATTCATATCGAACGTCCTGAAATCCTTAGTGTTTCCTCTGCAAAAACCATAAGGATCATCTATTCCTTTGCCTAGGCACGGCTTCCATCCGTTTGGAAATTTTTGCCACTTACTTTCGAATGTCGGTTGTTCATCGGGAGAGAAGCGCACTTCAAGATGGACTACTTTTCCCGGCAAATCTCTACGGTTTAGAGAGCCGCCAGGTTTACTTTTACTGAAACGATCTTCGGGTACCTTCCATTGCTCGTCTGCACCACTACACGATAATATTTTTGATATGCCGTCTTTTTTTATTCTTGCAACGCTCATCTGAAACAACCAACTGCATACGCCCCGAAAATTAATATCGCCTAAATCGGTTTTTTCTTGCATGTCCCTGATGGTTATCCCGCCACTGTCCCCACCAATATCTAGTGATGTTGGCCCGTATCTGCCATCGACACTAATGCTGACACGAGTTAAGTCCATAACGCATCCAGCTATATGATACTCAAGAGGTATTGTAAAACTCTCAGTTTGCGCAGTTTCTTTGGCGGATATTTGTTCCGTTTTTTGTTTGTGTCTAGCTACCTCGCCACCTAATGCGGCAACATGAACGTTGCAGTCTTGGCCTGCTCTTGGTGCATATTGGGCTTTCGAAGTGAGATCAAAGTTAGCTGGAGTCGTTGCAATCAGCGTGAAGTGTTCGGGTCCATAATAACCGGTTACATCCTCAGCTGTATCCTTGGCCATTTGGCCAGCCCAACTGCAAGCCCCCATCAGCGGCAGTGTAAGAAAAAATACAGACCTGAAGCCGCATGAAAGAAAATTGTTACTCATCAAATGCTCCTTGCTCTGTGCAATTTGGGTAGACGGTGCATTCGCGTCCGTTCAGGCTAAAAGTCTTAAAGTTTTTTGTGTTTCCACGACAGAATCCGTAAGGATCGTCGACACCTTTACCGACGCAAGGTTTCCATCCCTCAGGAAACTGCTGCCAAGTATCGCCAATTGCGGGGCGTTCTTCGGATAACAGACGAAGTACAAGCTTTATAGATTTTCCTGAAAGGGTAATTCTTTCGAATGCGCCGCCGGGCTTACGTCGCACAGGTCTGTTCTCTGGAACCTGCCATTTCTCGTCAGCAGCACTACAAGACAATATCTTCTCAATCTCTCCCTTCTTAGCTTTCTCAGTGCTTATCTGAAAAAGCCACGTACACAAACCTCTCTGTTCCGTGCCACTGGTAGCTGTTGCCGACCCAGCGTCTACAATAGCCAATCCACCTGCATGATCGAGATCATGGTCCCAAGCATCAGGACCATAAGTGGCATCAACCTCATAATTCACGCTGGTAACCTCCATCGCGCACCCCGCAATGTGATATTCCAGCGGGATCTTCGTTGAGATCGTCTGCTCTGTATCTTTCGCAGCCGTTTTATCGGACTTCTGTTGATGCCGAGTCACCCAACCACCCAAGCCCGGGTTGTAAACCTTGCAGTCCTGGCCCTCTTTAGGCGAGTACTGCGCTTTGGAGGCAAATCCGAAATTCGCAGGCATCGTCACCACCAGGGTGAAGTGGTCTGAGCTGTAATAACTGGCCGCTCCCTCGACACTGTCCTGCGCAACTTGCCCAACCCCACTGCATCCACCCAGCGTAAGCCCCAAACCGAGCACTGCCCATTGGCTGGCACTCAAACGTCAGCGCCCGCTTTCGAATCAGCAAACACTCGCTGACACCGCGCAAAATGCAGGTCCGGCGTTTCACCCGGCAACGGCTCCCACGCCACATCTGCCATGCATTGGGGATGCAATCGGCGGCTGAGCATCAGCTCACGCTGTTCCGGGGTTTGCCATTGCCACTGGTCCATGAGGTCAATCTGCTCTTCAAGCCATTCGCTGACCACGCGGGTTTCGGCCAGTTCCGCGGCGGCTTCGACGTGGTAGGTCAGTAGCCAGCGTTTGAGGTTGTCGCGCAGGATGCTGCGGGCTTGTTCGCCGGACTCCGGGGTTCGCAACCACGGCGCCGGATCCGGCGCTGCGTAGACCCCAGGTTTGGCGTTGTCCGCGCTTTTCCATTGGTCTTCATCCCAATACAGCACGCTGCTGATCGGGCCGAGGAGCAGGGGATATTCGTTTTGGTTGAGGTTATTCAGGCAGCGCGCGATCACCCGGTTGTCCTGAAAACGGAACAATGAACGTTCGCCGTCTTCATCGATGACCATTCGTGCCTGCCAGTGCTGGGTCAGGGCGTCGAGATCGGCCTTGTCCATGCTGCCAATCCAGCCCCAGTTGCGCTGTGGGTCGCTCAGCAGTTGGCGGAAGGCCTCGGCACCGGGGTTGTGCAGTTCGGTCAGCCAGGGGCTGATTGCGGCGAAGTCGGCGTAGGGGGTGCGTCGATAGAGTTGCACCGAGCGATGCATCAGGCCGGCGCTGTACAGCGAGGTGACCGGGTTCGGTTCGGCGAGGATGTCCAGGGCGAGGATCAGGACCCGGTTGTGTTGCGCCTGTTCGCCGAGCCAGTTGTTCAGTACATCGCTCATGCGGCTGTCCCCAGGTCGCATTTGCCTTCACGGCAGGCTTCGCAAATCGGGCAGCGGGTATCGCCGGCCGCACGGGCGGCTTTGGCCATGGCCATTTGCACGGCGGCCGGGACGAGCAGGGCGCCGGCCTTGTCTTTGGCGGCAGCCCACGGGATGACCGGGTCGAGAATCTGAATCCCCGTACCCGCCCCAGGCGCACCCCCGGAATTGGTCTTGACCTCGGCACCACTGATGGTCACGCCACCGGCATCGATCTTGATAAAACTCCCGCCTGCCTTGGCCGTCAGTTCCATCCCGGCGTCGATCACCACCTTCTCACCCGCGTGGTAGTGAATCTCGGTCCCGGCCTCGACAAACTGCGCGGTGCCGACCTTCACATGTTGGGTCACGCCCACGGTCAGGTGCTCATCGGCTCGCGCTTCGGTCTTGCGGTCCAGATGGGTGATGCGGTGTTCTTCGACCTTGAACTCGCTGAACACATTGGCCTCGACCGTGTCATGCCGTTCGTTGCCGACATGGATCTTCTGGTCGTGCTCGATGTTTTCGTCCCAATCGCGCTGGGCGTGCAGGTAGATCTGTTCCGCGCCTTTCTTGTCTTCGATGCGAAATTCGTTGTAGCCCTTGCCGCCCGGTGAACTCAGGGTCTTGAAGGTGCTGCGGGTCTTGTTTGCCGGCAGGTCGTAGGGCACGACGTTGGTCTTGTGGTACAGGCAACCGGTGATCAGCGGTTGATCGGGATCACCTTCGAGGTAGGTGACCAGCACTTCCATGCCGATGCGCGGGATGGCGATGCCGCCGTAGGCATTGCCGGCCCAGCCGGTGGCGACGCGCAGCCAGCAGGTGGTGTTGTCGTCGGACTGGCCTTCGCGGTCCCAGAAGAATTGCACTTTGACGCGGCCGTACTGATCGCAGTGGATCTCTTCGCCCTTGGGCCCGGTAACGACCGCGGTCTGGCTGCCGAGGACTTTGGCTTTCGGGTGTTCGAGGGCGGGACGGTAGTGCGCGTCCCACGGGGTGGCGAGGAAGCGGTTGCGATAGCCCTGGTGGAAGTCGTCCTTGTGGTCGGTCACGTCGCTGGTGGTGTTTTCGCCCAGCACTTGCGGTTGTTTGCCTTCGTGAATGACTTCCAGCAGCAGCCACAGATCGTTCCATTCGGCGCGCGGGTGTTCGGCCAGGGTCAGGAAATGGCCGCTGACCAGACTCGGCTCGTCGCCTTTGCCTTCGACCCGCGTGTAGTCGGCGCGATGGCGTTCCAGGGCGCGGGTCGCCAGCTGTTTGCCGCGTTCGCGGTCGGTGAAGCGGCCGGGGTAGTCGTAGTCTTCGAGGTCCGGGGCGAACGCGCTTTTGGCCGCGCCTTCGGGCAGCAGGCGTGGTTTTTCGAAATCGTAGTCGCGGCGGCTGACGCGAGTGGTGCGGGTTTCCAGGCGCAAGTTGAAACGCTTGATCACCGGTTTTTCGGCGGCCATGCCGGAGTCTTGCTGGTAGCTGACCGGCGCCAGTTTGCGGAACACGGTCTGGTCATCGCCGAACACCAGTTTGTGGCCGCTGGCGCTGTGCTGGAAGTGGAAGTGAATGCCTTCTTCTTCACACAGGCGCTGGATGAAATGCAGGTCGGATTCGTCGTACTGCACGCAGTAATCGCGTTCCGGGTAAGTGGCGCCCAGCTGGAAACTGTAGGCGTCAGCCAGAATGCCGCGGGCTTCCAGGACCTGAGCGATGATCTTCGGCACGCTCAGGTGCTGGAAAATCTGCTGGTCATGGTTATGCCGCAGGTAGGCGAGTTGCGGGACCAGGCTGATGCTGTAGCGGGTCAGGCTTTTGCCGGAATCGCCTTGCTCGATGCGATACACCAGGCCGTGGATCAGGCCCTTGCCGGTGGCGCCAAAGGACAGGCTGCCGGGTTTGTGCATCAATTCTTCGAGCTTGAGGTCGGGGCGGCTGCTGACCAGTTCGATGTCGAAACAGAACGGCTGATTGAGGGCTTCGCGACCGACGAAGCTGAGCACTTGCAGGTCAGTGGAAACGCCTTCCAGCGTGAGGGAGATATGGATTGCGTTTGCGTCCAGCATGCCGTGAATTCCGTCCTTCGAATAAGCAGGGGCGGATGGTGCAGGATTAAACCGCCTCGTTCAAGGCGCAAATGCCGTAGGCGGGGTGCCCGAAAAGCATCAGGCAAACCCCTATTTACAGGGTTTCGACCAATAAGTACGGGGAGTATTGGCGGGGTGGGGGCTGGTCATGGCGGATGTTGAAACAACTTGGCACGAAGAACTGGCAGTCATTTTCAGACTGCGGTCGTCTTTATTTGACGTGCTGGACATGCCACGAGAAATTCGCCCGGATGGTGGGTGATGCTTTTCGGTGCGGTGATCCAGGCGACCTCGATCCCATGCCGGTGCGACGATTCGATTGGCTTGAGAAGAGGCCTGCACATTCAGCGAAAATTCAGCGGTTCAAGACTCAAAGCCAATGCCAGAACCGGCTCCAGAAGCCCCGATTCAGATCCTCCTTGCACCCCGCGTATTGCTGCGCATACATATCGGAGCGACCTTGCACCTTGCCCGCCGTCGTCACCAGCCAGGCTTTGCTGCCATAGGTTTTCTGGCGATAGCCGCCCCAGCCTTCGTGGTAGTTGAGGTACTGGCCGAAAGCATCATATTTGTACACGCCATTGATGCTGGTGGTCTTGTCCATGTACCAGCCGACGAAGTCGATGGCGTCATTGAATTTCTCGCGGTCGGCCCAGTTTCTGCCGGTGCTTTTCTGATAGTCGGACCAGACCTCGTCCTTGGCCTGGGCGTAGCCCGACGCCGTCGTCACCCGGCCCCACGGGATAACCCAGAGCAGGTATTTACGCGGTGTCTTGGCGTCGTAACGATAGCCGGACTCCTGATACATGATCGCGAAAGGCACCTGGATCGGCACGCCCCAGCGCTTTTGCGTGACCTGGGCGGCGTCGTACCAGTCGCTTTTTTCCCGGAAGATCTCGCAGATATCGTTGGGCGAGCGTGGCGGCGATGTACCGCAACCGGCCAGTAACGTCGTGAGTAACAAAAGTCCAGCCGATTGCCTTGCGTTCAAAAGCTCGTCTTCCTGTCATGCGCGTAAAAAGGGCGACAGTTTACGCACTCAGGACAGCTGATGGCGATATGGCAGGTCAGGGCCGGTCTTGCTGCAGGTGAATGCCGCCGCTTGCACGGCAAATTTCAACATCCCGTCGATTTGTTCGCGACTCAGGTGTTCAACGCCGTTGACCGAATCCAGCTGATGCTCGGTCAGCCAGGTAATCAACGCCGCCTGAAAGGTGTCGCCAGCGCCGACGGTGTCGGCAATCTTTACCGAGCAGGCCGGTACGGACCACGAGCCATGGGCGCGGCTGAATACGGTCGCGCCTTCGCCACCACGGGTCAGGAACACCACTTGGCAGCGGTGCTGCAACCAACCTTCGATAACGCGCTGCGGATCCTGTTCGGGGTACAGCAGGCTCAAGTCTTCGTCACTGACTTTGATCAAGTCGGCCAGCTCGACCAGCGTGGCAATCCGCGAGCGCCACAGGTCGATGTTCGGTTCGGGATTGAGGCGCACGTTCGGATCAAGGCTGATCAGGCGCTTGCCGCTTTCGCGCTGCACCAGGGCCAGCAGCGTGTCGGCAATCGGTTGCACCACCAGCGAGAACGAGCCGATATGCAAGCCGCGCACCTCAGGCCCCAGCGCCGGCATGTGCGCCAGGCTCAGTTGCCGATCCGCGCAGCCTTCGCCCCGGAAACTGTAGTGCGGCGAGCCGTTGGCGCCGACAGCGACCATCGCCAGGGTGGTTGGCGCGGCGAAATCCACCAGGTAGGCGGGACTCACGCCTTCATCTTGTAACACCTGCTGCAAGCGCCGGCCGAGGTAGTCGGTGGACAGCCCGGCAAACAGCGCCGATTGCACGCCCAAACGGCGCAAACCCACTGCGACGTTGAACGGCGAACCCCCGGCAATCGCCTTGAAATTCACTTTTGAAGCCAGACCGCTGGCATCGTCTTCGCTGAAGAAATCGAACAGCGCTTCGCCACACACTAGGTACATTGTTCTTCGCTCGTCAAAGGGTTGCGACATGCTGTTGATAGCGTTCAAAGGCCTGCTGACAGGCCGCTACATTTTCGGCAATTGGCCAGGTTTCGCTGGCCAGGTCGAGCGTCACGCAACGCTCGCACAAATCCGCGAGGCTGTCTTCGTGGCCATTGGACCAGGATTTACACCACGCCGCCTGAATCGCCGCGCCCAGTGCCGCGGCTTCGCTTTGTTCGGTGCAGATCACCGGGGTGTTCATGATGTCGGCGACGATCTGTCGCCACACCGGGCTTTTCGAGCCGCCGCCAATCAGGCAGACACTGCGGCTTTGTAAGCCATTTTGGCGCAGCAGGTCCAGCCCGTAACGCAAACCGAATGTCGTGCCTTCGACCACCGCCCGGCACAGATTGGCGCGGGTCAGGTTGGTCATGGTCAGGCCACTCAGGCTGCCGCTGGCGTGGGGCAGGGCGGGCACGCGTTCGCCGTTGAGGAATGGCAGCATGCACACGCCTTCGGCGCCAATCGGGGCTTGCGCGACGAGTGCATTGAACTGATCGATATCGAGGTCGAGCAGTTCACGGATCACACCCGTGGCGTTGGTCAGGTTCATGGTGCAGATCAGCGGCAGCCAGCCACCGCTGGAGGAGCAGAAGGTCGCGACCGAGGCGTCCGGGCTGACTTTCGGCTGTTCGGCATAGGCGTATACCGTGCCCGATGAACCGAGGCTCATGGTGATTGCGCCGGGCTTGATGTTGCCGGTGCCAATGGCGCCCATCATGTTGTCGCCGCCGCCACTGGACACCAGCGCCCGAGGGTTGATGCCCAGGAGTTCGGCGACGCTCGGCAAAATCTCGCCGACCGCTTGATGGGCGTCGATCAGTTCCGGCAGGGCTGCCTGCAGGCGACCGCTGGGGTCGATGTCGCGCAGCAGTTGCAAGTCCCACTGGCGGGTACGCACGTTGAAATAGCCGGTGCCGGAGGCATCGCCGTATTCGCTGCACGCACGGCCCGTGAGCCAGAAGTTGAGGTAGTCGTGGGGCAGCAGGATCCGCGCGATCCGGGCAAATACCGTGGGATGCTGCTCCTGGGTCCAGAGCAGTTTGGACACGGTGTAGCCGGGCGCGATGACCACGCCGAGGCGTTCCAGCGAACCGGCTTCGCCGCCGAGGTGTTGCAGCAGGCGGTCGTTTTCCGGGGTGGTTTCGGTGTCGCACCACAGCTTGGCCGGGCGCAGTACCTGGCCTTGATCGTCGAGCAGCACCAGGCCGTGTTGCTGGCCGGAGACGCCGATACCGAGGATGTCCTGCCCCTCGACATGGGCCGCCAGCAGGGCACGGCGGGTGGCGAGGGCGAAGGCGTCCAGCCATTGGAGGGTGTCCTGTTCACGCCGGCCATTGGCGCCACTGATCATGCTATGGGCGGCGGCGCCCAGGCCAAGGACTTTGCCGCTGACGGCATCGAGGATGATGGCTTTGGTACCTTGGGTGCCGCAGTCGATGCCGAGGAATAATTGTTGGTTGGCCATGGTGGATCCTTGGTGTGTCAGTTCGATCCGGGTGAGCCCATTCGCGAGCAAGCCCGCGCCCACATTTGATCCGGGTTGTCAGGATGAACGCAGTCAATTGTGGGAGCGGGCTTGCTCGCGAAGACGGTAGTCGCCGCTCCAGTGCGCTTAAGCCAGTACTCGCTCCAGCGTCTTGGTCACCCCCACTTCCCGCAAACTATTGCAGCACCACTCAAACGCCGCCACAAACGCTGCCGAACGCGGGATCGCCGTGCCAAAAATCTCCTCGACCGCCAGCATTCTCTGGGTGATCAACGCATCATCCGTCACCAGCGCCTGACAAAACGCCGCCCGTGGATCGGGAATGGCATAGGTCACGCCATTCTCATCCACACCCTTCAAATACAGGGCCCAGGCCGCCACCACCAGCGCTGCACGTTTGGTCTCCTGGCCATCGGCAATCAGGCGGTTGATCGTCGGAACGGTGAACTTGGGAAACTTCGACGAGCCGTCCGAGCACACGCGCTCCAGCTGATCGGCAATTGCCTGATTGGAAAACCGCGACACCAGCGTGTCTTTGTACTCGGTCAGATCGATCCCCGGCACTGGCGCCAGTTGCGCAGTGACGTCGAGGTCCATGTAGGCGCGCATGTAACGCACGAACAATGGGTCGTTCATGGTTTCGTGGACGAAGCGATAGCCCTTCAGAAAGCCCAGGTACGTCAGCGCCAGATGGCTGCCGTTGAGCAGTTTGATCTTCATTTCTTCATACGGCGTGACGTCGTTGGTGAACTGCACGCCAACCTTTTCCCAGGCCGGGCGACCGTTGACGAATTTGTCTTCCAGCACCCATTGCACAAACGGCTCGCAGACCACTGGCCAGGCATCGTCGACGCCATGCTGGTCGGCCAGTTGCAGGCGGTGTTCGGTGCTGGTCATTGGCGTGATGCGGTCGACCATGGCATTGGGGAAGCTGACGTTTTTTTCGATCCAGTCGCGCAGATCAGCATCACGCAAAGCGGCGAACGCCAGCAGTGCCTTGCGGGTGACGGCGCCGTTATGTGGCAAGTTATCGCAGGACATCAAGGTGAACGCCGGCGTACCGGCAGCGCGCCGTTTGGCCAGCGCCGCGCAGAGAAAGCCGAACACGGTTTTCGGTGCGCTCGGATTGGCCAGGTCGTGCTGGATCTGTGGCAGATGCGCCATGAACTCGCCGTTGCTGTCGTCGATGCAGTAACCGCCCTCGGTGATGGTCAGCGAGACGATACGAATCTGGGGGCTGGCGAGTTTGTCGATCAGCGTCTGAGCGCCGTCTTCGGCCAGGAGCATGTCGCGGATCGAACCGATCACCCGCACTTCGGTGTCGTCGCTGTCGCCCAGTTCGAACAGGGTGAACAGGTAGTCCTGCTCTTTCAGATCGTCTCTGGCACGACGGTCTTCGGCGCGCAGGCCGACCCCGCAAATCGCCCAGTCCAGCGCTTCGCCGGTGTTCATCAGGGCGTCGGTGTAATACGCCTGATGAGCGCGGTGAAAGCCGCCGACGCCGATGTGGGCGATGCCCTGGCGGGTGCCGTTCAAGGCATAGGCGGGCAGGGCCACTTCGGGCGCGAGGCGGTTGAGGTTCTGCTTGTTGAGCTTCATTGTCGGGTCTCGAATCAGGCGGCGGCGCGCAGCGGGCGGGTCAGCGCCACGCCGTCGGCATCGAATAAATGGCAGTGTTCGGCGTTCAGGCGCAGGCTCAGGGTTTCGCCGTAGCGGCTGGCCAGGTCACCTGGAACGCGCATGGTCAGCGCTTCGCCAGTGGCGGCAATAACGTGGCAGAAGGTGTCGCTGCCAAGCCGTTCGCTGACGTCGGCAGTAACCTGCAACGTGCAGTCGCCGGGTTGTGCCAGTTCCAGGTGTTCCGGGCGGATGCCCAGCGTCACGGCGCCGCCGACGCTCAGGTTGGCGCCGCTCAGCGGCAAGGTGATGCGGGTGCCGGCGTCCAGCAGCACTTCGCAGCCCTGGCTTTCGACGCGGGTGACTTTGCCCTTGAGGAAGCCCATTTTCGGCGTGCCGAGGAACCCGGCGACAAACAGGTTGGCCGGCTGGTGATACAGGTCCAGCGGCGAGCCGACCTGTTCCACTTTGCCGCCATTGAGCACCACGACTTTGTCGGCCATGGTCATGGCCTCGACCTGATCGTGGGTCACGTAGATCATCGTGGCTTGCAGGTCCTTGTGCAGACGCAACAACTCCAGGCGCATCTGCACCCGCAGGGCCGCGTCGAGGTTGGACAGCGGTTCGTCGAACAGGAATATTTTCGGATTACGCACGATCGCCCGGCCGATGGCCACGCGCTGACGCTGGCCGCCGGACAGTTGTTTCGGCTTGCGTTCAAGCATCGGCCCGAGTTCGAGAATGCGTGCCGCCTCGCCGACTTTTTTCTCCACTTCAGCCTTGGAGACGCCCGCCAGGTCGAGGGCGAAGGACATGTTTTTACGTACCGTCATGTGCGGGTACAGGGCATAGGTCTGGAACACCATTGCCAGGTCACGCTTGGCCGGGCTGACTTCGGTGATGTCGCGGCCATCGAGTTCGATGGTGCCGCCGCTGACTTCTTCCAGGCCGGCGATCAGGCGCAGCAGGGTGGATTTGCCGCAGCCCGACGGGCCGACGAAGACCACGAATTCCTTGTCGTTCACTTCCAGGTCGATGCCCTTGATGATGGAGAAGCCTTCGAAGCCTTTTTGCAGATTCTTGATTTTCAGGTTGGCCATGGTGGTGGGCCTCCGCTTGTCGTTATTCAGTTGGGCGCGCCTTCAAGATCAAAAGATCGCGGGCTGCGCCAGCTCCTACAGGTAGATCGCGTGAACCTTGAGCGCCTGATTCATTTCACGGCGCCGAACGACAGGCCGCGAACCAGTTGTTTCTGGCTGATCCAGCCGAAGATCAGGATCGGCGCGCAGGCCAGGGTCGAGACCGCCGACAACTTGGCCCAGAACAGGCCTTCGGGGCTTGAGTACGAGGCGATCAACGCGGTCAGTGGTGCGGCTTTGGATGAGGTCAGGTTGAGCGACCAGAACGCTTCGTTCCAGCACAGGATCAGCGACAGCAAGACGGTGGACGCCAGGCCGCCCTTGGCAATCGGCAGCAGCACCCGAATCATCTCCTGCAACAACGTGGCGCCGTCCAGGCGAGCGGCTTCGAGGATGTCTTTGGGGATGTCCTTGAAGTAGGTGTAAACCATCCAGACCACGATCGGCAGGTTGATCAGCGTGTAGATCACGATCAGCGCGATGCGCGTGTCGAGCAGGCCGAACGTCTTGGCCAGCAGGTAGATCGGCATCAGCACGCCCACCGGCGGCAGCATCTTGGTGGAAAGCATCCACAGCAGCGTGCCTTTGGTGCGCTTGGTTTCGTAGAACGCCATGGAATAGGCCGCCGGCACTGCAATCAGCAGGCACAACGCCGTGGCGCTGAAGGAAATCACCACCGAGTTCCAGGCGAAGCTGAAGTAGTCGCTGCGCTCGTTGATGTGCAGGTAGTTCTCCAGCGTCGGCGTGAAGATGAACTGCGGTGGCGTGGCGAAAGCGTCGATTTCGGTTTTGAAACTGGTCAGCACCATCCAGAAGATCGGGAAGAAAATCAGGATCGCAATGGCCCAGGCCAGGGTGCCGAGCAGCAGGCTTTGCAGACGGCGGGATTGTTGGAGAGTCATGGCGCAGGCCTCAGGCGTTGTCTGTCAGGTTTTTGCCGATCATGCGCACCAGCACGATGGCCGCGATGTTGGCAATCACCACCGCGATCAAGCCGCCCGCGGACGCCATGCCGACATCGAATTGCACCAGCGCCTGGTTGTAGATCAGGTAGGCGAGGTTGGTCGAGGCGTAGCCGGGGCCACCGTTGGTGGTGGTGAAGATTTCGGCGAACACCGACAGCAGGAAGATGGTTTCGATCATCACCACCACCGCAATCGGGCGAGCCAGGTGCGGCAGGGTCAGGTGCCAGAAGATGGCGATCGGGCCGGCACCGTCCAGGCGTGCCGCTTCTTTCTGTTCCTGGTCGAGGGACTGCATGGCGGTCATCAGGATCAGGATCGCGAAGGGCAGCCATTGCCACGAGACAATGATGATGATCGACAGCAACGGGTAATGCGCCAGCCAGTCCACCGGTTGTGCGCCGAACAGTCGCCAGACGTAGGCGAGGATCCCCGACACCGGGTGGAAGATCAGGTTCTTCCAGATCAGCGCACCGACGGTGGGCATGATGAAGAACGGCGAGATCAGCATCACCCGCACAATGCCGCGCCCGAGAAACTCGCTGGCCTCCAGCAGGGCACTGATCAACACGCCAAACACCACGCTGATCAGCAGCACACTGCCGACCAGCAACAAGGTGTTGGTGGCACCGGGCAGGAAGCCCGAATCGGTGAGGAAATAGGTGAAGTTGTCCAGCCCGACGAACTCGTTTTCGCCGGGATTGAGCAGGTTGTAGCGGATCATCGAAAAGTAGACGGTCATGCCCAGCGGCACGATCATCCACAGCAGCAATAACAGTACCGAGGGGCTGACCAGAAACCAGCCGGGATTGGCCAACCGGTTTTTTCGCACCGGTTGCGGGATGTCCATGTGAGCTTTGACGGTTGAAGTATTCATGGCAATAGAACCGATTGAATGCAAAGACGCATGACGCGAGCCATGTGGAGATCACTGTGGGAGCGAGCTTGCTCGCGATGAGGCCGTCAAATCCAACACCTGTATCAACTGACAGTCCGCTATCGCGAGCAAGCGCGCTCCCACAGGAAGCAGGAGCAGGCTAGTGCGGGTTACTTCGGATAACCGGCGCGTTTCATCTCTCGCACGGTGAACTCCTGCGCATCGGCCAAGGCCTTGTCGACCGTGGTGGTGCCGACCAGCGCTGCCGAGAACGACTTGCCGACCTGGGTGCCAATGCCCTGGAACTCAGGGATGGTCACCAACTGGATGCCAATGTAAGGCACTGGTTTGAGGGTCGGCTTGCTCGGGTCCGCCGCTTTCAGCGACTCCAGCGTCACCTTGGCGAACGGTGCTGCGGCCATGTAAGCCTCGCTGTAGGTCGAGGCCCGCGTGCCAGGCGGCACGTTGGCGATGCCGTCGGTCTTGGCCACCAGTTCGCCGTACTCTTTGGACGTGGCCCAGGCGCTGAACGTTTTCGCGGCGTCCTTGGCCTTGGAGCTGGTCGGAATTGCCAGCGCCCAGGAATAGAGCCACGCCGAGCCTTTGTCAGTGACCTGATGCGGCGCGTAGGTGAAGCCCACGTGATCGCTGACTTTGCTTTGGCTCTTGTCGGTCACGAACGAACCGGCGACGCTGGCGTCGACCCAGATCGCGCACTTGCCGCTGTTGAACAGCGCCAGATTTTCATTGAAACCGTTGCTGGAGGCACCCGGCGGGCCGGATTTTTTCATGGTGTCGACGTAGAAATTCAGCGCGTTCTTCCACTCGGGGCCGTTGAATTCCGGCTGCCACTTCTCATCGAACCAGCGCGCGCCATAGGCATTGGCGAGGGTGGTGATCAGGGCCATGTTTTCGCCCCAGCCGGCCTTGCCGCGCAGGCAGATGCCGTACTGCTCTTTGTCCTTGTTGGTGAGTTTGCTGGCGAACTCGCCGATCTGTTCCCAGGTCGGACGTTCCGGCATGGTCAGCCCGGCGTCCTTGAACAGGTCGGTACGGTAATAGGTGATGGAGCTTTCGGCGTAGAACGGCAGGGCATACAGCGAACCCTTGACCGACAGGCCTTCACGCACTGACGGGAACACGTCGTCGAGGGCGTAGCTGGCCGGCAAGTCTTTCATCGGTTCCAGCCAACCCTTGGCGCCCCAGAGTGCTGCTTCGTACATGCCGATGGTCAACACGTCGAACTGACCGCCTTGTGTGGCGATGTCGGTGGTCAGACGTTGGCGCAGGACGTTTTCTTCAAGTACCACCCAGTTGAGCTTGATCTCTGGATGCTCGGCCTCGAAGGTTTTCGAGAGCTTTTGCATGCGGATCATGTCGCTGTTGTTGACGGTGGCGATGGTCAGGGTCTGAGCGCCGAGGCTGACGCTGCTGACAGTCAGGCAGGTGAGGGCAAGCAGAGCTTTTACAGAACGTTGCATCGTGCACTCCTTTTCTGCACCCAGAGGTAACAGAAGGACGGTTATTGTTTTTGTGTCTTCCTGATGAGGGAAGAATGTGCACTGATTACAGCCTTCAATTGACGAACTGACAAATCATCCGTCGCACTTGGATTGATACTTTTTTGCACTCGGGTAAAGATCAGAAGAACGCCGCCTGCGGCCGCTCCTGCATCGATCCCGCAGGCTGCGATCCTTGATCTTGATTTAACCGAGGTTTTGCTCGGTCAAACGCTGCACCGCCAACCGCCGATAATGCGAGGGCGTCATGCCTTTGAGCTGCTGGAAGCGCCGATTGAAGTTGGAAATATTGTTGAAACCCGACTCGAAACACACATCGGTCACCGGTTTGTCGCCATCGGCCAGCAGCTCGCAGGATTTGCTGATCCGCAGGCGATTGACGAATTCGATGAAGCAGCGCCCTGTGGCCTGTTTGAACACGCGGCTGAAATAGGTCGGCTTCATGCCCAGATGTTCAGCGACTTCCTCCAGCGGCAGTTCCCGTGCGTAATGGGCAAAGATGTAATCCACCGCCCGGTTGGTGCGGTCGATGTTGTGCTCGTCGGCCAATTGCGGGGTCGTGGCGCCGGACAGCAACTGATAGTCGTCGGACGCGGCGAGCAACTCCATCAAGATCAGGAAATGCCCCAAGCGGGTAATGCCCTTGCTGTCGGCAATGCGCTGCATCAAGGCCATGGCCTGGCGGATGGTGCGCTTGCAATGAAACTCGATGCCGTACTGCGCGCGCTCCAGTAATGGCGCCAGGGTCTTGAGTTCGGCAAACACCAGATGACCACTGTCGAAGAGTTCGTCGGTGAAATTGACCAACATGTCGCGCTTGGGCACCACTTCGTCCTCGGCCACCTGGCTGATCCAGTTGTGGGGCAGGTTTGGGCCGGTCAGGAACAGTGTTTCAGGGTAGAAGTTGCCGATGTAGTCGCCGATGAACACCTTGCCGGAGCTGGCGACGATCAGGTGCAGCTCGTATTCCTTGTGAAAATGCCAGCGCACCAGCGGGCAGGGGAAACCGTGCTGGCGATAGATGATGGACAATCCGTTGTGGTCGTCCATCAGTTCGTAGGAGGGGTCGGTAACTCTGGCAGTCCGGGTCATGGCTAGGCGCTTTTATTGTTATCGCGCCCTGATCATGCCTCTTTCCGGGCGCGTAATGCCAGAGCTCAGCGCGCCGCGTCGCCGTAGACCGCTTTCATGCTGTTGGCCACCCAGCAATAGCTGACGATCGCTGACTCGTCGAAGAAGTCGGTACTGATGATGCTGCAGCGAGTAATCCAGTCACGCGAGTAATGAAACCATTCGTTGATGTGTTGTTTGATATCGACGGGCCCGCCGAGAAACGAATAGCTGGTGGCGGTCAATGACCATAAGGGCGTAGCGATGCGTGGAGTGTCCAGGGTCTGGATGATATGCCGGCGCAAATCTTCGATATCGGTCACGCGGTTGCCACTCCAGCGGTGGAATATTTGGCTCTGGAAATACGCCATGTCCAACTCCACCGAGCCGCTGGCGGCCATGAGGATTCGCTTCTTGTTGCTGGCGGCTTTGAGTTCGCCGATGGTTTTGTCATCGTCCCACGGCGATATGACCCGTTCCCCCAGGCGCCGTACCAGCAGTTCGTTGAATTGAGCGAAATCGAAATGCTGTTCGCCATCGCGCAACTGATGAAAGTCGAGAAGGATGAACTCGTCCGGATTACGATCAAGAAAGCTGTTCACTGCGTCAATCAGCTCGTCCAGCACCCGATGGGACTGGAAGCCGTTGTGATGGAAGTAATACGTGCCCCTGGGAGAGCCCGGGTGGAAACCCAGGCGCAGATCGAAGGCGCGGGCGCCTTGCTCCAGTTGCCAGGCAAATGAATCGTTCTGGCAAGTGGTCCAGTTACCGAGGATGACTTCGTAATTCGGGGCTTTTTTATCCATCCCGCTGTTATGCGTGCCGGGCCAGATAAGGCTGTTGAGTTTTAATGAATCGATGTCGGTGACTTTGCTCATCCAGCAGCGTTTGTCGACATTGGAAGTCGGGGGTGATGACATGGTTACAGGCTCCTGCCGTTGGCTCGGCTCCCATCCGTGGGAGCGAGGCGTTGCTCATTTCATGGAGGCCCGCAAGGTTGCGGGCGATGGCTCATGACTCAAGCCTATAAGCTGGGCGGAGTTTTTCAAGCGATCGAAACATTTTTATAAACATAGCGTTGGGCCATGATTTTTAGGTGAAATATCACCCCCGAGTATCCGAAGTGGATGACTCGCCATGGCGATTTTTCGCTTCAATCCATTGGGCCATGTACTGCGTACTTTTATGCGCATGATGGCGCAGCATGGCGCCGGTGAAGTTGTCGCGACGGCGTTGCGTCAGGTTGCGGCGGCAGGCTTGCAGGCATTCGATCAACGCAGGGCCATGTTCCGAGCGGCGATATCGGGCAGCGAGCAACTGGTCGCCCTGCTGTTGCGCCTGGGTCCAGAGTGTCTGGTCCTGATACAACGCGACGGCCGCGGCCGCCAGCGCTTCGGCGGACTCGCCGATCACGCCAGGCCATGGCTCGCCGGCATGCATGCCTTCGGCGCCGATAGGTGTCGTAACCGTGGGGGTACCGCAGAGCATGGCATCAACGATCTTGCCTTTGATGCCAGCGCCAAACCGCAGGGGCGCCAGGCAGATGCGGGCGGCGGACATGACTTGCAAGGCATCTTCAGCCCAGTTCATGACGTGGAAGCCTTGGGCCGGATTGTGCAACGCGGTGGCTTTAGGCGGGGTGTATGCGCCATATAGATGCAACTGAGCACCCGGCAGTTGCTGGCGGATCAACGGCCACAACGCGTTTTTCATCCAGAGCACGGCGTCCCAGTTTGGCGCGTGGCGAAAGTTGCCGATGCTGAGAAAGTGCGCACGATTTTCGAACGGTGTGTGACCTGTCGCCGGGATATCCGGCATCAACGGGCACCAATGCAGCAGCTCTCGGGGTAATTTGAACTGCTGCACCAGCAATTCGATCTCAACGGGTGAAATCATCAGGTTCAGATCGCAGCGATACAGCGCGGCAATTTCGCGCTTGGCCAGATCGGTGCCGGCCATCAACTCGAACTCCTCGCGTAAAGCCGGGGCAAACAGATCACTGAAGTCGTTGTCATCGGCACTGGTTTTCAGGCGATCCTTGAGACGTTGATGGCGGGCGTGCCGCAGGCTTTGCAGGTCGGACGTTTCCAGCACACGCAATGCGTCGGGACAGTGCTTCTCCACACGCCAGCCGAATTGCTCTTCCATCATGAACTGATCGAACAGCACGATATCCGGGGCCAGTTGGCTGATGAAGGTGTCGAAGCTGCTGTTGTTCAGTTCGATCGGGCATTCGTGGATGCCCAGCGCGGCCAGGTCGGCCTTGTGCTCGCCGACGCCCGCCGGGCTGCTGAAGGTGATGTCCCAGCCTTGCTGCAAGAACCTTTCAAGAATTTGCATCACATGCCCGCTGGCCGCTGAGGAGCGGGGTTCGGGCCAGACGTAACCAATGACCAGGACTTTGGTTGCGTGGGGCAGACTCATATCTAGGTGATCCTTGAGGCGGGCGGGGCTGCGAAAATGGCGCGCAATTAAACCACAGCCGTTTCAGGACATCTGGAAAACCCGGCGTCAGCCAAGAATCCCGCGAACCTTGTCGCGTAACTGATCAATGGAGAACGGCTTGCCAATCACATGCATGCCGCTGGGCACATCAATGCTCTCGGCATAACCGCTGGCAAACAGGATTGGCAATTCCGGGCGCAGCATCCGCGCCTGGGTGGCCAGTTCGCGGCCGTCCATGACCGGCAAGCCGACATCAGTCATCATCAGGTCGATGTACTGGTCTTCATCATTGAGAAACTCCAGTGCCTTTTCGCTGCCATCCGCTTCCAGCACCTTGAACTCCAGTTCCTCCAGTACATCGACGATCAGCATGCGCACGATGTCATCGTCTTCGACGACGAGGATGATGGAGGCGTTGGCGGACATAATAAGGGCTCTCAAAAGTGGGATTCGCGGTGGTCGGTCGATCAAAATCGCCGGGTTCATGCTTGAGTAAATGCCGGACCCCGACAAGTTCCCCAGCGACTACAAAAAACAATAGCCGCCAAGGATAACGCGTGCCCTTGTCCCGGGGCAGATAAATGCAGGAAATTGCGTCGCGACATGTCAGAAAGTTGGATCAAACCGGCGGTTTTGGGGCAAACTCCGTGGTTTTCAACAGTTGAACAAGGCTTCGCCATGACCTCCGCGTCCTCGGTTGATGAACAACGATTCCGCAAACTCCTGAGCCGTAACGTCAGCCTGCCACTGGGTGTGGGGGCCATCAGCGCAGTTTTTTTCGTGTGCCTGATCACTTATTTGTTGTCGGTCATCGAGTGGGTCGAACACACCGACCGGGTGATCAATAACGCCAATGAAGCGGTGAAACTGACCGTCGATCTGGAAACCGGCATGCGCGGTTTCCTGCTCAGCGGCGATGAGCATTTTCTGGACCCGTATGAAACGGCGAAGCCCAGAATCGCGGTTGCCCTCAATACGCTGCTTGAACTGACCGCCGACAACCCGGTGCAGACTGACCGTCTGCGCAGGCTTCAGGCGTTGCAGGTGGAATGGGCCACCTACGCGCAATCGATGATCGATTTGCAGCGCTCCAGCGGCGATTACCGAGGCGCGGTCAAGGCCGGGCGCGGGAAGCGCTTGACGGATGAAATCCGCAGCCAGTTCCAGGACGTGGTCGACATGGAGCAGCAGTTGCGCGTCACGCGCAGCGAAGACGTGCGCCGTACCACGATCTGGAGCATTACCCTGTACCTGCTGTTCGTCGCCGGTCTCAGCGGTTTGCTGGCCTACGTCGGTCGTCGCGACCTGCTCAACCTGTCGCAGAGCTACGGCGCCAATCTCGCCGCACAACAGGCCAGTGCCCTGCGTCTGGAGCAGCAAGCCTGGCTGCGCAGTGGCCAGACCGAACTGGCCGAGCAGGTGCTGGGGCAACTGACCCTGAATCTGCTGGGCCGCAACATTTTGCAGTTCTGTGCGCAGTACATGGGCACCGCCGTAGCAGCCATCTATGTGCGTGAAGATCATGGTGGCCTCAAGCGCGTGGCGTCTTACGGCATGTCCCAAGAACAGGAACAGCAGGATCAATCGATCTACAGCGGCGAAGGCATTGCCGGTCAGGCGGTGCAGCAGGGCCGGTTGATTCGCCTGGACGACGTGCCCGCCGACTACTTCAAAGTCAGCTCCGGTCTTGGCGAAGGCTTGCCCCACAGCGTATTGGTGGTGCCGACCAGCGATGATGACCGGATCAACGGCGTGATCGAACTGGGTTTCCTGCGTCCACTGTCCGAGCGCGATATCGAACTGCTGGAACTGATCGCCGGCAACATCGGCACGTCCATCGAAGCCGCACGTTATCGTCAGCGTTTACAGGAAGTGCTGGCCGAAACCCAGCAGCTCAACGAAGAACTGCAAGTTCAGCAGGAAGAACTCAAGACTGCCAACGAAGAGCTCGAAGAGCAGTCGCGGATTCTCAAAGAGTCTCAGGCACACCTGGAAACCCAACAAGTGGAGCTGGAGCAGACCAACGAGCAATTGGCCGAACAGGCGCAGATCCTCGAAGACCAGCGCGACGCCATGGACCTGAAGAACACCGAGCTCAATCAGGTTCAGGTGCAGCTCGAAGAGCGTGCCGAAGAGCTGCAGCGCTCCAGCAAGTACAAATCCGAATTCCTCGCCAACATGTCCCACGAACTGCGCACGCCGCTGAACAGCTCGCTGATTCTGGCCAAGTTGCTGGCGGAGAACCCGCAGGAAAATCTCAGTGCCGAACAGGTCAAGTTCGCCGAGTCGATCTACTCGGCCGGTAATGATTTGCTCAACCTGATCAACGACATTCTCGACATTTCCAAAGTAGAAGCCGGCAAGCTGGAGATGCGCCCGGAGAACACCAGCGTCGCCCGTCTGGTAGACGGGCTGCGCGGCATGTTCGAGCCGATGGCCACTGACAAGCACCTTGAGTTCCACGTCGAATTGCAGCCTGGCGCGCCAATGATGCTGTTTACCGACCGCCAGCGCCTGGAGCAAGTGATCAAGAACCTGCTGTCCAACGCGGTGAAGTTCACCGAAAAAGGCACGGTCAGCCTGACAGTGGCTGCGCAGCCGGATGAAGGCATTGCCTTTATCGTGCGTGACTCCGGGATCGGTATCGCTGCGGATCAGCAGGAAAGCATTTTCGAGGCCTTCCGCCAGGCTGATGGCACCACCAACCGGCGTTATGGCGGCACGGGCCTGGGGCTGTCGATCTCCCGCGATCTGGCCCACTTGCTCGGCGGATCCATCAGCGTCACCAGCGAGCCGGGGCAGGGCAGCGCATTTACCCTGGTGCTGCCGCAGCAATACGTCGAACCGGGTGAGGAGCCTGTCGCGCCGATGCAGGTAGCGCCGGTAGCGCTGACGCCACGACCGGTTCCGGTGGCGCTGGTGCCGTTGATTGCCGAAGTTGATATTCCGCGTTTTGAAGACGACCGGGCCAAGGCGCCGTTCGCCACCCGTTGCATTCTGGTGGTGGAAGACGAGCCGAACTTTGCGCACATCCTCTATGACCTGGCCCACGAACTGGGCTACCAATGCCTGGTGGCCCATGGCGCGGACGAAGGCTATAACCTGGCGACCGAGTTCATCCCTGACGCCATCTTGCTGGACATGCGCCTGCCGGATCACTCCGGGCTGACAGTGTTGCAGCGCCTGAAAGAACACGCCGCCACCCGTCACATCCCGGTTCACGTGATTTCGGTCGAAGACCGTGTCGAAGCGGCGATGCACATGGGCGCCATCGGTTATGCGGTCAAACCGACCACCCGTGAAGAGCTCAAGGACGTGTTCGCCCGTCTCGAAGCCAAGCTGACCCAGAAGGTCAAGCGCGTGTTGCTGGTCGAAGACGACGATTTGCAGCGCGACAGCATCGCTCGCCTGATCGGCGACGAAGACATCGAAATCACCGCCGTGGGCTTCGCTCAGGAAGCGTTGGACCTGCTGCGCACAACGATTTTCGACTGCATGATCATCGACCTGAAGTTGCCGGACATGCTCGGCAATGACCTGCTCAAGCGCATGTCCACCGAAGACATCTGCTCGTTCCCGCCCGTGATCGTCTACACCGGGCGCAACCTGACCCGCGACGAAGAAGCGGAGCTGCGCAAGTATTCGCGCTCGATCATCATCAAGGGTGCGCGCTCACCGGAGCGGCTGCTGGATGAGGTCACACTCTTTCTGCACAAAGTCGAATCTCAGTTGTCCCATGAACGGCAGAAGATGCTCAAGACCGCGCGCAGCCGCGACAAGGTCTTCGAGGGCCGCAAGGTGCTGCTGGTGGACGACGATGTACGTAACATTTTCGCCCTCACCAGTGCCCTGGAACAGAAGGGGGCTGTTGTGGTGATTGGCCGCAACGGTCGTGAAGCAATCGAGCGACTCAATGAAGTCGAGGACATCGACCTGGTGCTGATGGACGTGATGATGCCGGAGATGGACGGGTTCGAGGCCACCACCTTGATCCGCCAGGATCCGCGCTGGCGCAAGCTGCCGATCATCGCGGTCACGGCCAAGGCCATGAAGGACGATCAGGAGCGCTGCCTGGCAGCCGGTTCCAACGACTATCTGGCCAAGCCGATTGACCTGGATCGCCTGTTCTCGCTGATTCGTGTGTGGTTACCGAAGATGGAACGCATTTAGTGGAACGCAATCATTCAGTGGAGCGAAATAGCGAAATCGAACTGCGCTTGTTGATCGAGGCGATTTACCTCAAGTACAGCTACGATTTTCGCGATTACTCCGGCGCGTCGATCAAGCGACGGGTCAGTCATGCGTTGAGCCAGTTCGAGTGCGCGACGATCTCGGCCCTGCAGGAAAAAGTCCTGCACGACCCGACTGCGTTCATGCAGTTGCTGCAATTGCTGACCATCCCGGTCAGCGAGATGTTTCGTGATCCGTCGCACTTCCTGGCGATTCGCAAGGAAGTGGTGCCGCTGCTCAAGACCTACCCGTCGATCAAGATCTGGATCGCCGGTTGCAGCACCGGTGAAGAGGTGTATTCGATGGCCATCCTGTTGCGTGAGGAAGGCCTGCTGGATCGCACCATCATCTATGCCACCGACATCAATCCGCGTTCGCTGGACAAGGCCAAGCAGGGCATTTTTTCCATGGAAAATGTCCGGGCCTACACGGCTAATTATCAGCAGGCCGGAGGTCAGCATTCATTCGCCGATTACTATACGGCGGCCTACGGTTATGCGATTTTCGACAAGAGCCTGTGCGAGAACGTGACGTTCGCCGATCACAGCCTGGCGACCGACAGCGTCTTTTCAGAAACCCAATTGATTTCGTGCCGTAATGTATTGATTTATTTCAATAAAAAATTGCAGGATCGGGCATTCGGGCTGTTTCACGAATCCCTTTGCCATCGCGGTTTCCTGGTGTTGGGCAGCAAGGAAACCCCGGATTTTTCCGCATTCGGCAGTCAGTTCGTGCCGCTGGTCAAACAAGAGCGGATCTACCGTAAATCATGAGTACAGCCATGGATCTGCCTCGTGTCGAGGCCATTGTGATCGGTGCCTCGGCGGGCGGCGTAGAGGCGTTGCTGAACATGCTCAGCCCGCTGCGTGAAGGTTTTGCGCTGCCGATCATCGTGGTGCTGCATTTGCCGGACGAGCGTCGCAGTCATCTGGCCGAGGTGTTTGCCCGGCGAGTGGCAATGCCGGTGACAGAGGCGGGCGACAAGATCGTTGTCGAGCCTGGCACCCTGTACTTTGCCGCACCCGGCTATCACCTGTCGGTGGAACAGGACCGCAGCTTTTCGCTGAGCCTGGAAGATCGCCTGCATCACTCGCGACCCGCTATCGATTACCTGTTTGAATCAGCCGCCGATGCCTATGGCCCGACGCTGGCGGCGGTCTTGCTGACCGGTGCCAACCGCGACGGTGCGCGTGGCCTGGCCCAGGTCAAACAGCGTGGCGGCATGACAGTGGTACAGGACCCGGATGAAGCCCAGGTCGCAACCATGCCCAAGGCGGCGCTGGACTTGCACCAGCCTGACCATATTCTCTCTATTCACGGCATCGGCCGTCTGCTTGTCGAGCTGGAACGAAACGCATGCTAAGTCATATTCAAGCCAAACTGCTGATCGTCGACGATCTGCCGGAGAACCTGCTGGCCCTCGAAGCGCTGATCAAGCGTGAAGACCGCACGGTGTACAAGGCGCTGTCGGCGGATGAAGCGCTGTCGCTGCTGCTGCAACACGAGTTCGCCATGGCCATTCTCGACGTGCAGATGCCCGGCATGAACGGCTTCGAACTGGCCGAACTGATGCGCGGCATGGAGAGAACCAAGAACATCCCGATCGTCTTCGTCAGTGCCGCCGGCCGTGAGCTGAACTACGCTTTCAAGGGCTACGAAAGCGGTGCCGTCGACTTTCTGCACAAGCCGCTGGACATCCATGCGGTCAAGAGCAAGGTCAACGTGTTCGTTGAGCTGTACCGCCAAAGCAAGGCCATGAAGCAGCAGGTCGAAGCGCTGGAGCAGAGCCGCCGCGAGCAGGAAGCGCTGCTCAAGCAATTGCAGAGCACCCAGTCGGAACTGGAGCAGGCGGTACGCATGCGCGATGACTTCATGTCCATTGTGGCCCACGAAGTACGTACGCCACTCAACGGGCTGATCCTCGAAACCCAATTGCGCAAGATGCACCTGGCCCGGGACAACGCCGCAGCGTTCACGCTGGACAAGATGCACGCCATGGTCGACCGCGACGAGCGGCAGATCAAAAGCCTGATCCGCCTGATCGAAGACATGCTCGACGTCTCGCGTATCCGCACCGGCAAGTTATCGATCCGGCCGAACCGCTTCGATCTGGTGAAGCTGGTGGACAACCTGCTGCAAAACTTTGCGCCACAAGTCGCCGCCGCCGAGTCATCGGTGACGTTCACCGCCGACGCGCCGGTGGAGGGCAACTGGGACGAGTTCCGAATCGAGCAGGTGATCTCCAATCTGCTGACCAACGCCCTGCGTTACGGTGGCAAGAGCCCGATCGACGTGCGCGTTTACAGCCAGGATGGTCAGGCGCGGGTCGAGGTTCAGGATCGCGGGATTGGCATCAGCGAAGAGAACCAGAAGCGTATTTTCCAGCAGTTCGAACGGGTTTCGGCCAAGACAGTCGTCGCCGGTCTGGGCCTGGGGTTATTTATTTCTGAACAAATCGTTGCCGCCCATGGCGGATCCATCGCCGTCGAGAGCAAAATCAACGAAGGCGCCTTATTTCGCGTTTGTCTGCCGCTGTAGGAAAACAGCCGGATGGACGCAACCTCTGAGTGACCGCACGGTCGTATCAGCAGCTAATGACCGAACAAAGGCTTCCCATGAGTGAAGATGCACAAGACGTAGTACTCATCGTCGAGGATGACCCCTCGATTCTGATGGTGTTGTCCGCCTATCTGTCAGGTGAGGGATATCGGGTGCTGCAGGCCGAAAACGGCGAGCAGGCCTTTGAAATCCTGGCGAGCAAACCGCACCTGGACATGATGATCACCGACTTCCGCCTGCCTGGCGGCATCTCCGGTGTGCAGATTGCCGAGCCCGCGGTAAAGCTGCGACCGGAACTCAAGGTGATTTTCATCAGCGGCTACCCGCAGGAAATCCGCGAGACCGACAGCCCGATCACGCGCAAGGCACCGATACTGGGCAAACCGTTCGATCTGGATGTGTTGCAGGAGATCATGCAGGACATGCTTTCATAAGCGCCCCTCAGCCGTTCGGAGATACTGCTCCTGTGGCGAGGGCGCTTGCTCGCGCTCGGCTGCGCAGCAGTCGTGATACCTGCAAGTGGGGCCTGTCAGGCACACCCGGCTAGAGGTTTTTGGGGCCGCTTCGCGACCCAGCGGGAGCAAGCTCCCTCGCCACGAGACGGTGGCGGCTTTCAGATTTGATCAAGCTGGCCAGTGGCAGCTTTCAGATTTGATCAAGCTGGCCAGTGCCGGCTTTCAAATTTGATCACACTGGGCATTGGTAGTTTTTCAGATTTTGATCATCTCCCGCACTTTGGCGGTCAGCAGGTCGAACGTAAACGGCTTGGTGATCATCTGCATGCCGGGGTCGAGAAAGCCACCGCGCACCGCCGCGTGTTCGGCATAGCCGGTAATGAACAGCACCTTCAGGTCCGGGCGGTACTGGCGGCCGATTTCCGCCAGTTGCCGGCCGTTCATGCCGGGCAGGCCGACGTCGCTGATCAGCAGGTCGATACGCTGCGCCGAATCCAGAATCGGCACCGCGCTGTCAGCGTCACCCGCCTCGACAAACGCGTAACCCAACTCGCTCAACACCGCGCTGACCAATACCCGAACCGCCGGATCGTCCTCGACGATCAAAACGGTTTCGCCATCCTGAGCATAAGGCGCCTGCTGGGTATCTTGCGGTGAGTCCTGCGCCACATCACCGCTATAACGGGGTAGATAAAGAGTCACCGTCGTGCCTGTGCCCACTTCGCTTTGAATGGTCACATGACCACCGGACTGCTTGCTGAAGCCGTAAATCATCGACAACCCCAGCCCGGTGCCCTGGCCGATGGGTTTGGTCGTGAAGAATGGATCAAAGGCCCGGTTTATGGTGCTTTGTGGCATGCCACAACCACTGTCTGTGACACTCAGCACCACATAATCTCCCGGTTGGAGGTTGCCGTGGGCTTCGGTGAACGTCTCATCCATATGCTGATTGAAGGTCTTGACCGCTAACTGGCCGCCGTTGGGCATGGCGTCCCGGGCGTTAAGGACGAGGTTGAGCAAGGCGTTTTCCAGCTGATTGGGGTCCGCCTCGGCGATCCACAACGGCTCCCCCAGCTGCATGTCCAGCTTGATGCTTTCGTTAAGGCTGCGCAAAAGCAGCTCGCCCATGGACACCACCAGGGTATTCATCGCCACGGGTTTGGAGTCCAGTGACTGGCGACGGGAAAACGCCAGCAAGCGATGGGTCAGACCGGCGGCGCGGTTGGCCGAGGTCACGCCCAGGTCGATCAGGCTGTCCAGATCCTCCGTGCGACCACGGGCCAGCCGGCGACGCAACAATTCGAGGCTGCCGATAATGCCGGTCAGCATGTTGTTGAAGTCGTGGGCGATGCCGCCAGTCAGTTGGCCGACGGCTTCCATTTTTTGCGACTGGCGCAGGACTTCCTCGTTATGCCGCAGTTGCGCGGTGCGTTCCTCGACCTGTTGTTCGAGGGTTTCGAGGGTGTTTTGCAGGCGCAGTTCGCTCTGGCTCAAGTCGATCAGCCGGTCCCTGGCTTCATATTGTCGTCGTCGCCCGCGCAATGCGGTGCTGACCAGGCTGATCAGGGTGACCGGATGAAAAGGCCGTTCCAGAAACGTCACGTTGCCCAGTTGTGGGCTGAAGCGCGACGCCGGGTTCTGTTCCGGACCACCGTGGTGAGTCATCAGGACGATGGGAATATCAGACCAGGCCGGCTGCTGTTCGATCAGGCCAAACAACGGTTCAAGATCGGTGCCGAGCAACGCCTCGGAAGAAATCAGCAGCAAGCCGGCACCGTGCTCAAGTTCGTTGCACAACGCCGGCAAGTTCCGAGTGACAATGCCCTCGTAACCCGCTTCGTTGAGCATCATCAGCGCAATCTGGCTGTCGCGACCCAGCGGCGCGAGAATTATCGCGCGCTCGGAAATCGCTGTGACCGCGTTCACTGGTCATCTTCCTTGAGCAGCGGGTTACTCGCGCCCAGGTAAGTGGGCACGCCACGCAGCACACCCTGGAAGGCATCCAGCGGTTCACCGATGGTCATGCCGTGGCCGCTGATGCGGTACTCGCGAATGGTCGATTCATGGCTGCCGGTGCGTTTCTTGATGATCGAGATTGCCCGGCGCACTTTGCCCAGGGCTTCGAAGTAGCGCAGCAGAATGACCGTGTCGGCCAGGTAAGTGATGTCCACCGGCGCCTGCATGTCGCCGACCAGTCCGTGCTGGGCGACGGTCATGAAAGTCGCAGCGCCCTGGCGGTTGAGGTACAGCAACAGCTCGTGCATGTGCAGCACCAACGCATTTTCTTCCGGCATCGCCGCTTGATAGCCGTTGATGCTGTCGATGACCACGGTCTTGATGTTGCGCTCATCGACGCAGCGGCGAACCCGGTGGGAAAACTCGCCGGGAGACAGTTCGGCCGCGTCCACCTGTTCGATCAGCAGGTTGCCGGTGTCTTGCAGGGCCTTGAGGTCGATGCCCATGTTTTTCATGCGCTCGAACAGCAGTCCCAACTCTTCATCGAAAATGAACAGCGCGGCTTTTTCGCCACGGATCACGGCGGCAGCGGCAAAGATCATCGAGATCAGCGATTTGCCCGTACCGGCCGGGCCGAGAATCAGCGTGCTGGAACCGGTCTCGATACCGCCGCCGAGCAGTGCGTCCATTTCCCGAATGCCGCTGGTCAATTGTTGACGGACATACTTGCCCCGGTGTTCGGCAGCCACCAGCCGCGGGAAGACGTGGACGCCGTCGCCCATGATGGTGAAATCGTGATAACCGCCGCGGTATTTCTGGCCACGGTATTTCACTACGCGAATCCGCCGCCGCTCTGCGCCGTAGTTGGGCGTCAGCTCTTCAAGGCGAATCACGCCGTGGGCCACACTGTGTACGGTTTTATCGAGGGATTCGGTGGTCAGGTCATCCAGCAGCACTACAGTGGCGTCATAGCGCACGAAGTAGTGTTTGATCGCCAGGATCTGCCGGCGATAGCGCAACGAGCTTTGCGCCAGCAGGCGGATTTCCGAGAGGCTGTCGAGGACTACTCGCGTCGGCTTGGTCCGTTCCACCACTTCAAAAATCTGCTTGGTGGCTTCGCCCAGTTCCAGGTCGGATGAGTACAGCAAACTTTGCTGATGTTCGGCGTTGAGCAGGCTTTCCGGCGGGGTCAACTCGAAGATATGGATGTTCTCATCCAGCTCCCAGCCGTGGGACAACGCGCCTTGACGCAGCTCGCGCTCGGTTTCCGACAGGGTGATGTACAACGAGCGCTCCCCGGCACGGGCACCGGCGAGCAGAAAATGCAAGGCAACGGTGGTTTTGCCGGTTCCGGGTTCACCCTCCAGCAAAAACACATGGCCGCGAGACAATCCACCGGCCAGGATGTCATCCAGACCTTCGATGCCTGTGGCGGCTTTTGCACTGAACAACTCGTTAGATGTAGACAAAAAATGCCCTCTCATGAACAGGGGAAGTGCGGCAGCAGGCGTCAAGCGCCTGAATGAACTGCCTGTTTCACTTGACCGTTGGCCGAGACGGGGGTTCCGAGGTTTTGCTGTTGTACAGGTTTTTTGTACAAGATTTTTGAGAATGGCAATTTTCTGTCAGGCGAGTGCAGTTCCCACGGGTTTTGCGTCTTGCTGCAGATTGCGGTGGTTTAAAGACCCTGCTGCAACGCCGGATCATCCGGGTTCATCTGTTCCAGCTGCGCCAGCAGGACCTGCACATTCTGCAATTGCCCGCTTTCCTTCCAGTAACTGATCAGCAGCACTCGCGCCTTGCGGTCGGCGGGGTGGCGCTCGACGATCTCCTGCAACTGTTTCTGCGCCGCTTCCAGTTCTTGCTGGCCGTGCAGGGTGGTGGCCAGGTCGAAGCGATAGTTTTTGTTATCCGGCTCCAGCTCCACAGCTTTCGACAGACCGAGCAGTGCATATTCGCTCTGCCCGTGATTGAGCAACCACAGCCCCAACGCATGTTGCAGATACGCCGAATCGGGTTGGGCTTGCAGCTGTCTGGCCAACAACTGCCGGGCGGCGTCGCTTTGACCCTGTTTGTCCAGCACTTCGATTTGCATCACCAGCGCCGGCAGGTTGCCGGGCTCCAGTTGCAGAGTCTGCTCCAGCGCCTGTTGCGCCGCTTTCAGTTCGGCATTGTGCAGATGCAGGCGCGCCAGTTGGTATTGGGTCTCGGCACTTTGGGGTGCTGCCCGCAGGACCAGCTCCCAGCCATCGATGGCTTGCTGCAACGGCCCGAAATACAGGCCCAGATCATCCGGTGACAGGCCCAGCAGTGCATTGATCGCGGCAAAGCGTACAGACTGTTCACTGTCATCGAGCATCGGCCCCAACAGCAAACTGCGCTGACCGCTTGGTACGAGTCCGACGATGCTTTTGATCGCCGCTTCGCGCACGTCTGCCGAGGCGTCGTGCAGGTCCACATCGGCAAACTTCAAGGCCTGGGGGCTGGGGTAGTTGGGCAGTTCGGCCAAGAGCCAGATGCGCCGTTTGGCGGTCAGGTCAGGGCGGGCCAACTGTTGATAAAGCACCCGCGCCGCGCCTGGCTGGCCGGCGCGTGCCTTGGACAGTGCCGGGCTATAACCATGCAGGATCGCTTCCGGAATTTTCGGCGTGGTGCTGCGCAGGAAAAACCAGGCGAGGGCGATGGCAAACACCACACAGAGGCTGACAAGCAGGTAGCGGCGGGACTGAGGCATGCAGGGTTCCGGAAGCTGGCAGGCTTTGGCAAAGCCATCAGCTTCGGTCAGGTGGCGCGTCGAGTCAAACCCCGCTCTCAGTTCAGCACGTAGTCGTCTGGCTCAAGGGCTGGCGGCAGCACGGTTTGCCCCAGCGCGGCCAGCACTTCGCGCTCCACGGTGCGCAAAATTGCATTGCAGGGCAGATCGTTCTCGTCGAAGCCGAACGGGTCTTCGAGGTCGTCGCCGATTTCGTCCAGGCCGAAAAAGGTGTAGCTGACGATGGCGGTGAACACCGGAGTCAGCCAGCCCAGCGGCTCGGCCATGGCGAACGGCAACAGAATGCAGAACAGGTAAATGGTGCGGTGCAGCAGCAAGGTGTAAGGGAAGGGCAGTGGCGTGCTTTTGATCCGCTCGCAACTGGCCTGGACCTGGCTCAGGCTCACCAGTCGGGATTCCAGCTGGGTGTAGCGCCATTCGCTGATCTGGCCGTTTTTCGCCAGCTGTGAGCAACGGGCGCCGATGCGTTGCAACAGCGCGTCGGTGATGTTCGGATGAGCGCTGTCGACCGGCTCGGCCCAGACGCTGATCGCGGCCACTTCGTCTTCATGGCGCAGGCGAGCGATCAGGCCATGGGCAAAACCGCAGAGCTCGCGCAACAGGCGTTCACGTTCGGCAGCGCTCATCAGGTCCTGGGTCTGGCGCAGCAACGAACGCACCTCGATGATCAACTGCCCGAGCTGTTTACGGCCTTCCCACCAGCGGTCGTAGCAGGCGTTGTTGCGAAAGCTCATGAAAATCGACAACGACAATCCCAGCAAGGTGAAGGGCGTGGCGTTGACCTTGGAGAAATAGGCCGGGTGCCAGGTTTCGACCAGCACAATCACCGACGCGAGCAGCGTGACCAGCAGGCTGCGCAAGGCAATACGCTTGGCAATCGAGCCCTTGAGGGAAAACAGAATGCCGATCAGGTTCGGCTTGGGACGCACAATCATGGACGGGGGCTTTTTCGAGGGACGCTTTCGCAGCGTATTGAAGCCTAGGAGTTTGCGCGGGGTCTGTCCAATTGCTATGGCTGACGGGGTGATCGATCTGATTGATCACTCATCCGCAAATCACTGTCTACCCTGTGGGAGCGAGCCTGCTCCCACAGGGGGGTATGGGGTGTGGCTGAATCCCGGGCAAAAAAAAGCCCCGCGACCGAATGAGACGCGGGGCAAAGAATTGGTTGGTTGCGGCCAACCAAAGGAGCTCTTTGATACCGTTACTTGCTGGCGACCGTGTCCGGTGCCCAGCCGCCGCCCAGGGCTTTGTAGATGGCGACGATGCCGCGATACAGATCGACTTCGGCCTGGGCCTGGGAGTCTTCGGCGGCCAGACGTTCACGCTGGGCATCCAGCAGGACGAGGAAGTCGGCGGTGCCTTCGCGGTAGCGAATTTCCGCCAGGTCGGCGGCGGCGCGACTTGATTCGCTCTGACGGATCAGCGAGATCAGGCGTTGCTGGCGTTTGCCGTAGTCACTGAAGGCGTTTTCCGATTCTTCCAGTGCCAGCAGCACTTGCTGCTCGTAGGTCGCCAGGGCGCCCTCGGCATCAGCGTTGGCGCCGCGTAAACGGGCACGCACGCTGCCCAGGTCAAACGCGGCCCAGGTGATGCTTGGGCCCAGCGCCCAGGCGTTGGCCGCCGAGGAGCCGATCTGCGAACCACGCCCGGCAGTAAAGCCGAGGAAGCCGCTGAGGCTGACCCGAGGGAACAGGTCGGCCTTGGCCACGCCAATCCGCGCCGTGGCCGAGGCCAGTTTGCGTTCGGCACTGAGAATGTCCGGGCGACGTTGCAGCAGCTCACCGGGATTACCGATCGGCAAGGCCTTGGCAATCGCTGGCAGGTCTTTGGGGCTCAGGTCCACGGTCAATTTGTCCGGCCGTTCACCCAGTAAGGTGGCGATGCGGTTTTTCTGCCGAACCTGTTCCGCCTGCAGTTGCGGCACGCTGGCTTCTACTGCCGCCAGACGCGCATCGGCGCGGACCACGTCCAGCTGATCACCGACGCCCGCATCACGCAGGGTGACGGTGATCTGGCTCGACTCCTGCTGATTCTTCAGGTTGGCCAGGGCGATCTTTTCCCGTAGCTGTGCGCCGCGCAGTTGACCGTAGGCGTCCACCAGTTCGGCAATCATGCTGACTTGCAACTGGTACAGATCGGCCTCGGCAGCTTGCTGCTCGGCGTTGGCCGATTCCAGGTTGCGCTGGATACGGCCAAACAGGTCGATCTCCCAGGCCATGTCCAGGCCCAGGTCATAGCGCTCGCTATTGACCCGCTGGCTGGTCGTCCCGGGAATCTGCCCCTTGGCCAGGTCGCTGCTGGCGCGGCTGGTGATGGTTGGCATCTGGTCCGTGGCGACGTCATCACGAATTGCCCGCGCCGCTTTCCAGCGAGCGAACGCCACGCGCAGATCGCGGTTGCCTTGCAGCGATTGCGTCACCAACTGGTTCAGGGTCGGATCGTCGAACTGTTGCCACCAGATGCCTTCAAAGCGCGAGCGGTCGAAGTTCTTCTGGCCGGCGGCGCCGTCGGTGGCCGTCGTGATGTTGGCCGCCTCCGTCGCCGGGGTCTTGTAGTCCGGGCCGACAGCACAGGCGCTCAGGGCCAGCACCAGCAGGCTCGGCAGGAAGGCTTTCAGGCTCATTGTTGCGCCTCCAGTTTCAGGGCCTTGGCCGCTTTGCGCGCTTCACCGCGCTCCACAAAATTACGAATCAGTACGTAGAACACTGGCGTCAGCAACAGACCGAAGAAGGTCACGCCGAGCATCCCGGAGAACACCGCCACGCCCATGGCATGACGCATCTCGGCACCGGCGCCACTGGAGAACACCAGAGGCACCACACCCATGATGAACGCGAAGGAGGTCATCAGGATCGGCCGCAGACGCAGACGGCAGGCTTCGAGCACCGCAGCCAGCGGGTTCATGCCTTCCTGCTGTTTATCCTTGGCAAACTCGACGATCAGAATCGCGTTCTTGCAGGCAAGCCCCACCAGTACGATCAAGCCGATCTGGGTGAAGATGTTGTTGTCACCGCCGGAGGCAATCACGCCGGTGATGGCCGACAGCAAGGTCATGGGTACGATCAGGATCACCGCCAATGGCAGGCTCCAGCTTTCGTACTGCGCCGCGAGTACCAGGAACGCCAGCAGCACGCAGAGCGGGAACACGAACAGCGCGGTGTTGCCGGACAGAATCTGCTGGTAGGTCAGGTCGGTCCACTCGTAAGTCATGCCGTTCGGAAGTTCTTCCTTGAGCAGTTTCTCGATCGCTTGTTCGGCCTGGCCCGAGCTGTAGCCGGGGGCTGCCGCACCGTTGATTTCAGCGGTGATGAAGCCGTTGTAGTGCATCACGCGGTCCGGACCCGAGGTGTCGCTGACCTTGATGAAGGTCGCCAGCGGGATCATCTCGCCCTTGTTGTTACGCACTTTGAGCTGACCGATCTGGTCGGATTCGAGGCGGAACTGTTGCTCGGCCTGAACGTTGACCTGATAGGTGCGACCGAAGCGGTTGAAGTCGTTGGCATACAGCGAACCCAGGTAAATCTGCAGGGTGTCGAAGATGTCGCTGACAGCCACGCCATGGGTCTTGGCTTTCTCGCGGTCGATGGCGGCATCAACCTGCGGCACGTTCACGGTGTAGCTGGTGAACAGGCCCGCCAGTTCCGGCACGCTGTGGCTCTTGTTGATGATGTTCATGGTTTCTTTGTACAGCTCGTCGTAGCCCAGGTTGCCCCGGTCCTCGATTTGCAGGCGGAAACCACCGATGGTGCCCAGGCCTTGTACCGGCGGCGGCGGGAAGATCGCCATATAGGCTTCTTGAATCCCGGAGAACTTGCCGTTCAACGCACCGGCAATTGCACCGGCAGACATGCTCGGGTCTTTGCGCTCATCGAACGGTTTCAAGGTCACGAACACGATGCCGGCGTTCGGGCTGTTGGTGAACCCGTTGATCGACAGACCCGGGAACGCCACCGCACTTTCCACGCCTGGCTGTTTCAGCGCCAGGTCGGACATGCGTTTGATCACGTCTTCGGTGCGGTCAAGACTTGCGGCGTCCGGCAGTTGCGCGAAGGCCACCAGGTATTGCTTGTCCTGTCCGGGTACGAAACCGGTCGGGGTGTGGGCAAAACCGAAGAACGTCAGCACCATCAAGCCTGCGTACAGCAGCAGGGCAATGCCGCTGCTGCGGATGACCCGGCCCACGGTGCCGACATAACCATGGCTGGCACGTTCGAAGAAGCGGTTGAACGGACGGAACAGCCAGCCGCCGAAGATCTTGTCCAGCACGCGGGAGAAGCGGTCTTTGGGCGCATCGTGGCCCTTGAGCAACACCGCCGCGAGGGCAGGGGACAAGGTCAGCGAGTTGAAGGCCGAGATCACCGTGGAAATCGCGATGGTCAGCGCGAACTGCTTGTAGAACTGACCGGTCAGGCCCGAGATGAACGCGGCCGGGATAAACACTGCACACAGCACCAACGCCGTGGCGATGATCGGACCGGTCACTTCACGCATGGCACGCTTGGTCGCGTCCACCGGGTTGAGGCCCAGTTCGATGTTTCGCTCGACGTTCTCCACCACCACGATGGCGTCGTCCACCACGATCCCGATGGCCAATACCAGACCGAACAGGGACAGGGCGTTCAGCGAGAAGCCGAACAGGTGCATCACCGCAAACGTACCGATCAGCGACACCGGCACCGCCACCAACGGAATGATCGAGGCGCGCCAGGTTTGCAGGAACAGGATCACTACCAGTACCACCAGGATCAGCGCCTCGAACAGGGTGTGAACCACTGCCTCGATGGAACCACGCACGAAGATCGTCGGGTCATAGACAATGCTGAAGTCCATGCCTTCGGGGAAGCTCTTCTTCAGCTCGGCCATCTTGTCGCGCACTTCGTTGGAGATCTGGATCGCGTTGGAGCCAGGGCGCTGGAAGATCGGGATCGCCACCGCCGGCTGGTTGTTCAGCAACGAACGCAGGGCGTACTGGCTGGAACCCAGCTCGACGCGAGCGATGTCTTTGAGGCGAGTGATTTCACCATTATCGCCTGCGCGAATGATGATGTTCTCGAACTCTTCTTCAGAGACCAGACGGCCCTGAGTATTGACCGACAGCTGGAAGCTGGTGGCATTCGGCGCAGGTGGCGCGCCCAGTGCACCGGCAGCGACCTGACGGTTCTGTTCGCGAATGGCGTTGACCACATCGGTCGCTGTCAGGTTGCGCGAAGCGGTTTTGTTCGGATCGAGCCATACCCGCAGTGAGTAGTCGCCCATGCCGAACAGTTGCACGTCACCGACACCGCCCAGACGCGCCAGCTCATCCTTGATGTTGAGCAAGGCGTAGTTGGACAGGTAGAGCATGTCGTAGCGTTTGTCCGGCGAGGTCAGGTGGACCACCATGGTCAAGTCCGGGGAGGCCTTGTCCACGGTGATACCGATGCGCGTCACTTCTTCTGGAAGTTTCGGCTCGGTGCGGGTCACACGGTTCTGCACCTGCACCTGCGCGTTGTCCAGGTCTGTGCCCAGGGCGAAGGTGATGGTCAGGGTGATCTTGCCGTCAGCGGTGGACTGCGAGGACATGTACAGCATGTTCTCGACGCCAGTGATGGCCTGCTCCAGCGGAGCGGCCACGGTTTCACCGATCACTTTGGGGTTGGCACCCGGGAAGTTGGCGCGGACCACTACGGTCGGTGGCACCACTTCCGGGTATTCGCTGATCGGCAGCTGGAACAGCGAGATGGCGCCGGCGATCAGGATCAACAGCGAAAGCACCGCTGCGAAGATCGGCCGTGAGATGAAGAATTGGGAAAAATTCATCGGAGTTTGTCGTCCCTTAACCGCGTGGAGTCGCAGCAGCCAGTTTCACAGCCGTACCCGGCGCGACCTTGGCAGGTGCGACTTGGGGCAGGTTGCTGGCTTCCAGCGCTTGTCGTTGTTGAGCTAAAGCTGCCAGGGTTTCCTTGGTTGCCATCGGGATCACTTCAGGGGTGACCGGCGAACCTGGGCGAACCCGTTGCAAGCCCTTGACGATGACGGTGTCATCCTTGTTCAGGCCGCTGCGCACGATGCGCAAACCTTCGATTTTCGGGCCCAGTTCGACGGCGCGGTAAACCGTTTTATTGTCGGCATCCATCACCAGCACGAACTTCTTGCCCAGGTCGGTCCCGACCGCTTCGTCGTTGATCAACACGGCGGAGTAGGTGCCGCTGCCCACCAGTTTCAGGCGAGCGTAAAGGCCCGGGGTGTAGGTGCCGTCACTGTTGTCGAACACGGCGCGACCGCGAATGGTGCCGGTCTTCGGGTTGACCTGGTTGTCGACGAAGTTCATCTGGCCCAGGTGCGGGTTGCCGTCTTCGTTTGACAGGCCCATGTACACCGGCGTGGTAGCGCCGCGTTTGCCCTGGCGGGCGAGTGCGGTGTACTTGAGGAACACGCGCTCGTCAGCGTCGAAATAGGCGTAGACCTTGTCCGTGGAAACGACGCTGGTCAGGTTGGTGGTGTCGGCGGTCACCAGGTTGCCAGCGGTGATTTCCGCACGGCTGACACGGCCGCTGATTGGCGAAGTCACGCGGGTGAAACTCAGGTTCAGCTTGGCCAGGTCCAGCTGCGCTTGCAGGGCACCAACAGCGGCGCGAGCCTCTTGGGAGGCGCTGGTGCGCGAGTCGGCCAGTTCGGCGGAGATGGCATTGCTGGTGCGCAGACGCTCGCCACGCTGGGCTTCGTTCTCGCTGCGGGTGGCGTTGGCGCGCGATTGTGCGACCAGGGCTTCGAGGCGGCGGACCTCGGCCTGGAAGGGGCGCGGGTCGATCTGGAACAGCAGGTCGCCTTTCTTGATCAGTGCGCCTTCAGTGAACGCGACCTCATCAATCTGGCCGGAAACCCGCGGACGAATCTCGACCGTTTCCGGCGCTTCGAGGCGCCCGGTGAATTCGTCCCACTCGTTGACCGGTTGTTCCAGCACCTTGGCCACACTGACTTTGGCAGCGGGCATGGCAGCGGCGGTCTCCGGCGTCTTGCCGCAGGCGCTCATCACCAGCACGGCCAACACGGCCAACGGGAAGCGCAAATGTTTGAGTGACTGTTCCATGGATGCATCCGCCAATGTATTGAGATGGGCGGATGATGCTCGGCGGGGTGATATCGCACGAATCGAATGAGGCGAAGGTAACTATCATTCGGAATGATATAAGCGTGAAGCGAGCCCTCTAGCGTGCACCTTTCGTTAGGGTGCTATCAATCTGCCTGATGACAATTGTGTGTTGCGGGGGATGCAACGATCAGCTTGGGAAGAGATAGCAGCATTGTCGCCGGCATCGATTTGCTTAAAATACCGCCTCTTCATGGGTTGTTGTCCCGATACATTGATCAAAAATATGAGTGAGCGGTGCATCATCACCGTGGTAGGAGTAAATGCAGGCGTTGGTCCACTCTTGAGCTTCAGCCAGGCTCCAGTCGATTGTGTAACCCGTGTTGAAGATGAGCCATTCGAAAAGAATGCGTTGGGTCCGCCCGTTGCCTTCTCTGAAGGGATGCGCAACGTTGAGCGTGCCGTAGGATTCGGCAATAGAGGAAACGAGTACGTCACGGGAATAGCCTTCAAACCAGCCCGCCTTGGCAATCCGTGCAAACTCCTGCCCGATTTGCGCCTCGATGAACTCCGGGTTGCAGAGCCGCGTACTGCGTTTGCTGATTGCCACTGTCCGGATCTCTCCAGCCCATCCATAAATTTTGGCAAACAAGGTGCGATGGATCTGTTTCAGAGTGGCCGCCGAGTAGGGGGGCTCGATGAACTCCAGTCGGGTCGCGGCGACCTCGTTGAGATAACGCTCGGCTTCGTCGAGATCTTGCGCGTTACGCAAGTTGAGCAGATTTATAAGGACGTCTGTACCCGGATAACAATCCGGAGCCTGGTCTGTGCCATATTTGTCGCGACTCAAGCTTTGATGTGCCGGACTGCGTGGAGCGCCGCTTCTCGCGTAGGCAGCTTGATCTCACCTTCACTGGGAGACGGCTCGAAGCCCTCCAGACGCAAGCTGGCTGCGAAGTTGGCTTTGCGGAACTTGGCGAACCGAGCTTTCTTGACTTGCAAACTCAGCTTTTCCATCTTTGGTACTTCCTGATATCAGTGACTGGTTATTATAGCTGATTGGGGCAGCGGTACTTTTACCTCTGGTCCCCCGGTTGTTCAAGACTGTCCGGATCCCCAAAGAACATCTGGATCCGCGACCGCAACCAGCGTTCGCCCGGATCATTATCCTGCGAGCCACGCCACGCCATGTGCAGCTCGAAGCTGCGCATCGGCAACGGTGGATCTTCGGCCCGTACGCCGCCGGCAGCGGTCAGGGCCTCGGCGGTGTAATCGGGCACGGTGGCGACAATATCGGTGCCGCTGATCAGTGTGCTCAGGCCGTTGAACTGTGGCACGGCGAGTACTACGTGACGTTTGCGCCCGAGTTTCTCCAGCTCTTCATCTATGAAGCCGCTCAGGTCGCCGGCAAACGACACCAAGGCATGCGGCCGTGCGCAGAAGTCATCCAGGCTCAATGGCCCCGGCACCGTGTCGGCACGCAACAGCTTGGGCAAGCTGCGGCGCAGGACCTTGCGCTTGGCGTTGGCCGGCAGGTCGATGGTGTAGCTGACGCCGATGGAAATCTCGCCGGACGCCAGCAAGCCCGGCATCAGGATGTAGTTGACGCGACGCACCACCAGCACGATGCCTGGCGATTCTGCGCGCAGGCGTTTGAGCAGCATTGGCAGCAAGGCGAATTCAACGTCGTCGGACAAACCGATGCGAAACACGGCGGTACTGGTGGCCGGATCAAATTCAGCAGCACGGCTGACGGCGGTGGAAATCGAATCCAGTGCCGGGGAGAGCAGGGCGAAGATTTCCACTGCCCGGGCAGACGGCTCCATGCTGCGGCCGGTACGCACGAACAATGGGTCATCGAACAGGCCGCGCAGGCGCGAGAGCGCCGCACTGATGGCCGGTTGACCGAGGAACAGTTTTTCCGCGGCGCGGGTCACGCTGCGCTCATGCATCAATGTTTCGAATACGATCAACAGGTTCAGGTCGACACGACGCAGGTCATTACGATTCATCTGGAGTCCTGGCAGAGTCTAGGCTTGACGTGGGCGACCATATGAGAACAATGGCCGGCATGAATCTTACGGGCAAAGGCTGGTACTCTGCACCGTGTAATTTATTTTTTCCTGAAAGGGCCGCTACGGTTTTTCATCACGTTCAAGGATGTCGCCGGTGCTGCGGAATCAATGACAGGCATGTCGACTATTAATAGCCACTGATAGTCTTGGGTAGAAAGCCCAGATAGAGTTCATGGCATTAGAGGTTACTTTGACGAGGTTTGCGATGTCCCGCACGATCCGTTTTCACAAGTTTGGTCCAGCCGAGGTGCTCAAATGCGAAGAGCATGCGGCCGCTCTGCCTGCACCCGGTGAAGTGCAGGTGCGCGTCGAAGCAATCGGCATCAGCTGGTACGACATTCTCTGGCGTCAGAACCTGGCGTCATCCCATGCCCGCCTGCCTTCAGGCCTGGGCCATGAGATGGCCGGCATCGTGACCGCGGTCGGCGAGGGCGTCGACGACCTGGCAGTCGGTGACAAGGTCGCCAGCTTCCCGGCTGAAAGCCCCAACGACTATCCGGTCTATGGCGAGCAGATCGTTCTGCCGCGCACCGCGCTGACCCGTTATCCCGACGTGCTCAGCCCGATCCAAGCCAGTGTGCATTACACGCCGCTGTTGATCGCCTACTTTGCGTACGTTGATCTGGCGCGGGTCAAGCCGGGGCAATTCGCCTTGGTGACTGACGCCAGTCACTGTGCCGGGCCGTCCTTCGTGCAACTGGGCAAAGCCCTTGGTGTGCGAGTGATTGCCGCAACCAAAACTGCTGAAGAGCGGGAAAACCTGCTGTCCCTGGGTGCCGAGAAAGTCATCGTCACCGAAGAGCAGGATCTGCTGATGCAGATCAACAAGATCACCGACAACCGTGGCGTCGACGTAGTGTTCGATGGCCTTGGCGGGCCGCAGATGTCGCTGCTTGGCGACGTCCTGGCGCCGCGTGGCAGCTTGGTGCTGTACGGTTTGCAGGGCGGCAACCAGACACCGTTCCCGGCCTGTGCGGCGTTCCAGAAGAACATTCAGTTTTTCGTGCACTGCATCGGCAATTTCACCGGCAAGCCGGAACTGGGCATCATCCAGGACCAGGTTGCCCTGCAGCGTGCCTTGCGTGACATCAACCAGCTGACCGCCGACCGCGTACTGCTGCCGCTCAAGACTCGGGTTTTTCCGTTTGTCGAGTTTGTCGAAGCTCATCGCTACATGGACGAGTGCCCATGCCGCGAACGCGTCGCTCTACAAGTCGAGCCCGTGTAACTCCCCCTCTGCAAGAGTCCGTGCTTCACGGACTCTTGTGCTTTGCGCCTGTATTACTCGCTCCCATTTGAGACTCTCCACCGGCACCCGGATGGAACGGTTCAGCAACTGAACTGGTTTTTGCTCTCGATCTGTATCTTCTAATCATCATATAAGCACTGATAATTGAATGATTACTTTCATCTCAAGGAATGAGCCATGGCTGGGCGTTCAATCGATAAATTCCCATGTGCACCCCCGACGTACGACATGCAAGTGTCACCTCGTCTAGTTGACAGATGTTTATCAGTGTCTTCTTTCTTTATTTCTTGTACTCGTTGTCTGTGGGACGTTGTCGGAAGTTTCCTAGGAAGCCTGACATATTCAGAGGGGCCTTGCTCCGCAAGGCTTTGCGGGGAGCTCAGAGCATTCATGAGTTAATGCGCGGGCAAATATTTCAAATAATTACCAAAACCTTAAGTGCTAGCATTTTATGCAAGTGCTTCAGCACTCACTACCGATGAGCAGTCGCGCAGTGTCTGTCACTGTTTGCGTAATATCGAACTTACGAACACCAGGTAAACCACTGATGACTTCAATTCATGACCAGGCAATGAACTATGTTTACCAGCAAGTCCTGCAACGGCTGCTGGGCTTTTTCTCGCGTGCCGAGCGTACTGCCTTGCAGCTGTTGATTCAGCGCCTGGTGGTGGCGGCCGGTGGCATGGAGCGTATCGCTGACTTCAAGGTACTGGTGATTCAGTCCGGTACGCTGGACAGCTGCTACACCCTGGCGCTGTTGCGTGCCGCTCAATTGAGTATCGCGGGCCGGGCGCCGGGGACGTTCCAGTTGCGCGTCGCCACGCTTCGCCTGAACGGGACCGGGCCGATGGCGCTGGACAATATTCACCGCAGCAATAGCGCGCTGTTTCTCTATGACGATCCGCGGGTTGAGCTGTTGATGGTCGATAACCGCGAAGTCATGCCGTTCAATCATCTGCAAGCGATTGGCGAGGGCGCGCACGCGGCCAATCGGCTGAACATGTTGATGCTCGCACATCGCCGGACCTGGACTGAACCGTTGGATCTGTCGGACGACGGCTATCTGTCGACGGGCGAGTTCTATGGCCAGATTGCCCGTTGGGACGGCGGCGTCAATGCGCTGATCAACAGCGATTCGCCTCGCCAGCAGAAGCAGTTCATCAACGGTTTGAGCCGCGCGGCGCGCAGGGCCGATCTGGGCATGGTGAACTTCACCAGCAGCGAGATTGACCGGTTGTTTGCTCTGCTCGATAACCTGGGCAGCGATTACTATCAGGCGTTCTACGTCAATCAAGAGCAGGCACCCTGGCGCCCGCTGGACAGTTTCGAAGCCTGTCGTCGCAGCACCTGCATCGACATTCACGACTTGCTGGTGGCCAAACTGGAGGAGCGCTGGCCGCTGCTCACCGATTTCCTGGGTGTGCGCTCCGACGAACTCGCAACGCACCTGAGTATTCAGGAATTCATCTGTCCGATGATTGCGGCGCATGTACGCGGCCTCGCTGCCTGTTTTGTGGCGGGGAACAACTACGAAGCAGGCCAGAGCGAATACATTCGCCGCGCCCTGGTCCTGATGCGCCGCAAGCACGTCCCTGAACGCCTGTGCGAGCAGGCCGAGGCGTTGTTTGCCGATTCGGCTGTCATGGCCGAGCAACGTATCCAGGCCGCCGCCGACGCGCAGAAAACCCTCGGTTTGAGTGAGGCGCAACTGATCTGCCTGCTGTTCGCGCCATTTGTCGATCAAGGTGCCGGGCTGGAACGCTTCCTGCGCCGTTGCCACCCCGGCATGCTCGTGGCGATGCCGGATTTGCACCGGGCAATGCAAGGCCACCCGGTGCCTGAGCAGGTGCTGCAATGGATGACCGATGTCAGCGGATTGCCTGTCAGCCTGATCGGCACGCTGTATGGCATGACGTCGCCTGACGTCGACAACCGGGAGTTTGGTCTGCCTCTGGATGATGCTGACGGTTCGCCGCAGAGGGACTCCGGCATCATTGGCGAACTGTCCGCAGGGCGCTGAAGGTGGCGCGATTTTCGACAGTTTGCCTGGCCCGGGCTCATGACAATGGCCAGATGCAAACGACGAGTTGGCCTGGACGCCCGTCATGAAAGGCACCAGAGAAACCGATTTTGCGTATCAGGCGGTCTACCGTTATCTGACCAACCTGATCAACGAACCAGGAAGCGGTCCGCAAATTCGTCTGCCGTCGTTACGGCAGTTGGCGGACCGGCTGAACGTGTCGATTTCGACCATTCAATACGCCTATTCGTTGTTGGAGAAAGAGGGGCGTGTCTATTCGATTGCCAAGTCCGGCTACTACGCGTTGCCGGTTTCCAGCATTGCCCCGGCGCCCAGCTGCAATGACTTGCTGGTGACGGTCTATGTCAACGCCAAACGCCCGGGTGTGCTGGTGCTGAGCGCCGATGAGCCGTCCTTGTTGCAACCGCTGGACAGCCCGTTGCTGATGCTGGAGCGTGAGCTGCTGCGCCAGTATCCGCGTCAGCCTCAGCCCGGTTCACAACCCTGTGGCGAACTGGAGCTGCGCGCGGCACTGGCAGCCCGCTATACCACCTCGCCAGCGCGATGCTGGCATGCCGACGAGGTGTACATCGGCGCGGATCTGCGGGGCGTGCTGGAGATACTGATTGCCGTCCACGGTCTCAAGGAGGCGACGGTGGTGGTCGAATCACCGTGCGAATGGACGATTCTGCGCTTGCTCAAGGCCGCACAGGTGCGAGTGCTGGAACTGCCGATACAGATCGACGGCACACTGGACCTGAACCAGCTCGAACAATGGCTTGAGACCGAGCCGGTGCGGCTGGTGATGCTGTCATCGGGGCTGAGCATGCCGCGAGGCAGCCGGATTCCGCAGGATAACCGCGAAGCGATTGCGCGCCTGCTGGAACGGTACGAGAGCTGGGTACTGGAGAACGACTGTCAGGGTGAGCTCGGCTTCGACGCTGACGTTCCGCGGTTTCGTGACCTGCTCAACCCTGACCGGCTGATGGTGTTTTCGAGCTTCGAAAAAATCGTCGGGCCAGAGGCGCCTTACGGGTATTTGCTGTCGCGAAAGCTGACCGGCGAACTGCAACGGCATTTTCTGCTGCGCTCGTTCCGCCTCTCGTCCATTCGCCAGAAAGCCATCGCACGCCTGTACAGCAGCGGACGCATCGACCAGCACCTGCAAGTGCTGCGACGTTTGCTCAAGGATCGTCAGTTGCACATGATCCAGCTGCTGAATGAACGGCTGGGGGAGGCGCTGCAACTGGTCGAGCCGCAGGGCGGGGCGACGCTCTGGGCGCGCTCGTCGCGTACGGTCGATATGCGCCGGGTGTTCCAGCGACTGCTCAAGCAGGAAGTGGTGATTGCGCCAGGGGAGTTGTTCAGTCTGCAAGGCTTGCACCGCCAGCATCTGCGCCTGAGTCATACGTTCAGCGGCGACCACGATCTGGGCGCGGCATTGGGCATGCTGGGCGATGCACTGCGCATGGAAACAGTCGATTGAACGACGTTGCTGGGCATCGTTGATGCCGACGGATCGTTACCATCGCGTTGCGGTCAAACTGCCAGTAAACTGCGTTCCAATCAATTCCTGAACCACTCTCTCTCAGAGGTTTTGCATGACACTCAGTCCTTTTGCGGGCAAACCGGCACCGGCAGAACTGTTGGTCGATATCCCGCGACTGGTAACGGCTTATTACACCGGTCAGCCCGATGCCGCCATTTCGACCCAGCGTGTAGCGTTCGGCACGTCCGGACACCGGGGCAGCTCGTTCGACTTGAGTTTCAACGAATGGCACGTTCTGGCGATCAGCCAGGCGATCTGCCTGTATCGCGAAGCCCAGGGTATCGATGGTCCGTTGTTCGTCGGTATCGACACCCACGCACTGTCCACACCGGCAGGTGCGAGCGCCCTCGAAGTGCTGGCGGCCAACGGCGTTACCGTGATGATTGCCGAAGGCGACGAGTACACGCCGACGCCGGCCATTTCCCACGCGATCCTGTGCTACAACCGCGGCCGTACCTCGGGCCTGGCGGACGGTATCGTCATCACGCCGTCGCACAACCCGCCGCAAAGCGGTGGCTACAAATACAACCCCACCAACGGTGGCCCGGCCGACACCCACATCACCAAGTGGATCGAAGCCAAGGCCAACGAACTGCTGGTCAACAAGCTGGCTGGCGTCAAGCGCATCAGCTACGAACAGGCCCTGAAGGCCAGCACCACTCATCGTCATGACTACCTCAACACGTATGTCGCCGACTTGATCAACGTGATCGATTTCGACGCCATCCGCGATGCCGGTCTGCGCCTGGGCGTCGATCCGCTGGGCGGAGCAGGGGTGCGCTACTGGTCGGCGATTGCCGAGCACTACCGCCTGAACCTGGAAGTGGTCAACACCCAGGTCGATCCGACGTTCCGTTTCATGACCGTCGATTGGGACGGACAGATCCGCATGGACCCCTCGTCCAGCCATGCGATGCAGGGGCTGATCGGCCTGAAAGAGCGTTTCGACGTTGCCTTCGCCTGCGACCCGGATCATGACCGCCATGGCATCGTGACCCCGTCCGGCGGCCTGCTGGCGCCGAATAACTATCTGGCGGTGTCCATCGACTACCTGTTCCAGAATCGTCCTCAGTGGCGCGCTGATGCCGCCGTGGGTAAAACCGTGGTCAGCAGCGGCCTGATCGACCGCGTGGCCAAGCGCCTCGGTCGTCGATTGTACGAAGTGCCGGTCGGTTTCAAATGGTTTGCCGATGGCCTGTTTGACGGTTCGCTGGGCTTTGGCGGCGAAGAAAGCGCAGGGGCTTCGTTCCTGCGCAAGGACGGCGGCGTCTGGAGCACCGACAAGGATGGCCTGATCCCGGCATTGCTGGCAGCCGAAATGACTGCTCGCACCGGCCGCGACCCGAGCCTGGCGTATCGTGCGTTGACCGACGAACTGGGCGAACCGTTCTCGGTACGTGTGGACGCCAAGGCCAACCCGCAGCAGAAAGCGCTGCTGAGCAAGTTGTCGCCGGATCAGGTCACCTCGACGCAATTGGCCGGCGAAGCGATCCAGAGCATCCTCAGCCATGCACCGGGTAACGATCAGGCCATCGGCGGCTTGAAAGTCATGACCGAAAACGGCTGGTTTGCGGCGCGTCCGTCGGGCACTGAAGACATCTACAAGATCTACGCAGAAAGTTTTGTCAGCGACGAGCATCTGAAGCAGCTGGTTGCAGAAGCCCAGACGCTGGTGGATGGCGCTATTGCTGCGAAGTAACTGACGACCCCTTCGCGGGCAAGCCCGCTCCCACAAGGATTGCGCTGAACCCTGTGGGATCGGGCTTGCCCGCGAAGGTGCCGGTGCAGACACCAAAGCACTGGGTCAAAAAAGGGCGACCATAAGGGTGAATGCTGGTCAGTTAAGGATTTGAACACCGTAAACCTTGTGGGAGCGAGCCTGCTCGCGAAGGCGGCCTGATATTCAACATCAATGTTGAATGTGCTGGCCTCTTCGCGAGCAGGCTCGCTGCCACAGGTTTGTGTCTTGACTGATCGGCATTCACCACATGGTTGCCGTTTTTTTTTGCCCGGTATTTACTCGATCAAGCCAGGTCCACCAACACGATTTCACTGTCTTCAATCGCCGTCACCGTCAGCACCTGCTCGTTCGCAACGGCGACGCCGTCTCGAGCTTGTGCACGCAAGCCATTGACTTCAATGACGCCTGTTGCCGGCACCAGGTAGGCGCGACGGCCGCTGTCGAGCCGATACTCAGCCGATTCCCCGGCCTTGAGATTGGCCGCTACCAGCCGCGCATCCGCACGAATCCGCAGGCTCTGATCATCGCCGGCCTTGCCGCTGGCCAGGGTCACAAAGCCTTCGCGCTGGCCTTTTGGAAACGGCTTGGCGCCCCAGGACGGAGCCAGGCCCGTTTCGTTGGGGATGATCCAGATCTGGAAGATCCGGGTCTCGCTCGACTCCAGGTTGTATTCGCTGTGCGCAATCCCGGTGCCGGCACTCATCACCTGAACATCGCCAGCCTCGGTACGGCCCTTGTTGCCCAGATTGTCCTGGTGAGTAATGGCGCCTTCACGTACATAGGTGATGATTTCCATGTCGCGGTGCGGATGCTGTGGAAAGCCCGTGCCGGCGGCAATCACGTCGTCGTTCCAGACGCGCAGGTTGCCCCAGTTCATGCGCTTTGGGTCGTGGTACTCGGCGAACGAAAAGTGATGATGGGCATCCAACCAGCCGTGGTGGGCACCGCCCAAGGTGTTGAAAGGTCTGAGTTCAAGCATGATCGTCTCCTCGAAGGTTCGTCATGGGCCGTGCGCCACGAAACCGGAACCGGTGGTTGATGGTGAGTATGATCCTTCAAGCAACAATCGATAAAAAGCGTAAAAAATGCCGCAAACTGATCGAGTAATCCGATATTTGCGCGGCTCAAAAGTTTCTCACCCAGCCTTCACTTCATCGTCCAAGCCAATGAACTACAAGCATTTCACTAGAACTGGCCGGCAAATAAAGACACCATAGCCGTCAACAGCCTCACACCCTGGAGTCCGTCCGCGTGCCGCAACACACCCCCGATCTTCCGCCCGAACTGCGCCCCCTTGCCGAAATGCCATTGCTCAAACGGCTGGCTGCCCGTTTTTTTGGCCACGGCCTGACCCGCCTGCGCGCGCAACACCGTGCGTCATGGCTGCATGGGCAGGCGGACGGTTTTCGCAGCGGCCACACCGCCGGGGTCGATTACGGGTTCAAGGAAGGCAAGCTGGAAGGTCTGGAGCAAGGGCGCCAGGTGTTGCTGATCCGCGACTCACGCTGCACCGAGCACCGGCCGCCGAACGTCGATGACAACCTGTTCGACGACTGGCGTCTGCCGTTGAGCGCCGAACTCAAGAAACGCATGAAAGCCGATGTCGCGCGGTTGCTGCCCTCGCACGCGCAGCCCAGCGCCGCGCAATGGAAGATGATTTTCAGCGACACCCCCTCGACTTCAGTGGTTGCCGGGGCGGGCGCGGGCAAATCGACTACGTTGGTGCTGCGAATCCTGCTGCTGAGCCATTACCTGGGCTTCGAGCTTGGCTCGATGACGGTAGTGACCTTCACCCGGGAGTCGCGCAAGGACTTCATCAACAAGCTGGTCGAGGTGTTTGCGCTGTGGGAACGGACGCTGGGCCTCAAAGAGGCGCGGGATCTGGTGCGCACTTTTCACTCGCGCATTCTGCCCATGGTGCGCAGTCTGCCGGGGTTCGAGCGTTTGCAGGCCTTCGAGAACCTCAGTCACCGCCCGCAAAACGGCGACGAGGAGATCGACAGCAATCCATTCGACTTGCGAATCAACGATGCCCAGCGTCAGCAGCTAAACGCCTGTTATCACCGCTTGATTACCGTTGACGAGCGCTTTCGCGAGCTGATCCAGCCGTTGTCGCGCCACGCCTTGCAGCTCAAGGAGCTGGAGCGCGATCACCCGGATGTGCAAAAGCGCATGGCAGTGACCGAGTTGGCGGCCAAGCGCGACGAAGAGTTGTGCGATGTCATTGAGGACTTGTGGTTTCGCGCCGGTGCCTGGCCGATCAAGGGCATTGAGCCGAACCGTCAGACGTTCGATATCAACGGCTCGATTTTTCAATGCCACGGCTACATTCCAACGCTGGATGCCTGGGTGGTGCTGGGGTTCGATCCCCGTGAAAACCCGCAAGTCAGCCGTCCGAACGCCAAGCTCAGCGTGCGCGCCGAATGGGCCGTGAAGCGCACCCTGTTTCAAGCTTTCTGTCGTAAGCCTTTGATTTGGATAGACAGTTATGAGTCGTCGAAGCGCGTCCTGGCCTCGCTGGCCGGTGATGCCAGTGCCGGTCCTGGCTTCGACTACAAGGTCAAGGGCGAGCTCGGCTCCGCGCCCTTGCTGGATTGTTTTGTGGCGGCAGCGGGATTTATCGAGAACCTCGGCCTGGACGTTCCGGACGCTGTGGGCCGAATGAGTTTTGCCAAGGACGACCCGGACCGGTTTTTCTTCGAGGCCCTGAGCCTGTACTGGCGTGCGCTGGAAGATCATTTGCTGGATCAGAAGCCGCCCGTCATGACCTACAATCGCATGTTCGCCCTGTTCAGCGAGCATTCACCGGAAAATCTCAAGCTGCTGAGCGATGAGTTGCTCAGACCGCTGTCGCACCTGATGATCGACGAGTTTCAGGACGTATCGCCGCAAATCGTCTCCTGGATTCGTGCCAGCCTGGCGGAAATTCGCAGCCGCGGCCCGGCCATGCATGTAGGGCGCGGTGCCCAGCGTTCGTCCTTGTTGTGTGTGGGTGATGACTGGCAGTCCATCTACGGCTGGCGGGGCAGTTCGCCGACGTACTTCATGGATTTCAACAAGCAATTCCCTTCACCGTCCACCACTCGGGTGATGCTCAGCGACAATTACCGCAGCCATCAACACATCATCGATGCCGCTGAACATATCGTACGTTCTGCACCGGCAATCCCGGGCAAGAAGGCCAAGGCCGCCGGCGAGCAGCAAGTCTTGCGGCCGGTGAATGTGCTTGAGCGTAATGATCAGGACATGGCGCAACGGCTGATCGAACACTACCGGCAGGGAGATTCGATCTTGATGCTTTATCGAAGATGTAGCGATAAGTCATTGATAGAAGAGCATATTCAGTCTGTAGTTAATGTTGACTCTAGCTTGCCGTACGACGCCCGACGCCTGAAACAACTGACGTACCACAGCGCCAAGGGCCTTCAGGCAGACGCAGTATTCCTGCTGGGTGACTGCCAGCATCTGACCAGCTCGCCTTACAAGAATCAGGTGTATCGCATGGCAGGTCTGGGCAAGGCTGGCGACAGTGAGGCCTATGACAATGCGCAGAAGGACGAGATTCTGCGACTGGCTTATGTGGGGATCACCCGGGCGGTCAGCCACTGCTATTGGTATGTCGATGGTCAGGACAATCAGGCGGTGAACATGCCCAAGGCGTCGGACCGGGTGGGCCAGGGCAAGGCGTTTTTTGCTGATCACCGCCAACCCCTGAAGTTAACCTGACCCCCTGTGGGAGCGTGCTTGCTCGCGATAGCGGTCCGTCAGGCACTACAAGTTGAATGTGCAGGCGCCATCGCGAGCAAGCTCGCTCCCACAGGGATTCATGGTGTTGCCGAAACAAAAGGCATTAAAAAGCCCACATCCTGTGGGCTTTTTGGTATCCGAAATGCGATCAGGCAAAACTCCTGAGCGCCACCGGTGGGATGAACGCTTCCAGCTCATCTTCCACCGCTTCAATGATTCGCTCCACATCTGCCGCATTCATGACGGTGGAGCAGGGAATGCCGGCGATGGCGATCATGGTTTCGCCGCTGGCCCGATCGAACAGGCGGGCAATCATGCTGCCCGGTGCGTCCATGCTCGCCTCAAAACCCATGGGATGAAAATGCCAGCGCATCAGCTGGCAGGCGTTGGGAAAAGTGACCTTGCTGAATGATCCTTTGTTCATGTGTTGCCCGCCTTAGTCATCGAGCGCTTCCTTTAGCTCATGTGAGGAGGGAAGAGCCTTCATTGGCTCAACCGGTGATTGCCTCTAAAAGTAGCATCCGGATGTGAAAAAAAGGTGGCTTTTTTCAGGCCGTTTGGCGATTGCCCGGTATTTTTTGATATGGATCACAGTCCGCTGCTTATTGACCAAAGCGCCATCACTGCCTGGCCATTGAAGCCTTGACTGAACTTGGGCAATCTGGACTTTTTTCTCGCCGAGTTCCCTATGCACGCCGATGATGACGGCCCGCAGCAAACCCCGGTGACGGGCGAAACAGTCATGCGCTATCACCTGTGCTGGAAACACCGGGATCTGGACGGCGTCATGGCGTTGTATCACCCGCAGATCCAGTACCACGACTTTTTCCAGAATCGCGTCATGGGGCTGGATGAATTGCGCGAGTACGTGCGCCTCAGCATGCCGCGCAATCGCGATGAAGCGCTGGAACACTCCGATCGCATCCGCCTGGACGGCAACACGGCTTTCATCCAGTACTGCATGACACTGCGCGGTGGCGAGGGGTTGGTGTCTTTTCGCTCCAGTGAGGCGATCACCGTGCGTGACGGGTTGATCTGGCGGGTCAATGAATATGCCTCTCTGGTGCATGAGCAGCCGCCCAGTAAAACCGCCAGCACGCTACGCCCCGCGGTGAGTCGGCTGGGCCTGTCGCCTCGGCAACTGAGTTTCATGGCTGAGGACTTGCAGCAGTACTTCCAGCGTCAGCAACCTTATCTGGACCCGGAGCTCGACCTGCAGCGCGTGGCCAAGGAGTGCGGGTACAGCCGCAACCAGATCTCCTACCTGCTCAATCAGGTGCTGGGCCAAAGCTTCTATCGCTACGTCAATCAGGCGCGGCTCAAGCATTTGCTCGCGACGCTGGAAGCTGCCACGCCGCCACTGAAAGTCGATGACCTGGCGTTCGCGGCCGGTTTCAATTCTCTGTCGGCGTTCTACAGCTGTTTCCGCCAGCACACAGGCCTGTCGCCCAAGGCCTACGTCAAACAAATTTCTTTGCGTGCACGCGCGCAAGACAGCCTCTGAGCCCGCGCACTAGGATCGTCCTCATCGAAGTTTGAGTGACGGAGTCTTGCATGGCGGCGTGGCGCACTATCAGTTTGTGGATGGACCAGCTCGACGAGCCATTATTGGCGCGTCCGGCGCTGGAGCAGGATCTGGACGTCGACGTCGCCATCATCGGCGCTGGTTACACCGGGCTCTGGACCGCGTACTACCTCAAGCGTCTGGCACCGGGCCTGGATATCGCGATCATCGAGGCGCAAACCGCCGGTTTCGGCGCCTCGGGTCGCAACGGTGGTTGGCTGATGGGCAATCTGTTGGGCGAGGATCGCCTGCTCGCCAAGTTGAACCCCGAGCAACGCCGCGCCTCGTTTGAATTGCTGCACGGCATTCCGGACGAGGTTGAGATTGTCCTCGAACGCGAGGGTATCGACTGTGATTATCGCAAAGGCGGGGTGCTGTACTGCGCCGCCCGTTATCCCGAGCAGGAAACCAGCCTGCGCCAGTACCTGGACAAGCTGTACGCCCAAGGCTTGACTGAAAATGACTACCGCTGGCTCAGTCCAGAGCAATTGGCGCAGCAGATCAGGGTGGCCAAGCCCTATGGCGGCATCTATGCGCCGCACGTAGCGACCATCCAGCCGGCAAAGCTGGTGCGGGGTCTGGCGAACACCGTTGCACGCATGGGCGTCAAAATCCATGAAAACAGCCCGGTCACGCACTGGCAGTCGGGCAGTCTGCGCACGGCAAAGGCGTCGGTTCGCAGTCGCTGGATCGTGCCGGCGGTAGAAGGTTATTCGGTCACGCTGCCGCCGCTGGGTCGTTACCAGTTGCCGGTGCAAAGTCTGCTGGTGGCCACCGAGCCGCTGTCCGCCGCAACCTGGGATGAAATCGGCTTGAGCCGTGGCCAGGCGTTCAGTGAAAGCAGTCGCCAGGTCACCTATGGCCAGCGCTCCGCAGACAATCGCCTGGTGTTCGGTGCCCGTGGCGGCTACCAGTTCGCCGGCAAGTTGCGCCATGACTTCGACCTGACCCGTAGCGAAGTGGAGTTGCGCCGCTATCTGTTCGGCGAACTGTTCCCGCAACTCAAGAACGTGCGAATCACTCACGCCTGGGGCGGCAATCTGGGGATGTCCCGGCAGTTCAAGCCGCACATGCTCTGTGATCACGCCAGCGGCATCGCGCTGTCCGGCGGTTACGGCGGGGAGGGTGTTGGTGCCAGCAATCTGGGGGGGCGGACATTGGCCGACCTGATCCTTGAACGTGACACCGAACTGGTCCGCCAGCCCTGGGTCATGCCTCAGGGCCAAATCGAAGCCCTGCGTGCCTGGGAGCCGGAGCCATGCCGCTGGCTCGGCTACAACGCGATCATCCGCAGCTTCGTCCACGAGGACCAGACCCTGGCCGACCCGTCCACTGCGCCCTGGCGGCGCAAGCTGGCCAGCGGCGTGGCGGGGTTCATGGAAGGCTTCATGCACTAAACGGCGTTTTCTCCCTCAACAGGTACTCCCATGAGCATCACGCAATTCAAGCACACCGCAACCCTGACACTGGACGAATCCAATCCCGTCGCGGTGCCACTGGGCGCGCCCGTGGCGGTGGCGTCGACCACCAGTGTCGAGCGCGACGATGGCGTCGAGACCGGCGTCTGGGAATGCACGCCCGGACGCTGGCGCCGACAGATCGTTGCCCAGGAATTCTGTCACTTCATCCAGGGTCGCTGCACCTTCACCCCGGACGACGGCGAAACCCTGCACATAGAAGCCGGCGACGCACTGATGTTGCCAGCCAACACTCTCGGTATCTGGGACATTCAGGAAACCGTGCGCAAGACCTACGTTTTGATTTTTTGATCCCTTGATTGCCTGCCAATAACAACCCATACAGGAATCGACTCATGATCCGAAAGACACTGACGCTCGTCCCACTGATGCTCGTGGCTTCCATCAGCCACGCCGCCGACACGGTCAAAATCTACAACTGGTCGGACTACATCGCGCCCGGCACCACAAAAAATTTCGAGAAAGAAACCGGCATCGGTTTCAGCTACGACGTGTACGACAGCAACGAAACCCTCGACGGCAAGTTGATGACCGGCAAGTCCGGCTATGACGTGGTGTTCCCGTCCAACCATTTCATGGCTCGACAGATTCAGGGCGGGGCACTGAAGACACTCGACAAGAGCCAGTTACCGAACTGGAAGAACCTCAACCCGGTGCTGCTCAAGGCCTTGCAAACCAATGATCCGGGTAACGAACACGGCTTCCCGTACCTGTGGGGCAGCACCGGGATCGGCTACAACATCACCAAGGTCAAGGCGGTGTTGGGTGACAACGCCCCCGTCGATTCCTGGGACCTGATCTTCAAGCCGGAAAACATGGCGAAGTTGCAGAAGTGTGGCGTGGCCATTCTCGACAACGGCCCGGAACTGTTGCCAGCAGCGCTCAATTACCTGGGCCTGCCACACCACAGCAAGAACCCCGAAGATTATAAAAAAGCCGAAGCCTTGCTGATGAAAGTCCGGCCATATATCAGCTATTTCCATTCATCCAAATACACCAGCGACCTGGCCAACGGTGACATTTGCGTGGCGGTCGGTTTCTCCGGTGACATCCTCCAGGCGGAAAATCGCGCCAGGGAAGCCGGGAACGGCGTCGACATCGGCTACTCGATTCCCAAGGAAGGCGCGGCGATCTGGTTCGACATGGTCGCCATGCCTGCCGATGCCCCGGACGAGAAGGCCGGTTACGCATTCATGAACTACCTGCTGCGCCCGGACGTGATGGCCAGCATCAGCAACTACGTGCACTACGCCAACGGCAACGAACAGGCGGACAGCCTGATCGACCCAGCCATCAAGAACGATACCAAGGTGTACCCGAGTCCCGAGATGATGGGCAAATTGTTTGCGCTGGAAGCGATGCCGCTCAACATTGACCGGATCCGCACGCGGGTATGGAACAAGATTCGTACCGGTAGCTGATGCTCACCGCCCTCTGGCGCTGCCACAGGCAGCGCCTACAGGGTTGTTCACAGGTCATGACACCACTTTGCGGACATATGAGTTAGTGGGTGGCACTGCGCTGGCACTTGGTTTTGCAAACATGGAAAGTGAGACGCCCTTATCAAAAAACAACTTACCTCTATTTAATATTTAAATAACAAATTGTCAGACAATTGATTCAAAACTCATCACTCAAAACAATATTTTGCCACGATGCCCCTTGTTTTCGGGCACTTGGCGCAGCCGTACAGTTTGCCCAAAAAAAATGTGTAGACGTCTTATTTCAAATTGTGTCAGGTTTCTTACGCCTTCATTGGGCGAGTGATTGGACGATCTCGCCAGAGATCGTCTTATCGGACAAAAATCGGTTCCATTGCTAAACAAGGAAGTGTTTTTATGTCGAAAGTTAAAGCCAACGCTATTGATTCCGCCGAGCAGGCGTTCCAGCCATTTGATACTTCACTGGGCGCGACAAGTTCTGCGTACAACCAGATCGATAGCTTCAGCCATCAGTATGATCGTGGCGGCAATCTCACGGTCAATGGCAAACCCTCGTTCTCTGTGGATCAAGCCGCGACTCAACTGCTGCGTGATGGTGCTTCCTGGCACGATCTCGATGGCAGCGGCAAGATCGAACTGACCTACACCTTTCTGACAGCCAAGACCTCGAATTTCAGCGGCCTGGGCGTCACCGGTTTCAGTCAGTTCAGTGCCCTGCAAAAATCCCAGGCCGTGCTTTCCATGCAATCCTGGGCCGACGTGGCTAACGTCACCTTTACCGAAGCTGCCAAGGGTGGCGACGGCCACATGACCTTCGGTAACTACAGTGGCGGCCAGGAAGGTGCAGCAGCGTTTGCATTCCTGCCAGGGACCGAGCCTGGGTATGACGGTCAGTCGTGGTACCTGACTGGCAGTGGCTATGACGTCAACAAGACTCCGGGCGTGAACAACTACGGTCGTCAGACCCTGACTCACGAAATCGGTCACACCCTGGGCCTGTCTCACCCTGGCGACTACAACGCCGGCGAAGGCAACCCGACTTACAACGATGCGTCCTACGGCCAGGACACTCGAGGCTACAGCCTCATGAGCTACTGGAGTGAAAGCAATACCAGCCAGAACTTCAGCAAGGGCGGTGTAGAGGCTTACTCGTCCGGTCCGCTGATGGACGATATTGCCGCCATTCAGAAGCTCTACGGCGCCAACTTCAACACCCGTGCCGGTGACACCACCTACGGCTTCAACTCCAACGCCGGTCGCGACTACCTGGGCGCGACCTCATCGTCGGACAAGCTGGTGTTCTCGGTTTGGGATGGCGGCGGCAAGGACACATTCGATTTCTCCGGTTTTACCCAAAACCAGAAGATCAACCTCAATGAAGCCTCGTTCTCCGACGTTGGCGGCATGGTAGGTAACGTGTCCATTGCCAAGGGCGTGACCATCGAGAACGCCATCGGCGGTTCGGGCAACGACCTGCTGATCGGCAACAGTGCATCCAACGAGCTCAAAGGTGGTGCCGGCAACGACATCATTTATGGCGCGGGTGGTGCAGACAAGCTGTGGGGCGGTTCGGGCTCGGACACATTTGTGTACGCTGCAAGCTCCGACTCCAAGCCGGGCGCGTCCGACCAGATCATGGATTTTGTCAGCGGTCTGGACAAAATCGATCTGACCGCAATCACCAAAGGCGCAGGCCTGCACTTCGTGAATTCGTTCTCGGGTGCTGCAGGTGACGCAGTGCTGACCACCTCCGGTGGCAACAGCCTGCTGTCGGTGGACTTCTCCGGGCACGGCGTGGCTGACTTCATTGTCAGCACCGTGGGCCAGGCAGCAGTGACCGATATCGCGGCTTGATTCAAGGCAAAAAGGAGGGCGGCGCCGATGCGCCGCTCTCTGTCCTTGCATCGCTGCTCGCTGTGAGTAAGGCTACACGCCGGAGTAACACGTCCTATGACTCAAAACGCTTTTACCTACAGAGCAACCGCGTGGCTTTTTGCGACGCTGATCATGTTTCTTGGAGATGTAGCCATGGCAAGCAGCCTGAAATTAGCAGATCCGTCGGAGTTGGCCGGTAAGTGGCAGGCCACCCTCAATACCCCGCAAGACACCGCTGAATCACAGGCGCTGCAGGACAAACCGTCCAACGTCTGCGTGATCGATTTCGAACGCAAGCAAACCCTGGGGCAAGGGGCCGAGTGCCTGAGCGCCTGGCTGGATGAATCGGCGATTGGCTGGTTTCCCGAACCCGATGGTATTGCCGTTACCGGAAAAGAAGGCTCAAGAATTGTGTTTTTCAGCCGACAGCGGGAGGGGCTTTATACAAGCACCCTGAAGTCAGGACTGATCATTACTTTGGTGCGCGCTGCACATTAACCGGTAAATGCCTAATCGCCCCGGGTGCCGACACTATTGCCCCGATGTAACGGTTATCCGCAGTCGATCAATAACCAAAACACCCGTTCGATAGTTGTCATCGATATAAGGCGTTGTTATTGGGTGCGCCAGCAATAACTTGAAACAGAATATCCAGACCCGTGTACGGACAGTTAACCGAACTCCACCAAGTAAGGTGGGGGAATATCATCTCAGGGAAAAACAATGAAGATGGCGAAGGCCCCAGCCACCGCACCGTTAATCAAGGCACTGGGTGACTACAAGAGCATTTTGATCAGCGTCGGTTGTTTCACCGCACTGATCAACGTACTGATGCTGGTCCCGTCGATTTATATGCTCCAGGTTTATGACCGGGTGCTGTCTTCGCAAAACGAAACAACCCTGGCCATGTTGTCGCTGATGGTGGTCGGGTTCTTTGCGTTTATCGGCCTGCTGGAAGTGGTGCGCAGTTTTATCGTGATCCGCATTGGCAGCCAGCTGGAGCGACGTTTCAACCTGCGGGTGTATCAGGCGGCGTTCGAACGCAACCTGTTTCGCGGCGAAGGCAATGCCGGGCAATCGCTGGGCGACCTGACCCACATCCGCCAGTTCGTCACCGGGCCGGCACTCTTTGCCTTCTTTGATGCGCCGTGGTTTCCGGTGTACCTGTTCGTGATTTACCTGTTCAACGTCTGGCTGGGCGTATTGGCCACGGCCGGTGCCGTGTTGCTGATTGCGCTGGCGTGCCTCAACGAGGCCATGACCAAAAAGCCGTTGGGCGAGGCGGCGGGCTTCTCGCAGAAGTCCAGCCAACTGGCCACCAGCCACCTGCACAACGCCGAGACTATCCAGGCCATGGGCATGCTCGGTGTGCTGCGCAAGCGCTGGTTCCAGGTGCATTCGCGTTTTCTCGGCCTGCAGAATCAGGCCAGCGACACCGGCGCGGTCATCAGCTCGTTGAGCAAGACTTTGCGCCTGTGCCTGCAATCACTGGTGCTGGGGCTGGGTGCCTTGCTGGTGATCAAGGGCGACATGACTGCCGGGATGATGATTGCCGGTTCTATCCTGATGGGCCGCGTGCTGAGCCCGATCGACCAGTTGATCGCCGTGTGGAAACAATGGAGCGGCGCCAAGCTCGCTTACCGTCGCCTCGACGACCTGCTGCAAAGCTATCCACCCAGCGATGAGGCCATGGAACTGCCGGCGCCAAAAGGCCAGATCGCCTTCGAACAGGTCAGTGCCGGTCCGCCCGGCAAACGCGGTGCGACCTTGCACATGGTCAACTTCAGCCTGGGGGCCGGCGAGGTGCTGGGCGTGCTCGGTGCTTCCGGTTCCGGCAAGTCGACCCTGGCCAGGGTGCTGGTTGGCGTATGGCCGACCCTCGGCGGCACAGTGCGACTCGACGGCGCGGACATCCATCGCTGGAATCGCGATGAACTCGGTCCTTATATAGGTTACCTGCCTCAGGACATCGAACTGTTCAGCGGCAGCATCGCGGAAAACATCGCGCGTTTCCGCGAGGCTGATCCGCAGAAAGTCGTCGAAGCCGCGCAACAGGCCGGCGTGCATGACCTGATCCTGCGCATGCCTCAAGGCTACGACACCGTGCTGGGTGAAGACGGCAGCGGTTTGTCCGGCGGCCAGAAGCAGCGCGTGGCCTTGGCCCGTGCGCTGTATGGCAAGCCGAGCCTGGTGGTGCTGGATGAACCCAACTCCAACCTCGACACCGTCGGCGAAGCGGCGCTGGCTGGCGCCATCGCGCAAATGAAAGCCCAGGGCACCAGCGTGATTCTGGTTACCCACCGTTCCTCGGCGCTGGCCCAGGCCGACAAGTTGCTGGTGCTCAGCGACGGTCGCCTGCAGGCGTTCGGTCCCAGTCACGACGTACTCAAGGCCTTGTCGTCAAATCAGGCCGGCAATCAGCCCGCCAACCAGGAACAGCCCAAAGCCGCGCCGGCGCCCGGCGGGCTCAGCATGAGTCGCCAGTATCAGCCCACGACAAGGAATTCGGGTGTATGAGCAGCGCACGTATGAACACGCAAAACGAAGCGTCCATGGAACACGATTACGTTGCCGAGCGTCCTGAACGAGATGCGAAATACTTCGCCCGTATGGGCTGGATCCTGGCCATCGTCGGCGCCGGCAGCTTTTTTACCTGGGCCAGCCTGGCACCGCTGGATCAAGGCATTCCGGTGCAAGGCACCGTCGTCGTCTCCGGTAAACGCAAAGCCGTACAGTCGATGAGCAACGGTGTGGTCAGCCGCATTCTGGTGCGCGAAGGCGAGGCGGTGAAGCAGGGTCAGCCGTTGTTCCAGCTCGACCCGACCCAGGCCGCTGCCGATGTCGATTCGTTGCAGGCGCAATACCGCATGGCCTGGGCCAGCCTGGCCCGGTTGCAGAGCGAACGCGACAACCTCAAAGAGGTGACGTTCCCCGCCGAACTGAGCAGCCATGCCGACCCACGACTGGCACTGGTCATGGAAGGTCAGCGGCAGCTGTTCAGCAGCCGCCGCGAAGCGTATTACCGCGAACAGGGTGGCCTGCGCGCCAACATCGAAGGCGCCAGTTCGCAACTGGCCGGCATGCGCCGCGCGCGCACCGACCTGACGGCCCAGGCCAGCTCGCTGCAACAGCAATTGAGCAACCTGCAACCCTTGGCCGACAACGGCTACATCCCGCGCAACCGGCTGATGGAATACCAGCGTCAGCTGTCGCAAGTGCAGCAGCAACTGGCTGAGAACACCGGTGAAAGCGGTCGGGTGGAGCAGGGCATCCTCGAAGCGAAACTCAAGCTGCAACAGCACATCGAGGAGTACCAGAAGGAAGTCCGCACGCAACTGGCCGACGCGCAGCTCAAGAGCGTAACCCTCAAGGAGCAACTGACTTCCGCCGGGTTCGACTTGCAACACCGCGAGATCATTGCCACTGCCGACGGTATTGCCGTCAACCTCGGTGTTCATACCGAAGGCGCCGTGGTCCGTCAGGGCGAAACCCTGCTGGAGATCGTGCCGCAAGGCACTCGGCTGGAAGTGGAGGGGCACCTGCCGGTCAACCTGATCGACAAGGTCGGCACGCACTTGCCGGTGGATATTCTGTTCACCGCGTTCAACCAGAGCCGCACGCCACGGGTGCCGGGTGAAGTCAGCCTGATCTCCGCCGACCAGATGATCGACGAGAAAACCGGTGCGCCGTACTACGTCCTGCGCAGCAGTGTCAGCGACCAGGCCATGGAAAAACTGCACGGGCTGGTGATCAAGCCTGGCATGCCGGCGGAAATGTTTGTGCGCACCGGTGAACGTTCACTCCTCAACTATCTGTTCAAACCGCTGCTCGACCGGGCAGGCTCCGCGTTGACCGAGGAATAAGGATGTTCGGTTGTATGAATAAGCTCTCCATGCTCGCAGCGACCCTGACGTTGCTGACGTGCAACAGCGTGATGGCCATGGGGCCGTTTGATATTTACGAACAGGCTTTGCGCAACGACCCGGTGTTCCTCGGCGCCATCAAGGAACGCGATGCCGGCCTTGAAAACCGCATCATCGGCCGCGCCGGGCTGCTGCCGAAACTGGGTTACACCTACAACAAGGGGCGTAACACTTCCAAGGTCACTCAAATGAATGAGGGGCGACCCAACTTCACTGAAGACCGCAACTACAACAGTTACGGTTCGACCTTGAGCCTGCAACAGCCCTTGATCGACTACGAGGCTTATGCGGCGTATCGCAAGGGCGTGGCTCAGTCGCTGTTTGCCGACGAGGCTTTTCGCGGCAAGAGCCAGGAGTTGCTGGTCCGGGTGCTGGAAAACTACACCAAGGCGCTGTTCGCCCAAGACCAGATCGACATCGCGCAGGCCAAGAAGAAGGCCTTCGAGCAGCAGTTCCAGCAGAACGAGCACATGTTCCGTCAGGGCGAGGGCACGCGCACCGACATCCTTGAGGCCGAGTCGCGTTATGAATTGGCCACCGCCGAGGAAATCGAGGCCCGTGACGAACAGGATGCAGCGTTGCGGGAACTGGGCGCGCTGATTGGCGTGCCAGCCGTCAACATTGGCGACCTGGCACCGCTGGACGCGCAATTCCAGACCTTCACCCTGCAACCGGCCAATTACGACACCTGGCACGAGATGGCCGTGGCCAACAACCCGAACCTGGCGTCCCAGCGCCAGGCCGTGGAAGTGGCGCGCTATGAAGTCGAACGCAACCGCGCCGGGCACTTGCCCAGGGTCAACGCCTACGCTTCGATTCGACAGAACGAGTCGGAAAGCGGCAATACCTATAACCAGCGCTACGACACCAACACCATCGGTATCGAAGTCAACGTGCCGTTGTATGCCGGTGGTGGCGTGTCGGCCTCGGTCCGTCAGGCCAGCAGCAACATGGAACAGGCCGAGTACGATCTGGATGGCAAGACCCGCGAGACACTGATTCAGTTGCGCCGCCAGTTCAGTGCCTGCCTGTCGGGGGTGAACAAACTGCGGGCCTATCAGAAAGCCCTGACGTCCGCCGAGGCGCTGGTGATCTCGACCAAGCAAAGCATTCTCGGCGGTGAGCGGGTCAACCTTGATGCGTTGAACGCCGAGCAGCAGCTGTACACCACACGTCGCGATCTGGCCCAGGCCCGCTATGACTATTTGATGGCCTGGACCAAGTTGCATTACTACGCGGGGACCTTGAACGAGCAGGACCTGGCCAAAGTGGACGAGGCCTTCGGCCAGGGCCCGAAAAGCAGGTAATACGCAATACCTGTGGGAGCAAGCCCGCTCCCACAGGGGAATAGCGACAACGTGAGATACCACCACCCCGGGAGCCGGGGACTACAACTCTAAAAACGCCAAACAAAGCGAGTAGTCATGAACAAGGACGTTAAAATCAAGCCGATATCGGTCGGCACGCTGCTGCTCATGGTTTCTGCCATCCCGGCAGCGGCCCAGGCCCAGTATCAGGAAGCCGGCAAACCCGGCGATCCTGCCAGTTGGCGCTCCGCCGAGTTCCAGCGCGACTGGGGCCTGGCTCGTATGCAGGCTGATCAGGCCTACGCCACCGGGATCACCGGTAAAGGCGTGAAAATCGGCGAGCTCGATTCCGGCTTCGATTCCAGCCACCCCGAATTCGACCCCGCGCGTTATCACGCGGTCATGACCCGCGGCACTTACGTCGATGGCACGCCGTTCAACGTCAACGGCACGCTCAACCCCAACAACGACTCCCACGGCACCCACGTCACTGGCACCATCGGTGCGTCTCGCGATGGCGTCGGCACCCACGGCGTGGCGTTCAACGCGCAAGTCTATGTGGCCAACACCAACAAGAACGACAGTTTCCTGTTCGGCCCCAACCCCGACCCGCGGTATTTCTCTGCGGCCTACAACGCCTTGGCGGACGCGGGTGTGCGGGCGATCAACAACAGTTGGGGCAGCCAGCCGCCGGACGTCAGTTATCGCACCCTCGACGATTTACACGCCGCCTACGCCCAGCACTTCAACAAGGGCACCTGGCTGGATGCCGCCGCTGACGTGTCTTCACGTCGTGGCGTGATCAACGTGTTCAGCGCCGGCAACACCGGTTACCCCAACGCCAGCGTGCGCTCGGCGCTGCCGTATTTTCAGCCGGAACTCGAAGGCCACTGGATGGCCGTCTCGGGGCTGGATCAGAGCAATCAGCAACGCTACAACCAGTGCGGCCTCGCCAAATACTGGTGCATTGCCACGCCGGGGGCGAAGATCGACAGCACCATCCCTGGCGGCGATTATGCGATCAAGTCCGGCACCTCCATGTCCGCGCCCCATGCCACCGGCGCGCTGGCGCTGGTGATGGAACGCTACCCGTACATGAACAACCAGCAGGCGCTGCAGGTGCTGCTGACCACCGCGACTCAGCTCGATGGCTCGATCACCAGCGCACCGAACACCAATGTCGGTTGGGGTGTGGCCAACCTTGACCGGGCGATGCGCGGGCCGGGGCAATTGCTCGGCGCGTTTGACGCCAATCTCGGAGCAGGGCAGAGCGATGTCTGGAGCAACGGCCTCAGTGACAAGGCCTTGCTCCAGCGCCAGAGTGAAGACGCCGCCGAGCACAGCGCCTGGCAACAGACGCTGGTCAGCAAAGGCTGGCAGAACGGTATTGCGGCCGGCGCCAGTCAACAGGATCAAACCGACTACGCTGTCGGCATGGCGCGCGATTCGGCCGCCGCTGCACGCGTCTATGAAGGCAGCCTGGTCAAGTCCGGCGCCGGTCGCCTGATGCTGACCGGCGACAACACTTATCGCGGTGCAACCACGGTCAACGGCGGTCTGCTGTCCGTCAACGGCTCGCTGGCGTCTGCCGTGACCGTCAATGACAGCGGCACCCTCGGTGGTTCCGGGCGCATCGGCGCACTGACGGCCAATGCTGGCGGCACCGTGGCACCGGGCAATTCCATCGGCACCTTGCAGGTCGCCGGCAACGTCACGTTCGCGCCGGGCTCGACCTATGCGGTGGAACTGTCGTCCACCAGCAGCGACCGGATTGTCGCCGGCGGCACCGCCACCCTCAGCGGCGCCACGGTGAGCCTGTCCCTGGAAAACAGCCCGACCTTGCTCAGCGCCACACAAGTACAAAGCCTGCTGGGTCATCAGTACGACATCCTGCAAGCGGCGGGCGGTATTCAAGGCCAGTTCGGCACCGTGTTGCCCAGCTACCTGTTTATCGGCGGCAGTCTCGATTACTCCGCGACCGGCGTGCAGCTGGGTATTGAACGCAATGCCACGTCCTTCGCCAGCGTCGGTCAAACGCCAAACCAGCGTGCCGTGGCCGGTGCCGTGGAAGCCCTTGGGGCGGGCAGTGCGGTGTACGAAAGCCTGCTGCTGTCGCCGACGGCAAGTTCGGCGCAACAGGCGTTCCAGCAACTCAGCGGCGAACTCTACCCGGCGCTGGGCTCGGTGCTGATCAACGACAGCCGCTACCTGCGTGATGCGGTGGGTGAACGTCTGCATGAGGCACAAGGCTCGGGCGCTAACGGCTGGGTCAAGGCACTTGGTGCCTGGGGCAAAACCGATGACCGAAATGACACGGCCGGCTACACCACCTCGATTGGCGGCCTGCTGGCCGGTGTCGATGGTGCCGTGGACGAACAAACCCGTATCGGCCTGGTCGTCGGTTACAGCGACAGCTCGGTCAACATGGGCTCGGGCACGCATTCGTCGGCACAGGTCGATGGTTATCACCTGGGCGCCTATGCCGGACACGAGATCGGCGCCTGGCGCCTGAGTACCGGCGCGGCCTACAGCTGGCAGCACGCCGATGTGAAGCGTGACCTGCAATACGGCGATGTCAGCGCCAAACAGAAAGCCAAGGTCGATGCCGGCACCACTCAGGTGTTTGGTGAGGCGGCGTATCGCCTGAACCTGCAACCGCTGAACCTTGAGCCGTTTGCCAACCTGGCTTACGTGCACCTCGATACCGACGGTTTCACCGAAAAAGGCGACGCCGCCGCGCTGACCAGTGCTGATGACAGACGCGATGCGGTGCTCAGCACCCTGGGCCTGCGCGCGCTGAAAACCGTGAACATTTCCGGCCAGCAGAAGCTGGACCTGAGCGGCAGCCTCGGCTGGCAGCACAACCTGAGCAGCGTCGATTCAGCACAGCACCTGGCGTTTGCCAGCGGCGGACCGGCGTTCACCGTCGAGAGCTCGCCACTGGTACGCGACGCCGCGCTGATCGGGGCCCGCGCCAGCCTGGCGTTGAGCCGCGATATTCGCTTGAACTTCGATTACAACGGCCAATTGGCCAGCCGCGAGAAGAGCCATGGTGTGGGGCTGAGCCTGGATTGGCAGTTTTAAACGCAAAGCAAATCCCTGTGGGAGCGAGCCTGCTCGCGAAGAGGCCTTCACAGTCAACATTGATGTTGGCTGACCCTGCGCCTTCGCGAGCAGGCTTGCTCCCACATGGATTGCGCACAGATTCAACAAGGATTTTGGCAACACAACTAAGGAAGGTCGCTGGATGAAAGTCGAAAACAACAACAATTCGCCCGCACAAACGGGTGCCACGTTTACTTTGAAAACCCTCAACCGGGCGCTGCTTTGCGCACTGGCCACGGTGGGTACCGCCCAAGCCGTACCCTATGTGGAAAACGGCAAGATCGGTGATCCGAACAGCTGGCGCAGCCCCGAGTTCAATGCCGACTGGGGCGTCGGCGCGATCAATGCGCAATACGCCTACGCTGCCGGTTACACCGGTAAAGACATCAAGTTGGGGATTTTCGACCAACCGGTGTATGCGGCGCACCCGGAGTTTTCCGGGGCCAACAAAGTGACCAACCTGGTCACCAGCGGCATCCGCGAATACACCGACCCGTACATCCCGGTCAAAGCCGGCGATGCGTTTCGCTATGACGGCTCACCGTCGGTGGGTTCCGACGGCAAGCTCGGCGCGCACGGCACGCACGTCGGCGGCATCGCTGCCGGCAGCCGCGATGGCGGACCGATGCACGGCGTGGCCTTCGGCGCGCACATCATCAGCGCCGACAACGGTGACCCAGGCCCTGAAGACGGCATCATTCGCGGCAACGACGGCGCGGTGTACAAGGCCGGTTGGGACGCAGAGATCGCCAGTGGCGCACGGATCATCAACAACAGCTGGGGCATCGGCATCACCGACCGTTTCGGCAAGGGCGGGCGCAATCCTTCGTTCCCGCACTTCACCGTGCAGGACGCACAACTGCAATTCGACCAGATCCGTCCACTGCTCGGCACCAAGCCCGGCGGTGCCTATGACGGCGCCATCGCAGCAGGTCGCAGCGGTATTGTGACCATCTTTGCTGCCGGCAACGATTACAACCTCAATAACCCTGACGCCATTGCAGGCCTCGGCTACTTCGTACCGGAAATCGCGCCGAACTGGATCACCGTGGCGGCGCTGCAACAGAACCCCGACCTGACCAGTGCCCAGCTGTACAACATCAGTACGTTCTCCTCGCGCTGTGGCTACACCGCCAGTTTCTGCGTGGCCGCACCGGGCACCAAGATCTACAGCTCGATCATCAGCGGCACCAGCATCGAGAACCTGACCACCGGCTACGCCAACTACAACGGCACGTCGATGGCTGCGCCGCATGCGGCCGGTTCCATGGCGGTGCTGATGGAGCGCTTCCCGTACATGACCGGCGCGCAGGTCGCCAGCGTATTGCGCACCACCGCCACCGACCTCGGCGCTCCTGGCGTCGATGCGCTGTACGGCTGGGGCATGATCAACTTGCGCAAAGGCATTGATGGCCCGGCGATGCTGGTCACCGAGCAGGACATTCCGGCGGAGTTCCGCATTCAGGGCGCCTACGGTTCCAGCCAGTTTGTCGCGGACCTGCCAGGTATCGGCGCGATTGTCGACGCCGGCAAGCCGACCGAGCGGGTGTGTAACGACGTGCACTGCGGACTCGACGTGTGGCGCAACGACATCTCCGGCCATGGCGGCCTGACCAAGCAAGGCATCGGCACCCTGGTAATGACCGGCGCCAACACCTACACCGGTCCGACCCTGGTCAATCAGGGGCGACTGGCGATCAATGGTTCGCTGATGTCGGCGGTCACGGTCAACGACAGCGGCATCCTCGGCGGTAACGGCCACATCGGCGCGTTGCTGGCCAAAAGCGGTGGTACCGTGGCTCCGGGCAACTCCATCGGCACGATGCAGGTGGCGGGGGATGTGACCTTCGAACCCGGCTCGACCTATGCCGTTGAGTTGTCGCCGACCAGCAGCGACCGGATTATCGCTGGCGGCAAGGCGATCATCGACGGCGCGACGGTCAGCCTGTCACTGGAGAACAGCCCGACCTTGCTGACCACCACTGAGGTGCAAAGCCTGCTGGGGCATCAGTACAACATCCTGCAAGCAGCCGGTGGCATTCAGGGCCAGTTCGGGGCCGTACTGCCGAACTACCTGTTCATCGGCGGCACGCTGGATTATTCGGCCACCGGCATTGAACTGGCAGTGCAGCGCAACGCAACGTCGTTCGCCGATGTCGGCCTGACGCCTAACCAGCGCTCCGTGGCCGCTGCTGCCGAGCAATTGGGCGCCGGCAATGCGCTGTACGAAACCCTGCTGGTATCGCCCACCGCAGCCGTTGCACAACAAGCGTTCCAGCAGCTGTCCGGGGAGATTCATCCGGCCATCGGCACACTGCTGATCAATGACAGTCGCTACGTGCGTGATGCCGTGGGTGAGCGTCTGCGTGAGCATGATCTGTTCGACGCCGCTGCCCCGCGCAATTCCGACGGCAACGACCAAAACAACGCCTGGGTCAAAGTCCTCGGTTCCTGGGGCAAAAGCGATGGCGGCAACGACAACGCCAGTTCCACCAGCTCCATCAGCGGCTTGCTGGCCGGTGTCGATGGTCTGATTGCTGAAAATACCCGTCTGGGTTTCGTTACTGGTTATAGCGACAGCTCGTTGAGCATGGGCGATGGCACGCATTCGTCGGCGTCGGTCGACAGCTATCACCTGGGTGCGTACCTGGGGCATCAAATGGATGCATGGCGTTTGAGCGTCGGCGGTGCCTACAGCTGGAACCGTATCGATGTGAAACGTGACCTGCAATTGGGCGATGTCAGCGGAAAGCAGAAAGTCAAACGCGATGCGAGCACCGCGCAACTGTTCACCGAAGCGGCGTACAAACTGGACGTGCAACCGCTGGCCCTGGAGCCATTCGCCAATTTGGCTTACGTGCATGTGAACAGCGACAGCTTCACCGAGAAAGGCGATGGCGCTGCACTCAAGGGCGGTGAAGACAACCGTGACGCCGTGCTGTCAACCCTGGGCCTGCGTGCGGGCAGGGCGATTGCACTGTCCGATCACCAGAAGCTGGAACTGTCCGGCAGCCTCGGCTGGCAGCACAACCTGAGCAACACCCGTTCCGAAGATCATCTGGCCTTCGCCAACGGCAACACCGGGTTCAGCGTGCAGAGCGTGTCGCTTGACCGCAACGCCGCAGTGATCGGCGCCCGGGCCGGCCTGGCTTTGGCGCGTGACGTTCACCTGAACCTGGATTACAACGGACTGCTGGGTTCCAATGAAAAAGACCACGGTGTTGGTTTGACTCTGGACTGGCAGTTCTGATTTAGCGCATAGGAAGCGAACAACATGGGACTGTTTGATTACAAGAACGCCGGCAGTGGAGCCGGCAAGGCGTTTTACAGCGATGCAATCGCGCTGACGCTCTACGCCTATACCCCGACCGGTCAGCCGCTGCCGGCCACCGGCTGGGCGCCGATTACCGCCAAGGCCCTGGGCTACCAGGGCAAGGTCGGGGCACAGGGCACGTTCTATGGCGAGAAGGACGGCTATGCCAGCGCCGAAGCCGAAGTGCTCGGCAAGTACGACGCCGCTGGCAAGCTGATCGGCATCGGCGTGGCGTTTCGCGGCACCGGTGGCCTGGGTTACAGCGACACCTTCGGCGACATGAAAAACAACCTGCTGGCCGCGATTGGCCCAGTGGACTATGCGAAAAACTACACGAAGAACGCCTTCGACAACTTGCTCAAGGACGTTGCCGCGTTCGCCATCGCCCACGGCGTGAATGCCAAGGACGTACTGATCAGCGGCCATAGCCTGGGCGGTCTGGGGGTCAACAGCCTGGCGGAACTGAGCAGCAGCAACTGGGGCGGTTTCTTCAAGGACGCCAACTACATCGCCTTCGCGTCGCCGACCCAAAGCTCCACCGGCAACAACGTGCTGAATATCGGTTACGAAAACGACCCGGTGTTTCGCGCCCTCGACGGCACCACGTTCAGCAGTGGCTCGCTGGGCAAGCACGACGGTCATCAGGAATCGGCGACCAACAACATCGTCAATTTCAACGACCAGTACGCGTCCACCGCGCAGAACCTGGTGCCGTTCAGCATCATCAACCCGTTGAACTGGTCGGCCCATGGCTCGCTCGGTTATGCCGACGGGCTGAACCGGGTGATCGACTCGCGCTTCTACGACCTGACCAGCAAGGATTCGACGGTGATCGTTTCCAACCTGGAAGTCGCCTCGCGCAGTAAAACCTGGGTCGAAGACCTGGGCCGCAGCGGCGAACCGCACACCGGCAGTACCTTCATCATCGGCACTGACAGCGACGACTTGCTAAAAGGCGGCGCCGGCAATGACTTCCTCGAAGGTCGCGACGGCAACGACCGTTTCCGCGATGACGGTGGCTTCAACATCCTGTTGGGCGGCAAGGGCAGCAACGTCTTCGAGCTGCAAAAGCCATTGCAGAACTTCAGCTTTGCCAATGACGGCGACGGCACGCTGTACGTGCGCGACGCCTACGGCGGCATCAGCATGACCCGTGACATCGGCGCGCTGGTGAGCAAGGAGTCGAGCGGCTGGTGGGGCATGACCAGCAAGGAGATCACCTACAGCGTCACCGCCAACGGCTTGCAAAACGGCGGCGAAATGACCCAGTACAACCACTCGCTCAACGGCGATGCCTATGGCAACACGCTGGTGGCGACGCTTGATGGTGACTGGCTGTTTGGCAACGCCGGCAACGATGTGCTGCGCAGCGACAAGAGCCACGTCACCTTCGTCGGTGGCGCGGGCAATGACGTAATGCATGCCACGGGTGGCGGCAACAACACCTTCCTGTTCAGCGGTGCCTTTGGTTTTGATGCCATCAACGGTTATCAGGGCAGCGACAAACTGGTGTTCATGGGGGTGCAGGGCGCGGGGCAGGGCTATGACTACAAGCAGCATGCTTCGCAATCGGGCCATGACACGCTGCTCAAGGTTGGCGACTTTGCCGTGACCCTGGTCGGCGTCGGTCTGGACAACCTGTCGGCTTCAAGTTTTACGTTCGCGTAAGTACTGGCAACAACGCTGTAAGCTCCGGAGCGCCTCATGTCTGAGGCGCTTTGGCTGTGAGCTATCTCTGACTAATTCCAACAAAACAGAGGCAATAGCAATGGGTGTGTACGACTACAAAAACTTCAGCACAGCCGACTCCAAGGCGCTGTTCAGCGACGCCATGGCCATCACGCTGTACTCCTATCACAACCTCGATAACGGTTTTTCCGTCGGCTATCAGCACAACGGTTTCGGCCTCGGCCTGCCGGCGACGCTGATCACCGCGCTGATTGGCAGCACCGATTCCCAAGGCGTCATCCCCGGCGTGCCATGGAACCCCGACTCGGAAAAGCTCGCGCTGGAGGCCGTGCAAAAAGCCGGCTGGACACCGATCAGCGCCTCGAAACTGGGCTATGACGGCAAGACCGACGTGCGTGGGACGTTCTACGGCGAGAAGGCCGGTTACACCACGGCGCAAGTTGAGATCCTCGGCAAGTACGACGTCAAAGGTCATCTGACCGAAATCGGCATCGCTTTTCGTGGCACCAGCGGCCCACGGGAAATCCAGATTGGCGACTCCATCGGTGACGTGATCAACGATCTGCTGGCGGCATTCGGCCCCAAGGATTATGCAAAAAACTATGCCGGCGAAGCCTTCGGCAAACTGTTCGGCAACGTGGTGGCGTTCGCCCAGGCCAACGGCTTGTCGGGCAAGGACGTACTGGTCAGCGGCCACAGCCTCGGCGGCCTGGCGGTCAACAGCCTGGCGGACTTGAGCACCGACAAGTGGGGCGGTTTCTTCAAGGACTCCAACTACATCGCCTACGCCTCGCCGACCCAGAGCAGCACCGACAAAGTGCTCAACGTCGGCTATGAAAACGACCCGGTGTTCCGCGCCCTCGACGGCTCGACCTTCACCGCGGCGTCGCTGGGCGTGCACGATGCACCCAAGGAATCGGCCACCGACAACATCGTCAGCTTCAACGATCACTACGCCTCGGCCGCGTGGAACGTGCTGCCGTTTTCCATCGCCAACGTGCCGACCTGGATCTCGCATTTGCCAACCGCTTACGGCGACGGCATGAACCGGGTGATCGAGTCGAAGTTCTACGACCTGACCAGCAAAGATTCGACCATCATCGTCGCCAACCTCTCGGACCCGGCACGGACCAATACCTGGGTGCAAGACCTCAACCGCAACGCCGAAACCCACAAGGGCAGCACTTTCATCATCGGCAGCGACGGCAATGACCTGATCCAGGGCGGCAAGGGCAACGACTATCTGGAAGGCCGCGACGGCAACGACACCTTCCGCGACAGCGGCGGCTACAACATCATCCTGGGCGGCAAGGGCAGCAACGTGCTGGACTTGCAGCAGTCGGTGAAAAACTTCGACTTCGCCAATGACGGTGCCGGCAATCTCTATGTGCGCGACGCCAACGGCGGCATCAGCATCACCCGTGACATCGCCAGCATCATCACCAAGGAACCGGGGTTTCTCTGGGGCGTGTTCAAGGATGATGTCACCCACAGCGTCAGCACCGACGGCCTGAAAGTGGGCAACAACCTGACCGCCTATGCCTCGACGGTGAAGGGCGGCGCGGGCAACGACACACTCACGGCTCACGCCAGCGGTGACTGGTTGTTTGGCCTGGACGGCAACGACCATTTGATCGGCGGCAAGGGCAACGACGTGTTTGTCGGTGGCGCCGGCAACGACCTGATGGAATCGGGTGGTGGCGTCGATACGTTCCTGTTCACCGGCGCGTTTGGCCAGGACCGGGTCATCGGTTATCAGGCGGGCGACAAACTGGTGTTCATGGGGGTTCAGGGAGTGGCGCCGAATGATGATTATCGGGCGCATGCCACGGCGGTGGGGCATGACACCGTGCTGACGTTTGGCGGGGACTCTGTGACGTTGGTGGGGGTAGGGCTCAATACACTGTCGAGTTCGGGGGTGGTGATCGCCTGATGTTGATTGGGCGCCTGTAGCGGCCCCATCGCGGGCAAGCCCGGCTCCCACAGGGTTCTGAGGTGTGAATACTTTCTATCTCACACCCAAAAAACCTGTGGGAGCCGGGCTTGCCCGCGATGAACGATAACGCGCTAAACCTGCCCGAAACAGTGACTAGTCGGTCACTTCCTGTCTCCAATACCTGCACCAATCAGCAATCGGCACTAAAGCAGTCGCCCGCACACACGTTATTCCCCATAACGCAGGCGCGGCATGCCGCCATTGAGTACAGGAGATTCAATACAGTGAGTAACAACAAGAGGAACGTCATCGGCCTGGCGCTGGCCCTGATATCGGGCAGTGCTGCCGCAGAGTTGCCTCATAGCTCGATTCTGAGCCGTTACGGCATGACGCCGGATCAACTGCCGAAACCGGCGACGATCGAAGTCCAGGAGCCCGAGCAAGCAAAAAGCCGTTTCGAGATTCAACCGGAGCAGCCGTTTGTGACGTTCAGATCGGGGGACAAGAATGCACCGGAAATCACCGGCAATATCAGCATTGATCATGCGATGCAGCAGGATTACCAGCGCTGCCAGGCGATTCATGAAGAGTTGAAGCGCCGGGGCGGGAAGTACATCAGCTGTGACAGCAGCATCCCGTGGATGCCCTGATTTTTTGGTGAATTGACAGGCCTCTTCGCGAGCAAGCCCGCTCCCACAGTGGATCGCGGTAGAACACCGATTTTGTGTTCACTGAAGATCAACTGTGGGAGCGAGCTTGCTCGCGATAGCGATGGGTCATTGGGCAATGATGGTGGCTGACACGGCCCCATCGCGGGCAAGCCCGGCTCCCACACTGGACCGCTATCGAGCGCCAATTTTGTGTTCACTGAAGATCAACTGTGGGAGCCGGGCTTGCCCGCGATAGCGGTGGGTCATCAGCAAGGATGGTGACTGATACGGCCCCATCGCGGGCAAGCCCGGCTCCCACACTGGACCGCTATCGAGCGCCAATTTTGTGTTCACTGAAGATCAACTGTGGGAGCCGGGCTTGCCCGCGATAGCGGTGGGTCATCAGCAATGATGGTGACTGATATTGCCCCATCGCGGGCAAGCCCCACATTTGGAATGCATTTCCCTGTGGGAGCGAGCCTGCTCGCGAAGAACGATAACGCGGTGTCCAGCCTTACGGGTATCAGTCCTCCTTGCGCACCGTCGCCACATCCTTCTCATTGACCTTCACCTTGGCCCCGGAAATGTCTTCGAACTCATAGAAGCCATCCTTGGTCTTGGTCTTCGGCATGTCCTTGGTCAGGTACTGGGTGCCGTTCTGCAGGGTCACCACCGTTGGCGTCGAGCAACCGGCCAGGGCCAGGAATGCTGCGACCGCCAGGGGCAAGCCCAGATTCTTGATGTTCATACAGACCTCTCGTCATTCATAAAAGTAACTGATTCGCTATGCCGGTTGGTGCCACGGATCGGCAGAAAGTTCGATGAGCCATGGAAAATACACCGCCCATCCTTTTCCATTTGCACGAGATGGGGCGTAGCTGTTATCTGTACGCATAACCAGTATTCGCTCGCCATGGCCCCGTTTCCCCGTGATTGAAAACCCGCTCGACGACCCGTTCTACTACTTGAACAATTTTATGCAAGTGCTTGATTGGCTTGAGCATCGTTACGCCGATGTATTGAGCGATCAAGAGCAGCATTTCATTGAGCAATTCAAATGTCTGCCCCAGGAGTCCCGGGCGCTGCTGGTGCGAATGGTGATGCGCAAGGGCGTGCATTTTCGGGCCGGCAAGCTCAGTTACGTCGAGATCGGCGACATTGACAGCGCCGCTGCGCCGTTGCTGGAGCTGGGCTGGATCGACGAACAGACGCTGCTGTCTGTGGAGGAGTTGTTCGACGTCTTGCTCAAGGGCGAAATTCTCCAGTGCCTGGGCCCGGCCATTGATCAGCCCAAAGGCAAGAAAACCGATTGGTTGCCAACCCTGGTCGAGCAGTTTCCCGACCCCCGCTGTTTCAGCCACTGGTGCCCGACGCTGGATGAGCGCCTGTTCAGCCTGACCATCATGGGCCTGTGCGACCGGTTGCGCCTGATGTTCTTCGGCAATCTTTATCAGGACTGGTCGGAGTTCGTGCTGGCGGACCTGGGGATCTTCACCTATGAAAAAGTCGAGTTCTGCGCGCAATCCCGTGGCTTGCGTAGTCGCGAAGACGTGGACGCATGCCTGTTTTTCCACGATTGCCAGTTGCGACTGGAGGCCGGTGAAGCACTGGAGGTGGTAATCGGCGACATCAGCCGTCTGACCCCGAGCAATCCCTGGCTGCAACGCCGTCGGGCCAAACTGTTGTTCCAGATCGGGCAATATTGCGAACGACTCGCCGACTTTGCCAACGCCCAGAGCATCTACCGCGAATGCGCCTACCCCGGCGCGAGGTTGCGCCTGATTCGGGTGCTGGAACGCAGTGGCGATTATCAGCAGGCGCTGGACTTTGCGCTCGCGCAACCCGCACAAAGCGCCGCCGAACAGCAAGGACTGCTGCGCATCATGCCCAGGCTTCGGCGCAAGCTGGGCGGGCCACCCTTGAAGCGTGCGGCGCCCCGGCCGGTGCAGCGTCTGGACCTGCAACTGCCACGCACCGACCCAGCCCTGTCGGTGGAATTTCATGTGCAGGCGCATCTGGCAGAAGAGGCAGCGCCAGTGCACTACGTCGAGAACGGCCTGATCAATTCGCTGTTTGGCCTGCTGTGCTGGCCGGCGATTTTCGCGCCGCTGCCGGGGGCGTTTTTCCACCCGTTCCAGCGCGGGCCGGTGGACCTGCTCAACGAGGACTTCCATGAACGTCGCGCCGAGCTGTTCCAGGCCTGCCTCAGTGAGCTGGATGACGGGCGTTATGTGCAGACCATCCGCGAGCGTTATGCCGCCAAGTGGGGCGTGCAGTCGCCCTTCGTGTTCTGGAGCGTATTGACCGAAGCGCTGCTCGATCAGGCCCTGGCCTGCCTGCCGGCGGAGCACCTCAAGCACTGGTTCAACCGCTTGCTGCTGGACATCAAGGCCAATCGCGCCGGCATGCCGGACCTGATCCAGTTCTGGCCGCAGGAGCGCACCTACCGCATGATCGAAGTCAAGGGCCCCGGCGATCGCTTGCAGGACAACCAGGTGCGCTGGCTGGATTTCTGCCACGAACACCAGATGCCGATTGCCGTCTGTTATGTGCAGTGGGCGGAACACGAAGCGGAGCAGATCGCTTGAGCTACAGCATTGCGGTACGGGCGCTGTGCGAGTTCACCGCCAAGGTCGGCGACCTCGACCTGCGCTTCACCCCGTCGCCAACCGCTTTGGAAGGCATCGTCGGCCACCGCACGGTGGCGTCACGGCGCAGCGACAACTATCAGAGCGAAGTGGTGCTGCAAGGCACGTTTCAGACCTTGACGGTCAAGGGCAGGGCAGACGGCTACGACCCGGCGCAAAACTGCCTTGAGGAAGTCAAGACCTACCGTGGCGACCTGAGCAAGCAACCCGACAACCACCGCCAGTTGCACTGGGCCCAGGCAAAGATCTACGGCTGGTTGATGTGTTGCAAGCTGGAGCTGGCACAGATCAATCTGGCGCTGGTGTATTTCGACATCGTCAGTGAAAAGGAAACCTGCCTGCTGGAAAGTTTCAGCGCCGAGGCACTGCAGGCATTCTTCGAGCACCACTGCGGGCTGTTCCTGTATTGGGCCGAGCGCGAAATGGCCCATCGCGAGGCGCGCAATCACGGCGCGCAGCAGTTGGCGTTTCCCCATGCCGGGTTTCGGCCGGGGCAACGGCATCTGGCCGAATCAGTGTTCAAGGCCGTCAGCACCGGGCGTTGCCTGATGGCCCAGGCGCCCACCGGAATCGGCAAGACCCTCGGCACCCTGTTCCCGATGCTCAAGGCCCTGGCGCCACAGCAACTGGACAAGGTGTTCTTCCTCACCGCAAAAACCCCAGGACGCAAACTGGCGCTGGACGCCGCGCAGGTGATCCTGCAACGCGACAATGCGCCACCCCTGCGGATTCTGGAGATGATCGCCAGGGACAAGGCCTGCGAACACCCGGACAAGGCCTGCCACGGCGAATCCTGCCCGCTGGCCCGGGGCTTCTACGATCGCCTGCCCGCCGCCCGACTGGCCGCCAGCGAACTGAGCCTGTTGAACCAGAGCGCCTTGCGCGACGTGGCGCTGGCCCACGACGTCTGCCCCTATTACCTGAGCCAGGAAATGGCGCGCTGGGCAGACGTTGTGGTCGCCGACTACAACTACTATTTCGATTTCAGTGCCTTGTTGTTCGGTCTGGCCCAGGCCAATAACTGGCGGGTCGCGGTGCTGGTCGACGAAGCCCACAACCTGGTGGAGCGCGGCCGGCAGATGTACAGCGCCACGCTGGATCAGGGCACGCTGAACGTGGTGCGCAAAACCGCCCCGGACGCGCTGAAAAAACCGCTGCAGCGGGTCAATCGGGAATGGAATGCCCTGCACGACCCGCAACCCGGCGCCTATCAGGCCTACGACAAGGCCCCGGAAAAACTGCTGCAGGCCGTGTCCTCGTGCAGCGCGAGCATCGGTGATTACCTGAACGATCACCCTCAGGGCCTGGACAGCGCCTTGCAGAATTTCTACTTCGACATGTTGCAGTTCAGTCGGGTGGCGGAACTGTTCGATGAGCAGTTCCTGTTCGACATCAGCAAGCGCGACCTGGAGCGCAAGCGCAACCTGTCGCAGCTGTGCCTGCGCAATGTGGTGCCCGCCGGTTTCATCCGGCCGCGCCTGACGGCGGCGCGCAGCACCGTGCTGTTTTCCGCGACCCTCAGCCCCCGAAACTATTACGCCGACCTGCTGGGCACGCCGCCGCAGACCGTATGCATAGACGTTGAATCACCGTTTCATGCCGATCAGTTACAGGTGCACATCGTCAGCCAGATATCGACGCGCTTCGTTCACCGCCAGGCATCCCTTGAGCCGATCGTCGAACTGATCGCCCGGCAATTCACGCGCAAGCCCGGCAACTACCTGGCGTTTTTCAGCAGCTTCGATTATTTGCAGCAAGTGGCGCAGCTGCTCACCGAAAAGTACCCGCACATCACCTTGTGGCAGCAGTCCAGAGGCATGGGCGAAGGGCCGCGACAGGCCTTTCTCGACCAGTTCACCGCCAGCAGCCAGGGCGTTGGTTTCGCGGTGCTGGGCGGCGCGTTCGGCGAAGGCATCGACTTGCCGGGCGCGCGACTGATCGGCGCATTCATCGCCACGCTGGGGCTGGCGCAACTGAACCCGGTCAACGAGCAAATGAAACACCGCATGGCGGCGATTTTCGGTGCGGGTTACGACTACACCTATTTGTATCCCGGCATACAGAAAGTCGTGCAAGCGGCCGGTCGGGTGATCCGCACCCAGCAGGACCAAGGCGTGGTCATGCTGATCGACGATCGTTTTGGCGAGAGCAAGGTCAGGCAGTTGCTGCCGGCTTGGTGGTCGGTGGATCAGACCCCGTCAGTTCTGGACACCCCCTGTGGCAGCGGGCTTGCTCGCGAAAGCGGCGTGTCATTCACAGACATACCCACTGACATGGCCTCTTCGCGAGCGAGCCCGCTCCCATTTTTGGTTCCCGGTGGAACGCAAACTCAGTGACCAGCCCAGTCAGGTCGTTCACACCGTTTTATCAAGCCCCAGTGCCTATCATCCGAACCCACTCCGCCGCAAAACGATGGCAATCACCCGGCCATCTGGCCGTCAGCAGATTACCGTCACGCACCACAAAACCCAGTTGTGGCGACTCGGCGCTATCGCGCTTGGCCATGAATGGGCCGCGCACAAAGTCTGCTTTGTGGGACAGCGCGGCGGTGACTTCCGACTCGACGGTTCGCGCATAAGTGCGGTAATAACGGCCCAGCCACGTGGCGGTCATGAGCCAGGCCGGCAATTCCATGGCCGCCGCCACCAGCGCAGTGACCTTGCGCCCGAACAGCACCGAATGCCCGGTATCAGGGTCGAGGGTGCGGGCCAGCAGCAGCACGCCATGGCAGACTGCCGCCACCGGTTTGTCGGCCTTGAAAAACTGCAGGGCGATGTGCTGGGCGTGCCCGGACTCCAGCAGGTTGCGCATGCCTTTGGCATGGCCGCCGGGAATCAACAGACCGGCGAATTGGGCCGGGTCGACATCGGCATAAGCCAGCGGCTGGCGAAACGCCTCGTCCTCGATCATTTGCGCGTAGCTGGCCAGGTCGGCCTTGCGCGTCATCAGCAGCGGATTCAACAGGCCGAAACCGATGCTCACCAGGCGTGGGTCGGCATAGGCGGGCAAGCCTTCGGGTGTGGCAAAGCGCACTTCAATACCGGCTGTGCGCAGGGCCTGCCAAGGCACGCTGCTTTCGGTGGGATCGTAATCGGCGGACGGCAACAGAATCAGAATCATCGCGGGCATCTTCCCTGGCCGGGAGTGGCCGTAATCTGGAGAATAGGTGGTCTGCGAACTTCGCTCCACTATTGTGTCTTTCCAAACCCGTGGTTTGTCGCATACTCGAACAAACAACAATGAGCGGTGGGATCAATGAGCGGTGATCAGAACAAGACTGGTGCCATTGAAGACATGCGTTTTCGCCTGTTGATCGACGCAGTGGTCGACTATGCGATCTACATGATTGATCCCGATGGCATCATCACCAGCTGGAACTCGGGCGCCAAGCGATTCAAGGGCTATGAGGAAGCGGAAATTCTCGGTGAGCATTTCTCGCGGTTCTACACCGAGGAAGATCGCCAGGCCGGCCGCCCCCGCCTGGCCCTGGACACGGCGCTTCGCGAAGGGCGTTTCGAAGGTGAAGGCTGGCGGATTCGCAAGGACGGCACACGGTTCTGGTGCCATGTGGTGATTGACCCGATCTTCGACCCTGCGGGTACGTTGCTGGGGTTTGCCAAGATCACCCGCGACTTGACCGACCGCAAGATGGCCGAAGAAACCCTCAAGCAAAGCGAGCAGCAATTTCGCCTGCTGGTGCAAAGCGTCACCGACTACGCGCTGTATATGCTGGCGCCGGACGGGCGCGTGACCAACTGGAACCAGGGCGCCCAGCGCATCAAGGGCTACCGGCCAGAAGAAATCATCGGCCAACATTTTTCGCTGTTCTACACCGCTGAGGACCGCGAAGCCGGCGAGCCGCAACGGGCCTTGAGCATCGCGGCGACAGAAGGGCGTTTTGAAAACAAGGCATGGCGCGTGCGCAAGGACGGGACGCGTTTCCTGGCCCACGTGGTGGTCGACCCGATCTGGGGGGACACTGGCACATTGCTCGGTTACGCCAAAATTACCCGCGACATCACCGAAATGACTGAAGCCCAACAGGCGCTTGAGCAAACCCGCGAAGCGCTGTTCCAGGCGCAGAAAATGCAGGCCATCGGCCAACTCAGCGGCGGCATCGCCCATGACTTCAACAACCTGCTGACGGTGATTCTCGGCAACCTGGAAATCATGCGTAAACGCCTGGCGGACGAGCCAAAAATCATTCGTCTGGTGGACAACGCCACCCAGGGCGCCTTGCGTGGCGTCTCCCTGACCCAACGCATGCTGGCCTTTGCCCGCCGTCAGGAGCTCAAGACCGAGCCGGTGGCAATACCGGCGCTGGTGCAAGGTATAACCGGCCTGCTGCGCAGCTCCCTCGGACCGTCGGTGAAGCTCGAAACTCACTTCGCCCCGGAACTGGCGCCGGTGCTGGCCGACGTCAATCAGCTCGAACTGGCGATGTTGAACCTGGCCACCAACGCCCGTGATGCGATGCCCCATGGCGGCAAGATCGTGATCGGCGCCACCCCCGAAGTGGTGCTCCATCAGGAGCGGGCGTCGTTGCCCGTCGGTCGTTACGTGTGCCTGAGCGTCACCGATACCGGCGAAGGCATGGACCCGCTGACGCTGGCGTCGGCCATGGACCCGTTCTTCACCACCAAGGGGGTCGGCAAAGGCACGGGCCTTGGCTTGTCGATGGTCCATGGTTTTATCGAGCAACTGGGTGGCCGGTTCATTCTCAAGAGCGAGAAGGGCCATGGCACCACCGCCGAGCTCTGGTTGCCGGAGGTCACGGCCGGTGCCGTCGCCAAACCTTCGATTCATGCGCCAGCCACCTTGCCGGTGCCCGGTTTGAGCGTACTGGTGGTGGATGATGACAGCCTGGTATTGACCAGCACCTGCCTGCTGCTTGAAGACCTGGGACATCAGGTGATCGGCGTGGCATCGGGCACGCAGGCGCTGGCGGTGTTTGACAGCGGGCGAGCGGTGGATCTGGTCATCACCGACATGGCCATGCCGCACATGAATGGCGCTCAGCTGGCGCAATCAATACGGCTCCTCAAACCAGACCTGCCCATCGTCCTGGCCACTGGCTACGCCGAACGTCTTGAGGGGATTGTCAGTGATCTGCCGCGTCTGTCCAAACCCTTCACCCAGCTCAATCTGGTGGAAGTGATCGCGGTTGCCATGAAGTGAGCGGTGCTATATCGGGCTGAACTTGTCTGTCGTCGATGACTTCTAAACACTTTCCAGACCATCGCGTGCAGACCCGTGCCCAGAATACTGACCGAGCCAACCGCTGACGAAACCCTGACCGAACACAACGCCAAGATGTTCGGCTCACCCAAGGAACGCCTGGACTTCTATCGCCGTGAGATCCAGTACGAAACCAGCATCCTCGCCAACCGCACCGACGCCTATCTGGCGGCGCAATCGTTTCTGGTGATTGCCTTTGCCTCGTGCATGTCCAATCTCAATCCGGAGTGGGGCAAGCTGTTCACCATCGTCGTGCCGCCGTTCCTGGCACTGTTGGGGCTGCTCAGTTCACTCAATGCCTGGCCCGGCATCCGCGCCGCCTACGACATCATCGATCACTGGCATTTCAAGCAGAGCCAGTTGTTGCACAGCGAGCCGTTGATGGGCCTGGCCTACGACGATTCTCCCCTGTTTTGCGAAACCGAATCGAGCCACAAGGGCTATCGCAAATCGTTGCTGTTCTCGGTGCGCACGCCTTGGATCTTCGCCACGTTCTGGGTGTTGCTGGGCGGCTATTCTTTTTACATCCAGGTGAGTAATCCGGGCGGCTGATCCTGTCGCTTTGCACTGACGCAAAGCATCGAGGCCGGCGCGTTGCCGGTGACATAAATGCAAAGAATGTGGGAGCGAACCTGCTCGCGAAGACGACTGCACATTCAACATCATTGTTGACGGGTAGAGCGCTTTCGCGAGCAGGCTCGCTCCCACAGGGTGTTCAGGGAATCAGGCCCCGGCGCGCAGACGTTCGCGCAGTGCCTGCGAGTTGTTCGCCGACATCGGCATCGGTGCGAAGTCCTCGTTGAGCAAGCGCAAATGCTCGATTGCTTCCTCGAATTTCACATCGGCTTTACGGCGCATCGCCTGATAGTGATCAAACACTTGCGCATCCAGCTGTTTGCCTTCGAGCATCTCGTAGGCAGCGAGGTTCAGGGCCTGGGCTTCTTCGAACAGATGGTTGTTCCGTTCAAGGGCAAATGCCCGGCAGGCATTGGCTTGTTCAGAGGGGGAGCAGTATTTCATGACCTGTACCTTATTTTCCGGAGGTCCCAATGTGTGGGCTCATGGCCGTGGGAGAAACCCGACCTGACGGGACTGCAAGGGGGGTTATGGTTGTGACTGCCAGACCGCTGAGGGATTTCAAAAATTCGCAGGTGAAAAATCGATAGGTTGGTCACTCTCTATCGGCGAAAAAAATCAAATAAACCGTTTCTTGTACCGCTCGTACGCAGTCAGCGTTGGTTGGGTGCTGAGACCGTGGAGCAGGATGCTCAGGGCGACGATGGACAGCGTCAGGTCGGCGCACAAGTTCGCCACTGAATGCCCCAGCCCGTGGTTCAAGGCATAGAACAGGTAATAAAGACTGCCGATTCCGCGAATGCCGAACCAGCCGATCAATAGCCGTTGCCGCCAGTCGAGCAATCGCCCCCACGGCATTGCCACCACGCTCAGAGGCCGGATCAGGCAAAACAGCGCCAGGCCGATGGGCAAGGCGCGCCAGTCCCAGTGCGCCACCAGCACCACGCCCAGCAACGTCACCAGAAAAACCTCCATGGCGCGCTCCACCAGACCACCAAAGGCAAGCATGTCACCCATCATGATGCCCGCCGCCACCTGGGTGTCTTCCAGCTTGTCGATGTCGCCATGCAAGGCCAGTTTCGGCTCGACGTTCTGATGACCCACCACCGGTTGCACCAGATGCTCGGCGGGCAGTTGCTCGGTGCCGGTGGATTTGACTTCCACTTGACGCAACCCCAAGCCTGCGGCGAACACCGAGAGAAAGCCGAAACCGTGGATCGATTCCGCGGCGACATACGCCAGCGCGATCAATGCCAGGGCCAGGTAATCGTTGGGGGAAACGGTGCTGTCGTCATTCCTGATGCGCAAGGTCAGGGTCAGCCGGCCAATGCCCCGGCCCATCCAGTAACCGGTGAGCAACCCGGCCGGCACCGCCCACAACAGACTTTGCAGCGCCCAGTCGCCAAGCCAGCCTGAGTCGCCGTCATGCTGCAGCAGCAACAGGCCGAGGATGACGAAAGGAAAGGCAATGCCATCGTTGAGCCCGGCTTCCCCGGACAGGCCGAAGCGCACGGCGTCGTCGTCTCGGGCGTCGTTGACTTGTACCAGTGCCGCCAGCACCGGATCGGTAGGGGCCAGGATCGAGCCGATCAGCATCGACACGCCCCACGACAACTGAAAAACGTAATGCAGCAGCAGGCAGACAGCGGCGATGGTCAACACCATGACCGGCACGGCCAGGCCAAAGGCGATGCGCCAGTTTTTATCCTTGAGTGGCAGGCGCAATTTCAGGCCACTGACGAACAGAGAGAACAGCACCGCGACTTCAGTCAGGTGCTCCATCCATCGGGATGCGTTGTCGATGTCAAGTTTCAACAACCCGAGCCCTGCCGGCCCGATACCGACGCCCAGTATCAGACACACCGCCGAGGTGGTCACCGGCATCCATCGCAGGTAGGAGGACGTCAGAGCCAGGGTCAGCAACACGGCGCCCAGCACCGCCGTCCATAGAATGAAGCTCATGCGCGGTACTCGCCGGGTGCTTGCATGCGGCGACTCAACCAACCGTCGCGCGCAGGTATTCAGGCGTCAGCACGTTGAACCACAGCAGGATCATCGACACCAGGATAGTCACCAGCACCAACAGGCCGACGCCCCAGACACTGGCGGCATACAGCAAGCCTTGTTCCTTGCGTTCATGCATGAAGGTCGGCAGGCCGACAAACAGCAGGAAAGTCGAGTACACCGAGGCTGCGCCCAACGCGATGATCGCCAGCCAGCGGCTTGGATACAGCCCGGCGATACCGGCGATGAAAAACGGCGTGACGGTGTAGGCGGCAAAGCCGATGCATTGATTGACCGTAGGACGGGCATCGAAGGTGCGCGACATCCAGCGAATGAACAGCCCTATCACGGCCACGCCAACAAGGGTGGCGATATACAGCAGCACACAGAGTTGCAGGGCGCTGGCGCTGCTGAGCTTGACCGTTTCATTGGCGGCCAGGCTCCAGCCGACATACGTGGTGCCAATGAACAGGCAAACCGATGGAATCAACGCCAGCAGCAGCAAATGCGCCAGGTAGTGGCGGGGGTGCGCTTCCTCTTCCCGGCGAATGTCGGTCCAGGCGAAATTGGGTTGGGTGAACAGCTTGACGATGGGCGCGGACATGACGACCTCCAGATATCCGAAGGCCTCCCACTGGGGGGCCTATATAACGATTGAGTTCTGGAATCGCTGGCGGGTTCAATTTAAAGAATCGGCTTGCCGGCCGTCACCCCATAGCGCTGGCCGGTGATGTAACTGGCTTCATCCGAGGCCAGCAACACATAGATCGGTGCCACCTCCACCGGCTGACCCGGACGGCCCAGTGGGGTCTCTGCGCCGAAGTTGCAGATTTCTTCCTCGGTCATCGTCGAGACAATCAACGGCGTCCAGATCGGCCCCGGCGCCACGCTGTTCACGCGGATGTTCTTCGGCCCGAGCATCTGCGCCAGCCCGCCGGTGAAGTTGGCGATGGCGCCCTTGGTGGTGGCGTAGGCGAGCAGGGGATTTGCAGTGGGCATAAATCAGTGAGCCGCCAGCAGTATTGCGGGCTGATTTATATTTTAAATATCACTGCCTTGTTGTTTGTCTGATGGTTGGATCTGGCAAGTAAGACCCTTGACCCCATCAAGACCGAACTGTATTTTTAGCGCACTTCCAACCGACCCGGTAACGCAAGCATGGAGCTGGCAAAAGCAATTCCAATCTTCAAGATTTCTTCTGAAAAACTGGCGCGTGAATATTATGTGGATTGCCTGGGTTTTTCGATTGATTGGGAACATCGGCAGAATAATTACCCGGCCTACCTGCAAGTCAGCAGCGGCGAGTTGGTCCTTCATCTAACGGAACATGAGGGAGATGCGGAGCCTGGAACCACTATCATGGTTTCGGTCAACGGGATAGATGACTTGTATGTCGAACTGAAGTCCAGACTGCCGACCAACAAGATATCCAGGTCGATTTCAAACAAGAACCAGGTGCTGCAAATAGATGATCCGTTTGGCAATCACATAAGGTTTGTTGGAAATACTCACTAAAAAGCCGCTGCAGTGAACACTGCAGCGGCTTTTTTATTTACTTCAGTACTTTGCGCGCCACGAACACCGCTCTGCGGTTGTGCACCGACGCCAGCGAGTAGGTCACGTGAAAGGCGGTCAACAGTCGGCTGGTGGCTTCAATGTGAGATTGCACCCAGGCATAGTCTTCAATGCATTCAAAAATCAACAAGCCATCATCGCTGCACAACTCCCAGGCCTTCTGAAACAGGTCGGCAAACGACTTGCTGTCTTTATCGGAATAACCAAAACCGATGCCCGCCCACACCACGCAGGGGTATTGCGCCAACTTCACCGCCTCACTGCGGATATCACCAACACTGAAGCGAGTTCGCTCATAGTCGCCATATCTGGCGACGGCATCCTTGATCGCATGCGCGGAGATATCGATGCCGTGGTAGCCTCTGTTGCGATTGATCGCGCCTCTGAGTCCACCGACGTAACATCCGATATCGAGCACACTGTCGCAGTCGTACTGCTCGATCAGGCCGGAGATAACCGAGTACCGCGCAGCCAGGGTGTTATCAGACAAATAATCGTAGGCGCCTTTGGTGTGGGCCTCATCCTGGCGCTCTGGATCAGCGGTCAATGCCTCGCGTTCGTCGTCCGAAAGCTGCACTTTTTCTGTCACGCTCACTACCCTCTCCTTGGTTGAATTGCACAATGCCAGGGGCCGGACTCAGGAAACAGCAGCCCTGAATCAGGCCGCTTCCTGGGCCAGATTCCGTTTTTCTTTACGTTGTTTTTCCGGTGACAGCTGAGACAGAATCGTGCCGATCAATATCAACGCACAACCGATGATCTCCTTGGAGCCGAGGGACTCACCCAGAATCAGCCATCCGGCAAAAGCGGCAAATACCGACTCGATGCTCAGGATGATTGCACTGTGAGCGGCTTTGATATGCCGTTGTGCAAGTATCTGCAGCGTAAACCCGATAGCAACCGACAAGACACTTCCATAAAGCAGCGGTATGCCCGCCTGATAAATCATGTTCAGTGATATCGGCTCGGCCACAATGGCGATGGCCAGCGACAATACTGCGCAAGTTCCGGACTGGACAATGGCCAGCCTGATGGAGGGAAGTCGGTGCCCGAACGTTGATAATGCGATGAGTTGGAAGGCCCAGAAAAATGCACTGGCCAATGTCAACAAATCGCCGGGATTGATCTCGAAGTTGCCATGGACACTCAGCAAGTACAAACCCGCCGTGGCCATCGATACACCCATCCAGACACCGCTGGAGTAACGATGTCCTAAAAAGCTGCAAACGATGGGGACAAGTGCGACGTACAACCCGGTAATGAATCCGGTATTGGCCACCGACGCATATTTAAGTGCTATCTGTTGAAGGTTGATGCCACCAAACAATATCAAACCGATGACGATGCCGGCCGACCAGTCCTTCCATGAAAGTGTCCGGTCGATTTTTTCGAATCGCAGCAGTGGAATGATCAGTAAAGTGCCCAGCGCGAAGCGCAATCCGGTAAACCAGAATGGCCCAATGGAACTCATGCCTATCTTTTGCGGAACAAATGCGCAACCCCAGATAATGGCGGCCGCGAGCAATAGCATATTTGACGTGACAACTTTTCTATCCATAGAAACCAATGCCGTCCAGCTGAGAGGTCGCTGATTATAGACAGGCTGTTTTGGCGGTCAATCTAAATATTTCCGAATATTTCTCAGGTAGAGCGTTATTGATTTAACAAATACGCTTTAAAAATAAAGGGTTGGATCCAATCAGTGTTTATATAACTTTTTAGCATATCCTTGTAACGGCTTTTCAACGCGCCGATTAAAAGATCGCAGCCTTCGACAGGCTGCGATCTTTTTGCATTCAACGTTTGCGCAAACTGTTTTCCATCCGCTTCAGGCCTTCCTCAAGCAACGCTCGCGGGCAGCCGAAGTTCAGCCGCACGAACTGCTGGTTCCGATCACCAAAATCCAGCCCCGCACTCAGTCCGACCCTGGCCTGTTCCAGGAAGAACTGCTGCGGATCGTCCAGCCCCAGCGCTGTGCAATCGAGCCACGCCAGGTAAGTGCCTTGGGGGATGTTCATGGTCACGCCCGGCAAACGGTTGCGCACGGCGTCCACCAGATAATCGCGGTTGCCTTGCAGATAAGGCAGTAACTCGGCCAGCCACGGGCCACCCTCGCTATAGGCGACACGGGTGGCTTCCAGCCCCAACGGATTTACGCTGTCGACCAGCCCGCAACGGGCGTGATTGACCCGCGCCAGCAGCGCCGGCTCCTGAATGATCATGAATGCGGTTTTAAGCCCGGCAATGTTGTACGCCTTGCTGGCGGACATCAGGGTGATGGTGCGCCGGGCAATTTCCGGGCTCAGCGACGCCGTCGGAATGTGCACGCGGCCGTCGTAACACAGCTCGGCGTGGATCTCGTCAGAGATGATCCAGGCGTCTTGCTTCAGGCAGATATCCGCCACCGCCTGCAACTCCTCCCGAGCAAACACCTTGCCCAGCGGGTTGTGCGGGTTGCTCAGCAGCAGCGCGCCGCCACCGTCCAGTGATTCGCGCAACACGTCCAGCGGCGTGGCATAGGTGCCGTCTGCTTGAGAAACAAACTCCAGTTCGACCTTGTTCAGCCCCCAGTGCCCCGGCGCCTGGCGCAGTGGCGGATAGTTGGGCACCTGCACCACCACGTTCTGGTCGGCCGTGACCAAAGCATTCAAGGCCATGTTGAAGCCCGACTCGATCCCTGGCAGGAACACCAGCTCCTGCGGTTGTACACGCCAGGCGTATTTGCTCCACAGATCGGCAACGATGGCTGTGCGTAATGCCTCCTGAGCTACGCTGTAGCCAAGCATGGGGTGTTCCAGACGCTTTTGCAGGGCCTGGATGATCACCGGGGGCGCGGCGAAATCCATGTCGGCGACCCACATCGGCAGCACATCGGCCGGGTAGCGGCTCCACTTGGTGCTGCCGGTAGCAACGCGGTCGAACACCTGATCGAAATCGAAAGTCATGCTCTGTCTCATAGAAGGCGGCGGTTAATCATGTCGGCCATGATAATCGCCCACGTTCGCCTGAAGGCGAAGCAACGCAAAAATAATCAGAACTCCCGAGCGTGCCGACGGCTCTATGCTTGAGAACCTGATAACGGGAATTCGGCGATGGCACAGATCTTCCGCCGCTCGGCCGACACCTGGCTGCGCCTGGGGCTGCTGATGCTGTTGGTCGCTGTCTTGGGAGGCTTGCTGGTGGCGTTGACTCTGGACAGCACCGATTACCGTACCGGCCGCGATTGGGTGATCGATCAGCCATTGCCGTTCAGCCACGCCCACCACGCCGGGCAACTGCAAATCGATTGCCGTTATTGCCATGCTTCGGTGGAGTCCTCTGCCATGGCCAGTTTACCCCCGACCGAAACCTGCATGACCTGCCATTCGCAGATATGGAAACAGTCCGACGTATTGGAGCCGTTGCGCAAAAGCCTGCGCGACCTGCAGCCGCTGCACTGGAACCGCGTGGTCGACCTGCCGGACTATGTCTATTTTCACCATGGCGTACACGTCAATGCCGGGGTCGGTTGCAGTGAATGCCATGGCCAGGTTGATCGCATGCAGCTGCTGTTCAAGGCCGAGCCGCTGAACATGGGCCAGTGCCTGGCCTGCCACCGTGACCCGGCGCCGCACCTGCGGCCGCTGGATCAGGTGACCAACCAGCACTGGCACACCGATGAAGACCGCCGGGTGCTGGGCGAGCGGCTGATGAAGGCGCGGCACATCGATACGGCCGGGCTTACCGACTGCGGGACGTGCCACCGATGAGCCGCCAGCCACTGGATTTCGCCGGCCTGCGGGCGCAGCTCGAAGGGCTTGAGGGCGCGGCGTACTGGCGCGGTCTGGAAGCGCTGGCCGCCACCCCCGAAGCCCGAGCACTGCTGGAGGCGGAGTTTCCCGAAGCGGCAACGTCAATGGATCGGCGCCGCTTCTTGCAGTTGATGGCGGCATCGCTGGCCATGGCCGGGCTCGCGGCCTGTGGCAAGACGCCGGATCAAGCGGTGCCGACGGTGCGGCAGGCCGAGCAACTGACGCCGGGCATCGCCAGTTGGTACGCCACCGCCATCCCGTTCTGCGGCATTGCTCAGCCGGTGCTCGGTAAAACCCGGGCCGGGCGACCGATCAAACTCGAAGGCAACCCCGAACACCCGGTGTCCGCGGGTGCCTGTGATGTGTTTACCCAGGCGGCGATTCTGCAACTGTATGACCCGGATCGCTCGCAGGCCCCGCGTTTCAAAGGCCGCGAGAGCGCTTGGGCCGACGCCGATGTGGCGCTCAAGACGCAATCGCTGAAGATCGACGCGGCCAAGGGCCGGGGCCTGCACATCGTTTGCGGCGCCAGCAGTTCGCCGACCCTCAAGCGTCAACTCGCCGAGTTGCACCAGCGCTGGCCCGACGCACGGCTGTATCACGGTGAAGCCTTTGCCCAGACGCAAGCGCTGCAGGTCAGCCAGCAGATCTTCGGTCAGCCGCTGGATCAGCGGCGTTATCTGCAACACGCCGAGGTGCTGGTCTGTCTGGAAGACGATCCGCTCGGCGCCGGCCCGCGCCAGACCCTGTTGCAGCGCGGCTGGGCCGAACGTCGGCGGCAGGCGGCGCAAGGGCAGGGCGCGGCACTGATGTTTGTTGCCGAAAGCATTCCGACGTTATCGGGGGCGGCGGCCAGTGAGCGCTTGGCGATTGCGCCCTCAAGCCTTGGCGATCTGACATTGGCGTTGTGTCAGGCCTTGGGTGAAAACGTCAGCGACACACCCCGCTTAAATGCTCGGCAAATGCGCTGGGTGGCCCGCGCTGCTGCCGCGCTGAAAAACTACGCCGGGCGCGGGCTGATCTGCGTCGGTACGCAGGTGTCACCGGATATTCAGGCGACGGTGCTGCGACTTAATCAGCAGCTGGGCCATCACGGTAAAACCCTCGATTGGCTGCCGCCCTTATTGCTGGGACATGACCCGGACACCCCCTGGCTGCCGCTGAACTCACTCAGTAGCGCCCTCGCCGATAACCAGGTCGAGCAATTGCTGATGCTCGACTGCAACCCGTTGTTCACGGCACCGGCAGAGCTGCCGCTGACGGATCAGTTGCAGAGCGTGCCATTCGTCTTGCATGCCGGGCTTTATTACGATGAAAGCGCGGCGCAAAGCCATTGGCACTTGCCGCTCAATCATGCGCTGGACGGCTGGAGCGACGCATTGGCGGCTGACGGCAGCGCCTGCATCGTTCAGCCGCTGATCGAACCGATGTACGCGACCCGGACCTTGCACCAGCTGCTGGCCGGGCTGATGAATGCCCCGGCAACCGATGCGCTGGCACTGGTGCGCGACACCTGGAAAACGCTGCCCGAACCACAGTGGCGTCAGGCCCTGGCCAACGGCTGGATAAGCCCGCCAGCGAATGCGCTATCGGTGTCTGAAGCGGCAGTCATTGCGCTGAATCTGGACCCACCGGAAGGCCTCGACGTCATCGTGCGTCCCGATCCGTGTGTCTGGGACGGCCGCTTCGCCAACCTCGGCTGGTTGCAGGAATTGCCCAAACCCATCAGCACCCTGACCTGGACCAACGTCATCGGCCTGTCGCCACGACTGGCGGAACGCCTGGGCGTGGGCAATGGCGAAGGGATTGAAGTGGCGCTGCCGGGGCAGTTGATACGCGGTCCGGTGTGGATCGAACCGGGCCAGGCCGAGCAGGTGGTCGCCCTGTACGCCGGCTACGGTCGCAGCCATGCCGGGCGGGTGGGCAACGGCCTGGGGCATGCCGTGCGTCCGACCCTGCGTTACGTGACCGGCGCCAGCCTGCGCCGCTTCAATCAGCACTTTGTGCTGGCGGCAACCCAGACTCATCATCAATTGCCCGACGACGAGGAGCCGCCGATCCGAGTGGTCAATCGCGACTCCCCGGCATTGCCCGCGCAGTCGATACCCGTGTCGCTCTACAGTCCCGCTGCCGACAGCGGGCCGCAATGGGGCATGGTCATTGATCTGGACCTGTGCACCGGCTGCAATGCCTGCGTCACGGCATGCCAGGCGGAAAACAACATCGCGGTGGTCGGCGCCGAGCAAGTTGCCAAGGGCCGCGCCATGCACTGGCTGCGCATTGATCATTATTATCAGGGGCCACTGGAGGCGCCGCGCTCACGCTTCCAGCCGTTGCCGTGCATGCATTGCGAACAGGCGCCGTGCGAAAGTGGCTGCCCGGTCAACGCCACGGTGCACAGCCGCGATGGCCTGAACCAGATGGTCTACAACCGTTGCATCGGCACCCGCACCTGCGCCTCTTATTGCCCGTACAAGGTCCGGCGTTTCAACTGGCTGGACTGGAGCGCCAACGCTGCGCCGTCGATTCAGGCCCAGCGCAATCCCGAAGTCACGGTGCGCTCACGGGGGGTGATGGAAAAATGCACCTACTGCATTCAACGCATCAGCGCGGCGCGAATCGACGACAAACAGCAAGGTGCCGACTTCGATACCAGTGCCGTGGTCACGGCTTGTCAGCAGACCTGCGCCAGTCAGGCAATCCACTTCGGTGACATCGCCAACCCCGCCAGCGCCGTCAGCCAGGCCCGTGGCGGCAAACGTCACTATCGACTGCTCGAAGCGTTGGGCACACGGCCACGCACCACGTACCTGGCGCGAATTGAAGAACAATCGACTGGGGAGGGCGCCGATGAAGCCTGAACCGCTGCTGCACGATACCGCGCATTTCCTGCCGGCAGACCTGAGCGATCAGCAAGTGTCGCGCCAGGTCTTCGGCCCGTTGCAGCACATGCCCCGGCCCAACGCGTGGCGCGCTTTGTTCGGTCTGGGCATCGCCTTGCTGTTGCTGTACGTGGCGTCCGCCGCTGTGTTGCTGGCCAATGGCGTGGGCATGTGGGGCAACAATCAGCCGGTGCATTGGGGCTTTGGCATTCTCAACTACATCTGGTGGCTGGGCATCGGCCACGCCGGCACGTTCATCTCGGCCTTGCTGCTGCTGATCGAACGGCCCTGGCGCCACACCCTCAACCGCCTCGCGGAACTGATGACGCTGATGGCGGTGATCTGCGCGGCGCTGTACCCGATCCTGCACCTGGGGCGGCCATGGCTGTTCTACTGGACCATGCCGTACCCCAATGAAATGGGGCTGTGGCCGCAGTTCAAGAGCCCGACGGCATGGGACATGTTCGCGATCCTGTCGTACCTGAGCGTGTCGCTGCTGTTTCTGTATGTCGGCGCCATTCCCGATTTTGCGACGGCGCGCGACCGTGCCAAGGGCTCAATTGCGCCTTATGTGTATGGCGTCATGGCGCTGGGTTGGCGCGGTTCGCAACGGCACTGGGCGTTGTGGCGCCGGGCCACGCGGGTGTTGGCGATGCTGGCGATTCCCCTGGTGTTCGCGGTGTCCAGCGGCTATTCGTTCCTGCTGACGATGGGCCCGCAGAGCGGTTGGCACTCCACGGTGTTCCCGCCGTATTTCGTCGCCGGTGCGGTGTTCTCCGGGTTCGCACTGGTGTCGCTGCTGGCCATCGGTTTGCGCTGGTTGCTGCGCATCGAAATGCTGATCACCCCGCGCCATCTGGACATGCTCGGGCGGCTGTTGCTGGCCACCGGCTGGATGACCGCTTACGGCTACCTGACCGACCTGTTCCTGCCGTTCTACACGGGCGATGCGCATGACATCGAAGTGCTGATGACGCGCCTGAGCGGCCCGCACGCCTGGAGTTTCTGGCTGGCGATCATATGCAATGTCGGCGTGCTGCAAGCCTTGTGGTGGCGCACGGTGCGTCAGCGTCCGGGGCGCCTTGCGGCTGTCGCTGTCGCCGTGTTGATCGGCATGTGGGCCGAGCGTTTCATGCTGCTGATCCCGCCGCAGACCCGCGATTTCCTGGTGTCGGCCTGGGGGGCTTACAGCCCCAGCTTCTGGGACTGGTCGCTGTTCATCGGCAGCTTCGGCGTGTTCCTGGTGCCGTACAGCCTGTTCATTCGCTTCTTGCCGATGGTCTCGGCATTCGAGGTGAAACAGGCGCTGCACAAGGAGCGCGGCGATGAGTGAAGCGCTGGGGTTGCTCGCCGAATTCAATGCCGCCGAGCCCTTGGAGCAGGCCACCCGGCAAGCGTGTGCCCTGGGTTACCGACAGCTGGATGCGTTTGCGCCATTCCCACTGGAATCCCTGGAAGCGCTGCTGGCGCCCAAGGCTTCGTGGGTGCCGTGGATGGCCAGTGTCGGTGCCGTCTCGGGGATCGCCCTGGCCTTGCTGATGCAGATCGGCACGGTGTTGGCTTACCCGCTGAATATCGGCGGGCGGCCAATGGTTGCCTTGCCCGCGTTCATGGTGGTGACGTTTCTGTTCGCCGTGGTGTTTGCTGCTGGCGCCGCCGTGTTGGCGCTGTTGATCGGCAGCCGCTTGCCGCGTTTGCATCATCCGCTGTTTGCGGTCGAAGGCTTTGAGCGCGGCGGCGATGATCGTTTTCTGCTGTTCATCGCCGCCTCGGACCCGCTGTTCGACCCCGTCACCACGCGTGACTGGTTGCAGCAACGGGCGCTGGCCGTGCGCGAGGTGGCAGCGTGAGCCTGCGGCCCTGGTTGTTGATGCTGGTGCTGTTGTGCAGCGCCTGCGATGACATGGCGCATCAGGCCAAGGTCAAGGAACAACGCCCCGGCACCTTGTTCGTCAACAGCTCCAGCAGTTTGCAGCCTCCCGTCGGCAGCGTTGCGCGTGGCCAGTTGCAGATTGAAGCGACAGTACAACAGCGTCCCGAGCTGACCGAAGCCTTGCTGGCCCGGGGCGAAACCGAATACCGCATCTACTGCACGCCGTGCCACGGCTTGAGCGGGCTGGGCGATGGGCTGGTGGTCGGTCGCGGCTTTCCCCAGCCGCCGGCCTTCACCGAACCGCGTTTGCTCGACGCCACCGACGAACACCTGATGCAGGTGATCGCCCAGGGACAGAGCTTGATGTACGGCTACGCCTCGCGCATCAAACCGGCTGATCGCTGGGCCATCGTCGCCCATCTGCGGCTGTTGCAACTGAGCCAGCACGCTGAACTGTCGAACCTGCCGCCGCCCCTGCGTCAGGCGTTCGAGGCGGCGCAGCCATGAGGCGCCTGACCGTAGCCTTTGTCATTAGCGCGCTGGTGCTGCTGGTGCTCGCGGTCTGGCAACCGGGCTGGGTGGCTGCCGGGACGTTGGCGGCGGCGCTGAATGCCAGCAGCGTGATTCTCGGTTGCCTGCTGCTGGGGTTGATCACGCCGCTGATTCGCGGGCGCTGGCAATTACTGTTGGCCCCCGGCACACGCCTGGGCCTGAGCGGTATCTGGCTGATCGTGCCGATGCTGCTGCCGGTGCTGCTGGGCATGGCATGGCTGTACCCGTGGTTTCACGTTCACGACGTGGGGTTTCGCGGCGTGTGGTTATCGCCGGGCTTCTTCATGCTGCGCACGCTGTTGTACGGCGTGGTCTTCATCGTGCTGCAACGCTGGGTCGTCGAGCAGCGGCGCAAACGCTGCGGGCCGGGCCTGATCATCTTTGTGCTGGTCAGCAGCCTGAGCGCCGTGGATTGGCTGATGTCGCTGCAACAGGGCTTTGCCTCCAGCCTGTTCGGCCTGCTGTTGATTGCCCGGCAATTGCTTGCGGGCCTGGCCTTCTGTGGGTTGTGCGTGCTGTGCTGGAACCCGTTGCCGCTGCCGGTGCAACAACGCACGGTGCTGCGCGGCTTGCTGGTCAGCGCGCTGGCGTTCTGGGTGTATGTGCAGTTCATGCAGTACCTGATCGTCTGGTCGGTGAACCTGGCGCATGAAACCCAGTGGTATCGCGTGCGTGAACAGGGCGGTTGGGGCGTTCTGACCGGGCTGCTGGTGGTCGCTCAGTTGCTGTGTCTGCTGGTATTGGCTTCGCCCGTGGGGCATCGCGAACGCATGCTGATCCGGGGTTGCTGTGTGATTTTGCTGCTGGGCGCTGTCGAGTCGATCTGGATGAGCTTGCCGTCGGTACTCACCTCGATGGAGGTCGGTCCGCTGTTGATCGCGCTGTTATGCCAGGTTGTTTACGGACTCGGCCTGTGGGCCTGGTGGCAGCGACTTTGGCAACGGAGGCGCCATGAAACCTGACGGCTATCAACCCGACGATCTCGACCGCAGCAAGGTCTGGCCGTTGCTGGCCATGTTGCTGGCGGCCATCGTCCTGTGCCTGAGCGGCGTGGCGTGGCTGCTGATCAGCCACCAGCAACAGTTCGCCGCGCAGCAACCGCCGTTGAGCGCCAGGGAAAGCGAACGCCTGCTGCCACCAGCGCCACGCTTGCAAGCCGATCCGTGGAGCGACGGCGAGCAGCACATGGCCGCCGACCGGCAACACCTGGACAGCTTCGGCTGGGTTGATCGCGAGCGCGGCATCGTGCATTTGCCGCTGGATCAGGCGCGTCCGCTCTTGCTGCAACGCGGCTGGCCAACGCCTGCGCAGGTGCCCCATGAGCCTTGAACGTCTGCTCCTCATCCTGCTGTTGATCTGGCTGCCCTGTGCCGGCGCGACGGCGTTCGACCCGTTTGCCGCCGCCGGCATCGACGTTGCTCACGTCGGCGCCAAACTGCCGCTGGACACCCGCTTCACCGACCAGCACGGGCAAACGGTGCGTCTTGGCGATCTGCTGCACGGCCAGCCCACGGTCGTGGTGCCGCTGTATTACCGCTGCCCGAATGTCTGCGGCGCCGCGCTGTCGACCCTGTTCAATCAACTGGCGAATCAGCCGTACCGCCTGGGCCGCGACTTTCAGGTGATCGCTTTCAGCTTCGACCTCCGTGAAGACGCCGGTGCCGCCCGTGAGGAACTGACAAAGCTGGCCCGACACTGGCCGCAGTTGCAAAACGAACCCGCGCTGCACCTGCTGACCAGCGACGCCGCGTCCAGCCAGGCATTGGCCGCCGCGCTGGGTTTCGGTTATCGCTTCGACGAGCAACTGCAGCAGTACGCCCACAGTTCGGCGGTGGCGGTGATTACCGGCGATGGCCGACTGTCGCGCTGGCTCTATGGCCTGGGCTATCAGCCCGAAGACCTGCGTCTGGCCCTGACCGAGGCGGGGCAGGGCAAGCTGGGCGAACTCAAGGAACAACTGTTGCTGCTCTGCTATCACTACGATCCGCAAAGCGGCACCTATAGCAGCCGCATCATCGGGCTGTTGCAAGTGGCGGGGTCAGCGACCGTGTTGGTATTGGGCGGGTTTATCTTTCTGGCGTTGCGTCGGGACAAACGTCGGCGTGAGGTGCAGCCATGAAAGAGCATTTGCTGCGCCTGTGGCCTGAGCAGGCCTCGGACTACGCGGTGTCGGTCGACTGGCTGGTGATCGGCTTCACCGCGATGATGGTGTTGTTCGTGGTGCCGGTGTTCGTCGCCTTGTGGCTGTTCATCTGGCGCTATCGGCGCGGGCGCAAGGCGGATCGCGACCACCGTGCGCAAAGCAACCTGCCGATCGAGCTGACCTGGATCATTCTGCCGTTCATAGGCTCGCTGGTGGTGTTTCTGTTCTCGGCGCGGCTGTTTTTCATCGCCCGCACGCCACCGGCTGATGCCATGGAGATCCAGGTCACGGCGCGGCAATGGATGTGGAAGTTCCAGCATCCGGGTGGCCAGCGCGAGATCAATACTGTGCATGTCCCGGCACGGCGGGCGGTGAAGCTGACGATGATTTCCGAGGACGTGATCCACAGCCTGTTTTTCCCGGCCCTGCGGATCAAGCAGGACGTGCTGCCGGGGCGCTACAGCATGCTCTGGTTCCAGGCCGAACACAGCGGCACCTACGAGGCGTACTGCGCCCAGTATTGCGGCACCGACCACGCCGCCATGCTGGCGCGACTGGTGGTACTCGATCCCGCCGATTACGAACGCTGGCTGCAAGCCAACGGCACCCAGGCCGACCTGATCAGCCAGGGCGAAACCCTGTATCGCCAGTTCGGTTGCGGCAGCTGCCACGGCACGGCCTCGGCGCCGCCGCTGGAAGGGCTCTACAACCAGCAGGTGAAACTGGCCGACGGCAGCCAGGTGTTGGCCGACGACGATTACCTGCGCGAAAGCATCATGTTGCCGCAACAGAAACTGGTCGCCGGTTACGCGCCGATCATGCCGACCTACAGCAATCTGCTCGATGAAGAAGCCGTGCAACGACTGGTGGCTTATCTGCGTGCCTTACCTGCCGGCCCAGCCAAGGAAAACCCATGAGCGCACCCAGTTATCTGCACAAACAGGGCTTGATGTCGTGGTTCCTGACCCAGGACCACAAGCGCATCGCGGTGCTGTACATGATCACCGTGACCTTCTTTTTCTTTGTCGGCGGGCTGGCGGCGAGCCTGATCCGTATCGAGCTGGTGACGCCGAACGGTGACTTGCTGACCGCCGACGGCTACAACCGCGCCTTCACCCTGCACGGGGTGATCATGGTCTGGTTTTTCCTGATCCCGTCGATTCCCAGTGTGTTCGGCAATTTTCTGGTGCCGATCATGATCGGTGCCAAGGACATGGCCTTTCCAAGGTTGAACCTGTTCAGCTGGTATCTGCTGCTCGGCGGCGGGTTGTTCACCTTGCTCGCGCTGTTGCTCGGCGGGGTCGATACCGGCTGGACTTTCTACACGCCGCTGTCGACGATGTTCAGCAACGGCCATGTGGTGGCGGTGATCTGCGGGGTGTTTATCGCCGGGTTTTCGTCGATCTTCACCGGCATCAACATCATCGCCACCGTGCACACGCTGCGCGCGCCGGGCATGACCTGGATGCGCCTGCCGCTGTTCGTCTGGTCGATGTACGCAACCTCGATCATTCTGGTGCTGGCCACTCCGGTGCTGGCGGTCACGCTGATTCTGGTGGCCGCCGAGCACCTGTTCCAGATCGGCGTGTTCGACCCGCGCCTGGGCGGCGATCCGTTGTTGTTTCAGCACCTGTTCTGGTTTTACAGCCACCCGGCGGTGTACATCATGATCCTGCCGGCCATGGGCGTGATCAGCGAATTGATCACCGCGTCAGGGCACAAGCGTATCTTCGGCTACAGCTTTGTCGCTGCGTCCAGCGTGGCCATCGCGGTGATCGGCTTTCTGGTGTGGGGGCATCACATGTTTGTCGCCGGGCAGTCGATGTATGCCAGCCTGGCGTTTTCGCTGCTCAGTTTCATGGTCTCGATCCCGTCGGCGATCAAGGCCTATAACTGGAGCGCGACCCTGTATAAAAGCGACCTGACGGTGACGGCGCCGTTTCTGTTTGCCCTGACCTTTATCGGCCTGTTCATCATCGGCGGCGTCACCGGGTTGTTCCTCGCACTGCTGGCGGCGGACTTGCATGCCCACGACACGTATTTCGTGGTCGCGCATTTCCACTACATCATGGTCGGCGCGGCGGTGGCCGGTTACTTCGGTGCGCTGCATTTCTGGTGGCCGAAAATTACTGGCCGGCTGTACCCGCAGCTATGGGGCAAGATCACCGCGGTGATGATTTTCTGTGGTTTCAATCTGACGTTCTTTCCGCAATTCATCCTCGGCTACCTGGGCATGCCCCGGCGATATCACACCTACGACCCGGACTTTCAGTTCCTCAATGTGCTGTCCTCGGCCGGCGCCTCGATCCTCGCCGTGGCCTATGCGTTGCCATTCTTCTACCTGCTGGGTTCGCTGCGCTGGGGCGAGCGGGCGCCGATGAACCCGTGGGAAGCGGCAGGGCTGGAGTGGCGCATTCCGTCGCCGCCGCCGACGCACAACTTCGAGGCACCAGTGATCGTGGATTTCGAAGCCTATGACTATTCCCCCGAGGCGCGCCGTGATCCGCTCTGACGAACAGCCGGCCGAACAGTTCGCGGCCTGGGCGCAGCAGCGCGAGGCAGCGCGGCTGGGCATGTGGCTGTTTCTGGCCAGCGAAGTGATGATGTTCGGCAGCCTGATCATGGTGGCGTGGTTCTACCGGATCGAACATGCCGACGGTGTGGCCGAAGCGGTGGCAGGGCTGCATTACGGGTTGGCGACGGCCAACACCTTCATGCTGTTGAGCAGCAGCCTGTTGATGAGCCTGGCGTTGATTGCCTCTGAACAGATGTTTTCGCAGCCTCGGCAACTGCTTCGGGTGCGGCGATGTTTGCTTGGTTCGGCAGCACTGGGGCTGCTGTTCCTGACCTGCAAAGGCATCGAATACACGCTGGAATATCGCGAAGGCCTGCTGCCCGGTTTCAGCGCCGACTCGCCGTTGTACTTGCCGTCGGCGCGCCTGTTCATGAACCTGTATTTCATCGCCACCGCGCTGCATGGCGTGCACGTGCTGGTGGCCGTCGGGCTGGTGCTGTGGTTGTGGGCCCGACTCAAACACCTGGCGCCCCATCAGGCGCGTACCCGGATCGAGATGACCACGCTCTACTGGCACCTGGTGGACGCGATCTGGATTGTGCTGTTTGCGACGCTGTACCTGGTGGGGCGCTGATCATGAACAATGCCCAAGCGTTGAAAATCTATGCCGTGCTGTTGGTGCTGCTGCTGATCGAAGTGCTTGCGGCAGCGTTTTCCTGGCCATACCGCAATGGCTTGATCATGTCGGTGGCGGCGGGGCAGTTCGCGTTGTTGCTGTTGTTTTACCTGGGGGTGTATCGCCACAAGGGCTGGGTGCAGTTGTTTGGCTGGGTGTACCTGTGCTGGATGCTGGTGATGGTGGTGTTCATCCTCGGCGAGTTGCAGACTCGCTGAAGCAGGCTCGCTCCCACAGGGGCGGGAATGTGCATTGCCTGCCGACGGTCGGTTGGCAGCGCATTTACTGTCACATTGACTAAAGTTTGAGTGTCGGTAGCCACGCTGCCACAACCGTGTTTGTCCAGGAACCCCGGCAAAAGTATCGGGTTTCCACTGATCAGGAGTGCACGATGGACCTCAGCCGTCGTCAATTCTTCAAGGTCGCCGGTATCGGCCTTGCGGGCTCGAGTCTGGGCGCGCTGGGCATGCTCCCCGCGACGGCCTTCGCCGAGCAAGTGCGTCATTTCAAACTCACCCACACCCGTGAAACCCGCAACACCTGCCCGTATTGCTCGGTCGGTTGCGGCTTGATCATGTACAGCCAGGGCGATAACGCCAAGAACGTCGCCCAGAGCATCATCCATATCGAAGGTGACGCCGACCACCCGGTCAATCGCGGCACCTTGTGCCCCAAAGGCGCAGGCCTGCTGGACTTCATCCACAGCCCCAGCCGCTTGCAGTACCCGCAGGTACGCAAGCCCGGCAGCAGCGAGTGGACGCGCATTTCCTGGGATGAAGCGCTGGACCGCGTCGCCGACCTGATGAAGGCCGACCGCGACGCCAACTTCGTCGAGAAGAATGCCCAGGGCCAGACGGTCAATCGCTGGCTGACCACCGGGTTCCTCGCGGCCTCGGCGGCGTCCAACGAAGCGGGCTACCTGACCCACAAGGTCATTCGCAGTCTCGGCATGCTGGGGTTCGATAACCAGGCGCGTGTCTGACACGGCCCGACGGTGGCAAGTCTTGCCCCGACGTACGGCCGTGGTGCCATGACCAATACCTGGACCGATATCGCCAACGCGAATCTGATCCTGGTGATGGGCGGCAACGCAGCAGAGGCGCACCCCTGTGGTTTCAAATGGGTGACCGAAGCCAAGGCGCACAACAAGGCGCGGCTGATCGTGGTCGATCCGCGGTTCACCCGCACGGCCTCGGTGGCCGACTATTACGCACCGATTCGCACCGGCACCGACATCGCCTTCATGGGCGGGCTGATCAATTACCTGCTGACTGAAGACAAGATCCAGCACGAGTACGTCAACGCGTACACCGACGTATCGTTCATCATCAAAGCCGGGTTCAGCTTCGAGGACGGGATTTTCAGCGGCTACGACGTGGCCAAGCGCAGCTACACCGACAAGTCCGGCTGGGGTTATGAAATGGGCGAGGACGGTTTTGCCAAGGTCGACCCGACCCTGCAAGACCCACGCTGCGTCTATCAACTGATGAAGGTGCATTACAGCCGCTACAACATCGACCTGGCCAGCCAGATCTGCGGCATGCCGGTGGATGCGATCAAGAAAATCTGGGAAGAGATCGCCACCTGCTCGCAACCGGGCAAGACCATGACGATTCTTTATGCCCTGGGCTGGACGCAGCACTCGATCGGCTCGCAGATCATCCGCAGCGCGGCGATGGTGCAACTGCTGCTGGGCAACGTCGGCATGCCCGGCGGCGGCGTCAATGCCTTGCGCGGGCACTCCAATATTCAGGGCCTGACTGATCTTGGCTTGCTCTCCAACTCGCTGCCGGGTTACCTGACGCTGGGGGTGGACGCCGAGCAGGATTACGACGCCTACATCGCCAAGCGTGCGCTGAAACCGTTGCGGCCGGGGCAGCTGTCGTACTGGCAGAACTACGGCAAATTCCACGTCAGCCTGATGAAAGCCTGGTACGGCGCCAACGCCACGGCCGAAAACCACTGGGCCTACGACTACTTGCCCAAACTCGACATCCCCAGCTACGACATCCTGAAAATGTTCGACCTGATGGGCCAGGGCAAGGTCCATGGCTATATGTGCCAGGGCTTCAACCCGATTGCCGCGTTGCCGGACAAGAACCGGGTGATGGCGGCGCTGGCCAAGCTCAAATGGCTGGTGGTGATGGACCCGCTGTCCACCGAAACCTCGGAATTCTGGAAAAACGTCGGGCCGTATAACGACGTGACAAGTGCCGACATCCAGACTGAAGTCATTCGCCTGCCCACCACCTGTTTTGCCGAAGAAGACGGCTCACTGGTCAACAGCAGTCGCTGGCTGCAATGGCACTGGAAAGGCGCCGACGGGCCAGGCGAAGCGCAGACCGACGTGCGGATCATGAGCGAGTTGTTCCTGCGCCTGCGCAAACGCTATCAGGAGCAGGGCGGTGCATTCCCCGACCCGATCCTCAAGTTGTCGTGGCCGTACAAGATCACCGACGAGCCGTCGCCGGAAGAACTGGCCAAGGAAATCAATGGCTACGCCACCACCGACTTCACCGACGCGAGCGGGTTGGCGGTCAAGGGCAGCTCGCAGTTGACGGCGTTCGCCCAACTCAAGGACGACGGCAGTACGGCCTCCGGTTGCTGGATTTTCTGCGGCAGTTGGACCGAGGCCGGCAATCAGATGGCGCGGCGTGACAACAGCGATCCGTACGGCATGAAGCAACACCTGGGCTGGGCCTGGGCGTGGCCGATGAACCGGCGGATTCTCTATAACCGCGCCTCCGCCGACACCCAGGGCAAGCCTTGGGCCGACAATAAAAAACTGGTGTGGTGGACCGGCAAGGCCTGGGGCGGCACCGACGTGCCGGACTTCAAGGTCGATTCGGCGCCCGAGGCCGGCATGAATCCGTTCATCATGAACCCCGAGGGCGTGGCGCGGTTCTTCGCCGTGGACAAGATGAACGAGGGTCCATTCCCCGAACACTACGAGCCGTTCGAGACGCCGATCGGTATCAACCCGTTGCACCCGACCAACAAGAAAGCCACCAGCAACCCGGCGGCGCGGATCTTCGATTCGGTCTGGGATAGCCTGGGCGTAGCCAAGGACTATCCGTACGCGGCCACCAGCTACCGGCTGACCGAGCATTTCCACTTCTGGAGCAAACATTGCCGGCTCAACGCAATTGCCCAGCCCGAGCAATTCGTCGAGATCGGCGAGGTGCTGGCCAAGGAGAAAGGCATCGTGGCCGGCGACAAGGTGCGGGTCAGCAGCAAGCGTGGCTTCATTGAAGCGGTGGCGGTGGTGACCAAGCGTATTCGGCCGTTGCAGGTCAACGGCCAGGTGGTGCACCACATCGGTATCCCGCTGCACTGGGGCTTTACCGGGCTGACGCGCCACGGCTACCTGACCAATACCCTGGTGCCGTTTCTCGGTGATGGCAATTCCCAGACCCCGGAATCCAAGTCATTCCTGGTCAACGTGGAGAAAGTCTAGATGGCGAGCCAAGACATCATTGCCCGTTCGGCCACCACCACTGTGCCGCCGTCCGTGCGCCATCAGGAAGAAGTGGCCAAGCTGATCGACACCACCAAGTGCATCGGCTGCAAGGCCTGCCAGGTCGCCTGTTCGGAGTGGAACGAGCTGCGCGACGAGGTCGGCCACAACCTCGGCACCTATGACAATCCCCACGACCTGAGCGCCGAAACCTGGACCCTGATGCGCTTCACCGAGCACGAAACCGACGCCGGCAATCTCGAGTGGCTGATCCGCAAGGACGGCTGCATGCACTGCGACGAGCCCGGTTGCCTGGCGGCGTGCCCCAGCCCCGGCGCGATCATCAAGCACGCCAACGGCATCGTCGATTTCGATCAGGATCACTGCATCGGTTGCGGTTATTGCATCACCGGTTGCCCGTTCAACATCCCGCGCATCTCGCAAAAGGACCACAAGGCCTACAAATGCACCCTGTGTTCGGACCGCGTTGCGGTGGGGCTGGAGCCGGCCTGCGTGAAAACCTGTCCGACCGGCGCCATCGTCTTCGGCACCAAGGACGACATGAAGGAGCACGCCGCCGAACGCATCGTCGACCTGAAAAGCCGTGGTTTCGAAAACGCCGGGCTGTATGACCCGATTGGCGTCGGCGGCACGCATGTGATGTACGTGCTGCACCATGCCGACACGCCGCAAATCTACGCCGGTTTGCCGAAAGACCCGGCGATCAGTCCGTTGGTGGGCCTGTGGAAAGGCGTGAGCAAGCCGTTGGCGCTGCTGGCGATGGGCGCGGCGGTGCTGGCCGGGTTCTTCCACTACGTGCGCATCGGGCCGCAGCGGGTCGAAGAGGACGAGCAGCCGACGCTGCCCGATCCAGCGGTGCATCAGGTCGACCCCTCGGTACACACCTATGATCCGCGCGGGGAGGACAGACCATGATCCGCAAGCAGATCCTGCGCTACACCGCCAACCAGCGTACCAATCACTGGCTGGTGGCGATCCTGTTTTTCATGGCGGCACTGTCGGGGCTGGCGTTGTTTCATCCGGCGCTGTTCTGGCTGAGCAATCTGTTCGGCGGCGGGCCGTGGACGCGGGTGCTGCACCCGTTCATGGGCGTGCTGATGTTCGTGCTGTTCCTCGGCCTGGTGATTCGCTTCTGGCGCGCCAACTTCTTTATTCACAACGACGGGCTGTGGCTGCGGCGGGTCGGGCGGGTGATTCAGAACCAGGAAGAAGGCGTGCCACCGATCGGCAAATACAACCCCGGGCAGAAGCTGTTGTTCTGGACGTTGCTGGCCTGCATGCTGGGGTTGCTGTTCACCGGGCTGGTGATCTGGCGCGCTTATTTCAGCGCGTATTTCGGCATCACGGTGATTCGCTGGGCGATGTTGTTGCATGCACTGGCGGGGTTTGTGCTGGTGTTGAGCATCATCATCCACATCTACGCCGGCCTCTGGATCAAGGGCTCGGTGGACGCGATGTTGCACGGCTGGGTCAGCCGCGCCTGGGCGAAAAAACACCATGAATTGTGGTATCGCGAAGTGACCCGCGAAGAACCGGTGGACCAGTCCATCAGCAAAAAAGGAGGATGACTTGGCGACGATTCTTGAACCTGGGGAAATAGAGGCGGCGGCCAGTTCTCCGCCTTTTCTGTATAGGCCACCGTACAACCTGTTCAGTGTGCGGGCGTTACGTCTGGATCTGTTGGCTGAGGGGCATCCGCTGGCGGATTACTTGCACTTGATGGCGGCCGTGTGCCGTGTTCAGCAGAGCCTGATCGATGAACCGCCGCACACCGCAGTGATGCCTGATCCTGAACGGATGACAGTCTGCCGCCAACACGGATTGCCGCCATTTTCTGCCGATACGCTGGTGCGCGAAGAGGGTTGGTTGCCGTATCTGCGAGCCCTGCTGGAGCGCTGTCCGGCACCGCCTCAATCAGCGGTGGAACAGGCTTTGGCCAGGCTGGAGGCTGCGGATGTCGGTCAACTCAAGGCCTGGGCGGTTGCGCTGATCAGTGGGCAATACGCGCTGGTGCCGGCGGCGCTGGTGCCGTTTCTGGGCGCGGCACTGCAAGCGGCCTGGAGTCATTGGCTGCTGCAAACGCCGAACCCGGAACTCAAGCCTGGCGACAGTCTCAGCCAATGCCCGAGCTGTGGTTCGCCCGCCATGGCCGGGGTCATTCGCCATCGCGGCAAATACAACGGTTTGCGCTATCTGGTGTGTTCGCTGTGCGCCTGTGAATGGCATGTGGTGCGGGTCAAGTGCGTGTATTGCGAACAGAGCAAGGGCCTGCAATACGTCAGCCTCGACGATGACCGCCATGCTGCCGGTCATGCACCGTTGCGCGCCGAGGTCTGTCCCGGCTGCAACAGCTACCTCAAACAGATCTACCTGGAAAACGACGCCGAGGCTGAAGCACTGTCGGCGGACTTGAGCAGCCTGATACTGGACATGCGCCTGGAGCAGGAAGGCTATCAGCGCAGCGCGCCCAATCTGCTGCTTGCGCCCGGAGGCGATTGACTACACTGAGGCCGCAGTTCACTGCTTTCAGGAGCCCCGATGCCGTCACCTCTGCGCTTGCCTTCCATCGACAGTCTGCTGCGTCATCCTGCGTGCCAGCCGCTGGCCACCCGTTATGGACGAGATGCGCTGCTGGCCAGCCTGCGGCAACTGCTCGATGATTTGCGCGAAGGCGTTCTCGCTGGCGAACTTGATGCGCTTGAAGTCGCTCCCGAGGCGCTGGCGGGCAGGGTGAGTGAGCGCCTTGTCGCGCAACAGCGCAGCCAGGTGCGCCGAGTGTTCAACCTCACCGGCACGGTACTGCACACCAATCTCGGCCGGGCGTTGTTGCCCGAGGAAGCGATAGAGGCCGTGCAAATGGCAGCGCGTTATCCGCTGAATCTGGAGTTTGATTTGCGCAGCGGCAAGCGCGGCGACCGCGATGATCTGATCGAAGGCCTGATCCGTGAACTGACCGGCGCCGAAGCCGTCACCGTGGTCAACAACAATGCCGCCGCCGTGCTGCTGACCCTCAACAGTCTCGGCGCACGCAAGGAAGGCATCATCTCAAGGGGCGAACTGATCGAGATCGGCGGCGCCTTTCGCATTCCCGACATCATGGCCCGCGCCGGCGTACGCCTGCACGAAGTCGGCACCACCAATCGCACCCATGCCCGTGACTACGAAGCGGCCATCAGCCCGCGCAGCGGTTTGATCATGCGCGTGCATGCGAGCAACTACAGCATCGAAGGATTTACCGCGCGGGTGCCGACCGCCGAGTTGGCGGCACTGGCGCACCAGCATGGCTTGCCGTTGCTCGAAGACCTTGGCAGCGGCAGTTTGCTGGACCTGACCCGCTGGGGTTTGCCCGCCGAACCGACGGTGCGTCAGGCGTTGCTTGATGGTGCCGACATCGTCACCTTCAGCGGCGACAAATTGCTCGGCGGCCCGCAGGCGGGGTTGATTGTCGGGCGTAAAGAGCTGATCGCCAAGATCAAGAAGAACCCGCTCAAACGCGCGCTGCGGGTCGACAAGCTGACGCTGGCGGCGCTCGAAGCGGTGCTGGGCTTGTACCGCGATCCGGACCGACTGGCCGAGCGTCTGCCGAGCCTGCGTCTGCTGACTCGACCGCAAGCCGACATTCTCGCGCAGGCCGAGCGCTTGCAACCGTCACTGGCGCAAGCGTTGGGTGACGGCTGGAACGTCAGCGCCGTGCCGTCGCTGGGCATGATCGGCAGCGGCAGCCAACCGGTGGCGCGCTTGCCCAGCGCGGCGTTGTGCCTGCGACCTCAAGTGTCGAAACGTCTGCGGGGGCGTCAGTTGCTGAATCTGGAGGGCGCCTTTCGCGCCTTGCCGATTCCGCTGCTGGGCCGTATCGACGATGACGCGTTGTGGCTGGATCTGCGGCAACTGGACGACGAGCCGGCCTGGCTGGCGCAACTTGATCAGTTGAAAGTTGAACACCCATGAATAACCCGTGGCGAGGGAGCTTGCTCGCGCTGGGACGCGAAGCGGCCCCTTTTTGTCCGTCCAGAAGAAGGGGCCTGCTACGCAGTCCAGCGCGAGCAAGCTCCCTCGCCACGGGCGTGTTGATGCTGGGTGGTGCAGGGTGATCGTCGGCACGGCGGGACACATCGACCATGGCAAGACGGCGTTGCTGCAGGCGCTGACCGGGCAGGCCGGCGATCGTCGCCCGCAAGAGCGTCTGCGCGGCATGACCATCGACCTCGGCTACCTCTACGCGGCACTGGCGCCCGATGCGCCGTTGACCGGGTTTATCGACGTACCCGGTCATGAGCGCTTCACCCACAATATGCTGGCCGGCGCACAAGGCATTGATCTGGTGCTGTTGGTGGTGGCCGCCGACGACGGTGTGATGCCGCAGACCCGCGAGCATCTGGCGATTGTCGAATTGCTGGGCATTCCCAGGGCGCTGGTCGCCATCACCAAATGCGACCGTGTCGATCCGCTCAGAGTCGAGCAAGTGCGCGATCAGATTGAAGTGCTGCTCGCACCTGGCCCGTTTGCCAGTGCACAGATAACCGCCGTATCGAGCGTGACCGGGCAGGGCGTCGATGCCTTGCGCGAGGCATTGTCGAGTGCGCAGCATGAGGTTGTGCCGCGCAATCGTGACGGCGGATTTCGTTTGGCCATCGACCGCGCGTTCAGCGTCGCCGGCGCCGGCATTGTGGTGACGGGCACGGCGTTGTCCGGGCAGGTCGCGTTGGGCGATACGCTGATGCTGGGTGCGCTCGGCAAATCGGTCCGGGTTCGGGGCCTGCATGCGCAAAATCAGGCGACGGCCACGGCATTTGCCGGGCAACGTGTGGCGTTGAATCTGAGCGCTGAACGTCTCTCGCTGGAACAGATTCACCGTGGCCAATGGCTGCTCAGTGAGTGGCTGCATGCACCGACCCGGCGCCTGGATATCGAGATGCACTTGCTGGCCAGCGAATGCGCCGCGTTCGAACATTTTCATCCGGTGCATGTGCACATCGGCACCCAGGACGTGACCGGGCGAGTGGCTTTGCTGGAGGGCACCAGCCTGCCGCCTGGCGGTCGCATGTTTGCACAAATTCTGCTGAATGTGCCGGTGCAGGCAGTGAAGGGTGATCCGCTGATTCTTCGGGATCAAAGCGCGCAAAGGACCCTCGGCGGCGGGCGGGTGCTTGATCCGTTCGCACCGAGTCGGCAACGGCGCAGCGGCGAACGACTTGTGCAGCTACAAGCGCTGTCCGGTACAGATTCTCTGGAACAGGCATTGCCTGCGCTGCTGGCCAACAGCGACACCGGCCTTGATCCACAACGCCTGGAGCGCCAGTTCAACCGCCCACGCGATTCGTGGGTGCTGCCAGCGGATGTGCGTTTGATCCAGACGCGCCTGAGGCCGTTGCTGTTTGGACGCGAGCGTTGGCACACGATGAAGGCGTCGCTGCTCGGGCACCTGGGGCGGTTCCATCAACTGGAGCCCGATCAGCTTGGTCCTGATCGGGATCGTTTGAGACGTTTCAGCGGGACAGCGCTGGAGCGCGCGACCTTCCTCAGTTTGCTGGACGAACTGATGGACAGTGGTGAGATCGTCGCCAACGGGCCGTGGCTGCATTTGCCGGCTCACGAAGTACGCCTGAGCCCTGCTGACGATGCACTGTGGCAGCAATTGCAGCCACTGTTCGAACAACCCGGTTTCGATCCGCCATGGGTGCGCGACCTGGGGCACGACGAAGCGACCGTGCGCCTGCTGCTACGGAAAATGGCGCGGCTGGGGCTGCTGCATCAAGTGGTTCGCGACTTGTTCTACACCGACACAATGTTGCGCCAATTGGCGGCTATGCTGTTGCAACTGACGGCGCAGAATCCGGTGATTCAGGTCACCGACTTTCGCGACGCTGCGGGGTTGGGTCGCAAGCGCAGCATCCAGATTCTCGAATACTTCGACCGGATCGGTCTTACCCGGCGCATGGGCAACAAGCGCCAGATCCGGCTCGACAACGCGTTGGCTCGACAAAGCGAGCACTGAGTTCAAGGAAGGCAATCGCGCCCGGTGGCGCGGCCGGGCTTCAAACCCGGTTGGGGACGGCATCCGTTCCCGGGCAGGTTCGACTCCGGCTGCCTTCCGCCAATTTCTGTTCAACATCGCTTGAAAGGCTGCCTGGGGTGGCGGCCATTTTCAATGCCATTTCTTGAGCCAGTCCAAGACCACTTCAACGTGTGTACTTTCGTCAAGAGAGTCCGCCAGGGGCCTTAGTTTCAAGGCGATTTTTGGCCGCACATCATGCACTTCCTGGCTGCATACGCATGAAGCTGTCCCGAGAGATTAAGAACCGGCCGAGATAGAGCACTTTCCTTTTGCAAGTGCTTGAAAAGCGTTTTTGTATTGACACTCCCAACCGTTATATTGCCAGCTAACTCCTTCAGTCTTGATGTTTCGACCATGCGCACGGGGGAGCGGAATATGCCCATGTGCGTTGAAAACTCCACGTCCGGGTGGGTTGTCACGGTCATGCACATTTCAATATTCAGGTAGGCTTTATAGATTGAGACGTCGCCAGATATTCGGCCGAAAGTTGCAACGGCAATCCATACCTGACTGGCGGAGTCTGATTTGAGGGCTGACCGTTATAAGCCGCTACGTGGCGGTGGCAAAAAGGACATATATAGGTGGTGTTGCCTTCGCCTTCGAATACTTCTCCACATGGCTTGCACTGATAAAGTGCCATTTGGGCAATCCCTCCGAGTTAGTACCGCTCCCCGTTCTTCTGTATGACCACTGTGCGGCGCAACACAGGGGGTAACGACTGTGCCTGTGCCACCCAGAAGCCAAGCGTAGCCAAAGATCCTGACTTGGCGAGCGCCCTGTCATCAACCCGGCAGGGGCTTCGAAAAGCCTTGGCTATACTGCTTCGCGCACGCAAGGAACGACTGGAACAGGGAAGGCAGGATCACTATGAACTACAGACGTCTTGGACGCTCAGGGCTGAAGGTTTCCGCCATCGCGCTTGGCACCGCGCAATGCGATTGGTGGGTGGATGAAGCGACATCGCGCAGGTTGTTCGATACCTATGTCGAGTTGGGTGGCAACCTGATTGATACCGCTGATGTCTATCCGGTGTTTGGCGACGGGGTGGGCGGCAGGGCCTCGGAGGAGTTCGTGGGGCGCTGGTTGAAAAGCACGGCAAAGCGTCACGAGGTGCTGTTGGCGACGAAGGTGTCGGGGCGCATGGGGCCAGGGCCGAATGACCAGGGACTTTCCTGGCGGCATATCGTCAAGGCTGTCGAAGGCTCGCTGAGCCGATTGCAAGTCGACTGCATCGATCTGTATCAGGCGCATGACGACTACGACGATGTCCCGATCGAGGAAACGATACGGGCCTTCGACAATCTGGTGCAGCGCGGGTTGGTGCGTTATGTGGGTTGCTCCAACTTCAAGGCCTGGCGACTGATGAAGTCGTTGGGGATCAGCGAACGCTGCGCCCAAGTGGGCTATGTCAGCGTTCAGGAGCGCTACAACCTGGTTGAGCGGGGTCGAATCGAATCCGAACTGCAGCCGCTATGCGTGGAGGAAGGGATTGGTTTGCTGCCCTACAACCCGCTGGCCAAGGGCTTCCTCTGCGGCCGTTACCACCCGCAGGGGGTATTGCCGAATTCTCCCCGCGCAGCCGGCGTACAGAGTGTGTATTTCAACGACCGGAACTGGCAGATCCTCGAAGTGCTGCGTCGGATTGCACAGGACTGCGACAGTACCTGCACGCAGGTTGCGCTGGCCTGGTTGCTGTCTCGCCCCGCGGTGGTCGCACCCGTGGTGGGTGCAAGTACGGTCGGGCAATTGCAAGAGATCATGGCTGCCCCGCAACTGAATCTGCCGCCGGAAGATCTGGTCCAGTTGAACACAATCAGCGAAGTGCCCGTTGCCTGACTACCTCGCTGGCGTCTCAGGCACTGCTGGCCGGCCTGCCCATGCGCGGGCCGAGCCTTACCTGGCGAAGGTACTCGTGCCGGTTGTAAGGGTTGGCCATGGTCCGCTCCCGACAAGGAGCGGTTCCCACGACCGGCGCATAGGTGGCGAGCTCGCTCTCCATGAAACCGAGGCCACTGGTCACGTTCGGTATTTCATGCTGCAACGTGTAGATGCGGGTGGTGACGATCGAGCCATCAATGCGGACCGTCTCTGCGCCCAGGGTTGCGCCACTGATCGTGGCGCCAGCCTTGGCCAGCAACGCATGGACGGGGCTGCTCATTGTTGCCGGCACCTCAATTCGAAACGCGCTGCGTGGCTCACAGACCTGAGTGCCGGCGCTTTCTATTGCCGCAGCGAGCACCAGCGGGGTGAGATGGCGAAAATCAGCGGCCGTGCTTGACGGGGACTCGTAGTCGACGGTTGTCAGCGTGACCTCGCAGTCGTGCACTGCCCACCCGTGCTTGCCTTCTTTGAGGGTCTCGAAGACTGACTCTTCGATGGCTTTGTAGAAACTCGTCGGCATCAGTCCGGCATGGGCCTGGCGGGTGAACGTCTGCCCCGATCCCGGCGCGCCCGGACTGACACGAAGACCAACGCTGGCCAGGAACGGATTGGACGCATCCTCGAGCGACTCCAGCCCCTGGCCCGTCGAGATCAACGTTTCGACGCAGATGGCCGAGCTCTCCTCGAAGATGGCCTGGATGTCGTACTCATCCGCCAGCGTGGCCTGGATGATCTCTTTCTGTACCTCGCCGTAAAGCGAGACGAAAACCAGCCCAGCGGCATTTCTTCGCAGGTCGATCAACGGATCCTGTTCGGCGAGTGCGCCTAACGCTTCCCAGAGTGCTTTGGTCTGCGCTGGCAAAACGGGGGCGACATGGGTTTCGATTGCCGGGGGCGTAAAGGTTTGAGCGCTCTGGTGGCGCTCACTGCGAACGCCGATGCGGTCGCCGATACGAACGCCTTCGAGCCCGGTAATACAGGCGATCTGACCTGCGCTGGCGTGGGTGGCAGACTGCAAGCCACCGCTTGCGGACACATGAATACCCGTGATTCTGGACGCGCCCAGCGGCGTGTCGATGGTTTGCCGCAGGTGCAACGTCCCGGCCAGCATCGAGACATGAAAGCGCTTGTGCCCACCCCAGCCTCTGTCGATCTTGAACACCGAGGCGAGCACCGGGGCACTGGCGTCGTGGGACTTTATCGGGGACAACCGCGTAATCGCCTCGATCATCTGTGCAACGCCGACACCGGTGATAGCGGATCCGGCGAACACCGGGTTGACCAGGCCCTTGCCCAGTTGCTCGCGCAACCCCTGTTCAAGGCGCGCCGTGTCAATCGCTTCGGGATGACTGACGTAGTCGTGCAGCAATGCTTCGTCGTGTTCGCACAGCACATCCAGCCACTGTGACATCACCTGTGCGGATGCCGGATCACAGGTGTCGACCGCCGCCAGGCACGTGCCGGCATCGCGCACGGTGACCAGGGCCAGTGGCCGGCTTTTCAGAAGTCTGCCGAGCGCTTGCAGGGTGTGCTGGAAGTCAGCCCCTTTACGATCAATCTTGTTGATGAAGAACATATGAGGTATTGCCAGCCGTTGCAGGGCGCCTACCAGTACGCGGGTCTGGGCCTGGACACCCTCGACCGCCGACACCACGATAATGGCGATGTCCAACAAGGCGAGCGTGCGCTCCACCTCGGCAATGAAGTCCGGGTGCCCGGGGGTATCCAACAGATTCACCAGTATCGAGTTCAGCTCGAACGAGGCCACCGCCGACCTGATCGTGATGCCCCGTTCACGCTCCAGCAGCAGGCTGTCGGTGTAGGTGTTGCCCGAGTCCACGCTGCCCAGGCGAAGTCTGGCGCCAGCGTCGAAAAGTATCCGTTCGGTCAGGCTGGTCTTGCCGGCATCGACATGCGCAAGGATACCCAGATTCAGGGATTTCATCGTCGATCGCTCCTGATCGTTGCGGCTGGCGGGGAGGGCAGCAGCCGGTCGAATTCCATTCGATTGCAGTTTCCATCGGCGGACAAGTTCATGTACCGCTCTGGAAGAGTGTTTAAATTAGTTTAGGTTTGTGAGGGCGTCAAATAAACATGGAGTGTTGCAATTTGTTTCGGCAATACACTTTTGGCGTGAAGGTATTGAAATTACAAGGCGAACAGTTCGTCTCTGTTTGACGGCGAGGGCAAAAATGTAAAATCACCGTTTTGTGGTTGATATCAGGTAACCTGTTGATCTCAATGAAAAATCCATAGTGGAACTAACTAGAAAGTTCGTTTTCTGGTCGGGCAAAGTTTTGGATGAGTTGCCTTGACGTTTTTAAGGATGGCGGCTAGATCTTACAGCGCTGCAATTGGCAGCAACGTTTAATCACATGGAGATAGTGAAATGATCAAATACCATAGCGTGCAAAATCGGATGCTCTCGGCGCTGTTCATCCTCTGATAAGCGGTAACTTTCGCTCGGGCCGAACTGGAATACGTTCGATCATGAATGAAGTAACGAAATCGCATGGGTGTTCCATGCACACTTAAAGAAGGAGTTTCACAATGATTAAGTTCAATAGCGTTCAAAACCGAATTCTTTCGGCGCTGTTCATCCTCTGATTGTCCGCTGTACACAAGATACCGGTGTCTTGTGGGGTACGGCCGAAGCCTGGCTTCGGCCGTATTTGATCAGACAGCGAAGTGTCCACATGTCATTAGGGAAAGTGATATGCACAGAAAACTGGACGACGCCTTTTCACGCGCCATGTTCTTTTACGACGATTCGGGCGTGCATCAGACAAACTGGTCCCGTTCCGTTTGTGCGGGGTTGGCAGAACAGAACTTTGACGAAGTGCCTTATCGGGTGCCTCAACTTCTTGAACCTTCGACGCTGGTTGAAGTGGCGCAGCGGCATGCCATCGGAGTCGACGAACTCGAGTTTTTCTCGTACGCAATGGACGGCCCGGTTGCCAAGGTAAAGTGGCTGGCAGAGATGCTGGAATGGGCTCCGCCGGTGCAGAAACTGAGCCTTGCTCAATGCCTGGCGGCCAGTTGCAGGTACCGCTTCGCCAACCAGGTGCTGGCGAAAATTCCTTATGACGCGCTCTTTCCCGATCAACGGGTGACTTATCATCTGACCCGCTTTGCCATTCATAACCGTCTTGAGATCACGGCGTCGCATCAGGACGACTTCACTGCGCTCAAGGCGCTGATGCAGGCCCATCGGCTGTCACCAGCCAGGGTGCTGGATGTCTGCTCGCAAGCGATCGTCTGGAAACTCAAGGGCAATGCCATCGATGATGAGCTGAACCAATGGTTCATCGGAACAGGCGAGATGGCAGCCAGGCAGATTGCTTCAAGTGATGCACCGGTTGATCTCGTTTCACTGTCTTCGTTCTATCGCGGGTTGGCCATGGTGCCAGCAGCCCGGGGCGATGCCGCCACCACGCGGCAATATATGCTGCTGGCCGAAGACTATGCCAACGCGGTCATACGCGGCGAAAAAGGCAGCAGTATTCCGGCCAGGGAAGCGCGCAAGACCGTCTACGAGTCGAAACTCAAGGAAATGCTCTACGTTGCCCGCGACGTCGACAGTGCCCGGCGTGTGGCCGAGGAACTGATCGCCTACGATCCCCACTGGAGTATTTCCTATCACGAGGCCGCCGAGGTCGAGGTGACTGACCGGCAATGGCAGCGTGCATTGCAACACTTCCAGCAGGCTTACACGATCGGCTTCCCACGGCTGACTTATTCCCAATACATGATTGGCGCCTGCCATCAGCAACTCGGGAACTTCGACCAGGCGCTGGAAGCGTTCAAGGGCACCCTGTTGCTGGATGCGACGAATATATCGGCCGGCGTCGCCGGTTATGGCGTGGCCAGGCAACACCTGCCCGAAGCGTTGCCTTTCTTCAAGTCCTATATCGACACTTGGGAAGCCGAGGGCCTGTTGGCGGATGAATATCGAGGGCTGGTGCAATGAACGCATTGCTCGACAGGATCAAAATTGTGGGCATCGATCACATTCAACTCGATGTGGCCGATATTGAAGAAAGCCAGGCATTTTATGCCCGGGTGTTTGGTTTCGAAGTCAAGGAAGTGGGCATTCGTGCCTTTACCCGCTGGATGATTATCGGTGCGGATCAGACCCTGTATCTGTGCATGCATGAATATGCCGAAGGGCGGGGTGTGAAGAACGACGGTCTGGAAATCACCCACTTCGGGATTCTGGTGGAAGACTTCGATCATGTGCTGTCGCGTTTGCGCGATCACGGCGTGAAGTTGCTTCCCGATTATGAAGTCAACTACCACTCCTCTCGTTCCGTTTATTTTCTCGACCCCAATGGTTACAAGATCGAGATATCCGAGAAGTACGGCGGCGGCATAGAAGACGCCGGGTGGACGACATGCCAATAGGTCGCATGACGGGCCGGGAAACGCTCTCAGGGTACGCCGAGCACCTGCAAGCCACCTGGTACAAGAACAACCAGGTGCTGCGCTCTCACAGACCTTGGCGGGATTCGCCGTCGATGGACTGGCAGGCCAGGCCGATTCATCAACGCACGATTGCCTGCGCCGAACGGGTATGGAGCATTCCATGCAGGATCGGCGATGACCGCATCGTCTTTGGGTGCTGGGACAACAGTTTGCAGTGTGTCAGTCTCAGTGATGGCGAACCCCTGTGGCGTTTCGCGACGCAAGGGCCGGTCTACAGCTCGCCTGCGGTGTCGAGCGATGGCAGTTTTGTCGTGGGGTGCGAGGACCATGTCTTGCGCCGGATAAGCCGGGATGGCGAATGCCTTTGGTCCTTCAACGCCAACGGGCCGTTTCATGCCAGTGCGACCATCGATGCCACCAGGAGCATCGTCTACGCAGGCAGCTATGACCATACGCTGTACGCCCTGGACCATGCTTCGGGTGAGTTGCTGTGGAAGCAATCCTTCGATGAGCGAGTGGAAGACGACCTCTACAGTTCGCCGGCGCTGGATGTGCACGGCAATGTCATCGTGGGCACGGACAATATCCTGATGTGCTTCAGCCCGGACGGCGAAGAGCGCTGGAGAATCACCGAAACGAGCCGGTTCGAAGGCACTGCGGCCATCGACCATACCTCAGGCCGTGGCGTAATCGGCACGGAAGTCGACGGCAAGATCATCATTTTCGAGGTCGAAAGCGGTGAGGTCCTCAGGCAATTCCACACCGATGGCTTCGTGGTGTCCTGCCCCAGCCTGTCTCCGCAAGGCGTGGCGTATGTCGGCAGCAATGACGGGTACGTGTACGGGATTGACCTGCACAACCTGCAATGCCTGTGGCGGGTAAACCTCAACTGCGAGTTCAGGTACACGCCTTTTACCGTGCTGCCTACCGGCGATGCCTTGCTGGTCGGTACGGATGAGCGTCTGCATTGCCTAGCGCAACGCACGGGCGAGACCCTGTGGTGCCTGGAACACAGTGGAGGCTTTCATTCCTCGCCATTGCTCACCGATGACGGTCACCTTGTGATCGGCTCCCATCGCAACGCCGTGCACTTTTATCAATGGAACCCAGCTGCAAACAGGAGTGTTGGATGAGTCACGAACTGGAAGTCGAGGCGCTCTTCGACGAGTGGGCCATCGAGGATGGCGCAGTGGACATGGCCCGTGAACATTGGGCCCGGGTCGAGCCTGTACTGTCTGCCCTCAAACCCTGCACAGGGCGATACCTGGAGATCGGGCCCGGCAATGGTTACGCCCTCGAGTACATGGCCGGATCGAAGTTCGCAGGCGGATATTCCCATGCCGTGGAGCTCAGCCAGGAAATGGCGCGCATGTGCGCCGCCAGGGTGCAGGGCCGGGATAACGTCGACATTGACGTCGAAAGCTTCATGAACTGGCGCCCGCCAGCGGGCATGCAATTCGATCTGATCTTCTCCATGGAAGTGTTCTATTACTTCGAGGACATTGCCGCCGCCATCGATAAAGCCGCGAGCCTGCTGGCGCCGGGCGGAGAACTGATCGTGATGGTGGACTACTACGAGGAAAGCCATGAGTCGCAGGGATGGTCGCAAGAGTTGGGCGTGAGTCTGACGCGCTGGCCGCAACGCCGCTATCTCGAAGCATTCAAGGAGGCGGGCTTGCAGGCGGTCAGTCAAGAGGTGAAAAGTGGGGGTGTGCATGAGCACGGCCTGACGCTCTGCACTCGGGGAAAGAGACCGTCGACGTACGTTCATGATTGAGCGCATCAGGCCGCTTCGGCTGGCGACGGGTGAACGGGCTATCGATTGCAACTGCAGGGACGGGCGCTGGTGATATCTCATCTTGATCACATCGTCTACCCGTTGCCTGCGAGCCTGTTCGACGACGTCATCGCACAGTTTGCCCGGGCGGGCTTCAGGGAGCACACGCGACAAGTGCGCCACAGCGATGGGCGTGTGAGTGCTTTCTTCAGATTGAGTGGGGGCTACCTCGAGTTCTGTTCCCTGGGGGGTGGTGAACGGGAGGAACAGGATGGTCGGTCCAGTTCTATCTGGCTCTGTTCAACTGACCTGATGGCGGATGTCGAGCGCCTTTCGCCCGCACGGCGTGAGGCGCTGGCGGTGACCCGCAAGGCGCCATTGGGCGAGGATGCACCGGCCTGGCTGATCGCCAACCTGCCAGCCCGGTGCACGGACGATGTGCGTGTGTCAGTCATTCAGTACCTGCGGGGCATCGGAGCGGATGTCGCCCTGCTGGTACCGGAGAACGGCCTGTTTGCGATCGTCGGGGTGTCACTGCTTTGCGCCCAGCCCGAGCAGGATCAACGGCATTGTTTCGACGGCCTTGGCGAGGTGACGCAGCACATCGAAACAGAAGAAGGGCGCTTGTCGATCGGTCACCAGTGGCTGGCGTTTCTGCAACGCGACGCGCAGCGCTACAGTGGACCGGTGGATCTGGCGCAGGTGCCGTGCCTGGTGCACCTGGCCACGGTTGACGTGTATCGGACAACGTCGATGCTCGAAGCGGCCGACTTCGCACTGGCCCAAGTGCCAGGCCTGGGCCTGATTGCCCAGTCACGGGTCGCGCCATCGATCGGCCTTGTGCTCGACACGGGGTTGTCTCCTGATTGGCATCAGGCACAACTGCTGGCGCGGCGGCGATGAATACGCTGAAATAAATGGATCGCCATTCAAGTGTCTCGGCGTGTTGACTGAATCGAAGGATGCGGGAATCTCAAGGAAAGGTATGTCAAAAGCAATCGAGCTGTGTGATATCAGCAAGGTATACGAAGTGTACCGAGCCCGTGACGGCAATTCGCGCAGCATGTTCCGGTATTTTCGTCGTGAGAAGGTGTACATCCCTGCGGTCAGGGATGTCTCGTTTTCGATAGACGAGGGTGAAGTGGTCGGGTTTCTCGGCAGTAATGGTGCGGGCAAGACCACGACCCTGAAAATGCTCTCAGGCATCGTACGGCCCAGCGGCGGGCACCTTTCGGTGTTGGGATTTGAACCCTTCAAGAGACGGGCGGAGTTCCTCAAATCGATCGCCCTGGTCATGGGGCAGAAGCAGCAACTGACCTGGGACCTTCCAGCGCTGGAGTCCTTGCGCTTGCACGGTGCCCTTTACGAGATACCGGCAGCCGATTGCAAGCGCCGGATCAAAGAACTGTGCGAGCTGCTGTCGGCCGACGAGATCATCCATCGCCCGGTCAGGAAGCTGTCCCTGGGCGAGCGGATGAAATGCGAACTCATCTTGTCACTGCTGCATCGTCCAAGCGTTCTGTTTCTCGACGAGCCGACCATCGGCCTCGATCTGGAAATGCAGGTCGCCATCCGCAAATTTCTCTTTGACTACAACAAAGAGTTCGGTGCAACGATCATCCTGACCTCCCACTACATGGCGGACATCGAGGCGCTGGCCAACCGGGTCATTGTGCTGGACCGTGGTCAGGTGGTGTTCGACGGTGGCCGGCAAGCGTTGGTGAAGGCACACGTGTCCGAGCGCCGGGTGAGCCTGCGTTTCTCCTCCGGAGTTTGCGGCGAGTCCCTTCGTGCTTACGGCAACCTGATCAGCCTGGACAACGAAAGCGCTGAACTGCTGGTGCCCGAAGAGCAGTTCGCAAAGACCGTTGCGCAGTTGCTGGCGAGTTTTCCGGTGACGGATATCTCGATACAGAGCCCGTCCCTCGAGCAAGCCTTTCCCCGGTTGCTGATGCCAAGGGAGCATGCCTGATGGTCGCCCTGGCTTCATTGCCCGGCATTGCCGGGCGGCTGATCCGTACCAGCGTGCTGGTGACCGTGATCTACCGCGCGCAGTTGTTCGTGTGGCTCATCAGCGGTGTCGCACCGCTGTTCATGATGCTGATCTGGTGGGAGCTTTCACGGGACCAGGTGATCGGCGGGTATGCGGCCATCGATTTTGTGGCGTATTTCCTGGGCGTCTATCTGGTCAGGCAACTGACCGCGGTCTGGGTCATTTTCGTGCTCAACGATGAGATACGCCAGGGAACCTTGTCGGGCCGACTGCTCAGACCGGTCGCTCCTTTCTGGTTCCATGTGGCTGAACATGTGGGGCAGATGGTGGTACGCGCGCCAATTGTATTGGCGGTGTTCTGCGTCGGCGCATCGCTGTTTGCCATCGACTTGATGGCCATCGTCAGGCAGTTGCCGTTGTTCCTGGTCTCACTGGTCCTGGCCTGGATCATCATTTTTCATATCTATTACTGCGTCGGTCTGCTCGCGTTCTGGATGGCCAACTCCCTGGCGCTGGATGCGTTGGTGTGGTCGATGTACACGGTTCTGGGCGGCATGCTCATTCCCGTTGACCTGTTTCCCGAGACGACCCGCCACCTCGTGGCGATGCTGCCGTTCTCTGCGGCGCTGGATTTTCCCGTCAAAGTGCTGATTGGCAAGGCCGCCGGGCTTGAGCTGATGCACGGTTTCGCGGTGCAGGTTTTCTGGGTGCTGGTGCTGGTCGCTGTGCGCCGGGTGCTGTGGCGTCAGGGCCTGAAGCGCTTTTCCGGAGCCGGCATATGAGACTCAGAACATTGAAAGTGCTAGTGGCCTTGATCAGGCATTCGATGCTCGCGGAACTGGAGTACCGCATCAACGCGCTGACCAATGCGGTGAACACGGTGGTCGGGATGCTCCTGGCGCTGTATTTCCTCGATGCGATGTTCTCCGAAGTCAGCAGCCTGGGCGGCTGGAATCTCCACCAGGTGCTGGCGTTGTTCGGCGTGGCGCTGATTCTTGAGGGTCTGCTTGAAGTCTGGTTGTTTCCCAGCCTGCACGCATTGTCGGAGAAGGTGCGCACCGGTGACCTGGATTATCTGCTGGTGCGTCCGGTCGACAGTCAGTTTCTGGTGTCGTGCTCCAAGATCAGCCTCTGGGAACTGCCTCGCGTGCTGATCGGTGTTGCCGTGGTCGTGTACGCCATGCACAGCGAAGGTGCGCTGGGTGTGAGCAACTTCATGGCCTTCCTTGGGCTGATGGCCGCCGGGGTGACGATCTTCTACTCGTTGTTCCTGATTACCTGCACCTTGTCGATCTGGTTCGTGAAGATCGGTGATGTCTGGATCATCAGCTACACGCTCATGGAGATCGCGCGGTTCCCGGTAACGGCCTTTCCGCAGACGATTCGCACGATACTGACGTTCCTCGTCCCGGTGTATTTCGTTTCCAACGTCCCGGTTTCCGCAGCGATGGGGATGGTCGGATGGCAGCAGGTGCTAGGGGCAACATTATTCGCTGTTGCCTTCCTGTGCCTGTCCAGGGTGTTCTGGTTGTTTGCCCTGAGGTCCTACAGCAGCGCCAGCAGCTAGCGCTCCAAGGTGCCGCGCCGGATGCCGCGCGGCGAGAGTGATTGACCCACAGGGAAGTTTTCGATGAGTACTTATTCCGGACCTGTTTTCGACGCACATGTGCATACCGAGTTTGCTGCGGCGGGCAGCCTGCAGGACTTTCAGGCGTTGAAATCACGCTTCAATATCCAGGCCTGCGTGACGGATTCGCGTGAGCCTGCCTGCAGCGCCCAGGTGCTGCAGGACCTGGGCGTGGGCCGATGCGCGGTCATTGCCCAGCCTGAATGGTGTTTCGAATCACTGGCGCAGGGGCTGGCCAGCGGTATTTATCGGGCGATCAAGATCAACCTCGGGTTCATGCACGTGCACGCCGATGACGCCAGGCTCCAGTTGCTGTACTCCCTGGCGCGTGAATTCGATGTCCCTGTGCTTTTCCACACCGGCGATACCGGCTGGCATCGATCCAAGCTCAAGTACGCCCACCCGCTGACCCTGGATGAGGTCATCGTCGACCACCCCGAGGTGAACTTCCTCCTGGTTCACAGCGCCAATCCCTGGTTCACCGATGCCGCAGTACTCGCGGCGAAGAACCACAATGTCTGGCTCGACCTCAGCTCGATCATCGAGGGGTCGTTGAGCCAGGTCTCCCAAGCCACCGTGGACAGGTTGATGGTCGATCCGATCCGCTGGATGCTCGACTACACCGGCAAGCCGGACAGGCTGGTCTTCGGCTCAGGTTGGCCATCCGTCGATTACCCGGCGTATGTCGCCGCGTGCGCCAGGGCCATTGAGCCGCAGTACCACCCGCTGGTGTTCTTCGATAATGCCGCCCGGTTGTTCAAATCTGTTTCCAGATAGAGGGGAGCTTGCATGCGTCGCGCACTTGCGAAAAAGACAAAACATAAGCCAGCGAGCGCCACGGCCTTTCGCGGTTATCTGAGAAACAAGGCCCACGGCGCGGCGCTCGCCGACAGCTGCCGGACGCTTTCTGGTGCGCTTTACGCCGGCCGGGGGGCAGGGGAACCCGGAGGATGGCGCGCGTCCCTGTGGATTGCCAGGAAAGTGCAGGCGCTGGGGCTAAGGGCCTGGCACGGTCGCAGGAGCCTCTTTCAGTCTGTACCGCTAGGCTGCGCCACGGCGCGGCCCAGGTCGGACGCGTGTCAGGCGATCGTCCAGGACGACGGCTCGCGGTACGACCTGTTGCAGAGTGATGAACTGCTGATTCGTTCACAACACGCCAGCGTTGTACTCGACAACGCGTCTCTGGTCTTCGTGGGCTACGGGATCGTCGCACCGCAATACCAGTGGGATGACTACGCCGGGCTTGATGTCGTCGGCAAAGTGGTGGTGCTGCTGCCCAACGATCCCGGACGCAGCAGCCTGGGGGGCGAGCGCTTCGAGGGTGAGCGAATGACCTACTACGGGCGCTGGGAATACAAGTACGAGGAGGCCGCTCGACAAGGTGCCGCTGGGGTGATCATCGTCCACACCGATGAACTGTTCGGCAGCGCCTTTCACCTGGTCCGAGACGAGCTGCGCCGTCCGTTTCGTTTTCTTCCAGGGGCGGTGCGCAGCGCCTTGGCGTTTGAAGGGATTTGCAGCGAGCGCTTCGGACGACAGTTGTTGTGCGCGGCAGGTGTCGACCTCGATGCTTTCCTGGCCGACCCGTGGCCGATGGCTCAGCGCCCGTGCCGGCTTGGCGCCCACCTGCAATTGCGCCTGGATTTCGACATCACGATTCGACATTGCCGCAATGTGCTTGCCATGAAAAAAGGCAAGCTCTTCCCCAGGCAATGCGTGTTGCTGTGCGCGCATTGGGATCATCTGGGCAAGACGCCAGACAGGACGCAGCCCCGTGGCTACTACCCCGGCGCGGTCGACAACGCCGTCGGCGTGTCGGTGTTGCTCGATCTGTCCAGACGGCTGGCAAGCGCGGCCCCGTTGCGCCGCACCGTGCTCTTCGCCTGGACCTCCGCGGAGGAGGTGGGCATGCTCGGTTCCGCGCGGGTCGCACAGTTGATTGGCGAGACTGGGCTGGACGTGGTTGCGGCCCTCAATGTCGATGGCTTCGTGCCGATCGGCAGAACCCGCGACCTGAGCCTGGTGGACGGCGATCAATCTGACCTGCCCAGCGCCTTCGTTCGCGCCGGCAAGCCGCTCAACCGGCAGATCAGCCTCGATGATGCACCTTCAGCCGGCTATTTCTACCGATCCGACCAGGCGAGCTTTGCCAAGATCGACATCCCTGCAGTCCAGGTCAGCACCGGCAGCGACCTGATAAAAGGCGGCGTGCAGGCCGGCATGAAACGGCATGATTTCTACGACTCGAACACGTACCACAGTACCTCTGATGCCTTCGACAGGCATTGGGACTTTGCCAGCCTCTGTGCCGATATCGACGTCCTCCATGAAACGCTGCTCCTGCTGGGCGACTCGTCATGGCGCCCTGTATTGCGTCAGGTGTAGTGCTCAAACAACCGATCAATTCTGTTGGGTGAACCCGGCCTGAAAACACGTTTTCATCGCCGGGTTGGCTCGCCTGTTCCTGAGTATTCCAAGCACATCCCTGTTCGCCAGGCTCCGGGCAACGTGTGCCGCATCGCCATCTGATCGTGTACGGGCGTGACATTTCGAATGGCTTGAGCGGTGATTCGTTTGGCAGGGAGCTTTCGTGTCGGCCTCTTTTGGGCTTGTCATCAGTTTCTCATCAAGATTGTCCGGGGGCCGCTCTTCATCATGGTGGTCGGGAAAGCATCCCGGGTGACGACGATGAGGTAGCTGATGTGAGGGTAACGATGTGATCCGTGAAGTGTTCGCAGATCCTGCAACAGCGGGGACCACGGATCGGGAAAGGGCGATTGTACAGTTCGCCATTGACCTGACGCTGGAGCCGGGATCGTTGGGGGCTGGGCATGTTTTGGCGTTGCGGGGGCAGGGGTTGGGTGATGGGGAGGTGGTGGATTTGATTCATGCGGTTGCGATTTTTGCTTGGGCGAATCGGTTGATGTTGAATTTGGGGGAGGCGGTGGTTTCGGGGTAGCCGGTCATGTTGCCCAATTCCGGCCACAATGCCGGTGTATCTGGCATCTGATTTAACGCATGGACGATGACCGATGTTCATAAGGGCGGTAACCCTGGATTCTGAGACCCATCAGCCGGAAATCAGGTTAGAGTGTTCATTAACGTCTGTTCATAAGAGCCCTCCACGCGATTCGTTTAGTCGTGCCCAAGGGTTCCTACGAAGGAACAGGCTAAAAAAACCGTCTATCAATCGTTATGTGAAGAATGAATCGTTCGCTGTTTGTTTCTCTAGATGGGCCCAAGGGAACCGGCAAAACCACACTGTTGGAGGCCGTTACGAAAGTATTGAGGGCCGACAACAAAAAGGTGATCCGACTTTGCGAGAAAAAAAGCGATCCCTACAGGGGGGAAACAATGACCCTCGTTAACAAGCTCGTCAGAAATCCCACCCGGGATTTGGAGTTGGGGGTTTGTGAGCGCTTTGCTGATAGCCGTACCTGGATTTCCCAGCACGTGTTGGCTAAACAGCCACCAGGCAGCATCATCTTGATCGATCGCTGGTACCCGTCTGATGCCGCGTTTCGCCGGATAGTCCCGTTTGCAGAGATTCTACAGTTGAACATTGATCGAAACGTGCGAGTGCCGGACCTGCATGTCGGGGTTGTCACCGCCCCTGATATTTCATGGGCGAGGGCGGCGGCACGACGGCGTGGGCTGAGCAGTACGGTGATCCATAGGCTGGAAGAACATGTCGCTTGTACCCAGGCGTTCGAGCAAGCGATTGCGGATCACGGCTGGGTTTTATGCCGTAATGAAGGAACGATCGAAGACGCAACGATGCAGGTGATTTCTGAGATCTATAGAGTCCTTGTGAGCCTACAAGCCTTGCCATCGTCTGAAGCTGACAGCGTGTTTATTTCAGGCTCACCATGAACATGTTGAACATGGTCCGTTGAGAGAGTGGGCACCAGAAGCGGTTTGTCGAATCAGTGCCTTACGCGGCTAAAAAATGGAATTTCCTGGGTTAACTCGGCAGTTGCTCATTGACCCTGAGCTGGGCACCTGAAACGCCCCCGACCTTTACATCGCCTTGGAAGGGATCGCATGTGCCAGCCCAAAACGTGCCTTGAGCAAACGCGGCTAGGCGCGTTCACGTCGCTATAGTCGACTCTATTGCCGACCGTACTTCCAGGAGCCTTTTCCCCGTGTCTGACATGTCGACCAACTTCGCTTACACAAAACGCTTCAACGCCGTTCTCGCCTACATTGATGAGAATCTCGAAGGTGATCTGTCGGTGAATGCGTTGAGCCATGTGGCGAACTTTTCGGCATTTCATTTCCATCGACAATTCACCGCGTTCGTAGGCGTGCCTGTTTCACGTTATGTGCAACTGATGCGATTACGACGCGCGGCGCATCGCCTGGCCGCCCTCGCTGATCACTCGGTACTGGAGGCCGCCCTCGGTGCCGCCTTCGAAAGTCCGGAGGCATTTTGCAGGGCGTTCAGGCGGGCGTTCGGTATGACGCCGAGTGCGTTCAGGAAAGAGCCGAACTGGCAGGTCTGGAATGCGGTGTTCGCAATCCCTCATTTTTCCAGGACTATCATCATGCAAATACGAATCGTGCAATTCCCTGAAGTCAGGGTCGCAGCATTTGAACACTGCGGGCCCACAGGGCTCGTCAATGAGAGCGTGGGCAAGTTCATCGAGTGGCGTAAGCAGAGCGGACAGTCGCCGGTGGCTTCGAGTCGCAGCTTTGGCATTCCCTATGGCAACCCCGATACGACACCTGCGCAAGCATTCCGCTTCGCAATCTGCGGCGAGATTCACGAGGCCGTGGCGCCGAATGAGTTCGGCGTGCGCGAAACCGTCATTCCCGGCGGTCGCTACGTCGTGGTGCGACATGTGGGGTCCCCGGATCACATCGGCGAAACGATCTATCCGATTTACCGCGATTGGCTTCCTGCCAGTGGAGAGGAACTTCGTGACCAGCCGCTGTTCTTCCATTACCTGAGCATCTATCCCGAGACACCGCAGGATCACTGGCAAACTGATGTGTATGTTCCGCTGCAATAGCGGAGCAAGCAGCCTTCGACCCTGAACTGACGTCGATGAATGTCCGTTCAGGGTTGTCTCTGTCTTAGGGGTAGGTAGCCAGAAGCCAACCGACGCGCGCTGCACGGAGGAGCTTGTCGACATCGAACCATCCCGTAAGGCTATAAGGTCGATATACATGATTTAACAAGTGGGCGATGTTCACTGTTCATGAGCGATCCACATGCCCCAGCCAGTACTGGGTTTTTGTTCGGTCTATGGAGCCAAGTGTTCACAGATTGATGTTCATGAGGGGGCGAGGCCGATTGGGCTCGTAGGGACCGGCGCACAACCGGCGCAGCAGTAGACATCCGAGTCTGGTCCGCTGCTCCAGATCTACTTACTGCTCAAGAGCTGCACTCAGCGACGTGATGAACTCCGCGCGTCGTACTGCGGGCGTTTGTGACCATGCACAGGATCAAGGCGGCTCCATAGATGAGTATCGCGTACGATATGTCCTAAGCGAATGCTGTGTATTCCGAGTTGAAATCAACATGCCAAAAGTCGCGAAGACTATCCGGCTAATGCTCGGAAGATCAACGGTGTCATCAATGTTCGACGAACAAGCGCTCAGGGGCTGAACCCCTGAGTTCATGCGCGGACTCACCGAGGGGGGGCCGGCTGCTTGCTGTTGCGATTTCTGAATAACTGATCGATTTCGTGGGGCGAGGGCGGCATAGTGTTTTGCAAAGCCCCAAGCTTCGAGTTGATGGGGGCACCCATCACAATGTGATTGACGTACATATATCCGATGAGGCCGACTATACCAACTCATAAACCAGAAGGAGTCGAGCTGGCTCCTCTTTATTTGTATCAAGCGCTCATTGATAGATGAAGATGATCGGCCATCCAACAAGCAAGTCCACCGCGATGAATAAAGGTTAAATTGTAGGGAGGGCGAGCATGTTTTTCCAATATTTAAAGTCGCGGCATGGTGTAGGCTTTCAACATCACGATGTGCTTCCACCAGCAAAAACTCGCCGCTGCGCGGCCACACGCTAGCCATCCGCGCTGGCGCTCATGAACATTTTCCCATTGCTCGGCCGCCAATAGCGTCGTGCGCTGGACACTGCAGGCAGACGGTCAGCGATGGCAATTAAAACCAGAAAACCTACTAAGCCGAAGACTCCTCGCGCCCCTCGTGCCAAAAAAGCCGGCGGAGGCACCGCTATCGGCGGTGGGGTTCATTTTCAGGCTTTGGTAACCGCCATCGTGGGCGTGCATATCCTTCGGGGAACTGCATTGGGTTGGTTGGACGGTCTATGCCACGATAGGCCGATTGCAGTGTGGGCCGAAAGCGAGGGGCCTGGGGATGATCTTCGTATCGAGCTAGAAAACGACCAGGCAATTGAAGTTCAGGTAAAAAAAGGCCTTGTGCGTGGCGACCATCTGTGGACAGCACTGCTGGCAATCGCAGAGGCGATAAACACCGGTGCCTTCCCGTACGGACTCTTAGTCGTGGCATCTGATACGAGCAAGACTATTGCAGAGGATCTCGCTGTTGATATCGAACGACTAGGGCAGGGCCGGACAGATTCCCTTACAGCTATAGGCAAAGACTGGAACAAACGATTGAGGGCCGCGAACATACCTGTACAGAGGGTATGCCAGGCGATGCGGATCAGAGTGATTCATGGCCTCAGCTTTGAAGACACGAGCGTTATTGCTGCGAAGGAGGTTCTTCGTCATGTCTGCGCCAGGAAGGACGCGGCTGAAGCGGCGTGGAATACGCTGTGCCAACGTGCAGTCCAGTCCATCGCAAAGCGAGGTCGATGGACTTTGCAGGATCTTGTGCACCTGCTGAAAAGTGAAATGATCGCCATACGTGACGATGATTTCCCTGCATCGTTACTCAACCGCCATTCCGAATGGGTTGCCAAGACCAGTAACCACTTCTCGATCACTGGCATACGGCGCAAGATTCCGATTGCACATCTGCTTCCGATGCATCTAGGGCAGATTAGCTTCGAACGCCAGGAGGCAGCTGATGTTTCGACCGCTTTAGAACTCTATCATTCAAGTACAAAGCGGGAGCACAGTGGCGGTGGATACGATTCTGTGTGGGCCGGGCGCTTCAGGACCCGAGTTGTTGTCGTAGCAGGCCCGGGGTTGGGCAAATCCACGATGATCAAGGAGTTGGCTCATCAGTACGCTCGGGATGGTTTCGTAGTTCTAAGTGCTTCACTCAAGCCCATCGCAGCGGCTATGGCAGCGGGGGGAGCCTTTTATGATCTTCTGTTGAGCCATTCTCTGAGCGGATCCGGAATTTCGCCAGAGCAAATCATGGGCCCGAAGCGATTGAACTGGGTTGTGCTGTTGGATGGGCTTGACGAGTGTGGCGCCGAGCATCATGAAGTCGCGAAACATATATATCGTTTTGCACAGGGGCATCCCAATGCGCGGGTCATAGTAACCACTCGGCCGATCGGCTACGCAACCGCGGCATTATCGGACTGGACTCATTACCGTCTGCTGCCTCCCGTCACATCTGAAGGCGCAGCCAATCTTGCAATGCTGATGACTGCCGTAAAGGAGTCAGCAAACGAATTTTCTCAGCCATGCGATGCTAATGTTTTACCCGACACACCGGAGAAAATTCCGCCCAGCGAAGCTGTCGCAATCAGCCCTCAACTCTTGGGGATGTCTGCCGCGCTGATTCATCGCCACCGGGCACTTCCCCGTACACGGTTTGGGCTCTATTCCGAACTCATCAAGCTTTTTACTGAACATGCAGTCGATGGCGCGCCGGAGCAAGCCGATATTGCTATCTACGTTCTCGACATCATCGGATGGCACCTGATGTGTGACCCATTGATGAGTTTCGACGCGCTGGTTGAGCGATCAGCGGACACGCTAGCCCCTCTGATTGCTAAGCCAGCGTTGATTTGCCGTAGTGACGTCCGCAAAGCCGTGGCTCACTGGGAACGGGTAGGGCTGGTTGAAAAGGTCTTTCACGGTGGTACAGAGCTGTTGACCTTTATCCATAAGACATTCTGCGAATTCGTAGCTGCGCGCTATACGGTACGCCACTCCTTACAGGTAATGACGCACATCATTGGGCAGCCAAGTATGCGGGAGGTTCTCGACTTTGCGGTAGCAATGGGCTTAGCCGACGAGTTGGTAGGGCTGTACCTCGACCGTCACGCCGCCGGGACTCCTGGGCAACTGCGGGAAGCTCTGGCCTTGCTCCAAAATGAAGACGTTTTGATTTCTGATAGTCGTTTAAAGCAATTGATCCAAGAGTCCTTCATAGCGGTGGAAAGGAGAGCTATAGATCGATTCGACATAGGAATGTCGCTTTCTACAGTCGGAGCGAAAGCCTTCCGGCTGGTGGCGGACGAAGCCGCTTTGAGGCTAAAGGCTACTGATGCCGACGTCAGACTCGTGGCATGGGGAGCGATCGTCACCTGTGGGCCCTCAGATTACGACGCTATCTCCGTGGCAGCAGCGCTTGCGGAGCTGCTACCAGGTCTGAATCCCTTCAGCCTCAGTAATCTTCTGGACAGAAAAGACGGTAGCAACCGTGATCTTCTGCAACATCTAACGTTGGGGGCTCTGAAAGCACAGTCGGATGATCGCGTTGAATCCTTCGTGAGGAATGATCTCGGCGATAAAGGGCTCCTAACCGTAGGGTTCATCATGAAGCTCAACGTAGTCCTGCGATCACGCGGGATCAAAGAGCTTTCGCTCGGTATTGGAGAAACTAAAACGTACGAGGCGGCAGCAGAGCTTATAGGCAATGATGCTCAATGGGTTCAGGCATCCCACGAACTGTGCCGCTCAATCGCATTGGCGTTCGCCCACAGTGAAATCACCGAGAATCGACCGCAAAAGTTATGGCGGGGATTCCCCCAGTTTTCTGCCTTCGTGAGGGCATCGGGGTTCATGAACGCACCTGTTAGTGATGTCTTTAGCTGGGTGCGGCCACATGATGCAGCTGCCGCGCATTCAACAATGCGAATTGTAGCGCGGTCACTGCCGCTCAACCTTTTCGCGCTGGCCGAAGAGGCACGTGAACTGCTCAATCGACTCGACGAAGGCTCACCCCCTTCCATATTCAGGATGCTGGCTGGCGTAGATGTCCCGCCGCCCGTCTGGGATAACGTGGCGAGCCTGCAGTTCAAGCATGAGGAGGTAAAGCGAGCGCTTTTGCATACATCCGGCTGGATCAGTAAAGTGGCTGTAGAAATTTGCAAACAGATCCCTATGACTCGCGATGAGCTCGAATTGCTTTTGAGCGAAGCGACCGGCGTTCCCATGCGGAACATAATAATGCTGGCTGCGCATCACAACCCTGAAAACATTGCCCAGATGCTTGTGCAGCGGCTTAAAGAAAACTCAGCAGGTGACATCAGCGGCCTTTTTGAGGCTATTCGCAATCTGGAGATGCCCGCATCGCTGGATCTCATCAGTTCGAGCTTGGAGTGCCTGCGCTCCGATAGTGAAATAACGGTGGAGTCAGCCATAAAGCTTCTCCGCTACTGGCTCAGTCACGGCGCGCGGATAGAAAAAACACCTGTTGCTGAGGCCTTGGATCAATGGTTTTGGCGTAAGAAACCAACGCATCGAATGATAAGCAACTCACCGGTCGACTCACTGAAAGAGCTGCTGGAATCGATGGATCTCGAGGGCGTTACGGCGCCCACTGCCTAGTGACATCTACCCAATTTTTTTCAATAGGGGAGAGAATACGGCTATTGGGGACCGGCTTGCGACCGACGCCTTGCAGGTCTAGTGGCGGCTAGCCGCTCATGAACATTTCTGACATAGCACCTCGTTAATCCTGACGCATACCAACGCCGGCGTAGCTGCGCTCCGAGCCCATCACCAGCGCGCCCGTATCCGCACCTTCAAGTATCAGGTCGCGACACTGGATGGCTTTGCGATGAGACTGATCAGTAAATTTCTGGTACGCAGTGGACATAACCCGGCAATACTGCTGCTTGAGAACAGGGCGCAAGATTACCCGGCAATCCGTATGGCTGTAGGCCACCTATATCGTTGATTTTTGGGGAGAATGGTAATTAGAAGCAAAGTCCGGTTTTCAGGTTTTATGGGCGATGTCTATTGTTCATGACACGCTATGCCCCAGTACAATGGGGCTCTACGAGCATACAACGACCAAAAATGTTCATCACTTCATGTTCATGAAGCGGCTTTTTCCAGTGCCTCCTTGATCATGACCAACCGCATCCGGTACCGGTTGTGCTGGATACTTTCGATCAGGTCTTCGGAGGTGCTGGCAATTTCATTGATCTCTTCATCCACTCCGAAACGACAATTTGCAGCGTGAGCACCTTTAGGATAGAGGCGAAAATAGCCTTGGACAAAGACCGGCTTGTCATACATTTCTTTGGTGTAGGGAGGATTGTGAGCGACTGGAGTACCGCGTTTGCACTGTAAAGGTTCGGCGCCAGTTCCCTTCGTGTACGTGTCAGCTTCCCAGCGATCGCCATTCTGGTCGAAGGCGTGATCCATTTTGATGCCCATACAAACCCCTAACTTCAAAGATTAATCACAAAATGCCTTTTATATCGAGATGACGCCACGGTCGCCTTGATGTTGACTCCGCAGCAGACGATGCGGGTTCGCACCGACCTCGCGCACAACCCTTATGTTCGCGTGCCTGGCGATACGCCATCAGTGTACCGATTGGTCGAGGCCCTGCAAGCATCAGGTTGGAGTGCCTTTCAATCCGGTTATCCAGGCTGAGCGCATATCCCGGGTCGTCGAACCACTTAGCGACGCCTTGGTTGTGGGTAGGGTGCATTGATTTCACCTGAGCGTCCGCGGCTCACCTAATCAGCCGAGCATTTCCTTAATGATGGCTGCAACGTTCCTGGCATCGTCGATTCCGCGGTGATAGGTACCTTGCCAAACCAAGCCCAACGACTCTACCGTTTGCTTAAGTGATTTCGGCCGATCGTCATACAAGCCTGCATGCCATTTCCTGGCATTGAAATGGGTTAAGCCTTGGAGTAGGGAAGGGCACGCAGCAAACCCTGCGTCTCGCTCAAGCTGCCTTGCATCATAGTCACCCCACGATGCCCAAGCAGCGTTTGGATATCGCGCAATAAAGGTTCCTAGCTCCTGGCCAACATCCACATAGGTTCCTGCACTGTCGACGTTCGTTTGTTGGATGGATGTGAGCTTTTCGGTGAAGATGGGATTGATCTGCGGTCGAACGAAGCGCTGGAACTCATCGACGATCTCAAGCGTTTCCAGATCGATCACCACCAGGCCAATTTCAATCGTTTCCATCTGGGCGGGGACGACTGCTAACTGCCTTGGTGATTCCGACTTACCGACCTCATCACAGGTTGCCTTAAGGTCAACGCAATAAAGGTAGCGGTATGGCGCGAGGAGGTTTTGGATGGATTGGAGATGAAGGAGTTTTGCTTCGATGCTCATGGCATGGGAAACCTTACTTGGAATTTGTACAGGTTACATCGAGCCATCCAGCTTTTGCTCCATTCTGACTGCAGGCTCCGTCCATTGCTGCAGTGCCGAGCCTTCGCTCATCATCCGCTGAGAGCGGATACCAAGATCGTTCTAGGGGGTTATCAGCAGGTCGGGACTCAGACGGAAGGAAAAGCCGGTATCGGATCGCGGATTTTCCAGAACCATGGAGCCCCTGCTGTACAACGGTTTCAGCCCGATACAGACTCAAAGTATGCGGATTTATATGCGGATTTGGTACGCCCTCGGAGTGCCGGATATCTGGCCGTCCGTTCGTCAGGCTTACCTTGTCTGAGTATCAAGCTGAACAATCCAAGCACTATCCAACTCCCAGGTCGCTGCGCGTCCCTTGGCAGAGCCGAGTGGAGCAGGATGCCCTGCAAACCGAGTTTTCTATATCACTTCCAGTTGTTGCGAAGTCGCCAATGGATGAGTTCATCTGCCAGGCGACGCATCTCCCGAGCGGCATGTGAGCGCGGTGCGAAATCCACGAATGCGCTGAAATACCCGTATTCCTGCGCCGGAGGAGGGGCGTCCTCCAGCATCTCGATGGCGATCCGGTACGCGCCGGTCAGCTCAGTATGCAGAGGAGGAAACTTCAGTGAGTCGATCAGCTCGAGCACTCGCTCGCGGCGCCGGCAGGTCGTGTATTTCGAGTCGATGATGTCCTGATACTGTTCATCACTCAGCTCCACAAAATCGCCAACGAATTCTTCGAGCTCAGTGCTGACGCCTCCGACATCACAGTTTGTCAGCAAGCCGAAGTAGCTAGGTGTTGTCTCGCGGCATTTGATGTTCTGCAGCGCCGAGACGAATCTACCAGCGCTGCGCACAGCCATCGAACAGTTGGTGTCCACGACCACGGCAACCAGATTTGCAAAGCGCCGTACCAGTTCGAGCTCAGCGTTCACATCAAGCAACACGTAATCATGACGCGCGATCAGTTCACTAAGTTTTTCCGTAGCTCGCTGTTTTCGTTCCAGTGCTTCTAATTCATCGGCATGAACGAACTGGTACTTCGCTTGTTCGTTTGGGGGCAAAGCCGCCAGTTGATCGCGAATCCGCTTGCGACGCTGCTTCACCGCCGATGGGAATGTGATGAGGTCGCGCTCATCGAAGAACCCAACTCGACTTGCCCAACTGTCTGGGGATGGTTGTTCGCCATCTTCGCATGCATAACGGTGGTTATAGTCATTGGTCACGACTGCTACCCGAAAGCCCAGCTCAGCGAGTGCGACTGCGAGGTTCACAGTGATAGATGTCTTTCCAACACCTCCTTTGTAGCAGGCGATAGCCAGCGCGAGCCCACGTGGTTTTACATCAATCTCAAGATCCAGTTTTCGTAGGTTGATCCCTGAACGAGCCAGGAAGCTCCACAGCGCAGCAGGGGAGGGTAAGCGTGAGGTTACGTTGCCGCTACCGGTTTCCCAGGATCTCCAGGTTCTCTCGGCAACGTTGGCCCACATCGCGGCCAGATTGACGCTGACGCCGGCAGCCTCGCGGAGTTCTTTCGAATGCTTTCGTAGTTGGTTGTCCATGATCGTCCTTCAAATTTGTTGGTGTCTGAAGACTAACCAAATCCGAGATGGCGAAAAATTATGAGCAGAGTGCCGGGCTTTTTTTCACTATGAGCATTGTGCCGCGATTGGACTGCTATTAGGTCGGATGAAGAGCTCTTCAGTGGACTCGATATTGTTGGTGCCGATACGATTTTGACCCAGGTGGCTGATTTTGAATGATCTGTCAGCAGCCTCTGCGATATCAAGCAAGGCAATCGCTTAGAGTGCATAAGGGTGGGTCAATCGAGTCCGGTAACTTGGGTCAAAATTCATAAGAGCTAACGATGCTGTATTTCTGATCTGTTAATTATTGAGAGGGCTCACAGGAAATCCGTTGCCACCGTCAGGATTGGATCTTTGTCCGATTTTTGATTGTGCGACCCTCTGAGGACGGGAAATTGCGACACGGTGTGTATTGTATACCGAACCAAGTGCGACTGAGTGCCGTACTCATTGGCCTCGGCCTGCATCTAGGGTGATGGAGAGGTTGTAGACGGCCCGAATTTATCAGGTTTTGGTATGGCGTGTTGCCATGAAAGCGACTTAGAATCTTTGGGATCCTATTTGCGTGCTGTGGAGCTCCCAAGGGGAGTTAGCCCATTGCCGGCCTCACCACTGGACGTAACTCAGCGCAGTTAACTCATTATACGGACGTTTTCTCAGCCCTGCTTTGGCGCTGCTGCCGGCAGCATTAAGTGGCCAAGCGTTCCTCGCACAAAACCCGAAACGGACTTCAATCCATGTGGCATGACAACGAGACAACGGTTGACTATCTGAACTTTGGCGTGGTGGCTGATGCCTGCGCCAGCCTTCTGCGGCAGAGTCGTGGCGAGCCGATTTCGATAGGTGTGTCAGGTGGTTGGGGGGCGGGTAAGTCCTCTCTGGTCAAAATGATCGCCGCCCGCCTCGAAACCCCGGTGGCTTCTGCAGCCCCGTCACTACCTGCTACCGCAGGTGCCCAACCCGAACACCGATACGTTGTCATCACCTTCAACCCGTGGCTGTATCAAGACTTCGAAAGCGCTCGAAGTGCATTGCTGCAAATCGTCGGCGATGAAGTGCTGAAGCTGGCGAAGGGTGATGAAACGCTGCTGAAGAAAGCCCTCGACCTCCTGAAGCGCATCAATCTTCTGCGGTTGGCCCAGTTTGGGGGCGAGGCTGCGATCACGATTACCACAGGTGTGCCCGTCGGTGCGATCGGCAAGGCTATCGGAAAGGTTTCAGGTCTCTGGAACGCCTTCAGCTCAGACGGCGACGCGGCTGAGGGGGGAGACAAGAAAGAGGGAGAGCCGCTGGATCTCAAGGCCGATGGTCTGTTGAACCCGGCGAAGCCTCTGTCGCTGCCTAACGAAATTCATGCCTTCAGATCCGCACTCGAAAAGCTGTTAGAAGAGCTTGGCATCACCTTGGTGGTGTTTGTCGACGACTTGGATCGGTGTTTGCCGGAGACGGCAATCTCGACCCTAGAATCCATCAGGCTGCTTTTGTTTCTCAAGCGCACGGCTTTCGTGATCGCTGCCGACAATGAATTCATCCACGGTGCCGTGAAGAAACATTTCGAAGGCACCGGCATCACGAGCGACATCGCCACTAACTACTTTGACAAGCTGATCCAGGTGCCTCTACATGTGCCGCGTATCGGCGTGAACGAAGCCAAGGCTTATCTGGTGCTTCTTCTGTTGGAACGAGAGGCCCGGAATGGAATGTTCCCGCCTGAAAAGTTCGACCAAGCCAAAGTGGACATACCGCGTAGGTTGGCCAGGAGTTGGCTTGGCGAGACGATCACCTCAGCATTTCTGCATGATCTGGTGGGCACTGATACACGACTTCAGCAGTTGATGGATCTGGCCGAAGGTTTGGCGACCCTGATGTTCAAGTCATCCAATATCAGCGCGAATCCACGGCTCATGAAGCGTTTCCTAAACACGGTCTTTCTGCGTGAGTCGCTAGCCGCGCCCCAGGGCATCACGCTGGATATCCCGTCTTTGGCCAAGTGGCATTTGCTGGAGCGTTACAACGAGGATCTCGCCAAAGCCCTCTCTGGGATGGTCAGTTCCGACAATGATGGGGAAATCCGAGAATTGCTGGACGCCGAGACCATTGCGGCGCAGGGAGGAGATCTACCCACCCCGTTCAGCAATGATTCCTTCGTGATTGAGTGGCTGCAGCTAGCTCCTCCGCTCGGTGCTCAGGACTTGCGCCCCCTGTTGCACCTGAGTCGTGACACGGCTACGCGAGATTTTGGGGACGACAACATGACGCCAGCTTCCCGGGAGCTGCGCGATGTACTCAAAGTCGCCACCAGTTCGAATGATCAGCTCACGCAAGCCATCAAGCTAGTCGATGCCAACCAGGCCCAGCTTGCGATGGAAAAGGCATGGCAAGGTACGGCCTCCAGCCGCACTTGGAAATCGAAGGACGAGCTCATCATGCTGATCGAGCCGTGCAGGGTTTATCCAGCTCTTGGAAAGCGCGCTGCAGCATTGATCAGGCTCGCGCCTGCCAAAATGCTCGGGCCGGGATTCATCCCGCTTTTGGGAGCTGAGCAGTGGTCACATGAAACGCTGACGATGTGGCTGGATGATCCCTTAGTGGGTAAACCGACCAAAAATGCTATTACGGCCGCGTTGAAGAGCGCCCCTCGACCTGCGCAAAGGAATGGAATCTGATGGGTACCTCTACATCCAGTGGTGGCGGCAAGGCGGGCTCGCCCTTTGATCCGGAATGGTTAGATCAGGGCGATGCTGTCGGTGGGCCAGCGCCAGATGGTGCTCCAGATGGTGATGAGGGCATTCCCCAGGATGCACCTGAAAATGGTGAGCCCGGCTTAGAGCCCGCCCAGGATCAGGACATCGCGCCAGATCGCAGGTTTATGCCGGCCCGATCCCAGATGGGCAAATACCTGTCTGGAGGTGGTCGTGACGCGCTTCGCGGCGCTGCCAGCAGCATGATCAAAAAGGGTATGGGTGGAGCAGGGCGCGCGAGCAACACCATGCGTGGGGTTGCTCAAGGCGCCGGGCAACTGGGATCGTTCCTCGAAGCGGTCAGGGCCGGCACCGATCCTCAAGTAGTCGACTGGATTCAGAGGGTTCGAGGCCAGAACCTTTCGGCCAGCGATCTTGCCCTGGAGCTCATCAAGGAAGTCATGCCGGACACCGGCAGTGTCGACGATGAGTCATTGAGAAACGCCGCCGCCGATGCGTTAGCGCAGCTGTACGAGCAGGATCCCAACGTCGATATTTTTCAGCTTGATGATCAGCAGATCACAGCGGTAATCGGGTTCACGATCGCCAACGAAGTCTGCAACCGGATGGATCTGCAGCTGGGCCAGACTTATGAAAAGCTCAAGTATTCGCCAGTCGAGATCCAGGCGTTCCGTAATGACATCAAGCAATGGGTTCACGGAGAGGTGCAGCGAATCATGGAAGGTCTAGCGGCGCAGAGAATCGATCCACAGACCCTTGCGCATAATGTGCTGCAGACCGCGCTGGAGGTATTTGCAGAATGATTAAGGTCATTTGTACCAGCGTTGCCCGTCTTCCCGCACAACTCGCCGAAGGGGAGCGCGCCTTTACCTATTTCAAAAGCGCCAGGCGTGAGGGTGTCGGTACGATCGCCAAGAGTTGGCACGGTTCTCTGAAGCGCAAAGGGTTCCGCCCAACCCCTGCGGCTTGGGACTTCGTTCAGTTCTGCTTGGCCGTCTGTGCGACCGATCTTTGCGCGATGCGCAGTACAAGTGCTGATGGCTGGACTCGTACAATTGAGCTGAGTGTGGGGCTTCACGAGCCATTGCGATGGGATCCGTGGAAGGTGGAGCTTGAGCAACTGCTGAAGGTACTGACCGGGGACTATTGGACTCTGATTTTCACGGATGCAGGCCTGCCACCCCCTCAAGGACGTTTCACCGCCAAGGATCAAGATTGCGTTTCCTTGTTGTCTGGTGGTCTCGACAGCCTCATCGGTGGCTTGGATCTCGTGGCCCAGGGCCGGCGGCCTCTGTTTGTTTCTCAGCTGGCTCACGAGGACTCCGAACGCCAACGCCGATATGCAACCTTGCTTGGGGGTGCTGATGCCCACTATCAGTGGAGTCATGGAATCAGCTTCAAAGGCACGCGTGAACCGTCGACGCGTGGTCGTTCACTAGCGTTCTATGCCTTCGCCGTGCTGGCCGCGTCTCGGCTCGGCGTCGCGCGCCCGACAATCTACATCCCAGAGAACGGCTTCATTTGCGTGAACCCTCCACTGGTTCCTGGGCGAGTATCGAGCCTGAGTACTCGCACGACTCACCCTCTGTTCATCAACAAACTGCAGCAGGTTCTCGATGGTATTGGCGTCTCGGTGCAGCTGGAGTTGCCCTACCGGTTCAAGACCAAAGGCGAGATGATGAATGAGTGCCTGGATCAGCCGCGCCTACAAGCGCTGGCGTCCGATACGACCAGCTGCGGGCGATTTCGTACCTACAATCGACGTCACTGCGGTCGCTGCGTGCCTTGTATGATTCGCAGGGCTGCTTTCGGTGCCTGGACATCGGGGGGCGATGCAACCGACTACGTCTTCCCAAGGTTGGTAGGGAGCGACAAATCCAGCGGGCCAGATGATCCGATGGCTGTAGCATTGGCGGTACTTACGGCGCGAGATAGGGGTATCGACAGGTTCCTGGGAGCATCACTAGCGTTTGCTCCTATTCCTGAACGACCTCAGTATCGATCTGTGCTCACCAATGGCATCCATGAGCTGGAGGCCCTTTTAACCGGAGACGGATTGCTTTGATGGATTTTCACTGCCATCTCGACCTCTATCCCAATGCACGGGAGGTCTTCGCGCAAGCGGTGGAGAGGAACATGTTCACCTGGCTGGTTACCACCAGCCCCCGGGCATTCTCCGCCACCAGTAAGGTGCTTGGCGGTCATGCAAATGTGCTCATCACACCGGGACTGCATCCGGAAATCGTCCATGAGCGTTACGCTGAGCTCGACTCCCTGATCGAGCAGATCAAATACGCATCTGCTGTCGGTGAGGTGGGATTGGATGGTTCAAAACGGTTCAAGCACAGCTTCGACGCTCAGCGTGAAGTGTTCACTGCTGTGGTCGCGCAATGCGCCAGCGTCGGTGGGCGCGTGCTTAGCATTCACTCGCGCCAGGCAGTGAGAGACGTGCTGGCGATTCTCGATGACCACCCGGGTTTTGGTACAGCAGTTCTTCATTGGTTTACGGGTACGCCTGCTGAGCTCAAATCCGCCTCAGATAAGGGATGCTGGTTCAGCGTCGGGCCGGCAGCATTCAACTCGGCATCTGGTAAGGCGATTGCCAAGAAGCTGCCTCGTGATCGCGTGGTTCCTGAAAGCGACGGGCCGTTCGCCCAGGTCAATGGTGCCACAGTCATGCCGTGGAGCTCAGGCCAAACGGCTGAGCTGCTGGCTCAGGCATGGGACGTGCCAGTGGGTGAGGTGGCAATGACTCTCGAATTCAATGCTAGACAACTGATCGGTCTGATACACGGGGCCGGTTGACTCTGATCGAGTCCTCACGTTTCTCGTTGATGACTGAGGCTTCCGACCGATAAACCAGGCCTCGCACTGCACAAATGGCAGCCTCTACGTACCGTTCGAATGATTGCGAAACTGCAATGCGTTTGATCACCTTATCCATTAAGTCTGGTGCTCCCAAGGCTCAACGGTCTTTGGGCGCCACTCAGCTCAGTCGGCGACTAAGCACCCGCGGACAATGCGACATAGACTTCCATGCAGATGCAGATCAATCAATCTTGCCGACAAACCTCTACCAGCAATCCCAATACCCGCATGCGCAAACGGATCGCTGTCTTCGAAACGTCAAAATAATTGCTCAGAGAATTGCACACAGCATGAAACTGGATGACGCTGTCCTTCTGACTGTCTAGGTACAGAGGGCCGTGGCCGCGGTTCCGGACGCCAAGGTGCTGTAATAACAAACCAAAAGCGGTCTGGAATTCTTCTGTGGGCATCAAAAGACACGAAGCGAAAGTATTTGCTTGCCACTCCAGCCGCTCGGCTTCCCCCTTAGGAATAGTGATGAGCTGGCTCTGGTCAATGTCCTGCGCTCGGATAGCTTCTCGTGTCATGTAGCGCTTGTGATTTAGAAAGTGATGTCCCAACTCATGGGCGAGTGTGAATCGGGCCAAGTGGGATTGGCTATCTGCCCCGAAGATTTTGATCTCAAGCGGGTTGAACGTGATACTGTCGAGGGCTGAGCTCGAGTCCTCAATGAAGCTCACAGAAAGTCCACTGACATCAGCTTCCCTGGACACTAGCTTAGTAAGATCGACCTCTCCCCGGATGTATGAAATGGATTTCAAAGCCTGCTGCGCCAAGCGATCTATTCTGTCCCGCGAAATGAACGCGACCCTGGGTGTTGCAATGAGCGCGGGCTGACGAATCAGACTCAGATCGTTCTCTTTAAAAGCGCTCGCAAGGTCGAGGCCTTTCCATATGCCCAGCCATCCGTAAAGCCGGCAGGAGTTACGGCATAGGCGCTATAAACGGTAGGCCGAAAATCCGTTTGGGTTAGGGCGTATTCGATCTCTGCGCGCTTACGGGTCTTAGCGCTACGCGCCCCGGTTAGCAGGGCGCGAGGAAGCTCCTATCGAAACTCAGATTGATCGAAGTAACGCAAGACACCGAAACCTCGATTCCGAGCAATGTTGAACGTGCCTGACTGAAACGCACTGGCGGACGCAAAAACACCCTTGGCATTGAAGCCGGCCACTTGGCTTACTCTTTGAACCAAATTCTTCGATGTCCCCCACGGGCACTTTGCCGCTGTAGTTCTTACATTCGATGAGCACAAGCAACGATGGGGTTTCGAAACCAGGCAGGAATACTTCGACAGAAATGTCAAAAAAGATGAAGTCCTCTCGGTCACGCGAGAAGTAACCCTTCTTCCTGAAAATTTTGCAGCACTCAGGTTGGAACGCATAGAAGCGACCTTCATTGATCTCACGAGACAGGAACTCAAAGACCTGCTCCTCGAATCGGTCGCCCTTGGCATAGGTGCTGAGCGCTTCAATTTCCATATGTAGGGCGGACTCCTTGGTAACGGATCAGAATGTCAGTCGTGAACGAGCCCCATGAAAGACAGGACACCGTTTCCCCCTTACGATAAGGGATAGGCAAACGGTTATGTTTATGACTAACAGCAACGATAAGAATGGGGAGCTTTTGGGCCAGGAGCGGCGGCGCCGCTGGAGCCCAGAGCAAAAGCTGGCCATGGTTCGCGAGAGCCTTGAGCCAGGGCAAAGTGTGTCGGTCGTCGCTCGGCGCAACGGCATCAACGCCAACCAGTTATTCCTGTGGCGCAAGCTGTATCAGGACGGCAGCCTGTCGGCGGTCAGCGCGGGCGAAGCCGTGGTGCCGGCCTCCGAGCTGAGCGATGCGCTCAAGCAGATCCGTGAACTGCAACGGATGCTGGGCAAAAAAACGATGGAAGCGGAAATCCTCAAAGAAGCCGTGGAGATCGCCCGGTCGCGAAAATGGATTGCGCACTCACCCTTGTTGCCGGGGGACGACCAGTGAAGCTGGTCAGCGAATGTCTCGGTGTGGCGCGCTCGCAATTAACGGTTCGAATCAAGCAATCGGTATCGCCCAAGACACGGCGAAGCAGGCCTGTGAACGACACTGAGTTGGTGGCCGAAATCCAGCAACAGGTCAGCGAACTGCCCAGCTATGGCTACCGTCGAGTCTGGGGATTGCTGCGTCGCGTCCGTGAAACCCAGTTGCTACCCGCGATCAACGTGAGGCGGGTTTACCGGGTGATGCGTGATCACAACCTGCTGCTTGAACGCCGGATCAAACAACCCGGCGTGCCGCGTCGGCACGAAGGCCGTATTGCGGTGCAAACCAGCGATACGCGTTGGTGCTCGGACGGCTTTGAATTCCGTTGCGAGGACGGCGCTAAACTGAGCGTGACCCTCGCCCTGGACTGCTGTGATCGCGAAGCCATCGGCTGGGTCGCCAGCCCAACCGGGTACAGCGGCGATGACATCCGCGACTTGATGCTGGAAAGCGTGGAGAAGCGCTTCGGTGATCAGCTGCCTGCAACGCCGGTGCAGTGGCTCAGCGATAACGGTTCGGCCTACACCGCCGAACAGACGCGCCTGTTTGCTCGACAGATCGGCTTGCAGCCGGTGACCACACCGGTGCGTAGCCCACAGAGTAATGGCATGGCAGAGAGCTTCGTGAAGACGATCAAGCGTGATTACGTGGCGCACATGCCCAAGCCGGATCGAGAAACGGCGCAGCGTAACTTGGCGATTGCCTTCGAACATTACAACGAGCAGCATCCGCACAGCGCCTTGAACTACCGTTCACCGAGGGAGTTCAGGCGCTTGGCAGCAGCATCAATTTAACGGGGAGTTGGTGTCCGGTTTTGAAGGGGCAAGTCCAAGTCGTGCGTGAATAGATAGCGCTCGAGAAAAGGATTACCACCGGGCATGCTGGCTCTCAGCTCGGTACCATGATGGTCTTTTTTCCTACTTTTATGTCAATGCCCAGAAGGTTAACGCCCAGACAACAGCTGACGACATTGTTAGTTTGGCCCGCCGACGTCATCTGCGTATCGCTAGATTTGGCTCCGCCTGATTCTCAAGGACACTCGTCAGGAAGCGATTATTTCAAAACCACACCTAGAGGCAATATGGCATCCTTGACTCTATATTGACTGTTGAAGTCGCCCCCCCTGAATTATCGGAGTATTAACATGCAACGGACGCCTAACGAGCTCCTCAGCCGACTATTCGAGTACGCAGAGGAAAGCCTCAAGGAGCTTGATCCGTCGCGCTATCAACTCTCGAGTTCTGTCAATGACGTGTATCCGCCGACGGGCCTTCTAGGTCTTCCTGGGCTGCACTTTGATCTCCAGTTCCCAGGCGACAATGTCTGGCTGCAAATCGAACGACTCGAAGAGTCACGTGCTCCAGCACCAGTTGACGGAGGTTATAGCTCCGTCATCAAAGCCAGTGACAATCCCACCAAGCCACCATTGCTCTCTGAGCAGGTGCTCCTCCAGTTAATCCGCGAACAGCAAGACAAAGATCCGGATGGGGAAATCGCCGCAGTGGAGTCCGAAGTACGCGCGCAAGCTTCGGCTGCTTTTACGGCGTATCTTGTCCTGTGGCACGAATGGGCTGAGCTTGAGAAACCACGTCGCAAGACCATTAGTCTCTATGGCGACATGTTTGCATTGATGCAGCAGATGGAGACGGGAAAATCTGCTCGCGAGCTGGTATGGGGCGTGGGCGTTAGCGCTTGGACGTTAACGATCAACGATGCGCAGCAGGGATTCAATTATCCATTGTTGACCCAAGCCCTCGACATCTCTTTGAACGAGGAGAGCATGGCGGTCGAAGTTCGCCCGCGTGCCACAGAGCCGATGATCGAGTTCGATGCACTGATCAACGCCAATATCCCTGGCGCCAGCGAGTGCGAAAGAGCTATTCGCGATCATCTAGGCAGACATGTCGACTCCCCTTTGAACCCATTCTTGCCATCGACCTTTGCTGATGTGCTCAAGCTCTCGGCCAGAAGCCTCGACAGCAAAGGCAAATATTTGGAGGTGATGGGAGATGGAGCACAGGGCTTCCCGGAACCAGGTGATACGCTGCAGATAAGCGATGCGTGGGTGTTGTTTGCTCGCCCTAAACCCAGCAACTGGCTGATCAACGACCTTCGCAAGATTCGGGAGAAGCTTAAGGATTGTCTCGAGCTTCCTGCCGGCCCACTTGCGTTGGTGACCCCGGCCTCGAACATTGCAATCGATTACCAGCACGTTAACTTCCGCGGGCTTTCCAGCCGAAGCATGGATGGATCTAGAGCTGAACCCAAGGAACTGTATTTCCCCCTTCCATACAATGACGAGCAGGTCACTATCGTTCAGCGTCTGGAGCACGCACCAGGGGTTGCCGTTCAGGGCCCTCCTGGTACCGGCAAAACCCATACAATCGCCAACATCATTTGCCACTATCTGGCGACTGGCAAACGTGTCCTAGTTACCTCTCGTGGCGAGCAGGCCCTGAAGGTACTCCAGTCAAAAATACCGGCTGAGGTTCGGCCTCTGACGGTTGCGCTGCTGACCAGTGACCGCGAGGGTATCCGGCAATTCCAAGGCTCGATTGAGGCTATCCAACACCAAGTTTCGCAAATCAATCCATCACTTGCTCGGAGTGAGATTGATCGCCTGCACCAGTCCATTGATCTTGCTCATACCGAGCTGGTGAGGCTTGATCGACGCGTCAATGAGATTGCCCTGAGTCAGCTTTCCGAAATCAAAGTAGGCGATGCCAAGTATCGTGCGGAAGAGCTTGCTGAGCTTCTGATGAAGGGCGGCGACCAGTACGCCTGGTTTGACGACGAACTTTCGTTGTCTCCCGAACACTCGCTGCCTTTTGACGATGAGTTCGGTAGGAGCTTAAGACAGGCCCGGCGCGACCTCGGGCGTGACCTTGTCTACATCAATTCCAGTCTGCCTGAGGTTGAGCAATTACCGGCAGCGGCGGAGATCGGCAAGCTCCACGGCTCACTCTGCCAGCTAAAGTCGCTCGAATATGCTCTAGGTCAGGGGGATCTCATACCCCTGAAATCCGACAGTGAAGCCGTTGTCGCTGCCGCCAAGAAGCTAGATTTTGAGCTGGGTCAGTGCGAAGAAAAGCTTGTGGCGTTGCACAACGACGGGGACTGCGAAATTCTTTGGTCGCAGGAGCTGCGACTCAAAGCGGCAAGTGGACGGTACGACAGTGAAATCTCAGTCCTTGTAGGCATGCTTCCAGCCGCCCAGGCTTTGATGCGACGGCGCAAGGTCATGCTGGAAAACTTTGTTGAATTCCCAGAGGAAGCCTTGGATTGCGACAAAACATCCGAGGCTGTGGATAGAGCTACCGAAACAGGAAAGCCTTTTGGTCTGATGAGCTTCGGAGCATCCCAAGCCAAGACACACGTCAGCAATGTCCGGATCAATGGCTCAGCGCCAAAGTCTGCCGAGCAGTGGAAGACCGTCCAGGACTACCTGAAGCTTTACGCGGACGTGAGATCCTTCACTGCGCGTTGGAACCCTCTGGCCGAGACACTGGGGATCCCGCGACTTCAAGCGGGAATGGCCCATCTGCGGCAACTGGAGATCACCGTTAGTACAGTTCAGGCTGCTCTCGAGCTCACCTCACGGTACGCCGAAAAGGTACAGCCACTCTGCGAGGAGGTCTTCGCAGATGCGCCGGATAACATGCATAGGCTGACAATCGTCGAGATTCGTCGCCTGCGGGATCACCTCACTCAAAACCTTGCTCGATTAGATCTCAGTATGGCGGGCGCCTCACTCGCGATTCTGCAGGCCAAAGTCGCGGGCGACGGCCCGATCGCCTGCCAGCTTCGTACATTCGTTCTGGAGTGCCTGGGCAGCCCGGATCAGGATACGCATCGGGTCGTGTGCCAGTATGTCGACCTGCTGACAGAACTACAGCGGATCAGAGAACTCGGTGCCCTCCTGAATTATGTCAGGGAGGGCGCGCATCGGGTGATGACAGCTGGAGCGGAAAATCTTGCCGGTCGGTTGCTGACCGTTCCTGTTGAAAACGGAGCTGAAGACCTGGCTTTCCCAAGTAGTTGGAAGGAGGCGTGGCAGCATGCGCAAATACGCTCTCACCTGCAGAGCATCGAAGCGCGTCATGAGCTCGTCGAGCTAAATGGCAAGCGAGTAAAACTCGAAGCTGGCCTGGCACGTATGTATCGGGAAGTGGTGAGCCGAGCGGCTTGGCTGTCCACTAAAGCCAATGCCAGCCCGATGGTACTGCAAGCATTAGCCGGCTACTCGACAGCGATACGCAAGATAGGGCAGGGGACAGGGCCGAACGCGGAGCGTTATCGCCGCGATGCTCAACAGTGCATGCAGGATGCTGCCGGCGCCGTGCCATGCTGGATCATGAGTCACGCCAAGATTTCCGAATCCATGCCGGCAGAAATTGGCGCCTTCGACCTGGTGATTGTGGATGAGGCAAGCCAGTCAGACTTATGGGCTTTGCCGGCTATCGTTAGGGCCAAAAAGGTACTGGTAGTAGGGGATGATAAGCAAGTTTCTCCCGATGGCGGCTTCAAATCCGGCAAGAGGATCGGCGAGCTTCGTAACCGGTTCCTGAATGACCAGCCCTATGGCGCCGACATGACGCCTGATAAATCGCTCTACGATTTGGCATCGCGAGTGTTCGCTGGCCACATGGTCATGTTACGTGAGCACTTCCGCTGCGTCCCTCCCATCATTTCCTATTCCAACCAGTTCTACGGCGGTGCGATTCAGCCCCTTCGAATCCCTCGTCCCTCCGAGCGCCTCGATCCACCGCTGGTAGACATCTATGTCAAAGACGGAGTAAGGAACAAAAAGGGCTGCAACAAGCTTGAGGCAGAAGCCATTGCTGAAGAAATCCAGGCACTTATCAAGGATGACAAGTATACGGGTCGCTCGATTGGAGTGGTGACACTGTTAGGAGGCATGGAACAAGCCAAATTCATCGATTCGCTAGTACGGGAACGATGCCCGGCCGTGGAGCTCCACGCTCGCGAATTTGCGTGTGGTGACGCCAGCACCTTCCAGGGAAGCGAGCGCGACATCATCTTCATTTCCATGGTCGCAGATCCGGAGAACTGCCATCCGCTTTCAGGCATTGCTGCTGAACAGCGGTTCAACGTAGCTGCAAGCCGTGCACGCGATAGGATGTACCTGATTCGATCGGTGACCCTGGATCACCTTTCCCTGAAAGATGTTCGTCGTACGCTCCTGGAGTACTTCAGCAAACCACTCACAGAGCAGGAGGTCGATCAGGATGGCCTCATCAAGCTTTGCGAGTCTGGATTTGAGCAGCAGGTCTTCAGCAGACTGGTTGAGCGGGGCTACCGCGTCATCCCGCAGGTGAAGAGTGGGGCATTCAGGCTCGACATGGTCGTAGAAGGTGCCAACGATAATCGCCTGGCGATCGAGTGTGATGGGGATGCTTTCCATGGCCCTGATCGCTGGGAGGCAGACATGAATCGCCAACGTATCCTCGAACGTGCAGGCTGGACGTTCTGGCGATGCTTTGCTTCATCTTGGAGCATGCATAAGGAAGAAATCTTCGGAGAGCTACTTCAGCGCCTGGCTGAGCTCGGTATCGAACCAACTCACGCCTTGGACAAGCTCCCGGCTGTTGTTGAGTTACGGGAATGGTCATCCGCGGTTAGCACATCCATGGATGAAGATGACGAGGACATCGGCGAGTTGATAGTGCCACCGGCTACCGGCGAGGAGCAGCAAGTCCTAGCAGGCCTCGGGGTTGATATTTCCTGACTTTGATTTTCAAGGGTACCAACTACAGAACTTGGGGCCCGAAACCAATGATCTGGATCTTCTGGTCTTCTTTACAGCTCCGACCGAATACGGTTGGGCGTTTTTTCTGGCATGGCATGAATCAAGCGATCTGAGCTGCCAGCGATTTATCCACTCCGTGGCCAAATCAGGGCACAGTGGAACAAAGAGTGAGGATATGCTGCTCAGGTTTTCACTCGCGTGTTGCGAGAACCATGCGATCCGGATCTCCTGGTGGGACTCTCTACCTGCAGTTGCGAAAAATCAGGCTTTAGATTTCATGGCGTTCATGGCGGATCCCACATTGGAGATACGCGCTGACTACCTAATGGCGGGTTGCGAGGGGATTGCAAATTTGAAGCACAACACGTTTCTTTATAAAGAAACAGTTTTCAGTTCTTATTTTCTGGTATTCACATACCGCTCACAGTAAGGCTATAAGGTCGACATACATGATTTAACAAGTGGGCGATGTCAGATGTTCATAAGCAGCTCATGAGTCTGAAATTACTGGCTAACTGCTCTAGAAATTAACGCGCCAGTTCATCGGTTGATGTTCATATACCTAGTTTCCCCGACATCCCTAGCCTCGCCGCCCCGACCTCTCATAGTCCCAGTCCAGAGGCTGATGGATGCTCGTTCAAAAAAACATGCTTTGGGACCTGGTTGAAAATCTGGCAGAACTCGGCAGACTGAGAATTGAGCAGTGTGGTTTGTCCCGGAGCTGGTCGCTCATGGCACCTCCCAACAGCCTCAATTGTGAGGCTCGAAGGTCTCTAGAGAATCCGGGGCGATTGACCATATAGCCACTCCATTGCTGTCCCTGCTAACCTCGGTGCTCCAGCAGCAGGGCCGTATAAACTGTGAGCGGTGAGAAACCGAAACTCTGGTGGCGTACTAGAAATTTTTAAGCGCAGCCGGCTTTAGCGGAAGAATTGTTGAGAAACGATTTGAGCTAACCGCTATTGCGAGCGATGGATCGTATATTAAGCAACTATGAGGTCAGCGTGTGAAGCTCGGTAACAGTACAAGGAACCAGCATTTCCTATCGCAAACGGAACAGCGATTGAATGCTATGAATCCGGCCGCATCGCAAAGCAAGCAAAAGATGTATTGTTTTGAAGTGCTGGATCGTGAAAAATTTACTGTTCGTCCATTTGAGAAAAAAACTGTCAAAATCGAAAACACTTTATCTATAGATGACCTTTACAGTTTTCAGGTTGAGGATAAAGTGATACGCCACAATTTTGAAGAGCTTTTCAAAAAATATGAAACTCAAATATCAGCTGCCACCAAAAGACTAGAGAGATTCGCCGCCTCTTATCCTGAAGGCATCACGCAAGAAGATTACAAGTCTCTGAGTAATGACCTTTTGTACATACTGATTACAAAGCAGTACAACTCATTCAGGAATCCATATAATATTAAGAAAACCCTTCGGATTCTTCAGCAGTCAGAGTCACTTTGGCCGCTAGACGGGCGAATGTTCGAAATCTGCTTGAGAATAATCAGCGGCAATAGACCTCACCAACATCACATTTGCAATCAGCTGGGGATTTCTAGTGACGATTACTGGAAGTGGCTGAAAGGGCTGTTTTTTATCTCAATCGACATGGGGGGGGACGAGCCAAACCTATTTGACGGCATGATTAAGGAGTATTTCAAGGAGCCAAAATTCTTATGTAATTTTGAGATATACTTTTACGACGATAAGAGTACGAAAGGACAAGTGTTACTGCCTGATACGGGCGCCATTGTACCCTCCTTGCACTTCCCCGCCTGGGTGCGGCACGGATTCAATCTATCGGCCAATGCGTTTCTTTATGTGGGATTTACGCATATATCACAGCTCACTTCCGACCAAAATGAAATTAATAGTTTTGACAACAGAGGTAGGCGACAGATTAGGCTGGTTAAAAATGAAATCTCCGCACTTCATACATATAATAGGCAGTGCGTCGCGCAGGCTCGCCAATATGTCTATTGCGCATCGCCTCAACCTCTGGGAGTTGAAATATTAGGTTGAATTAGCACCCCGCGCATGGCGCGCTGGCCTTGCCGACCACACAACACCTTTATTTTTGAGCAACTGGGGTTGCTGGCCTTGGGTCAAGTTGATACCAAAACACCCCTTGATGAGCATGCACCATCCTGCAGCAGAGCAAGCCTTAAGGGCTGTTGCATATGTACTACTGAAAAAATCGCCGAATCGTCACGAGATTATGGACACGAAAAACTTCGCGGCGATGGCGTCATTGGTTCGTGCTATGCGTTGTTCGCGAAATGCTTAATGCAGAGTATCCCTAAATCATGGTCGAGCTTTTGTAACTCAGAGGGTCGTCCATACCGCAGTTTGGAATCTTTCAGGGAATGAATATTCCTTAGAATGCTCATAGGCTCCTTGAAAAAAGGATCGCCCGTTTCGCTTGTCATATGGATGAAAGAAATTGCCGGCCATTAGCTCGCTCTGTGCGAGCGATGCCAGTTCAGACCAAGGTGCTTTAAAGTCTTTTCCGTGAGATCCCCATGACCAAATATCTTTCCATTGTGTGCTCTCCAGATCTGGAACCGTCGAAGGATCAGTATCTAGAAACAGGTAGGCTTGACTTCCGTCATACCGGTTGTATTGATAGTCAAAACGGCAAATTTTAAAGAAAAAGCGCTTTTCTATAAGCGTTAGCAATTTGGGTCTAATCTCTTCTGCAATCACTTCATATGGCAGTGCTAATTCTGCAGCCAACAAATGATCAAAAATTCTCCAGTCCACCGAACCCAGAATATTGCGTCGATCTACGCCCAAGTTGAAGTGTTTAGGCTTATCGACGACCAACAACATTTTCGGGATCGTTTTGAGCCATTTGGTTGCTGCTTTTATTTCCGCATCCGAAGGAAGGCAAGCAAGTTGGCGTTCGGCTGTCTGATATCTCTCTGGCTTGTCTGCCCAAAAGTTGTAGTGACTACGACCAAATTTAATTACAGGATCAGGATCCGCCACGAGGTCATGACGACCTTCAGCTTTCGCTAGCACTGCGATTAAACTCCAAGGGGTTGTCAGTTGTTCGGCGGTCAAACAGTGCCTGTGTTCGGATGCCCCTGCTCGGGTTAAGAAGGCTTTGCGACGCTGTTTTAGCTGCTGGCTAATCCAGCGTGAGTGACGCTCAAGCTCGCCGTATGTATAACGCAAGAGCCCTTCGCTGGGGATAGCGACTTCCTGACGTAACACCACAATAGGGGCGAGTCCTGAATGTCCTGAACCCTGCACACAAGTCGGTGTATCAGCCGATTCTACAGTTGCGGAAAGCTTGATAGTGATAAAGGGTTTGGGAGACTGGGTACATCCTAATGCTGCAAAGCATGATTTCTCATCTGGGCGAAGCAACGCGCCGGCGGAGAGCGGTTCGAACGTGCGTATGTTTGGACACAAAAGGGCGCCGCCAACTGCACGCAAAGCGTCGCGAAATCCGGCTCTTGGCAAATGGTGTCGCCCGTTGGCAGACACCACTACAGTCTTGGGTCGTAACCACGCATACAGCGTGTGGAAGCTTTCACACCCGTCATTTAGATAAACCCGCCCCCCATGATGGGGCGCCTTCAGAACGTCAATGCCCAAACCAGCCGGGGGCTGCGCGGCAATGTACGTCCAGTTTTCCTGGTCACCAGGAAACAGCAACCGTTTACGGTGGTGACCGTCGAGAACAATGTCCAGAACCACCACCAGTGAGGTGTCATTTAAAATTGAGTTGCCAAAAAATTCGGGTTCAAGCTCCGGCTGTGTCGCTTGTGTCGCTTGTGTCGCTTGTGTCGCCTGCATAACCGAGTCTTGTTGAGGCAGGTTTCCAATTAGGGGGTAGCTCTCAAAATCCTCAGGTGATAGTGCGACTCGGCCATCGAAGAGGTCTGTCATGTTTTCGTCTTGGTCATCAATTTGATTGTCCGGTGCTTCAAGCAACCACTGCAATGGAAGAGGGCGGCGTCGCATGAGCGCTGCAAGGTCGTTCGCTGAAGCAAGTGACAAACTCTTCATCAGCTTTGCTGCCGGAGAAAAGATGGAAAGTGTGATGCGGCCGTTAGCAAAGCGGGTCTTGAATCCCTCAAGCGGGTAGGTAATAGAAACTCCCCGACTTTTTAGCGTTTGTTCTACCTCGGATGCTTTAGTAACGGCTTCACTGACGCGTGGAGCAAACAACCATTTGAGACGTTCAAAGGTAGGCAGACAAGGGCCGAGGTATTGCCCAATTGATATTTTTGAGGCGAGCAGTTCGGGAAGGCCACCTTGGTGATCTGCGTCGACATGACTTAAGACCAAAACATCAATGTCAGGCTCTCGACGGTCACGGGGAGTGTCCTCCAGATAAGTAATTAGCTCAGGCGGCGCTTTCATTCCTGCGTCAAGCAAGCATCTAAACAGGATGCTGCCATTAGAAACCGACTCGACGAGGGTGCAGTCACCGTGCCCCACATTGAAGGACAACACCCGGACTTCATCCGGTGAAGTTGCAGAGGATTCGGTGTGATCGGGGAGGGGGAACTGGAGAGGCATTCGACGAGCATCCTGCTGAAAGGGATCGGTTGAAAATGATAATCCAATTGTTCAAAAAAACTATGGCGTATTGCCACTAATAACTCGAGTATGAAGCGCTCTCTTAACGTGACTATTCCTTACGCGGTGCAACTGTCTGAGTCGGAGATACAGTTTGTGGTTGTACTGAATAGGGTGCGAGGGAGGGAGGGGGAGTTGGTACCTCGTTTCTCAGGAAAGCAGCAGAAATTGCAGCACCTGAACTGACGAGTGCAGCGACCACTGGTACCCAGACTTTCCACCGTTCGGCCCGCAAGGCCTCCTTGTCGTGCAGTTCGACCGCAATTTCGATCAGTTTGTTAACCACAGATGGGTGAAGCGGTTCCCTGATCCGTTTGTTGTTTTCTGGTGAATACACAAGAACATAACGTGATACCAGAGACACTCGATCGACGCCGGACTCTTTTAAACGTACCCTAAAGAGTTCCGGATGATTCTTCGCTACCTCAATCCAAGATGTTGCTGAGACTGGAGCGTAGCAGAGCTATTTTCTAAGTCCCTCTTCACTTCGACTAGTGTTGCGGTGATACGCGAGCACCTGGATGAGTGCGATAACCTCACCTAATCGCCCGCGTTTCAAATATGATGAAAGCTTCCGGCTCATGGTTGTCCCTAAATTACGATGCGTCGTTATATCCCGAAGAATACTATTCGGCCAGGTGCGTCAGAAAAAGCTCCAACTTTCGCAGAAGTTCATCAAAGGTGATTATTTCAACATCCTTGTAGGAACATCTAAAAGTCTCAAACGAACGTAGTAGCTTTGACTCGACGGGGAGGGTTCCGGCGATTACCACACAACGGGTATTGTCCGGCCGAGAGTCTGCAAGAGCCTCATCATCACGATGAATCCCCCACGCCGTCTGTAGCGAGTGGCGTTGATACAACACCTGACTGACTGCCCCGCTTAACTCTGAGTCTGGGGCATGAACTCCGCCGCCACGGCGGTACTCTCTTTTCTGTACCAGAGGCGTAGATGGCCTTTTGATCTCGACAATTGACAGAACCTGACCGGCGCCTCGAAAAAGATAGTCACCTATTTGGGCACCTGTCCCTCTGATTCCACTGGGCTGAGCATGAAACTGACTGCTTACCAAGTGAACGGGCCCACAAAACAACATCGTCAGTATAAAAATATTCTGATCGAAGAATTTCTGCCATATGTTCTCGCTTAGTTCTTGAGCAAGCATGTCGCGGTATGAGTCGATCATTTGCTGCAGCGAGACCCGCTCGATATCCGCATGCAGTGCCATCAAGGTAAGTGGGTGCTCAACGGCCAGCGCCGGAAGATCCTCTCGCACTTTTACCACCGCACGCCGGCGAACCTCAGCTGCGTCCATAGGACGGTGCGATGGACCAATGCGGTCGAGCCCTGAAGTGAAGTCCAACTCGTTCGTGTTTTCAGACTCCGTTTCTATTTCTGAATTGCTAGGAGCGGGAATCCCCGTCATAACCATCTGCTGTATGCGGGTTGGCGATTGATCACCAGCATGACTGACATGTATTCGATAAAGTCGGGCGCCGTGTAAAAAAGGAGCTAACTCCAACGCAAGAACACGATCACCCACTTGCCATTTGTGTGGTGTTGACTGCACGAACAAAGTGCACGTTTGACCTATCATCAACGTCCGCTCTACCGCCGCAGCTCGTGCCTGCGGAAGTCCCACACGAGTACAAATTGAACGAGCCCCATGAAAGACAGGACACCGTTTCCCCCTTACGATAAGGGATAGGCAAACGGTTATGTTTATGACTAACAGCAACGATAAGAATGGGGAGTTTTTGGGCCAGGAGCGGCGGCGCCGCTGGAGCCCAGAGCAAAAGCTGGCCATGGTTCGCGAGAGCCTTGAGCCAGGGCAAAGTGTGTCGGTCGTCGCTCGGCGCAACGGCATCAATGCCAACCAGTTATTCCTGTGGCGCAAGCTGTATCAGGACGGCAGCCTGTCGGCGGTCAGCGCGGGCGAAGCCGTGGTGCCGGCCTCCGAGCTGAGCGATGCGCTCAAGCAGATCCGTGAGCTGCAACGGATGCTGGGCAAAAAAACGATGGAAGCGGAAATCCTCAAAGAAGCCGTGGAGATCGCCCGGTCGCGAAAATGGATTGCGCACTCACCCTTGTTGCCGGGGGACGACCAGTGAAGCTGGTCAGCGAATGTCTCGGTGTGGCGCGCTCGCAATTAACGGTTCGAATCAAGCAATCGGTATCGCCCAAGACACGGCGAAGCAGGCCTGTGAACGACGCTGAGTTGGTGGCCGAAATCCAGCAACAGGTCAGCGAACTGCCCAGCTATGGCTACCGTCGAGTCTGGGGATTGCTGCGTCGCGTCCGTGAAACCCAGTTGCTACCCGCGATCAACGTGAAGCGGGTTTACCGGGTGATGCGTGATCACAACCTGCTGCTTGAACGCCGGATCAAACAACCCGGCGTGCCGCGTCGGCACGAAGGCCGTATTGCGGTGCAAACCAGCGATACGCGTTGGTGCTCGGACGGCTTTGAATTCCGTTGCGAGGACGGCGCTAAACTGAGCGTGACCTTCGCCCTGGACTGCTGTGATCGCGAAGCCATCGGCTGGGTCGCCAGCCCAACCGGGTACAGCGGCGATGACATCCGCGACTTGATGCTGGAAAGCGTGGAGAAGCGCTTCGGTGATCAGCTGCCTGCAACGCCGGTGCAGTGGCTCAGCGATAACGGTTCGGCCTACACCGCCGAACAGACGCGCCTGTTTGCTCGACAGATCGGCTTGCAGCCGGTGACCACACCGGTGCGTAGCCCACAGAGTAATGGCATGGCAGAGAGCTTCGTGAAGACGATCAAGCGTGATTACGTGGCGCACATGCCCAAGCCGGATCGAGAAACGGCGCTGCGTAACTTGGTAATTGCCTTCGAACATTACAACGAGCAGCATCCGCACAGCGCCTTGAACTACCGTTCACCGAGGGAGTTCAGGCGCTTGGCAGTGGCATCAATTTAACGGGGAGTTGGTGTCCGGTTTTGAAGGGGCAAGTCCACTTGGGGCATGGGCGTCCGCTTAAATAGGTTAAAAATGGTGTCCACTTAAATTTAGGTGGACACCATCGCCCTAAGCGATGGCATCAGGAAGGTGTGTTGCCCGGACGGTTACGCCCTAACCCTGTTCGAAGGCGAAGGAGAGGATGAGCTCACCGGTTCGAGGCTCGCTTCGAAGCGTCCACTGGACACACTGATGACGAGGGTGCAGACCTCCAAAGAAGCGGGGGGCAAGAGGGGGAAGGCATAACCCGTTGAGGCTTCAAAGGCATTGTGTAGGTGTGCGGCAGACATAGTCTCCACAGACTTTGCTTTTAGTGATGGGTGGTCGTACAAATGAGCTTCCTTTTATACAGGTGAATACGTAGTGTCAGAGCATTTCCCTCGCTATCCTGCAGCTACTCCTTTGCGTGTCGATGCGTTCCGCCAAGCTGAGTTAGAACACGCTCTATTCGAGATCGAGCCGACCTATTCAGCTCTATCTGAAGCGCTAACCAGTCTGGCGAGAACTGCGTCTGAGACGGAAGCATTTGAAGAGGCGAGGATATGGTCGCTAATGGCGGATCTCTGCTCGATGATGTTGGACAACGCCAACAGAAACGAGCCATTCAGACCTTACTTGATCATGGGTGACCGGCATTCGATGGCGCCGGCGAGCATGTTGGACGAAGAGCTTGAGTTTTTTCGTGACGTGGTCGATCTCCTCCCTGAGGGGCTCTTAAAGGCTAGGGTTTCAGACCTACTATGGATTACGCCTGGTCTCAGGCATATTCGGCACGCCCGAGCTGCTATCGACAGTTACACGACGACGCCTCTGAACGATGATTACTGGTACCAGGAAGGTAGGGAATGTCTTCACCGAGCGCTCACTCTCGCTAGGCAGATAGGGGCCGGGGGAGGGGATCGCCTCACGTCACTGACTGAGACGGTCATGGACGCCATCAAGCTAGCTGTTGAACAGCAGCTTATGTTCTCCGTCGGCCTCGCTGAGACGGTCATGGACTTCAGGCTCGACCATCCCGACACTTCTGCGCTTCCCGAAATGCTAGCTGAGCTCGGGCGCTCCTTTGATGAGAGGAAGGACATATTCAGAGCTCGTACATGCTATGAGGCCGCGTCTAGGGGGTTCGCCTTGTCTGATCGCGCTCTTATGGAGGCGAAAATGACAGTAGCTGTCGCAGAGACGTGGGTATCAGAGGCTGAGCTGAGAGGTGAGCAGACGCATCCGATTGTCGCGCAGAACGCCTTGGAAAACGCTCTTCAGATTTACCGCTCTGTTCCGGGGGGGCTTCGCGCTGAGCTAGATGTTGAGACGGTATTACCCGCCCTCCGCCAAAGAATTGCCGAAGCCGGCGCTCGGGCTGTCGAGCAAATGGCTACTGTCGTTACCCGCACTGACATAACTGACTTGGTCGCACATACCAGAGCTCTTGTCCAAGGCAAGTCTTTAGGCGATGCGGTGTACAACCTAACTATGTTGTACCCGTTTTGCTCGCCGAACGACGCGCGAGTGGCTGCTCTCCAGTCATTGCGGACAGGGATAGTCAGCGCACTGACAGGCGCAGTTTTTTTTGACGAAACCGGGAGGGTCATCGCAAGGCGTCCTCCACTATCCTTCGGTGCGGAGTTATCAGAAGCCGATGAGCACACCATCCAAGCCAAGATGGTCAGCGAGCATCAGCACACTATAAAGCTAACAGTACAGGGCGGCATTGTCCCGGCGCTCGCGATCATCTCCCAGGAGCATTGCGTCAAGGAGATCGATATGGTCGAACTGGCCAAGGCGTCGTCTCTTGTTCCTCCGAATCGAACTCAAATGATCGGCAAAGGGCTGTATTGGGGTTTTGCAGGTGACTTCGGCATGGCTGCCCATTTTCTTATTCCGCAGCTTGAGGCGATTATCCGCCACCGCATGAAGGAAGCCGGCCTCAACACATCAACATCCAATACTGATGGCATCGTCACCGAAAACGGGCTGAGCACGTTGATGGATGTCGAGGGTGTTACTGAGTTGCTAGGGGAGAACGTAGCCTTTGAGATCAAAGCAGTCTTCTGCAGCCCATATGGGCCAAACCTCAGAAATACCTTCGCGCATGGATTGATGCATGACGGCCAGTTCTACTCAGAATCCATAGTCTATGCGTGGTGGTTCATGCTTAAGTACATCTCGGGGCCATTCTGGGCGGCAATGGGTACGCCTGCAGGCGGTTACTCCTCTTGAGCAGTCCAAAGCAAGGGCAAATTCATCATCGCACGCGGACTCAAGGTTAGTTGCGCGATCGTTCAAATTTAGACCAAGCATGGAAAGCGAAAATTATGCAAAACGTGTGCTTCTATGACTTCGATGATGAAAATCAGGCACTCATGCTGCAGGTCGCGCTTGGCAACCGTGGTGTGGTCGTCGATCGGCTGAACGGCATGTGCGGAGATATTTTCGTGTTTGATCAGGGGCATCAAGTCCATCCGCGCTATGTTTGCGCAAAGGTGCCTCGCAGACCTAAGGACGTCACACCTGAAGAGGTGAACAAGCGGTTTCTCGTTGAGCTTGGCCTGCAGCTACGCTTTTACCATCATATGTTCGTGCACTGGTGCTTCGATCTGAAGGAGGTTCTAGGCGTCCCGGTTGCGTTGTTCCGATACTGGGACGGCGACCTCCGAAGTTGCATGTCATCACAGGGCGAGGTGACGAAGCTCTCTCTTATCGCGTACTGCTGCTCAGGACTACTGCATTGCTATGAGCGGGGGCTTGTAGCTCATCAGGACTTGAAGCCGGCGAACATTTTCATAAGAGATTTTAGGCGTGTTGCCAGCGGCCTGCCTGATCTCGATATCTACCTGGTGGCCCTCATTGCTGATTTCGGCCTTGCAAATGCTTCCGTCACCTCAGGAGTTTTTGACGGCTCCAGACCCTACATGGCGCCGGAGCAATGGAGTCGATCTCCGCTGTCTCAGAAAACTGATGTGTTTGCACTTGGGATCATCCTGCATGAATTATTGTCTGGAGGATTTCATCCCGTCGGCGTACGCACTGCGGAGGTTTGGCCGTCACCCGCAATAGGGGTTTCCAAAAAGTGGACGCGTCCGGGAGATTGGCGCAAATGGATTGATCGCAAATGTCCGCTTGAGGCTCAAGTTGAGTTGAAACCGGATGTAAAACGGTTGATTGAGTTGACGCTATCCATCGAGCCAGAAAGCAGACCATCTGTGGCCGAGCTGAGAACCTCAATCCTCGATCTAATCAAGACGCGATCCGAAGAATCTCACTACCAATTGCAACTCCTCATAGACCACTTTGATAGAGAAGCATCCCAAGACTCTATTGAGACAGATTGGCCCTATGTCGCGAAAGCGTGGCAGCGCCTTCAAGAACGCTTTAGTTAACGGGGATGGCTTGCGCCTTTACTCAGTCTCAGGTCGTCAGACCCTCTTTTTTTCACGTTGAATGAGGATATTTCGGTCAACGTCGTGCGCGAGCAGCGACCGGTGTAGCAGCCACAATTCTGTTTTCCTACCATTAGGGTATATCCACGCTGTGCTCCTTGAAAAAGTTCACAACTCAGGGGTCTCCCGAGCATCTCGCCTACCGGCGTAGATCAACCAGGTTGCACGGAAGCGATGTGCCAGGGCTTCGCCGAGATCGGTTTCCCTCAGCTGGATGCTCCTCGTATGGTGGCATTAAATATCTTTCAATCGCCGTTGCCCCGTCCCATTGGAGCCGCTTTCCGAGCCCGGTGACTACCTCGAGATGACGGCTGAGATGTCAGTTCTCTGGACTCTATCGTGCTGCCCATATCCAGGCCCGATCAACGGATGTGAACCTACGGCCGTAAAGGTTCGAATCCTGGCTACTTGAAGGTGACTTCACTCCTGGAGTGACATGATGGTCACGCCGCTGGTTCCAAGCGGAGTGATTCAATCATCCTCAAAAACCACACTCGTCGAGACGGCCCCGCTACCCTCATCATCTTTCCAAAAGGTGTTTGTGCACTGCACGCATCGGTATAGCGTGAGACCAAGATCGCCCTTGCGCTGTACGACTCCCAGCGATGATCCGTGGCAGATTGAGCAAAACAAATTCCGGCCGGCCTTCACCGTCGCCCACTGAACCAAGTTGATCTTTAGCAACGGTAGGGAGACTTCGATTAGCGAAATCAGCACCTCAGCCCAAGCCTGGTAGCGCGCGGGCTGAAAAACGTGCCCTTCCCAAGCGCCCCGATTGAGCCCTGTGTTGTTGAGCGCCTCTTCGCTTCCATGGATGTAGCCATTGAGAAGCGAATAGGTGTCCGATATTTTTTCGGCCAATTTTTCGGTGATGACCCCATCCCTTTGCAAGAGTCTCGCAATACCGTTTTTCCCTGCAATGGAAGGCGTTCGATAGCTGTTGGCCTTCCACTGGCTGAATTCACTCGGGTGCTTGCACAGATGAATCGGTAAAATCACGCTCTCGATAAACCCACGTAAGACCTGAAGGGACTGGCGGTAGAAGAAGCCGCTGGCCAGCTCCATGGAGCAGTGAAGGTCGGATCGTGTCTCGAGCATATGGGCCAGGGAGAAATAGCCTGCTTCAGACAGAATGTTTCCGACAGTCTCATTCCATGCCACGAGCGCTTTTACGACGCGTCCAAACAGTGGGTCGGCTTCAAAGTCCGGGATGGTCAGCTCCTGAGTCAGAGAGCCTGGGGCGGGACTTGAATGGTTTGCGTGTGTTTGAAACTGCTCGGCGTATGTTTTACCCAGCTCAATGGCGTCCACGAAATTCAAACCCGCGTTATCTTCGTAACCCGTACCCTCCAGCAGGTTGAACAGAAAGGTGAACAGGTCACCACCTGGCTCCCAAGCCAAAATGGGTGTCGCCGAAAAAGGAAGAATCCCAAGAGCCTTTTCTGGAAAGATTTCCTCCGGGTTATCACTGGTTGAGAAAAATGCTTCGGCAGTACTGTCCATGGCGTGCTTGCGTCCTTGGTTTGAGAGGTTACTGAATCATTGGATGTAGCTTGAAAGGTAAATCTGAGGCTCTGCGATATGCCTCGCTGACACGCCGCTTCTCAGCAGCGGTAACTATTTCTGGATTTCGGGCGAGGTATAATCCATTGGCATATGCCTATATTCTACGGGCCCTCTTGCAGATGTTCGCAGCGAAGGAAGGGCGTATGTCCACTTAGCCCGCATCACGTCTGGATAGTTTCATGAGAAGCCTACATGAGTAATACGCTTACGGAAGAAGAGATGCGTCGCGCCTTGTTCGGTGCATCAGATCCTGCTACGGCTATTGTGCCGCCACCTGTGGTTAGCCCGCCCGCCCCTAAGAGAGCGTCCAGCAGGCCAACGTCTCCTAAACTGAGGGTGACGCTGTATGTGACCCAGAAGTTCGAGGGGGAAGGAGAGACCTTCACATATGACGCCAATACATTGAGCACCCTCGTGGCTGAGCAAGAAGCAAAAAAAGCGGCCAAGAATAAAAAATTCAGATATTGCGAAGTCGTTTCGATCCACCCCATCTGATGGCCGCAATGTCCATACTCTGCGAGGTATAAGGCTCCCACTTCTGCAAGCGGCACTAGGAAAAGTGTCCTGTGTTGCTAGTGCCGCAACTCGATCTCGCAGGTACTCATTTCGCCATGAAACGTTACGGCGGTCTGAGAGCGGATTACCTTTCGAGGCGTACTCGAAGCCGGCGCGCCCGCTCCCTAAATGCCTCATCACCGCCTTCAAGAATGTCGCAAACCGCCTTTCTTATCGCAGCGTTTTCTAGCCCTCCAGATTGGTAACTGATAGGTGGAAGCCCGCCGGGCTGATGCGGGCCTACCGTTGCGATGATGATTTGATCTGCGTCGGTGTTGATCACAAGGTTGGCGTTATGCGTGACCATGATCACTTGACGTTTTGACTTGGCGGCAATGAAAAGCGAGACAAGTTCGTCAAAGACGGATTTTGGATCGAGGTTTTCCTCGGGTTGGTCAATGATCAGTGGACGGTCATCCGAATCATCCAGCGCGAGATAAAGCAAAAGCAGAACGATCCCTCGTGTACCAGGCGATAGCTTCTGGATGTCTACGCCGTCATACAAAATTTCATAGCGAACAGTGAGGTGATCAGTGCCGAAAAGCCATTGAGCCATCTGCTTTGACCAAGCTCGGTACTCAGTCTGCTGACTCGCTGCATAAGGGGCGTGCGCCAGCAGATCTTGTTGATACTGGCTCAGAAATCCGGACATTGCAGTTTGGACATTTGCTGCAGTGCCAACCTCCCAGGCAGACTTCAATGACCTCCTTGCCGCATCTGTCAAAGCTCCACGCCCATAGAAAGGGCCGGACTTTCGCCGATCCAGTAGACTTTCTTCAGCGATCGCTCCCCAAGCGTCGACGTCAGCGATCCGCCTAACTGAGAAGCTGAGTTTTTTGAGCGTTCCAGAAGACGCGCCTAGCCGAGCCATCAGGGGAGCGTACAAATTTGCTAGGGCTTGTTGCTCGTGGATGATCGCCTCGAAGACTCTGCGGTAAGTATCTTCACGCCCCATCTGAAGATCCTTGCGCCGTGCTGACGCACCCTGCGCATCGGTTAATTTAGTCTCAAGGGTCTGAAGAGCAGCGGTCTCTTGGGAAATGCGTCTAGTTAATGCGGAGTACTGGTCGCGGATCAATTTGTCCGCGCTGAAGAGCGCTTCCAGACGATCCATTTCAGCTGTAATCAGCCCCAACGGAAGTGTGTCGAGTGGAACATCTTGCTTTATCAGCTCAACGTTGGGATCCCCAGGCACGATGGGGGTGCCGGTCAGCTTCAAAATCTCTTGGTCTGCCCATTTCAGATACCCCACCAGGCTGTCATCAACATTGCCATTGTAAACGAGAAGAAAGTCCGCCCATTGTTGAGTACCCAGTCCGCTATTGGAGTGGCGCGCCTGGGATTGGCGTAGCATCTCTGGAGCCTGGGTGGCTCTCATGCTCTGCACTTCATCTTGAAGGGAAACGAACGTGCGACGTTGGGCACTGAACGATTGAATCTTACTCCTCAGACTCTGAGCGGCCTGGCTGAGCTGGGTATGTCTCGTAACCTGAGCCTCGGTTCCCTTGACCACCAGCTTGGCAAGATCTGCGTTGTAGCCTCCTATGAGTTTTTTCTTCTGTTCGACTTGGGTCGTAAGTGTATTTACGAGCTGTTCTTTCTCGAACTCTGTGGCAATTCGCTCGGAGATATCAGAAATCGCTGAAGCCTCTCGAGCACGGGCCTGCTGGAATCTAGCGGTTTGTTGTTCCCGGAATTCAGGAAAATCGACAGCTCCATCTTGATCATCCTGCGAGTGAGATTCAAAGATCACGCGCTCTATCTCATCGATCAACCCGTCGGAAACGCCATGGGCAGAACAGAGCTCCTCAACGAACTGTTGGGATAAATACCGGGCGCGAGGGAAGGAGAGGTGCCCATTGGCATCGCGCCCATCCAGATGACGTGTAACAGACGTGCCGCCGCCCCAGGTTAAGGTTGCGGTGGCGTCTTCAAGTAAGCCGCTAGCGCGAGCAAGAAACGATGGGCTTATTGTTCCGCCCGTACCCGAACCAAAGTGGGAGACTGCATCACAGCCTGCTGAAATGATGTCTGCGAGCGCGGTTTTGCCCGAGCCTCGGGCACCAATGATGGCAACTAATCCTGGGTTGAGCGGGATAGAGGGGGTTGCCGCCCAGCTGGCATTTCCGATGCTTAGGTGAGATATCACCTGTGAGGGCATCGCCGAATTAGGTGGCTTATCACCAACGTAAGCTCGTCCGTCAGGGTCGATACATGCCTGGCGTAGTGCATCGAATTCAAGGCCACCCTTGATCCAGGAATATCGTTTGTCGACAGGTTGGCCGACCGACTCTTGGGAGTGCGAGTCGCTGCCATGAAGGCAAGGTTTGCAGCCGTCAAAACGCGCTCGAAGATCTTCGGGAGTTACTGCACGTAAGCCTAGCCAGAACTCGCGCTGCGCTGGATTGCTGGAGAAAATTATGTGCGCGAACTTTTCAATCTCTTGCCTCACGGTTGTGTCTGCCGCGAGTCGTACACCGGACGTACCATCACCAGCGCCGCCGGCCACTGCAATTAGAATGTTTTTCCTTGCCCATTCGCTTTCCTGGATGACCTGGCGCAACTGGGTGAAGCTCACCTTAAATTGTGTTGCTCCCATCCGTAGCGCTGCACCGTCATCGTTGATCTTCGCATCCGTTTTTTTGCCCAGCCTGATGAGCTCCTCTCGGGTGCAGTCATATCGATCGTTGTGGGCGGAGAACTGTAGTCTTTTCAGAATTCGCTTGATCTCGACGAGATGATTTTCGTCCTCGTTGCTGACCAGGAGGTGGATATTCACAAATCCGGATTTTGCGGCGACATCAAGACGCAATTCGATATTGGGAAAGAGCAGCTGAACGTTGCTAAGCCTACCTTCAGCCTTATGTTCCAGAAGCTTTTCATAGGCGTCAGTGATGTAGTAGTCAGTGACGGCAATAACTTCGATTGTTGGGGTCAAACTTTCAAGCGTAGTGAGGTATGCCTCCCATGGATCCTCCGATCCAAATTGGTTGTTTAGCACGGTGCCAGGTGCATGGATGTGCGGCTCCCAACGGTGCCATTCCGACCCACGACTAATCATCAAGCATCCTCATCCGGTTACGCTTCCCTGCCAAATGAAGCTAAGCAGCCGCGAGCTATTATTTAGGCATCATTGATCTTAGCCAACGCGGTGGGCTTTTCCAGGCTCTCGAGGTAGATTCTTGGGGATGCCGACTTGAAGCTGACTGCTCGATCACCCTGTATGCTCAGTAATCATTTTTAGGCCATGCGAGGGAGCGTCTAATCTGACCAAGAGGGAGATCAATTGAGCACATATACGGATAGAGACCTGGAGCGGAAAATTGTAGCTGCCCAGAAGGATTTGCAAGTCTGGGCTGTCAGCAACGACCTTTGGGGCGATAGCGGTTTCACGTCCTATGCGAAGCGCGTACAAGGCGAGCCTGGCGAAGAGGCGGTGACTTTCATCCTCTACAGCAGTGGGGAGCTTGCCCGCCTGCTTGATGAAGATCTAGATCCAAAGCTGCGGGCGGAGTTTGATGCAATCGCTGACTCGCATGGCTTCTGGTATGACAACTATGACGGCTGCTCCTACTACTTTTACGCTACTACCGAAGAACTGCAGAAAGCCTACGACCAATTCTTTCATTGGAAGTGGGTCTGCAGCCTGATCATCGAAGATTTCGGCGACGTATACGCTGAACTCTATCAGTATTTTCAGGCGCGCCCGGAGCGGCTATACAGCCTACATCATCGCGAATTTGAAATACTGCTCTACCGCCTTTTCCAGAGCTTGGGCTATGAATCAGAGCTGGGGCCAGGAGTAGGAGATGGTGGGATTGATGTCAAACTACTTCAGCGGAGTCCGTTAGGGGATACCTTGGCCTATGTCCAAGCCAAGCGATATGCGCCCAATCGCCCCATAGGCCTTGAGGCCGTGCAAGCTTTGCGAGGGGCCGTGGCAAACGACGGCGCCGACCGGGGCATATTTGTGACCACCTCGCGTTATCTACCGGGTGCGGAGAACTTCGCACATCGATCGTCTAGAGTATTGGAGCTGAAGACCTCTGCAGACGTCGCTCAGTGGTGTCAGCAAGCGCAGGCGGGTATTGTCCAAGACAAGTCCGTATTAGTGTCGGATGCGCATCTACTATCGGTTCTTCATCGTATTGAAGGTGGCAGTCACGCGCTAGTCGTTCACGCTCACACTGGCTATCGCACCATCGGCAACAGCTTTGCGCTCGTCCTCAAAGAAACCAAGCACGCAGCTCTGCTCATGAGTCTACCAAGGCAGATTATCAGCCAGGATTCCCATGGGCTCGAAGGGCATGAAGTCCCCATGCTGGATAACCAGATCTTGGCCGCTAAAAATGCCGATACGGTCTTTCGGGCAAAACGGTCAGTGGATGATCAGGGTAGGGTGAAATACTGGGATGGGCGAAACCTTTACTCGATTTGGAATCGGCAGCCGATTCACTTCAGCCACCTGGACTGAGTCATCTCTACCGCTAGGCCACGAACGATCAAGCATCGACTGGCCTAACTCGCAGCAAATGTTTGTAGCTCTTGACGAGTTGCTGCCGCATAAGTGGCAGCCGGCGTAATCAGGCAAGGTGGGTTCGCCGTTCGCTTACGTAGCTTTGCTTCAATGCTCATGACAACGGTGACCTAGCTTGGATCAGTTCAAATTGCACCGATCTATCGGTGTGATGAAGGGAAGAAGGCGGCGGGTTAACGGTGCCGCCACCCTTTACCGAGGAGGGAAACGTGTGTCAAAGGCTCCGGTAGAGACAGACGTTGGCTATCCAGTATTCGCTTTTTCCAGTTTTGGCTAGTTGAACGTGGGTGAATTATTTACACATGCTAAACCTTGGTTCGATACCCACCGACATCGACTCACTGGTACAACCAAGGCCCCAGTTCATCCAGATTCGCAACGACAATTTGTTGCGCCATGGGTTTTGCATGCACCTTGGTTGCGTCGATCTGATAGCGATGAAGAACGTACTGAACCATGGCTCCGCGAGTCTGAATTATGAGTTTTCCGTCTTCCATTCCGTAGTCCGCTTCAATGATCGCGCGCTGTCCTGGCTTTAGTCGTGAATCTGGCTCGATGATGACCGTCGCCGGCGTTGTCCACCCTGGATCGAGCGTGCGGGAGTGCTCTGTATAGTCATCCATCAGTTCCGGTACGCCTCTGAAACGACTCAACACAAAATCGCGATAGTCCGCATTCTTTTCGCAGTAGGCTCGAACATGCCAACGCATGCCGGTATGAATCAGCGTGTGGGGCGCTATGAGGCGGGTCTCGCCTTCTGGTGACCGGAAAGACGCGTATTCGCACTCAAGCCGTTGACCTTCTCGACAAGCCTTCAGTAGCGGTCGGAGCACCTCGGGACGTATGGAACGATCCGGAACATCGAGCACATCAATGTGAGCGTAGGCAAGAGCCAGCCCCTCGATATGCGGAGCTCGCTCATGGTTTTGACTAAGCAGATGAAGATATGCCGTGGCGCTGTTTTCAATGAATAGTGGCTTGAAGTGTTTGCTAGGTACGTACCCTTTCAGGTGTTTGTCATACTCCAGATTTTTTGGCGCATGCTCATCGATGTAGGTGTTGATGTCCTTCGACGCTTGCTGTCGACTGATGCCAAAACTCTGAATCAGATGATTGGTCGTCAAACGTCCCTCCCACCACGCGACTGTCTCGATCAACCTATACCTCAACGCCAGATCCCAGCGCACCGATTCAATTGACTTTCCGCGTTTCATATCGGCCTCCATCTGCCTGAAAAGTTTACCTGTATGCGTAAACACTATGGATGTGTCGAGTATATCTACATATTGTCCAACCGAGAGCAAGCGCCATGAAACCGAATTGGTGCTGAATTTAAGCGGCTGCCGTGTGAGAAATCCGCTGTACTGCTACAGACTTGGTTTTTGCCAGAGAGGCGTCCGATGTCGCAACTAGTCAAAATCGTGCTGATCGATTCGCTTTGTGCGGGAGCGAAAGCTGAGCTCGTCATGGAAGGGAACACCAGCGTCACCGGTGAAAATGGCATCGGTAAGTCATCGTTCATCAAGCTGATTCCAGTCTTCTACGGCGCATCTCCAGGGCGCTTGGTCAAAGCAAGCACCAACCGCGAGAGCTTTGCGAACTGGTACCTCCCGCGGTCATCCAGCTTTATCGTTTTCGAATACATCAACTACGCTGGCGCCGCCCGGTGCGCGATCATGCACCGTAGCGGGGAAGGTTATTCGTACCGTCTCGTTTCAAGCCCCTGGAGCCCTGAGCTCCTGTATCGCGACTACGAAGCAGGCCAACTGGTGCTACCCGGCGAGCTGTATGGCCATCTCGCACAAAAAGGTGTTTCCTGCTCACCTGAGCTGCAGCCGTATCATTACCGGCAAATCATCCAGTTCAACAGCGGGACAGCCCATCTCGAAAAAATCGCAGATGCTGGCAAACGTAAGTTGATCGTAAGTCTGCGTATGAGCTTCTCGCTGGCGCCGAAACGCAAGGATTTCAATGGAATTGACTATGTGACGCTGGCGCTCCTGGAGAGCGGGGGCACCTTCGATACCATGAAGGCGACCATGGCCGAGATTCTTCAGCAGGAAAATGCGGATCCTAGCCGCACCCTGATGATGCTCAACGCGCAACCATTCAGGAATGTGGTCGACAACCGCGCTGGTTACGAGCTAATGGAATCGCTCAAGCCGGACATTTATCAAATGAACCTCCAATGCCATGAGTTCCGTGCTGTTGTTCGACAGATGGGTACTCAAAAACGTCGGGTTTTAATGCTCGAAGATCAGCTTAGAGAACGTCAGAACGCTCTTGTCATCGCTTTGGCTGGCCTATCCGAGGAAGACGAACAGCTTCAGATCTCGAGTAGAGAGAGAATGAGTGGCCTAAATGGCCAAAAAGGTGAAGTTAACACTGAGCTGGCAGAGCAGGAAGCATGGCTCCAAAGGTTTGAAAACAAGCGTGCCGAGTACCAACAAAATCGCACCCAACAGCTTTCAGAGCAGTTTGATCAACTACCCGAGATACGAGCTCAGCTGAATCTCAAGCAGGAACACTTGATCAAACTCAATCGCCAAGGAGCAGATATTCGTAGTGTTTATCAAGAGCTCGAGGCTGCGGCGAGAGAGGTCGCCTCGGACGGCAGGGATGTTGCCTTCTCTAGGCATACCTCGGCATCGCAAGTTATTCAGAGACGACAAAAGGAACTGCTGGCGACTCAGGAAAAGCTGCTCGAAGAAACTCGAACAGCCCACGAGACTGAGCTTGCAATGCATCTCCAGGAACAGTTGCAGGCGACAAGCACCCATGCTCGCGAGGTTGCATTCGCCGAACAGCTTAAAAACATCAGCGTTCTGCCGGCCGCGCAACGTGAACTGGATCAGTCTCAGCGTGGCATTGATGACCAGATGATGGTGGTCGCCGAGTTTCAGAAACACTTCAATGCTATTTCGGCAGAAATCGAGGGCTTTTCGCAGGAGCGACTGGTACGCGCTGCAGAATTCAGCGGCTTGCAGCAACGGAGGAACGCGCTCACCGGAGATCGCGAAAGCCTCAAGGAACAACTCAAGGCAGGCGCGGAGACCCTGCTTGGTTTTCTCCGTCGCCATCATCCTACCTGGACGGAGAATATTGCTCGACTCATCCCGGTAGATACGCTGATGCGCACGGATCTAAATCCGGCACTTCTCGAGGGGGTTGAGCAAAGCCTTTATGGCGTTGAGATTAACCTTGAGGTGCTCCCTCAAGCTGCGGTTGCAAGCACCCAGACCCTTGAAGCCGAGATTGCCTCACTGACTGCGCAAATCCAATCGCTCAGCTCGGAAATGGATGCGGTAGGGAAACAGCAGCGCAGCGTGGAAGAACGGCTCCGCCAGCACGGGCTGAAGGTGTCTGCAGCTCAGAAGGACTTGAGCAATGCATGCCTCGAGTTGGAAACATTGAAAGGGGATCACTCCGGGCTCATTGATCGAGCCCGCGAAGAGGTAATCCAGGAGCTTGCGCTGCAAGAAGCCCGCGTCTCGGAAGCGAACATTCGCCTCGAACGACTAAACCATCAGCTAGAAAACGTGAAAGAAAGGCACAGGCGCGAAGTTAGCGACATACAAGCTGATGGTGAAGCAGGCCAGATGCTGCTGGCTGGGGAGCTGAATCAAGCTGACCTGGAGCTGAATACCACACGAGAGCGCATCGATAAAACGCTAACGGCGGCGTTGCAACAAGCACAAATTGACTTGGCAGCACAGCTACTGGCTGCTGGAGTTGATGACACTGAGAGCAAACGGCTCAACTTGGAGATTGATGAGTTAACAGGGAAGGTCAAGAATCTTCTCGCACATGAATCAATGATCGATAGCTACCGCCTCTGGGTGAGAGAAGCTGTGCCAGCGGTATCCGACCGCAAGGCCACTCTGGCAAGGACGAAGGCCGAGCTCGATCGGATCAATCGCTCCATCGATCTGTGGCAACGGGAAGTGCAGACTGCGCAAAAAGTGATCAGCGAACGCAGGAAGGTTCTAGTAATCCAGGGTCATGAGGATGATCTGGAATTGGGAGCCGTTACGCGTGTCCTCCGCGAGCTCACTCAAATCGACGCAGCCACAGAGGGTCAGCTCAGCTTGACAGTTAAAGCGTCTGACATTGAGGATGAAGTAGGTAAGCTTAAGCGCCGGAGAGCCGATTGTCAGCGGAAGGGTACGGAGCTTTATCGAGAAGTTCACAAACGCTTCCAGCGAGATCGTCTGGCCCACACACCACAGGGCGCTGCGATCGAACAGATCATAAATCATGCCGCGAACGCTACTTATGAACTTGAGCTCGCATGGTTAGAAGCCGCTCCGAACCTGCAGGAATACATTGAAATCTCGCATCCAGATCAGAAGACGAAGCTGATCATCCAAGCCAAAAACCTGTCAGACGAGCTCTGCGATAGTCGCTCAAAACTGCAGCAATTGCACCGAAGCATTTTGAAGCTAGGTCGTGACGCAACGGCAAAAGCGAGCGAGGTGCTCGGTTCCTTTGCGCAGATTCGCCAGTTCGAATTCAAGGTCTCATCACGCATTCACAACATGTCGTTCTGGGATGACCTGACGAACTACGAGCAGCAATACAAGCGGTGGGATGCGATGGGTGGCGAATACCTTCCAACAGAAGGTTTCATGGAAGCGCTGCGCACCATCGAGCGACAGATTGAAGAAGGGGCGTTCACCTCCAAGCTGTCGGACTGCTTCGACGTGAACGTTACATGTAATGACCAGGGCAGAGTAAAGGTAGCGACGAACAACGCCGAGCTTATTCACCTCAGTAGCACTGGGCTCACCAAGATCATCGTCGCCATGATCTACGTCTCGCTGTTTGAACTGCTACGGAATGAGGCAGATTTCCAGATGTCTATCCCGATCGACGAGGCCCTGGAGCTCTCGCCAGAAAACTATGTAGCTTTGGTCAATTACTTCAATGAGCGCGGGCTTTCCATGCTCGCGTGCTTCCCGGGAGGAGCTCCGGAGCTGCTGCGGCAATTCAATAATCGATACAGCCTCGAGCGGAGGGCCGATACCGACTCAATCGTAGTCAAGGAATACGGCATCCAAGAAGTGGACGAGCTTGATGATCTGAATGATGCGCTTGGAAATGACGACGGGGAGGGTGCACTGTGAGCCCATTGAGAGATGTTCTACATAAGCTTCTGTCCGGCAGCTTCATCTGCCAGTACACCTACCCAGAGCTGCACCGACAGATGCGCGATGCTGACTTTGCGGTAGTGGTTGAGAACGCGCTTGCCCCGTTAGGGCGGAAATTGGCGACTTTCGGCGAGCCTGAGGCTCCGGACACGTTCTTTGCACGGTACGTAGATCTCACTGAAGCGGTCGACCGAGATGCAGCCACGGCTCAGCTGGTCGAACTGCGTGATCAGCTCAGACCCTGTCTCGAGTTCATCCGGCTGATCAATCGCGCAGGCCGGAGTGAGACCTGCCTAGCCCCGGGTGACACGATTTCCTTCGCCGACATGCTCGATTCGATCGAGAATCACGTGACCTACCGTACGCAGCTTTGGGATTTGAGTGGATACGACTTCTTCAGTAAATCCAAAAGCGGAAAGGACAACAAGGACAGGCTGAGCTTGGTGCTACGTGCTTTGGCTGATGCGGGCTACCTAGTCAAGCGCAGCAGCGAATCCGCTAACTATGTAGCCACAGGCAAAATGGGCTACGTACACACGATCCTTGCATGGATAGCCGAATACAACTCGCTCAGTCTTGACGTGGGCACGAGTGATCAACCTGGGGGCGAGCAACAGGGAGGGCTCGATTTGTGAAAGAGGCAGACTGGACAGAGTTGGGCGAAGCGCTGATGCGGAATGCGCCATTCTTGGAAGCATTGGCGATTGCAGACGAGGATGGGATCGCACTGCCCGAACGAAGGACTAAGGGTGTTTCCTACCTCATGTCCAAGGGACTGATCGAAGAGGATGATGAGCTCTACTACCTCAGTGGTTTGCTGCTGGATGTAGGCGCGCAGATTTCACTTCAAGGGTTCGAACGTGTCGCTCCTGACTTGCAGGAATCCCTCATTGCCATTCAGCAGCACTGTGAGGCCTACCATGATGCCAAGGCTGCCGACTTATCTAGTGATGCCGAACGACACCTCAAGCGTTTGACGCACAGCTGCCGCCAGGTCATGAACCATCTGCGGAATGAGCAAGCCCAGACTCGTGCGTTTATTGAGGGTGGATACGGCTTTTCACCACGCCTCAGGGATCGGCTGCGTGACATCAACAACGCAATCAATCGCCTTAAGCGCCTGCATGACAAGCTGGGGCTGTTCACTCATGTTGGCCTAGCAGGCCTCGCGCGCAGCGATCGCTCTTTGCGACGCGTTCTCCTTGAGAGTCTTCTCGGCGCGGTATCGCGAAACCGCCTTGCTTTGGATGAAATGATCGGGCGTCTTGATCGACTCAGCCTAGCGGTGCGCAAGCGTAACCACATGCGCCAGGTTGCTCACGCAGTCGATGTATTTCTCCAAGCAGGAAATCCTATCGACCTCGAGCCTCTTTTTGACCGAAAAGACGCTGCCTCCTGGGCTCCAGCAGTCAAGATGGAGCTGATTGGCAGCGTGTACTGTGACGTCGAGGCGGGAGAGAGCCTTGAAGAGCTTGAATTGCTGATCGCTTCACTCCCAGCACCTAAAACCCGGCGCATAACGGAGCCGCCCAAGCCACGTGAGTCGAAACCTGTTGTACCCAAAGACGAACCGACGAAAGTGCTAGAGAAGCCATTCGCTCGTGATCACCTAGAATGCATGCTCAAGTGCTTGATTGACACTAAGGAGCCCCAGTCTGCTGTGGCGTATTGGCAGGCACATGGATCCCCGGGAATATCCATGAGCATTTGGCTCTATGCCCTAGATGGCTACGTACGCCTGCAGTCTGCTGTGAGCAAGGTACGTTACAAGCCACTCAACTATCGATTGAACCCGGTTTACGCACCATTCCTGAGAGCATCAGCTAACCGACTTGTACTTGATCTGATTTTAGAGCGAGCAGGGCGGCTATGAGCATTTTCACCACTAGGAGATCGATTACACCCATCGTAAAAGCGATCCGGCAACACGCTACAAAGGTACAACTGAACGCGACTTGGAGCCGCCTCCACTCGGACTACGGTATCGGCACGAAGTTTGGGAGCAGTTCTTTGGCGCTGAGCGAGGGCGACCTGCATACCCTCAGGGTGATGCTGCAGCGGGACGCTGGAATTGATGCGTTGCACCAAAGTTTGGGTGAGCTGGAAGGAGACCGCATCGACACTGCGAAGAAATCCCGTAATGAAAAGCTGGCCCGCTTGAGGACGGCAGATCGAGTCGTCATGGTCGCATCGCTATCTGGTCAGCTGGAGCTGGCTTCAGGAATCTATCGCCACCCTATTGGCGGAAGCCTGAACGTCCCCGCTGAGGAGTTACATGGTTCAGAGAGAGTGCTGCTGGTGGAGAATCTGGCAGTCATGTTTGCGATTCACGAGTACCGCTGGCCGGATGAGGTAAAGCGCTTACCCATGCTTTTCCGTGGAAGCCCTCAGAACACGGCTGCGGCTGTTACGAAGGCCCTGGCCGGTGTAACTGATGTCATATGCTTCCCTGATTACGACCCTCAAGGGTGGATGAACACCCTGACGATAAAAGCTCGAGGGATTGTGGTACCAACAATGGATGCGATCGAATGCATCATTGCGGAAGAATGGGACAAGCCACAGGACTACGAAAGGCAGCACGTCGCAAGAGAATGGTTGAGGAGGATTGAACTGCCGCAAGTGGAAGATCTGCTGACCAGAGAGCTGGCAATATCGCAGGAATCTATGGCGGGGATGGGCTTGGAGGTACTCGACCTCTGTTCTTGGAAGATCTGACCGATACCTCATAGCATCTCGCGCTGGTACGCATTGGCACGTTTGAAGCTAAAGACGTTTAGCCACGATCGCGTAAACCTAGGCGCTTGACTGAGTGTGCACGCTCCTGATCGTGTGAGTGATAATACGTGTTCTGAGTCGTTGCCAGGTTGGAATGCCGAAGATCACTCTGCAAGTCTTTGGCGTTACGAAACGGCGCATCAAACGTTGCAGAGGTATGGCGCAGCCAATGCGACGAAGCTGCCCGCAGGCTGTCCATCTCATAAGCTTCACGGCCTTCAGTGCGCATGCGGTTCAGGGCGTTGTCAAAAACCGCCTGGAGGAGGGCGCGCACTTGTCGATCGGAGAGGCCTGATCGACCGCTCAGGGTGGTGATCAGCGGTGTCTTCTCTTGATACTCCGGCAATGGCGAGAGCCCCAAGAAGCGACGGTACCGCGTGAGGTAGCCGGTGACATAATCGTCCCGCACGGCGATCTTGGCAGATTTATTGCCCTTACCGATGACATGGAACCACCAGTTACCTTCTTGGTCACGGCGGAAGTCGCCCATTGTTGGTTTCCAATTACTGCGACCTGCAATATCTGAAATCCGGAGATACATACTGAACATCGTAATCAAGATAAACAACGTGCGCTCATGTTTATTGGGCTCAGCAGCCGCCATAGCCTCAGCTGTATCCAATACATAGTCCCATTGCAGCGGCGTAAGTGCACGCGTAACTACGCATTCCTCAGGAGTTGCATTGTACTGATTTTTTTTGGTGACTTTACGGAACGGATTAGTCCCAGCCAGATCTTCCTCAATCAAGTACTCATAAAAGCCACTGCAAATTTTGAAGACATTTCCCATCGAGCCTTTGGACGAGTGATACCCTTGAGACGCGTGGACGTCGGATTTAACTAAATCATCCCGGAATTGTTTCGGCGTCTTTTGCGTAAAAGGTCTCCATTTGGGGTTCATTACCACAGGATGTGTCAGCGAAGTCTCCGAGTTGTCATTATCAAGAAAGCGATTACGGATAATGGGGCCAACCCAACTATCCGGCGGATTCTTACAAAACGCCAAAAACGCCTCAGCATCAAGACGTTTGAGTTCGGTGATCGGCTGTTTTAGAACATTTAACGACCATAGTAAGAGGCGCTCGACTTGGCAGCGATAGGTGCTAAATGTCAGGGGGTTTTCCGCATAATGCCGCAGATACGCGCGCGCGGCCAGGTACCCGTCGATGGCCAGAAGCTCTTCATCGAAACTTTCCAAGTAGTCATTGACGCTGCGTATAGATGACCGACCCACAGTAAAATCCTGATCTAGAAAATCATCATGGGATTCAAATAGTGGGTAGGTGGAAATGGTCATACAAGCAACAGTCCAGCACGAATGAACGGTTTGATGAGAACTTCCTATTCTGACTGTTCTAGGAAGTTTCAATCCTCCCTTCCCAGTCGAGCATCTCTTCAAGCTGACATTACAGTTAATCGGAAACCCGATACTACCGCCATCTTTACAGCCCCGCAACTATCCACCTTTTATCTGATAACTCACTTTCATCGCTTGACACTTTCAAGAGTGTTGCTTATGCGCACGCGAGCATTCATTCTCATGTCGAATCCTGCAACTATGAGCCCTCACCAATAATCGTCTTTAGTTGGCGCGCCGCGCGCCGACAATTAAAGTCGTATGTTTTAAAACATAGAGATAATAATGGCAGGAAGCTTCAGTCACGAATATGGGACAGCAAAGCCAGGCAATTTTAGCCATATATTAAGTGATCCGTTCCACGATCGGATTTTCCTCCTCGGTTTTTGTCCTTAATACATGAATGAAATCTTCCATTCGGATTTTGTCCTTAATTCGCCCAAATAGATGAATGCCCCGTCGGTAGGGGCTTCGCCTGGTCAAGCAGCGTCCAAGCGTTGCGGTTTTTGTCCTGAATTCGTCAAGCGAGCGCTTCGGGACAGGCCGCAGGTCAAGACAACCCAGATTTCCGTGGGAATGCTGCCACGGCAGTTCAACGTTGAAGAAAACTCTGAAAGCCCCGAAAACAGCGGCGTGTACGCTTATAAACCTGAATTGAAGGCCCTAAACGAATCCGGACGTTCACCGGCCAGTTTTCTGTTTTTGTACTGGATTCGCAAAGTAGGCCGGCGACTCGGTTTTTGTCCTCATATCTCAAAAAATCGGCTAGAGGCCCCGGTTTCATTGGGTTTCGATGGCCCCGAAGCGTCGCGCAGGTTCGGTGGTAGTGTCCGCAATTAGGCGATATTGAAAGAAACGCCTCATACAATCGTTTGAACATGATTCCATAAAAATCAATGGGTTAGAGAATCCATGCCTGCTGATCAGTGTCCTGATTTCGTTAAAAAAGTGAGTTTTTGGCACAGGATAAGTGGGCTGAACGCCTTTATTCACAAGGCCTCCAGAGCGACGATCACTAGTTTTGTCCTCGTTTCGCAACGGTCACAGCGGTTTTGTCGAATCAGCGACTTAGGTAGCTCATGAACATTTATGACATAGCCTGTCGTTTAACATAATATACATTATACGAAGCTCCTGAATAATCAATGGCTTGCGTGTCCTTCCTTTTTCACACAGCAGAAAGTCACCGTAACCCTCTGTGAAGCTTCGCGATTAGCCTAATCATAGACCACCTGGCGAAGCGTGAACGCTGAGTGTTGCTAGTAGCAACACTGCCGCAGAACAATGGCCGCTGTGCTTCTTCATTCGCATCATTTCTCGCATGCGAGAAAAGCACTGTCTTGTGCCGGCGTTTTCGCGGGCGCGAAAATGAGCTTCGGACTTTCTCTTCAATCGATTGATGTCTGCGTCATTTCCGCGATGATCAGCTCCAGGTGCGGAGCCAGTTCAAAGACGTCCGTATCTAAGCCTTGAATGGAACCATGTTCATAGGTGTAGCGAGTCCCAACAAAAAGCTTTGAGCAATCATCAAGGCGGCGCTCCAACTGAAAACCAGGTGAAATACGTTCTGATATCAGGCGTATTGCATCAGCGTATTCAGGAGGAATCGCTTTATAAAGAGCAACGAGATTGTGTCCTTTGGAAGCACTAGTCAAAAACCATTCCGGGTCATCAATCTCTCCTGGATGGGCAAGATCGTAATCGACCAGAAATGACTTGAGGTACAGCTCTGAGGCTAATCCGGCATGCATTGCTGCTGGCCAAAAGAAGTCTGTATTGCCGTTGTGAGCGTGCTTTTCTATGAGCCGTGATGCCTTTAAAAAAACACGCGCTTCTGATACGACCTGATGACTTGGTAGACGTACAGGATTCATGGCTTCCTTGCTCCCGAACTTTGAGGGGAAAAAAGCTACAGGCCACGAACTACGTGGCTTGTTACCGTTTACACGTGCTACCAAAGGGTAGCTGATTTACCTACCCTGAAAGATAACGGACATGCTTGGAAGATAACGAACAAGGATGAACTACCCCTCGATCATCTGATGAGCTACCCTGCCCCATTAATAACAAATAAATATAACTCAACTAAATATCCATTTAGTTGAGTTAGCAATAAACCTGACCCGGTGCCCTACCATTAGACGAGTCTGTACGCTGACGCACAAACACCCAGCCGTTGCAACTTCCCTGCTGCATCGGTAACGCCCTTGCAGCATCAAATACAGCATGTCGCCGTGGCGATAGACCCGTACTTTCGAGGTGATTGCGAAACGTAAACCCGCCGCTGACAGCGGCAAGTTCGACAACGTCCAAGACCGCGATGGCAGTGCTCCCCTGCCCCCGGCTATGACCGCTCAGGCGCAACCCCAGGTTAACCACTAGTAAAAATCATATGTGCGGCCAACGAGCAGGCTCCATACAGCGCTACCGACGAACGTATTTTCATGGTGTTCTCCCCTTTTGCGGTAAACGATCGGCAGTGTCAGCTCGCCAGTGCCGGATGCGCGGCGGCAACCCGGTACTGGCCTGCATGGAAGACCAGCGGCTCTGCGCCGCTGTATCGGTATTGTTCGATCTCGCCAATGAAGATCAGGTGGTCACCGCCCTCGTACTGGGTGACGTTGCGGCACACCAGCACTGCCACCACGTCGTCCAGCACTGGGGCTCCCGCCTTGCCATAGGAATGAGCTACACCGGCGAACTTGTCAGCTGCTGCCCGTGCGAACTGCTCTGACAAGTGGTGCTGGTGCGCGCCCAGCACGTTGATGGCGAAGTGGCTCGCCGAGCAAAAATCCTTCAGGCTCGGTGCCGTGCGTGCCAGGCTCCAGAGTACCAGCGCCGGCGACAGCGACAGTGAGGTGAACGAGTTGGCGGTTACACCGACGTTGCGGTCGTCAGCGGTGTGCGTGGTGATCACGGTCACACCGGTAGCGAACTGCCCCAGCAAGTTGCGCAGTTCGCGGACATCGCGGCCCTCGGCATCGAGCAAATCGTGAGCCTTGGTTTTGGTGGCGGCATTCATGGTGATCTCTCCCCTCAAGCTGGCTCAGGCGGCCTGTTGGCTCATTTTTGTGGTAAAGGCATGGCATTGCTCGGCGTCGAACCACCAGGGTGCGAACTGGCGCGGGTCGTCGAAAGCATTGGTAATTGCCTCCAAATGGGCACAACCCCCTCTAGAGGGGCAATTTTCAATCGGCGTATGCATGTCTGGCGCGCTTCACTTGCCGGCATCCGGGATTGCTGGCGTCGCGTGCGATTGCACGCGCAGCGTGAATCGAACCAGCGGTGCGGTCAGCGCCGTCGTCACCAGCGCGAACACCACGAGGATCGTGTAGACCCTTGGCGGAAGGATCTGCATCTGCAGACCGATTGACAGGACGATTAGCTCCATCAAGCCTCGCGTATTCATCAACGAGCTCACCAGCATCGCATCGTGTGGCGCAAGCCCGGTGGCACGCGCGCCCAGATAGCTGCCGCCGAACTTGCCGATGAATCCGCCCGCGAGGAATACACCGAACCACATCCATGAGGCCGCGTCGTCGATCGTGCCGACCGACGCATGCAGGCCCGCATACGCGAAAAACACCGGCATCAGCACAAGCTTGACGAAACCTTCGACGTTGTCGCGCCACTCCTTCGCGACGCCGGGCACGCGCCGCACGAACAGCGCCGCCGCAAGTGCGCCAAATGCGCTATGGAATCCGATCAGCGACGTCGCGAGTGCCGACACCATTACGAAGCAGAACAACACGGCCAAGCGGTCGCGCGACGCATGCGCAGTCGATGCGAGCCGCGCAAGCGTCGGTCGAACCGCGAAGCGCACCAGGAGCGCGCACAGCACCAGATACGCGAGCAGGCTGATGAGCATGCGCGCAAATGCCCAGCCAGCCCCACCCGATAGCGAGGCAATCGTTGCAAGCAGCATCCATCCGAGCGCATCCGTCAGCATCGCGGCAGACATTGCGTGCCGTGCGCCCACCATGGCGCTGAGCGCCAGGTCGTCGATGATGCGCGCCATCACCGGCACCGCTGATACCGCAAGTGCGACACCGCAGAAGAGTACATAGGGCAGCGCCGGCGCCTCGCTGGCGAGCGTGTCTTTCGAGACGATGGCGACGATCATGCCGATCGCGGCCGGTGCGGCGAGCCCGCCCGCTGCGATCGCGACGGGTATGCGCCAGCGCTTGCCGCGCAGCGTCTCGCCCAACTCCATATGCAGACCGACCTGAAACATCAGCAGTACCAGGCCGACTTCGCCGACTTGCGCCATCGCTGACAGCGCACGTGGGCCGAACAACATGTCGTAGAAACTCGGTGCGATCACGCCGAACAGCGAAGGCCCCAACAGCAAACCGGCCGCGATCTCGCCGACGACCGCGCACTGGCCGAGCCGTTCGGCAATGCGGCCGCAGACGTTGCAGAGCGCGATCACCAGCACGAGTTGCAACAGCCAGATCGTCATGAATACCTCGCAAAGAGCGACACCGACACGAAGCTGGTGGCCGCGCGCCCAAGCGGGCCCGCCGCGACGTACGCCGTGATGACCGTGACGCCGCTCGCCAGGTTCGCGAGCGCCTGGCGCAGCGACGCGGCCGAGACCGGCTCGGCTTCACGCATCACCGCTCACTCGCGACGCGGTCGACCCAGCCGCGGTAGAACGCACGGTACTTGAGCACGAGCTTGTCGTACTTGCAGTACGCGCCGCCGCCGTCCGGCTTCATCCCGTTCCAGATTTTGACGTCGTACCCCGCTGCCTGTCTGGTCTGCAGCCCGAACAGCACGAAGTCGGTCGCGCGGCGCAGGGGGCCGCCCACCTTCTTGATCGAGATGAGCATGTGCATGATGTTCTTGCCGTCGCTCACCGGCGTCACGCACTGGAGCAGCTTGTATTTGAAGTCTCCGTCCAGGGCGACGGTCATGACGCACCCGCCGGGGTAGCCATCGAAGTGCAGGTTCATCTGCGACATGTTCAGGCCGAGCGCGCGCGACAGCATGCCGAGGGGGCCGAAGTACCGGTCCACGGTGAAGTCGATCCCGGCACCGAACCACGCGCCCGCCCGGGCCAGCGACTCAACCTCCGGCCACCGGCGCCAATCGTCGAACAGCTTGAGCTCGAAGGCCGAGATCGGGAGCGCGTGCACGGGAGTCGCGTGCTGCGCGTCGTAGAAGTTCTCGACGATCCGCAAGACCGCCGTCGTCGTCTCGAACGCGAAGTGCAGGTGCATGAAGTCGCCGTTGTCGACGTCGGCTGCGGCGATTTCGGGCAGCGGGTGCAGCGGCTGCGGGGAGCCGTACCAGGCCCACACGTAGCCGTATCGCTCGACGGTGACCAGCGTCGGCTGGCGCGCCCCGCGCGGCACGGGCTCCAGCCGGGGCACCGCCTGGCTGTGGCCGGGGATATGAACGCACTGGCCCTGCTCGTCGTACCGCCAGTGGTGAAACGGGCACTGGATGCACCCGTCCTTGACCTGCCCGTTAGCCAGGTTCGCGCCCAGGTGCGAGCAGTGGCGGTCCATCACCACGGCCCGCCCCGTCGCTCCGCGCCACGCCACGCACGGACGGCCGAAGAGCGTCAACTCCGTCGGCTTGTCCTTGAGGTCGTCCGAGCGCATCACGACGTACCAGCTCGCGGCCAGGCGCGTGGTCGCGTCGTACGCCCCCTGGGGATGCTTCTTGACGCTCGCTTGATCCAATTGGATGTCGTTCATCGTTTTTGTGTCGTCGTCGGGCGGCTACTTCTTAAGCTTAAGCGCCAAGCCGATGCGGGTCGTGATGTACGCCTTGAGCAGCGCGAACATCGGGTTGTAGTCGAAGTACTTTTTCACCTCTGCCGGCGCGCTGGTTTGCGTCCAGTACATCAGCTTCATCGCCGGCACCAGGCTGTACTTCGAGTTGTTGAGCTGCGGCTTGTCCCCGGTGATGCAGTACCCGAAGCCGAGCATCGGCTTGGCAAACTCTCGTTCGTCGATGAGGGCGTGAATCCGCGCCGCGGCCTCCTCGGCCGGCTTGCGCCCGGCGCTCACGGCCTCGACCTCGACTTTGGCGTCGTTGAACAACTGGTAGTACTGCTCCATGTCCGCGCACAGGTACCCGAGGTACGGGGGGTTGTTGTCGAGGTGATCGAGATCACCCTCGTCGCGCGACGCGCGGAACCTTGCGTGGGCTTGCACGAGCCGGAACTGCCCGAGGATCGTGCCGACCGCCCACAGCCTGTGGAACGCGTCCCATAGACGGAAGTTCGAGAACGCCGTGTAGCAGCAGCTGACGAAGTCGTCGTTGTGGTCCAAAAGCTTTTGCTGCAGGCGCTCGATGTACTCGAAGCGCTCGGGGGAGAAGTCGTCGTCGTGCAGCGCCTTGATGAGGCGCGCCGCGAGCGCGTGGATGGTCACCGCGGTGTTCTCGAGCCCCCGCGAGAAGAGCGGGTCGATGAACCCGTTCGCATGCAGCATCAGGCAGTAGCGGTCGCCGACGCAGGCGCTCGACGAGAATTGCAGGCGGTCGGTCTTGACCCAGTCGCGCACCGGCACGGCGTCCCGGAACTGCGCGCCGATGCTCGGGAACCGCGCGAGGAACTCGTCGAATTCCTGCTGCGCGCTGATGTCCGTTTTCGGGTAGACACGCGGGTCGAGCTGCAGGCCGACGCTCACCAGGTTGTTGGTCGACCGCGGGTGGTTGTTGAACGGAATCACCCAGAGCCAGCCGCCCTCGAACATGTGGTGCAGGGTCCCCTCGTGCCAGCGCCAGCGCTGCCCCTTGACCTTGAAGATGTCGTCGAATGGCTTGACCCCGAGCATGTGTGTGTAGAGGCTGCGCGAGTGCGTCTTGAAGCGACACGGTTCTTCGCGCAGCTTGAACTTGGTCGCGAGCGGCGCGCGGGGTCCTCCGCAGTCGATCATGTACCGGCCGGTGAACCGTTCACCCTGGGCGGTGGTCACCGCGACGCCGTCTTTATCGGCGTGGTATTCGGTCACGCTAGTCTTCTGGCGGACCTTGCAGCCGTATTTAATGGCGGCTTGCAACAAGTAGGCGTCGACGTCTTGCCGGTAATAATGGCTCTCCGGCCCCCACGGCAGCTCGGGAATGACGCACTGCGTGAACTCCTTCGGGTCGTGCTCCTGGCCAGGTTTGTGGAACACGAAGCCGAAGTTGCGCTTGATGCCCGTGCTCGACGAGACGTAACGTTGCGTCGAGTAGAACGACGTGATGTGGTCGAGCTCCGGAATGTCGTAGCGATCAGCGATGATGCGGTTCATAAGAGACGTCTCGGGAATCGACGATTCGCCGATCGTGAACCGCGGGTGCGACGACTCCTCGATGATCAGCACGCGAAACTGTTTTTTTGGCCAGGATGGCCCCCATCTGGGTGCCGGACATGCCCGAGCCGAGGATGATCACGTCGAAATGGTTGCTATCGCGCCCGTTCGCGGGGCTCTTCTGAGTCATGGGGGCAAACTCTCCTTGTGAGATAACACCTGGCCGTGCGCGTCAGGATTCGTCGAGCGCGGCGCGGATGCGGGACCGCGCGGCACACGTGAGCGTGAGTAGATCGCCGAGCATGCTGGGCGCGTACCCCCCGCTGCCGATTGCAGGGCCGCTTCGCCCGACTTCGTACGCCCGCTCCGCCAATTTAAGGTGAGGCGCCCGAAAGCGCAGCAGGACCTTGATGACCCGCTCGAGGGCTGCCAGCCCAGCCCGGACGGGCTCGCCCCGCGCCCCGAGCGCAAGCGCCTCGCCGAGCGCGCGGTCGACGAGCGCCGGCCCCCCAGTGAACCGAGCGTAGACCGCCCTGTACGCGGGAAGCACGTAGGGCAGGTACGTCTCTTTGAATTCTCGATAAGCTTGGTGGTCCGATTGCGAGCCCCACAGCACGTGCTCCAGCACGAACAGCGGCATTTCCACGGCACCGGGGCCGAGGTAGCTGTGGCCTGCGATTCGAATCGGTTCGTAGAAGGGGCGCAGCTCGTCGTAGAAGACCTGCATCGAGATGAAGCGGTAGGCGTAAACGACCGATTCAACCATTTTCTGCAGATAGGCTGTCAGCTCGTCGCACCCTTGCACGAACGCAGGCGACCGCAGGGGCACGTCGGACAGCTCGACGGTCACTGCGATGGCCGCTTCGAGGGCCGCCATCGAGATGCGCACGCTCTCGAGCAAGTGCGCTTCGTCGGGCAGTCCGGTGTAGCTGCGCTGCGCATCGGCGGTCGCGGGGTTCCAGACCGTCACATGCAAGAGTGTCTCGCGCGGCGGCAGGTCGGTCGCGCGCGCCAGTTGGAGCAGTACCGGCTCGAGCCCGGGCACCACGTCCGCTGGCTCGTGTCCGTGCCGCTTGAGCGACCCCAGGAAGAACCCGATGTCCCGCATCGCGGCGGCGGCTTCGACGAAGCCCCAGCCGGAGGGCACGCCGCGCACCGGGAGGAACTCGCACAGCAGGCCGACAATGCCAGGCACGTCCTTGTTACGGTTCAGGCCCGGCAGTTGCAGAACGAGCGAGCGCGCCTGCAGCGGGTCGCAGGCCGCCACGGCAGCGTGCGTGGCCGCGAATGCACCTACCCGGTCCAAGGTGCGTTCCACTACCGGATTTCCCGCGCCGCGAGCGTCGGCCCGTGCTGGTTGCGAGACAGCCCCGCGTCGCCGTCACGCAGCGACCGCAGGTAGTCGTAGTTCGTCGGCAGGCTCGTGCGCAGACGCTCGGTCTCGCGCCGAATGCTGGCGAACATCGCCTCGGCCTTCTCGATCGACTCCGGTCGGTGCTGCAGGAGCGGCAGCGACCGGTCGGGCAGCATGCCCAAGCCGGCAAAGATGCAGTAGTAGTTGCCGTTCAACCAGAAGTTCTTGAATTCGTAGTCGAAGGTTTCGTAGTACGTGGAATCGTCGAACGACGTGGTGGTCAGCGGCAGCCCCGCCTTGTAGCGCTCAACCTTCTCTTTGATGGCATCCGAGAGCCGCAGGTCGTGCCGGTTCGCGAGCCAGAACGGTGTGTCTTCGCGCGATGAGGTGAAATAGTGCGCCTGGACGAAATCTCGGCAGTCGTCGAACATGTAGACGATCTCGGCGTTGAATGCGTCGCTCAACCGCGGGTCGAACGAGGTGTCGGGGAAGTGCTTCACGAGCTGGTAAAGCGCCGCGTAGATGAAGTAGATCCCCGTCGATTCCAGAGGCTCCAGAAAGCACGACGACAGCCCGATCGAGACGCAGTTGTTGACCCACGCCCGCTTGTTGCGCCCGACCCGGAACTTGATCTGGTTGAGCGGCTGATTGTCCGAGAGGCCCCAGAGGTTGAGGAAGTCGGCGGTAGCCTGGTCACGCGAGGTGAACTTGCTCGAGAAGACGTAGCCGCTACCGAACCGGCCCAGCAACGGAATCTTCCAGGTCCAACCCGAGTTCATGGCGATCGCGGAGGTGTACGGCTCGATCCCCTCGCGCGCGTCGTCGTTGGGCACGGCGCTGGCGACCGCGCTGTCGCACAGCAGGTAGTCGGACATGTCGATGAAGGGCTCCTTCAGGGCCTGATTGATCAGGAGCCCCCGCATGCCGGAGCAGTCGATGAACAGGTCCGCCTCCAGCGTCCGTCCCTCCTTGGTGAGCAGGCTGGAGATGTAGCCGCGCTCGTTCAGGTGAACGTCCACGACCTCGTCGACCACGCGGTTCACCCCGCGTTCGACGGCCCAGCGCTTCAAGAAGTCGGCCACCAGGTGCGCGTCGAAGTGCCACGCGTGGGACATCTGGCGGGTGCCGTCGGGCAGGCACGGTGCCAGCTTAGCGTCGAGCGCCCCGGCCTGCGGGTAGCACGCGTACTCCATCGGCTGCTGGAAGCCCTGTTCGCGCTTGCGCAGCCAGTAGTGGGTAAGTGGGACGCCGTCGCAGTTCGGCACATTGCCGAACAAATGGTAGAAATGATCGTCGCGCGAGTGGTCGGGAGACTTTCTCCAATTCACGAACTTGATCGCGGCCTTGAACGCGCCGTTCACTTGGGGCATCCACTCCCGCTCCGGTATCCCGAGGAAGTCGAAGAACACCTTCTGCAAACTCGGGATGGTCGCCTCACCCACGCCGATCCGGGGGATCGCCGCAGACTCGATGAGCGTAATGTTCGCCTGCTGTTGGAGCGCCCGGACGAGGTACGAGGCGGCCATCCAGCCCGCAGTGCCGCCGCCCACGATGACGATATTCTTGATCGGCTTGTTCATGACACTTCCTTGTTTCAAGGCGGACTGCCTGTGACGAGGGGGCCGCCAGTCCGTGCAAGAGGCACATCAATGTGCTTGTGGGATTAGACTCTAGCCTGCGGGAAAAACGACGCAAATTCCTTTTCCGAATTAACATTCTCAAACGCAAAGACATTGGGTATAAAAGAAGGTTTTGTGTACGTTTTCTTGCGCCTGATCAGTCCGCCGCCAAGGATGGCCTGAAGTAGCCATGTATTGTTGGACTGACTTCATCCACTGCCGATTTTGAAAGAGGCGAGCCGTTCAAAAATGATCGGATCACTCGCTCGATGGCAGTGCTCCCCTGCCCCCCGGCTATGACCGCTCAGGCAGATCGCAGTCGCGCGCCAGCGAGGCTAACAGACCGACGGTAACCGCGCTGATCCCCTTTGGACCCAGGCCGATCAGGCAGATATGCCTCCTGATGCTCCCGCGGTTAAGTCTCGTGCGACGATTCCCGACTATGATCTCAGGCACTGTACGGATGCACGATCCATGTGTCTGTTCGCTAGCGCACGCAGTTCCGTCGGGCCAAGGTCATGGTTGCCCGGAGCCGGGAAATGGCACAGGAGAGCGACGATGCACTACGTCTGTTGGAGCGCTGATAGTTGGGCCGAGGTTCATTTCCATGGTGATGCCTGACCCAGCAGAAGGTATTCATGGTCCAAACGCCGATCCCGCTTCATTAATGAAGCACATGCGACCGCTGATCGCCGGCAACTGGAAGATGAACGGCATGGCGGCCCAGCTCGGTGAGATCGAAGCGGTGGCGGCTTCGGTGAAGGCAACGCTGCCCTTGGCCGACGTTCTGATCTGCCTGCCCGCAACGCTGATCACGCGTGCGGTGCAGGCGGCGGCTGGACGCATCGCGATCGGCGGCGAGGATTGCAGTGCCGAGATCTCCGGTCCGTTCACAGGCGACCTCAGCGCCGAGATGCTCAGGGATGCGGGCGCACGCGCCGTCATCGTCGGGCATTCGGAGCGGCGCCAGCATCACGGCGAGACCGACGCGATCGTGGCGGCGAAGGCCAATGCAGCGCGCCGCGCCGGTCTGCTGGCGATCATCTGCGTCGGTGAGACCAACGCGCAGCGGCTTGCTGGCAATGCCTTGTCCGTCTGCGGTGATCAGATCGCCGGGAGTGTGCCCGAAGGTATGGCGGCGGCCGACACCGTGATCGGCTATGAGCCACTCTGGGCCATCGGGTCCGGCCAGATACCCAGCGCCGTGCAGATCACCGAAATGCATGCGCACATCAGGGCGTGCCTGATCAAGCGTCTGGGGGCTGAAGGCAACCAGCTGCGCATCCTGTATGGCGGGTCAGTCACGGCATCCAATGCCCACTCAATCCTGGCGCTGCCGCAAGTCGGCGGTGTCCTCGTCGGCGGAGCCAGCCTGACAGCTGCGGATTTCCTTACGATTTGCCGCGCGGCCCCGGTGAAGTCTTCCCCTCCTCCCAATTCACCAAAGGAACAGAGACGATGAACGACGCACTCACGTCGACTGAAGACCGCGAAGTCGCAGAGCATCCTGCAGCCGGTGTTCCCACGTTGGACGCAGAAGAATTGTGGCGGATGAACGCTTACTGGCGAGCCGCCAATTACCTGTCGGTCGGGCAAATCTACCTGTACGACAACCCGCTGCTGCGCGAGCCACTGACAATGGCACACGTCAAGCCGCTCGTCGTCAGTCACTGGGGGACGACACCCGGACAGAACTTCATTTACGTCCATCTGAATCGGGTGATCAAGAACCATGATCTGGACATGATCTACATTGCCGGCCCCGGTCATGGCGGACCGGCAATCGTCGGTAACGTCTATCTCGAAGGCACCTGGAGCGAGGTCTATCCGAACGTTGGCCAGGATGAAGCCGGGCTGAAAAAGCTGTTCAAGCAGTTCTCGTTTCCGGGCGGCATTTCCAGTCATGTCGCGCCAACGACGCCGGGGTCGATCCACGAGGGCGGTGAGCTCGGCTACTCACTCAGCCATGCCTTCGGCGCCGCCTTCGACAACCCGCAACTGATCGTCGCCTGTGTGATCGGCGACGGCGAGGCCGAGACCGGCCCGTTGGCCACGGCGTGGCATTCCAACAAGTTTCTCGACCCGGTAACCGATGGTGCGGTGCTGCCGATCCTGCATCTCAATGGCTACAAGATCAGCAACCCGACGGTACTCGCGCGTATCGATCATGACGAACTGGAGCAGTACCTTCGCGGCTGCGGCTGGACGCCCTACTTTGTCGAAGGCGACGATCCGGCGACGATGCACGAACTGATGGCCACCGTGACAGACAAGGCCATCGCACAAATACGACACTTGCAGACGTGTGCCCGTGCCACCGACACGGCCACTCGGCCGCGCTGGCCGATGATCGTCCTCAGATCGCCCAAGGGCTGGACCGGGCCGAAAATCGTCGACGGGCTGCCCGTCGAGGGCACTTTCCGGTCGCATCAGGTGCCGCTGCTGGTCGATGCCAAACACCCCGAACACCTGGCGCAGCTTGAAAGCTGGATGAAGAGCTACAAGGCAGAGGAGCTGTTCGACGCCAACGGACGATTGATCGAGCAACTGGCCGAAATGGCACCCAAAGGCCTGCGACGCATGGGCGCCAACCCAAACGCCAACGGCGGCCTCTTGCTACGCGATCTGCACATGCCCGACTTCCGTCTGCATGCGGTTCACGTCCCCTCCCCCGGCGCCGTCTTCGCCCAGGACACCGTGGTGCTCGGTGAGTTTTTCAAGGACATCATCGAGCTGAACAAGAGCAACTTTCGCCTCTTCGGTCCGGATGAGACAGTGTCGAACCTGCTCGGCGCGGTCTTCGAGGCCACCGACCGCCAATGGGATGCGGCGACCGTTGCGAACGACGAGTTTCTCGCCCCGACTGGCCGGGTCCTCGATTCGATGCTCAGCGAGCACCAGTGTGAGGGCTGGCTGGAGGGCTACCTGCTGACCGGTCGACACGGGGTGTTCAACAGCTACGAGGCCTTCGTGCGCATCGTCGATTCGATGTTCAGCCAGCATGCCAAGTGGCTCAAGGTCACCAAGGAGCTGGCGTGGCGCCGGCCGATCGCCTCGCTGAACTATCTCCTCGCCTCGCACGTCTGGCAGCAGGACCATAATGGTTTCACCCACCAGGACCCGGGTTTCCTCGACCATGTGATCAACAAGAAGGCCGACATCGTTCGCGTCTACCTGCCGCCCGATGCGAACTGCCTGCTGTCGACCTTCGATCACTGCCTGCGCAGCCGAAATTACGTCAACGTCGTCGTCGCCGGCAAACATGCATTGCCGCAATGGTTGACCATGGATGAGGCGGTCGTGCACTGCACTCAGGGCGTGGGAATCTGGCAGTGGGCCAGCAACGACCAGGACAGCGAGCCGGACGTCGTGATGGCCTGCTGCGGCGACACGCCGACCCTGGAGATCCTGGCAGCCGTGTCCATCCTGCGCGAGCATTTGCCTGACCTGAAGATCCGGGTGATCAACGTCGTCGACCTGATGAAGCTGCAGTCCGCCAGCGAGCATCCCCATGGGCTGAGCGATGCGGACTACGACTCGCTGTTTACCAGGGACAAGCACATCATCTTCGGTTTCCATGGCTACCCTTGTCTGGTGCACCGGCTGACTTATCGTCGATTCAACCGCAACTTGCATGTGCGCGGCTACAAGGAAGAAGGGACGATTACCACGGCTTTCGACATACGGGTACAAAACGAACTGGACCGTTTTCATCTGGTACAGGCGGTCGTCAACCGGCTGCCTCATCTGGGCAGCAGGGGCGACTATCTGAAGCAAATGGTTCGGGACAAGCTGGTCGAGCACACGCTCTACATCGACGAACACGGCGAAGATCTGCCTGAAATTCGCAACTGGAAATGGGAGGCGCGCGCATGAACACTCAACAACTGGTCGACACGGCACAGCGGATGATGGCAGCCGGCAAGGGTCTGATCGCGATGGACGAAAGCACTCCGACCTGCGACGAACGCTTCGCGGCGCTCGGCATTGCGCAGACCGAAGCGGCGCGGCGCGCGTGGCGTGAGCTGATCATCACCACACCGGGCCTGGCCGACAACATCAGCGGCGCCATCCTCTACGACGAGACAATCCACCAGCGCAGTGCCGATGGTGTGCCGTTTGTGAAAATGCTGAGCGACGCCGGCATCGTGGTTGGAATCAAGGTCGACGCGGGGGCGAAGGCACTGGCCGGCCACAAAGGCGAGAAGGTCACCGAAGGGCTGGACGGTTTGCGCGAACGGTTGCAGGCCTATGCCGCCCTCGGTGCGCGCTTTGCCAAGTGGCGCGCCGTGATCTCGATCGGTGACGGGATTCCCGGCGCCGCGTGCATCGCGGCCAACGCCCATGCACTGGCGCGCTACGCGGCCCTTTGCCAGGAGGCCGGGATTGTGCCGATGGTCGAACCTGAAGTGCTGATGACGGGCGACCATACGCTGCAGCGTTGCGCCGACGTCAGCGCGCAGTTGCTGCACGAGGTGTTCGAGCAATTGCATGTCCAGGGCGTGTTGCTGGAAGGCATGGTGTTGAAGCCCAATATGCTGCTGCCGGGCCTGAGCTGCAGCCATCAGGACAGCGTCGACGAGGTGGCCGACGCCACCGTGACGGGCCTGCTGCGCGCCGTGCCTGCCGCGGTGGCGGGTGTCGCGTTCCTGTCAGGCGGTCAGAGCGCCGAGCTGGCGTCTGCACGGCTGAGCGCAATGAACCGGCGCTTCAAGACGCGACTGCCCTGGCCGTTGACGTTTTCCTACTCGCGCGCGATCCAGCAGCCGGCGCTCGAGATATGGCGTGGCGAGCCCGGCAACGTGGCCCAGGCCCAGCACGCGCTGCTGCACCGCGCCGCCTGCAACCGCGCTGCGCGGCTAGGGGATTATTCGGCCGCGATGGAGGGGCCGGCAAATCCCGTCATCACTCCATGACGGGCGAAAACAGCTGAGCGAGATCGAGCGTGGCCAGATCGCCGATGCACTCGATCGTGAAGTCGGCGGCCGGTTGGGCGGCGATAATCGCTGGGTCCAGCGCGTAATGTCCCTGGCGCACAAAGACAGTGGTCAACCGCTCCTGCCAGATCGACTTCATGGCCGTCAGTACCCCCAGCTTGTCGTCGACCATCACGTAGTGGCGAGCGGGATAATGGCGCTCCACGGCGTGCAGCATCTTTTCCTTGTGCACATAGATCAGCGCACGCCCCTGCACGGCACGCCACAGTCCCGAGCGCTGTAGCTTGCGCGGCTGCAACACGACGTCGCCATCGGACAGGATCACGGTCGGGCCGTAGTGGTCCAGATGGGTGATGACGTCCAGTGCACCGGCATAGAGTCGATCAGCAAACGGGTAGTCGATGAAGAAGGAAGACAGGGTCAACAGCCGCTGTTCGTCGGCACTGCCCTGTTCGATCTCAAGCCGGTAGTGCTGCAAGGCGCCCAGGTAGTCGACATAGTCGAGCTCCTTGCGCAACCGGTCGAAGATTGTCCAGTAATGCCGGGCCGGGACGTCACCCAGTTCGTGCTTCAGGTGCTCGTGGTAATCCGCGACGGTGCGGTCGCCGTCCAGCAGTGTGTTGTCGACGTCCAGCAGGAAGACCACGTCGGCCGGGCCGTTGGACGGAGTTTGAAGTTCGGGCATGGTTTACGCGACGCTCCTTTGCTGTCTTGAGAAAGGCTTCGAGGGGTGTATGCCACCCCACGTACCCACGGTTTCAGTCAACGTTGTGCAGCAGTCGCAAGGCATGTCGAGCCATGTTCAGGTTTTCGTCCGTCGGTATGACCCAGGCTGACACCGGGCTACCAGGCGTTGACAGGCGGCCGGACGATTCGCCGGTCTCGTTGTCGCTGCGCCGCACGCCCAACCATTGGCAACCGTCGAGAATGGCGCTGCGTACCTGGGCCGCGTGTTCGCCGATGCCGCCCGTAAACACCAGCGCATCCACCCCGCCCAATACCGCCGCGTACGATCCAATCAATCGCACGACGCTGCGTACGAACAAGGCAACGGCTTCCTGGGCTTCAGGTGTCGCGCTGGCCTGCAACTCATGCATGTCGCTGGAGAGGCCACCCGAAACACCCAATAGCCCGCACTCGTGATACAGCAGATGCTCCAGGGCCTGCACGCTCATGCCGCGCTCACCCATCAAGTAAAGCAAGAGGCCGGGGTCAAGATGGCCGGGCCGTGTGCCCATGAGTACGCCATCGAGTGTAGAAAAGCCCATGCTCGTCGCGCGACTGACGCCGTTGTGCATTGCGCACAGACTGGCACCGCTACCCAGATGGGCGACGATGGTTTTGCCCTCTGCCGCCCGTTTATCGTATCGGGGCAGAACACTGGCGATGTACTCGTAGGACAGGCCGTGAAAGCCATAGCGGCGCAGACCTTGTTCGGTCAGCGCCCTGGGCAATCCATAGGTCACTTCCAGCGTGTCGAGGGTGTGGTGGAACGCAGTATCGAAACACGCAAACTGCGGCAGACCCGGATGCTCACGCGCCAGATAGATGATCGGCGCCAGGCACGGGGCCTGATGAAGGGGGGCCATCGGTATCAGCGCTTGCATCTGAGCCATTACCGAATCGTCGACCCGCTGCGCGACATCGATACGGTCGCCCCCGTGAACCACTCGGTGGGCCGCCGCACAGATTTGCCAGCCGTAATGGCGCTCGATCCAGTCCATCAGATTGAACAACGTAACGCTGGGCGGCGAGGCATCGTTACGCGGCCATTGTTCTTCCCTTTGGGTTGGGACGCCCGTGGCTCGGAAGATCAGGTGCTCGGTGTCGTGATGCACAGTGAAGCTGCCATTGCCCAGGCATTTCGGTTCGAGTCCGGGATCACCATTGGCCTGGTAAAACGAAAACTTGATGCCCGAAGACCCTGCATTCAGGACCAGCAGCACATGGCGCGATTCGTCAGTCATGAAGCACCTCGCGAATGAATTCCGATCTCCAAACCGTTATACGCCTGGTAACAGTACGCTCGAACAAGCCAGTTGCCAGCGATTCGCCGATCGACTGTCATGTTCATGGCTTCGGATCAAAAGAACCGGCCCGGCCCGGCGTGCTGGTCACTCGACTGAGCAGTGCGCAAGATGCCGCGACGAAGAATCCTCTGATCAGCTACAACGGTAGAGATTCATGAACAACCCCACCACTTCGCGAACATGCTGTTCAGCCTCCTCCCCCACAAGCGGTGGGCAAATACCGATCAGCACGCGGAAATAGTCGTCTCCTTTGAGCAGACAGAAAAAACGCTCAGCCGCTTTTCCGGGATTTTCGACTCGAAGCCGGTCTGCATGCGTCGCCTGGATCAACAATTTGCTCATCTCGCGCACCATGTGTTGCGCTCCCGCCTCGTAGAACATCCGGGCGAGCCTGGGTTCCTGATTGGCCATTGCCACCACAATGCGTTGCAGTTCTACCGCTTCCTGACTGCTGATCAGTTCATAGTAATTGCGCCCGATCATGAGCAGCACGCTCTCGACACTGGCCTTTGGGCAAAACTCGAACAGTCGCTCAGGCAATTGCTCATCACATTTGGCCGTGATCGCCTCGGAGAACAGCGTTGCCTTGTCGCTGAAGTGATTATAGATAGTCAGCTTGGAAACCCCGGCCTCCGCGGCAATGGCATCCATGCTGCTGCCCTCATACCCCTTTCGCAAAAAAAGACACTTCGCCGCTTCGAGAACAGCTTTACGTTTGGCTTGATCCTTCGGGCGACCTGCCCTGTTTAACAAAACTGATTGCTGGGACATCTGGCACCACACACGGGTTGGTTGACGTTCTGATTGGCTAGCCACTCGACGTGCTTGCAAGTGAGCAGAACCAGCCTTGTTATTTTGATGTTCTGGTATGGCCCGCAACTCCCGGCATCGGCCAGGAGATCGTTTGCGGGCCTCAGGGGACAAACAGTGTCTGACCGGCGCGAGCATACGTTTCGGCAGATGCCGACTGGCGGCCAGCGCCAAAGACGTCACTGATATCGAAAGGAACCCGGACCCCGCGCTGTGCGGCAGGTCGCTGCTCGATTGCCGCCAGCCACCGTTGCAAATGAGGCAGGTCAAGGATCTCGACACCCGACCACTCATGGCTCCTCGCCCAGCACCAGTTGGCGATGTCGGCAATGCTGTAATCGCCAGCCAGATACTCTTGCGTCGCCAGTCGCCGGTCGAGGACCGTTAACAAGCGTTTGGCTTCATTCTGATAACGGCTAATGACGCTGGGGATTTTTTCCGCAAAGTAACGATGGAACACGTTGGCCTGCCCCATCATCGGTCCCACCCCACCCATTTGAAACATGAGCCACTGCATCACCACCGATCGACGCTTGTGGTCGCGGGGCAGCAAGACGTCATGTTTTTCTGCCAGATAGATCAGGATGGCACCCGACTCGAACACACAGAAATCATCCTCATCGCGGTCGACAATGACGGGGATGCGCCCATTCGGGTTCAACGCCGTAAAGGCTTCCGTGTGCTGTTCTCTCGCCATCAGGTCAACCGTCCTGACCTGATAAGGCACGGCGAGTTCTTCCAGCATGACGGAGGCCTTCCAGCCGTTGGGAGTCGCATAGGTATACAAATCGATCATTGGTTCATCCTTGAACAGGTGTTCATCCAGGCATGGCGTTGTGGTCGGGCCTTTCAGGTGCCCAACACGGGATTGGCCTCGGTACTTGGCCGCTCACTGTCAGTAAAGTGATAGATCAGGTAGGGAATGGCGACCGCGTTGCAGAACACCGAGATCAGTATTGCCAAGGCACAAAAAGCGCCAAACAGTCGGGTGAAATAGGACTCACCCAGGACCAGCACCAGGAAGCCTGCGCAAAGTACCAGACCTCCCGTCAACAACGCCTCCCCGGTATCCTCGAAAATTGCCTTGACCCGCTGCGCAGTCGATGCGCCGTCTGCGAAGTGCTTGGCGTGATAGAAGCAATGCAACGAGGCGTCCACGACCAGGCCAAAGATGATGCAGGCGATCATCGAAGTACCGATATTGATCGATAACCCCAGGGCGCCCATCAAGCCAAAGACCGCCACCAACGGCAATGTGTTTGCAACGACGGCGATGGCCGATATCCGCCATGAACGGGTCAACATCACGAATGCCACGAACATCGAAACAACCGCAAAGCCGATTCCCCACAACATGCCTTCGAGCAGTTTCTGCACCATCACGGCCTGGATCACCGAATAGGACGTCAGGCTGAAGGTGAAAGCACTTGAGGAACGCGCGGCGGCATACCCCTTCACCGCCTCAATGACCTGCTGCATTTCAGCATAAGGCAATTGCTGGAGGCGAATGCGAACGCGGGTCGTCTGGTTGTCGTAGTCCAGGAAACTTTTCAACTCGTGGTCGGGCCCGGCAAGCGAATAGGTGAACACATACTGCTCGGCCGCCTCCCGGTTACCCGGCAGACGGTAGTAACGCGCGTCGCCACCGTTCATCTCGCGATGAATGTCTTTGATGAAGTCGACAACGGACAGGCTCTTGTCCACGCCATTGAGCTTCGCGACGAACGCTTGCAAGGCGGCAATTTCTTCCAGGGCGGCCGGCTCCAGCACACCGCCCTTCTGTGCCGTTCTCAGGCTGACTTCCAGACTGGCAACGCCGCCCAGTTGTTGTTCGATGAAATCTGTCGACACCCTGACCGGGGCCAGCTTGTCGATAAAGTTCAGGAACGAGGCTTCCACATGCAACCGCCCGATCGGAATCACTGCCGCCAGCACCGCCAATGCGGTCAGCACCGGCAAGAGACGACGGGACCGGTAAAACGGTTCCAGCCGTTTGACCCAGTTTGCATAATGATAAGTAGGCGCCTTGCGCGCCCGCCTGACGGGCATGCACTCAAGGAGGCTCGGCATCACCATCAGCGAGATGACATAAGCGCCAATGGCTGCCAGCGACGCGATCACGCCGAATTCTCTGATGGGCGCTACCTCGCTGATCGCGAGGGTCAGAAAGCCGATGGCCGTGGTGAATGAAGTCAGAAAACAGGGTATGAGGTTAACCGTCAGGGTGCGCTGGAGGGCCTCGACTTTTGTCATTGCGCTGCTCAGGGACTGACGGTAAGTGTCGAGGATATGCAGGCAGTCGAGGACCGCGATACACATCAGCACCGAGGGTAATCCGACCGTCACCGCGTTCACCGCAATAGACAGTGTCCCCATGGCACCGAGCAACAGCAGCGTGCATAACGTCACGATCGCAAGCACCACAAACACGTCGCCAAGGTTGCGCAACAGCACCAGCAACAAGACAAACAGCACCAGCGAGGTCAGCGGGATGAACGTTTTCAGGTCCGACCACATATCGCTGGTCACCTGGTGTTCAACCACCGGCTCACCGGCGACATAGAACCGGGAAAAACCGGCCGCGTGCATCTGTTCGCGAATGACGGGCAGGATTCGCTCGAACCTGGCGTTATCACCGCCTGTGCGAGCCTCAACAAGAATGGCTGCGACCTGACCGTCCAGAGAAATCAGGTCACGCTGATACAGCGAGTTGTTGCGCAGCTTGTCGATAATCCGCTGCGGATCATAGAGGGCCGGCTGCTCCAAGGCGTCCGCAGCGGGCAATATGTCAATCGACTGGTCCTGGCCATAAATGATGTTGACCGTCGCAATACTGGTCGCTCGTGCGACATCGGGTAAACGCTCGATGTTCTCGCTGGCTGCCTTTAACTGCGCCAACACCTGCGCGTTGAACACCGTCTGAGGCGGCAAGGCAACCACCACCATGCGGTCATCACCGAAGACCTCCTTGAAACTGTCATAGCGTTGACGTTCAACATCCCCCTGGGGCAGAAAGGACTCGACCGACGCATCGAAGCGCGTCTGGAGTACACCGGGAGAAATGGCGAAAATAGCAAGGATCGCCACCAACGCATTGGCTTTGCGCCACTTCACCAGAAAGCGAATCAATAAAGCTGTGTACACAACGTCACCCCACTTGTCAGCGCAGCCTGGTCACAATTGATCGACGACTAGACAGTCCGCTCGGCCAGTGTTGAAAGGATGATCCCGGCCATACCGAAGAGGCACGCGATACCCACGGCGTAAGAGAGCGTACGCCACGGCTGCCAACGTGCCAGGTAAGTCACGGTGTGCACCACGCGGGCACCGGTAAATACGGAGAACAACCAGATGGAGGGTTCTGCGGGAGCATCGACCATGACATAGAGCGCGCCCAGCGCAAAAAACAACGGGATATTCTCCAGGTCATTCATCCATGCCTGCGCCGCACGCGAGACCTGGGGCAGTTCCTGGTCACTGGCAGGACGACCGACAAACCTGGCATCCTCGGCATTCTTGAAGGTCAGGCGACCAATGCGATAGACCCCTTGATAACAGGAGATTGCAAACATCTTCACAAACAACACCAGCACACACAGCGCATAGCTATACAAAACGGTGTTCATCTTCGCTCCTTAAGAAAATGGGTTGATGCCTTCCATGTCCCCAGCGGTCCCGGCCGACAAAAAGCCACCGGGACCTGGTACACCAGGGCCTACTAAAACATCATTTGCCCGGCTTAGCGCGATACGCGCCTGACGAATTCCTCGGTATCGAATTCAAAAGCCAGCTTGGCACCGGTGGCCTTGTCCGATCCCCAGCCGTCCTTGAGCACCGTCATCACGGTTTGCCGGAACCGCGGCGACGTAATCCACATCAGGGAAAACATCTTGTTGCCCATCACCAACTTGTTGATCGCTCGTGAGGCAATGGCGATCGAAGGCACCGGTGTTTCAACGCAATGCCACCACCAGTGCGGCGAAAACAGCACGTCGCCCGCCTCCAGCGTAGTCGTGTATTTTGGAATGTAGCGATACAACGGGTAGCCGTCAGCCTCGATCTCATCGTGACTTTTTCGCCAGTCCAACATGGTCGCCGCATAGAACATATCCTTGCGGGTAATGGGGTGCATCCACATGGAGTGTTTGGGGTGAACGAACGTCCACTTCTTCACGCCATTGACCATCGTGAACAGGTTGGGACCGCCGGTGCAGTGCCAACCGGAAATAACGCCACCTGCTGAAAGAAACAGCTGGGTGGACATGATGCGTTTGTCTCGGGTGCTCAGGTACTTGCCCAGAGTATCAAGGTCCAGTTCATTTCTGAGTTCCGGGTGTTTATTGAAAAGGTCCTCAGTGTGCCCCGGGTAATAGGAACCACCGTTCCTGATGTTTTCCACGACTTCCGACAACGGCAGATCGATGTACTGCAGGGCCTTTTCGTTGAGTTCAGTCCCCCGTACCCGAGTCGCTACCTTGACGTCTCCATAATGTTCTGCAAAGAATTCCGGGGTCCATTTCTTGACCGCTTCCCAGTCCTTTGCGGCCCCGCGAAATACCACCGGCGTGTTGGGCTCCAGATAGATCTTGTGGAAGTTCTCCGGTGTCAGATCCTTCATCGAGACTTCAGGCACGGGCAAGGTTGGCGCGTCGCCATATTCCCTGGATTGAGCGAGTACGCGTGCCTCGATGCTTTTGGTCCGTTCGACGCATTTTGGTGTTCCATAAGGACCATGGTCCTTGCGCCCGACAAAGTAATACCGGCGCAAAAAATCGGCCCAATACTGCATTCTGGTCACACGGCCAATCTGTGGGTCGTGGCTCAGGTCAATCGTGGGGAAGTCAAACGCCGAACTGCCGTTAACCGCTTTTATTACCCTATCCATACGTATCTCCCTATTGGCTTGCTGATGTTGACGCTTGTCGTGAAGCTCAAAGTTCCAGCGGCGCAGTCGTTGCGCCGACGCCCCCGAATATTCTTTCCAGTGCGTCTGCCGACCACTCCGTTTGGCCGATTTCATTCAGTGTTGAAATCGGTGTACCAAAGAGAAACTCTCGAACGTGTGGACGTAGATTCAGCGCCAGCAAGTCAATCCGCATCGCCACGGCCGGGGTGTTGTACTTGCTGTAATAGCGAACTTCTGAAATGGCATTAACGCCCATGAATCGATACAGCGCCTGATGCTTGGGCGGAATGGCAAATACGATGTCCGTGTAGTTTTTTGCGAACTTTGCATGTTGCAATGCGATACGAAACAACGAGTACACCGTGACCATTTTGTCTGGGTCATGCACGGTGTAGGCGATGGCCCCGAAGAATGCCGGGTTGACGGCCAGCATGCCGAACTCGGCCAGGCGCCGCCCTTCCTTGCGCAACGGTGCCAGGCAATCTTCGAACACCGCATCCATGGGTAACTGGTCGACAGAGTCGGCAATAGAGGTGACTGTCATCGCAACCTCGCCCAGCACTTTGCCGACAAAGGTCACGGTCTCCGGGTTGAGTAGAAATTCGTTGGTAAACAACCCGTTATCGGCGGGCTCCGCCAACCCCTTGCGAAAATAGGCGTCATACACCAGTCGGTAGGCAGCCTCTCGATCATCAACGGCCCTGGCGTTGCCGAAGCAGACGCTGGACGACTGGGAGTGATGGCCCAGCGACCTGACCAGTTGACCACCCGGTTGGCGGTTTTCTTGCGCCATCGCCCGATCGACACGCAATCGCTGACACAGGTTTCTGATATCTCGTGACCAGGCATTTCTTGCACCGCCGCAAGCGGGCTGACAGAGAACAAACCACTCCCCTGGCGTCTGCTCAGGTTCGACATAAGTAATGACGACCTGAAATGAAAGCTCTCGTCCGGCCACATCATCCTGAATACTGACTTCGTACCGGGTATCCACGACCAGGCACGTATCGGCCCGCAAGATCAGTCGTTCTTCCGTCAATTCAATGACCCGCGCAATACTCTCGACAGCATGAAGCCCGCCCGTTATGCGCCCATACATCGGCATAACGGGAGCATCCATAAGGGTGCACTGCTGTACCGATAAATGCTCCTCGCCAACACATCGACTGTCTACGTCTGCACTCAACAAAGGCATTATTAGTGTCATATCCTTTATCCCTCGCTCTTCAGATCCATCTTGACTAATGCGTTCTGAAACAAGATTGATCACGGTTATCGCCAATTGGCTGTTAGTACCACCCTCTCCTTCTTCAACCCCCTGATAGTGAGTGCGCTGATCAATAGGTCAGACACTGTCCATCAATGGGCGCTTTTTCGATTCTTTGTGAGCTGAACGCAGGACGATGTTCGTTGCACTCGGCGCAGCCTTGCTGAGCGGTATCAGTCGAACCACCGGCAAGGTGATAACGGTTGCCACCAACGCGACGACCATCAGGATGGCGTAGAGCTGCGCAGAGATGACCCCGATCTCCAGTCCCACCGTCAACAAGATGATCTCCATCACTCCCTTGGTATTCATCAGCGTTGCGACCACCAAGGCGTCGGACTTCGAAAGACCGGTGACCCTGGCAGAGAGATAAGACATGCCTACTTTTCCCGCCCCGCCCACCAGGAAAAATACGCCGGCCCACATCAGCAGTTCTGGCCAATCGGCTGCATTGATTGCCACGTTCATAGCCGCGGTGCCAAAAAATAACGGCGTAAAGAACTGGCTCACTAAAGCGTGCGGGCCTTTTTCCCAGAACTCCCGCAGAACGCTGTGCTTGCGAAAGGCCAGGCCGGCGATAAAGGCTCCGATGGTGACGTGCGCGTTGGCCAGATCGGTGACGACGCAGAAGGCAAACAGAACGATCAGCGCCGCAACAAGCACCTTTGTCGAATCAGCCCCTGGCTTTGCAGACGCGGCTGACGAATAGCGGCGGCTGATCATGAATTCGGCCACGATCACCAGTACCACGAGGGTGACACTGGAGAAAAAGATACCCTTGAGCCCACCGCTGGACAGTGAAACCAACACCACCGACAGGGCAAACCAGGCAAGAATGTCGGTGACCACCGCGGCGTTCAGAACCAATGGGGCCAGGCGATGGTGCAAAAAACGCCTGTCGTCGAGGATGGCGGCCAGCACCGGCACGGCAGTGGCCGCCATCGCCACTCCAAAGAACAGCATGTATGGCCCTCGGTCCGTGCCTGCGGCGAAGGTGCCGTGAGTGAAATAGCCCAGCAGCATGCCTGCCAGTCCGGCGCCCAGGAAACCGGCGACCGCAATGGCGACGACACCGCGACCGTTTACTGCACCCGTCGCTTTTTCGCTTTTGCCCACCTCCAGGCCCAGGCCGAACATGATGAACACCAGTCCGATTTTGCTGAGTGCCATCAGGCCCACGACGTTGGAAAACAGATACGTCCGGAGCTCGGGATGGTATTGGCCCAATACCATCGGGCCGGCAATCACACCGGCCAGCAGATGGCCGATAACCGCAGGTTGGCCACACCAGTACGCTACCCGTCCCAGGGCATGAGCCACGCACAGTATCAAGAGCAACTGTATGAATATGATTCCCGAATTCATCTGATTCATCCTTGCGCGAGTAGTTGAAGCCTGTCCGTTTGCCACAGCATGGAAGGGAGCGGCCCCGCCCCCTTATTGACGGACGCTGTCAAACGTCGTCTCACTGCGGTCCTGCCTACACTTGAAATAACGTCCGTATATCCAAAACACTGACACACCCAAAACCGATACTTTTGCCTAGGCTTTTGCAAGCTGGCGTTTCAAGAATTCGATTACCCGCTGTTCTGCCAACCGGGTCGGGTGGTTCTCTTCGTCGCAGTAACTGACCCCGAGCACGGAGTGCGCCCAGCGGCTGATTCCATGGGCGTTGCTCGACGATGAATCGATTTCAAATGAATCGAACCGGCTGCCGAACTCCTCTCGCAACCGTTCGAATCGTGCATTCGGAACCGCCGGGTCCCCGGTGAAGCGCAAGCCCAGTACCGGTATGTTCTCGACAGCCGAGCGCTCCTTGACCGCCTGGAGTGTTTGCTCATCAATCCCCAGGGCACGTCCCTGCCCCGCCGACAACGCGAACGGCAGCGAAGGGTTTGCCAGGACAGGGGCAATGACCGAGGCATCCGCCATCATGGCCAAGCCAAAACCACCCGTCAGGCACATCCCGACGACCCCGACCCCTTCCCCACCACAAGCAGCATGCGCATGACGGGCAAGTGCACGCAGCCAGTCAGTAATCGGGCTGGTCTTGCGCCCTGCCAATACCCGAAACTCTCTGGAGATGCAGACTTTTCCCATGCATACCGCCACCGACACAGGTGTCACAGCCACCCCGGGCGAGCCGAAAAGCACGGGCATCCAGACACTCAAACCCGCGCTCGCCAGTTGCCTTGCCAAACGTACGACCCCCTCATGAAGCCCAGGGACTTCATGCATCAGAATGACGCCCGGCCCCTCACCTCGGCGATACACCACACGCTTGACGTCGGCGTGGGAAAACTCGAACTCGGTGAACCCGTCAAACAAGGCGTCCCGCGCAGAATCGTTGTTCATTTGAATACCCACAAAACAATAAACCGGGCAAAAAACCGCCAGCGGCAGACGTGCCTCACGCCAGGCCACTCGAGGCGCTCACCCTGTGCACGACGGGGTGGGCGAACGGACACAACACAGCCGATCACGCGTAATCCCGAGGTTTGCCCATTGTGTCTGAATGCACTTGAGTGCCCCTCGATGTCGGCGTAACGGCTGCCGGGGGCGCCATTTTCAGATCGTCGAGTTGAAGCTCAAGGTCTTGCAGCGACTTTTTGATATGACGGCCCATCAGGATCTGCTTGCGCACCATGAAGTCCATGAGCGCGAAGACGATCCGCCACTGCAGCCGCTTGGCCTTGCCTTCGCGAACCAGCTTGGAAAACTCCGGCTTGTAAGGGTTGTGCCCGAGATTTTTCAGATCGGAATACATCAGCAGCCAGTTCAGGGTGAAATTGCTGAGCACCGGATTGGCGTGAATCCGGTCCTGTACCAACCCCAGTTCGATGACCTTGGCGGTGACCTTTGCCTGGTCGTAATCCCAGGCATGGAACGGCGCCAGGATTCTGGGCAACGTCACACCGGCGGCATAACGCCGGGGGTTCCAGAACAACGCGAGTTCATGCTCCTGGAACACGCCGCTGCGGAACAGTTCGTGAGGCGTCCAGTCCCGGGCAATTCGTGCCGGCGGCATCTCATAAAGCATCCGCTCAGGGTCTGGTTGCCCCGGCGAGTAGCCGGTAAAAATCAGCGGAATGTCTTTGTCCAACGCGAAGCGCAGCAAGTCGCCCTCGCGAATATCCAGCCAGAAGTAACACACGGTATGAACGGCACCCTTGGGTCCCTGATTCATCAACAAATGTCGGATAAAGCGTTTGTAGAGCGTCAGCGACGGCTTGTGCACATGGTGATCAACCCCCAGGGCCTTGACCGTTCGCCGTATGTTCTCCCAGGTTCTGGGCGGTATGTCGTAATCGCTTGTATAAGCCAGCACCTTCAAGCCATGGTCGACCACGAGCCGATGCAGCAAGTAACAGCTGTCCTTTCCTCCGCTGAAAGAAACAATGCAGTCATACTGTTTGCCACTGCCCTTTGCTGCACGCAATGTCGCTTCCAGGTCTTTCTGGAAATGCATGCGCTGCTGCTCCTGGCGTTGCTCGCCGCCGCCCTGCCATATACGGCATACGTTGCAAATGCCATCCGAATCAAGTGCAACACCCTCGACATCATCGGTAAGCAAGCACGTACCACAAACTTTTTTCGACATACCGACCCGCTCCTTATATCCCTATCCTGTCCTGGTTATTACCTGTTCAGCTCAAGCGCCGACCGCTGTCCGATTGCGCTCCAGCACGCCATAAGACTTTTTGGCCAAGTGCAGTGCCTCGCCAAGGAAGTCCCCATACGTATCGAGCGCGCGCTCACCGATCGAGACCAAATGGGCGGTAAACTCAGGTTTGGCTTCAATCAATTCGGCAACAACCCGGAAGTTGGTATCGGTGTGCCCAAAGTCGAAGTTCACGTGTTCAGCGAGAAACGAAATGCTTTTACGCGACTCTTCACACAGTGCGCTTGCACACGCTTTTAACAGTGGAGGACCGTATTGCGTGGTGATCAATTCGATTTCGACATCAATCGCCAATTCCGCCCAGGGAGCATCACCTGATACAACATCCCTGTGCAGTTGATGATAGTTGCGCACCGAAGCAGTCATGTTCGTAAACAACAGTTCCTCGGCATCAAGTTGCAACGCTGGCTGCTGCTCGTTCCACAGTTTAACCAACTTGTGAGTATCGGCAGCCGCCCACTCGTGATGCCCATCCTCTTCTTCGGTGTGTTCCTTGAAAAACTCTGCCAGGTCAGTCAAGCCCAAGGCCTCGCAACGTACTCCGGCAGTCGCCAGGTACTCAGGGATAGGCGTGGTCAAGGCGGCACTCATCGCGCACCAGTGGATCATGAACAGATTGAGCAGTTCCGGGTCCAGCGGCGAATTGAAAAGCTGCTGGACGTCCTCACGCCTGGCAAACTGCTCCCTGGCAACATTCATCCGGGCCTGATAGGCGTTCGAGTTCAACGTTTCGTTATTACCATTCATTGTTCACGCTCCTGTGTGTAATTGATAAAAGCCACAACGTTCACCACTTCCCAAAAGAAACTCGGGCCGTACGACGGCGCAAGAATGAAAAACACTTCATTCAAGTCACATGACATCTCATTCACCTGGTCCCTGACGGCGCACCCGCCGACGTGTCAGAGCATCAAGCGTTTTTCAGAAGTAATAATGAGCACCCACATACACTTGGTCATTGTCACGAAACTGTCCGAAAATACCCTCGTCAGCGCCCGCAAGATGCAGGCCGCCGCCGCGTAACTCCCAGTCATCCGTCACTCGCCAGCGCAACTGTAAACGCCAGAACCTGTCGGTCATGTTGAAAAACTCTCGCCCCTGAAACTCCAACCACAGGTCTTCGCCCACCAACGGCGTATTGACTCGCCAGGTCACACTGGGTCGAAATTTGTCGGGCTGCATCATCGAATTATGGTTTTTTATATAATCAAGGGTGTATTGAACGTTGATGTACGTTCGCGAGGCGAACGTGTAATCAATTCCCGCCACCCCTCTTACTGTGTCACGCCGCTCAACCAGTCCCGGTACGTTCATGTCGTAAGAGACATAGCCCGAATCGGTCACATAGGCCAACTCCCCGCGTAATCCGATCCCCTCACGCCCTGTTTCGAAAGCCATGGACGCGGTCTGTTGGCGAGCATGGTAAGGCTGCACCGTCCCTAGCATCTTTCCATCGGGTTCTACACCCTCGATGTCCGCCTCAAACGCCGCCAGTTGCTCAAAGTGATAGGCATAGTTCAACGAAAAATCGAACGTTTCCCGGCGTGTCATGCTGCGAACAGCGAATACGCTGTCACCCAATCGCCCGTTCTGCGTGGCGCTAGAACGCTCACGCAGACCCAGGCCCCTGACGTAATTGTTTTCCACAAACAGGCTCCACTCCTCTCCCGGCCGGGCCAGCAGGTCTTCCCTGAATTCGGGCAGCCAGACCACCTCGACAAAGTCCTCGCCACTCAGAAAATATCGGCTGCTCACGGCGGTCACCGGCCACTTGCGCTCAAACCTGGATTGAACAAGAAAACTACGGAAATCCTGGGGCGTGAAGCTGTCGATCACACTGACTTCGTCGGCCACACCCCATTGGATAACCTGTCGCCCGATGCGCCAGCTGAGCTTTTCCCCATCGATTTCCAAGTAGCTTTCCCAAACACGCGCCGTCTGCTCATTGTGGTCCGGACCACCACGCATACGCTCGCGCTCAAGCTGCGCATCACCGGACAGCACCAGACGGGTCGTTTCCATCTGATGAGTCAGTTCAAACCGTCCTCGGCCTCTGTAACCGCTATCGACATCGGTCTTGAGGCTGCCGGCCCCCGACTTCTTGTCGCCGCTTCCAAGCCCGACGTCACTGCGCAAGTCCAGGAAGCCCGTTGTCGTGGTATGGCCATTACTCAGCGGCGCGAAACTGAACGGTTCGCCAGCTTCGTCTGCTCCAGCGATGCTACTGGCCATCAAGGCGAACGGGCCGAGAAGCCGGGTAAAAGGCGCCCAGTTCATTCCGTCATCCTGCTCATCTCGTCATCGACCAAACGCATGATGTCCGAGGGCTCCGAGTAAAGTTCGATGCCCCGTTCCATCTGGCGAAGAGAGACCATCGGCACCGATACGCCAGTGTTTACCCGAACCCATTTGCGCTCCAGCGACGTGCTATGCCCGTTGCGGAAATCCGTCACATTCACGAACCGCTCATAAAGGGCATCACCATAGGCCTGCACATCTTTGCGCTCGACGCGTTTGATCAGTGCATTGCTCGCATCGAAAAAATCGATCCGGCTCGGGAAATACGTACCGTCGGAGCGAATGAAGTAGCGGCGTTTGCCGTACGCTGAATTCGACGACGGCTTGGCGGTACAGTCGATCACGTAAACGGGAAATCCGTCTTCGCTCGCGCTGCTCACCAGGCTGAAATCCCAGTCATCGAGCTTGAGCTTTTGCAGGTCCTCGTAAATCAGGTCCGACCCCACCCAGGTCTGGTGTTTGGAAGAAACCCGACGCACCCTGCTGGCTGCAGGCAAGTACAGGTACTGCAAATCTTCCGCGCCTTTGACTTCCTCATTGAACGTCGCCACGTTCCTGATACTGCGCGGGAAGAAAAACTTCTGCAGGTCACGTGCACCCAGTTCACCGCTCAGGTGATACCAGATAAAACCGCGCTTTCTGCCGACGCCAGCCTTGTCGGTCAAGGTAATGACCAGCATTGAAACCGAGTCGTTGCCGGTTGGCCGCTCTTCCGAGCGAAAGATGATGTCTCTGGGTTCGGGGGTTGACGGCGAGGCCGCACCGAAGACCAGCGAGGAGAACAGAAGACTGAACCACAGGAATAAATATTTCACGATCCAATACTCTCTACGGGGCGGTAGGTGGCCATCAGTGCTCCGCTCACACCCACGGGACGACTGACCTCCTCAAGGGCAACAAACTCGTCAGCTTCCGCGAGCGCGGCTCGAATGCACCGAGCAGCGGTCTCGACGTCGTTGTCGCTTTTGCCGACAATCGGCACGGCAAAGCGAATCAAGGCCTCACCGCTCTCAACCGATGCTCCGGGATTGAGCGCCCCCCTGATTCCATACTTCACGTACAAGTGATTCAGAAAGGCCCGGGCCGGATGCAGATGGCCGGGTATGGCCTCAAGCGCCCCCCCGCCATTCAAGAACACGCCATGAGCGGCCGAAGGTTGGGTCGCCTGGCAATCCGTCCCCAGCAATGCCTGAAATTTGCGAACGCGCTGCAGACGCTCGGCTACGCCATCGACCAGCCCCTGGGCATCCGACATCGCCACTACCAGCCGGCGCTTTGCCGACACATCGAGGCCCGCGCCGAACAACAGGGTCTGATCGAGACAGCGTTGAAATACATCGCGATTTCGCGTGGCTAGAAAGCCGCCAATGGAGCACGGGAACTCCTTGGTTGCACTCAGCAGCAACCCATCGGCCAAGGCACACAGTTCGAGCACAATCGCTTCGACACTCTGCTCCTGCCATCCGGGCGCCCGTTGGCGGATCAGGCTGGCATTGCTGAAAATTCGCGTGGCATCCAGGAACACCGGAATCTCGTGACGATCGGCAACTTCCCGGATGGCTCGCAGGTTTTCAACGGACAGTGGGTGGCCGCCGATTGCATTGGTACACGCCTCCAGCAACAGGTACGGCACTCGCTGACCGACCTGCGTAATGACGCGTTCCAGTGCGACCACGTCTATATCGCCACAGAACAGCGCGCTGTCGGGCTGCGCATTCGCAGCGGCGACAGGCACGGACACCGCGCCGTTTCGCTGCAGGTGGGCCTGCATTGTCGGAAACGGCAGGCTGCCGGGAACACGGTCACCGGGGACAACCAGGGCGTTACTGAGGATGGCTTCCGCCATTCGCCCCTGAGCCACCGCAATGACCAGCGGCATGCCGAACAAGGCATTGAAAGACTGTGACAAACGCGTATCGAGACCGTCGTCCCCGTCGGGCAAAGGCTGGGCACTGACGGTAACGTTCATCAGACTGTCGGTCTGATAGTCATCGGCAACCCGGCAAGCCGGGACCAGATCGAGATTGAATCCCGCCTGCGCAAGGATGCTGCGACGCGTCTGTGGTGAATCCCCCACGCCATTCATGCCGGTTCGCTCAACGTGCAAACGTCGATGACTTTGTAGTTCATCCGATTCAAATCGAAGAACATCACCTTCGGCAGAACGATCGGCTCCCGGAATCCCGGCACCGTGCCATGCAACAAATAATTCACGCACTCGGTTGCCAACAACGAGGTGGCGATCAACGGCCCGACTGCAACGGTCGGCACCTTGCCGACTTCAAGGCTTTTAACGATCGCCTGCATATGCTGCGGTACAAATATCTCATCAAAGACCGGCGGCAATGTGCCCTGCTCCTTGGCCACCTTCAGTGTCTCGGTCCAGAACTCCATCCCCAGGCCCTTGGGCGAGGAACAAATGGCAAAGCAGCCAAAGCCCATGATCGGACCGACGACGCTGAAAATGCCCTGTTGGCGAGCCTTGCGGTGCAACGACTCTCTCAGGCTGTAGGGCACACTGGCGTCCAGACAGTCGACCATGATGTCGGCCCCTGACAAAAACTCGCCTTGATTGCTGTCAGTGATGCCCTCGACAAAAATCTCGACCTTGGCCCGGGGATTCAAATCAAGGATCAACTCGCGATAGACCAGCGCTTTGTTGCGACCCATCGTGCGCCCGGTGGCGGCCCACTGACGGTTCATGTCCGGCGGGTCGAATACGCCGGGGTCCGCCAGTTTGAACGTCTCGACGCCCATCCGGCAGAGCGTCAGAGCCATCGCGCCTCCCACCCCTCCGCAGCCAGCGATCACCACGCTGCACGCTGCGAGTTTCTCGATTCCGATGTCGGTCAATAACGGGACCGACCGATTCAGCATGTTGTCGTTGCTCATCCTGACACTCCTTGTTCTTAGCAGATGGAAACCGAGAAAAGCGATGTAGCTCGCCGTTTGCGACACCCGCAGACGACCCACGCTCTTCAGTCAAAGCACACCCTTCTTGTTTATCAGGCACACGGCGCCGCGCTCGCACACCTGGACAAGAGAAACAGCCAAACTGGCTAAAGCCAAAATCAATTCAAAACAAACTTGTCACAACTTGTAACACTTATCTTAAACCCGGCGCTGCATACCGGAATAGACACTGCGCGAACTCCAGAGCGGCGTTCTCGAGCCATTCAATATAATGCATTGCCTTAATTAAACTTGTCGGTACAACATCACTAAATAAACCCGTCAGTGCAATAACAGCAAACTAACCGAGCGGTACACGCACATAAAAGTGCGTAAGAAGAATATAAGCTCTAATTAAACCCGGCAGTTCATTTAGTTCAGTAAAACACGGGTATTTCAGGCAAAGCCTCGACCGAGAAGAAGCAATCTACGGTCTGTCGGTGCAGGTTTTGCACACCTTTGATCTTTAATAAATCCTTTAAAAACAGGGATTTACTGATGTTTTTCGCTGGCGATAGTACTAGCAGGTACTGACGCTATGGCCAACACGCGGCGTCAGACATCCGCTTGGCAAGAGCCGACGAAGAGCGACATTCAAGTGCGCAAACTTCTGAAAAAAGTCCGGCGTTCTAGATTTTTTTCTTCATGACAATGAGAGCCTTCATCCTTGTGACCCCTCTGGATATGCCCAGATGGCAAAATGCCCTTTAATGCCTGCGGATACTAAACGGAGATTTATAACTGTACAAGCCACTGTTTAAATATCTTTCGAAACTTGTTGTCTGACGGCAAGATTAAATGCCTCAGGAAACAGTCCCGGCAATGGTTCGTTCATGAAACGCACTCACACAAAATCTATTCCGACACTGACGTGTATTTGCACTTGCCGCTAATCCCCCGACAGTGAAAAAGACGCTCGGTGGCGTAGCCACCGCGGGTGGTTGCCATATCGCGAACGCAAGGGAGAGTGACATGCACACCCGCCCTTCATCCTGACCGGCGGAACTCACCCGCCCGCAACCGCTCTGGCACCCACTGCCGAGCCAGCGGCAACAAGCAGGATCCCGGTAAATCCGGGATTTTTTGCGCCCTCGACCGATACGTTTATTTTCAGATGATTGATTAATGAAATAAAACATGTCATTTATAGCCCCGCACAATCAACAGGACTGCTCCAGCGCCAATCCGGACGGCACGTAACTGCACCCACACCGTCCCTCCAAGGAGTCAACAATATGAACAAGACAGAACTTCTAGGTGCCCTGGCACTGTGTGCCGCAAGCTTTCTGGCTCACGCCGACGACGACAGCTTGCGCATCGGTATCGAGGCTGCTTACCCGCCCTTCTCGTACAAGACCCCCGAGGGCAATGTCAGTGGTTTCGACTACGACATCGGCAACGCGCTGTGCGAAGAGATGAAGGTCAAATGTGAGTGGGTCATTCAGGAGTTCGACGGCATGATTCCGTCGCTCAAGGTGCGCAAGATCGATGCCGTGCTGTCATCGATGTCGATCACTGAAGACCGGATGAAATCGGTGGATTTCAGCAAAAAGTACTACCACACGCCGGGCAAGTTCGCGATGAAGACCGGTAACGTGATCACCGACCCACTGGTGGATCTCAAGGGCAAGAAAGTCGGCGTGCAACGCTCTTCTACCTACGACCGTTTTGCCACCGAGCAGCTGGAAAAAGCCGGGGTCGAAATCGTTCGCTATGGCTCACAGAACGAAGCCTTTCTCGACCTGGCATCGGGTCGTCTGGATGCCACCCTTGCCGACATCGTCAACACCAACGAGAGCTTCATCAAAACCCCGGCCGGCAACGGTTTTGCCTTGGTTGGCCCGGACATCAACGACCCGAAATACTTCGGTCGCGGCGCCGGGATTGCAGTGCGCAAGGGCGACACCGTGAACGTGGCACGCCTGAACGCTGCGATTGACGCGATCCGCGCCAATGGCAAGTACCAGCAAGTGATGAGCAAGTATTTCGCGTTCGATATCTACGGCGAATAAACACCTGACCGCAACCCTGGCGCCGACCCCTTGCGGGTAGCGCTTTGGTCTTTACTCGCGCGTTTTCTGGCGCTCGCTTGAGGAACTTCATCATGCTTCACGGCTACGGATCGAGCATTCTCGATGGCGCCTGGCTGACCATAAACCTGGCCCTGACCTCGATGGCCATGGCGATTGTCCTCGGTCTGATCGGTGCAGCCTTTCGGTTGTCGCCGCTCAAATGGCTGGCGATGCTCGGCGAAAGTTACACCACCCTGATCCGCGGTATTCCGGACCTGGTGTTGATCCTGCTGATCTTCTACGGCGGTCAGGACCTGGTGAACCGCATCGCCCTCGGGCTCGGTTACACCCGCTACATCGACATCAATCCGTTCATTGCCGGCGTCTGCACCATGGGCTTCATCTTTGGTGCCTATCTCAGCGAAACCTTTCGTGGGGCATTCATGGCAATCCCCAAAGGCCAGGCCGAAGCCGGTGCGGCGTACGGCATGAGCGGCATGCAAGTGTTCTGGCGAATCCTGGTGCCGCAGATGATTCGTTTCGCCATTCCGGGGTTCACCAACAACTGGCTGGTGCTGACCAAATCCACCGCGCTGATCTCGGTCATCGGCCTGCAGGACATGATGTTCAAGGCCAAGAACGCCGCGGACGCGACCCACGAGCCGTTTACGTTTTTCCTCGCGGTGGCGGCGCTGTATCTGATGCTCACCAGCGTGTCGCTGCTGGTGCTGCGCTATCTGGAAAAACACTATTCGGTCGGCATCAAAGCCGCCGAATTGTGATGGGGAGCCACCGCTGATGCTCGACTACAACCTGATCTGGGAAAACCTGCCGCTGTATTTCAACGGCGCCTTGTTGACCCTCAAAGTGCTGCTGATTTCCCTGGCGTTCGGCCTGATGCTGGCGATTCCGTTGGCGCTGATGCGGGTCTCCCGCTCACCGCTGCTCAGTTTCCCGGCCTGGCTTTACACCTACGTCATTCGTGGCACGCCGATGCTGGTGCAATTATTCCTGATCTACTACGGCCTGGCGCAGTTTGCGGCAGTGCGTGAAAGCGTGCTCTGGCCCTACCTGTCCAGTGCCACCTTTTGCGCCTGCCTGGCGTTTGCGATCAACACCAGTGCCTACAGTGCCGAACTGCTGGCCGGCAGCCTGAAGTCCACGGCGCATGGCGAAATCGAAGCCGCCAAAGCCATGGGCATGTCGCGCTTCACCTTGTACCGACGGATTCTGCTGCCCTCGGCCTTGCGCCGGGCATTACCGCAATACAGCAATGAAGTGCTGATGATGCTGCAAACCACCAGCCTGGCATCGATTGTCACGCTGGTGGACATCACCGGAGCCGCGCGTACGGTCAGTTCGCGGTTCTATCTGCCGTTCGAGGCATTCATCACCGCCGGCCTCATCTACCTGGCCCTGACCTTCATTCTGGTGCGTCTGTTCAAGTTGGCCGAGCGCCGCTGGCTGGCGTACCTGGCACCGCGCAAGCATTAAGGAGCTGTTATGGAACACATCGAATACCTGTTGCCGTGGAGTGCGTCGGGCACTGAGCGGCGTCTGTCGCTGTTTCGCTTTGGCAGTGGGCCGCGCAAGGCTTATATCCAGGCGTCCTTGCATGCCGATGAGCTGCCAGGGATGCGCGTGGCGGTTGAACTCAAGCGGCGCCTGCGGGTGCTGGAAGAACAGGGTCGGCTCAACGGGGTGATCGAGTTGGTGCCGATGGCCAACCCGATCGGCATCGCGCAGATGTTCCAGGCCGCCCATCAGGGTCGCTTCGAGTTTTCCAGCGGCAAGAATTTCAACCGCGACTTCCCGGAGCTGACCGAAGCCGTGGCGGCGCTGGTCAAAGACCAACTGGGCGCCGACGCTGACGCTAACACCGCGCTGATCCGTCGCGCCATGCTCGATGTCCTCGCCGACATGCCACCCGCGACGTCAGAGCTCGATGGCCAGCGGCGCCTGTTGCTGCGCCATGCGTGTGACGCTGATGTGGTGCTGGATCTGCATTGCGACTTCGAGTCGATCATGCTGCTTTACGCCATGCCGCAGAACTGGCCACGCTTGCGTTCATTGGCCGCTCGACTCGGGGCCGGCGCCGCGTTGCTGGCCGAGGACGCCGGTGGCAGTGCCTTCGATGAAGCCTGCGCTATCCCCTGGTTGCGTCTGGCCGAGCTTTTCCCTGAGGCCGGTATTGCGTTGGCCTGCGTGGCCACCACCCTCGAATTACGGGGCATGGCCGACACCGGACGTGAGCAATGTGTCGACAGCGCCGAGGCCATTCTTGGCTATCTCGCCGAGCAAGGGCTGATCAGCGGTGACTGGCCGGCCGCGCCGACGACCTGTTGTGAAGCGACGCCTTTCGCCGGCACGCAGTACGCCTATGCGCCCCACCCCGGCGTGGTGAGTTTCCTGCAACCGCTGGGTGCGCGGGTTCGGGTCGGCGATCCGCTGTTTGAAGTGCTTGACCCGCTGACCGACCGGCACAGCATCGTGCGCGCCAGCACCGACGGCATCCTCTATGCCCGTGAACGTCTGCGTTTTGCCCAGCCTGGTTTGTGGCTGGCCAAAGTCGCCGGCACCCGCCTTATTCGCCAGGGTCGCTTGCTCAGCGACTGATTCCAGAAGAGTGAACAGCATGTACAAACTTGAAATTCAGAACTTGCACAAAAGCTACGGCAGCCACCAGGTACTCAAGGGTGTGTCCCTGGAGGCGAAGGCCGGCGACGTGATCAGCATCATCGGTTCCAGCGGCTCCGGCAAAAGCACGTTCCTGCGCTGCATCAACCTGCTGGAGCAGCCCAACGCCGGCAATATCGTGCTCAACGGTGAACAGCTGAAACTGGTGAGCAACAAACTCGGCGGCCTCAAGGCTGCCGAGCCCAAACAGCTGCAGCGCATGCGTTCGCGACTGTCGATGGTGTTCCAGCACTTCAACCTCTGGTCGCACATGAGTGCGCTGGAAAATGTCATGGAAGCCCCGGTGCATGTCCTTGGCATCGACAAGAAACAAGCCCGGGAAAAAGCCGAGCACTATCTGAACAAAGTCGGTGTGGCCCATCGCATGGACGCGTGGCCGGCGCACATGTCCGGTGGCGAACAGCAGCGCGTGGCGATCGCCCGCGCGCTGGCCATGGAACCGGAAGTGATGCTGTTCGACGAACCCACCTCGGCACTCGACCCCGAACTGGTCGGCGAAGTGCTCAAAGTCATGCAGGACCTGGCCCTGGAAGGCCGGACCATGGTGGTCGTGACCCACGAAATGGGCTTCGCCCGCGAGGTCTCGAACCAATTGGTGTTTCTGCACAAGGGCCAGGTCGAAGAACGCGGCGACCCGCGCGAAGTGCTGGTCAATCCGCAGTCTGAACGCCTCCAGCAATTTCTTTCCGGCAGTTTGAAATAGCGCTCGCTCATTTTCAGCGCTGCGCACCAGCGGTTGGCTTCGGATACACTCCAGCCAACCTTATGCCCTCAGGAACTGTTGAGCCGCACATGCCGACCCCATCGAAAAACACCACGGTCTATGCCGCACCGGTCATGCGCAAACTGGCGGAAATCGTTGCCGATTTGCCACCGTCGCTGCGCAAGGTCGCGGACTTTATCCTGCGTCATCCGCTGCGAGCGGCAACACTGACCATCGAAGAGATGGCCCACGAAACCTTGACCTCAACCGCCGCCGTCAATCGCCTGGCCAAGGCCATGGACCTGGGGGGCTACACCGGCATGAAGGCCGAGCTGGTGGCGACATTGCAGCAGATGGTCTCGCCGGTCGACAAGCTGCGCAACGAACTGGCCCATCGGCCCGGCGGCGCGTTTGGTCTGCATGAGCAGATTCAGAGCGCCAGCAGCAACCTCGCGACAGCGGCGACCAATAACCATGCCGATACCTTTGAAGCCTTCGTCACCCGGCTGACCACCGCGCGCAAGATCTACATCCTGGGCTTTGGCAACAGCGTCTATTTCGCCGGCCTTGCCGCTTCGACCCTGATGCCGTTCTGTGCCGACGCCACCGCCATCAGCATGGAAGGCGGCAACGAAAACGCCGCGTACCGCCTCGCGGCGATCACCGAAAAGGACGTGCTGCTGGCGATCTCCCTGCCGCGCTATTCCCTCGACACCCTGCAACTGGCACGCTTCGCCAACGAGCGTGGCGCCACGGTGCTGGCCATCACCGACTCCCCCGCCTCACCGCTGACCAGCATCGCCGAACACACACTGTTCGCACCCGCTGATCATCCGGTCCTGACCAGCTCCAACATCGCCGTGCTCGCGCTGATCGAAGGCCTGGTTGCGGGCGTCATGGCGCGAAACGAAGAAGCGGTGAAGCTGGCGACTGAACTGACCGAAAGTGTGATGACGTACCTGCACATCTCCAGCAGTGGTAAAGCGCCGAAAAAATAGTCCGGTGCCGAGCCATAAACCCGTGGTGAGGGAGCTTGCTCCCGCTGGAGCGCGAAGCGGTCCCGCTCTTCAAAAAAGCAGGGGCCTGCTGCGCAGTCCAGCGCAAGCAAGCTCCCTCGCCACACTGACCGAAAGTGTGATGACGTACCTGCACATCTCCACCAGTGGTAAAACGCCGAAAAAGTAGTCCAGGGCCGAGCCATAAACCCGTGGCGAGGGAGCTTGCTCCCGCTGGAGCGCGAAGCGGTCCCTCTCTTCAAAAAAGCAGGGGCCTGCTGCGCAGTCCAGCGCGAGCAAGCTCCCTCGCCACACTGATCGAAAGTGTGATGACGTACCTGCACATCTCCACCAGTGGTAAAACGCCGAAAAAGTAGTCCGGTACCGGGCCATAAACCCGTGGCGAGGGAGCTTGCTCCCGCTGGAGCGCGAAGCGGTCCCTCTCTTCAAAAAAGCAGGGGCCTGCTGCGCAGTCCAGCGGGAGCAAGCTCCCTCGCCACACTGACCGAAAGTGTCATGACGTACCTGCACATCTCCACCAGTGGTAAAGCGCCGAAAAAATAGTCCGGTGTCAAACCATAAACCCGTGGCGAGGGAGCTTGCTCCCGCTGGAGCGCGAAGCGGTCCCTCTCTTCAAAAAAGCAGGGGCCTGCTGCGCAGTCCAGCGGGAGCAAGCTCCCTCGCCACACTGACCGAAAGTGTGATGACGTACCTGCACATCTCCAGCAGTGGTAAAACGCCGAAAAAGTAGTCCGGTGTCGAACCATAAACCCGTGGCGAGGGAGCTTGCTCCCGCTGGAGCGCGAAGCGGTCCCGCTCTTCAAAAAAGCAGGGGCCTGCTGCGCAGTCCAGCGCGAGCAAGCTCCCTCGCCACACTGATCGAAAGTGTGATGACGTACCTGCACATCTCCACCAGTGGTAAAACGCCGAAAAAATAGTCCGGTGTCGAACCATAACCCCGTGGCGAGCAAGCTCCCTCGCCACACTGACCGAAAGTGTGATGACGTACCTGCACATCTCCACCAGTGGTAAAACGCCGAAAAAGTAGTCCAGGGCCGAGCCATAAACCCGTGGCGAGGGAGCTTGCTCCCGCTGGAGCGCGAAGCGGTCCCGCTCTTCAAAAAAACAGGGGCCTGCTGCGCAGTCCAGCGCGAGCAAGCTCCCTCGCCACAGGGAAGTTCCGTCCTCAAGCTCCGGGCGTCTCGTTCAGTCACGCAACCACGGTATGTCTTCTCGCTGATAACGGTGCGCGCGGAAGATCGCGTTGTTCTCGCCCGGCAGGTAGTTCCTGGATGCCTGATCGGGATACGCGGCGAAATACGGATTGATGTACTCCCAAACCACTTCCCCGGCCCGGGTGACTTCAAACAACCGACCAAAGTTGGCCTCGGTCACCAGCGTGTTGCCGTTATGCAAACGCTGTGCACCGCCCATGAACGGCGTGAAAAAGGCGTAGCCCGGCGAATCGGCGTATTGCCATTCGATGCACCGGGTCAGCGGGTCGATTTCCAGGATGCGCGAGTGCGGCATGCTGACATGCGGGCGGGAAATACCGTTGTCGAACACCAGAATGTGCCCGTTCTCCAACTCGCTCGGGCAATGCTGCTGCGCGACCAGATCGTGGCCCAACCGCCACAGCACTTCACCGCTGCCACTCTGAATCGTAATCACCGAAGACACGCTGCGCAGGCTGAGGATCACCTTGCCATCGCGGCCGGGGGAAACGGCGTTGGTCATCGGCCAGTGGTAACGCTCAAAGGCGTCATGCAGCGGGTAATCTTCGGGGCGTAGATGCTCCCAACTGCGCCACTCCCAGACGACCTGACCCTGGCGATCCACTTCCTTGACCACGTCGGCATAGATCACGCCCCCGGCCGCCTCGCTGCCGGGAATCCCGCCCACGACACGGCTCGCCAGCTCCGGGCTCAACGGCTCGACGGTGGTGTAGAGCAGGTGCCCGTTATCCAGCCATTGGGCGTCGTGATGATGGAACAGGTCGGTGTGCTCCCAGACCACTTCGCCATCAGGCGTGACCTCGCTGAATGCACCGCCATGCCACACCGACCAGCCGGGGAACAACGCGGGAGAATCGGGATGATTGCCGTTGTAACCGAGATTGCCGTTGCGCAATAACACCGCATCGCGACCGGGGCGCTGGGGCAATTTCCAGCGATGCACGATCTCGCCATCAAGGTTGATCAAGAACACATTGCCGTCAGCCGTTTGCGGGGCGAACAGCGTGTAGCCACCGGCGCTGCGGGCGTGATCAACAGCGGTCAGGCCGGTCTTCTGACGTCTGAGCGTGGTGCTGTCCAGGCGGGTTGAAGACGCGTTCGGCACATCGGGGAGCTTGGCAGCAGAAGGTTTTAGCGGCATTGTCGTGCTCTCATTGATACGTTGAATCCAGTATGTCGAGGCCCGCCGTGCCGCTCCATGCCAAACACCCCTCCTTTGCTGCCATGTCGGACATCCCGGCATCCGCCCCTTTGCGCACGGTGGTGGTCCTGGCATTCGATGACCATCTGTTGCTCAACGCCGCTGGCCCGCTGGAGGTGTTTGCCGCCATACCGCGCATCTTGCGCGGCGACTTCGCAGCGCATCCGCCCTATCGCCTGTTGATTGCCTCGCCGCAAGGTGGCCAGGTCATGTCGATCTCGGGGATCGCGGTGAGCACCTGTTCACTGGAACAGATCGACCAGCAGGCACCCGAGATCGACACGCTGATCGTGGCGGGCGGACCGGGGATGGCCGCATTGGAGGCCAACGAACACGCCCGCGACTGGTTGCGCCGCCGAGCCACCGAAATCCGCCGCCTCTGCTCGATAGGCACCGGTGCGTTTGCCCTGGCGGCCGCCGGCTTGCTCGACGGGCGCAAGGTCGTGACCCACTGGAAATTCACCGAAGAGTTACAGACGCGCTACCCGGCGGTGTTATGCCAACCCGACGGGCTTTACCTGCACGACGGCAACCTCTGGACCTGCGGGGGTGCAACCGCCGGTATCGACCTGGCCCTTGGCCTGGTCGAACAAGACCTCGGGCCCCAGGCGGCGTTGTCGCTGGCACGCTATTTCACAGTGTTCCTGTGGCGATCCCCGGAGCAGTCGCAACTCAGTGCATCGCTTGATGCACAGTCCAGGGCACTGCGCACCGATCCGGATGTACGCCTGGCCCGCCTGCACGCCTGGATTGCCGGCAATCTGAATGGCGATTTACGCGTCGAGCGGCTGGCCGAGCAATTTGGCATGAGCCCACGTCACTTTGCCCGTGCCTATGTCGCCGCCACCGGCGAAACGCCCGCCCAGGCCGTGGAGAATTTACGTCTTGAAGCGGCCGGCCGACTGCTGAAAACCACCCGCGAACCGATCAAAAGAATTGCCGAAACCGTCGGCTTCGGTCGGGAGGAACGCATGCGGCGTGTGTTTCAGAAGCAGTGGGGTACAAGCCCGCTGAGTTATCGCACCCAGGCAGCGTCCCCGCTGCCGGTTCAGCAAACCGGCGGCCCTGCTCCATTGGCAATCGCGTTGCAGGGCCTGGCCCTGTAGGCCCGCCCGAAGTGGCCCCAAGCATTTTTCATGTGTGGTCCACGCGACCACAGCAAACAAACGATGAGGTTCGTCTTATGAGCAAAGCGCCGTATGTTCCCCCGACAGTCTGGAAAAATGACGCCCCGTCTGGCGGCCAGTTCGCCAGCATCAACCGCCCCGTCGCCGGGCCGACCCACGACAAGGTACTTCCCGTTGGCCAGCAGCCGTTGCAGCTGTATTCGCTGGCCACGCCCAATGGCGTGAAAGTCACCATCCTGCTCGAAGAGCTGCTGGCGCTTGGACACACGGATGCCGAATACGATGCCTGGCTGATTCGCATCGGTGAAGGTGATCAGTTCTCCAGCGGCTTCGTCGAGATCAACCCCAACTCGAAAATTCCGGCGCTGCTGGACCGCAGCGTAACGCCTGCCGTTCGCGTATTCGAATCCGGTTCGATCCTGCTTTACCTCGCGGAAAAGTTCGGCGCCTTCCTGCCCACCGACCCGGCAGGGCGCACCGAAACCCTGAACTGGCTGTTCTGGCAGATGGGTGCAGCGCCTTATCTGGGCGGCGGTTTCGGGCATTTCTACGCGTATGCCCCAGAGAAGCTGGAATACCCGATCAACCGCTTCACCATGGAAGCCAAGCGTCAGCTGGATGTCCTTGATCGACGCCTGGGCGAAACCCCGTACCTGGCCGGCGACCGCTATACCATCGCCGATATCGCGGTCTGGCCGTGGTACGGGCAACTGGTGCGCAACAACGTGTACTCGGCCGCCGAGTTTCTCGCCGCCGACGAATACACCCATGTGCAGCGCTGGGCAGAAGACATCGCCAACCGGCCTGCGGTGATTCGCGGGCAGCGCGTCAACCGCACGTGGGGCGATGAATCGAGTCAGGTGCCGGAGCGTCATAGTGCCGCTGATCTGGGCTGAATCTCGCTGACTTCCTGTCGTATCAGCTTCGGATCGCAAGTGCATCCGAAGCTGCGCGAGCGCACGACCAGACACTCATCACAATCGTGCCCCGCCAGCTGACCAGTTCTTCATGCCAGGACCACAGCAAAACTGGCGAACTCACCTATCCTGTTGGACAGCTTGCACAAAAAAACCGGCATGACCGGTTCTGGCTACCCCTCCTCACATGTGCCCACGCCGCACTACCGAGAGAGTAAAAACAGTGGTCAATTTGAAACCCCAAGCCCGGCACCCTGCCAAGCCTCTCACTCGAGTCCCTGTCCTCGTGTGTTGCCTGTGCCTGGCAATGCTCGCTGGCTGCAAAGTGGGACCGAACTTCAGCCGCCCCGACGTGGCTGAAAACGCCGATTACTCGCGGGAAAAGTTGCCTGCAACGACCGCCTCCGCAGGCGACGTTGCAGGCGGCGCAGCACAGCGGCTGGTTGCCGGCATGGATATTCCCGGCCAGTGGTGGACGCTGTTCCGCTCGCCGACCCTCAATGCGCTGGTCGAAGAAGCCCTTCGCGCCAACACCGATGTGGCCGCCGCTCAGGCAGCACTGCGGCAGGCCAACGAACTGGTCTACGCCGATCAGGCGTCGCTGTTTCCCTCGCTGAGCGCCACGGCATCGAAAACCCGCGAGAAGGTGTCGCCGGTCAGCTTTGGCTCGTCCACCTCGGGCAGCAGCTCAATACCGATTTTGACGGTCAATGCAGCATCCCTGAACGTTTCCTATGCCCCGGACGTTTTCGGCGGCGTTCGGCGCCAGATCGAGTCAACGGCTGCCCAAGCCGAGTACGAGCGCTACCAGTTGGAAGCGACTTACCTGACATTGAGCTCGAACGTCGTCAATACGGCGGTGAACCTGGCGTCTTTGCGCGATCAGATAACGGCCACCGAGCAAATCATCCAACTGCAGAGCGACCAGCTCGACCTGCTCAAATCCCGACGTGAACTGGGCGCAATCGCCGACACCGACGTACTCACTCAACAGGCAAGCCTTGCGCAAACCCGCGCCACCTTGCCGCCGCTGCAAAAGCAACTCGCGCAAACGCGCAACCAGTTGATGGCCTATCTGGGCCGCTTCCCGAATCAGGATCAGGGCGAGCGCTTCGACCTGGCTTCACTGCATCTGCCTGAGCAACTGCCCCTCAGCCTGCCTTCGGCCATCGTCTTGCAGCGCCCCGATGTGCGTTCCGCCGAAGCCCAGCTGCATCAAGCCAGCGCCAACATAGGCGTCGCCGTGTCCAATCAGTTGCCGCAGTTCAGCATCACCGGTTCGCTGGGTTCCGAGGTGCTGGCCGGCACCCGGTTGTTTTCGTCGGGCACCGGTATCTGGAGCCTCGCCGGATCGATCACTCAGCCGATCTTCGATGCCGGCGCGCTGGAGCATCGCAAGCGCGCCGCCGTGGCGGCCTACGATGAGTCGGCGGCTCGTTACCGTGGCACCGTAGTCTCGGCCTTTGAGGATGTGGCCAACGCACTGAGGGCACTGCAAGCCGATGCCGATGCGCTCAATCAACAGGTGATCGCCGAACAGGCGGCTCAGCAGAGTCTGGACCTGGCGCAGGCGCAGTTCCGGCTCGGCGCGGTCAACTACCTGAGTCTGCTCACCGCGCAACAAACCTATCAGAACGCCATCGTCACCCGCGTCCGGGCGCAGGCCGCGCGCTACAGCGATACCACCGCGCTGTTCCAGGCATTGGGCGGCGGCTGGTGGAACCGCACCGACGTAGATCCGGCCACGGCGGGTAAACCCGACCGCTTCGGCCTGCCGTCGCTACAGGAAATCATGCCGGATCCGGCCCCCAAACATGCAGCACCCGCGACTTCTGATCCAGCCGTGTCGGCTCGACTCGAACAACCGAAACAGTGAGAACCTCCATGGACGACGTCAAGACTGACTCTCCCCTGCCCCCTCGGTCGACCGAACCCGGCAGCCCGCGTAAACGGCGGCTGCTTCGACCGATGATCATCATGATCGCCGTGGTCCTGATCATTGTCGCAATCATCGCCGGCGTGAAATACACCCAGATTTCCAAGCTGATCGCACAGTCAAAGGTGCCGCAACCACCCTCAGTAGTGACCGCCATGAAGGCGCAGTTCGCCGATTGGCAGCCAAGCGTGTCTGCCGTCGGCTCGATGAAGGCCGTTCGCGGGGTCGACGTCACCACGGAGGTGGGCGGCATCGTGCGCACCATTGGCTTCAAACCGGGCCAGGAAGTCGCGGCACAAGCACTGCTCGTGCAGCTGAATGCCGACTCGGACGTCGCCCAACTGCATTCGCTGGAGGCCACGGCGGACCTGGCGGCCACTGTCCTTAAACGAGACAAGGCGCAGTTGGCGGTGCATGCCGTATCGCAAGCACAGGTCGATGCAGACGATGCCGACCTGAAAGCCAAACTCGCCGCCGCTGAACAGCAACGGGCATTGGTGGCGAAGAAAAGCATTCGCGCGCCGTTTGCCGGACGTATCGGCATTACCGGCGTCAACCCCGGCCAGTACCTCAATCCCGGCGACAAGATCGCGACCCTGCAGACATTCGACCCCATCTACATCGACTTCAACGTGCCACAAACCCAGCTGCAGGCGATTGCCATCGGCCAACCGGTGACGGTCACGGCAGACGGCTTGCCCAAGCAGACGTTCACTGGCCAGGTGACGTCCATCGACACCAAATTCGACCAGACCACCCGTAACGTCACAGTCGAGGCGACCATCGGCAATTCCGCGCAACGCCTGGTGCCTGGCATGTTTGCCCGTGCGTCTGTCGAGTCCGGCGCCAAGCAGCATTACCTCACCGTGCCCCAGACTTCGGTCACCTATAACCCCTACGGGACCACCGTGTTCATTGCAACCACGACGAAAAACGACAAGGGCGAAGACGTGCTCACGGCGCAGCAGACGTTCATCGAAACTGGCCCGACCCGCGGCGATCAGGTCGCGATCCTCAGTGGTGTGAAGGAAGGCGATATGGTGATCACCAGTGGCCAGATGAAGCTCAAGAATGGCTCATCGGTGAAGGTCGATAACAGTGCCGCGCCCTTGAACGACGCCGCCCCGACGCCACAAGAAAAATAAGGTGTCCCATGAAATTTACCGATACCTTCATCAAGCGACCGGTCTGGGCCGTCGTCATCTCGCTGTTCATCCTGATCCTGGGGCTGCGCTCGATCTTCGGCTTGCCGGTCAATCAGTGGCCGCGCACCGAAAACACGGTCGTGACCATCACCACGGCCTACTACGGCGCGGACGCCTCGACAATTGCCGGCTTCATCACCCAGCCACTGGAATCGGCCGTCGCGCAGGCGCAGGGCATCGACTACCTGGCCTCCTCCAGCATTACCAGCACCTCGACCATCACTGCGACGTTGCGGCTCAACTATGACGCCAGCAAGGCGCTGACCGAGATCAACACCCAGGTCAACTCAGTCAAGAACCAGTTGCCCGCGCAGGCACAGGAGCCGGTGCTGACGGTCGCCGTCGGACAGACCACCGATGCCATGTACCTGGGCTTCTACAGCGACACATTGCCCACCAACAACATCACCGATTATCTGGTGCGGGTGGTCAAGCCCAAGCTCGACTCACTCGAAGGCGTGCAGACCGCAGAAATCCTCGGCGCACGCCAGTTTGCGATGCGGGCCTGGCTGGACCCGGACAAGTTGGCGGCCCATAACGTTTCGGCGCAGGACGTTTCCGTGGCCCTGGCCAACAACAACTACCTGTCGGCTGTCGGCTCGACCAAAGGCCAGATGCTCACCGTCGACCTGACCGCCGGGACCGATTTGCACTCGGTGGATGAGTTCAAGCGCCTGGTAATCAAGCAGAACGGCGACGCCCTGGTGTACCTGGAAGATGTCGCCAACGTCACGCTGGGGGCAGAAAACTACGACAGCAGCGTGGCGTTCTCCGGCAAACGCTCGGTATTCATCGGTATCAAGACGGCGCCGACCGCCAACATCCTGAACGTCGCCGATAACGTGCGCAAAGTGTTCCCCGAGCTGCAATCACAACTGCCGGCGGGGGTTCGTGGCGAAATCGTCTACGACTCCACGGCCTTCATCAACACCTCGATCGAGGAAGTGGTTAAGACCCTGGCCGAGGCCATGGTGATTGTTTCGATCGTGATCTACCTGTTCCTCGGCTCGTTCCGTGCCGTGATCGTGCCGTTGGTGGCAATCCCGCTGTCGCTGATCGGCACCTTCTTCATCATGTTTCTGCTGGGCTACACCATCAACCTGCTGACCCTGCTGGCGTTGGTGCTGGCAATCGGTCTGGTGGTCGATGACGCGATCATTGTGGTGGAAAACGTCGACCGACATATCAAGGAAGAAGGCAAGAGCGTATTCGAAGCCGCGATCCACGCCGCCCGGGAATTGGGCGGCCCCATCGTCGCCATGACCGTGGTGCTGATTGCCGCCTACGTGCCCATTGGCCTTCGCAGCGGCCTCACCGGGGCGCTGTTCAAGGAGTTCTGTTTCTCGCTGGCGGGCGCGGTGTCGGTGTCAGCCGTCGTGGCGTTGACCTTGTCGCCCATGATGACCTCCAAGCTGTTCAAGACCGGTCAGGAAGAAGGCAAATTCGCCCGCAAGCTTGACCAGTATTTCGACTGGCTGCGTGGCCGCTATCACAGCGTGTTGTCAGCCGGCCTGGATGCCTGGCCGGTGCTGGTGATCTTTGGCTTCCTGCTGTTCGCGCTGGTGGCGGCCAGTGGCATGACCGCCAAGAGCGAGCTGTCGCCGACCGAGGATCAGGGGCTGGTGTTCATGCAGATCAAGGGCCCGCCGACGGCCTCACCGACACAGATGGAAAGGATTGCCGACCAGGCGTTCCAGATCGCCAAACAGGAACCGGAATACGCGCAGATGTTCCAGCTCACCGGCTTGCCGGCGCTCAATCAGGGACTTGGCGGTGTGTTGATGAAGTCATGGGGTGATCGTGACCGCTCGCAAGCGCAGTTGATTCTGGAGCTGCAACAGAAATGGAATCAGGTGCCCGGCGCCACCATCGCGGCCTTTCCGCTGCCGTCGTTGCCAGGCGCACAGGGGCTGCCGGTGCAGTTCGTCATTACCACCACCGACACGGTCGACAACCTCAATGAAGTGGCCAAGGCGGTGTTGGCCGAGGCACTCAAACAGCAGCTGTTCTATTTCTCCGACCTGGATTTGAAGCTCGACAAGCCGCAGGCCAAGCTGGTCGTAGACCGGGAAAAAATTGCTGCGCTGGGCATGACGCAAGCTGATGTCGGTGCCGCGCTGTCAGCCGCGTTGGGCGGCAACTATGTCAATTACTTCTCGACGGCCGGACGCTCCTACAAGGTCATTCCCCAGGTGTTGCAGGTCGACCGCCTGAACCCGGACCAGATTCTCGATTACTACATTCGCACGCCATCAGGGGCAATGATTCCGGCGCGTACGGTGGCGCACATCGAGACGACAACAGAGCCGGAGTCGGTCAACCACTTCCAGCAACTCAACTCGGCGACCATCTCCGGGGTCAGTGGCACGGCTCAGGGCGAGTTGCTGCAAAAACTGGACGGTATCCTGAAAAGCGTGGCGCCCTCCGGTTACTCGTCTGACTTCTCTGGCGAGTCGAGGCAGTTCATTCAGGAGTCGGGCGGATTCGTCGGCCTGCTGCTGTTTTCGATTCTCATCGTCTATCTGGCATTGGCGTTCCAGTTCGAGAGTTACCGCGACCCGGTGGTGATCCTGTTCTCGGTGCCGCCGGCTCTGTTCGGCGCGCTGGCTTTCATCACCATGGGTTTCGCTTCGATCAACGTGTACACGCAGGTGGGGCTTGTCACCCTCCTCGGCCTGATCACCAAACACGGGATTCTGATCGTCCAGTTTGCCAACGAACTGCAACGCGCCGGTCACAGCAAGCGCGAGGCCATCGAAGAAGCCGCCGGGGTGCGTTTACGCCCCATCCTGATGACCACGGCGGCGATGGTGCTGGGCGTGGTGCCGCTGGTATGGGCCTCCGGCGCCGGCGCAGCGGGGCGTCACGACATGGGGCTGGTGATTTTCTCGGGACTCTCGATCGGTACCCTGCTGACGCTTTTCATGGTGCCCGCCATGTATCTGTTCATTGGCTCGACCCACCATCACGAGACAGAGGCGACACAAGAGCCGATCGCCGACGGGGCTGAGTGACAAACGGCGTTCAGGATTCTGAACAAGTCTTGCCAGGAGACTGCGGCCCCGAAAAACCTGTCATCGTGGGCCCTTGAAATGTCCGGCCACCTCATTGGACAGAATGCAGGTGCTGAACCAGACTCAAAAAACAGCAAACGGCCAGCGACAGGCTGGCCACGTGAGTGCCATGCGGATGCAGGGAGCACCAACATGACCGATCGTCAAATAAATGTCGAAAGTCATTCAGAAATAATGAAAGTTTCTTCATTGCCTTACTCAAGTCAAATGATTGACACAAAGGAAATGCCGATAGCATCATAGCGCCATCATTCCTGCGGCCACTTTGGCACGGGTGCACAGCGCTGCATTTGCAACCTGCCACTGCCCTTAATTTTCATCCGTAGTCGAGCTGGGGTGTCCCGGCAGTGAAGGGCTGACATGCTTGAAAAGTCGATAGACAGCAGGTTCCTGACACGCGCCGGTTTCATGGAACTCTTCATTGCCGGCGTGAAAGTCACCCACGCCCTGACTGCAGCATTGCCGGCAGTCATTCTGCTGTTCTGCCTTGAATCTCCTTCCTCTGATGTATGGCACACGGTGCTCGGGCTGCTGGTTTTCTTTGCGGTACTGACGGTCATCATGTTCAAGGCGCTGGGCGTGTACAGCGAGGATTTTTTCAGCAATCGCCTGCGTTTCCGGGTGATGCTGATGGCCTGGACTTCAGCGTTTTGCATCCTGCTGTTCATGTACCAGGGGCTGCACCTGCTGCCCGTTTTCAGTGTGCGTGACCTGGCCCTCTGGTTCTTCGCCAGCCTGATCATGTTCGGCATCGAGCGTTTGCTGTTGCTGCACCTGTTCCGATACTGGATGGACACCGGCAAGTACCTGCAACGCACCGTCATCCTCGGCTTTACCGAGAGCGCCCTGTTTGTCGCCGAGCATATCCAGCGCAACGGCGATATCCGTTCCGGGCTGATCGGCTTCATTGATGACCGCACCGAACGCATACCGACCGAACTGTCGGGCCTGCCGCTGCTGGGAAACAGCCGCGACCTGGAAAAGCTGATTCGCTCCGAGCAGGTCAATCAAGTCCTGATCGCCCTCCCCTGGGCGGCAGAGGCGCGCATCGGCGGTCTGGTCAAGCGCTTGCGGCAGATGTCGGTGAACGTGGCACTGGTCCCCGACATCACCACACTGCGCTTTGGCCACAACCGCATCACCGATGTTGCCGGCATCCTGATGTTCAATACGTCCGAGTTGCCGCTAAAGGGCTGGTCACCCTTGATCAAACGTTGCGAAGACCTCGTACTCGCGACCGTGGGCATTGTCCTGTTGTCGCCCATTCTGCTGGCAACCGCCCTCGCCGTGCGGCTCGACTCCAAGGGCCCGGCGCTGTTCCGGCAAAAGCGTTATGGCTACAACGACCGGCTGATTCGCGTGTTCAAGTTCAGGTCGATGTATGTCAATCAGACCGACCGCAACGCCGAGCGCCAGACCACCCGTGAAGATCCGCGAATCACCCGTGTCGGGCGCTTTATCCGCAAGACCAGCATTGATGAGTTGCCGCAGTTGTTCAACGTGCTGATGGGCAACATGTCGATTGTCGGCCCCAGGCCCCACGCCACGGCGACCAAGGCGGCCGGCGTGCCTTTCGAGGAAGCTGTGCGTGAATACAGCTCTCGCCATCGGGTCAAGCCCGGCATTACCGGTTGGGCCCAGATCAACGGCTACCGGGGCGAAACCGACACCCTGTACAAAATCCAGAAGCGCGTCGAGTACGACCTCGAGTACATCTCGAAATGGTCGGTCTGGCTGGATCTGTACATCGTGTTCATGACGATCCCGGCCATTCTGTCCACGAAGGAAGTCTATTGATGAGCGCACTCACTGCATTGATCCCCTGCATTATCTCGGGTGGCTCGGGCTCGCGTCTTTGGCCTGTTTCGCGGCAGAACATGCCCAAGCCGTTCATGCGCATGCGTGATGGTCAGAGTCTGCTGCAAAAGACCTTCATTCGTGCCGGGCATTTACCCGATGTGAGCTGCGTGTTGACGGTGACCAACCGTGAACTGCTGTTTCGCACACTCGACGACTACCGCAGCGTCAACAGCGAACACCTGAGCCTTGACCTGCTGCTTGAGCCCTTCGGCCGTAATACAGCGGCTGCCATTGCCGTCGCCGCGCTGCATGTTCAAGCGCATCTGGGCGAGGCTTCGCACTTGCTGGTGATGCCGGCCGACCATCTGATCCTGGACGAGGACGCGTTCGTGCGCGCCGTCAGTCAGGCCCGTGCGCTGGCCGACGAAGGTTATCTGGTGACTTTCGGCATTCGCCCGGACAAGGCCGAAACCGGCTTCGGCTATATAGAACAAGGCGCGGCGCTGACTCAGGGTTTTCGTGTTGCGCGCTTCGTCGAAAAGCCTGACCTGACAACTGCACAAGCGTATGTCGATGGCGGCAAGCACCTGTGGAATGCCGGCATGTTCTGCTTTCGCGCCGACACCCTGCTGCAAGAGTTGACGCTGCATGCGCCTGATGTGCTGGCTGCAGCCAAAGCCAGTCTTGAAAACGGCGTGACCCTGGACAACCCGCGTTGCCGCCAGCGTGAGCTTGGCGCAGACAGCTTCGCCCTCGCCCCGGACGTCTCGATCGATGTCGCACTGATGGAGAAATCCGAGCGCGTCGCGGTGGTTCCATGCGACATCGGCTGGAGTGACATCGGTTCCTGGGACGCGCTGCGCCAGCTCACGCCCAGTGACGAATCGGGTAATCAGATCAATGGCGAAGCGGTGCTGCATGACGTTCACAATTGCTACATCGACTCGCCCAAACGGGTGCTGGGCGCCGTTGGCATCAGCAACCTGATCATCGTCGATACGCCGGATGCGATTCTGGTGGCCGATGCTTCTCGCACCCAGGACGTGCGCCACATTGTCCAGGAACTCAAACGCCAGAATCACCCGGCGTTCAGCCTGCACCGCACCGTCACTCGACCCTGGGGCATGTACACCGTGCTGGAGGAAAGTTCGCGCTACAAAATCAAACGCATCGTGGTCAAGCCCGGGGAGTCGTTGTCCCTGCAAATGCACCATCACCGCAGCGAACACTGGATCGTCGTGAGCGGCGCGGCAATGATCACCAACGGTGACCAGGAGATTCTGTTGCGCAGCAACGAGTCCACCTACATCCCGTCCGGGCATCGTCATCGCCTGAGCAATCCGGGGATCATCGATCTGGTGATGATCGAGGTACAAAGCGGCGAATATCTTGGCGAAGACGACATCGTGCGTTTCGATGACATCTATGGTCGCGCACCTGCCCAGGTGAAACCTTGACTCGCCTGGCACTGATCATCCCGACCCGCAACGCGCAGCCGCATCTGGACCGGTTGTTGCCCGCGTTGAAGGCCCAGACCCTGCAACCGGATACGGTGCTGGTGGTTGACAGCAGCTCCACCGATGACACGGTCAGCCGCTTTCGGGATTTCGGCGCGCAGGTGCATGTGATCCCTGCCAGCACCTTCAACCATGGCGGCACCCGCCGTTGGGCCAGCCAGCAGGTCGATGCCGACGCGTTGATCATGCTGACTCAGGATGCGATCCCGGCCAGTGCGCAGACGTTTGCCAATCTGCTGGATGAATTGCAGCAGGACCCGCGTATCGGTGTCGCCTACGGTCGCCAACTGCCCCACCCCGGCGCCGGGGTGCTGGAAGCGCAAGCGCGGCGATTCAACTACACCGCCCAGAGCCGGACCAAAAGCCTGGACGATGCTCCTGAGCTGGGTATCAAGACGTGCTTCAGTTCGGACTCGTTTTCCATGTATCGCCGAAGCGCGCTGGACGCCATCGGTGGTTTTCCTGCCGATGTGATCGGCAGCGAAGACGCCTATGTCGCCGCGCGCATGCTGCTTGACGGTTACCTCGTGCGCTACGCCGCCAGCGCCTGCGTAGAGCACTCGCACCACTACAGTCTCCTGCAGGAATTTCGCCGCTATTTCGATATCGGCGTGTTCTACGGCCGTGAGCGCTGGATCGGCGAAACATTCGGTGCTGCCGGAGGCGAAGGCAAACGCTTTGTGCTGGCTGAATTGCAGGCCCTGCGTGAAGCGGGCGCGTTGCACCGGGTGCCGGAAGTGCTACTGCGCAGTGCCCTGAAATTGCTGGGCTATCGCCTGGGGCACGCTGAACATCATCTGCCAACGACGCTCAAGCGTCGCCTGGGCATGTTTTCCAACTACTGGACCTGAGCTGTCAATGACGACCACTAACCGACGTTCAACGCTGTGTCTGTCGAGCATCCTGACCGCCTCCCTGTGGCTGGCCGGCTGCTCCACGCCCGCGCATGTTGCGCTGCCCGACAGCGACACCGTCAAGGCCCGACATCAGGCGGCCTTGACCCTCGCCGACCTGCCACCCGCCCAGGTGCTGATTCAGAATGCCGACACCCTGCGCATCGTGCGCGATGCCCAGGAGCCGGCCAAATCCGATGAAGTGACCTTGTTCGTGGTGCGCCCCGACGGGTTCATTTCGCTGCCCAATATCGGCCGGATCAAAGCCTCGCAGCGCACCCCCGAGGACCTGGGCAAGGAAATCACCGACCGCTACAAGACGATCTTTCGTGAGCCGGCAGTGACGGTGAATATCGCCATCGCCCCCAGTAACCGGGTGTTCATTGGGGGGGCCGTGGCCAATCCGGCGTTCTTCAACCTGGCCGGCAACGTCTCCATCGAGCAGGCGCTGCTCAGTTCCGGTGGCGTGTTGCCGTCGGCGGACAGCTCCAACATCGCCCTGCTCAGAACCGGCGCCAACGGCAAGTACACCATGTATTTCGTCGATTTGAGCAGCCTGCTCAGCGACCCCAATCACCCGATGGTGACCTTGCAGCGGGGTGACCTGATCTACGTGCCGCAGTCGCGGATCGGCAGCACCGTCGAAGCCGTGGACATGTACTTCACGCGGCTGTTCCCGGTCAACAAAGGCATTGGCGTCGGCTTCAACTATGACCTGAACAATCAGGGCGTGAAGAACAGCGGCAACACCAACAACTATTTCAACACTGCACCTTAGGCGACAGGACCGGCTCACGTGATCTGTTTTCATCAGCCACTGTTTACCGCGTCATCAACGGAGTGATCCTGTGATCGAAATACGCTCTCTACGCGACCTGCTACGACTGTTCTTCATCTTCCGCCGTGAGTTCCGGCTGGCGGTCATTACCACGATCGTGGTCGCGGTGCTGGGCGCTTTCCTGCTGCCGGCCAGCTATGAGTCAAACGCGCGGCTGCTGGTCAAGCCCGGGCGCGAAAGCACCACGGTGCCGATCGAGGCTGGCAACCGACAGACCTTGATCGCGCCAAGCACCCAGCACGATCCGATCGTCGATGAGGAAAAAATGCTCACCGGCCGGCCTATCGTGCACATGGTCGCCGAGCGTTACCTGGCAATGACCGCCGACGCGCCGCCCGAGGGCTTCTGGAAAACCCTGAAGTTTTACGCCAAGAAGGCCGCGGGTGGCGTGATCGGAGGCGTGCGCAGCGTATTGCAGTTCGTGGGACTTGCCGAAGAGCAAAGCCCTCTCGACCGCCTGGCCACCCGCCTGGAGAAAAACTTCTCGGCCAGTCACGAGCCGGGCTCGTCAGTGATCGAAGTCAGCTTTACCTGGGATGATCCGCAAGTGGCGCAGCAGGTCGTGCAGATCTGGGTCGATGCGTATCTGGAGGAACGCGCCCGCGTGCTGGGCCGCAAAAGCCTGTATGCGTTTTATGAAACCGAAGGCGACAAGGTGGCTTCGCAGATTCTCGGCCTGAGGGAACAACTGCAAGGCCGACTGAAGCAGATCGATTCGATCAGCGTCGACGCCCGCCTGAAAAACCTCACCAGCCAGATCGACCGCCTCACCGATGCACGGGTCAATGCGCAGAATCAGTTGTCCGGCCTCAGCAGTTTCCTGATCAACGCCCGTCAGCAAATCAAGGACCAGCCGGCTGAAGTGGTGACCACGCGCGAAACCAGCCTCAACCCGACCCAGCTCGACCTCAAGCGCCAGATCAACACCCTGCAAGTCGAGCGCGCACGGCTGTTGCGCACTTACCTGCCAGGGGCGCCAGCGGTGAAACAGATCGAAGAGAACATCCAGTCACTGCAAACCATGAGCGCCGAAGAAGAGACTCGTCTGGAACGCTCCAGAAACACCGCGCCCAACGGCCTGGTGACCAACGTCAGGCAGCAGGTGATCGACGCCCAGTTGCAGCAACAGAAACTGGTCGGACAAATCGCCGACTACGACAAGAACCTCGACGCATTGCGTACCGAACGTGACCGGGTAATGACCGATGAACCGGTGCTCAACCGCCTGACTCAACAACTGAACACGGCTGAAAAAAGCTATGCGCTGTATTCGGAAAATCTTGAGCAGGCGCGTATCGACCACGAGCTGGACAGCAGCCAGATCAGCAATATCGCGCTGATCGAGCATGCCACGCTGAACCCGGCTCGCGTATTCCCCAAAAGCCTGCTGATCCTGCTGTTTGCCATTCCCGCCGGCCTGGCGGTGGGGCTGCTGACCATCTATGTCTGCTACCTGCTGGACCAGCGCATCCACGACGGGGCGCGACTGCAGGAGCTGTTCCAGACGCCGTTGTGGGGTAGCGTGCCGGACCGAGACGATGCAACGCCTGCGGCCATGACGGCCAGTATTTACCGGTTGTACAGCTTGTTACCCATGCAGCGAATCGAGGCCGAAGGCCTGGCGCTGGGCCTGACCTCGGCGCGTCATGGCGAAGGCGTGAGTTTCATCATCGAGCAACTGCGCCATCTGATTGAGGAGCGCGGGCATCGGGTGAAGGTCAACGCCGCCGACCCTGCGCAGCCCGGCGAAGTATTGCTGCTGGACGCTTCGGCACTGTCATCGAATCAGGAAACTTTCTTGCTGCTGCGCCGCGCCGACCTGATCGCCCTGGTGATCGAGGCGCGCACCAGCACCGTGCCAATGATCGAAAACGCCATGTCACTGCTCACGACCGCATTTGGCAAAGTCGATGGCCTTATCCTCAATCGCCGCCGCTTCGAAGTGCCGGCTTCGGTGCTGGCGCGCCTGAACAACTGGCGTGGAGCGGCCTGATGCGAATCGTGCTGCTGGCCCCGCTGCCTCCTGAGCAAACCGGGATTGCCGACTATGCCGCGCATTTCAGCACGGCACTGCGCGGCCTGGGCATCGAGGTGCTGACGCCATTGGCCGGCTGTCACGACCTGACGCAGCAACTGGCGCGCCTCAAGGCGCTGGACTGGCGCACTGTTGACCTGGTGCACGCCGAACTCGGTGGCGGTCGATTCGGTGAATTTCAGGCCCTCGACTACTTGAGCCGCACACAACCGCAGATTCCCCTGACCGCCACGGTGCACGACCCTGAACGACTGATCTGGCGCCGCGCCCGGCTGTTCTGGCCCTTGACCCTGCTCGAACGTCTGCCGCATCCGATGCCGCAGGCCGCTGCGCTGCTCGCTGACCCACTGACTCTGCATGAAGAACGACTTCTGGCCAGACGCATGGCGCGCCTGATCACCCTCACCCGCCTGGGCGGCGACTGCCTGCGCCAGCGCATGGGCTTGCGTGCGGACCAGGTGGCGGTGATTGCGCACGGCAACCTGCCGATCACGCCGGTCGAACTGCCACCACTGGAACCGCTGCGTCTGCTGTATTTCGGTTTCATCTACCGAGGAAAAGGCATCGAAGACCTGATTGAAGCCTTTGCCCGCACGCTCGCGACGCATCCACAATCGCGCGGCCACGTGCGCTTGACGCTGGCTGGCGGCACCGCGCCGGAAATGACCTTCGACCCGGCGGGCAACTACCTTGACGGGCTGCGTCGACGGATCAGCGAGTTGCAACTCGACGACATCGTCGACTGGCAACTGGACCTGCCATCCAGCGAGATCGCCCACACCATTCAGGCGCACCACGTCATGGTGCTGCCTTACCGCGAATCGAAAAAGCTCGGCTGGCTGGGGCAGATGCGTGGCACCAGCGGCGCGCTGTCCTGGGCCAACGCCTGCGGGCGCGGCGTGATCACCTCCGACGCCCGTGCCTTTGCCGAGGAAGTCGCGGCCGGCAATGGCATTACCTATCAGCAAGGTGATGTCGAGTCATTGAGCAACTGCCTGACCCGGCTGGTGCTCGACCCCGACCTGGCGCGTCAGTGGGCGGTTCGGGCCGGCGAAACCGGGCAACAGCGTGAGTGGTCGGCAACGGCCCGGCGTTTTTCCGATCTGTTCAAGGCGGCGTGTGAGGAGCGAACCCTATGACCTCTTGCCGCCGCCCTCTCCTGCCTGTCGTTGCGGCGCTGATGTTCAGCGCTACGGGTTTGCTCAGCCAGCCAGCCATTGCAGTGCCGATCAATCTTGCGTCCGAACGCACCCTGGAATGGAAAGACTATTTGGGGGTGAATGCACACTTTTTGTGGTTCACCCCGGCGCAGTACCGCAAGCAGATCAGCGCCTATCAGAAGCTGGGGCTGCAATGGGTGCGGGTGGACCTGCACTGGGATCGCCTGGAGCCGAAGGAAGACGACTATCAGTTGTCGACGCTTGATGAGCTGGACAAGACCCTGACCGCCAGCGGGCTCAAATCAGTGTTCTATCTGGTCGGCTCGGCGCCGTTCATTACCCGGGCGCCGGTCGGCGCGCCGTTTCAGGATCAATACCCGCCCAAAGACCCCAAGGTCTATGCCACGCGCATGGCCATGCTTGCCCAACGCTACCCCAACATTGACGCCTGGCAGGTGTGGAACGAGCAGAACCTGCCCAACAACTGGCGCCCGCAGGTCGATCCCGCCGCCTACGGCCAACTGTTGCTGGCTACCCATCAGGCGCTGGACCAGGTCGCGCCCGGTAAAACCCAGGTCATGGGCGGCATGGCCTACTACAGCCAGATGCCGACGCTGGGCAAAACCCTGATGTTCCAGGCCCTCGGCAAACTCGGCGTGCAGAGCCTTGGCATGGTCGCGGCCTATCACCCTTATTCCGTGACGCCGGAAACTGACGAGCCGGGCAAAAACGAAGTGCTGCTGCGCGGCAAGCAACTCAACGACATGCTGCACAACGCCGGGCTGAAAAATGTCTGGGCCACCGAATGGGGCTGGTCCAGTTACGCCGGTCCAAGAGAAATGCAGGCGCTGATCGGCGTTGATGGCCAGGCGGATTACACCTTGCGGCGCCTGGCGCTGATGAGTACCCAGGACTATCAGCGGATATTTCTCTTCGCGCTGTCCGACCTCGATGATCGCGCCTCGGCCCGCGACCAGCACTACGGCCTGCTTGATCTGAACGGCGAACCAAAACCGGTGTATCAGGCATTGGCACGCTTTCTCGACATCACCGGCCCACGGCTCAAGCCCGGCAAGACACCCGTGCTCGAAGGCGCGCCCGACAGCTTCTACAGCGTGGCCTGGACCCGCGATGACGGCAAACAACTGTTGATGTTCTGGAGTGCCGAAACGGGCACGTTGAAATTGCCGGAGATTCATCAGGCCAGCCTTTACGACCCGCTGACCGGTACGCAGCAAAACCTCGACGCGGCGGACGGCATTACGCCCGGGGTAAAACCGACCCTGCAGATTCTGGTGTGGTAGACAACGCTGAAATGGAGCGCCGTATTTGAAAATCCTCTGGATTCTGCCCTATCTGCCCTGGCCCATGACCAGCGGCGGCAAGACCCGGCAATACCACCTGCTTCGGACACTCAGCGAACGTGGCCACCGGATTACCCTGCTGGTGCAATCCAAGACCGAGGCAGACGCTGGCGCCCGGGCCGCGATTGAACCCTGGCTCGAACGCCTGATCGTGATCCCGCGTCGTCCGCTCAAACACCCCATGACCGTACTGGCCGGGCTGTTTGCGCCCTGGCCGCTGCTGACCACCATCAATGGCCTGTCCCGTGCCTTGCGCCAATGCTTCGACGAACTGCTGCGCGAGCCCTGGGATGTGATTCAAATCGAGCACAGCTACAGCTTGCAGCCCTATCTGCAACCACTGCTGAATACGTCCAGGGATTTCGTGCTGACCGAACACAACCTCGAATCCAGCCTGGGCGGTGCCACCTATGATCGCTTTCCGGGATGGGCGCTGCCCTTTGTGCGTTTCGATCAGTGGCGCTGCCGGCGTTGGGAACGCAAGGCCTTCAACTCGGCCAGGCACGTTGTGGCCGTGACCGAAACAGACGCACACGCCATGCGCCAACTGACGGCCACGCCGGTTGATGTGGTGGTCAACGGCGTCGACAGCCACGCCTTCGCCGGGGTGGTCGCTGCCCCGGACAGCCAGCGTGTGCTGTTTGTCGGCAACTACGAATACGCCCCGAACCTGGACGCCGTGCAATGGATGCTGGAGGACATCTTTCCTCGCGTCTGGCAAACCTGCCCCGAGGCGCGTCTGGCCGTTGCCGGGTATGCGTTGCCGGCCGCCTGGGCCGAACGCTGGCCTGACAGGCGCATTGAATGGCTGGGGTTTGTTCCCGACCTGCCCGCCTTGCAGGGGCGTTGTGCGTTGTTTCTTGCGGCGTTGCGTCACGGTGGCGGCTCCAAACTCAAGGTGCTGGAGGCCATGGCTGCCGGCCTGCCGCTGGTCAGTACCGGGCAAGGCGCGTCGGGGCTTGTGGTGCGTGCAGAAGAACACTATCTGGCCGGCGAAACCGCGCAAGCGCTGGCCGATGCGGTGGTACGCCTGCTGACCGAGCCGTTGCTCGCCGCCCGTCTGGCTGATGCGGCACGTCGTTATGCCCGCGATTATCACGACTGGTCGGTGGCCGGCGATGAGCTGGAGAAGATCTACCGGACATTGCCATCTGCCGAGGTCAGCCCACTATGCGCGTAGCCCTGGATTACCGTCCCGCCACCGTCGCGCCCTCGTCGGGCATTGGCCGTCAGGTCAAGGCACTTGAAGAATCGTTGCTGGAGCGCGGTGACACAGAACTGGTGCTGTTCAGCGAAGCGCCGCTGGACCACCCACAACGGCTGAGCGCTGTCTGCCCGCCATGGACAAGCCCGCTCGACGGCCTGCAACGGCCTCAGGTGCGGCTGCGCTTCGAGCGTAAATTCCTGCCCGCGGCCTTGCGTGAGCACACCATCGACTTGTATATCGCCACCGCCAACATGGGCTTGCCGCTGGGCCACAAACCGGCCGGGACGCGTTACGTGCTGATCCTGCATGACCTGTTCCAGCTGACCCAGAACAACTTTCATCGCTCAAAGACCAAGGCCTTGGCGTACCGCATGATTGACGCCGCCTCGATTGCCTGGTCGATCTGGATTGCCGATGAAGTCTGGTGCCCGTCGCGTTATTCCTGCAATGAAGCGGTCAGGCTGTTCCCGTGGGCAAAACCCAAGGTCCGGGTCCTGAACAATCTGGTTCCCGAGTACCAGGAGGAACCAGGGGTGTTGCCCGAAGGTTTGCCCGAGCGCTATTGGCTGGTGGTGGGCACCCGCGAGCCACGCAAGAACATGGCGTTTTTTGTCGAGAACTGGCACGCCTGCCGACGGGAGCACCCGAGTGTCCCGCCGTTGGTGCTGGTCGGTCACGCCAGTGATTTGCCCGCGGAACTGGCCGGATTGCCGGGGTTGCACTGGGTCAATGGCGTCAGCGATGCCCAGTTGCACGCGCTGTATGTGCACGCCCAATGCCTGTGGCAGCCCTCGTATGCCGAAGGCTTTGGCCTGCCGGTGATCGAGGCGTTGAGCGTCGGTACACCGGTGGCCGTGGCCAGGGGCTCGGCGCTGGATGAAGTGGCGCCGCCATCGGCACGACGTTTCGGCGCCCATGACCGCGCCCAGCTCAAAGCCGCCTTGATCAATCAGGCAGAGGACGAAACGCCCGCCGATACGCAAGCGCTGCGCGACTGGGCCCGCAAGTTCGACGGACCGGCCTACCGCTATCGCCTCGACACCCTACTCAGAGCGTTGTATCGCTGATGCTGCCAGGAAAAATCATCGCGCTGCTGTTGGGCCTCGTCTTCGGCGTTCTGCTGTGGGCGCTGCCACCCGCCAAAGTCATCTTCGTGGTGATTGGCCTTGCGGTCGCCCTTACCCTGGTCCGCAAACCGCTATGGGGCTTGCTGATTTTTGCGTTGTTGGCCACCAGCATCCCCTACACCACGCTGGAGCTGGGGGTGCGCACCACGATCAGTGAAGCGGTGCTGGGGCTGACCTGGGTCGGCGTGTTCTGGCAGTCCTTTATCGGCAAGACCCGCAACCTGCTGCTCTGGCGGCCCACGGAACGCGCCATGGCCTGGTTGATGCTGTTCAGCATCATCCCTTTCCTCTGGGGGATGATCATCATCCACGCCGAGGGCAACGGCCCGGTGAACTGGGTGCGCTGGCTGATGAACCTGTCCTTGCTGTTCATGGTGCCGCTGCTGCTGCGCAGTGACGCCGACCGGGACAAACTGGTGATCGCGCTGTTGCTGGGCAACCTGGCGATGCTGCTGCTGTCGATCTTCATGTTCCTCAAGACCCGTAACGCGATGTCGATGATCCCGATTCTCACCGACCTCAAATACGCACACCCGGAGGCAGTGCAGGACATCTTCTCCGCCAACTACCAGCGCATGGCGTCACCCTGGGTTCACCCTAACCTCACCGGCGGCGTGCTGGTGCTGTTCATCCCCATGGCGCTGTTGTATGGCTGGACACAAAAAGGCCTGCGCCGTGCGCTGGGCCTGGCGGTGGCAGTCCTGGGCTGCGCCGGCCTGCTGCTGAGTATTTCCCGTGGGGCGATCCTGGCGCTGGTGCTGGTATTGATCTGGCTGACCTACAAGCGTGTGCCTTATAGCGGCCGGATCATCGGCATAGGCGCGGCGTTCGCCGTGGCGCTGGTGATGTTTTACCCGCCGTTGCAGGAACGCCTGCTGACGATTTTCTCGGCGACCAACGCCAGTACCGAAGTGCGCTTTGACGAGTATTCGAAGTTCCCCGAGGTCATGGCCCGCTATCCGCTGGGCATCGGCTTCAAGATCGATCCGCCCGTTCCGGGCAGTGGTCTGCCGGGCATTTCCAACCTGTGGCTGAACTTCATCTACAAAATCGGCATCCCCGGCATGCTGCTGTTCGTCACCATCACCGTGCTGTGGTGGCGTGAAGTACGGCCATTGGCCCTGGTGCGTCAGGTCAACCCCGAAAACGCGTTGTGGCTGGGCTGCGTTGCCGGCCTGCTGGCGGCGCTGCTGACCGGTTTGTTCGACCATTACTTCAGTTTCACGTTCGTCCTGATCGGGCTGTTCTGGCTGTTGATGGGCCTGAGCCTGCAACAGGTCCGCCTGCGTCCGACGATTGTTCATTCCCTTCCAGCGCCCAAGGATAGCCCAGCATGAAACATCGGATTTTTCATTCGACCGACCTGCCCGAACGCCTGCCATCACTGGCCGTTGAACTGGGTGTCAGCCTGGATCAACTGATGACGGCCTACGCGTGGGGGATGAGCCACGACGTGTTCTTCGTCGAGGGCGAAGGTGAAAGCCTGCGCTACAGCATCTGTTCGGTGGACATCGAGGCGATCATTGAAGACCCTCTGGCGCAGCGCCTTTACGGACGCTTGCGCAAGGACATCCCGACGACCCTCGTGCCGCGTTACGGCAAGAACTGGATCACCCTCAAAGACCGCTGGCTGCGGGCCTGGGAGCAGGCCTACAACATCCTGATCAACAAGATCCCCAGCCACCATGTGCGACTGGCCTGGCTACGCCTGGGCGGTGCGAAAATCGGCGAGGGTTCGAGCATCTGGCGTAACACCGAAGTGTTGGGCATTGAAAATCTGGTGATTGGCGCCGACAGCGTGATTGCCTGGCACTGCCAGGTCGACGCCCGTGCCGGGCTGATCATCGGCGACCATGTGGCGATTGCCTCGCATGTACTGATCATTGCCGGCAGCCATGACACCGCCGCGCCCGAGTTCTGGTCCGTGTCCGGGCCGATCTACATTGACGACTATGCCTGGATCGCCACGCGGGCATTGATCGGTCACAGCACCCGCATCGGACGCGGCGCCGTGGTGACGGCCAATACCCTGGTGGCGAAAAATATTGCACCGTACAAAATCGTTGGCGGCAGCGGCGCCAAGTCCATGGGCGAGCGCCCCCACGACTTGAATTACAAGGTGGGTGGCAAGGGCCTGTTCACCCTGTTTCATTAATGTTCGGCAGCACCCTGTGGCTGACCCTGGCAACCCTTGCCGGGCTGGTGGCCGGTTTTGCCCGCGAATGGCTGCTGGTGGCGGCGTGGGGCGCGGGCAATCGCAGCGATGCGTTTCTGGTCGCGGTGTTCATTCCCGAAGCCGTGCGCATGACCCTCGCCGCCGGGTTGCTCGCCGCCGCCGCCCTGCCCCTTTATCAACAACGCGACGAGCTGCGCCAGCGCGTCTGGCTGAACGGCCTGACCCCGCGCCTGTTGGCGTTTGGACTGGTGTTGTATGCCGTGCTGGCGTTGGCTTCGCCGCTCTGGGTCCGGTTGATCGGCCCCGGTCTGGACAGCGATGCCCATGCCGAAGCAGCGTCCAATCTGCGGTGGCTGGCCGCCTGTGTGCCGGGGTTGCTGGTGCACGCGTTGTTCAGCATTGCCTTGCAGGCCCGACAGCGGTTTGTCCTGCCGGGGCTGGGGTCGCTGCTGTTCAATCTGCCCCCGGTGCTCTACCTGTTTGTGCGCGGCCATTCCAGCGTCAGCGCCGAGTTGTCGATGGCGTTTTTCGCCGGCAGCCTGCTGATGTGCCTGCCGCTGTTGCCGCCGCTCTGGCAGTTCGGCTGGCGCCCCTGGCAAATGCGTGGAGAACCCGGTGCCAGTCGCGAGCTGGTCGGGCGCATCGGTCCGTTGCTGGCCAGCAATCTGGCAAGTCAGGGCCTGGCACTGCTGGAGCGTCTGGTGGCCAGTTACCTGGGCGAAGGCGTGGTCACTTGGGTCAACCTGGCGCGCAAATTGATCAACCTGCCGTTGATTGCGTTGATGAGCCTCAATCAGGTGTTGCTCGGGCTGATGAGCGGCAAGCAAGGCGAACAGCGACTGGTCTTGCTGCGCCGCGGGCTGGATGCGGCGACGTTATTGAGCCTGCCCGCCGCCTTCGGCCTGGTGGGTGCGAGCCCGGCGTTGATTCATTTTCTGTTACCGGCCCAAAGTGCGAACGGCCCGCTGCCGGCACTGTTGGGATGGTTTGCCACGCCGCTGGTGTTCGGTGCCTGGAACGCCATGTTGGCGCGTTACGCCTATGCAGCCGGCGATACCCGCATGCCCTTGAAATGCGAATTGCTGGGCAGTCTGTTCAACGCCATCCTGCTCGCGGTGCTGCCGATGTTTTTTGGCTTGACCGCTATTCCGATCGCGGCGCTCGGTGGCGTGCTGCTGACGAATGTGCAGCTCATGCAACGCCAGCAGCTGCTTGGCGTACTGCGCTGGCCGTTGCTGTGGGGGCTGAGCGTGGTGTTACTTGGCCTGGCCGCCGTGCTGCTGCATCCGCTGGCGAATGTCTGGTTGCAGTTGGGTATCAGCATCATGGGCGGGGCGATATTGCTGGGTGCGTTGGGGCTGTGGCTGAAACCGTGGAAGAGTTGAATCTCAGATCACACAAAAAACCCTGTGGGAGCGAGCTCCCACAGGGTTTTTTGTGTGCAGTCAGGTCAGTTGATCATGATGCTGTTGTAGTCATCGCTCAGTGTCTGCAAATGGGCCTTGTAGCGGTTCAGCAACACGGATAGATGCGCCGGTGTGTAGTCGGTCTTTTTCAGGCTGCCGAGCGCGACCGGGAAACCCGCCCAGATGCCGACCACCGAGATGATCTCATCACCCACTACCTGGCGCTGTTGGCTGATGTCGATCACGGCGCTGACATCGGACAAGGTGTCCTCGGCCAGCTGAAGGTCGCTGTTCAAGCCGTCCATCAACAGCGAAATGGACTGGATTTCCTTGTCCAGGTTGTTTCGCGAATTGGCCAGTTCGATGTACTTGATGCCCGTAGACACCACGCCCAGGACTTTGCGGACCAGCTCTATCGCCTGTTTGACCGCTTCTTTCTTTGGATTTTCGATGTCCAGGTCATCCAGCGCCTTGCCTTCCGGAATGTAGTTTTTATACATCTCGGCCAGGTTGAACTCGCGAATCACGTCTTGCGCCTTCACCAGCACGTCGCGTTTTTCCACGCAGATCGCCTTGGCCAGCGTCTGCTCATTGAGTTGCGCCAGAACCCTGGCCTTGCGTTCCTTGGCGACCTTGAGTGGCTCATCGGCACGTTCATCGATTTCGATCTTGTACAGGCTGCGCACTTCGCCCTCAAGCAGCAGCGCGTGAGCGGTGAACTTTGCGGCAACCCGATCCAGCATGGATTCGATGTTGGCCTTGATATTGGTGACTTCACCTTCGATCAGGTCGCGATCCTGCGCGCTCAGGTCATTGCTGGTCAAGGCGCCGCTCAGCTCCTCAAGGGCACTGAAATAGTTCTGCCCCGAGGCGCCCTTGAGCGCGGTCAGCAACACCGGAAACGCCTCGCGCATGTTTTTATCGAGGTTGTTAAGGTAGGCGACCACCCGTTGCGCCCGCTCCTGCAACACGTCAGAGCGCTCATGCCTGAAGTTGGCCAGGCGCGAAATGTCCCGAATGGTCTGAATGATCTTCTTCACATCGATTCGGGGAAGGCTGTTTTCGTTAATCGGTTTAACACTGCTCATGGCAATAATCCCATCGTCATTTTGCAATAATTAGTTGAAGCTCTTTTTGTATTCTTCCAGCGCTTCATTGAAGATCTTGACCAGTTCGCCCGAGGTGTTCTTCACGTCGCGCCACGGGTCGATCACCATCGCAAACTCGGCAACGAACGAGGTCAGGCGCAAGGCGTTGTCGATACGGCCGAACTGTTCAACCGACGAGTCGATCTTGCTCAACATGGTTTGCCACATAGTGTTCAGGATATTGAGTGCCGCTTCGGCGCCGGCCATGCGGATACCGATATCGCCGAAGTTCGACATCGAACTTTCCAGCGCACTTTGCAAGCCTTCCTTGCCACTGACGGCGGTCTGCAACTCATCGACTTCCGTCTTCAAGGCGTTGCGCTCTTTGCGCGCCGTCTCGGCTTTGGGGCCGAATATCGAGCCTGAAATCGGCCAGAAAATTGGCAGGCCACCCGAGAACGACATGCCGACGTAATAGTCGTAGTCCTTGTCCAACTGGGTGATCCGGTCTTTCTTTTCACTGATGGTTTTTTTGGTGCTGGCGATGGACTCGACGAAGTTGTTGCGCTCCATCAAGTCGTACTTGCCCTTGACCTCGGACTGCAAGCCGAAGACGCGTTTGCCGGTGGACAGCTCGCCGCCCGACAACTCGATCTTGAAGTTGGAAATGCGGTCCTTGAGCTCCTGGGTAGCGCCTTGCTGGCGTTTGATATCGACCTTCATCAGCTCGATGATTTCGGTCACGGCACAAGCGACTTCACCGTCATCGGAGGTGTATTTGATGCCCTCCAGATCGTTATTGCTCAGTTGCCCCAGCGTGGTCTTGACGCGTTCCATGATCGGCATTTCCTTGATCACGGAAATGATTTCGCCGCCACTGCTGACGATGTTCTTGGCCGCTGAACTGAGGTCAATGCTCTGCTGGATGATCTTGCTTTCCACCGCATCCCAGCTGGAGGCGTGAATGCGGATTTTCTTGAACAGCACCTGAATATCACTTGGCTCAAGCCCGGCAATATTGACCTTGGTGTATTTCAGGTAGGACTCGACTTCCGGCAACTCGCTGGGAAGCGCCAGGCCCTTCTTCACATACTGTTTGATCTTGATCACATCTTCTTTGGTCAATACACCGGCGCTGCGTGCAACACCGGGGTATTCACCGGAAATAAGATGAAGGACGGCTTGTGGAAGATTATTGCTGCTTTGCGTGTCTTTCAAAGGCACTGCCATGTTGATGACCTCGATTTGATTTTAACGATGCATCCATTGCATCGACAGGCAGAAAACTAGAAGAGATCTGCGCAGCGTCAAACCGGGCTTGTTACTTTTAAATATATTCAAGCCGTTGATTTATAAGAAAATATAAGTGGCAGGCATTTTATCCAGAAACATCCAGAGATACTTGCAGGAAGCGTCTGACAGACAATGATTGACGGGTTAAACATAAATAAAAGCTGTGAATGCAGTTCGCAATAACAGCTTGCGTTAATAGATCAGTCCTGACGTCTGGGACGTTGCACAGCGCGAGCGTTTAAGCGTCTCGCTGGGCAACTCTTTGAACAACGCCCGATAACTGCTGGAAAACCGCCCCAGGTGCCAGAATGACCAATGCATCGCCACTTCGGCCACCGTGGTTTCCAGCGCCGTGCGGCTGAGCAGTTCGCGGCGGGCACTGTTGAGGCGGCGCAAGCGCAGCCAGTGGGTAGGCGAGATGCCGGTGTAGGCCTTGAAGGCATGTTGCAACTGGCGCAGCGACACACCGGCCACCTGCGACAGTTGCAGCAGGTTCAGGGTGTCTTCCGGACAATCCGCGGCCCATTCACCGACCCGTTTCATGATCATTCGCTCATCGCTCCTGCGCTGCAAACCGCCACGGTCCAGGCGCACACAGGCATTGTCGAGGATGTACAGACAGTCTTCGAGCAACTGCTCGGTCAGGGCGTCGCGGCTCGGTGGGTCGAAGGTTTGCGCCAGTCGGGTCAGGGTGCCGCTGAGCCAGCGACTGAACAACGCATTCTGCTGGCAATTGAGCGGCGACATGAACAGCCCTTCAAGCCGTGCGATGTTCAAGCCATGGCGCTGCACGAACTCCGGGCCAAACACCACGGCGATTTCCTGATAGTTCTCAGGGGTGATCCAGATGTTGCGGCTTTCACCGTTCAACACGTACAGCGCGTTGTCGCTGCGATCAAAACAGAACGCCAGTGAGCCTTGTGGCGCACTGAAATTCTGCTCGACGCGGGTGTTCATGCGTTCTTCGTAAATCTCCACGCCCTGCAAGTCGAGATAGCGCACCAGACCCGCGAAATGCCCGGGCGACATCTGCTGGTAATGCTGTACCCAACCGGGTGTGGCGCGGATTTGTTCGGCCACATCGGCGGTATTGAACGCCTGGACCTGTAACGGGTTGCACACTGACATGGGATGACCTTACGCACTCGTTTGGTGCGTTTTGGTGCTGCTTAAAGTGGATAGATGGAACGGCAAGGCTCGCCCAAGATAGTCGCCAACGCGCCACAGGGGAAGTCTTCGGTTGATGCAGCCACCCTCCCCCGCGTTAACAAAACCACTTACGAGGTCTTTATGAATGCCCCTTTCGATCAGCTGTTCACGTGGCTGAAAGATCACAAGATTACTGAAGTCGAGTGTGTGGTCAGCGACTTGACCGGCATCGCTCGCGGCAAAATCGCACCCACCAACAAGTTCCTGCATGAGCGAGGCATGCGCCTGCCGGAAAGTGTGCTTTTGCAAACGGTAACCGGGGACTTTGTCGACGACGACATCTACTACGACCTGCTCGATCCGGCCGACATCGACATGGTCTGCAAGCCGGTTTCCGACGCGGTCTACGTGGTGCCATGGGCCATCGAACCGACAGCCATCGTCATCCACGACACCTTCGACAAATTCGGCAACCCGATCGAACTGTCGCCGCGCAACGTGTTGAAAAAAGTCTTGCAGCTGTACACCGACAAGGGCTGGAAACCGATTGTCGCCCCGGAAATGGAGTTCTACCTGACCCAGCGTTGCGAAGATCCGGACTTGCCGCTCAAGGCGCCGCTGGGTCGTTCCGGGCGAGCGGAAAGTGGTCGGCAATCGTTTTCCATCGACGCCGCCAACGAATTCGATCCGCTGTTCGAAGACGTCTATGACTGGTGCGAACTCCAGGGCCTGGACCTCGACACGCTGATCCACGAAGACGGTCCGGCGCAGATGGAAATCAACTTCCGTCACGGCGACGCGCTGGACCTGGCCGACCAGATCACCGTGTTCAAACGCACCCTGCGTGAAGCGGCACTCAAGCACAACGTCACCGCGACCTTCATGGCCAAGCCGATTGGCGACGAGCCCGGCAGCGCCATGCACTTGCACCAGAGCGTGGTCGACATCGTCACTGGCCAGCCGATCTTCGCCAACGCCGACGGCAGCATGAGCGAGCTGTTCCTGCACCACATTGGCGGCCTGCAAAAGTACATCCCCAAAGTGCTGCCGATGTTCGCGCCCAACGTCAACTCGTTCCGCCGCTTCCTGCCGGACACCTCGGCACCGGTCAACGTGGAATGGGGCGAAGAAAACCGCACCGTCGGCCTGCGTGTACCGACCTCCGGCCCCGAAGCGATGCGTGTTGAAAATCGCCTGCCGGGGGCCGATGCCAACCCGTACCTGGCGATTGCCGCCAGCCTGTTGTGCGGCTATCTGGGCATGGTCGAACAGGTTGCACCGAGCGCTGCGGTGCAGGGTCGCGCCTATGAACGACGCAATCTGCGCCTGCCGATCACCATCGAGGACGCGCTGACGCAAATGGAAGAATGCGAAACCGTTGGCCGTTATCTGGGCAGCAAGTTTGTTCGTGGTTATGTCGCAGTGAAACGCGCCGAACACGAAAACTTCAAACGCGTGATCAGCTCCTGGGAGCGGGAGTTCTTGTTGCTGAGCGTCTGACCGGACTTGAGTGAACACGGCCTTGTGGCGAGCGAGCTTGCTCACGCTTGAGTGCGCAGCGCTCACAACATGACCTTCGTCCTCCAGGGTTTTGGGGCTGCTACGCACCGCGGCGCGAGCAAGCTCGCTCGCCACAGGACCGCGTTCACTTGCCATTGAAAGAACACCAGGAAACACCTAAAAAATCCAACAACCCGAAGAGGTGTCGATATGCGTCTATTGAAATCCATGGTCCCGGCTGCGCTGGCCTTGCTGTGCAGCGTCGGTGCGCAGGCTCAGCCCACTGTCAGTGTCTATAACTGGACTGATTACATCGGCGAAACCACCCTTGCCGACTTCCAGGCGAAAACCGGGATCAAGGTGATCTATGACGTATTCGATTCCAACGAAACCCTGGAAGGCAAGCTGCTGGCCGGCCGCACCGGCTACGACGTGGTGGTGCCCTCCAACCACTTTCTCGCCCGTCAGGTGAAAGCCGGCGCGTTCCTCAAACTGGATCGCTCGCAGTTGCCCAACTGGAAAAACCTCGATCCGAAGCTGCTGGCACTGCTGGAAAAAAACGATCCGGGTAACACGCATTCGGTGCCCTACCTGTGGGGCACCAACGGCATTGGCTACAACGTGGACAAGGTCAAGCAAGTGCTGGGCATCGATCACATCGATTCCTGGGCCGTGCTGTTCGAGCCCGAGAACATCAAGAAACTCAGCCAGTGCGGCGTGTCGATGATGGACTCGGCAGATGAAGTGTTCCCGGCAATCCTCAACTACATGGGCATGGATCCGCGCAGCGAAAACCCTGAGGATTTCAAAAAGGCCGAAGCCAAGTTGCTGAGCATCCGGCCTTACATCACCTACTTCCACTCCTCCAAATACGTGTCGGACCTGGCCAATGGCGACATCTGCGTAGCCTTCGGTTACTCGGGCGATGTGTTCCAGGCAGCGAACCGCGCCAAGGAAGCGAAGAATGGCGTGAACATCGCCTACGCGATTCCAAAGGAAGGCAGCAACTTGTGGTTTGACCTGCTGGCCATTCCCGCCGACGCTGCCAACCCGAAAGAAGCCCATGCCTTCATCAATTACCTGCTCGACCCGCAAGTGATTGCCAAGGTCAGCGCCTCGGTCGGTTACGCGAACCCGAACCCGGCCGCCAAGCAGTACATGGATCAGGCGCTGGTGAACAATCCCGAGGTGTATCCGCCGCAGTCCGTGCTCGACAAACTCTATATTTCCACCACCCCGCCCCAGGCGATCATGCGTTTGATGACCCGTTCCTGGAGCAAAGTGAAGTCCAACAAATGAATCAGTACAGCAATGAACATGCCCGCTCCTATTACGCCGCGTCTGCCCATGGCATCACGCCATGGCCTTCGTTGGCCGAAGATCTGCAGGCCGATGTCTGCGTCATCGGTGGCGGGTTTACCGGCGTCAACACTGCCATTGAGCTGGCCCAGCGCGGGCTCTCGGTGGTGTTGCTGGAAGGCCGGCGGATCGGCTGGGGCGCCAGCGGGCGCAATGGCGGGCAGTTGATTCGCGGCATTGGCCACGATGTCAGCGGTTTTACGCGCTATGTCGGTCAGGAAGGCGTCCGGTATCTGGAGCGCGCCGGGATCGAGTCGGTGGCGCTGGTGGGTAATCGTATTGCTGAACACAGTATCGATTGTGATCTGCGCTGGGGCTTCTGTGAGCTGGCCAACACCCCGGCGCAGTTCGCCGCGTTCAAGGCTGAGCAGCAAGTCCTGGTGGAGTCGGGTTATGCCCACGAAACCCGTCTGGTCGAGCCGCAGCAGATTCGCCAGCAGGTGGTGAACGCCGGGGTGTATGCCGGTGGCTTGATCGACATGGGCTCCGGTCATTTGCATCCACTCAATCTGGTGCAGGGTGAAGCCCAGGTCGCGCACTCACTGGGGGTGCGGATCTTCGAGCAAAGTGAAGTGCTGGAGTTGATCCACGGCAGCACGGTGCAGGTGCGTTGTGCCGGTGGCACCGTGCGCGCCGGCAGCCTGGTGCTGGCCTGCAACGCGCATCTTGAAGAGCTCGAACCGCGCTTGAGTGGCAAGGTCTTGCCGGCGGGCAGTTACATCATTGCAACTGAACCACTGGGCGAACAGATGGCCGCCGAGCTGATCCCACAGAATCTGGCGCTGTGTGATCAGAAAGTCGGGCTGGATTATTACCGGCTCTCGGCGGACCGGCGTTTGCTGTTTGGCGGCGCCTGCCACTACTCCGGGCGTGATCCGGCGAACATCGAGGCCTATATGCGGCCGCAGATGCTCAAGGTTTTTCCGCAACTGGCGAATGTGCGCATCGACTATCAATGGGGCGGCAAGATCGGCATCACCGCCAATCGCTTTCCCCAGGTCGGTCGCCTGAGCCAGTACCCGAATGTGTTCTATGCCCAGGGTTATTCCGGGCATGGCCTGAACGTGACCCACTGGTGCGCACGTTTGCTGGCCGAAGCGATTGATGCCGGACACAGCCAGGGCCTGGACGTGTTCAGCGCGGTGCCGCACATGACCTTCCCCGGCGGCAAGGCCCTGCGCTCGCCGCTGCTGGCGTTGGGAATGTTGTGGTATCGGATGCGGGAGATGCTCGGCTGAGCACCTGAAGATGGGGTTGCCTGACACAGCGTCTTCGCGAGCAGGCTCGCTCCCACAGGGGGATCTGCAGTGAACACAAAATTGACGCCCGGCAGTTATCCAGTGTGGGAGCGGGCTTGCCCGCGATAGCGGTATTACATTCAACATCAATATTGACTGACAGACCGCCTTCGCGAGCAGGCTCGCTCCCACAGGGGGGCTGGTTCGTCTTTTAATTTGCTCTATGGCGAGGCGCTTCTATATTGATGGGGTGCTCTGACTTTCCTGCCTCCTGTTGAGCGCGACCGATGACCAAGACCGATCACCTGATCATCTGCGAGCACTGTGACTGTGTGTATGAAAAAGTCACGCTCGCCAAACATCAGAAAACCCTGTGCACTCGCTGCGGTGGCGTCCTGCAACGCTATAACGGCCTGTCAGTGGAACAGCGTCTGGCCTTGAGCTTCGCTGCCGTGGTGCTGTGGGTGTTCGCCAATTTCTACCCGGTAATGAGCATCAGCCTCAAGGGCCTGAAAAACAGCGCGACGCTGTGGGATTCGGTGGTGGCGCTGAGTCAGGGGCCGATCACCTTCATCGCCATGGTCGCGGCGATTTCCATCATCATCGCCCCGGTGTTCCAGTTGTTGCTGTTGATCTGGGTCTTGAGTTTCGCCCTTGCCTCTCGCCGTTCTCCGGCGTTCAAGCAGTGCATGCGCTGGCTGGAAAGCCTGCGCCCCTGGAGCATGCTCGAAGTGTGCCTGTTGGGCGCCATGGTCGCCGTGTTCAAACTCGCCGGCTTGCTGGACGTGCTGCCTGGCATCGGCCTGTTCGCCCTCGCCGTCCTCAGCCTGTTGCTGATCCGCATTGCCGGGCGCGATGTTCGCGATCTCTGGGACATCTTATGAGCACCCCGCCGCTGGCCAGCGAACTCAACCTGTGCCTGTGCCACAGCTGCGGCATGGCCTGCGACATGACCGATGAACCCGACGAGTGCGAGCGTTGCGGCGCCCCCCTGCACCGGCGCAAAACCAATTCGCTGATCCGCACCTGGGCCTACATGCTCACCGCCCTGGCGTTCTACGTCCCCGCCAATCTGCTGCCGGTAATGAACACCAAGCTGCTCGGCGCCGGGGCCGACAGCACCATCATGAGCGGCGTGCTGGAGTTCTGGGAAGGCGGCGCCTGGGACATCGCCCTGATCATTTTCATCGCCAGTATCGCGGTGCCTGGCATCAAGTTCGTGGCCCTGACGCTGTTACTGGTGACGGTGCAGCGCGACAGCCACTGGGCGCGTAAACAACGCTCGAAGTTGTTCCGCTTTGTCGAACTGATCGGCTATTGGTCAATGCTCGATGTGCTCGTCGTGGCGCTTGTGGCGGCACTGGTGAAGTTCCAGGCACTGGGGGATATCGAGCCGCGCCCGGGGATACTGTTTTTTGGCATGGTGGTGGTGTTCACCATGCTCTCGGCGATGAGTTTCGATCCGCGATTGATTTGGGATGAACAGGGCGAAACCCCACACAACAATGAGGTCTCGAATGAAGTCGCAAGCCACTGACGGGCCGCAGGCCCCGGGTCAGGCGAGTATCAAGACTCGCCGCTTCACCATTTCACTGGTGTGGATTGTGCCGATCGTGGCTGTGTTGATCGGGATTTCACTGGTGGTGCACAACCTGCTGCAGGAAGGCCCGAGCATTGTCGTGACGTTCAAGACCGGCGACGGCCTGACCGCCAACAAGACCGAGGTCAAATACCGCAACGTGGTGATCGGGCATGTCTCGGACGTGGAACTGACCGACGACCAGAAAAACGTCGTCGCCACGATCAAGCTGTCCAAACAGGCAGAAAGCTTTACCCGCGAAGACTCACAGTTCTGGGTAGTGCGCCCGCGCATTGGTGCCGGTGGCGTGTCAGGTATCGATACCCTGCTGTCCGGCGACTACATTGGCGCCGACATTGGCCAGGCCAATAACCGCGCGAAAAACTTCAAAGGCCTGGAAAATCCGCCGGCCATCACCTATGGCGAGCCCGGCAAACGTTTCACCCTGCACACCCCGGACCTCGGTTCGCTGGATATCGGCTCGCCGGTCTATTACCGCAAGATCCCGGTGGGCCAGGTGGTCGGTTATGCCCTGGACAAGGACGGCAAAGGCGTCAATATCGACTTGTTCATCCACTCGCCCAACGATGCCTACGTCACCGAAAACACCCGCTTCTGGAACGCCAGCGGCATCGACGTCAGCGTCGGCGCCAATGGTTTTGCGCTGAAGACCGAATCCCTGTCCTCGATGCTGGTCGGCGGTATTGCCTTCCGCGCCCCGGATTACAGCCCCAACGACAAAGCCGCCGCCGAGGAATACGCCTACGAGCTGTTCCCCGACCAGCAAACCGCCCTCGCCCCGCCCAATGGCAAGCCGCAATACCTCAGCCTGCGTTTCGACCAGGCCTTGCGCGGGCTCAAGGTCGATGCGCCGGTGGAATTCCTTGGCATTGAAATCGGCAAGGTGGTGGCAATCAATCTGGATTTCGACGAGAAAAAACAAAGTTTCCCGATCAATGTCGGCATTGTGATCTACCCGCAGCGGCTTGGGCGGGCACACGACAAATTGGTCAAGGCTCTGTTGCATGATCCCGACGACGAAGCCGCCGGCGTACGCCTGATTGGCACGTTCATCGAAAACGGTCTGCGTGCCCAGGCGCGCAACGGCAATCTGCTGACCGGCCAGCTTTACATCGCGCTGGATTTCTACCCGAAAGCGGAGAAAGTTGCGTTCGATGTCAACGCCCGCCCTATCGTGATTCCGACCATTCCCGGCAGTCTCGAAGAGCTGCAAAACAAGCTGCAGGCCATGGTCGACCGCATCGCCAAACTGCCGGTGGAACGCATCGCCAACAACCTCGATGGCAACCTGACCGAATTGCGTAAAAGCCTGGTGCAGTTCAATACCAAGACCCTGCCCAGCGTGCAAAGTACGCTGGCAGACGTGAGCAAGACCCTGCAATCGGCCAACTCGACCCTGGCCGAAGATTCGCCACAACGTGAGCAGCTGTCGCAGACCCTGGACGAGCTCAAACGTATGTCGCGCTCGTTGCGTGAGTTCTCGGACTACCTGGGACGCCACCCGGAATCGCTCATCCGCGGCCGTCCCGACAACGCCGCGCCGTCCGATATGCAAGGCCCGCCGCGTAACTGATCAAAGGAGCTATTGACCATGGCATTGAAGTTCACGTTGCTCGCCACGCTGTTATTGCTGACTGCCTGTCGCAGTGATCCGATTCACTTTCACACCCTGACCCCGGCGCAACCGGGGGGCGGCGCACACAACGGCGTCGGCGAAATCCAGATCGAAGGCATCAGCGTGCCGCCCCAGGTGGACCGGCCACAGATCGTCATCCGCCAGGGCAACAGCGGTCTGGCGATCCTCGAAACCGACTGGTGGGGCGCAAGCCTGGCCGACGAACTGCGCAGCGCGCTGGTGGATCAACTGGCCAATGCCAGCCCACAGCGCAAGGTGTCAGTGCGGGTGGATGTGCAGCGCTTCGATTCGATTCCCGGTCAGTACGGGCTGATCGATGTGAAGTGGCGCCTGCGCACTTCCGGGCAGACGGATAATGCGCTGGTCACGTGCCGAAGCACCTTGCAAACGCCTTCAGGTACGTCCATCGACGAGCTGGTGACGGCGCAGCAAAACAACGTCAGACGCCTGGCTGTTCTGATTACCCAGGCCGCCGCCGGGAATCGTCAGGGCTGCCCGACCGCCGGCTGAAAATCGTCTTCGCCGGTTCAAACGCGCAGTGGTCACACGTCGAGTACGGGCGCTTGCTCCGCCCTCGCGCACCCCCGATATGCCCTCCGCAATAGTTTGAAATAACTATTCTTTTTCTTTTGTTATCAATGTGCAAGCGCGCCCTTCACTTCTTCCAGAAGCGACTACGCTGTTCTGCATAACAGAACTAAACAGAAGTCGTTCATCAATCATTCAGGTGTGTTCAGGCAAATTTTTCACATCCATTTCACCCCGTTCATACGCACGCCCTTTTAGTGTGCGAGACATTGTTAGCCGTGCAAGTAAACCATTTACGATTCCGTCGATACTTTCCCGGCGACTGCTGCCTCGTGCGCAGCGTACCGGTTCCAAAAAGAGGCAAGACCGTGGTCGACTCCGCATTACCCGCCAATACAGCCCCGCGATGGATGAGATCGCGTATCAGCAAGGCTTCTGTCGCAGGGGGCGTGTTGATTGTGGCGATCCTGGTGACAGCGTTTTTCATGTTGCCCAGGTCTCCGATCAACCTGGCCGCCGCCGGGCCTCAGGCGCAAGAGGAATTGTTGCGGCATTGGCGCGCAGGTGAGGTGGTGGTTCTGGTGCGTCATGCCGAGCGCTGCGATCGCTCCAGCAATCCTTGCCTGGGCCCTGCCGATGGCATCACTAAATCAGGTAACGAGGCGTCCGCCACAGTAGGCCAAGGGTTTGCGCGACTGGGTATGTCGCAAACCGATGTGATCAGCAGCCCAGTGACCCGCACCCGGCAAACAGCCGACGCCCTCGTGGGCAAGGACGTGGACAGTCAGGAGTGGCTACGCAGCTGTGGCGACACCCTGCGTAACGACGTCATTGCGCACAAGGTTGCCGAACGCAATATGGTCTTGGTCACTCACAGCGGCTGCATCAGCGACTTCGAGCGCCAGACCGGTTTCAAACACGCGGCGGCCAGCGAGTACAGCAGTTCGTTATTCGTCAGCATGGGTGCCAGCGGCCAACTTAAAGTACTGGGCATATTGAATCCCGGTGACTGGTCTTCGCTGTTGAGTGAAAAACCACTGAAGTAGTAGAGGGCGAATGACCTATAACCTTTAACGTCAATTATCGGATTATGAGTGCTTCACCCATCAGGAATATTGCATAGCAAGCTATGCAACTTCCGGCGAAAAAACTTAGCTTAAAGTGAAATTTTTCATTCAATTATTGGACATGGTTTCGTTTCAAGCTTGAATTCTTCAGGAACCGTTCAGCTAGTAAGCCTAATAGTGCTTCGGATCAGGGAGATCACGCACCTCAATTGCCGACATACCTGCATTCATTTAATCCAGTGCTCTGCTCTCGCAGGATTGCGCCGAGCTGTTGCACTGAACCCAGTAACGTTACCGCGTTAAGGTCGAGTCATGACGCTCCATCACACAATATTGCCTCCCCCTGCCAACCCTTTGGCCCGCAACGCCTCCCGAACCTCAACCGCCGTTGAACGCTGGATTGTTCCCGGCTTGCTGCTGGCGTTCGTGTTGTTTTATCTGCTGCCACTGATGACCCACGGTCTCTGGATCCCCGACGAAACCCGTTATGGCCAGATCAGCCAGGAAATGCTGCTGAGTGGCAACTGGGTAGCCCCGCACTTCATGGGCATCCGCTATTTCGAAAAACCCATTGCCGGTTACTGGATGATCGCCATCGGTCAGGCGATTTTTGGCGATAACCTGTTTGGCGTGCGTATCGCCTCGGCCGTGAGCACCGGGGTCAGCGTGTGGCTGGCCTACCTGATTGCCCGGCGTCTGTGGAACGACCCGCTCAAGAGTGGCGCCTGCGCACTGCTTTATATGAGCTTCGGGCTGGTTGCCGGTCAGGCGGGCTACGCCAATCTGGATCCGCAATTCACCTTGTGGGTCAACTTGAGCCTGGTGGCGCTGTGGTTTGCCCTCGATAGCCGCTCATCCCGTGAACGAATCGGCGCCTGGGCGATGCTCGGCGTCGCCTGCGGCATGGGGTTCATGACCAAGGGGTTTCTCGCCTGGCTGCTGCCGGTGCTGATCGCTGTGCCCTACATGCTGTGGCAACGCCGCCTGGGCGAGTTGTTGCGTTACGGGCCGGTGGCCACGGTGGTTGCGGCGCTGGTTTCCCTGCCGTGGGTGCTCGCCATTCACCATCAGGAACCGGATTTCTGGCGGTTCTTCTTCTGGCATGAACACATCCGTCGCTTCTCCGCCGATGATGCACAGCACGCACGCCCATGGTGGTTCTACCTGCCGCTGCTGGCGGCATCGAGCCTGCCATGGGCGGCGCTGCTGCCGTCGACGCTCATCGATGCCTGGAAAAACAAGCGTCAACCGGCGACGGGTTTCCTGTTGCTCTGGCTGGTTCTGCCGCTGGCGTTCTTCAGCCTGAGCAAAGGCAAGCTGCCGACCTACATCATGCCGTGCCTGTTGCCGCTGGCCTTGCTGATGGGCCACACCGTGGTCGGCCTGCTTGAACAGGCAAAAAGTCGGGCGATCCGGGTCAATGGCATATTCAATGTGGTACTGGCCGGCGCGGCGCTGATCGCGCTGATTTATCTCCAGGCCACCCGGGGAATATACGAAAACACCGAGATGTTCAGCCTGTCGCTGGCCTACATCGTGTTGGCGGGCTGGATTATCTCCAGCGCCCTGCAAATCTCGCGACCATTGTTGCTGTGGTCCGCTCCGGCGCTGGGTATCTGGTTGCTGGTGGCTTTGCTGCCGGCGGCAATGCCTGGGCAGATCGTCAACAGCAAGATGCCGGATCAGTTCATTGCCGAGCATATTGACGCACTGGGCGAAACCACCTCGTTGCTGAGTAATGACCTGGGCGCGGCATCGGCCCTGTCGTGGCGACTGAAACGCCCGCAAGTCGATCTCTTCAACACTGTCGGCGAGTTGAAATATGGCCTTGATGACCCGGCCATGGCGTCGCGCAAAGTCACCAAGGAAAACGTCGGCGAGTGGATGACCGAGGCCCGTAAAAAGGGGGCGGTGGGCGTGGTCATGCGCGTCAACAGCGTGCAGGAAGTCCAGGAGGTCGCGATGTTGCCGGTGGATGGCAAGCGCTACCAGCGTGGCAATCTGGAGATCCTGATCTTCCCGCAAAGCCGGCCTTGAGCTGCATGACTGAAATGAGCACATAACCCTTGTGGGAGCGAGCCTGCTCGCGAATGCGGTGTGTCAGTTAACCCAATGTTGACTGATATTCACCCTTCGCGAGCAGGCTCGCTCCCACAGGTTTGCGCCCGCGTCTTAAAACGCTGACACAGGAAAAAAACCTCAATGAAGTTCTGGGCAAGTGACAGGGGTGCGTTATGGCTCCTGCTGGGCGCGACCGCCCTGATGTTGTGTTTGGGGCTGGGCTCGCGTGAGCTGTGGGGAGCGGAAACCCGCTGGGCCAACATTGCCCTGCAGATGCTCCAGAGCGGCGATTACTTCGACCCTTATCTCAAGGGCATGACGTACTACGACAAACCCCTGCCCTCCTACTGGCTGATTACCGCCACGGCCTGGCTCGCCGGAGGCGAACTGGGACACTGGTCGCTGCGTTTGTCCTCGGTGCTTTCCGCCTGGCTCAGCGTGTGGCTGGTGTACCTGCTCGGTGAGCAGTTGTTCCGCAAAGGCACCGGGCTGATTGCCGGCTGGATGCTGGCGACCACGTTCTATTTCATTTTCTGGGCGCGGGTTGCCACAGCCGACATCCTGACTGTGTGCGGCGTACTCGCCGCCGTGTGGTGGTACTGGCGCGGACCGGACGACACTCGGCTGACGCGCTATCTGGTTTTTTTCCTGTTGCTGTCCCTGACCTCGCTGCTCAAGGGCCTGATCGGTTTCATTCTGCCGGGGCTGCTGCTGTTGCCGCATTTGTTGCAGGAGGGTCGCTGGAAACGTCACCTCAATCTGCGACTGTGCGTAGCGCTGGTGATTGCCGGCGCGTTCTATATGACGCCGTTTGTCCTGTCCCACTTCTACGGCGCGCCGACCTACGGTCAAAGCGGATTGGGTCTGGTACTGCGCGAAAACGTGGTGCGCTTCTTCCAGCCATTCGATCAGTTCGGTCCGATTTACACTTACCTGATTTACCTGCCGGTCTACACCTTGCCGTGGGCGCCGTGCTGGCTGCTCGCGTTGTGGGTCGCGGCGCGCAATTGGCGCACTATTGAACCCAATACCCGCTGGCTGATCTGGGGCCTGGGCCTGTTGATGGTGTTTTTCACCGCCAGCGGCAGCCGTCGCAGCTATTACGTGCTGCCATTGGTGCCTTTCGCACAACTGCTCGGCGCCTGGTGGCTGACCCGACGGTTCGCTGAACGCAACGCGCAAGGCCGGTTTGGGGGTAAAGGCTGGAAAATCGGCTTCGGTGCGGCCACCGTGTTGTTGGTGGCGATACTGGGCGTTATCTATCCCTGGACCAATGGCGGTGGCGGCGCGATTGCATTCGGTGACACCGTCAAACTTGAAGCGAGCAAACGTGCGCCGTTGAACGAGTGGCGCATGGTCATGATTGAAGTCGACAACAAAGTGCCGATGTACCTGCAAACCGGTGGTACACCGTTCTACTACGTACAGGAAAGCCAGGAGTTCCCGCGCACTGGCGACAGCGCCGGACTGATGAAATGGCTGGAGACCACCAGTGGTGAACACTGGGATCCGAAGCGCACCATTATTGTGGCCCAATACCGCACTGGCGAAGCGGTGCCGCTGGACTACCTGAGTGCAGACCATCAAGTCATCACCACCACACCTACCAACGGCCAGCGCATGTTCCATGGCCGGGAAGACCAGAGCGTGGCGTTTATTCCTAACCCCTGAATAAATCTGCGCGGCAGGAGCCGCCGGCTGCGGCAGCTCCTGCGCTTTTATTCAGTGGGCATCAAAGATCGAAGCGATCCACTGCCCGGCGCCGCTCATTGTCATCACGCACATCGTAGTTGGCGGTGGTCTGGATGTTGCTGTGGTGCGCCAGTTTCTGGGCGATCGACAGGTCATGCTCTTCGATGACCCGAGTGATGAACGAGCGCCGGAAATCGTGGGGCATGATCTTCACCCCGACCTGCGCACCACGCTGGCGGGCAATGTAATAGATCGCATGTTTGGTGATGCGCTCGCGAGTAATGTGGCTGCCGCGACGGATGCGGTTGAACAGGAACGGATCGTCCTCGATGCCTTCGCCGAGCTGATTGCGCCGCAGTTCCAGCCATGCTTGCAGCTTTTCAAACGCCCAGGCCGGGGCGTACTTGATCAGCTGTTTATTACCCTTGGCGGTGATCCGCAAGCTGCGCTCGGTGAAATCCAGCTGATTGAGGTCTAGGTTTACCGATTCCGACTTGCGCATGCCTGAACCGTACAGCACCGCAATGATTGCCGCGTCCCGCAGGCCCTGGGGCCGCGGATCCGCCGCGCACACCGCCATCAATTCCTGAATCAGCGTGCGCTTGAGATTGCGTCCCTGGGACAGCCGCGTGCCGGCAATGCCTTTGACCGAGCGCATTTTCAACAGGTGTTCCTGATTGATCAGGCTCATGCGCCAGGCTTCGTTCATCACCCCGCGCACCGCATTCACGTACAACGAAGAGGTATTGGGCGCATAACCATCGGTGCGCAAGGTCGCCACCAACGCGATGACGTCTTCCGGCTGAAGTTGATGCCAGGGAATTTCCTCGATATTGATCTCGTCGAATCCCAGCCGGTCAGCGGCGTCCTGCAACACATAGCGCATGGTCAACTGGCTGGAAGGCGCCAGACGTGCCAGATAGAGGGTCAATGGGTTGGCTTTGGCAGCCACGGGGTCGATAGCGGGTAAGTCAGTCAAACGAACAGTCCTGAATGAAAACGATTCAACACAACGATCAAAGAGGTGACGCACGGCCTCCAAAGCAATCCATCGCAAAATGACCCGGATAAGTAACAAAAATTGGCAGAAGTCTGAACTATTGCTGTCTGGAGCGCAGAAAAACGAATCGGCCACCGCTTTTTCATGTCCCTTTCACATTTTTAGTCTTAATCTCGGCGCCATTGAGCAAGCCATGTCCATCCCCCCAACCTGACGTTCAAGGACCGACAAGTCAATCCACGAATTTTGTCACATTTACCCTGTAACTAATTGATGCAGCTTCCGTTTTAGCGTCTACGCTTAATGTGGATCCAAGGCTCTATACCCGAAAATTGTTGATGTTCCGGCCCCGAGGTCCCCATGAGTCAGGCTTTTCTCCCCTTCTCGCGCCCCAGTATCGGCGATGAAGAAATAGCAGCTGTAGAGCAGGTACTCCGCTCCGGCTGGATCACCACCGGGCCTAAAAATCAGGCTCTGGAAGAGCAGTTCGCCGCCTATGTCGGCTGCCGTCATGCCGTGGCCTTGTCTTCGGCCACCGGTGGCATGCACATCACCCTGCTGGCCCTGGGCATCGGTCCCGGGGACGAAGTCATTACGCCGTCCCAGACCTGGGTCTCCACGGCCAACATGATCTGTCTGCTCGGCGCGACGCCGGTGTTTGTCGATGTCGACCGCGACACGCTGATGAGCGACCTCGCCAGCATCGAAGCGGCCATCACGCCTCGTACCAAAGCGATCATCCCGGTGCACTACGCCGGCGCCGCCTTCGACCTCGACCCGCTCTACGCGTTGGCCGACAAGCACGGCATCCCGGTGATCGAAGACGCCGCCCATGCAGCCGGCACCTTTTACAAAGGTCGTCATGTCGGCTCCCAGGGCACGGCGATTTTCTCGTTCCACGCGATCAAGAACATGACCTGCGCCGAAGGCGCGATGTTCGTTACCGATGATCAAGCGCTGGCCAACCGCGTGCGCATGCTCAAGTTCCACGGTCTGGGCGTTGACGCTTACGACCGGCTGACCGGTGGGCGCAAGCCGCAGGCCCAGGTCATGGAACCCGGCTTCAAATACAACCTCTCCGACATCAACGCCGCCATTGCCCTGGTGCAACTGGAGCGTCTGAACGACATCAACGCCAAACGCACCAAACTGGCCCAGCACTACCTGCAACGCCTGGAAGGCTCGCCGGTACAACCGCTGGCCATTCCGACACATGCGCAACAGCATGCCTGGCACCTGTTCATCCTGCGCATCGACGCCGAACGTTGCGGACTGGACCGTGAAGCGTTCATGAAAGCTTTGCAGGAGCAGAATATCGGCACAGGAATCCATTTTATTGCCACGCATCTGCATACCTATTATCGTCAGCGCTTCCCGAACATCTACTTGCCCAATACCGAATGGAACTCGGCACGGCTATGCTCGATCCCATTGTTCCCCGACATGACCACCGATGACGTTGACCGTGTGGTCGGCGCCATCGAAACCATTATGGACAGAAGCCTTTGAAACCTTATCCAATCAAATGCGTGTCGATCGTCATACCGGTCTACAACGAAGAAGACAGCCTGCCAGAGCTGCTGCGTCGTACTGAAGCAGCCTGCGCGCAACTCAACCACGAGTACGAAATCGTGCTGGTTGACGACGGCAGCCGTGACAGTTCGGCGCAACTGCTTGAAGACGCCGCCGCTCGCGAAGGCAGCTGCGTGGTGGCGGTGATTCTGAACCGCAACTACGGACAGCACGCGGCAATCATGGCCGGTTTTGAGCAGTGCAAGGGCGACGTGGTGATCACCCTCGACGCCGACCTGCAAAACCCGCCGGAAGAAATCCCGCGCCTGGTGGCCCAGGCCGAGCTCGGTTATGACGTGGTTGCCACCGTGCGCAACAACCGTCAGGACTCGGCCCTGCGTCGCTGGCCGTCGAAACTGATCAACCTCGCCGTGCAGCGTTCCACCGGTGTGGCCATGAGCGACTACGGCTGCATGCTGCGTGCTTACCGCCGCACCATCGTCGACGCCATGCTCGCCTGCCGCGAACGCAGCACCTTTATCCCGATTCTGGCCAACAGCTTTGCGCGCCACACCACGGAAATCCTGGTGATGCACGCCGAGCGTGAACACGGCGAATCCAAGTACAGCCCGATGCGACTGGTCAACCTGATGTTTGACCTGGTCACCTGCATGACCACCACGCCGCTGCGTCTGCTGAGCATCGTCGGCTTCGCGATGGCCGGTCTGGGTGTGCTGTTCGCCATCGCGCTGATTGTCCTGCGCCTGGCCTTCGGTGCCGGCTGGGCGGGCGGCGGTACATTCGTACTGTTCGCCGTGCTGTTCGTTTTCACTGGCGGTCAATTCATCGGCATGGGCCTTCTGGGTGAATACCTGGGCCGCATGTACAGCGATGTCCGGGCACGCCCGCGGTTCTTCATCGAGAAGGTCCTGCGTAACCAGCCCGCCTCCCCTGCTCCCGTTGTTACCGTAGACGGTCTCACTTCCACTTCTTCAGATCAGGTTCACTCATGAGCGCAAAAGCAGTTGTCTTCGCCTACCACGATATCGGCATTGCCGGCATTGAAGCCCTGTTAAACGCAGGTTTCGAAATCGGTGCGGTCTTCACCCACGCCGATGATCCGAAGGAAAACGCCTTCTACGGCTCCGTTGCGCAGCTGTGCGCTCGCAAAGGCATCCCGGTACACGCCCCGGAAGACGTCAACCACCCGCTGTGGATCGAGCGCATTGCCAAGCTCAACCCTGAGTACATTTTTTCCTTCTACTACCGCAACCTGCTGAGCGAGCCACTGCTGGCCACCGCCAGCAAAGGCGCGTTCAACCTGCACGGTTCGCTGCTGCCAACCTACCGTGGTCGCGCACCGGCCAACTGGGTACTGGTCAAAGGCGAAACCGAAACCGGCGTGACCCTGCACCGCATGGTCAAACGTGCCGATGCCGGCGCAATCATTGCCCAGCACCGTGTCGCCATCGACCGCGCCGACACCGCCCTGACCCTGCACAGCAAGCTGCGCGAAGCCGCCGCTTCCCTGCTGCGTGACACCCTGCCGACCCTGCTGCAAGGCAAAATCACCGAAACCGCCCAGGACGAGTCCAAAGCCAGCGTATACGGTCGCCGCACCCCGGCTGACGGCAAACTGGTCTGGAAGAAACCGGCTGAAGAGCTGTTCAACCTGGTGCGTGCCGTTACCCAGCCGTACCCGGGTGCGTTCTGCGCCGTGGGCGAGCACAAACTGATTGTCTGGAGCGCCGAAGTCGCCAAGGGCAACGAAGGTCAGGCACCTGGCCGTGTGATCAGCGTCGACCCGCTGCGCATCGCTTGCGGCGAAGACTCGCTGATCATTACCTCCGGTCAGCGTAACGACAACGGCCTGTTCCTCAGTGGCCCGCAACTGGCCGCCGAACTGGGTCTGGTAGACGGCTCCGTACTGCGCGGCGCTGAATCCGGCCGTACCCCACGTCGCACCCGCGTGCTGATCCTGGGCGTCAACGGTTTCATCGGCAACCACTTGTCCGAGCGCCTGCTGCGTGACGACAAATACGACGTCTATGGCCTGGACATCGGCTCCGACGCCATCGAGCGCCTGCGCAGCCATCCGAACTTCCACTTCGTGGAAGGCGATATCAGCATTCACTCCGAGTGGATCGAATATCACATCAAGAAGTGCGACGTGGTCCTGCCGCTGGTGGCCATCGCTACGCCAATCGAATACACCCGCAACCCGCTGCGTGTATTCGAGCTGGACTTCGAAGAGAACCTGAAACTGGTTCGCTACTGCGTCAAGTACAACAAGCGCGTGATTTTCCCGTCGACCTCCGAAGTCTATGGCATGTGCCAGGACAAGAACTTTGACGAAGACACTTCGAACCTGATTGTTGGCCCGATCAACAAGCAGCGCTGGATCTACTCGGTCTCCAAGCAACTGCTGGACCGCGTGATCTGGGCTTACGGCGCCAAGGGCCTGAACTTCACCCTGTTCCGTCCATTCAACTGGATGGGCCCGCGTCTGGACCGTCTGGATTCGGCCCGTATCGGCAGCTCCCGCGCCATCACCCAGCTGATCCTGAACCTGGTTGAAGGTACGCCGATCCGCCTGTTCGACGGTGGCGAACAAAAACGCTGCTTCACTGACATCGCTGACGGCATCGAAGCCCTGGCACGCATCGTCGACAACGAAAACGACGCCTGCAACGGTCAGATCATCAACATCGGCAACCCGGAAAACGAAGCCAGCATTCGTCAGCTGGGCGAAGAGCTGCTGCGTCAGTTCGAAGCGCACCCACTGCGCGCCAACTTCCCTCCGTTCGCCGGTTTCCGCGACGTGGAAAGCAAGGCGTTCTACGGTGCCGGTTACCAGGACGTGGAACACCGCAAGCCAAGCATTGCCAACGCCAAGCGTCTGCTGGATTGGGAACCGACCGTTGAAATGAGCGAAACCATCGGCAACACGCTGGACTTCTTCCTGCGTGAAGCCATGCTCGAAATCGCGGACAAGCGCTGATGCAGGCAGGCCTTCGTATCGATGTCGACACCTATCGAGGCACCCGTGAAGGGGTGCCCCGGTTGCTGGAAATCCTCGATGAGGCCCAGGTCAAGGCGACGTTTTTTTTCAGCGTCGGGCCGGACAACATGGGGCGCCACTTGTGGCGCCTCATCCGCCCGCAATTCCTCTGGAAGATGCTGCGTTCCAACGCCGCCGGCCTGTACGGCTGGGATATTTTGCTGGCCGGCACCGCCTGGCCCGGCAAACCGATCGGTCGCGACCTGGGGCACCTGATGCGCCAGGCCCAGGCAGCCGGCCATGAAATTGGCCTGCACGCCTGGGATCACCACGGCTGGCAGGCCAATGCCGGCCGCTGGAGCGATGCGCAACTGATCGAACAGATTCGCCGGGGCGTAGACACCCTCAGCGACATCCTCGGGGAAAAGGTGCAGTGCTCGGCCTCCGCCGGTTGGCGGGCGGACGAGCGCGTGATCGAGGCCAAGCAGGGTTTCGGCTTTCGCTACAACAGCGATTGCCGGGGCCAGGCGCTGTTTCGACCGACATTGAACGATGGCAGCCTTGGCGCGCCGCAAATCCCGGTGGACCTGCCGACCTTTGACGAGGTCGTAGGCCCCACCGTGGCCGCCAAGGATTTCAACGCATTCATCCTCAACCGCTTCACCCCTGAACAACTGAACGTCTACACGATCCATGCCGAGGTAGAAGGGATTCTGATGGCTAACGATTTTCGTCAGCTGCTGGCCGATGCCCGCCAGCGCGACATTCATTTCCAACCCTTGGGCGACTTGCTGCCCGAGTCTATCGCTACCCTGCCTGCCGGTCGCGTTCTGCGCGGCGCCCTTGAGGGCCGTGAAGGCTGGCTGGGAGTGCAAGGCGCATGACCAAACGCTGGGCATTACCGTTATTGCTGGCGATTTTCGCCATCGCCTACCTGTTGCCGTTGGGCAGCCATGGTTTGTGGATTCCCGATGAAACCCGCTATGCCCAGATCAGCCAGGACATGCTCCTGAGCGGTGACTGGGTGTCGCCGCATTTCATGGGGTTGCGCTACTTTGAAAAACCGGTGGCCGGTTACTGGATGATCGCCATCGGTCAGGCGGTGTTTGGCGACAATCTGTTCGGCGTACGTTTTGCTTCGGCCCTGAGCACTGTGCTGAGCGGGCTGCTGTGTTTCCTGGTGGCCCGCCGCCTGTGGAACGAGCCGCGCAAAAGTTTTGCCTGCGCTTTGCTGTACATGAGTTTCACCGTTATTGCCGGGGCAGCCGGTTACGCCAACCTCGATCCGCAATTCACGTTCTGGGTCAACCTGAGCCTGGTTGCCCTGTGGTTTGCCCTCGACAGCGTGGGACGCACCCAGCGTCTGCTGGGCTGGGCGGCCGTGGGACTGGCCTGCGGCATGGGCTTCATGACCAAGGGGTTTCTCGCCTGGGCGCTGCCGGTACTGATTGCCCTGCCGTGGATGATCTGGCAGAAACGCTGGCGTGAACTGCTGGTCTACGGGCCGATCGCCGTGGTCGTGGCCATCGCGATCAGCCTGCCGTGGGTGCTGGCCGTGCACGCAGAGGAGCCTGATTACTGGCGGTTCTTCTTCTGGCACGAACACATTCGTCGCTTCGCTGGCGATGATGCGCAGCACGACGCACCGTTCTGGTATTACTTGCCGATGCTGGTGGCATTCAGTCTGCCTTGGGCGGCGTTGCTGCCCTCGGCATTGAAGCAGGCCTGGCAGAGCCGCCGGCAGGCAAACATCGGTTTTGTGTTGCTGTGGCTGGTGATGCCGCTGATTTTCTTCAGCCTGAGCAAGGGCAAGTTGCCGGCGTACATCCTGCCGTGCCTGCTGCCGTTGGCCCTGTTGCTGGGCAATGCGTTGGCCGACCGCCTCAAGCTTGAGAAAGGCCGGGCAGTGGGAATCAACGGTTTGCTCAACCTGGTACTGGGCGTGGTTGTGCTGTTGGCCCTGGTTTACCTGGAACTGAAAAAGCCGCTATACGAAGCTGAATTGCACCATTTGATTCTGGTGTTCATCGGCCTGATCGGCTGGATCATGGCCAACCTGCTGCAAGCCTTCAGACCCCTGCAGTGCTGGGCCGCGCCGGCGTTTGGCAGCCTGATCTTCGTTGGCCTGATACCTGCCGGCCTGCCGAACTCGGTGGTGTCCAACAAGACTCCCGATCAATTCATCCTCGAACACGTTCAGGAACTCGGCCAGACCAGCCACCTGTTGAGTAACGATCTGGGAGCCGCCGCGGCCCTCGCCTGGCGCCTGCAACGCCCTGAAATTGCGCTTTACAACACCGTTGGCGAACTCAAGTACGGTCTGGACTTCCCGGACGTGAAGAACCGCCGCATCACCACCGAAATGGTTCAGCAATGGATGACCGAGGCACGTCGCAGTGGTTCGGTGGGTGTGCTCATGCGCGTCAAGGGTGACGATGAATTGCAGGAGGTGGATCTGCTGCCCAAAGACGGCAAGCGCTACGAGCAAGGCAATCTGGTGATCATTATTTTCCCGCAGGACGCTTCATGAGCCTGATTCTGTTGTTGGTCGCCTGCCTGCTGACGTGCCTGGGCCAGGTTGCCCAGAAGTACGCGGTAGAAAGCTGGCGCGGCGAAGACTCCAGCTGGGCCGAGAAACTGCGCTCGCCCTGGTTGTGGCTGGCACTGCTGTCCCTCGGATTCGGTTTGCTGGTGTGGCTGCTGGTGCTGCAACGGCTTGAAGTCGGTGTCGCTTACCCGATGCTGAGCCTCAATTTTGTGCTGATCACCCTGGTGGCCCGCTTCGTCTTTCATGAAACCGTCGACCGTCGCCACTGGCTCGGTGTCGCCCTGGTCATGGGTGGCGTGGTTTTGTTGGGGCAACACGCATGAGCCTGCGCAGTGGAATCACCTTCGCGCTGGGCAGCGTGCTGCTGGTCAGCAGCGCCCAACTGGGTATGCGCTGGAGCATGAGCCGCCTGCCACAACCCGAACAATGGCTGGCGGCCCTGAGCAATGGCACGGTCGATCTGGCCGCCCTCGGCGTGGTACTGCTGGCGATCTTCGCCTATGCCCTGTCGATGCTCTGCTGGCTGATTGCCCTGAAGGACCTGCCGCTGGGCCGGGCCTACTCATTGCTCAGCATCAGCTATGCGCTGGTGTACCTGCTGGCTGCCACGCTGCCAGTGTTCAACGAACATTTCAGTCTTTCCAAAAGCCTTGGGGTGGCCCTGGTCATTCTCGGGGTCATTACCATCAACTCTCGACCTGCTCGTAAGCCAGTTCTTAGGAATACCCCATGAAAATCAGTGTATTTGGTAGCGGTTACGTTGGCCTGGTGCAGGCTGCTGTGTTAGCCGAAGTCGGCCACGATGTGATTTGCATGGACATCGACGCCAAAAAGGTCGAACTGCTCAAACAGGGCCACGTCAGCATTTTCGAACCGGGGCTGGCCAGCCTGGTCAAGGAAAGCCTTGAGGCCAAGCGCCTGCAGTTCACCACTGACGAAAAACTCGCCGTGCAGCACGGTGAAGTGCTGTTCATCGCCGTGGGTACGCCTTCGAGCGAAGACGGCTCGGCGGATCTGAGCTACGTGCTGTCGGTCGGCGACGCCGTGGCCCGTCACCGCGTTCAACCGCTGATTCTGGTGGAAAAGTCCACCGTTCCAGTCGGCACGGGCGACACCTTGCGCGCTCATATCCTGGGCAAGCTGGACGGCCGCGAACTTGAATTCGATATCGTCTCCAATCCCGAGTTTCTCAAGGAAGGCACTGCCGTCGCCGACTGCCGCCGCCCTGACCGCATCATCGTCGGTTGCGAGCGTGACGAAGTTCGCGAAGTCATGCGCGAACTTTATGCGCCCTTCAACCGCAACCATGACCGCATCATGTTCATGGACCTGCGCAGCGCCGAACTGACCAAGTACGCCGCCAACTGCATGCTGGCGACCAAGATCAGCTTCATCAACCAGATCGCCGAACTGGCCGAACACCTGGGCTGCGACATCGAATCCGTGCGTCTGGGCATCGGTGCCGACCAACGCATCGGTTATCACTTCATCTATCCGGGCTGCGGTTATGGTGGTTCGTGCTTCCCTAAAGACATGCGTGCATTGATTCACAGTGCAGAGGAAGCGAACTGCTCCAGCGACTTGCTGCAAGCGGTGGAAGCCATCAACGAACGCCAGAAACACAAGCTGTTCGAGCGCGTCAATGCGTTCTACAAAGGCGACCTGGCGGGCAAGACCTTTGCCGTGTGGGGCCTGGCATTCAAACCGAACACCGATGACATGCGTGACGCGCCAAGCCGTGTGCTGCTGGAATCGCTATGGGCAGCCGGCGCCAACGTGCGTGCGTTCGACCCGGAAGCGATGCAGGAAACCCAACATCTGTATCCGCACGAATCGAAACTGATGCTGATGGGCACACCGGAATCGGTATTGACCGGCGCGGACGCGCTGATCATCTGTACCGAGTGGCAGCAGTTCAAGGCACCGGATTTCGACCTGATCCGCGAGCGTCTGGCGGCGCCGGTGATTTTCGACGGCCGCAACCTGTACGACGCCGAGCGCCTGGCTCGCAGCGGCTTCCTGTACTTCCCGATGGGTCGTGGCGAATCGCGCAAATTGCCGATTCCATCCCAACAGTGGCCTAACACCTCTGTGGACGCCTGACGGTGACGGTTCAACCCACTGACGCGATCCGCCGACAGTCCCTTGGTTTGGGGCTGTTGGCGCTGGTGCTGTTCATCGCGGGTGTTTACCAGCAAACAGCCATCGGATTCGACTCGCGCTTCGTGTTGTTTGCACAGGAAATGCTGCGCAACGGGCCGACGCTGTTCCCGACCACCTATGGTCAGCCTTACGCGGACTACTCCGGCCTCACCACCCTGTTCGTCTGGTTGCTGTCGCTGCCATTCGGCCAGGTCAACGCCCTCAGCGCCTGGTTGCCCAGCGCGTTGGCAGGTGCGGTGATTGTCACCTTGATGTACCGCTTGCTGGCGCCCTACTCCAGTCGCTGGGCGTTGCTGAGCATCGCATCGCTGCTGTTGACCAATACCTTCATCACCGAAGCACGCGCCGTGTCACTGGACCTGATGCTCGCGGCGGTGGCGTTTTCGGTGTTCTACCTGGGTTATGCCGCCGATCACTTCGCTGCACCGCGCCGTTGGGGCTTGATATTTGCGCTACTGGTGCTGGGTTTCGGGATTCGCGGGCCGATCGGCCTGGTGATCCCGACCGGCATGCTGTGCAGTTATCTGCTGCTCAACCGCCAGTGGCAACGCCTGTTTGTCTTCGGATCGCTGGCTGCGGTGTTGCTGGTGGTGTCGGTGGGTGTGCTGCTGTTGCTGGCCAAGGTCAGCGGTGGCTCGGCGTTCATGCAGGACGTCATCCGCATGCAGTTCATGGGGCGCATGGACGGCACTGAAGGCGTCAGCGATCCGCTGTATTACTTCACCAGTTCGATGGGCAACTACGCACTGGCCTATCCGCTGGCATTGCTGGCACTGGCGGCGATCGCACTCACCACTCCGCGACAATGGGGAGCGCAATCGCAATTGGTGCTGTACTGCGCAGCGGCAGGTTTGATCGTGATGATCGGGCTGTCTATTCCGCAGGCGAAGAAGGCACGCTACGTGCTGCCGATGTTGCCCATAGCGGCGATCATTGCGGCGTATCCGTTCCAGGCGACTCAGGGCCGGTTGTTCAAGGCCTTGCGCGTCTTGATGCAGGGACTGTGGCTGGTACTTCCGGGGCTGATGATTGCCGGGTTGTTGGTTGCCCAGCGGCGTTTTCCCGAGCAGTTGACCGCGCTGACACCGGTATTGATCGTACTGGGCGTATTGCAACTGTTCGCTCTGGCAGTCGTTTTCCGTTCGGCCTGGCGCGCGCAGGCGCTGGCCTTTGCCGCGGTCCTGGCACTGTGGTCGGTGTACATCCTGGTGTTTGAACCGGTCGAGCGTCAGCTCTACGATTCGCGCACCTTCAGCCGTGCCGCACTGGCCCAGGTGCAACAGGCTCCTGCGCCACTGCTGCTCTATGGCATGGGCAGGGATGCGAAGGCAATCAAGTTCATGGTCAACATCGAACAGGAACTGCAACCGCGTTTCAGCGAGTCAGCCCAGGAGCTGGAAAACCTGCCGCGCCCCCTATGGTTGATGATGGACCAGAAGAGCTATGAAGCGCTTCGCGACACACCAGTAGGTGGTTTGCAGCCGGTCTTGACCGGGCGTTTTGATAAAAACGATTACGTGCTGCTGCATTTGTTGCCTTGATCAAGGCCTTGTAGGCGCAGCCGCAAGCTGCGATCTTGATTGAAAGATCAAAAGATCGCAGCCTGCGGCTGCGCCTACCTGAATATCACCATGACCATTATTATTCGCCCTGCCCGCCTCGTCGACGCTGATGCCCTGCCCGCCATCGAGCAGTCTGCAGCAGCATTGTTTCGCAAAGATCCTTCATTAGCCTGGCTCGCGGACGCGGACGTCCCCGACGTACTGCATCACCGGCATGCCATCGGAACGGCACATGTCTGGGTGGCGCAATCAGCCGATGGCCCACTTATCGGTTTTGTCAGCGCCATTGAAATCGACAATGAACTGCATATTCAGGAACTGTCGGTGGCCGAGGGGTTTCAGGGACAAGGGGCCGGTCGAAAGTTGCTGTTAGCGGCACTTGAACACGCCGGACAACGCCAACTCACAGCCGTGACCCTGACCACGTTTCGCGACGTGTCGTGGAATGAACCGTTTTATCAACGATTGGGTTTTCAAACATTAACGGGCAAGCAAATCAATCCACGCCTGGCGGCTGCATTAAGTAACGAAATCGCCTACGGATTGCCCGCAGAACGACGTTGTGCCATGCGCCTGCAATTACCCTGATCTCAAACCGGCGCCTTCAAATCCGCCCCCAGCGCCAAGGCAAACGCCTTGACCAGCGGACTGCGCACGGTGTTGTGCCGCAGGATCAGATTGAACGGCGTGACGATGCTGATCACGTCCGGGCGCACCGCTCGAAACTGGCCTTGGGCGACCAGATTGGCCGCGTAGTGCTGCGGCAGAAAACCCACAAAACGACCGGTCTTGATCAGCAGGGCCACGGCCTCGACCTGGGTGGCCGACGCGGAAAAGCTGTCGTAACGGGCAAAACTCAGTTTGTCCCGATGGATCGCGTAGCGATGGTTGATGCACTCGTGATCCTTGAGTACGTTGCTGCCGATTTCTGCGTCTGGCACGGTGAATAGCGGATGGCCCACGGCGCAATAAACCTCTGAGCGCTCCTCGTACAGGGCGTAGTAATCAAACTCTTCTCTTTTCTGATAAACCGGCACAATGCCGGCCACCAGCCGACCTTCGACAACACCTCTTTCGATTTCGTCCAGTTGCGAGGCCTGAAGTTGAAATCTTACTTTCGGCGACTCATCGTTCATTCTTCTAAGTGCCGAAACTAACGGTGAATGGATATCGGTAATTGTATTGTCAATAACACCCACACCCAAATCACCGACAAGTTCGTTCTGCGCCGAACTAAGGCGATCACGAAAGTTGTCCACCGAGGTGAACAAGTCGATGGAGGCCTGATACACAAGACGCCCTTCTTCGGTCAGGTGAAAGCCCTCCCGACCTCGGGTACACAGGCGCATGCCGATGCGAATCTCCAGGTCGGAGATTTGTTTGCTGATGGCCGCCAGACCCACGTTCAGCTCGTTTTGCGCAGCACTGAAGCCGCCGGCCTCGACCACCGCCTTGAACACTTTGAGCAATTTGAAGTCCAGGCCGCTGAGCGCCAACGGTGCCCGCTGAGTCGTTTTCGGCGGCGGGTTTCCGGAATTGGAAAGTGGGGTTTCCATAATGCTTATTGACCTCGGGTGCCCTATTCAACAATCTGTGTCCAACAACAAAAACAGTGCCGACTAATAATAATGAACACAGAAAACAAGGCTTGGCAACTGCTAATAAAAGCCGAACATCAGTGCCAACTCACTGATTCAGAACTGTTAAAAGCTGACACTTCGATCAGCTCTCGCCCTTTTGCAACTGCGCTTTCTCCCCTGCCCTGGAACACCGTTTAAGCCGCTCCCCGGCCGCCGGATTTTTATCGTCCGCGACCCGCGTTCCAGGCTTTGCATGCCGCATTCAGTTCGCGTTACCGACGAGGAAAACAACAATGTCTCAAACCACCGACCGTCTCTGGGGTGCCCGCTTCAAGAGCGGCCCGTCCGAAGCCCTGGCGGCCCTGTCCCGTTGCCCCGAGCGCTACTTTCGCCTCACCCCGTATGACCTCGCCGGCTCCCGGGCCCATGCCCGTGAACTGCAACGTGCCGGCCTTCTGAGCGAGCAGGAAACCCTGACGATGCTCGACGCCCTGGAGCGCATCGGTGCAGACTTTCGCGCCGGCAGCATCGCGCCGACCCTCGACGACGAGGACGTGCATACCTTCATCGAACGCCTGCTGACCGAACGCCTCGGCACCCTCGGCGGCAAGCTGCGCGCCGGGCGTTCACGCAATGACCAGACCGCTAATGACCTGCGCCTGTTTCTGCGCGATCACGTGCGTACCCTGGCGGTCGAAGTGCTGGCCCTGCAACAGGCGCTGGTTGAGCAGGCCGAACAGCACATCGAAAGCATTTGCCCCGGCTTTACCCACTTGCAACAGGCCCAGCCGATTGTCTTCGCCCATCACCTGCTGGCCCACGCCCAATCGATGCTGCGTGACGTGCAACGTCTGGTGGACTGGGATGTGCGCACTTCGCTGTCGCCACTCGGTGCCGCCGCCATGGCCGGTTCCGCCATCGCTCGCCTGCCACAGCAGTCGGCGAAGGAAATGGGTTACAGCGGCGTCTGTGAAAACTCCATCGACGCCGTGGCCAGCCGTGATCACGTTGCTGAATTCCTGTTTATCGCCAGCATGCTCGGCATCAACATTTCGCGCCTTGCCGAAGAGTTTTGCCTGTGGTCGTCCCGGCAATTTCGCTGGGTCGCCCTGGACGATGCCTACGCCACCGGCAGCTCGATCATGCCGCAGAAGAAAAACCCGGACATCGCCGAACTGGCCCGGGGCAAGGCTGGCCGGCTGATCGGCAATCTCACCGGCCTGCTGTCGACCCTCAAATCGCTGCCGCTGTCGTACAACCGCGATCTCAGTGAAGACAAGAACGGCGTGCTCGACAGCGTCGACACCCTGCTGCTGGTGCTGCCGGCCATGGCCGGGATGGTGGCGAGCATGAAGGTCAACGTCGAAGAGTTGCGTCGGCAAGCGCCGCTGGGTTTCACCCTTGCCACCGAAGTCGCCGACTGGCTGGCGGTACGTGGTGTGCCGTTCAAGGAAGCGCATGAAATCACCGGCGCGCTGGTTCAGGCCTGTGAGAAACACGACATCGAATTGTGGGAAGCGTCGCCGGCGCTGCTGGCCGAGATCGATCCGCGCCTGACGCCGGAAGTGCGCGACAGCCTGACGCTGGAAGCGGCCATTGCTGCCCGCAGTGGCTGGGGCGGCACCGCGCCGCAACAGGTGCGCGAACAGATCGCCCGGCTGAAAACCGCCCTCGCCGCCCAGCAGAAATGGACCGAGGATTATCAGGGGTTTCGCCTCTAAACCACGACACAACCCCCTGTGGGAGCGAGCTTGCTCGCTCCCACAGGGACTGTGCTTGGTCAGAAAAATCAGTACGGAGAAACAACATGAGCCAGACTCAGGCAGAACGACTCCAGGCGGAGCGCAAACTGGCGGAGAACCAGTTCGACATTACCCAGTACCAACACGTGCCACGGCGCTATTACGGGCGGATTTTCTTCGCCACCGTGATCGTCATCGCGATCTTCGGGCTGGTCCGGGCGTTTGCCGAAGGCAAGATCGAATGGTCGTACATCGGCCAGTTCCTCACCTCCCAGGCGATCATCTGGGGCTTGCTCAACACCATCGTCATGGCGGTACTCGCGATGGCGCTGGGTATTGTCTTCGGAGTGATCACGGCGATCATGCGCATGTCGGCCAACCCGATCCTGCGCTATGTGGCGGTGACTTACACCTGGCTGTTTCGCGGCACGCCGCTGATCCTGCAACTGCTGTTGTGGTTCAACCTGGCGCTGATTTTCCCAACGATTGGCATTCCCGGCCTGTTCGAAATGGACACCGTGAGCCTGATGACGCCGTTCGTGGCTGCGCTGCTCGGTTTGAGCATCAATCAGGGCGCCTACACCGCGGAAGTGGTGCGTGCCGGGCTGCTATCAGTGGACACCGGTCAGTACGAAGCGGCCAAATCCATCGGCATGCCGCGTCTGCAAGCGCTGCGCCGGATTATCCTGCCCCAGGCCATGCGCATCATCATTCCACCGGTCGGCAACGAGTTCATCGGCATGGTGAAAATGACCTCGCTGGCGAGCGTCATCCAGTATTCGGAACTGCTCTACAACGCCCAGAACATCTACTACGCCAACGCCCGCGTGATGGAGCTGCTGATCGTCGCCGGCATCTGGTATCTGGCGGTGGTCACGGTCCTGTCCTTCGGCCAAAGCCGTCTGGAGCGTCGTTTCGCTCGCGGCGCCGGCAAGCGTTCTTGAGGAGTCGAACATGAGAAGCATCGTCAAGGCCGTGAGCCTGAACAAGTATTACGACCAGTACCACGCGCTCAGGGACATCAACATCGAAGTCGAGCAAGGCGAAGTGCTGTGCATCATCGGCCCGTCGGGCTCGGGCAAAAGCACCTTGCTGCGCTGCGTCAATCAGCTGGAAAAAATCGACAAGGGCGGCCTCTGGGTCGATGGCGAGCTGGTCGGTTACCGCGTGGTCGGCAACAAGCTGCACGAGCTCAACGAGTCGCAGATTGCCCGGCAGCGCCTGTCCACCGGCATGGTGTTCCAGCGTTTCAACCTGTTTCCGCACATGACCGTGCTGCAAAACATCATCGAAGGTCCGTGCCAGGTACTCAAGCGTTCGCCCAAGGAGGCGCACGAAGAAGCGTTGGAACTGCTGGCCCGCGTCGGCCTGGCCGACAAGCGCGACAGCTACCCGGTCGAACTCTCGGGCGGGCAACAGCAGCGGGTGGCGATTGCCCGTGCGCTGGCCATGCGGCCCAAGCTGATGCTGTTCGATGAACCCACTTCGGCACTCGACCCGGAACTGGTCGGTGAGGTGCTGTCGGTGATGCGCGATCTGGCGCAGACCGGCATGACCATGATCGTCGTCACCCATGAACTGGGCTTCGCACGCGAAGTCTCCAACCGCATGGTGTTCATGGACGGCGGCCAGATCGTGGAGGCTGGAAGCCCCGAAGAAATTCTAATAAGCCCACAAAACCCGCGCACCCAAAGCTTCATTTCTGCCGTTCGAACCTAAGTGCCCTTTGGCGCTCACAACATTCATAAGAGAACGACCATGAAGAATTTTGTCATCCCCGCAGTACTCGCCGGCCTGATGGCGACCGGCGTCAGCTTCGCCGCCGAGTTGCCGGCCGCGATCAAGGCCAAGGGCGAGATCGTTGTGGCAATCATGCCCAACTACCCGCCGATGGACTTCAAGGACCCGGCCACCAACACCCTCACCGGCCTGGACTATGACCTGGGCAACGCCTTGGCCGAACGTCTGGGTGTGAAGATCAAATGGCAGGAAACCGGCTTCGAGCAAATGATCAACGCACTGACCACCGACCGTGTGGACCTGGTGCTGTCGGGCATGACCGACACCGCCGAGCGTCAGGCCAGTGTGACCTTCGTTGACTACTTCACCAGCGGTCCGCAGTTCTACACCTTGCAGAAAAACAAGGCCCTGAACGAGATCACCGACCTGTGCGGCAAGAAAGTCGGCACCAGTCGCCGCACCACGTTCCCGGCTGAAATCGCCGCCTCCAGCAAGATCAACTGCGAAGCCAATGGCAAGCCTGCGATCGTGGTCATCGGCACCGAAGGCTCGGCGGATGCCCGCGCGCAATTGCGCCAGAGCCGTATTGATGCGGCAGTACAGGGCAGCGAGACCTTGTCGTACCTGAAAAATCAGGAAAAGGACACGTACAAGACCGTGGGCCTGCCGCTGACCGTGCAGTTCACCGGCTTGGGTGTGAGCAAGAAGAAGCCTGAATTGAGCGAGGCGGTGAAGGGCGCGTTGCAGAGCATGATCGATGACGGCAGCTATCAGACCATTTTGAAGAAGTGGGATCTTGAGTTGGGTGCGATCAAGACGGTGACGATCAACGCCGGTCAGTAACGCTGAGTGATGCCCTTTGTGGGAGCGAGCCTGCGCGCGAAAGCGTTGTGCCAGCCGACATCACTGATGGCTGAAAGGACCTCTTCGCGAGCAGGCTCGCTCCCACAAGTCTTGTGCTGTGCCCCTGAATCAATGGAGAGCCACCGATGTCCTCCTCACCCCAACCCACCTGGCCTGCTCCCTACAAAGCCTGTCTCGCCCTGGCCTTCGACCTCGACGGCCCGACCGGCGATGCGATGCTCAACGGCTCGATCTGGCGCAAGCCCGAGTACTTCGGTTTCGGCGGCTATGGGCCTTATCGTGCGTTGCCGCGCCTGCTCGATTTGCTGGATGCATTCGCCCTTCCCACAACCTTTTTCGTTCCGGCCTGGGTCGTGGAGAACTGGCCGACGCAATGTCAGGCGATTGTCGAACGCGGGCATGAAGTGGCGTACCACGGCTACAAACACGAATCCTTTTACGCCCTGAACCTGCAACAGCAGAAAGACGTGATGCAGCGCTCACGCGAGGTGTTCTGGAAACACCTGCACATTCGCGCCGAGGGTTTTCGGACGCCGTCCGGCGACTGGCGCGCCGAGACGCCGGCCATGCTGGTGGACGCTGGCGTCACCTACTCCAGCAGCATGCGCGGCGATGACCGGCCGTACCTGGTGAAAGTACCAGGCCACGCCACACCGCTGGTGGAAATCCCCGGCCGCTGGGAAATGGACGATTACGCCTCCCTCGCCTACACCCGCGCACCGGATTTCCCGTCCGGGCTGGACCGCACCGCCAGCTATGAACTGACGCTCGATAACTGGTGCCGCGAATACGACGGTGCCATGGACGAAGGGCTGTGCCTGACCACCCTGTTTCACCCCAAGATCACCGGCAAACCGGGACGCATCCTGTTGCTGGAAAAACTCTTCGAACACATGCGCCAACGCGATGACGTGTGGTTCGCCACCTGCCGCGATGTCGCCCAGTGGTGGCTGAAGGAGCATCACCATGGCTGACTCCAATGTCTGGCCCCAGGGCTATCGATGCGCCGTGGTGCTGACCGTCGATTACAACGACATTCATGGCATTCTGACCCAGGCGCCGGAAGTCGCCGGGCGCGACAAGACGCTGTCGGTCTGGCGCTACGGCAGCCAACGCGGGGTGACGCGGTTACTTGATCTGTTCAAGACGCTGGGCGTCGCCAGCAGTTGGTGTATTCCGGGCATCGTCGCTGAGGAAAACCCCGAGCACATTCGTGCGATCCTGGCCGACGGGCACGAGATTGCCTGCGCCGGTTATCGCCATCAGAACTACGACAACCTCGATCTGGCGGCTCAGCGTGCCGACATCGCCAAGGGTTGCGAAGCGTTGAGCGCGTTGACCGGCCAGCGTCCAACCGGGTTTCGCCTCCCGGCCGGCAACGGCGCGCCTGGGTTTATCGAAGCGCTAAGCGATGAAGGCATTCGCTGGTCGTCGTCATGGCGTGGCGATGATCTGCCGTTCGCCCATCCCACCGCGCCGCAAGTGATCGATCTGCCGCTGCATTACGAACTGGAGGACGAGCCGTACTTCGCCTTCAACCTCAGCCCGGCTGTGCCACCAGCACAATCGCGGATCGCTTCCTATAGCCATACGCTGGGCAACCTGCAAATGGACTTCGCCGGCTTTCACCGGTTTGGCCTGTGTTATGTGCTGCGCCTGCACCCGGAAATCATTGCCACACCGGGACGCATTGGCGTGTTGCGCGAGTTGCTGGAGGGGATTCAACGCCACGATGACGTATGGATTGCCACGGCGGGTGACGTTGCGCAATGGTGGGCGGACTCGGCGGCGCAGGTGAGCGAGGATCATCCGGCGGCGGTGTATGAGCGGCATTATCGGGATTACCTCAAGTAATGTGCTGACCGGTAGGGCCCCATCGCGGGCAAGCCCGCTCCCACAGGGGTGTTGCGGCAGTCACAGGACCTGTTGGCAACCTGATTTACTGTGGGAGCGGGCTTGCCCGCGAATGGCTGCAACTCGAAATCACGCCGAACACTAGAAATCAGCATTAGGGCATCATCGGGATTGTTAGTCATTGATGTGGATGACTTGAGCATATTGGCGGCTGATCTGGCCCCATCGCGGGCAAGCCCGCTTGTGTCTAGATCAGGGGTGTTGCGGCAGTCACAGGACCTGTTGGCAACCTGATCCACTGTGGGAGCGGGCTTGCCCGCGATGGCCGCAACTCGAAATCACGCCGAACACTAGAAATCAGCATTAGGGCATCATCGGGATTGTTAGTCATTGATGTGGATGACTTGAGCATATTGGCGGCTGATCTGGCCCCATCGCGGGCAAGCCCGCTCCCACAGGGGTGTTGCGGCAGTCACAGGATCTGTTGGCAACCTGATTTACTGTGGAAGCGGGCTTGCCCGCGATGGCCGCAACTCGAAATCACGCCGAACACTAGAAATCAGCATTAGGGCATCATCGGGATTGTTAGTCATTGATGTGGATGACTTGAGCATATTGGCGGCTGATCTGGCCCCATCGCGGGCAAGCCCGCTCCCACAGGGGTGTTGCGGCAGTCACAGGACCTGTTGGCAACCTGATCCACTGTGGGAGCGGGCTTGCCCGCGAATGGCTGCAACCCGATATCAAGTCGAACACTAAAAAATCAGCATAAGGACATCGCAGTACAGTGGCCAAATACTCGCTCGTCATCCGGCGCCTGATGATTGTCTCGCTGACCATCGTGGTCAGCCGCGCCATCACCAGCCCGCTGCTCACCCTGTTCCTGAGCAACAAGCTGGGCCTCAACCAACAGGACGTCGGCCTGTTGCTGGGCATCGCGGTGTTCATCGCTACCCTGCTCGCCCTGTACGGCGGCTACATCATCGACCGTCTGGAAAAACGCCGGCTGTTGATCCTGGCCATGCTCTCCAGCGCCATCGGTTTTGTGCTGCTGACGTTTGCCAACAACCTCTACCTGACCACTGCCACCCTGGTGATTACCGAAACCGCGTCAGCGTTGTTCCTTATCGGCTCCAAGGCGATCCTCAGCGAGAAACTGCCCATGGGCCAACGGGCCAAGGCGTTTTCCCTGCGCTACACCCTGACCAACATTGGCTACGCCACCGGCCCCATGCTCGGCGTGGTGATCGCCGGGGTGTATCCGATTGCACCGTTCCTGATTGCCGGGGGCATAGCGTTCTTCAGCATTTTCTTGATGATCGGCATTCCGAAAGACCCGGCCCAGACGGCCTCTGCCGGTCAGCCACAAAGCTTCATGAAAACCCTGATCACCCTGAAGAACGACCGCACACTGATCATGTTCACCGGCGGTTGCCTGTTCAGCACCGTGGTCCATGGTCGCTTCACCCTGTACCTGTCGCAATACCTGCTGGTGACCCACGACTCCAAGCGAGCCCTGCAAACCATGGCCGCCCTGCTCGCCTGCAACGCCATCAGCGTGATCCTCCTGCAATACCAGATCGGCCGTTTCCTCAAGCGTGAGCAGCTGCGATTCTGGATCGCGGGTGGCACCAGCCTGTTCATCGTCGGGCTGATCGGTTTCAGCCTGGCCGACAGTCTGCTGAGCTGGTGCATCGCGATGTTCATCTTCACCCTCGGCGAAATGATCATTTACCCGGCGGAGTTCCTGTTCGTCGACACCCTGGCCCCGGAAGAGCTGCGCGGCAGCTACTACGGCGCGCAGAACCTGGCGGCCCTCGGCGGTGCGCTAAGCCCGGTGATCTGCGGTTTTTTGCTGATGCACACCCCGGCGCCGACCATGTTCTATGCCCTGAGTGCACTGACCGCCATTGGCGGATCGCTGTGTTTCATGAGCGGTCGGCGCGTGGCGCTGCAACAAAAGCGATGATGCCGGGCATGCGGATTCAGGCGGCCGACCGGAGCGACGCCGGAACCGCCAGACTCACCGCCCGCACTGAGTCCCCGGCGCGCAAACCCAGTGCCTTTGCGGTCTGCGCTTCGACAATCAATGTCCCCGCCGCCACCCGTGCCGCTGCCGCCGTAATCCGGCAGTCGGCGAATTGGCGGTTATGCACCAGATACGTCTGCGCCTGCTCCCCCGGCGTGCCGATGCTCAGTTGCAACACTTCGCTGTCACGCACCGCACGGATGTCCCCGGTGGCGCATTCAATCAACGGGCCACCGTCGAAGATGTCGATGTAATCCCGATGCTCGAATCCCTCGGCCTTGAGCATGCCCAGCGCCGGCTCGGTGTTGGGATGAACGCGGCCAATCACCGTGCGCGCCGCCTCCGGCAACAGGCAGGTAGGCAGCGGGAATTTGGGCATCAGCTCGGCGATAAACGTCTTGTTGCCCAGCCCGGTCAGGTAATCGGCGTCGGCGAAATCCATCTTGAAAAAATGCCGGCCCAGGCCCTCCCAGAACGGCGAAACGCCGCTTTCGTCCGAGTAACCGCGCATCTCGGCAATTACCTTGTCGCCGAAGTGTTGGCGAAACTCCGCCAGAAACAGAAACCGCGCCTTGGACAACAAGCGGCCATTCAGACCGCTGCGATGATCGGCGTGCAGGAACAGCGAACACAGCTCCGAATGGCCGGTCATGTCGTTGCCCAGGAACAACGTTGGCAACTGCTGGTTGATCCCGACGTTTTTCGACGCGGCAACCAACAGCCCCAGACGATAGTTGTACCAGGGTTCGCGCAGCCCGACGGCCCCGGCCAGGGCGCAAATGCCAATCGCTTGCTGCCGGTCGTTCTCCAGTACAAACAGGTAATCGGCATCGGCACGTTCGGCGTCGCCGGCAAAGGTTTTCGCCGCCCAATCCAGGCGTTGGCGCAACCGTGCGGCGTCCGCGGGCAATGTGGTCAAACCGGTGCCGGCGCTATGGGCCAGGGCTAACAGGGCCGGCAGGTCTGCCGGTGTGGCGGGACGGACGATCATCGTGTTTGCTCCTGAGTGGCCAGATGTTTGGGGAGAAAGACTTCTGCCAACATGCAGCGGGCGCTGCCGCCGCCAATGCGTTCGATGGTGTCGATGTTCACCGGCAGCGGCTTGACGTGACTTTCGATAACACGCCGCTGAGCTGCGTCCAGCGATTGCCAGGCCGTGCGCGACATCACCAGCAACGGCTCATGGTTGGCGTTGTGAACTTCCAGCATGTTGCCGGCGAAGGACTCCAACTGGGCCAAGTCCAGCGCGATCACCTGTTTGCCGCTGGCCTCCAGCCGCGAGCGCAAGGCCAGCCGTTCACCGGGATTACTGACCGATGCCAGGCACGCCACTGCCAGGTGCGTACCGACACTCATCATCACGTTGGTGTGGTAAATCGCGACGCCCTGACGGTCCACGGCGTTGAACGCACACAGTTCGTAGCCCAGATGACTGACCACCTGATCCAGGGCACGGCTATGGGTTCGCGTGGAATAACCGGCGTAGCAAATCCGCTGCTGACGATCGAGCACCATGCTGCCGGTGCCTTCGAGGAATACTTCCTGTTGTTCGAGGCTGGACAGGTCCAGCAACTGCTCGACACGGTACTCATCGCGCAGCCAGTCGAGCACGCCTTTGTCCCGCTCCAGGCGCCGGTTGTGGCCCTGCATCGGGTACAGCACCAGCGTGCCGTCGGGGTGGCTGCTCCACCAGTTGTTGGGGAAGATCGAGTCCGGGGTGTGCGGGACTTCGGCGTCGTTGTGTACTCTGACGTCGACGCCATGGCTGCGTAGCGCGGCGACGTAGCCATCGAATTCCTGCAATGCCTTGAGCTGGACGTCTTCCGCCACCGCAGCCGGTTGCTGGAAACGGTTGTTGGCCGCCGTGTCCTGGTTGAAGGAGAAACGTGTCGGGCGAATCATCAAGACAGTATTGGTGGTTTGCATGGGCACAGAATCAATGAGGGTTGAGAGGTGCTCATTGTCTGGTTTGATGCGGGGTAAACCCGGTTGATTGGTGGGGGTTGCGGGGACGGAAACGGCTGAAGATTTTATGTGCTTCAGCCGATTCGGCGAGGGGTAAATCCAGACCTGTTGAAGCGAAGAACCTGTGGGAGCGAGCTTGCTCGCGATGACTGAGTGTCTGTCACCAACGATGTCGACTGACTCACCGCTATCGCGAGCAAGGGATTGTAGTGTTGGCTATTCCATGGTGGTCTTGACCATCGCCAGTTCCGGATGGCCCACCAGTTTGTCGATGTGCAGATCCGGGTCATCGAACCAGACTTCGGTCAACACCCGGTAATGCTCCATGTCCCGGCAACGCATGCGCAGGCTGTAGTCGAACGCGCCGCTGATCAAGCGACACTCCAGCACCTGCGGCGTGGCCCGGACCCTGGCTTCGAAGGCCTTTTGCGCTGAGCGCCCGCTCTGGTTCGACAGCGCCACCAACACCAGTAACGACAGCCCCGGTGCCAGTTTCTTTTCATCGAGAATCGCGCCATACCCGCGAATGACCCCGAGCTGTTCCAGCTTGCGCACCCTTTCCAGGCAGGGTCTGGGCGTCAGGTGCACGCGCTCGGAGAGCTTTTGATAGGTGATGCGCCCTTCGTGGCGCAGCACCTCGATGATGGCTTGATCGATACGATCAAGCACAATCGACAGATCGCGGATATCCGCCATGTGTGTCTTGCCTCACTTCAAACGGCCCGATAAAAATTGCTGCAAACGTTCACTTTTTGGCTGGTCGAGCATGCTTGCATCGCCCTGCTCTTCAACCCGGCCCTGATGCAGGAATAGCACCTGCGTCGACACTTGGCGGGCAAAGCCCATCTCGTGGGTCACCATTAACATCGTACGACCCTCTTCGGCCAGCGCCTGGATCACTTTGAGCACCTCGCCCACCAGTTCCGGGTCGAGTGCCGAGGTCGGTTCATCGAACAGCAGAATCTGTGGTTCCACCGCCAGCGCCCGGGCGATCGCCACCCGTTGTTGCTGGCCACCGGACAGAAACGCCGGATACTGATCGGCGACCCGTTGTGGCAAGCCGACCTTGTCCAGATAGGCCCTGGCGCTGGCTTCAGCCACCTTGCGGCTGACCCCGAGCACCCGGCACGGCGCCAGGATGATGTTTTCCAGCACCGTCAGATGACTCCACAAATTGAAATGCTGGAACACCATCGCCAGCCGTGTGCGCAAGCGTTGCAACTGGGCCGGGTGGGCGACGCGCATGCCACCGGCCGCCTGGCGGGTGACGATGCGCTCGCCGTCCAGTTCGATTGCACCTTCGTCGGCGCGCTCCAGAAAGTTGATGCAGCGCAGCATGGTGCTTTTACCCGAACCGCTGGCACCGATCATGCTCACCACGTCCCCTGCCCGTGCGTTCAACGAGACGCCCTTGAGCACTTCATTGTCACCGAAGCGTTTATACAGATTTTCGACCGTCAATTTGTACATGCAAAAAGCTCCTGAACCGCGTCAGTCTCGGCGCGACCCTGTAAGAATTCAGTGAGTCGGCCCGAGGAAGCTCAGCCAGCGCTTTTCCGCCAGGCGAAAGGCACCGACCAGCCCGAAAGACAGCGCCAGGTACAACAACCCGGCGAGGCCGAAAGCCTGAAACGTCATGAAGGTCGCGGCATTGGCGTCGCGGGCGATTTTGAGAATGTCCGGAATGGTCGCGGTGAAGGCGACGGAAGTGGCGTGCAGCATCAGGATCACTTCATTGCTGTAATACGGCAGCGCCCGGCGCAGCGCCGAGGGCAGGATCAGCCGCAGGTACAGGCGCCAGCTACTCAAACCATAGGCGTGGGCCGCCTCGATTTCACCGTAGGGAATGCTGCGAATAGCCCCAGCGAAAATTTCCACGGTGTAGGCGCAGGTATTGAGCGTGAAGGCCAGCAAGGTGCAGTTCATCGCGTCGCGAAAAAAAGCTTCAAGCAACGGCTGCGAGCGCACCACGGCAATGCCATAAATGCCGCTGTAGCAAATCAGCAACTGGATATACAGCGGCGTTCCGCGAAATACATAAGTGAACAATTGCACCGGCCAGCGCAGCAGGCCCCAGCGCGAGGTGCGCAGGATCGCCAGCGGCAACGACAGGAAAAACCCCATCACAATGCTTGCCACCAGCAACCACAAGGTCATGGCCAGCCCGGTGAGGCTATAGCCGTCACTGAACAGGAACGGCTTCCAGTATTCGGCGATCAATTCAATCATCGCGTCATCCCCCGTACGCCCTGGTTGTAGCGACGCTCCAGCACCCGCAGTACATAGTTCGAGGCACTGGTAATCAGCAGGTACAGCGCCGCGGCGAGCAACAGGAAATTGAGCATGTTGAAGGTGCTTTTGCCGGCTTCCTGCGCGACTTTCACCAGGTCAGACAGGCCGATGATCGACACCAGTGCCGTGGCCTTGAGCAGTACCAGCCAGTTGTTGCCCAGGCTGGGCAAGGCGAAACGCATCATTTGCGGGAACACCACGAAGCGAAAACGCTGCCAACGGTTCAGGCCGAAACACGCGGCGGCTTCCTGTTGGCCACGCGGCACGCTGAGAATCGCTCCGCGAAAGGTCTCGGTGAAGTACGCACCGTAGATGAACCCGAGGGTGACGATGCCGGCCACGAACGGATCGATTTCCATGTAGGGCCAGCCCATCAGCTCGGTCAGGCTGCTCAGCCAGCCTTGCAGGCTGTAGAAAATCAGCAGCATCAACACCAGGTCTGGCACGCCACGAATCAGCGTGGTGTAGAACGTCGCTGGCAGGTTCAACAGTTTGAGCGGTGACAGCTTGGCCGCCGCGCCGAACAGCCCGAGCGCCATGCTCACCAACAGCGATAATGCCGATAATTTCAGCGTGATCCAGGTGCCGTGCAGCAACAACGGGCCATAGCCCTGCAGGACCGAAGCATCGACCCCGATCAGATTCAGAAAGGAATTCACGTCATTCACCTGTCTTGAGGCGCCCACGGTCAAGCGCTACGCCGCTCTGTCTGGCGCAGCGCGATGGGCATGAGGATCAGTTGTTGTAGAGGTCCAGATCACCGAAGTATTTGCGCTGGATCTGTGCGTAGATGCCCTTGTCGTGCAGGGCCTTGATGGCGGCGTTGAGCATGCCTTTGAGTTCTTCGTTGTCCTTGCGGATACCGATGGCGATGTCCGACGGCACCAATGGATCGCCGATGCCTTCGCTGTTCTGGAAGTCAGCGCCCTGGGGCGAAGTCAGGAAGCTCATCTGTGCTTGCAGCTTGTCCTGGATCGAGGCATCGAGACGCCCGTAGACCAGGTCGGCGTAGACTTGATCCTGATTCTGGTAGGCGCGCAATTTCACGCCGCCCGGCGCCAGTCTGGCGCGGGCATAGGTTTCCTGAATGGTGCCCTGCATGTAGCCGAGGGTCTTGCCGCGCAAGGATTCGGCGGTCGGCAGCAGGCCGGAGTCTTTACGGGTGACGATAGCCGTTGGGCTGGCGTACAGCCGATCGGTGAAATCGATCTGTTTCTTGCGTGGTTCGGTGACGGTCATCGAGGACTCGATGGCGTCGAACTTGCCGGCCTTGAGCGCCGGGATCAGCCCGTCGAAGTCGTTGCTGACCCACACACAGGTCAGTTTCAGTTCGGCGCAGATGGCGTTGCCCAAGTCCACGCCAAACCCCTGCACCCCGCCATCGGCGGTGGTGGATTCAAAGGGCGGGTAACTGGGGTTGACGCCCAATCGCAGTTCTTTCCATTCCTTGGCGCTGGCGCCGGTGGTGTAGCACAGCAAAGCCAATGCCGGCAAAGTCAGCCATTTGATGTTCATCTTCTAGAGTCCCGAGTTATTTGGAGTTATCGCGGCCAAGTCACGGCAGGCCGCTTTTATGGGCAGGGACGCCAGAATGCCAATTGCCGGGACGGCGCAGGTGTCGTAAGGCGCTGTCCAGAGAGCTCAAATGTGCTGAACCAGACGGTTTGGCAGCCGATTCTGTCGTGAGGGAGCAGATCGGGAGATCGCAGCTTTCGGCAGCGTCAGAAGTAGAGGGCAGGCGTTACCGAAGGCCCGGATCTTTTGCTCTTGCTGTAAGGTAAAAATGCAAACAGGACCTGCACGTATCTCGGTTGTACACGGTAAATTTGCACTGGTACGATCCCGCATCGCTCGCGCGCGAGCTTGTCTATAAAGAACAATAAAAGCAGGGAGTTATCGATGACTGCTCAGGTTTCATCCCCCGCGGCTCACACCATGGATGCCAGGCAAAACGAAGTGCTGGCCGAGGTCCGTAATCACATCGGTCACCTGACCCTCAATCGCCCCGCCGGACTCAACGCCATTACGCTGGACATGGTTCGCAGCCTGCAGCGTCAGCTCGATGCCTGGGCTCAGGACGCCGAGGTGCATGCCGTGGTGTTGCGCGGTGCTGGCGAGAAAGCTTTCTGTGCCGGCGGCGACATTCGTTCGTTGTATGACAGTTTCAAGAATGGCGACACCCTGCACCAGGACTTCTTCGTCGAGGAATATGCCCTCGACCTGGCCATTCACCATTACCGTAAACCCGTGCTGGCCTTGATGGACGGCTTCGTGCTGGGCGGCGGCATGGGCCTGGTGCAAGGCGCCGACCTGCGAGTGGTAACCGAGCGCAGCCGTCTGGCAATGCCGGAAGTGGCCATTGGTTATTTCCCGGACGTGGGTGGCAGCTATTTCCTGCCGCGTATTCCCGGTGAGCTGGGCATCTATCTGGGCGTCAGTGGTGTGCAGATCCGCGCCGCCGATGCGCTGTATTGCGGGTTGGCCGACTGGTATCTGGAGAGCGACAAGCTGGGTTCGCTGGACGAGCAACTCGATCAACTCGAATGGCACGACACGCCGCTCAAGGACTTGCAGAACCTGTTGGCAACACTCGCCGTGCAGCAATTGCCCGACGCGCCACTGGCGGCGCTACGCCCGGCCATCGACCACTTCTTTGCCCTGCCCGATGTGCCGAGTATCGTCGAACAACTGCGTCAGGTGACCGTCGCCGACAGCCACCAGTGGGGCACGACCACCGCCGACCTGCTGCAAAGCCGCTCACCGCTGGCCATGGGCGTGACCCTGGAAATGCTGCGCCGCGGTCGGCACTTGAGCCTGGAAGACTGCTTCGCCCTGGAGCTGCATCTGGACCGTCAGTGGTTTGAGCGCGGCGACCTGATCGAAGGCGTGCGCGCCTTGCTGATCGACAAAGACAAGACCCCGCACTGGAACCCGCCCACCCTGCAGGCGCTGGACGCCGAGCACGTGGCGAGTTTCTTCAGCGGCTTCGACCGGAACGGGAACTGAGCCATGCACGATATCGAATTGAGCGAAGAGCAAGTGATGATCCGCGACATGGCCCGGGACTTCGCCCGTGGCGAAATCGCTCCCCATGCGCAAGCCTGGGAAAAGGCTGGCTGGATCGACGACGGTCTGGTGGCGAAGATGGGTGAGTTGGGCCTGCTCGGCATGGTGGTGCCCGAGGAATGGGGCGGCACCTATGTCGATTACGTCGCCTACGCCCTGGCGGTGGAAGAGATTTCTGCCGGCGACGGCGCCACTGGCGCACTGATGAGCATCCACAACTCCGTGGGCTGCGGGCCAGTGCTCAACTACGGCAGCGAAGAACAGAAAAAGACCTGGCTGCCGGATCTGGCCAGCGGTCAGGCCATCGGCTGCTTCTGCCTGACTGAACCGCAAGCCGGTTCCGAAGCACACAACCTGCGCACCCGTGCCGAACTGCGGGACGGCCAGTGGGTGATCAACGGCGCCAAGCAATTTGTCAGCAATGGCAAGCGGGCGAAGCTGGCCATCGTGTTTGCGGTGACCGACCCGGAGCTGGGCAAAAAAGGCATCTCGGCTTTTCTGGTGCCCACCGACACTGCCGGGTTCATCGTTGATCGCACCGAACACAAAATGGGCATTCGTGCCTCCGACACCTGCGCCGTCACCCTGAGCAACTGCACGATCCCACAAGCCAATCTGCTGGGCGAGCGCGGCAAAGGCCTGGCGATTGCCCTGTCCAACCTTGAAGGCGGACGCATCGGCATCGCCGCGCAAGCACTGGGCATTGCCCGCGCGGCATTCGAAGCGGCGCTGGCTTATGCGCGGGATCGGGTGCAGTTCGACAAGCCGATCATCGAACACCAGAGCATCGCCAACATGCTGGCGGACATGCACACCCGTCTGAATGCGGCGCGGTTGCTGATCCTGCATGCGGCGCGGTTGCGCAGTGCGGGCAAGCCGTGCCTGTCCGAGGCGTCACAGGCCAAGCTGTTTGCGTCCGAGATGGCCGAGAAAGTGTGTTCGTCGGCGATGCAGATTCATGGCGGGTATGGGTATCTGGAGGATTATCCGGTGGAACGCTATTACCGCGATGCGCGGATCACGCAGATTTACGAGGGGTCGAGCGAGATACAGCGGATGGTGATTGCCCGGGAGCTGAAACACTATCTGGTGTAAGGCCTAAAAGCATCGCGAGCAAGCTCGCTCCCACAGGGTACCTTGTGTTCACAAATACTGTGTGCACCACAGATCAAATGTGGGCGCGAGCTCCCGCATTACTGGGTGTGAAGCCTAAAAGCTTCGCGAGCAAGCTCGCTCCCACAGGGTACTTGGTGTTCACAAATACTGTGTTCGCCACAGATCAAATGTGGGCGCGAGCTCCCGCATTACTTGGTGTGAAGCCTAAAAGCATCGCGAGCAAGCTCGCTCCCACAGGGTACTTTGGTGTTCACAAATATTGTGTTCGCCACAGATCAAATGTGGGAGCGAGCTTGCTCGCGATGGCGTCCTCAAATACGCCGCATTACTTACCCTGGAATTCAGCCTCTCGCTTGGCAATAAACGCCGCCATCCCTTCCTTCTGATCCTGCGTCGCAAACGCCGCATGGAACACCCGGCGCTCAAAGCGCACGCCTTCGGACAGGCTGACTTCAAAAGCGCGATTGACGCTTTCCTTGACCATCATCGCAATCGGCAGCGACTTCCCGGCAATCAATGTTGCGACCTTCAGCGCCTCTTCGAGCAGCACATCTGCCGGCACAATCCGCGCGACAATCCCGCAACGCTCCGCTTCCACCGCATCGATCAAACGACCGCTGAGGCACATTTCCATGGCCTTGGCTTTGCCGACCGCACGGGTCAGGCGCTGGGTGCCGCCCATGCCCGGCAGTACGCCGAGGTTGATTTCCGGTTGACCGAATCGGGCGTTGTCGCCGGCCAGGATGAAGTCGCACATCAGCGCCAGTTCACAACCGCCGCCCAGGGCGAAACCGTTCACCGCCGCGATGATCGGCTTGCGGCGGTTGGCCACGCGGTCGCTGTCGCTGAACAGATCGTCGAGGTAGATCTGCGGGTAGGTCAGTTCGGCCATTTCCTTGATGTCGGCACCGGCGGCGAAGGCCTTTTTCGAACCGGTCAGCACGATGCAGCCGATGTTCGAATCGGCTTCCAGGCCATCCAGGGCGTGGTTCAGTTCGCTGACCAGTTGGGCATTCAGCGCATTCAGCGCCTGCGGACGGTTGAGGGTGATCAGGCCAACGCGACCGTGGGTTTCCAGCAAAATCGTTTCGTAGCTCACAGGCTGTCTCCTTTTCAAAGATTGCGCGAAATAACCATGCGCTGAATGTCGCTGGTGCCTTCATAGATCTGGCACACCCTTACGTCGCGGTAGATGCGCTCCAGCGGGAAGTCGTTCAGATAACCGTAACCGCCCAGGGTTTGCAACGCTGCCGAGCAGACTTTCTCGGCCATTTCGGATGCGAACAGCTTGGCCATCGAAGCCTCGACCAACGCCGGCCTGCCGCTGTCCCGGAGCGCTGCCGCGTAGTGCACCATCTGCCGGGCCACAGCAATTTGTGTGGCCATGTCCGCCAGGCGGAACGCCACGGCCTGATGCTCGATGATCGGTTTGCCGAAACTCTCGCGCTCACGGGCGTAGTCGCGTGCGGCTTCAAACGCGGCGCGGGCCATGCCCACCGATTGCGAGGCAATGCCGACGCGCCCGCCTTCGAGGTTGGCCAGGGCGATTCTGTAGCCTTCGCCCTCCTCGCCCAAACGGTTGGCCAGCGGCACTTTGACGTCTTCGAACAGAATCTGGCAGGTGTCGGAGGCGTGCTGACCGAGTTTGTCCTCGACCCGCGCCACCTTGTAGCCCGGCGAATCGGTGGGCACGATCAGTGCGGTGATCCCGCGTTTGCCGGCAGTCGGGTCGGTGACGGCGAACACGATCACCACGCCGGCGTTTTGCCCCGAGGTGATGAACTGTTTGCAGCCATTGAGCACGTAGTGATCGCCCTCAAGGCGGGCGCGGGTTTTCAGGCCGCTGGCGTCAGAGCCAGCCTGCGGTTCGGTCAGGGCAAACGCTCCGAGCATCGCGCCGCTGGCCAGGGGCTTGAGGAAGCGTTCTTTCTGATCGTCGGTGCCGTACTTGAGGATCGGCACGCAACCGACCGAGTTGTGCACGCTCATGATGGTCGAGCAGGCGCCGTCGCCGGCGGCGATTTCTTCCAGGGCCATGGCGTAGGCCAGGTAACCGGTGTCGCAACCGCCCCACTGCTCCGGCACGAGCATGCCGAAGAAGCCCAGCTCGGCCATTTCACCGATGGCTTCTTTAGGAAAACGGTGTTCGCGGTCCCATTCGGCGGCGAACGGCTTCAGCCGTTCCTGGGCGAATTGCCGAGCGGCTTCGCTGATTTGCAGTTGTTCGTCATTGGGGATCATGTTGAATCCTTGATATGGCACAGAACACCTGTGGGAGCGGGCTTGCTCGCGATGAGGTCATCACAGGCGACATTTACATTGCCTGAACCACCGCTATCGCGAGCAAGCTGCTCCCACATGGACTTGCATCAGTTTCAGTACAGGCACTCAACGGCAATGGCCGTCGCTTCGCCGCCACCGATGCAGATTGCTGCAACGCCGCGTTTCAGGCCTTTCTGGCGCAGCGCCGAGAGCAATGTCACCAGGATTCGCGCACCGGACGCGCCAATCGGGTGACCCAAGGCACACGCGCCGCCGTGGACGTTGACCTTCTCGTGGGGAATTTCCAGCTTGGTCATGGTAACCAGGCTGACCACGGCGAACGCTTCGTTGACTTCGAACAGCTCGACGTCATTGAGCGACCAGCCGGTTTTCTTCATCAGTTTCTTGATGGCACCGACCGGCGCCACCGGGAACAAACCCGGCTCATCGGCAAACGCGGCATGACCGTGAATCACCGCCAGCGGTTTCAGGCCTTGTTTCTGCGCATCCGACTGACGCATCAGCACCAGCGCCGCTGCACCGTCGGAGATCGAGCTGGAGTTGGCCGCCGTCACCGTGCCGCCCTCGCGGAACGCCGGTTTCAGGGAGGCGATCTTGTCCAGCTTGGCTTTCGGTGGCTGCTCGTCGTTGCTGATCACCACTTGTTCTTTACCCACCGTCACGGTCAACGGCACGATTTCGGCCTTGAAGCTGCCGTCCTTGATCGCCTGCTGAGCGCGAGTAGTCGAGGCAATGGCAAAGGCGTCCTGGGCTTCGCGGGTGAAACCGTTGGTTTCGGCGCAGTCTTCGGCGAAGGTGCCCATCAGGCGGCCCTTGTCGTAGGCGTCTTCCAGGCCGTCGAGGAACATGTGATCCAACACCCGGCCATGGCCCATGCGGTAACCGCTGCGGGCGCGGTCCAGCAGGTACGGCGCGTTGGACATGCTTTCCATGCCGCCTGCAACAACCACGTCGGCGCTGCCGGCAATCAGCATGTCGTGAGCCAGAATGGTGGCTTCCATTCCCGAGCCGCACATTTTGTTGAGGGTGGTGCAGCGGGTGGATTTATCCAGCCCGGCGCCCAGTGCCGCTTGCCGCGCCGGGGCCTGACCGAGGCCGGCGGACAGCACGCAGCCGAACAACACTTCTTCAACGCTTTGCGGCTTGATGCCGGCGCGTTCGACGGCAGCCTTGATTGCCGCGGCGCCGAGTTGCGGCGCGGTCAGGCTTTTCAGTTCGCCCTGGAAGCCACCCATCGGGGTGCGGACGGCGCTGACAATAACAATGGGGTCGTTGGCACTAGTCATGACAAATCTCCTTACTTGGCGGCCATGCGCAAGGCGCCGTCGAGACGGATCACCTCGCCGTTGAGCATGCTGTTTTCAATGATATGCCGCACCAGCGCGGCGTACTCGTCCGGTTTACCCAGGCGCGGCGGAAACGGCACGCCGGCGGCCAGGGACTCGCGAACTTCCGGGGTCATGCCGGCCATCATCGGCGTTTCGAAAATGCCGGGGGCGATGGTCATCACGCGGATACCGAAGCGCGCCAGTTCGCGGGCGGCGGGCAGGGTCAGGCTGGCGATTGCGCCTTTGGAGGCAGCATACGCCGCCTGGCCGATCTGGCCATCGAACGCTGCCACCGAGGCGGTATTGATGATCACGCCGCGTTCGCCATCGGCGTTGGCCTCGGATTCGGCAATCGCCGCTGCCGCCAGACGCAGCATGTTGAAGCTGCCGATCAGGTTGACGTTGATCACCTGGCTGAAACTGGCCAGCGCATGCGGGCCGTTCTTGCCGAGGATCTTCTCGCCGCGCACGATGCCGGCGCAATTTACCAGGCCATGCAGCGCACCGAACGCCTTGACGGTCGCCTGCACGGCAACTTCGGCAGCCGCCTCGTTACTGATGTCCGCCACCACGCTGTGTACGCCCAGGCGTTCGGCCTGGGCTGCAACGGCTTCGGCATTCATGTCCACCAGCATCACTTTGGCGCCAGCGGCCACCAGCATTTGCGCGGTGGCCGCACCGAGGCCGGAGGCACCGCCGGTGACGAGAAAAACCTTGTTTTCGATCTGCATGACTGTTTCCTTGGGTTCAAGCTGAAACGTTGTTCGCGGCGGCCTCTTGAGCCTTGGCGATTTCCTGGTTGCGCAAGATAAAGCGCTGCAATTTGCCGCTTGGGGTTTTCGGCAACTCGCTGACAAATTCGATTTCACGCGGGTACGAGTGCGCGGCCAGACGCTTGCGCACGTGTTGGCGCAGTTCTTCGGCCAACGCCGGTTCCGCGCGGTATTGCGGGCTGAGCACGACGAAAGCCTTGACCAGTTCGGTGCGTTGCGGATCGGGCTTGCCTACCACCGCCGCCTCGATCACGGCCGGGTGTTCGATCAGCGCGCTTTCCACGTCGAACGGGCCAACGCGGTAGCCGGAGGTGGTAATCACGTCGTCACTGCGCCCGACGAAGCTGATGCTGGTGTCGGGGTTCCACTCGACGGTATCGCCACTCAAATAATAGTTGCCGACAAAGGCCTTGGTCGGCACGCCCTCGTAACCGCCGAACCAGCACATCGGCGACTGAGCGCGGTCGATGGCGAGAATGCCCGGCTGGCCGACGCCCAACTCGTTGTAGTCATCGTCCAGCACCACGATGCGGTGGCCCGGCGAAGCGAAACCGGCAGCGCCCATGTGGATCGGGTGCGTCAGGCCGTGGTGGTTGCACAGCACCATGCCCAGTTCGGTCTGGCCGTAATGATCGTGAATGACTACGTCCAGATGCTCGGCGAACCAGCGGATCACTTCCGGATTCAGCGGCTCGCCGGCGCTGCTGACGATGCGCAGTTTGCCCTTGATCGAACGGGCGAACTCGTCGCCACCGGCAATCAGCAAGCGGTACGCGGTGGGTGAACCGGTCAGGTTGGTGATGCCGTACTTGTTGATCACCCGGCAGGTGCTTTCGACGGTGAACGGGCCGTCGTAAAAGGTGATCGGATGCCCCATCGACATCGGCCCGGTGACGCCGAAGTAAATGCCATAGGCCCAGCCTGGATCGGCGACGTTCCAGAACGCATCTTCGGGGCGCAGGTCCACGGCGTCACGGGTGTAGCTCTGGAAGGCGACGATGGCCTTGAGCGGCACCGACAATGCTTTCGCCGGGCCGGTGGTGCCCGAGGTGAACATCAGCAGGAACGGGTCTTCGCCGGTCAGCAGCAGCGGTTCGCACACGGGAGAATGATTGGCCAGCTCGGCCCAGAAACTGAAATCACCGCGCACGATCCCCTCGCCTTTGGCGCCACTGACGGTGACGGTGATCGGGCAATTGGCGATGTCTGCCAGTTTTGGACGATTGACCGCGTCGGTTACCACGACTTTGGCACCGGAGCTGCTCAAGCGATGCTCGATGGCCTTGGGGCCGAATGCGGTGAACAGCGGCTGATAGACCGCGCCGATGCGCCAAGTGGCGAATACCGTGATCAGCAGTTCGATGTTGCGTGGCAGGAGACCGGCGACCTTGTCGCCCTTCTTCACGCCTTGAGCCAGCAGGAAATTGGCGAAGCGCGCGGCCTTGTCCTGCAAGTCACTGAAGGTGTAAGTCGCACTGCTGCCATCGTGGCCTTCCCAGAACAACGCGATGCGGCCCGGCAAGGCGTGCCGGTCGCAGCATTCGATGCAGGCGTTCAGGGCCGTCAGGTCGCCCGTGAGCGCAACGTCGACGGTGTGCTGGTAATCGAACTGTGACGTGGCAGACAAGTAATCGCGCATGGCCAGAATCCCTCTGTGTTTTTATTAGATGGGGGCACCGTAACTAACACAGCAATACTCGCTCTGCGCGGGGAGCGGGACAATGGTCAAAGCTATCAAGTTGGCTGACCGGTTTGGCCATGGTTTGAGGGGGGGTGTTTGGACTGGCCTCTTCGTCGGAACGCCGCCCGGAGCAGGCGACAGACATTGAGGATCAGCTCACCTCATCCAGGATCAAACTGCGGTAATGCCCCGGATTGCTCCCCGACCACTTACGAAATGCCTTATAGAACGAACTGGCGTCCGCAAACCCCAGTCGCGTGGCGATTTCGGCGAAGCTGATACCGGGTTCGGCCAGCCAGACGATGGCCAGTTCCTTGCGCACGCTGTCCTTGAGCCCCTGCCAGGTCTGGCCCTCTTCGGCCAGACGGCGGCGCAGGGTCGAGGCCGACATGCACAGTTGCTGCGCCAACGTTTCAGCTTCGGGCCAGTGTTCGGCGGGGATTTGCCGCAGGTCCTGCTTGATCCGGCTGGCCAGGCTCTGCGGGTCGCGGTACTTGACCAGAATGTTGGCCGGCGCATGCGCCAGAAAGCGCTTGAGCTCTTCGGGGCTGCGCTTGATCGGCAGGTCCAGGCAGTCGGCGGCGAAAATCATCCGGGTGCGGGGCCGGTCGAAGCGCAGGTTTTCGGAAAACATCACCTGATAATCAGTGCAGAAATCCGGCATCGGGCAGCGCAGTTCAATCGCCAGAATCGGTATCCTGCGTCCTGCCAACCAGCAGGCGACGCCATGGACGATCATCCAGTAGGTGAAATAAGTGAAGGCGCGGCGCGGGTCGTGGTCGTCTTCCAGCAGGACGATCTCCGCCAGGCTCTGCTGGCGGACAAGCTGCGCAGGCATTTTTTCGAGCATCAGTGACAGAAAGCCCAGCCCCGAGGTCAGCCCTGCCGCGAGAGTTGGCTGGAGCATGGCGCAGCGGCAGAGAAATTCAAGGCTGCCGGATTTGAGTTTGCGCGGGTCCATGCCGAAGAATTCATCGTCGCCGCGCCGGGCCAGCAAGCGCCACAAGCGCGCATAAGCGGTGGCCGGGACTCGGGCGTCAGCGCTTGGCAACAACCCTGGATCGATACCGACCTTGTGCAGCACCTCATTCGTGGTCGCCCCCGGCGCGCAGCTTTGCAGCAGTGCTTCGCGCACCAGTTGAATGGCGATGGTGTCTTTTTCCGACATTGCGCGGGACAGGCCTTGTTCTATTCTTGATCGCGGCATATTAGCGCAGGTGTGGGCTGTTCAAGATCAAAAGATCGCAGCCTTCGGCGGCTCCTACATCGACCGAGCCCAAGCGCAAATCCATGGTGGCCCTTGATCCTGCAGGACCTGCCGAAGGCTGCGATTTTTTGCGCCGTTCAGCTGACGTTCAGCGAAAGTCAATTGATGTCATGTGAGAATGAGTGTCATTATGTTACAAATTAGCAACCTAACTAACTCGACGGTGATGAATGCTTGTTCCCTTTCTGATCATGCTGCGCGAAGGCATTGAAGCCGCGCTGATCGTCGGCATCATTGCCAGCTATCTCAAGCAGACCGGTCGTGGCCAGTGGATGCCCGCCGTGTGGATTGGTGTGTTCCTCGCTGCCGCCCTCGCCCTGCTGGTCGGCGGTGGCCTGGAGTTGATGAGCGCCGAATTCCCGCAGAAACAGCAAGAATTGTTTGAAGGTGTGGTGGGGCTGGTCGCCGTGGGCATTCTCAGTTCCATGGTGTTCTGGATGCGTAAAGTGGCGCGTTCGATCAAGCATTCGCTGCATCTTTCCCTTGATCATGCGCTGACCGGTTCGAAACACCAGGTTACCGCGCTGATTGCCATGGTGTTTTTCGCCGTGGCCCGCGAAGGTCTGGAAACCGTGTTTTTCCTGCTGGCCGTGTTTCAGCAAAGCGAAGGCCCGGCGGCGCCGATTGGCGCCCTGCTCGGCCTGGTCCTGGCGATCATTGTCGGCTTCCTGATCTACACCGGCAGCATGCGCCTGAACTTGTCGGCGTTCTTCCGCTGGACCGGGCTGTTCATTCTGGTGGTAGCGGCGGGAATTCTCTCCAACTCGGTGCAGGCGCTGCATGAAGCCGGGGTCTGGAATCATCTGCAAACCGTGCTTTTCGACTTCAGCGCAACGCTGCCGATGGACGGTCCTTTGGGCTCGGTGCTGGCCGGTATGTTCGGTTATCAGGACGCACCGACGGTCAGCACCCTTGGGGCTTATCTGATTTATCTGGTGGTGGCGCTGGTGATGTTCTTCCTCCCGGCTGCCGCGCCCACCCAGCAAACTTCTTCCGTTTCCAGCCAGTAAGGGCCTTCATGCCAACGCCTACTCCTCCAGTGGCTTCCCCTCCCCGCGCCTTGCGCTGGGCGGTGGCCGGTTCGGTAATCGTGATGATCGCGGCCGGTGGCCTGTTCTATTACGCCTCGAAAATGGCCGCGGCCAAGCGCCAGACCAACCATGATGAAGTGGTCGTCACCATTCACCCTCACAGCTGTGAGCCGAACGCCCTGACCGTCCCGGCGGGCCGCGCCAGTTTCCGCATCGTCAACCGCTCGGACCGGGCCGTTGAATGGGAAATCCTCGATGGCGTGCTGGTACTCGAAGAACGGGAAAACATCGCCCCCGGCCTCAGCCAGGTGATCAACGCCAACCTGGCGCCCGGTGACTACGCGATCACTTGCGGTTTGTTGAGCAACCCGCGCGGCACCTTGCACGTGACCCCGACCGCCGCCTCCGATGCCGCCGCCAAGGCCAAGCCGTCGATGGTCGCGTTCATTGGTCCGCTCTCGGAATTTCGCGTGTACCTGAGCAGCCAGAGCAGTGCGCTGATCAAAGCCGTGACGGCCCTTGAGCAAGCCATCGAAGCCGGCGACCTGAGCCAGGCCCAGGCGTTGTACGCGCCGGCCCGTGCCGCCTATCAGCGGATCGCCCCGGCAGCGCAACGCCTGTCCGAGCTGGACAACGCCATCAACGCCCGTGCCGACTACTTCGAAAAACGCGAGCAGGATCCAGGTTTCGTTGGCTTCCATCGCCTCGAATATGCCCTGTTCCAGCAGCGCAGCCTCGACGGCCTGACGCCGGTCGCTCAGCGTCTGGTCACTGATGTCACCCGCCTCAAGCAGCAATTGCTCGCCCAGTCGCTGCCACCGGAGCAACTGGTGAGCATCGTCGTGCGCAATCTCAACAGCCTGGCCGATGTGCGCGCCAGCAGCGGTGAAGAAGAGCGCTACAGCCACACCGACCTGAACGGCTTTGCCGCCAACCTGGAGGCGGCCCGCAAGGTCGTCGACCTGTTGCGTCCGTTGCTGACCAAGTCCGCGCCTGAACTGTTACCGAATATCGACAACGCGATCACCGCCCTCGACGCCGAACTCAATGGCTTGAAGGTCAAGGATGGCTATGCCAGCTACGACACCGTCAGTGCCGAGCAACGCAAGCAGATCGCCGACAAGGCCAAGGCACTGGCCGACGTACTCGATGGAATCGATCCCGCCCTTGGCCTTTCCGGCCTGTAAGCAGAAGACGACTTTTAGATGAATGATTCAGATCAGTTTTCAGCCCAGCGTCGCCGTGTCCTGATGGGCATGGGCGCCGCCGGTGTGGCCTTGGCCGGTTCCGCGCTCAGCTGTCCGGCGATGGCTGCCAGCAGCCCGGCGCAAGTGACTGAAGCCCCGAGCAGCGACAAGACCGAAGACCGGCATGACTTCCATGGCAAGCACCAGACCGGCATCGTCACCCCGCGCCCGGCGTCGGGCATGCTCGTGTCGTTTGATGTGCTGGCCAGCGACCGCGAAGACCTGGAGCGGATGTTCCGCACCCTCAACGAGCGCATCGCGTTCCTGATGAAGGGCGGCCCGGTGAATCAGGTCGATCCGAAACTGCCACCGGTGGACTCAGGCATTCTCGGCCCGGTAGTGACCCCGGACAACCTGACCATCACCGTCTCGGTCGGCGAGTCGCTGTTCGACGAGCGCTTTGGCCTGGCGGATGCCAAACCCAAGCGTTTGATCCGCATGGTCGGCTTCCCCAACGATGCGCTGGACCCCGATTGCTGCCACGGCGACCTGAGCCTGCAGTTCTGTTCCAACACCACCGACACCAACATCCACGCCCTGCGCGACATCGTAAAAAACATGCCGGACCTGCTGCTGGTGCGCTGGAAACAGGAAGGCAGTGTGCCGCCACAAGCCCCGGCCAAACCCGGTGTGCCAGCGCAGAGCGCGCGCAATTTCCTGGGCTTTCGCGACGGTTCGGCCAACCCCGACTCCAACGATGCCAAGGCCATGGACAACCTGGTCTGGGTCCAGTCAGGCAGCGATGAACCGGCCTGGGCGGCCAATGGCAGTTACCAGGCGGTGCGGATCATCCGCAACTTCGTCGAGCGCTGGGACCGCACGCCACTGCAGGAACAGGAAAGCATTCTCGGCCGGGTCAAAACCACCGGCGCGCCTATGGGCGGCACCCATGAAACCGAAGTGCCGGATTACGCCAAAGACCCTGAAGGCAAGCTGACCAAGCTCGACGCGCACATTCGCCTGGCCAACCCGCGTACCGCTGCGACTCAGGCCAACCTGATCCTGCGTCGTCCGTTCAACTACTCCAACGGTGTGAACAAGAACGGTCAGCTCGACATGGGCCTGCTGTTCATCTGCTACCAGGCGGACCTGCAAAAAGGCTTCATCACCGTACAGACCCGACTCAACGGCGAACCGCTCGAGGAATACCTCAAGCCGGTCGGTGGCGGGTACTTCTTCACCCTGCCGGGTGTTACGGGCGACAAGGATTTCATTGGTCGCTCGTTGTTTGACGCTACACAACCAAAAACAACTGCGTAACAAAAACTGACACGACACCCCCAACGGAACCGTCATATGAAAAAGTCGCCACTCACTTTACTGCTGACCCTTGGCTTGCTCAATACCCCGCTTTCGGCTTTCGCAGCGACCGCGCCGATGGATCTGGTGGGGCCGGTTTCGGACTACAAGATCTACGTGACCGAGCAACTGGACGAACTGGCCAGCCACACCCAACAGTTCACCGACGCCGTGAAAAAAGGCGACCTGGCCACCGCACAAAAGCTCTACGCACCGACCCGTGTCTACTACGAGTCGATCGAGCCGATTGCCGAGCTGTTCAGTGACCTGGATGCGTCTATCGACTCGCGTGTCGATGACCACGAAAAAGGCGTGAAAGCCGACGACTTCACCGGCTTCCACCGTATCGAATACACCCTGTTCTCGGAAAAAAGCACCCAAGGCCTGAACGACCTGGCTGACAAACTGGACAAAGACGTCAAGGACCTGCAAACCCGCGTTGCCGGCCTGACCTTCCCGCCAGAGAAAGTAGTCGGCGGTGCCGCTGCCCTGCTTGAAGAAGTGGCCGCGACCAAGATCTCCGGTGAAGAAGATCGCTACAGCCACACCGACCTGTATGACTTCCAGGGCAACATCGACGGCGCCAAGAAAATCGTCGACCTGTTCCGTCCGCAGATCGAAAAGCAGGACAAGGCGTTCGTAGCCAAGGTTGATAAAAACTTTGCTGCCGTGAACAAGATCCTGGCCAAGTACAAAACCAAGGATGGTGGTTTCGAGACGTATGACAAAGTGAAGGACGCTGACCGCAAGGCGCTGGTTGGCCCGGTTAATACTTTGGCTGAAGACTTGTCGACACTGCGTGGCAAGTTGGGTCTGAACTAAGACCTTTAGCGTCTGCGCGGCCCTCTTCGCGAGCAAGCCCGCTCCCACATGGGTTCTGTGTCGATCACATTTATTGTGTTTTGATGCAGATCCAGTGTGGGAGCGGGCTTGCTCGCGAAGGCATTTTCAAAGGCAACAGATCTGCCCCAGCCTTGTTACTTCTTACAACATCCGATAGAGCAATCGCTCAATCCTTACTCGACTCACCCGCTTGAGAAACTTGGCCACCGCGCCCGGGTATTCCGGCAGGGTTTCCAGGTCCAGATAACGCTCAACGCGCCGAGTGTGCTGGAAGATCTCCGTCAGCTCGCTGCGACGCGGCTCCAGCAGCTCACCTTTGGGGTCATCAATCAGCAGCGCGTTTTCCAGGTCGAGCCGGAACGCCCGTGGATTGAGGTTATTGCCGGTCAGCAACGTATAGCGCTGATCAACCCACATGCCCTTGAGGTGATAAGTGTTGTCGCCGTCACGCCACAGGTGCAGGTTCAACTGTCCGCTGTCGATGTCCGACTGATGTCGTTTGGCGAAGCGTCGCAAGCTGATCTCATAGAGATACGGCAATGCCGCGATGACCTTGAACGGCTCGCTCGGCGGGATATAGAAGTCATTGGCGGTTTTGTCACCGACGATGATGTCGATTTTCACCCCTCGGGCCAGCGCCCGGTTCACTTCGCGGGTCACCGCCAGCGGCAGGTTGAAGTACGGCGTGCAGATGGTCAGCTGATGTTGGGCGCTGGCGATCAATTCGCAGATCACTCGGCTCAGCGGGTTGTTTTTTCCGACGCCCAGCAACGGGCTGACGCTCAGGCCGGTTTTGATGGTGGTGCCCGTCGTTGTGTCGTACGCCGCGTGCTTGAGGCGGCTGCGCAAGTCGCCGATGTCGTTGCGCAGGCTGCGGGTGGTGGGCAGGTTCGGCAGGTCGAGGCGATGCACCGCTTTGGAGGCGATCAGGCCGTGCTGGATCAGGTGCTGCATGGAGTCGGCCAGCGCGCTGCTGTGCAGCAGGTGATAACGGTCGTAGCGGTACTTGTCGAACTTGTGCAGATAAACGTTGTTCAGACTGGCGCCGCTGTAGATCACGCAGTCGTCGATCACAAAGCCCTTGAGGTGCAATACGCCGAACAATTCGCGGGTCTGCACCGGCACGCCGTACACCGGCACCTCGCTGGCGTGAGTGCGGGTCATTTCCTGATACCAGGCCGAGTTGCCCGGCTGCTTGCCGGCACCGATCAGCCCGCGTTGCGCACGCAGCCAGTCCACAACCACCACTACGTCCAGCTCAGGACGCGCCAGTTTGGCGGTATGCAAGGCATCAAGGATTTCCTGGCCGGCTTCGTCCTGTTGCAGGTACAACGCGACGATATAGATGCGCCGTGTGGCCTGCGCGATCTGCTCCAGCAGGCAACGCCGGTACTCGGCAGCGCCGGAGAGGATGGTGACGGCATCGGCGGTCAGTGGAAAACCGCGCAGTTTGGGCAGCAGGGAGCGTTTGAAAAGCGACGGCATAGGGCTCGCAATGGGTCGAATCCGAAGAACCCGAGAGCTTACACCATGGATCCGCTTGGGTCTTGTGGCTGTCTGTAATGCCCCTCTTAGCGAGCAGGCTCGCTCCCACATTTGAAATGCATTCCCCCTGTGGGAGCGAGCCTGCTCGCGAAGGCTATCCAACAGGCGCCATACATTTATATTGACCAAGGAGAACGATCGTTCTACTGTTGCCACATGAACGAAATCACCACGACCGAAACACGCGATATCATCCTGGACGTCACCGAAAAGCTGATCTACAAAAGTGGCATCGCCGCCACGGGTATGGATCTTCTGGTGAAGACCGCCGGTGTCTCCAGGAAAAGCGTCTACCGCTACTTCGCCAACAAGGAGGAGCTCGTCGTTGCCGCCCTGCAACGCCGCGACGTGCGCTGGATGCAGTGGTTCAAAAGCGAGGTCGACAAGGCGTCGAGCCCGGCGGACCGCCTGCTCAACCTGTTTACCGTACTCAAGACCTGGTTCGCCTCCGACGGCTTTCGCGGCTGTGCCTTCATCAACACCAGCGGCGAAACCGGCGATCCCCAAGACCCGGTGCGCCTGGTGGCAAAAGAGCATAAACAGAAGCTGCTCGACTACGTGTGCGAGCTGTGTACCGAGCATGGCGCTGAAGATCCGCAAGCCCTGGCCAGACAGTTGCTGATCCTGATCGACGGCGCCATTACTGTCGCCTTGCTGATGGGCGATCACGGTGCTGCCGATAATGCGCAATACATGGCGCGAAAGTTACTGGACCTGTAACCGTTAAATAAACTCGACAACGTGTAAGCACTTTACCTGGATAAGGAGACACTCAATGTCATCTGCTGCCGAAGTTCGTCCGCCCCTGCCGCCGTTCACCCGTGAATCGGCGATTGAAAAAGTCCGGCTCGCCGAAGACGGCTGGAACTCCCGCGATCCACAGCGAGTGTCCCTGGCCTACACCCTCGACACCCAATGGCGAAATCGCGCCGAGTTCGCCCATAGTCGCGAAGAAGCCAAGGCGTTTCTGACCCGTAAATGGGCCAGGGAGCTGGACTATCGCCTGATCAAGGAGCTCTGGGCCTTCACCGGTAACCGCATCGCCGTGCGTTATGCCTATGAATGGCACGACGATTCCGGCAACTGGTTTCGCTCCTACGGCAATGAAAACTGGGAGTTCGACGAGAACGGCCTGATGGCCAACCGGTTCGCCTGCATCAACGACATGCCGATCAAGGAAAGCGAGCGCAAGTTTCACTGGCCACTGGGTCGCCGCCCGGATGATCACCCGGGCTTGTCCGACCTCGGCCTGTGATCGTCGGCATCAAGCCAATAAAAAGCCCGGTCAGCATTGCTGCTGACCGGGCTTTTTTACATGCGCTACGGCTTACTCGGTGGCGAGTACGCCACGACGCACCTGGTCCCGCTCAATCGATTCGAACAGGGCCTTGAAGTTGCCCTCGCCGAAACCATCGTCACCCTTGCGCTGGATGAACTCGAAGAACACCGGCCCCATCAGGGTTTCCGAGAAAATCTGCAACAGCAGACGCCTGTCGCCCGACTCGGACGAGCCGTCCAGCAAGATCCCGCGCGATTGCAGCTGGTCCACTGGCTCGCCGTGATTCGGCAAGCGGCCTTCGAGCATTTCGTAATAGGTTTCTGGCGGTGCAGTCATGAAGCGCATGCCGATTTTCTTCAGGCGATCCCAGGTGTCCACCAGGTTGTCGCTGAGGAACGCAACGTGCTGGATGCCTTCGCCGTTGAACTGCATCAGGAACTCTTCGATCTGCCCGGCGCCCTTGGACGACTCCTCGTTCAGCGGGATACGGATCATGCCATCCGGTGCGGTCATGGCCTTGGAGGTCAGGCCGGTGTATTCACCCTTGATGTCGAAGTAGCGAATTTCGCGGAAGTTGAACAGTTTCTCGTAGAAGTTGGCCCAGTAGGCCATGCGACCGCGATACACGTTGTGGGTCAGGTGATCGATGATTTTCAGACCAGCACCGACCGGGTTGCGATCCACGCCTTCGATGAACACGAAGTCGATGTCATAGATCGAGCTGCCTTCGCCGAAACGGTCGATCAGGTACAGCGGCGCGCCGCCGATGCCCTTGATGGCCGGCAGGTTCAGTTCCATCGGACCGGTTTCGATGTGAATCGGCTGGGCGCCGAGTTCCAGAGCACGGTTGTAGGCCTGTTGCGAATCCTTGACCCGGAACGCCATGCCGCACACCGACGGACCGTGTTCGGCCGCGAAGTACGAGGCAACGCTGTGGGGTTCGTTATTGAGGATCAGGTTGATCGCGCCCTGGCGATACAGGTGCACGTCTTTGGATCGGTGGGTCGCGACCTTGGTGAAGCCCATGATCGCGAAGATCGGCTCCAGCGTGTTCGGGGTCGGCGATGCGAATTCGATGAACTCAAAGCCCATCAGGCCCATTGGGTTTTCGTATAAATCTGCCATGGTTGGCGCCTCATCATTTTTTAGAATTAACGGAACGTTAGTCACTAATAATGCTGAGACCGGCGGGTGGCGCGCAGGAGATGCCGCGCACACTGCGGGCGAGGAAGTCACCATAGATCAGTTGAAACCCGAAACTCTTCATTGTCGACCCAAGGCTCTTGCGGGCGAGGCTTCTGCTGCCAGAAGACGATTATTATTGTATGCGTAACCCGATTCTACACAGCGTAACCAGATTTGTCCGTCTTGTGTATCAAATCCCCTTTTTTGTGGCCGGCGCAAGCAGTTTGTTCAGCGGCACAAGCGCCAGGACCATCTATCATAGCCACTGACTGAACTCTTTTTTGGGAGGCGCCACATTGAGCGCTGCCAGCATTTGAGAGCCCTATTTCATCGCGACAGGTTTCGCAAATGCCATTGACCGTCAAATACCGCCGTTCGCGGCGTATGCGCATCGTCGTGACCGTATTATGTGGTGTGATCCCGATAGTGCTGGGGTTGGTCATTCTGTGCCTGCAAGCCGAGCGGGCTTTGCATATCAGCACCCAGCGCACCGCCGAAGAAGCCAGGCGCCAGTTCGACCTGATGCTCGACAACACCGCCCAGGCAGCCCGGGAATTGCTGCCTCTGGCCGGTGAAAGCTGCAGCGAAGCCAAACTGGCCTTGCGCGAACAGACAACCCGCCGGCCGTTCGTGCGTTCGACCAATCTGGTGTGGGACAACAACCTGTATTGCAGCTCTCTGTTTGGCGACTATCAGGAGAAGGTCAATCCCGGCGACTACACCCAGGGCGAACTGTGGCTGATGAACGGCAACCCGGTGACGCCGGACACCGCGCTGCTGGTGTATCGGCTCAGCGCCGGGAAACAGGGGGCATTGACTACCCTCAATGGTTATCACCTGAGCAACATGCTGAGTTTGATCGGTCACGAAACGATCCTGCTGCTGCAAGTGGGCAACCGTTGGTTGTCCGCCGACGGGAAAGTCCAGGAAGGCGCCCTGCCCGACTTGCCTGAAGCGCAAAATACACTGACGTCCTCACACTATGCCTTCACCGTCAAAGCCGGGTTCCCCGAGGGCGAAGTCTGGCGCTACATGAGAGCCGAGTACCCGCCGCTGTTCAGCTTGCTGATGTTCTTCGGCGTCGTCTCGGGCGCGATCGGGCATGTATTGCAAAAGCGTTCAACATCGCCCAGTCACGAAATCCAGCGCGCCCTGGAGGCCGGGGAGTTCATTCCCTACTTTCAACCGGTGGTGCATGGCGATACCAAACAATGGAGCGGTACCGAGGTGCTGATGCGCTGGCAACACCCCAAGGAAGGCCTGGTGCGCCCGGATCTGTTTATCCCGTTCGCCGAGCACTCGGGGCTGATCGTGCCGATGACCCGCTCGTTGATGAAACAGACAGCTGCCATCCTCGCGCCAGCTTCGGCTTTTTTCCATGGCCTTTTTCATATTGGCATCAACATCACCGCCAGCCATTGTCATGACCTGGAGCTGGTAGAGGATTGCCGTGAATTTCTCGGCGCGTTCCCCCAAGGCAGTGTCAGTCTGGTGCTGGAGCTGACCGAGCGCGAACTGATCAAGCCTTCGGACGTGACCCACCAGTTGTTCGAACAACTGCACGCGCTGGGTGTAATGATCGCCATCGACGACTTTGGCACCGGGCATTCAAGCCTGGGTTACCTGCGCCAGTTCAATGTGGACTTTCTGAAAATCGATCAGAGCTTTGTCGCCATGATCGGTGCCGATGCGCTCTCGCGACATATTCTGGACAGCATTATCGAACTCTCGGCGAAACTCGATCTGGGCATTGTGGCCGAAGGCGTAGAGACCGTGGAGCAAAGCGATTACCTGACGGCTCACAACGTTAACTTCCTGCAAGGTTACCTGTATGGCAGACCAATGCCCGGCGCGGAGTTCGTTGCTGCATTAAGCCATCATTAACTAAGCGTATTAAGCCGCCCGATAACGTCGCCGCGCCCCCAATCGAATCAAATGACTGCTGTTGTTACATCAGGAAAAAGACGGGATTTACTCTTGCCCCATTAACTACTACAATTTTATTGCCTGTGCAAAATAGCAGGCGAGCCACTATCACCGAGTCGCTTCAAGGCTCTTGGCTTATAGCTTTGTTTGCGGTTGGTATCAGCCAAACACACTATTGGAGTAAAGATATTGTCCAGACTCGCTGAATTTCGTGCAGCTGAAAAGGCCCTTCAAGAACAGCTCAAGCAGCTGGAATCCCTGAAGAACGATGCCGGGCTCAAGAAAGAAATCGAATTCGAAGAAAAGCTCCAGGGGCTGATGAAAACCTACGGCAAAAGCCTGCGTGACATCATCGCCATCCTCGATCCGAACCCGGCAAAGTCAGGCCTGCAACAGGCCTTGGCGCCTAAAACCCGCCGCGCTCGTGTCGTCAAGGTCTATCACAACCCGCACACCGGTGAACTGATCGAGACCAAAGGCGGCAACCACCGCGGCCTTAAAGCCTGGAAAGAACAATACGGTGCAGCCACCGTTGACTCCTGGCTACGCGGCTAATCTTTAGCGGCGAGAAAAAGCCCTGCCTATGCAGGGCTTTTTCATGGGCGATATCTAACAAATGCAACGATTGCCGTCGATAAAGTTGAAATCTCCGGACCTGTGTACCGTCACAATACGTAATAAAAACAGCAGCGACATTCATGGCGCTGTGCCGGCTTTCGATAATAACCGACTTACTTTGTGGTTAATCCATTCGCACATCTAACATTCCGGGTTCTCGCCACCCTCTGCGCCTGTCGACTTGCCCAACTAAAGTTTCAAGCTGTTTCGAGCTGCCGCTATTTCGTCCTGACTTGCCTTATAAACCTCGGCCTGACCGGCATAGGAAAGAACATAAGCCTTATCGTCCTGCACGGCGGCGACCAATGTTTGAGACAGCACATGCCGACCGTTCTCGGTCACCGTACAGGTGGTTTCAAGCGCGGCCAGCTGGCTCAGCGTACTGGGGTGAATTTTGTTGCAGACACTTTGGTAGCCACCCTGGAAAAAATCCTTCTGTACTGATTTGCGCATCTCCATCAGCACACCCTGCAAGTTCACCTGATGACCGCTTTCGACTTGGGTCATGGTCAGTTCCATGACCAGCACCTGATTGCCATCAGCATCGTTTTTTACCGCGCGCTGGCGGAAAATCTGCGGGGCGGCGTCGTTTGGCGGTACCGCTTCAACCTCCCAGCCGGTTGGCCAGGTGATGCTTGGCGCTTCGGCCAGCGCGGTGCCTGCCATCAGCGCCAAACCCAGGAGGACAAACAGCGATTTATACGGTCGGATCATAACGAGGGTCACTCAAGAGCTGAACTGCAAAGTCTGAGCCTCCCCCGTCCGCCAGGCAAGCCTGCGGTTCGGGTTTGGTGATGCTCGATGCCTTGCGTATCATTGCTACCCAAACGCACGCCCATTTTTTTACCGGAGGGCCCATGAGCCTGCACGAATTGAACACCTTCCCTGGCGTCACCGCCCAACCCGATACCGCCACCCAGAAGTTCGTCTTCAATCACACCATGCTGCGGGTCAAGGACATCGCCAAATCCCTGGATTTCTACACGCGTATCCTGGGTTTCTCGCTGGTGGAAAAACGCGACTTTCCGGAAGCCGAGTTCAGCCTGTATTTCCTGGCGCTGGTCGATAAAAGCCAGATCCCGGCCGATGCCGCCGCACGCACGCAATGGATGAAGTCGATCCCCGGCATTCTCGAACTGACCCATAACCACGGTACTGAAAACGATCCGGAATTTGCCTATCACAACGGCAACACCGACCCGCGCGGTTTTGGCCACATCTGCATCTCCGTGCCGGACATTCGCGCTGCCTGCGAGCGATTTGAAGCGCTGGGCTGTGACTTCCAGAAGCGCCTGAACGACGGTCGCATGAAGAGCCTGGCCTTCATCAAGGACCCGGATGCCTACTGGGTCGAGATCATTCAACCAGCACCGATGTAAGACACTCAGCACACATCCCTGTGGGAGCGAGCCTGCTCCCACATTAGGAATGTGAAGCACATAAAAAACCCCATGATCACTCATGGGGTTTTGTGTTTACAGCGCTGGCGTTTACGCCGGGGCCGAGGTCCGGATCAGGTGGTCGAATGCGCTCAGGGAAGCCTTTGCGCCCTCGCCCACCGCAATCACAATCTGCTTGTATGGCACCGTAGTCACGTCACCGGCGGCAAACACACCGGGCAACGACGTTTCGCCACGAGCGTCGACAATGATCTCGCCACGGGGTGACAACTCGACGGTGCCCTTGAGCCAGTCAGTGTTCGGCAGCAAGCCGATCTGCACGAAGATGCCTTCGAGCTCGACGGTGTTGAATTCACCCGAATCACGGTCCTTGTACACCAGGCCGGTCACCTTCTGGCCGTCACCCTTCACTTCGCTGGTCAGCGCGCTGGTGATGACCGTGACGTTCGGCATGCTGTACAGCTTGCGTTGCAGAACGGCGTCGGCGCGCAGTTTGCTGTCGAACTCCAGCAACGTGACGTGGGACACGATACCGGCCAGGTCGATGGCTGCTTCGACGCCGGAGTTACCGCCGCCAATCACCGCCACACGCTTGCCCTTGAACAGCGGGCCGTCGCAGTGCGGGCAGAAGCACACGCCTTTGGCCTTGTATTGCTGCTCACCCGGCACGCCCATTTCACGCCAGCGAGCGCCAGTGGCCAGGATCACTGTTTTGGTCTTCAGGCTTGCGCCGCTTTCGAAACGGATTTCGTGCAGCTCACCGGCATTTTTCGCCGGTACCAAGGCAGTGGCGCGTTGCAGGTTCATGATATCGACGTCGTACTGCTTGACGTGTTCTTCCAAAGCGCTGGCCAGCTTGGGCCCTTCGGTCTCCTGCACGGAGATGAAGTTCTCGATGGCCATGGTGTCGAGCACCTGTCCACCAAAACGTTCAGCCGCCACACCGGTACGAATGCCTTTGCGAGCCGCGTAGATGGCTGCCGAAGCGCCGGCCGGGCCACCACCCACCACCAACACGTCAAAAGCTTGTTTGGCGTTGATCTTCTCGGCCTGACGTTCAGCACCGCTGGTGTCGATCTTGGCGAGGATTTCCTCAAGGCCCATACGGCCCTGACCGAAGATTTCACCGTTCAGGTAGAGGCTGGGCACCGCCATGATCTTGCGATCATCCACTTCGGCCTGGAACAACGCACCGTCGATGGCGACGTGGTGAATGTTCGGATTCAGGACGGCCATCAGGTTCAGCGCCTGGACCACGTCCGGGCAGTTCTGGCAGGACAGAGAGAAGTAAGTCTCGAAACTGAACTGGCCTTTGAGCGAGCGAATCTGTTCGATCACTTCAGCGCTGGCTTTCGAAGGGTGGCCGCCGACTTGCAGCAAGGCCAGCACCAGCGAAGTGAATTCGTGCCCCATGGGAATGCCGGCAAAGCGCAGGCTGATATCGGCACCCGGGCGGTTGATCGAGAACGATGGCTTGCGTGCATCGCTACCGTTGTCGAGCAAGGTAATTTGATTGGAAAGACTGGCAACGTCTTTCAGCAGTTCGAGCATTTCCCGGGATTTCGCACCGTCGTCGAGGGAAGCAACGATCTCGATCGGCTGGGTGACCCGTTCCAGGTATGACTTCAACTGGGCTTTAAGATTGGCGTCCAACATACGGGCGATTTCCTTTTGTTTGTGGCGAAAAAAAACGCCCGAGCGAATCTCGCCCGGGCGTTTTGAGGGCGGTGCAGCTTACTTAGGTGCGGTAAACCGCCCTGGTGATGCGTTTCACAGACTTAGATCTTGCCGACCAGGTCCAGGGACGGAGCCAAGGTAGCCTCGCCTTCTTTCCACTTGGCTGGGCACACTTCGCCCGGGTGAGCAGCAACGTACTGGGCAGCCTTGATCTTGCGCAGCAGCTCGGATGCGTCACGACCCACGCCGCCATCGTTCAGCTCAACGATTTTGATCTGGCCTTCCGGGTTGATCACGAAAGTGCCACGGTCAGCCAGGCCTGCTTCTTCGATCAGTACGTCGAAGTTGCGGGAGATGGTCAGGGTCGGGTCGCCGATCATGGTGTACTGGATTTTGCCGATGGCTGGCGAAGTGTTGTGCCAGGCCGCGTGAGCAAAGTGGGTGTCGGTGGAAACGCTGTAGATCTCGACGCCCAGCTTCTGGAATTGAGCGTAGTTGTCGGCCAGGTCTTCCAGCTCGGTTGGGCAAACGAAGGTGAAGTCAGCCGGGTAGAAGAATACCACCGACCATTTGCCTTTCAGGTCAGCGTCCGACACTTGTACGAAGTCGCCATTTTTGTAGGCAGTAGCTTTGAACGGTTTAACGTGGCTGTTGATGATAGGCATTGATGACTCTCCGTCAGGGTTGAAAAGTTGATGGAGTGAATCCTACCCACTCATCCGGCGGATGGCTCATTGGCAAACCTCATGCTGCTCATTGGTTTTGGCTATTAGCGGAGGGTGTTAATAGAAGAAATCTTACTTGGGCGGGACGACGGCGCTGTCGGGGAGGTAGGTCATGCCGAGAAACGGGCTTGCTTCCACATAACGCATGGCGGATTTCATGTCCTTCCAGCCCACATAACTCATCAGCGACTTCAGATCCCAGCCGCTCTGATGCGCCCAACTGGCGAAGCCGCGGCGCAGGGAGTGACTGGTGTAGTGCTCTGCCGGAATGCCGGCGCGCTCCAGTACCTGACGCAACAAGGCAATCACACTGTTGGCGTGCAGGCCCTCCTCGCTCAGATGGCCCCAGCGGTCGATGCCGCGAAACACCGGTCCGCGCACCAGTGCCGCTTCAGTGATCCAGGCAACGTAGGCCTGCACCGGACACAGTCGCTGTAACGCCGGCGTCTGATACGTCTCGCCGAGGTTTTCCCGGTCGCTCTTGCTGCGCGGCAGGTACAGGGTGATGCCGGAACCGGCGCGGGCTTGCACATGCTCAATCTGCACGCGGCACAGCTCGTCGCTGCGAAAGCCACGCCAGAAACCCAGCAGGATCAACGCCCGGTCCCGAGTTGCGCGCAGCAATCGCGGGCGATCCTGCTCGGCCCTGGCGCTTTGGATCTCCAGTTCCAGCCACGCCACCACCTGTTCCAGGTGTTGCAGCTGTAACGGCTCGGCCTGTTTTTCCTGCGCTGGATGCAATGCACGAATGCCCTTGAACACCTTGCGCACCATCGGCGCCTTGGTCGGATCGGCAAAGCCCTGGCTGTTGTGCCACTGGGCGAGCGCCGACAAGCGCAACTTCAAGGTGTTGATCGACAACACTCCCGCATACGCCACCAGATAGCGCGCGACGCTGTCGCTGGTCGCCGGCAGAAACCCGCCCCACGTCACTTCGAAGTGCTCGATGGCAGCCCGATAACTGCGGCGAGTGTTATCGCGGGTAGCGGCTTGCAGGTAGCGATCCAGCTCGGACATGGGCTCTGCTCTCGAAAACGTACGGCTTCAGCGGGCGAAAACCCGAAGAAAGGCGTATCACACGGGGTAATACCAGTATATCCCGGATGACTAATACGTCATATTTAACTTTATTATGCGTGTGGTACAATGTGTATATTAGTGGCATGTACCACAGTACGAAATCGTAGGAGATCAAATGGCTCGTGGCGGCGTAAACAAAGCGGTGGTGCAAGCGGCACGTCTGGCGATCCTCGCCCGTGGCGAAAACCCCAGCATCGATGCAGTACGGATCGAAATGGGCAATACCGGTTCGAAAACCACGATTCATCGCTATTTGAAGGAGCTGGACGTCGGCGGCGAGCGCGTCGAAACGCCTGCAGAGCCTATCGATAGTGAGCTGACGGCCCTGGTAACACGGCTGGCGCAGCGCTTGAAAGAACAGGCGCAGGAGCCGATCGATCAGGCGCGAGAGCTATTCGAGGCGCAGCGGAAGGCCCTGGAGACACAGCTGACGCAAGCACAGGAAGCGAACAGCGAGCTGCATCAGCAGTACGAATTTCAAAGCCTGGCCCTGACCCAGGAATCCGAAGCGCTGCAAGACACACGCTCAATGCTGCAAACCGAACAGACGCGCAACGCCGGGTTGAACCAGGCACTGGCCGGTTTCGAACTGCGCATGCAAGACAAGGACGAGCAGATTCACTCGCTGGAAGAAAAACACCTGCACGCTCGCGACGCCCTGGAGCACTACCGCAGCGCGGTCAAGGAACAGCGCGAGCAGGAACAGCGTCGCCATGAGGGCCAGGTGCAACAGATTCAGATGGAGTTGCGTCAGGCACAGCAAAGTGCGCTGGTTCGTCAGGACGAAATTACCCAGCTGCACCGCGACAACGAACGCTTGTTGACGGAGAACCGCGGGACACTCCGGGAGCTGAGCCTGATGCAGGACCAGCTCAAACACACCCACAGCCGTCAGGATCAACTGCTGGAACAGGTCAACCGCATCGACAGCGAACGCACCCTCCTCCAGGAACGCCTGCGCATCGCCCTGCTGGAAAGCCAGGCGCTCAAGCAGAATGTCGACGAGCAGGAACAGGTTAATCAGTCACTGCAAGCCGAATTGGCGAAGACCCAGGCAAAGCTGGATGAAAGCGTGCGCCTGGCGACTGCCCTTGCGGCAGCGGCAGACGCAGCGAAGGACGATTAACCCGCGACCGGCGTACGCATGGTGACGAACTCTTCGGCGGCCGTCGGGTGCACACCGATGGTTTCATCGAAGTCGCGCTTGGTGGCGCCAGCCTTTAGCGCAATGGCCAGGCCCTGAACGATCTCGCCGGCGTCCGGGCCGACCATGTGGCAGCCCAAGACCTTGTCGGTTTTGCCGTCCACTACCAACTTCATCAGCGTGCGCTCCTGACACTCGGTCAGGGTCAGCTTCATCGGACGGAAGCGGCTTTCGAAAATCACCACATCGTGACCCGCCGCGCGGGCCTCTTCTTCAGTCAGGCCGACGGTGCCGATGTTCGGCAAGCTGAACACCGCCGTCGCGATCATCTTGTAATCCACCGGACGATACTGCTCAGGCTTGAACAAACGGCGTGCGACAGCCATGCCTTCAGCCAGTGCAACCGGAGTCAACTGCACCCGGCCAATCACGTCGCCCAAGGCAAGAATCGATGGCTCGGCGGTCTGGTATTGCTCATCCACCTCGACAAAGCCCTTCTTGTCGAGTTTGACGCCGGTGTTTTCCAGCCCAAGATTGTCGAGCATCGGACGCCGGCCCGTGGCGTAGAACACACAGTCCGCTTCCAGCTCACGACCATCCTTGAGCGTCGCTTTCAAGCTGCCATCGGTTTGCTTGTCGATACGTTCGATGTCGGCATTGAATTGCAGGTTCATACCGCGCTTGGTCAGCTCTTCGTGCAAATGCTTGCGCACCGCACCATCAAAGCCGCGCAAGAACAGATCACCGCGATACAGCAGCGTGGTATCCGCGCCCAGGCCGTGGAAAATCCCGGCAAATTCCACCGCGATGTAGCCGCCACCGACTATCAGTACGCGCTTGGGCAACTCTTTGAGGAAGAACGCCTGGTTGGAGCTGATGGCGTATTCATGCCCCGGAATCTCCGGGATCTGCGGCCAACCACCCGTAGCGATCAGAATATTCTTGGCGGTGTAGCGCTCGCCATTCACCTCGACCGTGTGCGGATCAACGATTTTCGCGTGAGCCTCGTGCAGCGTCACGCCACTGTTGACCAACAGATTGCGATAAATGCCGTTGAGGCGATTGATCTCGCGGTCCTTGTTGGCGATCAGCGTCGCCCAATCGAACTTCGCCTCGCCCAGCGTCCAGCCGAAACCCTGTGACTGTTCGAAGTCCTCGGCAAAATGCGCGCCATAGACCAGCAATTTTTTCGGCACACAACCGACGTTCACACAGGTGCCACCCAGATAACGGCTCTCGGCCACCGCCACTTTCGCGCCAAAACCGGCAGCAAAACGCGCAGCCCGCACACCGCCGGAACCGGCACCAATCACATAAAGGTCAAAATCGTAGGCCATTTCTATCTCCTCGGCAGGCCATCAGCATACCTGCAGATATTTGTTGGGCAAGCGCTGCAAACAATGTGGGGGCAGAAAATGAAAAAGCCACCCGAAGGTGGCTTTCTCAGTACAACCGAACCAAGCGCTATCAGTAAGCCTTGCCCGTCTTGTAGAAGTTTTCGAAGCAGAAGTTGGTGGCTTCGATGTAGCCTTCAGCACCGCCGCAGTCGAAACGCTTGCCCTTGAATTTGTAGGCAATCACGCAACCGTTCTGTGCCTGCTTCATCAAGGCGTCGGTGATCTGGATCTCGCCGCCCTTGCCTGGCTCGGTTTGTTTGATCAGGTCGAAGATGTCCGGGGTCAGGATGTAACGACCGATGATCGCCAGGTTCGACGGTGCATCTTCAGGCGCTGGTTTTTCAACCATGTTGCGTACGCGGTACAGATCGTCGCCGATCAGGTCGCCAGCGATAACGCCGTACTTGTTGGTTTCCTGCGGATCGACTTCCTGGATCGCGATGATCGAGCAGCGGTATTGCTTGTACAGCTTGACCATCTGGGTCAGTACGCCGTCGCCGTCGAGGTTGACGCACAAGTCATCCGCCAGCACCACGGCAAAAGGTTCGTCGCCGATCAGTGGGCGACCGGTGAGGATCGCGTGACCCAGGCCTTTCATTTCGGTCTGGCGAGTGTAGGAGAACGAGCACTCGTCGAGCAGTTTACGGATGCCGACCAGGTATTTTTCCTTGTCGGTGCCCTTGATCTGGTTTTCCAGCTCATAGCTGATGTCGAAGTGGTCTTCCAGGGCGCGTTTGCCGCGACCGGTCACGATCGAGATTTCGGTCAAACCGGCGTCCAGTGCTTCTTCGACGCCGTACTGGATCAGTGGCTTGTTTACCACCGGCAGCATTTCTTTGGGCATGGCTTTAGTCGCTGGCAGGAAGCGAGTACCGTAACCGGCTGCTGGGAACAAGCATTTCTTGATCATATAAGTCCTTGAAAGGGCTGTGTGTACGAGTTTCGGCGCAGTCTAATCAGGCGGCGTGCACCTTACAATGCCCCGCGCTGGCTAACCGATGCCATCATAGAGAAATATTTTGACTGATAGTTCCGCAAGTCACTGCACGAACCCTCTTGCAACTTCTAATAGATAGCAGAAACCACCTGACTTGCACGATTTGCGACCGAGCAGTCAATCTGCACCACCATACGCCGATCAGCCCCTTTTGGGCGCATTTGGCGCTATCATTGCGCGATTGAACCAGCCAACGAGGCAGATAGATGTCGGCAGCAAAAAGCGTCAACGGTTACCTGATCAATCAGGCGAAGGACGGGCAATGGTGGGTGGACAGCGTTGGCGGTGAGAATATTGCCGGACCGTTCCCGACCGAAGCACTGGCCATTGAAGTGGCATCGGTGTTGCAGGATCAGCCGGCCGGCCCCAAACGTCGCGGCAAGGACAAATCCTGAACGGTTGCTGACACAACCGAAGCCCTGCCTTGATGCAGGGCTTTTTTGTGGTTTATTTTCACGGGACTGGCCACTCGCCATAACCTTTCGATACCGGCGCTGTCACAGCGTTTAGCTCCCTCCCCTTGACGACGAAAACGACATGAACAAATTTCTGGCACTGATTGCGGTACTGGCGCTGACTGGCTGTGCCACGTCGGAACACACTTACCTGAAAAACGGCGAGCAGGGTCTGACCATCGATTGCTCCGGCGAGGCCAACAACTGGGCGGCCTGCTACGAAAAAGCCGACGCCTCCTGTGCGGGCACCGGCTACCGGATCGTCAGCAGCAATGGCACCCCCGCCACCAAGGAAAGCGACAAGACCCTGGGCGTGGATGTCGGCAACTACAAGACGCGCAACGTGGTTGTGGTCTGCAAGTAAGGCGTTTGCCTTACATGTGAATTTCGGCGAATTTGATCCCGAGGCCGCGCACGGTCTCGATCAAATCGTCGAGACGACTGAAGGACTCGACTTCATCGTTGTCGTCCACCAGGAAATAACTGCGCCCGGCGCTTTTCTTGAAAAACACGATCCATTCCCCTGAATTCGCCGGGTTCTGTATGACATGCGTCGCAGAGATATGGCCCTCTGCATGGCGTTCCCGTACTTGATCTCGCTTCATGCGCAACTCCAGAAATGACAATGCCGCCAAAGCAGTGCTTTGACGGCATCTATATAAGCACGCGACAGTCTATCAGCCGGAAACTATGAGCCGGAAATGCACGCGTTGGCCGCAGCCTGCACATCCTTTGGACGTACGGGAACGTTTGACATGCGCTCGTGCAGCTTGATGCTGCTGCCGCTGGAGCGCTCCTCGATGTCAAACACCGCCGCCGGCCCAGAGGAAAGTTTGCCGGGGACAATCACCCGTACACCGTCCTTGTGCGGCTCAAGCTGCAAGGCGCCACGGCTGCTGGCAAGCTTGGTTACCAGGCATTGCGCGTACTCGTGGGGCTTTTTGCCTGAGATCACGTTCATGGTGGGCAGCGATGCATTGATCTCGGCGACCGATGCGCAACCACTTACCGCCAATGCCAATGGCAAAACCAGCACACCCCATTTCATACAAAACCTCCGATAAAGATCCTCCGACAGCGTAAATGCTGTTTTTCTCCGAGGCCCACTGCTTTTATCGCTCATAGAATTCCGAATTACTGTTTTTAATTGTCAAAGCACACCCCGACTGCCGGATAATAACCTGTTCGGGCTGATAAACTGCGCCAATCGCCCATGCTATCGTTTTGATTTTGTAGAAAAAGCCCTTCTGGAGGCGCCTCATGAAATTTATCCACCAGCGCGAGCACCTCAACGAGGACGACATCGTCGTCATCCAGTGCTCCCAAACGTGCAACATCCGCTTGATGAACGACGCCAACTTCCGCAGCTTCAAGAACGGCGGTCGTCACACGTATCACGGCGGCGCGTTCGACACCTTCCCGGCGCGCATCACTGCGCCGAGTACCGGTTTCTGGAACATCACCATCGACACCGTCAACCGTCGGCCAATCAGCGTCACGCGCAAGCCGACCCTGACCCACTCGATCAAGATTATCCGCCGCTCCAGCACAAAACTGAGCTGATGGGCGCTTCACGCACGTAAAGGCAGGCATGACCGTGGCCCAAACTACCAAGTACGTCATCAAATATAAACTCAACGGCGAGCGTCGCTTCGAATTTGCCCAGCTTGAAAATGGCACCGAAGCAGAAGCCAGGGCTGCGCTGGATGCCCTTCATGGTTCGAGCGAAGATGTCATCAGCGACATCGCCGTCAGCAAAGCGCTGTAACACCTCTGGGGCGATAACAGGGACGTCGCCTCCCCGTCTGAAATCCGACCTGACAGGGCATGAATCATGAGCCCGGACAATTTCGATCTGTTCGCCGACGTAGAACCCGAGCAACCGCCCCGGCGCGAGCAGATCGGCGAGCAGTCCTGGGTCCTGCGCGGCTTTGCCCTGCCCTTGCTCGATCAATTGTTGCCAGCGTTGGAAGCGGTACTCGCCGCAGCGCCGTTTCGGCAAATGGTCACTCCCGGTGGCTTTACCATGTCCGTGGCGTTGAGCAGTTGCGGTACGCTCGGCTGGACCACCGATCGCAGCGGCTACCGCTACACTCGTCACGACCCGCAAACCGGCCAGCCCTGGCCGGCCATGCCTGCGGTGTTTTTCGAGCTGGCACAAGCGGCGGCGCGGGAAGCCGGCTTTGCTGATTTCGTGCCGGATTCCTGCCTGATCAATCGCTACGCTCCAGGGGCGAAAATGTCGTTGCATCAGGATAAGGATGAAGGCAGCTTTGGAGCTCCCATCGTGTCGGTGTCGCTGGGATTGCCGGCGATGTTTCTGTTTGGCGGCTTCGAGCGCAGCGACAAAAGTCAGCGCGTGCCTTTATTGCATGGCGACATCGTGGTGTGGGGCGGCGTTGATCGCTTGCGTTATCACGGCGTGTTGCCAATCAAACAGGGACATCACCCGAAACTGGGCGAGCAGCGGATCAACTTCACCTTTCGTACCGCGCAATGAATGCCTCGAATTTGACCGCAAGACCCGGAGTGCGGCGCCACTGGCGGCTGGTTAATCTGAGCCAAACCCGCTAAAGGACGTGACGCCATGACCCTCCATTCGAAACAGCTCACCACCGAAAGCGATCCGCGCTGGGCCGCCGTCGTCGCCCGCGATGCCAAGGCTGACGGGCAGTTTGTCTATGCGGTTAAAACCACGGGTATCTATTGCCGCCCCAGCAGCCTGGCGCGTCTGCCGAAACCGCAGAACGTCGAGTTTTTCGACACGGCCGAACAGGCCGAAGCGGCGGGTTATCGGCCCAGCAAACGAGCGACCAGAGACCAGAGTGAAGGCGCAGCACAACATGCGGCCACCGTTGCCGCCGCTTGCCGCCAGATCGAATCGGCCGAAAATCTGCCGGCACTGAACGAACTGGCGCAAGCAGCCGGTCTCAGCAGTTTCCACTTTCATCGGGTGTTCAAAGCCGTCACCGGGCTGACGCCCAGGGGTTACGCCAGCGCCCATCGCTCACGCAAGGTTCGCGAACGCCTGGCGGACGGCGGCTCCGTGACAGATGCCTTGTACGACGCCGGCTTCAACTCCAACAGCCGCTTCTATGAAGCAGCGGATCAGGTGCTGGGGATGAAGCCCGGTGACTACCGCGCCGCCGGGCAAAACAATGACATCCGTTTTGCCGTTGGCCAGTGTTCCCTCGGTGCGATTGTGGTGGCGCAAAGTGAGCGTGGCGTGTGCGCGATTCTGTTGGGCAGCGACCCGCATCAGTTGGTCTGCGATCTGCAGGACAAGTTTCGCCGGGCCAACCTGATCGGTGCCGACCATGAGTTCGAGCAGTTGATTGCCAAGGTGGTCGGTTTCATCGAAGCCCCGGCCATTGGCCTGGATCTGCCACTGGACCTGCGTGGCACGGCGTTTCAGGAGCGCGTCTGGCAGGCGCTGCGCGAGATTCCCGTCGGCAGCACTGCCAGTTATGCCGAGATCGCCCAACGCATCGGCGCGCCCAAGTCCGTGCGCGCCGTGGCCCAGGCCTGTGGCGCGAACAGCCTGGCGGTAGCGATCCCCTGCCACCGCGTGGTGCGCAGCGATGGCAACTTGTCGGGCTATCGCTGGGGCGTGGAGCGCAAACGCCAGTTGCTGGAGCGCGAAGCGCAGCCTTAGACGATGCCGATATGCACCGCCACTGACTCGGGGCCGGTATAGGCTTCGAAGTCGGTGGCGAAGCGGCGTTTGATCGACGGGTTGGCTTCAAAGTAACCCCAGATGCGTTGCCAGGCATCGATCACGGCACCCGGCATCGGACCTTTGCTTTCGAACACCAGGTATTGACCGCCTTCGATGCGAATCGTCTGAAGATCCGCCGCAGGCTCCAGTACAGCGACACCCGCCGTCACATCGAACTCGCCCGTGGCATCGGATTCATAGCTGGAATACACACCATAGATCGGCGACTCAGGCTGTTGCGCCGCGATACGCCCGGTCAGTCCCTCGCTGTAGAACTGCCCCCACATCGGCCCGATCTTTGCCGTTGCCGCGTCTTGCTCGGCAATATTGCGGGTGCGCACCCGCAGCCCCGAAACCGAGAACCCATCCACGTAAACCTGTTTGATTTCCATTACGACGCCACTCCTTCTATTGACAGGCCATTGAAATAACACAAAGCAACACATCGACGCATCCTTCTGCCAAGCATTTGCCTGACCGGCGACTATGCTGATTTCGCGGCCCGGAAATTCCCTGGAAACTCGCCCCGTCGATGGAGCTGACAATGTCTCGCCTGCGATCGTTTATCGCTTTACTCATACTCGGTGTGTTTGCCGTCTGCAGCGTTCAGGCCGCATCACCGCAAACCGCGAAAGCGCCTGCCGAGCAAGCAACGGCCCCGACCTGGCCTCAGGTACTCAACGCCGGCGACACCAAACTGACGATCTACCAGCCGCAACTCGACAGCTGGGACGGCTATACCCTGCAGGCGCGTGCCGCAGTTGAGGCCACGGGCGCCGATGGCAAATCCACCTACGGTATCGTGCAGTTCAGCGCCCATACCCTGGTAGACAAGGCCACGCGCTGGGTCGCCCTCGATCAGTACCAGATCACCAAGGCCGATTTCCCGTCCAGCGCGGCCAAAGCCGACGCCTGGGTCGCCGCGCTCAAGAAGGACGCGCAGAGTCGCAAGAAAACCATTTCCCTGGATCAACTCGAAGCGGCCGTGGGCGTGATCGCCGCCGAGCAGAAATCCAGCAACGACCCCATTGAAAACACCCCGCCGACCATCATCACCTCCGACGTCCCGGCGCTGCTGGTGTACATCGACGGTGAACCGGCTTACCGGCCGGTGGACGGTACTGCGTTGCAACGGGTCATCAATACCCGTCCGTTGTTGCTCAAGGATGCCCAGGGTAAACATTACCTGCATGTGTTCGACGGCTGGATGGTCGCCGATCAACTCGACGGTCAATACGCACCGCTGCCCTCGCCTTCTGCCGACCTGGAGAAAGCCAAGAAGGCCGCGATCCAGAGTCGTCAGGTCGACCTGCTGACAGGCCAGAGCGATCCGAAAGACAAGATCCCGACGCTGGCCAAGCCGCCGATTCCACAGATCCACATCGCGACCAAACCCACAGAGTTGATCGTCACCGACGGCGCGCCACAATGGCAGCCGATACAGGGCACGCAGCTGCTGTATGTGAGCAACACCACCGGGCATATATTCAAGGAAATCGGCGATCAGGACAGCTACGTGCTGATTTCCGGACGCTGGTTCAAGGCAGCTGACATGCAAGGCCCCTGGACCTTTGCCCCGGCGGATAAGCTGCCGGCAGACTTCGCCAACATTCCCGATGACAGCGCCAAGGAAAACGTCAAGGCCTCGGTCGCCGGCACACCGCAAGCCCAGGAAGCGGCCATTGCCGCGACCATCCCGCAGACCTCGGCGATCAAGAAGAGCCAGGTGAAAATGAGCGCGCCGCAGTTCGACGGCGAACCCAAACTCAAAGCCATCACCGGCACGCCGCTGCAATACGTGGAAAACAGCGCGACGCCGATCATCATGGTCGACGCCCAGAACTGGTACGCCGTGGAGAACGGTGTCTGGTTCACCGCCCCTTCGGTCCAGGGACCATGGTCTGTCGCGACCTCGGTGCCGGCGGTGATTTACTCGATCCCGCCCAGTTCGCCGATGCACTACATCACCTACGTGAAAGTCTACGAGGCCAACGGCGATAACGTGGTGGTGGGTTATACGCCGGGCTATCAGGGCTCGACGATCGACCCGAACAGCGGCGTCGTGGTGTACGGCACTGGCTATCCCTATACCCCGTGGGTCGGTAATGCCTGGTACGGACCGCCAATGACTTACGGCTCCGGCGTCGCCATCCGCTATACGCCATGGACCGGCTGGACCTTCGGTTTCGGTTTCGGCTGGAGTTGGGGCGGCAACACCGTGGCCATGGGCTGGGGCTGGGGCGCCTATCCATGGTGGGGTAATTACGGTTGGGGTTATGCCTGGGGCCCGCACTTGTACCCGGCGCCGCTGCCTTGGGGCGGCGCGGCCTACGGTTATCACGGCGGGGCCGTGGCCTGGGGCCCCGGTGGCTGGGGTGGCAGCACCGGCAATATCTACCGGCAATGGGGTGATCGGGCGACGGTCAGCCGTTACGGCGCCGGTTACAACGCCTGGACCGGCAATCGTTGGGCCGGTCAGGTCGGCTCTTCCTACAACTCACGGACCGGTATCGCGACAGCAGGCCAGCGTGGTGCGGTGCACAACGTCTACAACGGCAATTACGCAGCGGGTCGCAGCGGTGAAATAGTCGGCCCCAATGGCGGTGCGATTGCTGGCGGAAAAGTCACTGCGGGCAATGCTCGTAACGGCACCCAGGTCACCGCCAATCGCGGCGCGGTCTACAACCCGAACACCGGCAACACCACGCAGTACGGTGGTATCAAGGGTCGCAATGGCGGCGCCGCGAACGTGGGCGGTAACGTCTATGCCGGGCATGACGGCAACGTCTACAAGAAGACCGACAACGGCTGGCAGTCGATGGTCAAGGGCAGCTCGACGCGGGTCAATCCAGCGAACAGCGTACAAATCCAGAACCTGAACCGCGAATCTGCGGCACGCCTGCAAGGCAACCAACGACTCAACAACTATCACCAGTCGTCCCAGGTCATGAACCGTTCGTTTGGTGGTGGTGGCGGTGGCGGCGGTGGCTTTCACCGCCGATAACGGCTGACCGAATCACTGTCGCAGGGAGGTGCCATGTTTCGTTTCATCAAAACCACCGCAGCCGGGGGGCTGCTGTTTATTCTGCCGCTGGTGTTGATTTTCATCCTGGTGGAAAAAGCCGTTCGGCTATTGAAGCCAGTGCTTCACAAACTACTGCCGATGTTTGACCACTACAGCGTCGCCGGGGTGACCCTGTTCACCGTGGTGGCGCTGGTAGCATTGGTGCTGATCTGCTTTTTCGCGGGGCTGCTGGCCAAGACTCGGGCAGGCACTGCGCTACTCAATTCGCTGGAAGACAATGTCCTGGGCAAAGTGCCGGGATACGGCTTGCTCAAGGACGCGACGTCGCATCTGGCTGGACTGGAAAACGTCGAAGGCGCCAAGGTCGGGCTGGTCTGCGAGGATGAGGGCTGGCTGTTTTGCCTGGTGCTGGAGCAGCAACACGACTGGTTCTCGGTCTACATTCCCGACGCGGGGCCAGCAGGTGGTTCTTGCGGCGAAGTACGCATGGTGACTGCCGCCCAGGTGCGGCTCACCGGGCTGTCGTGGATGCCGGTACTGGCCTGCGTACGTCGCGGCGGGCATGGTGCGTTGACACTCGCGGCACCGTGGCTGCCAGGCGCGGATAACGTTGAGCTAAAGCGTTCTTCTGAAAACCGGACTGGCTGAGCCACGCCATTACTGATACAAATTCCGCTCCACCGCCCTCGGAGAGCACTGCACATGAGTCAATGGCCTGACACTCGCATTCTTGATCTGCTCGGCATCGAGTTGCCGATCATCCAGGGTCCTATGGCGGGAGCGACCACTTCTGCCATGGTCATTGCCGCTTGCAATGCCGGCGGCCTGGGTTCGATGCCGGCGGCGATGTTGAGCAGCGATCAGTTGCGCGAAGAACTCAAGACCGTCCGCCAACACAGCTCACGCCCCTTCAACGTCAACTTCTTTTGCCATCAGCCTCCGGCGCCCGATGAGCAGCGCGCCCGGGATTGGAAAAATCTGCTGGAGCCATACTATCGGGAGTTGGGCGCCGATTTCGATGCACCGACGCCCGTGTCCAATCGCGCCCCATTCGATAGCGCCGCCTGCGAAGTGCTCGAAGAATTCCGTCCCGCAGTCGTGAGTTTTCACTTCGGCCTGCCGGAAAAATCCCTGCTGGATCGGGTGAAGGCAACGGGCGCGAAAATCCTGTCTTCGGCGACCACCGTTGAAGAAGCGATCTGGCTGGAGCGACACGGTTGCGATGCGATCATTGCCATGGGCTACGAGGCAGGCGGCCATCGCGGGATGTTTCTCAGCGATGACTTGAGCAGCCAGGTCGGCACGTTCGCGCTGGTGCCGCAGGTGGTCGATGCGGTCAGCGTGCCAGTGATTGCAGCCGGTGGCATTGGCGATGCTCGGGGTATAGCAGCGGCTTTCATGCTGGGCGCTTCGGCGGTGCAACTGGGTACGGCTTATCTGTTCACACCCGAGGCCAAGGTCAGCGCTTCGCACCACAAGGCATTGCGTACGGCCAGGGACAGCGAAACCGCGGTCACCAACCTCTTCACCGGGCGCCCGGCGCGGGGGATTGTGAATCGGGTGATGCGCGAAATCGGACCGATCAATAACAAGGCACCGGCCTTCCCGCTGGCCGGTGGCGCGCTGATGCCGTTACGGGCCAAGGATGAGGCGGATTTCAGCAACTTATGGGCCGGGCAGGCACTGACGCTGGGTATTGAGTTGTCGGCCGCAGAGCTGACCCAGCGACTTGCGGCAGAGGCGCTGGCCAAGCTGACTCACCGCTAAAGCGCAGGAGTACACGACATATCTGCGACACGTTCCGTTTACCGGCATTTCGCTATATATTCTGATATATAGCGTTTCACCCCTCGCAACGGCGCAGTCCACCCCCTATAAAAACTGCCCGTCGCACTTGCCTACCACGGAGCTGTTACATGACCATTCGTGTCTCACGTTTTGCCCCTACTTGCCTGGCGAGTCTGCTCGCCGTGTTCGCGATCGGCGCTGTCCAGGCCGACGAAGTCCAGGTCGCTGTCGCGGCCAACTTCACCGCGCCGATTCAGGCGATTGCCGCCGACTTCGAAAAAGACACCGGGCATAAACTGGTGGCCGCTTATGGCGCAACCGGTCAGTTCTATACCCAGATCAAAAATGGCGCGCCGTTCGAGGTGTTCCTCTCGGCGGACGACACCACACCGAAAAAACTTGAAACCGAAGGCGATACCGTCAAGGGCTCACGCTTCACCTACGCCATCGGTACCCTGGCGCTGTGGTCGGCCAAGGACGGTTATGTCGATGCCAAGGGCGACGTACTGAAAAAGAACGAATACCAGCACCTGTCCATCGCCAACCCGAAAGCCGCGCCCTATGGTCTGGCCGCCACACAAGTGCTGGCCAAACTGGGCCTGACCGACAAGGTCAAGGACAAGATCGTCGAAGGCCAGAACATCACCCAGGCCTATCAGTTCGTGTCCACTGGCAATGCTGAAATCGGCTTCGTGGCCTTGTCGCAGATCTACAAGGACGGCAAAGTCACCGGCGGCTCGGCCTGGATCGTTCCGGCCAGCATGCACGACCCGATCAAACAGGACGCGGTCATCCTCAACAAGGGCAAGGACAACCCGGCCGCCAAGGCCCTGGTTGAGTACCTCAAAGGGCCAAAAGCCGCTGCGGTGATCAAGTCCTACGGTTACGAGCTCTAAATGCTGTCGAGTGCCGATTTTGCCGCCATCTGGTTGACTCTGAAACTGGCGTCCCTGACGACCGTCATTCTGTTGATAATCGGCACTCCGATTGCATTGTGGTTGTCGCGCACCCGCTCCTGGTTGCGCGGCCCGGTCGGGGCGATTGTCGCCCTGCCCCTGGTGTTGCCCCCTACTGTGATTGGCTTTTACCTGCTGCTGGCGTTGGGGCCGCACGGCTTCGTCGGCCAGTTCACTCAAGCACTGGGGCTCGGCACCCTCACATTCAGTTTTGCCGGGCTGGTGATCGGCTCGGTGCTCTACTCGATGCCGTTCGTGGTCCAGCCGCTGCAAAACGCTTTTTCCGCCATTGGCACTCGCCCACTTGAAGTGGCCGCAACCTTGCGCGCCAATCCCTGGGACACTTTTTTCAGCGTGATCCTGCCCCTCGCCCGCCCTGGTTTCATCACCGCCGCGATTCTCGGTTTTGCCCACACCGTCGGCGAATTCGGCGTGGTACTGATGATCGGCGGCAACATCCCGGACAAGACGCGGGTGGTATCGGTGCAGATCTACGATCACGTCGAAGCCATGGAATACGCCCAAGCCCACTGGCTGGCCGGGGCCATGCTGGTGTTCTCTTTTGCCGTGTTGCTGGCGCTCTACTCCAGCCGCAAAACCAAAGCGGGCTGGAGCTGATCGATGATTCAAACACGCTTGAAACTGAGTTATTCGGGGTTCGCCCTGGACGTCGACCTGCAACTGCCTGGCCGCGGCGTCACCGCGCTGTACGGGCATTCCGGCTCGGGCAAGACCACTTGCCTGCGTTGCATTGCCGGGTTGGAGCGTGCTGAAGACGGCTTTATCCAGGTCAACGATGAAGTCTGGCAAGACAGCCGCCAGAACATTTTCGTGCCGCCGCACAAGCGTGCCCTGGGCTACGTGTTTCAAGAGGCGAGCCTGTTCCCGCACCTGTCGGTACGGGCCAACCTGGAGTTCGGCCTCAAACGCATCGCCAAACCGCTGCGCCGGGTCAACATGGCGCACGCCACCGAATTGCTGGGGATTGGCCATTTGCTCGACCGGCATCCGCAGCACCTGTCCGGCGGCGAACGTCAGCGTATCGGCATCGCCCGCGCCCTGCTCACCAGCCCTAACCTGCTGCTGATGGACGAACCGCTGGCGGCACTCGACAGCCAGCGTAAAAACGAAATCCTGCCCTACCTGCAACGGCTGCACGACGAACTGGACATCCCGGTGCTGTACGTCAGTCACTCTCAGGATGAAGTCACGCGCCTGGCCGACCATATCGTGCTGCTCAGCGACGGCAAGGCCCTGGCCAGCGGCCCTATCGGTGAAACCCTGGCCCGGCTCGACCTGCCATTGGCCATGGGCGACGACGCCGGCGTGGTCATCGAAGGTCAGGTCAGCGCCTACGACGCCAATTATCAGTTGCTGACCGTGCAACTGCCGGGCACTGACTTGAGCCTGCGCGTACCGCATGCGCCGATGACCGAGGGCCAGACGCTGCGCTGCAAGGTGCAGGCACGGGACATCAGTCTGAGCCTGCAAGGCAGCGACCGCAGCAGCATCCTCAACCGCCTGCCGGTCACCGTGACCAGCGAATTGGGAGCGGACAACGCGGCGCATGTATTGATTCGTCTAGACGCCGCCGGCACGCCACTGCTGGCACGCATCACCCGGTATTCCCGGGATCAGCTCGGCGTGCATCCGGGACAGCAGCTTTGGGCGCAGATCAAGGCGGTGGCGGTGCTGGCGTAAATCCACTGGCACGACGGCAAAAGGCTGCGGTCAATGGTTTTACCGGCCCCCCTGATTTGTCGCCAAGGAGTTACCGCCATGCCCGATGCCGCGCTCGATGCACTGCCACCTGACCTGCATTATGTCGATGACACCCAACCCGGCATCACCCGTCGCACATTGCGTGGCAAGTTCGTCTATTTCGATCCGGCGGGCCAACGAATCACCGATCAGGACGAGATCAAACGGATCAACGCCCTCGCCGTGCCTCCGGCCTACCGTGATGTCTGGATCTGTGCCGACCGCCGCGGCCACCTGCAAGCCACCGGCCTCGATGCCCGGGGCCGCAAGCAGTACCGCTATCACGCGCGCTGGCGGGAAGTGCGCGATGCTGACAAATATTCACGCATGCGCGAATTTGGCCGCATGTTACCCAAACTGCGCAAAAAGCTCGAAGCGCTGCTGGCGGAACCCGGCTTCAGCCGCGACAAGGTGATGGCCACGGTCATCACCTTGCTGGATGCGACGCTGATCCGCGTCGGCAATACCCAGTACGCGCGCGACAACCATTCCTACGGCCTGACCACCCTGCGTAACCGCCACGTCGAGGTCAATGGCAGTGCGATCAAGTTCCAGTTTCGCGGCAAAAGCGGCGTCGAGCATCAAATCACGGTGAAAGACCGGCGCCTGGCACGCACCGTCAAACGCTGCCTGGAAATTCCCGGCCAGAATCTTTTTCAGTATCTGGACGAGGACGGCGAGCGGCATACGGTCAGCTCGTCCGACGTCAACGCTTACCTGCAAACCCTGACCGGCGCCGATTTCACCGCCAAGGATTATCGCACCTGGGCTGGCAGCGCATTGGCGCTGGCAGTATTGCGTGATCTGCAATGGGAGCCTGAATCCGACGCAAAACGGCATGTCGTGGAAACGGTCAAAAGCGTCGCCCGACAATTGGGCAACACCCCGGCGGTGTGCCGCAAGTGCTACATCCACCCGGCGGTGGTCGATGGTTTCATGCTGGGCGCACTGGCCGCCCTGCCCAAGGCGCGCGTACGCAAGGGGCTCAAGGCAGAGGAAGTGGCGCTGGCGATGTTTCTGGAACAACTGGCCGAAACATCGGGCGAACACAAGGCAACCGCTTGATCCGAGCGGTGACCTCCACTAGGCTTGCGTTCCAACTCCCCCGCAGGACGACCGCCGAAGTGAACAACTAAGCCTTCCAAAATGTTTTCGCGACAAGCCTGACACAGCGCTTGTCAGTTTTCTCGACATTTTCTGGAGGTGCCGATGACTCACGTCACGCGTCTGCCTGCACTCGTTTCCCTGAATCACCTGGGTTTTCAGTTCGCCAATGGCGAAACAATTTTCGAATCCCTGAACCTGACATTTGATCACGTCCCCACCGCCATCGTGGGCCGCAACGGAGCGGGCAAGAGCGTGCTCGCCCGATTGATTGCCGGTGAACTGCAACCCACTTCCGGCAGCCTGACCTGCCTGGAACCGGTTGCCTACGTGCCGCAGACATTGGCTGCCAAAACTGGCGACACCGTGGCCGACGCCACCGGGTGTACCGCTGCGCTCCAGGCGTTGAATCGCATCCAGCTCGGCAGCGCCTCAAGCATCGACTTCGACACGCTGGCCGATCGTTGGGATTTACCCGAGCGCTTGCGTCAGTTGCTCGATGAAGCCGGCTTGAGCGACATCGAGCCGACGCGCCCGGTCATGACTCTCAGTGGCGGCCAACAAGCACGTATCGCCCTGATCGGCGCGCTGCTCGGTCAGGCAGCGTTGCTGCTGCTCGACGAACCGACCAACCACCTGGACGCTGACGGCAGGCGCTGGCTGATGCGCAAGCTTGAACAATGGCCCGGGGGATTGATCGTCATCAGTCATGACCGGCAGTTGCTCAACCGCATGCAGCGGATCGTCGAACTCGGACCGTTCGGGGCGACGGTTTTTTCTGGCGATTTCCAGGCCTTTCAGGCCCAGCGCAGTGCCGAACAAACAGCCGCTCAGGCGCAACTGGATCAGGTGCGTAGCGAACGCAAACGTGAACGGGCGCGCCTGCAACGGGAACACGACACCATCACCCGACATGCTGCTGGCACATTGAAAAAAGCCTACACCGCCAATGTCTCAGGCATTGAACGCGCAAAGATGAAAGGCAGCGCCCGAGATGTCATGGGACCGGTACGTCAGGCGCACCGGGCGCGCAAAAACGGGCTGGATGATCAGGTGCGGCAAGCCAATGGCAAGGTCCTGCCCGAGGCGTGTGTGGTGGTGAATCTGCCGGCGACCGTTGTCCCGACGAGTCGCCAGGTGTTGACGCTGGTCGATGCTCAGTTGCCTTGGCTGCAGGACAACACAATGCTGACGCTGTCGCTTGCGGGGCCGGTGCGAATCGCTGTTGCCGGGCCGAATGGTTGCGGCAAATCGACGTTGCTGAGCATGCTGGCGGGCCACTATCCGCCACCAAGCGGCCAGTGCATCGTCCATGTATCCAATGCCTTTCTCGATCAACATTTGACGCTGCTGGATGATCAGCGCTCCATCATCGAGCAGTTGGGGTTGCTCGATACGCCGTTGAGCGAAGGGCTGTTGCGCAGTCGTCTGGCACAACTGCAACTGGACGCCAGTCGGGTCACGCAACCTGCCGGCTCGCTCAGTGGCGGCGAACGACTCAAGGCGGCGATAGCCATCGCGCTGTGGCGCAGCGTCCCGGCGCAATTGTTGTTGCTCGATGAGCCGACCAATCATCTGGACCTGGAGTCCATCCAGGCATTCGAACGCGCATTACAGGATTTTCCGGGAGCCATAATCGCCGCTTCTCACGACCAGGCGTTTCTCGCCGCGCTGCGACCAACCCACACGCTGACATGGGATCCCAGAGGGTGGCAGCTGCAACCGGTCGCTTCCCTGGAAGGCGGGCAACCGACGAACTGACCTGGTTATTTTTTGCACGATTGCACAGGGCTTCTATAGTTGACCTGAACACGAATCCGCTGCGGTGGTGCCATGGAAGACATTTTCGTTGTGAAGCGTTGCAACAAGGTCATGATTCACGGCCGCCGCGCCGGAGAAGCCAGCGACGCCCAACCCGATGCCACCGTCTGGTATCGCATTGCCGACACCCGCACTCACGGTTTTATCGGTGACGGCTTCGATTCCGAGGACGAAGCCCGACGCGAATGTCGGCAACTCAACGCCCGCTCACAGGTCGCTGCGCGGTAAGGCTGATGCCCTCTCACAGGCGGTTTTGCGGGTCTATACTCATCTCAGCTGATGGATCAGCGACCCCAACGGCAGAAAGCTCGCACTCGCGGGCTTTTTGCTGCCCTGCATCAGGTTTGCTCTGAAGGAGGTGTTTGTCATGTCCGAAAAAGAGTCCATCACCACCCTGCTCACTCTGCTCGACTCCCGTCAGGCCAGGCTCGCTGCGGCGTGCAAGGAAATCGCCGACTGGGTCGATCATCAAGGCGGCCATCCGACCGCGCTCAGAATCCGCGACCGTCTGAACGATATCGATAAAGACGGGCCGTTGATTCGCAGCACCCTGTCCTCCCTGCAACCGAGCGAACCACCGCTGCCTCGTTTCAGATAATTGATTCTGGCGATGTCTGCCACCCAAGGACTGGCGATCCAGAAAGCCTGAACGGCGACTTGCGGGTCACTGAATCAGCGCTTGCCTGATCGCCACCTGCCCTGTTCGCTACCCGAGTTCGTCGGACCATTTTTTTCCTACATTCCTTTCACACCCCGTTCACAACCCGGCGCCTAATGTGGGATCACTCCTTAGATGAATCCCATTGGCCCGCCCGCATGCGGGCTTTTTTTTGCGCGCAGGAATGTGAACGAACGCCTGACGCAGCCAGAGGTCAAACGAACACACCTCAAGAAGGAGACGCACCACATGGTCACTCACTTCAACATCGGCGGGCACCTGGCCTGCGGACACACAGGTAGCAATCTCGTATCAAGCAAAGAGCTTGCGAAGGTCAAATGCAGAAGCTGCCGTAACACCGACGCGTTCAAGGATGCCCGCAAAGATGCGCGTAACGCGACACGTCGAGCGGCCCGCAAGGCCAAAGCCACTCACACCGCCACTGACTGGCGCGCCGCCTGGATAGAGCGCCTGACGGCGATGGCTGGCCGGCAGCGATTGCCACGAGGATTCGCCGGGCAGCCATTCGTCTAGCCCTTCCCTCGAAACCTGAACGCCACATTCCGAAACCAATGATCCATGGAAACGAAAATTCATGAACGATATGGTTCTTTCACATAAAGAACAGTCAAGGAAGAACCATGGATCACTTCATCATCACCTACAGAATCAAGCACGACGACAGCTATCGCACACGCTATGACGCATTCATCCGCAGAATCAAGGCGCTTTCTCCGGATGCTTTCTGGAATGAAACCTCGTCTTTCTATGCCCTGCAGTCCGGTGAAGACGCACAGGAAATTTGCCGGGCGCTGTGCAAGGACACTGATTTCGACTGCACCAGGGACTCGGTGGTTGTCCTCAATACCACCCGTCGCAACATGGCGACCAGCGGGGCGATTCAGGATATGACCCGTTTAAAGGCGTGTATCGGCTTTCACTGATCAGTTGCAGAGAGCCCGGCTTAATGGCCGGGCTTTTTCATTACCGCAAATCGTCAGAGAGTGGTGTCTCCTCGTTTGCTGCAGGCAAATCCGCATCAGGCGGATCCTTCCAGTCTTCAGGACGAGCGTCCCCTGGAGTTTTCAACGGATCGTAGTGATCTGGATCATCGGGGTCCAGTGTTGGCTCCTCCGATCCGGGTTCAGGTCTGGATGGAACAGAGCCTTGTGTCTGGTCTTGAAAACTCGAATCAGTAGCCATACGCACCTCATTGTTGAGGTCCAGCAACTCTGGGCCGTATGGTTTGGAAGCTGGCCCGTGCGCAGGGTGCGTTCGAGGTGATGAATGGCGGTCCCCCCATGAACGCAGGGCTGGCTGCTGACGCAGCAAGCACACGATGGCCGCCGTCGCGCGACCATCGTGGCGGGTGGGGCAAATCAGATCTCCGGTATGGTTGTGTCCTCGAACGGTTCCTCTTCGCCGTTACCGGTGTCTTCGGAGTTCTCGCTGGCTTCCTTGGAGATCTCGCTGGCCTCTTCCTGGATCTGCACCGCCTCCTCAACTTGCGCCTTGAGGTCGGCACTGACTTCGTTGCCCATCTCATTGACAATATCCGGCAGCGCCACGTTGACCTCGCCGATGCTCTCGTTGGCGGCAGGAATATCGTTCTCGCTCAGGCTCACCTTCGCATCCACCAGGTTGCCTTCGGCCTCCTGCAGACTTTCAGTCATTTCGATCTGCGCCAGATCGCTGACCTGTTCGGCACCGCTATCGATTGCACCGCCGACCTTGTCGGTGGCTACCTGATTAAATGCCGAGGAACCGCTGGCTCGCACCTCGGTCACCGAGTTGGCGAAATCCGCGTCGTTGGCCGGCACTTCGACGTTTTCGTTCGGCGCCACTCGATCGGCGGCTTGCTGGTCGGCCTTCTGCGCCTGATCGCCAATGTTCTCGCCGGCCTTCTGCGCGTCCTTGACCTGATCGTCGGTGGGCTCCTTGCCCTGGTTTTCGTTGGCCTTGTCGTTCTCCAGCTTTTCGTTCTTGCCGGCGAGCTTCTGCTTGAGGAAGTCCAGGGCCATCCACAGCCCCATGGCCTGCATGAAATAGCTGAACAGCTTCTGGAACGACAGGTCGGACCAGAACTTGTCCCATCCCGATTCCGGCGCCATTGGGATGACCATTACCTGCTTGTTCAGCAAGGTACCGCTGAAGATGGTGATGGCCGTGGTGTCCGTGTCCTTGCCGGTGAAGGTGCCCTTGTAGCTGAACGCACAGTTCAGGGCTACGGCGCCGCCCTGGCTGTCGATCAATTGGCCATTGTCGAAAGTCAGTGCGGTCTTGCTGCCGCTGCTGGACACCAAGGTGATGGTATAGGCGCTCTGCCGGTCAGCGGGGTCGGCCGGCGACGGCGCATTGGGCTTGCGCACAAAGGTGATGGTGCCTTCAGACGTGGCGCCGGTCTTGCCGGCAGCGGCGGCCGAATACACGTAGTAGGTCATGCCTGGCTGACCCTTGTCGTTCATCCCCCACAGGTAGGCGAATCCGCGCAACCAGGTGCTGACCGCCACATAGCTGACGAAGTCGAGGCCCTTGAACACGTCGTACTGGTTGAAGAAGGACGCAACCTTGGCTTCGCCATCGGCCACGGTGCCCGTCTTGAACGCATCGTTCAGGGTCGACTGGAAGGCCACCGACATCTTCGAGGAAGGCGCGGTCATGATGTTGGTGCAGAAGCTCAGGGCTTTTTGCATGTTGCCCGCAGCGGTCGCCGTGATGGCGATGTCCGGGTAGGACATGGTCGAGAAGTTCAGCGCTTCACCCACCGCCATGACCGGGAACAGCGAATCAGTCTTGGACACCAGCAGGTCGTAGATATAGGTCGGTTTGGTCTGGCCCTTGGAATCAACATAAGTGCCATCCAGAGTGGCGGTGGTCGTGGCATCGTCGCCCAGGGTCTTGCCGCTGGCCAGGGGCAGGATTTGCAGCTCCTGCTGATAACCCTGCTGGGTCGAGTTGTTGACCACGTTGGTCGAGGAATTGAAGGCGTTGAGTACGACTACGCTGACGCCAGAAGCGTTGCTCAGCTTGACGGTCTTGTTGATGTCCACGGTGCTCTCCTTGTCGAACGACGGGTTGGATCAAACACTTTTAGTAGGCGATGCAGGCAGTGCTGCTGCGCACGCCCGCCTGATACTGGGTAGAAACGATCGCCCCGCCCGTGGGGTTGCCGGCGCTGTCGAAGCGGGTGCCGGCGTAATCCACATCGGTAAGGCGAATGGCTCGCGTGCCGTCGCGGGCGTACAGGGTTACTTGCGAGCGTCTGGGGATGCCGCTGGTGCCAGGCCGGGTAAACCAATCCTCACGCTTGTGCAGCAACGAACCATCGACCCGCCGACGCAGGACGCAACGATCGGCGGGCCGCGACGGTGTCCAGGGGGCGGCGACCGGAGCCACTAACAGCGGGCTCGGCGCGGCCTCCTGCACCACGTCTTCCAATGCCCTGGTGCTCACCAACTGCCCCGCCCTGAAATGCAGGACGCTGGCGCTTTCGGGTCGGCCCTCGGCGCTGGTGGTACGTATCACCATTTGTCCGGCTTTGATCAGCCGCAAGGCATCGAACACCACGGCGCTGTAGTCGGAGTCGACATAACCCCCCACGGTCACTCCGTCCTTGGCATAACGCGTGACCAGGACCTTGTATGGCACGCCCTGAGCGTTCAGAAAGGACTGGGCGCTGGAGGCTCGCTGTCCCTGGGCGTCGGTCCGGGTCACTGCAAGCACCCCACCGACCAGGCGAGTGCCTGCCATCTGTGCCTGGGCGTAGTCAACCGTGGTGCTGTCGGTCACGCGGCCAGCGGGGTCGAAACTGCTGAGCTGGTAACTGGCGTAGTGCTCATCGCTGTAGGCCATCTGCGCACTGTGGGTCGTGCGGCCCTGGGCATCAGCCACCGACAGCCTGGCCACACCTTCGGCCGGCGTGCCCGCGTCGGTCAGGCGCAGGTCGTCGTAGGCGCCGGTCACTACCTGACGCAGGCTGCCGTCTGGAGCAAGCATACGGGTCGTGGAATGCTGCGCGCGGCCTTGGGCGTCCACCGCCAGCTGGCTCTGCGAATAGGGGGCGCCACCGGCGCGGCGGGCACTGTAGCGAATTATCAGGCCACCCCCGGCCTGGGCGCTGTAATCGGCCTGGCCGTGGGTGGCGACACTGACGCCGTCGGGACCGTAATGCACCATGGCCACCCCCTTGGGCGGGAGCTGGCCACGAACCGGGTCGACCAGGCTACTCAACAGGTCTTGCACAGGATGATTTTTCACATCAGCACTCCTTCGCTAACGACGGCAGGTTCAAGGACCTGCGCCAGGTGGTCGAGCAAGGCCACGCCCTCGGTGCGGGTCGTGGCTTTCTTGTAGGAAAAACGCATATCCAGGCTGACCCGCGTGCGCTCGCTGTCGTTGTGCATCGAGCCGTGCCCGAGGTAGCCACCATCAAAAATCAGCACCTGCCCATAGCTCAGCGCCACCGGGGCGAAATCGGCCTTGCCGTAGTCGCTCTCCAGCCACAACGCGCAGCCGTCCCGGACATCGGTGAAGGGCATCCAAAAATTGATCTGGTCGATTCGTTCGGTGACGCAGATATCGTGGTGAAAGGAGCTGACGCTGGGTGTGCCGGCCAGGTGCACCCGCAATTTCGGGTGGCTGGTGTAGGAAATGCCGCGCCCGACCAATGGCGCCAGCAACTGCAGCATGAAGCTGTGGTAGAGGCGGTAGAACGCGGCATCGGCCGGCTGGCGCTCCATCATGCCTCGCAGCATCAGGTTATCCCGGTGCCGCAGCCGCCCCGGCCGGGTGCCGGCCGCGGCGTGCTGTTGCCGCAGGTAATGATGGAGCATCTCCAGGCGCTGCACCTTGAACACGTCCCGCGACAGCAAGGCGGCAAAGGGATAACGCCGGGTGTCGTAGTCCAGGATCAGCCGACTGCGCCGCGGCCGGGCGCCGGCCGCGGCCATCAGCTCGGCGCGTTCGACCCCGGCCGTCAGGGGCAGGCCTTGCATCGACATCACAACGCCTCCGTCTCGTCCTGACGCAGACGTTCGAGTACCTGGCGCAACAGGCGCAGGTTGTTTCGCGCGCGGTCATAACCGTGCCAGAGAAACACCCCGCCCTTGTCGCTGGCCTCGACCATCAGCCCCACCAGATGCTCCCAGGCCCAGTCCGGCAGGCCGAACCTCGGGTTGGCCAACAGTGGGTCGATCTGCCGCGCCTCGAGCAGCGCCATGCCGCGCAAGCGAATCGGGTTACCGGCGGCCGAACGGCCATCGCCATGCAGCAACGGCCGCAGAGTAATCGGGTCAAGCACGATTTCCAGTTCCCCCGAGGCTAACGCAGCCGGGCCGTCCCTCCAGACGATGCGCCCGCCTTCCAGGCTCAGGGTCACCGCGACGCCGCCGACCTCGAGCCGGCCGTCTGCGAGGTGCAACGTCAGCATTTCTGCCAGACGACCGTGCACCAGACGCAGGCGATAGTCGCCCCGGGCCCAGTCCGGCAGTTGATCGATGCGCCGCGCCGATAGCGGCAGACGCAACTCGCCGGCCTGTGTCTCGCGGCCGTTGAAGGCCAGTTCCAGGTTCAGCGGCTGGCCGTCGCGCAGGATGGCCACGCCCTGACCCGACAAAGGCTCGGGCACGATGCGCAGGGTCGAGCCCTTGACCCGGTAATCACCCACCGCCAGGCACGCCGGGCGCGCCAGTGACTGGGCGCGCAAGGCCACTTTGTACTGGCTGCCAGCGGCCTCCCCCAGCGGCCAGATCAGGCCGATCCAGCTGCGCAGCCCCGGCACCGAAAGGTCCGATTGCAGATAACCTGAACTGGGATTGCCGGCCTCGGCCTTCCAGGTCAGCACGCCGCCCTGGTAGCGCACGCCGATCAGGCGCTGACCGTTGAGATCCATGCGCAGGCCGGCGTTCTTGATCCGGCAGAACACCGACAACGTCAGCTGCCGGGCACTGTCCATATAGAACCCGGTCCAGGGCGCCAGGCTCGATTGCAGCAGCGCCCCCAGTTCGCCGGTCATGCGTGGCCAGTCCACCGTCAGGCCAGCCTTGCGCGACCAGGCTGCTGCCGTACTGCGCAAGGTGCCCGGCGCAGCGCCGTTGCTCGCCCGCGACAGTGCGGCAGTCGCCGACGAATAGGTCAGCAAGTGCTCCAGGGCCTCACGGTTGCCCGGATGGCGTAGGGTCTCGGTGCCTTTGGCTGCCAGTTGCACGGCGCCAGGGTCGCGCTGGGCCAGCAGGTGGCGCTCGCGTGCATCCAGTCCGCCGCCCCAGGCCAACAGCGCTGCCTGCGGGTCCTCGCGATAATGTTGGCGCAATGGGGCGTCGTCACTCAGGGCCAGGACAAAACGCCCGGCAGCGGTGTCCGGCTGCCACTGGTAACTGGCCGGGACATCGAAGCCGGCGAAATCACTGAACGCCCGCCGCTCGCGTTTATCGTAGCGGTCGATCACCCGTAATGGCTCGGTGGCCGCGCGCACCGGCTGGCCGGGACGGATCAGTCCCAGTCGCTCCAGCATCGCCGGGTCGGACTGGCCAGCCGAGCGCGGCGGCAGGTAGAAGGTCGAAATGCCGGTGACCCAGGACTGTGCCAGCGGATCGCGCAGGCTGGCCAAGGTCTGGTGGTCGATCAACGGGTCGATCCCCGGGTAACGCGAGCCTACGTAGTTGATCACCGGGTGATCGGGGCCATACAACGCTTCGAGGTAGTCCAGCAGCACCGCGAAGTTGCTGTTCAGGTAGCCCTGGCGCCGATAGCCCAGCTCGCCGATCAGGCCCACCTGCCATAGCACCAGGTGCAGCCCCGGGTCGGGCTGGCGACGGCGGATCAGCATGTCGGTGGCCTCGTACATCTGCATCCCCGGCTGGCTGGGGTCGACCCCCAGATCGGCGCACAGGGTGTCCAGGGCACTGACCGCCGCACGCATGGTCGCCTGGTGTCCTTCGCGCCGGGCGATGGTCACCGCCCGGTGGGTGGACAGCACAAAGACCCCGGGGTGGCCATAGAAAATCGCGACCACATGGGCGCCTTCGCGCACGTAGTGCAGCATCGCCTCGGTCATCTGCATGTAGGTCAGGTAACGCGGCTTGCTGTCGTCGTAGAGCACATAAAGGTCATACGCATCCGGGCGTCGGGAAAGGATCCAGATCTTGGTGGCTGGATCGGCGACGCAGTAGAAGACATGGTCGGCGGCATCGATGCGTGCCTCGTCGCTGCGGGTGAAGCCCGAAGCCTCGATACCGGAGCCGAGGATCTCCAGGGTGCCGGGGCGTGTCGGCGGTGTCAGCAGTGCGACGTCGTCGGTGACTTGCGGACCGCGGGCGGCAATCGCCCGGGCCAGCTGGCGCCAACGTCGGCGATGGCTCTCGACATCCGGGTAGGCCTGCTCTGGCGTGTGTGGGCGCGGGGTGATCATGCTCATGCGAATTCTCCTTCACGCGCTCTGCGCGGCCAGATAGTTCATGGCCACCGTGGCCGCGATTTTCACCGGCAGGGGTTTACCCTGATAGGTGGCATTGCCCAGGGTCTGGAACGCCTTGTAGGCATTGCTGCCGGTGTCTGGCGCCATGGCGGCGACGACACTGGCCTGGTCCTGGTTCGACCAGCGCCAGTTCGCCGCCTCGCTGTCGGCCTGGCTGTTGCCGGTCTGCAACAGCGACGACAGGGTGACCTGCAAGGTCTTGACGTCGCCGTCGACTTCCTGGACGTACTGGCTGAAGGTCTGCCAGCGGGTCGCCACCGGGATGTTGTCCTGCAGCATGTAGTTGATCAGCAGGCCCAGGCCGGTACTCTGGCGTGGTTGCAGGTTGGCAATGTCCTGTTCGTCCTGCGCCTTCCAGGCATCGAGAATCTTGCTCACGCTCTGGAAGGCGACGTAGATCAGTGCGCCCTCGATCAGCGTTGGCAGCGCCTTGGTCATGACCCAGTTGCCAATGCCGTTGAGCACCTTCATTACTGCGCCCGGCTGCACGTCGACGTCGGTATCGATATCGGTGTCGACGTCGATGTCGATGTCCGTCTCGGTGTCGGTGACCACGTCAATGTCGACGTCGATATCCACATCCACGTCCACATCCACCACGGCGATGAAGTCCACGTCCACGTCCACATCGATGTCCACGTCGACATCCACATCGATATCAATGTCGATATCAACGTCCACATCCACGTCAATGTCGACATCGATATCCACGTCGACATTGACCGGATCGGCAGCGTCGCCGACGCCACTGCCGGGACCCGCGGTGTCGCCGACGCTGTTGAGGCTGGTCTGGATACGGCTGGCCAGCCTGGACACGTTCTGCCCCAGCCATTGCAGGCCGTTGGCCACGGTGCCAAGCAGGTTGATCGCCGCGTCCAGGGTCATCGCCAGTTGCACGGTGAAAAACGCGCCATAGACCATGTCATAGGCCACGGCGTACCAAGGCACCTGCGGGTTGGCATAGGACTGTGCGATGAACTGCTGGCCACCGAGGGTGCCGACAAAGCCCCAGGTGATGGTGTCGGGTTTACCCTCCCAGGCCAGGTCGCGAATGATCGCGGTGGTCAGCAGGCCGCTGTTCGCGGTCGCTCCTGCACTGGACAGGCTGCTGGCAAGAAAATCCAGGCTCAACGCGCTGCCACCCAAGGGGGTATAGCTGGCACGGCCATCGGCGATGGTCAGGGTACCCACGGTAGTGCTTGGCAGAATGAAGCCCATGGAGCTGCCGGTCGGCGGCTCGTAGCAGAAGTAACTGCCGGGAAAGGCGTAAAGCTGGTTGGTCGCCCAGTAGCCGATCGCCGAGTACAGGCCGAAGGTCAGCCCCGGCGCGCCGTTGTTCTGGAAAAAGGTCAGCGCGGCAGCGTTCAGCGCGGTCACCGGCGTCTGTTCGACCAGCGCCGCAAAGCTCAGGGACTCAGGACTGAACGGCTGGCTGGCGAAGGACTGGTAAAAGCTCCAGCCGGAGGTGGCCACATTGACGTCGGCGTTGCCAAGGTCGATCAGGTTACTGCCGGGAATCAACACGTTGCTCACCGCGACCTTGAGCGGGAACTGGTCGCTGTGCCGGGTCACCACCACCCGGGCCAGGGCCTCGCTGGTGTTGAAGCTGCTGTTGTCCTTGGCCGCCACCGTGCCCAGCAAGGTATAGGTCGGCACGTAGTCGGCCGGGTTGGTCGAAGGCGGGTCAGTCTGCGCCGGTGACAGGGTGGTGTAGACATCCAGGGGCTCGGCCGTGGCGTTGTTGACCTGAATCGAATAGGTGGCAGCCATTTCATGCATCTCCCTTGCGTTGCTGATAGCGCGGATGCGCTGGGCTTATTGCTTGACCGGCGATGTCTCTTCCAGGACCTGCTCCTCGCCGTCGCGGATGTCCTCCATTTCCTTCTGCATGTCTTCGCTGATCTTCAAGGTCTCCCGGGTCACCTCAAGTCCCGTTTCAATCTGTTCTCTGAGTTCCAGATTCACCTGGGTGCCCATGTCGTGGAGCACCACCGGAATGTCCTGTTGGGCCTGGAAGAGCTCCACTGTGGCGCGCGGCAGGTCCTGGCTCAGGCTCCGTGCGGCCTCCACCAATTTGTCCTGCACCTCTAGAAGGCCATTGGTGATCTCGATCGCTCCCAGGTCACGCACCTGCAGCTCCAGCTTCGTCAGGGTGTCTCCCAGTTGCAGGCGAACGACTTCGGTGAGGGTTTCAGGAATGCTGTCGCGCAAGCGATTCTGCAGGTCCTTGATTTCCTCGATGGCCGGCAGTACTTCAGCGACGCGGGCCAGCTCCTCGCGCAACAGATCGCGCAACCCCTCACGGACTTGGCGCGCCACTTCCTGGGCATCAACCACCGTGCTCCGGTCAACCGGCTGGTTGGCGACGCGCCGAGCCTTGAAGTAAGCGACGACGGCGATCACCGCACTGACGATGGTCACCACCGAGGACACCAGGCCGATGAGGCTCATGGTCAGGTTGGCGATGTCCAGCGGACCGAGGTCCTGATCGCTCCTGGCCTGCGCGGCCGTCTGGATCGGCGCCGTCGCCAGCGCTGCCGGGCTCAAGGTGCGCGGCACGGCGATCACCCGTTGCCCGTCGAGGCTGCCCGCCAGCACTGGCAACAGGCCCGCTGATGGCGGCCCGCAAACCCAGCCCGAGGCCACGAACGAGCCGATCAGCGTCAGCCCGGCACCATCCCCCAGACTACCGTCGGCATAACGCAATGCGGTTGTGGTGCCTGCGGCTGGCGTCCATTGCAGTTGCAGGCCACAGCCGGGATCGCAAGGATCGGCCGGCGGCGCATCGGCCCTGAGGCTGAAGCTGACGCAACCCAGTGAAGTCTTCGCCACACCCAGGTAAGGCGCCGCCTGCAGGTCGTAGTCCAGGCCCGGTGTGCCGTCGGTGGCCATGCTCCAGAGATAGGCGTAGTTGCGCGCCCAACTCAGGGCCAGGCCGAACTGGGTGGCGTCGATAAGCTGGAATGGCGGGTGGCTGTCGAAGTATCCCCGCAGGATCGCGTCGGCGTCGGTGCCGGGGTCCGCCAGGGTTTCTTGCAGGCTGTTATTGAGGTCACTGGCCAGTTGCGAGCTGGGGGCCGCCATCAGGTTGCGCACCAGGTTCAGGGCCTGGCCCATGGCTGCGACCTGCTCCTGGCCCACGGTCAGTTGCAGCTGCGGATCGACCCCGAGGTCAAACACCCCGCAGGCCAGGGGGAACAGCGAAGTCGCATCCGCCAGGACAATGCCCACCGGCCCCGCTGGCAGGGCGACCCGGACCTGAGCTCGCGGTGCCATGACCCGTCTGCCGTCACTCAACAGCAGACGCTGACAGTCGGGGCCGAGCGTCAGGCCGCCGTGTTCAAGGGCGGCAACCTGTAACACCACCAGACTCAGGTCGGTGTCGTTGCGCAGCGACAACTCAAGGGGCCCATTCAGGGCATGGGGGGTAGCTGACATGAAAACCTCCTGTTCTCGACAAAAGCGGCAAGTGCTGCTCGGACGAAAGCCAAGGAGGAAATCAATGAACTCAAGATGCGGCCGTGATTAAACAAACGGGGCGAAGTGCCAACCCTTGCGGCCAGGGCAGTCCATTACCAGTTTCCAATCTCTTCCTGAGCTGTCACTCATTGCGACGTGTGATGCAATATAGCCACCTCAGAATTGAGCACATAAGATCGTTTGGCTATACAACTTCTTGCCTCAAATACTAAGCAAAATCTGGATAAACAGCCGTGCTAGACCGACATTCGTTTAACGAACGACGCCGAGGAATCGCTTGATGAAAAGCCCCCTTTATTCAAAGGTATAAATGAAGTTCTGCTCGAAAACGAACCTGCATCCGACCGAGTATTGGCAAGGTTGAAGGGTCGGTCACGTGCCCCTACCCGGCAGGCTGCCATCCTGGAGCTTTGCAACCGTGTCGAGGCGCGAGGGCCAGCTGATGGCGCTGCGATTTCGCCAAGTTGCGCGCCGTCCGCGCGCGTGATCAGGCCATGCAACTCCACCCCGTGCTCAGCCGCCAGAGCTTCGAAACGTGCGTTTTTTTTGGACGTTTAACCGCGGGCAGGTCGACAGCGGCTCGCAATGCGACACCGTCTGGCCTAGACCTCCAGGCATTTGCTGACCATTCGCAACAGGTGCTGCGCAACATCGTCCACACCCTTGTTCTGGGCCACGACCTGGGCGCCCTCAAGCAGGAATGTCAGCTCTTGGGCCCTCTCCACCGGGTTCGGCAACTGAGCCTCACGGCACAGGATGGCCATGCGCTGAAACTGCCGCCGCTTGTGCGCTTCGATCAACTGCCGCGCAGGATGTTGCGGGTCCGGGAGTTCGGCCAGGCTATTGGTGAACGGACACCCGCGGTACCCCGAACGGGCCAGATCCAAAGCAATGAACTGTGCGAATCCCAACAACTGGAGCCCCGGCTGCGCTGGCCATTGCTCGGCCAAGTCGTCGAGGACCGCGCTGTATTGCTCGGTGAGCAAGCGCAACCACTCCAGCACCAGCACTTCCTTGGTCTCGAAATGGCGATAGAGGGTCATTTTCGTCGAACCCGCCTGTGCGGCGATGGCGTCCACTGTGACGCGGGTGAGGCCTTGCTCGACAAACAACGCCTGTGCGGCATCGATGATGCGTTCGCGCGGCGGCAACAGCGCAACGCGTTCAGGGCGAAAGGTCTTTTCCACGGGGCCACGGTCTCCGGTCGATCGCTATTTTGCTTGACAGGGATACTACACAGTATCGCATGATACTAACAAGTATCGCGCAATACCCATCAGTATCAACCGTTGACAGGAGATCACCATGACCCCGCTTGAATACGCCGAACAGGATGCTGTAGGCCTGGCGCAACTGATTGCCGATCGCCAGGTCAGCCTCACCGAAGTGCGCAGCGCTGCGCTGTCCGCCATCAACGCCCTCAACCCTCGCATAAACGCGGTCATCGAGACGTGGGAAGACGAGCCCCTGCCCGCGTCCGGCCCCTTAAAAGGCGTACCCATGCTGGTCAAGGATCTGGGCCTGACCGTACGCCATCGCCGCAACGAACTCGGCAGCCGTCTGGCGCGTGGCTGTATCGCCGAGGCCGACTCCGAGTTGATGACTCGTTTTCGCCGTGCCGGCCTGCTCACTCTAGGGCGCACCACCACACCAGAACTGGCCGCCAGCACCACCACCGAAAATTGTGTCGATGGCGCGACGCGCAATCCATGGGCCCTGAATCACAGCGCTGGAGGTTCCAGCGGTGGCTCGGCGGCTGCCGTCGCCGCAGGCCTGGTGCCGATTGCCCACGCCACCGATGGAGGTGGATCCATTCGCGTTCCCGCCGCCTCCTGCGGCCTGTTTGGCCTCAAGCCCAGTCGCGGACGCCTGCCCATGGGGCCGGCTGTGGACGAAGTCTGGGCGGGGCTGGCGGTGCACGGCGTGCTCAGCCGTTCGGTCCGAGATACCGCCACCTTGCTGGACTGCGTGAACGGTCCCGCTCTGGGCGACCCTTTCCATATCACGCCACCACTGCGGCCTTACGTGTCGTTGTTGAACCGCGAACCTGGCCCCTTGCGCATTGCCGTTCAGGACCGCGCATTGAGTGGCCAGGTGACCGCGCCGGCAGTATGCGCCGCGCTGGATGAAGTGTGCAGAACCCTCGAAACCTTGGGCCATCAGGTCACCCCGGTAGTCGCTGATATAGGCATCAGTTGGGAAGCTTTCGTGGAACTCAATGCCCGATTCTGGTCCAGCAACACGGCCGCCTGGATCGACGCCATCGCGGCGGTCACAGGCCGTCCTGTCGACGCCAGTACCTTGGAGCCCGCCACTCTGGGCTTGTATCGACTGGGCCAGGAGTTGAGTGCAACACAGCTGCTGGGGGCTATGCATGAACGCAACCTCGTGACTCGGCACATGGGCACGTTGTTCAGCAAGTACGACGTGCTGTTGACGCCTACCCTGCCGGACGTCGCCCCCATCATTGGTCAATACAATGCGGGCCAGGAAACGCTGGATGGGCGCGCCTGGATGAACCGGGTGTTCAGCCATTCGCCGTTTACTGCCGTGTCCAACGTAAGTGGATGCCCGGCCATGTCCATGCCGCTGGCATACGACGTAATGAGTGGTTTACCCATCGGCTTGCAATTCGGGGCGGGCTACGGCCGCGAAGACACGCTATTGCAGCTCGCCGCACAACTGGAGACCGCACTGCCATGGCAGGCCAGGAGGCCCCCGGTGTGGGCAGGGAACTACTGACCTGAGCAACACGGTGCAGACCGACAAGCGTCAGGCGGGGCAATTGAGCGACTCACGCGACCGCCCTCTCGTGCTCACTTTCGTGGACGTAAATCCACGAGATTCCCGATGGAGAGGTGTGGTCGATGCTCATGAGTGCCGAATCGATTTTCTTCTTGGGAACTCCGTCCTTGACGAGATCGAAAACCGTCAGGAAGAAGTCCCCTGGAAGGGGTGTGATCGAGAGATTGATGATGTGCGATTCGGGGCTTCCAGCACGCTTCCCGTGCAGGTTCCAGAGTCGCTCCCAGTAGTCCGACCGACCCATGATCTGACCATCCGTGAGCACCACCCGGAACTCGCTCGCCAACGCATCGTACAAGGGCTTGATGGCGCCTTCCGACTTGGAAGACATGCCGCGTGACCACGGAAAGAAGAGATTATACCAACGGTACACCTCAGCCTCGACGAGCGCTGTCTTATCGGGGGTTTCGAGTACTTGTCTGATTGCCATCTGTGTTCTCCTTAACAAGCTGAAGGTGGCGGGTTTTGCGTGACAGACTAGACGTCTGGATACGCATTGCCTGAACGATGCACCGCACCTTGATCAAGTTCCATCCTGAATTAACCTCATTGGGTCCAACTCAAATGATCGCTTCAATTACGTCTTGATACCTCCGATCACTTGACTGACCCGGTCATAAAAATAGCCTCTTGCCTGTTGGATCGCGTTGATAACTGACCAACGGCTTTTGTAGTGCGAGCGTCCGCCGAACGCACCTTGCGTGGAATTTCAAACGCGCGATTTGCGCGCGAAGGCCGCGTACAACTCGTAGAACATTAACCTCGCAGAATCTCAGCTGATTGAGCACGGTTCGTACTTAAATAGCGACGGCGAGACTGTACATAGCCCCGCCCATACGAAATCAGATAGTGCTCCAGAGGGCGCAACCGCCAAATGTCGCGACAATTCCTACAGTTTTAGTCAACATCGGCGCGGCACATGCTCACGTCATGGAGGCGTGATAGCGTGGCTGTAGAAATGAAAAGCCCAGCACTAGACTGGGCTTTTTCATGCCAGGAAGTCGGAAATCTCAGCAGGACAATGCCCCTACGAATAATTTCATGTCGTTCCCTCGTTGAGGTTTGGTGAAACCTGATTCACTGCAGCGTCGGGGAGACATCAATCCTTCCATCACCTCCAGTACTTACTCGGTACGTTTTTGTCGAGTTTCGTAATGCGGATGCATCGCGCTCTATGCGCGGATCACCCATTCCACAAAGCCCGGCTCCTGAGTATCCCGCCCCAATGATTAGTGCGCCCGGAGGAAGATAGAAAAACACCTTTTGTCCTGGATCCAACAGCGCTGCCTTTTGCCCATCAATAAAAATCGCCATCGAGCACATGCTGCCCGTGTGGCCCGTATCTCGGATCACCTGCAGCGTTGCAAATTCGCCTTCGGGCTTGCTCTGGAACTTAATCCTTTGAGCTACAGGAGCCTCAACAGCCAGCGCCGAAGGAACGGGATCGGTTGAGCATCCTGCAAGCAATAGCGCCGTAACAACAATGGATAACATCCTCATTGCAGTTCGCTTCCTTGTTCAAAATGTAGTGGGGGTAACGTCTAGTGTGACTCCGTCAGGGATACGTCGCCTGATCGTTTCGCCACTTTTTGCATTGAGCTCGCGTTCCACAAGCAAACCGCCCGCAGAAACAGCAATGATATGGCTTCCTGCTTTCAGACCGAATCGAGCGACCTCCCCCATACGTACCTTGGCCGCCAGCGTCCCATCAATCAGAAAATCAATTGTGTGACCGCTCTGGTACCACCCTTGATCGCGGGTGACCAACAACGTCACATCGTTTTTATCGGTAAAAGCGTATTGTCGATCGGCTGAAACAGGACTGGCGTTCTCTGCCGAAATGGGTTTTACGGAGCACCCCGCCAACAGCATCACTGCCACAGTCCCTATCAAAATCCGCATGCTTCTTCCTCGTCCTTAAAGGGGTGACTGTATCACTGAGCGTTGTTGTGTCGAAGAATCAGGCGTGCACGGTCCACCCATGGTCCGCCGAACACGATGATCTCGCTGGGCCGGCCGTACAGGTGAGATGCTTGCCGCAGTCTATAAGCACGCAGACCAGCCACAGAAGGATGCACTTGATCTGTTCTATCTCACCGGACAACGCATCGCCGACACCATTGAAAATGGATGAAAAAGATATCCGCGACGATAGGCTTGCCGTTCAACAGGGTAAAACACGGGCAAAAAAGAGAATTGAGCTTGTTGGCGAGCTGAAGATCGTGATTGATCGCATCCTTACCAGGAAAGCCGGGCACAAAATCAGAACGACCAGACTCATTATGTTGGACAACGGCCAGCCGATGACCTGCAGCATGTTGCGAGGAGGTTTGACGCAGCGCGGGAGGCCGCAGGGGTGGAAAACTCAGATTTCCAAATGCGCGATCTTCGTGCCAAGGCTGGTACCGACAAGGCAGAATCCAGCGGCGACATCATGCAGGCCAAGAATCAACTTGGGCATACAACGGTGGTGATGACGGAAAACTACATCCGCAAACGGATAGGCAAAAAAGTCACTCCGACAAAGTGAGTTGCGGAGTGGCCTTTAGATTTGCGGAGCGCAAAGCATAAGGGCCTGCATGAGATATCTCGTGCAAGCCCTTGTTTTGTATGGTGCCCGAAGCCGGAATCGAACCGGCACGCCCTTACGAGCGGGGGATTTTAAGTCCCATGCGTCTACCAGTTTCGCCATTCGGGCGGTAGCGCGGTCAAGCCGTCTGTAGCGTGCGTGGGCAGCTATGACGCTTGTGCAGCAGAGGTGGAAATATATACATCCCATCCCGGTGAAGCAAGGTCGCAAACGCCCTTTTCAAGACTAAATCTTTCACGGCTGCGAAAATAAAAAAGCTCCGTAGATCAAGGATCTACGGAGCTCGTTTAAAGTGGAGGCCGAGGTCGGAATCGAACCGGCGTAGGCGGATTTGCAATCCGCTGCATAACCATTTTGCTACTCGGCCTCAAACGTCGGATGTCAGTAGCACAACACCAAACGTGTAAACTCTGAGCTTCGAACGAAATCTACTTCGCTCTCTATCTCGTTGAAAACATTAGGCTTTTTCAGCCGTCTGTGCTTTCGATGGCGTGAATTATGTACTGATTTCCCGAGGCTGGCAACCCCTTGATTTCAAAAAAAAAATTCTGCCGGCGTAAGTGTCGCTGTTAAACCCTATCGGGTGCCACGAAGACGTAATGCGTCCGGCGAAAAGTCGTCGCCTTTGGGGATCGGCGGGCTGAAGTCGACGGTGCCGCTTGATAACGCGCGACGAATTCAGCCTTCGATCACGTCAACCCAGCGCAGCGAACCCTCGCTGCAAATCCTCGATCAACGCCTCGACATCCTCCAGCCCCACATGCAGGCGCAGTACAGGGTTCAGTGAACGGTCAGCGGCGCTATGCCGATTGCCGAGTTCAGCCACCGTGACCAGGCTTTCATACCCGCCCCACGAAGCCCCCAGGCCAAACACCTGCAGTGCGTCGACAAAATGCTCGACGTTCGCAGCGTCCGCGTCACGTAACTCAAAGGACAGTAAACCGTTGCTGCCCTTGAAATCGCGCTGCCACAGGGCGTGCCCCGGATGGCTCGGCAAGGCCGGATGAAAGACCTGTCTGACCTGTGGCTGCCCCTGCAACCAGTGCGCGACGTCCAGTGCCTGGCGTTCATGCACCTCCATCCTCGGCGCCAGGGTACGAGCACCGCGCAATATCAGCCAGGCGTCGTCGGGGCTGACGGTGTTGCCGAGGGCGTCGCTCATGATCGCCAACTGTGGCCAGGCGTCCTCGCGGGCACACACGCTGCCCATGACCACATCGCTATGACCGCTCAGGTATTTGGTCAGCGCCATGATCGAGATGTCGGCACCCAGCGCCAGCGGTCTGTACAGATAGCCCGAGCCCCAGGTGTTATCGACGGCCAACAATATGCCTCGGGGTTTGCACAGCGCCGCGATGGCCGGCAGGTCGCAGAGTTCGTACAGCAGCGACCCCGGCACTTCGGTGTAGACCATCCTGGTATTGGCTTGCAGTTGTGCTTGCAAGCCGCTGCCGTCCGGGGCGAAGTAGCTGACCTGAATACCGAACGGCTCAAGCAGCTCACGGGCCAGACGCCGCACCGGGGTGTAGACCGCATCGCTGATGAGCACATGATCACCGGGTCGCAGGTAAGCCAGAAAGGTCTGCGCGATGGCCGCCAGCCCAGTGCCGAACAGCCGGGTGCGATAGCCACCTTCCAGCTCCGTGACCAGGTCTTCCAGGGCAAATGCGGTCGGATTGCCACGGGCACCGTAGCTGAGGACGCGCTCGCTGTCACGCCGGGCACGGGCGTCGCGCATTTGCGCCAGATTGTCGAACAGCACGGTGCTCAGGCGAGTCACCGGCACGTTGACCGACCGGCCACCAACCCCCTTCGCGGTACGTGCCGAATGCACCAGCCGGGTACGCACCCGGTCCTGTGGCGTTGGCGAACGCAGGGGTTTGAGGCTGGCAATTTCCTCGTCGCTCATCTGCGCCAGCAAGCCGATTTCCCAGGCCAGGTACTGGCGCGCCGCGTCCTTGTTGCCGGAGTGACGGTCGTGGGTAAAGAACAGAAAATCGATGCACTGATGATCGGCGGGTGTATGGACATCCTCTTGCAGCGTAAAACCGGCTGCGCGCCAGGCATCGAGTCCGCCTTCCAGCAGCCGGACCTGCTGACGTTGAATGTCAGGCAACTCCAGCGCCGCAAAAGCGGCCAACGCCGGATCATCGGCCAGCAATACCAATGGCCGCCGCTCACCGGCCACTTCGGCTGCCAGCAGCGAACGGATCGACCAGCGCGACCCTGTGATATGGCCTTTGCGATAACTCATGCTCGGCCGCAGATCAATCAACACCACAGCATCATCCTTCAACGCATCGGCCAACGCCTGAGCATTGATTGGCGGCAGCACTTCAGGGGTGCCGGCCTCCTCCACCGACAATGCCAGACCGCTGTCCAGGCCGTCCTTCAGCACATAGGCGTCTTGCCCCAACTGCCGCAGCCAACTGGCCACAATCGGTGCCCGTATGCCGTCGCTGTCGATCAGCACCAGCCGCGCCTGACGTACGCCGATGTACAGATCAGTGGACTGAATCAACTGCCCGCCGGGTGTGTGTTGCGCGCACGGCAGACTGCCCGCGGCAAACTCCTCGGCGGTGCGCACGTCACACAGGAACAGACTGCGACCGGCATCGCTGGCCCACTGTTCAACCTGCGTGGCCTCGATGATTTTCACCCCCGCCCGTTGCGCCAGTTCAGTGGCTGCCTGGCGCTGTGCCGGCAACGTCTTCGCCGACACTTCGTCGGCATAGCGTCGAGTGCTGCCATGCTCCAGCTGAAGATCTTGCAGATACCAGCCCTGAGTACCGTTTTCCAACGCATAGACCGGGTTTTTCAATCCCAGATTGATCAGTGTTTGAGCGCCAATGATGCTGCGTGTGCGCCCGGCGCAATTGACCACGACCGGCGTTTTTTCATCCGGCACCAGGTCGTGAATCCGATAGCCCAGTTCACCGTTCGGGCAGCACACCGAACCGGGGATGGTCATCTTGCGATACTCCTCGAACGGCCGACCGTCGAGCACCACCAGCGGTTCGCCCCGGGCCTGCCATTCGGCCAGTTGGCTGGCGGTGACATGCGGCGTGTGACTGGCTTCCTCCACCAACTCGCCAAAGGCCTTGGACGGCACATGCACACCGGCAAACAGCTGATAACCCGCAGCCTGCCAGCCATCGGCGCCACCGGCCAGAATATGCACACGGCCATACCCCAGCGCCTGCAAACGCTGCGCACTACGGGCTGCGACAATGCCGCCATCCTGGTCGTAGATCACCAGCCGCACCTGAGGATTGGGCGCCAGGCGCCGCACCTCCAGTTCCAGGCGGCTATACGGCAGGTTGACCCCGAAAAACAGATGGGCTTCGCCGTACTGGCCATGTTCGCGCACATCAAACAGGGCAATTTCCTGCCCGTCGAACAACCATTGCTGCAATTGCCCTGGAGTTACGGTCTGGCTCATGAGAGTCCCGCTCGGAAAATGGAATTATTGAAGCGCCAGAGAGAGGTACTCAGGCCCGAGTTCTTCGAGCAAGATGCCGATCTTCAGCCCGTTGCCAGTCGGCCAGTAATACAGGTCGATCATGCGTAGGCCTTGATCGACGGCGCCATTTGCGAGGCGTTGTAGTTGAGGATGCGTCCGTCGGCTTCAACACCGTAACGCCCATTGAGCGACTCCAGGGGCAAGCCATACAGATGGAAATGCAGGGTCGCGTGTTCGCCCTCGACGCGAATGCCGTGCAGGTCTTCGCCGAGAAACGAGATCGACGTACCGGGCTGCACCACCACTTCTTTTTCCAGCTTCAACGTGGTGAATCCCGGCTCGCGACCTTCGTCATCACGGGCGTAGACGTAGTTGATTTCCTGGCCTTCAACCGCGCTGATGATTGCCCAGGTTTCGTGGTTGTGGGGGATGGTGCTTTTGCCCGGCAATAACGAATTGAGGTACAGCGTCGGAGTGTCGCCATCGTCATTGAGGCGATAGCGAAACGCAGTGCTGCCCTGCCCCGGCACCGGCGCCGGGAACGCCTCGAAATTGAACAGATCACGGCGCTCGGCCAGGGTTTCCAGCAGGGCAACGATTTCCACCAGCGCGGCGCGGTCGACGCCACGTTGATTGATGACGCGGATGTTCTTCAGGAAATCCTCAATGACATCGGCACGGTTAACGGTACTCATGGACAGGCTCCTCAGTATCAGACGGACAGGTTGTAGCGACCAAGATTGGTCAGCAGATAAGGATCGTTGGCGACCACGGGACGGCGCCCCGGATCGCCCAGGGCGTGACGCAAAAACGTCTGGGTGCGCTCGCTGGCCGGGTGCTGGAAGATGTGGGCGGCGCTGCCGTGTTCGACGATCACGCCGTTTTCGGTGAAGTAGACGATGTCGCTGATTTCTTCGGCGAAACGCATCTCGTGGGTCACCAGCACGCAGGTCATGCCCTCCTCCGTCAGTTCACGAATCACCGTCAGCACTTCGCCGACGGTTTCCGGGTCCAGGGCCGAGGTCACTTCATCGAACAGAATCAGTTCCGGGCGCATCGCCAATGCCCGGGCAATCGCCACCCGTTGCTGCTGGCCGCCGGACAACTGCCCCGGATAGGCGTCGGCCTTGTGCTCCATGCGCACCTTGGCCAGCAACGCCCTGGCGTCTTTCTCGGCGTCGAGACGGCTGCGGCCCAGCACCTTGCGCGGGGCGATCACCAGGTTTTCCAGCACCGACAAGTGCGGGAACAGGTTGTACTGCTGGAACACAAACCCCACACGCTTGCGCAATTCGATGCGCTGGGCTTCCTTCGTCAGCGCCTGGACCTCGGTGGCACCCACGCGGATCGTGCCGCGCTGGGGCTGCAACAGGCCGGTGATGCAACGCAGGATGGTCGATTTGCCGGAGCCGGACGGGCCGATGATCGACACCGCCTGGCCGCGATGAACATCCAGATCGATGCCCTTGAGCACCGGGTTGCTGCCAAACGACAGGTGCAGGTCGCGCAGGCTGACCAGGGGCTCGGCGACAGTTTCAATAGAAGGCATAACGTCGCTCCAGGCGCTGGGTCAGTCGGGAAATCGGGTAGCAATAAGCAAAGAACAGCACCAGCAGGCTCAGGTAGATCAGCACGGTAAAACCGGTCAGGTTCACGGTATTGCTGGCGATCTGCGCGGTGTCGATCACGTCATGCACGCCCACCAGCGAGGCCAGCGCCGTGCCCATGGTGACCACCGCATAGAGGTTCATCCACGGCGGCAACATGCGCTTGAAGCACTGCGGCAGGATGATCGAGCGGAAAATCTGCCCACGGGTGAACGCCAGCGAACGCGCCGCTTCCCACTGGGTGCCGGGGATCGAGGCAATGGCGCCACGGAAAATCTCCGCAACGTTGGCGCTGGCCGGTAACGCGAGCCCGAGCGTGACCTTGACCCAGTCCGGAAACGACACGTAGGTGCCGGCGACATGGATCTCGAACGGGAATACATAGGTGGTGAAATAGATCAGCACCAGCCACGGCGCATTGCGGAAAATCTGCACCCAGATACGCGCGGGCAGACGCAACAGACGCAGCGGCGACAGGGCCAACGCCCCCACCAACAGACCCAACAACGAGCCGATGCCGATGGCCACCACGCTGATCAGGATGTTCTGGCCAAAGCCGGCGATCAGTGCGGGGGACCATTGCAGCAAGGCCTTGAGCACCGGGCTGTGCGGCACCCAATACAGCGGCCACAACAGCGCAACGGCCAACAGCAACAGCTTGCCGAGGTGCCGACGCGGCCTGGTCTGCGGGCCACAGACGGTCGATTCAATGGCCATAGCCAGGCATCCTCAGGCGCGATTCGAGCAGGCGCCCCACGCCATTGACGGTGAAACTCAACAGGCCGAAAAACGTCAGGATCAGAATCATCAGCTCCAGCACGTTGTCGCTCTGGGTCCAGATCATGATCGCCGCGTAGGTGATGTCGCCCACGGCAATTGCCGAGGCCACGGCGGTCATTTTCACCAGGTCAATCAGGTTGTTGATCAGCGACGGCAAGGCAAAACGCAGCGCCAGCGGCAGTTGCACATTCCACAGTAACTGGCGGCGGCTGAAGGCCAGCGAGCTGGCGGCTTCCAGCGTCACCGTCGGCACCGCCTCGATACCGGCGCGCAATGCCTCGGCATGAAACGCGCCCTTGTGCAGGGAAATCACGATCACTACCCAGGCGAATGGCGTCAGCGGATTGGCCGCGCCGACGGCCTGGGTCAGCAACATGTTCAACACCAGGAACGCGCAATACAGCTGCACCAGGGTCGGCGTGTTGCGGGTGACTTCGACGAACACCCGCGCCGGCTTCGCCAGCCAGGGATCGCTCGACGTCAGCATCGCCGCCAAACCGACACCGGCCAGCAGGCTGCCGATGATGGTGAACAGACACAGGCACACCGTGGTCAATGCGCCCTGCACGAGCGTGCCGCGTTGATAGGCATCCAGCAGAAATCCGTAGTTCAGGCCGAACCCGGCGGTCCAGTGCACGAACAATTCAAGCCAGTGAGTCATGGTTCTCTCCGCAATTGCCCGCAGGCATGGGCGATACGGTCCTCGCTTCGACACCCAGTGCCTTGGCCACACCTTTGGCCAGCTCGACGTTGTAGCCCAGGTGTTCACCGATTTTCGGGTCGAGGGTGCCGAACGGTGGCCCACTGAGCATCACCCCGACGCTGATCGCGTGGCGCTGTTCGATCTTGTCCAGCGTGGCGTCGGCGCGGGCGAGACTGGCGCCCATCACGGCCAGGCCCGCCAGGCATGGCGCGGTCAGGTCTTTGGTGCAGAAAGATCGCCTCATGCGCCGTTGCCCTGGAATTGTTTTTGCAGTTCCACCAGCGCCGGGGACGCGGGTGTGATGTGGTTGCGGGTCTGCGCCGCGATCAGCCAGCCGCTGCGGTGCAGTTCCTTGATGATCGGGTCGAGCCGTGCCTGCGTGTCGCTTTCGCCGCGCCGGGTCCAGATCACCGACGGCGCCGGGTTGAGTTCCGGGCTGAGGGTGCGGTAGTCCTTCCATTCGGCGCTGTCGGCGATCAGCGGATTGATCAGCGTGGCGTCATGCACCGCCGCCACGCAGTTGTTGCCGCGCAGCGCCAGCAACGATTCGGACGAACTCTTGAAGGCTTTGAGCTCGACACCCAGTTCGGTGAGCGGCTTGACGTAGCTGCTGCCCTGGGAGGTGCAGACCGGCTGATTCTTCAGGTCTTCCCAGCGAGTGATCTTGCTGTCCTTGAGCACCGCTGCCGTGCCGCCGACGCGGTAGAACGGCGTCGGTACAAAGCCGAGAATTTCCCCGCGCTCGGTGGTCCATTCCATGTTGGCAATCAGCAGGTCGACTTTGCCCTGTTGCAGGAACTGCACGCGGTTGGCGGGCAATACCGGCACCAGTTGCACCTCGGCCCCCAGTTGCCGGCCCAGCTCTTGCGCCAGGTCGACGTTCAGGCCACGCGGCTTCTGGGTGGCCGGGTCAATCCCGCCAAACGGGCCGCCGGACAGCAGCACGCCGACCGTGACCAGATGGCGCTGCTGGATCTTGTCCAGGGTCGCATCGGCCCGAGCGCCGCTGATGCCGGAAAGCGAAATCAGGGCACCCAGTATCACAGGTAATAATGGTTTAACGGTCGAGCGCTCATGCAACATGGATTTCCCCTCATGGACGATCGGGTCCCCGACCTGACGTGTGGGCATCCTGGGTACAGGGGACGGGTTACGGAAATACAAATATCTAATATCGTTATAACTCTGCGTATCTGCTTTCAGGTCAAAACGCTTTCTACCCTTTGATTGCTTGGCATCGCTGCCATCCACCGAAAAAACCACAAACAAACACATAAAACTCTGTAATGTTTATGTTCGAACCCTTGATGTAAAAACCGCCCCGGAAATGGCCATGTCGACCCTTGATCTCGAATTGCTGCGCACCTTCATTGCCGTGGTCGATCACCACAGTTTTGCCGAGGCCGGCGCGCAACTGGCCCGCACCCAATCGTCGGTCACCCAGCACATGCAGCGCCTGGAACAGCAGGTCGGGGTGAGCCTGTTTGAAAAGCGTGGCCGGCAAAAACAACTCACCGAAGCCGGTCAGCAACTGCTACGCCATGCGCGGCAGATGCTGTCGCTCAATGACGATGCGCTGAGTTCTCTGCGTGAAAGTCATTTGAGTGGCGTGCTGCGCATCGGCTCACCCCATGACATCGCCGACACCATCCTGCCGCCGATCCTCAGCCACATCGCCCGTTCGGCACCACGCCTGCGCCTGGAAATCGATGTCGGGCGCAGTCCGTTCCTGATGGAGGATCTGCACCGGGGCAAGGTCGACATGGTGATTTCCACCCGCCAGGACCCGAATCTCGAAGGCTTCGCCCTGCGCACCTCGCCGGTCTGGTGGATCTGTTCGGCGCAGTACCAGCACAACCCCGGCGAGCCCTTGCCGCTGATTCTGGTGGACGAACCGAGCATCTATCGTCGCTATGCGCTGGAAGCCCTGGAGCGCGCCAATATTGCCTGGCGCCAGGCGTACCTGGCGTCAAACCTGATCGGCATAAAAGCCGCGACACGCGCAGGTCTGGGCGTAACGGCGCGCAGTATGGAAATGCTCGGCCCGGACATGCGCGTGTTGGGTGAGAACGACGGCTTGCCGCGCTTGCCGAACGTGACGTATTACCTATGGATCCGGCCCAATACCGTCAATCCGCTGGTGCGTCGGGCTTATGAATTGATCAGGAATAATCAGGGGCATTGAATCCGTACTCAATCGCCCCCCCATAGATGCCGTCTTGCACCTCACATCGGTGTCACGCGCAAAAAAAAGCGGCCGCAGCCCAATCTCGATCAGTAAGAACGAACAATAAACCTGTGGCGGGGGAGCTTGCTCCCGATAGGGCGCGAAGCGGCCCCCTCCTCACCCAAATGCGGGGGCCTGCTACGCAGTCCAGCGGGAGCAAGCTCCCTCGCCACAGGTAATGTCCATCCTTGACTGACCGGCATTGGGCCGAAGCCGCCGATCTGCTGATTCAAACTGCCCAGTCAAAGCTTGGCGATCGACACCTCGGTGGATTTGACGAAGGCAATCACTTCGCTGCCAATCTTCAATTCGAGGTCGCGCACGGAACGGGTGGTGATCACCGAAGTGACAATGCCGGAAGCGGTCTGCACATCGATTTCGGACACCACTTCGCCCTCCAGGATTTCCTTGATGACGCCTTTGAACTGGTTGCGGACGTTGATCGCTTTGATGGTCATGGGTGTGGCTTCCTGTCTGTGGGTGGGGCAAATGCGCACTGCTGTGCAGGGCTTCAAAATGCACCTTCCGAGGAAACAACAAAAGGAATAAATAACGATTTAGTTATTCCTTAAATGAATATAAAAGCACAGCCAACGTCACGCCAAAGAGCTCGACGCTGGTGAGCGCCTGAGGCAATCAAACCATTAGAACGTAGTGCGCAACCCCACCTGAATACTGCGCCCCTGCGCCGGTGCGATATCGCGCAGGATCGAACTGGCGTAGCGCACGGTCTGGTTGGTCAGGTTGTCGGCATCGACGAACGCCAGCCATTTACTGTGACCGACATCGAAGTGGTAACCGATATTCGCCCCCAGCGTGGTGTAGCCACGCGTGCTGCTCTCGTTGGCCGGAACGCGATGCTGCGAGGTGGCATGCTCGACATCGATCCGCGCCTGCCAGCGGTCCAGTTCCCACAGCAGACCGCTGTTGAGTCGCAACGGCGCGATGCGTGGCAAGGCTTCGCCGGTATCGCGGTTTTTCGCACGGGTGTAGTCGCCCGACAGCTCCAGGGCAAACTTGCCGTAGGCGCTTTCGCCGAGTTTCCAGTGGTCCTGCGCCTCGATGCCGCTGAAGCGCGCACGCACACCCGAGTAGCGGTATTCGGGATTGCCGTTGGCGTCTGCCTCGCCTTCGTCGTCAAGCGTTCGACCGGTGCCGAGCAAGCCGATGTAGTTGGAAAAATGACTGTAGAACACACCGACGCTGCCCTTGTGCGTGCCATTGTCGAAACGCAACGCCAGGTCGCTGGACACCGCTTTTTCTTTCGAGAGGTTGGCATCGCCCAACTCATAAGTGCCAGTAGCGACGTGCGCACCGTTGGCATACAACTCATAGAAGGTCGGCGCGCGTTCGGTGTAGCCCAGGGTCGCGGCCACCGACCAGATCGGCGTCAGGGTGTAGACGGCGCCGGACGACAAGCTGCCAGCAGTGAAGCTGCTGGAGCGGTCGGCATTGGCAAAGCGCTCGTTGCCTTTGGCGTCCGGGTCGACCGTGGTGTGCTCCAGGCGTCCGCCGAGGCTCAACAACAGTCGATCGGTGGCTTGCAGCTCTTCGAGAATGAACAGCGCGCCGGCAGTGGTATCGGTCGTCGGCACGAATGCCTCTTCGCCCAATGCCGAGAATTCGCTGCGACTGACCTGCGCGCCGATCGCCCCGTTGAACGGCCCCAACGGCTGATGACGCGCCTCGACTCGTGCCTCATAGCCCTTGTTCTTGAAGGTCGTGCCGACCTCGCCGCCCTCGATTTCGCGGTGCTGGTAATCGGTGTAGCCAGCATCGACTTTGACCGAGCTGAACGGCCCGTCGAGGTTGCGCATTTCGGAAGCGAACGCATAGTGCTCCTGCTGCATGCGAATGCGCACGTCATCTTCGGCGGGCGAGCCGTAGTTGGAGTCGTAATTGCTGTACGACAACCCGGCATAGCCGTCATCCCAGGTGTAGGAACCGCCGACCGCCCCGCCGTCCTGACGACCATCGCTGTTGGCCAGACGGTGCTTGCTGGAATCGCCGTCGTCTGCTGCCCGTTCGCGGCGGGTCTTGGCATAACCGGGGATTTTCAGATCATTGAATTCACGGGCGCTGGCATCGATGTGCAAGGCAAATGCGCCGTTACCGGCTTCGAGTTTACCGGCGCTGCTGCGGGTGGTGTCGGCACCGCCGTAACGCAATTCGCCCGCGCCCTGAATGCCGTCGATGGCCTCGGTCGGAATGCGGCTGTCGAAGGTGTTGACCACCCCGCCGATGGCGTTGCCGCCGTACAACAGGGCAGCCGGGCCGCGCACGATTTCAATCCGTTCGACATTGACCGGGTCCAGCGGCACCGCGTGATCGTAGGACAGCGACGACGCATCGAGTGCGCCGACGCCGTTGCGCAGAATACGGATGCGGTCGCCATCGAGCCCGCGAATGATCGGGCGGCTGGCGCCCGGTCCGAAGTAGGACGACGACACGCCCGGCTGCTTGTTCAGGGTTTCCCCCAGGCTGCCCTTCTGTTGCAGGGTCAGGTCATCGCCGCTCAACACAGTGGTGGGCGCGGCCAGGGTCTGGCTGCCCAAGGGGTTGGCAGTGATGATTTGCGGTTGCAATTCCAGCGGCTCGGCGGCGAAAACCGGCGCAGCCATCAGTAGCGCAGTGGCCAATGGTGTCAGGCGGCGTTGCAGGGTTTGGGGGTGGGAAGATCGGGAAGGCATTTCAAGAATCCACAGGTAGAAAAGTGACGGTCGATGGGTCGTCGACAAGATGAAAGAAAATTCATGTTATACAATAACATTTCATTTCACCATCACGATTCATTGCCTGTGGGTTCTTGCCGGCTATTTTTCCTGTCCGCTCAGGCCGCCGCCCAGCGCCGGTGCAACCCGCGAGCCAGAGCGTCCAGCGCAAATCCAAGCACACCGATCAACAGCACCATGGCCATCAATTCCGAGTACGCCAGGCGATCCCGGGTGTCGAGGATGAAGTAGCCCAAGCCCGCGCTGACGCCGAGCATTTCGCACGGCACCAGGACGATCCAGAGAATGCCGATAGACAGCCGCACACCCGTCAGCACGTGACCGAGTACGCCGGGCAAAATCACTTTGCACAGTGTCTCCCAGCGAGTGGCACTGAGGCTGCGGCTCAATTGCAGCCAGCGTGGATCGAGTTGCCGCACGCCAGCCGCCGTATTGAGCAGGATCGGCCAGACGGCGGCGAAGGTCAGCAGAAAGTAGATCGGCTGATCCCCCACGCCCATCAGCATCACCACCACCGGCATCCACGACAGCGGCGAGATCATGCGCAGGAACTGAAACGCCGGTGTGGTGGCCGCCTCCAGATGACGGTAGCTGCCGATCAGCAGCCCTAGCGGCACGCCGATCAACAACGCCAGAAACAGGCTGACCAGAATCCGTTTGAGGCTGACGAAAACGTGCTCATACAGCTCGGCGCGCCCCAGCAACTCCACCAGGCTGACCAGCGTCGCCTCCGGAGAAAAGCGCGCCGCCAACCCGTCCGTTGCGCCAAACAGATGCACCCCCAGCCACCACAGCAACAGCAGGCACAACAGCCCCGCCACGCCCAGGCCCCATGACGGCAGCGATGAGGTTTGCTTGCTCGTCAAAGGCTGAACTCCTCGCTGCGTTCGAAGCTGTCCGGCAGGCCGAAAGCTTTCATGCCACCCACAGCCGCGATCGCGTTACGCACAAAGCGGTCGTCCACCAGATCGCGTGCGGTGTGCTGCGGATCGAGGCTGGCGAGAAAGCCCTTGTCGCCCTCGATCAGCGTGTCCTTGAGACGCCGGACCAGTTCTTCGGTGTAGCTGGGAAATGGGTACGGCTGGAAGTCGATGCGATGCTCGTCCCAGTGACTGTGCTGGATCGCGCCGCTGGCCAGGTATTGCTCGCGGTCGGTGGCGGCCGGCGCCAGCACCCGGTCCAGCACTGGCTGGGCGTGTGGCGTGTAGCGGTTATTGCCGTCCTTGGACAGTAGCTTGGCGGCTTCGGCGCGGTTGTCGCGGGTCCACAGCTGGGCCTTGACGATGGCGTTGACCACTTTCTGCGACCACTCGGGACGGTTGTTCAGGTCCTGTTCATGCATGAACACCACGCAGCAGGCGTGATTGCGCCAGATGTCCCCGGTAAAGCGCTGCACCCGGCCAACCTTGAGCTCTTCGGCCAGGGCATTGAAGGGCTCGGCGACGATGTAGCCGGCGATACGTTTGGTCGCCAGCGCCGGCGGCATGTCCGAGGGTGGCAACACCAGCAGATTGACCTCGTTCGGCGCCAACGCGCTGCTGGCCGACTTGCTCACCGGCACCAGTCCGTTGTCGCGGAACAGCTGCTGCACCACCACGTTATGAATCGAATACCAGAACGGAATCGCCACCGATTGCCCGCCCAGTTGCTTGATCTCGGTAATGCCCGGCGCCACGGTCAGGCCCGAGCCGCCGACATGATTCCAGGCCACGACCTTGGCCGGGACCTTGCTGCCATAGCGCGCCCAGACCGTCATCGGCGACAGCAGGTGAATCACGTTGACCTGGCCGGAAATGAACGCCTCGATCACCTGCGCCCAACTGCGCAACAGCACCGGGCGTTCGGCCTGAATGCCTTCGGCCTCGAACAGGCCATTGTTGTGCGCCACCAGCAACGGCGTGGCGTCGGTGATCGGCAGGTAGCCAATGCGCACCGGTGCGTCGGGTTCTGACGCGGCGCGCGCCTGCAAACTGTTGAGCAACGGCAAGGCGCCGGCAGCGGTCAGCAAGGCGCTGAGTTTGAGAAAATCACGACGTGTGTGAGTGAAGTCGTCCAGGCACATGGTCTATCTCCGACGATACGGGCAACAGTGGGTTAAGGGGATTGCGGCTCGCCCGCCGAAGGGTTTTGAGAATCTCGATGCGCAGCGCACCCAGCTCATCGACCAGCTCGGCGCGCGGCTGAGGCAGGTCGATGCGCCACTCACCGAGCGTGCGCGCCGGGCTGTTGCCCAGTAGCAGAATCCGCTCGGAAAGCAGCAGGGCTTCGTCGATGTCGTGGGTGATCAACACCGCGGCGGTGTTGTGCTCGGCGATGACCCGCAGCAGCAGTTGCTGCATGTCGGCGCGGGTCACTTCGTCCAGCGCGCCAAAGGGTTCGTCCAGCAGCAACACTTGCGGCTGGCGCGCCAGGCAACGGGCAATCGCCGTGCGCTGGGCCATGCCGCCGGACAACTGCGCCGGGCTGTATTGCCGGGCGTGTTGCAGGCCGACAGCGGTGATGGCGTGGTCAATACGCGCCTTGCGTTGTGCCGGGCTCAGGTCAGGTTGGCGGGCAAAGTCGAGGCCGAAGGCGACGTTTTTTTCCAGGCTCAGCCACGGCAGCAGGCTGGGGTCCTGAAACGCCACTGCCACCCGTGGGTGCGGGCCGGTCAACGGCTCGCCGAGCAGGCTGACGCTGCCGCGATGCGCCGTCTGCAAACCGGCCAGCACCCGCAACAGGCTGGACTTGCCGACGCCGCTGGGGCCGAGGATCGACACCACCTCCCCTGGCCGCAGTTGCAGGTCGAAATGCTCCAGCACCGTTTGCCAGCCCTGCTCTCGCGCATAACCAAGGCTGATGCCGCTGGCGTGCAACAGCGGTTCGCTCATGCCGTCGCTTCCCGTGCCTGACGTTGCAGTTCGGCGCGCAATTGCACCAGGCTTGGCGTGATGATCGGCACGAACGCCGATTCACGCCAGCGCCGGGCAAACCCGCTGCCATGTTCACTCAGATAGGCTTTGCCGCCGCTGGCCTGCAGCTCCAGCTGCACCGCGCTGGCAGCCGATTCAGCCAAGGCGATACGCAGGCGAAACAACGCCGCAGGGCGCGTCAGAAAACGCCCGTCGAGCAAGCCGGCCTTGAGCTCGCTGACGGTCTGCGCCAACTGCTGACGACAGTCCTGCAAGGGCTCCAGCAGGATCGAGCGATCATCCTGCAAATGCGCCTCAACTTCCTGCAACGCACGGCGTGCCAGACCAATGGCCATGCCGCATTGCAGCCCCAGAAACGCCGGGCGCACGGCAGGCAGAAAAGCCCGGGCGTCTTCGTGCAGCAACCAGTCCCGATCAACCTCGACCTGTTCCAGCGCAAGGGCCGCCGTGTTACTCGACTGCAAGCCCATCAGCTGTAGATCCGCCGAGCGTTGCAGCCCGGCCAGCGCACCCGGAATGGCCAGCACAAAGGGTGGGCCGCCGGCTTCATCGTCAATGGCCGCCGCCACTACAAAGCCGCTTTTGCGCAGGTTGGTCACCCAGTGCAGACGCCCGGTCAATGACCAGCCCGTGTCCGAGGTCCGGCCACGCACTTGCAGCGCTTCGATCCCCGAGAGAAATTTCATTGCGTTGGACAGGCCGGTCGCGCCGGCCAGTTCGCCGCTCAGCAATGCCGGCAGCAGACCGTCGCGCAGCACCGTGTTCGGGCTGTGCAGCAGGTACTCGATAAAGGCACGCTGGCCCCAGAACACAAAAGCGGCAGCCAATGAATGGCTGGCGACCTCGGCCAGCACTTCCACGGCGTCGGCCAGATTACCGCCGCTGCCGCCGAGTTCAGGGCTGATGCCGACGCGCAGTACATTGGCTTTCGCCAGCTGCGACAACACCAGCTGCGGGTCGCAATCTCCCAGGTCCAGCGCCTGGGCACGGGCTTCCAGCCATTGACTCAATGCCGGATCGAGCATGTCATTTTCTCCTTGAATGACGCATCGGCCAACCGCCGACGCGCGTGAATCATAAACCTGACTGCCAGCGATACCGAGCCAATTCAGGATTGAGCGGCGTTTGGGCGAAGACGTTGGCAAAGTTGCACAAGGTCGCCAGGCTCACGCCGAGAATCACTTCCAGCGCATTGCCTTCGCTGTAGCCCGCCGCCTTGAAGGCGTTGAACGTCTGTTCGCTGACCTTGCCGCGCGTGGCGATCACTTCGCGGGTGAAGGCAGCCAGGGTTTCGAGTTTTTCCTCGGGCAAGGTGCCTTGCTCACGCAGGGCACTGACCACTTCATCCGGCAATTTCGCCTTGTTCAGCGCCACCGCTGTGTGGCCGGCCACGCAGAAGTCACAGCCATGGGTGGTGGCGGCAATCAGCTGCACCACTTCGCGTTCGGCCAGGCTCAGTTCGGCTTTGCCATTGAGCGCCGATACCGTAACGTATGTTTCCAGCGCCGCCGGGGCGTTGGCCAGCACTGCCAGCAAATTCGGGATAAAGCCGGAGTTTTTCTGCGCGTTTTCCAGGAACGGTCTGGCGGCTTCAGGTGCGCTTTGCAGGGTGTGTAAAGTGACGCGGGACATGGAGTGGACTCCAGCAGTTAAGGTGTCCGGCCAGTCTGTTGGTTATAAGAATTCCGATCCATATTCTAAAGTAGCGATTACTTGCTCCTGAGTGTTTCCCTTAGATGATTTCGTCCAGCCCCTTGGTTGATTGGTTATTAGAAAGCCTGGAACTGCAGGCCAGCCTGTTTCATGTCGGGCGCTACTGCGGCGGCTGGCACGCCAGCACCCATGGACTGGCGCGGGCCAGTTTTCATTTGGTGGTGCAAGGCCATTGCTGGCTGCACATCGACGGCGAAAAGCAGGCGCAACGGCTGAATGCCGGCGATGCCGTGTTCCTGCTGCGCGACCTGGATTATCGGCTGTCCAGCGCGCAACAAGCTGACGCCGCTCAACGTTTGCCGCGCATGGCCATGACCGCGCTGGACCGTCAGGCACAGGATGGCGTCGGCCTGGTTTGCGGGTTTTTCCACTTCAAGTCCGGGTTGTCGTCACTGATCATCGAGGGTTTGCCGGACTGGATCATCCTGCGCGCGGGCGACCCGTCCCTCAGCGCCGCTCGGGCACTGTTCGAGCTGATCCTCGACGAATGCGAACGCCTGCCGCAGCCCTCTTCAGCCCTGCTCGAACGGCTCAGCCATTTGCTGTTTCTCTACGTGCTGCGCCAGCAAGTGGCCGACAACCAGAACCTCGGCGGCCTGGTGGCCCTGGCGCGACACCCGCAGTTCGCCCCGCTGCTGGATCAGTTGATCGAACAACCGCAACAGCCGTGGTCACTGGAAAGCATGGCGGCCTGCACCGGCCTGTCGCGCTCGGCGTTTTTCAAACGCTTCAACGAGCTGGCGGGACAATCGCCGGGCCAGGTGCTGCTGGCCTTGCGCATCCGCCATGCCTGCCAACTGCTCAAGAGCAACCACACCGTGGAGCAAGTCTGTGCGGCAGTGGGTTATCAATCGATCGCCGCGTTCACCCGCGCCTTTGCCAAGGCCGTGGGCGTGCAGCCGGGGGCTTATCGCAAGCAGCATGAAGGACGCTGAACACGGCGCGCAGAGCGTTCAGTTGGTATGCGCGAGCAGGCACTGCACCAGTGCGTCGAAGGTGACTTTGCAACGCTCGGTGCCACGCAGGTCTTCATGCATCGTGATCCAGGTGTCGAGCTGATAGGAGAGCTGCTCGGGCAAGACCCGCACCAATCCGGGCACCCGGCTTGCCAGTGCACACTGGAAAAAACCGAGACCGGCGCCCGCGCGGATCATCGCGAACTGCGCCAGGTCGCTGTCGGAGCGCAAGGCAAAACCGGCGCGGCCCCAACCCGGTACCCGTTTGCTCGCCTCACGCAAAAAAGGCGTTTCCGTATCAAAACCGATCAGCGTGTGCTGCGCCAGATCCGCTTGGGTTTGCGGCGTGCCGTGCTGACTCAGGTAATCGACATGGGCATAAAGCCCCAGCTCCACTTGCCCGACGCTGCGAGCGATCAGTTGCTCCTGTTTGGGCGCGGTCATGCGCACCGCAATGTCGGCCTCCCGTTGCAGCAGATCCAGCATCCGGTTGGTGGCCACCACTTCAATCGTCAGCTGCGGGTGCTGCTGTCGCAGTCTGGCCAAGGCCGGCGGCAGCACCTCGACGGCGATGACTTCGCTGGCGGACACCCGCACCGTGCCGTGTATCCCCAGGCCTTCGCCCCCGACCGCCCGTTCCAGGGCGGCGGCGTTGCTGTGCATGGCCTCGGCATAACCGCGCAGTGACAGCGCGGCCTCGGTGGGCAACAAGCCGGTCCGCGAACGAGTGAACAATGTTTGTTTGAAGGACGTTTCAAGCTCCGCCACGTGACGGCCCACCGTCGGTTGCGTGATGCCCAGTGCACGGGCGGCAGCCGACAGCGAGCCATGATTCAGCACCGCCAGAAAGCTTCGATACAGTTCCCAACCAATAGATTTAGTCATACATAAATGTATAGCTAATGCGGCCTATTCGGCAATTTCTTTCCTTCCCGAGCGACAACACAATGGCCGTGCGATCAATCATCGGGAGAACAGACATGGCCACAACAGACAACAAGGTACTGGTACTGGGCGCAACGGGCGGCTTCGGTGGCGAAACCGCGCGCCAGTTGCGTGACCACGGCTGGCAAGTCCAGGCCCTGCAGCGCGGGCTCAAGAACGCCATGGAAGTGCGTGAAGGCATTGTCTATTTTCGCGGTGACGCACTGAATCGCGATGACGTGATGCAAGCCGCAAAGGGCTGCAGCGTCATCGTCCATGCGGTGAATCCGCCGGGCTATCGCCGCTGGAGTGAGTGGGTACTGCCCATGATCGACAACACCATTGCGGCCGCACTGGCTGAAAACGCCACCATCGTGTTGCCGGGGACGGTCTACAACTACGGTCCGGATGCCTTTCCCCTGTTGCGTGAGGACGCTGCGCAACATCCGCAGACACGCAAAGGCCGGATCCGTGTCGAACTCGAACAACGACTGCGCGACGCGAGCACACGGGGCGCACAGGCCATTGTCTTGCGGGCCGGCGACTTTTTCGGCCAGCAGACCAGTAACACCTGGTTTGCGCAGGGACTGATCAAGCCCGGCCAAGCCATAAAAACCATCAACCTGCCAGGCGTTCCAGGCGTAGGCCATCAGTGGTCCTATCTGCCGGATGCCGCCCAGACCATCGTGCAACTGCTCGACCGTCGTGCGTCTTTGCCGCCCTTTTCCAGCTTTCACATGGCTGGGCATTGGGACGCCGATGGCACACAAATGGCCGCGGCCATCGCGCGCTGCGTCGAGCAAGACGGCGGCCAGGCGAAACAACGGCCTTTCGCCTGGTGGCTGGTACGACTGGCTTCACCCTTTGTACCGACCCTGCGTGAAATGCTGGAGATGCGCTACTTGTGGCAGCAACCGCTGCGCATGGATAACAGCGGGCTGCTGGCGGTATTGGGCACCGAACCGCATACGCCGCTGGAGCAAGCGGTCAAGGCCACGCTCGAAGGACTGGGGTGCCTGTCGCGGCGTTCGATGACCCTGCAACCAATAAGAACCAAAAAGAATTAACAAATAGAAAACAGGTATTTATCGTTATAAAAATATCGGCGTAGTCTCAGGTCATTCCCGCCAATGATCACAGTGAAGTGCCCCATGAATCCGACTGACAACCTCATCGACTTCGCCAGCTACCGCAAACGCAAACAGGCTCAGCAACGGGCGCGGGCCCTGTGGGAAATGTATGCCCTCAACGCCGGCTTGCAGGCTTATCAATGGGTGCAGGCGGCCAAAGCGGCCGAGACCCGGCACGCGTGAGTACGCAGCAGCCCACGCGCTTTCTGTCGAGCGCCGACGAACCTGTGCTGGATTTGAACAACCTCGAACACCTGGAACAAGACCCTATCTGCGAGCGGGTCGCACAGAACCTGCAACGCTTGCGCAGCAAACGTCACCTGTCGCTCGACGCGCTGGCCCGCCAGTGCGGTGTCAGCCGGGCGATGCTGGCGCAGATCGAGTCCGGGCGCAGCGTGCCGTCAATCAAGGTGCTGTGCAAGATTGCCAAGGGTTTGAAGGTGTCGGTGGCCGCGTTTCTTGAGCATCGCGCGTTTGAAGGTGTCGCGGTGCTGTCGGCCAGCCAGAGCAAACGCCTGGTCAGTGCCAGCGGCGCCTTTGTCAGTCGCGCGCTGTTTCCGTTCGACGTGGCGCGCCAATCGGAATTTTATGAATTGCGTCTGAGCCCTTTGGGCGAAGACCATTCTGAAGGGCATGGCCCCGGTGTGCAGGAGAATCTGGTGGTGTCGCAGGGCGTGCTGGAGATCAGCGTCAATGACGAACGCTACCTGCTTTCTACCGGCGACTCGATCCTGTTCTACGCCGACCAGCCGCACCGCTATCGCAATCCGGCTGACAGCGAGGCCGTGGCTTATCTGGTAGTCACCTACCCCGAACGCCTGGACTGAACACCGCTCCCACAGGGGATTTCCTTTTCAGAGGGATTTTTTGTGTTTGCCGGGAATGCAAAAAGCCCCCGAGGCCAGTGGCCTGCGGGGGCTTTTTATGGCTGTCGTGAAGGGATCAGCAGGTGCAGCACATCAGCGGCATGCCGTTGCAGCTCATCATCATCGGCATGCTGCAATCGTTCATCATTTTCATCATCAGGGCGCAGCAGTTTTTCATCATGTCCATGTTCATGCCGGCCATCGGCATGATTTTGCACATCATGCCGTCAGCCATCATGGTGCACTCCATCACGCACTTCATCGAAGGCATCGGCATGCCCATCATCGGCATTGGCATCATCATGTTCATCATCGGCATGGCCATGCTCGCCTGGGACATGCACATCATGCTCATGTTGGCGCAGTGCATCATCATCGGCATGCCGCAGTTCATCATCATCTGCATCATTTCAGCGCTGTTCTTGAACATGGCCATGTCCATGCCAGCGGCCGGCATCATCTTGCACATCATGCCGTCGTCCATCATTTCGCAAGTCATGGTCGCCATCATCATCGGCATGCCCATCATCGGCATCATTGGCATGTTGGCGTTCATCGGCATTTGCATCTGCATGGCGTTCATCATGGTGTTGTTCCCTGAAGGATTGACGAGTTGGAGAAAACTGATGGAGCGAATTCTAAGGACTGGCGTACAGGCGACAAGAGGCCGGTCGAGCAGCAAGAATCGCTGTTGCAACCACCTTAGTGCAGCCCCGAGGATCACGCCTGCTGCTATAACGCCGAATATCGCGCCATGGCATTCATATCGAGAGCCATGACATGGATTTGCCGGTCATGGATATGCGAACGATCTCTATATAAATAACCGAAAGAAATAATCGTTCTAACCGTTATCGCTTTATTTAAAAAACATGCTTATTCCACAACTTTGCACTTGCATGACTTTTTAATCTTTTATCGCTATTAAGCGGCCACCTTATAATGCGTGAGTTGTTCAATTCGCCAAATAAGGACATTCCATGCCTAGACGCCTGTTACTGGCCACACTGTTCCTAGCGGTCGCCGGTTGTGCCAGCCCTCCTCCTGCTTCCATTCATACAAAAGACCCTGCCAGTTCAACCCTGCAAGGCGACGCCACGCGTCCGGCGCAGGCGCAATGGTTGCGCACCGAACTGTATTTCTCGGTAGGGCCACTGGAAGGCAAGGAAGGCGTGATCAGCCCGACGCGCTGGCGAACGTTTCTCGATCAGGAAGTCACGCCGCGTTTTCCGGATGGCTTCAGCGTCCTCGACGCCTACGGTCAATGGCGTGATCACGGCGCCAAAGAGCCGGAGCGGCTGGGCACCAAAGTCATCGTGATTCTTCACGAAAACACGCCCCAGCGTGGCAAGGACATTGAAGCGATTCGCCTGGCCTGGAAGCGCATTACCGGCGATCTGTCGGTATTGCGCCTGTCACAACCGGCCGAGGTTTCTTTCTAGGCTATCGATGCGGTTAACCGCCACCCGTTGCGGGTGGCAGCTTGACTCAGAAGCCGTAGGTGGCGCGGGCGTAGTAGTAAGCACCGTTGGTGCCGATGGGCGATAGCACGTCATACGGCAGATTACCGCCGTAGTTGATCTGCGAGTTGGAGCGCTCAGGGTAGTTGTCGGTCAGGTTGTTGCCGCCCAGGGCAATGTCGAATCTGGGCGTGAATTTGTATTGCACCTCGGCATCCAGTTGCCACACCGCCCCGTAGGTCTGCTCCGGCTGGGAATCGCCGAAATCAAACACCCGCGTGGTTTCGCCTTGACGCGTCAGCCGCCCGAGCAAGCCCCAATGCTGACTGTCCCATTTCGCGGAAAACACGAAGCGATCCTTGGGCGCGGCGTCGGTCAGGGTATTGCGCTCTTCCACACCTACCAATGCATCGTTGCCAATCCCCAGTGCGCTCAGTTGCGACGGCGTGCCTTTGGTTTTGGTGACTTTGGTGTGGTTATAGGTGTAGGCCGTGGTCAACCCCAACTGCCCTTCGAGGAACGGCTGGTGATAGTTGAGCACCAGCTCGGCGCCGTGGGTGCTGGTGTCGGCGGCGTTGGTGAAGAAGTTCACGTCGTGTACGCCAGCGACGCCGAAGTTGTCGTTGATGTACTGCTCCAGCGCATCGCTGCCGATACGTTGCGACAAGGTGATGCGGTCCTTGACGTCGATGCGGAACACGTCCAGCGAGGCATCGAAGCGTTCGGTCAATTGCGCGGTCAGGCCGAGGCTGAAGTTCTTCGAGGTTTCCGGGTCGAGTTTCTGCGCGCCAAGGGCACGGGCAATCGGGTCGTTGACCGAGAGCACGCGAATATCGGTGAGCGCGCCGCCGTCGCCGAAGTTGCTGGTGGTGTTCTGGAAGCCAGTCTGTGCCAGGGATGGCGCACGAAAGTTGTTGGACACCGCGCCGCGCAGCGCCCACTGATCGGTCAGGCGATAGCGACCGCTGAGCTTGCCGGTGAGTTTGCTGCCGGCGTCGTCGTAGTGCTCCCAGCGCGTGGCGCCGTCGACAAACAAACGATCTGTCAGGTCGCCGGACAACTCGGCGTAAGTGCCGAACACATTGCGGTCCAGATTCACCTCCTCGCTGGGGCGCAGACCGTTGGCGCCGTCGGCCCCGGAGCCGATGTACGAGGCCTGGTCGCCGGCGTAGGTCAGGTAGTTTTCATAGCGATATTCACCGCCCAGGGCCAGCACGAACGAGCGCTCGGCCAGGCGCAAGTCGCGGGTGAAATCGAGGTTGGCGGTGGTCTGGCGCAGCTCGTAGTCGCCAGTGTCGAAGCGAGTCGGTGAATCGTCACCCAGGCTGACATTGAGGGTGCGCCGGGTCGCCGAATCGAAGCGGTTACGCCCGTGCGTGAGGCTGCTGTCGAAGTCCCAGTGGTCGCCGATCAGGCCCTTGAAACCGGCCGTTGCCGACACGTCCAGGTTGTCACCCAGCGATTGCGGCAAGTAGCCGTTGGGATAGAACTGCGGCTGCTCATAGGGATAACGATAAAACTCGGCGCCGGTGGTGTGCCGTTGGTTGAACAGGCCAAAGGAATAGGCCTTGCCACCGGCCAGCGGCAATTCGGAGTTGAACCAGGCGTTGACGTCCCGCGCCACCCCGTCGCCCATCACATAATTGCGCTGACCCGGCGTATCGGCGAAGCCATCGAAACCGGCGCGGTTGGTCGGGTTGCGATCGTTGTATTCGGTGCCGCCCCGAATGAAACCGCCCTCCTCGCCAAGGCGGGTGCCGATCTTGGCGCTGGTCATGCTGTTCTGGCCATCGGTGAGCGTCTTGCCGATGGCGTCTTCATGCGTGTGGTAGGCGCCGTAAGTCGTCGACACTTCGCCACCCTCCGGGGCGTCGTCGAGAATGATGTTGATCACCCCCGCGATGGCGTCCGAGCCGTATTGCGCACCCGCGCCGTCACGCAGCACTTCAATGCGTTTGATCGCGCTGATGGGAATCGAGTTGAAGTCCACCGGCGCCGTGCCCCGGCCGATCTTCGACGAGTCGTTGACCAGCGCCGAGGTGTGCTGGCGCTTGCCGTTGATCAGCACCAGCACCTGATCCGGGCTCATGCCCCGCAACTGTGCGGCTCGCACATGGTCGGCGCCACCGGAGTTGGACTGGCGTGGAAAACTGAACGACGGCAACAGCGTCTGCAAGGCCTGGCCCAGCTCGCCGCCGCTGGCGCCGGCAGACTTGAGGTCTTCGGCGGTCAGTACATCCACCGGCACGGGCGAATCCAGCACCGTACGGGCAGTGCCCCGGGTGCCGGTGACCAGCACGGTGCCCAGCCGTGTGTCATCCGCCGATATTTCTTCAGCTCGCGCAGGAAGTTGCGTGATCGCTGTCACCACAGCAACGGCAAGTAGTGAACGTGAACGGTAAACCATCAAACAGCTCCTTTTTTTATCGCAGTTCATCGCCAGCTCCTGCCGACTCTTGAAAGTCGGCAATTCGTTTACGGCGACGTCTGCTGTAGTTTTAATCAATCAGGAAGGCAGCCGGGACTGCTGATGCAAGTGCTGTAGCAGCACCGACACCCAAGCACTAAGAAGTTGATACAAACCCCAGAGCGCCGATGCTAAGCGAGGTGTCTGAAGCGGTAAAAGAACCAATAATACTTAGGTTATATCGGGGAATTGAGGTGTTGCGTGGGCAACAGTAGTGTTTGCACGGCAACAACTAGCGCCAACTAACAATGGACTTTATTACGGGCACGACAATGCACTACCAACGAAGACAGGCGATATTTTAACTCATTGTTTCAACCAACCAAATGTCGCGACTTACTTGAAAGCCACGCCCACCTTAAATATCAAAGCATGCACAATCCCTGTGGGAGCGAGCTTGCTCGCGATTGCGGTTGTACATTCAACAATTAAGTTGCCTGACAGTCCGCTTTCGCGAGCAAGCTCGCTCCCACAAGGGATTTACGCCATGCCCAGGTTAGTCCGCCACAGGAATCCAGTCCGCCCGCGCCACATTGGCGGTGTCGCCAAAACCTTGAATATCAAGCCAAGCACAATCCCTGTGGGAGCGAGCTTGCTCGCGATTGCGGTTGTACATTCAACAATTAAGTTGCCTGACAGTCCGCTTTCGCGAGCAAGCTCGCTACCACAAGGGATTTGCGCCATGCCCAGGTTAGTCCGCCACAGGAATCCAGTCCGCCCGCGCCACATTGGCGGTATCGCCAAAACCTTGAATATCAAGCCAAGCACATTACCTGTGGGAGCGAGCCTGCTCGCGATTGCGGTTGTACATTCAACAATTAAGTTGCCTGACAGTCCGCTATCGCGAGCAAGCTCGCTCCCACAGGGGATTTGCGCCATGCCCAGGTTAGTCCGCCACAGGAATCCAGTCCGCCCGCGCCACATTGGCGGTGTCGCCAAAGGCCGGCAATTTCTGCCCAAGGTCACGAACGTTTTTCACATCCAGGTCCAGCAATTGCTGGCGGGTGATCAAGGTCGGCGGTACCAGCACCTGATGCCCAGGGTTCTCGCCGGCAATCAACATCGCCAGGCTGCGCACGCTGATGGCCCCGGCCACTTGCGGATTGACCGCCGCCGTCGCCGCCCAGGCACTGCCCGGCTCTTTCATGATCTGGATATCGGCTGTGGAAATGTCGGCGCTGTAGATTTTCACCTTTTGCCCCATGCCCGCCTCATCCACGGCGATCTTCGCGCCTTTGGCGAACTCGTCGAACGGCGCGAAAATCACGCTGATGCCCGGATTGGCGCGCAACACGGCGCTGGCCTGGTCGGCCACCGAATTGGCAATCGGCGGGTTGAGCGTGCCGAAGCGGGCTTTCTCGATGATGCCGGGATTCGCGGCCTTGACCTGACTCCAGATCTCGTCGCGGCGCTCCATCGGCGTGAAGCCACTGATATACACATAACCGGCGTCGAACCGCGTGCCGTTGTCCTTGACTGCCTGATCCAGCGCCAGGCGTGCCAGGGCATGGTGATCCTGCTCGACCTGCGTCACCTGCGGGCTGTTGAAGTCGACATCGAACGCGACCACTTTGATGCCCTTGGCGATGGCCCGGTCAATCGGCGCCTTGAGCGTCTCGGCCAGCCCCAGTTGGACGATGATGCCGTCCACGCCGAGGTCAATCGCCTGATCGATCATCTCGGCCTGGCTGGCGGCCTGTTGCCGGGCATCGAATACGCGCAAGGTCGCGCCCAGCGCTTCGGTCTGTTTTTCCACGCCACGCAGATAAGCCTCGGTGAAATCGCCGGAGAACAGATACCCCACCAGCGCAATTTGCACCTGCCCCTTGTCGAAGGGTGCGGGCGCGCCGGGCAACGCCTTGGCCTGGGCGTTCAGGGTCAGTGCCGAGAGCAAGGCGCCGGCGAGGCAGTGTCGAGCAAAGCGCTTGATTGAACCGTGCATAAGTCTTCCTTGGAGAACGTTGAAGCGGCTCAACGCGCCCGATGCGCGAGGCCGAACGTGAACATCAGGGCCAGTACCAGCACCAGTCCCTTGACGAAATCCTGAGCGTAATAAGGCGCGTTGAGCATGGTCAGGCCATTGAGCAACGTGGCCACCAGCAACGCCCCAACCAGTGTGCCGAAGGCGTTGGGCTTCTTCGCCCCGAGCACCGCAAAGCCGATCAACGCCGCACCCAGCGCATCCAGTACCAGGCCATTGCCGGAGCTGACATCACCACGCCCCAGGCGCGCCGCCAGCAGCAATCCGCCCAGCGACGCCAACAGTGCCGAGAGCACGTAGGCCAGCAGTTTGAAACGCTGCACCGGCGCCCCGGCCAGGCGCGCGGCCTGCTCGTTGCCGCCGATGGCATAGAACAGACGACCGATGCGCGTGCGCTCCAGAAACAGCCACACCACCACGGCCACAACGGCAGTGATCAGCACCGGAATCGGCACCGTGTCCCACAAGCGTCCGCGACCGAGAGCCAGAAACAGCGCGCTGAAGGTGCCTTCGGCTTCATCGCCATTGGGCAGGGTCATGCCCACCGCAATCGAACGCCCGCCTGTGGGGATCAGTTGCACGCCGATCACCAGAAACATGCTGCCCAGCGTTGCGAGGATGTCCGGCACGCGCATCTTGACGATCAGCCAGCCGTTGAGCAGGCCCACCAGCGCCCCGCCCGCCAGGCTGATCAACACCGCTGGCACGGCGCCCCAGCCAAGGACGACCATCACGTAACTGGCAATCATCAGACTCATCGCCGCCACCGCGCCGATGGACAGATCGAGGCCGCCGACCGCCATGGTCAGGGTTACGCCCAGTGCCAGCAGCGCCACAATCGACACCGACTGCAAGATGCTGAACAGGTTGCCAACCCGTAAAAATGCCGGTTCGGCGAAACTGAAAAACAGCACAATCGCCGCCAGCAACCAGAGCAGTCCATAACGGATCAGCGCTTGCAGCAGACGCTCGGCGGACGCGGGAACGGTTGATAGCAACGAACTTGAATCAGGCACTCGCTCTACTCCTTGGCGTGGCATGAATAACTGAACCATGGGGCACGTCTGTACCGGCCAGCGCGGCCACCAGCGTTGCGCGGCTCAGGCCGGCACGCGGGAATTGGGCGACGATAGCGTGATCGCGCACCAGGACAATCCGGTCGGCAATTTCCAGCGCTTCATCGACGTCGGCGCAGATCACCAACGTCGCGCGGCCGCCGGCGCTGTCGCGCAGCAATTGGCCGATTTCCCGGCGGGCACGGACGTCAACGCCCTGAAACGGCTCATCGAGAATCAACACCCGCCCGTCCCCCAGCAACCAGCGACCGAGTACCACCTTCTGCTGATTGCCACCGGACAGCGCGCTCATCGGTACGTCGATGCCGGCGGTCTTGATGCCCAGCGCCGCAACCTGCGCCTCGACCGCCGCCGCTTCGGCGCGGTTACGGATGAAACCGCCTCGGCTGAAGCGTTCGAGGAACGGCAAGGTCAGCGTGCGACGCAGGGAAAAATCAGGAATCAGTGACTGGCTGGCGCGATCTTCGGCGGCATAGAACACGCCACTGCGGATCGCCTGACGCGGCGAGTCCGGCTGCCAGTCGACGCCATCCAGTTGCAGGCTGCCCGCCAGCGGTTCGCGCAGACCGAACAGCACCTCGGCGATCTCGGTTTTACCCGCCCCCAGCAGCCCGGTCAGGACCACCACTTCGCCTTCGTGCAGCGTCAGGTCAAAGGCCGGCGTGTGTGGTGCGACTTTCGCCTCACGCAAGGCCAACACTTCGCGCCCGGCGCGGCGCGGTTGGTACACATGCGCGTCCAGCGTCTGGCCCAGCATGGCCTCCACGGCTTGCGGCAACTGAGCCGCGCTGAACTCGCCGGCCAACTGGCCATCGCGCAGCACAATCGCGCGGTCGGCCACCCGTTGCAGGTCGGACAAACGATGGGAGATGTAAACAATCGCCACCCCACGACTGCGCAAGGTGTCAATCAAGCCGAACAGGCGCTGCGCCTCGGTATCCGACAAGGCGGCCGTCGGCTCGTCGAGGATCAGCAAGCGTGGTTGCAGGGCGAATGCCCGCGCCAGCACCACCAACTGGCGTTCGGCCTGGCCCAGGCGTTCGATCGGTTGCTCCAACGGCAACTCCAGGCCTAGACCGGCGGCAATGCTTGCCGCCCGCTCGAACAGGCGCTTGCGGTTGAGCCAGAAGTCCGCGCCGGGTTGGCACAGTTCATCGAGCAGCAGGTTCTCCGCCACGCTCAAGCCCGGCGCAATGCCCTCGTTGACCTGCTGGTGGACCGCGACGATACCGACCCGCCGCGCCGACAGTGGCGAGCTGAAATGCCGGGGCTGGCCATCGATCCACAGCTCACCGCCATCGGGCGCCTGACTGCCGGCGAGAATCTTCACCAGCGTCGATTTGCCCGCCCCGTTGGCGCCCAGCAGCGCCACCACTTCGGCCGGGTAAATGTCCAGGCTGACCCGGTCCAGCGCCCGGCTGGCGCCAAAGGTCTTGCTCAGCTCACGCACACGAATCAGCGGCTCGGGTGCCACGGCGACAGGCGCACTCATAAGGGATTCCGGAACACGATGGCCGGTGAAAAACCCAGCACATACAAAGGATTGAAGCCCGGATTAAAAGCAATCCCTTATAAACATTCCAATAGTTCTATCGCATAGAAAATATTTTCTGGTTATAAGAAACGTGACACTCAGTTACCGGCCCTGAGTTGCATGGCGTGAACCCGCATCCAGTCGGCCAGGGAATCGAAGGTGTGCTGCAGGCTTTTTCCAAGGGGCGTGATCCGGTATTCCACCCGAGGCGGTACCTGGGCATACACCGTGCGCGTCACCAGCCCGCGTTGCTCGAACAGGCGCAATTGTCGGGTGAGTTCTTTTTGGGTGATGGGCGATACCGCGCGCTGCAATTCGCTGAATCGCACCGGACAGTCCAGCACGATCAACCGATAAAGAATGGGAATCGCCCATTTGCCGGAAATCAGACTGACGAAATCCACCATTGGGCAGCCCGGTGCCGGGTCCTGCGAGGAGTCTGTCGAGTGACACATCAGTTGTTCAGTGTTCATGAGGATCAAATCCGTCCCTTGGTATCCAAAAGGTGCCTACTGGTCAAAGGATACTAACGCTCTGAGAATGGGTTCTCCAACTCATTGCAGGGACCAGGGACATGTCGAGGCTGAAGAACAAATACGCACTGATTACCGGTGGCACATCCGGTATTGGTCTTGAAACCGCTCGCCAGTTTTTGGCCGAAGGCGCAACGGTGGCAATCACCGGTCGCAGCGAAAGCGCATTGGCCGCCGCCAGGCAGGAACTGGGCGATGGCGTCCTGGCCATTCAAAGCGACGCGGGGAACACCGCTGGGCAGCAGGCACTGGCACAACAACTCGCCGAGGTGTGGCCGCGTCTGGATGTGCTGTTCGTCAATGCGGGCGACGTCACCCATCGCTCCATCGAGGATTGGGACGAAGCGGCGTGGGATCAACTCATGCGCACCAACCTCAAAGGCCCCTTTTTCCTGATCAAGGCCTTGCTGCCCTTACTGGCAAATCCCTCCTCGGTGATTCTGTGCGGGTCCGTCGCCGCCCGGATCGGTCTTGCCCAAAGCAGCACCTATGCCGCGAGCAAGGCCGGCTTGCTGTCACTGGCACGCACACTGTCAGGCGAGTTGATTGACCGTGGCATCCGCGTCAATGGATTGAGCCCCGGCCCGACCGAAACAGCGGCCCTGAGCAAACTCGGATTGCCCGCCGCAGAGCAGGAAGCGCTACGCGAAAGGATCAAGCAATTGGTCCCGATCGGGCGCCTGGGAACCTCCTGGGAACTGGCCAAGGCTGCCGTCTACCTGGCTTCGGACGAATCGACGTTTGTGGTGGGCACCGAATTGTTGGTCGATGGGGGTGTTGGCAATCTGTAGACGTTCGGCGCAAAGGATGCCTTATTGCCATCATGCGCAAGAAGTTGCGCAACTGACAGTGCGGGATTCAATGCAAAAGACCTACAGGCCTTTCCCACAAAGGCCTACAGCCAAGTGCGCAAGAAGTTGCGCACCACTGCGCAACTTCTTGCACAGATAGGTAAGTATTCCTACGCGAGAACGTAATAACCCCTACGTAATCAGGTAACAAATCCTTGTTTTATAAGGATTTTATCCTACATGGCACGGACCTTGATAACAGTTAGGCACCCACCGGGCGATATCGCCTCCCGGGCACCCTTAATTTTTAAGCAAGGAGCACACCCATGGCTACACCAGCGTACATGTCCGTCACTGGCGAAAAACAAGGTCTGATCACCGCCGGCGCATTCACCGCCGATTCGGTTGGCAACACTTATCAAGAAGGTCACGAAGACCAGGTCATGGTTCAGGCTTTCAGCCACGACGTGATCATCCCGCGTGACCCACAGTCCGGCCAACCAACCGGTCAGCGCGTTCACAAGCCAGTTGTGATCACCAAGGTCTACGACAAATCCTCGCCACTGCTGCAAGCCGCCCTGACTTCCGGCGAGCGCATGAGCGAAATCGTTATCCAGTGGTACCGCACTTCGGCTCAAGGTACCCAAGAGCACTACTACACCACCAAACTGGAAGACGCGATCATCGTCGCCATCAACAACAAGATGCACAACTGCCAGGACCCGTCGAACTCCCACTTCACTCACCTGGAAGAAGTGCAGTTCACCTACCGCAAAATCACCTGGACCCACGAAGTATCCGGTACTTCGGGTTCCGATGACTGGCGTCAACCAGTCGCTTAATCGCGGCTGACCGCTTCACGCATCGGCCAGCTCTGCTGGTCGATGTTGTTTACGCCTTTCCAGAATTTTGCGTCTGCTGATGCCTCAAGGTGTTGGCGAACGTAGCAAGCATGCACGAGGAACAAGGGATGTTCGCGCCGGCCAATCAGACTCACTTCGCCCTGACTATCGAAGGCCTTTCCAGCGATTTGCAGGTGCTGTCCTTGCAAGGTCGGGAGGCCATCAGCCAACCGTTCCTGTTTGAGGTGGAGCTGGTCAGTGAACAGCCGTCCCTGGACCTCGAAACCCTGCTGCACAAACCGGCCTTCCTGCAACTGTCGGCCGATGGCAGCGGCATTCATGGCCAGATCTACCGCGCCGCCCAGGGTGATTCAGGCAAGCGCCTGACCCGTTATTCGGTGACCCTGCGTCCGCAACTGTCCTACCTCGCGCACCGCATCAACCAGCGCATCTTCCAGAACCTCACGGTGCCGAAAATCATCGGCATGGTCCTCGAAGAGCATGGCATCCAAAGCAACGCCTACGCATTCAAGCTCGGGTCGATCTATCCCGAGCGCATCTATTGCGTTCAATACGATGAATCGGACCTGCATTTCATCCAGCGCCTGTGTGAAGAAGAAGGCATTCACTACCACTTCGAACACAGCGCCACCGCGCACAAGCTGGTGTTCGGCGATGACCAGACGGTGTTCCCGAAACTCGCGCCTGTGTCCTACCAGCAAGACTCCGGCATGGTCGCCACCCACCCGGTGATCAAGCGCTTCGACCTGCGCCTGGAAACCCGCACCAGCCGCACCACCCGCCGCGACTACGACTTCGAAAAACCGCGCATCACCCTCGAAGCGGAAAACCGTGGCGACGCCCTGCCCGACCTCGAAGACTACGATTATCCGGGGCGCTTCATCGACCGCGAACGCGGCAAGCACCTGGCTAAACGTGCCCTCGAACGTCACCGCAGCGACTTCCAGCTCGCCGAAGGCAAGAGCGATCAGCCGATATTGGTCAGCGGCCACTTCCTGGCCCTGACCGAGCACCCGAAGGCCAAGTGGAACGACCTGTGGCTGCTCACCGAAGTCCTTCACGAAGGCAAGCAGCCGCAAGTGCTGGAAGAGTCGGTGACCAGCGACACCACCGCGCTCAAGAGCGATTTCCACCAGGGCTATCGCAACCGCTTTCAGGCCACCCCGTGGGACGTGCCGAACCGCCCGCCGCTGAACCACCCCAAGCCGCGCATCCTCGGCAGCCAGAGCGCCGTGGTCACTGGCCCCAAGGGTGAGGAGATTCACTGCGACCCGTACGGACGCGTCAAAGTGCAGTTCCACTGGGACCGCGAAGGCCTGGCCGACGACAAGACCAGCTGCTGGCTGCGCGTCTCCTCGGCCTGGGCCGGCGCCCACTACGGCGGCATCGCCATCCCGCGCATCGGCATGGAAGTGCTGGTGTCGTTCCTTGAAGGCGACCCCGACCAGCCGCTGATCAGCGGCTGCCTGTACCACAAGGAAAACGTCGTCCCCTACGACCTGCCGGCGAACAAGACCCGCAGCACCTTCAAGAGCCTCAGCTCCCCCGGTGGCGGCGGTTTCAACGAACTGCGCATCGAAGACAAAAAGGGCCAGGAACAGATCTTCCTGCACGCCCAGCGCGACTGGGACGAGAACGTCGAGCACGACCAGAAAATCCGCGTCGGCAACGAACGCCACGACACCGTCGAGCAAAACAGCTACAGCGAATTCAAGGCCGAAGAACACCACACCGTCTACGCCGACCGCAAAGTCGAAGCCCAGGCGAACGACCACCTGACCGTCGGCGTGAATCAACACATCAAGATCGGCACCGGCCAGTTCATCGACGCCGGCCAGGAAATCCACCTGAGCAGCGGCATGAAGGTGGTGCTCGAAGCCGGCAGCGAACTGACACTCAAAGGCGGCGGCAGCTTCATCAAGATCGACGGCGTCGGCGTCACCCTGAGCGGCCCGGTGATCAACATGAACTCCGGCGGCAGCCCCGGCAGCGGCACCGACGCCGCACCGTTGATGCCCGGCCCGTTGAAACAGGCCGACGCCGACAAGGCCGGCGCCGTACTGACCCCGGCGCAGATCAATACGTTGAAACGTAATGCGCCGTTCTGTGAAGAGTGTGAGAAATGCAAGGCAGGTGCCTGTGCGATCTGATCTTTTGACCCCAAAAGCCTGGCTGGCAAACCAGCCATTGCACAGCGGCGAACGCCTGTACCTGATCATCAGCGCCGCCAGCGACGCCGATGCACTCAAGACCCTGTACCAGACCGACCCGACCGCCCAGGTCACACCGATCTGGGGCGGCACGCCGTACGCCAGCTGGCAACCGGTGATGCCCTACCTCGCCGAGCTGAAAACCAACTCGGCTTTTCTGCCGTGGATTGCCGAGACCGATGAACTGGATTGGGGCTGGCTGGCCGTGTCGCGCAGCGAACCCGAGGTGGTGCTGGAGCACCTGCGCAGCCTGACCCAGGTGAAGATGCCGGACGGCACCGAGGTGTTTTTCCGGTTCTGGGATGGGCGGCACATCTACCCGATTCTGGAAGGACTGGGAGCGGAGGCTGGGGAGATTTTGCCGGTGTTTGAGCGGTATCTGATTAACGGCCAAGGGCTGGAGGTGGGACCGAGGGCGGTGCCGAAGGCGAAGGACTGGCCGTGGTGGGAGGTGCCGCAGGGGTTGTTGGATGGGTTGGCGGAGAAAGATCATTCGACCGTCGTCGACAACCTGATGCAGTGGCTGGGTGAGGACTGCCCCGAACTGTTCTTCGCCTTCCCCGAAAACAACCTGCGCCACAAGGTCGAGCGCTTCGTGCGCCAACAACCCAATACAGAAGATATGGCAGAGCGTCTTGCTGCTGAGCTGACAAAGGAAGTCACGTCATGAATACCCCGATTGGTACTTTGGTCCTGCGCGTGCTGGACGCCAAAACCCCTGACGTGAGCCTGATTCTCAAGGATTTCAACAACTGCCTGAGTGACTACAAAGAGTGGGCCGACGGTTTCTGGACCGGCTGGGCACTGGACGTGGACCAGACCTTCAAGGTCGGCAACGAAGTCAGCATCACCAAGCGCAAGACCAGGACCGGCGCGGTTGAAACCTATGCCACCTGTCCGCTGGCCGGCGATTTCACCGTGATTCACATGTTCGACTCGGCGCGCTTCGTGCCGATCGGCAACACGCCCGTGCGCCTGGAGCCCGTCACCAAGGGCGTGGTTTACGACGACGTCACCGGCCCGGCCATTGAAACCACCATCGGTCCCAGCGGCATCAAGGTCATCGACGGTTGCAAGAAAGGCCAGATGTACCGCATCACCTTCTTTCCTAACGTGTCCCAGAGCGACGTCAAGGCTCTCTACGATTCCTACCAGGGCGTGATCGGCAAACTCAACGGCTGGTTGCAAAGCGAATGGTCGGGCAAGTTCCAGCCGCAGTGGGCCAGCTACTCGGCGGCTGACCGCATGGGCCGCTCGGTGATTCTGCTCAAGCGCGCAATGGAAGGCCTGGAGAAAGCCCTGCTCCGCCTGTGGGATGACATCAAAAGCCTGTTCGAACTGCTCGCCCACCCGAAGGAAAACGTCGAAAAGCTGCGCAAATACCTGTCGGACATCGAGATCGACAAACTGTATGCCGCGTCCAGGGAATCGATTGCTTCGGGCTTGTTGATCCTCAGCGACGAACCGCTGATGTTCATCTACGTCGCGGCAATCGTGGCGTGGGTCGGCATGCTGCCACCGCAAGTGGTTGTCGACGTGGTGAGCGCCATGGCGTCCGAGTTCCTGATCAACGTGGTGGTGGGTATCTGCCTGACCGGCGGTGCCGGTATCGCCGTGCGCGTGGGGACCAAGGCCCTGTCCACGGTCAAGTCCGGTGAGGCCCTCAAATACCTGGAAGACCTGGCCGCGACCCTGATGAAGTTGAGTGGCGAACACAGCTTGCCGGCCCACGCCGAGATTTCAAAACCGGTGATCGCCAGCGCCAAGAACGTGCCGATGAAGGCAACGAAAACGGCGTCGATCAAGATCGATGAAGCGGCAGCTAATGGTTCGAAGAATCATGTGCCGAAGACATCGGATACGCCGAAGCAGGAAGTGAAGGATGCGTCTTCGTTTCCGCGTAACAAGACCGAGCAGCAAACCAACCTTCAGCCCAAGGAAAAGGTTGACGACGTTTCTACTCAGTCGAAAACGCCGGACGATAAAAGCGCCACCAGCGCCGACAAGACCTGCACCAATAACTGCCCGGTTTCGATGGTGACAGGCGAAGAGTTGTTGACGCTGACAGACGGACAACTTGACGGGTTATTGCCTTTCAGCTGGACGCGCCTCTATCGCACCAGCGCCGCGGAAATCGATTGCGGCCTCGGTTACGGCTGGAGCCACGCACTGGCGCAACGGGTTGACATCAACGGCACCGAGGTCATCTGGACCGACCACGAAAACCGCGTCACCACCTTCCCGCTGCCGAGTGTGCAACGTCCGGCCATCACCAACAGTCTTTCGGAAGCGGCCATTTTCCTCGGCGCCGATCCGTCTGAACTGGTCCTCACCCAGGCCGGTGAAAAGGCGCAGTTCTACCATTTCCGCTACGACAGCAAAGGCGCCACGCTGATCGCCATCAGCGACCCGTACGAAAACCGTTTGCACATCACCCGCGACATTCACGGGCGCATCAAACGAGTCGACAACGGCGCCGGTCGCGCCCTCCTCGTGCGTTATGACCGCAAACACATTGTCGCCATCGACTACCAGCAATTCATCCCTGCTGACACTCTGGAAGATGCCTGGAGCACCGTCCAGACGCTGGTCACCTATACCTATGACGCCCAACAGCGGCTGATCGAAGCGAAAAACGCCGCCGGTGAAGCCGAGCGTTACGCCTACAACGATCAGAACGTGATTCTGGAACGGCAACTGGCCGGTGGTGCCAGTTTCTACTGGGAGTGGGAAAAGGAAGGCAAGTCAGCCCGCTGCATCCATCACTGGGCCAGCTTCTCGCAGATGGACGCGCGCTACGTCTGGGATGACAAGGGCAGCGTGACCGTCACCAATGCCGACGGCAGCGAAGAGATTTACACCCACGACGATCAGGCGCGGCTGGTGGCCAAGGTCGATCCGGACGGCGCCGAACACCTCAAGGCCTATGACGAAAAAGGCCGGTTGATCGCCGAGAAAGACCCGCTCGGCGCAGTCACCGAATATCAGTACAACGAGGCAGGACGTCTGGTCGCGGTGCTTCCACCGGAAGACGCACCGACCACCTACGAGTATTACAACGGCTTCGTGCGTGTCGTGAATCGCGGCTCGGCGAAGTGGATCTACTGGCGCAACGATCAGGGCGACATCACCGAGCAAGTCGATCCTGATGGCAACTCGACCCACTACAGCTACGACGCACAAGGACGCCTGCTGGAAGTTCGTCACCCGGACGGCAGCCGCCATCAACTGGGCTGGAACGGCCTCGGCCAGTTACTGGAAGAACGCCTGCCGGATGGCGGCCAACGCAAATATCGCTACGACGCCTTGGGCCGGCAGATTACCCGGCAGGCAGAAAGCGGCGCCATCACCCAGTACCAATGGGACGCCGCCAACCGCCTCGCGCAAATCACCCTGCCCGGCGGCGCCACCCGCGCCTTCACCTACAACCCCTACGGCCGTGTTACTGCCGAGCGGGATGAACTGGGCCGAGTCACCCGTTATGAATATGCCGATGGCCTGCACCTGGTCAGCCGCCGCATCAACCCTGATGGCGGCCAGTTGCGTTACCGCTATGACAACGCGCGACTGCTGCTGACCGGGATTGAAAACGAACGTGGCGAGCAGTATCACCTCGACTACTACGCCAATGGCCTGATCCGTCAGGAAACCGGTTTTGATGGTCGTCGCACCGCTTACGAATACGACCTCAACGGTCAACTGCTGAAGAAAACCGAATTCGGCGACGACGACAGCGAACTGGTCACCGAATACCAGCGCGATGCCGCTGGCCGTCTGTTGGTGAAAACCCTGCCTGATGGCGAGGAAATTCACTACAGCTACGACGCGCTTGGGCGCCTGGTGAACGTCGACGACGGACACTGGCCGCTGGCCTACGAATACGACCTGCAAGACCGCCTGATCACTGAACACCAAGGCTGGGGCACCACCCGTTACGAGTACGACAAACTCGGCCAACTGAGTCACTGCCGCCTCCCCGACGGCAGCAAACTCGATTATCGCCATCAGTCCGGTGGCCGCCTGAGCAGCATCGACCTCAACGGCTCGCGCCTGACCACCCACCAGTTCAGCGCCGGTCGTGAACAGCAGCGCCAACAAGGTCTGTTGCTCAGCCAATACCAATACGATGAACAAGGCCGCCTGCAAGCTCACAGCGTTGGCCAGCAGGATCGCAACCTGTTCCAGCGTCGCTACGCTTACGATGCCAATGGCAACCTCGCCGGCATCGACGACAGCCGCAAAGGCAACCGCAGTTACCACTACGACCCGCTCGACCGGCTGATCAACGTACGTGGCGCGATCCCGGAAAGTTTTGCCCACGACCCGGCAGGCAACTTGTTGGGCCCAGGCGACCAACCCGCCGCCAACCTGGCCAATGTCAAAGGCAACCGCTTGCTGATGCAGGGCGACCGGCATTACGACTATGACGCCTATGGCAATCTGGTTCGTGAGCGGCGTGGCACCGGGCAGAAACTCGTCACCGAATACCGCTACGACTGCCAGCACCGATTGATCGGCGTCAGCCTGCCGGGCGGCAGTACCGCGTCCTACAAGTACGACGCCTTCGGCCGCCGCATCGCCAAAGCCGTCGACGGCCACACCACCGAATTTCTGTGGCAAGGCGAACGCCTGATCGCCGAAAGCGGCAACAACCGCTATCGCACGTACATCTATGAACCGGGCACCTTCCGCCCGCTGGCGATGCTCGATGGCGAAGGCCCGCTCAAGGCCGAGCCGTTCTACTACCAACTCGACCACCTCGGCACCCCGCAGGAACTCACCGACTACAGCGGCGAGATCATATGGTCGGCGAAATACCGGGCCTACGGCAACCTCGCTACGCTGGACGTCGCCGAAATCGACAACCCGCTGCGCTTCCAGGGTCAGTATTACGATGCCGAGACGGGCTTACATTACAACCGGCATCGCTACTACAATCCAGGCACTGGACGGTTTTTGACGCCGGATCCGATCAAGCTTGCGGGTGGGTTGAATAACTACCAGTACGTACCTAACCCTACGGGGTGGGTGGATCCGTTGGGGTTAGCTTCTAATGAGTGTGACCCTCCCGAGGTGGATGCGAGTGGCCGACCGAAATCTAGCCCTCACTACAGCGTCGCTTATGAGGCTACATTGGAAAAAGATGTCCACTATCCTGGAAGAAGCGACCTGTCTCACTTCCAAGAGGGCAACAAACAGCTTTATAACTCGATGAACAGTGATCCAATTTACAAAGACCACATGGAAAGCGCATACCCTGGAATTTACGAGAAAGTTAGCCCAGGTCCCAAGGGGGCCCATGCGAGGTCAAAACCACACCCTCTTTTAACTTGGCACCATGACGCCTATCGTGAGGGTGTTTTGCAACTCATTCCAACGGCTCAGCACAGGTCCGGGGGAGTGGTTGCAGATGTTCTCCATCCAGGTCAAAAAGGCGGGATGGAAATTTGGGGTGGCGGTCGAAAATAAATGGGGAGCCAAATGAGAAATAGAAAATTTGCTGATGTCCTTTCTGACGCTGAAAACCTAGGCTGGGAAGACGCACTCTATTTGCCAAAAGACAAAGAAAAATGGGATTTGAATTGCGAAGCAATTATCGAGAATCCAGACAACTTCGAAGATTACGATGCTGACGATAATCCTGTAGAAATGTCGAAAATCAACTACAGGTATGTATTACTTTGCGATGACCTATCATCCATTATAAAAAATCTACGAGAGCAGGATAGCTCTTTCGATTTAGACATGGCATACAAAGCCTTTATTCATTACTTTGAAAATGACGGCTTTATTAAATTGAATCCATAAAGTTCATATATAAACGGAGTGAATTTACTTTTGGCGTCTAGAAAGTAAATCCGAGTTGCTATTGGTTGCGAAGGTACAACAAAGCATGATGTCCGCTTTGGGTGGGAAGCCGCCGGTCGCGAATGACCGGAACCGCCCCATTGCCGCCTTTCACGGACGGCGGATATCGGCCAGATGCAGCCTGCCACGACCGTTCATTACTGGCTGGATCGTGAGATTCAAGCTCCCTCTGCTGATGAAAACGTGTTAAATCGAGTTTACATATCTGAGTGCAAGGCATCGCAAGGAGAAACATGAAATACGACGATGCTCGTTGGCACTATGCTGGAGACTTTCCAGCGGACCAACCACAAGAGCAAGGCGGCACGCACATCGCGCTCTTCCTAAAATGGTGTTTTGTCAAAGGCTGGGCTGGAGATCTTCACATTCAGGAAGAGCCTCAAGATGTCTCGAATGTAATTAGCGGTAAGCTCTCTGCCACCGAATTTTACACGATGGCAGAGACAACTGGCTCTGTTTCTACAAAGAGAACGGAGTCGGTAAATTCCTGGAAATCGACAAAACAATGTCCCACCCAATGACCAACCACGAAGTGCTCAAGCATTGCGAGTCCTGGCTATCCGGCCTCACCCATTCCCCCCTACAACTCATTGATCTTTCCCCCCACACCCAGTAAAAAACCCTCTCCCCTTTGCGCCGTGCAAGGAGCACCGGATGCTCACCCTCAACACCGAACGCCTCCACCTGCGCACCCTGGTCGAATCCGACTGGCCGCTGTTCCTGCGGCTGCATTCCGAACCGCAAACCATGCAATTCGTATTCGGCGAGATTGCCGAGGAACAGGTGCGCAAGGGGTTTGATCACCGCCTCCCGGCGTGGGGGCCGCAGTCGGATCATTGGTTGTGTCTGGTGGTGGTCGACAAGGCGAATGAGCAGGATCTGGGGGTCAGTGGTTTTCGGATTTTGTCGCCGGGGCATGCGGAGGTGGGGTGTCTGTTGTTGCCGGAGTATCAGGGCAAGGGGTTTGGTACAGAGTCGCGGCGGGCGATCATTGATTATGCCGCGGCCATCGGGCTGGACTCGCTGGAGTCGACTGTGACTGACGGCAATATCGCGTCCTGCAAGGTGTTGGAGAAATGCGGTTTTGTGTTTGAGCGGCGTGTGCCGCAGGCCTATCAAATTGGTGATCGGTGGTTTGATGATCTGATCTACCGCTATCAAATCACCTGATGTGGCCGCTTTGCCGCCGTCAACGCTGTCCCTGTGCTCGACCGAACAAGCTGGTCTTTACTCCCTGTGACCTGGACCCTGGAGCCCCGATACCGTGAATCCCTATCAATGCCTGCCACCCCGCGCCTTCTGGCGCACTGCCGTCGCCGACAAGGCCGCGTCGCAGATCAGTGATCTGTGGACACCCGAATTCGAGATCGGCAGCAAGGATGTCATCGTCACTGCCGGCTCCTGTTTTGCCCAGCACATTGGCCGGGCGCTAGTGGCGCGGGGCATGAACTGGCTGGATGCTGAGCCGGCTCCTGCTGATCTGCCGCAAGCGGAATATAAGGCCCGTAACTACGGGGTGTTTTCTTTCCGCACCGGCAATTTGTATACGCCGGCGATGCTCCGTCAGTGGCTCGAATGGGCGCTGGATGTGTGTCCGCCACCGACCGAAACCTGGCGCCATGACGGGCGATTTTTTGATCCGTTTCGGCCAGCGGTCGAGCCTGAGGGCTTTGCCAGTGAGCAGGCGCTGTTCGCCTCGCGCGATGCCACGCTGGCGGCCATACGCACGGCCATCAGCCGCGCCAAGGTGTTTGTGTTTACCCTGGGTTTGACCGAAGCCTGGGAGCATCGCCGCACCTCGCTGCTGTATCCGGTGTGCCCTGGCACCGTGCGCGGCAGCTTCGATCCGCAGGTTCATGGTTTTCGCAATTTCGGTTTTCTCGACACTTATCGGGAGATGGTCAAGGCGCTGGAGCTGATGCGTTCGGTGAACCCGCAACTGCGACTGTTGCTCACCGTTTCGCCAGTGCCACTGACCGCAACCGCCACCGGTCAGCATGCGCTGAGTGCTACGACCTACTCGAAATCGGTACTGCGCGCCGTCGCCGGGCAGTTGTGTGAAGACCTGCCCGACGTCGATTATTTTCCGTCCTACGAAATCATCACCGGCACGCCGTTCAAGGGCGACTTCTACCAGCCCAATCAACGGGAAGTCACGCCTGAGGGTGTGGCGTTCGTCATGCAGCAGTTTTTCGCCGGGCTTGAACCCACTCACGTGGTCGAGACGCCGTGCACCGCCCCCACCCTGCCCCTGTCCAGAGAGGACCTTGTTTGTGAAGACGCCGTACTCGACTACTACGCCTAGATTTCTGCTGCTGGGCGACTCCCATGCCGGCGTGATCGGCAAGGCGGCGAAGGCCCGTGAGGTGCCGTTCGGCGGCGGTCCGTTGGGGGCCGGCCGGGATTTTGGGGTCGACTTCTTTAGTCTGGCGCCGGATGACGTGATTTTTCGGGATGGGGAGATGGAGCGGCTGTATCGCCAAGCGCTGGAGCAACTTGAGGTGCCGCGATTGGGGCAAGTCTCGGTGCCGCTGGTGAGTACCATCGGCTTGAGCCTGCACTATCTCGCTACCGCGCCGAACTGGAGCTGCTATCAGACGCCGGACGGTGAATTCGACAACGGATTTCTTGAGGGGCCGCTGTTTGAATCCATCATCGACACCCTGTCCCGGCCTGCATTGGCCTTCTATGAGCAGGCGCTTGCGATGAAGCTCAAGGTGTTCGCCGCGCTGCCGCCGCAGCGGGTGCCCGATATGTCCAATGCGCGGGTGTTCATGGCCGCGCAGAGACTGCTGATTGAGCGGTTGCAGGGGCTGGGTATCGAGCTGATTGATGTACGTGAAGCGGCGAATGATGACCGTGGCTTTCAGCGGGCGGCGTATTGCGAAGTGGATGATCCGTTGCATGGCAATGTTGCGTTTGGTGGGTTGATTGTTGAAGAGCTGCTGAGTCGCGGCTTGTAGAGACTGTACGTCAGGATGCAAAACCTGTGGAAGCGCGCCTGCTCGCGAAGGCGCCGTGTCAGTCGCCACCATTGCCCAATGACCCACCGCTATCGCGGGCAAGCCCGGCTCCCACAGTTGATCTTCTGTGAACACAAAATTGGCGCTCGACAGCGATCCAGTGTGGGAGCGGGCTTGCCCGCGATGGGGCCGTGTCAGTCACCATCATTGCTGATGACCCACCGCTATCGCGGGCAAGCCCGGCTCCCACAGTTGATCTTCTGTGAACACAAAATTGGCGCTCGATAGCGGTCCACTGTGGGAGCGGGCTTGCCCGCGATGGGGCCGTGTCAGTCACCATCCCTGCTGAATGACCCACCGCTATCGCGGGCAAGCCCGGCTCCCACAGTTGATCTTCTGTGAACACAAAATTGGCGCTCGACAGCGATCCAGTGTGGGAGCGGGCTTGCTCGCGATGGGGCCGTGTCAGTCACCATCCCTGCTGAATGACACACCGCTATCGCGGGCAAGCCCGGCTCCCACAGGTGATCTTCAGTGAACACAACACTGGCGTTCGGCAACGATCCAGTGTGGGAGCGGGCTTGCTCGCGATGGGGCCGTGTCAGTCACCATCCTTACTGATGACCCACCGCTATCGCGGGCAAGCCCGGCTCCCACAGTTGATCTTCAGTGAACACAACATTGGCGCTCGACAGCGATCCACTGTGGGAGCGAGCTTGCTCGCGATGGGGAAGTGTCAGTCACCATCATTGCCCAATGACCCACCGCCATCGCGGGCAAGCCCGGCTCCCACAGTTGATCTTCAGTGAACACAAAATCGGCGTTCAACCACGATCCACTGTGGGAGCGGGCTTGCCCGCGATGGGGCAGTATCAGTCACCATCCCTGCTGAATGACCCACCGCTATCGCGGGCAAGCCCGGCTCCCACAGTTGATCTTCAGTGAACACAACATTGGCGCTCGACAGCGATCCAGTGTGGGAGCGGGCTTGCTCGCGATGGGGCAGTGTCAGTCACCATCCTTGCTGAATGACCCACCGCTATCGCGGGCAAGCCCGGCTCCCACAGGGGATTTTCAGTGAACACAAAATTGGCGTTCGGCAGCGATCCAGTGTGGGAGCGGGCTTGCCCGCGATGGGGCCGTGTCAGTCACCATCGTTGCCCAATGACCCACCGCTATCGCGGGCAAGCCCGGCTCCCACAGTTGATCTTCTGTGAACACAAAATTGGCGCTCGACAGCGATCCAGTGTGGGAGCGGGCTTGCTCGCGATGGGGCAGTATCAGTCACCATCCCTGCTGAATGACCCACCGCTATCGCGGGCAAGCCCGGCTCCCACAGTTGATCTTCTGTGAACACAAAATTGGCGCTCGACAGCGAGCCAGTGTGGGAGCCGGGCTTGCCCGCGATGGGGCAGTATCAGTCACCATCCTTGCTGATGACCCACCGCTATCGCGGGCAAGCCCGGCTCCCACAGGTGATCTTCAGTGAACACAAAATTGATGTTCGACACTGATCCAGTGTGGGAGCGAGCTTGCCCGCGATGGGGCCGTGTCAGCCACCATCATTGCCCAATGACCCACCGCTATCGCGGGCAAGCCCGGCTCCCACAGTTGATCTTCTGTGAACACAAAATTGGCGCTCGACAGCGATCCAGTGTGGGAGCGGGCTTGCCCGCGATGGGGCCGTGTCAGTCACCATCGTTGCCAAATGACCCACCGCTATCGCGGGCAAGCCCGGCTCCCACAGTTGATCCTCAGTGAACACAACATTGGCGTTCGACAGAGATCCCGTGTGGGAGTCGGGCTTGCCCGCGATGGGGCAGTGTCAGTCACCATCATTGCCAAATGACCCACCGCTATCGCGGGCAAGCCCGGCTCCCACAGTTGATCTTCTGTGAACACGAAATTGGCGTTCGATAGCGATCCACTGTGGGAGCGGGCTTGCTCGCGATGGGGCCGTGTCAGTCACCATCCTTGCTGATGACCCACCGCTATCGCGGGCAAGCCCGGCTCCCACAGTTGATCTTCAGTGAACACAAAATTGGCGCTCGACAGAGACCCCGTGTGGGTGCGGTGGCTTCAAGGCTGTGGCCGTGTTCCCAGGATCGTCACGCGTTCGCCGTACCGCGAATGCGGGAAATAATCCCAGACGGCGTGGTGCTGGGTGCAGCGGTTGTCCCAGAACACCAGGGTGTTGGGCGCCCAGCGTACTCGGCAACTGAGGACTGGTTCGCGGGCCACCAGGTCGAACAGCATGTTCAGCAGCATCTGGCTCTCGCCCCCGGACAGTTGCACGATGTGCGAGGTAAATCCGGAGTTGACGAACAGCGACTTGCGCCCGGTTTCCGGGTGCCGGACCACCACCGGGTGTTCGGTCTTGGGCAGGTTGGCGGGTGGCTGATAGCCCTTCCATGGAATCTCGCCGTCATGGATAGCGGTCAACTCACCGAGAAACTGCTGCATCGCAGGCGACAGCATTTCAATCGCCAGGTGCATGTTGGCGAACAGCGTATCGCCACCGGTGCCGATGGCCGGGGTTTCCTTGACGTACAGCATCGATCCCAAGGACGGCGCCACATCAGCCGTGCCGTCGGTGTGCCAGGTTTCGCCGGCGACGTAGCGCGACTGCGCGTTGGCGCGGATCACCACCAGTTCCGGGTCGTCGCCGTCAATATCCTCCACCGGCAAGGCCCGCAGCTCGCCGAACAGGCGGCCAAAGGCTTTGTGCTGTTCTACCGTCAGGTGCTGGTCGCGGAACACCAGTACGTGGTTCTCCAGAAAAGCGCGGCGGATTTCTGCAAGCTGTTCTTCGTTCAGCGGCTGCGACAGGTCAACGCCGCTGACCTCGGCGCCGATGATCGGCGTGATGCGGTCAACGGCGATGCTGTGATAGGGCGCGCGTCGTTCAGCGGCGATACGCTCGATTGCCTTGAGTGCCAATTGATCCATGTTCCCTCATCCTGTTTTTTTAGGTGTCGTGCACCACACACGTGCTTCAGTCGGTACGCAGAACCTGTGGGAGCGAGCCTGCTCGCGAAAGCGGTGTATCAGTCGACATCAGTGTTGAATGTGTCGGCGCCTTCGCGAGCAGGCTCGCTCCCACAGGAATTAATGGTGTTCGATCTATTGCGGTACGCCCTCGCGCAACGAGCGTGGCCGCATATCGGTCCAGTGTTCATTGATGTAATCCAGGCACACTTGCCGCTCACCACGCTGCCCCGCCTCGCTCCAGCCGCTGGCCATCGGCTTGCCCGCCGGCCACAGCGAGTACTGGCCTTGCGCGTTGATCACCACGTCAAATTGCAGCTGTGAGTCAGTCATGTCGTTCTCCAGTTGAATGGGGTTGCAGCTGCGCCAGGCATTCGCCCAGCCCTTCGGTCAGGCGGCCGAACACCGTCCGCCGCTGTTCATCCGTGTCCCCGCAGGCCCAGGCATACACCCGTGCCGATGACCCGCAGATACCGGCAAAGGCCTCGGCATCGTCACTGGCATAAGCCCGCGCGGCGATCTCGGCGTTGGCACCGGCATTGGCCTGGGCAAACGCGCTGGCGTTGGCCTCGGTACTCAGCTGCGCGTAGTACAACGCGAACGCTTTCGCATCGCCGAAGTGTTCAGCAATCATTGCCGTGTTGGCCGGGGCAAGGCCAAAGCTCAGCGCACTTTCATGGGCCTGGGCGTAGGCCGCGTCATAGGCATAGGCCCGACGGTACAGCGGTTGCAACACCGGCCTGAGCGCCGCCCGCCATTCGCCCTTGCGCCCGCGCAGTCCGAGCGCCGCCCGTTGATGCAGGCTTCGCAAACCGAGCAAGGCCGGCTGATGTTCCGGCAAGGCGTCACACAGCAACGGCAGCACCACATCAGCCTGCCACTGATGCACCAGGCGAAACGGAACCTGGCCATCGAGTCGCTGCAACTGCGCGCTCAACCGCTGACGCAGACACTCGGCCTGCGCTTCAGGCTGGGTTTCGCACAGCACCTGCATCAGCGGTGCCAGCCAGCGGGGCTCAAGGCTCATGCCGATCGCCCTCCGCTGACGGTGAGTCTGCGCTGATCATCTCGGCAATCAGCCGCGCCCACTGGCCCGCAACGATACCGTAGTGATCAGTCTCCAATACCTGCCAACTCAGTAACTTCGGCAACAGCTTCTGCCAGCTTCGCTCCAGCTCGTCCATGGCCCAGCGACCGCCGACGCCATACGGGTTGGCTTGCCGGGCAATGAACATCCGCACAGACGTGGTCGCCAACAACGGCGGCTGGAAAGCCCCCATGCTGTCGATGTTCTGGTGGCAGCAACGGGTCAGGCGTTGCAGATAAGCCTGCCGCTCTTGCGACAACTCTCGGCCAACCGCATCAGGCCAGCGCTGGGCAAACTCGCGCTGGAACACCTGCTCGATGGCCTGCTCATCGATGCTCGCCAGTTCCGCTCCGGCGTCTGGCGCAGGCGGGTCGATCAGGTACAGCAGCGGCTGCCTGATGCCCGACGCCTGAGCCTGACTGCACATCGCCTGCGCCACCCAGGCGCCGAACGACCAGCCGGCCAAGCGCCAGGCGTTGGGATTTCGGGTCTGTACAGCCTTGAGATAGAGCGCCGCACGCTCGGCAACGCTGATGCTCGGCAAGTCCGGCAGGCGCAACGCCGGGTCGGCGATCACGCACACGCCCAGGTCCGGGTGCAGTGCCGAGGCCAGTTCCCGATAAGCTTGAACATCGCCGCCCACCGGGTGAATCAGGTACAGCCACTCCTGACCGGCGCCGGCATGCCATTGATCAATCTGCACCGCATCGGCCCAGTTGCCCTGACTTGCCGTCGCCGCGCCGACACCGGCAGCCTCCACCAACGCGAGTACCTCGCGCAGGCTGACCTTGTGGCTGAACTGCGACAGCTGGAACACCACTCCGGTGGCCGCTTGCAGTTCGTCAATCAGGTCCAGCAGCGTCAGCGAATCCGCCCCCAGTTCGTACAGCGATTCGTCGTCATCGAGTTCAGTGACACCAAGCCATTTACACAGACACTCACGCAGGCGCAGCGACAGATTCACGCTCACGGTCGCGTCAACTTGCGCCGTGGCCGCGCCGTGACGAACCGGATAAAACCGCCGCGCGGTGTCGATGCCAGTGGTCGAGATCAGCAGTTGCGGCAACTGCGCCGTCATGGCCAGATCGAACACCCGACAGCCCTCTTCTGCCGACAAGCCGACGGTCAGGTGCTGCTGATGCGCGGCATCGCCGCCACGGGTGGTCGTGGCCATGCCGATGTCGCGCCAGATGTCCCAGTTGAGGCCCAGGCGCACGCAGCCGCTGGCCGTGTTCGCACGGTAATGAGCAAAACCGTCGAGCACGCCGCTGGCCGCCGCATAGTCCAGATGCCCGGCGCCGCCGAACAGCGCCGACATCGACGAGCAGTACAGGACAAACCCCGGCGCCATCTGCTCGATCAGGGCTTCGACGGCGAGCATGCCACGGGTCTTGGCGGCCATGGCTTCATCCATTTGCCGGGCGTCGCGGTGGCGGATCAGACTGCCGGCCCCGACACCGGCGGCGTGAATCACCCCGGCCAATCGACCGTAGCGCCGTGCCAGTTGTTCGAGCACCGTCGGCCAGCGGCTCAGGTCAGCGATGTCGGCCTGAACGCAGTCGATCCGCGAAGCATAAGCCTTCAGCGACACCGGCAATTCACCCCGGCGCGAGAGCAGTACCACACGCCGCTGCGGAGCCTGCAACAGGTGTTCACACAAGGTACGACCGATACCGCCCGTGCCGCCCAGCACCACAAAGGTGCCATCCACGGCTAACAGGTTGGAAGCCGCTGGCGGTGCCGGCAACGGACTGGCGATCAACCGGGGCTGCCACACATAACCGTCACGCAACGCCATGCGCCGTGGCAGTTGCGCCGGCTCGCTGAGCAACGCTGCCAGCTCGCGCGCCTCCAGTTGCGGCGAAGGCCAGTCCAGCCAGTGACAACGTACCGGGTATTCCTGGGGCACCACTTCGGTGATACCGGCCAGCGCCGCCAGTTCGGGGCGCGCCACTTCGCCGTGCACCGGGCAGGCCTGCCACGACATCAACCACAGCCGCAGAGTCGTCGTCCGCGACACCTGCCCCCAGGCCTGCATCAAGGCGCTGACGGTGTCCAGACAGGCCCACTGCGCCGCCGCCAGGCTTTGCTCGTTGACTGCGCCCGTTACCGACATTGGCAAGGCGTGCAGCCAGTCCAGCTCGACCAGCGTTGGCCCGCCCACTTCGTCGAGTAACCGGGTCAAGGCGCCCACGTCCAGCGGGTCAAGCTCGAAGCGATCCGTGCCGAGCCGCTTGAAGCCGTTGCCGGCGCGCACGTGAATCACTCGTGGATAGACGCCGTTCAGGCTTTCCAGCAAGGTTGCGTCGGGGGTGTCGTTGCTGCAAATCACCAGCGTTTCGCGTGCAGCGCCTGTTGCGACTGTGCTCAAGCGCCGGGTACGCATCCACTGGCGCTGGTGGAACCAGTGCGCCAACGGTTGTCGTTCGATGCTCGCCGACAGCGCTTCCACCGGTTCAGCTACGGCAGCCGTCTGGAAGCGAAAAGTCTCAAGATCGAAAGCCGACGGCGGCAGATCCCAGGGCGGTGGCGCAGCGCGCTGTGGCCAGTTGATGGTCACCCCTTCGGTCCAGGCCTCCAGCAGTACCAGCGGTGAATGATCATTGCCATTCAGATAGACGCCAGAATCAGTGATTTTCTTGATCGACGCAGGCTGCGCCAATACCTCGTCACCCGGGCGGTACACCATCGCGAAACGCCAGCGCAATTGCCGGCGCCCGGATTGCAAGTAACGCAGCAAGGCGGCATGACGCTCGGGGAATGCCTTCAGCCAGGCGCCAATTGCCGCGACATCGCGCAGCAACGCCGAATGGCTGTGGGCGGAAATCATCAACAGCGCTAGCGTCTCCTCGGCCACCACGGCCTCCAACTGGGCGGCGCCCACAATCACATGCGCATTGGTGCCACCGATGCCAAAGCTGCTGACCCCCGCCACACGCCGTTGCCCTGCGGGCCACGGCCGGGACGTGGTTGGCACGTAAAACGGTGAGTGTTCGAGGTCGATTTGCGGGTTGATCCGGCCAAAGCCGAGGTTCGGCGGCACTACGCCATGGAATACCGCGAGCGTCGCGCGAATCAGCCCGACCACGCCCGCCGCCGCGCCCAGGTGGCCGATCTGGCTTTTCACCGACGCCAATGCGCAATGGCCGACCGGCGCATCGCCGAACGCCTTGCTCAACGCCGCAACTTCAATCGGATCACCAAGCAAGGTGCCGGTGCCGTGGGCCTCGATGTAGCCGATGTCGGCACCACTCAATCCGGCCTTGTGCAAGGCTTCGCTGATCACCGCGCTCTGCCCGGCCACCGATGGCGCGGTGTAGCTCATCTTGTTGTGGCCATCGTTATTCAGCGCCGAGGCTTCGACCAACGCGTAAATCCGGTCGCCGTCAGCCTGGGCCCGAGCCAGAGACTTGAGTACCACCACGCCATAACCGCTGGCGCCGATAGTGCCACTGGCATCGTCGCTGAACGGGCGGCACAGCCCGTCGCTGGAAAAAATGTGCTGCGAGCGGTGGCGATAACCATCCGTCAGGGTCGGGTCGATCAGCACCCCGGCGGCGAGCATCACGTCGCTGTCACCGTGGCGCAGCATCGCGCTGGCCAGGTGCACGGCGATCAGCGAACTGCCGCACGCCGCCTGCACGCTCAGGGCCGGGCCGGTGAGGTCGAGGTGATAGGCGGCCTTGGTCGCCAGGAAATCCTTGTCGTGGTGCAGCGCCATCTGGAAGCCGTCCGGCAAATCACCGTCCGCCGTCTCGCGCAGCATCTGCTGAAAGTAGGTGGTTTCGCCGCAACTGGCGATCAGACCGATACGCTGGCCTTCGGCGCTCGGCGTGATGGCCGCGTGTTGCAGCGCCTGCACGCAAGCCATCAACAGATGCCGCTGTTGCGGGTCCATCAGGCGCGCTTCCTGGCGGCTGATGCCGAAATATTCGGGGTCGAAATCCAGCATGCCCGCCAATTGGCTGCGCGCACCGACACGGCCTTCGGTCGCGGCAAACCGCTCGATACCCAACGCGTTGCCTTGAACCATGTTCCAGAATTCGCCCAGGTTCTGCGCCCCGGCGACATTGACCGACATGCCGATGATTGCCATCGGCTGCTGACCCGCATCGTCATGATGCACGCGCTCGACGGGAGTCGCAGGCGCCGTCGACAAATGCGCCGCCAGGCGGCGCACCGTCACCTGTTCGAACAGATCGGCCATCGCTACCTTGTGCGCCAGTTCCTGGTTGTAACGGGCGTGCAGGCGCATCAGGCCGAGGCTGGTGGCGCCGGCTTCGAAGAAGGTCTGATCCGGTTCGATATCATGCCCGATCACCGCGCCGAACAGTTCGCTCAGTTGCTGCTCCAGCGCGTTCAATGGCGCCACCGGTTGCACCGTACGACGCCGCTCCAGCGCCTCGCCCAGACCCTTCAACGCCTTGCGGTCGACTTTTCCGCTGGGCGTGCGTGGCCACTGGTCGATACGCCGGTACTGATCGATCCGCACATGGGCTGGCAGGTACCGCGCCACCTCGCGGTCCAGCGCCTCAGGCATCACACACGTGCCGTCGAGTTGCAGGTAAGCCGTCAGGCTCGGCGGTTCGGCCTCAATCGCCACTACCGCGTTGATGACCTCTGGCACCTGCATCAGCGCCGCTTCAATCTGTCCCAGTTCCAGCCGATGGCCGCTGAGTTTGATCTGCTGGTCGTCACGCCCCAGGTAGTGCAGGCAACCTTGGGGGTCGGCCCACGCCAGATCGCCAGTGCGATAGAACAGCCGGCTACCGCCATCGGCCTGGGGCCGTTCGACAAAACGCGCCGCGTTCAACCCCGGATCGGCGAGATAACAGCGAGAAATCATCGGCCCCGCCACCAACAGGTAGCCACGGCTGCCGTTCGGTACGGGTCGATCGTACTTGTCCACCAGCAGTAACAGGGCATTGCTCACCGCATCGCCAATGGGTGCGCGCAACGGCCAGTCACGCGCCACTGCCGGCAGCCGCAAGGCGCTGACCACGTGGGTTTCCGTTGGCCCATAGTGATTGAACAATGTCGCCTGCGACAGGCCGCTGAACCATGTGCGTAGCGCGTCGGTGCAGAGCAATTGCTCGCCCGCCGTCACCACCTCGCGCAACGTTTGCGGGTAAATGCCTTGGGCGACGGCGGTTTGCGCCAGATGCTGCAAAGCCACACAGGGCAGGAACAGCCGCTCGATCCGTGCCTCCACCAGATAAGCCAGCAACGCCTCGGCATCCTGGCGCCATGCCGGCGTGATCAGGTGATAACAGCCACCGCCGCACAAGGTGCTGAATATCTCCTGGAACGACACATCGAACGACAACATGGAAAACTGCAACGTCACCGATTTCGCCGGCAATTCACCCTCGGTGCGCTGCCATTGCAGCAGGTTGCACAGGGTGCGGTCCGGGACCTGGACGCCCTTTGGCGTGCCCGTGGAGCCGGAAGTGAACAGTGTGTACAGCGCACGTTCGCCCCCATGACGCGGGCGTTCGAAGGATCGGGATTGAGCATTCAACTCGACCCGATACCGGGCAAATCGGTCTGCATTGAGATTTTCCAGCGCCACCTCGGTCGCGGTGCTGAACAACAGACAATGCGGTTGCGCCTGCTGCAGTACCTGACGTTGCACCACCAGCGGGTAACCGGGGTCCAGCGGCACCGCCGTCAGATTGAGTTTCGCCAGCGCCAGCAAGGCGACGATGTGCTCCACCGACGGATCAAGCAACAGCACGACGTGCAACGGCGCCTCGTCCTGAGCCGGCAGTGGATGCCGCTCGATCAAGCTGGCGGCCAGCGTATCGGCCAGCGCATTTAGCTCGGCGTAAGTGATACGGCGCTGACCGGCAACCAGCGCCGTGGCGTCCGGCGTGCAATGCACCTGATGCTCGAACCAGTCGGCCAGCGTATTGAACGGCGGTTCGCCGCTGCCGCCTTCGCTGGCGGGCAGCAGGCTGAGGCGATAAGGGCTGAGCAGATCGTCAAGGGTCGCCGCCGAGCTTTGCAGCAGCAGGTCGAGGCCCCGGCCAAACAGCTCGTTCACCGCACTCATCTGCGCGGCATCGAAGTAACTGCACTGATATTCCCACCAGCATTCCAGCTGTGAGCCGGCGCCGACCACCAGCAAGGTCAGCGGGCACTTGGCCTGCAATTGCTCGCTGAACTCCAGCGTGGCATGCAGGCCCGAGCCGGCCAGCGACGCGTAATCGGTGTTTTCCAGCACGAACATGAAATCGAACAACGCCGCGCTCGACGACAGCCGCAAGTCCTCGACCAGATCGGCCAGGGCGACATCCTGCAACGCCAGCACCTCGCGCACAGTGGCGGTCTGTTTGCGCAACTGCTCGCCCAGCGACAGCGCATTGTCGATGGCGGTCGGGATCAGCACGGTGTTGGCGAACATGCCCAGCGTGTCTTCGAATTCCGCCAGTGGACGGTTCGACACCGGGCTGGCAATCCGTGGCCGTTCACAACCGGTCAGGGCGTACAGGCTCCAGGCGAATACACTCAGCAGCACCTCGAAACGGGTCAGCCGGTGCTGCGCGCAATAACGTTCAAGGGCGACGCTGCGCTCGGCGCCCAGAGACTCGCGATGCAGCCGTGCATCGGGGCTGGCGGCGCGCCTCGGCGTCAACGCCGGCGACGCTGCTTGCTGCTGGCGGTGCAGCTCGGCCAGGGCCCGGCGCTGGTCGCGGTAATGCGGGTCCACGCTCCACTGCCGCTGCCACAGGCCGAACTCCAGCGCCGTCAGGCGTGGCGTCGGTTCCGGGCTGGTGCGGCCTTGCACGGCATCGGCATACAGACTCGTCAGGTCGGCAAACAACAGGTTCATCGACCAGCCATCGACGATGGTGTGGTGCAAATTCAGCAACAGTCGGCAACTGCCATCGGCGAACGGCAGCAGCCAGGCCTGAAACAGCGTCGGCATGGCCAGGTCAAACGGCGTGCCGAACACCAGCTTGGCGAAGGCATGCCAGTTGTCTTCGGTGAAATGCCCCGGCGCGAAGGTGCGGCAAGCCGCACCCTGCTCCACTATCACCTGATCGAGGCCATCGGCACCGGCCACAAACGCGGTGCGCAACCCCGGATGGCGTGCCACCAGACGCTGCACCGCCTCAGCCAGCGCCGTGACATCGACACCCGCCGCCAGATGCAGAATCAGCGGCACGTTGTAGGCGGTCGAGGTCGGCGTGCGCTGCTGCATCAGCCACAAGCGGCGTTGCTCGGCAGTGGCCGGCAAACGTCGGGCGGTGCTGACAGGCGGTGCGGGTGGATAGGCATGACTGCCGCCCTGCTCGCCGGTCAGCTGCTCGGCCAGTGCCGCGAATGGCTGGCCGAGCAATGTGCTGATGGCGATCTCACGCTGCCAGCGGCTGCGTATCGCCGAACGCAGGCGCATGGCCTTGAGTGAATCACCGCCGCTGCCCAGCCAGTCGTCCTGCGCGCCCAGGCTGGGTTGTCCCAGCAGTAAGCGGGCCTGCTCCAGCAGCCAGTTCAGTGCGGGGGATGCGTCTTGATTGTCAGTCGCCTCGGCTGCACGCCAGGGATTCAAGGGCTGCGCCAGCAAGGTGTCGCGGTCGATCTTGCCATTGGCGGTCAGCGGCAGACGGTCCAGCAAAAACAATTGATGCGGGCGCATATAGGGCGCCAGTTGCGCCCGCAGATGGGCGTCAAATTCGTGGTAGTCCATGGGTTCGCGAGGCACGATGAACGCCAGCAACTGATGATCCTCGGCCGCTTGGCGCCGGGTGCAGACATACGCCTGCGCCACCTGCGGATGCTCCAGAATTCGCTGCTCCACTTCCCCCGGTTCGATGCGAAAACCACGGATCTTCACCTGACGATCAACCCGGCCCAGGCATTCGATCAGCCCCTCGGCGTTCTCGCGCACCAGATCGCCGGTGCGATAATGCACCTGTACGCCGCCGTCGAGTTCAGGCAGGCGCACAAAACTGCGCGCCGTCTCCTCGGGCCGGTTGCGGTAACCACGGGCGACGCCGCTGCCGCTCAGGTACAACTCGCCGACTTCACCCGGCGCCACTGGCCGTTGTTGCGCGTCCAGCACCCGTACGCCGGTGTCCGGCAATGGCCGGCCAATCGGCACCCTATCGCCACTAAAGTCGCGGGGAATGGGCCAGCACACGGCAAAGGTGGTGCACTCGGTGGGGCCATAGACGTTGAAAATCCGGCACGGGCTGTCGGGATTGGCGCGATACCAGGCGCGCACGGCGGTGGCGCTGATGTGCTCGCCGCCGATCAACACCTGACGCAGGCTGGCGAAGCATGACGGGCAATCGGCGCTCACCGTGTTGAACAGCGCCACGGTCATGAACAGGTTATCGACCTGTTGCGCCTCCAGCACCCTGGCCAGTCGCTGTGCGTCCAGCACGTCCTCATCGGCAATCATCACGCAGCAACCGCCGTTGAGCAGCGGCGCCCACAGTTCGAAACTGCACGCGTCGAAGGCCGGATTGGACAGGCAGGCAAAGCGATCCGCCTGACGAATCTCGATATAGCCCTCAGTCTGTGTCAGGCGCAGCAGGCCGCGTTCGCCGACTTCCACCGCTTTCGGAGTGCCGGTGGTGCCCGAGGTGTAGAACAGAAAACTGACCTCGGCAAAGTCTTGGGCCATGGGTTGCGGCGGGTGATCCGGGTGATCCAGCAGCGCCTCGACGCTGGCGTGCCAGAGCGGCGGTGTCAGCGCCAATTCACTGTCTTCGTCCAGCGTGACCAGGCCAACGCAAACCGCATCGGCCAGCATCTGCTGCTGACGTTTGACCGGGCTGGCGCGGTCCAGCGGCACCACCACGGCGCCGATTTTCAATGCGCCCAGGATTGCCGCCAGCCATTGCCAGCCGCGCGGCATGCACAGCGCCACCGACTGACCGGATCGTACGCCGCGAGCCTGCAAGCCCCGGGCGATGCGCTCGCTGGCGCTGGAAAGTTCGGCGTACGTCAGCCGCACCTGCTGATCGATCACCGCCAGGGCTTGAGGATCACGCTGCACCTGTTCGGCAAATTGCGCGAGCAAGGTCATTGGCTGTTCTGCAATCGCATCCTGCGGGTTCATGATGTCGCCTCCTGCGCGTCGAAGCGTTGCAGCTCCTGCCTGATGGTCTGCGAGACCCGATGCACTTCCGCGGTTTCCAGCATGTCCCAGTGACCGCCATTGACCAGTTTCGCCAGATAGCCGTTACCGGTGCGCCGACGCCAGAAGCCGCGCAGCTCATGCAACTGGCTGCGGCTGAAGCCCTCGCGGGCCTGAATCAGCACCACACGACCGGCCCGTGGCGCGCATTCGTAGGCGGCCATGGCCAGGCGGTTGTGGTTGTAGATGTGGAAATAGCGCTCCACTTGCGCGTCTTCGATACCGGGGTACATGCCGTTGAAGCGCACCAGTTTGTCGCGGAACTCGGCCATGTCGACGGTGCCGATCTGCTGCCGGAAACCCGGATCGTCCGAGCCTTGCGTGTCGAGCAGCACCACCGTCACCTGTCGATGCCCCGCCGCTGTCAGACGCCGGGCCATTTCATACGCCACCAGCCCGCCGAACGACAGTCCGGTGAGGATCAGCGGTTGCGGCGACAGCGGTTCGATCAGGCGCAGATACGCCTCGGCCATCGCTTCAACGGTGGGTTCGGTGGCCTCCCCCGGGTTCAACCCCGGCGACTGCACGCCATACACACCGACATTATCCGGCAGCACCTTGGCCAACGACAGATAACAGAACGCCGTACCGCCCGCCGGGTGAATACACACCACGTTGTGCTGGCCCGCGCCACGGCGAAATTCGATCAGGTTGCTTTGCGCGGCCGCCGGGCTGGCCCCGGCACGCAACCAGCCGCCCAGCGCTTCGATGGTCGGGTAGCCGAGCACCACGCGCACCGGCACTTCGACGGCAAAGGTCTGACCGATCTGATGCGCCATCTTGATCGCGGCGATGGACGTCCCGCCGACATTGAAGAAGTTGTCGCGGATGCCGATCTGCGGCGCCAGCAGCAGGCTTTTCCAGATCTGGTACAGCGCCAGTTCGAGGTGGTCGCGCGGGCTGCTCAGGTTGACCTGCCGATTGGCCAGCGCCTGATCGGCCAATGCCGTCAGCGCCGGGCGGTCGATTTTGCCATTGGCGGTCAGCGGCAGCGTGTCGAGCCACAGGTAGCTGCCGGGCACGACCGCGCTCGGCAGGGTTGCCGCCAGATGTGCGTGCACTGCCGCTTCATCCGGTTGCCCGGCCACCACGCAGCAGGCCACCAGCCGCTGGTTCTGCGCCGTGTCGCCGACCATCAGCACTACCGCGCTGCGGATGTCGGGGAACGCTTCCAGCCGCGCTTCAATCTCGCCCAGCTCCAGACGCACGCCGCGCAACTTGACCTGAAAGTCGTTACGGCCGAGAAATTCCAGCTGGCCGTCCGCGCGATATCGCGCCAGATCGCCGCTGCGGTACAGGCGGTCACCGGGCACGAAGGGGCTGTCGATAAAGCGTTCGGCAGTGAGGTGCGCCAACCCCAGATAGCCGCGCGCCACACCCACGCCGCCGATGTGCAGTTGCCCGCTGACACCGACCGGCACCGGCCTGTCGCGCTCATCCAGCACGTAAAAACGGTTATTGGCGATGGGCCGGCCAATCGGCACTTGCAGGGCCGGCACTTCGGCGCCGGGCTCCAGGGTCCAGAAACTGTTGATCACCGTGGTTTCGGTCGGGCCATAGACGTTGTGCAGACGGGCATGGGGCAAGCGCTCCTGAAAACGTCGGGCCAGGGCTGGCGACAATTCACCGCCGCCGCTGAACACGTCGGTCAACCCGGTGCAGCGGCTGACGTCTTCGACTTCAAGAAACAGTTGCAGCATCGCTGGCACGAACACCAGCGCCGTGACCCGCTGCTCGCGCACCACGTGCGCCAGATAAGCCGGCTCGAAATGCCCACCCGGACGCGCTACCACCAACCGCCCGCCCGTGGTCAACGGCCAGAACGTCTCCCAGGCCGAAGCGTCGAAACCGAAAGGGATCTTCTGCAGCATGGCCCCGGCTTCGCCACAGACCTGCAAACACCACAGCAGCAGGTTGCTCAGGCCACGATGGGCAACCATCGCGCCCTTGGGCAAACCGGTGGTGCCCGAGGTGTAGATCACATAGGCGAGGTGGTCGGCGGTTACGCCGACACTGCGCGGGTCGAGGTTGTCCGGCGACAGCGGCGCCCAACTCGCGGCATCGGCCTTGAGGTCGAGTACCGGCGCTTCCCAGGGAGAATTTTGCAGTGCCTGACGCAATACCGCGTGCGCCGACCCCAAGGTCAGCAGCACCACCGGCGTGCTGTCACCGAGCATGTGGCTCAGGCGCCCGACCGGGTAATCCGGGTCCAGCGGCACGTAGGCACCACCGGCCTTGAACACCGCCAACAGTGCAATCGGCAATTCCAGCGAACGTTCGACGCACACTGCCACCCGCACGTCCGGGCCGACACCGAGCGTGCGCAGATACCGCGCCAAACGGTTGGCCTGGGCATTCAACTCGGCGTAGCTCAGGGATTCGGCCTCGAACACTACCGCGCAGGCCTGCGGGTTGCGCAAGACCTGCGCTTCGATCAGTTGATGCACGCACGCCGTGGATTGCATCAGCGGCGCGCTGCGGTTGAAGTCCAGCAGAATCTGTTCGCGCTCGGCCTCGGCCAACAGCGACAGCGCGCCAATCGACTGCTTGGCGTCCATGGCGATCTGTTCCAGCAGATGCCGGTAATGACCGCTCAGGCGTTCAATGCTCGCGACGTCGAACAGGTCGGTGTTGTACTCCACCAACAGGTTCAGGCGCCCTTCGCGCTCGACCCATTCAAAGGCCAGATCGAACTTGGCCGTGGCGCTGCTGGTGCTGTAGGGCGCCAGACTCAGGCCCGGCATGTCGACGGCGTTGCCGGGGGTGTTCTGCAACACCAGCATCACCTGGAACAGCGGCGAATGAGCGGTATCGCGCGGCGGATTGACGGCCTCCACCACTCGGTCGAATGGCACGTCCTGATGGGCATGCACATCGAGCATCTGCCCGCGCACTTCACGCAGCAGTTCGGCAAAGGTCTGCTGTGAGTCCAGACGCTGGCGCAGCACCAGGGTGTTGACGAAATGGCCGATCAACGGCTCGATTTCCGGGCTGTTGCGGTTGGCGAACGGCGTACCGATGCACAGGTCCTGCTGACCGCTGTGGCGCCACATCAGCACCGCCAGCGCTCCGAGTAACACGTTGAACAGCGTGCCCTGGGTCTGCCGGGCCAGGGCATTGAGTTCACGCAACGTGCCGCTGTCGATGGATGAACTGAAGGTGGCACCGGCGTAGCGCTGCACCAAAGGCCGGGGCCGGTCGGTGGGCAGACTCGACAGGGCCGGCGCATCGCTGAGCGTACGCCGCCAGTAATCGAGCTGAGCCTCCAACGCTTTGCCCCCGAGACGCTGCTGTTGCCAGCAGGCATAGTCGGCGTACTGCACCGGTAACGGCGCCAGGCTCGACGGTTCGCCGCGCAGGAAATCGCCGTACAGCGTGGCAACCTCATTCAGGATCACGCCCATCGACCAGCCATCGGCGATGATGTGATGCACGCTGTACAACCACAGGTATTCATCGTCGGCCAGACGCAGCAGCGAGGCCCGCAGCAAGGGCCCGGTGGCCAGATCGAACGGCGCGCGAGCGTCCTGATCGACGGCGGCCCTGACCTGCTGCTCACGTTCGGATGCTGAAAAATCACGCAAGTCGGTCACGCTCAACACGGTGGCGAGGGAGCTTGCTCCCGCTGAGGTGCATAGTGCCCCCGAAGATGGGACTGCTGCGCACTCCAGCGGGAGCAAGCTCTCTTGCCACCGTGGCGTTTGGAGCGGGTGCACCACCTGACGCGGCTCCCCGCCGACATTGCAAAACGTGGTGCGCAGGATTTCGTGGCGAGCCACCAGTTCGTTCAAGGCCCGCTCCAGCAACGGCACATCCAGCCGGCCCTTGAGCGTCACCGCCGAAGGCACGTTGTAGAACGCATTGCCCGGCTCCAGTTGATCGAGAAACCACAGCTGGCGTTGCGAAAACGACAACGGCCAGGCTGCCTGATCGCCCGCGCGGCGAGGAATCGCCAGGCGGTCCTGGCCACCGAGCAAGGCAATCAGTTCCTGTTTGTGCAGCTTGAGCGCCTGCAACATCTCGTCGGTGAGAAACCCGCGAGGTGCCTTGCAACGCAGCTTGTCGCCGTCGACTTCAAGGACCACGGCATGGCGGTTGAACAGCTCCAGCAATTGATAGGCGTTCATACTTCAATCTCCTCCATGTCGCTGTCGTCGGCAGACTCGTCCGGGGTAAAAGCTTCGATCCGGGTGCGGTGTTGCTCATCGGCGGTGCGCAGGCCACCGACCATCGAGTAGATCAACTGATGGCTGGGCCCCAGGTCGAACAGCGCCGGCAACTGCTGCTCCTCGATCGACCCCACGCCGCACAGGCCAAGGCCTTGCTCGACGGCGGTCATGGTCAGCAGCTGCGCCATGGCGCCGGCTTCGATGTGGCAGAAGTCGCGACTGCGTTCGCCGTACAGCGGGCGGATCGCCGCCATGTCAGCGATGAAAAACAGCGAGAACGCGGCGTTTTCGTACACCGGGCGATTGACGAAGTAGTCATAGCTGTCCGGGTCGAGCAGACCACTGCCCGTGGCCAGCAAACGGTGCTGGCGCGGGTCGTAGTACCAGGCGCCACCGGGCACGCCCGCCACCCGGCCCGGCTTGACGTACACGTACGCCTGAATCGGGTACAGCCCGCCCGCCGACGGGAACTGGTATTTCACTTCCCCGTCCAGATGCCCTTGCGCCAGCGCGGCGAGCAGCTCGGTGAAGGCCTGGGTTGCAATCGGCTGCGCGCCGTACTGGCGCACCGAGCGGTAGTCGCTGAAACGCCGGGCGAATGCCGGGGCTTGGGGCACGGTCAATTCGAGCACCGGCACCGTGGGTGCAAACGTACGACGCCCACGCTGCTCGGCCTTGAACTGCGCCCGCTGTTGCGGATCCTCGATCACTTCTTCAGGGCTGCTCGCCCGCTGCTGCGCGCTGCTGACCAGATCCTGATGCGCCAGGCTCTGGCGGTACATGCCCAGCAAGTGCAGCAAGGTCGGCTGCGCCAGCAGTTGCGCCACGTGCGGACGGAACTGCAGGGCGCCGGACAACGCGTTACTGATCCTGACGATGTCGATTGAAGTGGCGCCGAGGTTCAGCAGGTTGGCGTTGCCGGCAATTGAATCGCGCTTGAGCACGCCCTGCACAATCTCCACCAGTTGCTGTTCCTGCGCGCCTTCGACCACCAGTGCCGGGCCGGATGCCTGCACCTGCGACGGCTCCGGCAAGCGCTTCTTGTCGACCTTGCCATTGGACGACAACGGCCAGGCTTCGACGAAGGTGAACGAGGACGGCAGCATGTACGCCGGCAGTTTGTCCGCCAGGTACTCGGTGAAATCGCTGGCCTGCAACGCCGGGTCGGCCTTGAGCACATAACCGGCCAGGCGTTTTTCCCCCAGGGTGCTGCCAAGGATGCGCACCACGGCGCTTTGCACCCCCGGATGGCGATTGAGCGCGGCTTCGATTTCGCCCAGCTCGATGCGATAGCCCTGGACCTTGACCTGATTGTCTTCGCGGCCCAGGAACTCGATGTTGCCATCGGGCAGCAACCGCCCCAGATCGCCGGTGCGGTACAGGCGTTCGCCGGTCAGCGGGTGGGCGAAGAAACTGCCGGCGCTCAGGGTTTCATCACGCCAGTAGCCTTGGGCCAGGCCGATGCCGCCGATGTACAACTGCCCCGCGACCCAGGTCGGGCGCACTTGCAGCGCTTCGTCCAGCACGTAGAAGCGCTGGTGATCGAGGGCCTTGCCATAGGGGATGCTGCGCCACGCCGGATCGACTGTTTGCACCGGGTAGCAGATCGACCAGATCGAGGCTTCGGTGGCGCCGCCGAGGCTGATCAGTTGCAAATGCGGCTGCAAGGTCCAGACCCGTTCCGGCAGGGTCAGGGGAATCCAGTCGCCGGAGAGCATGGCTACGCGCAGACAGGCCGGTAGCTGGCCGCCCTCGCCCTCCACGTATTCGAGCAGCATGCCAAGCAACGCCGGCACCGAGTTCCACAGGCTCACCTGATGACGTTCGATCAACGCCATCCAGTGCGCCGGATCGAGGGCCAGTTGCGGTTCGAGCATCACCACCGCCGCCCCCACCGCCAACGTGCCAAAGAAGTCATAGACCGACAGGTCGAAACTCAGCGACGAAATCGCCAGCACCCGGTCCGTCGGGCCGACGGCAAAGCGCCGGTTGATGTCGAGCAAGGTGTTGACCGCACCACGATGGTCGATCACCACGCCCTTGGGCAGGCCGGTGGAACCGGAGGTGTAGATCACATACGCGAGGTCGGTAGGCGTTACCTGCACCGGTTGCAGCGGCAGGTGATCGACTGTCGGCGCGTCGATCACGGCAATGGCGTTGACCTGCGCCGGCCATTCGAGCTTGCCGAGCAGCGTCGGCTGGGTCAGGGCCAGGCTCACTTCGGCTCGCAGCAGAATATGGCGCATGCGTTCCGCTGGCAGCGTCGGGTCGATCGGCAGGTAGGCACCACCGGCATACAGAATCGCCAGGGTCGCCACCACCTGTTCCCAGCCGCGCTCCATCACCACTGCAACCAGCCGATTCGGCACCACACCCTGGGCCTGAAGCCGGGCGCCGAGCTGCCGTGCCTCTTCGCGCAGTTGCGCGTAAGTCAGGTGTCGCGCACCGATCACCGCCAGCGCATCCGGTGTGGCCAGGGCCTGACGTTCGAACAATTGATGCATCAACGGCAAGCTGGCGTGGCTGTCGACCGGTGCCGGCAAGCGCGCCAACGGCAACAGTTGCGGGGTGCTGGCGCCCCAGGCTGCCGGGTCCGCCAGACGATCGAGCAACGCGTTATAGGCGTCGAACATCTGCCCGATCATGCCGTCGGGAAACAGCTCGTCGATGCTGTCCCAGTTGAACAGCAAGCGCCCTTCCAGCTCCAGCAACGTGTGGTCGAGCCACACCTGCGGGGTCTGGGTGATGCTGTGCATGTGCCTGGCGTTCAGCGCATCCGCGAGGTTGAATTCGGCCAGTTCCGGCGCCGCCTCCGACAGCGTGCTGTTGAACACGATCGGCATCGCTGTCTGCTGCACGCCCCGGGCCTGGGACAATTCGCGCAGCACGCGCACGCCGCTGACCACCGAATGGTCGATGTCTTGCCACAACTGCGCCTGCACCGCGCGGGCCTTGTCGGTGAAGCTCTTGGCGCCGGCAATGCTGACTTCCAGCAGCACCAGGGAGGTGAAGTCGCCGATGATTTCATCGACGTCCGGGTGCAACGGCAAGCGGTTGAACAGCGGCAGGCTCAGGGTGAAACGTGGCGTGCGGCTCCACAGCGCCAGCACTTCGCTGAACGCGGTCAGCAGCATCACCGACGGCGTCACCGCAAACTGTTTGGCCACGGCCTTGAGTTGCGTCCATTGCGCTGCCGACATGTCGCGGTCGCGGCGGGTGAAGTGCGGATTGGCAATGCTGTCCGGCTGACGCACCAGCGGCAAATCCGGCGCCGGCGCCAGGGTGGTGACCCGCTCGCGCCAGTAGCCCAGTGCCTGTTCGTAGCGGCTGCCGCTGCGCAACTGGTGTTCGGCCAGCACATAGTCGCGGAACGTCAGGCCCGGCTCGGGCAGGACCAGCGCCGGATCGACGTAGAACGCCATCAGCTCGCGGGCCAGAATCTGCGTACTCGCCGCATCGACGATCAACGCATCGAGGCTGATGTGCAAATGGGTGATGCCGTCATCGAGCAGCGACAGGCTGAACTCGAACAGCGGCCAACGACTGGCGTCCAGCACCTGATGCGACTGGCGTTCGCGGGTCGCTTCGAGGGTGCGCTGCGCGATGTCGGCGGGCAAGCCGCGCAGATCGCTACGCGGCATGCAGTAGCTCGGCACCTGTTCCAGCACCTGCTGCGTGCCGTCGCTCAGGAACACCACGCGCAGCATGTCGTGGCGCTGGATCATGCGATTCAGCGCCTGCTCGAAGCGCCCAGCGTCGAAATCGGGGATGCGCAGTTCTTCGTAGCCGTGAGCGCTGACGCCGCCGAGGCTGACCGTGGCTTCACGGCCAAACCAGTACGCCTGCTGGATATCGGTCAGGGGAAATGGCGCATGCCGGGCGGCGCGGTCCGCTTCGATCTCGCTGAAGGCCGGTTCGATGCGGATCTCGTGCTCAAGAGCGGCCCGCACCTGCGCCGCCAGGTCCATCAGCACCGGGGTCTGGAACAGGCTGCTCAGGGACAGTTGCGCGCCCATGCGCTGGTTGATCGCGTAGATCATCCGCGTCGCCAAAAGCGAATGCCCGCCCAGGTCGAAGAAGTTGTCGTGCAAGCCGACCCGCTCGCACTTGAGCACTTCGGCCCAGATCTCGGCCATGTGCCGCTCGACGTCGTCGCGCGGTGCCACATACGTGGCCCCGGCGCTGCGCTCCGGCGCGGGCAGCGCCTGGCGGTCGAGCTTGCCGTTGCGGGTCAGCGGCAAGCTCGCCAGCGACACCCAGGCACTCGGGATCATGTGTTCCGGCAGATGCCGTTGCAGCTCGGCGCGCAGGGCTTCGCTGGACGCCGGGCCGACCACGTAAGCCACCAGCCGTTTGTCCCCCGCCACGTCTTCGCGCAGCAGCACGGCGGCCTGGTGCACGCCGGCTTGCTGTTGCAGCAGGCTGTCGATCTCGCCGAGTTCGATACGGAAACCGCGCAGTTTGACCTGCTGGTCGATGCGTCCCAGGTACTGCACGTTGCCGTCGGCCTGGAACTTCGCCAGGTCGCCGCTGCGGTACATTCGTGCGCCGGGTTCGTTGCTGAACGGGTCCGGCACAAAACGTTCGGCGGTCAGGTCCGGGCGGTTCAGATAACCCCGCGCCAGACACGCGCCGGCCATGTACAACTCACCCGCCACGCCGACCGGCACCGGGTTCAGGTGGTCGTCCAGCACGTACAGCCGGGCATTGGCGATGGGGCGTCCAATCGGCGGCGCGTCCGGCCAGTGCTCGGCATCGCTGCACGACAGGCTGAACTGGCTGACCACATGGGTTTCGGTCGGGCCGTACTGGTTGTGCAGTTGCGCAGCGCCGAGGCCACGGACAAAGCCGCGCAGTTCATCGTTGATTTGCAGCGCTTCACCCGCCGTGACGATCTCGCAGCCACCGGCCGGTATCGGCGCATCGGCTTCGGTCAGGCCGGCCAGTTGCTGCAACACGGCAAAAGGCAGGAACGCCCGCTGCACGCCTTCGGCCACCAGGGTCGGACGCAGGGCGGCAAGGTCTTTACGGCTGTCTTCGGTCATCAGCAGCAAGCTGGCGCCCTGGCACAGGGTGCTGCTGATTTCCTGGAACGACACGTCGAAGTTCAGCGAGGCAAATTGCAGCACCCGGCGCGGCGCCGTGGTTTGGTCGAGTTGCCAGGCGATCAGGTTATCCAGCGCCCGGTGACTGTGGGCCACGCCCTTGGGACGGCCAGTGGAACCGGAGGTGTAAAGCACGTAGGCCAGATTATCGGGGCTCACCGCCACTTGCGGATCGGTGTCCGGACCGTTTGCCCATTGCTCGGCATCGGTGTCCAGGCAACAGGTCTTCAGCCCGCTTTCACTCAACGGCAGACCGTCACGCAGTGCGGCCTGAGTCAGCAGCAAGGTCGGTGCGGCATCGCTGAACATGAACGCCAGACGCTCTCCCGGATACGCCGGGTCGAACGGCACGTAGGCCGCGCCGGCCTTGAGAATCGCCAGCAGGCCAATAACCATCTGCGGCGAGCGCTCCAGGCACAGCCCCACCCGATGCTCGGGGCGTACGCCTTGCTCGATCAGGTAATGCGCGAGGCGGTTGGCGGCCTGATTCAGCTCGCCGTAACTCAGTTGTTGGCCGACGGCGAGCAGCGCCACCGCCTCGGGCGTGTGCCGGGCCACCGCTTCAAAACGCGCCACGCAACCGGGCATGGCCGTGGTGTCGCGCTCGGTGCGGTTCCACTGGTGGACGATCTGTTGCTGTTGTTCGGCGCTCAGCAGCTTGATCGTCGATAACGGCTGTTCGCTGTCCTCGACCATCTGCGTCAGCACCCGGCGCAGGTACTCGCCGAACTGCGCCACGGTGTCGCGCTCGAACAGCCCCGAGGCGTATTCCAGGCCGCCGACGATTTGCCCGTCGCGCTCGCTGAGCGCCAGTTGCAAATCGAACTTGGCGACATGATGGCTGCTCTCGACCGGGCTGATGTCCAGCCCGGACAACGCCAGGTCCGAGGCCTGATCCTGCTCCCAGGCAAACAGCACCTGGAACAGCGGACTGTGGGCCAGGCTGCGCGGCGGGTTGAGCAGTTCCACCACCTGCTCGAACGGCAGGTCCTGATGTTCCTGGGCGTCCAGCGCGACGCGGCGCGCCTGTTGCAGCCATTGCGCCACCGACGGCGTGCCGCTCTGCGTCATGCGCAGGGCCAGGGTGTTGACGAAAAAACCGATCAACCCTTCCAGTTCCTGCTGGCTGCGGTTGGCCGACGGCACGCCGATCACCACGTCGGCTTGCCCCGACAAGCGCGACAACAACAGCGACCAGCCGGCCAGCAGATTCATGAACAGCGTGGTGCCCTGCTGCAAGCCCAGCGTTTTCAGGCGAGCGGTCAAGGCGCGATCGAACACCAGCGGCACGAAACCGCCCAGATAATCCTGCACCGCAGGGCGCTTGTGATCAGCCGGCAGTTCCAGCAGCACCGGCGCACCGCTGAGCGTATCGCGCCAATAGCGGCTTTGCTGCGCCAGCACTTCACCGCTCAGCCACTGGCGTTGCCACACGGCGTAATCGACATACTGCACGGGCAGCGGCGGCAGCGGATCGTCCTGATCCTGCAACGCGGCTTCGTACAACTGGCCCAGTTCGCGGGTCAGTACGCCCATCGACCAGCCATCGGAAACGATGTGGTGTTGGGTCAGCAGCAGCACATGCTCATCGTCCGCCAGCCGTACCAGACTGACGCGCATCAGCGGGCCACGGCTCAGGTCGAACGGCCTGGCGCCCTCCTCGTCGATCAAACCGATGAGGCGCGCCTCGGCATCGCCAAGCCCCTGTAGATCAGTTACCGCCAGCTTGATGCTGTGCGCAGGCGGCGCCACTTGCTGCCGCCCTTCGCCTTCGACGGCAATGAACGTGGTGCGCAGCGCTTCATGGCGCGCCACCAGTTGATTGAAGCTGCGTTCGAGGGCCGCCACGTGCAAGGGGCCGCGCAAACGCAGGTTCAAGGGCATGTGATAGGCCGCGTTGCCACCCTCCATTTGCGCCAGAAACCACAGGCGTTGCTGGGCAGACGACAACGTTTGCGCGCCCGTGCGTTCAACCGCCGTGATCGCCACGCGAACCGTGTCCCGGCTGAGTGCCAGGCGCTCGGCGAACTGCGCGAGCACCGGGGCGGCGAACAGCGCCGAAGGTGGCACTTCCAGCCCCAGCGTGTGGCGAACCTGAGCCAGTACGCGCATCACCAGCAACGAGTGGCCGCCGAGGGCGAAGAACTGATCGTCGCGCCCAACTCGCTCGCCCCCCAGCACCTCGGCCCAGATGGCGGCGAGTGCGGTTTCCAGCGGGCCTTGCGGTGCCTGATAGTCGCGCTGATCGAAGGCGTCGGCCTGCGGTGCCGGCAATGCGCTGCGATCGACCTTGCCGTTGGCGGTCAGCGGCAGCGCGTCCAGACGCACGAATGCGCTGGGCAGCATGTAATCCGGCAGGCTGAGTTGCAGTTGCTCGCGCAGTGAACGCGGGCTGAGCGCCGCGTCGGCTTTTTGCAGGTAATAGGCAACCAGTCGCGGCTCACCGGGCGTGTCCTGACGCAACAGCACCAGGCATTCACGCACGCCGTCAACCTGCAGCAGCGCTGCCTCGATTTCCCCCAGTTCCAGGCGCAGGCCGCGCAGTTTGGCCTGGAAGTCGTTACGCCCGAGGAATTCAAGATTGCCGTCAGCCCGATAACGCGCCAGATCGCCGCTGCGGTACAGACGTTCGCCGGCCACGAACGGGCTGTCGATAAAGCGTTCGGCGGTCAGTTGCGGCAGGTTCAGATAACCCCGTGCGACACCGACACCACCGATGTGCAGCTCGCCCGCGACGCCCACGGGAACCGGTTCGCCCGAATCGTCGAGCAGGTAGATACGGGTATTGGCCAGCGCCCGGCCGATGGGCAGCACGCCGTCGGCCTGGCGCTGGGCGGTGAATTCGAAACAGGTGCTGTCGATGCTCGCTTCGGTGACGCCATAGGCCTGGACGATCTGCACCTGCTCGCCACACAGCGTGCGCAATTGCCGGGCGCTGTGCGCAGTCCAGATGTCCGAACCGCAGACCACGGTGCGCATGAACCTCAGGTCGTGACCAGCCGCCTCCACCCAGGCCAGCAGCGCATTGAGCACCGCCGGCACGAAGTCGGCAAAGCCGATCTGCGCGTCGCTCAACAAGCGATACAACGCCGCCGGGTCCATCAGCGATTCACGCGGGCACAGCACCAGCGTGCCGCCAAAACCCAGCGCGCGGATCAGGTCGGCGCTGAACACGTCGAAGGAAAAACCGGCCATTTGCAGGTGATTGAGCGGCCCGCCCAAGGCGTAGAGTTTTTCCCAGGCGGCGCTGACGGCGATCAGCCCGCGATGCTCGACCATCACGCCTTTGGGGGTGCCGGTGGAGCCCGAGGTGTAGATCACGTAGGCCAGATGCCGAGGCGTCAGCCCAACCGCATCGGCCTGGGGATTGTCCGGCGACTGCTGCGCCCAGGGGCTGGCGTCGTCCAGGTCGAGCACCGTCGGCGCGGTGGCCGACGGTTCAAGCGTCGCCAGCAAGGCGGCACGCGCCGGACCGTGGGTCAGCACCACCAACGGCGCGCTGTCGGCCAGCATATGCGCCAGCCGCGCCTGCGGGTACGCCGGGTCCAGCGGCACATAAGCGCCACCGGCCTTGAGCACCGCGAGCACGCCGACCAGCATCTGCAGCGAGCGCTCCAGGCACAAGCCGACCCGCACGTCCGGCCCGACACCAAGGCTACGCAAGTGATGGGCCAGGCGGTTGGCGCGGATGTTCAGCTCGCCATAGCTCAGCGCATCACGCTCAAACCGTGCGGCAATGGCGTCGGGGTTGCGCAGCACCTGGGCTTCGAACAAGCCGTGCACGCACAGCTGTTCGTCAAAGGGCTGTGCCGGTGTTTTTGCGGATAAAACGCCGGGCTGCGCGGAGGTCGCCCCGCGCAAGGAAGAGTTGTCGAACATCGGAGGCTACCGTCCATGACTGCATTATTTTTGTGATCAGGCTGGGGCAGTCATAGCCCCGCCAGTCAGGCCCCGGCGCTGAGTGCCGGGTCGGTCATTCGAATTCAGGGGGATGGCGCGGCGCGTGCTCGCGCAGTCACGTCACTGTCGGACGTGCAGGCACACAGGAGAATGGCAGGAGACTGGCTGGCGAAGAGCGCCGCAAGCCGGGCATCGCAAACAGCTGGAGAATTCACTGGATCATTGACGACCTTGGCCGCCCTGCCCATTACACCGACGATTGCTGACCGCGTGACCAATTGAAACCTCGACTTCCGTTTGAGGGTCAACGACGGGGAGCAACCTGCGCAGGGGTGACAGCGCCAGGGTGGTCCCGATCGGCTGCGATTACCGGGTCTGTGGACACACGGCAATCCGTTGGCGCCGGACTTTTGGCCCGAAACGCCGCCGGATAATAACCATGATTTTTGGCGGGGAGGCAAACAAAATGTAGGAAATTTGCGAAATTGCTATCAGACGCTTCCTTTATCGTCGCAAGAAAATTCTGCAAAAATTTCCGAGCCGGGGCTCATTTCACCTTGTTCAACATGAAATGTGACAGCGCCGGAATCAGCACCAGGGCCCCGACCATGTTCCAGATGAACATGAACGTCAGCAGGATGCCCATGTCGGCCTGGAACTTGATCGGCGACCAGGCCCAGGTGATCACCCCCGCGGCCAGGGTAATGCCCACCAACGCCACCACTTTGCCGGTGAAACCCACTGCATTGCGGTAGGCCTCGGTCAGCGACAATCCCGCGCGTTGCTGGGCCAGTTGCACGCTCAGCAGGTACAACGCGTAGTCGACGCCGATGCCGACACCGAGTGCGATCACTGGCAGCGTGGCGACTTTGACCCCCATGCCGAGCCAGACCATCAGCGCCTCGCACAGGATCGAGGTCAGCATCAGCGGCACCACTGCCACCACCACCGCACGCCAGCTGCGGAAGGTGATGAAACACAACACGATCACCGCGCCATAGACGTACAACAGCATCGTGCGATTGGCCTCGCGCACGACGATGTTGGTCGCCGCTTCGATCCCGGCGCTGCCCGCCGCCAGCATGAACTGGCGCTCGCCGTTGCTGTGTTCGCGGGCGAACGTCTCGGCCACCTGCACCACCCGGTCGAGGGTTTCGGCCTTGTGATCCGAGAGGTAGGCGACGATCGGCATCATCGAGCAGTCGTTGTTGAACAGGTCCGGGCTGCTGACCGAGGCCTGTTGGGCGCCGTAGTTCAGCACGTTCTGGTTGCGGGCGATGGTCAGCCACTTCGGGTTGCCTTCATAGGAGCCGGCGGTGATCTGGCGCACGGCGTTGACCAGCGACACGGTGGTTTGCACGCCGGGCTGTTGCTGCAACAGCCAGCCCAGACGGTCGGCTTCAATCAGCGTCTCGTATTTGAGGCAGCCTTCGCTCGGGGTCTTGAGCATGATCGCGAACTGGTCGCTGGACAGCGAATAATTGGCGGTGATGTAGGCGTTGTCTCGGTTGTAACGCGAATCGGCGCGCAGTTCAGGGGCGCCGGGATCGAGGTCGCCGATCTTCAGGTGATGGCTGACGACCAGCCCGCCCACCGCCAGCAGGCCGGCCACGCTCAGGGCGATGGTGGCCCAGCGCCGTTCGGTGAACTTGTCGAGAAAACGCCAGAAGGCGCCCAGGCCTTTGCCGCGCAGTTCCTTGTTCTCGGCCCGCAGGCTGCGCTCGGCGGCCTTGCGACTCACGCCGCTGTAGGACAGCAACACCGGCAGCAACACCAGATTGGTGAAGATCAGCACCGCAACGCCGATGCTGGCGGTGATTGCCAGGTCCTGGATCACCGGGATGTCGATCAGCATCAGCACCGCAAAACCCACGGCGTCCGCCAGCAAGGCGGTGAGCCCGGCGAGAAACAGTCGGCGAAAGGTATAGCGCGCGGCGATCAGCTGATGGGTGCCGCGTCCGACGTCCTGCATGATCCCGTTCATTTTCTGCGCGCCATGGGACACGCCGATGGCAAACACCAGGAACGGCACCAGAATCGAGAACGGGTCGAGGGCGAAACCGAACATCGCCACCAGGCCCAGTTGCCAGACAACGGCGATCACCGAACAGAGGATCACCAGCGCGGTACTGCGCACGCAGCGGGTGAAATAGAAGATGATCGCCGTGGCAATCAGTGCGGCGGCGCCGAAATACAGCATCACCTGCAGCAGCCCGTCGAGCAGATCGCCGACCAGTTTGGCAAAGCCGATGACGCGCACCTTGATCGGGCCTTTGCCCTCTTCGCCAGCGACACGGGCATGACCTTCGAACTCGTATGTGTCGCGCAGTTTTTCTTCGAGGTTTTTCGAGAACTGGTGATAGTCGATGCCCTGGCCAGTGATCGGGTCCTTCTCCAGCAATGGCACGAAAATCATGCTCGACTTGAAGTTGTTGCCGATCAGGCTGCCGACGATCCCGGAACGCGCAATGTTTTGCCGCAATTGCTCCACGCTCTGGGCCGAGCCGTCATAGGAATCCGGCATCACCGGGCCGCCCTGGAAGCCCTCCTCGGTGACTTCGGTCCAGCGCACCGCCGGGGTCCACAGGGATTTCATCCAGGCACGGTCGACGCCGGGGGTCACGAACAGTTCGTCGTTGATCTCCTTCAGCGCGTCCAGATAGTGCGGGTCGAAAATATCGCCGTTGCTGCTCTCCACCACCACCCGCACCGCGTTGCCCAGACCGCGCAGGGCCTGACGGTTTTCCAGGTAGTTCTTGATGAATGGCTGGCTCTGCGGGAGCATTTTTTCGAAGCTGGCATTGAGTGTCAGCCGCGTGGCCGCGAAGTAACTCAACGTCAGCGTGACCAACAGGCAGGCCAGCACCACCCACAGTCGGTGGTTGAATATCAGCCGTTCGAGGACGTTACCGGAGCGTGCATCAAACCCCTTGAGTTCGTGAATGACCGGCATTGTTTCAGTTTCGTAGTGACCCATCATGGTGTTCTCTGTGTAATGCCGTGCTTATTCGAGAGGGGCTTGGCGCAGGCCACGGGTGCCCGCCAGGACCAGTGCGCCGCCGGTGGTCACTTGCGCGGCGGCGGTGGGCGCCAATGTGTTCGGCAACGGGTGGAAACTCGCGCCGTCGTCGCTGCTGACCAGCACATGGCCGGCCTGACTGACCAGCACGATCCGGCCGTCATTGGTAACGCTGGCGGCGGTCATGCTCAGCGCCAGACCGAGCTCGACTTTCGTCCAGCTCGCACCACTGTCGGTGCTGCGAAAGACGTTGCCGCGCAAGCCGAACACCAGGACCGCGCCGGGCTTGCCGGTGATGCCGAAAAAACTGCCGTTATAGGGCGTGGGAATTGCGTTGAAGCGGCCGCTGGCGCGATCGCGTTTGAGGACCAGGCCTTGCTCGCCGACGATGAACAGCTCGCTGCCCACTGCGCGTATCGCGTAGAGATTCAGCGCGCCGGGGTTATCGGTGCGATCCAGCAACGGCGTCCAGCTCTGGCCACCATCGTCGGTGCGCAGGATGAGGTTGAAGGCGCCGACGATGTAGCCGACCTGCTCGTTGTCGAACCAGACATCGAGAAACGGCTTGTCAGCGCCGTCTTCGACCATGCGCCGGGCTTCATCGACCCGGGCTTGCAGCTCGGTGTCGTCCGGTGTTTGGGCCAGTTGACGTTGATAGTAAGCAAGCAGAAGCGGCCCGACCTGACGGCCGTCGAGTTGCCGGGTCCAGCTCTGACCCGCGTCGGTGCTGTGCAGCACCACGCCGTCGTGCCCCACTGCCCAGCCCTGTTGCGGGCTCGGAAAATTCACGGCAACCAGGTCCGAGCTGACCGGAACTTGCGCCTGTTGCCAATGCTGCCCCGCATCATCGGAGTAGACGATGTGCCCGCGTTGACCGACCGCAACCAGACGTTCGCCGGCACGGGTCATCCCGGTGAGCGTGGATTGTGCGGCCAGGTCACTGCGCAGCGCCGGGGTGTCGAGGACATCGGCAAACTCTGCGGCAATCACCGGACGGCTAAAAGGCACCGCCATCGCTGCCGCCAATGCGGCCAGTAGAAACCACTTGGTCATTGTCATTCTTATTATCTCGGGTGCGACGTACACGATCGACAAATCACCACCGATCAACTGTGGGAGCGGGCTTGCCCGCGAAAGCGGTGTGTCAGTCGCCATTGATGCTGCCTGACACACCGCCTTCGTCGGAACGCCGCCCGGAGCAAGCCTGCTCCCACAGAGGGGAGGATCGTGGGTTTAACGGATGCCGGCGCCCGCCAGCGATTCAGCGGACCACTGGGCCTTGGACAGGGGGTCGATGTATTTCAGGCCACCGTAGGGACCATAGAAACCGTTGACGTTGTAGGCCCCCGACACCAGGTCGTAGAGCATGTGGTTGATGGTGTCCGGCGCCTGCACGTCGTAGCTGTAGGTCAGGTGCGAGAAACCGCCACGGTAGAGCTGGCCGCGACCGTCGTATTCGTCGGACGCCAGGGCGATCCAGCTGTCCTCGTCGAGGTAGAAGGTGCGCTTGCTGTAGATGTGGCGTTTGCCCGGTTTCAGCGTGGCCTCGACCACCCACACACGGTGCAACTCCCAGCGCAGCAGGTCGGGGTTGATGTGATTGGCTTTCATCACATCCGCCGCGTCCTTGTGGTAACTCAGCTTGTAGGTGTTGTACGGCACATACAGTTCTTTCTTGCCCACCAGTTTGAAGTCGTAGCGGTCCATCGCCCCGTTGAACAGGAACGCGTCGTCGTAGGTGGCGGCGCCGACGGTGCCCGGATTAGGCGTGTCGTAGGCCAGGTCCGGCGCCAGTTTCACCCGACGTTGCCCCGGCAAGTATTGCCAGGCACGCCGTGGCTGTTTCAGCGGATTGACCGAGTCCATCAGCAACAACGCTTCACCGGCACGACGGGCCGGGCCGGTGTAGGTCAGCTTGATCTTGTAATAGGTTTCGTCGGGCGTGACCGGTCCCACGGGACGTGCAGCGGCATACAACGGGTACTCAATGAAAAACACGCCGGTTGAACTCAACGACGCAGCGCCGGACGAGTCGACGTTCCAGGAGTCGTACTTGTTGGTCATGGCCACGCCCTGATAGCGCAACAAGTGGTTCCACATCGCTTCATTGCCGTCGGCCGGAATCGGGAACGGCACCCCCGGCAGCACGTTTTCCAGGGCCAGGCCGCCGTCAGTGGTCTTGGCGTTCACGGCATTTTTCGCGGTGTTGTCCAGCACGCCTTTGGGCAATGCAACGCTGCGGTGGGTCGGATACACATCCAGGCGGTAGGTCGGGTAGCGCGCCAACAGCGCTTGCGTGGTAGCGGTCAGTTTGTCTTTCTGCTGCGCGACGTTTTGCGGGGTAATCACCAGCCGCGGCTTTTCGCTGCCATAGGGGTCGGGGCGGAACGAGTCGCCGGTCTTGAAATCGGCGGGAATGGTGGTCAGGCCACCGGTGTAGGCCGGGATGCTGCCATCGGCGTTGGCGGCTTTTTCCGCGCCTACGGCCGTGAGGCTGGTGCCGAGTTTCGCTGCCTGATCCGCAGATACCGCGGCATGGGCCCCGCTGGCGATGATCAGCGCCAGGCTGGCCGCCAGTATTGTCTTGACGAATTTCATCGGGTGTCTCCTGTCAACGCACGGCGCCGGGATCAAAGGGTGGTTTTGAAAGTGAGCGCGACCATGCCGCGATCCTTCAACTGCGCCGGGATACCGGCAAACGAGGTGGCCTGACCGACAACGCACTTGCTGCCGGCGATGGCGCCTTGATTCGGCGCATCGCAGGTGTCGAATTCGCCGAAATTGTCGACGTACTTGAGATCGAAGCGGTACTGGGTCCGCACGTCCATGCCGACACCCACCGAGTAGCTGCCGGTGCCTTTGTTGCCGCCCAATTGCACGGAAGACTGACCGGCAAGGCCGACGTTGTAGCTCAGCGGCAGGTACATATCGATGCCGGGGAACACCTGATACCAGGTCGGGGTGAAGTTCATCCCCATGATGTAGTTGTCTTTGGTGACTTTATCGATGCCGGTGTACCAGTCGTTGCCCTTGAACAACTGCTGGTTTTCAGTCACGTCCAGCCAGCGGCTGTACGCCACCTCGACCAACAGCGGCGCGGTGTCCCAGACAGGTGTCGGGCCGAAGGTGGTCAAGCCGTTGAGCACCGCGTGTACGGTATTGCCGCGAGCCACGCCGTTTTCACCGTTGAAACTGCTGATGACACCCGGCTGCCCCGCCGCTGCGGGCGACGGATTGACCGTGGCCGGCACGCTGGACAACGGCATGTTGTGGCGATAGTTCAGGTCCAGGCCGAAGCTGATGCCGGCAATGTTTTTCGCCAGGCTCAAGCCATAGATATCGATGTCATCGACGTAGAACTGGTTGTAACTGCCGGCGTTGCCCGAGATCAGCTGTGGAACGCCCACGGGCACGGGTTGCAGCACAATGTTGGGCAGCGTGTCGGAGGTCTTGCGGTAGTACAGGCCCAACGTGCCATCCAGCCATGCCGGGCTCCACTTGGCCATCAAGCCGAAGTCGCCGCTTTGGTTGGGCGTGAACGTATGGCCGTTGTCCAGGCGCAAAAACTGATTCGCCCCCAGCGGCCCCGGCGTGCCATACAACGGGTTGGCGCCGCCGATCAGCGACAGATCATGCCCGCCGTTCTGAATCCCGTCGTTGAAGCCCAGAAAGGTGCCCGATTCCGGAATTCGCGATGCGTCCCAACCGAAAAAGTACTGCGCGGCCAGGGTCAGTTCCGGGTTGATCGTCAGGCTGGTGGACAGCTGTTTACGCGGGATGAACAGTTCCTTGGCTTCAGTGCCGGGCACGGTGTAGGCCTTGGTCAGGTCAAGCGCCGACTGCCCGTAACTGATGCCGTGGGCAACGGCCAGAATGCTCTCGCCCCAATACACGTTATGTTGGCCGAGCTTGCCGCTGAGCAATGCTTCGTCGCCGATCTCGGTGCTGCCGAACACAAAGGCGTCGAGAAACTGCGCGGACGGCCCGTTGTAGTAGCGGTCGACATAGCCGCTCTGGCGGTTGGCGTCCGGCTTGCCGTTGTTCAGTTGGTTGGTGGACGGGTTGTTGCTGCCGACATCGTCATAGGCATGGTCGTACCAGCTGTTGGCGCTGACCCGAAAACCCATGTTCTGCTTGAACACCACGTCCAGTTCCGACAGCACATCGATGCGCTCGGAGACCGGGCTGCCGGCGGAAAAATTACGGTCGCCGTCGTTACTGTTCCAGGTATTGGCCAGCTTGCTGTTCGCACCCTCGACCCGTTCGGCGTAGTTGAGCTTGAGGGTGTTGTCGAAACGCACCGACAAGTCATCGTTACCAGTATTGAATTCAAACGCGTAGACGGGGCTCATGCCCAGGCCGGCGAGAACAGCCGACGCCAGGAGGCCACGTCGCAGATGGGGATGGCAGATCTTATTGTTGTTATTCATCTAGGGAGCTCGCCTTCTCTGATTCAAGAAAATGCGACTGGCCGGCACGTTGCTCAGCGACAGTGAGCGCGGGCCGGATCGGTCGAGATTGTTGTATCGCGAGCAGGCACAGGGGTGCCGGTCAATTGGGCCAAATCGTTGGTCAGTGCGATAGGAGAGGTGAATACACGCTCGGTGCAGGGGGGAGTTGCGCCCTGGTCACAGGCTATTCAGGGCTGCTGGCGGAAATCCGTCGGCGACAGGCCGGTCCAGCGTTTGAACGCGCGGGTGAAGTTGCTGGTGTCGCTGAAACCCAGCAGAAAAGTGATTTCGGTGACGGGCCGCGACGCCTGGCGCAGGTAGCTGCACGCCAGTTCCTTGCGCGTGTCATCGAGCAGTTGCTGGAAGTGGGTGCCGCGCTGGGACAGCTTGAGTTGCAGCTTGGTCGGGCTCATGTGCAAGGCACTGGCGACCTTGTCGCGGGTGCAATCGCCGTCCGGGAGAAACTCGATGATCTTCTGCGTGACGCCGGTTATCACGTCACTTTTGTCCAGTCGAGCCAGGTAGCTGATGACGATGTTGTCATTGACCTGCGCCAGTTCGGGACAGGACCCGCTGAGTGCCTGCACCATATCGGCCTGGTCGAACACCAGCAGGCTGCTCGTCTGATTGAATAACACCGGCACCCTGAACAGCGTCTCATACGGCCCGGCGCCTTCGTGCGGCATCGAGCGACAGAATTCCACGCGCAGCGGCTTGAATTCCTGCTTGTAGAGCAGGCGCATGGTGCGGATCAGAAAGCCGAAAAACGCATCTTCTGTCTCGCTGCTGAGTTCGACCAGGTGATCGAAACGCATCATCACTTGCCCGTCCACCTGGGTCAGATTGACCTTGGCGACTTGGGAGACCAGGCGAAAGTAGCGCTCCAGACGGCGGCAAAAATCCATCAGGGTGCCGCTGGCGGCCAGTGAATAACCCAGCGCATGCAAGTGCGTCAGGTGAATGTGTTTGGCCACGGTCAGGCCGAAATACGGGTTGTTGGTCACCTCGACACAGGCGCGATACAGGCGCGTCATGGTTGACGCCGGCTGGCGGGTCATCGGGTCGGTCGCGACGTCCAGCGGAATACCGATAGCGGTAAAAATCCGCTTGCTGTCGACCCCACTGGCATCCAGCGCCCGCCCAATGGCCACGGTGTAGCTGCCAATGGTGGTGGGCTGCAATGCTTCTTCACGCAACGACAGGTCGGTGCCCGGCGTATCGATTTTCGAACCTGACATGGACCTGCCTGCTGGAATTGCGAAAATCGATACTCGCTCCCGGATGAGGGTTGGTCAATGACTCCTCGAGCCGCTGTGCGGGATCTCCCGATGCTTGGCGTGTTAGTCACCTGCGCTGCTGACCGGTGAATTCATTCAATTGACCAGTGCCGCCCCCGCCGTGTCCGCACAATGCGTTGACGTTATGCATCGAATAAAGAGAACAAACGCATGAACCAGAACGCAGAGTTCGATTACCTCGTGATTGGCGCCGGCGCGGCCGGCTGTGTCGTCGCCAGCCGCTTGTCCGAGGACAGCGACGTGTCTGTCTGCCTGCTGGAAGCCGGCGGCCCGGACACCCACCCGCTGGTGCACATGCCGGCCGGCGTCGCGGCCATGGTGCCGACGTCGATCAACAACTGGCAGTTTCAGACCGTGCCACAGTCAGGGTTGAACGGCCGGATCGGTTATCAGCCACGGGGCAAGACCCTGGGCGGCAGCTCCTCGATCAACGCCATGGCCTACCATCGCGGCCATCCGCTGGATTTCGACCGCTGGGCCGAGCTGGGCAATCCGGGCTGGCGCTATGATGAGGTGCTGCCGCTGTTCAAGCGCGCCGAGCACAACGAATACTTCAAGGACCCGCTGCACGGTCAGGACGGCCCGCTCAACGTGCGCTTCCACTCCTCGCCCAACCCGTTCGGCGAAACGTTTGTCGAGGCCGGTATTGAGGCCGGCTACCCGGCGTGCCCCGATCAGAACGGCGCGACCATGGAAGGCTTTGGCCGGGTGCAGGTCATGCAGAAGGACGGACAGCGTTGCAGCGCCGCCAAAGCCTATCTCACGCCCAACCGCCACCGACCGAACCTGACCGTCGAGACCCACGCCCACGCCACGCGTATTCTGTTCGATGGCAAGCGTGCGGTCGGTGTCGAGTTCATGCAGAACGGCGTCACGCGCACCTTGTACGCCCGGCATGAACTGATCCTGAGCTCCGGCGCCTTCAACTCCCCGCACCTGCTGATGCTGTCCGGCGTCGGCCCCAAGGATCAATTGCTCGCGTTCGACATCCCGGTGGTGCACGAACTCCCCGGTGTCGGCCAGAACCTGGTGGATCATATCGACTACGTGCATTCCTACCGGGTCAAATCCCGCCAGTTGATCGGCCTGTCACTGGCCGGCGTCTGGGACATGACCAAGGCGGCGATCCGCTACTGGCGCAAGCGCAGCGGTCCGTTGACCACCAATTTCGCCGAGGCCTGCGCCTTCGTCAAAACCGCACCGGAGCTGGCTCAGGCCGACATCGAACTGGCACTGACCATCGCCATGTTCGCCGACCATGGCCGCACGCTGTATCGCGGCCATGGCTTGAGCGTGCATGCCTGTCTGCTGCACCCCAAGAGCATCGGCCAACTGACGCTGGCGAGCGCCGATCCGCGGGTGCCACCGCTGATCGACCCGGCGTTCCTGACCCATCGCGACGACATCAGCACGCTGATCAAAGGCTACCGAGTCATCGAGAAGCTGATGGCGACCCCGGCGTTCAAGGCGTTCAACCCGCAAAGCGTGATCGATGCGCCGATGAACACCGACGCCGAGATCGAGCAGGTGCTGCGCAACCGCTCCGACACGCTCTACCACCCGGTAGGCACCTGCAAAATGGGCAACGACGCCATGGCGGTCGTCGACGCGCGACTGAAGGTGCACGGCCTCGAAGGCCTGCGCGTGGTCGACGCCTCGATCATGCCGACTATCATTGGATGCAGTACAACCGCCGCGACCGTGATGATCGGCGAACAAGCCGCCGGTTTTATCCGTCAGGATCGTGAAACCACACTTGCCAGGGACCGCCATGAAACTCATCACCCCGCCTAAGCTGCTGATGGTTGCCGCGGTCGTCGAACTGGCGACCGGGTTCGGCTTGCTGCTTGCCCCCGGCGTTGTCAGCAGTGTCTTGCTGGGCATTGCCGGGACCGAGGTCACCAACCTGTTTGCACGGTTTTTCGGGATTGCCCTGATTGCCCTGGGCGTTGCCTGCTGGCCGAGCCCGGCGACCGTCGCAGCGCTGCGCTCGATGCAGGTCTATAACGGCGCGATTGCATTGTACCTGGCCTACATCGGGGTGTTCGTCAGCAGCGGGTTATTGCTGTGGCCAGCGGTGGTGTTTCATGGCGTGATGACTGTCCTGCTGCTGCGCCGCTGAGGCTGTGCCTCCCGATCTTCAGCGGACACACATTATGTGAACACCATAGATCCAATGTGGGCGCGAGCCTGCTCGCGAAAGCGGTTCAACATTCACCACCGGTGTTAACTGACACTCCGTCTTCGCAAGCAACACCCTGCGGATCAGTGTTCAACCCGCAATGACCTGCCCGCCCTCACCGCCCATGGACAATGAACCCCTTCATTGTTTTTCAGCCAAGGGAGTACTCGCATGGGTGTATTGGACGGCGTTCGGATCGTGGAAATTGCCGGCATCGGACCGGGGCCGTTTTGCGGCATGTTGCTGGCGGACATGGGCGCCGAGGTGATTCTGGTGGAACGTGTCGGCCACAAGGGCGCCGACATGCTCGACCTGGGGCCGCACGCGATCATCAATCGCGGCAAGAAATCGATTGCCCTGGACCTTAAAGACCCCGAAGCGATTGAAGCCGTGTTGCGCCTGATCGAGGGCTCCGACGCGTTGATCGAAGGCATGCGCCCCGGCGTCATGGAACGCCTGGGGCTGGGCCCCGAGGTGTGTATGGCGCGCAATCCGGGGCTGGTCTACGGGCGCATGACCGGCTGGGGGCAGCAAGGTCCACTGGCGCAGGCGGCGGGTCACGACCTCAATTACATCGCGCTCTCCGGGGCCTTGTGGTTCAGCGGTGAAGCCGGTCAGCCACCGATGGCGCCACCAACGCTGGTGGGCGATCTGGGGGGCGGTGCGCTGTACCTGGCGCTGGGGATTGTGGCGGGGATTCTCCATGCCGGCACCAGCGGTGTCGGGCAAGTGGTGGACGCCGCGATTGTCGATGGCAGTGCCAACCTGATGAACCTGCTGTTGTCGGTGCACGCCGCCGGCCAACAGCCGCTGGAGCGCGGTTGCGGCCTGCTTGATGGCGCCCACTGGGCCCGCACCTATGCCTGTGCCGACGGGTTGTTTGTCAGCGTGCAGGCGCTGGAACCACACTTCAATGCCCTGCTGTTCCACACGCTCGGGCTCGGCGACGACCCGGACTTCAAGCGGCCCTACGATTCGCGTTTATGGGGTCAGTTGCAGCAGCGCCTGGCCGCCGTATTCGCCAGCCAGCCGCGCCAGCACTGGGTGGACCTGCTGGAAGGCAGCGACGCGTGCTTCGCCCCGGTGCTGACACCGGCCGAAGCGCTGCTGCATCCGCACATGGCCGAGCGTGGCGTGTATTCGCGCACTGACGGTGTCTTGCAAGCGGCGCCGGCACCCCGGTTTTCCGCCTCGCCGTCGGCGGTCGGCGCGATACCCAAGCGTGGTGAACACACCGCAGAAATCCTGCGCAAGGCTGGCTTGAGTGAACTGCGGATCGAACGGCTGCTGAACGCCAGCCAATAACCCTGTGGCGAGGGTCCCACAATGGTGCATGTAGTCATAACCGGCCGGCATCGGCAGCACGCCGTTGACGCGCACGCACAACAACCCTGTGGCGAGGGAGCTTGCTCCCGCTGGGCTGCGAAGCAGCCCTGAAACCCGGCGCAGTGATTTCCTGAGCCACCGCAGTGTATGGATTGGGGCCGCTTCGCAGCCCAGCGGGAGCAAGCTCCCTCGCCACGGTTTATTGGCCAGGGTCCCACGTTTCCTCGCCACGGTTTATTGGTCAGGGTTGCACAATGGTGCATGTAGTCATAACCGGCCGGCATCGACAGCACGCCGTTGACGCGCACATACAATAACCCTGTGGCGAGGGAGCTTGCTCCCGCTGGGCGGCGAAGCAGCCCTGAAACCCGGCGCAGTGATTTTCCTGAGCCATCGCAGTGTATGGATTGGGGCCGCTTCGCAGCCCAGCGGGAGCAAGCTTCCTCGCCACGGTTTATTGGCCAGGGTTCCACAATGGTGCATGTAGTCATAACCGGCCAACATCGGCAGCACGCCGTTGACGCGCACGTACAATAACCCTGTGGCGAGGGAGCTCGCTCCCGCTGGGCGGCGAAGCAGCCCTGAAACCCGGCGCAGTGATTTTCCTGAACCACCGCAGTGTATGGATTGGGGCCGCTTCGCAGCCCAGCGGGAGCAAGCTCCCTCGCCACGGTTTATTTGCCAGGGTTCCACGTTTCCTCGCCACGGTTTATTGGCCAGGGTCCCACAATGGTGCATGTAGTCATAACCGGCCGGCATCGACAGCACGCCATTGACGCGCACATACAATAACCCTGTGGCGAGGGAGCTTGCTCCCGCTGGGCGGCGAAGCAGCCCTGAAACCCGGCGCAGTGATTTCCTGAGCCACCGCAGTGTTTGGATTGGGGCCGCTTCGCAGCCCAGCGGGAGCAAGCTCCCTCGCCACGGTTTATTGGCCAGGGTCCCACAATGGTGCATGTAGTCATAACCAGCCGGCATCGGCAGCACGCCGTTGACGCGCACATACAATAACCCTGTGGCGAGGGAGCTTGCTCCCGCTGGGCTGCGAAGCAGCCCTGAAACCCGGCGCAGTGATTTTCCTGAACCACCGCAGTGTTTGGACTGGGGCCGCTTCGCAGCCCAGCGGGAGCAAGCTCCCTCGCCACGGTTTATTTGCCAGGGTCCCACAATGGTGCATGTAGTCATAACCGGCCAACATCGGCAGCACGCCGTTGACGCGCACGTACAATAACCCTGTGGCGAGGGAGCTCGCTCCCGCTGGGCGGCGAAGCAGCCCTGAAACCCGGCGCAGTGATTTTCCTGAGCCACCGCAGTGTTTGGACTGGGGCCGCTTCGCAGCCCAGCGGGAGCAAGCTCCCTCGCCACGGTTTATTGGCCAGGGTTCCACAATGGTGCATGTAGTCATAACCGGCCGGCATCGGCAGCACGCCGTTGACGCGCACGTACAACAACCCTGTGGCGAGGGAGCTTGCTCCCGCTGGGCTGCGAAGCAGCCCTGAAACCCGGCGCAGTGATTTCCTGAGCCACCGCAGTGTTTGGATTGGGGCCGCTTCGCAGCCCAGCGGGAGCAAGCTTCCTCGCCACGGTTTATTGGCCAGGGTTCCACAATGGTGCATGTAGTCATAACCGGCCGGCATCGGCAGCACGCCGTTGACGCGTACGTACAACAACCCTGTGGCGAGGGAGCTTGCTCCCGCTGGGCTGCGAAGCAGCCCTAAAACCCGGCGCAGTGATTTTCCTGAACCACCGCAGTGTATGGATTGGGGCCGCTTCGCAGCCCAGCGGGAGCAAGCTCCCTCGCCACGGTTTATTGGCCAGGGTCCCACGTTTCCTCGCCACGGTTTATTGGTCAGGGTCCCAGAAGATTCACACACCCCGCTTACGACGCCGCCACCACACCATGCCCCCGAGCAGCATCACAATCACTGCAACCATCGCCGGCGCCGCCGCCTTGAGCTTGGGAATGACCACGTGTTTCAAGGCATACAACTGCCCCTGGTGCATGTAGTCATAACCAGCTGGCATCGGCAGCACGCCGTTGACGCGCACGTACTCGGCGTAGTCGGCCTGCATCGCCACAAAACGTTCAGGCATTTGCTGTTGCAGGTCGTTGACTTCGCCGGGGTCGGTGGCGATGTTGTAGAGGTGCCATTGTTCGTTGCCCACCGGCTTCAGGCTTTTCACCAGCTTGTAATCGCCCTTGAACAGCGCCGCGCTGCCAGACAGTTCATAACCGATGGCCTGATCTTGCGGATGTACGCGGTCGGTGACGCCTTTCAATACCGGAACCAGGCTGCTGCCGATCATCGGTTCCACGGCGCGCCCCTGATACATACCGTTATGCGCAGGCACGCCGGCCACGTCCAGCAGGGTCGGCACAATGTCCGTGACATGGGTGAAAGCCTTGACGATCCGGTCGGTTTGCATCGCGGGTACACCCGAGATAATCAACGGGGTACGCAACCCGCCCTCACCGGCAAAAAACTTGTAGCCACTCAATGGCGACGCCGCCGCGCTGGCCCAGCTCGGACCGATGCTGGTGAAGGCGCCTTTGCTGCCCAGGCGATCGAGCTGGCGGGTGTAGTTCATTTCCAGCCACATCCGTACTGCTGGAATGTCATACGGGTCGGTCGGCTCGCTGCCGTTGTCGGAAAGAAACACAAACACCGTGCGGTCGTACTCGCCGGTGGCTTTGAGATGGGCGATCAGGCGACCGATTTCCCGGTCCATCGTCTCGCCCATGCCGGCATAGACTTCCATGCGCCGGGCTTCATAGCGTTTCTGATCGGCGTCCTGTGCATCCCAATCGGCCGTGCTACCCATCGTCACCATGCCGCTGCCGGCGGGGATCAAGCCCAGTTCGACCGCACGATCCCGACGCGCCTTGCGCAAGGCCGTCCAGCCCTGATCATAGCGGCCATGGTATTTGTCGATCATGTCCCTGGGGGCCTGGACCGGCACGTGATTGGCCTGGAAACCCAGGTAGGCGAAAAACGGTTGGCCGTCCTGGCGGTCCTGGTCGATGTACTCCATGGCCTTGTCGACGATGAAGGTCGATGAGTAATAATTTTTCGGCAGGTGCGCCGGCACGCCGTTCTCGAACCAGGCGGCCTTGTCGTACAGCGGCGCATACGGCCGCTCTTCCCAGTTGTCGGAGCCGCTGTCGGCCTGGATGAAGGAGCGCTCGAAACCACGGTTGGGCGGCAAGGTGTCCGGGGTTTTACCGAGGTGCCATTTGCCGGAAATGTAGGTGTGATAACCACTGTCTTTGAGCTGGGTGGCGATAGTCACCGCGTTGTCGTTGAGTGCGCCGCTGTAGCCGGGTTTGCCCAGGTGCTCGTCGGGCATGGTTTCCGGCATGTTGCCGACGCCGTTGCGGTGGTTGTCGACGCCGGTCATCAGCATCGAGCGTGTGGGTGAGCAGGATGCAGTGACGTGGAAATCGGAGAAGCGCACGCCTTCGCGAGCCAGGGTGTCGATGTTGGGCGTGGCGATTTCGCTGCCGAAGGCGCCGACATCGCTGTAGCCCCAGTCGTCGGCTACCAGCACCACGATGTTTGGGCGTTGGGGCGTGGCAAAGCAGTGGGCAGTAAACGCCAGGCAGCCCATGGCCAGAACAAGGGGTTTGATCGGGGTCATTCAGGATTACCTGCTTTTTGTGTGCACAGTTGATCTGGTGTACTTCAGTTCAGGGTTTCAACAGTGCCGCCATCATTCGCCGAAACAGCCGGCCATAAGGCGGCCGTAACAGCCCCATGACATCCCAGCGCGGCGGCATGAACACCGCGCGCTCCAGGCTGAACGCCCTGAACCCGTACCCGCCGCGATAGCGGCCAAAACCCGATCCGCCACAGCCACCAAACGGCAAATCAGTCTGGAACAGGTGCTGCATGACCTCGTTGATACAGGCGCCCCCCGAATGGGTGCGTTCCAGCACATGCCGGGCCTCTTCGCGGTTATCCCCGAAGTAGTACAGCGCCAGCGGGCGCGGCCTGGCGTTGATGTAAGCCAGTGCCTCGTCGATGTGGCGATAGCCGCGAATCGGCAACAGCGGCCCGAACACTTCGTCCTGCATCGCCAGTGTCGTGTCCGGCGGATCGACCAGCAGGGTCGGTGCGATCTTGCGTGAAATGCTCAGGTCTTCATTGCCCGGATTGACCTCGATCACCCTCACGCCGTGCTCACGGGCATCTTGCACACAGGCCTGCATTCGCCGGTACTGCCCCGACGTGGCCATGGCGGTGTAGTCCGGATTGTTTCGCAGCGTCGGGAACAGGCGCCGCAGTTCGACCTGCATGCAGCTCAACAAACGCTCGCGATCATCCTCGTGCACCAACACGTAGTCCGGCGCGATACAGGCCTGCCCTGCACTGATGCCCTTGCCGCCCCAGATGCGTCGGGCGGCGTTTTCCAGGTCCGCGCCGCGACCAATGATGGTCGGTGATTTACCGCCCAATTCCAGGGTCAACGGCGTCAGGTTTTGCGCCGCCGCGCGCATCACCAGACGCCCCACCCGTGGGCTGCCGGTGAACACCAGATGATCCAGCGGCATCGCGGAAAATGCCGCGCCCAGTTCGGCACCACCGATAAAGCCGGCTACCTCGCTGGGGTCGAACTGTTCGGCCAGCAACTTGATCAGCAGGCCGGCGGTGGCCGGTGACTGCTCGGAGAACAGCAGGATCGCACGGTTGCCGGCCGCCAGCGCTTCGGCCAGCGGCCCCAGTGCGATGGCAATCGGGAAATTCCACGGCGAAATGATGCCGATGGTGCCCAGCGGCTGGAAGTGAATCTCGGCCCTGGCGCCCAGCCAGCCGCTGCCCAACTCCGCTTTGCGACGCTGCGGGCGCATCCAGCGGCGGACATGATCGCGGGCGTACTTGAGCCCCTGGACCGGCAACAGCACATCGGCCATCAACGACTGATCGTGACTGCGCCAGGTAAAGTCCCGGGCCAGCGCTTCACACAATGACTGCTGATTGCTCAGCAGCAGGTGGATCACCCGGTTGATGCGCTCGATGCGCAACCCGGCCGACGGTGGCCCCTCAGTCAGCGAGGCGGCTTGCTGCAGGTCGAGAACACTGCGGATTCGCTCGGGCGTGACGGCGTTGAACGTGGTTTCGAATTCACATTGCACAGCATCCATGATCAGGCTCCTATTGTGCAGCGTCGTTAGGCCCGACCAGTTCGAAGTCCGGCGAGAATTTATCCAGCGAACCCAGCACGTCATAGACCGCCAGTTTGCTGCCGTCGATCTTCAGGTCCCCCTTGAACACCGCCTCGATGGGCGACACTTTCTCCGCCAGAATCGCGTTCAGGGTTTCGCGGGTCAGGGTGATCGTCGCATCGGCCTTGTCGGCGTTGTAATCGGCGATATAGGTCAGCGCCGAGTTCTCAAGATTGAGGGTATAGCGCTTGCCCGACGGGCCGACATCGGTGAAGTTCCAGTTGAGCACAACGTGTTTGCCCTCGACCGCCGACGCCTTCAGGCGCACGCCCAGGTAATCGAAAATATTGTCGATGGTCAGCGCCCGCAGCATGTCGGGGCTGGCGGTGCGCAGCGGCGAGGCGATTTTTTTCCCGCCACTGCGATGCTCCATGGCCGCCGCCAGATAACTGTTGCGCTCCACCGCCGACTCGGCCTGGTAACCCAATTGCTCCAGCGCATCGGCTGCCAGCTCTCGGGCGGCCTTGTTCTCGGGCTCGGCGTAAACCAGATGGCTCATGGCTTGCGCCACCCAACGGTACTGACCATTGGCAAAATCGGTGCGGGCACGCGCCAGCACGGCCTCGGCGCCGCCGCCGTACTCGACAAATTTCTTGCCGTAATCGGTGTCGGACAGGGCATCCAGATTGGCCGGATTGGAGTCGTACCAGCCCATGTACTGCTGATACACCGCTTTGGAATTGCGCTGCACCGAGCCGTAGAAACCATGGGTAAATGTCTCGCTGGCCAGGCTGGCCGGGACGTGGTCGCGCATGTACTCGGCAATCTCGACCGGCTTGTAGCCCTTGTTGATCAGGCGCAGGGACTGATCGTGCAGCCACTTGTACATGTCGCGCTGCTTGGACAGGTAATTGACCACGCGCTCATGGCCGAACACCGGCCAACCGTGCTGGCTGATCAGGATGTCGGCGCCGGAGGAAAACTGATGCAGCGCGGCGTTGAGGTATTTCGACCAGGCCAGACCGTCGCGGATCGTCGCCCCGCGCAGGGTCAGCAATTGATGCTGGGTCGGCAACGCCAGCTCGCCGGTATCCAGCACTTTGAACTGTGGGAAATAGTGGATGAATTCAGCCGGCGCCTCGGTGCCGGGGGCCAGCATGTTGATGATCTCCACGCCATCGATGGTCAGCGACTGCACCGGCTGGCTCAGTTCGATGGTCGGCGGGATCAGGGTGATGGTGCCGTTGGACAATGCCTTGGCACCGCCCAGATCAATCTGGCCCTGGGCGCTGCGCGGCAATGTGGTGCCGAACTGGTACTCGGCACGGCGGCTCATGGCGTTGCCGGCCATCACGTTTTCGGCGACCGCAGTGGCCATGAACCCGGCCGGGGCAATGATCTGCACCTTGCCCGACTTCACGTCGGCTTCGTCGACGATGCCACGGATGCCGGCGAAGTGATCGACATGACTGTGGTTGTAGAACACCGCCACCACCGGTTTTCTCGGCCGGTACTGGTAATACAGTTCGAGTGCTGCGTGCGCGACTTCAGTGGCCAGGTTGCAGTCGACGATGATCAGGCCGGTGTTGCCTTCGATGATGGTCATGTTGGTCAGATCAAGACCGCGCACCTGGTAGAAGCCATCGGTGACCTTGAACAGGCCGTTGGACATGCTCTTTTGCGCCTGCTGCCACAGCCCCGGATTGACCGTGGCCGGGGCCTCGGGGCTGGTGAGAAATTCATAGCCCTTGAGGGTGTACACCACATGGCCGTCAGCGGCGGTGGTTTCAGCATCGGGGATGCTGGCGATAAAACCGCGCTGGATATCGGCCTCGACCTCACGATCCACCGGCGGCAGGTTGTGTGCCGTGGCCGCATTGACTGCGATGGTGGCAGCCGTCGCCGCTTTCTGACCACCCTGCCCGGCGCTGTTCTCGACCGGCTGCCAATGAACGCTCGCCAGACCTCGTGACCAGTGCACAGCGCCGGCAATGCTGGCGGCCAGCACCGACACAGTCAGTACGACTCGGAATGTTTTCATCGCAGGGTCTCTCTCTAATTGTTATTGGATAACCGCCGCGATGGTGCAAGTAACTGAGCGTGACGTGCTGGTCTTGCGGATCAATTCGTCAGTCTTCACAGACCCGATGCCCATCTCCGAATACACCGCTCCCACACTGGATCGCTGCCGAGCGCCAATGTTGTGTTCACTGAAAATCCCCTGTGGGAGCCGGGCTTGCCCGCGATAGCGGTGGGTCATCAGCAATGATGGTGACTGACACGGCCCCATCGCGAGCAAGCTCGCTCCCACAGTGGATCGCGGTAGAACACCGATTTTGTGTTCACTGAAGATCAACTGTGGGAGCCGGGCTTGCCCGCGATGGCGGTGGGTCATTTGGCAATGATGGTGACTGACACGGCCCCATCGCGGGCAAGCCCGCTCCCACAGTGGATCGCGGTAGAACACCGATTTTGTGCTCGCTGAAGATCAACTGTGGGAGCCGGGCTTGCTCGCGATAGCGGTGGGTCATCAGCAAGGATGGTGACTGACACGGCCCCATCGCGGGCAAGCCCGCTCCCACACTGGATCGCTGTCGAGCGCCAATTTTGTGTTCACAGAAGATCAACTGTGGGAGCCGGGCTTGCCCGCGATAGCGGTGGGTCATTAGCAAGGATGGTGACTGACACGGCCCCATCGCGGGCAAGCCCGCTCCCACACTGGATCGCTGTCGAGCGCCAGTGTTGTGTTCACTGCAGATCAACTGTGGGAGCCGGGCTTGCCCGCGATATCGATGGGTCATTGGGCAGTGATGGTGGCTGACACGGCCCCATCGCGGGCAAGCCCACACATTGGATCGCGGTAGAACACCGATTTTGTGTTCACTGAAGATCAACTGTGGGAGCCGGGCTTGCCCGCGATAGCGGTGGGTCATTCAGCAGGGATGGTGACTGACACGGCCCCATCGCGAGCAAGCTCGCTCCCACATTGGATCGCTGTCGAACACCAATTTTATGTTCACTGAAGATCCCTGTGGGAGCCGGGCTTGCCCGCGATAGCGGTGGGTCATCAGCAATGATGGTGACTGACACGGCCCCATCGCGGGCAAGCCCGCTCCCACAGTGGATCGCTGTCGAACACCCATTTTGTGTTCACTGAAGATCACCTGTGGGAGCCGGGCTTGCCCGCGATAGCGGTGGGTCATTGGGCAATGATGGTGACTGACACGGCCCCATCGCGAGCAAGCTCGCTCCCACATTGGATCGCTGTCGAGCGCCAATTTTTGTGTTCACTGAAGATCAACTGTGGGAGCCGGGCTTGCCCGCGATGGCGGTGTGTCATTGGCAAGGATGGTGACTGACACGGCCCCATCGCGAGCAAGCTCGCTCCCCACAGTAAATTGCGTTTCTTCAGTTCGGCCCTAGGCCCACCCGCCACCCTCCCCCTGCGGACAACCGCTTTCGTTGCAATGACCTGCGCCGCCGTCGCCGGCCTTCCTACTATCGGCCCATCAACAACGCCAACAGTGCGAAGAACAATAAAGGGGAGTGGTCATGAGTGAAGACGTCTTGCTGTACGAAATCATCGGTCCGGTGGCGCGCCTGACGCTCAATCGTCCGCGGGCCATGAACGCGCTGAACCTGGCGACGCTCGCTGAACTGGAACGTTGCCTGGACGACATTGCCCGCAACGACGAGCTGCGCGCCGTGATCCTGACCGGCAACGGCCCGGCCTTCTGCGCCGGTGCCGACCTCAAGGAAGTGCTGGCCGGCAGCAGCCTGCCCGCTGGCGAAGCCGACTTCCTCGACCGTGCCAATCAGGTGTTCGGTCAATTGCGCAACTTGCCCAAACCCGTGATCGCCGCCCTCAACGGCGTGACCATGGCCGGTGGCCTGGAACTGGCGATGTGCGCAGACATCATCGTCGCCGCGCAAACCGCCACCCTCGCCGATGCCCACGCCAATTTCGGCGTTTACCCAGGTGCCGGTGGCGCCGCCGTGCTGCCACGCCTGATACCGCTGAACATGGCGATGTACCTGCTGTTGACCGGCAAGTCGCTCACGGCCGGCGAGATGAAAAGCTATGGCCTGGTGTGTGAAGTTCACGCCGATGAAGCACTGGCCGATGCCGCCCTCGCGCTGGCCAACCAAATCGCCAGGAAGAGCCCGATTGCCCTGCGCCGCATGAAAGAAGTGGCCCGCGCCTCCAGCGACAAATCCCGCGACGACGCCTTGCAGCACGAACAAGTGATGTTGCGTCAGCACCTGCGCACCGCCGATTTCCAGGAAGGCCTGCTGGCTTTCAGCGAAAAACGCGCACCGAACTTCAAGGGCCGCTAGGCCGTCACGTCCCGATCCAGGAACAGACAATGAACGATATCTACGTAGTGGGCGTCGGCATGACGCCATTTGGCCGGTTGCTGGAGCGCAGCGTCTACGACATGGTCGACGAAGCCGTCGGCCTGGCGCTCAAGGATGCTGGCGCCACCACCGCCGATGTGGGCTCGGTGTATTACAGCACCATGACCAACGGCCTGTTGCAGGGCCAGACCGGCATTCCCGGCCCGATTGCCATGCGCCGTATCGGCATCGAAGGCGTGCCGGTGTTTTCCGTGGAAAACGCCTGCGCCTCCGGCTCGTCAGCGTTCAACCTCGCCACCCTGGCGCTGCGTGCAGGCCAGTGCGATATCGCCCTGGCGGTCGGCGCGGAAAAGATGAACGTGCCGGACAAGTCGAAAATGTTCGCCGTGTTCGATGGCGGTTGGGATGTGTCCACGGTCGAGCAGAACAAACACACCCTGCTGGCCATGGGCGAAGGCATCGTGCCGCCGCCGGGCACCGTTTCCGAGCGCCCGTACAGCGTGTTCATGGACGTGTACGCAGCAATCTGCCGCAATCACATGCTGCGCTACGGCACCACTCAGCGGCAGATTGCAGCCGTGGCCGCGAAGAACCACCAACACTCGGTACACAACCCGCTCTCGCAGTTCCAGCAGGCTTTCAGCATCGACGAAGTGCTGGCCTCGCCGCCGATCTGCTACCCCTTGACCACGCTCATGTGTTCGCCGATCAGCGACGGCGCGGCGGCCGTGGTGCTGTGCAACGCCGAGGGTTTGAAGCGTTTGAAAAACGCCGGTGAGCGCGCTGTACGGGTGCTGGCCAGCGTGGTGCAAACCGGCAGCAATCGCGGCCTGGATGAACCGGAAAAAATCGTCGCCCACCTGGCGGCCAAAAAAGCCTATGCCCAGGCCGGTATCGACCCGGCCGATGTCGATGTCGCAGAAGTCCATGACGCCTCGGCCATCGGTGAAATCCTCAACGCCGAATCGCTGATGCTCGTGCCGTTCGGCGAAGGCGGTCCGGCGGCCGAACGCGGAGATTTCACCGTTGGTGGACGCATGCCGATCAACCCGTCCGGCGGCCTCGAATCCAAGGGCCACCCGATTGGTGCCACCGGTCTTGGGCAAATCCATGAGCTGGTCACACAACTGCGCGGCGAAGCCGGCAAGCGCCAGGTCGAAGGCGCGCGCATTGCCATTCAGGAAAACGGTGGCGGGCTGTTCGGCATCGAAGAAGCCGTGGTCGCCGTCAACATTCTCGCCAACAAGAACAGTTAAGGAGAGCCCCCATGGGACACGTCATGCGCAACCCGGAACAACTGGAAGCGGTCGAGAGTTTCCGGCGCTTCCTGGCCGAAAAGATCGACCCGATCTTCAACAAGGAATACCGGGATAAATTCATCCCGAAAGAGAAGATGGCCGAGGTCATGCGCCAGCTCACCGAGTTCGGCATGATCAGCGGCGCCGTCAGCGAAGCCCATGGCGGGCTGGGCCTGGACTGGCCGACCATGATCATGCTCTTCGAGGAAGTCGCCGCCTGCTCGGTGGACCTGTCGACACCCGTGGTGATCAACTCCTTCGGCGCGCAGATGCTGGAAAAGCTCGCCCCCGACCACCTGCGCGAGCGTTACCTGCCGGGCCTGATCAGTGGTGATTCGTTTGTCAGCGTCGGCATCTCGGAACCGGATGTCGGCTCCAACGTGCTGGAAATCAAGACCCGCGCCCGCCGCGACGGCGACGACTTCATCATCACCGGTGAAAAAACCTGGATCAGCAACGGCGCCTATTCCGACTTCCTGATCTGTACCTGCCGCACCGGCGATGACCCGCGCAAGGGCCTGACCCACTTCCTGCTGGACCGCAAAGAACACCCATACGAAGTGCAGAACATCCACAAAATGGCCTGGAACAGCCAGTCCACGGCGCAGATTTTCCTCAACGATGTGCGCGTTCCGGCCAGCAACATCATCGGCAACGAAGGTGAAGCGCTGAAAAACACCCTGTCGTTCTTCGAGCGTTCGCGGGTATTTGTCGCTGCGCAAGGCCTGGGTATCGGTCGCCGCGCCCTCGAAGAAGCGGTGCGTTACGCCAAGGAACGCAAACAGCACGGCAAGCTGATCGCCGGTCACCAGTTGATCTCCGGGATGCTCGCCGAGATGGCCACCAACGTCGATGCCGCACGCTTGCTGACCTACCGCGCCGCCGAGATGATCGGCGCCGGCATCCCGGCAGAAATGGAGGCGGCGATGGCCAAGTATTTCGCCTGCGAGGCAGCAGTCACCATTGCCCGTCAAGCCGTGCAGATTCATGGCGGCGCGGGCGTGACCACCGACTTCCTGGTCGAGAAACTGGCCCGCGAAGCGATCATCGTGCCGATCCCGGAAGGCACCACGCAGATCCAGCAGTTGATCATTGGCCGCGCCCTGACCGGGGTCAACGCGTTCTGATCCAGCCATTTGTTCAGCCACAACAATAACAACCCGGCATCGACGATGCCGGGCAGCGAACAGGGACACTCACATGCGAATTCAAGACAAAGTCATCGTCATCACGGGCGGCGCTTCGGGCCTGGGCCTGGCGACGGCGCACTACCTGATTGAAGAGAAAGCCGCGCGCGTGGCGATTTTCGACCTCAATGTCCAAGCCGGGCAAAAAGCCGTGGCCGAACTGGGCGCCGAGCGCGCGATGTTCGTGCAGACCGACGTCAGCGACGAAGCGTCGGTGCAGAATGCGGTCAATGCGGTGATCGAGAAGTTCGGCGCGATTCATGTCTGCATCAACGGCGCCGCCGTGCCGACCGGCTTCAAGGTGCTGGGCAAGGAAGGCAAGGCCGCGCCGCTGGCACGCTTCGCCCAGGCCACCGCCGTCAACCTCAATGGCGTGTTCAACGTCATGTCCAAGTGTGCCGAGCACATGGCCAACAACGAAGCCGAAGCCGGCGAAGAACGCGGCGTGGTGATCAATGTGTCGTCTGGCGCGGCCTATGAAGGTCAGGTCGGCCAGTGCGCCTACGCGGCCACCAAGGCTGGCGTCATCGGCATGAACATGCCCGCCGCGCGCGAGCTGGGCGCCATTGGTGTGCGGGTCAACGCCATCGCGCCGGGGCTGTTCCTCACTACCATGGTGGCGGGCCTTGACGAGAAAGTCCTCAACTCGCTCAAGGAACAGATGGAAGCGCCCAAGCGCCTGGGCGACATGCGTGAGTTCGCTCATTGCTGCGCGTTTCTGATCGAGAACGCCTACGTCAACGGCGAGACTGTGCGCCTCGACGCCGCCTCGCGCATGCGTGCCCGGTAATTCGGCTTCTGAGAGCGACTCCCCATGAAAATGAATTTTAGCCGGATCATGCGCCTGCTCGCCCTGCGTTATGGCGAGCAGGAGGCGATCGTCAATATCGAGCGCAACCGCCGCTATAGCTATGAGCAGTACCACCTGCTGACCAACCGCATCGCCGACGTCCTGCGCAACAGGTTGCAGGTACGCGTGGGTGAACGCTTCATGCTGATCCTGGAGAACGACAGCCTCAGCCTGATGATGTTTCCCAGCACCTTCAAGCAGGAAGGCACGGTGGTAATGACCAACCTGCGCGACCCGCTGGAGGAGCACGCGCGGCAGGTCGAGCTGGTCCGGCCCAAGGTGGTGTTCATCGAAACCCGCTTGCTGGACAGTTACTACGGCATGTTGCGCGCCCGTGACTGCGAGATCGTGGTGATGGACCCGCCGACGGCCGAACAGGCGACGCTGAGCGGCGTGCACAACTTCTGGTCGCTGGTGGATGCGGCCTCGGACGCCGATAACGATGTCACCCTCGATACCGACGAGCACCTGTGCATGCTGCGCTTTACCGGTGGCACCACCGGCAAGGGCAAGTGTGCGATGTACTCGATCGACAACTGGATGGCCTGCCGCGACGCGGCGTTCATCAACACCGATCTGGCGCTGAGCAGCGCGACCCGCCTGCTGCACGTATCGCCGTTGTCCCACGGCACGTTGATGCTGTTTTTTCCGACGGTTTACGGCGGCGGCACCAACCTCACCATGAACCAGCTGGACATGCAGTCCTGGCGCCAGCAAGTCGAACGGGAGCGCGTGACGCACTCGTTCCTGGTGCCGACCGTGCTCTACCGCCTGCTGGAGATGCAACGCACCGCGCCGCTGGATTTCTCATCGCTGACCACGCTGATCTACGGTGCGGCGCCCATGAGCCCGGACAAACTGGGCGAACTGGTGGAGTGCTTCGGACAGATTTTTGTCCAGGGCTATGCTGCCACCGAGGCGCCGATGGTGATTTCGGCCCTCGGCAAAGCGGCGCATCAACCCGGCGACACCGCGTCCTTGCGCCGGCTGTCTTCAGCAGGCCGGCCGACACCGGGAGTGGAAGTGTTCATCGCCGATGCCGGAGGCGCGCCGCTACCCGTGGGCGAAACCGGTGAAATTCGCATCCGCTGCAAAGCGGTGATCAAGGGCTACTACCAAAACCCCGAAGCCACTGCCGCCGAGTTTTGCGAAGGGGCGTGGAAGTCCGGCGACCTGGGCTACATCGATGGCGATGGTTACCTGTACATCGTCGACCGTCTCAAGGACATGATCATCAGCGGCGGCTTCAACGTTTATGCCGTGGAAGTAGAAGCCGCCCTCGCCGCCCACCCTGCGGTGCTGATGGCCGCGGTGGTGGGCATTCCACACCCGGAATGGGGTGAGGCCGTGCATGCCGAAGTGATTCTGCGTCAGGGTGAAACCGTGACGGCGCAAGCGTTGATTGCCCAGACCCGAACGCGCCTGGGCGGCTACAAGGCGCCGAAGTCGCTGGTGTTCGTCGATGAGTTGCCGACTTCGGTGGTGGGCAAAGTATTACGCCGACAAGTACGGGAAAAATACTGGCTCGGTTCGTCGCGCAATATCAGTTGAAGGCACCGCCAGGAACGGCCCTGCCGTAGCCGGGACTTCAGCCTGTCGAAGGCCCGGCTTCAGTCGTTTCACCCATTAGGGGAATGAGCGGTTGAAGAGTGACTTTGTATCATCTCAAAAAAATATTACTGGATAATTCACAATTCAAACCTACGCTCTTCCCGGGGATCACAGTTTCTAAGGACCAAAGGGGGAAGTCCTTAAGTGCTAACGCCAGTGCATATGGAGTTCGACATGAACCAGACAAACTTCTCCCGGCTATTCGCTGTTTCAATGCTGTTGTCTGCAATGGTTCTACCCGTTATCACCCAAGCGGCTGACAAACCCCCGCCCAACATCGTGGTGATCATGGGCGACGATATCGGCTGGTCGAATATCGGTGTCTATAATCAGGGGATGATGGCCGGTCGCACACCCAATCTCGACCAACTGGCTGCCGATGGCATGCGCTTTACCGACTATTACACCGAGGCCAGTTGCACCGCCGGGCGCGCCAATTTCATTACTGGTGAACTGCCGATCCGCACCGGCATGACCACGGTCGGCCAGGCCGGCTCGCCCATCGGCATTCCTGACGAAGCGGTGACCATTGCCACCGCCCTCAAGTCCATGGGCTACGCCACCGGCCAGTTCGGCAAGAACCACCTGGGCGACTTGAACCAGTTCCTGCCGACAGTGCACGGTTTCGATGAGTTCTTTGGTTATCTCTATCACCTGGATGCCATGGAAGACCCGTCGCACCCCAACTATCCGAAGGCGCTGCTCGACACCGTCGGCCCGCGCAACATGGTGCACAGCTGGGCAACCACCACTGACGATCCAACCGTCATGCCGCGCTGGGGCAAGATCGGCAAACAGAAAATCGAAGACGCCGGCACCCTCTATCCAGACCGGATGAAAACCGTCGATGACGAAATCCAGGCCAAGGCCTTCGCCTTCATCGACAAAGCCAAACAGGACAACAAACCGTTCTTCCTGTGGCTCAACCCGACCCGCATGCACATCGTCACGCACCTGTCCGACAAGTATGAAGCCATGCGCAATTCGGAAAATGGCTGGTCGGAGCAAGAAGCCGGCATGGCGCAGCTCGACGATATCGTCGGCGACGTCATGGCCAAGCTGAAAAAAGACGGCATGGATGACAACACCATCGTGATGTTCACCACCGACAACGGCGCGGAAAACTTCACCTGGCCGGACGGTGGCACCACCCCGTTTGCCATGGGCAAAGGCACGGTCATGGAGGGTGGTTTCCGAGTGCCGGCGATCATTCGCTGGCCAGGCCAGGTACCGCCCAACACCATTGCCAACGGCATCATGTCCGGCATGGACTGGTTCCCGACCTTCCTCACGGCGGCAGGCAACCCGAACATCACCACTGAACTGCTCAAGGGCAAACAACTGGGCGACAGGACCTACAAGGTCCATCTCGACGGCTATGACCAGACGCCGATGATCACCGGCAAAGGCCCGTCGAACCGTCATGAAATCTTCTACTTCGGCGAGGGCACGCTGGGTGCCATTCGCATCGACGATTTCAAATACCGCTTCATCGATCAACCTGGGGGCTGGCTGGGCGCCAAGGTCACGCTGGACATGCCGATCCTGACCAACCTGCGTCTTGATCCGTTCGAGCGCATGGGCTGGCCAGCGGATCAGGCGGCCAGTGGTTCGCTGGAATATTTCCAGTGGTTCAAGTTCCAGTTCTGGCGCTTCGTGTTTGTGCAGGATCAGGTGCTGAAACTGGCGCAAACAGCCATTGAATACCCACCGATGCAAAAAGGCGCGAGCTTCAACCTGGACACCGTCAAGGAGAAAATCGCGGCGGCGCGTGCCGCCATGGCCAGGTAGTGCATAAAAGGCAATACGGGTGGCCGGTGGCGGTCACCCGTTCATGACGAACGTTTGCGAGCGTATCAAGGAGCCTTTCATGCAGACGAAATCATTGCTGCTCCCCGCCTTCACCTTGCTCACCCTGTGCAGCGAACAGGCGTATGCCGGTGGCATCATGCTCTACGAGATCGGCACCGATAACGTCGGCCTGGCCAATGCCGGTGCCGCTGCCCGCGCCCAAGGGCCCTCCACCATCGCCAGCAACCCGGCGGGCCTGAGCTACCTGCAAGGCACGCAGATAACCGCCGGTGCGCAAATCCTCTACGGCAACCTGACGTTCGACCGCGACGACAACACCAACGGCACAGGCCGTGGCAGCGGCAACGCACTGGATCCGATTCCCGGTGGCAGCTTTTTCATCAGCCATCAACTGGATGACAACTGGAGCGTCGGCTTCGGCTCTTATGGCGATTTCGGCCTGGCGGCCAATTACAACAACGACTGGTCCGGGCGCTATTTTGCGCAGAACGTCAGCCTGGCCGGGTTGTCGCTGGTGCCCAGCGTGGCGTACCGCTTCAACGATCAATGGTCGATCGGTGTCGGCGTGAAAGCCATGTACGGCATGTTGCAGGACCAGACGGCCATCGACCGCTCGCCGTTCGGCCTGACCGACCGCAGCGACGGCTACTTCAAATACGAAGACAGCACCTGGGGTTACGGTGCCAACGTTGGCGTGATCTACGCCCCACAACCCGGCACGCGCATCGGTTTGGCCTACACCAGCAAGGTCGATCTCGACTTTGAGGACAAGCTCAATGTCCATGGCACCGGTCCCGGGCTGGATCGTCTGAACGGCCTCAACACCAAGCTCGACATGCAGGTGCCGCAGACCGCGACCCTGAGCCTGTTCCAGCAACTCGACCCGCAATGGGCCCTGCTCGCCACGGTCAACTGGCAAGACTGGTCACAATTCGGCGACGTCGCGGTGCAGGTCGATACCACCGCTGTCGGCGCCCAATCGACCACGGTCAATGCCCATTTCAAGGACACCTGGCAACTGGCGCTCGGCGCGCAATATCAAGCCACCCGTCAACTGTTGTGGAACGTCGGCGTCGCGTATGACAGCAGCGCCGTCTCGGACGCCAACCGCACGTTCAATGCCCCAATGGGTGAGTCCTGGCGACTCGGCACCGGGGCCACTTACGCGCTGAACAAGGACACCGACGTCAACCTCAGCTGGGCACTGGTCTGGCTCGGCGACATGCCGGTGGACCAAACCAAAACCGTATCAGGCGTACGCACTTCCGGTCAGTTCGACAACGCCTGGATTCAAGCCGTGACCGGGAACATGACCTGGCGTTATTGACGCCCTGATAACCAGAAAAATACGATTTATCCCATGGAGCGCAAAGCACAATGAACTTGTCCAGAAAGTTACTCATCGGCACCGCACTGACCACCCTGTTACTCGGTGGTTGTACCTCGAAAGTCACCGAGCAGCAGCAATACTCCGGCTTCCTGCCCAACTACAACAACTTGCAGGAAGTGACCACCACCAGCGGCGAGAAAGCCATGCGTTGGGTGATCCCGTCATGGAATCCCAATGCCTACGACACCGTGGTGTTCAACCGGCTGGAGCTGTACCCGGCGCCACAGCCCAATGAGCGGGTCAATCGCCAGACGCTGGACGAGTTGCAGAACTACATGACCAACAAGGCCCGTGGCGTGCTCGGCCAGAAATACAACGTGGTGCCGAACAGGGCATCCGTGCCAGCCGGTTCCAAAGCCTTGATCCTGCGCGTGGCAATCACCGGCGTGAGCGCCTCGAATGCTGGAATGAAGTGGTACGAAATCGTGCCGGTCGCCGCTGTAGTGGGCGCGGCACAAGCAGCCAGCGGTCACCGCGACCAGGACACGGCGCTGTACATCGAGGGTGAATTCATCGATACCAGCAACAACCAGACCGTGGCCAAAGTGGTACGCAAGGTGTTCGGTCAACAGCTGGACAACGCCAGCCAGACCATCACCACCAAGGACTTCAAAGTGGCCATCGACAAATTGACCAGCGATTTGCAGGCCTTCATCCGATAAGGAGCGGGCTTGACTGGCGCCACTTTGAGGTGGCGCCGGTTGAACATCTGATCCGACACTTGCGTCTCCGAGCATCGAGCAGTTGCCGTTTCCCGATGAAGACCCGGTGCAAGGCACGAATGGCGCCGTGCAGCAATATTGGGTCAGTCAGCGCTAGAAGAATGATCACTTTCCCGTGGCAAGGGAGCTTGCTCCCTTGCCACAGGGTGTGTCAGCGCGCGCTCATCCATTGCCTCGCAGGTCAGCAGAAAAGTCGACCGCCAACGCCTCCAGCAAGCGCCAGTAATCGGCAAACATCGCCTCAACCACTGCCGGGGCCAGACGGTCAGCCGCCAGGTCCCAGTGGATCAGCAAACTGTCTTGCGTCTCGATACTCAGGTTGTCCAGCGCCACCCCGTGCGTGCGGCTTGTGCTTTTGACCAGCGTGATGCCTGCGGGCAGGCCCAGCGCGCCTTGGGGGTTGAGCCGGGTAAACACCACCGGGAAATCGAGCTTTCGCGGTCGCTGTCTGTTCGTCGCCACTTTGCGCAACGCTTGCAGGCCGCTGACGGTGCTGTGTTGCTGATCTTCATTGAAGATCCGCTGACAACGCCAAGCCTGTTCGATGAGCGTCATGGGTTCGTCATTGAAGTCGATCCAGCTCAGCGTGGTGAAATCGCCGACCAGCGCGTCAATCTGCGGGTGTACCGCGGGCCGCTTCCAGCCTGGGGCCACCAGTGTGAACGCTGGTTCGGCGCTGTGTCTGGCAACGCTCCAGGCATAGGCTGCGATCAGCAGCGCGTCCGCCGAGAGGCCTGCCTGTGCAATGCGTTCACGCAGTGCCGGCCAGCAATCCAGGCGGTGCTCGTATTCCAGATACAGCCCCGTCGCGGCCCCGTCGTTGTTCACTGGCGGTCCCGATGGCACTTGCCGGAATTTTTCCTGCCAGTAGCGCGCGGCGGTTTGTGCCGCCGGGGAGCGGTTGTGCTGCCCGAGTGCCTCGATATAACCGGCGAAACTGATGGTCAGCGGCGTCAGCGTCCGGCCGTGATAGAGATTGAGTAATTGCTGGAGCAACAGATCTCGGCTGGGAAGGTCGACCAGCAGCAGGTCTACAGCCAGATGCACCAGGCGGCGTCGTTCGTCCAGCGTGCTGACCCGTAGTTCGACATAGGGCCACTCTCCCAGCGCCGTCACCCGGCCGAGCATCTGTTCGGCGATTGACGAACCGGCAATGTCCTGCGAGGCCGTTTCGAGGTGCAGCAAGGGCGGTGCGTCCATGATCTGCTGGGTGCCATTGGGCAGAATCCGTGTCCGAAGCATCGGATGATGCGCGACCAACTGCTGCCAGGCCCGTTCCAGACGAGCAATATCCAGCGCCTCGATGGCCACGGCCATGTAGAGGTGTGAACTGCCCTGCCCCCGGTGCAGCGACCGGCTGAAGGCGTAGGCCTGTTGTTGATCGGTCAATGCGAAGGGCAGCGCTGGCGGCGCTCCGGGTGCCAGTTGAAAAGGTGCCGAATGAACCAGCGCTGATGCCTTGAACGCCCATCCGTCACTGTCGCCGTCCGCCAAGGTGACCAGCAATTGGCAATAGTCGCCAAACAGCCGGTCGATCATGCCGTCGGGATAACACTCAATGGCGACGTCCCAGCTGAAACTCAGGGCCCCGCCGTGCTCGCGCAGTTGGTGATCGAGGTTGACCTGCGGCGTCTGGGTGACGCAATCGTGTTGCGCATCGCCAAAGCTCGGCGCGCCGTCGATCACCGGGTTGTTGAGCATCGAGGTGAAGACCACCTCGCCACCGTTGAATGGCTGCGAGTTGTCGCCACGCTGACGAACTTCGCGCAGGGCAGAGATGCCACTGACGCTGGCGTGATCAAGGTCAGCCAGCAACTGGCGCTGCACCTGTTGCGCCCGTTCGGCCAGGGTTTGCTCCGGCGCGCCGTCAAAGGCAAAGAACTGCGTGGAGATCAGCGGCCCGACCAGCCGACCGATGTCCGGGTGCACCGGGAGTCGACCGTAACTGGTTGTGATCAACGAAAACGCCCTGCCAGCATTGGCCTGTTGCAGGATCAACCCGAACAGGCTCAGCAACAATGCCGTGCCTGAAACCTGCAAAACATCGCCCTGCGCTTTCAATCGCTGCCAGCGGCCCTGCTCCAGAACCGAGGTCAGGCGGCGACGCTCGCGGCCAGCAGGTCGCGGTGCCTTGGGCAAGGCAAGGCCAGCCGGTGCCTGCGCCAGCTTGTCGACCCAATACTGCAAGTCCCGCTGGTAGCGCGGCGATTGCTTGAAGGCCTCCAGCGACCGCTGATAGTCACGCAACGACACGCCCTGATCCGGCAACTCGCTGGCAGGTTCCTGATAAATCATCAGCCATTGCTGCAACAGCAGCTCCAGTGACGTGGCGTCGACAATCATTTCGTCGATGCTCAGGTGCACCCGGCTGCTTTGCTGATCCAGCAACGAGACAGCAATGTCGAAAAACGTTTCCTGACCAATCCGATAGACCTTGTGCGACATCGACGCACGAAGGGCTGCCAGCGAATGCTCGCGGTCGGCAGGCTCGTTGCGGCGCAGGTCGCGGGTCTTGAAGCGATAAGGCGTCGGTTCGCTGACCTGTTGGCGACCGTCGGCCAGAAACCTGAGCCGTAGCGCATCGTGGTGAATCATCAACCGATTCCACGCCTGATTGAGCCTGTAGACGTCCAGCTGCGGCCAGTCGAATTCCAGGTAGATATGGCAGCCGACCCGTTCCGCTTCGGCCAGCAGCGTGCGGCCTGACAAAAACGACTGCTGGATATCGTTGAGTGCAAAAGGTTGATGGCGGGCGTCGGGCGCTATCTGCAACAGCGGCACAAGCTGATCATCAGCGTGGCGTTCCAGCGCCGCCAGACGGGCTTCGACTTCACCGAGGCTCAAGTACGGACTCAGCTGTGCCAGCGATACCGACAGGTGCAGTTGCTGTTCCAGCCTGGCCTTGAGGCCCACGGCGCCGAGGGAGCTGAGGCCCAGACTGGCCAGGCTGCGCGACTCGCAACCTGCCAGTGTCTGCGGATCACATCCCAACAGTTCGGCGAGAATCTGGCGCACGTTTTTCTGTGACTGTGTCTCGCATTCGCTTGCATCGCGAAGCGGTTCGGCCCGGCGCGGTGACAGCCAGTGCCGCGATTGTGCAAAGGCGTAGCCCGGCAATCCAATGCGCTGTGGTTCACCGACACGCGGCATTTTCAGCCAGTCCGGTTCCATGCCCTGGCGCCAATAATCGGCCAGCGCCGGCAGATCTCGTGCCGCCAATGCCCGGGCAATCGCGTCGCCAGTTCCAGCCACTTGCTCGTCGGCCAGCACGATGTCATCGCGCAAGCCTTGGGCAAGCTCGTCCAGTTGCTGTTGCAGCGACGCCATGCTGTCCACCACACAAGCCCAGCGGCAAGCCATCGCCGTGCGCCCGATTTGCAGCGTATAGGCAATATCAGCCAGACGCAGATCCGGGCGTTGGCCCATCGCGCGGCTCAGTCGCGCCCCCTGCTCTTTCAGCCGGGCGGCATCATGCGCCGACAACAGGATCAGTTCAGCACCGATATCAACCGCCGTCACAGGCTGGCGGGCGACAAACTCCTCCACCACCAGATGGGCATTGACGCCGCCAAAACCATAACTGTTGATGCTCGCCCGACGTGGCAGCTCACGACCCTCGACGTCCTGCAACGCCGGCCATGGCCGATTCCCGGACGCGAGCAACAGTTGCTGCGGATCGAGGGTGATCGCCGGGCTGAGTTGTTGATACCCGGGTATGCCCGGCAGTTGCCGCTGTTTCACCGCATCAATCACCTTGAACAACGCCGCCATGCCGGATGCCAATTCGCAATGCCCGATCAGCGGTTTCAAGGTGCTGAGGTTCCACGCAGCGCCGGTTTTATCAGCGCCGCTCAACTGCGTGCGCGCCGCCTGGATCGCGTCGATTTCAATGGCATCGCCCATCGCCGAACCGGTGCCATGGGCTTCCACATAGCTGACGGTGTACGGCGCAACCCCGGCACTGCGGTACGCAGCCACCATCGCCGCCTGCATGCTGTCGTGATCGGGTGCGGTCAGCGAAATCCCTCGTCCGCCGTGCCCCACGCCGCTGCCCTTGATCTTCAAATGGATCCGGTCCCCGTCGCGCAATGCATCGGCCAATGGCTTGAGCAGCAGCACGCCCACCCCTTCGGAACGTACATAGCCATCAGCCCCGGCCTGGAATGAACGGGTGTCTGCCTGCTCGCTGAGAAACCCCATCTGCCGGTAGCCGGCCGTTTCAGCAGGCGACAGCAACAGATTGACCGCGCCGATCAGCGCCTGTTGGCACTCACCGGCCCTGATCGCCTGCATGGCCCGGTGCAGCGCAACCAGCACCGATGAGCAGGCGGTGTTGCAATATTCGCTGGGCCCGCGCAGGTCGAGGAACCAGGAAATCCGGTTGGCAGACATGCAGGGCGAAGAAGACGTCAGCAAAAACGGGCTGTCGCGGGGGACCTCGACGATGTCGCGGTACTCACTTGGCGCGGCGGCGACAAACACACCGGTTTGGCGGCGGGAAAACGCTGCGGCGGGAATTGCCGCATCGTCGAGCGCCCACCAGGCATGCTGTAACAGCAGCCGCTGCTGCGGGTCCATCAGCGCCGCTTCGGCCGCCGAAATGCCAAAAAACTGATGATCGAAGCACTCGATCCCGTCGATGTAGCCGCCCGCAGGTCCGGCCGTTGCACGTTCGGGTGGCACCTCGCGTATCTGGCTGATGCCATGGCGAACAGCGGCCCAAAAGCCCTCCAGTTCGCCACCGGGAAAAGCCCCGCTGATGCCGATCACCGCGAAATCATCGTCGGTTCTGACAGGCGCCACTGGCGGTAAAGCCTGCTGAGGCTCTGGCGACACCTGCGCGCCAAGGCGCTCTTGCAGCGCGGCGACGATTTTCTCGACGCTGTTGTAGCGAAAGAAAAAGCTCGGTTCCAGCACCAGACCGAACGTCATGCCCAGCTGTTCACTGAGCGCGAGCAGGTCTGCCGAGTCCAGGCCCAGCTCCAGCAGGCTGTGGCGCGTCGACACTCGGCTGTCTTGCGCCTGTCCCAGGCAGCGATTGATGCCCTGACGCACGGCGTCGTCGATGGAGATCGCCGGCTGCTCCACCATTGCCGTGGCCAGCTGGATTTCCTGGCGCTGACGGTGGGCCAGGTCATAACGCACCAGAACGCCGTGCCCCGCATTGTCGGCATCGGCGGGACGATAACCGGCCACCAGACGCTCGATTCGCGCACCGTGCAATTCGTGGAAGCGCAGCACCGGGTCCAGCAGCACGCCTCGTTCGTCACGGCTATGAATGTAGTCCACCAAAGTAATGTGGCGGTACTTGGGATAGTCCTTGCAACGGGTCACGCCGACCACCGTGTCGACGCCGTTGAGCAGCGTGCAATATTGCAGCATGAATTCCAGCAACTGATCGCCGTAACCGCTGTACTGATGCGCCGGCAGGATATTCAGACTCTGGATTTGCACGGTGCTGCCGTTACCATGGAACAGCTGATCGACCGTGGCGAAATTGACCGCGAACAGCCCCTCGATCCGGACGATCCGCTGGGAATAGATCACACCGACCACTTCGCCCTTGAACTCCAACGCCAGTTGACCGGCAGGGTCCTGGTTCAAGCGCCGCCGCAGGATGTGTTCATCGACCCGGCCGCCTTCGGGCCAGCAGGCTTGCTCCAGTGTCAGCAGCGCCGGCATGTCCGCCAGCGTCACAAAGCGAACACGGTATTCACGCGCCCGGTAACAACCGCTGCTGGCTTCGCAGTCGAAGCCGGCCAGCGGCAGCCTGTGCAGCATCCCCGGATCGGCAAACAGCCCGGCACCGGCCAGCGCCATCAGGTAGTGCGCCGCTTCAACCGGGTAATGACAGGCAAAGTGATCCGCCAGCGGCCCGTCGGGGGTCCAGTGACTTTCGCTGAGCACTATCGGTTGATCGCCGATCAGCGCGGCCAGTGCTTTTGCCGAGGCCTGCAGACTGCCCAGCACGCTGGCGCCCTCTGCCGTCAGGCCGTCGCAACGCAGGTAATAACGCTGCGGCGCCTGTTGCGGTGGTAGCTGCGGCGCAGTCCCTGGCTGTTGCAGATTTTGCTGGCCGATACCCAGCCACAACACTCGCTGACTGGCACCGACACCCGCGTCCCGAAGCCGCTGGCCAAGCGTCGCCGGATCGCTCATTACCGCGTTATCAAGCACCAGCCATTGCAGGGGATTGCTGTCCAGTGCCTGTCCCCGGGCCGTGTGGTGGCGCACCCATTGCCCCAGCTCGTTCAACGAAACGCCAGGGTGGCTGCCCAACTCGACGATCCAGTCCGGTTGCGTGGACAACGGCTGCGCGTCGAAAACCTTGCCCAGCAACTGTTCAAGCGCGGGCCGGTCACCCGGCCAGACGTGCTGTTCACCGGCGCCCTTGAGCCAATGCAACGCGTCTGCCCACTGCTCGCCCTTGGCGAACAACAGGCCATCGAGGGTGGCGGGCAAACTGGCGTAGTAGGCGAGGAAAGGCTCGCTCAGCCGCTCAGCCAGCAGCGTCCGCCGCTCGGGATTGAGCACCAGTTGCCGTTCTTCGCGACGAATCCACTGCTGGGTGCGTAGAAAGTCACTCAACAGCCGGGTGCGTTCAGGGTCGGTCTGCCCGTTGTCGATGCGCCGTGCATCCACAAGACCCGTGTCAATATCAATCGCCCCGTTCAGTTGCAACCGGCGCAACAACACCAGCGACAACAACTCGTTCAGGCCACGGATGAACGCCGGACAGTGCAGATTCCAGTCCAGCGCCGACAGCTCCAGCCAGCGCCACAGGTGCGCCATGTCCTGCGCGCCCGGCAATCGCTGCGGCACCAGCCACGAAAACAGCTCGGTCACTGCGGTGGGCAGCGTGTCGATTGCCGATGCCCGGCCAGAGAAGAAATACTCATCGTCGCTCGACGGGCTCAACCAGCCAAACGCCCTGAACCCGTCGAAGGCCACCCGTAACGGCCCGGCGTTGATCGAAGCAGCCGCTGCAAACGGTGCAAACCCGAACGGCTGGTTGATCCCGCGACCGGAGATCAACTGACGACTTTCCAGGCTCAACACACTGGCAATGAAAAACAACTGATCGGTGAATGTGGCGTTCATCGTCTTTTCCATGACAAGGCATCCATTGGAGTGTGCAGTCACGAAAAGGCAGCGGCGTTTCGCACGTTCTTGACCAGTTTGGTCAGTACCTCGCCAGGGCCCAGTTCTTCGAATTCGAATGCCCCCTGACGCATCAGGTACTGCACGGTATCGAGCCAACGCACCGAACCGCAGATCTGCCGGGTCAGGTTATCGACCAACTGATCGTCGCGGTAAGGCGCGGCGTCGATATTGGCGATCACCGGGGTATGCAGCGGCGAATACTCGAAGGTGGCCAGGTACTCGCCGAAGGCTCCCATCGCGCCTTCCATGTAGCGGGAATGGAATGGCGCGCTGACCGGCAGCGCTACAAAGGTAATGTCCATCGCCTGGAAAATTTCCTTCGCTTCGCTGAGTGCCTCCACCGGACCGGCAAGCACCACCTGGGACGGTGAGTTGTAGTTGGCCACGTCCAGCGCGCCGAGGCCGTGACGGATCAGCAGCTCGTTGACTTCGTCAGGGCTGCGACCGATGACAGCGGCCATGCTGCCGCCGGTAGCCAGGGCCATCAGCTCGCCGCGTTTTTTCACCAGCTTCAGCCCGGTCTCGAAGGAGAACGCACCCGCGGCAAACAGCGCGCAGTACTCGCCCAGGCTGTGACCGGCCAGGAAGTCGGCTTTACGCGGGTCCGCCTGCTGTTTGGCGAGGAACGCCAAGGCGCTGACGGTGTACAGCGCCGGCTGGGTAAAGCGGGTGTTGGACAGCTGTTGATCGGGATCTTCCAGGCACAGTGTTTTCAGCGAATAACCGAGAATTTTGTCGGCCTGGGCCACCTGCTCGGGAAACTGCTCGAACAGCGCCGCGCCCATCCCCAGGCGCTGCGAACCCTGCCCCGGAAACACATAGACGCGTTTAGGCCCTGACGACACTGGCGCCGATGGACGCTGTACCAGGCGGGTCGGCTGCTGGACCTGGAAGGCCGTGGGCTGCGCAGCCACCTCAACCGGTGGCGCTGCAGGGGCTGCGCTCGCAGGCAATGGCTGCAAGGCACGACCGAGGGTCAGCACTTCGTCGAATTTCTCCAGATCGCGGCCGAACGGGCTGAGCACCGGAAAAATCGGCGGCAAGGCACGGTCACGAATATTTTGTTTGATCAGGTTGGCCAGCGTGCCGCTCGGGCCGAGGTCGAGGTAAATCATCGATTCACCGCGCGCGGCGGCCTCACGCTCGATCCGCGCCAGGGTCTGGGAAAAACGGATCGGCTGGCGGATGGTCTGCCAGAAGTGGTCGGCGTCAAGTTGCTGCAAGGTCTCGGTGCTGTGGCAGGAGATCACCGGGATCTGCGCCTTGTGCAAGGTTGTCTGGCGCAGCAGTGCCTCGACCTCGGGCCTGAGAAAATCGATGTGGCGTGAATGAAAAGCCTGATGGACCGGCAGACGCTGGAACACGATGTCCCGAGCGCTGAGGTGGCGTTCGGCATCGGCAACCGCGTTGTCCGGGCCGGCGACGACGATCAGCGACGGCGCGTTGTAGGCGGCGATATCACAGTGCTCGCGCAGCAACGGCGTCTGCTGATACAGCGACTCCTCGGCCAGGATCGCCAGCATCGCGCCCTCGCCTGCCGGTGACTGGCGCTGGTGAAACAGTTGCCCCTGACGCACCACGAGGCGGATCGCGTCAGGCAGCGAAATGACCTCTGCCAGCGCAGCGGCGGCAAGTTCGCCGAGGCTGGTGCCCAGCAGATAATCAGGGGTGATGCGGTGCTCGATCAACGTCTTGCCCAGCGCGTACTCGATCATGAAGATCGCCGGATGACTCAGGCGAATATCATCGAAGGCCTTCGAGCGCGGGTTGTTGTCGTGATAAATCCCGGCGATCACCGACTGCCCCAGTTCGGCGTGAATCAGTGTATCGAGCTCGTTCATCCAGCGGTGGAACACCGAGTTGTTCTGATAGAGCTCGCGGCCCATCTGATAGAACTGGCAGCCCTGACCGGGAAACATGAACACCACGCAAGACGTCTGTCCCTGAAAAAGATACGGCATAAATTTCGTCCTGAAATGGATAGCTGACGTTACGGCTCGCAGTATAGGAGCCGATCTGGAACGGTCTGCGACATCAATGAAAAATTCTTCGGGGCCTTCGCCCATGACCGCTATGCTCCTCAGGCGGCCGCCTCAGCGCCATGCAATCGCCGCCGTTGGCGGCGCGACGCACACCCTGCAGTTTTTTGACACGGAGGTAGACATGACGACCCAAGGACCCGAAACCGTATCGCCGATCAGTCAGTGGTACGACATGATGACCCGGATGTTCCCCGACAAACGCCTGACCTTCCTCAACTACGGCTACCTGGCCAAAGACAGCAGCTTTGACTGGATCAGTGACGAAGATCTGGAGCAGAAATGCTCGGCGAACCTGATCCGCACCCTGTTGGGTGATACCGATCTGCGTGGCAAGAAGATCCTCGAAATCGGCTCGGGACGCGGCGGTAATTGTTCCTACCTTGCTCGCTATACCGGCGCCGCTTCCGTGACCGGGCTGGATTTCTGTCCGGCGCATATCGAGTTGTGCAACCGGGTACACCGTATTGAAGGGCTGACCTTCGTTGACGGCGACGCGATGGCACTGCCCTTTGCCGATAACGAATTCGACGTCGTGGTCAATATCGAGTCGTCCCACTGCTACCCCGACCTCAACAGGTTTGGTGAAGAGGTGCAGCGGGTCTTGAAGAAGGACGGCCGGTTCTTTTATGCCGACACCATGAAAGGCAACAACACCAGCGCCTTGTCCGAGCCCGACAGCATCGGTGTCGATTTCTTCACCAACGTGCTGGAGCAGCACCAGGCAATGATTCGCCACGCCGGCTTCAAGGTTGAGGAACATGCCGACATTTCCGAAGGCGTGATAAGGGCGTTTGAAAGCGAGCAAGGTCATCTCAAGCACCTGCTCAAGAGCCTGGTCGAGGAGAAGAAGCAAGAAAGCGATTCGCTGCCACCCGAGGTCTGGCACGCGTTCGACACCATGTTCCATTTCTTCGACGACAGCGGCATCAAGGCCTATAAAAACGGCCATCTGGTGTACAAGTTCTGGCGCCTGAAACAAGCCGCCTAGCCCTTTCGGGCGGCAGGTGGAGAGGCAGCTTGGGACGTTATCCAACAGCATTCTCCACCCGCTTTTCGCCATACAGCGACGCGCAGAATTGCGCGATCACCCTGAACACTTCCGGCTGGGTCAGCAACGTCATGTGGTTGGCCGACGCCACCTCGATCATCTCGAAGTTGGGCAATTGCCGCTGCCACTCCTGCCAGTAATCGGCGTGGTTGAAAGCGGCGAACTCCTGGCTGTCGGTGGAGAAAAACGGCTCCAGTTCACCCATCCACAAACCGCTGGCATTGCGAAAGTAATAGCAGGCGACGTCCGAGGCCTTGGGCAATGGCTGGATTCGATAATGCTCGACCTGATACGCCTGCTGGATCTGCGTGACTTGTGCCATGAGCTGCTGCAAACGCTCGTCACTGGTCTTCAGGCCCCGCTGCCGGGCCAGTGCCGTCAACTGATGCAGATAGTCTGCCGGCGGCAGCGACAGATCGATCTCGTCGCGGTGGATCAACACCTCGGCGAAGCGCTCCGGGGTCTGGCCGAGGGTCATCTGCAAGGACATGTTGACGGTCTGCAACAGGCGGGTCCTGTCGCACAGGCGTGCGGTGCGTTCGCCGGTCACGTCCGGTGAGTCGAGCATCACCAGACTGGCGACGGTTTCCCCCAGTTCCTGTAACTGCCGGGTCACTTCATACGCCAGCATGCCGCCCAGCGAATAGCCGCCCAGATCGTACGGGCCCTGCTGCTGAACCGACTGGATGACCTGGACGTAATAGGCCGCCATCGCCTGAATCCCCTGCAACGGCGCGCGTTCGGTCATCCAGCCTCGGGCCTGAAGCCCGAAGAACGGGCGCTGAATGTGCTGGGCCAGGCCCTGATAGATCTCACTGCCACCCAGGGCGCCATGGAACCAGAACACCGGCCGGCCATGTTGCACCTGATTGAGTCGTTGCAACTCCGGGAAGCGGATCGTCGAACCGCTTAACAGGCCGATGATTTCTGGGGGCAGCACGGGCGCTTTGACGCTGGCAGGTTTGGCGTTTCCGGTCAGTAATTGCAGGACGTCACCGAGGGTCAGGCACTGCTGGATGTCGGCCAGGGTAAGACCGGGAGCAATCTGCGCTTGCACCTGCATGGCCCACTGCAGCATGACGATGGAGTCGGCGCCGTAGGCGTTGAGTGGCTTGGCGGGCGACAGATCTTTGGGCTGCATGCCCAGCAAGTCGGCCAGCAGGCGCAGGCCCTGTTCGGCGGCGGTGTCGTGGTGTTTGCCCGTTGCCGGTCTGGCTTGGCTCGGCTGCGTGATCTCCTCATGCAACGCCTGGTCTGACTGTTCCAGCCAGTAGCGCTGCTTGTCGAAACCATAGGTGGGCAAGGTGATCAGGCGTGCGCCGTTATTTCGCGCAAGCTGGTCCCAGGCAATCTCGCCGCCCTGGGTCCAGAGCAGCGCCAGTTGTTGCCGGTCATTGGCGGCAATCAGACCGTTGCTCAGCGCCGCTGCACCCGGGCCGGACAGCAGACTGGCCAGCGCTGCCGGCACCTCGTCGACGTTGCCAAAGGCCAGCGGCAAATCCAGTGTTTCCAGTGCGGTCATCGGTTCGCCCTGCTCCAGCACTCGCAGGATTTCGGCCAATACCCTGCGTAACTCGCCCGTGTCGCTCATCCGCAAGGCCAGCCGCAGCGGCATCGCTTCCCGACCGGTTTGCAGGGTATGGGCCAGATCCTTGAGCCGAACCTGCGGATGGGCATCCAGATGGCGCGCCAGCCTTGCTACGGCCTGCTGCAACGAGCCGCTGCTGTTGGCTGACAGCGGCACGATATGCACTTCATCACCCTCTTCCTGCGCCGCATGGGTAGCAGGCGCTTCAGGATATTCCTCGATGATCAGATGGGCATTGGAACCCCCGGCGCCAAATGCGCTGAGCGATGCCCGACGGGGAACGGATTGCCGCACGCCGTCGATCTCGACCTCCGGCTGAGGCCAGTCGGCCAGCGTGCGTTGCAGCACGAACGGTGAGTGTTCAAAGTCCAGCTTCGGGTTCAGCGGACCGAGCAATAAAGACGGCGCCAGCTGCCGGTGTTGCAGTTGCAGCACCAGCTTGCTGAGCGCAGACATGCCCGAAGCCGCTTCGGCATGGCCGATGTTGGATTTGACCGAGCCAATGGCGCAGGACTGACGGGCAACCCCCGCTTCACTGAAAATGCGGCTCAGTGCACTCAGCTCGATGGCGTCGCCCATCGCCGAGCCATTGGCCGCCGACTCGACGTAACTGACGGTGCGCGGGTCAATTCCCGCGCGCTTGAAGTTGCGCTCGATCAGCGCCGCCTGCACCTTGGCGCTCGGCACCGAGAAGCCATGGGTGTGGCCGCCGTGGTTGGTGGTGGTCGACTTGATCACCGCCAGGATGGGGTCGCCATCGCGCTCGGCGTCAGCCAGGGTCTTGAGCAGCACCGCGCCGACGCCTTCGGCCGGCAGATAACCGTCACCGTTGGCAAAGCTGCGGCTGCCGGCATGACTGCCCAGCACCTGGCCGACGCTCAGGCCGATGTACTTTTTCGGGTGCAGGGTCAGGTTGACGCCACCGGCAATCGCCAGCCGACAATCGCCATTGCGCAGCGCTTCGCCAGCGGCATGGATCGCCGAGATCGACGAAGAGCACATGGTGTCGATCGCCAGGCTCGGCCCCTGGAAATCGAAGAAATACGACACCCGGTTGGCAATCGCGCTGTAGGACGTCACCGACACCAGCGATTCGCGGACCAGATCCGACTCGAAGGCCTGGTATTGCTGGTACATCACGCCGACAAACACCCCCACCTGCTGTTGATAGCGTTGCTTGACCTGCTGCCGGGTGATGCCTGCGCTTTCCAGCAAATTCCAGCAGGTTTCCAGGAACAACCGGTCATTGGGGTTGATGATCTGCGCCTCTCGGGGCGAGAGGTTGAAAAACAGCGGATCGAAATCCTCGACCCCGTCGAGAAAGCCGCCCCACTTGCAGTACGTCTTGTCGAAGCGATCGCGTGCTTCGTCAAAGTACGCCTGATGATCCCAGCGCGCGGTCGGCACTTCGCTGATCAGGTCTTCACCGCCAGCGATTTTCTGCCAGAACGTTTCCAGGTTTTCGGCACCGGGGTAGCGGCCGCTGATACCGATGATCGCCAGGTCGCGGCTGTTGCTGGCCGCGGGCTCGGTGAGTTGCGGTTGACGGCGGCTGTGCTGGCGCCGAGGCTCTTGTGCCTTGGCTATCGGCGGCGCGGCTTCGCTGGACGTGCTGCGTCTTGCCGGTTCGGGCACCAGTAACTGCCGCATCATTGCAGGGTGCTGCTGGATGAAGTACGTACTCAGCTCGCGCACCGTCTGGTGTTCGTACAACAGGGTGTTGGGCAGCGAGCCAAAGGTACGTTCCAGTTGGCTGGTCAGCTCGGTGAGCATGATCGAATCGACCCCGTAGCGCTCGAACGAGCCATCAGCGTCGATCTTGTCCAGTGGACGCTTGAGGGTTTTCGACAGCAGTTGCTTGAAATGCCGGATCGCCAATGCGTTCAGGTCGCCCTCCACGGTTTGCGCCAAGGGTGCCGCCTCGACCGGCGCTGGGGTCATTGGCGCCACTGGCGGCTCAGGCCACTGGCCGGCGATAAACGTCTTGATCCGGGCGATGTCCCCTTCCAGCACCATCCAGCGTTCGGCACCCTGAGCATCGGCCAAGGCCCGACGCAAAAAATCCAGACCGCCGCTGTCACTCAAGGGTTGAATCCCGGTTAGCTCGATCATCTGTTGCTCGCGTTGAGCATCGATCTGCATCCCGCCGTTGCGCCACAGCGGCCAGTTGATCGCCAGGGTACGGCCCTGACGGTGGCCGGCCTGGGTCTGGCGGTTACGCCAGCCCGTCCACTCGTCCATGAACGCGTTGGCCAGCGCATAGTCGCCCTGCCCCGGATTGCCGATCACGGCGCTGACCGACGAGAACAGCACAAAGCAATCCAGCGGCAGATGCGCGCTGGCCCGATCCAGGTTCAGCACGCCCGCCACCTTGGGCGCCAGCACCGCTGCCAGGTCGGCCTCGTTTTTGTTCTTGAGCCGACTGTCGCGGGTGATGCCGGCGCAGTGGAAGATCCCGTTGATCGTGCCGAACGTTTGCTCGCATCGTGCGATCAGCGCCTCGACTGCTCCTGGGTCGACGACGTCCAGCGCTTCAACCCGCACCTCGGCACCCAGTGCCTTGATCGCCTCGATTCGCCCGCTGACCTCGGCTGGAAGTTGACTGGCGCAACGGCTGGCCAGGATCAGCTTCACGCCCGGCGCCTGCCGGGCAATGCTTTCGGCCAGCAACAAGCCGAGGCCGCCTGTGCCACCGGTCAGCAGGTAGACCCCGCCATCGCGCCATGGCGTGGCTTCAGCCTCCGGCAGCGACGTTTCCTGCCAGGACGCCACCTGACGCTGACCGTCCCGATAACGAACACGCTCATCGTCCTGCTGGCCATTGTCGATCAGCCACTGCCCCGAGAGGCTGCCGCGCACTTCGATGGATTGGGCGGCAGCGATCAGTCCTTCGTTTTTTGCGGTCTTGAGCAACGCCAGCAACGAGGCGAGGACCGGGGTGGTTTCGTCAAGGTCGGCAACAACCAGTTGCACCAGCGTGTCCGCAGGGCAGCCTTTCAAAAGGTCGATCAGGAACCCGGCCAGCAAGGGCAGCGCGATAGCGGGGTCATCCGCAACCACGGGCAAGCGCTCGATATGGATCTGCTCGCTTGCTCCCGCCAGTGGGTCCATGTCAACGGATGGAGCACCGGCCAACACCATCACCTGCCGGGCGTAGTTTCGCTGAGCCGTGTTGACGAGTTCTTTGTCACGCCAGACCGGTGTCATGGCCAGCATGGGCGTGGCGGCCGGCTCAAGTTTTCTCGACGAAAAACCTTGCAGGCGCAGTGCGATGCGACCCTGCTCATCGCAAATGTCCACGTCCAGCTTATTGATACGCCCCGGCTGGTGGCTGGCGCTGTAGCGCACCCACGCATGGCAGGGTTGGTTGAGCAGGTTCAGCTCGCCAACAATCACCGAGTCCAGCGCAAACGGCACCAATGGTTGGCGCTGCTGTTGCGACCGGGTCGGCTCCAGTAGCGCCAAGCCCAATGCCGCCTGCAACGCCGAGTCGAGCAGGCCGGGCGACAGGCCGAGCTCAATGCCTTCGTCCGCGAATACCAGCTTGGCCAACACCTGGCCATTGCCCGCCTGCAACGCGCTGATCCGGCGAAAGTGTTCGCCGTATTCCAGCCCCATCTCGCCGAAAATCTCGTAGCACTGCGCTGGCGCCAGTCGTTGCTCGTTCGTGGCGGCAGCGATGGCTTGCAGGTCCAGCGGCGCCAGACGCTCGGCGGCCCCAACCACGGCCACACCGGCGCAGTAACTCGGGCCGTCGGCCGTTGTGTCACGAATCTCGAAACGAATCTCGCCGTTGTCCTGCTCCGCCAGCTCGATGTCGATGGCCAGCTCACCGCCGTCATGGCGCATCGGCTGGCGCCAGGCAATGTTCTTCAGGCGCACCACTGCGCGCTCATTGGCCAGCGACCGTTCAAGCGCCGCCCTGGCCATTTCCAGATAAGCCACACCGGGCAGGATCTTCAGACCGTTGACCCGATGTTCAGCGAAAAACCATTCGTTGCCGTCGAACCGGCTGCTGAAGCGCTGTCCTGCCAGGTCCGAGGTATTGCGCTGCACCAGTGGATGCAGCCACGCCCCGCCCCTGTGCTGGACCGCAGGCGTTTCGCTGATCCAGTACCGCTCGCGGCTGAAGGGGTAAGTCGGCAACGGGATTCGGCGCGGCTGGCCGTGTTGATACAGCTGACGCCAGTCCACGGTTGCGCCCCGGCACCACAGCGTCAGCACGCTCTCGATATCCTGTTGTTGCAGGGCCCGAAGCACCTCATCCGGCGCAATCTTGCTGGCAGATTTGCCGTCTTCACCGGGGCCACTGGCATGCAGTTGGCTCAATAGACTGTCGCGGCTGTTCGCCGCGATCACTAGCCGGTATTCCATGGCCTCACGGCCCATTTGCAGGCTGGCGGCCAGATCCGCCAGCGCCACCTGAGGCTGGCGTTGCAGAAAATCGATCAACTGCTCAACCCGCGACCGAAGCGCTTCGGGGGTTTTGGCCGACAGCGGAAATATCGTTGCGCCGCCCCCTTGTTCCGTCACAGCAGGAACAGATTCAACCGCCTCCAGCACCACATGGGCGTTGGCCCCGCCAAACCCGAACGAGCTGACCCCTGCCCGGCGCGGCACCTTGTTGCCCTGACGGTCGAACGACTGCGGCCACTGCCGGCCAGCCTGCAACACCTCGAACGGACTGCCGGCCAGGTCGATATACGGATTGAGCTGTTCGCTGTGCAGGCTCTTGGGCAGATAACCCTGCTTGAGCGCCAGCAACGTCTTGATCACCCCGGCAATGCCGGCGGCGGATTCGAGGTGGCCAATATTGGTTTTCACCGAACCAAGGTAACAGCGCTGCCCGGCGTTCGCGCCCAGCTCGGCAAAGGCCTGCTTCAGTCCGCTGATCTCGATCGGATCGCCCAGGCGTGTACCGGTGCCGTGGACTTCGATGTAACCGAGGCTGTTGATGTCGATGCCCCGGCACGCCTGTTTGATCAGGTCGGCCTGGGCCCGGGGATTGGGTGCTGTCAACGAGTTGGCGTGGCCGCCATGGTTTTCCGCCGAGCCGATAATCGTCGCGACAATGTTGTCGCCATCGGCCAGTGCCTGCTGATAGTCCTTGAGGATCAACACCCCCACGCCTTCACCGCGCACATAGCCATCGGCATCGGCGGCAAAGGCCTTGCAGCGCCCAGTGGGGCTGAGCATGCCAGCCTTGAGCGCACCGACGAACACCATCGGTTCAAAACACAGATTGACCCCGCCGGCGACAGCCAGCGTGCAGTCGCCATTGAGGATCGACTGCGCGGCCTTGTGGATGGCCACCAGCGAACTGGAGCAGGCGGTATCGATGGGCGCGCTGGGGCCGTGGAAATCGAACAGATAGGAGATGCGGTTGGCGATGATCGAGTGCGCATTGCCCGTGGCGTCGTGCGCCCCGGCTTCAGAACGGGCCAGCAGGCCGTTGTAGTCGGCGGAAGAGACACCGATAAACACCGAGGTATTGCTACCGCGCAGGGTGTGCGGGCAGATGGCGGCGTCTTCGAAAGCGGCCCAGGTCTGCTCCAGCACCAACCGGTGCTGTGGGTCCATGGCCTCGGCTTCGCGGGCGGAAATCTTGAAAAAGTCAGCGTCGAAAGCGGTCGGGTCGTTGATGAAACCGCCTGGGCAGCTGAACGTCTCGCGCAGGTGAGCACGCTCGGCAATACCCGGCAGATGCCAATAGGGCAGCTCGCTGATCTGCGAGCGCTCCTCTATCAGCAGTTCCCAGAACTGCTCGGCATTGTCGGCGCCCGGAAAACGTCCGGAAAAGCCGACAATCGCCACCCTGGCAGTCGGCGCTGGCAATGGCGTGTTGCCTTGTGGTGCTTCACCGATCTGCCGCCGGGTGCGTGGCGCCGGCGTGGTCGGCTGTTGCTGAGTGGGCCGCTGATTAGGCAGGCGGATGTCATGTGCATCGTTCGACGTGTTGTTCATTGTTCTGAATGCCCTTACCGTCCTGGTTTACCCGGCGGCACGGCCTGCCGGGTCAACTCTTCAGATCAATTGAATGGTTTCTAGACGGCTTGCAGCTTTGCCGCCAGCTCGCCCAGTTGCTGCTTTTCATAAAACAGGTCTGGCATCAGTTTGGTGCCGAAGCGCTTGTTCACGCTGTCCGTCAGTTGCACCACCATGATCGAGTCCAGCCCAAGGTCATGGACCTGCGCCGACTCGCCAATCTCCTGCGGCGCAAACCCCAGCTTGTGCTGCAACTCCTGCTGGATAAACGCGAGAATCCGCCCGCCCAAGGCCGCTTCGCCATCGCTGCCCTGCCCTTGCAGACGGGCGCTGACAGGCTGTGTCACCGGCTCAGTCATTGGCCGAACGGCCGCTGCAACGGTCCCTGCCAGCCACTGGTGATCGCGGCGGATAGCGGCCAGTTCCTGCTCGCCAAGGTGCAGGCTGACCCGATCAGCCTTGAGGCAAATCCGCGCCTGCTCATCCAGCACCAGCACGCTGAACGCCAGCGCCTCACCGTTGAGCCCGATCCGGGTCAGGATCACCGAGAACTGGCCAGCGGGCTGCTCGTAGCAACACAGTTGCTCGATATTGCGCACGATGACCCGCCCTTGCGGCAGCCCCAACTCTTCGAGCAACAGGTAAAACGCCTTGTCGAGGGTGGTCGCCAGGTACGGCGACAGCTGGAGGTTGTCGGCGTGGTGATTGTGCCGATTGACCGGTGGCCGGCCTTCCAGTAACAAGCCGCTGCGGCTGATGACCCGCTCGCCTTCGTTGTCGAGATAGGGCGAAAAATCGTAACCGGCCTGCGTCAGTCGCTGGCTGACATCGGCGGCGCCACTGTGCCCCGACCGGCCATTCAACAGCTCACTGGCCGCGTCCAGCAACGACTGCGCCAGTGCCGGTTCGTTGCCGCTCAACGGGTTGATCAAGGCAAACCCCAGGTTGACCGACTGCTCGCCCTGGCGCCGCACATCGAACTCCAGTTCCATCTGCCCTTCATCAATGTCCAGCAGGCGGTACGCCAGGCCAGTGACCGTCGCCCAGTCGGCGATAAAGTGTTCGAACGCGCAGGACACCGACAGCGTGCAGCCGTCAAACCGCGACACCAGCGCCGGCATCGCCAGCGCGACATCGGCAAAATTGAAGGCACTGATGCGTTGCCCGCCTGGCGCCTGGTAAATGTAATCGAGCAATTGCGCCGGAACGAAGTCAGTACGAAACAGCGCACCCGGTTGGGTTGTCGAGCAGTTTGCGCCCACCAGTGGGTGCAGCTTTTGGGTGAATGTCAGTGGATTGATGATTGCCGACTCGTAGCCTGGCTCGGTATACCAGCAGCGGTTCTTTTCGAAGGCGTAGACCGGCAGGCTGATGCGCTGCGGTTGCTGGCCATACAGGCTGGCCCACTCGACATGATTGTCGCCGCCGAGCCACTGGCTCAGCAGCGGCGTTAATGGACCGGCCGCGTCTGGTAGTTGCGCGGCATCAGTTTCCTGGAAGCGGTAGAACGTTGTGTTGCCGTATCGCCCGTCGATACAGGCGGTTAGCGCGTCCAGCAGCGCCTGTCGGCTGTCACAGCGAATCACCAAGCGGTTGCGCAGGTTGTTCTTGCCGACCTGCAGCGTGTAGGCGATCTGTGCCAACGACGCCTCGCTGCTCGCCAGCCAGTCCCTGAAACGGGTCAGGTTTTGCACCAGCACCGAGAGCTTGTGCACCGAGAACACAAACGCCAGGCGCTCGTCGGCAATCTGCCCGGCGCTGTCCACTGGCTGCGGGTATTCCTCGACGATCATGTGCGCGTTCATGCCGCCAGCGGCAATCGAAGTCAGCCCGGCACGCCGTGGAAACTGTTGTTTTTCGCCGTTGATCACCCGCTCCGGGCGCCGCCATTGCGTCAACTGTTGCGGCACCATGAACGGCGTATCGGCGAAATCGATGTCCTGATTGAGCAGACCGGAGTGGATCGACGGCGCAATCTGCCCGTGCTTGAGTTGCAACAGGGTCTTGGTCAGCCCGGCCACGCCCGATGCGGCCAACAGGTGGCCGATGTTCGACTTGATCGAGCCGAGGTAGCAGAACTGCTTGTCGTCGGTGTCGCGACTGAACGCGTTATTGAGGCCCAGCACTTCGATCGGGTCCCCGAGCCGCGTGCCCGAACCATGACCTTCGACATAGGAAATCGACGACGGGTGCACCTTGGCCTGCTCCATCGCCTGACGGATGGCCAGGGTTTGCAGGTCCGGGTTGGGCACGTTGAAACCGTTGCGTTCACCGGCATTGGTGATGGCCGAGCCCTTGATCACACCGTAGATCTGATCGCGATCGGCTATCGCCCGGTCCAGGCGTTTGAGCAGCACCGCCCCGACGCCCTCGCCGATCACCGTACCGTCGGCGCCCACCCCATAGCTGTTGACCGACTCGGAAGTGATCGAGGTGAAGTTGCCCTGTGACGTATTGACCGCCGTATAGGGGTGGTACATCAGGTTCAGGCCGCCCGCCAGCACCATCTTGGTCTCGTCATGGCGCAGCATCTGGAACGCAGTATGGATGCAGGTCGAGGACGACGAGCACATGGTGTCGATAAACAGGCTCGGCCCGGTCAGGCCGTAGAAATAGGACACGGTCATCGGGATGGTCGCCATGCCCGAACCAGACGCAATCGAACCCGCGGACAAATTGTGCTCGAAGCCGTAGTAGTGGTAGTCGTTGGTCATGGCGCCCAGCAACACGCCGACGTTGCCGCCATAACGGCTTTGCAGGGTTTCACGCGAGTAACCGGCGTCTTCGAAGGTGTGCACCGCCGCCTGCAGGAACAGCCTGACTTCGGGCGACATGTGATCGGCATAGACCTTGGGCATCTTGAAATAGCTGTAGTCGAACTTGTCCACGTCCTTGATGAACGAGCCGTTGATGCAGGTGGTTTTGCCCAGCACGTCACGGTTCTTGTAATAGAGCTTGCTGTGGTCCCAGCGCTCGGCGGGGAACTCGCTCATGCAATCGACGCCGTTGGCGAGGTTTTGCCACAACTGGTCCATGTTGTCCGCGCCGGGGTAATAGCCGCCCAGGCCGATCACGGCGACGTATTGCGCCAGGTCGCTGTCTTCGACCTGCTCAGTGGAGGCCGGCGTGGCAGCTGCGAAACGATTGACGACTGGCTCACTTGCAGGCGCCTGGACGACCGCTGCAGGCGTCGGCTGCGGCTGATCGTCGCCAAACATCGCGGCAAACCGCTCGCGGTATTTGACCGCAAAATGATCGACCATGCCGGCAATGTTGACGTGTTCGAACAGTAGGGTCTTGGGCAGCGAGCCAAGGTGTTTTTCCAGCTCATTGGTCACCCCCACGGCCATGATCGAATCGAAACCATAGACCTCGAATTTCTCTGCGGGATGGATTTTCGCTGCGTCGATCTGAGTCACCTTGGCGATGATCCGGGTGACAAAGATTTCGATGTGTTTTCGCAGTTCTCTGTCGCTGAGGCTCGTCGTTGCGCGTGCCTGTGGCGACGCTGCTTTTGCCGCAGGTTGAGCAGGCGTCGTTTGGCCGATGCTCGCCAGCCGCGATGACTCGCCATACACCACCCACGCCTGCGCGCTGACCGAGTGCGTCAACAGGTGCCGCAAGCTGGCAAGGCCTTCTTCCAGCGGCATGGGCACGATGCCGAACTGTTCGCGCATCTGCTGCTCGATCACCGGCGCCAGTCGCATGCCGCCGTCGCGCCACAGCGGCCAATTGATGCTCAACGAGCGCCCCTTGCGTTTGCCATCGGCGGCGAGGTTCTGCCGGTAGTGCATGAAGGCGTCCATCCAGGCATTGGCGCAGGCATAGTCGGCCTGCCCCAGGTTGCCCAGCGCCGCCTGGGATGAACAGCACAGCAGGAAGTCCAGCGGTCGCTCGCCGATGGCCCGGTCCAGCGCCTCGATGCCGGCCACTTTCGCCGCCAGCACCTGTTCGAAGTCACTAGTGGATTTGTGCATGATCAGGCTGTCGCGGATCACCCCGGCGCCGTGGATCACCCCGTGCAGGGCGCCCTGCTCGGCGTACATGCTGTCAATCCACTGCCTGACCGCCGCGGCGTCACTGACGTCCAGTGGCTGGTACAGCACGCGGGCGCCGAGCGCCTCCAGTTGCGCGAATTTCTGCTGCGCAGGCGCACCCGGCGCCGAGCGTCCGGCCAGGTACAGCACCGGGTTGCGGCAGTTGCTGGCGATCTGTTCAGCGAAGACCAGACCGAGGCCGCCGGCACCGCCCGTGATTGCATAGACACCGCCATCGTGAAACGGACCCGGTTCGTTGTGGGACGCCGATTCTGCGGCCAGTTCGCGCCATTGACTGCCATACAGGCTGCCATTGGCGAAGATCCGCACCCGTTGCCGGCAATGGAAGCGGCTCTGCTCGGCGATCACGCGACTCATCGCCGCGTCGCCCATGTCAGGGTCTACCGCCACCAGTCGGGCCTTCAACTCGCAATTTTCGATCATCGCGGTGCTCAGCAGCGCATCCAGCGCGCTCAGGCGCAGGTCATCCTGGCCTTGGCCGACGTACAGTTGCAGGTAGTCGCCCGCCTTGGCGTCCCGTTGCTGCAAGTGCTGGAGCAGCGCCAGCGCCGCCGCCTGGTACATCGCGGCACTGGTTTCGCCCGGCGCACCGGGCAAGACGCTGAGCTGAGCGCCGAACTGTCGACGCAGCTCGGCCACCACCGCATCCGGCAGTCCCAACAGCAACAGGTGCGGCCGGACATCAGCTGGCAGCGCTTCACCGGGACCGTCGAGCGGATGCCAGAACGGGGTGCGGATCAGGCGGCCAAGGGCTTCGCCGACCTGCGGCGTGAGCTGTGCCGGTGGCTGTTCAGCGCCGGTCCGGCGTGAACTGAAGCCCTCCAGTTGCAGCAGGCATTCGCCCGCGTGGTTGCAAATCTGCAGATCGACTTTCTCGACCGCCACGCCGTCTGGCATTGCGCGTCGAGTCGCGATCACCGTCAGCGGCCCGAGGCGCAGCGATTGTTCGACCGAGCCATGCAGGCACAGGCGTTCCAGGGCAAACGGCAGCGCCGGTTCGGCCGCCGCCTGTTGCCCGGCGCCCAGCGAAGCGGCGATATGCAGCGCGCTGTCGAGTATGCCTGGCGGCAGCAGCACGCCGTCCATTTGCGGATCCAGCGCTGCACCGGACAACTGGCCCAGTACCTGGTCGCGGCCAATCCGTATCTGCCCGGCAGCCCGGAAGCTGCTGCCGTAATGCACGCCCATGGACTCGAAATCGCGATACAGCGCCTCATGGCTGCGCTCGCCGAGGTTGCAGTCAGCTGCCAGTTGCGCCAGTTCCAGCGCTGGCGGCGCGGGAGCGGCAACGCTTGCCAGCAGCGCGTCGCCCTGGGCGTGCAATTGCTGTATTGCACCCTCAAGGCTGTAAATCCTGAAGGACAGGCTGCCGCCAGCGTTGGGCGTCAACTCGCAGAACAGCTCGACCTCGCGAGTGTCGCCGTTAACGGCAAACGTCAGCGGCCGCAGCCAGACCATGTTGCGCAATGTGATGTGCTGCGCTGGCAACTCACTGGCCCGGACAATTGCCTCACGGGCCATTTCCAGATACGCGGCGCCGGGAAAAATCAGCTGATCGCCAATCCGGTGATCGGCCAGAAACGTCTCGCGACCGCTGAAGCGGCTGACGAAACACTGGCGCGCCAGGGTCGAGACATTGCGATGCAGCAGCGGATGCAAACGCTCCACACCATGCCCAGCATCCGGTTGTGAACGCTGACGGACATCGGGCCAATAACGCTCGCGGGCAAACGGATAACCCGGCAGCGAGACACGCGGCGGCGTCACCACAAACAGGCGCCCACCATCAATGTCATAGCCTTGGCGATAACAGTCCGCCAGCCCCGACAACAACTCGCGTAGCTCGTCTTCACCAGCCTTGAGGCTGTCGTCCAGCAACTGCTCGATATAACGGCTGACGGTTTTACGCGGGGCAAATTCACGCTCGACTTCACCGCCAAACAGGTTGGGCCGCTTCTCACCGGCCAGATAACGCTGCAAGCCGTAGCGTGCTTCCTCCAGGTCCGCCGTCACCAGGGCCAGGCGATAACGGAAGTGATGCCGGCCTTCGAGCAACGTATGGCTGATCGACGGCAACTGCTCATCACGGTAGCCGCCCTGCTCCAGCGCGACGTTCAGTTGTGCGGCTTTTTCCTGCAGGGCATCGCGGGTCTTGGCTGATAGCACCAGCAGGTAACAAGGCCGGCGCAGCGCCGCGCCGGCGTGCTGTGGGCTGTAGCTTTGCAACACCACATGGGCGTTGGTGCCGCTCATGCCGAAGGCGCTGACCGCGCCGATTCGCTCGCGGTCGCGTCCTGCCTGCGGCCAGGCCTTGTTCGCCTTGTTGACGTAGAACGGGCTCTGCTGCCACTGGATATAGTCGTTTTCCTGCTCGCAATGCAGGCTGGCCGGAATGGTTTCGTGGCGCAACGCCTGCAACAGGCTGATGACGCTGACCAGCCCCGAGGCGGCAAAGGTGTGGCCCAGATTGGTCTTGGTCGAGGTCAGCGCGCAATGGCCCGCCGTATTGCCCCGGAACGCATCGTTGAGGGCATTGATTTCCACCGGGTCGCCCAGTTGGGTGCCGGTGCCGTGGGTGACGATGTAGTCCACCGCCTGGGTGTCGATCCCGGCACGGCGATAAACGTCTTCCAGCAGGCGTTGCTGGGAAACGCCGCTGGGCGCGGTGATGCCGTTGGTCTTGCCGTCGTAGTTGATGCCGCTGGCGCGCAGCACACCGTAGATCCGGTCGCCATCGGCCTCGGCACGGGCCAGCGGCTTGAGCAGCACGCAGCACACCGCCTCGCCCGGCACCATGCCGTTGGCCCGGTGATCGAAGGTGAAGCACTTGCCATCCGGCGAGAGCATCCCGGCCTGGGTCATGCCGATAAAGGCGTCCGGGGAGAAGATCAGATTGACGCCGGCAGCAATGGCCATCTCGCATTCGTGGTTACGCAGGCTGGAAGCCGCCTGATGCAGCGCCACCAGCGCCGACGAGCAGGCGGTGTTGATCGCCATGGTCGGTCCGGTGAGGTTCAGGAAATACGCCAGCCGCGACGCCAGAATGCCGTTATGGCTGGAGGTCAGGCTCTCCTCGCCAGCGAGTCGCTGGAAATCGCCCTCCTCGACGCCGACGAACATGCCGACGCGCTGCGCAGCCAGCTGGCGCGGGCCGATACCGGCGTCTTCCAGAGCGTTCCAGGACTCCTGCAACAGCAGGCGCTGGCGAGGGTCGAGGTTTTTGGCTTCGCGTGGTGAAATCTCGAAAAACAGCGGATCAAATTCGTCGATTCCCGGCACGCTGCCCATCCAGATGCAGCGGGTCTTGGCCGGGTTTTCACGCGGGTCGCCATAATGCTCGCGCCAGTCGTAACGCTCAGCCGGAATCTCGCCGACCATGTCGCGACCCTCGGCCAGCAACTGCCATAACTCATCAGGCGTGCGGGCGCCGGGGAAGCGGCCGCTGATGCCGATGATGGCGATGGCGTCGGTGCCCGGGCTTGCGGTGATGGCGGCAGTTGCCACCGGCGCCGGTTCAGGCGCGCTGGTTACGGTGCGCAGGTAACAAGCCTCAACGACTTGCCGATGCTGCTCCAGCAAATGCGCGGCGAGTTTTGCCAGGGTCGAATGGCTGAAAAACACTTCCGGAGTCAACTTCAGGCCCAAGTGCCGGCTCACCAGCCCGGCGTACTCCGCCAGGCTGATGGAGTCGAAACCGAAATCGGCCAGGTTGGTGTCTTCGCCCAGCGTCTGCCGTTCTGCATTCAGCGGTCGGCTCGCCAGCTCCCGCAGGTCCCACAGCAGCGACTGCTCAAGGCTCAACCCCTTGAGTTCGGGACGGCTGTGCGCGGGGTTGCGTGCGGGGGCTGCTGACGGTGTTTCAGCCCTGATTTTTTCCATCGGTTCATTGATTCCGGCGACCATCTGCTGCAACCGCGTCGGTTGCCCGGCCAGCACCAACACCTGCTCGACATCGCTGCTGACAATTCGACGCAGCAACGCCAGGCCTTCGACGCTTTCCAGCATCCGCTGGCCGCTGGACTTGAGGTAGAACTCGGTTGACTCGCGCTCGCCCACTGCCATGCCGCCGTCACGCCACAGCGGCCAGTTGATCGCAACGACCCGCCGCGTGCGCCCGGTCTGGACCCAACGCGCATAGGCCTGCTGGAAACGGTTGGCCATTGCGTAGCTGCATGCACCCATATCCCCCAGCAACGCCGAGCTTGAGGAGAAATGGCAGATCAACGCCAGCGGTTGCGCCGCCAGCACTTCGTCCAGCACCTGCGTGGCCTTGATCTTGGCGCTGAGCACCGCGTTGAAATCCACCGCCGAACTGGTAAATACGCTGCCACTGGCCTTGAGCCCGGCGGCATGGAACAGGCCGTCGATGGGCCCGCTTTGCGGCAGTGTCTCGGCCAATGCAGCCGTCATCGCGATAGGGTCGGCGCAATCGGCCTGCACATGGAAAACCGTGCAACGCTCATGGCTCAGCGCATCGATTCGCGCCTGTGCGGCCGCCGACAATGGCGAGCGACCATTGAGCAGCAGATGCAGCTGACCAGTGCTGCGGTGCCTGGCCTGGTTCGACAATTCGCCGGCCAGCAACAAGCCCAGCTCGCCGAGGCCGCCGGTGATCAGCAGTGTATTGAGTTGCTCCAGCACCAGCGGCTCGACAGCGGGCTCGGCGAGGGTCGGCGTCAAGACGGGCCGCAGGCTCAGCGTGTCCTGATACACCCGGCTGCCGACCGGTTGGCCGCTCAGTTGCAGCCACACACGGCGCAGCCAGCCGCTGTCGTCGGCGTCACGCTGCGGCCAGTCGATGGCCACGTCGACAGGGCAATCCATCACCGCACCCAGCGAGCGTTCGATGCCGATCCAGGACTCAAGGTGACAACGTTCAAGCGCATCGCCCGCCCGGCCGGCCAGCAGCAAACGGTCTATCGGCGTCGTGGTGGCGGCCATGGCCTTGAGCAAGGCGACGATTGGGCTGCTGTCGCTGATCCAGCGTCGATCATCCATGCCCCACAGATACAGAATCCGGGTTGCGCCGTGAGCGCACAGCGCCTGTTGCAATCCTTGCTGCAATTGCTGCGGGTTGTGCGCCGCAACGCGGTAATGACCGTCCTCGTCGCGGCCATTGGCGTCAGCGGCAGCAATAAAGACCAGTTCGGTGTGCGGGCTCAGGGCGTGGATTTCACGGGCCAGTTGTTGGCGTAGACCCGGTTCAGTCAACAGGCAGATCAGCCGTTTGATCCCGCTCCCGCCAACCGGCGCTTCCACCGAAATCCATTGCTCGGTGTATGTGAGCAACGTGCTGTCTGCCACGGCGGTTGGCGTCGGCGCTTGCAGCCAGTGGCGTTCCTTGGCGAAGGCATAACCCGGCAGGCTGATGCGTGCAGGATGGCGGCCAGCACCATACAAACGCGACCAGTCGATGTTCACTTCATCGTCAGCACCCACGAGCCACAGCGCTGCCAGTTGCCGCAGGTCCGCGGCAGCCAGGGCCTGCTCGCCGGTCATGACCGGCGCAGCAACGTCGCCATCGCGCTCGCCCGCGATCCAGGCTTGCAGTTGGTGTTGCAACTGTTCAAGGCTGTCGACGCTGAAAATCGCCCGCGCCGACATCGCCTCCCGCCCGGTTTGCAGGGTGTACGCCAGTGCGGCGAGGTCCGGCGTGTGGTGCTTCAGGTGATCCAGCAACCGCAGCACCTGCTCGTGCAGGCGTTGTTCATTGCGCGCCGACAACGGCACCAGCACCCGCTGGCCCTGATGCGTGGCGAACGGGCGTTGCTCGCGATATTCCTCCAGCACCGCATGGGCATTGGTGCCGGAAAAACCGAAGGAGCTGATCCCGGCGCGCCGTGGTGTGTCCTGTTCCGGCCAGTCACGGCCCTCGGTGTCGATCAGCAGCGGTGAATCTTCAAGCTTGATGTGGGCGTTCTGCTGTTTGAAATGCCCCAGCGCCGGCAGCTTCCTGTGTTTCATCTGCTGCAACACCTTGAGCACCCCGGCGATGCCGGCTGCGCCCTCGGTGTGGCCGATATTGGCCTTGACCGAGCCGATGTGGCAGAAGCCCCGGTCCTCGGTATAACGCGCAAAGGCGCGTTTGAGTGCATTGATCTCGATCGGGTCGCCGAGCCGGGTGCCGGTGCCGTGGGCCTCGATGTAGCTGAGGGTGCGCGGGTCGATCCCGGCGTTCTGCCAGGCCTGCACGATCACGTTTTCCTCGCCCGCCACGCTCGGTGCCGTCAGCGACGGCGTGTAACCGCCATGCAGCGCCGCCGAGCCCTTGATCACGCCATGGATCGGGTCGCCATCGGCCAGGGCCTGTGCCAGCGGTTTGAGCAACAGCGTGGCCACGCATTCACCCGGCACATAGCCGTCGGCGCGGGCATCGAAGGTGTGGCAGCGTCCCGTCGGCGACAACGCCCGGATCGCCGAAAAATAGCGGTAGTGCCAGGACGACAGCAGCAAGTTGCTGCCACCGACAAATGCCATGCCGCACTCACCGTTGCGCAACGCCACGCAGGCGGCGTGCAACGCCACCAGCGACGACGAGCAGGCGCTGTTGAACATCAGGCTCGGGCCTTTGAAGTCGAACCAGAACGAGATCCGGTTGGCGGCGATGGTGCCGCTGCCAGTGGCGATGTACGGGTCCATCGGCAGGCCGAGTTCGCTGATCTTGTCGATGTACTCGTTGAAGCAGGAGCCGATAAACACCCCGGTATTGCTGCCGCGCAAGCGCTGGATCACCCCGGCATTCTCGGCGCTGCTGTAGGCGCTTTGCAGCAGCAGGCGCACTTGCGGGTCCATCCACTGGGCTTCGCGGCGCGACATGTTGAAAAACCCGGCATCGAACGTGTCGACATCGTCGATGAAACTGCCCCAGCGTGAATAGGTTTTGTCCTTGGCCTCGGGATCGGCATCGAACCAGGGCGCGATGTCCCAGTGATCCGCCGGCACTTGTTTGATCAGTTCGAGGTCCTGCCAGATGTTGCGCCAGAACTGATCCAGATCGCCGGCCTCGCCGAACTGCCCGTGCATGCCGATGATGGCGATATCGGTCTGCGGCTGGGCAGCCCTGGATTGGGTTGTGAGGACGGGTTCGGCCACCGGGGCAATCTCGGTCGCGACACCCTGCTGGCCCAGCAACGGTCTGAACGCCGCGCGGTGCTCCTGCCAGAGAAACGTTGCCAGTTCGGCGAGGCTCGGGTATTCAAAAAACACCGTGGGTTCCAGTTCGATCAGTGCCGCGCTGGCAATGCGCTGCGCCAGATTGACCAGTTGCATGGACTCAAGCCCCAGGTCCATCAGGTTGCGCTGGCGTTGCTTTTTACCGACCTGACGGGCGCCGATGGCGTGCAACTGGGCCAGCAAATAGTCTTCGAGCGCTGCGCTGCTGCCGGCACTTTCAACGGTGCGCGGCTCGGCCTGATCAAGCAGATGTTCGCCGCGCAGCCGCTTCAGCGAGCAGCCATTGAATTGGGCAATCAATGCGCCGTCGTCGCCGTACAGCTCGGCATCAAACAGCACCAGTTCACCGGAGTTCTTCACCAGACGGGCGTGGATCCAGCCGGTTGCCGGTGCCTGGCGCCGGTGAAACGTCAGGGATTTGATGCCCAGGGGAATGTAATGACTGGCAAGTTGTTCTGCGGCCAGCAGCGGAATGATGGTCAGGAAAGCACTGTTGATCAGCAAGGGATGCAAGCCGTACGGACGCGCATCGCTCAGCGCCACCCGCGACAGCGCCTGACGGCGGTCCGCTTGCTGGTAGAGCGCTTGCAGGGTGCGATAGCTCTCGCCGATGTGGACCTGCTCGCTGATCTGGTAGATCGACGCCAGGTCCACCGCCGTCATCCCGGCCATGAGTTCAGCAGGTGCTACGTGCTGGCGCTCGACGGCGACCGCCGACAATTCGCCACTGGCCACAACTTGCCACGGCGCCAGCGGTGTGCGCCGGCATACCGCCTCAAAGCCGGGCCGGGCGGCACGGATCGCCACTTCAAGCTGCTCGCCTGCGGCCAGCGCCATCGGTGCGGCAAACGTCAGTTTTTTCAGTTGCAGCGCTTCGCCCTCGGCCAGTTGGCCCAGGCCGTGTTCCAGCGCCAGGCTGGCGTAGGTCAGCCCCAACAGGATCTGCTGGCGATTGAACTGGTGATCGCGCAGGCACGGCTCGTCATGGCGATAGACAGCGGCAGCGATCAGGTCGGCGCTGGCCGGGGGCGCCTCGATCAGACGCGGTGCGGCGTCCTGGCGAGCGCCGGCCCTGAGTTTCTCGAATTCCAGCGCCGCTTGTTCGATGCTGATTTCCTGCCGTTGGATCTTGCCGTGCAGAACCCTGATTTTACTGTCCACTGCTCTCTCCAATCCATGGTTCTGATAATGCTGCAATACCGAAATACGCTGTGCGCCCTGCCCGATCAGGCGCCGCTGAAGTCGAGGAAAGCTTTGTTCGAGGGGCGTAAAAATGGCAGGTAGGCCGGCGGCGGCATCTTGCCCACCAGCCGTGGCACGATGCCCTTGGGCCCCAGCTCCCGAGCCAGCATCGCGATAAACAGGGTGATTTCCAGCGCCGCGACATGCCGCCCGAGGCAGGCGTGCGGCCCGCCGCCGAACTGGCAGGTTTCCACCTGGTTCAGCGCACGGTCCAGGCCCAGCCAGCGTTCCGGCCTCCAGCTATCGGGGTCCGGGTAGCGTTCGGGGTTGCGTGAAACATGCAGCAGGCTGACCCCGGCCATCACCCCGGCCGGGATGGTGCGGCCCATCAATTCGAACGCGGTGTGCACCTTGCGCATTTCAAAGGGGGCCGGTGGATAGAGGCGCATGGTTTCGCGGAATATCCCTTCGGCCAGCGGCACCTGCTTGACCAGTTCCTCGTGGGTAACGGGCATGCTGTCCAGGCCCGCGACCTGCTCGCACAACTGCTGCCAGACCTGCGGATGCTGCGACAGCATCAGCGCCGACCAGGCCATCACGGCGGCGGTGGTTTCCGAACCGGCAAAGCCCAGGCCCAGGATGTTGTGCACCAGTTCGACTTCGGACATGCCGTTGCCGTGGTCATCTCGACCAAAAATCATCGCCCCGACCAGGCTGTCGTGGTCATTGTTGGCCCGCGTGGTGGCGACAATCTGCGCCACTCGCTGCTCCAGCCAGCCCCGCGCCTTGCGGCAGCGCCAGGCCGGGAAACCGGGCAGGTTGACCTTCAGCGGAATCATGCCCAGGAAAAACTCTTCGTACTGGTGACGCCACAGTTCCAGCTCGTGGGTTTCAATGCCCAGGATGCGAAACACCACTTCGAGGGCGATGTCCTTGGTCTGCGGAAAAATCGCCAGCTTGTTCTCGCGGCTCCAGTGCTTGAGCCGTTGATCGATGGTTTCCACGATGAACTGGCCGACCTGGGCGCGGGTCAGCCCCTTGGGGGTGAACGCATCGGTACTGGCGCGCCGTGCATTGCGATGGCGCGGGCCGTCGAAGGCGTTCATGGCCTCGCCGGTAATCACCGGCATCTGTTCGCGCAGGAACGAATTGTCGGTGTACTTGTTCTGCAGGATCGCCAGGCCGGCCTCATCCAGAATTTGCAGCACCGGCAACTGGGTGCCGAAATAAGTCCAGAAGATCGGCCCGCACGCGGCCTCGGCCTGACGCAATTCACCGAGCGCGTCCTTGCCGATCTTGTGCACATGACCGAGCAAGGGAATTTTGCCGGGCATGATCGGAAAGCCGTCTTTGATCTTGACGTTGGCGGCCACCGGATGGGCGGCCTTGTATGCCTGTTGACCGGCGACTGCGTCACTTTGCGTGGATGCGGTGCTGTCTTGTATCTGGCTCATAACGTTCCCTGTTCAGTGGTTGAGGTGGTGAGCAGTCGTTCAAATTGCGCGGCGTCCAGCTCGCCGCTGCTGATGCGCCGATACAGTTCGCTGGAGAACAACGCGGGTGGCGTTGTGCCGGATGTCGGCGACGCCAGTGGATGCTCAAACTCATAACCGGGCAGCACCATCCGGTTGCCGCCGTTCGGGTACAGCGCCGGGATATCCAGCCCGGCACCGCGACTCCAGGCTTCGCCCCTTTGCATCAGTGACCCCGACGCAGTCCCAGGCTCGCCCTCTTCAATGCCATCGACCGGTGATAGCCAACAGCCGCTATCCGGTGTGCCCGCCAACAACCCTTGCAAGCGTGCCCGCAGTTGCTGTTTGTCGCTGACTATCAGCGCAGCGCGGTGGGCCAGACGGTGTTCACGCAGGGCTAAACTGTAGGCCAGATCTGACAGATCGAAAGTCGAATTCGCGTCGATTAATATCTGGAGTTTTTTCAGATAGGCCAACAGGCTGCCCCGGCTGGCCGCGGCGACAATCAACAATTGCTCACCGCCTGTGTTTCTGAACGTTGCCCGAGCCTCCTGATACTCCTCGACCACCAGACTGGCGTAAGTTCCGCCCGCCCCAAAGGAATTGATCAGGCAACGGCGCGGCTGGCCGTTGCCATCAGCCGTCCAGGGCGCAGCTTTTTGTTGCAGGTAAAAGGCGCTGCCCTCCAGGCGAATATGCGGGTTCAGCGGCTCGGCATTGATTGAAGGCGCCAGCTGCTGATGTTGCAGTTGCAGCAACACTTTGGTCAGTTGGGAAATCCCCGACGCCGCCTCAAGGTGACCGATATTGGACTTCACCGTGCCCAGCGCACAGCTGCCGGGCGGCAGTTCGCCGAAGACTTTTTTCAATGCCGCCACTTCAATCGGGTCGCCGAGTTCCGAGCCGTTGGCCGCCGCTTCAACGTAGTTGATTTGCCCAGGGGCAAGGCCGGCGCGTTTGAGGGTCTCGGCGATCAGTCGGGTTTGCTGGCGGGTGTTGGGCGCCGAGTACATCAGCTTGCCGCCGCCATGATTGACGCGGGTGCTCTTGATCACCCCGCAGATCCGGTCGCCATCGGCCACGGCTGCCGCCAGTGGCTTGAGCAGCACGGCGCCGGCGCCCTCGCCCGGCAGCATGCCGTCGCTCTGGCCGAAGCCGCGACTCAGGTCCGAACTGCCGAGGAAACTGGCCAGCTTGAGGGTCTGGTATCGGGACGGATCGAGGATCAGGTTGACGCCACCCGCCAGCGCCATCGCGCAGTCGCCCGCCAAAATGCTCTGGCAGGCCAGGTGGATCGCCGACATCGAACTGGCGCACGCCGTGTTGACCGCCAGGCTCGGGCCCTTGAGATCGAAGCAGTGGGAAATCCGGTTGGGGATCTGCCAGTCGGTGACATTGGCGGTGATCGCCGCGTGCGCAGGATCGCTCTCGCGCAACGGCGACGGGTTGTACATCGAACCGATAAACACCCCGACCGCCGCCGTATCGCCTTGCTGAAAACGGGCCAGCGCATCACGGTTGTAACCGGCGCTCTCGAAGGTCAGCCAGGCCACTTCGAGCATCTGCCGCAGCTCTGGCGAAACGTGCTGCACCTCGGCGTCGCCGATGCCGAACAGGCCATGATCAAAGGCCTCGACCTGTTCGAGGAAGCCACCGTAGTAGCGCTCATCGCCGTTCGAGGCCGTTGACCAGCGTTGACCATCGGCCTCGCTGACGCAGTTGCGGCCGTTGCGCAGGTTGTCCCAGAACGCATCCAGATCAGCTGCCATCGGGTAGCGGCCATTGACCCCGATAATCGCGATGTCGCGGTTCGCTGCTTGCGCCTCGACGCTGGCTGACGGTTGCGGCGCGGGCCTGAGCGACGCGTGACGACTGACCGCGAGCGGCGCGATCGGCTGCTGCACTGCCACCGACCGTTCAACCTGTTGCACGGGTGCAAAATAGCGGGTCAGCGCAGGCCGATGTTCGGCCAGCAGGTAATTCGTCAGCTGATTGATGGTGTTGTGTTCGAACAGAATGGTGCGCGACAGCTCGCCGGTGCTTTTCTCCAGCGCCTGAATCAGGCTGATCTGCAAGATGGAATCGATGCCGTAGCGATCGAACGCGGTGTCGCGCTGCAAACGCTCGGGTGCCATGTTCACCAGCTTCGACAGTACCTCGGTGATCAGTTGCCGGCATTGCCCCGCCAGCCCTTCTTCATTGATCGCTGCGTTCACAACTGGGCGTGGCGCCTGCGGTTCGACGACCGCCACCGCAGCAGTGGCCTGCGCCGGCAGGCACACCACGCCATCACTGGCGGCGACGATGATCTGCTGGCCCAACGAATGACTGGCCGAGGCTGGGAAGGCAATGCCGTCGAAGCCCTGCGCCTGCAACAGTTGTTGCCAGCGCTCGGGGTACAGGCCGGGGCAACCGGGGATGCGCAGCGCCGTGTCGTGGTGCAGCCACCAGCCTTCGAGCAGGCCGAAGGTCAGGTGGGTGAACATCGAACGGTCGCTGATTTCATTGAGCAACAGCAGGCCGCCCTGGCGCAGCGCGGTCTTGGCGTTTTGCAGCGTGCGCCGCAGGTCGGGCGTTGCGTGCAGCACGTTGGTGGCGATCACCAGGTCATAGTGTTGCAGGCTAATGCCTTGCTCGGCGCAGGGTTGGCCGACATCGAAAATCGCCGTGCGCAAGTAAGGCGCCTGGGGCGCGAAATGCGTTTCGGCATGGCGCAGGAACGCCTGGGACAGGTCGGTGTAGCAGTACTCTTCAATCCCTTGTTGCCATGGGCGCAACGTCTCGATCAGCCCGGCGGTGGTGCCACCTGTGCCAGCGCCGATTTCCAGAATCCGCAGCGGCCTGCCGCTCTGCGCCTGACGACGAGCGACATCGGCCACCACCTCGCCGAGCACGGCGTTGAAGTAGTCGCAGACGCGGTTGTTCTTGTAGATGCCCTCCACCAGCGCCATCGAACCGTCGGGGAATATCACCCCGGTGGCCGCCTGCTCGCCGCGCAGGATCGCCGGCAGCGCGCGGACGCAGGTTTGCACCAGCTGCAATTGAGCGTGCAGATCGGCGTCGCGGCGCCACTGTTCGCTGGCCTGCTGCCATTGCGACCACAGCGTCGCCGGCTCAGGCAGCGCCGACAATAACTGGCCGTGGGCATCGATATCGCCGTTGTCCGTCAACAGGCACAGGCTTTCGCGCAGCCAGCGTCGGTAGAACGGATGGGCTTGCAGGTTGGCCGCCACGGCCGGCTCGGCGGCGATCCGCTGTTCGGTCAGCGGCCCGCCAGCGGCCAGTTCGCCGAGGCAGGCGAAGGTCTGCGCCAGCAACAGCCGGTTCATCTCGTGGGCCGCCGGGTGATGTTGCGGCGCCGCAGCGCAGCGTTGCGCGACCTGCGCCCAGTCAGCGGACGCCAGTGATGGGGGCGCCGGGTAGCAATCGAGCTGCCAGCCGCTGTCGATGCCGGCGATGGCCATCGGCTCCAGCAACTTGATCAGCCCCAACTGCGACCAGGGGCTGGCCAGCAACCGGTCCAGCGCCGCCATGCCTTCTTGCGGTTCAATCGAGCCCAGGCCCTGCGCGGCCATCCGCGCCCGATAACCCGGATCGGCGACCACGCCCACCGAACCCCAATAGCCCCAGTTGATGACCTTGACCGGGTACGGGCCGTGCTGACCGAGCTGCGCGGCAAAGGCATCGGCGAAGGCGCAGCCCGCAGCGTAGTTGCCCTGGCCGGCAGCTCGGCTGAAGGCAATCATGGATGAGAAAAACAGCACGAAGTCCAGCGCCGGGTTGTCCGCCGCGGTACAGACATGGGCCATGGCGAGGCTGGTCAGGCGCTTGGCATCGAACACGGCGCTGAACTGGGCCTCGTCCATCTGCGCAAGCCGCGCATCAGTCAGCACCAGTGCCGAATGCACCCAGCCATTGATCGGCCCACAGGCCTCGACCACTTGCTGCCGGGCCCGTGCCAGTTGCCCGACATCGGTAGCGTCGGCCTGGATGTACAGCGGCGGTGGCGCGTTGTGTTGTCGGGCAAACTGCCCCAGCGCCGCGAGTTTTTGATTGATCTGATCGTCAGCCACGCGACGGCCCAACCAGACCACTTGCGCACGCCACTGGCTGATCAGATGCCGTGTCCAGACTTCGCCAATGCCGCCAGCGCCGCCAATCACCACGTACACGCCGCCTTCGCGGTAACTGACACCGCCAATCGCCGTGTGCGCTTGCGAGGCCAGCGGCAACAAGCGCTGGCGAAACCATTCACCCTGACGCCAGGCCAGGCATTCAGCGGGCAAGGTGGGCTCGGGCATTGTTTGCGGCAGCGGTTGGCCGTCCGCTGGCAGGTCGATCAGTTCAACCCGCCATTGCTCCTGTTCCTTGGCCAGCGACCCGGCCAGGCCGTGGCAGGCCGCCTGCTCCGGCACCAACGGTTCATCGGGGCGCAGGGCGATGCTGGTGGTGAAGATCAATTGCAGGTGCAACGCTTGCTGGGCAACACCGAGCTGCAACAGCGCCTTGATCAGGCGGAACAGCATCAGCGTGCTGTGCTCTGCCGGCGCCAGCCAGATCAGGCGCTGGAACGGTGCGCAGGCCGACAGCTGAGCGGCGATCCCATCGAGGGTGGATGCCTGCGACGGCAGGAACTCGATCTGTGGGTGTAACCCGGCCAGCCAGTCGCGGCGCTCATTCGATGCGCCAATGGCCAACGTCGGCAATGCCTGCGGCGGCATCGACGGGCTATCGGCGATCACCCATTGAGGCGCCAGCAGGCTCAGGCCCGCCGGCAGCGACTGATCGGCTGGACGTTCACGGCCGGCCCGAACCGGCCGCGAGCTGAACCCGCGTAACGCCACGGCAATCTGCCCATGCTCATCGCATACATCGATGTCGATTCGTTGCACCGCGCTGCCCGCATTGCGCCCATCGATGCTGATCAGTGCCCACATCTGCGGCTGGCAACGCCCGTATACGTTCAGCAGCTCAAGGGCAAAGGGCAACAGCGTCTCGCCAATCCCGTCGCGGTTTTGCAGCAGGCCAATCGACGCCTGAACGGCGGAATCGAGCATGCCCGGATGCAGCACCCAATCACCGTCAAACAACCCTGGCGCCAGTTCAAGCCGGGCCAGCACCCGGCCCTCCCCCAGCCACAACCGCGAAACACCGCGATGGCCGGGACCATAGTGAATGCCCATCGCGTCGAACAGCGGATACAGCTCGGCCGCTTCAAGGCTGCGCTGCCAGGGCGCCGCGCAAAGGCTGTCCAGATCCAGCGGTTGCACATTGGCGGTCGGGATGACCTGCGCACTGCCCTTGCAATGTTCCAGCGCGACACCGTCGGTTTGCGAGTAAATCCTGAAGTCGACTTTCTGCTGTTCCAGCGTCAATTCGATATGCAGTTCGTTGTGCTGCGGCGTCGGCGAATAAGGCGTCAGCCAGACGATGTTTTTGAATTGCAAAGTACCGGCCTGCAGTGCCTGCGCCTCCAGCGACCGGGCAATCGCCGCACGGGCCATTTCCAGATAACCAACGCCGGGCAGGGTCTTACGGCTGTCGACCTGATGGTCGACAAACCAACTCTCGTCACCCTGCCAACGGCTGCTGAAGCGCTGCTGGTAAAAATCCGAGGTATTGCGTTCAAGCATCGGGTGCAGCCACGCGCCCGTTTGAACGGGGTTGGCCACCAGGCCGGTGGCAAGGTCCGTGACCCAGTAACGCTCCTCGGCAAAGGGATAACCCGGCAGGCTGAGGCGGCGCATCGACCGGGCGTCTCGATAGAAATCACGCCAGTCAATCGTCAGGCCCTGGGCCCACAGTTCCAGCAACTTGTGGTACTTGCGTTTGTCGATCCAGGCCGCCAGCGCGGCGGCCATGTCCTCGTCCTGGCGAAACAGCGCCAGTGCCGGGTTGTCGCCCTCACTGGTGCCGCGATAGAGCGCCTTGCCGGTCGCCGCGAAGTCGCCGAGCTGGCGTTGCAGATCGCCCAGGGAATCGCTCAACAGCGCCACCCGCTCCTGCATCACATCGCGGCCCACTTGCAGCGTATAGGCCAGATCGTCGAGGTAGCGCGGGTCTTGCGCAGGTGCGGCGGCAATGAACTCAGCCAGGCGACGGGCGGACTCACGCAGCCGTTCCGGGGTTTTCGCCGACAGCAGAAACGCTCTTGCGCCTGAAGTCGCTTCGTTGCGAGCTGGCTGTGGCGCGCGATATTCCTCCAGCAGGACATGCGCATTCGCGCCGCCAAAACCGAACGAACTGACACCGGCCCGACGCGGCAACTCATCGCCGTGACGGTCCTTGAGGGCAGCCCAGGGGCGGCTTTGCTGGACCACATAAAACGGGCTGTTATCGAGTTCGATATAAGGGTTGAGCTGTTCGCAGTGCAGGCTCTTGAACAGGGTCTGGTGCTTGAGTTGCAGCAGGACCTTGATCACCCCGGCAATCCCGGCCGCCAGCTCCAGGTGGCCGATGTTCGACTTCACCGAACCGACGCCGCAATAGCCCTGCCCCGGTGCCTCGCTGCTCAGCTCTTCGGCCAGTTCGCGGAAGGCCATTTTCAGACCGTTGATTTCAATCGGGTCGCCCAGCTCGGTGCCGGTGCCATGGGCCTCGATGTAGCCGACGCTGCGCGGATCGACCCCGGCCTTGCGCCAGGCGGACTTCAGCAACTCGGCCTGGGCCCGTGGGTTGGGCGCCGTCAGCGAGTTGGCCTTGCCGCCGTGGTTTTCCGCGGTGCTGCGGATCAGCGCATAGATGTGGTCGCCATCGGCCTCGGCCTGGGCGCGTTTTTTCAGCACGATCATCCCGACGCCTTCGCCACGGGCATAGCCGTTGGCCTGGGCCGAGAAGGTCTTGCTGCGCCCGTCCAGCGCGAGCATCCCGGCCTTGCTGAAGCTGATCTGCGCCTCGGGTGCGATCAAGGTGTTGACGCCGCCGACCACCGCCATCCGGCAATCACCGCTGCGCATCGCCTGGACCGCACGATGGATCGCCACCAGCGACGACGAGCAGGCGGTTTCCACTGGTTCGCTGGGGCCGTGGAAATCCAGCAGGAAGCTCATGCGATTGGGCCCGACCGAGGGCACCATCGCCGTGGCGCTATAGCCTTCGACCGGTACGCCGGCCTTGGCGATCAGGCTGCTGTAGCCGGTCACTCCGGTACCGACGAAAATCCCGGTGTCGCTGCCCGCCAGAGCTGCGGTGGCGTAGCCGGCGTCTTCGATGGCCAGCCACACGTAGGTCATCAACAGGCGCTGCTGCGGGTCCATCAACTGTGCTTCGCGTGGCGAGATGGCGAAGAACAGCGGGTCGAAGTGATCGACACCGTGGATGAAGCCGCCCCACTTGACGTTGGTCTTGTCGACCTCGCGGTGCGGATCGCCGTAGTACTGGCGCCAATCCCAGCGGTCGGCGGGAATCTCGCTGATGCAGTCGCGCCCGTCGTTGAGGTTCTGGAAAAACTGCTCGACGTCGTCGGCCATCGGGAAGCGGCCACTGACGCCGATGATCGCGATGTCATCGTCGGCCTCGGTGGCAGGCGCTTTGGCCGGGGCAATGCGGGCGGTTGGCAGCGGTCGCGGGACCTCTGCCTGCGGCTGTGGTTGCCGGGGCTGAACTGCCGGCGGCGCTGTTTGCGGCGCGAGGCTGGCGGCCAGTGCGCTGCGGTGCTCACGTTCCAGGTACGCGGCGAAACGGCCGACCGTGGCGTGTTCGAAAAAGATCGTCGGCGCCAGATTGAGTCGCCATTGCTGTTTCAGGGTGTTGGCCAGCGTGGTCAGGCTGATCGAGTCGAAGCCGTACTGACTGAACTCGACATCGAGCCGGATCTCGCCAGCGGGAATTTTCATCTGCGTGGACACCAGGTCGATCAAGGCCCGGTGCAGTGCTTCGGCCAATGGTGCGTCACTGTTGGCGGCAACCTGCGGGGCGGCCTGCGGCGCTGAGGCCTGGGTGGCGCCGCTGACCAGCGCGGTAATCGGCTCGCGCCGGCCGTGCATCACCAGCACCTGTGGCAGTGCCAGCGCCACACATTGGCGCAGGGCATGAATCCCGGCGTTGCTCGGCATGGCGACCATGCCGGTGCTGTGCGCCATCTGCTGCGCGGTCGCGGCATCGACCTGCATGCCGCCCTCTTTCCACAGCGGCCAGTTGATCGCCAGGCTCTGGCCACGGCGCAGCCCTTGGGCGGTCAGTTGGTTGCGGTAGGCGGCGTAGCGGTCGACAAAAGCGTTGGCCGCCGCGTAGTCGGCCTGACCGGCATTGCCGACGACGCCGGTGCCGGAGGAAAAGCAGATCCAGAAATCCAGCGCCAATCCGGCGGTGGCCAGGTCCAGGTTGCGGGTGCCGGCGACTTTGGCCGCCATCACCTGTTGCAGTTCGTCATCCTGTTTGTTGATCAGCAGGCTGTCGCGGATCACCCCGGCGCTGTGCAGCACGCCGTCGAGGCCGTGATGCTTGGCGACAATCTCATCGATCAGACGCTGCACTGCCTCGGCGTCGCTGACATCCAGCCGGTGGTATTCGATGTGGTTGCGGCCCGCGTCAATCCCGGCCAGCCCGTTCGGGGCCAGTGCTGAACGGCCAGTGAGAATCAAGGTGGCGTCGCTGACACGGGTGGCGATGGCCTGGGCGAACAGCCGCCCAAGACCGCCGAGGCCACCGGTAATCAGGTACACGCCACGGTCCTTCCACGGCGCGTCAATCGCCAGGTCCACTGCCGGGCAAGGACGCCAGTGTTGTACCTGGCGACGACCCGACTGGTAACGAATCCCGACGTCGCCGGCAGCGGCGTTTTCCGCCAATCGTTGCGCCAGTGATTGCGGCTCGTCGAGCTCGATCAGTTGGCCGGTCACGTCCGGCACTTCCAGCTGCAAACTGCGCAGCATCGCCGCCAGGCCGCCGATCATGCGTTCGCCATTGGGGTTATACACGGCGAGCTGCAGCAACCGCCGTCCGCCGCCCGCACCAAGCAGCAACCGGATGTGCTGCAACAGCGCGAGTGCCGTCTGCTGATAATCCACGGCGCAGTCTTGCTCGGGAACGCCCAGCACCGTGCAGCGGCCCGCCAGTTGTTGCTGCACCTCGGCGACGATCCGGGGATCAAAGCCGCTCAGCAGGATCAGGCGCTGGCTGAAGTCCGGCACCTGAGCCAACGGTGGCGCCTCGTCGATCCACTGTGGCTGGAACAGCAGGGTTTCCAGCAGCGGCTGGTCGCTGGTTGCCGGTTCACTCGGGGTGCCCAGCACCCGAGAGGTGAAGCCCTGCATCAATACGCACAGCGTGCCCTGCTGATCGAACAGTTCAATGTTCAAGCGCTGCAAACCGCTGTCGGCCTGCTGATCGTCGCGGCGTTCGGCGTAGCTCACCCGGGCCCACATCGATTCGCTGCAACGATGCAGAATCTGCAAGCCTTCAAGGGCAAACGGCAGCGTCGGGCGCGTCAACGGCGGCAGGTGCTGGCGCTCATCTTCGGCCAGTACCACCTCGGCACCGAGGCTCAGGGCGATGGCCGCCTGTAGCGCCGAATCCATCAGCGACGGGTGCAACACATAGTCTTCGAGGCTGTCGCGCTGGCAGGCGGGCAGCCGCAGTTGCGCCAGCACTTCGCCCCGCCCGAGGTCCACCGTTTGCAAGCCCTGATAGGCCGGGCCGTGTTCAAACGTCATCGCCTGATAGGCGTCGTAACACTGTTGGGCACTCAGCTGACCGCCAGTCATGCGCGCCTTGAAGGCCGCCAGATCCACCTGTTGCGGCGCCGATGGCTCAGAAAATCCGGCCAGTCCCTGGCTGTGCAGCAGCGGTTCACCCGTGGCGTGCCCGATGAGCAAATCCAGCTCGCGGCTGGAAATCTCGAAGCGAATCTGTTCGTCGTCTTCCAGTGTCAGCTCGATATCGACCTGCCGTGGCTGGGCGCCGATGATCAATGGCCGCAGCCACACCACTTGGCTGAACGATGGCTGGCGCCCCGCCGTGGCCATCGCCACCGCCGCGCGGGCCATTTCCAGATAGGCGACGCCGGGGAAAATCCGTTGCCCGCCGACCACGTGCTGCTTGAGGAAAAATTCCTCGCCATCAAACACGCTGCTGAAGCGCTGACGCTGTAGATCGGAGGTGTTTCGCGCCAGGAATGGATGCAGATTGCGTTCTGTAATACCAGCGCCGGCCTGAGTCTCGCCGCCCGCCGCGCCACGTTGCGCGGGCGCGATCCAGAAATTCTGCCGGGCAAACGGATAGACCGGCGCATGCACACGGCGGGCGTCGCCACGGCGCTGGCGGTTGAATTGCGCCCAGTCGAGCGTGCCGCCCGTGACCCAGGCCTCGGCCAGCGGTTGCAGGCTCGCGGCGTCGGCAGTGGCAGGTACCTCGATGTCCGCACATTCAGCCGTGTCGATCTGCCCGGCCCAGCCATGTCGGGGCGAACGCCCGTCCAGCCAGTCATTCAATTGTTGGCGCAACTGGTCCTTGTCGGAGCACAGGAAGATCAACCGATGCGCCTGGGCCAGCCGCCCCGTTTGCAGGGTGTACGCGAGGTCCGGCAGGCGCAGGGCCGGATCCAGCAGTGCCTGACGCACGCGGCGGGCATAGCGTTTGAGGCTGTCGGCGGTGCGTGCCGACAGTGGCAGCAAGCAGGGCCGCGCCTCGTCGGGGACCGGCACGGCGGCGACTTCGGGCGCTTCACGGATGACCATGTGCACATTGGTGCCGCTGTGGCCAAAGGAGTTGAGCGCCGCCATTTTCGGGCCGCTGCCGAGCCATTCCCGGGGTTCGGCGTGGATATGAAACGCCGAGCCCGCCAGTTCGATCCGTGGGTTGAGCTGTTCGAAATTCAACAGCCCCGGCAACTGGCGATGCTTCATCGACAGCAGGATCTTGATCAGGCTGACCACGCCGGCCGCCGCCGAGGTGTGGCCGATGTGCGCCTTGGCGCTGCCCAGCGCGCAATAGCCGGTGTCGTCGGTGAACTGGCGGAAAGCCCGGACCAGCGCGTTGACCTCGACCGGATCGCCCAGTGGCGTGCCGGTGCCGTGGGCTTCGACGTAGCTGATCTGCCGCGCATCGATGCCGAACCGCCAATACAGCTCGCTGATCAGCCGTTCCTGGGCCTGGCCGCTGGGAGCGGTAATGCCGTTGCTGGCGCCGTCCTGGTTCATGCCCGAGGCGCAGATCACCCCGTAGATCGGGTCGCCGTCGGCCAGTGCCTGGGACAGACGCTTGAGGGTCAGCATGCCGACCGCTTCGGACAGCACGATGCCGTCGCTGCGCTGATCGAAGGTATGGCAATGCCCGGTCGGCGACAGCATGTCCATTTGCGCCAGGCTGATCAGGCCGGGTTCGCCCAGGGTGGCGAACACACCGCCAGCCAGCGCCAGGTCGGCCTCGCCATTGCGCAGGCTTTCGCACGCCAGGTGAATGGCCGTGGCCGAGGACGAACAACCGGTGTTCACCACCAGTGCCGGGCCTTTGAAATCGAGGAAGTAGGACAGGCGCGAAGCAATGATCGCGTCGGAGGCGCCGATAAAGGTTTCGTGGAAATAGCCGGTCGGTTCGGCACCGACAAAGATGCCCACCGACTGGTCGCGAAAACTTTTCGGGTTGTAGCCGGCGTCTTCCAGGGCCTTCCAGCTTTCCTGGAGGATCAGCCGCTGATGCGGGTTCATCGACTCGGCATCGCGGGGCGAAATATTGAAAAACAGCGGATCGAAATCATCACGCTGTTCAAGAACACCGCCCCATTTGCAGTAGGTCTTGCCGGGCTGGCGCTCGGCCGAATAGTTGCGTTGCGGGTCCAGATAACGCTCGCCCAGTTCAACCACGCCGTCGGCACCGGTGCTGAGGTTGTGCCAGAAGCGCTCGACGTTGTCGGCGCCGGGAAACTGCCCCGACATGCCGATCACGGCAATCTCGTCGTGCACCGGCGGGCGAGTGGCTGGCGGCGGTTCTGTTGTCGCCTGCGCGCCGGCCTTGAGTTGTTGCAGCAGCTGCCGGGCCTCGTCAGCGGTGATCTGGCGCTGTTGAAGCCGGGCGATGATCGATTGAAATGCTTGGCTGCTCATGGTTGTCCTTTCCCGGCCTTGGCTTGCGCGATGCCGTGGTTTGCCGTGGCGCTGTCGTTGATGATGTTCAGCAATTCATCGATTGCCAGTTCACCGCACAGAAACGCAGCTTCAAGGTGCTGCGGGGGTGCGGCTGGCTCAGGTATTGCGGGCTGTGCCGTGGCGCCCGCCAACGCGGCGCACTGCGCCGGGTATTGGCCGAGCAGGTAGTCCACCAGGCTTTGCAGCGACGAATAGTCGAACAGCAACGCGGTGTTGAGCTCCGTGCCCAGGGCCTCGCCGATGTGGCTGACAAAACTCACGCCAAGGATCGAGTCGATGCCGTAGTCGGCAAACGGCTGATCCGCCTGAATGCGACCGGGCTCCAGTTGCAACGTCCTGGCCAGGCCGTCCAGCACCAACGCGGTCAGCACCTCGCGACCGCTACCGGCTACCGCAGGTGCCGTTTGCAGGGTGGGTGCGGGGTGGCCGAGCGGTTTTTCGACTTGATCCGGCACCACCACGCGCTCGATACCATCGCTGTGCGCGACGATAATCTGCTGGCCAAGGCCATGGGCGCATTGCGCCGGGAAGGCGACGCTGTGGAAGCCGGTGTCGCCCAGCACGCGGGCCCAACTTTGCGGATACAAGGCCGGTGTGCCGGGGATGCGCAGCTCCGGGTCTTCATAGAGCCACCAGCCCTTGAGCAGGCCGAAGGTCAGGTGGGCGAACAGCGAGCGGTCGCTGATTTCATTCATCACCACCCTTCCATTGCGGCGCAGCAACGCACCGGCATGGGTCAACGTGCGGCGAATGCTGCCGGTGGCGTGCAGCACGTTGGCGGCGATGACAATGTCATAACTGCCCAGCTCCAACCCCTGGGCTTGCGGCGGTTGCTCAACGTTCCATACCTGATAAGTGAGGAACGGATTGGCCGCGCCATAGGTTTTTTTTGGCGTACATCAGAAACGCCTTGGAGATGTCGGTGTAGCAATATTCGGCAATCTGCCCGCGCCAGTCTTGCAACGCCGGCAGCACGATGGAGCTGGTGCCGCCAGTGCCCGCACCGATTTCCAGAATGCGGATTTGCCGCTGCGGCTCGGTGCTCAACAGCGTTTCGATGTGCTGCTGCACGACGCCTGCGACCACCTGATTGAAGTAGTCGGACAAGGCGTTGTGGCGATAGACGCCCTCGACCTTGTCCATCGAGCCGTTGGGAAACATGACATCGGTGGCCTGGGTGCGTCCGCCCAATATCGCCGGCAACTGTTGCAGGCAGGCGTCAACCAGCTGCACCTGGGCCTTGCGTTGCGGCACGGCGATCAGCTCGTCCCTGAGCCGGCACCAGCGTTGCTCCAGTGCCTGAGCATCCACGGGCTCGGTGACCGCGACCTGGGTGCCCCGGCGCTGCACCAGACCCTGCTGTTGCAGCAGTTCGAGGCTGGTCGTCCACCAGCGGCCATAGTGTTCACCGATGCCGGCCTGATGGCGCAGGACTTCGCTGTCCTGAAACTGCCCCGGTTGGCTGAACAGGCCCATGCGACGCAATTGCACCAGGGTCATGCCGGCCATGGCCTGGTCAAACGGCAATGGATCGTGGACCGCGAGCAATGGTGCGGCAGCGATGCGGTAGCGCTCGAAGCCATCATCAGACGACTGAATGCCGATCTGGCCTAGGACGATCGGCTGCGGTTGCAGTTGCATCAACTGCTGGACCGGCGCCGAAGCGGCCATGCACAGCACCTGATCGAGCTGGCCGTGACTCAGGGCGTCGACAAAGCGGGCAAAACACTCAAAGCCTTCGCGGTCCTGCAGGGCCCCGGCGTGACGGCTCATCGGTTGTGCGGTCGGGTCCGCCGCCTGTTGCTCGGTCAGCGAGGACAGCCAGAACCCCCAGTTGATCGCGCCCACCGGGAACGCCGCCTGCTGGCGCAAGCTGCGCACCAGCGTGTCGCCGAAAGTGATGCCGGCAGCATAGGCGCCCAGCCGGGCCGCGCCGGAGAAGGCAAAGCTTTGCCCCGACGAGAAGTAGCACATGAAATCCAGCGGCTGGTCGGCCAGCGCCCGGTAGAACTCGATGCCGCCACGGCTTTTCACTTGCACGATTGCGTCGAACTGCGGCTCGGGGATGCGCGTGATCGGGTCTTCATGGTTGAACACCACGGCGGAGAAAATCGCCCCGTTGATCGCGCCATGACGCTGTTTGATCTGCGCCACGGCCCGTTGCAGCGAGGCCGGATCGTTGGCGTCGGCTTGCACGTAGTGCAACTGCGCCGGATCGACCGTGCCGCCAACCTGTTGCAGGCAGTTGGCGAGCCGTTGCTGCACCTTGGGATCGTCGGCGCCGCTGCGCCCCAGCCAGATGACCCGCGCCTGATAGTCGGCCAGCAGGTAGCGACTGATAATCGAGCCCACCGTGCCGCTGCCGCCGAGAATCACATAGACGCCGCCGCGCTTGAGCGCCGGGGTGACAAAACGGCCGTCAGACAACGGCGCCTGGGGTTGCCAGTTCAGCTTGAAAATGCGCTGGCGATAACGCACGCCGTCGCGCAGGCACAGCACCTCGCCCCGCGCCAGTCCGCCCTCGCCCTGCAGCTGACGCAGCAAGCGTGGTCGACGGCGGTGGTCGGCCAGTTCACGGCTGTCGACATCCAGGTTGCGCACCCGGAAGCGGTGCTCGCCCTGGGCAATCGCGTAGGCCATGCCCGTCAGGCCGCCACCCACGGCACTCACTGGCTCGCCGCTGATGTCGAAGTTGTCCTGGCTGATGATGTAGCTGTCGATGGCCTGGCAAGGACTGTGTTGCTTGAGCCATTTGATCAACCGCAGCAGCAGTACTTCATTGGCTTTCGGGCTGTCGAGCTGCGCTTGCCAGTCCGTGGCCTGGGCGTTGCCGCCGAAGAAATACAGGCAATCGATGGCCGGGGCCGCGCTCAGGCAGTGTTCCAGCGCTTGCGGATCAGCGACGTCCAGCGCCCAGTGATCCGGCGCCAGACAGACGGTTTGTGTGCCGGGCTCCAGACGGATCACCCGACCGGCACCGTTGGCAAAACCGGCGCTGAGCAGGTAGTGCGCGGTGATCGCTTCTGCCACTGGCCGGGTCGACGCATCGCCGACAATCAGCACGCAACGGTGCTCGGCGGTCATGGGTTCGCTGCCCTGCCCGTCGGCCTGCCAGCGCGCCAGATAGCTCAGGTGATCGCTGCTCGTGGCCGCCGCCGCGTCGGCGTCGGCGTCGGCGGCCTCAAGAGCAGGTGCCGCCACAGGCTCAATACCCGGCAACCAGAACGTCTCGCGGGCAAAGGGATAGACCGGCACGCTGATCCGGTACGGCAGCGGCCCGGCCCGCAGGGCATGCAGCAGCGTCCAGTCGATGACCTCGCCGTTGACCCACAACTCCAGCAGCTTGTGCAGCTTGCCGCTTTCGGCCCAACGGCGAATCACCGGCGCCAGCTCGGCATCAGCCTGGGCGGCGAGCTGTTTACGCTGGATGTCGCCGGCGTAAAGGCCTGCGTCCGGCTCGGCGCCACGCTCGATAAAGCTGCGCAATTGCGTCGCCAGCGCGGCGGGCGAATCGACCACCAGGCCCAGACGCGCCGCCATCATTTCCCGACCGGTTTGCAGGGTGTACGCCAGGTTTGCCAGGTCGGCGCCCGACAGCGCTGGCCGCGCCCCTACATAATCCAGCAGTGCCTGCGCATAATCGCGCAGGCGTTCGCCGTCCCTGGCCGACAGCAGAATCACTTCGGCGCCGCTGGCGGTTGGCAATTCGCGATATTCGTCGTGTTCCTGCAACAGCACATGGGCGTTGGCACCCCCGGCGCCAAAGGACGAAACCCCGGCGATACGCGGCCCATCGCCTGCCGGGCGCCACTCGCCCAGGGTCTGTTGCAGATAGAACGGCGTGGCGTCCAGCGTCAGGTTGGGATTGAGGGTGCTGGCATGCAGGCTCGGCGCCAGTTGTTTGTGTTTGAGCTGGAGAATGACCTTGCTCACCCCGGCGATACCGGCGGCGCCTTCCAGGTGTCCGATATTGGCTTTCACCGAACCCAGCGCGCAGTGGCCGAGATCGACGTCGTCAAGCGCAAAGGCCTGGCTCAGGCCGCTCACCTCGATCGGGTCGCCCAGTTCGGTGCCGGTGCCGTGGGCCTCGACGTAACTGATCTGGCGGGCGTCGAGCCCGGCCTGATCGATGGCCAGGCGAATCACCCTGGCCTGGGCCTGGGGATTGGGCACGGTGTAGCCGTTGGTCTTGCCGCCATGATTGACCGCCACGGCGCGGATCAGCGCGTGGATGTTGTCGCGGTCCGCCAGTGCCTGGGACAACGGTTTGAGCAGCACCGAACCGACACCCTCGCCCGGTACGAAGCCGTTGCCGCCTTCGCCGAAACTGCGGCAGCGGCCGTCTTTGGAGAGCATCTGCCCGGCGCTCAATTCCACGTAGTTGGAGGGATGCAGGTACAGATTGACCCCGCCGGCAAAGGCCATCCGGCACTCACCGCGCCGCAGGCTTTCGCAGGCCCGGTGCAGCGCGGTCAGCGACGAGGAACACATGGTGTCCACCGGTTCGCTCGGCCCGTTGAGGTCCAGCACATAGGACACGCGGTTGGCGGTCGAGCCGAACGAGGTGCGCGGAAACACCAGGTGCCCCTGCTCCCGCAACGCCGGCCCGTAGAGGCTGTAGCCGGTCTTGGTGATGCCGGCAAAGACCCCGACGTTGCCCTGATACTGTTCGGCCAGATCGGCCTTGGTGATGCCGGCGTCTTCCAGCGACTGCCAGCACGATTGCAGGAACAGCCGCTCCTGCGGGTCCATGTTGACCGCCTCACGCGGCGAAATATTGAAAAACAGCGGATCGAAATCGGCAAAGCCGTCGATGAAACCGCCCCACTTGCTATAGCTGCGGGCCTGCTTCAGCGCCTCGGACACCGAATCGACATAGAAGCCCTCAAGCGACCAGCGCTGCGACGGAATCTCGGTGATGCTGTCGCGCCCTTCCTTGAGGTTGCGCCAGTATTCGTCGAGATTCGCGGCCTGCGGATAACGGCCGCTGATGCCGATGATCGCGATGGGCTCGGCGGCTGACATCGCCATCGGCGCAGGCACCGGGGCTGGCTGGCTGGCAACCGGTGCAGTCGGCACCGGCGTTGGCACCTCGGCCAGACCGCTCCACAGCAGGCAGGCGCGGTGATGTTCGGCCACCAGATAGCCAGTCAGCGCGTCCAGGCTGTGGTATTCGAAAAACAGCGTTTTCGACAACAGGCGTTCTGCCGGGCGCAGTTGTGTCATCGCCGAGAACACGTCCTCCAGCGCCTTGTTCAGCCGGGTGATCATGATCGAGTCGATGCCGTACTGCTCCAGCGGCGCAGCGCTTTCGACCCGGTCGGGCGGCAGCTTGGTCACGGCACAAAAGACCGTTTTCAGTCGTTCGAGAATCACCGCCGTGAGCCGCGTGCGCTCCACCGCGACCGGGGCCGACGTCAGCACTGGCTCGGCTGCGGTTTCTTCAGCCGCACCAAAGTGCGCACGAATCTGCGCCAGGTCGCCCTCGATCACCAACAGCCGTTCCAGGCCGGCGTTCAGCCCCAGTTGCAATGCCTGGATGCCGTGAACCGACTGCATCGGCGCCATGCCGGTCTTGTGGCGGATGTGCGCACGGTCGGCGGCGCTGACCTGCATGCCGCCGTCACGCCACAGCGGGTAGTTGATCGACAGCGTGTGGCCGAATCGCAGGCCCTGTTCGACGCGTTTGTTGCGCAACCCGGCAAAGTGATCGACAAAGCCGTTGGCGGCGGCGTAATCCGACTGGCCGATGCTGCCCAGCACCGCCGAACAGGATGAAAACAGCACGAAGAAATCCAGGTACAGCCGACGGCAAGCACGGTCCAGCAGCTCGGTGCCGACCACTTTGGCGGCAAACACCTCGACCATGTCCTGCGCGGTTTTATGTGCGAGCAGCCGATCGCGGTTGATCCCGGCGCCATGCAGCACACCGTTGAGGCCGCCGTGTCGGGTGCAGATTTCTTCAATCAACTGTTCCAGCGCTTCGGCGTCGGTCAGGTCGACCTGCTGGTAAATGACCACCGCGCCAGCGTCACGAATGGCCTGCAACCGTGCCTGCTGACGTGCATCAAGGGCCGAGCGGCCAATCAGGATCAAGGTGACGTCGCTGCATTGCTCGGCAATCGCCCCGGCAAAGATCAGCCCCAGGCCACCGGCGCCACCGGTAATCAGGTAGACGCCTTGGTCTTTCCAGATGATGCGGTCGTGCTCACGGCGGGCGGCGACATCGTCCGCCAGTTCCTGCCATTGCAGTTCCTGGCGCTCGCCCTGTGGGCCGCTGCGTTGCAACACCGAGCTGGCGCGCGGGCGGTTTTCGCCGAGCGTGCTCGACAGCTGTTTGAGCTGCGCCGCCGACAATGGCTGGCCGGGCTCGACCTTGATCATCAGGCAGCGGGCACTCAGTGCCGGCTGCTCCAGGCAGGCGGTTTTCAGCAGGCCGTCGAGACCGGCGTACAGCAGGTGCTCCGGTGCCTGTTCGGCGATCATCAGTTCAACGTGGACCCGGCCCTTGAGCGTCTGCAATCGCAGCAACAACGCAATCGCCAGTTCCTGATAACGCGCTGCCGGGGCGGTCCTGGCGCAGGGCAGGATTTCCCCGCTGACGCCGGCGCCGGCGGCGTGGGTCAGGGCTTGCAACTGCGTCACTTGCGCGCTGCTGAAACCGACCCACAACAGCAGGCGCTGGCCGATGTCATCGTCTGCATCAGCGCTTGCACCCAGCGGCTCCTGCCACACGGGACGTGCCAGAAACAGGCCGTTGGCGGGTTCATCCATCGCGTCTTCGGGCGTGTCCTGTTCGACGACGGTCTGCGGTGTCTGATCGGCCCAGTAGCGCTCTTTGGCAAACTGGTAAGGCGGCAGGTGAATACGTCTGGCCGAGCCGCTTGGCCAGCGTGCCGCCCAGTCGATGTCGCTGCCGGCGACCCACTCGCTGGCCAGCCTGCCGTTGTCGTCCGCCGCCACCGGCAGTGCCTCGCCATTGGCCAGCAGCGCCAGTTGAATGCGCAGTTGCGCGAGGTCATTGACCACCAGCGCCGCCCTCACCCGCATCGGCTCCCGGGCGGTCTGCAAGGTAAAGGCAATGTGGCTCAGCGGCGCTTCGGTCTTGTCCAGCCAGTGTGCCAGTGCCCGGGCGTTGTCGCGCAGGCTGGCGGCGGTTTTGGCTGACAGTGGAATAACCCGGCTCGCGGCGGGCGGCGTTGCGTCCTGGCTTGTGCTTTGGGCCGCTGGGTATTCGCCGATCACCAGATGCGCGTTGGTGCCGCTATGGCCAAAGGAGTTGAGTGCCGCGACCAGGCGTTCGCCGCCACTGGCTTGCCAGGCCTGCGCCTGACGATTGATGTAGAACGGCGAGTGTTCAAGTTCGATCAGCGGGTTGATCTGCACAAAGCCCGGCATGACCGGCAACATGCGTTGGCGGATCGACAGCAGGACCTTGATCAGGCCAATGACGCCAGCCCCCGCCGCCGCGTGACCGAGGTTGGCCTTGGCGCTGCCGAGCACGCAATAACCCTGGGCGTCGGTGAACGCGCGGAACGCCCGGATCAGCGCGTTGGCCTCGACCGGATCACCCAACCGGGTGCCGGTGCCATGGGCTTCGACGTAGCTGATCTGCGCAGGATCGATGGCGAATTTCAGCCAGGTGTCGCGCAGCAATTGCTCCTGCGCATCACCATTGGGCGCGGTAATGCCGTTGCTCGCGCCGTCCTGATTGACCCCCGAGGCCTCGATCACGGCGTAGATCGGGTCGCCATCGGCCTCGGCGTCTTCCAGGCGTTTGAGCACGACCATGCCCACGCCTTCGGAAATCACCGTGCCGTCCGCTGCCGCCTCGAACGCATGGCACTGGCCGCTGGGGCTGAGCATGTCGATGGCCGACAGGCTGATCAGCCCGCGTTGATCCAGCAGCGCATACACGCCGCCCGCCAGAGCCAGGCGGCTTTCACCGTGGCGCAGGCTTTCGCAGGCCTGGTGGATCGCCACCGCGGACGACGAACATCCGGTGTTGACTACCATCGCCGGGCCTTTAAGGTCGAGGAAGTACGACAGGCGTGAGGCGACAATGGCCTCGGAGCTGCCGGTAAACGAGTCGTGGTGATAACCGCCCGGCTCGGCGCCGACATAAATGCTGACCGCCTGACCGGCCAGGGTCATCGGGTTGCACCCGGCGTCTTCCAGCGCCTTCCAGCTTTCTTGCAGCACCAGCCGCTGATGCGGGGTCATCGACTCCGCTTCGTGGGGCGTGAGGTTGAAAAACAGCGGATCGAAGCAGTCGCGGTCCTTGAGGATGCCGGCGCGATTGCAATAGCTTTTGCCCGGCTGCCTGTCGGCGCTGTAGGCATGGGGTTGGAGATAGTTCGGCCCCAGTGCCTGCACACCGTTGCGACCGGCCAGCAGGTTGTCCCACAGCTCATCAACGTTATCAGCACCGGGGAACTGCCCGGCCATGCCGATCACGGCAATTCGCCCGGTGTTGCGGGTTTGCGCTCGGGTATTCGGGGCTTCTGCGCCCGCCAGCGCAGCCGCCATGACCGGGTTGCCCGGTGCCGCCGCTGTCTGCGGCCCGTGCGCGGCGGTTGCCGCCAATGGCTCGGCCAACGCCTGCTCGATCTGCGGGCCATAAGACTTTTGCAGGTAACTGTGCAGTTTGCTCACCGTGGCCTGCTCGAACAGGATCGCGCTGTTGAGCTTGATCCCCAACTGGTTGCCCAGCTGCTTGACGAAACCCACCCCGAGAATCGAGTCCACGCCGTAATCGGAAAACGGCGTGCGCAGCGCGATGCTCTGGCCATCGGCCTTGAGGGTTTTGGCCAGGGCCTCGACGATCAGTTGTTGCAGTCGGTCTGCAACGTCCACGGTTCCGCTGGCAGGATGCTGGTTCAACGTAAACTCCTTGTTTTGTGCAGGCGTGGCGGTCAGTTGCGGCTCAAGGACTTGCAGAGTCAGTGCATCGCCATGGGCGGTGATGATCTGTTGACCCAGGGCGATTTGCGCCGGGATGTGCAGATCGACCTGTTCAAAGCCGCTGCTCCACAACAGCTCAAGCCAGGTCTGTTCGGCGATCAACGGCGAGCCGGGGATGCGCAGCGCCGGGTCCTCGTACAGCCACCAGCCATCGAGCAGGCCGAAGGTGACGGTCGCGGCCGTGGTCTTGCGGTTCAGTTCGTTCAGCGCCAGCAGGCCGCCGCTGCGCAACAGTGACCGGACATGGGCCAGGGTCCTGCGCATGTTGGCGGTGGCGTGCAGCACATTGGTGGCGACGACAATGTCATACGGCTCAAGGCTGTCAGCGGGCTGGCTGATGTCGAGAATGTGCGTGGTGAACCAGGGCCGGCCTGCGGCGAAGCGGCTTTCCCCGTGCTGCAAGAAAGCCCGTGAGAGATCGCTGTAACAGTATTCGCCGATGTGCCCGGCCAGCGGTTCCAGCGCCGCCAGCAAGGCGGCGGTGGTGCCGCCAGTGCCGGCGCCGATTTCCAGGATGCGCACCGGACGTGCCGGGGCGGTGTCGAGCAGCCACCGCACGTGCGCCGTCACCCGCAATGCCAGTTGCTCATTGAAGAAGTCCGACAGGGTGTTGTGCTGGTAGATGCCCTCGACCTTGTCCATCGAGCCGTCCGGAAACAGCAGGTCCGTCGCCTGAATCCGGCCCGTGAGAATCTGCGGCAGTTGCAGCAGGCAATCGTCGATCAGGGTCACTTGCACCCGGCGCTCGCGGTCCTGGAAATAGCCATCGCGCTGGGTTTGCCAGGCGGCCAGGATCGCGGCGTGTCGCGTCAGGGCAACAGGGGTTGCCACGGCAAAGGTCTGACCTTGCTGCTGCAAGTAGCCGTGCTCCAGCAGAATCGCCAGGCATTCGTGCCACCAGCGCCGATAGCGCTCGCTGATCCCGGCCTGCTGGCGCCAGCTTTCGGCGCTGTGGGCACCGGGCGCGGTGAAGATGCCCAGGGTCTGCAACTGGATCAACAACAGCACGGCAATCGATTGATCGAGCGTCTGCGGATCAAAGATCTGCTGCAACCGTTCGCGCTCGGCGGGCTCCAACTCGACGCCCGGTGCCGCTTCGGGTGCTAGCACCGTGGGATCGAGCCGCCACTGCTGGCCCTCGGGCACGGCCATCAACTGACGCACCGCCGGCGAAGCCTTGAGGCACAGCAGGCGGCGCAGTGAACCGCTGGACAGCTGCGCGACAAAGCGGCTGAAACAGGCAAAGCCCTCGTCGTCATCAAGTGCGTCCAGGTGCTGGCTGACGGTCTGCGCTTGCAGCGAAGCGCGCCAGAAGCCCCAGTTGATCACGCCGACCGGAAAACCCGCCGTCGGCCCGATGGCCTCGGCAAACGCGTCGGCGAAGGTGATGCCGCAGGCATAGGCCGACAGCTTGGCCGCGCCGGAAAAGGCAAAGCCCTGCCCCGAGGAGAAATAGCAGAGGAAATCCAGCGGCTGCCCGGCCAGCGCCTGATAAAAATGCAGGCTGCCACGGCTCTTGATGTCGAGAATCTGCTGGAACTGCGCCTCGGTGGTGTGCTGGATGCTGTTCTCGAAGTCGAAGACCATCGCAGAGAACACCGCGCCATTGATTCGCCCGTAACGCTGATTGACCAGCGCCACCGCCTGCTGCAATTGCCCCAGGTCTGTCGCATCGACCTGCAGATAATCGACCCGGCCCCGAAACTGCTCGGCCTTCAGGCTGTGCTGTATCTGCTCGCTGTCGGCGGGTTTGCGCCCGAGCCAGATCACCCGGGCCTGATAGCGCTCGATCAATTGGCGGCTGATCACCTGACCGATCACGCCGCTGCCGCCGAGGATCAGGTACACCCCGTTCTGCTTCAGCGCCGACGTGCTGGTGTGGCTTGGCGGCAGCGCCAACGGGATCAACTGCTGGATAAATCGCTCGCCACGGCTGAGTTTGATCAGCTCGCCGCGCTGCGAAGCCGGCTCGGCGAGTATCTGCGCCAGCAGCGGTTGCCGGCTGTGCGGCATTTCAAGCTCGTCGAGATTGAGGTCCAGATTGCGCAGGTGCACCCGGTGTTCGCTCTGGGCCATGGCGTAACCCAGCCCGGCCATGCCGGCCCCCAGCGGATTGCCCCGCTCCGGCGCGCCGGCAAAGGCATAGCGGCCGAAGGACAACAGAAAGCAGTCGGTCGCGCTGGCGTCGTTCGCCGCCTGTTGCAACGCCTTGAACAGCCGCAGCAGCGGCAACTCGTGGTGGTGCAGGCTGTCGGCCAGCGCCGAAGGCGTCGTGTGGCTGGCCGTTTGCGCGCCGATCACCAGGACCTGCGCCACCGGGCCGAGGGCCGACAGAATGTGCGCAAAGCCTGCGGGATCATCGTCGCCGCAACGCCAATGGCCTGCCGCCAATTCGACTGTGGCGCCAATACCGCCGTCGATCCGCAGCACATTCCGGCTGCCTTGATAATGCTCGACCAGTGCCGCCCACAGCAGCCCGGTCGCGGAGGCGGATTCGCCCAGAGTCACCAGCACCACCGCTCCGGTGCCTGGCGCTGTGGCCTGCTCGTCTGTGGCTTGGGTCTGCCAACGCGGCAGGTAGCAGCAGTCGGTCAGGTCCTGCTCGGTTGTCGTTTCGACGAAGGGCGCATCGGCTGGCGGGTGTGCCAGTCCCGGCATCCAGTAGCTGTTCCTGGCGAACGGATAACCCGGCAGGCTGATGCGCTGGGGGCGTCGATACGAACTGTCGAGATAGAGCGGCTGCCAGTCGATGGTTTCGCCCTGCACCCACGCCGTCGCCAGTTCGCTCAACTGTTGATGTTGCAGCCAGTGCTCGATTGGCTGCGAGGTGGGTTGGTCCAGCGCCGGATCATAAGGATCGCTATGGCCACAGAACACGTTGTCTTGCGCTTCGCCTGCCAGCCACAGCGCCAGACAGCGCTGCACATCGGCGAAGGATTCAACCCGCAGCGCCAACCGCTCGGCCATCGCTTCACGCCCGGTTTGCAGGGTCCACGCCAGGTCGGCCATGGCCGGCTGTTCAGTGTCCAGCGCTTTGTTTAGCACAGCCAGCAAGCGCGACGCCGATTCCGTCAGGCGTTGCGGATCACGGGCCGACAACAGGATCAGCCAGGGGCCGGGCATCGCCGGGCGTGAGTCGGTCACGCCGAGGTGTTCTTCGACGATCAGCGAGGCATTGGCACCGCCTGCGCCAAACGAGGAAATCGCGGCCATGCGCGTCGCGCCGTTGGCGGTCCAGGGCGCCAATTGCTGTTGCAGGCGAAACGGGGTCTGTTCGAAATCAATGCTCGGGTTGGGCTGCTTGGCGTGCAGCGACGGCACCAGTTGGCGGTGTTGCAGTTGCAGCAGGACCTTGCTCAACCCGGCGATGCCGGCAGCACTTTCACAGTGGCCGATATTGCTTTTGATCGAGCCGATGGCGCAGCGGGCGTCGTCGCCATGGGCAAAGACCCGGCTCAGGCCGCTGATCTCGATCGGGTCGCCCAACGCGGTACCGGTGCCGTGGGCTTCGATGTAGCTGATGCGGCTGGCATCGACGGCCGACCGCGCCAGGGCTTTTTCCAGCACACGCTGTTGGGCGCTGGCGCTCGGTACGGTGTAGCCATTGGTTTTGCCGCCGGCGTTGATCGCGCCGCCGCGAATCACCGCGTAGATCCGGTCGCCGTCGGCCAGCGCCTTGTCCAGCGGCTTGAGCACGACTGCGCCGACGCCCTCGGCATCGACAAAGCCGTCGGCGTCATCGCCAAAGGCGCGGCAGTGTTCGCCGGGCGACAGCATCATCATTTCGCACAGGCTGAGGTAGTGCTGTGGATTGATGATCAGGTTGATGCCGCCGGCAATCGCCACGTCGCAGCTGCCACTGTTCAGGCTCTCGACCGCCAGATGGATCGCTGTCAGCGATGACGAACAGGCGCTGTCGACCACGAAGCTCGGACCTTGCAGGTCCAGCTGATAAGACACCCGGTTGGCAATCGACCAGTAGTTGCTGATGGGGTTGTAGCTGCCGTTCATGACCCCGACAAACACCCCGACTTCGCCCTGGTGATGCAAGGTCACCGGGTTGTAGCCCGCGTCTTCGATGCTGTGATACGCCACTTGCAGGAACAGCCGTTCCTGCGGGTCCATCCGTTCGGCTTCGGTGCGCGAGATGCGGAAAAACGCTGGATCGAACTGGTCGATGCCCTCGATAAAGCCGCCCCAGCGCGTGTACAGATGCCCGGACTTGCCCTTCTCCGCCGCAAAATAACGCCGCCAGTCCCAGCGCTCGGCGGGGATTTCGTCGATGGCGCAATGGCCGTCGGCGAGGTTGCGCCACAGCTGGCTCATCGACTGCGCGCCGGGATAACGGCCGTCGAGGCCGATAATGGCGATGTGGTTGGCCTCGGCCTTCTCGACCGGTACGGCGGTTTGTTCCTGGCGGATGGTGGCTGCCGTTGTCTCGCGCACTTCAGCCTCGGCTTGCCCCAGCAGCGCTTGCAGTTCTTCGCTGCGATGCTGGATAAAATGCTCGGTCAGCGCCGCCAGGGTCGGCACTTCAAAAAACAACGCGCTGTCGATGGCGGCAAAATGTTCGCTGAACGCATGGGTCAGCCGGACCACCAGGATCGAATCCAGGCCATAGTCTTCCAGCGGCCGCGACAGGCTCATCTTCTCGGCCGGGATCTTCAACGTGGTGCTGACCAGATGGCGCAGGTAGTCGGCGACGCGACGCCGCCAGCCGTCCGGGGCAGTCTCGTCCTGTTTCGGCGTGAAGCTGTCTTGAGGCACGCGGCTATCGGCGGGCGATGCCGCTGGCCGCGCGGTATTGATGACTGGCTGACGGACGATGCCGTCGCTCTCGGCCAGAATGATCTGTTGGCCCCGGTCATGGGCCTGCCGGGCCGGGAACAACACCGGGCTGAAGCCCTCTTGCTCCAGCACCGCCTGCCAGCCTGCCGGCGAAAGTCCGGGGCAACCGGGAATGCGCAGGGCGCCATCGCGGTGCAGCCACCAGCCTTCGAGCAGGCCGAAACTCAGGTGGGTGAACAGCGACGCTTCGCTGATTTCATTGAGCATCAGCAATCCACCTTTGCGCAGCACGGCCTTGGCGTTGCGCAATGTCTGGCGGATTTGCGGGGTGGCGTGCAGCACATTGGTCGCCACCACCAGATGATAGTGATCGGTCTCGATGCCCTGCTCGGCGCACGGGCGCGACACATCGAACAGTCGGGTTTGCAGGAACGGGTTGTCCCCACCAAATTGGTCGACGCCGTGTTGCAGGAACGCTCGCGACAGATCGGTGTAGCAGTATTCGCCAATCTGCGACCGCCAAGGCGCCAGCGCGGCCAGCAGGCCTGCGGTGGTGCCGCCCGTGCCGGCGCCAATTTCGAGAATGCGCAATGGTTCGGCGCCCGCTGGACGGCTTTCGATATAGGCCAGCGCTGCTTCGATCAGCACCTGATTGAAGTAGTCGGATATCCGATTGTTTTTGTATACGCCTTCGACCAGCGTCATCGAGCCGTCAGGAAAGAGCACGCGAGTCGCGGTCTGCTCACCGCGCAGCAGCGCTGGCAATCCCTTGAGGCAGGCGTCGAGCAACTGCGCCCTGGCCGCCAGATCCGGGTCCTGGCGCCAGAGCGCCAAGCGCTCATTCCACTGCTGCCACAGCGCATCGGCAGCGCCGGTTTCGACACCGGCGACGTATTTCAGGCTTTGCGCCAGCCACAGGTGCAGATAATCCGGCGTGACATGACCGTGTTCTGCCGCGAGGCGGTGCAGGTCCTCGGCGCCAGACAGCCCAAGCGTCTGCAACTGGCTCGCCAGCAGGCGGCGTGCCAGGGCATCGAGTTCGCCGCAGGCGGCGGCAGTGGTCTGATGTGCGTCTGTTTGCATGCTTCAACTTCCCTGTGACGCGTCTGCTGTGGGTGAAATGGATTACTTCTGTGTGGCGTTACGTGATTGCAGCCAACGCCGCCAGCCTTTCCCCTAACCTGTCCTGCATCGCCGCCATGGCGCCGCAGGTGTGCGCTGAAAGCGCGATGTGTTCGTCGCCGAGCAGTCCGGCCAGGCTGTCGAGCTCGTCGATTTCGTCACTGTGCAAAAGCTTGAGCAGCGCCAGTTGGTGCAGTTCGCCCGCCAGCAATTGGTCGAGTGCGCGCAGGCCTTCCTCGGGTTCGATGGAACCCAGGCCGAGCGCGCTCATGCGTTCCCGGTAACGGGCGTCACTCACCGTGCCGACGCTGCCCCAATAGCCCCAGTTGATGACCTTGACCGGGCACGACCATTGGGCCCTGAGTTGATCGGCAAAGGCGTCGGCAAAGGTGCAGCCGGCCGCGTAGTTGCTTTGTCCGGCAGCCGTGCTGAAGGCCATCATCGAGGAGAAAAACAGCACGAAATCCAGCGCGTCGGCGCTGGGTGCGAACGTGCGGGCCAAGGCCACGCTGGTGGCGACCTTGGCGCTCAGCACGCGGGTGAAGGTCTGCTCGTCCATGTTGGCCAGGCTTTGGTCCTTGAGCACGATGGCCGAATGCACCACGCCATTGATCGGGCCAAACCGCTCGGTAATCTGCTGTTTCGCCTTGGCCAGTTGCTGTTCGTCTGCGGCGTCGACTTGCAGGTAGACCGGCGCCGGGGCGTCATGCATCAGGCTGATGGCGGTGAGGTCGTCCAGTTTGGCTTCCAGTTGTGCATCCAGCGCACGGCGACCGATCCAGATCACTCGGGCGCGATGCTGGCTGATCACGTGGCGGCTCCAGACCGCGCCAATCCCGCCAGCGCCACCGATGACCAGATAGACACCGCCATCGCGATAGACCGGCAGACGCGCTGGTGCTGCATCAGCCGTCACCCGCGCCAGTTGGCGGAACCACCATTGGCCCTGACGCAGCGCCAGCAGTTCACCGCACGCAACACCCGCGAACGGTGCTGCGGGCAACAGCGACAATTGCCGGTCTGGCAGGTCCGCGAGTTGCACGCTCCAGTGCGGGTATTCCTTGGCCAGCGAACCTGCCAGGCCATGCACTGCGGCGTGATGCGCCTGGCAGGACTCACCGGGGCGGATGCTGATCGCCTGATCGGTGATCAGGGTCAGGCGCAGAGGTCGACGACCGTAGCCCTGACTCAGCAGCGCCTTGATCAACCGGAACAACGACAAGACGCCATGCTGTTGCGCCGCGACCGGGTGCGCGCTGCCGTCGTCGGACGGCGCCAGCCACATCACCTCGGTCAATCCGGGCCGGGCGTGCAGTTCGGCTTCGTAGTCGGGCTGCGAGCCGTCCACCCGTGCGGCCTGAGGATAGAGTTCAGCCAGCGTCGGCTCACGGGTCGGGGTCGCGCCGAAGATCAGCATCGCGCCCCCGGCGTCCTCCCGTTCATTGATCACACCGTCGACCACTGACCAGATCGGCGCCAACAGCTGCTGTGTCTGCTTCAGTTTTTTTGGCCCCGGCGTGAGCGGTCTTGAGCTCAATCCTGTGAACCGCGCACAGAGCTGTCCCTGATCGTCACACAGCTCGATATTGATCCGGCCAGCGGGATTGTCGGCAAGCTCGCTGCGCAACAAGGCCCACATCCGCCGCTGACACGGCGCGATGATTTCCAGCCGTTGCAGGGCAAACGGCATCACCAGTGACAACGGCGCGGCGGCGCTCTCGTGCAGCGGCAGCAACATACCGATGGCGGCCTGCAATGTGCTGTCGGTCATGCCAGGTTCCAGCCACCAGTCGCCGTCGGCAGGGATGCCCTCCAGGTTCAATTGCGCCAGCACTTCGCGCTGGCCGCCCTGCTCCGCTATCAGCAACTGGCGAATGGCGCGATGGCTGGCGCCGTAGGCCAGGCCCATCTGCTCGAACAGGCGATAGACTTCGCCGCCGTCCAGGCGCCGTTGCCAAGGGCGCTCGCGCCAGTGCGCCAGATCCAGTCGTTCGGCCACCGGTTGCACATCGGTGATCACCCGGGCCTGACCATGCACTTGATCGGCATCATCGCCGAGCAGCGTCACCGCTAGCTGACCGTCCACCCGTTCAAGGTTGACCCGCAGGCGACGCGGCGCGGCTTCCACCGTCAACGGCGCCAGCCAGTTGAGCCGCTCGATGACCATGGGCTGCGCCTCGCCGTCTGCCCGCGAATGCGTTACCGCGGCCCTGATCATTTCCAGGCAGGCCGCACCGGGCAGGGTTTTGCGCCCGTTCACCAGATGGTCGCGCAGCCACGGCTCGTCACCACTGAAGTCACTGGTGAATTGCTGGCGGTCGAAGGTCGAGCTGTTGCGGTGCAGCAACGGGTGCAAGACCGTCGCTGCCGAAGGCTGGCGATTGACGGCAACAGGCGCCCAATAACGGCGGGTGGCAAACGGGTAAGTCGGCAGGCTGATGCGCTGGCGTTGTTCGCCGCTGGCGGCCCACAGCGCCGTCCAGTCGATGCGTAATCCCGCGCTCCACAGTTCCAGCAGTTGTTGTTGCTCGCCGTTGGCAAACAGCTTGGCCAACTGCTCGCGCCATTGGCTCGGGAAGCGGCTTTTGAACTGTTCGACGCGGTCGTTGCTGGCGGTGGTGTCCCCGCAAATCCAGCCACGGCTATCGCCACCGGCCAGAGCGCGCAAGGCGTCCAGCAGGCTTGCCATCGAAGACGCGATGAATGCCGCACGCTGCTCCATCGCCTCGCGACCTACCTGCAAGGTGTGGGCAATGGCGGCCAGGCCGTCAGTTGCCGGCGCCTGCTCCAGTCTGGCGAGCAAACGGCTGGCGATCTGGCGCAATTGCTCGGGCTCGCGGGCAGACAGCAGAATCATTTCGGGTTTGCCGTCATGACCGGGTAAAGGCTTGGCCTGCGCGTACTGCGCAACGATCAGGTGAGCGTTGGAGCCGCCCGCGCCGAACGAGGAAATCCCGGCGATGCGCGGCATCGGCTTACCGCCCTGCAACGGCTGCGGCCAGTCGCGCAAGTGCTGGTTGACCTCGAACGGGGTCGCGGCAAAATCGATAAAGGGGTTGAGCGTGCGCGAATGCAGCGACGGCACGATCTGCCCGTGTTTGAGCTGCAACAGCACCTTGGTCAGGCCGGCGATGCCGGCTGCCGCTTCGCAGTGACCGATGTTGGATTTCACCGAACCGATCCAGCAGGTCTGCGCCGGCGTGCGCTCACCCAGGGCATTGGCCAGGCCAGCGATTTCGATCGGGTCGCCCAGACGGGTGCCGGTGCCGTGGGCCTCGATGTAGCTGATGGCCGCCGGATCCACCTGCGCATCCTTGAGCGCGCCGCTGATCGCGGCCTGCTGCGCCCGTGGATCGGGCACGCTGTAGCCGGTGTTCTTGCCGCCGTGGTTGAGGTAGCTGCCCTTGATCAGGCCGTAAATCTGATCGCCATCGCGCTCGGCATCCGCCAGGCGCTTGAGGATCACCACGCCCACGCCCTCGCCCGGCACATAGCCGTCACCGCCTTCACCAAAGCTGGCGCACTGGCCCTGGTTGGAAATGAACTGGCCGCTGCTGAGCATCAGGTATTTGTTGGGGTGCAACGTCAGGTTGACGCCACCGGCAATGGCCATCGCGGTACGGCCACTGTGCAGGTCCTGGCAGGCCAGATGGAGGGCGGTCAGTGAACTGGAGCACATCGAATCGAGCGACAGGCTCGGGCCTTGCAGGTTGAGGCAGAACGACACCCGGTTGGCGATGCTCGCGCTGGAGCCGGCAAAGCCCATGCGCTCGCCGCGCAGGCTGGCTTCGGCGCCCAGCAGTTGGTATTCGCTGTACATCACCCCGGCATAGACACCGACCTGCCGGGCCTTTTCTGACTGATCGGCACCCAGCTGGCGGCTGTAGCCGGCGTCTTCCATGGCCGCCCAGGCGGTTTGCAGGAACAGCCGTTCCTGCGGGTCGATCAGCTCGGCTTCCAGCGGCGAAATATTGAAGAACAGCGGATCGAACTGATCGATGCCGTCAATAAAGCCGCCCCACTTGCTGTTGTGCACCCCGCTATCGCTGCGGTGGGGGCTGTAGTAGTCACGCCAGTCCCAGCGCTCGGGCGGGATTTCGCCGATGCTGTTTTTACCCTGGCTGAGGTTGTGCCAGAAGGCGTCGAGGTTGTCGGCGTCCGGGTAGCGCCCGGCAATGCCGATGATCGCGACATCGTCGCGCTGTGGCGCGGTCGGCTGGCGAACGGGCGCAGCGTGGTCGAACAGCCGGCGCCGTTGATCGCGGGTGGCGGCGACCGGTTCGGCCGCCGCTGTGGCGTCTCTGGATGCCAGATGATTCGCCAGGGCCCGGAGGCTGGAATGCTCGAACAGCAGCGCCGGTGATAGCGCGCCGAAATGTTGTTCGAGGCGGCGCGTGAGGTCGAGGATCTGCAACGAGTCAATGCCGTAGTCTTCGAAACACTGCTGATCATCGAGTTGCTCCGCCGGTGTGCTCAAGGCAGTGGCCAGCAGGGCTCGCAGTTGCGCTATCAATGGCTCCTGCGTGGATTTTCGCGGCTGTCGCGTGGCCAGGTGATCGGCCAGCCCTTGCAGGCTCGGGTATTGGAAAAACAGGGTTTTAGACAACGCGCCGAAGCGTTTTTCCAGGGCGGCGGTCATCTCCATGATCATCAGCGAATCGATGCCGTACTGCTCGAACGGCACGTCGTTATCCAGTCGTGACGGGGCGATCTTCACCGTCCTGGCCAGCAACTGACGCAGCCAGGCCAGCAGGTGTTCACCGTCTACAGGTGCCGCCTCCACAACAGGAGCCGGTTCATCGCTGAGCAGCGCGGCCAGTTTTTCGGTGTCGCCGGCCAGCACCATCACCTGGTCTTCATCACTGTGCAACGCCTGATAAAACGCCTGAATGCCGGTGGCGCTGGCCATCGCTTCGATGCCGGTGCGTTGCGCCAGCAGGCGCCGCGCCGTGTCGCTCATGTGCAGGCCACCTTCGAGCCACAGCGGCCAGTTGATCGACAGCGTGCGGCCCTGCCTGGTGCCGGCGGCGACCTGTTGATTGCGCAGGCTGGCGAAGGCGTCCAGATAGCCGTTGGCGGCGGCGTAATCGCTTTGCCCGGCGTTGCCCAGGACGCTGGCAATCGAGGAATACAGCACCAGGAAATCCAGCGCCAAACCGGCACTGAAGCGGTCGAGATGGTGCACGCCCTCGACCTTGGCGGCGAACACGGCGGCGAAATCGTCCCCGGTCTTGTCGGCCAGCAAGGCGTCGCGGGTGATGCCCGCGCAATGGATGATCCCGTGCAAGGCGCCGTGGCGGCTGACGACGTCTGCGATCAGGCGTTGAACCTGATCGGCATCGGCCAGCTCCACGGCGCGGTAATCAACACCGGCGCCCAGGTGCGCCAGCTTGTCGATCACTGACGGCGCATCGGCCGGCGTGCGGCCGCAGAGCACGACACGGGCCTGAGGCGCGACGGCGATGATCGCGCGCGCCATGACCGTGCCGACACCGCCCAGACCACCGGTAATCAGATAGACACCCTCTGCCCGCCAAGGCGCCGGAGCGTGATCCAGCGGCTGATGGCGCCAGCTCAGTTGTTGACGGCGCAGCGTGCCGGCGTCGAGCAGATAACGCAGTTGGCGTTCGCCCGGGTCTGCGGCTTCGGCTGATAACTGCGTCAACAATTGCTGGGTGTCGAGCCCCGGCGCCACTTCAATCAGTTGGCTGATCAGTGCCGGTTGTTCGCGGCTGACGCTGCACAACAGGCCGCCGAGGCCGCGATAACCGTGTGGGTCGTCAGCCGGGATCAGCAGTTGAATCAAGCAGGACTGGCCGCTGCGCAGCAACGGTTTGAGCTGTTCGGCAAGTGCCAGCGCGGCGTGCTGATAGTCACCCTCTGGCAGCATGAAACTGCTGATGCCCCGCGCCTGAAGAGGCTCCACCAGGTCGCAAAGCCCGTGCGTCAACAGCACCTGAACCGACCCCGGTGCGGCTGTCGCGCCAACCGATTGCCCGTCGAGCCATTGCTGGTGACACAGCAGTGCGCTGCTGGCGCCAAGGCCTTGGGCGGACACGGTCTTGAACGACAGCCGATTGAGCAGCGCACAGCACTGGCCATTGTCGTCGAACAATGCCAGGTCAAAGCGATAACCGCCCGGCGTGGTTCCGGCGCTGCGGATCTGCACCTGCAAAGTCGCCGGGCAGTCGGCAAACAGCACGCACTCACCCAGGCCCTCGGGCAGCAACAGCGCCGGGCGCTCGCCCAGCTCATCAAACAGCAAGGCCATGACGCCTTGCATGGCGGCATCCAGCAGGGCCGGATGCAGGGCGAAACCAGCATTCAGCGCCGGGGCTTGCAGGCTGACCCGAGCCAGCGCCTGATCGTCCCGGCGCAGCAGCGACAGCAGCCGGCGATGACCGACGCCGTAATCAATGCCCATCGCGGCGAAACGCTGATAGCAAGCCTCGACGTCCACTGTTTGCGCGCCGACAGGGTTGAAGTCGAGCCGGGCAGCCGGGACCACGGCGGTGAGGGCCAACGCCCGGCAATGCAGTTGCAACTGGCCGGCGCGGTCGTAGGAGCAAATCCCGATCCGGTAGTCGCCCTCGGTCTGCACCGACAGTTCAAGGAACAGCTCGCCGTTGTTGGCGGCGTCAACGCTGAACGGCTGGAGCCACGCCAGATTGCGAATCAGCAACGCCCTTCCCGCAGGCATCGTCCCGCCCAGGGCATCGGTCAAGGCCGCATGGATCATGGCGATCATCGCCGCACCCGGCAACACGCCCTGCCCGTTGACCTGATGCTCGGCCAGCACGCTTTCGTCACCGCTGAACCGGGTCAGGTAACGCAAGCCGCGCAGGTCCGACACGTTGCGATGCAGCAGTGGGTGCAGCCGTTGCTCGTTCGCGATGGCCGACTCGACCGCTTGCTGCGGCTCGCGCCAGTAGCGCTCGCGGGCAAAGGGGTAACCCGGCAGGCTGAGCGGCGCGGGCGTGCCCTGCGGGTACATCAGGCGCCAATCCACAATGGCGCCGTCGTGCCAGGCGTCGAGCAGCGGTTGCTGTTCGCCGCGCTCGATCCAGCCGCCGATGTCGGTGCTTGGCGCCTGAGCGTCAGGCTTGAGTCGACCACGCGCCTGAGCGCCGCCGTTGTCGATGAATTCCCGCAGCCGGGTTTTCAGCTGGGCCATTGAGCTGATCAACCAGCCGTGGCGATGCTCCATCGCTTCGCGAGCGACTTGCAGGGTAAAGGCCAGCGCCGGCAGATCGGTGTCGCCCAGTGCATCCTGCGCAAGCGCGTCCAGCAACAGGCTGGCTTGCTGCAACAACTGCTCGCGGGCCTTGGCCGACAACAGGATGATCGCCGGTTGCTGCTCGTTGACCGCAATCGCTGGCCGCTCCCGGTGGTCTTCGTATTCTTCGATCACCACATGGGCGTTAGCGCCGCCCGCGCCGAAGGACGATACCGTGGCAATTCGCTTGAACGTCTGCAATGCACCGTCGATCAGCACCTGCGGCCGCGACCAGTCGGCCAGCGACTGCTGCACCGCGAAGGGGCTGTTGGCGAAATCGATTTCCGGGTTGAGTGCCTCGGCGTGCAGTGACGGCACCAATTGGCGGTGTTGCAGTTGCAGCAGCACCTTGGTGATGCCGGCGATGCCGGCGGCGCTTTCGCAATGGCCGATATTGGATTTGACCGAGCCGATGGCGCAGTACTGCCCGACGGGCGTTGGCACGCCGCTATTGAAGGCCCGGGCCAGGCCGGCGATCTCGATCGGGTCGCCCAGCGCGGTGCCGGTGCCATGGGCCTCGACGTAGCTCACTGCCCTGGCATCGACCCCGGCCCGCGCCAGAGAATCAACCACCAACCGGCTCTGGGCCAGCGGATTGGGCACGGTGTAGCCGTTGGTCTTGCCCCCGGCATTGATCATGCTGCCCTTGATCACGCCGTAGATCCGGTCGCCATCGGCCTCGGCCTGCGCCAGCGGCTTGAGCAGCAGCGCGCCCACGCCCTCGCCCCCGACAAAACCGTCGGCATCGGCGCCGAACGCCTTGCACTGGCGGCCCGGGGACAACATCTTCATCTCGCTCAGGCCCATGTAGTGCACCGGGTCGACCACCAGATTGACCCCGCCGACCAGCACGCAGTCGCTGACCCCGCTGTGCAGGCTTTCCAGCGCCAGATGAATCGCGGTAATCGATGACGAACAGGCCGTATCCACTGCAAGGCTCGGGCCCTGGAAATTGAACTGATACGACACGCGATTGGCCACTGACCAGTAAGTGGACTGGCGGGCGTAGGTGCCATTCATCACGCCGACAAACACCCCGACCCGATGCCGATCGGCCAAGCGTGCGGGGGTATAGCCGGCGTCGCTGATGCAGTGATAGGCCTCTTCCAGGAACAGCCGTTCCTGAGGGTCCATTTTCAGCGCTTCGCGGGGCGACAGATGAAAAAACAGCGGATCGAACTTGTCGATTTCGCGGATGAAACCGCCCCACGGGGTATAGAGGCGCCCCGCCGTGCCCGGTGCCTGATCAAAGTACTGGCGCCAGTCCCAGCGATCCGCTGGCACTTCATCGATGCAGTTCTCGGCGTTTTTCAGGTGCTGCCACAGCTCGCGAACGTTGTCGGAGTTGGCGTAACGCCCGGCCAGACCGACGATGGCCACGTCTGAACCGCGTGCCGTTGCCGGCGTGTTATCGGCGGCCTTGGCGCTAAAGCGCGACTTGCCCGGAGCAAACAATGGCTCGACGTTTTCGACGGCGGGTGGCAGCACGACTGCCGTGGTCTGATCAAGGCCCAGCAGCGTCTTCAGCCGGTCTGTCTGCGTGGCGACAAAATGATCCGCCAGCGCTTCGACGGTCTGGTATTCGAAGAACAGCGTGCTGCTGATCCCCGCCAGTTTGTCGCGCAGCAGGTTGGTCAGTTGCACCACCAGAATCGAGTCGATGCCATAGGTTTCCAGCGCTTCACGGGCGTCGATCTGTTCGGGTGCGATCTTGAACAGGCCGCCGATAATCTGCTTGAGGTAGCGCACCGTCTCGGTTTTGAGCTGCGCGTTGCTGACTTCGGCCATCGGCGCTGCGATGACGCGGGGTTGTGGGGCTCGCGCTGCCTGAGCCGCCACCTTTGCCCGGATGACCGGCGCCATTCTGGCCGGTTCGACCTTATCGCTGCGGTCCTGCCAGACCATGCCGTTGCTCTGGGCAATGACGATCTGCTGCCCAAGGTCGTGGTCGGCCAGCGCCGGGAAATACACCTGCCGATAACCCTCGCTTTCCAGTACCTGCTTCCATTGTCTGGGTGCGAGCGCCGGGCCGCCAGGCAAGCGCAGTTCCTGATCGTCGAACAGCCACCAACCCTTGAGCAGGCCGAACGTCAGGTGGGTGAACAGGCTATTGCGTGCAATCTCGTTGATCAGCACCAGGCCGTTGTGCTTGAGCGCGGCCTTGGCGTTTTTCATCGTCCGGCGCAGGTCGTGGGTCGCGTGCAGGACGTTGGTGGCGATCACCAGATCGTAGGCGCCGGGCTTGATGCCCTGAGCGGCCAGCGGCTTGTCGACATCGAACAGCTGATAACTGAGGTACGGGGTGTGCGGGCCGTAGACCTGCCGTGCATGCTGCAAAAACGCCTGGGAGACGTCGGTGTAGCAGTACTCGGCAATCTGCGCCTGATACGGCCGCAGCTTTTCAAAGGCACGGGCGCTGGTGCCACCGGTGCCGGCGCCGATTTCGAGGATCCGGATCGGCGTCTGTGGCGCCTGCTCCAGGCGGCCCCTGACAAATTCGAGCATGGCATCGAGCAGCACTTCGTTGAAGAAGTCGGACACCGGGTTGTGTTTGTAGATGCCCTCGACCCTGGACATCGAAGCGTCGGGGAACAGGATGTCGGTGGCGGCAATGCGGCCATCGAGGATGTGCGGCAAGACGCGCAGGGTCGCTTCGGCAAGCAGTGTTTCGGCTTTCAGCCCGGGGTGTTCGAGCCAGACCGGCTTTTGTGCATCCCATTCGTGCCAGAGCGCTTCAAGCGCCAGCGGTTGCGGGTGGGTGACAAGGCAGCTGTCGCCCTGCAACTGCACGTAGCCGCGCTGGGCCAGCGCCTCCAGGCTCTTGTCGAGCCAGCGTTGATACAGCGGTAACAGGCCGCTGCGTTGGGTCATTTCGGCCACGGATTCATGCTCACGACTGAACCAGCCCAGTTGCTGCAACTGGGCGAAGAGCAGGCGAACCTGCAGGTCGTCGATGGCTGCCTTGTGTGCCTGCACCGGCGCGATCGCGCTGCGCACTTGCTGATTGTCCACCCGCAGATTCTTCTGCATCCGGCTGATCAGCGATGGATAGGCAGGCAGACGCATTTCGCCGTATTCAGCGAAAGGCCCGGCAGGATGTTGCGCCAGCGCCAGGTGGTTGAAGGTGTCGCTCAATCGCTGCGAAGTGCGCAGGAAGGTCAACTGGCTGAGCGGCGCGCCGTCATCAGTAGCGCCGAGCAGTGTTTCCAGGGCCGACATCGCCTGTTCGCCGTTGATTGAACCGAGACCGACCTCGGCCATCCGCCGCCGATAATCATCACTGGCCACCGAGCCGACTTCACCCCAGTAACCCCAGTTGATCACCTTCACCGGGTAGCTGCGTTGTTGCGCCAGGTAGTGGCCGAAGGCGTTCTTGAAGGTGCAGCCGGCCGCGTAATTGCTCTGGCCAGCCGACTTGGTGAAGCTCTGTAACGACGAAAAGAACAGCATGAAGTCCAGCGGCTGGTGTTCGAACACCTCGGCCAGCCGTGCGCAGACATCGACCTTGGCGGCGAGGCCTGCGGCAAATTTCAACGCGTCCATGCGCGCCAGGCTTTGATCCTCAAGCTGGATCGCCGCGTGAATCACGCCGTGAATCCGGCCATGCTCGGCCAGCACGTGCGTCACTGCCTGTTGCAGCGCGGCGTGGTTGCCGGCGTCGGCGCTGATGTAGCGTGGCGCGGGGCCGAACCGGGCCAGTTCGCTGATCGCGGCATCGATTTGGCTGTCCCGCTCGCGACGCCCCAGCCAGATGACCTGGGCGCCACGGCTGCGGATCAGGTGTTCACTCCACAAGCGGCCGATACCGCCAGCGCCGCCGACGACCAGGTACACGCCGCCATCGCGGTAGAGACTGTCGGCAGCCGCTTCGGTCGGCACCACGCAAGGCACCAGCGATTGGCGATACCAGACGTCGTCACGACAGGCCAGCGCGTCGCCACACGGATCGGCGGGCAACGACAACGGATCCAGACTCGGCCAGCTGTCGCCTGCCGGCAGGTCCACCAGCCGCACTTGCCAATGGCTGTATTCCTTGGCCATCACGCCGATCAGCCCGTGGACGCTGGCGTGAGCCGGTGCCACCGGTTCAGTGGCGGCTTGGTGCAGTGCGCTGGCTTCGCTGAACACCGTCAGCGTGGCGCGGGTGATGACGGTCCATGCCAGAGGCTGCTGGTCGCGTGCCAACGCCAGCAGCGCCTTGATCAAACGGAAGCAGCTCAGCACACCGGCTTGCTGGGCGTTGAGCATGCCGTCGGCACTGGCATCCTCGACTGACGCGGTCGGCGCCAGCCACAACAGGTGCTCTATCGAACCGGCTTCACGCAGCAGTCCGGTGAGTGTTTCGATGGATTCGCTGCCGTCCAGCAACAGTGAAACGGCCTGCGGATAGCGGGCGGTCAACTGCTGCTGGCCTTGGGCATCATTGGCGATCAGCAACAGCCGGGCGCTGCTCGTTAGCACCGGTTGAGGACTGATCCGACGCCATTTTTCCAGCAGATAACAGTCGGTCTGCGGGCGGTCGTCGAGCATCACTTCCAGCGGCGACGGCGCTTTCATTTCCCGCAGGACAAAGCCCCGGAGGGCGACGCAATGCTCGCCCTGTCGATTGTAGATATCGAGATCAAAAACCGACTGCCCTGCTTCCGCATTCTCGGCACCGGGCCGCACCCAGGCCCATACCTGTTCACCCAGTGCCGCGCCGCTCAGCTGCAGCCGGGCCAGGGCAAACGGCACCCAGGTTTGCCCCAGCTGCGGTGCGGCACCTTGATCGAGCTGATCGGCCACCAGCAGGCCCACGGTCGACTGCAACGCGCCGTCCATCAGGCTCGGGTGCAGGATAAATTGCGTGTGGCCGGCACTCAGGGACTGCGGCAGTTCGATCCTTGCCAACAGCTGGCCGCCGTCAATGCGCAGTTCGCGAACCGCTCGGTGGCTGGGGCCGTAGTGGATGTCGATGCTGTCGAATACGCGGTACAGCGCCTCGGCGTCGAGGCGATGGCCGTTGATGGCGGCTTGCAGGGAGGCCAGCGATGCCGTCGGTTCGAGCGCGTGTTGCAGCAACATCGCTTCGCCCTGACAGCACAGGGTTTGCGGGTGCTGCTCGCGAATCTCGAAGGTCAGGCGCTGTGGCTCGACGCTGTTGATGTGGATGTCGACGCTGGCCGGTGCATCGCCCTGCTCGCTGAGCATCAGCGGTTGCGACCACACCAGATTGCACAGACTCACGGTGCCGGAAGTCGCCAACTCACCGAGAGAGCGACTGATCGCCTCTCGCGCCATCTCAAGATACGCCACGCCGGGCAGCACTTTCTGGTTGCGCACGCGGTGATCGCGCAGGAAAAACTCATGGCCGCTGAACACCGAGCTGAATTTCTGTTGCGACAGGTCGGAAACGTTGCGGTGCAGCAACGGGTGCAAGCGGGCTTCGCCAAGCTGCTCGGCCTGAGGCGGAAAATGGAAATCGCCGGACACCCAGGTCCGCTCACGGGCGAAGGGATAACCGGGCAGGCTGATCCGTCTGGCCACGCCCATGGAGATGCCCGGCAGCGCCCAGTCAAAGCTCAGCCCCTTGACCCACAGCTCCAGCAACTTCTGGTATTTGCCTTTCTCGGCCCAGGCCGCCAGCGTCGTCGCCATGTCTTCATCGTGGGCCAGTACTGCCATGGCCGCCTTGTTGTCTTGCACCCGGCCCAGATGCAGGCCGTCGAAGCAGCCGAAGTGTTCCGGGGCCTTGAGCAGTTGCGCCAGGCTCTGCGTCAGGCGCTCTTGCAGCTCGCTGATCGAGACGACGCTGAAAGCCAGGCGGTATTCCAGCGCTTCCTTGCCCTGTTGCAGGGTAAAGGCCAGGTCCGCCAGACGCGGCAGTTCGCTCTCAAGGTCGCGTCGTTGCAGGAACTGCTGCAAACGCTCGACCTGCTGTTGCAACTGCGCCGGGGTCCGGGCCGACAGCACGATGATCGCTGGTTGCCCGACAAGCGCTTCGTCGCGCTCCGGCGCCAGGTACTGGGCGATGATCACATGGCCGTTCGAACCACCAGAGCCAAACGACGAGACCGAGGCGGCCAGTGGATATTCGCGTTCGCGGCCATCGAGATTGAGCAGCGGCCGGTGCCACGCTTGCAGTTGCTGGGGGATGTAGAACGGCGAATCGCTGAAGGAAATGCCGGGGTTGAGCCGGCTCGAATGCAGTGACGGTACCAGTTGGCGGTGCTTGAGTTGCAGCAGCACCTTGGCGATCCCGGCGATGCCGGCTGCCGATTCCAGATGGCCGATGTTCGATTTGGCCGAGCCAAGCGCGCATTGCTGCGCCGATGCCGGCTCACTGCCGAGGGCCGCGCTGCGTCGGGCAAAGCCCTGTTGCAGACCGCTGATTTCAATCGGGTCGCCCAGCGCGGTGCCGGTGCCGTGGGCTTCGATGTAGCTCAGCTCGCGGGGATTCATGCCAGCCTTTTGCAGCGACTCGGCGATCATCGCACCCTGGGCATTGGGGCTTGGCACGGTGTAGCCGTGGGTCTTGCCGTTATGGTTGACCGAGGTCGCACGAATGACGCCGTAGATATTGTCGCCATCAGCCTGGGCCTGGGCCAGCGGTTTGAGCAGCACCGCGCCAGCGCCTTCGCCGGGCACAAACCCGTCGCCGCCTTCGCCGAAACTGCGGCAGCGGCCATCGGTCGAGGACATGGTCAACTGCGACTGGATAAAGTATTTGTTGGGGTGCAACGACAGGTTGACGCCACCGGCCAGCGCCACCCGACACTCGCCGCGTTTCAGGCTCTCGACGGCCAGGTGCAGTGCGGTCAGCGAGGATGAGCAGATGGTGTCGATGGCCATGCTCGGGCCGTTGCAGTCGAAGACGTAGGACACGCGGTTGGCAATCGAACCAAACGATGAATCCACCGCGTCATCGGTGCAATCGGCAGCGGCAGAGCGCGTGTACAGCAGGTATTCGCCATGCATCACGCCGACAAAGACACCCATGTTTCCCTGGTAGTGACGTTGCAGTGCGGCGCGGTCGTAGCCGGCGTCTTCGAGGGTGTGCCAGGCGGTTTCGAGGAAGATCCGTTCCTGTGGGTCCATGCGCTCGGCGTCGCGCGGCGAAATGTTGAAAAACAACGGATCAAAGCGGTCGACGCCGTCGATGAAACCGCCCCATTGGGTGTTGATCTTGCCTTTGAGGCTGCGGTCGCGGCTGTAGTAATGCTGGTGCTGCCAGCGTTCGGCGGGGATCTCGCTGATACTGTCGACGCCGTTTTTCAGGTTGTCCCAGAAGCTGTCGACGTCCGGCGCACCGGGAAAACGCCCGGCCAGACCAATGATCGCAATCGGTTCGTCCCGCTCCTGGCGGCGACTGGTTTCGGGGCGTTGCGCGGCTCCGGCAATCTGGGCCGTCTGCTTGGCGGGCGCCTGAACGCCCAGCAATTGCCGGCTGCGCAACGGCTGTTTGGCGGCAAACCAGACCGCCAGCGCGCTGATGCTCTGGTGTTCGAAGAACAGGGTGCTGGGCAACTCGCCAAACGCTTGCGCCAGCCGTTGGTTGAGTGCGGTGATCATCAGCGAGGTCAAGCCGTAACGATCAAAGGTTTCCAGGCTGTCGAGGCTGCTCTGGGGAATCGCCGAGACGCTGGAAAAGTGTTGTTTGAGATAGCCCTCAAGCGCTGCTTGCAGCGTCTCATCCTGTGCGGGCGACTGGCCCGATTCGTCTCGGATGGAGGCGGCGATATGGCAATCGACGGTGGCAAAGGGGTACGCCGTCAGCGCCACTCGGCGAGCGTCATGCCGGGCAATCTCGGCCAGATCCGTTTCGCCGGCGACCCAGCGGCTGGCGATGGCGTTCAGGGCGTGGCGGTCGAGGCCGCGCAGATCCTGCTCGACCGCAGCCGGTTGTGCCGCGCTGGCGAGGGTGCCTTGCAGCGCTGGCTGGCCATCGTCGAGCAGCGTCAGCAGTTCGGCTTCGCTGTCGGCCACCAGCGCCAGACGGTGACTGAGCGCAACCCGGCCGACACACAGGGTGTGGCTGATATCGCCGAGGCTGGCGTCGCCCAGGCGTCTTGCCTGAAGATCGTCGGCAAAGGCCCTGACCAGTAGCACAAGCTGCTCGCGGCTGGCAGCGCTGAAGGGAAACAGCCAGGGCCCGACGGCCGGTAGCGGTGCGGCCTGTGCTGGCGGCGCTTCAAGGATCAAGTGACCACCGGAACCGCTGGCGCCGAAGGCGTTGATCAAGGCGCGTTGCGGCCCTTGCCACTCGCTCAACGTGTCGACGATGGCGAGGTGGCTGTTCTCAAGTCCGACAAGGGGGCTCAACGGATTGCAGCCGAGGGTCGGCGCTATCTGCCGGTGTTTGAACTGCATCAAGACCTTGGTGATCTGCGACAGCGCCGACGCCGATTCGAGGTGGCCGATATTGGCCTTGATCGACCCGACTTTCAGCGGTGTATCGCCAAGGCGGCTGCCGAAGACTTTGTTGATCGCCGCAAACTCGGCCCCGTCCGCCAGACTGGCGCCGGGCGCTGCGGCCTCCACATAACCGATGGCCTCGGCAGGCAGTCCTGCCTGTTGCAGCACTCGGCGCATCGATGCAGCGTGGCTGTCGGCGCTCGGTGTGCCGTAGCGAAAGGTCTTGCCGCTGTGGCTGATGGCCGTGGTGCGGATAACGCCGAGAATCTGGTCACCGTCGCGCCTGGCGTCTGCAAGTGGCCGGATCAACAGCGCACCAACGCCCTCGCCTGCCACCCAGCCATTGGCGTTGAGGCCGAACGGGTGAGACTGGCCATCGCCGGACAACAGCTCCAGCGACGTCAATAGTTCAAGGTGCGAGGGATGGCTGATCAGGTTGACACCGCCGACAATCGCCGCCTGACATTCACCCTGGCGAATGCTGCTGCAGGCGAAATGCAGCGCCGTCATCGCGGATGAGCACGAGGTGTCAAAGGCGACGCTGGGGCCATTGAAGTCGTTGAAGAACGACACGCGGTTGGCAATCGCCGAGAGAAACGAGGTGGTTCGCTCGCCGTGTTCACCGGGCTGGTGGTGCTGGTAATCGCCCCACATCGCGCCGACAAACACACCGACCCGCTCGGCCTTGCGCCGCAGACCGGCAGCGGTGTAGCCGCTGTTTTCCAGGCAATGCCAGACCGTTTGCAGGAACAGCCGCTCCTGTGGGTCCAGGGTCTTCGCTTCGGCGGGGGTGATCTTGAACAGCAGCGGATCAAACAGCTGCTTGTCGGCCAGTGCACCGACGGCCCATTGCGTTGAATCCGCGCTGATGTCGTCGCCATACAGCAGCGATTCGCGGCTGACGGTGTTGATCGCCGAGCGCCCGGCACTGAGGTTTTGCCACAGTTCCTGGGCATTGGCGGCGCCGGGATAACGACCGCTGAGGCCGATGATCGCCAGCGCACCATCACTCACCGGCTCGGCGGCGACTGGGCTGCCACTGTGAAGTTCCAGCCGTGGCCAGCCCACCGGGAGCACTTGGCTGACGCTGCCGCCGACGAAGCTGTGCAGCAGTTCATCACCCTCTTCCAGGTCAAAGGCGCTGCGAATTTTGTCGAAGTACATCGAGCCGATGGGACACAGTCCGATGCCGAACTCGGTCTGTTTTTCCAGCAGCAACTGGCCGATTCGTCCAGCCTGCAGCAGGTTGAAATAGCGACTTTCATCACCGTAGACCGCTGAGCGACCGGCGATGATGAAGATCCGCAAGCGGGCCTGCTGTGCGTGTTTGCGGTTGAACGGCGTGTAGCTGCCGTTGAACGCCAGCGGATCGCCTTCGCCGATGCGGCTCAGGCTGTGGCTGTCGCGGTGGTAGCGATAGATGCCGGGGGGCGGCGATTGTTGCTGGCCAGGCTCGATCGGCCCGGCGAGGTGCAGGTAGATCTTCAGGTCCAGTGCGGCGTCGGTGTTGTACAGCTGGCCACTGCCCGGCCCGGCCTTCAACAGGCTCAGCAACCGGCTCAACTGCGCCACGCTCACTGGCTCGCCAGCGTACTGGCGCTTGGCAGCCCGCAGTCGCAGCGCGTCGTCGCTGATCGGTGCGGCGGGCAGTTCGATGACGCTGTCACCCTGCTCCGGCAGATCATGGCGAAGCTGGCGTTGTTGGCGGTGCAGTTGCTCCAGCGCCTCCTTGCCCGGCAGGTCGAAACCGTTGTTGTTTTCGGCCAGGAAGTCGGCGAACAAAGGCCCGGGCTGCCCCGTCAGAACGGCTGGCGCGGCGCCCTCGATCAGGCAATGCAGCACCCGGTGACTCGGCTGCAACTTGAACATTCCGGCAATCGTCGCGACGTCCACGCCATAGGCCGGGGTCAACGCGATGTCGAAGTCCGCCTGGCGTGACAGCAACAGTTGCTCGATATAACCGGCTTCAAGCACCAGCAGCGTCGGGGCGGCATGGTTGTAGAGCGGCGTGATGGCGGCGGTTTCGGCGACCAGGAACAGCACAAAACCGGCTTCGGCCAGTTGCGCACGCTGCTCGGCACGCAGGGCCTGCGGGTCGAGCCTGGCCGGTACGCTGACAGGCAGCAGGCGGTTCAGGCGTGGCTGGTAATACCAGGCGCCACCCGGCAGTCCCTCGATTCGCCCCTCGGCGACATACACATGACACTGGATGGCGTTGAGGCCGCCGGCCGATGAATAAAGGTATTTACCCTCGCCCTCCAGCGCCACTTCACGCAATAACGAGAGCAGGCAGCCCAGCCGTTCAAGGCTGGCGGGTGAAGCGTCGTCGGTTCGCTGATAAGCACGCGGATCAAAGCGCACCCGCTCCAGCCGGATCAGTTCATGGGCTGTTGGCTGTGGTGGCGGTGCGGCCTCCAGCAACGGCGCCTGATCGGGTGTCACGCCCTTGGCCTCGAGAATAAAGGCCATGACGGCGGCGATGGTCGGTTGCTCAAGGAACATCTCGACCGGCAGCGTGACCTGATACTGCTGATGAATGCTGTGGACCGCTTGCACCAAGGTAAAGGAGGTCGCACCCTGATCAAAAAGATCGTCGTCAGCCGCCAGTTCATCGACCCCGAGCGCCTCGACAAAATACTGTTGCAGCCAGGCGCTCAGTGCTTCGACATCCACTGCCGGAACCCGGGAACTGGCCGACGAGGCCCCGTCACCGGCCAGCAGCGCCTGACGATCAGCCTTGCCGTGGGGCGTTACCGGGATCTGCTCGACGAACTGCACCAGGTTCGGCGTCATGTACTCCGGCAAGCGGGATTTCACGAAGTCGCGTATTGCCTTTTTGTCCAGCCCTTCGGCCACTACATAGGCCACCAGCTTGGGATCCTCGGAGCCGGGATCCTTGACCAGCACCACCGCATCACTGATCGACGGATGGCTTTTGAGGGTGTTTTCGATCTCGCCCAGTTCGATGCGAAAACCCCGCAGCTTGACTTGCGAATCGAAACGTCCCAGCACTTCGATCTCGCCATTATCGAGAAAGCGCGCCTCGTCACCGGTGCGGTAAAGCCGGGCGTCGGGCTCAGTGGAAAACGGATCGTGGATGAATTTTTCAGCGGTCAGCTCGGGCCGATTGAGATAACCCCGGGCCAGGCCGACACCGCCGATGCACAGCTCGCCGGTCTGGCCAATTGGCACCGGATTGGACCCGGCATCGAGGATATGGATTTGAATATTGTCGATGGGTCGACCGATCGGCACGCGCTGGTCTTCGCGCGGTTCGGCGAGCCACCAGGTGACGTCCACCGCGGCCTCGGTCGGGCCATAGAGGTTGTGCAACTGCGCGCTCAGCCGCGCGCGACACTGCAACAGCAGGTCGTGGGTCAGTGCTTCGCCGCTGACAAAGACCTTGCTCAGGGACCGGCATTCGCCAACCGCCGGGTGCTTGAGGAAGAAGCGCAACATGGATGGCACGAAGTGGCAGATGGTGATGCGCTGCGCCTTGATGATCTCCACCAGATAGTGGGCATCCTTGTGGCCTTCCGGCCTGGCCATGACCAGGCAGGCACCGCTGAGCAACGGCAGAAACAACTCCCACACGGACACATCAAACGTGAAAGGCGTCTTCTGCAAGATCCGGTCAGCGGGCCCCACGGCGTAATGGCGCCGCATCCACAGCAGCCGGTTGCAGATTGCCTTGTGCGGCAACATGCAGCCTTTGGGACGCCCGGTTGAGCCCGAGGTGTAGATCACATAGGCGAGATCATCCGGGCGATTGATAGACGCGGGATTGGCGTCGTTTTCGTGCAACACGTCGTTCGCCGGATCGTCCAGGCACAGCACGGCAACGTCATGGGCCTTGAGGCGCGGTTCAAAGCGCTGCTGCGTCAACACCACGCTGACCGAGGCGTCCTCGATGATCAGGGCCAGCCGTTCCTCGGGGTAAGCCGGGTCCAGCGGCAGGTAGGCGCCACCGGCCTTGAGAATGGCGAGCAGCGCGATCATCAGCTCAAGCGAACGCTCCATCTGCACGCCGACCAGGCTGTCGGGACCAATGCCAAGTTCGCGCAGGTAATGGGCCAGGCGATTGGCCCGGCGATTCAATTGGCAAAAACTCAGGCGTTGATCGTCGAAGCGCACCGCCAGGGCGTCAGGGCTGCGCTCCACCTGTTGCTCGATCAGCTGCTGCAGGCACTGCTCCAGCGGGTATTCGTGGTGGGTATCGTTCCAGCCGGCAATGATCGCGCGTTCCTGGATTCGATCACCGGGCAGCGCTGCGGGCGGAGTGCTCTGTGGACCGTCATTCGTAGAGTTGTTGTCTGACACTGCGCGACTTCCCTGTCAGGTTGGGCCGACGTCATCGGCAACTTTGATCCGTGTCATCCCGTCAGCGCGGCACGCTCATGTCAGCGTCTTGCCGTGCGAGCCTTCAGTCGATTACCGGGGATTGTTCGGATTTTTGGTGCTGCTAATGATTGAGGGGCGCGTTGCTGCGCAAGCTAACCGTCCACGAAGGGACGCTTGTGACAAACTCACAGACGCCTGCCTGTGAGAGAAAAAAGCGCAAAGCAGCCCACGGCCTTGCCGAGATAGCAAAGATTGGGGCCGTTCGATGTAGATTCAGTGAGGAGCAAGACCAACACATCCGTGTTCCTGAACACAGTAATTCCCTTTACCAGTGAGCGCCTGAGGCTTGCCAGCGACAACGATGCATACCTTGCGTCGTTGTGGATTCACACCACTTGGGGTCGTATTTTCTCGCTTGTGCCTGCAGGTCCGAGACTCTTCCTACAGGACGACGGTACGAGCGTAGTAGGAACAATCCCACTGTCAAATCTAGAACCCCATACTTTACAAATCGAGGACGAACGGACAGGAAGGCGCTGACCGGTCAGACAGGCGAAACCGCCCGGCGGGGCTCTGCTTCAGCTGTCTGGAAGGTTCGAAGCTGGGTGTTTTAGCCATCAGAAAAATATGGTTGATGGCATTTTAGATCGCAGGTTTGGTCATCGAATGGACTCACCGCGCAACCTGTAACGCACGGCCCCTGAAAGCCCCGGGCAACCTCCCGGGGCTTTTTCATTTGTGCGTCGCTTTTGCATTTCTGTGCGACAGATCCCACTTCCGGACTCCCCTCCTGCTCATCAGGGTGTTAGTTTCGAAATGTTTCTGTAATCAATCAGATACTTCTTACTCACTCCCTGCAAAGGAATGCCCCCAGCAATGGATTTCTCACTCAAGCACCTGGCCGCGACAACGTTGATGCTGGCCAGCCTTTCGTCGTTCACCACGCAAGCGGCCGACAACATCACCGCGCAACAGAGCGCGGCGATTCTCAAGACCTTCAGTGACACATCGGTCACTGATTTCAGGCAGTTCCTGGGCAGTCTGGCCAAGAGCGATCTGGCGAAAGCCGACCATCTCGGCCCGACCATCAGTGCGTTCCAGGCCAACAAGACGCTTTCCGCCGAGCAGCAGAACGAGATTTATCGCCTGCTGGGCATTTATGCGCGACTGAAGTACGGCGCGGCGGCCACCGAGACTCTGCGTGAGCTGGTGGAGATTCCGACCTTCCGTGTGGACGGCGTGGCCCAGCACGACAATCCGGAATTCATCAAGATCGGCGACAAGATCAAGGGCCTTGCCCAATCGTTCAACCTGAACTTTCGCAACGTCGACAACCGCGTCTATGAAATCTCCCTGGAAGGCAGCGGCAAGGAAGTGGTGGGCATTCACGCGCACGCCGACGTAGTGCCGGTGACGCCGGAGAACTGGGTGCTGAAAGACGGCACTCGCCTCGATCCATTCAAGGTCACGCTGATCGGCGACCGCATGTATGGCCGCGGCACCGAGGATGACAAGAACGGCATCGTCGTGACGCTCTACGCGATGAAGATCATCAAGGAAGAGAAGCTGCCGCTGGCGCGCAATTTCAAGCTGCTGGTAGACACCACCGAGGAAACCACCGGCGACGCCATCCCTTATTACTTCGAACGCAACCCGACGCCCAACTACAACCTGGCGCTGGATGGCGGCTACCCGGTAGTGATTGCCGAGAAAGGCTCGGGCACGGTCATGGCCACGTTTGCGCGGCGTAACGCCGAGGGCAAGGGCGCCGAGATCACCTCGATGACCGGCGGCCTGGCCACCAACCAGATTCCGTCGAGGTCGGTTGCCACCCTGGTAGGGGCTGATAATCCTGCCGAACTGGCCGCCACCCTGGAAAAAGACGGCGCTGATTATGCCAAGCGCAACGGTGGCGATTTCGAAGTGGCGGCCAAAGTCGTCGGCAAGGACGTACAACTGACCGTCACCGGGGTTTCCGCCCACTCCTCCGAACCTGAATCTGGCGTCAACCCAGTCGCCAGGATGCTCGACTTCATCAACAGCCTCGACGGCAAGGTTGCGCTCAAGCACAACCAGATCACTGACGCCGCTCGTTACGCCGCCGACAACTGGGGCCTGGATTACCTGGGTGGCAAACTGGGCGTCGGTTTTTCCGATGAGTTCATGGGGCCGCTGACCGCGTCCCTGACCTACGTTGCCGAGGATGACAAAGCCTTCAAACTCGCGGTCAACCTGCGCGTGCCGAAGGGCAAGTCGCCGGAAGCACTCAAGGCCGACATCGCTGAAAAGATCGCCGCCTGGAGCAAGCAGACGCACATCGCGGCGAGCTTCACCTACTCGATCTCCGAGCCGATGTACCGCAACCCCGAGGGTGAATGGGTCAAGGCGCTGCTGGCCGTGGCCACCGAAAACCTCGGTATGGAACACAAGTACGGCACCTCTGCCGGCGCCACCTCGGTGCATAAACTACCCAATGGCGTGCAGTTCGGCCTGGCCAGACCCGAAGTCAAGTACACCGGCCACACCGACGGCGAATTCAAGACCGTCGAGCAGTTCCAGCTGGACTTGCAGATCGTGACTGAAATGATCGGGCGCATCGGGCAGTTGCCGACGCTCTGATGCCACTTGCGGACCCGCCATTGCGGCGGGTCCACACCCTCAACGGCTTAGTGCGGTGCGCGCGGGATGGTCTTGAGCAGATCGTCCGGGCTGATGTAACCCACCACCGGTTCCGCTTGGCTACCCGGTAGCGGCAGGCCAAGGATATGCCCCTTGATCTTGCCGATGACGTGCATCTCGCACGGCTTGCAGTCGAACTTCAACGTCAACACCTCATCGCCATGCACCAGTTGCATCGGTGCGACTTTGGTCCGCACGCCGGTCACGCCCTTGGCCTGCTTGGGGCACAGGTTGAAGGAGAAACGCAGGCAGTGTTTGGTGATCATCACCGGCACTTCACCGGTTTCCTCGTGGGCCTCGAACGCGGCGTCGATCAGCTGAACACCGTGACGGTGATAGAAATCCCGGGCCTTCTGGTTGTAGACGTTGGCCAGGAACGACAGGTGCGATTCCGGGTACACCGGTGGCGGGTTGGTTTCGGCCTTGCGGCTGCCCCGTGGATGGGCTTTGACGCGGGCTTCGGTCAGCGCCTCGATGACTTCGCGGCGCAACGCCTTGAGCTGAGAATTGGGAATGAAGTACGCCTGCGGTGCGTCCAGCTCGATGGCCGTGGCGTGGTACTGAGTAGTGCCCAGTTGCCCGAGCAGATCGTGCAACTGTTCCAGTGCCTGCTCCGGCTTGTTGGCCATCCCGAACGGACCGTCGAGTGCGACGCTGGCGCTGACGCCCTCCTCACTCGTGGCAATCAGTTCCAGGCGATCTTCGCGTAGCCTGGCGACCCAGGCCAGTCCCACGCGGCGCTCGGCAGAAGTCTTGAGCAACGCCTGCTGCCAGTTGTGATCGAGGTTGCGGCTCAGCGGGTGATTTGGTCGCAGGCGGTACAGGCCCTCCGGCATCTCGTTGGGCTCGACGCGGTAGCGGTAGCGCTTCTGGCCGTCCTCTTCGAACTCGCCCTTGGGCTCGGCGATGTTGGCGCGAAAGCCCACGACTTCGCGTTTGACCTGCACGTTGAGGCCATCGCCATTGGACAGCGGCTCCTGGGTCACCACGTGCAGGTCGCGCTTGCCGACTTTCTCCACCACGCCCACCAGCAGACCGGTGAACGTCGGCGAGTCGAAGGCGCCGATGTCGACTTTACGTTCGCTGACGAAGTAGTCGGTGCTGCCACGGTGGAAGGTTTTGTCCGGGTCAGGCAGGAAAAAGTGCGCGGTGCGGCCGCTGGAGGCACGGGCCAGATCCGGGCGATCTTCTAGCACATCGTCCAGGCGCTGGCGATAATAGGCCGTGATGTTCTTCACGTAGCCCATGTCCTTGTAGCGGCCCTCGATCTTGAACGAACGCACGCCGGCTTCGACCAGGGCGCGGATGTTGGCGCTCTGGTTGTTGTCTTTCATCGACAGCAGGTGCTTTTCATAGGCAACCACGCGCCCCTGATCGTCTTTGAGGGTGTACGGCAGGCGGCAGGCCTGGGAGCAGTCGCCGCGGTTGGCGCTGCGACCATTTTGCGCGTGCGAGATGTTGCACTGACCGGAGAACGCCACGCACAACGCGCCATGGATAAAGAACTCGATGGCGGCGTCGGTTTCATCGGCGATGGCGCGGATCTCTTGCAGGTTCAGTTCACGCGCCAGTACCAGTTGCGAGAAGCCGGCCTGATCAAGAAACTTCGCCCGCGCCAGGGTGCGGATGTCGGTCTGGGTGCTGGCGTGCAGCTCGATTGGCGGAATGTCCAGCTCCATCACACCCAGATCCTGGACGATCAGCGCATCGACGCCGGCATCGTACAACTGGTGGATCAGCTTGCGCGCCGGCTCCAGTTCGTTGTCATGCAGGATGGTGTTGAGGGTGGTGAACACACGGGCGTGATAGCGACGGGCAAATTCAACCAGTTGGGCAATCTCGCCCACCTCGTTGCAGGCGTTGTGCCGGGCACCGAAACTCGGCCCCCCGATGTACACGGCGTCGGCGCCGTGGAGGATGGCCTCACGGGCGATGGTCACGTCGCGGGCGGGGCTGAGCAGTTCCAGGTGATGCTTGGGTAAGGACATATTTTTTAGTCTGGTTTGTCACGGGTGCGCGCATTGTAGCGGCGAAATGCGGGGGTGGCATCCGTGGGGAGCCGGATGGCGGCTCGCCCATCCCCCGGCTACTGCTAGAATCCGCCGACGACCCACCCGGAGCACCCACGATGTCGGACCGCGAAATCATCATTCCAGAGGCCATGAAAGCCATCGTCGAACGCGCCGGATACGCCCCGGCGGTCAAGGTCGGCGACACGCTGTACTGTGCCGGCCAGGTGGGCAGAACGCCCGACCTGCAAGTGATCCACGATCCCGAGCAGCAGTTCGTCACCGCCTGGGAAAGCCTGCGCAGTGTGCTGGCCGCTGGCGGTTGCAGCTTCGAGGATGTGGTCGACATGACCACTTATCACGTGGATCTGGCACAGCACATGCCGGTGTTTCGCGAGGTGAAGAACCGGCTATTCCCCAGAGGTTTGTGTGCCTGGACGTGCATCGGCGTCAGCGAACTGGCCCAGCCGGGGTTGCTGGTGGAGATCAAGTGTGTGGCGGTGCGCCGAGCCCGGTAACCACCCGCACAAAACAGTCAGGTGCCGTGGCGAGGAAGCTTGCTGCCGCCGGACTGCGTAGCGGACCCCTGCTGTACTTGAAGAGAGGGGCCGCCTCGCGCCCCAGCGGGAGCAAGCTCCCTCGCCACGGTGATGCGTCCCACTCAATGCCCGGTCGCAAGCCGATAGTGGCGCGGGGTGAAACCGGTCAGGGCCTTGAACTGTCGGGTGAACGCGCTGTGGTCGGTGTAACCGCACTGCAAGGCGACTTCGGTGATGGGAATGGTGGTGTGCAGCAAACGGTGCGCGTGTTCCAGGCGGATTTTTTGAATCATCTGCCGGGGCGTCAGGTGGAATACCCGTTTGCAGTATCTTTCCAGTTGCGCCACTGAAATGCCGGCGATACGTGTCAGTTCGCCCAGGGTGATACGGCGATTGAAATTTGCGCGTATGTGTTCGTCAACGGCGGCCAGACGCTGGTAGGCCGGATGGGTGTCGCTGGCCGATTGCAGGTCAACGGATATCCCGGCCAGGCCGATGATCACACCGTATCGGTTATACAACGGCTGTTTGTGCGTCAGGCACCAACCGGGTTCTCGACTGCCATACAAGTGCAGCTCCAGTTGATCTTGCAGAACAAAACCCTGCTCCAGTACACGCCGATCCTGCTCGGTGTAGCCCGGCCCCAATTGCTCTGGAAAGACCTCGGCGCTGGTTTTTCCAAGCAGCGGTTGCAGTTGCTTCAATCCACAGCGCTGAACCAGGGTCAGATTGGCCATGACGTAACGCGCCTGGACATCCTTGATGAATATCGCGGCATTGGGGATCACATCCAGCATCGGCAAAAGCGGCGCTACGCCCGCCAGTAATTCTTCGATGGTTTCAGGGCGACGCTGATCGTTCCCTTGGCACAAGACCGCAAAAGCGCTCTGCGTCATGAATCTCACCCTCACGATTGGCGGCCTCTTGCGAGGCGTCTTTTATCCAGATTGCTCCATGGCTGGCACGCTGTCGAGCCTCACTTTCATGCGACAGCGCAGCGGCCGCCAAGCCTTGCGCATTGTGCTGATTTCGTCATTCACACCCATGCAAAACATCAATCGCCAGCGCGCCGACGCGTTCACGCTATGGCCATTGCATGCACACCTGCCTACCCAATAACCCACAAGAAGGCGCGACGCTATGTCAGGCAAAGGCAAGTTCAAAAGACAACTTTCGTTGATAGACCTTACGTTCATCGGGCTCGGCGCGATCTTCGGTTCGGGCTGGTTGTTCGCCGCCAGTCACGTCTCCGCCATCGCCGGGCCGGCAGGGATTTTCTCCTGGCTGCTGGGAGGCTTTGCCGTGTTGTTGCTGGGCATTGTCTACTGCGAATTGGGTGCGGCGCTGCCGCGTGCCGGTGGCGTGGTTCGCTACCCGGTGTACTCCCACGGACCGTTGCTTGGCTATCTGATGGGCTTCATCACCTTGATTGCCTTCACCAGCCTGGTGGCGATCGAAGTGGTCGCCTCTCGCCAGTACGCAGCCGCCTGGTTTCCCGAGCTGACCAAGGCCGGTTCCAGTGATCCGACGATCCTTGGCTGGCTGATGCAACTGGCCCTGCTGTGCCTGTTCTTCGTGCTCAACTATCGCAGCGTGAAGACCTTTGCCATCGCCAACAACCTGGTCAGCGTGTTCAAGTTCATCGTCCCGCTGCTGGTGATCGGCGTGCTGTTCACCTTCTTCAAACCGGAAAATCTGCATGCCCAGGGCTTTGCGCCCTTCGGCCTGTCGGGCGTCGAGATGGCGGTGTCTGCGGGGGGCGTGATCTTCGCCTACCTGGGGTTGACGCCGATTATTTCGGTGGCGAGCGAAGTCAAGAACCCGCAGCGCACCATCCCGATTGCGATGATCCTGTCCGTGCTGCTGTCGACCCTGATCTATGTGCTGTTGCAACTGGCCTTCCTCGGCGGCGTGCCCACCGAGATGCTGGTCAACGGCTGGGCGGGCGTCACCCAGCAACTGGCGCTGCCGTATCGCGACATCGCCCTGGCGCTGGGCGTGGGTTGGTTGGCTTATCTGGTGGTCGCTGACGCGGTGATCTCCCCCAGCGGCTGCGGCAACATCTACATGAACGCGACACCGCGCGTGGTCTATGGCTGGGCACAAACCGGCACGTTCTTCAAGGTGTTCACCCGCATCGACGAAAAGTCCGGCATCCCGCGCCCGGCGCTGTGGTTGACCTTCGCCTTGTCGGTGTTCTGGACCCTGCCCTTTCCTTCCTGGGAGGCGCTGATCAACGTTGTCTCCGCCGCGCTGGTGTTGAGCTACGCGGTCGCCCCGGTGTCGGTTGCCGCGCTACGGCGCAATGCGCCTGACATGCCGCGCCCGTTCCGGGTCAAGGGCATGAGCGTGCTGGGCCCGCTGTCATTCATCATCGCCGCGCTGATCGTCTACTGGTCGGGTTGGGACACCGTGTCCTGGCTGCTCGGCCTGCAAATCCTGATGTTCGTGGTGTACCTGCTGTGCGGTCGCTTCGTGCCGACCCATCACCTGAGCCTGGCCCGACAAGTGCGCTCGTCGGCGTGGCTGATCGGCTTCTACGCCGTGACCATCGTGCTATCGAAGCTCGGCAGTTTCGGCGGCCTGGGCGTGCTCAGCCATCCCTTCGACACCCTGGCCGTGGCGGCCTGTGCGCTGGGCATCTATTGCTGGGGCGCGGCAACCGGCGTGCCGGCACATCTGGTCCGGCTGGAAGATGAAGACGACGAAAGCGAAGCTGAACCGACACTCGCCGGCCCGGCGACAGGTCAACGCCCTGCCGCTGCGCGCATCCAGGCTTCTTCCTGAGATTCAGGCTCTCTGCCAAAGGACAGTTTCATGAAAAAAGTGCATGTCATCGACTCCCACACTGGCGGCGAACCGACGCGTCTGGTGATGAAAGGCTTTCCCCCATTGCCCGGCGCCACCATGGTCGAGAAGCGCGACGCCCTGCGCAACCAGCATGACCAATGGCGCCGTGCCTGCCTGCTGGAACCCCGTGGCAACGATGTGCTGGTCGGCGCGCTGTATTGCGAACCGGTGTCGGCGGGCGCCACCTGCGGCGTGATCTTCTTCAATAACGCCGGCTACCTCGGCATGTGCGGTCACGGCACCATCGGCCTGATCAACTCGTTGCACTACCTGGGGCAGATCGACCCCGGTGTGCACAAGATCGACACGCCGGTCGGGCCGGTTGACGCCACGCTGCATGACGACGGCACGGTGACGCTGCGCAATGTGCCCGCCTACCGCTTGCGCCAACAGGTGCCGGTCGACGTACCGGGGCATGGCCGCGTCTACGGTGATATCGCCTGGGGCGGCAACTGGTTTTTCCTGGTGTCCGACCACGGGCAGACGTTGCAACTGGACAACGTCGAAGCCCTCACCGCGTTCACCTGGGCGATGCTCAAGGCGCTTGAAGCCCAGGGCATCCATGGCGAAGACGGCGCGCTCATCGACCATGTCGAACTGTTTGCCGAGGATGACCGGGCCGACAGCCGCAACTTCGTCATGTGCCCTGGCAAGGCCTACGACCGCTCGCCCTGCGGCACCGGCACCAGCGCCAAACTGGCGTGCCTGGCGGCCGATGGAAAACTGGCCGCCGGTGAACCCTGGGTCCAGGCCAGCATCACCGCCAGCCAGTTCATCGGCCGTTACGAATGGGACGGCGAACGCGTGCGCCCGTTCATCACCGGCCAGGCCTTCATGACCGCCGACTGCACCCTGCTGATCGACGAACAGGATGCCTTTGCGTGGGGCATCTGAGTGACCGCGCATCGCTTCTCCCTCAATCCATTCGAATCAACGCTTCAAGGAGTTACAACAATGAGCGACAACATTTTCACTGGCTGCATTCCCGCGCTGATGACCCCGTGCACCCAGGAGCGCAAGCCTGACTTCGACGCACTGGTGGCCAAGGGTCGCGAACTGATCGATATCGGCATGAGCGCGGTGGTGTACTGCGGCTCCATGGGTGACTGGCCGCTGCTGACCGAAGCCGAGCGTCAGGAAGGCGTGGCGCGCCTGGTCGCGGCGGGTGTTCCAACCATCGTCGGCACCGGGGCGGTCAACAGCCGCGAAGCGATTTCCCATACGGCGCATGCGGCCAAAGTCGGCGCACATGGCTTGATGGTCATCCCTCGTGTCCTGTCTCGCGGTGCATCGCCTGCGGCGCAAAAAGCCCACTTCAGCGCGATCCTGAAGGCCGCTCCGAACCTGCCCTCGGTGATCTACAACAGCCCCTACTACGGCTTCGCCACCCGCGCCGATTTGTTCTTCGAACTGCGCCGCGAGCACCCGAACCTGATCGGCTTCAAGGAGTTCGGCGGTGCCGCCGACCTGCGTTATGCCGCCGAGAACATCACCTCGCAAGACGACAACGTCACGCTGATGGTCGGCGTCGATACGCAAGTGGTACACGGCTTCGTCAACTGCAACGCCACTGGCGCGATTACCGGCATCGGCAACGCGCTGCCCCGCGAAGTGCTGCAACTGGTGGCGCTGAGCAAGCAGGCGGCCAAAGGCGACGCCAAGGCCCGGCGACTGGCCAGAGAGCTGGAGTCGGCACTGGCGGTCTTGTCCTCGTTCGATGAGGGCTGCGACCTGGTGCTCTATTACAAGCACCTGATGGTGCTCAATGGCGACCAGCAATACAGCCTGCATTTCAACGAAACCGATGCACTCAGCGACGCCCAGCGCCATTACGCCGAGCACCAGTACGCGTTGTTCCGCCAGTGGTACAAAAACTGGTCGGCAGAACAGAACGTCGCCTGACCGCCACCTGTGTCCGAGCCCGACGGCGCTGCTGTTTCGCCGTCGGGCCCCTCCTCTTTTCCAGGAAAGCGCCATGACTCTGACAGGCAACATGCTGATCGGTCAGCAGGCCGTTACCGGTAGCCAGCAAGCGCTCCGGGCCATCGATCCAGCCACCGATCACCCACTCGAACCCGCCTATCCCGGCGCCACCGGCGCGCATGTCGAACAGGCGTGCGCGTTGGCGTGGGCAGCCTTTGACAGCTATCGCGAGACGCCTTTGACTGTCCGCGCCCACTTTCTCGAAACGATTGCCGATGAGATCGAATCACTGGGCGACGAACTGATTGAGCGCGCTGTCGCCGAGACCGGCCTGCCGCGCCCGCGCATCCTGGGTGAACGCGGTCGCACCTGCCAGCAGCTGCGAACCTTTGCCCGCGTCGTGCGTGCCGGTGACTGGCTGGGCGTGCGCGTTGACACGGCGTTAGCGCAGCGCCAGCCACTGCCACGTCCGGACCTGCGTCAACGCCAGGTGCCGCTGGGCCCGGTGGCCGTGTTTGGCGCCAGCAACTTTCCGCTGGCCTTCTCCGTCGCCGGCGGTGACAGCGCTTCAGCCTTGGCGGCGGGTTGCCCGGTGATCGTCAAGGCGCACGGCGCTCATCCCGGCACCAGCGAACTGGTGGGCCGTGCGGTCGCTGATGCCGTGAAAAAATGCGGGCTGCCCGAAGGCGTATTTTCGCTGCTGTTCGGTGCGGGCAATGACGTCGGTATCGCCCTGGTCAGCGACCCACGTATCAAGGCGGTGGGCTTTACCGGTTCACGCAATGGCGGCATCGCTTTGTGCAAGGCTGCACAGGCTCGTCCTGAACCGATCCCGGTGTTTGCCGAAATGAGTTCGATCAACCCGGTGCTGCTTTTCCCGGCGGCGCTGGACGCGCGCGGCGAAGCGCTGGCGCAAGGATTTGTCGCTTCACTGACCCAGGGCGCTGGCCAGTTCTGCACCAACCCCGGTCTGGTGATTGCCCGTCAGGGGCCGGGCCTTGAGCGTTTCATCAAGACGGCGGCGGGCCTGGTGGAACGCATTACGGCGCAGACCATGCTCACTCCCGGCATCTTCAACGCCTACGAAACCGGCGTCGGTCTGCTGCTCGAACACGCTAACGCGCAGCTGACAGCCGCTGGCCTCAGGGGTGAAAGCCCGAATCAATGCCAGGCCCATCTGTTCGTCACGCAGGCGCAGGATTTCCTCGCCGACGCGGCGTTGCAGGCCGAGATATTCGGCGCCGCTTCACTGATCGTGCAATGTGCTGATGACGATGAAACACGCCAGGTCATCGAACACCTTGAAGGACAACTGACTGCAACCTTGCACCTGGATGACGCTGACCTTGAGCACGCCAGGGCGTTGCTGCCGGTGCTGGAGCGCAAAGCCGGGCGCCTGTTGGTCAACGGCTGGCCAACGGGCGTCGAGGTCAGCGATGCCATGGTGCATGGCGGCCCCTTTCCGGCCACCTCGGACTCGCGCACGACCTCGGTCGGCACTGCCGCCATCCTGCGGTTCCTGCGTCCGGTCTGCTACCAGGACTTCCCTGACAGCTTGCTGCCTGCCGCGCTCAAACACGGCAATCCGCTGCAACTGCGCCGCCTGCTCGATGGCCAGGGAGAAGCTCAAGACAATGTCTGATCATCTCGCTTCAACCGGTCCACACGACACTACCGATATCGCGGTGGTCGGCGCCGGCATCATTGGCGTCGCCTGTGCCTTGCGTCTGGCGCGCCAGGGTTTGCGGGTGGTGGTGATCGATCAACAGGATCCCGGCCGGGGTGCCTCGTACGGCAATGCCGGGCATGTGGCGACCGAGCAAGTGTTTCCGGTTGCCGACCTGTCGATCCTCAAGCGTCTGCCGGGCATGCTCATGGATCCGATGGGGCCGCTGCGTCTGGACTGGCAGTACATGCCCCGCGCCCTGCCCTGGTTCACCCGCCTGTTGTTGAACCTGCGCCCGGCGCCTTTCCAGCGTACGGTGGCCGGCCTGCGCGCACTCAACGAAAGCAGCCTCGGTGCGTGGCACCGGTTGCTGGCGGAAATCGGCCGCCCGGAGCTGCTGAGAGAAGACGGTTCGTTGCTGGTGTTCGAACGTCCCGATTCGCGCCTGGCCATCGACGCATTACAGGCACGGATGCGCGCTCAGGCAGTGCCGGTCGACTACTGGACCGCCAGCGCCGTGCGCGACGTGGCGCCACAACTCAGCGAGCGGATTCAGGGGGGGTTGTTCTACCCGCGCACCGGGCACTTTGTTGACCCGTACCGGGCCGTCTGTGCACTGGTTGAGGCCGCCAAGGCCAGCGGCGTGCAGTTCTTGAAGCATCGGGTCCTGGGCGGACATTTACACGAGCGTGGCGTTTCGCTGATCACCGAACAAGGCTATTTGACGGCCCGTCAGGTGCTGATCGCCTGTGGCGCCCATTCCGCGACACTCACCGCTGCGCTGACCGGCAAAAAAGTCCCGCTGGACACGGAACGCGGCTATCACCTGATGTTGCCCCATGAGCATGATCGGCTGCCTTTCGCCGTCACCTCGCTGGAGCGCAAGTTCATCATGACGCCGATGGCTGACGGGTTGCGGTTGGCGGGCACCGTCGAATTCGCTGGCCTCAAGCGCCCGGCGAACATGGCGCGCGCCTGGCAACTGCACCGCCTGAGCAAAGGCCTGTTCAGCGATGATTTGAACGCGGCGGATGCCACGCCCTGGATGGGCTTTCGTCCGTCGTTGCCGGACTCCCTGCCGATCATCGATCGGGTGTGCGATGGCCGGGTGCTACTCGCTTTCGGCCACCAACACCTGGGCCTGACCCAAGCTGCAATCACTGCCGAACTCATCGCCCGGATGGCATTACCGGCGACCATCAGCAACAGCCATGGGTTGCCAGCGATCGAGCCGTACAGGCTGGGGCGTTTCTGAGCGAAGGCTGGCAACGGAAACCGTTCCAACCTGCGCTGTTTTTGCACCCCGGCATCAACGATACCGCATTAATAAATGGATAATTGCTGACCGATGAAAAAGAAAATCATCTAACAACACCAGGAGTGAAAAACGTTGCTCGACCATTGAGAACGGTAGACTCCCTCTATCCGGGTGGCCGAGCAGACAGGGAAAGTAGACTTCGGAGCAACCAGTCAACATCAGTAAAAAAGGCATTGAAATGTCTTCAATGCTTCAGGCGTTGAACATCCGCAATACAAATGTGAAAGGCACAATGAAGTGCCCTTCCCATTTCAACGCTATGACGCTTGAGTGGTCTTTGAGGCGAGTGGGTAAACCAGCCAGGACTCACCCTCGACTTCTTCCCAGGATGCCCCCTGGGCCACCAATACTTTCGCCAGTCGCTCACGAACCTGATTGATCTGCGAGTTTGCAACACTGTCGATGAATCGTCCTCGCACCGAAGAAAGCTCTTTGACATAGCGCTCGATCCGGTGGATCAACGAGATGAACTGCGAAACCGCGCCGCTTGTTCCTTTGGCGCTTTCGATGGCGGTGAAGTTACACACCGTCAAGGTGCTGTCTTCAAACCGGTACACCAGTTCGAAATCTCCCAACTGGACCTGCCAACCCATGACGAATTCGCTTTTTTCAAAATAGGCGACTTCTGGCTGCAAACCCTGCGACTTGAGAAACTGCGTGACCGGATCAATAGACTGGAGAGCAGGCATTTCACTTCGCCCTCATCTGTACGGCATTGGCCATCCGCTCATAGAGGCCGACCAGTTCACGGGTGGCGTCACGCAGTTGTCGCGAAGCCTCGGCGGCACGGTCGGCGGTGGCTGCCACGTTTTTCGCAAAGTTTTCCGCGGCATTGGCCTGGAACTCTCCCAGTATTTGCGCTTGTTGCGCGTCACGACTGACACCCGCTGCCGCAACCCCGCCAAGCCCCTCACTGACTTTGCCGAGCCCCGTGGTGGCCGACGACGCCAGTTGGCTGCCGGTCAGGGCGCCACCAAAATTCACGACACCGGACACAATCTGGCCAATCGCCCCGGTCATGGCGGCCTTGAAGGTCGATTCAATCGCGCTTTGCTTGGTCTCCAGCGCTGTGAGCTGTTTATCGAAGGCATTCTTTTGCATGTCATCGTGAAACTCGCGCAAGGTATCGCGCATCTCGATGTTCATTTTCTTCATCAGCATGATGATTTCGTTGATGCGCGTGAACGCGTTGTCCCCGGTATCGAACGTACGGGTGTCCCCGGCGTCCTGCACGGGCAAAGCAGCGGCCAACGGTTGAGTATTCACTGTAGTGGTCATCTGTTCTTCTCCTGGTATCAAACCATTGCCGAGGCAATCTGCACTTGCACCGCACCGGCTTGCGCGATGGCTTTACTGCCGTCCTGCACCACCTGGGACTGTCCTTCGATCAGTTCACCGATGCGCTTCATGGCGGCGTCTTTTTCGTCTTTGTAGAAGGTGAAAAGCGACTGCAGCCATTGCTGATCGAGCATCAGTTGACTGATCTCTTTCTGCAGCTTGGCGCGGTCCACGGCCAGCGCCCCGGAGGTGATCTGGCTGGCGCCGGCCACCGCGCTGCGGGTGACGTTGACGGCGGTATAGGTCGAAGCCTTGAGCGCGACTTGCAGCACTTCGCGATTGATCTCCTTGGTCACGGCCTTGGTCACTTCCTTGGCGGTCATTTCCACGCCTTTGTCGATCGCGCCGTACCCGACCTTTTGCACCGCTTTGGTCACCAGCTGTTCGATGGCTTCCTGGGAAAACTTCTCCAACATCCGGTTGACGCCGAGCTGTTGCACGATTTTCTGCGCCGCTTCCTTGCCGGCGGTCTTGGACGCTTCCATGGCAGCCTTGCCCAGGCTCTGGGCAATTTGCGCGGACACCTGCGACGCCACTTCCTTGCCGACCATCTTCGCGGTCTGGTCGATGGCGCCTTTGCTACCGGCCTTGATGCCCGCCACCAGGGCTTGTTCGGCACCTTCCTTGAGCACCGTTCCGGCGACTTTCGGAATGACTTTGGTCATCAGCATGTTGCGGGCGGCACTGGTGATGTCGATCACGGCCCCGGCAATTTCAAAGCCCAGCTGGACCTTACCGGCGACATCGGCGATTTCCCGGTACTTTTGCGCGTTGTCGGGATCGATCAGGGCCATGGTGTTGGCGGCCGCCTTGACCACGCCGGCGAGCCCCGCCATCAGGTCCATCGCCCCGCCGGCAGCCGTCATGACATTGCCGGTCAGCGCGCCACCGACGATCTTCGCCACGCCCGTGACAATTTCCACGGCGGCGATCACCCAATCGAAGATCACGCCGAAGATGCCTGCCTTCTTGGCTTTCTCCTGCTGCTCAACGGCTTTGTCCATTTGCTCGCGGAAGTCCACCACCTCTTGCTGGCGCACTCGCTCCTGCTTGTCGGTCATGATCGCCAGGGCCTTGGACTTGGCCATGGCGGTACTGCCCAGGATTTCACTGGACAGCAGTGTCGAGGCCAACATGATCGAGTCCATCGGGATCTTTTCCAGATCCTTGAGGCTGATCGGTGTGCCGCTGTCGTTCTTGGCCGGGACATTGGCAAAGATCCGGTCCAGGGCTTTCATGGCCTCAAGCTGCGACACCTGGAGCTTGGGCGGCGGCGGTGTATTGACCCGCGAATGCTGCTGGCTGATATCGCCGAATGCCGTCGAAGGACCGCGCGAACCCGTGGTCCCGGTTTGGGCTTCTGTGTGGATTTTCGGGGTGTCCGGGACGAGCATCTGCTCGGTTTGCGGCGCCGTCAGCGGGCGCGTATTCAAGGTGATGCTCATGCCGATCCCTCCACCGCACAATGAGCCAGCAATTGCGCGGCACTGTGCTGAATAACCTCATGTTCAGGTTGTTGGTTACACCATTTGATCGCGGCATTGAATGCTTTACGGGCGCATTCGATCTGCCCCAGAAGGCTATGGCTGATGCCGGCGAAATAGGCGGATCGGGGATCATCCACTTTGATCATCCCGGAGCGCCCGAAACTGCTGACCGCCTCTTGATGCAGGCCCAGCCGCTGGTTGCACAGCCCCAAGGCCAGCCAGCACTCGAAGTTCCAGTGGTCGATACGCACCAGCAGGGTGTAGACGTTGCGTGCGGCTTGAACATCGCCGCTGTTGAACAGCTGCGTCGCGTAGGCATAAAGCTTGTCGATATCGTCTTGCGTGATATCAGCCAACATACGAATCGAGCCACCGCGTGCGAAGAAATGCTGAAGCACTTCGTGGTCGTCCTGACCGGCACTGCTAATAGGTTGTGTCATGATGACTCCTTGCAAAAACAACCGCCCTCCATGGCTGGCCACCTTGGAAAAAGCGGTGGCCAGCGCGTTATCCAATCAACGGATAGCGGAGGCAGTGCCCTTGGTCATTTCAGCGAGCATGCTTTGCATGCTCTGGGTCAGTTGGTTGGAGGTGCTGTAGTTCTGCATCACTTGCTGCAACTTCAGCTGGCTTTGCTGGTTGAAGTCGGTTGCACGACCCGCCACCGTTTCCAGCGAAGACTTGACCATCATCAGGTCGCCCTTATCGAGCTTGCCGCCCTTGCCTTCCATGAACTCGTCGATGGTCTTGCCGTCGACCAGAATGTTGTTGGCCTTCATGTAGTCAATGACACTCGCCGGCAGCTCCCCGGTGCTTTCCGGCTTGTCCAGCTTGGCCATCACCCCTTCCACCAGGTTGGCTTTCTCCTGGGCGTCACGGGCGATTTCGGACTTCTTGTTCATCTGTGCGAACAGGTCATTACCCGACTGGGTCAGCTGCAACATGATGTTCTGCATGGTCTGCAGGCCGTTGCTGAACATCGATTGCGAATTGACGATCGACTGCGGCGTTGGCTGCACCGAGCCCAGGGAGTTGATCGAGTTAAATTTATTGGCAATAGGATCCATCGTGTTTCTCCAAAGGATTCAAGCAAAGTTTCGACTGAATTTTTTCAGTGCAGTGTTTTTTACCGCGGGTACTTCTTTTTTTACTGACGAGCCTTGTTCAAGTGCGGACAACGCGTGCAGTTGCTCTCCCACTTTCTTGAGACTTTTTTCAGATGTCGCCATTTTTTCGACAAATCGACGCTGCGAGTCATTTCCCTCACGGCTCATATAGTCGTTCAACTTGTTCAGTTTTTTCCGGGCTTGCGGATCACACTCCGCACGCTGCTGAAGTTCAGACACTTCGGCTTGCAGCTTTTCGAATTCCTGTGTCTGACGAGCAAACATCGATTTGTTTCTAGCCAGCTCGACCAGCATGGCTTTCAGTTTTTCCATATCGTCCATTCAGCACTCCACCCTCAGGACAAAAGCAGATTAGCCCGTTATCCACGCCCTCTTTTATGGAAGTCGATAAGGGTTTACTTTTTTGCCTATTGATCGGTTGAAAGGTTTATTACGCCATTGCGATTAACGGATAGCCGATGCCGTGCCTTTGGTCATTTCGGCCAACATGCTTTGCATACTTTGAGTCAACTGGTTGGACGTGCTGAAGTTCTGCATGACTTGTTGCAACTTCAACTGACTTTGCTGGTTGAAATCGGTGGCACGGCCCGCCACCGACTCGAGGGAGGACTTGACCATCATCAAGTCGCCCTTGTCGAAGGCCATGGAGTCTTCAAGCGCCTGGCGCAGGGTGTTCATGTGCTCCAGGCTGACCTTTTTGCCGCTCTGGAAATTGACTTCCGGCAGTCCCCAGACATAGTCGGATGCCTTCTTGCCATCCACGGTGATGCCATTTTCATCCATGTAGGTGATCACCTCCTGCCATGAACGGGTTTCCATGCCTTCAGGGCCGGACGCGGCGATCTTGGCCATCAGCGTCTCAAGGCTGGCCTGGGCGCCGGAGCGTTCTCCCATGAACTCGTCAATGGTCTTGCCGTCCACCAGAATATGGTTGGCGCGCATATAAGCCACGGTACTTTCCGGCAAGGGCAACTTGTCCCCTGGCTTTGCCAGCCTGGACATGACGGCCTCGACCTGATTGGCCATTTCTTGCGCATCGCGGGCAATCTCGGACTTCTTGTTCATCTGTGCAAACAAGTCATTACCCGACTGAGTGAGTTGCAACATGATGGTTTGCATGCTCATCAAACCATTGCTGAACATCGATTGTGGATTGGCAACGGACTGTGGCGTTGGGCGCACGTCCTCCAGCGGACTTTTCGGGGTAGTTGCTGTTACGGCCATATTCATATACGCATTCCCAAGGTTTTCACAATGACACCCTGATAGTACAACTCGCCCACATTTGCTCTTCTGAATTCCCCTCAAACATTCCGGTTTTCACCGAAACGCCGTCGCCTTACATATTCAATCAATCACTGATGAAAATGATCACGGCCGCGCCTTATCTTTCAGGTCATCACCCGATGCATATTTTTCCGCGCCCGCGTGACCATGGCGTTCACTCAGACAGTGATCCAGGAAGGGAGGACCGATGCAGGCAGTACGACTTCTATTCGGAAAGTACGGCGGCAAGGTACAGGTTGACGGCGCAGTGCAACTCATACCACCAAACTCTGTTGTCGTGGCGAGCCGCGCAACGGAGCCTTGCAGTGTGAACAGCGACCTTCAGTACTTCGATTTCTACCCCGCCGACTTCAAGCACCTGTACGCCGATGTCGTGGATTTGCTCGGCGTCACCCACGGCACCCTGTTTTGGCGTGCCCCCATCAGAATGGTGAAGGCGCAGGATGATGTGATCAGCGTGCTCGAACTGCTGGCCAAGGGCACCCCCGATACATTGCTGCGCTTTGCCTATATCTATTGCCTGGGCGTGGACCGGCGCTATTTCACCGCACTGCTGCAACAGATCATGACCGGCGACGAACCGTTTTTCGAGTTCATCGAAACGCACGCCCTGAACCAGTGGTCGGTTGCGCGCTATGCGCTGGAATTCAACATGCCGCTGCGCAAGTTCAATCTGTTGTTCCAGGAGAAATACGGTCTTTCGGCCAAGCGCTGGCTGCTGGAACGTCGCCTGACCCGGGCCCGTGAACTGCTGCTGTCGACGCCGATGCGCGTGCTGGATATCGCCCTTGAATGTGGTTTCTCCAATCACGGGCATTTCACCGAGAGCTTTCGCAAACGCTACCTGTGCAACCCCACGCAATTTCGCCTGCGTGCCCAGGCAGCGCTCACCCCAGCCATCAGCCATGCGGGATAACAGATCATGGACATCGAAACCGTCAATAACCAGCTCTCGCAAATGGTCGAAAAGGCCGGCAATGACGTCCAGTCGAAGCTGACTGCCGCCGACATGAACGACCCGGCGCGGATGCTCCAGGCGCAGTTTGCCATCCAGCAGTACTCAACCTTTGTCACTTATCAAAGTGCGGTGATGAAAGCGGTCAAGGACATGCTTTCAGGGATCATTCAAAAGATATGAACATCCTTGAGCGCGATGTTTGTCGCATTGTCTGCGAGACCGGCCTGGCAGCGGTCAATCATGGTTTTGTCGACCACGCCGAAACGATTCACAGCGCCCTGCCCCACCTGGTTGGCGAGCCCGCAGCGCTGCGGATTCTCCAGGCGACCTTGTTGATCGGCCTGTCACAGGTACACGAAGCGACTGAACTGTTGGCCGACGATGCCTCGGACGAAGCCAATACGCTTCGACGCCTGATCGAAAGCGCTTCTCGGGACGCACCCATCAGCGCCACACCTCCTTCTTCACACACCCAACTTGCCTGAGACCTCCCTATGGAAATCGAAGCTGTTCGCATGGCCGCTCTTCACGCACCGAAAGATCCCGCACCCTCCACTGTCGCACCCGCTGACATTGCCGCGTTCAACCAGGCCATGTTCGGTCAGGCGCAAAATCCTCCCGAGGTATCGGCACTCACCCAACTGCAGAGTCAATCGCGCACCGTGAGCAGCGCGGTGGCGACGGCCCGTGAAAGCGTACTCGACAGTCCGCTGAAAATGCTCTCGGCGCAGTCAAACATGTTGCACGCCATTGTCGAAGTGGACCTGATTGCCAAGACCGCCGGCTCTCTGGCCCAAGGGGTAAACAAGCTGGTGAGCATGCAATGACCAACGGCTGGTTACGTCTGGGCTGCATTGGCGTGCTGGTGCTGATGCTCAGCGGCTGCAAAGTCGAGTTGTACAGTGAGTTGTCCGAAGCCGAGGCCAATCAGATGCTGGCGCTGTTGTTGTTGCGCAATATCGATGCGAGCAAGGAAATCACCAAGGGTGGGCTGGTCACGATCAAGGTCGACAAGACGCAGTTCATCAATGCCGTTGAACTGTTGCGCCAGGAAGGACTGCCACGCAAAAAGATAGCGACCCTGGAGGACCTGTTTCCTTCCGGCCAACTGGTGACTTCACCGGTGCAGGAGCACGCGAAGATCATTTACCTGAAAGAACAGCAACTGGAGAAAATGTTGCAGGCCATGGATGGCGTCATCATCGCCCAGGTATCGATTGGCGAAGGGATCAGCCAGAACCCCCGTGAACTCCCGAAACCTTCGGCCTCGGTCTTCATCAAATACAGCCCTGAACGCAATCTGCTCAATCGCGAAACCGCGATCAAGAGCCTCATCTTCAACAGCGTGCCCAACCTGCTGAGCGAGAACATCAGCATCGTCCTGCAAGCGGCCGATTATCGCTATCAGCCGCTCCCTGAACCATCAGGCTCAAGTGATGCACCGCATGCATGGCTTGACCACAATCGTCTGCCGATCATGTTTTTGCTGGTGGCGCTGGCGGTACTGATCCTCGCGATCATGGTTGGCAAATGGATTCGGTCCAGACGCCCATGACTCAGGTAGCCGTTGACCAGACGCTACAGCGCTTGCATCAATGGGGCTGGCAACCAGGCCACTGGATGCATGAAGACTGGTGGCAACACCTCGGACTCGGCGCCTGGCGCAGTGTCTACCGAAGTCGAGCGGCCTGTCGCCCGAGTATCGACCGCTTGATCCTGCAACACCGATGCATTGCGTGGACAGCGTTGCCTGCTCGCCTCGACACCAGACAACGGGCCCTGCTCGCACTGGAGCCACGCTTGCCCCGGCTTATCATCGCCCTCGGGGTGGTGGCATTGAATTGTCCCGATCACCTGTTGTTGAAGGACAGCCGGCTGGCACTTGAGCCGTATCTGGATGAAGGTCGCTGCAATCAACTGCTGGCTTTGCACCGAGACTGGAGTTGTAGCGTGCAGGCCCTGCCCGCTGAAGACCTGAGCCAGGCGGCTTTGCACGCCGGCACCCGCTGGTGGTTGCGCGATGCCGAACCCACCCCGCTCAACGATCTGCTGACCCTGCGTTTACCGCCGGTTGCCGAGGGTCCGCTCTCGGTCCGGGACAGCGCGGTTCAGTGGTTAACCAAGGTCGGACGTTTTTTATGAACCCGCTCAACATCCCATGCATTGCATTGCCTGGCAGCACGCCCAGCGCCATGGTCATTCCCGCCATGCAATTGGCAGAATATTTCGGCGCCACCACGGTGCTCGCCGATGCTCGCGCGCAAGCCGAGGCCATGCAGCGCCAAGCCCGTGAATGCGTGGCCCAGGCCGAAGAACAAGCCTCGCAGATTCGAACCCAGGCCCGGGATCAAGGCATTGCCGAGGCGGCCAGCGAACGAGAGACACTGCGCCAGACCCTCATCGAGGAAACCCTGGACTGGCATGTGGCTGAAACCGCGCTGGAAGCTACCCTGGCCCAACACCTCGACACGCGGCTACGCGCCCTTGTTGCCCAGGTGCTGGAAGAGTTCATCGGTGAGCAGGATGGCGCCGAGCTGATGGTTCGACGCGTAAACCAGCGACTCCTGACGTTTCTTGCGCAGGGCGCCCTGACTGTTCGGGTATCCCCTGATTGCGAGCATCACGCCCGGCAGAGCCTTGCCGATTACCCTCAGGTTCAAGTGCTCGGCACCCCTTCGCTGGCGACGACTCAAGCCTTGCTGGAAACGCGGCTGTTCACCCTGCGCATCGACCTCGACGCCCACCTTCAATCACTCCTGTCGCGCTTGAGGCAGGTCCCGCACGAGACACCTGCCGATGATCACCAAGACCGACTCCGCCAGCCTCAAACCGACCCCGGTCATGCAAAACTCACCGCCTCGCCCCCTGCCCGGTGCCACGCAAGTCTTCCCGCCGCAATCTGCCCTTGAACTGGCTCGCACCGAATTCGATATGCAGGCCACGGGGCTTGATTTCATACCCGTTGACGTGACGGGCGATGCACTGTCCGAAACCCTGGAAAACATGGGGTTTGCCCTGGGTGCGTATAAGCACGCCACAGGTCGCGGCACAGGTGATGGCAAGTCTGAACGCCCACGTACCCGCGCCATGCTCCAGCAACTGGTCAAACACGTCACGGCAACAGCCTCGGCGCAAATGGACGACCTGCATCAACACGCATCTGCCCTTGATGAAACGTCTGACTTGCTGGCAAGCATGAACGAAAGCGGACTCGATGCCGGAGAAATGGCATTGCTCCTGAGTTCGCTGCTGGGGCGCAAAAACCTCGGCAGCGCACACCGTAAACGTCTGGAAGACGCGCTGTCTGCGGTGATGGACGATGATGAATGGACATTGAAGCTGTTCAACCGCCTGGAGTTCGGCAACGCGGGTAAAAACAGTTTTGTCGCACTTAAACAGCTCTACCAGCGTGCGACTTCACGGCGTACGCGCCTGGTGCAATGGTTCGAAGAGTTTCGCCAGTTGCACGATCGTAAACGCAAACTGAAAACGCTGATCCGCACCCTGGCTTTCGAACTCTCGGCTGAAGGTCCGGCCATGGATGTGCAATTGGCTTCGGTGATCACCGACCTGAAACGCATCATGATGTTCATGGGCATGGAAGACCACTGTCACCGCGTTGCCCGCACGCTGTCTATCGACGGCCTGGATGGAGATGAGGTCATCAGCACCTTGCTGGAGGTTGTCCAGCAATCCTGGATGCACGTGGACTGGCTCGAACAACAGACCTCACGCCGGGTCTCCAACCCAGACTTGCAATACAGCTATGTGCGGCAGATGGGCGAGTTGGTGAAGTTGATGACGGATGAGTGCTTTGAAGATGACGAGCAGCGCAAGATGATCACGGATGTGTTTAGCGAGTATCAGGAAAAACTGGCATAGGTGGCGATGCTGATCAGGGAGTGAATATCCAGGATTGGGGTGATGCCATCGCGAGCAGGCTCGCTCCCACATTGGATGTGTGTCGCACAAACTGGAACAGGGTGTGTAAAAACTGGACGGGGCTGATCATGGATCAGCCCCGACGGTTATCAGGCGCGATTGAGCAATGCCTGTGCCTGGGTAAAGTCTGAGCGCCTGACGTTGGTCACTTCCGGTTCCCACAACGGGTTTAACGGAATGTGGTATCCGCTGTTTTTCGCTTGCAGGATCAGTTCGGCCATTTGCTGACTGTTCTCGATCACGCAAATTTCATCAAATGCGCCGAGCCTGGCCGGCAAGAAGAACGTGGCAGGATAGTTTGCCGCGGCGTCGCTGGCCGGGCTGCCCGAGTCGGCGTTGTGGTGAACCACCCGCTCTCCTTCACCGACCAGGGCCGCATTGATCACCGGAATCATCTCGGCGATACGGCGCGTGGCGTTGCCGATATGAGGGTCTTCCTTGCTGTAGAAGCTGGCGGCGCTCGCATAGTCCTCGCGCAGTTCCGGATCGAGATTCTTGGGGCGCGGGTCCGTTGTCCGGTCGCTGTAGCCATCGATGCGCGCCTTGAACACACTGTGCGCGACATCCGGGACCGGCAGATTGTCTTGCGGCCCCAGGTCGCTGATATGAGGGCCGATCAGATGCAAGTCATAGTCGGCGGTCAGCGCCTTGCCCTCCGGCGCTTTCGCCAGCACTTGCAACGGCTGTCCCTGCTGACTGATCTGGTACTGACCCGCGCCGCCACCGGGCGCAGGCGTGGCTTCGAATGTGTACAGTCCGCCGCCGGGCGCTTTGGCGCTGAACCTGATGCCTCCCTCGGCATCAGGTGATTGCATGTCGGTGATGAGATCACCGGCCAGCAGCGTGTCCATACGCTCTTTGGAAATCACCAGGGCAATGGCAACGGCATGACCGTCTTCGATGCATTGGCGAGTCTGCCCGCTGAATTTCTCGACACGCGCCGGATCCGACGCCAGGCAGCCCTCCAGTTTGCTGAAAGCCTGATCGACACAGATCATCCCGGCCTGCGGGCCCCAATTGGCGCTCTTGCCTTTGATATGGAAGTCTTTGGTGGGGTGGCCATCCTCAATCAGCCCGGTGGCCACGGTTTCAACCGGACGCATGCCGATAATGCAGTTGTGCTGTTGCGCCACACTCTGCAGGGGCGCCAGATGGGTGGCGACAATGCCTGTGCGATGCTGGACTTTTTCCATGACTTGCGAAAGATCGGGCGCGGTGTTTTGGGCGGCGCCAGACGCCATCTGCCCATTGATAGCCTTGTTCAACGACTCAAGACTGGCGCCACTGGGTTGTATATTGCTCAGCGATAAACCGTTCATTGCTACGCCCCGACATTGAAGAAATAAAGACACGAGTAATCTCCGGGAGCACTTTCTTCTGGATGGAAAAAAGTGCCCCCGGACTGATGGAAACAACCGAAACGACTTGCAGACGAGCCGCGATCACTGTCGGCAGTCACGCTGGACGCTGGTTACGACGCAACACCCCCCATGGCCTTGGTCGCACTCTGCTGCTGTTCCTCGGTTTCGAACTCCACGTAGTTGTCCGGGAATTTGAAGTGCGACTCCATGGAGGACCAGAAGTCATCGTTCTGCTGCTGGCCCTTGTCCCAGATCCGCTCTGAAAGCGACAACACATCGTTGCGCATCAATTGTGGCTGCTCCTGAGCCTGGCGGATCACGGTATCGACATGCCCGCGCAACCCGTTGGGACCGGTCGCCTCGATCGTGCTCTTGTTCGGGCGGCTGAAATAGCGATCACCGCGAAACTCGTTGCCCTTGAGCGTCTGATAATCCTCACCGATCTTGTCAATGAAGTCAGCGAGCATCTTGCTGTTGGGGTGGCTGGCCAGCAACGCATTGGCAAAATAAGGCGTGGCGCTGCCACTGGCTTCGTTCTTGGCACCGGCCAGGCCCACCAGCATCAGGTTCGGATGCGCTTGCAGTGCACCACTGAGCGGCTGCATGCATTCCAGATCGATGTCGGCGTATACGCCACCGTGCTCATGCAAAATCTCATAGCGGGCAATGTCGGACGCGGCCGGGTAAGCGCCGTTGCGGCCAATGATTTCGTGCTGATAGGCATCCTTGTTCTTGAGCTGGATATCACTGTGATTGCTCAAGTCACGGATCTGGATGTTTTTGACGTCAGCGAACTTTTCCTTCAACGCTGTCAGTGACGAGACATCACGTTGAGGATTGTTCGCGCAGCGGTCCCAGGAGCGGACCGTCTGGTCCAGGATCAATCGCTCGGCCTGGAAGAATTTGTCGTCATTGCCGCGTGTGTGCTGCTGGAAAGCCGCCAGTACGTGACCCGCGTTCTGTGCGGTCACCTTTTTGTCAGCGCCAGGCAACAGCTTCTCTTTCCAGGACTCGTTGCCCTTGGCTGACAGCTCTTTGTTCAGTTCGCTCAGTGCCTGCTTCTGTGCCCCCAGGTTCAGGAGTGCATCCGTGTTACCCAGTGTGGTCTTGAGCTGACTGAACAGGCCGCGCAATGGTTTCTCGGCCTGATAGTCCGGAAAGATCTTCTCGGCTTCCTGGCGGGCGGTCTTGTTGGTGGCGTAGGCATCGAACTGTTGGGAATCCACCCATAACATGATCGTACTGCCCGGATTTTTATCTGCCCATTGCCTCAGGTATTTGTCCTGACTCTCACCCGGTTGAGAGCCCACCCACACCATGTGGATGTTGGAGGGGACCGTCTGGAACTCACTCTTCGGATAGACTTCGGCAAAGGCTTTCGGGGCCTGCGCGGCGTCAATACCGGAGGTTGACGACACCGACGGTTGGGACACGACAGGGGAATTGTGGATCTGCATGGTGACTCCTTGGCAACTGGATAAAACGTGCACCAGTGTCACCACATTGCCCCCCGACATTTTACGACTTTGGCGGTTTTGTACCGGTTTTCAGCGCAGACCTCTGATGCCTTGCCCGTGAGGGTGATAGCGCCCCCATAACGTCTCGATAACGTGCGCCGCACTGGCGCAGGCATCGGCGCATTGTTCCAGCGCCTGAAACCGCGCAGCCGGTTGCGGCTGGCGCAATTGCCCGCGCAGTCGGTGTTCGGCCTGTCCAAGCGTCTCCAGCAAGTGCCGGCGCAACGTGCCCTGCGCGTCGGCGTGCAAGGCATCTTCCAGGTAAGTGATACGGGCCATTCAACGTCCTTTTTCAATCCGGTGATTCATAGATCCAACGGCAGCGATATCAGCTCTTGATCCTTGAGCAAGGCCATCGACAGGCGATCCAGCGCGTAAATTCGGTAGCCACTTGGCAAAACACTGCCTTGCTGCAAGCGCATGCCGTTGGCCAGTTGCACATAGGGGGAATCGACGTTGCCGCCAATGCTGACAATCGATGAGGGCAAATACCGATCGGCCGAGGCCATTCCCGGAATGTTTTGAAAAATCGCCGGCAAGCGTGGCGGCCCCTTGCGATTGAAGGCCTCGAGCACTTCGGTCACGGTGGCCAGGCGCCGGCTATCCAGTTGACCACTGACCCGCAAGGCCTTGTCGGAGACGCTGACGCTCAAGCCACCCAACACTTGGCGAGCGCTCAGACGGGCCAGCAGATCATCGAACAGCAGCGCCTGATCATTGACCACCCGCCACCCGCCCAACGCCTGAATTGCTCGCAGTTGAGCGCCGGTACGCTGCCACTTCGCATCGGCGACGATGTTGCCGAAAATCACCACGCGGTCCAGAGGTGTCCCGCTCTTGACCTCGACATCCCGATACCCGTTCACGCTCAGCACCGAGCGCACACTGTCGAGCAAGGTGTCGGCACAGACGCTTTCGTCATAGACCAGCAGGCCCCTTTCGCGCAGTTTCGAGCGCAGGCTCTCGACGCTGGGCGAGGAGTGACACAGGCCCTTGAGGATCAGGCTGCCCTGATTGCCCCGCTGCACACTCAAACCGGCGAGTTGCGGGTCTTTCAATTGCGTCGCCAGCCAGGCATCCAGGTCAAAGGGCGGCACCGTGAGTGTCGGTCGCCAGGCCATCAGTGCCACGGCCAGCATCAGCCCACAGAGCACGGCGACCGCCCCCCAGTACCAGACCGGCCGACGCGCCGGGGTACGCCGCGTCAAGCGTGCAGGCACGGCCTGCGTCGCGATGGTTTCGTCAGCCCGCCCCAGAACAAACGCCTGTCCGGCCAGATCGATCACCCGGCCGGCAGGCAGTGCCTGTTCCAGCTCCCACGGCTGGCCGTCGACCCAGGCCGGCGTCTCGGACACCAGCCGAACAGCCTCGTCCTCGATGGATAAAGTCGCCTGCGCATCCCGTTCAAGGCACAGCGCGATGTCCGAGTCCGGGCGCCCTATCCGCAGTTCGCCTGCAGGCAATGCCAACTCGCGGCCACTTAGCGGCCCGTTCAGCCACTTGAGTTTATAAACACAGCCCATCAGGGTTGATGCCAAGGATCAGCTTTGATCAGGAACAGGCGGACCGTTTGCCGGTTGACCTTCTGTGTCGATCTGAAGAACCGGCCAATGAAGGGAATGTCTCCCAGCAACGGGATCTTGCGCACGCTTTCGCTCTCTTCATCCTGGACGAAACCGCCCAGCAACAAGGCTTGTCCGGCCTTGAGCAAGGCATGGGTGGAAATTTCCGAATTCAGCGTCTGGGGCAAAGGCTCGCTCTGGCTGATCGGGCTGGTTTGCCGCCCGTCCTGGATGATCAGCGTCAACATGACTTCCTGCCGGTTGCCTTCACCGATCACTCGCGGGGTCACACGCAGCAACGATCCAGCGGAAATGGACTCCAGCTTGGCAACGTTTTCCGCCACCAGTTTGGTGTAGAAGGTGATGTTGCGATCCAGTACGGCCTGCATGTTATTGAGCGTGACCACCGAGGGCCGCGACAGGATGCGCGCCTTGGCGTTTTGCTCAAGCGCATTGAGGCGGACCATGAAGTTGCCGGTGTTGGCGATCACCGTGGAAAAATTGCCGGAATCAAAGCCTTCGCCCGTGTTCAGGCTGACCCCCACGCCGCCGATACGCGCGGCCCCCGACCAATCGACCCCCAAGGCCCCCAGGTCCTGGGAATTGACATCGATGATCGCCACCGAAATCTCGACCAGCGAGGGTTTGTGATCGAGTCGGGTAATCAGGTCGGCATACAACGGCAGGTTGAGTTTGCGATCGCGTATCAGCACCGCATTCTGTCGCGGATCAGAGGAGAACATGGGCAAGCTGCGGTCGTCCGGTGACGGCTCGCCCTGATTCTCCTTGAGCGGCAAGGTTCGTCCCTGCGCCATGTCCTTGAGCACCGAGACAACGCCCGGCACCACTACCTGCTGGTTGCGATAGGTGTACTGGGTGTCGGCGGCCGTGGCGTACTTCAAGGCAAACAGTTCGATGGCTTCCTGGTTACGCTCGCGGTTGATTTTTTGCTGGTCGAGCCCTTCGGCCAGGCGTGACACCCGCTCCATGCAGGCCGGGACACCCTGCACTTCCAGCGCATTGGAGCTCGGGACACTGCGTACCCGGCAGTAACGCTTGTCCAGGATGCCGGTGGACTGCAACTGGGCAATCAAGGTCTGTACCGGCAGGTACGCGGGGGTCAGCAATTGGCTGCCCACCTCCTGCGCCTTGTAGACATGAATCGTTTGCCCGTCGTAGTACCAGGCCAGCTGATAGAGCTGCGCCAGGTGTTCGAGTGTCTGTTCGGGTGTGCCTCCGTCCAGCCGGCCAATAAAGGATTCGCCTATTTGCGGGCTGACGATCACGGGAACACGATAGTTGGCCCCCAGGTCGCGCAAGACGTCGGCCAGCTTGGCGCCTCGGGTGTTCAAGAAGAAGGCCGGTGCCCCCTGGGTCGCAATCGCGGCGTTTGCACTCAGGCTCACGCACAATACCGCCAGCCCCCTCAGACAGTCTCTGAACCACCTCACGCCAGGCGCCCCACGGTGCATGTCTGGGCAGACACCGGATGCGACTCGTCATGGGTTGCAAACCAACAGGCAATGGACAACTGTTGTTGCACACGCGCTTCCAGCTCCTGGGGCGGACACGGGCTTTCATGGCGGCGAATCAGGAAAACACGCTCACCCTCCAACAACAGGCTGTCGTCCAGGCTCTGCGGTATCGACGCCAGCCACAGGCTGGCGCGAACCAGCCAATCGTCATCGATGGATGCGCGCTCGATCGCCAGGGCAACGCACAGTCCCAGCGGGTATTCCCAGCACCATCCCGGGACACCGGACAGCGTCATATGCCAACGCTGTCCCTCTCGCGAAAGCACACGAATGGTTTCAAGCCCAGCCAGAGAAGATGGAAATTTCATAGGGATATCGATGGAAGGAATTACACGATTTTGTCAGTCTTGGGAAAAATCTGAATCCGGTAATGACCTGAACCCTATAGCCTTCGCGCCCCGTTCCCTAAAAAAAGTCAGGTTTTTGATCATGCTGTCCTATCTGCAACCCAAGTCCGCGCCACAACGAATCCTGATCGTCGAAGATCATTATTTGCTGATCTACGGCATCAAAATCCTGCTGTCAGCGATGCCTGCCTATGAAGTCGTCGGCGAAATAGTCGACGGCCTGAACGTCTACGCGGCCTGCCAGCAGCTCAACCCCGACGTGGTGCTGCTCGACCTGGGCCTGCCCGGCATGGATGGCATCGATGTCATTCGCCAGTTGAAACGCCGCCGCCCCGAGCTGATTATCGTGGTGGTCACCGCCGATGCGTCCGAGCACCGTGCCCGCGATGCGTTGGCCGCAGGCGCGCAGGCCTACATATTGAAGAAGAGCTCCCAGCAGATACTGTTGGCCGGCCTGCAAACCGCCATCGCCGGTCAGGTGTTCCTCGATCCGGCGCTGAATCTGGCGCACGTGACCAGCGCCCCCAATGTCGGCGGGTTGACGAACCTGACTACCCGGGAACGCCAGATACTCAAGTTGATTGCCGAAGGCGACCGTAACCGGGACATCGCCGAAAAGCTGTCGATTACCATCAAGACGGTCGAAACCCATCGCCTCAATCTCATGCGTAAACTTGATGCGCATAACATCGCGGACCTGGTCAACTGGGCGTGTCGCCTGGGTATCCACTGAAGGGAGGTGAGGGACCTAACAGGTCTTGTGCACAATCAACTCGCGCAGGTTGCTGACCTCTTCGCCACTCAGCCATTCGCCTTGGTTGACCCGGGTTTCCTGGTCCTGCGCCCATGTGTATACCCGATCAAGGCCGCCCTGACCGGCACAGCCCTTGAGGGTGTGCAGCAGCATCGACAGGGAGGCGCGATCCTGTTTGCAGCACGCGGTTTCAATATCCCGATGCACAGCCTCAAGCGTCTCGTAGAGCCTGGCACGCAGTGTGGTGTCTGTCAGATTGAGCAACGGTTGCTGCAGCTTGCTGTTGGGTGCCAGGTCGATACCGCGTGCCAGTTGCAGCGAAACGACTTGCTCGACCCCGCTGGCCAGCTGTTCCAGGCTGACGGGCTTGGCAAGGTAGCCATTCATCCCCGCAGCCCGGGCCCGATAGCGCTCGGCGGGCAGTGCATTGGCCGTAAGCGCCATGATGGGGGTGTCCGGGTCAAGTATCCCGTTGGCTGTGTCGCGCCAAAGCCGGGTGACTTGCAGGCCATCCATGTCCGGCATGCGAATGTCCATCAACACCCAATCGAACACATGGTTTCGGCCGCGGTGCAACGCCTCTTCCCCCGAGGAGGCTGAATAGGCCAGGTGTCCTAGCTCCTGGAGCATCTTGCCGACGATATCGCGGTTGACTTGCATGTCATCGACCACCAGAACCTTGAGCGACCACGCACACGGGGCAATCGAGGCCGGCTCGTCGCCCGGCAACTTTTCCTCGAACAGAATGGCACTGACCTTCTGCCACAACCTGCCAGGCAGATAGACCAACTCCGGCATATCGAGCAAAGGTGAGTCTCCCGGCTGGGCTTCGATACCCCAGATCGCCAACTGCGGCTGCAAGGCTGTCGGGGCTGGCAGCCGTGCCGAAAAGGCCAATGATGGTTCGCCGGGATTACATATCGGCAGCAACAGGGTAAAGGTCGATCCTGCCCCGACCTGACTGTCGAGCAGTATTTCCCCTCCCATCAGGTTGGCGAGCCGCGACGCAATGGCCAGCCCCAGGCCGCTGCCGTTGTCATGGGCGCGTACCTGGATGAAAGGCATGAAGATATCGATCTGGTTTTCTTCCGGTATGCCTTTACCGGTATCCCGTACCGCGATGACCAGCATCTCTGCCCGGCGCTCAAGACGAACGCAGATTTCGCCCTGTGTTGTGAATTTCACCGCATTGGCCAGGAGGTTGATCAGAATCTGCTGTACGCGCACTCCGTCCAGGGACATCGAGCGAGGCACATTGGCCGCCACCAGGGTACGCAGCGACAGACGCTTTTCCTGGGCGCGCAAATTGATCGTCAACAACACTTGGTCGATCATCGGCAGGATCGCCGTCTGCTCGTAAGACAGCTCCAGCTGTCCGGCTTCGATTCGGGAGAAATCCAGCAGGTTGTTGATGATGCTCAACAGAAAGCCGGAGGATTGACGCGCAGTGCCAATCAGCTCCTGTTGTGGCCCGGACAAGTGACTGCGCTCCAGCAGGCTCAGCGCACCGACAATGCCATTGAGCGGCGTGCGTATCTCGTGGCTGATACTGGTCAAGTGTTCGCTCTTGCGGTGACTGGCTCGTTCGGCAATACGCTTGGCGGCATCCAGTTCGCGGGTTCGACTCCTGACCTTGTCTTCCAGGGTCTGATGATAGGCATTGAGAGTCTTGAGCAGCGTGTTATAGGCACTGGCAATGCGGCCCAGCTCATCCTTGCGCCCCTCCGGCAAACGATAGCTCAAGTCAGTGAGTTGCTTTTGGCGATGGATGAGTTCGATGATCTGGCTCAACGGTCGACCCAACTGCCGCTGGAGGATCAGGGCAATAAATACCAATAACAGCAACTGGGCCAGCAACGTCCAGGGGGCTGTCGACCCCAGCAACGGCAGTACCCGGCTCATTGCGACATCACCGCGCGCGATGGCGGACAACAGCCATGGCGGCCCCTTGAGCGCAGCACAGTCCACAATAAAGCCCGCCACTTCCAGGGCCTCACGCTGACAATCCGGTTCCACGCCACGGGCTGCAAGCAATGCGCTCTCCTCCCGATTGTCGCTCCATAGCAGGGTGCCGCCGGCATCGCGCAGAACGTACGAAAAGTCATATTTGCGGGCGTTCAGATCGTCGACCCGCAGCAACTGCCCGGCCGTGATCCCGGTGAGTGCATCGACCGCCGTCACCGCGCTGCGCAAGTGACCATGACCGTCGTCGAACACGGCGCCCCAGCAGTTGTCACTGGTGGTCGAATGGTACTGACGCGCCTGTAGCGCACGCATCTTGATCAGGATATCGGCGGGCGACTGACCCTCTGGGCGATAGAAAAACACGCCTTGCCCCGGCAACACCAGAAAGGTTTCAGTGCGATTGATCGCGTCCGAGTTGCCAAAAATCTCGATGACCTGGCCGGCAACGGCGATGCGTTCCTTGTCAATCTGCACCCCGTCAAAGGGCACGAACACCGTGTGTTTCAGTTCGCCGCTCTGAACCCCGGAAAGGCGTGCGTTCCTGAGTAACTCACTCCACAGGCTCAGCAGGGTATTGACCCTGATCTGGGCCAACTCGTAACGACGATTCTCCTCCTTTGCGACCCCGTTCAGCTCCCAGGTCAGGTCTTCCCTGACTTCGGCTTCGGCCTTGTTGTAGCGGTAATAGAAACTGATGGTCTCGGACAGCAGCCAGAATGCGCTCATGGCGCAGGCCAGGGTGACGATCACACTACGGGTCAGTGAGGCTTGCCAAAGTTTATGCATAGGGATAACGGTCTCGACAGGCTGCACCGCGTACAGCGCACAAAACGATACGCCACGAGACAGATTTGATAAATCAGGTGAAGGCCGTATAGCTCCAGGACCCACCCGTTCTGGATCATTACATCAGCATGACGTCGCCACAACCGGCCCGGCCCATGAGTCTATCGGACGCCCCCCGGCCCCCCATTGTTGACCAGCTAAGGATGCGGATGGACCTACAAACACAACGCAGTCTTGAAGAGTTCCTGCGTTTGTCGGACCTTTGCCCTTGCCGTGTCGAAGCACGGATGGAGTTCTCCCTGCCCCCTTTCAGGTTGTACATCGAGTACACCCAGGGACGAGTGTTGCTTTCGCTGGCTCGCCAGGTTGAAGCCTGTCGGCGTCTGAGCACGTTCAAGGCCCTGTTGGGGCGCTGCCACCCAGCCTCCACCCAAGGTGTTGCGTTGCGCGCTTATGTCGTGGGCGAACAGCAAATGCTCAGTGGCGCGCTAGTACCTGGCAGCAGCGTCAATCAATGGATCGAATGCCTGCACACCATGCGGCGGCTGCTCGAACGCCACGCCGGGGACCGCCAATGAAACGCCTGAGTCACTGGCTTTCGCTGGCCGCAGGTCGCCAGGACATCGTACTGGCGGTGCTTCTGCTGCTGGCTGTTTTCATGATGATCGTGCCGTTGCCCACCGCCCTTGTGGACCTGCTGATTGCCATCAACCTGACCATCTCGATCGTGCTGTTGATGATGGCGCTGTACATCCGCGAACCGCTGGAGTTCTCGACGTTTCCGGCAGTCCTGCTGATCACCACCCTGTTCCGTCTGGCGCTGACCATCAGCACCACCCGGCTGATCCTGCTGCAAGCGGACGCCGGTGAAATCGTCTACACCTTTGGCAACTTCGCCGTCGGCGGTAACCTCGGTGTCGGCCTGATTGTCTTCATGATCATCACCATCGTCCAGTTTATCGTGATCACCAAAGGCTCCGAGCGGGTCGCCGAAGTCGGTGCGCGGTTTTCCCTCGATGCCATGCCGGGCAAGCAGATGAGTATCGATGGCGACATGCGCGCCGGGATCATCGACGCCAATGAGGCCCGCCGCCAGCGTGGCCTGGTGCAGAAGGAAAGTCAGCTGTACGGCGCGATGGATGGGGCGATGAAGTTCGTCAAGGGCGACGCGATTGCGGGCATCATCATTATCCTGGTCAACATTCTGGGTGGCACCGCCGTCGGCGTGTTCATCCATGGCATGAGCGCGAGCACGGCCATGTCCACCTACGCCATCCTGTCCATTGGTGATGGCCTGATCAGCCAGATTCCGGCACTGCTGATTTCCATCACCGCCGGTATTATCGTGACCCGCGTACCGGGGGAACAGCGCAAGAACCTGGCCAGCGACCTGAGCGAGCAAATCACCCGACAGCCCCAGGCGTTGAGCCTGGCCGCTGGCGTGCTGCTGGTGTTCGCCCTGATTCCCGGCTTCCCGGTCATCTACTTTGTTGGCCTGGCCGCAGCGGTCTATGGCGGTGCCTGGTGGATCAAGAAACGCCAACCCCGTGCTGGCTCGAGTTCGAACGGTTCCTCAGCCGATGCGCCGTCAGGCATGAACGGGGACGATAACCCACCGACAATGACACCGGGGGCGATTCCGCTGATGGTGCTCATGGCCAGCGACCTGGGGCAGTCAAGGTCGCTCGACGAGGCGTTCCGCCAGCTTCGCCAGAAAAAATTCGAACAGCTGGGCATCCCGCTACCCGACATTCACCTGCAGATCGACGCTTCACTCGAAGCCGGGAGTTTGCGGGTTCTGCTGTACCAGGAGCCGGTGCTGACACTGACAGTGCCCGAGGGGCTGTTGCTGGCCGATGCGCATTCGATGCCTCAGGCACAAACACGGCACAGCGACAAATTGCCCTTCGGCGGCCTCACCCTGCAATGGATCGACCCCGAACACCACGAAACACTGAACGCCCTCGGCGTCGTGCTACATCAGGACCAGGCTCGTATCACCCACTGCCTGTCTTTGGTCATGGACCGCTACGCCGCCGAATTCATCGGCGTGCAGGAAACCCGTTTTCTCATGGACTCCATGGAAAACAGCCATGCCGAACTGGTCAAGGAAGTACAACGGCAAATGCCCATCGGGCGCATTGCCGATGTGTTGCAACGGCTGGTAGGCGAAGGCGTTTCCATCCGCGATCTGCGCAGCATTCTCGAAGCCTTGACTGAGTGGTCGCCCCGGGAAAAAGACCCGATCATGCTGACCGAATACGTACGGGTGGCCCTGCGGCGCCACATCGCCACGCGCTACCGTGGCAACCAGGCATGGATCAGTGGCTGGATGATCGGTGACCGCATCGAAGGGCTGGTCCGCGAATCGATCCGGCAGACAGCCGCCGGGTCTTACTCGACGCTGGAAGCCACCCAGAACCAGGCCATTATCGACGGCATCCGCGAGCGCATCGGGGACGGCGATCCACGTCGCGCCGTGCTGATCACCGCCATCGATGTCCGCCGTTTCGTGCGCAAGATTGTCGAACGTGAATACTCGGGCCTGCACGTCCTGTCGTTCCAGGAACTGGGTGATGAAATCGAGTTGCGCGTCATTGGCAACATCGATCTGATCGAGCAGGCTTGATATGCGCGCGCCGGAACTCAGCACCCTGCAAGATTTACTCGATCAAAGGCCCTCCTTCCAGCAAGCGGCGACGGCGACTGCCGAGGTCGGCGAGCACTTCAACGGTCGGATTACGGAAGTAGGCCCGACCCTGCTGCGCGCTTCCCTGCCGGGCGTCGGACTTGGCGAACGGTGTCGGCTGGAACCGTCCGACATCGAAGCCGAGGTCGTCGCCGTGGAGGGCGATTACGCCGTGTTGTCCCCCTTCAGTGAACCCCTCGGCGTAACCACCGGCAGCCACGTCCACGCACTGGGAAAACCCCATGAAATCGCCTTGGGGGAGTTCCTGCTCGGCAGCGTCGTCGACGGCCTCGGCCGTCCGCTCGATGGCCAGGAGGCCCCGGCCAATTGCCTGTGGCGCGGTGTCGAACGCGATGCCCCCGAAGCCCTTACCCGTCCGATCATCGACACGCCCTTGCCTCTGGGGGTTCGGGCAATCGATGCGCTGCTGACCTGCGGGGTCGGTCAACGGATCGGCATTTTTGCGGCAGCCGGCGGCGGGAAAAGTACGTTACTGGGGATGGTCTGCGACGGCAGCCTGGCTGACGTGATCGTGCTCGCCCTGATTGGCGAACGGGGGCGCGAAGTGCGCGAGTTTCTTGAACATACGCTATCACCGGCCGCTCGCGAGCGAACCATTGTGGTGGTGTCGACCTCCGATCGCCCTGCGCTTGAACGACTGAAAGCGGCTTACACGGCGACCACCATTGCCGAGTACTTTCGCGATCAGGGCAAGACCGTCCTGCTGATGATGGACTCATTGACCCGCTTTGCCCGCGCCGCACGGGAGATTGGCCTGGCTGCCGGAGAACAGTGCAGCGCGGGCGGCTACCCGCCCAGTTTCTTCGCACGCCTGCCGCGCCTGCTCGAACGCGCAGGGCCTGCTGCCATCGGCAGCATCACCGGGATCTACACGGTGCTGGTCGAGGGCGACAACATGAATGAACCGGTGGCCGATGAGGTGCGCTCGATTCTCGACGGCCATATCGTACTGTCACGCAAGCTCGCCGAAGCCAACCACTATCCCGCCATCGATATCGGGGCCAGCGTCAGTCGGGTGATGAGCCAGATCGTCGACGCCGAGCATCGGCAAATGGCCGGCAAGGTGCGGCGCCTGATGGCGGCCTACAAGGACATCGAGTTACTGGTCCGGGTCGGTGAATACCAGGCCGGCCAGGACAGCGAGGCCGATGAAGCCATCGCCCGCCGTGACGCGATTCAGGGGCTGCTGTGCCAATCCACTACGCAAAAGAACAGCTTCCAGGAAACGGTCCAGCACCTATGCCAGACACTGACAGCCTGATCCTGCGGCGCCTGTTGTCACTCAAGCAACGTCGCGAACGAAGCCTGCGGGCCGCGCTGAGCGCTCTGGCCCGACAGGACACCGAACTGCAAGGCAGCATCGCCCGCTTGCTGGAACAGCGCCGTCAGCTCTGGAGCCAGTGGCGTGACTGCGGCCGGGTTTCACGAGTCGTCGATCACGGCGCTCTACGGCACCTGAAGATCGAGCTCGCCCAGTACCACCAGCAAGACCATGCCATGACTGAACGGCTGGATGCGCTGCACAACGAACAGGACCGGGTACGCCGTGAACAGGCCGAGGGCCAGATTCAGCTGCGCAAACTGCTGGTGGAACAAGAAAAATTCAACTGGCTTCTGGAGTGACCCATGCCTTGCCTCAAAGCACTGTCCAACCCGGCGAGACACTATGCATCGCACACAGCGTGCGACAGCCACGCAGGCCACGAACAGCAGCGGGACTTCGACGCATTGCTCAAGCCCGCGCTACCCCGGAACGCCTTTGCCACACCGCCCATTCTCGACGCTGCCTGGCAGCAACACAGGCGTTCGGCCCTGACCCAAGCCTTCACGCCTGATATCACCCGGTTGCGCGGCCTGGGTCGGCGCTATTGCGGCGCCCTCGATCTGCGGCTGACCAACGGCCCGCTGGCCGGACTGGAAATACAGGCCAGCGCCCAGACCAGCCTGCTGTGCCTCAACATCAAAGTCCCCGACCGCAACGCATTTGAACGCATTGTCGGTACTCGCGAAGCACTCGAAAGCGAACTGGCTGCGATCTTCAATCGTCCGGTGGCAATGACGCTGCAACACCTCAATGGAGCGCCCTGGTGAAATTGCCGAAACTGAATCAGGCCGAGGGTCAATTGCTGCGCAAAATCGGTCCTGGACGACAGCTGGAACTGCTCGACGGTGTCATGACATTCACCTACGGCATGGGCGGTGGCGACGGACTGATCGTGCACGCCGAGGTCCTGAATCAACCGGTTCGTTTCTGGATTGCCGCAGCGCACTGGTGCCGCTGGGTCCGTCCGATGCTCGACGTCCCGCACTGGTCGGCAGTGCCGCCTGAACTGCACGACGTTCTGGCGAGCTGGACCCTCGCTTCGGCGGGCGCCGGGCTGGCGGACAGCGCAGTGGCCTGGCCCACGGCGACCACCCTGGAGGCTGCCAAGGTCGAGGCCGCGCCCCACTGGTGCCTGTGCTTTGCGCAGGAGGACCGGCAGTTGCAAGCCTGGGTCCTGGAAGCCCCCCTGCAATGGCTCGACAGCCTCAGCCAACTGTTTCAGCCGATGGACACCCAACACGCCAGCGACCGTCGAACACTCCCCGTGGCCCTGATCGCGGGCTGGAGCCCTGTCGATCGCAGCACCCTTGAACGCTTGCAGCCCGGTGACGCTTTGCTGTTACAGCACGCCTACCGGGCGACCGAGGGTCAAGTGGGTTTATTCCTGTCGCGCCCGCTGGCCACCCTTTCGGCCCCCGACGTTTCGACTTTTACCCTGGAGACCATCATGGACGACTTCAACGACTGGCTGGACATCGCCCCGGGGCCCGCTGCCGCCGACTCGCCACTGGGCAGCGACTTGCTGGTAACGGTTGTCGCTCAGTTGGGCTCGCTCGACGTACCCCTGCATCAACTGGCCCATTTGCAGGTGGGCGATGTACTGCAGGGGCCGGCCCGCATCGACGACTGCGTCACGCTCAAGGTCGCCGGCAAACCCCTTGCCCATGGCCTGCTGCTGGAGATCGATGGACGGCTGGCCGTGCGCATCGATCGTCTTTGCTGACCTCGCAGAAAAATCTCAGGTGTGCGCCGGATGGGCGCTGTGCAGGCCGCGCCCGATAATGGAAAAACAGCCCCCGGAGCGAATCGATGAACTTGCTGGACCAGCCACTGCACCTGATCCTTCTGCTGTCCGCCGTCTCGATACTGCCGTTGTTGCTGATCCTGGGAACGTCGTTCCTGAAACTGGCGGTGGTGTTCTCGCTGCTGCGCAACGCCCTGGGCATCCAGCAGATTCCACCGAACATTGCGCTGTACGGCCTGGCGTTGATCCTGACGATGTTCATCATGGCGCCCATCGGCCTGGAAATTCAGGACAACCTGGCGGCCAACCCCATCCAGAGCGAATCCGATGACTTCATCAGGCAGATCGATAACGGGATACTCGCCCCGTACCGGGTGTTTCTCGAACGCAATACCGCACCGGATCAGGCGCACTTTTTCTCCAGCATCGGCCGTGACATCTGGCCGCAGAAATACCACGACCGACTCCCCGACAACTCCTTGCTGGTACTGATGCCCGCCTTCACCGTCAGCCAGCTAATCGAAGCGTTCAAGATCGGCCTGCTGCTGTACCTGCCCTTTATCGCCATCGACCTGATCGTCTCCAATGTCCTGCTCGCCATGGGCATGATGATGGTCTCGCCGATGACCATCTCGATGCCCCTCAAGCTGCTGGTGTTCGTACTGATGAACGGCTGGGAAAAGCTGCTGGGCCAACTGATGCTGTCGTTTAACTGAGGAATGGCAAATGAGTGAAGCCCTGATCACCCAACTGGCCACGCAGATGATGTGGCTGGTGCTGTTGTTGTCATTACCGGTGGTGGTGGTCGCTTCCGTGGTCGGGGTGCTGGTCAGCCTGGTGCAGGCCCTGACCCAGGTGCAAGACCAGACGATTCAGTTCCTGATCAAGCTGGTGGCTGTCGCTATCACGCTGGCGATGACCTTCAACTGGATGGGCGACATCCTGCTCGCCTATGCCAACCGATCGTTCGAGTTGATCAACCAGATGAGGGCCTGAACGTGGAAGCCCTGACCCAGTGGCTACCCATTGTCGGCTTCTGCATGCTGCGCCCCCTGGGCGTGATGTTGATGGTGCCGCTGTTCAACCATGCCGTGCTGGGTGGCACGCTGGTGCGCAACGCCCTGGTGCTGATGATTGCCTTGCCGCTGATCCCGCTGCATGACACCTGGCCCACTCTGGAGGCCCTGCGCCAGAACGCCACGGCTGGACGCTACCTGATGCTGATCTGCGGTGAACTGAGCATCGGCCTGATGATGGGGTTTTGCGCGGCCATTCCGTTCTGGGCCATGGACATGGCCGGGTTCCTGATCGACACCTTGCGCGGCGCCTCCATGGCCAGCGTACTCAACCCCCTGCTGGGCCAGCAATCGTCGCTGTTCGGCATTCTCTTTACCCAGATATTCGGGGTGTTGTTTCTGGTGACGGGCGGCCTCAACCAGTTGATCGCGGGGATCTATCACTCCTACAGCGTTCTGCCGCCCGGTGAGGTGTTTCATTTCGGCCCCGGCTTTCTGGCGTTCCTGTCCCGGCAATGGCAACTGGCTTATGAGTTATGCCTGCGTTTCTCGATGCCGGCGATTGTCGCGATTCTGCTGGTCGACATGGCCCTTGGGTTGGTCAACCGCTCGGCCCAGCAACTGAACGTATTTTTTCTGTCGATGCCGATCAAAAGCGCCTTCGCCCTGCTGATGCTGGTCATGAGCCTCGGCTTTGCGTTCAAGGCCCCTCTGGAACAGAGCACCCGCTGGGTGCAGCACGTACTCACGTTAATGGACCACCTGCGATGAGCGAAAAAACCGAGCAACCCACGGCAAAAAAAATTCGCGAAGCACGCGCCAAAGGCCAGGTCGCGAAAAGCACAGAGGTCACCAGCGGCGTGCAACTGGCGGTAATGCTCAGCTATTTCATGTTCGAAGGCGGCTACCTGCTCGACAGTTTCACCGCCCTGCTCGACACCACGATCAATGCCATCAACCTGGACCTGGCCTCGGCGCTCAAACAGTTGGGCGAGCTGTTCGGGGCAATCGTTGTGCGGGTGGCCGGCGGCATCGCCGCGATGCTGATCATCACGACGCTGGTCGCCATCGTCGCCCAGACCGGCCCCTTGCTCGCGCCCGAAGCGATCAAGCCTTCTCTGGAAAAACTCAACCCACTGGCCAACGCCAAGCAGATGTTTTCCATGCACAGCCTGTTCGAATTCGGCAAATCCATTGCCAAGGTCGGGGTGTTGTCGCTGATATTTTTCTATCTGATCCGCCAGTACGCCCCCTCCATCCAGTTCCTGCCCCTGTGCAGCGTGGCCTGCGGCCTGGAGGTCAGCACGCAGTTGCTGTACTGGATGTGGGCGGTGCTGATCGGTTTCTACGTGATGGTCGGCATCGCCGATTTCGCCTTTCAGCGCTACAACACCAACCAGCAATTGATGATGTCGCTGGAGGATATCAAGCAGGAATACAAGAACGCCGAAGGCGATCCGCACATGAAACAAAAACGCAAGGAAGTGCACCGCGAAGTGCAAAGCGGCAGCCTGGCGGCAAATGTCGCCAAATCCACCGCGGTGGTGCGCAACCCCACGCATATCGCGGTCTGCCTGTACTTCAAACCGGGGGAAACACCCTTGCCACGGGTGATCGAGATCGGTCATGACCATGTGGCGTTGAACATCGTCGCCCTTGCCGAAAAGGCCGGGATCCCGGTGGTCGAGAACATCACCACCGCCCGCGCCCTGGCGGCCCAGTGTGAGGTGGGCCGCTACATTCCCGCCGAGCTGTTCGAGCCGGTGGCGCATATCCTGCGGATCGCCATGAAGCTGGACTACGAGCAGGAAGCGCCATGATCCGGCGGCAAACGTTCATGGCGAGCATGGGCCTGTTTCTGGCCTTGGGTCCGGGCGCTGTGGCCCTGGCACAAGACGCCGGGATTTACGCGCCCCTGACCTGGACCCGAGGCGACGTTGAATCAGAGCCTTCTGCGGCGCCGTCCACTCTGACGCCGCTCCCCTCGCCTCCACCGGCCTCATTGGCACCGCCGCGAACCATGACGCCTTATGGTCCACTGATCGACAGCGTGGCCAGGGAGCACAACCTCGACCCACGCTTGCTGCACGCCATCATCCACGTGGAGTCGCGGTATCAACAAGGCGCCATTTCGAATAAAGGTGCAGTCGGCTTGATGCAGGTCATGCCCCTCACCGGCGCGCGCTTTGGCTACACCGACCTGAGCAACGCACCCGACAACCTGCGTGCCGGCGCGGCTTATCTGCAATGGCTGCTGGATCACTTCGACCACAACCTGGAACTGTCCATCGCCGCCTACAACGCCGGTGAAGGTGCGGTAAAAAAGTACGGTCGACAAATACCGCCGTACCCCGAAACCCAAACGTATGTCGCTCGCGTCATGGCCCGTTACCGGGAAGCCCCCATGACGTTTTCTGGCGCTGATCGGGCGGGCCAATCCGTGGCTCGTGCAACGCAAAAGCCATCGACTGCCCAGCACAGTGCCGCATTTTTTCTTCAAGCAGTGGGCACGCTGCTGTTGACTTCGCCGGGACACAACGATGGATAAACGCAGCCATGACATGGCTGCCGATCGCTGAAAACAACCATCCAAGCAAAAGGAAATACCCCCATGCTGACTTCGAGTCATTCGCTACCCAACTTGCACGCTGCCAGTCGCACTCACGAGTTGTGGCGGGAAGTTGGTTACGGCATTGGCTACCCGACACGACAGTCCCCTCCTGCACCTTTCGGGAAACACTCCCGCCCAGATCGTCGGACTTGAATGGACCTGCGGAGCAGTTTGTATCCATTACCGCTCCGTTGCGCAAGCAATGGGAAGAGGGTATTTACCCGCCAGCCAAGCGCAATGCCCTGCCCGCTGGGTTGTTCGCCCGCACTATCTGAAAATGACACGTCACAGGCCCGGGTAAAGAAACCGAAGCACCTTTCCCCGAGGCAACAACACAAATCACGGACAAACAAAAACGCCACTCGATTGAGTGGCGTTTTTCTAGTGATCTGATAAAACCGGACATGGGGGCCGCCCACTGCTCGGCAACAGCAGTTTGGCTACTTCAATCGCCCCGCCCCCTCCAGCCAACCTGGCGCGCCTTTTTGCAACCATTCAGTGGCCGCAGGATTGTGTTTGATGCGGCTATCCAGAAACGCCACGCCAACGGCCTGAATCGCAGCAACTTGCTTGGGATCCGGCGCCGGCTCACCCGCCACCGGGCCATGGAAATCGCCGCCGGATTTGGCGCCGCGCTTGTGCCCTTTACCTTTGGGAGCATCGCCAGACGGAGCGCTGCCCTTGTCGGCCTTTTTCGCCGGACGGTTGAACAACTCGGTGCCGGACAAGGTCTTGTGTGTCGCCTTGTTCAGCTCCAACTGAACACTGCCCGCCGCCGTCACCGACTGGCCCAACACTTCTCGCTGGCGATAAGAACTGACCCAGTTGAACGGATCTTCATCATTCTGACCGGTCATCGACAGCACGGGCGCCGATATCCGGGCGAACACGTCTTGCCCGGCATCGGCTTCCACGTAAGGACTGAGCAGCAATACGGCTTTGGGCTGAATCGCGACGCCCGACGTAGCGCCGGGCTCCAGCGCCCCGGCCAGTGCCTCTGCGGTCTGTGCCCCAAGATCAAAGCCGGCCACCACCACCTGGTTCCAGTCGATGGCCGCCAGTTGCGCGTCGCCTTTGGCGGCTCGTGCCCGAACCTCGGCCAGGACTTTCTGCAATGTGGACAGCCTGTCGCGCAGGGCGGCGGCGGTGTAATGACTGCTCGCCATCCCACGGAAGTCGCCATACTGCGCCTGCTGCGACGCAAAAATGGACTGATCATAGGCGTGTCCCTGAACAGACAGCACCGCATAACCGGCTTGCGCCCACGCCTTGCGCCACTCTGCGCCGCCCGAGGCCGGCTCGCCCAATCCTGGCAAGTAAATAATCAGCGGCAAGCGCTCGTGGTTAGTCGGCGCCAACCACGCAACATCCACCGATTGCTGATCGATTTGCCAAACGGCGCCCCAGCCAGCCGTTTCGTCATGGGACGGTTGATAGGCGGTGGTCAGCTCTTTGTTGACCCGCTCGGTGAATTCTATACGCGGGTCTGGCGGATCACCCGCACAACCAGAGATCAATCCCAGGCCACCCGCCAAGGCGCCCACCGCTAGCCAGTACCGAGGTTGAAAGTTCATTCGATTCACAAAACCGTCCAGATCAAGATGGCTAGCAGCCTAACCGACCCGCTGGCGAACGAGGCGCAATGGCAGGTAAAGAATGGGTAAAGGATGAGGTCAGGCTCACGCCGCACATCGCGCCAGCCTCTTGCCGGTGAAACGAAAAAAGAGGCCGAAGCCTCATACCGATCAGTTAAGACGCAAAACCTGTCGGAGCGAGCCCGCTAGCGAAAGGGCCAGCACATTCAACATTGATGTCGAATATAAGACCGCCTTCGCGGCAACGTTGCGTCGGACGATAGGTTGCCTTTAGAAATGGCGGCAATCAGCCATTACGAAATGTACACCGTTCAGCATGGGACAAGTTTTTGCATCAAGCTCGTCGATCACGATGTTCAGCATTGCCCATTCATCATGATTGGCGATCTTCCCCCACCATCGCACCCTGCTCACAGGCCCCCGCCTGCGGCACCAAATGTATATCGACCCGCCGGTTGGCTGAGCGCCCAGCCTCGGTCTCATTGCTGGCGATCGGCTGATTGGCCGCGAAGCCCTGTACCGCGAAGCAACTGTCGGCAATGTCGCCCATGCGCTGCATCCAGTCCCGCACGGCTGAAGCGCGAGCGTGGGACAGGGCCAGGTTCTGTTCGGCAACCCCGGTTGCATCGGTATGTCCGGCGATCACGATCAACCATCCCGGCTGGGCTTTGATGCCGACCAGGGCATTGATCAGCACCTTGGTCGAGCCTGGTTTCAACGTTGCACTACCGGCATCGAACAGCGACAAGCTGTCCAACCGTACCGGTTCGGGCATAAGCGCCTCATTGTCTGGAGCCACCAGCCAAGTCCGCCAACCGCCCCCCACGACCAAGGCAAGGAGAAACGCCCCGGCCAACAGCAACTGGACCCTACGAAGCCTGCGCGGCTCCACTTCAGGAGGCGGCAGAATCACGACGGGGGTCACCAAGGTCGGCGCCCCCACCCTGATGGGCACCAGCCCCCTTTCGCCCGCGGAATAGCTCTGTTCCAGATTCTGAATCAGATTATCGACCCTGTGGCGCAGAACCTGCAGCGTCAGCAGTGGACTCGACAGTTGAGGAAGTAAACACACCTGCAAACGTGCCAACTCAGTGTCCAGTTGAACCAGTTCAGGGACGCTGTTTGCCGTCGTCACTACACTGCGCAGCAGCAGTTGCAGTTGATCGAACAACCACCCCAGCAGATCCAGGCGCACCGAAGCCATCGGCGGCCACAGCCGCGACCACTCCCTGCCCAGAGCCTCAAGCAGCACCACACCTTGGGTAATGCCCTCCAGTCCGTGACGCTGACCCCGTGCCAGGGTGTAAAAACATGCCGTTTGCAGTTCCGCCCCGTTTTGCTGGAACAGTGCCAGGCACAACCGCTCCACCTTTGCCCAATCCACATCAGGGCAAGCGGGATGGCTGAGTTTGGCCAACTCATCGCGCAAAGCCGCAAACTCGCCGAACCCGCGCGGATCACCGCCGACTCGAATACGCATTTCAAACAACGCTGTCATCCAGCTTCCCTTCCGTTATCGGTTCAAGGCTTTGACAGGCAGTGCTGTCGCTTCAAGTGACGTACCAGCACTTTGCCCTCAGGCGCCAGAGTGGTACCGAAGCTCACCCGCTGGCCATCCTTCAATTGCATGTCCAGGGCATACTCCAGATGCCCCGGCATTACCTGGGACAGCAGTTCGATGGCGACCGCCGCCAGACGCGGTTCGTACTTGAGCAAGGTGTCGGTCATGGTGTTGATCAATCCATGGGCCGTGGCGGGCAGCCCTTGCAGGATCAGACTCATGTCCGGCAGCCCGTAATCCGGCAGATGGCTGAGCGCTCCCGCGCGGCTGTTAAGGATGCGCTGCAGATTGTCCAGTACGGACAGGATGTGCTGGTCTTCCTCGTTGACGCGATACAGGTCCAATTCACCCTCGAAATTTTGCAGCAGCATTTCATACAGCGAAGGGTTGTACTCGGTCATGGGTCACTCCTTCGCCAAGGGCCGCAGGGTCACGCGGTTATCTCCCAGCTCGATCACCCGCGCCCGATCCGGATCCAGATCATCACGCGTCAGCGTCAGACGCCAAGTGTTCAGCCGGGTATCGGGGCTGCGGAACAATGCCACCACCGTGACAAATCGCGCATCCTTGTGCATTGGCACGTTCAACTGCGCGCCCTCTTCGGGTTTCACCACCACCGAGCGCTTGCCCAGCAACGCGCTGGCCAACAGATGATCGTCATTACCCAGCAAACCGTCGTAGGTCGCCTGCTCCACCGCTTTGTTGTCGCGCAACTGGTACACCCGCACCAAGGTTGGCACCGACAATGCGCTCATGTCCGTGGCATCGGTGTTCAACGCCGTGCGCGCGCTGAAATCCAGGTGCAGGGTTTTCACCTGTTTATAGAAGATCGCCTTGGCCGTGGATGACGTGCCGTCCGCCAAGGTCTGGGCCAACCCACAACCACCGAGTGGTAGCGCAAACGCTGCCAGCATCAAAAGACTAAAAACGGTACGCGACATGCTGTGTCTCCCTGTTCCGGGAATTAATCGAAAGACCTTGGTAACGGCCCAGGTTGATCGTAATTGTGTCGTGTTCCGTCGCCCGCCAGGCATCGCCACCCAAGCCCAGGACACCGGTCATGCCCAGCCGAATGGGCGTTTGCCCCAGCACCGGCGCAGGCAAGCTGTGCACCGGCAACGACAACTTGAGTTTCGCCGTGCAGCGCCACCCCAGGTACACGCGCAGCAGCACCAACAGGTCGCCGTGCAACGGCCCGCCGGGTAACCAGCCACTGGCTTCCTGCGTGTCTTCGGTAAAAAGCACCAGGCACAGTTGACTGTTGGCGTCTTGGCCGACGGCGCCCAGCGGTGTGCCCTGGGACAGGCTCACCGGGCTCTGGGCGCAAAGACTGGCCGGGCATGCCAACGCAATACTTTGCGGCCAATGCGGGGTCACCTGCGCCACGGTGTTGGGGGCCAGTAATTTGACCAGCGCGATGATGCCTTCAGCATTACGCGTGGGCAGGCGCATGACACTGAGCAAGGCCAGAAAACGTGAAACAGGCGTGCCGATGTGCCGGGCGGTGCCGGGAATGCCCAGGCCGATCAGGCCTAGCAGGCATTGCGAAGTCGCATCGGTGCCACCCGCTTCGAACGTCGCCGGGTAGGAATACTTGCGCCAGATTCGGTAAAACTGAGTGAAGATCCGGTGATTGAAAATATCCAGGAAAGATTCCAGCGCTTCATGCCCTTCCCGACGCTGCGCGATGTCATCCAGAAACACGGTGGGCATGGGCGAGTCGACCCCGTACAACCCAAGCAATCGGGTGCGTACCGTCGCCGGACGTTGCGGGTGATCTTCATCCGTTTCAATGGCCTTCAACTCGCCCGCGGGAAACCCCATACCCGGATCGGGCCGGAAGCGTACGGCGTCATCAGCCGGGTGCGCAGTACTGCCCAAGGGCGGGTGATCGGGCAAGGCCTGCTCCAGCAATTGGCAAAAGCGGTACAGATTGGCTTCTGCCACCTGCCCGCGCAGGGCGTCCAGCAAACCGCCGGCTTTCAGCCGGGAATACGCTGACTGTGGTTCTCGTTCCATCGCAGGCACTTTCCAGTAGGTTGCAGGATCAGCGTGAGCTGGGTGTACAAATGAATGTCGGCGTACAAGGAAAAGAAACGGTTGAGCATTTCGCCGAACAGGCTGATATCGCCCTCCCCCGAAAAACCATTGGCATCCAGAGTGATTTCTATATCCACCCCGCGCAGCAGAAAGCCTTTCTCGAAACGCTGGATCAGGTGATGACTGACGTCGACGATCGCGGCCAGGCGGCGGCGGTTGAGCTCGCTGCCCGTCCAGTCGTACAACGCCAGCGTGCCTCGCAACACTTCAGCGTTGTCGAGCATCGGCAGGAAGTTAGAGCCCAGATGGCTGAGCACCCGCCAATGAAAGCGATCGCGGTTCGGCGGATAGCACGGCATCGTCGGCGCACACAGGTTGCGCACACGCAAACCGGCCTGGGTGGACTGCACCACCGTATCGAGCAAGGTGCTTTGCAGCGCCTTGCGCGGCAACTGACCGTGAGTACCGGTCAAGCGCAACGACAGGCTTTCGCGCTCGCGCAAACGGTCCTTATCAAAGCCCTCGCCGCCCAGGATCAACCAGGTGTCGTGCAAGCCATTCGCTGCCCGCTTCAGGCGCGTATGAAAGTAACGCTCAGGTGCCTCGTCGCGCAGCATGCCGCCCTTATGGCGAAAGCTGGTGAACGGCACGTAATCCTGACGTTCAGCGTTCTTCGAGGCCGTAACCCGGTCCACCGAATAGATCTCCGTATGGCCATCCTGCAATCGCATGGGACGCAGCAAGTAGTCGGTTTGCAAAGGCGCCAGTGTCAGCGGGTCGGCCTCCATCGGGAACAGATTGATCACCGGCACGGCGTGCAGACGGATGTGCTCGCGGCTCAAGTCGAAGTCAGGCGGCCAGGGCTCACGCAGCACGACTTCGAGGTCGAACCAAGGGGTGCCGGGCGCAATCTCCAATTGCTCCAACCCACACAGGGTCACGAACATGAATTTTTCGCGGAAGGTGAAGTACTCCAGCAACAACTGATAGCCGCTGAAAGCGCTGTCGCCCTTTGGCCACAGCCGGTCCTCATCGGCAAACCCCTTGGGGGCAAAATGCCCGATCAATGGCCGGCGTTCGGTTTGGCCAGGCCAACGCACATACAACGCTTGCACATTGAGGGTCAGCGCCTGATGCAGCGCGCTGGCCAACGGCGTATCGGCATTCAGGTACAGCGGCAAGCGGCTCAGATCGATCTGGCTCCAATCGGTCAACGCTCCACAGGCAAAGCGCAGACGCAGCAGCGAACGACCATCCGCCTCAAAACCCCGCCCTACCGACGCCAGGGCCAGTGGTCGCAGCGTCAGATCCTGTGTAGTGGTGTAACGACAACGGGTGCGTTGCGATCCGATCGGTTGAGACAGCACCTCAAAACCCTGAGCAACCAATTCGCTGCGCTTCATCTGCTCAAGTTCGGGCTCCAGTTCGATAACCGACAATGATGGAATGGTGCGCAGGTAATGCGGCCAAAGCAGGCTGACCAGACCTTCAGTCAATTCCGGCAGGTCATCGTCGAGCTTTTCCCGCAGGCGGCCCATCAGAAATGCGAAGCCCTCGAACAGGCGCTCCACATAGGGATCCTGCGCCCCCGGTTTGTCCAGGTTGAGCTGCGCGGCCCGATCCGGGAACGCGTCCGCGAACTCCTTGCCGGCCTCGCGCAGGTAGCTCATTTCGGCATCGAAATAGCGCAATGTCAGATTGTCCATGCTCAAAGAAAGAGTCCTGATGAGTGAGGGTCAGCCGCAGAGCACTGCGGCGCGTACCGGGTCGATGGCCACCAGTGCGGCCAACAAGGTTTCCATCCGCCGCGCCAGAGCGAGTTTGTCGACGTCGTTGCGCTGAGCTTTCAAGCGCAGCAGTTTGAGCAGCCGCGCCTTGACCTCGAAGTTCAGCTCGGGCTCCCACTCGGCCAAGGCCTGGCGTTGCGCCGTGGCGTCCAGTTCGGCCAACAGATGGATGGCCAGGTCGCTCTTGCCGTACTGCTCGGCCACGCGCGCCATCAACAGGCGCAGCAACCAGCGTTGGCGCCCGGTATGGATGCCGGGGCGTGCAGCCAGCCAGGCCAGTGCCTGGTCCACGCCGTCGCTGTCAGCCTGGGTCACGGCCTCGCCTTCCAGGGACAGGATGTCGGTATCGCCGGTGGACGGTGCCATCGAGGGTACGGGTAACCATTGCTGGGGCTGGTTGCCGCTGACATGCTGGGCAATCCACTCGCGTGTGGTCTCATCAGCGAAGGGGCTGCCGTCGCTCCAGCACAGCACATCCAGACCCGGCAGGCGCTCAAGGAACATGCCCAGGTCACGCTTGGCGATATCGGCCCAGCGATCCTGCGGCACGGGTTGTTTGCTCAGCGCCTGATACAGGTACCACTGCAAGTCGAGCCAGAAATGGTTCACGCCCTCGGCATAGATCCGCTCGACCTGCTCGATCAACTCCGTCCAGTTCTGTTGCAGGTACAAACGTTTGAGCAGTGCCCGATAGTCACTCCGCGGCGGCGTCAGGCGCGTGTTGTTGTTCGTATCTTGCGGAGGGGCCTGGTGCACCGTGTCCCAACGCAAGCTCTTCATCAGGCGGTGGGCCGCCAGCCAGCCCAAAGGTTGGTCACGCAGGTACCCCGCCAAGGCCCGGCCGCTGTCCAACAGGTCGCGCCCGGACTTGATTGCCGTTGCAGGCGATGCGTTGGCCTGCGCAGTCGACTCATGGCTGGCGGTGTTCTGCGGAACCAGCGCGTCCATGCCACCGGACTGCGCCAATCTCGCGGACAAGGCGGCATACAATGGCCCCAGGGCGGGACGCTGATCCTGCGGCCAGGCACTCAACCCGTGTTCCAGCCAAGCGAGTGCCGCGGCGGTACGCTCGGCCTCAGTCTTGACCACTTCCGGGTACAACGACAGCGTGTCCAGCACCTTGCCGCTGGCCAACCATTCCAGGGCCATCTTGCGGCTGTTGGGGCGGGTTGGCAGCACCTCGTTGGCGAAGCGCTCAACCAGCGCCGCCAACAGGCTCAGGCCATCGGCCAGCCCCACTTCGCCGTCCCTGTGCAAGCGCGCCCACAGATAGTAGGTGGCGACCCGCAGGTCCTTGCAGCGGTGGGTCAACAGTTTCTGCGCCAGTTGCACCACCCGCTCGGCATCGGCGCCCGACAGCTTATTGACCTCTTCGCGCATGCGCTGGAAGTCATCATCGTAGCCGGGGTCTTCGCCGACGGGGGAATCGGCGCTGACAGGTAACAACCAAGGTTGCCAGTGGGAAGCTTGTTCGCGTGCAACGGACAGCGCATCACGCGCACCCAGACAACGGGCGATCAAAGCACGCAAGCTCATTGAAAACCCCCATTGCGCGCGGAAGGCCTGTCAGCGGCGTTCTCGCTGAGAAATATCTGCTGAGGCAACGTAAAGTCACGCAGCTTGAGCAACGCCAACGGCCCCGCATCCAGCTCGGTGCGCAGGTGCCAGATCAGGTTCAAGCCATCGGGGGCCTTGAGCACCATGCGGTAGCGGCTGTCACCGTCGTCCAACGGCGTGACCTGGGCTTTCTCCAGCAGGCGGATCAGGCCCCATGTACCTGGGTAGTCGCCGAACAGCCGTTCGCCGGCCAGCAGGCTGGTCCAGCTCAGGCTCACGCCGGGATAGTCGCTGCGCCCCGGCCAGTTGAAGCGCTGCCAGCTTTCCTTCTGGTTGAAGTACTGGTGCTTGTCGCCATTGAGGATGAAGGTGGTTTGCACCACATCGCGCACGGGCTTGCCTTGCAGTTCAAAGCTCAGGCCCATGCCACCGTCGGTGTAAAGCACATCGGCCAGGTCGCTGAGCTGATTGATAGCGCCGAGAAACTGCGGGTTGAAACGCAAGCCTTGAGCATGGTGCGGGTCCGCCACCCAACGGCGGCCCTCCTTACGCAACACGCCGCTCAATTGCCGCTGTAAAAACTGCTCGATGCGTCCAGAATCAGCCCGAATCATCTGCCCCAACATCGGCAAGGAGGCGTCGCTGGCGGTTGCCGAAAATGGGTAACGGCTGGCGAAGGCATCGTTCCAATGGCTGACAATCGAGCGCTGCCACTGGCTGTTGAGCCCAGCGGCCGACGGTTGCAAGACCCGTTGCCAGGCTTGTTCCAGCGGCTGTACAAAAAGGGTTTGTGCCGCCCCGCCCCACTCGGCTCCCAGGCTGGCGGCCATCAGGCTGCCGTAGGATTGGGTGTCGGTCAGGTCGATCCTGCGCCCTTGAAATACGGTTTGCGCCAGTGCCTGAGTCATTTCCAGCGGATCGGGCGCTGTGCTGACTTGCTGCAACTTCAGGCGCACCCGTGTCACCCGGGTCAGGAATGCCTGGAGACTCAGATCGTCATGGCTGTTTTTGCCTTCAGGCCCCTTACCCAACAACGCCAACAACGGGCTGAAGGTCGCATCCAGTGGACTGCTCGGCATGTGGGCCAGTTGATCGATCACCGGGGCCTTGTCCTGCCCAATCAGCTTTTGCGCGGACTTCACCAGCGAGTCGGTCAGGGCCTGGGTTCGGGTGCCCGCCTGACCCTGATAGGCCAGGGTATTCATCAGTGCAATCAGCGGGGATTGGCGCACATCGCTCATCAGCGTCAACTGATCGATCACCTCGTCGAGACTCCCGGCCTCCTTCCAGCGCAGGCCATTAAGCAGATTCAGCCAGGCGCTGGCATAGTCCTGAAAGTAGCGTTCGGTGAGACGTTCACGCAGCTGGTCCGGGCTCAACCGGGTGTCGATGTCGGTGGGCTTGTCGCTGAGTACCCAGTCGATTTCCTCGCGCCGCGCCTCGGCGATCGCATCAATGGCGTGGCGCACCTGGCCCTCCCAGGCCTGGCGGGTGAACACGCCCGGCACGCTGGCATCGCTGGAAAACAACGCCGGCGCATCGGTGTCGCCCACCAGTTGCTGCAGGCCCACGTCTGAGTAGTGATTGGCAGCCTCATCGAGCAGTTGCTGGTACAGGCTGGCCTCGGCATTACGTTGCCCCAACTGGCCAAGCAGTACCTGTCGGACTTGCGCGACCAGCCTCGGATCGGCCTCGATCCGCCAAGCCGGATTCTCGGCCAGGTGTTCGCCGTAGAACTGCCACAGATTGGGTGCCAGGCTTTGCCAGAGTCCCGGCGATATTCCTGCTCGCCTGGGCTCGATATCGCTGAGGGTCTTGACCAGAAGCGCGGCATCCGTTTTTTCCGGGCGCGCCATCATCAGATAAGCCTTGAGCTGGTTATACGCGTCGTGGGCGTGCTCGACCCGTTGCGGGCTGTCCGGAGACAACTTGACCAGCGCGCTGAGCTGCTGCTGCAAACGAGTCGCGGCCGGGTCACGAATCAGGCGATTGTTGGCCTCGACATAACGCGGCCACAGCGCTTCAAGCAATGCTTGATTTTGATTCAGGCCGAAGCGCTGATACCAAGGCACGCTGTGTGCGGCGCGGTAATCCAGACGCGCCAGTTCGCGCACCAGATCGTTGAGCGCGCTGAGTTGCTCGTCGCCTTGCGATGACTGTTGCAACGCCGCCAGTGAGGTTTGTACCTGGGCGATCTGCACACGGTCGCTGAGGAACGACAGCAGCAGCCCTGCGCCCCACACCAGCGCCAAACCCAGTACCAGCGCATAACTGATGCGCGTGGCGTTCCAGCCCAGGCGACGATGAGAAAAAGCCTTGTCGCCGAGCACGCCATCCCAGGCCGGAGCGGCGTGCCAATGATTATTGGCGGGGGCCTGACTGGCCGCCGACAACGGCAGGCTGAACCACAGCCCTCGCAACCGCACGCCCTGGGCGAACTTTCCGGACAATGGCACCAGCGCTTGACGCCAACGGGCAATGCCTTCGGCCTGCAAATCCCGAGACAAGCGCAGCAGAAAATCATGGCCCATCACACCGCTCACCTGCGCCAGCCCCTCACGGCGCAAGCGCTCCAGCAGGCGGTCCAGACAGGACGCCAACACCGTCGCAGTCACGCGCGAGGGCAGCAGGCAACCGACCGGTTGAGCCTTGCGTTTTTCCTGATCCCCCGCGCTGTCGCACACCTGCCACAGGTACAGCGGCAACTGCCAGCGCTGTGTACGGGCAAGGTCCAGCAGATGATTGACGCCACGACTCATCACCCCCTCATCGGCGCTCTGTTCTTTGTTCAAGGCCCAGACCACGCCGTCCAAGCCGCGCCAGCGGCTGAGCCCACTCCATTGCTCAAGGAATGATTGATCCAGCATCGCTTGCGCACTGCCGCCCAACAGCAGGACGACGCCCTGACCTTCCAGCCAGAACTGCTCAGCCAGGGTCGGGGCGATGGCGTCGATTTCGGCGGGTTCGCCGAGGACTAGAAGCAGGCGGACTTTGTGGCGCCAGAAGATGCCGTGGTGGGCACGTAAGCGTTGAATTATCTCTGACTGCTTTTCCTTCCTATCGGGCTCGTAGGGCGTGGACACTGGCGACCGAGAACCGATGATCAACCTGCGGATCCCGATCTGGACAATCTGCCAAGTCATAAGCGCCATACCGAACAACACTGCCCACAGTAATACGCCCTTGAGTAGGACATCTTGCATCAAGGCACGACTGAGGAGCCGAGGTTCCATCAACAACCACCAGATCACAGCCCCCACCGCGACCAGCAGCGCCAGGATCACCGCCAGTAATAACGCCGTTTTCCCAAGGGATATTTTTGGAGATTCAACTATTTGAGTCATCGGGTTCAATGATTCCAAGGGTCAGTGTGTGGTGAGGATCGTTTGCCAACCAGGCGCAAGGCCTTTGATGCTGTTCGGCGTACCAGGCAGCCAGGGTTTGTACGACCATGGCCTGCAGACTTTCCAGGTCGCCAAAGTTGGCGTCTTGCGCGTGCTGTCTGGTGTTCCAGCCAATGGCAGGCAGATCAGGCACATTCGGCTGAGAGAACGACACGCAGATTTGAGTGGGGGCTGTTAGTTCGCTCTGTTGTAGAACTCGCTTAGCTACCGTTGGGAGGTGCTCGGTATCAGCCGAAAACCATTCACCCCGAGAAAAACGCACGCCACCTTCGGGGCCGAATAACCAGAGCACCGCCGCTTCCCCTGTCGGCAAGCGACTCTCCTGCTGGGTAGGCGAGGATTGGCAACCGGCACAGAGAATGCGGGCCGTTTCGGGAGCACCCTGCAATTGATCAATGACCGAATCCAGAGTACGAATTCCCTGCCAAGGCTCGGGCTGTTCGGGCAGTTGAACCTGCGGAGAACACAGCGCCATTTGTTCGACAAACGCTTGCCAGGCCGCCAGTGAACCCTGCCAGTAGCTACGTAGCGGCTGCACGACTGAATCTTCAACACACTGTTTCTGCCACTGTAGCGCGAGCAAAATCGCTAAATTACGCTCGCGTTCGGCGACATCACTCCCAAACACCTGAAAAAGGTGAATCGTGCGCCCTTCGAGCGTTTCCTGTGGCTTGGGAGGTTGATGATCTGGGCTGAAGAGCAGTTGTCCGTGTTCCGGTGTAGTGCATGCCGCTGATACCAGCACAGAGCCGACCAGCGCGACGTTCTGCCGATGGTGCATCCACCACGCCTGCTGTACCTGCTCCGCCGCCTCGCAATAGCTCTGTGCGTTATGCCGGTTGAGGCGGAAGTACAAGACGCGCAACAGCAGCGCCAGCAACCAGACCAGTGATGCACAAGCCACACCGGTAACCGTCAGATGCAGCTCAATGACCGATCGCAATACCACGCTGACACCGCTCAAAAAAACCAGCATGGCTACACCGCTGATCATCCAGCGTGAATACACGGGTGCCTGAACCAACGGGTAGGGGGCGAACTCAGGTGCGGTGATCAAAATGCCACCAGTGAGTCGGGCATTGAGCTGACCAGCGTACATCCGCATTGGCAGCGGTGGCCATGCAGCGCCGCCGGTCGGCCGTCGAGATGCAACAGGTCGGTGCCTTCGGCGATCTCGGTCCGACCGTGCAGGTTGCAGTGCACGGCGTCACCCTGACAGGCCATGGGCTTGCCGTGACACTCGTAATGCCCCTCCAGCACTTCGCCGCCATATTCTTCCAGCGTGTCGCCCTGACGAATCACCGGTTTCATCGCCACACCTCCAGATAGAGGTCGTACATTACTTCGGACATGACTGAGGCTCCGGCAAGTGCAATGGGGTCTTGATCGGGTATTCGGGGCTGCCGTAGGCGTAGCAGGAGGTGGTGACCTGGAGTTCATCGCAGGGCAGGAAGTGCACGGTGAGGCCGCAGACTTTTTGGCCGGTGTAGTCGGGGACGGGGACTACTTTGCTGAGTTGGCGTTTTTGCGCTGCGACTTTGTCCAGCCAAGCATCGTACTTGGCCTCATCTGCAAAACCGGGAAACTCATCGGCGAGATCACTCATGCCACTAGCTCCGGTTTCCCAATCAACACGCACCGTCATCCCCGATTTCCAGCGCGACGGGGCGACGTAACAGCACCCCCCCCGCCCCCTTGGTACGGACCGATAATGTCGATACCCGAACGACCATCGACACTGAAGCGATTGATCGCCCAGTGGGTGTGGTTAATGGCTTCAAGGGTGCTGGCCATAGCGCTCTGCATCAGCACAGCCCCAACCAGGCCGCAGAGGGCAGTAATCAGCACACGGCGCGAAATGAGGTTGGGCATGGTTTTTACTCCTGAAGCAGCGCGTCGAAAGACAGGGTCAGGCCTATGCATTGTTCACCTCGCCGACCTTGGCGTAATAGGCATCCCAGTGCGCATCGATGGCTTGCTGAGCTTCTGCCATACGCTGGGCATTCATGACGGGAGGTTGAGCCGCAACGGCAGGTATCGAGGCTGGCAAAAGTGTGCCCGCCGCGAGCATCGCCTCTTGCGTTTCATGATTCAGTGCCAGTTCCCTTCGGCTGGCTTCGCCGAAGAACACCATGCGCTCCCGGAAATAGCTGCCCATCGGCTCACGCCCGAATGAGTAGAGGAACCAGGCGCGGGAATCGTGGACCTGGTCATCAAACAGCGCACGCAGTAGCCCTGCCGGCTGCGTGGCGTTGCCGGTTTCATCTACGGTCCCCCGGCTCTTTTCGTCCCAGTGATTACGCTGGCCAGCCGGAGGCGGAAACAGCTGGCTGACCCTCGCCCGTCCCGCCGCTTTCATTTGCCGGCCTTCAACGCGTGCGTCGGCGGTGATGATGCGCAAGACCACCACGGGCGGAGCGTTGGCCGGTAATACTCGACTCAGGCTGGAGGCCAGGTGATCGGGGTCGCGGTAGGCTGCACCGAACTCTTCGGCGGCTTCGCGCAGTTGGGTTTGCGCCATGTCAGCGTCGAAATCCTTAACCCCGGGCTCCGGTGGTTTTGGCTGCGCTCGGCCACTGCGCTCAAGGGCGAGTTGCATCTTGCGATTTGATTTAATCGTTGCCTGCTTCTTGTTACGGTCAGACTCGGCTTGCTTACGTACGGCTGGGTCTGCTTCGGTATCGGTCGCCTGTAGGTAGAAGGTTTTCTGCTTCAAGCTGGCGAAGGCATAGCGGTCGATGCGCCAAGCGGTGATCCAGCCCAACTGCTCGCGCGCTGCCTGTTCCAACGTGGTGGTGAATGTGAGAGGTTGGTAACGTTCTATCTGTTCAGTGGGCAGCGGTTGGGAAACGAGGGGCAGACCCAGAGTTATCTGACGCCAGGCGTTGAAGCGGTTGACCAAGGTCTGAGAAACACCAAACGCCTCAGTCACATCATCTTCCATTGCCCGCCACAGTTCATGGAGTAGCCCAATTGGTAATGTATTCTTCGGCACTTTTAAGGGCGCACCGTGAGCAAAGGCGTCAGCATATAGATCGTTCAAGGCAATTTGTGATAACAGCAAACGATCATCATCGCTAATACCCTTTCCCTGATCCCCTGGCGGATACCCCCCACCCAAATCCGAGTGCACCCCCGGATAAACCACCTCCACACTATTCACCGGGTAACTGCCACTCTCGCGACGAATCGATTCCAGCGGAAAACACAGGCGCTGCTCATAGCTTGCCGTAAGGTGCAAGCAACGCTTGACCAGCCCACCACCGGGCAGTTCCTGATTGCCATCGGCCCAGGCCATATGGCCATCTGCTCCTGGAAAGATATCAGCGATGCCCACCGAAGCTACGGTGTCCAGCAGCCCCAGGTACTCCACGCTCAGGGGAATCTCCAGATCATCCAGTTTCAGGAACGGCCGGTAACGCATCAGCTCGTTCAACCAACTGACAAAGGCCCGTGCTGCCGCTGCACCACGGGAAAAACCATAGACATACAGCTTGATGCCCAACAGCTTAGACGTACCGGGGTTTGGTTGTGCCAGCGCAAGGCGCAGCGGCTTTTCAATCGCCTTGAGCTGCTTGCTGAACACACCAGCACGGTTGGCCTGGCCGTTGAATTCCAGGCTTGGCAACGTGCCCATGGCCTGGACCGCCGCCTTCAGGCTCGCGTTGTCCAGCCGGGGCAGCCCCAGCGTGCGCCGCAGGGCGTCGATGAGCATCAACAGGCCCCAGTTGATCCGTTCTTCGCCGAACCAGGCGCCCGCCAGCCCGGCAGCGGTGTAATCCAGGTCGCCCACTTCCGCAAACGGCGTACCGACGCCGGGCATGTAGTACTTGAAGTACTGGCCATTGCCAGTGCCCGCCGCGTCGGTCAAACGCTGGGCCTTGTCACTGTGTCCGGTACCACCGGCATACCCGTCCCCGACGGTGGCGCGAAACAGCCGGGCGATATTGGTCGGGTGCGGTGTACTGGATATGTACAAATCATCGTTCAGGTTATTGCCGGTACCGTCGAAGAACAGGCTGATGTGCACGGTCTTGCAACACGGAGGCATCACCCGGCGACCGGCCGCCAGGCAAAGGGCATCGTGGTAGCCGCGCTCCTGCTCGCACTGGCGCAGGATATTTTGTTGGACCTGGCCGACGCGGCGAGGCAAACGCCCCTCCATAGGAAACTCCGGTGGGACCCAGACACTGGCATGTTTCACTTCGGACATGACTGAGGCTCCGGCAAGTGCAATGGGGTTTTGATCGGGTATTCGGGGCTGCCGTAGGCGTAGCAGGAGGTGGTGACCTGGAGTTCATCGCAGGGCAGGAAGTGCACGGTGAGGCCGCAGACTTTCTGGCCGGTGTAGTCCGGGACGGGGACTACCTTGCTGTGCTGGCGTTTTTGGGCATCGATTTTGTCTAGCCAGGCGTCGTACTTGGCCTCGTCAGCAAAACCGGGAAAGCCATCGGGATAGGCCACACCTGTTTCCCAATCGACACGCACGGTCATGTCTGGGCTCCAGCGCGACGGAGCGATATAACAACAACCGCCCCCACCACCCTGATACGGGCCGATGATGTCGATCCCCGAACGACCGTCGACGCTGAAGCGGTTGATCGCCCAATGGGTGTGGTTGATGGCTTCAAGTGTGCTGGCCTGGGCGCCTTGAGTTAACAAGGCCCCCACGAGCGTTGCGACAAGGCACCTGGCCGTCGAAAACGTGGGCATGAAGTCATTTTCCTTTTCATTGAAGTCCTGTCATTCAAAAAACCAGACAATTCGCCGAACGCGTGGCCCTCGCGCTCGAGAAACAGCAACACTGGAAAACAAATGATGCAGTGGGCAGTCAACGACTGCCGCCCCAATGCCAGGGTCATCGGGACGAACAGGAAATTTCCCTCAAGGAAAATATTCGTTTTCCTACGTTTTTGCGGGTGATCGGCTCAGGCAGGAGAAGTCAGTTGCGTGGTAAGGCCTCACAGGAGACAAACCTATGGCGCACAAAAAAAGGGCGCCCTGTCAGGGGCGCCCTTTTTTGTGAAGCGTACTTCGTCTTACTTACGCTTCATCGACAAGAAGAACTCGTCGTTGGTCTTGGTCGTTTTCAGCTTGTCCAACACCTTGGTTTCCGTAGCCCTACGGGGTACCCACGCCATCACTTGGCATGTCGCCTTGATGTACCTGTGGTTACATCGTTTCATCACCCGTCATACGGCGTCGCTTATTTCGGGCATGACTGTGGTTCCGGCAGGTGCAACGGGGTCTTGATTGGATACTCGGGGCTGCCGTAGGCGTAGCAGGAGGTGGTGACCTGGATGTCATCGCAGGGCAGGAAGTGCACGGTGAGGCCGCAGACTTTTTGGCCGGTGTAGTCCGGGACGGGGACTACTTTGCTGTGCTGGCGTTTTTGCGCTCTACTTTTATTTCGCCAAGCTAAATACTTCGGCTCGTCAGCAAAACCAGGAAAGTCATCGGAATAAGCCACCCCGCTTTCCCAATCAACACGCACCGTCATCCCCGGCTGCCAGAGCGACGGAGCGATATAACAGCAACCGCCCCCACCCCCCTGATACGGGCCGATGATGTCGATACCCGAGCGTCCATCGACGCTGAAGCGGTTGATCGCCCAGTGGGTGTGATTGATGGCTTCAAGGGTGCTGGCCTGAGCGCCTTGCACCAGCACAGCCCCCACCAGGCCGCAGAGGGCAGCCATCAGCACACGGCACGAAATGAGATCGGGCATGGGTTTAACTCCTGAATCAGGACGTTGAAAGACAGGCTCAGGCCCGCGCATTGTTCACCTCGCCGACCTTGGCGTAATAGGCGTCCCAATGCGCCTTAATGGCTTGCTGCGCTTCTGCCATACGTTGGGCGTCCATGACGGGAGGGTGAGCCGCAACGACAGATTCCGAGGCGGGCAAAGGCGTGCCAGCAGCGAGCATCGTCGCTTTCGCTTCAGGGTTAAGTGCCAGCTCCCTTCGGCTGGCTTCGCCGAAAAACACCATGCGCTCACGGAAATAGCTGCCTATCGGCTCACGCCCAAATAATGGTGAGTAGAGGAACCAGGCGCGGGAATCGTGGACCTGGTCATCAAACAGCGCACGCAACAGTCCCGCCGGTTGCATGGCGTTGCCGGTTTCGTCCATTGCCGGTACCGTCGAAGAACAGGCTGATGGTCTGCAACACGGTGGCGTGACCCGATAACCGGCCGCCAGGCACAGGGCATCCTGATAACCCCGCTCCTGCTCGCACTGACGCAGGATATTTTGCTGACCCTGCTCCACTCGGCTGGGCAAACGACCTTGCAGCGGAAACGGCGGCGGGACCCAGACACTGGCATGTTTCACTTCGGACATGTCTGAGGCTCCGGCAAGTGCAATGGGGTTTTGATCGGGTATTCGGGGCTGCCATAGGCGTAGCAGGAGGTGGTGACCTGGAGGTCATCGCAGGGCAGGAAATGCACGGTGAGGCCGCAGACTTTTTGGCCGGTGTAGTCCGGCACGGGAACTAGTTTGCTGTGCTGGCGTTTTTGGGCTTTTATTTCTTTCTCCCAAGCTAAGAACTTAGGCCAATCTCCAGTACCGGGAAAACCTTCTGAGCTACCAGCTCCCGTTTCCCAATCAACACGTACCGTCATCCCCGGCTGCCAGCGCGACGGGGCGACGTAACAGCAACCTCCGCCGCCTCCTTGGTATGCCCCAATAATGTCGATCCCCGAACGGCCATCGACACTGAAACGATTGATCGCCCAGTGGGTGTGATTAATGGCTTCAAGGGTGCTGGCCTGAGCGCTCTGCGCAAGCACAGCCCCAACCAGGCCGCAGAGGGCCCCCATCAGCACTTGATACGAAATAGGGTTGGACATGCGTTTTATCCCTGAAACAGGGCGTCGAAAAGCAGGATCAGGCTGGCGCATTGTTCTCCTCGCTGACCTTGGCGTAATAGGCGTCCCAGTGCGCATCGATGGCTTGCTGCGCTTCTGCCATACGTTGGGCGTCCATGACGGGAGGGTGAGCCGCAACGACAGGTTCCGAGGCGGGCAAAGGCGTGCCAGCAGCGAGCATCGTCGCTTGCGTTCCATGATTTAGTGCCAGCTCCCTTCGGCTGGCTTCGCCGAAAAACACCATGCGCTCACGGAAATAGCTGCCCATCGGCTCACGCCCGAATGAGTAGAGGAACCAGGCGCGGGAATCGTGGACTTGGTCATCAAACAGCGCTCGCAATAGCCCCGCAGGCTGCGAGGCGTTGCTGGTTTCGTCCACGGGGCCCCGGGTCTTTTCGTCCCAGTGATTACGCTGACCAGCCGGCGGCGGAAACAGCTGGCTGACCCTGGCCCGTCCCGCCGCTTTCATCTGCCTGCCCTCGACGCGTGCATCGGCAGTGATGATGCGCAACACCACCACGGGCGGAGCGTTCGCCGGTAATACTCGACTCAGGCTGGAGGCTAAGTGATCGGGGTCACGGTAGGCGTCACCGAATTCCTCGGCGGCTTCGCGCAATTGGGTTTGCCCCATGTCCGCGTCGAAGTCCTTAACGCCGGGTTCCTGTGGCTTTAGCTGCGCTCGGCCACTGCGTTCAAGGGCTAGTTGCTCTTTGCGCCTTGATTTAACAGCTGCCTGTTTTTTGTTCCGGTCTGACTCGGCTTGCTTACGTACTACCGCGTCGGCTTCGGTATCGGTCGCCTGAAGGTAGAACGTTTTCTGCTTCAAGCTGGCGAAGGCATAACGGTCGATGCGCCAGGCGGTGATCCAGCCCAACTGCTCGCGCGCTGCCTGTTCCAACGTGGTGGTGGATGTGAGGGGTTGATAACGCTCTATCTGTTCAGTGGATAACGGTTGGGAGACGGGGGCAGACCCAGAGTCATCTGACGCCAAGCGTTGAATCGAGTAACAAGCTCTGATGTGACATCAAACGCTCGAACTATTTCAGGCTCCATCGCCCGCCACAGCTCATGCCGCAACCCTATTGGTAACGAATCTTTCGGGACTTTCAGGGGCGCGCCGTGAGCGAAGGCATCAGCGTATAGATCGTTCAAGGCAATCTGCGATAGCAGAAGTGCGTCCCCTACACGAACATCTTGGCTGAACGCCTTCCCCTGATCCCCAGGCGGATACCCCCCACCCAAATCCGAGTGCACCCCCGGATAGATCACTTCCACACTGTTCACCGGATAACTGCCGCTCTCGCGACGAATCGACTCCAGCGGAAAACACAGACGCTGCTCAAAGCCCGCAGCAAGATGCAGGCAACGCTTGACCAGCCCACCACCGGGCAATTCCTGATTGCCATCGGCCCAGGCCATATGGCCATCTGCTCCTGGCAAGATATCGGCGATACCCACCGAGGCCACCGTGTCCAGCAGCCCCAGGTATTCCACGCTCAGGGGAATTTCCAGATCATCCAGTTTCAGGAACGGTCGGTAACGCATCAGCTCGTTCAACCAACTGACAAAGGCCCGTGCCGCCGCCGCGCCACGGGAAAAGCCATAGACATACAGCTTGATGCCCAACAGCTTCGATGTGCCGGGATTTGGCTGTGCCAGAGCGAGGCGCAACGGCTTTTCAATCGCCTTGAGCTGCTTGCTGAACACACCAGCACGGTTGGCCTGGCCCTTGATAAACTCCAGCCCTGGCAACGTGCCCATGGCCTCGACCGCCGCCTTCAGGCCCGCGTTGTCCAGCCGCGGCTGGCCCAGCGTGCGCCGCAGGGCATCGATGAGCATCAGCAAGCCCCAGTTGATCCGCTCTTCGCCGAACCATGCACCGGCCAGCCCAGCAGTGGTGTAGTCCAGGTCACCCACTTCCGCGAAAGGCGTGCCGACGCCGGGCATGTAGTACTTGAAGTATTGGCCGTTGCCAGTGCCTGTCGCATCGGTCAACCGCTGGGCCGCTTCGCTGTGTGCGGTACCTCCAGCATACCCGTCCCCGACAGTGGCGCGAAACAGCCGGGCGATATTGGTCGGATGCGGTGTAGTGGATATGTACAAATCATCGTTCAGGTTATTGCCGGTACCGTCGAAGAACAGGCTGATGTGCACGGTCTTGCAACACGGAGGCATCACCCGGCGACCGGCCGCCAGGCACAGGGCATCGTGGTAGCCGCGCTCCTGCTCGCACTGGCGCAGGATATTTTGTTGGACCTGTCCGACGCGGCGAGGCAAACGCCCCTCCATAGGAAACTCCGGTGGGAGCCAGACACTGGCATGTTTCACTTCGGACATGACTGAGGCTCCGGCAAGTGCAATGGGGTCTTGATCGGGTATTCGGGGCTGCCGTAGGCGTAGCAGGAGGTGGTGACCTGGAGTTCATCGCAGGGCAGGAAGTGCACGGTGAGGCCGCAGACTTTCTGGCCGGTGTAGTCCGGGACGGGGACTACCTTGCTGTGCTGGCGTTTTTGGGCATCGATTTTGTCAAGCCAAGCATAGTATTTGTCTCGATCTGCAAAACCGGGAAAGCCTTCTGAACTACCCGCTCCTGTTTCCCAATCAACGCGCACGGTCATGTCTGGGCTCCAGCGCGACGGGGCGACGTAACAGCAACCGCCCCCACCACCCTGATACGGGCCGATGATGTCGATCCCCGAACGACCGTCGACGCTGAAGCGGTTGATCGCCCAGTGGGTGTGGTTAATGGCTTCAAGTGTGCTGGCCAAGGCGTTTTGCCCAAGCAAAACGCCAACAAGAGTACCGAGCAGGGCGACGCGATAAATGCCGTTCGAGGATCTGGGCATGATGTTCAATTCCTGGCTTCGCTGGAGAGGGTCGCGCAGGCGTTGCGTAACCTGTCGAGGGTGTGGGCTTCACGCTGATGAGTGAGTAATAACCCGTCCTGAGTGGCTTCAATCATTGCCGCGTAGCACGCCTGAAAGTGCTGCTCGGGGCTCCACTGCGAAGGTAATGCCTCGGCCAGACTCACTATCGCCACCATGGCATCACTGGCGCAGCTAAGCGTTTCCAGCTGGCTGTCGCTCAGTTCGATAGGGGTAAAATCTTCGGGCAACTCGTCCGTATCGGCGGTACCCACAAGCCGTTTGGGAAGACCGTCGCGATCCAGCCAGCTCCAGAAAACAGCCGGACGTAACAACGGTTGCTGCTGCTCGGGTTCAAGCACATGACTAAACAGCAACGGGAAGAGACGCGGGTCGTAGTAGCGCAGCAGGCCCGGATAGCCGCCATTACTTGCTTCCAAGCATCGACTGAGATGCTCAGCCAAGGATTGAAAAGGCCAAAGCGAAGCCAATACCAGCAATTGCGAGCGGCCATTCAGCGCTTTCATTAGGCCAATGAGCCACTGCCGCTGAAGGGGCTGCGTCAGATCGACACGCACCAGTAATGGCGCCAGCTCGTCGGCACCAGCCTCCGGCAACCCGGTGAATAATGAATACCATGGCAGTGCAGGCTCGACGCTGAGAACACTGGGCAGTAATGGGGAGTCGCTGCCGGCCTGATCAATGATGATATCCAGGCACGTAACGGAGACTTCTGAGCAGGAAACGTCCAACAGCTCTATCCAGGTACCGCGAGGAACAGCGCTCATGCTTGTGCCCCTCTGGGCACGAAGCCCTGAGCAGCAGCCTGTGCCTTCTTCAGGCACTCCTTGCACACCGAGCCGGGTAATTCAGGAAGGGGGAAATCTTCACTGGTTGCCGGATTCAACCGGTGCTGCCCTTTAATGCTGATCAGGCCCGGGCCATGAATCTGGATCTCGCCTTGCGGCGTAATACGGATATAGGCGCCACCACAACCCAGGGTGATGCCATTCTTGGCGGTCAGTTGCAGATGACCCTGCACCGACTGCATGGTGATGTCTTGCTGGGCAATCAGATTCATCACGTCGCCGTGGGATTCGATTTCCACGGGGCCCTTGCCCGACACTAGGCGCACGCCTTCCTGTTGAGCCAACAGGGAGATGGCCTTGCTCGCGTTGATGGACAGACGTTTGCCGGCGGCCAGGTTGATCTCGTCGTTGCTTTGCACATACAGCGCCTTGCCGCTTTTCAGCAGCACGCTAGCAGGAGTCACCGCGCCGATACCTTTGGGAGCACTGAGCAGAATGGCCGACGCGCTCAGGTCCTTGGCGCTGTCCTGAAGCTGTTGCAAGCCGTCAATGGCCGGCTGACGACTGCGGTGGGACTGAGCGATTTCCTGCCAGTCAGCGATTTGCTTCTTTGCACCCGCGACCAGATCGGAGGCTGGCGCCATGCTGAGCACGTCACCCGAGGCCTTTGCCTGTTCATCGGCACTGATGAACAAACCCTTGCCGCCGCGAATGCTCCCCCAACCATCCGTGCGCAGCTCAAACCCCTCCCCTCGCTTCTTACGCTCGGCATCCACCAAATGCCCCAGATTCAACTGGCTCTTACCACTGTGCTCAGTACTGAGCTTGACGTGCTCCTGCCCCCGCGTGTCGTCCATGCGCAGTTTGTTATTGGCAGGCGTACGCAGCACGTTGCGTTTGTAGTTGCGCAAGGTCACGTGGTCGACGTGCTGGCTGTCGTGCAGGGCGTGGGCGATGTAGGGGCGGTCCGGGTCGCCTTGTTCGAAGGCGATGGCCACTTCGGTGCCGGGAATCAGCGGCAGGTGCAGGCCGTGGGTGTCGCCGGCATAGGGTCGGGCCAGGCGTAGCCAGAGGCTTTCTTCGCCGGGTTTCCAGGTGTCGCGGTCAAACAGAAAATTCACTCGGTAGCGCCCTTCCAGGTCGATATGGGCATAAGGATCGTTGGCCTGTGGGCTGGTGACGCGGGCCGGTACGGTGCCGGCGATTTGCGGCTTGGACGCCAGAGCCGGGCGAAAGCACACCGTCTCTGAATAGGGCATGGCCTGGAAGGTGGCCTCGAAGCTGCGATCGCGCGCGGCCCGGGTGGTCAGGCAGGTGATCACCGCTCCCGGTGTGAAGGCCTGCGGCGCACCGCCAGAGATTTTGAGCACCTGCCCCGGCGCCAGGACGGTGCTGCTGCTGATGCCGCTCAGTTGCGCCTGATCGTTGAGGTAGCGCTCATGACGCAGGCGCGCATAGAAATAACCGCTTTCGCTGTGCAGGTCTTCGTCCTGGGCCTGGGCGTCACCGAGCACGCGGTACGGTTCGGCGTAGTGATAGGCCTCACCGTAGGTAGTGGTCGCGCCACGGCTTTGGTCGATCTCCCCGCTCAGGTGGGCGCTGGCATCGCGGTGCTGGTAGGCGCGGATGTGCACCTGCCGCTCGACCACTTTGTGCTGCGATTGCAGTTGCCACACAGCGTCCTGCCCACTGCTGGCCAGTCCGGATTGCGGGCGATACGGCAGCTCGACGTCGAACTGGTACTGGCGTTGATCGTCGCAAAACTCGACGACGTCGATGCTCAAGCGCTCGTCGCTGGTAAAGCGATACCAGATGCCGACCTCGGCCAGCAGACGGGTGATAAAGCTCAGGTCGCTTTCACCGTATTGCATGACCTGCTCGCGTTTGGGGTAATCGCGTTGCAGGCTGAACAGGAAGTCCTGGCCTTCAAAGCCGTGGCGGCTGCGCAGGATGTTTTCAACAATTTCCGGCACCGACTGATGCTGGTAGATACGCAATTGTTGGCCGCGACCGAGCAGGGCCAGACGTGGCTGCAAGGTGATTTCATAACAGGCCTCGTCGTTGGAGCCGGACTGTCGTTTGAAGCCAGTAACCACGCCATGCAGCGTGCGCAGCGGTTTGACCGATGTTGCGTTCAGTCTGGCGAGCAGCAGTTTTTGCGGCGCAGCGTGCAGGCTGAAACGGGCGTCCTGGCCAAGCAGGTCGGCGGCGGGCAGGTCACGCTCGGTGCAGGTGAACTCCACGCGATAAACGAAGGGTTGGCTCAACCGCTCTTCGCCTTCAAACGTCAGGACGTCAAGTTGGGCCTCGAGGTTACGCACACTCAGCGTGTGCCGGCTGTGGTCGAAAAACGTCTGTAATCCGTTGAGCATACTCATGCCTCCACCGCGACGGACTGAGCCGTTTCCTGACCCTCTGTGAAATGCAGGCGGATGCCCTCATCGACGCAGTAGCCCAGGTGCACGCCTTGGGTGCGCTGCTGCGCCGCCCGACGTTCAAGCAGTTGTTGGCTGAGGACTGGCAGGATTTGCTCATTGAGCAAGCTATCGATGTTGCGCGCCCCTGAGTCGGGCAGTAGGCACGCGGCAACCAAGGCTTCATTCAGCGCGTCGTCAATCTGACAATCCAGACCATAATGGCGGCGCAGGCGCTTGGCGACCTGAGCGAGTTTGATCGCGACGATGCGCTTGAGCGCATCGGATTGCAGGGGGCGATAGATCAGGGTCTGAAAGCGTGCCAGCAACGCCGGTTGAAAATGTTCGCGCAGGATCGGCCGCAGCAGCTCATGCAGCACGCTGTCCGGGGCATCACTGTGTTCCTGTAAACACATCTGCAGCAGGTCGCTGCCGAGGTTGGAGGTCATGAGAATGACGGTGTTGCGAAAGTCGATCTCGCGCCCTTCGCCATCGCGCATGAAGCCGCGATCAAAAACCTGATAGAACAAATTGAGGACATCGCCATGAGCCTTTTCCACCTCGTCGAGCAGCACAACGCTGTAGGGCCGTTGACGCACGGCTTCGGTCAGTACGCCGCCTTGGCCGTAGCCGACATAACCCGGCGGCGAGCCTTTGAGTTGGCTGACGGTGTGGGCTTCCTGGTACTCGGAAAAATTGAGGGTGATCAGCGATTTTTCGCCACCGAACAGGCTGTCGGCCAGGGCCAGGGCTGTTTCGGTCTTGCCGACGCCGCTGGTGCCGACCAGCAAGAACACCCCCAGCGGCGCCTTGTCATCGGTGAGCCCGGTTTTGGCTGCACGCAGGCGCTGGGCCATTGCGCTCAGAGCTGGAGCCTGCCCAATCACACGCTCTCCTAATTGCTGCTCCAGTGCCAGCAGGTTCGACTGTTCGTCCTTGAGCAAACTGCCCAGCGGCACGCCGGTCCAGTCAGCAATCACTTCGGCCACGCTACGTGCATTGACCTCCATAGACTGCAACGGTTGATTGCCCTGTATATGGTCTAGCCGTCGTTGTACTTGCGCACAGGTATCGCGCTGCGGTGGTTGCGCCTCGCGTGCATCGAGCAATTGCTGGCTCAGGTCGAGTTCGTGCCGGTATTGACGCACCAAGTCGATTTGCCGCAGTTTCAGTTCAGCGAGTTGCGCCGCGATCATCGCCAGACGTTCGTCAGCGCTGCTGCCGCTGAGCGCCTGATCTTCTTCCAAAGCCTGGCACTCCAACTCCAGGGAGATCTGTCGGGCTTTCAGGCGGACCAACGCCTGCGGTTCGCAATCCAGGCTCATACGAACTCGTGCACTGGCTGTATCGAGTAAGTCGACGGCTTTGTCTGGCAATTGACGGCCCGTAAGGTAGCGCCGCGATAGACTGACCGCTGCCTGCACCGCTTCATCCTGAATATGAACACCATGATGGCTGGCGTAGCGCGCCTTGAGACCGCGCAACATAAGGCAGGCATTGTCGTCATCCGGCTCGTCAACCTTGACCATCTGGAAGCGCCGCTCCAAAGCCGCGTCACGCTCGAAATACTGCTTGTACTCGCCCCAGGTGGTAGCGGCGATGGTGCGCAACTCGCCACGGGCCAAGGCAGGCTTGAGCAAATTGGCCGCGTCGGCGCCACCGGCCTGGTTGCCGGCGCCAATCAGGGTATGGGCCTCATCGATAAACAACAGCACCGGTTTTTCAGACCGCTGCACGGCGTCGATCACGTTTTTCAGGCGTTGTTCGAACTCGCCTTTGACACCTGCACCGGCTTGTAATAACCCCAGGTCAAGAGCACGCACACTGACGGACTTGAGGCTGTCGGGCACCTTGCCCTGGGCAATGCTCAACGCCAGCCCTTCAACCAGTGCAGTCTTGCCAACACCAGGCTCGCCTACCAGGATCGGATTATTCTTGCGTCGGCGACTGAGGATATCGATGACCTGGCGGATTTCGTCGTCGCGGCCAAACACGGGGTCGAGCTGCCCTTCTGCTGCCTTGGCGGTGAGATCCTGGGTGAACCTGTCCAGCACCGCCTGCAGCACATCATCCTTCGGGTCGCGGAATGGAAGCATGGCGAGCTCACTTGAAGACGCAGCGGCGCGGCTCAATGCGGCTGACGCCTGCGCCTCGGGACGTTCTTCGGACGTTTGATCCAGCAACACCGACAGACGCTGCAACTGGGCCTCACTGAGGCTGAGTAACGGCCATGCGGCTTCACACACCAGCAAGCCGGGTGTCTCCTTCAACGCGCTCAGCAGGTGCACAGAGCGCAGGCTGTCGTTGTTATCGTCCAGCGAGGCAAGCAACCAGGCATTTTTAATCAGTTGCTGCAGCGGGTCCGACAGTTGCGGCTTGCTCTGCACACTGCGTGGCAGGCGATCGATATGTTCGAGCAGTCCGTGCCAAAGCGTCTCCAGATTCCACTCGTAACGGCGCGCAATCACGGTCAGATCACCTTCACCCTGTCCCAGCAACTTGAGTAACCAGTGCTCAATCGTGATCTGCGCGTGCGCTCGGTTTTGGCACAGGGAGGCCGCCGCACTCAACGCTTGAGCGCAATAAGGGTTGAGACGGCGAAGCAAGCGGCTGGAACTCTGTGCCATGCGGTTACATCCTTGTTCTGGGATCTTGGTAGGTCGTCGATAAAGCCAGTCGTGAGGTCGAAACTCGATGTGTTCGGCTGAACGTCCGCGAACGGACGTTCAGCCGAACACATCAGGAGCCAGCAGGCGAAAGCTCACCTGCTGTCCCCTGTACATCAAGCGCTCTGGCGCTCGTTCCAGGCGTCGGAGTGAATGATGTTGCCTTCCTTGTAGGTCCAGGTGACCTTCTCGTAGCGCAACTCGATCTCCTCAAGATGGTTGTGTTTTTCCTTGTTCGGATCTTTGATGTCGTGCATTTTCGGCGCGACTTTCACCACCTTGACGTTTTCCAGCTTGGTGACGAAGTACTCGACTTCCTGCCCGGCATCATCGATGCGATACCACTTGAACTCGGCACTCTTGAGGGTCTGACCAGTCGTCACCGCCTTGTAGAGGTATGGACTGGACGCGTCGATTTCCTTGGAAAACAGAAAGGGGGTGTGGACCCTTGTACCGGTCAACTTTCCGGTGTTGTTGTCGGTAGGGATGTACAGGCTGTGGTCCTGGGCGACCACTTCGATGCTGCCTTCGCGTTTTTGCACGTCCACCGAACCTTTGATGGCCGCGCCGCCATCGTCTTGCAGCCAGAGGTAAACGGGAATTGCCATGTGAAGCTCCTTTTCTCGAAGATTTAAATGTCGCGGGATGCGACAGGAGGTTGCCTTTGCGGCCCAGCGGTCGGGAGCGCACAGGCCCCCGCCTCCGGCACCAAACGGATATCAACGCGGCGGTTGGTAGCACGCCCCGTCTCGGTGTCGTTGCTGGCGATCGGCTGGCTTGCGCCGAAGCCCTGCACCGCAAAACAACTGTCGGGAATCCCGCCCATGTGCTGCATCCAGTCATGCACAGCTGTCGCTCGGGCATGAGATAGCCGAAGGTTGTTCTCAGCGTCTCCGGTGGCATCGGTATGCCCCGCGATAACAATCAGCCAGCCTGGCTGTGCCTTGATATCGACCAACGCATTGATCAGGACTCTGGTCGAGTCCGGCTTGAGTTGGGCACTGCCGATCGCGAACAGCGAAAGGCTGTCAAGCCGTACCGGGCCGGCAATTCGCGTGGGTAGTGCCGCCGCAGGCTCAACATGGTTGGCCAGCACCGCCTGCAATGGTGCGCGCAGGCGCTCGCCCCGATACAAGCCGAAACCGAACGCCAGGGGTTCACCGTGTCGGTAATAAGCGTCCAGACGCTGGGCGTCTTGACGAAGTACGGTCACGGCCTCTTCGCGCCGAAGAAATTCGCGTTGATCACGCTGGGCCGGTTGCGCGATGGCGGCATAACGGCGCAGGTCGTCACTGATCTGGCGCACCAGTAAAGTGTTCTGCCACGCCGAGCTGGCGACGGCGACGACACCCGCCACCGCGAACAGCCACAATGCAGTGAGGCTTGCGCGTTTTACCGCAGAGCGCAGTGGGCCGAGCGGGAGCAGGTTGAGCAACGGGTCCGGGAACGGCAAGACCGCGTCCGTCACGAACTTCCTGTTGTCAGCCAGGGCCACTTTGTTGTGCAACCATTGCTGCCACAGGTTCTCCTTGACGGCATGAGGCAGCGCCGGTATCAGTTTGACTGCGCAAACCGTGGCCAGACCAAGAGCGTTGCGAATGACGAGGTGTGGCAGCACCGCGTCATTCAGCCAGGCCACAACACTGTTCAGTTGGATGCTGGTGTGCATCCGGGCGGCTTGCATGGACGAGTCTGTAGTTTGCTGCTGCCACTCAGCCAGGCTCACGCACGCACCCGCGTCACACACAAGCGCGTCGGTCTGGCCGTTGCCCCAACTGAACCATGGCGGCTCGCCTTGCGAGGTTTGCAGGTAGCTCACCAGTAACAGCGGCAGTTCGATTCCGCGCTTGCGCGCCACGGCCACCTGGTGACTGAAGGCGCGCACCTGGCCGGCAAGTACGCCGCCGTCGCTGTGCGCGCCTGGATTGACGATGAGCATCACACCGAGTTGCCCGCCCCAGCCAGGACGCAAAGCCAGGATACCATCGGTGACGGCTGCCAGTTGCTCCAGGCTCGGCACGCGCACATAGCACCCTTGCTTCGTCACACGCAGGACAATCTGGTCTGCGGGTACCGTGCCGAAGAGTCCATCCAGGCCATCACCACAGATCAATATCACCGGCTGACGAAACGACGTTGCAGGTAACGACATGGCATCGACCAGCCTTACCGATCCACGTTGATGCGCCGCATGGCGGCTCGCCAGGACACAAGCCAGCACCACACCGCACAGCGTGGCCAGCCCCGCGACGGCGCGCACCCAGACAGTGAGCGGAATAATGGTCAGCAAGGCAAGGATCAGTGCACCCGCCCACAGCCAAAGCGCTCTTTGCAGTGTGAAAGTCATCGGACCCTCACACCTGATCAGGCAAGAGCGAGGCAATCGCGCCGCTCAACAAATGATCCATTCCCCACCACGTAGCCGCGAGCAACAAAGCCACTGCCAGCACATGCATCAGAGGTGATCGCAGCCAGGCCAGGCCTGCAATCAGGTCGCTGCCGCCCGGCTGTGTTATCAGCTCTTGGCTGACTTTGAGTGGTGCCACTTGTGCGTTGAGAGCGTCCAGTAATTGCTCACGCTCGGGGTCGGCCAGATCACTGTAACGACCGCGAAAACCCAACATCAGCACCCGCTGGAATACCGTCAGCACCTGGCGATCCGGCGCAGCCTCGCGCAAGACTTCTCGCATGTCCTCATACAGAAATTTGCCCGCCTGATGGCGATTGAAAAACCTGGCCTGCAACGGTTTGCTGGCCCATGACGCGTGCTCGTCACCTTTGGCGCAGGTCAGCACGGCCTCGTCGAGCAACGCGCATTGGGCATGGCTGATGTGATCGATGCTGCGCTGATTCAGGCCCGCCAGCTTGAGCCGATGCCGCACCTGCTCTACCTGCTCGACGCAAAACCGAGACAGCTTCAGGCTGTGCTGCACCGAGGCACCCTGGCGTAACTCAACCACTAACAGATAGGTGTCCTGCAACAGTGCATCAATATCCACCGCCGCTACGGTTTGTGCCTTGGAAGCGGTCAGGTTCATGAGCGCAGCACCGCAAACATTTCAAGCTTCACGTCGACCAAGGTGCTTGGAACGTAGAAAGCGCAGACCCCTGCGTCCAGCACCGCACGCCCCTTGGAATGACCGAGGTCAAGCGCGAAGTACTGATTTTCCAGACGCAACGGAATCGCCGCTGGCACATGGCTGAGGGACTGCAGCGGAACACCGTCGAGCGCCGCGTTGATCAGGTAGTCGACATCGTCCGGCGTACCGATCTTGCACAGGCGCGGAAACTGATCTTGCAACTGCGCCGCAGCCAGGCGACAGCGCACCGAGAGATAGAAGTCGGCACCATCACGTTCGCGCAAGCGAGGGTCATTCAGCGCGACCTGCCAACGATTGGCCCCATGCTCCTCCAGAATCAAGGCGATGACCCGCGACGGCAGACTGGCTTCCAGCAATTGGGAGATGGTCTGCATCAGCGGCGGGAACACCTCCCCCAACGAGGCGTGGCGGTAACCTGGAACCTTGTCGATGTCGTGTTCCAACGAGAACGTCAGCAGGCTGCCGGCCAGCTTGATCAGCTCCTGATAGACCTGCTCGGGGTGCCGCGCGGGAAACTCCCGTAGATCCGCCAATACTGGCTGATAGGTATTCAAGGCATTGAGCAGCCAGAACAGCGACACATCGGCCACGGCAAAGTCGGCCATGCGCTGATTGCTCTCACGACGCATCCCCATGAGCCTTTGGCGCTTGGTGGATAATTGCGTCAACAGGTTGTCCAACTGGTTCAACAACCCAGGGTGCGCAGCGAAGCTCAGCAACGGCGGTACATAGGCCGGGTCGAGGCACCAGGCGCCCTGCCCATCGCGCACCAGACGCGCGACCGGGCAAGTCACGTAATCCGCATTGTCATCATGCTGCCAACGCAGGCTTAGCGCATGCTCCAACACGCCGATCGATTGCACCTCATCCGCATAGATGTCCTGGACCTCGCGCCAGGACTGACGATAGCGGGTCGGTCTATCAGCCTTACCCCCCTCAAACAGGCAGTTGTTGCCGTTGGCCTGCTCCAGAGCCAAAGCCAAGTGCAAAATCGCTTCCTGATCATCGTCCACCAGTAGTTGTGCCAGCTCCAGGGCGGGGGGCAGACGGTCCACCTGCTCTGTGTCGACCCAAGTGCCGTCGGGCATTCGCACACGCAGTTGAGTCGCCTTGAGTTTGCCCAGTCGCAAAGCCTCCAGGTCAAACCCCACGGCCTGGACACCCCAAGGGTGCGCCAGGGTCAAATAAGCGAGCTGTTCGTTAGTCCAAGCCTCCCAGCGTGCCTGCTGCTGGAATTGCTGCGGAGACAGTAACGCCCCGGCGGCCCATAGAGGGCGATCGATCTTCATGGCATCGTTTCCCTGGGACTTATCAGGCTTTTGCCTTGGGCATCTGCGAAACCAGCGACAGGTTCACGTCCATGCCCTCGACCTGAAAGTGCGGCACGGCATACAACTTGACCCGAAAGAAACCGGGATTGTCTTCAATGTCTTCGACCGTCACCTTTGCATCCCGCAGCGGATGTGAGGCTTGCAAGTCATCGCCCGGATCTGTCATTTCGGTGACCAACCCGCCAATCCATTTGTTCAGTTCCAGCTCCAGTAAACGACGGTCCTTGGTCGTGCCGATGTTTTCGCGCTGGATCAGCTTCAGATAATGGGCAATGCGTGAAAGCAGAAAGATATAGGGCAGGCGCGCATTGATCCGACTGTTGGCAGTGGCGTCGGTCGTGTCGTAAAGCGCCGGTTTCTGCGCGGAGTTGGCCGAGAAGAAACACGCGTAGTCGCGGTTTTTATAGTACGAAAGAGGAATGAAGCCCAAGTTGGCGAATTCGAACTCGCGCGTTTCCGGGATCATCACTTCGGAAGGGATTTTAACCTGATTACCGGTGCCCAGGTCATACAGGTGGATCGGCAACTCGGTGACTGCTCCACCCGACTGCGGCCCCCGAATCTGCACACACCAACCATTGTTAATGAAGCTCTTGACCATGTTGGCAGCGAAGGCAAACGACGCGTTGGTCCACAGGTACCTGTCGTGATCCGGTCCTTTGACGCTTTCAATGTAATTGAAACTGCGCACTGGAACGGTGTCAGGCCCATAGGGCAAACGACCCAGGACGCGCGGCATGGTCAGACCGATGTAACGCGCATCGTCACTGTCACGGAACGCCTTCCACTTGATGTATTCGGCACGGTCAAAGTAGTTACCGATGTCCTTGATCGCCGCCACCTCCTCCATGGACTCTTTGCCAAAGAAAGCCGGACCTACGGAACCGATAAATGGCATATGGGCTGCTGCGGACACTTTCGAAATATTGCGCAGGAGCGCGATATCCTGAGGGCTGCGGTCGAATTCGAAGTTAGAGATAGCCGCCGCAATCGGTTCGCCACCTGGGGTGTCGTAATCCTGGGTGTAGGTATGAAAGTACAAGCCACTCTGGGCGATCTCCGGCGCGTCCTCGAAATCCTGCACCAGGTGATCCTTGCGGATATCCAACAGCTCTATACGGACGTTCTGACGAAAATCCGTCTGGTCAATCAGCGACTTCACACCACGCCAAGTTGACTCGACTCGTTGAAAGTCCGGATCGTGCATGACTGCATCCAGTTGACGGCTGATTTGCATGTCCAATGAAGCGATATGTTCGTCCAGCAGGACTTTATCCAAACGTTCGACTTTTTGCGGTGATCGCTCAAGCAACTTCAGCAGCACACTAACAGCAGCTGTTACCCGCTCATCGACCGAAACTTCAGACAGAGCCTCCGCATTTTGAAAAGCATCAATGCTACCCAACTCAGTAACAGGGTTTAGATTGATTTTGTTAAACAAGGCGCCATACACACTGTCTCGATCTTCGGACAATACTGTAGCGTCGCGCATTTGCACGCTGGAATTTTCTACGGACATGATTGAACTTCCCTTGATACTACCGATACAAATTAACGTTCTTGTTCAGGCGCCAACGCAGCCAACTCAGTGCGCAGCTCGTCACTGAGCGCGTCATCCTTGAGGATGCGCTCCAATTCATGACGGAAGGTCACGTTATCCAGTAGGTTCGATTTGAGGTCGCGCAACAGATTGCGCATGGCCAACAACGCACGCAGTTGCGGAATCTGGCGCGCCACCTGCTCGGGTTCGAAGTCCTTCATGCTCTGGAAATTCAGCTCGACAGCGATATCAGACGCGTTGTCGGTCAAGGTGTTATTTACGGCGAGTTTCAAGCCAGGCGAGAATTCATCAAGGACGCTGTCAAAGTTGTTCTTATTGATGTCAATCTTCTCCCTTCCAGAGAGCGGACGCTGTTCTTTCCCATTACTGTAGTCACCCAGCACCATCAACTTCAGCGGCAACTCGACTTGTTTCTGAGCGCCCCCGGTATGCAGATCAAGCTTGATATTAACCCGCGCCTTAGGCACCTCATTTTGGAAACTGCTTGAACCCATAACCCCTCCCCCCCTGGCATTTACTGCAGTAGAACGCTGCGAGGTAATGAAAAAATTAATTCCATACCACCCTCTGGCTTGCTACTGGAGCCCGCCAACAACAGCACATGAATTCCATTTTTTGTTCAAAGAACATAAAAACGCATAAAAGAGGCGTGCTCATGCCCTCCCTCACTACAATGGGTTACTCATGGAGTAGTTCAAATTATTTTTGTCGCCCCCAGATCACGAAAGGGAAGTTTCGACGGTGCGCCAAGGATATTTCCTACAAGTTAGCGGGTTAGCTCTCAAGCTATCATCCATGGATGACGGAGATTTCCGGGTCAGGCTTCGAGGGACTGTCATTGACGTCGAAAGGCGAACGTTGCGCTGACTTGATCGGGATCGGCATGGGACAGCTGAGCATCGTTCCAATTCTTGGGATAGCCGAAGCGCTTGCCACCCACCGCTCCTGCCGCAGCACGCTGCACACCCCGCCAGCCTCTTTTGGGTACAAAAAAAGAGGCCGAAGCCTCATACCGATCAGTTAAGACGCAAAACCTGTGGGAGCGAGCCCGCTAGCGAAAGGGCCAGCACATTCAACATTGATGTCGAATATCAGACCGCCTTCGCGAGCAGGCTCGCTCCCACAAGGTTTGCGGTGTTCAAATCCTTAACTGACCGGCATTAGGCCGAAGCCCCTTTCCCTGATGTAAAAACACAAATCGCAGACAAACAAAAACGCCACTCGATTGAGTGGCGTTTTTGTGTATTTGGAGCGGGAAACGAGACTCGAACTCGCGACCCCGACCTTGGCAAGGTCGTGCTCTACCAACTGAGCTATTCCCGCGTCTTGGTGATGCGCATTCTATAGAATCTGGAACACACGTCAACCCCTTGATTCAAAAAAGTTTTATTTCTTTTCAACGTCGGTCTTCAAGTGCGGCCATGCAGCCCGCAGGTATTGGACCATGGACCACAATGTCAGCCCCGCCGATACCAGCAACAGGGTGTAACCCACGATCACCCAGAAGCTGAGGGCCGAAGGGTTGGCCAACAGGATCACCAGCGCCAGCATTTGAGCGGCGGTTTTCCATTTGCCCAGGTTCGACACGGCGACGTGAGCGCGGGCGCCGAGTTCGGCCATCCACTCCCGGAGCGCCGAGACGACGATTTCGCGGCCAATGATCACTGCGGCCGGCAGCGTCAGCCACAGGTTGCCGTGTTCCTGCACCAGCAGTACCAGCGCCACCGCGACCATCAGCTTGTCAGCCACTGGATCGAGGAAGGCCCCGAACGGCGTACTTTGCTCCAGGCGGCGCGCCAGGTAGCCGTCCAGCCAGTCGGTGGCGGCAGCGAATGCGAAGACCGAAGCGGAGGCCATGTAGCTCCACTGGTAAGGCAGGTAGAACAGTAAAATGAAGATCGGGATGAGCAGGACGCGTAGAACGGTAATCAGATTAGGGATATTCATCGGCACAACTGGCTACGAGGTGAGTTGGGCATTCTACTCGCTGTGCAGGTTTGCATAAATCGACTCAGCGAGCTTTTTACTGATCCCGGGTGCTTTGGCGATCTCTTCGATGCTGGCACGAGACAGCTCCTGCAATCCACCAAAATGTTTCAATAAATCGCGTCGACGTGTCGGCCCGACCCCCGCTACGCCCTCAAGAGTAGACGTGCGGCGGGTTTTGCCGCGTCGGGCGCGGTGCCCGGTAATGGCAAAGCGGTGAGCTTCATCGCGAATCTGCTGGATCAGGTGCAAGGCCGGCGAGTCGCCACGCAGGGTGAATTCATGAGCAGCATCATTAAGGTACAAGGTTTCAAAACCGGCCTTGCGCGTCGCGCCCTTGGCCACGCCCAGCAGAATCAGATCCGGCACGGCCAGTTCGTTGAGGACGTCGCGGGCCATGGACAATTGCCCCTTGCCGCCGTCCACCAACAGAATGTCCGGCAACTTGCCCTCGCCTTCCTTGAGCTTGCTGAAACGCCGCGTCAGCGCCTGATGCATCGCCGCGTAGTCATCGCCTGGCGTCACGCCCTCGATGTTGTAGCGACGATAGTCGGACTTGATCGGCCCTTCAGGACCAAACACCACGCAGGACGCCACCGTGGCCTCGCCGCTGGAGTGACTGATGTCGTAGCACTCAAGACGCTGCGGTGGTTCATCCAGGTTCAACACGTCGGCCAGCGCATCGAAACGCGCCGCCACGTGCTGACGGTTGGCCAGGCGTGCGCCCAGCGCCTGTTCGGCGTTGGTCACGGCCAGTTGCTGCCAGCGCGCCCGAGTGCCCCGCACCCGGTGACTGATGCTCAACTCACGACCGCGCAACTCGTCAATGGCCGCAATCAGGGTCGCAAAGTCTTCGTGGACCACGTTGACGATCAGTTCACTTGGCAGATCGCGTTCCGGGCTGCTGATGAAGTACTGGCCCAGAAACGCCGCCATGACCTCCGAAACGTCCTCTTCAATCCCCACCTGCGGGAAGAAGTTCTTGCTGCCCAGGACCCGCCCGCCGCGTACGCTGATCAGGTGCACGCAAGCGCCACCCGGATTGACGAAGGCGGCGATCACGTCGATGTCGCCCGTGCCACCTTCCATGCTTTGCTGGTCCTGGACCCGGCGCAGCAGGGAAATCTGGTCGCGCAGTTCGGCAGCGCGCTCGAATTCGAGGTTGATCGCCGCCTCTTCCATCCCCGCCGACAGTTCGTCGGTCAGCGCGTTGCTGCGCCCTTCGAGGAACATCACCGAGTGCCGAACGTCCTCGGCATACACCTCGGGCTCGACCAGGCCGACACACGGCGCTTTGCAGCGTTTGATCTGGTATTGCAGGCAAGGCCGGGTGCGGTTCTTGTAGTAGCTGTCTTCGCACTGGCGAACGAAAAAAGTCTTTTGCAGCAGGCTCAGGCTTTCACGTATCGCGCCGGCGCTGGGATAAGGGCCGAAGTACTTGCCCTTGGCCTTTTTTGCGCCACGATGAATGCTCAGGCGTGGAAACTGCCCATCGGAAAGAAAGACATACGGATAGGATTTGTCGTCGCGCAGCAGAATGTTGTACGGCGGACGCCATTCCTTGATCAGTGTCTGCTCAAGCAGCAACGCCTCGGTTTCGTTCGACGTGATCGTGGTTTCGACCTGGGCGATACGAGCCACCAGCGCTGCGGTCTTGGGCGCCAGACCGGTCTTGCGGAAATAGCTGGCCAGACGCTTCTTGAGATTCTTGGCCTTGCCGACGTACAGCAAGCGCGCATCGCTGTCGAACATGCGGTAGACGCCGGGGCGCCCGCTCACGGTCGACAGAAATGCACTCGGATCAAAGACTTCGGTCATTTTCAGAGACTGGCATCAACCATGCCGTGACGAACCGCCAGCAGCGTCAACTCGACATCGCTGCTGATCGAAAGCTTTTCGAAAATGCGATACCGATAAGTGTTCACGGTCTTTGGCGACAGGCAAAGCTTGTCGGAAATGATCTGAACCTTCTGACAGCCGACAATCATCAAGGCAATCTGGATTTCACGCTCCGACAACGCGTCGAATGGCGAATCGTTGGTCGGCTGGAAAGACTTGATCGCCAGTTGCTGCGCAATCTGCGGGCTGATGTAGCGTTGCCCGGCAAATACCAGCCTGATGGCCTGGACCATTTCCGGCAAACCGGCACCCTTGGTCAGATAGCCCGCCGCACCCGCCTGCAACAGCCGGGTAGGAAACGGGTCTTCTTCACACACAGTGACGGCGACGACTTTGATGTCGGGATGACTGCGCAATAATTTGCGCGTGGCTTCAAGACCGCCGATCCCGGGCATCTTGACGTCCATCAACACCACATCGGGTTTCAACTCACGCGCCTTCAACAGGGATTCCTCCCCTGACTCGGCCTGTCCGACTACTTGCAGGCCATCGATGTCAGCCAGCATTCGTGTAATGCCCGTACGAACGAGATCATGGTCATCGACTACTAGCACCCTAATCAAGCAGACACCTCGCGATATGGTCTTATTGGGTTGCTGGACACCTTAGCAAAAAAGCGACAGGCAGACCTAGCAGCAAGCGTCATATAAAAGTTTCAATTCGTCATTGAGGGCTTGCCGCCTGTGAGTTTCAGCTAAATGGCGGAGCCAATATCACGCTGCATTCTCAGGAAACACTCGTCCTCGCCGACCACTTGCAGCCCCAGACGCTGATACAGCACCCGCGCCGGATTATTTTTGAACACTGTCAGGCGCAAGGCGGATTTTCGCTCAAGCGCGGCCAGGGTCAATACCTGACCGATCACCCAGGAACCGGCTCCCCGGTCACGGCACCCTTCGAGCATGTGCAATTCGCGGATGTACAGGGCTCTGGCATCACGACTCAGGCTGACATAACCCGCCGCCCGGTCATCACACATGATCAGCCGGTTGTCGCGCCCGGCCCAGGCGACGTCGAACGCCTCGTTCTGCCACAGCAAATCGTGGGCGATGTAATAGCGCAGCATGTTCCGACAGGTCAGCTCACGGGCAAAATCCAGATCAGCGGACGTCGCCGGGCGCCATTGAAAACTCATTCATTCCTCCGTCACTGCAATGACTTGTCCTTGCCAGCCAGCGGCATCACGGCGAGCCATCACCACCAGGTTGCCCGCCCCCGGTGCCGCGGCAATCAGCGAGCCGTCCGCCGCCCAGATCGCACTGCGCCCGGCGGACGCCCAGCCACCGGTAACGCCACCGTGATTGGCCATCAGCACCACCATCGAATGCTCGCCGGCATAGCCCTGCAACAACGAGGTGTCGGGCGCATAGCCGCCCTCGGTAATCAGCACGCCTGCCGCATAGATGTCCGCGCCCTGCTCCGCCGCCGCTGCCGCATGGCTGGCGTGTGAGAAATCCGCGCACACCGCCAGTGCTACGGTGTCGGTGCCAATCGTCAGCGTCGAACCGCCCGTTCCCGGTGCAAACGCGAGCTCCTCGCCATCGTGCAGGTGCTGCTTGCTGTAGACCCCGAGAGAACCGTCTGCGCCCAGCACCAATGCACCGATCAACACCGGCGAATCATGCGACAGGCGAATCGGCATACCGACCACCGTCGTCACGCCCACTTCGCGGGCGAAGTCTCTCAACGACTGCAAGACCGCCGCGTCCGGGAGAATGGCCAGCTCGGCCGCCAGTCCACGTTCATACCCGGTCAACGACAACTCCGGAAAAACCAGCAACTGCACGCCCTGCTCCGCCGCCGCCTGCATGAAGCGCTGATGCTCGCGGATGTTAGCGGCAAGATCCCCGGCGATGGAAGCAGACTGGGCGGCGGCGATGGTCAGTGTCGGCATGATTCTTCCTGGGTGAGTGGTGAGAGTGGCGAGGCACAAAGTGTGTCATAACCGGCGACACACTCAAGCGATAGCCATCGCCAGCGCTGGCCGATAGCATTTTCTGATTGAATACCCCTGCCGGCCTCTAGTAAGCTCGGCGCATTCATCGGAGACAGACCATGTTCAACGCCCATTCACAGCTTCTTGCCACCAGCGCCTCGCGCTCGGTTGCGGCTGTGCGGGTAAAAAACGTCTGTGCTCCGGTCAGCTTTTATTTTGGGTATTGGTTTAGCCACTGGCGCGCCTGATACCCACATGGCGCCCACTTCAAACGGGTCGCCACCAGAGAATTCTCAACCCCCGGTCGGCCTCCCGACCGGGGGTTTTGTTTTTTTCAGGCCCCGACTTTTTAGCAACACACCAGACAACTTGAGGATTTACGACATGAACTACGCCACTTATTACCGTTACGACAGCTTTACCGCCTGGCGATTTACCAGCCTCCGCTCGGGACAGCCTGCCGCCTCCGATCGGTCACCCACAGGTGGCAAGCACGCACATACCGTCAACACGGCCAATTGTCGAACACCCCAGTAGGGCCGAGCGCGCGGGAACGAACCCGCCGCCAGCCCAGGAAGCCCGAATATGAACTCGTCCGTCTCTGCTCTGCCACTGTCCACCCTGAGCCCAGCCAATGAAGCGCTGACCCTGCGTCTGCCAAGCTCCTTGCAGCTCAAACAGCAATTGCCTCTCAGCAACGCCCTGACCCGGCAAGTCGCTGACCACCGCCAGGCGGTCCGCGCGATTCTCGATGGCGAAGACTCCCGCCTGCTGGTCATTGTCGGCCCCTGCTCTATTCACGATCCCCAGTGCGCCCTCGAATACGCCGGCAACCTCGCCCGCCTGGCCGCCGAGGTCAGCGACGAAATGCTGCTGGTGATGCGCGCCTACGTCGAAAAACCCCGCACCACGGTGGGCTGGAAAGGCCTGGCCTACGATCCGCACCTGGATGGCAGTGATGACATGGCCGCCGGTTTGAGCCTGTCCCGCCACTTGATGCGTGAAATGATCGACATGGGCCTGCCGGTCGCCACCGAGCTGTTGCAACCGATGGCCGCCGGCTACTTCGACGATTTGCTCAGCTGGGTCGCCATTGGCGCCCGCACCACCGAGTCGCAGATCCACCGGGAAATGGCCAGCGGCCTGGGCATGCCGGTCGGCTTCAAGAACGGCACCGATGGCGGCGTCACCGTTGCCAGCGACGCGATGCGCTCGGCGGCGCACCCGCACCGGCATTTCGGCGTAGACAGCCAGGGCCATCCGGCAATCATCCAGACCCCAGGCAACCCGGACACCCATCTGGTATTGCGCGGCGGCCATGGCGGCCCGAACTACGATCGCGACAGCGTCGCCAGGATCAATCGGGATTTGCACAAGCTCGCGATTCCAGCGCGGATCATGGTCGATTGCAGCCACGCCAACAGTGGCAAAGACCCGCTGCGCCAACCAGCCGTGTTCAATGACGTGCTTGAGCAACGCTTGCAAGGCGATCGCTCGTTGATCGGCATGATGATCGAAAGCCATCTGTTCGAAGGTTGCCAGCCGCTGGGTAGCGCTTTGCAATACGGCGTTTCGATTACTGACGGCTGCCTGGGCTGGACCGGCACCGAGCAACTGCTGCGTCAGGCCGCTGGCCAACTGCGGACGCAACGCCCCGAACGGCAACCGGCATGACCGATTGCGGCCTTTGACCCTGGCAACCAGGGCTCAAAGGCTGCCCACCCACGTTGTCAGCCCGGCGCTGCGGGCGACAGGGACAATGGAGATCAAGCAGTAGGCCACCGCCGGGAAATACGCGCGAATGCCTGAAAGGATGTCGAAGCGTTCCGATTCAAGCCGCGTCCACATCCGAAGATTCGTACCTTTGCTATGCCGTTTTCCATGAATCACAGCGGCTTTGTCATACACCGGCGGCCTGCGGGAGTGTTTTAGAGTGGGGCTGAACGCACACCCAAGAACTTCTGAGAAAAAGGTACGAACATGCAACGGAATGCAACAACACAATACCCAATTCTGCTGGTACACGGACTCTTCGGTTTCGATCGCATCGGCAAATTCGAGCTGTTTCACGACGTCAAGCAAGCGTTGCGATCAGCGGGGGCCAGGGTCTTCATTCCTCATCTGTCGGCCACTCACTGCAATGAAACCCGTGGCGAGCAATTATTGGCGCAAATTGAACGGGTGCTGGAAGGCACCGGCGCCGACCAGGTCAACCTGATCGGCCACAGCCAAGGTGCGCTGGCCGCCCGCTATGCGGCAGCGACAGAACCGCAGATGGTGGCATCGGTGACGTCCGTCAGCGGACCGAATCACGGCTCCGAGCTGGCCGACTTCTTGCGCAAGGCCCTGACACCCGGGCGCCTGCCGGAGCAGGTGGCAGGGAAAATCGCCACCCTGTTCGCCGACTTCATATCGCTGCTGAGCGGCAATACCCGTTTGCCACAGCATGCAATCGCCGCGCTTAACGCACTGACCACCGAGGGCGTGGGCGCCTTCAACGACAAATACCCCCAGGGGCTGCCAAAAAACTGGGGAGGCAAAGGCTCGGAACAGGTCAATGGCGTTCGTTACTACTCCTGGAGCGGCATACTGACGCAAAACATACTGGATCAGGGCCTTGAGGCGTTCGATCCGTTGCACGGTTTCTGCCGGGCGTTTTCCGAGTATTTCACCACTGAAGCCGGGCAGAACGACGGCATGGTGGGTCGCTACAGTTCGCACCTGGGCAAAGTCATCCGTTCCGACTATCCGATGGACCACCTCAGCAGCATCCGGCGGACCAACGGCCTGGGCCGAAAGGGCATCGATTCGACCACTTTATATGTGCAGCACGCCGAGCGCTTGAGGAATGCCGGGCTGTAGTGCCCTGCGCGACAACAATCGGATGGAACTTTGGCGAGAAATAGGTCACTGAATCCGGTAGGCTCCGCACTTTACTGAACACTCTTTACCGAACATTGAATGGAGAATTTTCCCATGGCTAAAGCCACTGCCCGTCACATCCTCGTTGCCAGCGAAGACAAGTGCAACGAACTCAAGGCCCAGATCGAAGGCGGCGCCGATTTCGCCGACGTTGCCAAAGCCAACTCCACCTGCCCGTCCAGCCGCCAGGGCGGTGATCTGGGTTCGTTCGGTCCAGGCCAGATGGTCAAGGAATTCGACACCGTGGTTTTCAGCGCACCGATCAACGTGGTGCAAGGCCCGGTCAAGACCCAGTTCGGTTATCACCTGCTGGAAGTGACCAGCCGTCAGGACTGATCCGTCCCTTGAGCTTTCAACACAACGGCCCGCCTTTTGGTGGGCCGTTGTGTTTGGGCGACGTGAACGGACTGGCGAGTCACGCGCCGCTCGCGTACAAATTGTGCTTATCGACTCCCCGTCTCCAAGGCTGACAATGCGACTGGCTTTCCCGACTTTGATGTTCACTGCCGTGGCCCTGCTGACAGGCGTCGCCGGTGTGAACGCTGCACCCCAACAGGCGTTGACCGTGTACGGCGAACCCGCCAGGTACCCCGCCGGCTTCTCTCATTTCGACTACGCCAACCCGCAAGCGCCCAAAGGCGGAACGATGCGACGCTCGGCGATCGAAATCGGGCATTTCGACCATCTGCTGCCATACATCGACAAAGGCATCGGCGTCTCCCAGATCGACGGCATGCTGTATTCGCCGCTGGCGCAGCGCTCGCAGGACGAGCCCTATACCGTTTACGGCCTGGTGGCGCAGAAGATGGAGCGCAGCGAGGACGGCCTGGCCCTGCGGTTCTTCCTCAATCCCAAGGCGCGTTTTGCCGATGGCAAACCCATCACCGCCGAAGACGTGCGTTACACCTTCGACCTGCTGATGACCCAGGCCAGCCTGCGTTACCGCACCCAGTTCGCCGACGTCAAAGGTGTCGAAGTGGAGTCGCCGCTGGTTATCCGCTTCGATTTCAAAAGCAACGAAAACCGCACCCTGCCGCTGGATATCGCCACGTTGCCGGTGCTCCCCGAGCACTGGTGGAAAACCCGCGACTTCGCCGGTGGCGGCGGTTACGAACCGCCTCTGGGCAGCGGCCCGTACCGCGTGAGCAAGGTGGACTCCGGGCGCAGCATCACCTTCGAACGGAACGCCGACTGGTGGGGCAAGGACCTGCCGGTCAGCCGTGGCTTGTACAACTTCGATCATTTCAGCATCGAGTATTTCGGCGATACCGATGTCGCTCGCCAGATCCTGCTGGGCGGCGCCTACGACTACAACCGCGAGTTTTCCGCCACCGGTTATACGATTCGCTACGACAGCCCGGCCCTGAGCGATGGCCGCCTGCAAAAAGCCCACCTGGCCACGCAGGCGCCGCAACCGGCCCAGGGTTTTGTGTTCAACCTGCAAAAGCCGATGTTCCAGGACCGCCGCGTGCGTCAGGCCCTGGCCATGCTCTGGGATTTCGAATGGAGCAACCGGCAGATGATGCGCAACATGTACATCCGCCAGCAGAGTTTCTTCTCCAACACCGACCTGGCGGCCCGCAAGCTGCCTGATGCCGGCGAACTGGCGATTCTCGAACCACTGCGCGGGCAAATCCCCGACGAAGCCTTTACCCAGGTCTTCGAAGCGCCCAAGACCGACGGCAGCGGCCTGATCCGCGACAAACAGCTGCAGGCCCTGGATCTGCTGGAGCAGGCCGGCTGGAAACCCGATGGCGACCAACTGGTGAATGCCGCCGGCGAGCCGCTGAATTTCACTTTCCTGACCAGTCAGAACGGAATGGACAAGCTGCTGCTGCCGTACAAACGCACGCTCAAACAGATCGGCATCGACCTGAACATCCGCCGCATCGACTCCTCCCAGTACGTCAACCGCCTGATGTCGCGCGACTACGACATGATCATCACCGGCTACCCGGTCACCACGTCCCCGGGCGGCGAACTGCTCAACTACTTCGGCTCGGCCTCGGCCAACGACCCCGGCGCCAACAACTACATGGTGCTGAAAAACCCGGCCGTCGACACCCTGATCAACGGCCTGATCCGCGCCTCCACCCAGGCCGACATGCTGCGCTACGCCCATGCCCTGGACCGGGTGCTGCAATGGAACTACTACTGGATCCCCAACTATTACCCGCCCGGCAGCTCCACCGTGTGGTGGAACCGCTTCGGCATTCCCAGTGTGCAGGCAAGCAATGACGAAGCCATCGAGAGCTGGTGGGAAGTCAGCCCCACGCCCCTGACCAACGAACAGATGACCGCCGAACTGATCAAGCGCGGCAACACCGGAGGGTCGCACTGATGTGGGCTTATATACTGCGCCGGCTGTTGCTGATCATCCCGACGCTGGTGATCATTCTGCTGGTCAACTTCGTCATTGTGCAGGCCGCGCCGGGCGGCCCGGTCGAGCAGGCCATCGCCCATCTGCAAGGCATTGGCGGGGCCACGGTGGGCGGCAGCTCCAGTGAAACCATGAGTGGCAGTTCTCGCGCCAGCCGTGGTCTGGACCCGTTGCTTATCAAGGAAATCGAAAAGCAGTATGGCTTCGACAAGCCGGCGCCGGAACGCCTGTGGCTGATGCTCAAGAACTACGCGCACCTGGATTTTGGCAAAAGCTTTTTCCGTGGCGCCACGGTCACCGACCTGATTCTGGAAAAAATGCCGGTGACCATCTCCCTCGGGCTCTGGGCGACGCTGATCACCTACCTGGTATCGATTCCACTGGGCATCCGCAAAGCCGTGCACCACGGCAGCCATTTCGACATCTGGAGCAGCACCGCCATCGTCATCGGCTACGCCATGCCGGCGTTTCTGTTCGCGATGTTTCTGATCGTGGTGTTTGCCGGTGGCACGGCGCTTAACTGGTTCCCGGTGCGCGGCCTGATGTCCGACAACTTCGACTCGTTGTCGACCGTGGGCAAGATCGCCGACTACTTCTGGCATCTGGTGCTGCCGGTCACCGCACTGGTGATCGGCGGCTTCGCCACCCTGACAATCCTCACCAAAAACTCGTTCCTCAATGAAATCACCCGCCAATACGTGGTCACGGCCAGGGCCAAGGGCATGAGCGAACGCCGTGTGTTGTACGGCCATGTGTTCCGCAACGCGATGTTGCTGGTGGTGTCGGGCATTCCCCAGGCATTCATCAGCGTGTTCTTCGCCGGCTCCCTGCTGATCGAGGTGATTTTCTCCCTCGACGGCCTGGGCCGCATGAGCTACGAAGCCGCCGTCTCGCGCGACTATCCAGTGGTGTTCGGTTCGTTGTTCATCTTTACCCTGTTCGGCCTGCTGATAAAACTGATCGGCGACCTGTGCTACACCCTGGTCGACCCGCGCATCGACTTCGCCGCGAGGAACGCCTGATGTTCAAGCTCTCGCCTTTGGGCCGTCGCCGTTTCGAGCGTTTCAAGAAAAACCGCCGGGGCTGGTGGTCGCTGTGGCTGTTTATCGGCTTGTTCCTGATGACCCTGGGCGGCGAGATGATCGCCAACGACAAGCCCTTGATCGTCAGCTATCAGGGCTCGCTGTATTTCCCTGCGTTCAAGCGCTACACCGAGCAGGAATTTGGCGGCCAACTGCCGTTCCAGGCCGATTACCGCAGCGACTACGTGCAGAACCTGATCCGCAAGGACGGTGGCTGGATGCTGTTCCCGCCGATCCCGTTCAGCGACGACACGCCCAATTACGACCTCAACCAACCCGCCCCCAGCCCGCCGACTTCGGTCAACTGGCTGGGCACTGACGATCAGGCTCGGGACGTGCTGGCCCGGGTGATTTTCGGCGCACGGGTGTCAATCCTGTTTGCCCTGATGCTGACCTTTGTCAGCGCCCTGATCGGCATTGCCGCAGGCGCCTTGCAAGGCTATTACGGTGGCTGGGTCGACTTGCTGGGCCAGCGCCTGCTGGAAGTCTGGTCGGGGCTGCCGGTGCTGTACCTGTTGATCATCCTGTCGGGTTTCGTCGAACCGAATTTCTGGTGGCTGCTGGGGATCATGGCGCTGTTTTCCTGGTTGGCGTTGGTGGACGTGGTGCGCGCCGAGTTCCTGCGCGGGCGCAACCTGGAATACGTCAAGGCCGCCCGAGCGCTGGGCCTGACCGACCGCAAAATCATCGTGCGGCACATTCTGCCCAACGCCATGAACGCGACGTTGAGCTACTTGCCCTTCATCCTCACGGGCGCGATATCAACGCTGACCGCGCTGGATTTTCTCGGTTTCGGCATGCCGGCTGGCAGCGCGTCTCTAGGTGAATTGATTGGTCAGGGCAAGCAGAACCTGCAAGCGCCATGGCTGGGCCTGACGGCGTTTTTCACCCTGGCACTGATTCTTTCCCTATTGGTATTTATCGGCGAAGCGTTGCGCGATGCCTTTGATCCTCGTTCATGAGCCGGACAGTTGAAATGAGTGAAAACCTGATCGAAATCCGCGACCTCAGCGTGGCCTTCAATGGCCAGACGGTGGTACGCAACCTGTGCCTCGATATCCGCCCCGGCGAATGCCTGGCACTGGTCGGCGAGTCGGGTTCCGGCAAGTCGGTGACCGCGCACTCGATCCTGCAACTGCTGCCGGAGATCGGCACCCAAACCGGTGGCAGCATTCGTTATCGCAATCGGGAGCTGCTCGGCGCCCCGCCCAAGGTGCTTCGCGAGCTGCGAGGCAACCGGATCGCGATGATCTTCCAGGAGCCGATGACCTCGCTGAACCCCTTGCACAGCATCGAAAAGCAGATCGGCGAAACCCTGCTGCTGCACAAGGGCCTGACCGGCAAAGTCGCCCAGGCACGGATCCTCGAACTGCTGGAACTGGTGGGCATCCAGAAACCCAGGGAGCGGCTCAAGGCCTATCCGCATCAGCTGTCCGGCGGGCAGCGACAACGGGTGATGATCGCCATGGCCCTGGCCTGCGAGCCGGAACTGTTGATCGCTGATGAGCCGACCACGGCGCTGGACGTGACCGTGCAGCGCAAGATCCTGCTGCTGCTCAAGTCCTTGCAACAACGGCTCGGCATGTCACTGCTGCTGATCAGCCACGACCTCAATCTGGTGCGCAGCATCGCCCAGCGCGTATGCGTGATGAAGTCCGGGGAGATCGTCGAACAGGCGACCTGCGAAACCCTGTTCAGCGCGCCGAAACACCCCTATAGCTGCGTGCTGTTGAATGCCGAACCGGAAGGCGAAGCGCTGGCCCGTGATGAGCGCGAAAACGTGCTGGAAGTGGACGATCTGCGGGTCCGGTTTGCGCTCGGCGGCGGACTGTTTCAGCGCAAGACTTATTTGCAGGCGGTGGACGGCATCAGCCTCAACGTCCAGCGCGGCAAGACGCTGGGCATCGTCGGCGAATCCGGTTCCGGCAAATCGACCCTCGGCCAGGCGATCCTTCGTTTGCTTGACTCCAAAGGCAGCATCCGTTTTCAGGGCGAGGCACTGGATGGCCTCACGCAAAACCAGCTGCGGCCCTGGCGCAAGAAAATGCAGGTGGTGTTCCAGGACCCGTTTGGCAGCCTGAGCCCGCGCATGTCCGTGGCGCAGATCATCAGCGAAGGGCTGGAGGTGCACAGCCAGTCCACAGCCGATGAGTGTGAGGCGCAGGTGATCCGCGCCCTGGAGGAAGTCGGCCTCGACCCGCAAAGCCGTCACCGCTACCCCCACGAATTCTCCGGTGGTCAGCGCCAACGCATCGCCATCGCCCGGGCGCTGGTGCTCAAGCCGGCGTTGATCCTGCTGGATGAGCCGACCTCGGCGCTGGACCGCACGGTGCAGAAACAGGTGGTCGCCCTGCTGCGCCAGCTTCAGGAAAAACATGGCCTGACTTACCTGTTCATCAGCCATGACCTGGCGGTGGTGCGAGCGCTGGCCCACGACATGATCGTGATCAAGGATGGCAAGGTGGTAGAACGTGGCGCCAGCCATGCAGTGTTCGATGCGCCGCAGCATCCGTATACCAAAGAGTTGTTGGCGGCGGCTCAATTGGCGTAGGCCCTTGGACCGCGTCGCGCCCATCGCGGGCAAGCCCGGCTCCCACAGGCTCTGCGGTGCTCACAAATAGGGTTGTCACACCACTAACCTGTGGGAGCCGGGCTTGCCCGCGATGGCGCCCGCCCAGGCAATACATAATCAGGACTGTGCACATGAACACCACCGAAAGCCTGAAGGACTACCAACGGGTTCGCACCCTGGCGATCCGCTCGCTGTTCGAGATCATCGAGCAATCGAGTGAAGGTACGGTGATTGTCGACCGTGACGCCAACATCGTCTGGATCAACGAGCGCTATGCCCGGCGTTTCGGTCTCGAGTCCGCCGAAGTGGCCATTGGCAAAGCCTGTGAAAGTGTGATCCCCGGCAGCCTGCTGCGCGAGGTGGTGCGTACCGGCCGGCCCATCCTGCTGGACATGCAGGACACCCCCAAGGAGCCGCTGGTGGTGATGCGCCTGCCGATCCATGACGACGCCGGCGCGGTGATCGGCGCCATCGGCTTTGCCCTGTTCGACGAATTGCGCAGCCTGTCACCGATGCTCAAGCGCTACCAGAGCATGCAGGAAGAGCTGGCCTCCACGCGCTCCCTGCTGCGCGCACGCCAGACCAAATACAACTTCGCGCACTTCATCGGCACCAGCGCCGCCAGCCTGGAAGTCAAACGCCGTGCCCGACGCAGCGCCAGCGCCGAATCCCCGGTATTGCTGCTGGGCGAAACCGGCACCGGCAAAGAGCTGCTGGCCCAGGCCATCCACGGCGCTTCGCCACGGGCGCATAAAGCCTTCGTCAGCATCAATAGCGCAGCAATTCCAGAAGCCCTGCTGGAAGCCGAATTCTTCGGCACCGCACCGGGGGCGTTCACCGGCGCGGATCGCAAGGGCCGGGTCGGCAAACTGCACATCGCCCAGGGCGGCACGCTGTTTCTCGATGAAATCGGCGACATGCCCTTGCCGCTGCAAAGCAAACTATTGCGGGTGTTGCAGGAAAAGGAGTTCGAACCGGTCGGCTCCAACGAAGTGATCCAGAGCGATGTGCGGGTGATTGCCGCCACCTCCACTGACCTTGAAGCGGCGATCAAACGCGGCGAGTTTCGCGCCGATCTGTATTACCGGCTCAACGTGCTGCCGATCCAGGTGCCGCCGCTGCGTGAGCGCCTCGACGACATTCCGGCCCTCTGTGAAGCAATCCTTGAAGAGCTGCGCAGCCAGCACGAATTGAATCGCGAAGCGCTGGACCTGCTGGGGCAACATGCCTGGCCGGGGAATATCCGCGAGCTGCGCAACGTGCTGGAGCGGGCGGCGTTGCTCAGCGATGACCTGAGGCTGAATGCGGCGGATATTCGGGCTGCGATTGGCACATTCAGCCCGGTTGAGCGGCTGATGGCACCGCGTATCGAGCCCGTCGCCCATGAGACGTTCAGCGCGGCGCGGGAGCGGTTTGACCGGCAGCTGATTGAAGCCACCCTTGCGCAATGCGGGGGGAAGGTGATTGAGGCGGCGGCGAGATTGGGGCTGGGGCGGTCCACTTTGTACAAGAAGATGGTGGCGTTGGGGATTGTCGAGTCTCTATAAAGAGACTGATGTCTCCGTTGTTAGATAGACCATCGCGAGCAAGCTCGCTCCCACAGAGAATCGTATTTTCCGGCCCAACTCGGTCAACTGTGGGAGCGAGCTTGCTCGCGACAGGGCCATTCCTGTCCGAGAAAGTCTCGGATTCAAGACAAGAATTAAGAATTCGAACCAGAAAATAAAAATATATCCTGATATTTCAACAACTTAAATTGATGGCACGATTCCCGCTAAAGCCCTCTCCCACCAAGCTTCACCCTACAACAATAACAATCCAGGAGAGACACACCATGAGTGTGATCATTGCCTTGGCAGCCCTCGCGCTGCTGATGCTGGCTGCCTACCGTGGCTACAGCGTTATCCTTTTTGCCCCGATTGCCGCCCTCGGCGCCGTGCTGCTCACCGACCCGTCCGCCGTCGCCCCTGCCTTCACCGGGGTGTTCATGGAGAAAATGGTCGGCTTCATCAAACTGTATTTCCCGGTGTTCCTGCTCGGCGCGGTGTTCGGCAAGCTGATCGAGCTGTCGGGTTTCTCGCGTTCCATCGTTGCAGCGGCGATTCGTTTGCTCGGCACTCGCCAGGCGATGCTGGTGATCGTGCTGGTCTGCGCCCTGCTCACCTACGGCGGCGTGTCGCTGTTTGTGGTGGTGTTCGCGGTGTACCCGTTTGCCGCCGAGATGTTCCGCCAGAGCAACATCCCCAAGCGCCTGATGCCGGCGACCATCGCCCTCGGTGCGTTCTCATTCACCATGGACGCCCTGCCCGGCACCCCGCAGATCCAGAACATCATTCCCAGCACGTTCTTCAACACCACCGCCTGGGCGGCGCCGTGGCTGGGGTTGATCGGCACGATCTTCGTGTTCTGCGCCGGCATGCTGTTTCTCCAGCGCCAGCGCAACAAGGCGCAACGGGCTGGCGAAGGCTATGGCACCGAGCTGCGTAACGAGCCGGAAACCGCGCCAGACATCAAACTGCCCAACCCGTGGATCGCGCTATCACCGCTGTTGATGGTGGGCGTCATGAACCTGTTGTTCACCCACTGGATTCCGCTGTGGTACGGCAAGACCCACAGCCTCGCGCTGCCGGGCATGGCCACGCCGGTGACCACCGAAATCGCCAAACTCACGGCGATCTGGGCGGTTCAGGCGGCGCTGTTGATCGGCATCCTGATGGTGCTGGCGTTTGGCTTCGGGGCAATTCGCAGCAAGCTCGCCGAAGGCAGCAAAAGTGCGGTCAGCGGGGCCTTGCTGGCGGCAATGAACACCGCATCCGAATACGGCTTTGGCGCGGTGATCGCCTCGTTGCCCGGTTTTCTGGTGCTGGCAGACTGGCTCAAGAGCATCCCCAACCCGCTGGTCAACGAAGCGATTACCGTCACCCTGCTGGCGGGCATCACCGGTTCCGCCTCGGGCGGCATGAGCATTGCGCTGGCCGCGATGTCCGAGAGTTTCATCAGCGCCGCCCACGCCGCCAACATTCCGCTGGAAGTGCTGCACCGGGTCGCGGCGATGGCCAGCGGCGGCATGGACACCCTGCCGCACAACGGCGCGGTGATTACCTTGCTGGCAGTCACCGGCCTGACCCACCGCGAAGCCTATAAAGACATTTTCTGTATTACGCTGATCAAGACCCTGGCGGTCTTCGTCGTGATCGGCACGTTCTACGCCACTGGCATTGTGTGAGGTATTGATGACAACTCTTAGCGGCAAGACCGCACTGGTCACCGGTTCCACCAGCGGCATCGGCCTGGGCATCGCCGTCAGCCTGGCCAAGGCCGGCGCCAATGTAGTGCTCAACGGCTTCGGCGACGCCTCCAAAGTGATCGCCGACGTGCAGCAGTTCGGCACCAGGGTCGGCCACCACCCGGCGGACGTCAGCGACCCGTTGCAAATCGCCGAGATGATCGCCTACGCCGAGCGCGAGTTCGGCGGCGTGGACATTCTGGTGAACAACGCCGGCATTCAGCATGTGGCGGCGGTGGAGGACTTTCCGGTGGAACGCTGGGACTCGATCATCGCGATCAACCTGTCCTCGGTGTTCCACAGCACGCGCCTGTGCCTGCCGCGCATGCGTGCCGAAAATTGGGGGCGGATCATCAACATTGCCTCGGTGCATGGGCAGGTGGGCTCGGTGGGCAAAGCTGCCTACGTCGCCGCCAAGCACGGGGTGATCGGGCTGACCAAAGTGGTCGGCCTGGAAACCGCGACCACCCAGGTGACCTGCAATGCCATCTGCCCCGGCTGGGTGCTGACACCACTGGTGCAGAAGCAGATCGATGATCGCGCCGCCACCGGCATCGACCCGCAACAGGCCCAGCATGATTTGCTGGCTGAAAAACAGCCTTCGCTGGCGTTCGTCACGCCGCCGCAATTGGGGGAACTGGTGCTGTTTCTGTGCAGCGAGGCTGGCAGCCAGGTGCGGGGCGCGGCGTGGAATATTGATGGCGGGTGGTTGGCGCAATAACTGCCCCGGATGATCAGAACAAGCAACCCCGGGCAACCATTGTGGGAGCGAGCCTGCTCGCGAAAGCGGTGAATCAGGCAACATTGAACTCGCTGACCCGCCGCCTTCGCGAGCAGGCTCGCTCCCACAGGTTAGTGATACTCCCATGCTCTGCGTGGGAACGAGAAAAAGAGGCAAGCCATGTCCGACATCCTCTGGCAACCCAGCGCCGAGCGCATCAGCAAGACCCGCATGGACGCCTTTCGGCGCTTCATCAATCAGCGGCATGACCTTGAAATCGCCGACTACCCGGCCCTGCACCAATGGTCCATCGACCGGCGCGAGGCTTTCTGGCAAGCCATTGTCAATTTCTTCGACATCCAGTTCCGCGACCCACCCAGTGCCGTGCTGCGCGAAGGCGCGCAAATGCCCAGCGCCCAATGGTTTCCCGACGCCACCTTGAACTTCGCCGAACACCTGCTGCGCCGCCGCGACGAAGCCGCGGCGGTGATAGCCGTCGGTGAAGACGGCCAGCGTGAACAGCTGACCTGGGCGGAGCTGGCCAACCATGTCGCCGGCTTTCAAACCAGCCTGAAAGCCGCCGGCATCGGCCTCGGCGACCGGGTCGCGGCGTGCATGCCCAACACCTGGCAGACCCTGGTGGCGATGCTCGCGACCACCAGCCTGGGCGCAGTCTGGTCCTGTTCGTCGCCGGACTTCGGCACTCAGGGGGTGATCGACCGCTTCGGCCAGATCGAGCCGAAAGTGCTGATCACCTGCGCCGGTTATCGCTACGCCGGCAAGCACATCGACCAGACCACCAAAATCAACGAAATCCTCGACCGCCTGCCATCGCTGCAACAACTGATCGTAGTGCCTTATGCCAGGTCCGAAGCGCAGATCGACGATTTCCACAGCCAAGCCACCGTCACGCTCTGGGACAACTTCTACCGTCCCGGCGGCGAGCCCGAATTCGTCGCCGTGCCCTTCGCGCATCCGCTGTACATCCTGTACTCCAGCGGCACCACCGGCGTGCCCAAGTGCATCATCCACAGCACCGGCGGCGTGCTGCTGCAACATGTCAAGGAACACGGCCTGCACGTCGACCTCGGCCCCGGCGACCGGCTGTTCTACTACACCACCTGCGGCTGGATGATGTGGAACTGGCTGGTCTCGGCGCTGGCCGTGGGCAGCGCCGTGGTGCTGTACGACGGCTCGCCGTTTCACCCCGGCCCCGAGCGCTTGATGGCGCTGATCGAAGACGAGCGCATCAGCGTCTTCGGCACCAGCCCCAAGTACCTCGCGACCCTGGAAAGCGGCGGCATCAAGCCGCGCCACAGCCGCGACCTAAGCAGCCTGAAAACCCTGCTGTGCACCGGCTCGGCACTGTCGCCGCAGAGTTACGACTATGTCTATCGGGACCTCAAGGCCGACCTGTGCCTGGCCTCGATGTCCGGTGGCACCGACGTCGTCTCCTGTTTCGTGAATGGCAACCCGTTGAGCCCGGTACGTCGCGGTGAAATCCAGGGCAAGAGCCTGGGCATGGCGGTCGAAGTGTGGAACGACGCGGGGCAACCGGTGATCGGCGAAAAAGGTGAACTGGTCTGCACCCGGCACTTCCCCGCCATGCCCATCGGCCTGTGGCATGATCCCGACGGCGAAAAACTGCGGGCCTCTTATTTCAGCCTGTTTCCCGGCGTCTGGGCCCAGGGCGACTACGCCGAACAATTGCCCCACGGCGCGATGATGATCCACGGCCGCTCCGACGCCGTGCTCAATCCCGGTGGCGTGCGCATCGGTACGGCGGAGATTTATCGGCAGGTGGAAAAAGTCCCGCAAGTGGCGGACAGCGTCGCCATCGGCCAACAATGGCAGGACGACGTGCGGGTGGTGCTTTTTGTAAAACTGCACGACGGCATCGTGCTGGATGCCGCACTGGAACAGCAGATCCGCCAGACGATCCGCGCCAGCACCACACCTCGGCATGCGCCGGCGAAGATTGTCGCGGTGACCGACATTCCACGCACCATCAGCGGCAAGGTGGTGGAGTTGGCGGTGAGGAATGTGGTGCATGGCCTGGCGGTGAAAAATACCGATGCGCTGGCCAATCCCCAGGCGCTGGAGCAATTTCGCAATCGCCCGGAATTGGCTGACTGACCCCACCCTCCTAGCCCCCTCGCTCCCACATTTTTTTGAACTGTGTCAATCCATCAGATCCCAGTCGCCGGGCGGGCGCTGGGATGTCGGTGACGAATCCGCGTACAGCTTCAATCGCAACCGCAGATTATTCACCGAATCGGCATGCTTCAACGCCTCCGCCTCGCTGATCGCGCCCTCCACCACCAGCCCGAACAGCGCCCCGTCAAACGTCTGCATCCCCAGTTCCAGCGATTTTTCCATGATGGTCTTGAGCTCGCCAAACTCGTTGCGCAAGATCAGGTCGGCGATGGTCGGGGTCCCCAGCATCACCTCTACCGCCGCCCGGCGCTGGCCGTCGAGGGTGCGTACCAGGCGCTGGGACACAAAGGCCTTGAGGTTGTTGGCCAGGTCATGCAGCAACTGCGCACGACGTTCTTCGGGAAAGAAGTTGAGGATGCGGTCCAGCGCCTGGTTGGCGTTGTGCGCATGCAGGGTGGAAATCACCAGATGGCCAGTATCGGCAAACGCCAGCGCGTGCTCCATGGTTTCGCGGTCGCGAATTTCGCCGATCAGTACCACGTCCGGTGCCTGGCGCAGGGTGTTCTTCAACGCCGCGTGAAAACTGCGGGTGTCGACACCCACTTCCCGCTGATTGATGATCGAGCGCTTGTGCCGATGGATGTACTCCACCGGGTCTTCGATGGTGATGATATGGCCGCTACTGTGGCGGTTGCGGTAATCGATCAACGCCGCCAGCGAGGTCGATTTACCCGAATCGGTGGCGCCGACGAACAGGATCAGCCCTTGTTTGAGCATCACGCTCTCAAGCAGTATCGACGGCAACTTGAGGTCTTCGAAACGCGGCACGTCCAGCTTGACGTTGCGCGCCACGATCGACACGTCGTTACGCTGCCTGAAGATGTTGATCCGGAAGCGCCCGATGCCGGCCAGGGAAATCGCCAGGTTCATTTCCAGCTCCCGGTCGAACGTCAGACGCTGTTCGGCATCCATGATCGACGCCGCGATGGCGGCGATTTCGCCCGGTTTGAACCGTTCTTCACTCAAGGCCCTGAGTACGCCGTCGAACCGCGCACTGGGCGGCGCACCGGTAGCAAGGTAAAGATCAGAGCCATCCTGACTGGCCAACTGGCGCAACAACACGTCGATTTCCATGGCAAAAAGCACCCGCAAGGCATTCAATGAACAGACATGAACCGATTCAGTGACGCGTCGGTTCATTCAGCGTCTAGTGTTCTGCAAGGATAGTAGACGCCGCCACACCGACTTGAGTGCAGGACAACTTGATGAACCCATCACCGACCGGCAACGATGCCCAGACCCTGATCGCCCGACTGGACTGGAGCCATAGCCCTCTGGGCGCCGCCAGCACCTGGCCACAGAGCCTGCGCACCGCGGTGGACATCGTGATTCACTCGCCAATGCCGATGCTCCTGTTGTGGGGGCCGCAACTCACGCAAATCTACAATGACGGCTTCGCCGTGCTGTCGGGCAGCAAACATCCGGACGCTTTCGGACAGCCGACACACCAGGTATGGCCTGAATTCCAGGACTTTACTGCGCCCATTTTCAGCGCAGTCCTACAAGGTCAGGTGCGGTCCTACAGCGAACGACGCTTTACCTTGCAGCGTGACGGGCATGATTCCGACTTTTGGCTGGACTTGACCTACAGCCCCATCCGTGACGAAAGCGCCAAGGTGGCCGGAATTCTGGTCACGGCCATCGAAACCAACGAACGCCGACGCATCGCCCTGGAACTGCGGCAGCGCTCGGACGCCAGCCTCAAGGCCCAGCACGAAACCGAACAGCGCCTGCAACTGGCCCTGGCCGCCACCGATGCCGTTGGCACCTGGGACTGGGACATCGGCGAAGACCGCTTCATCGCCGACGCCCACTTCGCCCAGTTGCACGGCATCGACCCGGCGCGGGCCAGTCAATTGCCCATCAGCGATTACCTGCATGGGGTGCACCCGGAAGACCGGGCGATGGTTGCCCGCAGCATCAAGCACTGCATCACCCACGGCACCGAATACGCCGAGGAATACCGCCTGCTGCAACCAGACGGCCAGTTGCGCTGGGTGTTTGCCCGGGGTCGCTGCTACAAGGACCACCATGGCCGGCCGATGCGTTTTCTCGGTGCCGCACTGGACCTGACCGAGCGAAAACACACCGAACAGGCGTTGCGCCAGAGCCAGACCGAGCTGCAACTGATCATCAACGCCATGCCGATCCTGATCAGCTACGTGGACCGCGAAGAACGCTTTCGCCTGAACAACGCCGCCTACCTGGACTGGTACGGCCTGACGCCTCAGGAGCTGTTTGGTCGCACCATCCATGACGTGCTGGGTGACGAGGCGTATGCGCCGCGCGCCGAGTACATCGCCCAGGCGCTGGCGGGCAAGCCGTGCAGTTTCAGCATCGATACCCGGCATCGTGACGGCAGCACCCGCCACGCCTTGATGAACTACCTGCCGCGCCACGGAGCGGACGGCGCGGTCAACGGTTTCTATATCTTTGTGATTGATGAAACCGAGCGCACGCAAACCGAAGAGGCCCTGCGCAACCTCAATGACACCCTTGAAGAGCGGGTGATTGCCCGCACCCAGCAACTGGCCGAAGCCAACCAGCGTCTGCAAAACGAGATGTTCGAGCGCGAGCGCGCCGAAGACGCCCTGCGGCACGCGCAGAAGATGGAAGCGGTCGGTCAGCTCACGGGCGGCATCGCCCATGACTTCAACAACATGCTGACCGGGATCATCGGCAGCCTCGACCTGATGCAGCGCTATATTGCCGACGGCCGCACCGCCGAGATCGAGCGTTTCATGGAAGCGGCGGTGTCGTCGGCCAACCGTGCCGCCTCCCTGACCCATCGCTTGCTGGCCTTCTCGCGCCGCCAATCGCTGGATCGCAAACCGCTGAACGCCAATGAGCTGGTGCATTCGCTGGAAGACCTGCTCAGCCGTACCAAGGGCGATCACATCGAACTCAAGCTGCAACTGGCCGATGAGGTCTGGCCGGTGAGTACCGACGTCAGCCAGCTGGAAAACGCCCTGCTCAACCTGGTGATCAACGCCCGCGACGCCATGCCCGACGGCGGCGAGCTGGTGATTGAAACCGCCAACGTCTACCTCGACGGCAGCGACATCACTACGCTGGAATCGATCAAGGCTGGCGATTACCTGATGATCGCCGTCAGCGACAACGGCACCGGCATGAGCCCGTCGGTGCGGGCCAAGGCGTTCGACCCGTTCTTCACCACCAAACCCATCGGCCAGGGCACCGGCCTGGGGTTGTCGATGATCTATGGTTTTGCCCAGCAATCGGGTGGTCATGTCAGCCTCGACAGCGTACCGGGCCAGGGCACCAGCGTGCGTCTTTACCTGCCGCGCCTGTATTTCGGCGCACCACAAAACACCCTGCTGCCGCTCACCAGCGAAGCGCCGGCGGCGATTGCCGGTGAAACCGTGGTGCTGGTCGAGGATGATCCGGCGGTACGCATGCTGGTGCTCAATCTGCTGAGTGAGCTGGGTTATCAGGCCCACGAGGCGCAAGACGCCAAGGCGGCCCTGCCCTTGCTCGAATCCAGCCTGCGGGTCGATCTGCTGGTGACTGACGTCGGGCTGCCGGGGATGAACGGCCGGCAATTGGCGGAAATTGCCCGCCAGCATCGGCCTGACCTCAAGGTGCTGTTCATGACCGGTTACGCGGAAAAGGCCGCCGAGCGTCAGGGTTTTCTGGAAGAAGGCATGGACATGGTCGCCAAGCCGTTCTCCATCGACCTGCTGGCCAACAAGATTCGCGAGATGATCGGTCAGGCCCAATGAGGCATAATCCCGCGCCCCGCTGTCACCACCGTTACAAGGTCTGCCTCAAATGAAAGCTCAAGCGCGCCATATTCTGGTGAAAACCTCGGAAGAAGCCGAGCAACTCAAACAACGCATCGCCAAGGGCGAGGCCTTTGATGTGCTGGCCAAGAAGTACTCCACCTGCCCGTCCGGCAAACGCGGCGGTGACCTGGGTGAAGTAAGGCCGGGGCAGATGGTCGGGGTGATCGATGCCGTGATCTTCAAGAAGCCACTGCGGGTGGTGCATGGACCGATCAAGAGCAAATTCGGTTATCACCTGGTGCAGGTGTTTTACCGGGATTGATGGGTGGCTTGAGGGCCTCATCGCGGGCAAGCCCGGCTCCCACAGGGATCCATGTTTGCCACAGATCCTGCGACACACAAAGGCCACTGTGCAGGTGTTTTACCGGGATTGACGGGTTGGCTTGAGGGCCTCATCGCGGGCAAGCCCGGCTCCCACAGGGATCCTGTGTTTGCCACAGATCCTGCGACACACAAAGGCCACTGTGCAGGTGTTTTATCGGGATTGACGGGTTGGCTTGAGGGCCTCATCGCGGGCAAGCCCGGCTCCCACAGGGATCCATGTTTGCCACAGATCCTGCGACACACAAAGGCCACTGTGGAGGTGTTTTATCGGGATTGATGGGTGGCTTGAGGGCCTCATCGCGGGCAAGCCCGGCTCCCACAGGGATCCTGTGTTTGCCACTGATTCTGCGACACACAAAGGCCACTGTGGAGGTGTTTTTTCGGGATTGACGGGTTGGCTTGAGGGCCTCATCGCGGGCAAGCCCGGCTCCCACAGGGATCCATGTTTGCCACAGATCCTGCGACACACAAAGGCCACTGTGCAGGTGTTTTACCGGGATTGATGGGTTGGCTTGAGGGCCTCATCGCGGGCAAGCCCGGCTCCCACATGGATCCATGTTTGCCACAGATCCTGCGACACACAGAGGCCACTGTGGAGGTGTTTTATCGGGATTGATGGGTTGGCTTGAGGGCCTCATCGCGGGCAAGCCCGGTTCCCACGGGGATCCTGTGTTTGCCACAGATCCTGCGACACACAAAGGCCACTGTGGGAGCGAGCCTGCTCGCGAACCGATTGCGCAGCAAGCGGCCATCCACTGCCTATCTTGGAATCAATGCCCCCGGCACCTGAATCACCCGGCTCGCCAGCCGATGCCCCGCCTCGGCCGCCTCGACCGGGGTGCCGCCCTTGAGCCGGCTCGCCAGATACGCCGCACTGAACGAATCCCCCGCCGCCGTAGTGTCCACCACACGCTCGACTTTCTGCGCCGGCACAGCAAACGCCTCGCCATTGCAGCGGATCAGACACGCCTCGGCGCCGCGTTTGAGCACCACCTCAGGCGTGCCAACCTGCTCGTAAGCGGCAAACACCGCATCACAATCAGAGAAATGAAACAGCGCCTGCTCGTCATCCACCGTCAGTAACGCCAGATCGACATGGGGCAACACGCTGCGATACGCCGCCCGAGCCTCCTCCACCGACGCCCACAGCCGTGGCCGATAGTTGTTGTCGAACACCACCTGCGCCCCTCGCTGCCGGGCTGCGATCAGGGTTTCGAGCAATTTTTCCCGACCCAGCGCGCCGAGCACGGCCAGGGTGATGCCGCTGAAATACAACACGTCGTACGCCGGCAGCGCCGCGAGGATCGGTGCGGCGGCCGGGGTGGTGAAGCAGTCGCGCACCGCCGCTTCATTGCGCCAGTAGAGAAAGCGCCGCTCGCCGGCAGCGTCAGTCTGGATACAGTACAAACCCGGCAGACGACCGGGCAAGCGCTGGACCCTGCTCAGGCCGATGTTTTCGCCGGCCCAGCTCTGGCACATGGCATCGCTGAAACTGTCGTCACCCAGCGCGGTGACGTAGTCCACCTTTGCGCCTTCGCCCAGTTCACGGGACAGGTAGACGGCAGTGTTCAGGGTGTCGCCGCCGAAACTCTGTTGCAGGCTGCCATCAGCACGGTGTTGCAGCTCGATCATGCATTCGCCGATGAGGGCGATGCTTGGGGTCTTTACGGCTTTCATGGTGGTGGGGTCTCTGGTGTTGCGATGCTGTCCTGAAGGTTGCCATCGCGGGCAAGCCCGCTCCCACAGGAAAATCGCATTCCAAATGTGGGAGCGGGCTTGCCCGCGATAGCCGCGCCTCGGTCTTGAGGATTAGAAACAGGTATCCATGGTCTCGATCACCTGCAACTGCTCATCCACCAGGCACCCGACCCGCCACTTGTCGAACGTCAGGCACGGATGCGAAGTGCCGAACGAGATAATGTCCCCGACCCGCAACTCAACCCCCGGCGCCACGGTCATGAACGCATGCTGGTCCATCACCGCCGTCACCTTGCAGGCACTCACGTCGTCGCCAATGGCGGGCACCACGCCGGCCTTGTAACGCAGCAGCGGCACCGGCAAACCGGCGTCGTACGCCACATCGCGCTTGCCCAAGGCAATCACCGCGAACCCCGGCTCCGGCAACGACTGCACATGCGCCCAGACTTCCAGTGCCGGACGCAGACCTTCGTGCAGGTCGCTGCGCCGATCAAGGACGCAGCATTGCGCTTGCTTGTAGATGCCGTGGTCATGGGCCACATAGCTGCCCGGCCGCAGCACGCTGAGGAAGCGCCCACTGGCATTCTGTGCTTCAAAGGATTCGGCGATCAGGTCGTACCAGGCCGAACCGGAGGCAGTGATGATCGGCTTGGCAATCGCAAAGGCGCCGCTGTCCTGCAACTGCACCGCCAGGCGCACCAGTGACGAGGCGAACTCACGGATGCCGCTGACGGCCTGGTCGCCATGAATCACCCCTTCGTAGCCTTCGATGCCGGTCAGCGCCAGCGCCGGTTGCAGGGCAATGGCCCGGGCCAGTTCAACCACTTCCAGTTCGCTGCGGCAACCGCAACGACCGCCGACCACGCCGTACTCGATCATCACGTTCAGACGCACGCCGCGCGAGGCGAAGTAGGCGCCGAGGTCGGCGACGTTGTCCGGGTGATCGACCATGCAATGGAATTCGAAAGCCGGGTCCGCCAACAGATCGGCAATCAGCGCCATGTTCGGTGTGCCGACCAACTGGTTGGCCATCAACACCCGACGCACGCCATGGGCATAGGCCGCGCGAGTCTGGGTGGCGCTGGCCAGGGTGATGCCCCAGGCACCAGCGTCCAGTTGCCGGCGAAACAGCGCCGGGGTCATGCTGGTTTTACCGTGTGGCGCCAGTTGCGCGCCGCTGTGGCTGACAAACGCCTGCATCCAGCGAATGTTGTGTTCCAGGGCCTCGCGGTGCAGCACCAGCGCCGGCAGGCTGACGTCACGCACCAGGTGCGCGCCGATGCCAGCGTCGCCCTTTTCCACGGCGGCGCTATTGATTGCACTAGACATGTTCGAACTCCTTGGATTCGCGGCCGCAGGCAGCCGCTGCTATTCGTTGATACGCCGGGCCAGGCCGTTGGCGCTGTCGATCAGCACCCGGCGATAGTCGTCGTAATTGTTCTTGGCATCGGCCCGTGGCGCGACGATGCACAGGGTCGCAATGGCCACGCCGTGGTTGTCCTTGACCGGCGCGGCGAAGCAGTGGGTGAAGGTGTCGGCGACGCTGTCGAAGGAGAAAAACCCGTCGATGCCGGCCTGACGGATTTCCTTCAGAAACTGCTCCATCGGCAAACGCTCGCCGCCGGGCAGGATGAAGTCGTCGTAGTCGATCAGGTCGTTGATCTGCTGGTCGCTCATGTGCGCCAGCAACAGGCGTCCGGAAGCGGTCCACGGGATGGGCGCGTTCTCGCCGATGTCCGAGGAAATACGGAAATGCCGCTCGCCCTCCTTCATCAGCGCCACCGTGTATTTGCGCCCATTGAGCAGGCACATCTGCGCGGTTTCGCGGGTCTGCCTGACGATTTCCTGCAAGGCGTAATCGGCCTCGCGGGTCAGGTCGAAATGACGCAGGTGCGCCTGCCCGAGAAAGTACAGCTGACGGCCCAGGTAGACGTGGCCGTCCTTGCCCACCGGCTCGAGAATGCGCCGCTCCAGCAACGAGGCCACCAGTTCATAGACCGTGGATTTCGGGCTGCCGATGCCACTGGCGATTTCGTTCGGGCGCAGGGGCTGGCCGATTTCCTTGAGAAAATCGAGAATATCGAACGCCCGGTCCAGACCGCGAGCCCGGCGTTTGATGGTGTCTTCGGTCATGTCATCAGGTTCCCATTAAAGTGCCGGGAGTTTAACCAGAGTACGGTGGCGACTGTTAGGTCGCCTTCGCGAGCAGGCTCGCTCCCACATGAGATCGCATCCCTTTGTGGGAGCGAGCCTGCTCGCGAAGAATGCACCTCGGTTCAGACCTTTTTCTTGTAAGCGATGCAGTCGATCTCGACCTTGCAGTCAACCATCATGTTCGCCTGCACGCAGGCCCGGGCCGGGGCGTGTTCGCTTTTGAAGTACTCGGAAAAGACCTTGTTGAAACTCCAGAAATCCCGTGGGTCTTCCAGCCACACGCCAGCGCGCACCACGTCTTGCAGGCCATAACCGGCCTCTTCAAGAATGGCGATCAGGTTTTTCATGGTCTGGTGCGTCTGCTCGACAATGCCGCCGACGATGATTTCGCCATTGAGCGCCGGCACCTGGCCGGACACGTGCAGCCAGCCATCGGCTTCAACGGCACGGGCGAAAGGACGAGGCTGGCCGCCACCGGCGGTGCTGCCGGTGCCGTAACGAGTGATGCTCATGGGTGTTTCTCCTGCTTGAAAAATTGAAAACTCAGAAACGCGTGTTCTTGAGAAATTCCGCCAGACGTGGCGATTGCGGGCGCTCGAAAAGCTCTTTGGGTGGCCCCTGCTCTTCAATCCGCCCCTGATTCATGAAAACGATCTTGTCCGAGACTTCGAACGCAAAGCGCATTTCGTGGGTCACCAGCAACATGGTCATGCCTTCGTCGGCCAGGCCCTTGATCACGTTCAGTACTTCGCCCACCAGTTCCGGATCGAGCGCGGAGGTGACTTCGTCGAACAGCATCAGGCTCGGGTTCATCGCAATTGCCCGGGCAATCGCCACGCGCTGTTGCTGACCACCGGACAACTGACCGGGAAAGTGATCGCGGCGTTCCAGCAGGCCGACCCGCTCCAGCCATTTCTCGGCCAGCGCGACGGCTTCGTCCTTGTGCAGCTTTTTCACTTTGAGCAAGCCGAGGGTCACGTTCTGCAACGCCGTCAGGTGCGGGAACAGGTTGAACTGCTGGAACGCCATGCCGGTCATGGCCCGGTGGCGGGCGATGACTTTTTCCGCGTGGCGCACACGCTTGCCATTGACCTCGTCATAGCCGATGGATTCGCCGTCGAGCACGATCTGCCCGCCCTGGAATTCTTCGAGCATGTTCACGCAACGCAGCAGCGTGGTCTTGCCCGAGCCGCTGGAGCCGATCAGCGTGACCACGTTGCCGCGCTGCATGGTCAGGTCGACGCCCTTGAGCACTTCGAGCTTGCCGTATTGTTTGTGCAGGCCGCGAATGTCCAGCAGCGCCTGTGGATTGTGTGCAGCAGAAGTTTGAGTCATGGCAAGGCCACCCGCTTTTCAATGTGCCGGCCGAGTAATTCGATGGCGTAGTTGATGACGAAAAACAGAAATCCGGCGAACAGGTAAAACTCCAGGGTCATGAACGTCCGGGCGATGATCTGCTGCGTGCTGAGCAACAGTTCGGCGACGCCGATCACCGACAACAAGGTCGACGCCTTGACGATTTCGGTGGACGAGTTGACCCAGGTCGGCAGGATCTGCCGCAGCGCCTGAGGCAACAACACGTAACCGAGCGACTGATAGAACGTCAGGCCGATGGCCTTGCTCGCCTCCATCTGCCCGCGCGGCAATGCCTGCAACGCACCGCGCACAATCTCGGCAACGTGGGAGCCGCAAAACAGCGTCAGCCCCAGGGCTCCGGCCTGGAACGCGCTGATCTGCCAGCCCAGCGCCGGCGCCATGTAGAAGCAGGCCAGCACCAGCACAAACACCGGCGTGCCGCGAATCAGGTCGACGTACAGCCGGAACGGCGCACGCATCCAGAGCTTGCCGTAGGTCAGCACCAGCCCGGCAACGATGCCGATCAGGGTGCCCATCAAAATGGCCAGCGCCGAGACTTGCACGCTGGTGACAAAGCCTTGCCATAACACGTCGCGGGCGACCCACAACTCATGCAACCAACTAGGGGATTCGTACATCAGGGCCTCCTATCGGCGAATCGCCAGACGCTGCTCGAGGTAACGCAGCAGCATGGCAATGATGTAGCAGGCCGCAACATAGAGCGCTGTGGTCACCATCCAGGTTTCAATCACCCGGTAGCTCTCGACATTGATCTTGCGCGCGTAATAGGTCAGCTCCGGCACGGCAATCGCCGCCGCCAGCGAGGTGTCCTTGAACAGTGAAATGAAGTTGTTCGACAGTGCCGGCAGCACATTGCGCAGCATCACCGGCACGGTGACGTACGCCTTGACCTGCCACTCGCCGAGCCCGATCGCCAGCCCGGCTTCGCGCTGGCCCTTGGGGATGCTCAGCAGGCCGCCGCGAAACACTTCAGTCAGGTACGCCCCGGCATACAGCGACAGGGTGATGATGAACGAGGGAATCTTGTCCAGACGAATCCCCAGGCTCGGCAACGCAAAGTAGATCAACAGAATCAACACCAGAATCGGCGTGTTACGGATCACCGTCACGTACACCGATGCCAGCACCCGCAACGCGCGATGCTTGGACAACAAAGCAAACGCCATCATCAGGCCGATCACGCAGCCGATGGCGATCGACACCAGCGCCAGCTCAAGACCCAGACCGAGCCCCGCCAGCAAACTGGGGAAATCACGCCACACGGCGGCAAAGTTCAACTGATAGTTCATGGTCAGCAGTACCTTGAACGGGGCGATGTCATGACCGCCCCGCTCTCACGGGATCATTTGAATTCGACAGGGAAACCGATGGCCGGGGTAGGCAGATCCACACCGAACCATTGCTTGAACGACGCCGCGTACGCCGGGAATTCGACGCCGGTCATGGCTTCATGCAGCACCGTGTTGACGAAGTTCAGCCAGTCCTGATCGCCGCGTTTGACTGCGCAGGCATAGGTTTGCGGGCTCCAGGCGTAAGTCGGGCTGCGGTAGCGACCCGGGTTCTGCACCATCAGGTATTTGACCGAAGACTGGTCGGTGGCTGCGGTGTCGGCACGGCCGGAGTTCACGGCCTGGTACATCAGGTCGACGCTGTCGTACTGATCAACCTTGGCCTTGGGCAGGGCCTGGTGCACCAGCTCTTCGGCGTACACGTTCTGCAGCACGGCCACGGTCACGCTGTCGCCGGCAGCTTGCAGGTCTTCGATTTCCTTGTACTTGCTGTTGGCAGGCAGCAGCAGGCCCACGCCTTCGCGGTAGTACGGCAGGGTGAAGGCCACCTGCTGCGCGCGGCTGGCGGTAACGGTGATGAACTGGCAGCTGATGTCGACTTTGTCGGTCAGCAGATTGGGAATCCGCGCATCGGACGACTGCACCACGTACTCGACCTTGCTCGGGTCGTTGAACAGACCCTTGGCAATCATGTGCCCGATATCAATATCAAACCCCTGCAACTTGCCGTCCGCTCCCTGGAAATGCCATGGCGCATTGGTACTGCCGGTGCCCACAATCAACTTCCCACGGGACAGCACACTGTCCAGTTTACTGTCCGCCGCCTGGGCCACGCCCACGGCCGCGGCACACGCCGCAAAAACAAAAACACACGCTTTTAACAAGGAAGGTCGGCGATGCATGGCAAGCACTCCAGGGCTGTGTTATTCCGCTATAGCGGATATTGGTTTGTCACAGCGGAATAGACAGCAGAAAGTGTGCCACAGAACGAGCAAGGAATCGCGCAGGGATTGAAAAGCGTTTGGAATCAAACAGATGAGTGAAAGCGAAAAGCGGGTGTTACGAAATGCGCAGCGGGGGGAGCGCTACCGTTGGCTACAGGAGGCGGGTATTTGCACCACAATCGTCGTGTAACGACTCAAGATGTGGCGCAAATCCTTTCGGCAATGCCACTACTCTCAACGGCCCATGCACACGGCTCCAGCGGACAGTCATGCTCCCGTTTACCAGAGTGCTGGATTCTTCGGCGACTGTGACATCGCCATCGCAAGCAAGTCGAACCACCTGTGGGAGCCGGGCTTGCCCGCGATGAGGTCATAACATCCAAAACCCCAGCTGACTGACCCACCGCTTTCGCAAGCAAGTCGAACCACCTGTGGGAGCCAGGCTTGCCCGCGATGAGGTCATAACATCCAAAACCCCAGCTGACTGACCCACCGCTTTCGCGAGCAAGTCGAACCACCTGTGGGAGCCGGGCTTGCCCGCGATGGGGCCATAACATTCAAAACCCCAGCTGACTGACCCACCGCTTTCGCGAGCAAGTCGAACCGTCGCACCGCCGCCCCCACACTGGATCTGCGGTGACACCAGATTTCTGATCACCACCGTTCAACTGTGGGAGCGAGCCTGCTCGCGAAGAGGCCATCAGAGCCCGAGCAAAATCACCCAGCAGCACGCACCAGCAACACCCGCATCACGCGCCGCTCTTCAACCGCCACCACCTCCATCCGCCAGCCATCCTGCTCCAGGCTGTCACCGATCATCGGCAGGCGGTCGAGCAGGCTCATCACCAACCCGGCCAAAGTCTGATAGTCCTCGGTCGGCTCGGCATTGAAGCCGGTGAGCTGCCGCACCCGTGTCAGGTTAAGCGCGCCGCCGACCATGAACCCGCCCTGCTCTTCGACCACATCCGGGCCTTCGATTTCGCTGGCGTCAGGCAGCTCGCCGGCAATCGATTCCAGAATGTCGGTCATGGTCAGCACACCCACGAAGTCGCCGAATTCGTTGACCACAAAGGCAATGTGGGTCGACGCTTTGCGCATCTGTTCCAGGGCATTGAGGATCGTGTAGCTGTCGAGCAGGTTGACGCTCTGCCGCGCCAGCGCTTGCAGGTCAGGCTCGTTGCCGGCCAGGTACGCCTTCAACAACTCCTTCTTGTGCACAAACCCCAGCGGCTCATCCACCGCGCCGTCACGAATCAGTGGCAGACGTGAGTAGGACGAATGCATCAGGCGCGTACGAATGGTTTCGGCGTCGTCGGCCAGGTCGATGTAATCGACATCGGCGCGCACCGTCATCAACGTGCGAATCGGCCGTTCGGCCAGTTGCAGCACGCCACTGATCATCACTCGCTCACGTCGATCGAACAGCACTTCGCTCGGCGCTGCACCGTTGTCCAGCAGGTCGGCAATGTCCTCGCCGACCTCTTCCTCGGTCAGACGGCGACCGCCAAGCAAACGCATCACCGCATGGGCCGTGCGTTCACGCATGGGTCGCAGCCCTTGCACGGACTTCTTGCGACGGGCCCGGGCGATCTGGTTGAACACTTCGATCAGGATCGAGAAACCGATGGCCGCGTACAGATAGCCCTTGGGAATGTGGAACCCCAGGCCTTCGGCGGTCAGTGCGAAGCCGATCATCATCAGGAAGCCCAGACACAGCATGATTACCGTCGGGTGCTCGTTGACGAAGCGGGTCAGCGGCTTGCTGGCGACGATCATCAGGCCGATGGAAATGATCACCGCGATCATCATCACCGCCAGTTCATCGACCATGCCCACGGCGGTAATCACCGCGTCGAGCGAGAACACCGCGTCCAGCACCACAATCTGCGCCACGATGGGCCAGAACAGCGCATAAGCGGTGTTGTTCGAACGCTGGCCAACATGGCCTTCGAGCCGTTCGTGCAACTCCATGGTGGCCTTGAACAACAGGAACACACCACCGAACAGCATGATCAGGTCACGTCCGGAGAAGCTCTTGTCGAACACCTCGAACAGCGGCTGGGTCAACGTCACCAACCAGGAAATACTCGCGAGCAGGCCCAGGCGCATGATCAATGCCAGGGACAAACCGATGATCCGCGCCTTGTCGCGCTGCTCGGGCGGCAGTTTGTCCGCCAGGATGGCGATAAACACCAGGTTGTCGATGCCGAGCACCAGCTCCAGCACGATCAACGTCAACAAGCCCAGCCAGGCGGTGGGGTCAGCTAACCATTCCATATAAATGTCTCGATCTCTTCAGTGAAATTCAGAATGCCGGGCATGGCAAAGCGCGGCGCAGAGGCCGTGGGGTTGCTATGGCAAGGTAGTTTGAAATTCGAAAGACCGGGTGAACGGCGTGCGTCAATGTTGCGCGGACGCGGGGGATGGAGGAGTAACCGGGAGGCTCCAAGAGGGTGTTCATGCAGGTCCTGAAAGGAAAAAGGACTTGGAGCTTACAGGTGATTGAGATTTTTCCTACACATGGAAATCATTACAAAATCTGTAATGCGCCTGGATATGCAGTGTTTTCGGGGCCGTCTTCGCGAGCAAGCTCGCTCCCACACTGGATCTTCGGTGAATACAAAATTTATGATCACCACCAAACACCTGTGGGAGCCGGGCTTGCCCGCGATGAGGTCATAACATCCAAAACCCAGCTGACTGATCCACCGCTTTCGCGAGCAAGTCGAATCGTCGCACCGTCGCTCCCACAGGGGATTTGTGAACGACGAAGATCCAATGTGGGAGCGAGCCTGCTCGCGAAGCTTTTGCTTCTACTGTTTTCTGACCCGCTCGATATACCGCGCCACCACCGGCGATTTCTCGAACCGGCGATGAATCAACGATAACCATGACGTCACCTCAAACCCGGCAATCGGCCGATACAACACCCCCGGCAAACCGATATGCCCGATCACTGATTCCGGCACCACTGCCACGCCCTGCCCCAGCGACACCAAGGCAATCACCGCCACCAACCCGCCCGGTTGTGCCCCAAGCGTGGGGGCAAATCCGCCTTGGGCGGCGACCTGCAACGTGCCGCTGATCTGCTCCGGCAAGATGAACGTCTCGTGCTGCAGATGCTCAGGGGCGATGGCGGGCAAGCGGCACAACCAGGATTCGGCGGACACCGCCAGCACAAAGCCTTCGGCGTCCAGCCGGATGGCCTCAAGCCCTTCGGGCAGCGTCATGGGTGAGCGCACATAACCGATGTCGAATCGCCCCTCGAGCACCATGCCCGGCAACGCCGCCATCGGGCTTTCCCGCACGTTCAGGCTGACGTCGGGGCACTCGCCACTGAACGCCCGAACCTGCTTTTGCAGCAAACCCGAATACACGGCCGAGGCAACGTACCCGAGTTCGATATGGCCGATGTCGCCGCGTCCGGCGCGCTGGGCATTGCGTTGGGCAAATTCGAATTGACGCACCGTCGCCTCAGCCTCGATCACCAGCGCCGCACCGGCTTCGGTCAGGCTGACTTCACGCTGCTGACGCAGGAACAGCCGGGTGCCCAGTTCCTGTTCCATGTCCTGAATCTGTCGGCTCAGGGTCGGCGGCGCAATGCCCAGCTGTTCGGCTGCACGGGTGAAATTGCGCAGACGGGCGACGGCAAGAAAATAACGAAAGTGACGGATGTCCATCGGCGCGTTAGCTCAAAGGTAATGAAGTGATGGCCGACGCCTAACAAGGTCAGCGGGTGCCAGCGATAAGCTGCACGGACCCCACACTAGAGAAGTCTCGTCATGTCCGTCAAACCCAATGTCAGCAAGCGAATGACGCTGTTGACCGCTTCTGGCGTCTGTTCGTTGATCGTGCTCGACACCAACATCGTCGCTGTTACCTTGCCCAGCATCGCTCGAGACCTTGGCGCCAATTTTGCCGATATCGAATGGGTGGTCAGCGCCTACATGCTGGCCTTCGCCGCATTGTTGCTGCCGGCCGGGAGCATCGCCGATCGCTTTGGCCGGCAGAAAACCCTGCTCTGCGGGCTGGGCATTTTTATCCTCGCCTCGATCGGTTGTGGCGCGGCGCCCACGGCTTTGTTTCTGGACATCGCCCGCGCCATCAAGGGCGTCGGTGCAGCGCTGTTGCTGACCTCGGCGTTGGCCTCCATCGGCCACACTTTTCACGACGAAGCGGAGCGCGCCAAGGCCTGGGCGTTCTGGGGCGCGTGCATGGGGGTGGCGATGACCGCCGCGCCGACCGTCGGCGGGCTGATCACCGAGGACATCGGCTGGCGCTGGATTTTCTACCTCAACCTGCCGGTGGGATTGCTGTTGATGGCCATGGTCTGGCGCGCCGTGCCGGAGTCTCGCGACACGCAATCGGCGCGGCTCGATCCGTGGGGCAGTCTGGCGTTCAGTGCGAGCCTGCTGTGCCTGATCTGGGGCCTGATCGAGGCCAACCGCATTGGCTGGAACAACCCGCTGACCTGCGCTCGTCTGATCGGCGGTGCATTGCTGCTCGCACTGTTCGTGGTGATCGAACGGATGCAGCAGCGACCCATGATCGACCTGCAACTGTTTCGCCATCCACGCTTCATCGGCGCCCTGCTCGGCATGTTTGCCTACGCCGGTTGCGCCCAGGTAATGATGACCCTGCTGCCGTTCTACCTGCAAAACGGCCTGGGTTTTTCGGCCATCGTTTCGGGGCTGGGCATGTTGCCGTTCGCCGTGACCATGTTGATCTGCCCGCGCATCGGCGCCCGGCTTGCAGCACGCTTTACCCCGGCCACCTTGATGGCCGCCGGGCTGACACTGGTCGGCTGCGGCAACCTGCTCAGCGCCTGGGCGGTCAGCAGCGGCGGCTACCTGCCTTTCGCACTGGCGAGCGCCGTGACCGGTGCCGGCGCCGGGCTGCTGAATGGCGACACCCAGAAAAACATCATGGCCTGCGTGCCCCGCGAGCGCACCGGGATGGCGTCGGGCATGAGCACCACCATGCGGTTCAGCGCCATCGTGCTGGCCATCGGCGTCTTCGGTGCCCTGCTTTCCAGCCATACCGAACAGTTGCTGCGCGCCAGCCTCACAACGCAGGGCGGGCAATGGCTGGGGCAGGCACAAGGCATCGCCTTGCGGGTGGTGGCCGGCGACATGTCGGCGGCCATGAGCCTGCTGCCGAATACGGCACGGCGGCTGGTCGAGCCACTGGCACGTCAGGCTTTTGTCGGCGGGTTCAGTTTGTTGCTCTGGGTTGCGGGGCTGCTGGCGTTGTTGGGAGCGCTGGTGGTGGGCACGCTGATGCGCAATCCGATCCCGGCAACAAAGAGTTTTTCCCTGAGCCTGGAATAAACCCGAACGAGGCTCGTCGTACTCCCACTGAAATTGATCAGTAGCCATTACGAGAGCCTCATCATGAAACGCAGCCTGACCGCCCTGTTACTCGTCACTTTGAGCGGCGTTGCAGCCGCTTCCTCAGTCGACAATTCCGGCACCACCCAGGTCGAGGATTATCAGTACTCGACACCGCTGCACATCGCCAAAGTCATCAACATCACCCGTGGCGATTACTGCGGCATCGGCCAACGGGAAATGACCTACGTCGACCCGATGGGCATCACCCACGTGCTGCGCTACCAAGCGTTTGGCGATGCCTGCAACAATGAAAACTAAAGCAACGCCAGCACCCGTTCGGCATTCTCGCCGCACGCCATGCCTTCGGGCCGCGCCTCGATGTTTTCGATCAAGCCCAGCAACTGCGCCTTGCTCTGTGCCAGGTGCAACTGCATCGCTTCGATCTGCTCGACTTTACGCAACAGGGCCGTCAGCAGTTCGGCGTGCCTGATTTCGCCGGTGGTGCTGTTCGGTAGCAGCAACTTGAGTTCTTCCAGGTTGAACCCGGCTTGCTGGGCGCACTGAATGATTTTCAGGGTTTGCAGCACTTGTGCCGGATAACGCCGGTAGCCGTTGGCCTGACGTTCGACCTGACGAATCAGGCCTTGAGCCTCGTAGAAACGAATACGTGAGGCGTTCAGCCCGCTTAATTGCGCCAATTCACCGATCTTCATCCAAGCCTCGTTTTACACGCTTGACATTAAAGTTAACTTTAAGCTTAGCCTCTACGCTTTACTGATGAGGAGTCAAGCATGTCGCCCTTCCAAACGTTGAATCTGCCCAACGGTCAGACCCTCGGCAATCGCATCGCCAAAGCGGCCATGGAAGAAAATCTTGCCGACACCGGGCAGGCGCCGTCGGATGCCTTGTATCGTCTGTATCAGGCCTGGGCCGAGGGCGAAGCCGGCTTGTTGCTGACCGGCAACGTGATGATCGACCGCCGCGCCATGACCGGCCCCGGTGGCGTAGTGCTGGAAGACGAACGCGACCTGCCGCGCTTTCGGCAGTGGGCAACCATTGGCCGGGCTGGCGGCGCGCAGTTCTGGGTGCAGCTCAACCATCCAGGCCGGCAGACCATGGCCAACCTCGGCCAGCAAGCGTGGGCACCGTCGGCGGTGGCGCTGGACCTGGGGACCTTCTCGAAAATGTTTGCCGAACCCAAACCGATGTCCGAAAGCGATATTGCAGAGGTGATCCAGCGCTTTGCCAACAGCGCCGCGCTGGCGGAAAAAGCCGGTTTCACCGGCGTGCAGATTCACGCCGCGCACGGTTATCTGATCAGCCAGTTCCTCTCGCCATTGACCAATCGCCGCACCGACCGTTGGGGCGGTTCGCTGGAGAACCGTGCGCGCCTGCTTTTGACTGTGATCGGAGCGGTTCGCCAGGTCGTGTCGCCGCAGTTCTGTGTGGCGGTGAAGCTCAACTCGGCGGATTTCCAGCGTGGCGGGTTCGACGCCGACGACGCACGCCAAGTGATCGAATGGCTCAACGATCAACGCATCGACTTATTGGAACTATCGGGCGGCAGCTACGAAGCCCCGGCCATGCAGGGCGAAGCCCGCGACGGGCGCACGCTGGCCCGTGAAGCGTATTTTCTGGAAATGGCCGCCGAGCTGGCCAGTGTCGCCCGCATGCCGGTGATGGTCACTGGCGGCATCCGGCGTCTGGCCATCGTTGAACAGGTGCTCGACAGCGGCATCGCCATGGCCGGAATCGGCACCGCGATGGCGATTGAACCGCATCTGGTCAAACATTGGCGTGAAGGTCGCAACAGCCACCCGCAACTGCCGCCGATCCGCTGGAAACGCAAACCGCTGGCCGCGTTGGCGAGCATGGCCGTGGTGAAATTCCAGCTGCATCGCCTCAGCCGCGGGCGCACGACCCGGCCCGGGGTCTCGGCGCTGTGGGCATTGATTCTCGACCGCCTGTACATCAGCCGCCGCACCCGTCAGTACCGGCAGGCCATGGGCAAGTAAAGCGAAATAGACGGGAGTCATGCCGGCTATCGCGTTGTCCTTGTTTAATCCCGAGGACAACTCATCGATCACCGGAGCACTCCCATGGCGAAAATCAGCATTGCCCAACAACTGGCAACCACCCTGGAACAGGCCGGCGTCAAACGCATCTGGGGCCTGACCGGCGACAGCCTCAACGGCCTGACTGACGCCCTGCGCACCATGGACAGCATCGAGTGGATGCACGTGCGCCACGAAGAAGTCGCTGCGTTCGCCGCCGGCGCCGAAGCCGCCCTGACCGGGCAATTGGCGGTGTGTGCCGGCAGTTGCGGGCCGGGCAATCTGCATTTGATCAACGGGCTGTTCGACTGCCACAAGAACCATGTGCCGGTGCTGGCCATCGCGGCACAGATTCCGTCCTCCGAAGTCGGCCTCAATTACTTTCAGGAAACACATCCGCAGGAACTGTTCAAGGAATGCAGCCATTTCGTCGAACTGGTCAGCAACCCGGCGCAGATGCCTCAGGTGTTGCACCGGGCCATGCGCAGCGCGATCCTCAATCGCGGCGTGGCGGTCGTGGTGATTCCCGGCGACGTGGCGTTGCAGGAAGTGGAAAACAAGCTCAAGCCCTGGCCAGCGTTGTCCAGACCACGCACCCTGCCCGCGCCGCAGGATCTGGATCGCCTGGTGGAGTTACTGAGCCAAAGCAAGGCCGTGACCCTGATGTGCGGCGCCGGTTGCGCGGGCGCCCACGATCAGGTGGTGGCGCTGGCCGATGCCTTGGGCGCGCCAGTGGTGCATGCCCTGCGCGGCAAGGAGCACGTGGAATGGGAAAACCCGTTCGACGTCGGCATGACCGGGCTGATCGGCTTCAGCTCGGGTTATCACGCGATGCTCAACTGCGACACGCTGGTGCTGCTCGGTACTGATTTTCCTTATCGACAGTTCTACCCGACCGACGCCACCATCGTGCAGATTGACCATGACCCGCAGGCGCTTGGCCGCCGTACCACGCTGGACCTGGGCATTGCCGCAGACGTCGGCGAGACCCTGGCCGCCTTGCTGCCGCGCCTGCCATATCGCGGCGACCGGAGCTTTCTGGAGTCGTCACTCAAGCATTATGAGAAGGCCCGTCAGGGGCTCGATGATCTGGCGCAGCCGTCGGCGCCGGGCCGGCCGATTCATCCGCAGTACCTCACACGCCTGCTGAGCGAGCTGGCCGACGACGACGCGATCTTCACCGCTGACGTGGGTACGCCCACCGTGTGGGCAGCGCGTTACCTGAAAATGAACGGCAAGCGCCGGTTGCTCGGCTCGTTCAACCACGGCTCGATGGCCAACGCCATGCCCCAGGCCATCGGCGCGCAGGCGACATTCCCAGACCGCCAGGTGATTTCACTGTCCGGCGACGGTGGTTTCAGTATGTTGATGGGCGATTTCATTTCCCTGGCGCAGTTGAAGTTGCCGGTGAAAATCATCGTTTACGACAATGCGTCGCTGGGCTTCGTGGCGATGGAAATGAAATCCAGCGGCTTGCTCAATACCGGCACCGACCTGCACAACCCCGATTTCGCGGCGATGGCCAATGCCATGGGCATTCTGGGGATTCGCGTGACGGCGTCCGAAGACCTGGAAGCGGCGTTGCGCCGGGCGCTGGCTCATGACGGGCCGGTGCTGGTCGACGTGATCACCGCCACCCAGGAATTGGCCATGCCACCGACCATCAAGCTGGAACAGGCCAAGGGCTTCAGTTTGTACATGCTCAAGGCGGTGATGAGTGGGCGTGGGGATGAGGTGATTGAGTTGGCGCGGACCAATCTCTTTCGCTGAAAGGGCTTTTTTGTGGCGAGGGAGCTTGCTCCCGCCGGGCTGCGTAGCGGCCCCAGAATTCCGACCAATATCGCTCGTTTTGTGAGTGCTGCGCACTCAAGCGGGAGCAAGCACCCTCGCCACAAAGGCTTGCTCCCCACAAAACCTGGCGCTCACAAGGGGCTTTTATCGTCCTGAGAAACGCAACCGATCCAGCTGCTGCAAATCCCCTTCAACATAGTAATCATTGGCCCAGCTGTCATCCACCGACAGTGGATCAACCTGCTTCAATTCCAGCTTCTTCGCAAAATAGCGAAAGCGGTAATGCTCGTAGAACCGCAACAACTCCAGCCCATAACGGTCCGCCAGGTCCACGTCGCCACGAATGATCAGGAAGTTCTCGTCATTGCCATCACTGGCTGACACGCTCAAGTTGTGGCTGCCGCTGATGATGGTCGGGGTGTCGCTGGTGAAGTCGGTGACGATGGCTTTGGTGTGCACCAACAGATCGCCTTTCTGGCCTTTCATGCTTTCCTTGAGCCAGCCTTCCAGCCCGGTGTCGAGCAATGCGGTGGCAGCGAATTCGGCGGTGCGGTCGGCGTGGAACCCAGTGATGCGGCTGGCGGTGTTTTGCAGGCCGTAACGCAGAATGTCGTCGTGGGGCTGGCCGAGCAAGGCGTTGAGAATCTCGTCCGGCAAGGCGAATGCGGTGACAAACAGCACGTCCTTTTTTGCCGCGTTGATGATCTGCACAAACTCGGTCAGGTCGCCCTGCCCCGTGCGCGGCGAGAACCCGGCAAACAGTGCTTGCGTGGGGTCCATCGGGTTGTTTTTGGTCAGCCATTGCCGGGTTGCGCCGACGTCGGTCGGGGTGCTCCAGACCTGTTCGAAGGTTTGCAGATACGCGGTGCTGATCCGTACATCGTCCAGCACATGCACCACGTTGGCCTGACGGTAAACGCCGTTGGCGGTGAAGTTGGTGCTGCCACACAGCACGGCCTGCGGCACGTGTTCGCCGCTACCATCGAGTTTGCTCAGGACGATGAACTTGTCGTGGAAGATCTCGTGAGTGACGCGGGCTCGCTTGTTGGCCGCGGGGATTTTTTCCAGGCTGGCCTCGTTCAATGCGGTGTCGGCGTCACCCGGCTTGGCGTGGTACAGCACCCGGACCTTCACCCCACGGTCGAACGCAGCATTCACTTCATCGACGATTGCCTGCAACTGGTATTCGTAGATGGCGATGTCCAGCGCCCACTGGCCATCGACGGCGCGCCGGATATAGCCCAGCAAACGCTCGAGCAAACCGTTCTCCAGCCACTCACGCGCGGCATCGGGCCAGGCTTCGATGGGCATGTTCTTGTTGGCGCTGATTTGTGCATCGAGGTCGGGGAATTTACGCTGGAACGCCTGACTGGCGGCGACGGCTCGGTTGAAAATCACGCTTTGATTGGCCGGCAGACCGTTGTCGGTGGTGATGGTCAGTTGCAGATTCTCGCCCAGTTGCGGGGCATCGGCGGTGCCGTAGACCAGGTGCACGCGGTAATTCATGGTCACGCCCGGATTGATCGCGTAATCAGCCCAGCGGAATTTCTGCAAGGGCGCGATGTTGCTCGGTGTGGCGGCGTACTGGGGGAACGTGTGGGCCTTGCCAGGGAAGGTCAGGCTGTTGAACAGGAACAGCCAGGGCTCGGCACCCTGCTGTTTTTCGATGGCAAAGCCCAGCAAGCCTTTGCGACGGGGTTCGGCCAGGTCCATGGCCAGCAACACACCGTTGGTGCCGGCATAGGCCTTGACGCGAAAATCATCCTGATGGTTGGCGGTTAGAACGCGCATGGGTCACTCCTGTGATTGGGCTGCCCCTACAGCATAGGTGGCGATGCTGATTAAGGGTGATTATCCGCAATGAGGGTGATGCATTCGCGAGCAAGCCCGCGCCCACAGGGGATCTCGGTTGTATGAGGTATGTGTGTTCAAAGGAGATCCAATGTGGGAGCGGGCTTGCTCGCGAAGAGACCAGAACAGACAACACAAAGACTCAGCCTGAAATCAGCTCATCAATATGCCGATAATCCGCCTGCAACTCAGCCGCCAGCTGCCTCGCCCGACCCAACCGAATCGGCCCTCTCTCGATATCAATCAGCAGCCCAGGACAATCAATCGCAGGCAAACCCGCCCACTCTTTAAGCCGGCCATCCGTCACCAGCAATAACCGCTGCTGCTCCGCCGGGAAACGCTTCTTGCGCACAGCCAGCCAATGCCCCGCCTCACCCAGCGCCGCCAACAACGGCGTACCACCGCCCGCCCCCAGCCCATCAAGCCAATGACGCAAACCACCAGACGCTTTCAATCCCTGCACCTGCCACTTCGGCGCCGCACCGCTGGCAGTCAGCAGTGCCAGCCGTGCGCGCTGGCGATAAGCGTCATCGAACAGCTGCGCCAGCAAGCCCTTGGCGTCGCTCAACGCCTGATGCCGACGGGTCGATGCCGAGGCATCGACGATCACCAGCCACAACTCATGCGCTGAACGAGTGCGCAGATGAAACAGCAGATCATCGCGCTGACGCGGGCGGCCATTGAGCAAGGTGCCGGGCCAGTTGACCGAGCCGCTGCGGGCGGCGTGGCGCTGGCCTTGCTTGCCGTGATCCAGACGTCCGGCGCGGGGTCTGGCATTCGCCCCCGCGTCAGATCGAGGGCGAATGCCTAGGGCTTTTTTGGCCAGCTCGGTACTTCTCGGCGCGCGCCAATCGGCAACGCCTGGGCAGGCATTTCGCCCCATTGGCCCTGGGCTTCGCTCGGGGTGGGACTTTGGCGGGAGGGTGACGAGTGTTGTTGCGGCGCTGGCGGTGTCTGCTCGCGACGGCGATGGCGCAAGGCAAACTCGGCCACGGCGTCAATGTCTTCCTCGGCAATCGCAGTTGCACCGCGCCATGCCGCATGGGCGCGGGCCGCGCGCAGCCAGACCAGGTCGGCGCGCAAACCGTCGACGCCCGCAGCAAAACAGCGCTCGGTAATCTGCACCAGGGCCTGATCGTCGAGCGGGATGTTCGCCAGGTTCTCGCGGGCCCGTTGGCAACGTTCACGCAATGCCTGTTGCCCGGTTTCCCATTGGGCGCAAAAGCCCTGCGGGTCGCTGTCAAAATCCAGCCGGCGACGAATGATTTGACCGCGTTCGGCGGGCGCGGTGTGGCCACTGAGGGCGACGTTCAGCCCAAAGCGGTCGAGCAGTTGCGGCCGCAGTTCGCCCTCTTCCGGATTCATGGTGCCGATCAGTACGAACTTCGCCGAATGTCGATGGGAAATCCCGTCGCGCTCGATCAGGTTGGTGCCGCTGGCGGCGACGTCGAGCAGCAAGTCCACCAGATGATCGGGCAGCAAATTGACTTCATCGACGTAGAGCACGCCGCCGTCAGCCTTGGCCAGCACGCCGGGAGAAAATTGCGCGCGGCCTTCGCTCAGGGCGGCGTCCAGATCAAGGGTGCCGACCAGGCGCTCTTCGGTGGCGCCCAGTGGCAGGGTGACAAACTGCCCGCTGGCGAGCAGATCGGCGAGGCCGCGGGCCAGGGTCGATTTGGCCATGCCACGCGGGCCTTCGATCAGCACACCGCCGATTTTCGGGTCGATGGCGGTCAGGTACAGGGCGAGTTTCAAGTCATCGGCACCGACCACGGCGCAGAGTGGAAAATGTGGGGTGTCGGTCATGTCGGGTTTCTCATTCATGGTCGGTGATATTCCAACAAATCTCTCAAGCACCTATAAACCCTGTGGGAGCGGGCTTGTGCTGTGTCAGCCATCTTCTTCGATGTCCAGCAACAGATTCTCCAGCGCCTCGCGGTACTCGCCCGGCGCCTTCCACATCCCCCGTTGCTGTGCTTCGAGCATGCGTTCGGTCATGTCGCGCAGCGCATGCCGATTATGCTCGCGCACAAAGTCGCGGGTCGCCGGGTCGAGCAAATACGCATCAGCCAGCAGCGCGTACTGGTGATCGTCGATCAATTGCGTGGTGGCATCGAAGGCGAACAGGTTATCGACTGTCGCGGCCAGTTCAAAGGCACCTTTATAGCCGTGACGCTTGACCCCCTCGATCCACTTCGGATTGGCCGCCCGGGAACGAATCACCCGGTTCAGCTCTTCCTTCAAGGTGCGGATTTTCGGCAGGTCCGGCTGGCTGTGGTCGCCGTGATAACTGGCGGCGGCTTCACCACTCAGGCTTTCGACGGCGGCGAGCATGCCACCCTGGAACTGGTAATAGTCGTTGGAATCGAGCAGGTCATGCTCGCGATTGTCCTGGTTTTGCAGCACCGCCTGCACCTGGCTCAGGCGCTGGGCAAACTGTTCGCGGGCCGCCGTGCCTTCGTCCGAGCCGCCATAGGCGTAGCCGCCCCAGTTCAGATAAACCTCGGCCAGGTCTTCGCGGCTTTGCCACAGGCGCCCGTCGATAGCGCCCTGCACGCCGGCACCATAAGCGCCGGGCTTGGCGCCGAAAATGCGCCAGCCGGCCTGACGTCTTGCCGCCTCTTCGTCGAGGCCCGATTGCATCAGCGACTCGCGTTCGGCGCGGACTTTGGCGGCCAACGGGTTCAGGTCATCCGGTTCATCCAGCGCGGCGACCGCTTGCACAGCGGCATCGAACAGGCGGATCAGGTTGGCGAAGGCATCGCGGAAAAAACCGGAGACACGCAGCGTCACATCCACCCGTGGCCGGTCCAGCAGGCTCACCGGCAGAATCTCGAAATCATCGACCCGCTGGCTGCCGGTGGCCCACACCGGGCGCACGCCCATCAGCGCCATGGCCTGGGCGATGTCGTCGCCGCCAGTGCGCATGGTCGCCGTGCCCCAGACCGACAGGCCGAGCTGGCGCAAATGATCGCCGTGGTCCTGCAAGTGGCGTTCAAGAATCAGGTTGGCCGACTGGAAACCGATGCGCCACGCGGTGGTGGTGGGCAGGTTGCGCACATCCACCGAGTAGAAGTTGCGCCCGGTGGGCAATACATCGAGACGCCCGCGACTCGGTGCGCCACTGGGGCCGGCGGGGACGAAGCGGCCGCTCAGGGCATCCAGCAAGCCGCGCATTTCCGCTGGGCCGCAGGCGTCCAGACGGGGTGCGACTACCTCGCGCAGGTTGTCGATGATCGCGCTGACGTCGGCCCAGCTGGCATCTTGTGGGAGCGAGCCTGTCTCAGGGCGGCGTTCCGACGAAGCGGTTACCTCTTCAGCATTAATGTCGATTGACCCACCGCTTTCACGAGCAAGCCCGCCCCCACAGGGTCCGGGGTTGGCTAGAGAGGCGTTCAACGTCTGCGAGATCAGCTGCGCGGCGAACAGTTCCAGGCGTTCGCGGGTGTCGCCGGCCGTGCGCCAGGGTTCAGGGTTGACGGTCAGCAGTTGCAATGGACGCGGCCCGGCCCAGGGCTGCGCCAGCGCACAATCCAGCGGATCAAAGCCCAGGCCGAACGCCTTGGCCAACGCCCGCAGCAGACTCGATTGCGCGCCACGACCATCGCCCCGAGGAATGCGCAGCAAGGCCAGCAAGGTGTCGATGCGCAATCGACCGGTGGGCGACTCACCGAAAATGTGCAGGCCATCGCGGATCTGCGACTCCTTCAAGTCACACAGGTACGTGTCCAGACGCGGCAGCCAGATCGCCGCGTCGGCGTCGCTGTCGAGTTTCTCGTCCAGTTGCAGTTCGCGATCAATATGGGTGTCGCGCACCAGTTGCAGGATGTCGCGCTGCAACTCACGGGCACGGCGCGGATCGAGCAGCTGCGCTTCGTAATACTCGTCGGCCAGCAGCTCAAGATTGCGCAGCGGGCCATAGGTTTCGGCGCGGGTCAACGGCGGCATCAGGTGGTCGATGATCACCGCCTGGGTGCGGCGCTTGGCCTGGGCGCCCTCGCCCGGGTCGTTGACGATAAACGGATAGATGTTCGGCAACGGCCCGAGCAATGCGTCCGGCCAGCAGTTCTCCGAGAGCCCGACACCTTTGCCGGGCAGCCATTCGAGGTTGCCGTGCTTGCCGACGTGAATCACGCCGTGCGCGCCGTAGGTGTGGCGCAGCCAGAAATAGAACGCCAGATAGGCGTGCGGCGGCACCAGGTCCGGGTCGTGATAGACCGCGCTCGGGTCGACCTGATAACCCCGAGCCGGTTGAATGCCGACGAAGGTCAGGCCGAAACGCAGGCCGGCGATCATCATCCGGCCGTCGCGGCACATCGGGTCGTTCTGTGGCTCGCCCCAGCGTTCCAGCACCGCCCGGCGATTGGCCTCGGGCAGCGCGTCGAACATCATCAGGTAGTCATCCATCGCCAGGCTTTGCTGGCACGGACGCTGGTCAATCGTATCGAGGTCATTGCTGACCCCGCCGAGCAATTGCTGAATCAACGCCGTGCCGCTGTCCGGCAGTTCGGCAGGCAGCGGATAGCCTTGCTGATGCAGCGCACGCAGGATATTCAGTGCCGCCGCTGGCGTGTCGAGGCCCACACCGTTGCCGATACGACCATCGCGGGTCGGGTAATTGGCAAGGATCAGGGCGATGCGTTTTTCAGCGTTGGGCACGCGCGCCAGATCGGTCCAGCGCCGCGCCAGTTCGGCGACAAAATCCATGCGCTCGGGTTGCGGGCGGTAGCAGACCACGTCGGACTGACTGCGCTCGCTGCGCCAGGCCAGATCCTTGAAACTGATGGGCCGACTGATAATCCGCCCGTCCAGTTCCGGCAGCGCAATGTGCATCGCCAGATCCCGCGGGCCAAGGCCCTGCTCGCTGGCGCGCCAACCGGGTTCATTGTCCTGGGCACAGATCGCCTGAATCACCGGGATGTTGCGGCGAAAGGGGCGCAGGTGCGGCGCTTCGGGGCTGGACTGGGCGAAACCGGTGGTGTTGAGAATCACCGCTGCCTCGACCTCATCCAGCCAGTCCTCGACCCGCGTCAGGCAGCCGGGCTCTTTGAGGCTTGCCACAGCAATCGGCAACGGATTCAACCCCGCCGCCAGCAACCGCTCGCAAAAAATATCGATGAAGCCAGTGTTGGCCGCCTGCAAATGCGAGCGGTAGAACAGCACCGCCGCCACCGGTTGACCGGCCAGCCAGTCGGCTTGCCAATCGTTCAGTTCTGCGGGGCTTTTTTGTGGATGGTAGATCGCCGTGCGCGGCAGGGTTTGCGGTTCGCGCCACGGGTAGTCGCGGTCCAGCCATTGACTGGCCAGGCAGCGAAAAAAATCCAGGGCATTGCCCATGCCGCCCTGACGCAGAAATTGCCAGAGACGGTCGCGGTGTTCAGCCGCCACGCTGCTGAGGTCGCTGAGTTCCGGGTCCGGACGATCGTCGCCGGGCACCAGGATCAGTTGCACGCCGCGTTCGGCCAACTCCACCAGCCGCTCGACGCCGTAGCGCCAATAGGCGATGCCGCCGTGCAGCGAGATCAGAATGACCTTGGCATGACGCAGCACTTCGTCGACGTACAGATCGACCGAGGCGTGATTCTGCACCTGCATCGGGTTGGCCAGGCGCAGGCTCGGATAATCGTCGGGCAACTGCTGCGCCGCTTCGGCGAGCAGCGCCAGGCTGGAGTCGCCGCTGCACAGGATCACCAGCTCGGCAGGGGTTTGTCCAAGGTCGGCGATGTTGTCATCCGACACGAAACCGCCGGGCTGGGTCCTGAGCAGGTGCATGGGTTAAACGCTGATCGCGGCGCGCAATTGCGCTTCGAGCAGGGCGGCGTCCAGTTCCTGACCGATCAACACCAGACGCGTGGTACGCGCTTCATCGGCGCCCCACTGACGGTCGAAGTGTTTGTCGAAACGGGTGCCCACGCCCTGGATCAGCAAGCGCATCGGCTTGTTCGGGATCGCGGCAAAACCCTTGACCCGCAGGATGCCGTGCTTGACCACCAGTTGTGTCAGGGCGTCGAGCAACAGGCTTTCGTCGGCTTGTGGCAGTTCGATGGAGATCGAATCGAAGGCGTCGTGATCGTGATCGTCGTGGTCGTCATCGCCTTCACCGTGGTGATGGTCGTGATGGCTGTGGCGGCTGTCGATGTGTTCTTCGGAACCGGCACCGAGGCCGATCAGCACGTCCAGCGGCAGGCGACCGCTGCTGGCTTCGATGATCTTGACTGCTGGCGGCAGTTCTTCGGCAACTTCCAGGCGCACGCGGGCCAGGTCTTCCGGGCTGATCAGGTCGGCCTTGTTGAGGATCACCAGGTCGGCGCTGGCCAATTGGTCGGCGAACAGTTCGTGCAGGGGCGATTCGTGATCCAGGTTCGGATCGAGTTTGCGCTGGGCATCGACCTGATCCGGGAACGCGGCGAAGGTGCCGGCGGCCACGGCCGGGCTGTCGACCACGGTGATCACCGCGTCAACGGTGCAGGCGCTGCGGATTTCCGGCCACTGGAAGGCTTGCACCAGCGGTTTTGGCAGGGCCAGGCCCGAGGTTTCGATGAGGATGTGGTCGAGGTCGCCACGACGGGCCACCAGTTCACGCATCACCGGGAAGAATTCTTCCTGAACGGTGCAGCACAGGCAGCCATTGGCCAGTTCGTAGACGCGGCCGTTGGCTTCTTCTTCGGTGCAGCCGATGGAGCACTGCTTGAGGATTTCGCCGTCAATGCCCAGCTCGCCGAACTCGTTGACGATCACCGCGATGCGGCGACCCTGGGCGTTGTCGAGCATGTGCCGCAGCAAGGTGGTTTTGCCCGAGCCGAGGAAGCCGGTGACGATGGTGACGGGGAGTTTGGCCAGTGTTTTCATCGGATGCCCTTTGGCAAGGTGGCGGGCATACGGGACGACAACCGGCAACGCTGAGCGCGCGGGAAGAGTTCGCCACCGGATCACCCCGCCCGGTTGTAGTGAGAATCTGTGTCGAGGCAGGTCTCCTGGCTGAGGGTGTGCCAGTCAGTTGACTGGCGTTGGCTGCGCCTTCCCGTTCGCCCGACAGACAGGGCTTGCAGTGGCGTGGCAGCGAACATCACCGTTCACAGTTGCGGGGGCAGCCGCGGCATTGACCGCGTTCCCTTCTTAGCTTCGGCAACCGCCGAAGAACCTCGAAAGCGCAAGGCTACGCATCGTGTGGGGGCGGGTCAATGTCCGCAAGCTGATTGCGCTCCTGTGGCGAGGGGGCTTGCCCCCGTTCGGCGGCGAAGCCGTCGCTAGAATCTTGTGCAAGGTATGTCGGCAGGTATGTCGGGGGCCGCTTCGCAGCCCAACGGGGGCAAGCCCCCTCGCCACAGTATTGAGAACCCTTGCCAATTGACTCCCCTGCCCCGCCTATGCTCTGCTGCGCGTCTTGTTACGGGTGCCCTTCACAGGGTGAAACGGGAAACCGGTGAATCATGTGCTTTACTCTAAAGCCATGTCAGTCCGGTGCTGCCCCCGCAACGGTAAACGAGGACGCGTCAGATCCACTGTGCCACACAGCATGGGAAGGTGATGCGTTGCAGGTGACGGTGAAGACCGCTGCCCCTCGTGAGCCCGGAGACCGGCCCGCAACACCTAGAGAACAAACCCGCGGTGGGCGGGCGCTGTTTAAGCTCTGCGTGCCTGCGCGCGGGGTTTTCATGCGCCCTGTTCACCCGCTGACAGACCAGAGGGAAGCGCCATGTCGATCATCAGCAGCACCAACCACAGCACCGCCAGCACCACCACGACCTTGAGCCAGCGCCTGACTGCCGCTATCGGCGCGTCGATCCTGGGCGCGTGCCTGGTGTATTTCGCCGGTTTCTCGCACATCGACGCGGTGCACAACGCCGCTCACGACACCCGTCACAGCTCCGCGTTCCCGTGCCATTGAGAGCTGCCGACATGATCAAGCGTATTGCTCAAACCGCAGGTTTCACCGGGCTGCTGGCCGCCCTGCTGCTGACCCTGCTGCAAAGTTTCTGGGTCGCCCCGTTGATTCTGCAGGCCGAGACGTTCGAAAAATCCGAACCCGCCGCCGCTGTCGTCCATGAACACGCCGACGGCGCCATGGCCGCCCACAGCCACGATGCGCAAGCCTGGGAGCCGGAAAATGGCTGGCAGCGCGTGCTGTCCACCACCGGCGGCAACCTGGTGGTTGCAGTCGGTTTCGCGCTGATGCTCGCGGGCCTCTACACCCTGCGCGCACCGACCAAAACCTCGCAAGGCCTGCTCTGGGGCCTGGCCGGTTATGCGACGTTTGTGCTGGCACCGACCCTCGGCCTGCCGCCTGAACTGCCGGGCACCGCTGCTGCCGATCTGACGCAACGGCAAATCTGGTGGATCGGCACCGCCGCTTCCACGGCTGTCGGCATCGCGCTGATCGTGTTCAGCCGCCACTGGCTGATGAAAATCCTCGGTGTGGCAATTCTCGCCGTGCCGCATGTGATTGGCGCACCGCAACCGGACGTTCATTCGATGCTGGCGCCTGAAGCCCTGCAAGCCCAGTTCAAAATTGCTTCGCAGTTGACCAACGTCGCGTTCTGGCTGGCCCTGGGCCTGATCAGCGCCTGGTTGTTCCGCCGCAAAAGCGAAGGTCAATACCACGCATGACCGATACCAGCGCCGCGCCGACATTGGTGGTCGGCCTGGGTTGCCAACGCGGCTGCCCGGTCAGTACGCTACGGGCGCTGCTGGATCAGGCGTTACAGGCTCATCAAATCGAGTTGCGGGCGATCAAGGCACTGGCCAGCATCGACCTGAAACGCGACGAACCGGGCCTCGTTGAACTGGCCGCCCAGTTGGCACTGCCGTTGATGTATTTCAGCAGCGAACAACTGGCCGGCTATCAGCCACAGCTCAGTCACCGCTCGCAAATCGCCTTCGAACGCACCGGCTGCTACGGCGTCGCCGAAAGTGCCGCCCTGGCCCTGGCTGAACAACTGGCTCAGGCGCCGGCAAAGTTGCTGATTTCACGGCAAAAATACGCTCAGGCCACCCTCGCATTGGCCGGCGCCGCGTAAAATCCCCGATAATCCCCGCTTCGATCATGAGCAATCTTCATCTGAAGCCTTGCCCTGCCCTTTTTTCACAGCTCTTTTTTCAGGAACTGACGATGACCGTCTACTTCATTGGCGCCGGCCCCGGCGACCCGGAACTGATCACCGTCAAAGGCCAGCGGCTCATTCGCAGCTGCCCAGTGATCATCTATGCCGGCTCGCTGGTGCCGGCTGCCGTACTGGACGGACATAGCGCCGAACAGGTGGTCAACAGCGCCGAGCTGCACCTGGAACAGATCATCGAATTGATCAAGAACGCCGATGCCCAAGGCCAGGACGTGGCCCGCGTGCATTCCGGCGATCCGAGCCTGTATGGCGCGATTGGTGAGCAGATTCGTTATTTGCGCGAGCTGGGGATTGCCTTTGAAATCATCCCCGGCGTTACCGCCACGGCAGCCTGCGCGGCGTTGCTGGGGGCTGAACTGACGCTGCCGGACATTTCACAAAGCGTGATCCTGACCCGTTACGCCGACAAGACGGCAATGCCGGCCGGCGAGGAGCTGGCCAGCCTGGCGCAACACGGTGCGACCATGGCGATTCATCTGGGGGTCAATCATCTGCAAAAGATCCTGGTGGAACTGCTGCCGCACTACGGCGCGGACTGCCCGATCGCGGTGATTCACCGGGCGACCTGGCCGGATCAGGATTGGGTGGTGGGGACGCTTGAGGACATTGCCGAGAAGGTGGAGGCCAAGGGGTTTCGGCGCACGGCATTGATTCTGGTGGGCAGGGTGCTGGGCAGCGATCACTTCAGTGAGTCGTCGCTTTACCGCGCGGGGCATGCACATCTTTACAGACCTTGAGCCAACCACCCCCTGTGGCGAGGGGCTCGCCCCCGTCCGGCGGCGAAGCCGTCGCAAAACCTGCATGTAAGGTATACCTGAAAAAATGCCGGGGCCGCTTCGCAGCCCAACGGGGGCAAGCCCCCTCGCCACAGGTAACTGTTCACCCATAAAAAAACGGCGCTCACGGGGCGCCGTTTTTTTTTATGTCCGCAGCGAACACCTTAGTAGTAGGCGTTTTCTTTCTGCGTGTGGTCGGTCACGTCGCGAACGCCCTTGAGCTCGGGAATGCGTTCGAGCAAGGTGCGCTCGATGCCTTCACGCAAGGTGACGTCGGCCTGGCCGCAGCCCTGGCAACCGCCGCCGAACTTGAGGACGGCGATGCCGTCTTCAACCACATCGATCAGGCTGACCTGACCGCCGTGGCTCGCCAGCCCCGGGTTGATCTCGGTTTGCAGGTAGTAGTTGATGCGCTCGTTGACCGGGCTGTCGGCGTTGACCATCGGTACTTTGGCGTTCGGCGCCTTGATGGTCAGCTGGCCGCCCATGCGGTCGGTGGCGTAGTCGACTACCGCATCGTCCAGGAACGCTTCGCTGAACGAGTCGATATACGCGGTGAAGCTTTTGAGCCCCAGCGCGGTGTCTTCGGGTTTTTCTTCGCCCGGCTTGCAGTAGGCAATGCAGGTTTCGGCGTACTGGGTGCCAGGCTGGGTGATGAAGACGCGGATGCCAATGCCCGGGGTGTTCTGCTTGGAGAGCAGATCAGCCAGATAATCGTGGGCGGCGTCGGTGATGGTAATAGCGGTCATGGAAACTCCTCGCAGGCTTGGGCGCAGTTTACGCCAATCATCGCGCCGCACAAAGTCCTAGTATTTTTGTCGGGAAAGCGCCAGCACTGGCTGACTTGGTGTTTCGCCGTCGATCCAGGTTTTAAGCCACCGATAGCTACGTTTTTCCACCCATTCGTAGCTCAGCCACGAAGCGATGCCGATGATCATCGCGCAAACGGTGAACATCAGATAGGGATTGACTCCATAGCGCTTGGCGACAAATCCACCGGCAGACAGCACCAGCACATGCATCAGGTACACCGAGTAGGAGCAATCGCCGAGCAGTTTAAGCACCTGGGCGCCCTGAAAATAACGCTCAAGCGCCATGCACGACACCACCAACACCGCACTCGGCAAGCCCCAGGCCAGCAGGCGAGGCGCTGGCGGCCAGTGATAGATTGCCAGCAGCGCACCGATAATACCGAGCAACGGCAGCCAGAATCCGGGCCTGATCCATCCACGTCGATAGAGCATGCCCAGGGCCATGCCCAGCAGGAATTCGTAGACGATGTCCGAACGGTAGAAATCGCTGATCCAGCCATAACCTGTCCAGGCCTGGCACACGGCAAACAACAGCGCCGCAACGATCAACAGCCGCACCTGCAAACGGAACAACAAGGCCCAGGCAAACAGCAGGTAAAACAGGATTTCGTAGTTGAGGGTCCAGCCAACATTGAGCGTCGGGTAGATCCCGTATCCGCCGGGGTTTTGCGAGGGAATGAACAGCAACGAGAGCAGCACGTGCGGCCAGTCGACCGTCTGGTCGGGCAATACCGGCTGCGCGAACACCACGATCAGCGCCATCAACAGCGTGTACAACCAATAGGCTGGCACGATGCGGATCAGCCGATAGAGCAGAAATTTGCCCGGCGCCAACGCCTTGCCTTCGGTGGAAAGGAAAATCACCAGACCGCTGATCACGAAGAAAATATCGACGCCCACTGCGCCCTTGTCGATGAACGCCTGCCCCACCGGCCCGCGTGCCTGGAAGTTGAAGAAAATCTGCATGAAATGGTGACAAACCACCGCCCAGGCTGCGAGTGCACGCAGGGCCTGTACTGAAATCAACATCAAACGCGCTCCCGACCACAATTCACAAAATCACCATCTCCCCCTGTGGGGTGTGGTGGTTCTGGTAATTGGGACAACAGGCCCGCATCAAAAGTCGATCAAAGATTCTCGTACCGGTTCATGTCCAGCACGCCCTCTTCCATCGGGTCAGTCTCATGGAGGTAGGTGCTCAGATCATGGAAGTAAAACCAGAATTGCGGATGGCTGCGGCGGATGCCCCAGCGTTCAACGATTTTCTCGAAGCGGTTGGCGCTCCTGGCGTTTTCCATGGCATCGACAAACGCCGGCACCTGATCGGCGGGGATATTGAAGATGAAGTTCGGGTAGCTGCTCAGCACACCCGGATAAATGGTCAGGGTGTCGAGCCCCGGCTGATAGCGCAGAGACTCGCCGAGCAGGAACGCCACGTTGCTGTGGGCACGGTTGCGCAGCAGGCTGTAGATCTCGCGTTTGCCGCTCTTGGTTTCGATGCGCAGCAGGGTCGCTTCCGGCAATTGGTCGATGACCTTCAAACCGGCCGCCGGGCGCGCGGTGAGACGGCTCAGGGCCTGTTCGGCATTCTGCAACGCCGGGTCGATATTGGGCCGTGAGCAATAGGCGCCTTCGCAGCGGTTGATCGGATCGGGCCGGGCATTCAGGTCGCCGTAACGGGCCAGCAACTGCTTGGCGAAATCGCCTTTCGGGTCCTTTTCATTGAGTTTGAGCGCCGTCGGCTTGCTGTCGTCGATGGCCTCGTAATCCAGCCACATCTTGAATTTTCCGCTGCTCTGATACCAGTCATCGAGGTAGTCGTCCCGGGAATCGGCGGGCATCAAGCGCAGGAAATTCTGCTCGGCGCCGTTGCGGATCAGGTCGAAATACAGTCGCGTCTGGGCCTGATGCGAGACGTTGCCGAACACGTCGAAGTTGACCGCCAACTGGTAATAGGTGCGCTCCAGCAGCGGGTAATCGAACAGCCACATCGTCTGCGGCACTTCGCCGATCAGGCCCTTGGTCACCGAGGCGCTGTCGAAGTGGCGGAAAATGCTCAACAAGGCGTTGTCATTGCCGGCCCACAGCGACGACCAGCTCGGTGCCGGGGCGTCGGCATAGGCGTCGCGGCGCAGGGCTTCGTATTCGTTGCGCTTGTCACGGTAGTCGTGCCAGACCGTCAGCACGCTGCCGACGTCATCGTTCTGCCCAGGCATCGCCAGCAAAGGCGTGGCCTTGCCGCGATAGAACGGGTCGGTGACGTACAAGTCGTGTTCCGGGGCCTGGAACAGCGCCCAGAAGTTGTCGCGGATCACGTCCGTGGCAATCTGCCCCCGGCATACCGGGCCACGAATAAAGGTGCGGACAAAATACTCGGCGTTGTCGAGCATGAACTGATAGCGCGCCTGGGCCGGGATCGCCTCGAAGGTGCTGAACGGATTGGCCCGACGTTCCGGGCCGTAACCCGGCAGCGCCATCACTTGCCAGTCGCCGCTGTAGAACAGGCTTTTGATCCGGGCCATCTTCGCCGCGCTCAGCGGATACGTGATGTGGGTCTTGTGCACGATCACGCCCTGCACCGGCCACAGCCGGTAGTAAATCTGCGTACCCGGATCGTCGTTGGGGCGGCGGGTGTTGATCAGGTCAATGGGCTGGCCGGTGGGTGTGCGCGAACGCACCCACTGGAAGAAATGCCCAGGCTCGCCGTCCTTGAAATAGATATGGGCGAGAAACCAGTGTTCGAACAACCAGCGCCCGACCAGACTTTCCCGGGCACCAGGGGCGTTGAGCAGGTTCTCCCATTGCACCACCTGCAACGCCTCCTGGGCGCTGGGCACCAGGCCTTGCTCATCGATGGGCGCACCGGACGCCAGCCAGCGCTGCAACGTCTGGTATTGCTGGTCGGTCAGGCCGGTCACCGCCAGCGGCATGCCCTCCTTTGGATGCGCGCCGGCATAGCCGTCGAACTCGGCAGGCATGGGGCACATGTTTTCCCGGTTCAGGCCCAGCACGATCTCGTCCGGCAGTTTGGCGTTGGGTTGCAGCGGGGTCTTGTGGCCCAACTCCAGCATTCGCGCCATCAGCGCCGCCTGACTGCCCTGGGCGTCGAGCACCGAATAAAAGCCCTTTTGTTGCCAGGCACGTTTGCCAAAGGCGTCATAGAACAAACGGGTCGGCGCCGCGGCCTGACTGCGTTCGCCGTCGTACACCGGGACTTTGGTCGCGCCACGGCCGGCGCCTTCGCCACTGCCCAGGTTCAACTGACAGGCGGAGTCATAGCAGGCATGGCAGGCCACGCACTTTTCGGTGAAGATCGGCTGGATATCGCGGGTGTAGGAAATGGCCGGATCTTGCGCAACGGCGCCCCAGCTTGAAAGCAGCAACACAATGCTGACGACGACGCGATACGACATGTCCGTGGTCCAAATCATGAAAAACGCCGCGATTCTACCGGTCCGTGCCCCGCACCAACATGAGCGATATTCATGCAAAACCGGGACATGCTCTAAAAGCGCACAGGTTTGCTATGATCCCGGCCCTTAGTCATGGTCTTTTCGAGTAGCCTCAATGTCCGATCGCAGCCTTCGCCTTCAAGCTTTCAAGCACGCCCTCAAAGAGCGCATCCTGATTCTCGATGGCGGCATGGGCACGATGATCCAGAGCTACAAGCTGGAGGAGCAGGACTACCGTGGCAAACGCTTCGCTGACTGGCCGAGCGATGTCAAAGGCAACAACGACCTGTTGGTGCTGACTCGCCCGGACGTGATTGGTGCGATCGAGAAGGCCTACCTCGATGCTGGCGCCGACATTCTGGAAACCAACACCTTCAATGCTACCCAAGTGTCCCTGGCTGATTACGGCATGCAGGGCCTGGCGTATGAATTAAACGTAGAAGGTGCGCGACTGGCGCGCAAGGTCGCCGACGCCAAGACCCTGGAAACCCCGGACAAGCCGCGCTTCGTCGCCGGCGTGATCGGGCCGACCAGCCGCACCTGCTCGCTGTCCCCGGACGTGAACAACCCCGGCTACCGCAACGTGACCTTCGATGAACTGGTGGAAAACTACACCGAGGCCACCAAGGGCCTGATCGAAGGCGGCGCCGACCTGATCCTGATCGAAACCATCTTCGACACCCTGAACGCCAAGGCAGCCATCTTCGCCGTACAAGGCGTGTTCGAAGAGCTGGGCGTCGAACTGCCGATCATGATTTCCGGCACCATCACCGACGCCTCGGGCCGCACCCTGTCGGGCCAGACCACCGAAGCGTTCTGGAACTCCGTGGCCCACGCCAAGCCGATTTCGGTCGGACTGAACTGCGCCCTCGGCGCCCGTGAATTGCGTCCGTACCTGGAAGAGCTGTCGAACAAGGCCAGCACCCACGTCTCGGCGCACCCGAACGCCGGCCTGCCGAACGAATTCGGCGAGTACGACGAATTGCCCTCGGAAACGGCCAAGGTCATCGAGGAATTCGCCCAGAGCGGCTTCCTCAACATCGTCGGTGGCTGCTGCGGCACCACGCCGGGCCACATTGAGGCGATCGCCAAGGCCGTGGCCGGTTACGCGCCTCGGGTGATTCCGGACATTCCCAAGGCGTGCCGCCTGTCGGGCCTGGAACCGTTCACCATCGACCGCAGCTCGCTGTTCGTCAACGTCGGCGAGCGGACCAACATCACCGGTTCCGCCAAGTTCGCCCGGCTGATCCGTGAAGACAACTACACCGAAGCCCTGGAAGTCGCCCTGCAACAGGTCGAAGCCGGCGCCCAGGTGATCGACATCAACATGGACGAAGGGATGCTCGATTCGAAGAAGGCCATGGTGACCTTCCTCAATCTGATTGCCGGCGAGCCGGACATCTCGCGCGTGCCGATCATGATCGACTCCTCGAAGTGGGAAGTGATCGAAGCTGGCCTCAAGTGCATCCAGGGCAAGGGCATCGTCAACTCGATCAGCATGAAAGAAGGCGTCGAGCAGTTCATCCATCACGCCAAACTGTGCAAGCGCTACGGCGCCGCCGTGGTCGTCATGGCCTTCGACGAATCGGGTCAGGCCGACACCGAAGCGCGCAAAAAAGAAATCTGCAAACGCTCCTACGACATTCTGGTCAACGAAGTCGGCTTCCCGCCGGAAGACATCATCTTCGACCCGAACATCTTCGCCGTGGCCACCGGCATCGAAGAACACAACAACTACGCCGTGGACTTCATCAACGCCTGTGCCTACATCCGTGACGAGCTGCCGTATGCGCTGACCTCCGGTGGCGTGTCCAACGTGTCGTTCTCGTTCCGTGGCAACAACCCGGTGCGCGAGGCGATTCACTCGGTGTTCCTGCTGTACGCGATCCGCAACGGCCTGACCATGGGCATCGTCAACGCCGGCCAGCTGGAGATCTATGACCAGATCCCGGCCGAGCTGCGCGACGCCGTGGAAGACGTGATCCTCAACCGCACCCCCGAAGGCACTGACGCCCTCCTCGCCATCGCCGACAAGTACAAAGGCGATGGCAGCGTCAAGGAAGCCGAGACCGAAGAATGGCGCGGCTGGGAAGTCAACAAGCGTCTGGAGCATGCGCTGGTCAAGGGCATCACCACCCACATCGTTGAAGACACCGAAGAATCGCGTCAGTCGTTCGCACGCCCGATCGAAGTGATCGAAGGCCCGCTGATGTCGGGCATGAACATCGTCGGCGACCTGTTTGGCGCCGGCAAAATGTTCCTGCCCCAGGTGGTCAAATCCGCCCGTGTGATGAAACAGGCCGTGGCCCACCTGATCCCGTTCATCGAGCTGGAAAAAGGCGACAAACCGGAGGCCAAGGGCAAGATCCTGATGGCCACGGTCAAGGGCGACGTGCACGACATCGGCAAGAACATCGTCGGCGTGGTGCTGGGCTGTAACGGCTACGACATCGTCGACCTTGGGGTGATGGTCCCGGCAGAGAAAATCCTGCAGGTCGCCAAGGAGCAGAAGTGCGACATCATTGGCCTGTCGGGGCTGATCACGCCGTCGCTGGATGAAATGGTGCATGTGGCCCGCGAGATGCAGCGCCAGGACTTTTACCTGCCGTTGATGATCGGCGGTGCGACCACCTCCAAGGCGCACACGGCGGTCAAAATCGAACCCAAGTACAGCAATGACGCGGTGATCTACGTGACCGACGCCTCCCGCGCCGTGGGCGTGGCGACGCAGTTGCTGTCCAAGGAACTGAAGGCTGGTTTCGTCGAGAAAACCCGCCTGGAATACATCGACGTTCGCGAACGCACCGCCAACCGCAGTGCCCGCACCGAACGCCTGAGCTACCCGGCCGCCATCGCCAAGAAGCCGCAGTTCGACTGGGGCAGCTACACCCCGGTCAAACCGACTTTCACCGGTTCGCGCGTACTGGATAACATCGATCTGAACGTGTTGGCCGAGTACATCGACTGGACGCCGTTCTTCATCTCCTGGGACCTGGCCGGCAAGTTCCCGCGCATCCTCAAAGACGAAGTGGTCGGCGAAGCCGCCACCGCGTTGTACGCCGACGCGAAGGAAATGCTCGCCAAACTGATTGACGAAAAACTCATCAGCGCCCGTGCGGTGTTCGGCTTCTGGCCGGCCAATCAGGTGCGCGAAGACGACATCGAAGTCTATGGCGATGACGGTCAGCCGTTGGCCAAGCTGCATCACCTGCGCCAGCAGATCATCAAGACCGACGGCAAGCCGAACTTCTCCCTGGCGGATTTCGTGGCGCCCAAAGACAGCGAGATCACCGACTACGTGGGCGGCTTTATCACCACCGCCGGTATCGGTGCCGAAGAAGTGGCCAAGGCCTATCAGGACGCCGGCGACGACTACAACTCGATCATGGTCAAGGCCCTGGCCGACCGCCTGGCCGAGGCCTGCGCCGAGTGGCTGCACCAGCAGGTGCGTAAAGAGCACTGGGGTTATGCCAAGGACGAGACGCTGGACAACGAAGCGCTGATCAAAGAGCAATACACCGGCATCCGCCCTGCCCCCGGCTACCCGGCCTGCCCGGATCACACCGAGAAATCGACGCTCTTCAAGTTGCTGGACCCCGAAGCGAGCGAAATGCATGCAGGGCGCAGCGGCGTGTTCCTCACCGAGCACTACGCCATGTTCCCGGCAGCGGCGGTCAGCGGCTGGTATTTCGCCCACCCGCAGGCGCAGTACTTCGCCGTGGGCAAGATCGACAAGGACCAGGTACAAAGCTACACCTCGCGCAAGGGCCAGGAGTTGAGCGTCACCGAGCGTTGGCTGGCGCCGAACCTGGGCTACGACAACTGACAGCCTGAGCACGGCGGGGGACACGCCGGATTGTCCCCCGCAGCGCTTGCAACTACAGGCCCATGCGCGTCCGCTCCCGGGCTGAAAGACGAATGGCCAGCTGCGTCTGCTCGGCGTTATTGGCCTCGGTCAACACCAGCAATTCTGCCTGGTAGTGCGCATCCAGATTGGCATGACGCGCCTCCAGCGCCTCGTATTTCAGCTGTTGGCTGCGCGTCAACTCGGTGTAGTCGGCCGGGTACTGGCGTTTCAGGTAGTCCACCCAGTATTCACGCTTGACCAGATTGTGCAGAAACACCGGGGTGCGCTCCTTGTCGATGATCGAGGTGTATGCCCGGTCGATATCAGCCTGCGTCACTCGCGACACGTTGCGGTACAACATGTCGACGGGCTGGCGCGGCAGCTCCAGCCGTTGCGCCAGGCCAATGCGGTAGGCAAGACGAATCTCCGCCGGATCAATACCGGGCCTGGCCCTGATCACGTCACTGGCAACGGCCTCGACCTCATCGATACGAATCATCCCGGTGGCCAGCTTGAACAGCTTCGGTCCTTCCTGCCCGGCAGTCGCCGACCGCAAGGTATTGAATTGGTAGACGTTGAGTTCAAGATCACTGAACAAGAGAATCCAGCCATCACCACAGGTAGCTTTGACCATTGATACCGTTGCGGTATCAAACAGACTCTCGCGCCGTGCCTCGCTTTCGTGGGCCGAATCAAGCACGTCCCAGACCCGACGCGTCAGTTCGGCCACGTCCTGTTTGAAATCCTTGGTCTGCGGCAGCTGTGACAGGATGTAGAAAAAGTTGTGGTTATCGTCGGCGTCCTTGAGGGCGTCCCAGACACCATGCTTTTCCGAGTCCGCAGCCACGCCTGCAAACCAGCGATTCTTCTGCTCCTGTGGCGTCTGGTAGTCAGGGTGAACGTCTTCTGCATCAGAGCCCTCTGCGCTTTCCTCTGTCTGTGCGTAGCCATCGATCATACGTTCGATCTCCTGGTCGGAAAAACCCAGGCCGTTGCCGGTATCGCGCAGGTAGGCGCGCAGAATCTCGAATTCATGCTCCAGCAGCAGGTTATCGGACAGATTCGTACCCGCCATCAGCGCCCGGTGCTCTGGCTGTAATGCCTCTGGCGGGATGGTCTCGATCTGGTTATTGCTCAGATTCAGGGAGCTGAGGTCCGCAATCACCAACACCCCGGTCGGCCAATCCGACAGCACGTTGCCACGCAGGTCGAGGCTTTTGAGCCGCGTCATACCGGTTACATCAAACTCGAACAGCGTGTTCTCGCTCAAGTCCAGCGTCTCCAGTGCCGGCAAGCCACCCAGCTCGCGTTGCAGTTGAACGACATCGCGCAGGTCATTGCTGGCCGCGTCAAGACGGGTGAGGGCTTTGAGTTCGGCAACGGGCTCGGGCAAACGGGCCAGGCCATTTTTGTTGAGCATCAGGCTGCGCAGATTGGGAAACGCACGCAGGAACTCGTTGGAGCCCTGCTCCGTCAACTTGATCGCGCTCAGGTTCAGCTCCGTGACGTGGTTGAAGACCTTTGACACGCCAGGCAGATCACCCAGGGTAAGGCCATCGAAATCGAGTACATGAGGTCCCGCCACCGGCTGAGGCCGCAGACCGACCCGCCAGCTTTGCAGAATTCTGTCAGCCGCACGTCTGCGATCAATGGCGCTGACCCAGCCGCCCCCCTCGCGATACGCACGGATGTCGATCCAGGCATTGAGTTGCCTGATCAACGTCTGGTGCTGTTGACGCCACTCGCCCAGGCGGGCCTCGATTTCAAGCGCACTCAATCCACTCGCACTTAACTCGGTAACCCGCTGAATCGCTTCGACGTTGCCTAGCCCAGGGTCCAGGCGCTGCAGTTGGGCTGCGGGAGTCAAGCGTAGCTCACCACCAACGGGCTCCAGCGGGAGCGACAGCAGCAACCGGGGGTCATCGGCGACCTCCACGGGAAAGTATTCCGGATCACCGCCCGTCAGTCCTTCAGCGAGGGTGCTTTTGGGGATGCCCAGCAGATTGCCCAGACCGGCTCGCTCGCCATAGGCCAACAATGCCGCACGCGCTGGCGGCGCCAACCGGCAGCCACGGACACTGGTAAGGAGCAGCAGCACGTCATGCCCACTTAGGGCTGCCTCGGGGATGGTCGTGATCGCACTGTAGCTCAGGTCCAGTTGTTGCAAGCCTGGCAGGTCCAGTACGCCCTTGGGCCAATTCCTGAGCGCGGTATGACTGAGGTCCAGTTTCACCAGATCGGTCAGGGTGCTGACGTCCAGTTCAACGATCCGGTTGTACGGCAAACTCAACACCCGCAGCTTGCCCAGGCGACTCAGTTGATACTGGACCGGTCCCGTGACCGTCAGTTGGTTGTAGGAAAGATCCAGGTGCGTCAGGTCTTTGAGGTCCACCAGTGTTGGCGGCAGTTCCGTCAGGCTATTGCGGCTCAGGTTCAGTTCGGCGAGCCGGGGGAAATGCTTCAGGAAACCATCGATGTCCTCGGTCGAGGCTTTTACGCCTGCGATATTCAAACGTCGCACATGCGCAAAGGCATCCCGGGGCAGCGGCGGCAGATCGCCCAATACGCCTGCCGACAGATCCAGCACCGCACGGTCTGAAAGGGCTGTAAATAACCGCCCCGGCGGTAACGCATCCTCGGTATAGCGCCCGCTCAAGCCATTACGCCAACACGCCAGGATTCTTTCCACACAGCGTTCGCGGATCACCGGGTCCACGGTGCGGCGATCGACGCGCAACGTCCTCGCTTGCCATTCCAGCAAGCCTTGCTGCATGACTCGCTGCTCTTCGCGCACGTTGTTGATACGGTCAAGCATCTCGCGAGGCGTGAGCCCCTGACGCCTGAACTCGGCGATGGCCTTGCCTGGAAATCTCGGATCCTCGGCACCCAGGCGTTCCAGCGAGCGTTTGGCGTAGCTCGTTACCCAGGCTTGTTCATCAACCAGATGCGCAGGATTGTCATGCAGGTATTCGAAGGCTTTCACAACGGTCTGCGGATCGAAGTTCGACCAATCCAGATGCAAGCCTCGCCACAGGCGCTCATGCCCGGTGAACAACCCCTCTGGCAGCGTGCCGACCCTGTCGCCCGAAAGACTCAGGGATTCAAGTTGCTCCAGCTGCAAAATGCCCGCAGGCCAGTCCGCTTCCATCAGGGTGACGCTCAACCAGCGCAGGCGGGCCATGCCGCTGACATCCAGGCCATCCGTGGAACCGGCCACAGACAGGCGTTCCAGTTGTGTCAGTGCACTCAGGCGCTGCACAAATTCAGGCGGGCAACGCAGCCCCCAACCGTGAATTGCCAGTTCGGTAATGGTGGTCAAGCCGGCCAGACTCTCACTGACCTGGTTTATCAGCTCCTGATCAACATACAGTTCCAGACGTCGCACGCCAGGGAACTGCCTCAACAACGCAGCGCCCCGCTCTGCGGCGATGGCCCTGCCCCCCACATAAAGTGCCTGAACGTGAGAGAAATCCGCAGTCAGTACTGGCAGTTCGTCAACCCCGGTCAAATCCACGGACGCCTCGGGGAGCTGACCACGGTACAGATTTTCTCGCCAACAACTGATGAGGTTGTCAGACACCCGTTGTCGACTCGCCATCAGGTTGCCGTCTGCCGCCACCCAGTGCTCCAGAACCGCCCGTAACCCCGTCAACTCTCGCTGCCGATTGTTGAGCAGATGAAATATCTGCCTGGGTTCTTCGCCATTGGCCAGACGGCCAAGCACAAAAAGCGAGGCTTCTTCCTCAGTGATATTGGGATAAACATCGCGTACCCGGGCAATCAATGACGCGTCGCCCCGGAAGGCATCGCCCCTGCCCGTCAAGCCATAACCCAGTCGGCCTTTGCCCAGGCGCGCCGTTGGCCTGGACATCGGCTGGCGCTGTTTCAAAATACCGGCCATTTCCCGACGGTGCCCCAAGGCATGACGTGCCAGGGCCTGTTGCAGCTCGGGGCCTTGAGTGACCCTGGGCAACCCCAGCCCTTGCCGGGCCTCATCGGGCAGGGCATGCATGATCGAATCGAACAAATGACGTCCGTGAGGTGCAACGCTGTTCAGGGTTTGACCGCGCTCGTCATAAGCCTGAAAACGCTCGCCATCCTTGACCAGGTACTTGCGCACCGACGCATTTTCGTCGCCGACACTGTCCAGCAACCGGCCATTGAAATGGTCGGCATGCAACTCCAGCCGCAGATCTGCGGGCCATTGCGCAAGCTGTTCCAGCCCGTGCAGGGCGAGACGATCACTGTCGACAGAGGCCATGTTTTCGCGCTGCAAACCGGCTATTGCCCGATTCAGACGACGCTGTTGCAGGTACGCTCGGGCAGCATTGTCCACACGCCGGGGAATCGTGCCAGTCGTGTGCATTTGCGTCCGGTCGCCTGCGCTGGCAGTGTTCAGGATCTCTCGCGTAGCCGCATCGGATAATTGAGGATACCTGCGCTGCAAGCCCTCTGCGCCCTGATGTGCGGGCTCGGCTGAGTGCTCCAGACTTTGGAAAATGGCTTTTTGGCGCTTCAGTGCAACATCCGCCAGCCGTGAATTGAACAACGCTTCACGCTCCGCGCCTTCCCCGACCGCACGGCTCCCGAGCACGTCGAGGGCTTCCTCTTCGCTCAACTCCGCCAGAACACGTTGAGACAACTTGCCTCCCAGCACTTCAGCGCGAGTGACCTTGATTGTCGCCCGCACATCCGCCGCCGATAAAGGGCTGCCGTACAGCCGGGAACGGCCCCACGGTTCAGGCCCGTCAAAAACTTCCAGCACCCGCCCGGCCGGCCAGCGTGGCATCTCCACCAGCAAGGGCATGACGTATTCATAACGCGGGTCGAGCCCCCTGCCCGTGCGAATCTGCTCGATCAGCTCGCTCACTTCCCGGTCGATCCGAAAGCGTTGCAAGGTATCGGCCAGCAGCGACGGAACCGGCAGGCCATCGACGTGCATTTTGCGCAGCACCTCGTCCTGCACACCGCTGATATCGCCAATGGTATTCAGGGCGTCATCGGAGAACGCCTCGGTGTGATGGCCCATTCGCCGCAGCAGGGTCAGCCGGTCCCACTCCAGCGGACGCTCATGATTACCGCGCCAGCCACCGTTGTTGTTGCCTTCCAGCACCGGCTGGTACACCGCCGAATCGGTGGGGTGTTTGACCCGCCATTTTTTCAGCTGCGCATCAAAGCCTTTTTCGTACAGCCCATCGCCGATGCGCACATAGATTTTACCGCCCGTTTCATACTGCCCCAGGGCATTGGGCTTGATCGACGGAGCCAACACCACGTCACTTTTATAGGGCGCAAGGTCCGGCTTCCACAGTCGCGCTTCACCATTGGGCAGCTTGACCGGCACCAGACCATCGACCCAGCGCGAAACCTGAATCACCGGCGCCCGACTCGCCACGATGCCGGCACCGCCCAGCGCGGCAATGAAAGCCACATTCAACGCCACCGATTCCAGATGCCCCCAGGCGGCAACCATATCGCCGTCCTTCCACGACTCGATGCCGTGGTACACCTCAAGCCCCAGCTGGATGGCCGTCACCACCAGCATCACCTCGCCCACGCCCGGCACAATGAACGCGGCCACGTTCAGCATATTCAGGCCGATGCTGAGCCAGTGTTCATGACGCTCCTGGGCCGCCTTGCGATCAGCATCGGCGGTGGGCACCGCCAGCAGGCGGGCGTTGGCTTTCAAGCGTTGCAGGTGCTTGTCGTAGAGCGCACCGAACAGCTCGCCGCTGATCACCGTCTCTCGCAGATTCAGGTCGATTGCGTCGTCAAAGACCTGCTCCTTGAGGCCATTGGCATTCCACTTCCAAGTATATAACTTGTCCTTCAACTGGTTGAGAAAAGCCGCCGCGTCGTCTTGTGGCAGCAAACTGGCAAAGAACTGCTGATAGGCCGGCGAGCGCAGGCTGATTGCCAGGTCTGTCTTGAAGGCCTCCATCGAGGCGTATTCCTTGACAGGATACAGCGGCGCCCCGGGAATCCAGGCCACCAGGCGTCCGCCAGAGGGGTCAGACGCTGAATCAAACAGATTCCTGCCAGGGGTGAACGGCGAGTACCAGTCAGCTGGCGGGGCGGTCACTTGACCAACGCCGGGGCCGATCAGCACGATTTCGCCCAGCGCGAAACCAAAGATTTTCAGTTGGCTATACGCCACCGGCTTGTCGTCCAGTTTGGGCCGATCCGTCCCGGCCAGGATCGCCAGCAGCAACGTGTAGGCTGATTCGCTGATCTCATTTTTCATTCGTGCGGTGTGCACGCGAATGGCCAGCAAATCCTTTTGCGCCGTGATCATCTGCTGACGCACCTGCGCCTTGCTGGCCGGTGTTTCAAATACCCGCTCAAGGTGGCTCTGGTACTGCTGGCCGAGGTCGAGGCTGCGACACAGCGTCGAGAAATCATCCGGTGTGATGGACAGTTTTTCACTGTAGCGATGACGTGCCCGTTGCCTGCCACCGGCCATCACTTCGCCGTAGTACTCGGTCTTCAGCGCATCCTTGGGTGCCAGGGCGCTGGTGGCCTCAAGGGAAATATCGTGAAAGTCCTCGTTGCCTTCAAAGTTCAGTAACGCCGCTTGCAGCAACGAGTGCTGCTGGACCGACTGGCGATAACGCAAGTAATACAAGGCGTGATTGTTGACGTCCGGAGCTTGGCCGAATTTTTTACGCAGCGCTTCGCTCAGCAGCGGTTCGGCAAAGGCGGTAATACCCTTGAGGCCTTCAAGGGTCTTGGCCAGCGCCGTGTGGGAGCGGCGACTGGCCTTCTGGCTGTCAGCCAGTGCCTGACGCAGCGTCTGACTGGCCTGCACCGCCCAGCTCGGCGGCGAGTCTGGCGTTGTATGGCCGGCAAGCAGGCCGGACCGCAAGCGGCGAATATCGGCAGATGCACTGTGGGCAATCCAGCCTGGCAAGCGGTCCTTGATCAGCTCGGTGTGCAGTCCCATACCCGGCAGCGGGGTTGAACTCGACATGCGGTAACTCCTGATGACTCTGTTTAAGGAGCCTCATTACAGCGAGCAAACACGCGTCGATGGCGGTACATAGTTATACGTTCGGGGCCACGCCGACCTTTTGCACAAAGTTGACTATTCTCTGGGGAGCATTGCTTTTGTCACCACCAGTCGAGGGACACATGGACGACTCCGACAACAAACCACCAACGTTCTGGCAAATGCTCCACAGTGTGATGGCTGCGGCCTTCGGCGTGCAGAGCGGCAAGAACCGCGCCCGCGACTTCACCCATGGCAAGCCCAGCCACTTCCTGATCATGGGGATTGTGTTCACCGCAGTGTTCGCCCTGACGCTGTTTGGCATCGTGCAGCTCGTGGTGCACCTGGCAGGCGTCTGAAGCGGCCTCAGTGCATCAGCGTTTGCAGGCTGAACGGATAACGCCACGAGCTCGGGTGGCCCTTGGCCGAGAGCTGCCGAAAATCCACACCGTAGTTCTGTGTCGAATTCAGGACCAACAGGCGTTTGGCCTGAGCATGGTCGATCAGTTGCAGCAGCGGTATCTGCTGGTCGCGTCCGCCGTACTGGCTGATGTCCACCCCCAGCTCATCGTCATGCAACTGCACCATCGCCCAGCCGCCCAGGCTGAAGTGACCACCCAGCAGCGCACTCAATCGACCGTCCAGCAGTGCCTGTAACGCCTGCGGCGACGTATTGACGGCACTGAACAACACGCCTTTGCCGGGTTGCCCCCCCGTTTCGGTGTAGGCCTGCATGGCGCCAAAGGCCATTTCGTCATTGGCCGACCACACCAGCGACGTATGCGGGTAGCGCTTGAACAACAACCGGGCTTGTTCATAGGCACGTTCGCGGGTCCAGCCGCTGTAGACCAGTTGGCGCAGGTGCACTTCGGGATGCTCGGCCAGGGCACGCATCATGCCCTTCTCACGCAGTTGCGCCGAGGGGGTGATCTTCAGCCCGGAAAACGCCAGCAACTCGATCACCTGACCCGGCGGGACCGGGCCTTTGAGGCGAATCAGCTCCTTGAGCATCAGGTAGCCGCCCTCCTCGTCATTGGGCACCAGGCTGCCCAGCAACTCAGCGAACTTGTCGGGCTGCGCATCCATCAGGCTTGTCTGGTCGGCCGTGAACGCGCTGTTGACCATGAACAACTTCACGCCGCGGCCCTGGGCCAGGCGCAGAATCTGCGGCGCGACGTACTGCTCGTTGACGAATACCAGATAATCGGGACGGTCGGGGCCTTGCAGTGCCCGACGGGCCTGCTCGATGACCACATCGGATTGACGATTGGAATAGACAATACGCAGGTCCATGCCCAGATCCCTGGCGGCGGCCTGCATGAATTGCGAGTAACTGACCCAGAACGCTTCCCGAGTGCTGCCGGGATTGAGAAACAGCACTGAAGCTGCCTGGGCAAACGATCCCGAGACCGCCCCAAGCGTCAACAGCACGCCACAGAAAAACTTCAACATAGGTCGTCCGAGCCCCCGGAAATTCGCCGCGCATTATAAACGGCGAATACCCGCAAAACCGGGTTTATTCCGGCTATTGTCCGACAATCGTCGGAATGAGCCCGGACGAGGTCGTTTTATTGATGACTGACCCAGAATACCGCCGTGCCTACTACAAGAATGATCAGGAACAGAATCGCCCAGGCATCGACCGTGCTATCGCTTTTCCTTGCTTTGGTTGGGTTGCTCATTGCATCGCCTCTTGTCGGTTTTATCGGTGATTGCATAAAGACTCGACCACAGTTAAGACGATGATTGCCCTTACGACAACCAAGGGCTTTTCAATAACGCTTCTCGTTAGTCATTTTGGTTCTTTACATATACTCAAACATCACTTTTGCGCATAACTGCAAACTGGTATCTTGCCCCCGCTCCGTAGGGAGTGCGCGGCCGTGCGCGCAGAATTGCCGAGGCAGTATCGGACGCAAGCCAGCCAAAAAAAGCAGCCGTATCCGACCGGCCCAAGCCTGAGAACAGGACTTATATGTACGTATACGACGAGTACGATCAGCGGATCATCGAGGACCGCGTCAAGCAGTTCCGTGATCAGACCCGACGCTATCTGGCAGGCGAGCTGAGCGAAGAGGAATTCCGCCCCCTGCGCCTGCAAAATGGCCTTTATATCCAGCGTTTTGCCCCGATGTTGCGGGTGGCGGTGCCTTATGGCCAACTCACTTCGCGCCAGACGCGAATGATGGCCAAGATTGCCCGCGACTACGACAAGGGCTATGCCCACATCAGTACCCGCCAGAACGTGCAGTTCAACTGGCCGGCGGTGGAAGACATTCCGGACATCCTGGCTGAGCTGGCCACCGTGCAGATGCACGCGATCCAGACCAGCGGCAACTGCCTGCGCAACGTCACCACCGATCAGTTCGCCGGCGTCGCCGCCGATGAAGTGATCGACCCGCGGCCATGGTGCGAAATCGTCCGTCAGTGGACTACTTTCCACCCGGAATTCGCCTACCTGCCGCGCAAGTTCAAGATCGCCATCAACGGTTCGACCTCCGACCGTGCGGCCATCGAAGTCCATGACATCGGCCTTGAGCCGGTGCACAACGCCGCTGGCGAACTGGGCTTCCGGGTGCTGGTCGGTGGCGGTCTGGGCCGGACACCGGTGGTCGGCGCGTTCATCAACGAGTTCCTGCCGTGGCAAGACCTGTTGAGCTACCTCGACGCCATCCTGCGGGTCTACAACCGCTATGGCCGTCGTGACAACAAATACAAGGCGCGGATCAAGATCCTCGTCAAGGCGCTGACCCCTGAAGTCTTCGCGCAAAAAGTCGATGCGGAAATGGAACACCTGCGCGCAGGCCAGACCACGTTGACCGAAGCCGAAGTGCATCGCGTGGCCAAACACTTCGTCGACCCGGACTACAAGGCCCTGGACAACCAGAGCGCCGAACTGGCCGAACTCGACAAGCAACACCCTGGCTTCGCCCGCTGGCGCAGCCGCAACACCCTGGCCCACAAGAAGCCGGGCTACGTCGCGGTGACGTTGTCCCTGAAGCCGACCGGTGTGGCGCCGGGCGACATCACCGACAAGCAGCTCGACGGCGTTGCCGACCTGGCCGAGCGTTACAGCTACGGTCAACTGCGCACCTCCCACGAACAGAACATCATCCTGGCCGACGTTGAACAACAACAGTTGTTCGCGCTGTGGGGCGAGTTGCGCGAGCAAGGTTTCGCCACGCCGAACATCGGCTTGCTGACCGATATCATCTGCTGCCCCGGTGGCGATTTCTGCTCGCTGGCCAACGCCAAGTCGATCCCGATTGCCGAATCGATCCAGCGCCGTTTCGACGACCTGGACTACCTGTTCGACATCGGCGAGCTGGACCTCAACATCTCCGGTTGCATGAACGCCTGCGGTCATCACCATGTCGGCCACATCGGCATTCTGGGCGTGGACAAGAAAGGCGAAGAGTTCTACCAGGTGTCCCTGGGTGGCAGCGCCAGCCGTGACGCCAGCCTGGGCAAGATCCTCGGCCCGTCCTTCGCCCAGGACGCCATGCCTGACGTGATCGAGAAGCTGATCGATGTGTACGTCGAACAACGTACCGAGGACGAGCGCTTCATCGACACTTATCAACGTATCGGCATCGACCTCTTCAAGGAACGCGTCTATGCAGCGAATCATTAAGAACAACGAGGTCGTCGACGAAACCTGGCACTTACTGCCCAAGGACGCGACCCTCGACGGCATTTCCAACTGCGACGACCTGATCGTGCCGCTGGCCCTGTGGCGCGATCATGCCCACGCGCTCAAGGCCCGCGATGGCGGCCTGGGTGTGTGGCTGGACGCCGATGAAGAAGCCGAGGAAATCGGTGACGACGTGGATCAGTTCAAGGTGATTGCCCTGAACTTCCCGGCCTTCACCGATGGCCGCAACTACTCCAATGCCCGCCTGCTGCGTGACCGCTATGGTTTCAAGGGCGAGCTGCGGGCAATTGGCGACGTGCTGCGCGACCAGCTGTTTTACCTGCACCGTTGCGGGTTTGACGCCTTTGCCTTGCGCGCTGACAAAGACCCGTATGAAGCCCTTGAAAGCCTCAAGGACTTCTCGGTGACTTATCAGGCCGCCACCGACGAACCGCTGCCGCTGTTCCGTCGTCGCTGATTGATAAAGAGCCTTGAGCCTCGGCATGCCCGCCGAGGCTCAAGGTTTTTTTTCGCCGGTGCAAAGCCGCCGTCAGGGGGCCGCACCAGCCGCCTGAAACGCTGCGATGCGATCCTCCAGCCTGGACAGGCTGGCAAACGGGTTGTCGCCGTCGAGCGCCGTCCACTGCACTTCCTGAAACAGGTGCTGGCAAAGCGCGGGTGAAGCGTCTATCGCGGTCAGCATGTTCCAGACTCGCTGCTGCAATGGCACGTAGTCCACCTGAAAATCAGCGGTACGCCGGGCCAGATCCAGTGTTCCGAAAAACCGGTCACTGCCCTCCTTCGCCACCAGACGCTCCCAGCGTGCTACCTGCAAGACTGCATCCTGCGGCGCTAGCCCGGCCAGCCATGGCTGCGCGCTGACGATCTCGGGATGCGGCGGCCCCAGCCACACGTTGATACCGGTTTGCTGGCGATGGGTCATGACCCAGCGCAGTGAATCGGTATCGCTCAACGGGTTGCCCGCCAACAACAGGTTGTACGGGGCCACAGACTGTACCCTGACCGGTTCGGGTATCAGCCCGATCTGATTGTCACGCAGATCAAGACGTTGCAGATAAGCGTGATCACGGATACCCACCGGACAGATTTGGATGCCCGTGCTCCGCAGGTTCAAACGCCGCAGGGCAAGCATCTGCACCACCACCGGCGCGGTACCCAGGGGGTTCTCGCTCAAATCGAGTTCTTCAAGGCGGGTCAACTCACCCAGCCTGCCAGCCGCTTGCTCGGTCAGCGTCAACCAGGTCGCCCTGAGATTCAGACGGGTGAGTTGAGTCAGCTGGCTGATGGCCTCAGGCAGGCTGGCGCCAAATCCTCCTCCCTGCACCGTACTACGCAAATCGGTCTGCGCCAGATCCAGCGTGCGAAGATTGGGGAAACACTTCAGAAACCCAGAAAGGCTGTCAATCTGTGTCAGCGTGAGATGGGTGGCTGACAGCTCCACGACATCTGGCAGTTTGGCGTTGAGCCGCGGCAGGCTGTGCAGATTTTCGAAGTCCATTTCCAACCGGAAGCCGGTAAACTGCCCCCCTTCATAGACATGGCTGGCCGCATCGCCCTGGCGCTGCCAGCGAGCTTCCAGATCATTGGCCAGCTCGACTCTTGAACGGCGCTCAAGCTCCATGGCGTCGTCAAGACGTGCCTCGTTTGCCACATCAAGCTCCCCGGGGTCCATTCCCTGGGCGTCCTCGTCATCCGAATCCAGCCAATCGACGTCCATGTCCTCGGCATCTTGCTCGACCTGTTCGACCCACTCCTCCAGGTCGATCCGCAACTGCTGCAATTGATCACTGAGAATCGACAGTCGGTTCTGCACGCTGGGCCCCCACCGTTGCGCAAACTCCTCGACCTCTTGCGGCGTGATGCCGGGGTAGATCTGCCTGAGTTGCACCCCCAGGATTTCCATTGTCAGTGCCGCGCTTTGAGGCGTATCCGGATAACCGCCACCACGCAAACCCTGTCTGTCGAACGGCATGCCCGCATCCATTCGCTGCAACCCCGTTTCAAGCTCGGCGCGGGGCAACGCCGATTCACGCAGCTTCACCTGCAAATCCTGCAACGCGCTTTCCGGGCGCAGGCCCAAGGCCGTACGCTGCTCGGCGGGCAGTGCATCGAGCAGCGCCGTGTGGAAGTCCACGGTGCGACCGATGACAGGCGGGGTGGCCTGATACCCCGAACCCTGCCTGATCAACTGGCGATAATGACCACCACTGCCCGGACCGATGCTGTCCAGCACTCGGGCGTTGGCCGAAGTTCCGTCAATGATTTCGATCCGAGTCTGCGGCGACCATCCCGGCAACCGCCGCAGCGAATGCAACGCCAGCACATCGCTGTCGGCGCATTCGACCGAGCGCAAGTACAGACCTTCATAGGCGCGGGTCAAGCGCACATGAAATTGATACTGCTGCCCCTTGGCGCTCAGCTCACTCAGCATCCGCTTGGCATCGGCCAGTGTATGCGGCGCGTCGATGTCGACCCCGGCCCGGTCGAGCATCTGTTCAATAGCGCCTCTGGGCAAATCGGGATAGTGATGCTGAAACAGCTTTACCCACTCGTGATCCGACTGTTGCAACGCGCCATAGCGTAGGCGGAACAACTCGGCGGGCGAAGGGGAAACGGCCTGCCCCAGCGCCTGCTGGATGTCCTGATCGAGACGAAACCGGGCAATGGTGTCCACCAGAATCGGCGCCTGTGGTCGGCGCCCCGCCTGCATCAAGGTCAGCAGGTCATTGTTGATATCGCAGACATGGCCGATTTGCCCCAACACTTCGTCGCTGAAGGACGCCACTTCAGGCCCCAGACCACGTAGCAGGCGTAAACGTTCGCTCAGGACAAGGGACGATGACGGCACGTCGGTGGCAAGCGCAGGCACCGGTGCTTCAAGTACACCCTGTGGCGGCTGCGGCTGCGGCTGCGGGTCCGTGGCCGCCACAGCCCGTTCTTCGGTCTTCACGAGCGCACCGGCCATGGCCACCGGCAAGGCGTTGAGCAAGCCGAACACCGTGCGGGTGATCCCGGCCGAACGCTCATCTGCTGTCTGCCCCTCCACCGCTTGAGCCACCCCATAACCGGCATCGATCAACCCTGCCAGCGCCAGAAGGCCCTCGCCACCGGGGACGAACAACGCCAACGGGCCGAACTTCTCGATCCATTGCGCCACTGGCTCGACGACTGCGCTCAGGTTGTCACGATTGACCTGGGCATCGTCACGAATGCTGTCGATACTCGCCAGGGCCGCCTGCTTCATGACCCGCACCCATTGTGCAAACGGGTCGGTGAGCGGCGGCGGTACTTGCAATTGAATGTAATCGCCCGCTGGCCAGTAACCGTCGTTGTTGAAGAAACCGCTGCCCTTCTTCAGTTGGTATTGGCGCGGATAAATGGCAATGCCTTCCAGTGCGCTCAACACACCGGCATGGAAAGTACCGTCTTCACGATCATCCTCGGCAAAATGCGCGGCCAGCGCCTGCCGCCTCACGGGATGACGAGCGATGTCGACCACCCAGTCCAGCAACGCCTGATGATCGGCAAACTCGTGAAACGCTGAAGAGTTTCCCGGAACGTACAGCACAATCCGGCCACTGGCCTTGTCCCTGAAACTCCAGATATCGCTAGAGGTGTAGCGATAGATCATCAGGCGGGCGGCCTCAACCGATGGCGGAATCGGTGCACGCACCTGCATGTGTTCGACCGTCAGTTGCGTCCATGGCTGTTGCGGCTCAAGCCCGGCAGCTCGCAACGCCAGACCGTGCGCGGGTACGGTCAGACTGTTTTCCTGACGTTGCAGCCACGCTGCCATGACAAAAGCCGCCTTGACACCGGTGCGCAGCGGATAGGCAGCCGCCGCCAGCAACGTTTCGTCTGCTGGCCAGGCATCACCTACATAAGCGGCGTACTGACTCTGGAATTCGAGTTCCCATACCCACTGCTTGAACTCGGCCGGCTGGAGGGCAAGCTGCGTGTCCGGGCCATAGACCTGCGGCCTGGTTTGTCGGTAAATGCCTTCGTAGTCGCGAAAGCCACTACCAGGATTGATCGCCTCCTCGATAGCGACGATACGCACCTGCGGTCCCACTCTGGGCTGGGTGTACAAACCAAAAGCTGTCTCGCCAAAACGACCCGCGCCCACGGTCTGGTAGTTGTTCAGCAAGGCCTGAACCAGATTTTGCGAGGTTCGCACCTTGCCCAAATGCACATTCCCGTCTGCGCGATAGCCATAAAAGTCGTAATTGAGATCCACCATCAGCGCCCTCAAGGACTCATCACCCCAGCGCTGGCCGATCAGCTTTGCCGCATATTGCGCGGCGGTCATGGGTAGCGCAGTGGTCAGTGCGAGGCTGGCAATCATCGGGTTGCCCCCCGCCACACCGTGCTGTTCGGAGGTGTTCATCGCCAATCCTTTCATTGAACAGGCTCCGACTTTTTGCTGACCGCCGAATCACCACCCGCAGCGTCTGGCAACACAAGGCCGGGATGCCGCTGCAAGGCCTGCGCCCCCCACAACAATCGCCTTCGTACCTTTTCGTCAACGGTGACACCTGTCAGCCATGTTTCGCTGACCTCAAAGTTCTCACACGCGGCGCCCAGCAAGTCCCCGTCAATTGGCAACACACGTCTCTTGCGAAGCCCCAGCAAACTTGAAGTCGAGCGAACATGCTGGAAAATAACACCTCGTACATCCAGAGACTCTCCCAACTTGTCAGACATGGCCTTGGCCAGCAGAGGGCTGCAGAATTTTTCCGGACGCTTGAGCCTGCCCAGTGCCTTGACGGTTTCGGCCCTGGAGTGATGGCTGGCCACCAGACTGGCGTGCAGAGCCCTACGCCGTTCAGGTGTGGTACTGAGCAGCCATGACGGGTGTTCTTTACGTTTGAAAAGTTCGAAAAAGGCGCCTTGTTCTTCGGGCGTCATATCCTGTGTGTTTTTATTCGTTAAAGTTGAAGGCATATCCTTTGAACCTTGCGACTGATAAGAATATTCAGTCTAGGCCCCGACCTTTCAATTAAAAGCGCTAAAACCCGATAAGAATCCCCGCCAACAAAACAACAACTTGAACTTAAAAGATACATAGATACCACCCGACAACGTGTTATTCATGCCCGTTGTTTATTCCCCAAACACCGGACATAAAAAAACCCGATCACCGAAGTGACCGGGTTCATGTTGTCATTACCAGAAGCGTTGTTGAGTCAGGCGACTCCACCAACTCAGCAATACGCGATCCACCGAACCGCTGGCCGCCATGCCGATGCGCTCTTGCAGGCCTTTGCGTTCGGCGTAATGCAAGTGGTAAAGCTCGGCGCCCTTGGCACGTTCGGCGAGGTACTCGTCACTGGTCTTGAGTTCGTCGACCAGTTGTTTGTCCAGCGCCGCCACGCCCAGCCAGACTTCACCGGTGGCCACTTCATCGATGGCCAGTTGCGGGCGATAACGGGAGACGAAGTTCTTGAACAGCTCGTGGGTGATGTCCAGGTCCTCCTGAAACTTCTCCCGGCCCTTCTCGGTGTTTTCGCCAAAAACAGTCAGGGTGCGCTTGTACTCCCCCGCGGTCAGCACTTCAAAATCAATGTCATGTTTTTTCAGCAGGCGATTGACGTTGGGCAACTGCGCCACCACGCCGATCGAGCCAAGGATGGCGAACGGCGCGCTGATGATCTTCTCGCCGATGCACGCCATCATGTAGCCGCCGCTGGCCGCGACCTTGTCGATGCACACGGTCAGCGGCACGCCGGCCTGGCGGATGCGCGCCAGTTGCGAGGACGCCAGGCCGTAGCTGTGAACCATGCCGCCGCCGCTTTCCAGACGCAGTACCACTTCATCCCTGGGCGTGGCCAGGGTCAGCAATGCGGTAATTTCGTGGCGCAGGCTTTCAGTGGCCGAGGCCTTGATATCACCGTCGAAATCGAGCACGAACACCCGGCCCTTGGCGTCGGGTTTCTTCTTCTGTTTTTTCTCGGACTTGGCGGCGGACTTGCGCAAGGCCTTGAGCTGATCCTTGTCGAGCAGGCTCTGCTCCAGACGTTCACGCAGCCCTTTATAGAAATCATTGAGCTTGCTGACTTGCAACTGCCCAGCCGATTTACGCCGCCCTTTACTGCGCAGCGCCGCAAAACTGGCCAGGACCACCAGAATGGCGATCACCAGAGTCACGGTCTTTGCCAGGAAACTGGCGTATTCCATCAGAAAATCCACACATGGCTCCTCAATACAATGCGCTGCATATACGCGCGGATGCGTTCAGCATACCCACGCGCCGGCCCAACGGCCAGCCGTGAAACCTTTGCCAAACACTTGCAACACGCCCTTTCAAACAAGCGTATGTTTTTTCATTGACAGCTACCCGCCATCCTCATAACCTCGCCAAACCTTCAACGCACCGGGATGAAGCGGACGTGGGCAGCATCTATTTGATTCGACATGGCCAGGCCTCCTTTGGTGCAGACGACTATGACGTTCTGTCGCCAATCGGTGTTCGCCAGGCAGAAATCCTCGGCCAGCACCTTGCCGAGCTCGGTATCAGCTTTGATCGCTGCCTCTCGGGTGACCTGCGTCGTCAGCAACATACGGCCAACAGCGCGCTGCAACAGTACGCCGCCGTGGGTCTGCCGGTGCCGCTTCTGGAAATCGACTCCGCCTTCAACGAATTCGACGCCGAAGCCGTCATTCGTGCGCTGCTGCCGGCCATGCTGGACGACGAACCCCATGCGCTGGACATCCTGCGCAACGCCGCGCAAAACCGCACCGAGTTCCAGCGCATCTTCGCCCTGATCATCGAACGCTGGCTGGCCGGCTCTTACGACACACCGGGTCTGGAAAGCTGGCTGGGGTTTGTCGAGCGGGTCCATGCCGGCCTGCAGCGCATCCTCGAGCAGACCGATGACACACAGAAAATCGCCGTGTTCACCTCCGGCGGCACCATCACCGCACTGCTCCATCTGATTACCCAAATGCCTGCGCGGCAGGCGTTTGAGCTCAACTGGCAAATCGTCAACACCTCGCTCAACCAACTGAAGTTCCGTGGTCGCGAGGTGGCTCTGGCTTCCTTCAACAGTCATGCACACCTGCAACTGCTGAAGGCCCCGGAACTCATCACGTTTCGCTGAGTCCGGACTACTGTGACCCTGGCTGTAATCACCAAGCTCTTATTACACAAGAAAGGAACGAACCATGACCTCCGTAGCTGATGCCGTACAAGCAATGAAAGCCAAGTTCAACCCAGCCGCTGCTGCCGGTCTGGACCTGGTATTCGGGTTCCGCATCGACGAAGACAAGCACTTCTCGCTGATCGTCAAAGACGGCACTTGCGACCTGCAAGAAGGCGTGAACCCGGACGCTCAAGTGACCCTGGTCATGGACGCCGAAACCCTGGAAGGCATCGTCGACGGTTCGACCGACGGCATGCAGGCGTTCATGGGCGGCAAACTGCGCGCTGAAGGCGACATGATGCTGGCCATGAAACTGTCCGAGCTGTTCCCGTCCTGAGGTGACCGCCCCCGTTCGCGGGAGCCTCGCTGATTGCACACAAATCCCGCCCTTGGAGGCGGGATTTGTCGTTTCAGAACACAACGCATTCTCTGTGGGAGCGGTCGAACGCCAATGTTGTGTTCACCAACGCTCCCACAGGGTTTCATACCCGCCTACTGACTGAACGAAGCCGCCAACAACTCCCGCGTATACGGATGCCGCGCCGAGGTGAACAGTTCAGCGGTGGCGCCCCGCTCCAGCACCTCGCCGTCTTTCATCACAATCAGGTCATGGGCCAGCGCTCGTACCACCGCCAGATCGTGGCTGATGAACAGGTACGTCAGACCATGTTCCTCCTGTAACCGGCGCAGTAGTGCGACGATTTGCTTTTGCACCGTTCGGTCCAGCGCCGAGGTCGGTTCATCCAGCAGAATCAAGTCCGGCTTGAGCACCAATGCCCGTGCAATCGCAATACGTTGTCGCTGCCCCCCGGAAAACTCGTGGGGATAGCGATGACGTGTCGCCGGATCGAGGCCGACTTCGCGCAGCACCTCGATCACAGCCTGTTCTCGCTGCCGGGCATTCAGGTCGCTGTGAACCTGCAAGCCTTCGGCGATGATCTGTGCCACGCTCAGCCGTGGGCTGAGGCTGCCGAACGGGTCCTGAAAAACCACCTGCAAACGCTTGCGCAGCGGTCGCAACGCCTTGCCGCTCAGCGTCTCCAGCGCCTGCCCCTGAATACGGATGCTGCCCTGTGCATCGATCAGACGCAGGATCGCCTGGCCCAACGTCGACTTGCCGGATCCCGACTCGCCCACAATTCCCAGCGTCTTGCCCCGTTGCAGGTTCAACCCGATGCCGTTCACCGCCTTGAGGTACGACCTGGGCCGCAGCCAGCCACCGCCAAGGGGGAACCAGACTTTCAGATCACTGACCGCCAATAGCGTTTCGGCTTCGTCCCGACACAACGCCGTGCCACCGGGTTCGGCATTCAGCAGCTCGACGCTGTAGGGGTGCTGCGGCGCGCTGAACAGCTGTTCGCAAGCGGCTTGTTCGACAATCTCCCCACCGCGCATCACCGCCACTCGCTGCGCGATTCTGCGCACCAGATTCAAGTCGTGACTGATGATCAGCAGCGCCATGCCCAGCCGTTGTTGAAGTTCCTTAAGCAACAGCAGGATCTTGCGTTGCACCGTGACGTCCAGCGCGGTGGTCGGTTCATCGGCGATCAGCAACTGCGGCTCGCACGCCAGCGCCATGGCGATCATCACCCGCTGCCGTTGGCCGCCAGACAATTGGTGCGGATAGGCCTTCAATCGATTTTGCGGCTGCTCAATGCCCACCAGTTCCAGCAGTTCGACAATCCGTTTGCGCGCTGCCGCACCGGCCAGTCCCTTGTGTAACGCCAGGGTTTCACCCAGTTGTCGCTCGACGGTGTGCAGCGGATTGAGCGAGTTCATCGGCTCCTGAAAAATCATCGCAATCCGGTTGCCACGCAACTGGCGCAAGCGATGTTGGCTGGCGCCCAGCAGCTCTTCACCGGCGTACCGAATGCTGCCTTCGGTACGGGTAATGGACGGCTCCAGCAATTGCAGGATGCTGTGCGCAGTCACCGATTTGCCGGAGCCGGACTCCCCCACCAACGCCAGGCATTCACCGGGACGAATATCCAGGTCGATGCCGTGCACCACTTGGCAGCCATTGAACGCGACCTTGAGGTTGCGCAGTTCGATCAGGTTGTCGGTCAATTTCATGCTCTCAAGATCGTGGATCGAACGCATCGCGGCAGGCCTCACCCATGAACACCAGCAAAGACAGAATCAGGGCCAGCGCGAAAAACGCCGTCAGCCCCAGCCACGGTGCTTGCAGATTGCTTTTGCCCTGCCCGATCAACTCGCCCAGCGAAGCGCTTCCGGCGGGCATGCCGAAACCGAGAAAATCCAGCGCCGACAGCGTCGCAATCGCGCCGGTAAGAATGAACGGCAGGTAAGTCAGCGTGGCGCTCAGAGCGTTGGGCAGGATGTGCCGCCACATCACCTGAGCATCGCCGACACCCAGCGCCCGCGCCGCCTTGACGTATTCCAGGCCACGGCTGCGCAGGAACTCGGCGCGCACCACGTCCACCAGGCTCAGCCAGGAAAACAGCGCCATGATCCCCAACAACCACCAGAAATTCGGTTCGACAAAGCCCGACAAAATGATCAGCAGATACAACACCGGCAACCCCGACCAGACCTCCAGCAGGCGTTGCCCGATCAGGTCGATCCAGCCGCCGTAATAGCCTTGCAGCGCTCCGGCGGTGATGCCGATCACGGCGCTGGCGGCGGTCAGTGCCAGGGCAAACAGCAGCGAAATACGCGTGCCGAAAATCACCCGCGCCAGCACGTCCCGCGCCTGATCGTCGGTGCCCAGCCAGTTATCGGCGGTCGGCGGGCTCGGTGCCGGTTCGCTCAGGTCGTAGTTGACCGTGTCGAAGCCGAACGGGATCGGCGCAAACCACATCCGCCCGCCCTGCCCCTCGATCAACTGCCGGGTCTGGGGGCTGCGGTAATCCGGCTGAAACGGCAGCTCACCGCCGAAATCCTGTTCGGTGTAGCGCTTGAACGCCGGGAAATACCAGTCGCCCTGATACGCCACCAGCAACGGTTTGTCATTGGCCACCAGTTCACCGCCCAGGCTCAGACCGAACAGCGCCAGAAACAGCCACAACGACCACCAGCCACGCCGATGCGCCTTGAAACGCGCCCAGCGCCGACGACCTATGGGAGACAACGTCAACATCAGGCAGTCCTCGTGGTGAAATCGATACGCGGGTCGACCAGGGTGTAGCAGAGGTCGCCCAGCAGTTTTATCAGCAGGCCAAACAAGGTGAAGATGAACAGCGAGCCGAACACCACCGGATAATCACGGGCCACCGCCGCTTCGTAGCTCATGCGCCCGAGGCCGTCGAGGGAGAAGATCACTTCGATCAGCAAGGAGCCGCCGAAGAACACCGTCACCAGCGCCTGGGGCAAACCGGCGACCACCAGCAACATCGCGTTGCGAAACACATGGCCGTACAACACCTGCTTTTCACTCAGGCCCTTGGCCCGGGCGGTCACCACATACAGCCGCGAAATCTCGTTGAGAAAGCTGTTCTTGGTGAGGATGGTCAGCGTCGCAAACCCGCCAATCACCAGCGCGCTGACCGGCAGCACCAGGTGCCAGAAGTAGTCCACCACCTTGCCCCAGGCCGACAGCTCGGCGAAATTTTCCGATACCAGCCCACGCACCGGAAACCAGTCCAGCACCGTGCCGCCACCGAACACCACGATCAGCAATAGCGCGAACAGAAATCCCGGCATTGCGTAACCGATGATGATCGCCGCGCTGCTCCACACATCGAACGCCGAGCCGTAGTGCACCGCTTTGCGAATACCCAGCGGAATCGACACCAGATAGGTGATCAGCGTCGCCCACAAACCCAGCGACAAAGTCACCGGCAGCTTCTGCAGGATCAGGTCAGTGACCTTCGCGCCCCTGAAGAAACTCGAACCGAAATCCAGTCGTGCATAGCTTTTGAGCATCAGCCACAAGCGTTCGCCAGCCGGTTTGTCGAAGCCGTACTGACGCTCGATATCGGCCACCAGTTTCGGGTCCAGGCCACGGGTGGCGCGGGATTCGCCGCCGACGGTCTCGACGTGCCCACCCCCCACCGCGCTGCCCACGCCGATGCCCTGCAAGCGCGCAATGGCTTGCTCCACGGGCCCGCCCGGTGCGGCCTGCACGATGACGAAATTGACCAGCAGAATGCACAACAAGGTCGGCACGATCAGCAGCAGGCGCCGCAGGCTATAACCCCACATGGGCGTACTCCTTGGTGCGTTGTTGCATCTGCGTCTGGGTCAGCGCCGTGGGGCTGATTTCCCACCAGGTTTCCAGGCCGGCGTCGTACAGCGGCGCAATCGCCGGGCGGCCGAAACGGTTCCACCACACCGTGGAAATCCCCGGCGGGTAATAGTTGGGAATCCAGTAGTAGCCCCACTGCAACACCCGGTCCAGCGCCCGCGCATGGCGCAACATGCTCTCGCGGTTGTCGGCCTGCACCAGCCCGGTGAGCAGGCCGTCCACGGCCGGATCGCGCAGCACCATGTAGTTGTTGGAACCGGGATCGTCAGCGCCATCGGCACCAAAGTAATTGAACATCTCGCGCCCCGGCGCCTGGCTCACCGGGTAGCCGGCGACGATCATGTCGTAGTCGCGGCTGCGCACACGGTTGGTGTATTGCGCGGTGTCGACCTGACGGATATCGAAACCGATGCCGATCTGCGCCAGGTTGCGTTTGAACGGCAACAACAGACGTTCGAAGCCTTTCTGGCCATTGAGAAAAGTGAAGTGCAGCGGCTCGCCGGCGGCGTTCACCAACTGATCGCCCCAGGGCTTCCAGCCCGCCTCTTCCAGCAACTTCAGCGCCTGCAACTGCTGGCCACGAATGATGCCGCTGCCATCGGTGCGCGGCGCCTGAAACACTTCGGTGAACACCTGATCGGGGATCCGGCCGCGCCAGGGCTCAAGGATCTTCAGCTCTTCGGCATCCGGCAACTCGGTGGCCGACAGTTCGCTGTGAGAGAAGAAACTGCGCTGACGCAGGTACATGCTGCGCATCATCTGCCGGTTGCTCCATTCGAAATCCCAGAGCAAGGCAATCGCCTGACGTACGCGGCGGTCCTGAAACAGCGGCTTTTGCAGATTGAACACAAACCCCTGGGCGCCCTGGGCCGCGCCGGGGGCCAGATGCTCGCGGATCAGTCGCCCCTGATCCAGCGCCGCGCCGGCATAGCCGATGGTGAAACTGGTGGCGGAGAACTCGCGGTTGTAATCGAAGCCACCGGCTTTTAGCACTTGTCGCGAAACGTCGGTGTCGGAGAAAAACTCGACCCGCAGCGCATCGAAGTTGTAGAGGCCGCGGGTGATCGGCAAGTTCTCGCCCCACCAGTTTTTCACCCGTTCAAAATTGACGCTGCGCCCGGCGTCCACGGCGCTGACCCGATACGGCCCGCTGCCCAACGGCGCTTCGAACCCGCCACCGTCAGCGAAGTTGCGCCCGCGCCACCAGTGTTCCGGCAATACCGGCAGCGTCGCCAGATCCAGCGGCAATGTGCGGCTCTCGTTGTTCTTGAACACGAAGCGCACCTGAGTCGGCGACTCGACAACGACCTCGGCGACATCGACGAATTGCTGGCGATATTTCAGGCTGCCCTGGGTGGTCAACAGTTCAAAGGTGTAGCGCACGTCTTGCGCGGTGATCGGGCTGCCGTCATCGAAACGGGCGGCCGGGTTGAGGTAGAAACGCAGCCAGGTGCGGTTCGGTGCCAGCTCCATTTGCTGCGCGACCAGACCGTAGACGCTATAGGGCTCATCCTTGGAGCGGTAGGCCAGCGGCGCATACAGCCAACCGTCGATTTCGGCGACGCCAGTGCCTTTGTCGACGTAGGGGACCAGATGATCGAACGGACCGCTTTCCAGCGAGGAGCGGCGCAGGCTGCCGCCCTTGGGGGCGTTGGGGTTCACGTAATCCAGGTGCTGGAAGCCCGGCGCGTACTTGGGCGCCTCGCCGTAGACCGTCAGGGCGGATTGCGCGGTGGCGAACAGGGTTGGGCTCATGAAGAGGCACAAAACCAGGGCGGTGAGTCTGGGGAGCATGGGGGTTTATCCTTCATGCAGGGTCAGAATCTTCAGTGCAACTACCGGCCTCATCGCGAGCAAGCTCGCTCCCACATTGGTTCTTATGTACACCGCAGACCCGTGTGGGAGCGGGCTTGCCCGCGATGAGGCCAGAACAGTCAACCCAAAATCCGAACCATGAAATTCAAATCAGGACATCCCCTCGCCTACCTGTCATGTGCAACAGGCCCACGATTTTTATAGGGCGGCGTTAGAACACTTGGTTACTAAAACCTGTCCTGACTGGTTAATGACATCAAAAGTTGTAACTGACCCGCGTATAAAGCGTCCGGCCAAAAGGGTCGCCGTATTTGGGGTCGTAACCACTCTGGAAGGTGTAGGTCTGGTTGCTGAACGGCGGCTCGCGGTCGAACAGGTTTTTCACGCCAAGCGTCACGCCCAACGTTTTGCGCCAGGTGTAAGTACCGGCCACGTCCCAGACGTTGTACGAGCCGACGTAGTCGTGCGTCTCGCGGTCGGAGTCGTGATAGCCGCTGGTATAGCGGTTGGTCAGGGTCGCGCCGTACGGACCGTAGTTCCAGGTGCCGGTCAGGCTGTGCCGCCAGCGGGCCACGGCGCCGGCCGAGGCAAAGTCACCGCCACGGAAGTCGCCGAGCTTGTCGATGTAGTCGCCCTTGAGTTGCTGCTGGTACTCGTAACGGCTGACGTAAGTGCCTTGCAGGCCGATGCCGAACTGGCCAATCGGGGTGCTTGGCAGGCGGTAATCGAAGCTGACGTCGACGCCATTGGTCTTGATCTTGCCCAGGTTGGCCAGGCCGGTGACGATGTGGTCGATGGAGCCATCAGGCTTGCGAACCAGGCGCTCCGGGTACAGCTGCGGGTTCTCGAACACGGCAGATTCCGGGAACTCGGCGATCTGGTTGGCGATGTTGATCCACCAGAAATCCAGCCCGGTGGTCAGGCGATCGAACGGCTGATAGACGAAGCCGACTGTCACGTTGCGCGCAGTCTCCGGGCTCAGGTCGGTGTTGCCGCCAGAAGTGCGGTTGAATTGCTGGGCGCAATCGCGGTTGGCGATCCCGCCATTGCTCGGATTGCCGCCAGCGCACAGGCGCGGGTCGTTGTAGTTGGCGTTGGTGTATGAGGTGAATGTCGGGTTGTACAGCTCGTACAGCGACGGTGCGCGGAAGCCCTCGCTATACGCGCCACGCAGCACCAGCTCCTTGAACGGCTGGAAGCGGAACGAGTATTTCGGGTTGGTGGTGCTGCCGAAATCGCTGTATTTGTCGTGACGCACGGCGGCGGACAATTCCAGGCTGTCGAGCACCGGCACGTTGACCTCGGCGTATTCGGCCGAGACGCTGCGATCACCGGTCACGCTGCCATTGGGGTCGACGCCGAGGCTTTGGATATCGCCGGCAAACTGGGCGAAGTCCTGGTGAAAGTCTTCCTTGCGGTACTCGCCGCCCAGTGCCAGCGCCGAAGGACCGGCGCCGAACCAGTCGCCGATCTCGCGGCTGACCCGGCCATCAATGGCCTTGACCCGACCGACCGCCGTACCGTAATCACCGTCGACATTGTTGGCCGCCAGCAAGGCATCACCGGCGGCGGTCTGCGGACCGAACGGGTTGATCACGCCGGTCGCGATGCCCTGGCTGATCGGCTTGTCATTCACATAGCCGTCGAGAATGCTGTTGACCACTTTGTTCTGGTTGTACGACGCACCGACGTTGTAGTCCCAACCCACCAAGGTGCCATCGAAACTCAGCAGCAGGCGCTGGCTGGTGTTGTCGTCTTCATGATTGCGGGCGCCGACCGCCGTTTCCCGCCAGTTCACGTCCACCGGTTGTGTCGAGTCGAGGGCAAAACTGGTCGGGCCGGGGGTGATGCCGTTGCCTGGGTAGAACGCAGTGCCGGGATTGACCTGATTGCCCATCAAGGTGCCGGGGCCGATCTGCGTGCGGTTTTCGTTGCGCGCCCAGAAATATTCGAGGCTGACATTGTGCTCATCCGAGAGCTTGCCGGTGGCCTTGGCGAAGGCCGAGGTCTTCTCGGTTTCGGGCACCAGATCCAGATAATTCCACAGACTCTGACGGCAGATGCCATTGCGCGACAACAGCCCCGGCGCATTGCAGCCGGAGCCGGCCAGTGGGTTGGTGGCATGGCTACCCTGGCTGTAGTTGGCCGGCGAAGCGGTGCCGGAGGTGTAATCCAGGCCACGTCCTGGCTGGTAGTTGTAGGTGTAGCCGCGATCTTCGGCGGCCAGGCGTTTTTGCTTGTCGTAGCTGACCACGCCGAAGACGTTGAAGCGATCGTCGTCCAGGTCACCGATGCCCCAGCTGCCGCTGAAGTTATGGCTGTCACCGCCTCCGGCGTGAGTCGGGGAGTCGTAACCGGTGGTGAGCTGGCCGGTGGTCAGGCTTTTCTTGGTGATGAAGTTGATCACCCCGCCGATGGCATCGGTGCCGTACAGCGCCGAGGCGCCGTCACGCAGTACTTCGACCCGGTCGATGGCGGCGAACGGAATGGTGTTCAAGTCCACGCCGGAGCCGTTGATGGCGCTGGTCGCGTTGTTGCTCAGGCGTCGGCCGTTGAGCAGCACCAGCGTCTTGTTCGGGCCGATGCCACGCAAGTCAGCGTAAGCGGCACCGCCGCTGCTGGAGCCCACCGAACGTCCCGATCCCACGGAAGACTGGTTGGCGGAAATGCGGCTGACCAGCTCCTCGGTGCTGGTCACACCCTGCTCACGCAGTTGCTCGACATGCAGGATGGTGATCGGCACCGCGGTTTCGGCATCGACCCGGCGGATCGCGGAGCCGGTGACTTCGACCCGCTGCAATTGCGTGGTCGGTTCGGCGAATAAGGCGGCCGGCGCAACCGTCACCGGCGCAGCAGTGATCACACCGTCATCGTCTTTCAATCCACTGCCCTGCAAGGCCAGGGTCAACGCCTGGGCCTGGGTCAACTGACCGTGGATGGCCGGCGCCTTGAGGCCGCTGACCAACGACTGATCAAAGGAAATCGGTGAACCGGTCTGACGCGAAATACCGAGCAAAGTCTGATCCAGCGGACCGGCTGGCAGGTTGAAATCGACAGCGCTGGCGGCGAACGCCGGCAACGCATTCAGGGCAAGCAGCAAGGCCAGGCTTAGAGGGGATTTGTGGGGTGAAAATCGAATCATGAACAGCCATCCCTGCGTTTAGGTTTATGCAGGGTTGTGCGATGGCGAGAGGGATTTTATAGGGGGTGGTTAGACCGTTGGGTGATGAGGTTATGCCGTTCTGAACAGGATGACCGGCGATGACACCATACCTGCTCACGAAGGCGATCCGGCAGACACATCCTTGCTCAATGACCCACCGCTATCGCGGGCAAGCCCGGCTCCCACAGGGGATTTGCTGCGTTCGCAAATATTGTGTTCCACACCGAATCAATGTGGGAGTCGGGCTCCCACAGAGGATTTGCTGCGTTCGCAAATTGTGTTCCACACCGAATTAATGTGGGAGCCGGGCTTGCCCGCGATGGGGCAGCGTCAGTCACCCTCCTTGCTGAATGACCCACCGCTATCGCGGGAAAGCCCGGCTCCCACAGGGGGTTTGCTGCGTTCGCAAATTGTGCTCCACACCGAATCAATGTGGGAGCCGGGCTTGCCCGCGATGGCAGTCGCCATCCTTGCGGAATGACCCACCGCTGTCGCGGGCAAACCCGGCTCCCACAGAGGATTTGCTGCGTTCGCAAATTGTGTTCCACACCGAATTAATGTGGGAGCCGGGCTTGCCCGCGATGGGGCCGTGTCAGTCACTACCCTTGCTGAATGACCCACCGCTGTCGCGGGAAAGCCCGGCTCCCACAGGGGGTTTGCTGCGTTCGCAAATATTGTGTTCCACACCGAATCAATGTGGGAGCCGGGCTTGCCCGCGATGGGGCCGTGTCAGTCACCGTCCTTGCTGAATGACCCACCGCTGTCGCGGGCAAGCCCGGCTCTCACAGGGGGTCTGCGGTGAATACACATTTTGTGAACGCCCACATTGGGGTTGCGAATGGCAGCGAATATCAACTCCCAAAGTGATAACTCACATCCAGCCACCACTGCCGGCCATACGGGTCGTAGTTGCCGGTGGGGTAATACGGCCAGCCGGCCGAGTCGTCGTGTTTGATCTGGTTCAGCACGTTGTTGACGGTCAGGCCGACACTGGCCCGGTCATTGAGTTTGTAGCGGGCGCTGGCGTTGAACACGGTCCAGGGCGACAGACGCCCGTCGCCGGCGCCGTTGGTGACGCTGCCGTAGCGGATGCCCATCAGCGTCGCGGTGGCCTTCTGGTATTCCCAGGTCAGGCTGGCGTTGACCTTGCTGCGCCAGTCGTAATTGCTGCGCGATGAACGCAGGTCCTGAGTCGGTGCTTCGTCGGATTCCTTGTAGTAGTGCGACAGCACCAGCGTGTAGCCGATGGCCGAACTGAACGCGCCGTATTGCCCGGCGCCCCAGCGAATGTTGCTCTTGAAGTCCAGCCCGCTGACGCGTTCGCTGGCGGCGTTGATGGCGTTGACTCGCACTCGCTGCAACTGGTTAGGGTCGATGGCGGCGTTCGCCGGGTTGCGGTCGATGCGCGCAAGCGTCTCCTGGCAACTGGCGGAGTTGATGTCCTGGGTGCCATTGCGGCAGGCGTTTTCATCTTGCAGCAGACGGTTTTCATCGACGGTCGTCAGCAGGTCATCGATCTCGACCCGCCAGAAATCGGTGGAGAAATCGAAGTCGTGCGACGGCGACCAGACGAAGCCGTAGGTCCAGGATTTGCCCTGTTCGGATTTGAGGTCCGCGGTGCCGCTCTGGGTGTAATCGACCCGTCCGCGATCACAGGCGCCCTCCACGCCTTTGCTGCAACCGTAGTAATCGATCTGCGCCGGGTAGTAACCGTTGCTGTCGGACTGATAGATGTAATTGAGGTCCGGCGCCCGGAAACTGGTGCCGTAGCTGCCGCGCACCAGCAGGCTGTTGAGTGGTCGCCATTCCAGGCCGAGGTTGTAGGTCTTCTGCTGCTCGGTGCGGCCACTGAATTTGTACTGGTCCCAACGCCCGGCCGCCGTGGCCAATACGCTGTCGGTGACTGGAATGCTGAACTCGCCACCGGCGGCATAACGCTTGCGCGAGCCACCGGAGCTTTGTTGCGGCGACGTACCGTAGAACGTGCCGTCGTTGAGACCGTCGTCCGGGTCGACGCGATATTGCTGTTTGCCCGCCTCCAGAATTCCGGCGAAACCGACCGGCCCGGCAGGCAGGTCAAATAATTCGCCATTGATCGAGGCGTTGTAACTGCTGGACACCGACTTGCTGCTCTGGGTCAGGTCACCGCGAAACTGTTGCCACTCCTGCGGCGTCAACGGCCGGTCCAGGCGCGAAGCGTCAGGGGCGAACACCGGGTAGCCGCCCTGCACGCCCAGTTGCGGGCCGAGGTAGAAATCCTGGATCGCCGACAACGGCGTGTAACGGGTGGTGCGCACGCTGCGATATTCCGAGCGGTTGGCGGCCAGTTCATAGTGCCAGTTGCTGTCGGCAATCTTGTCCGACAGGCCCAGCGTCCCGGTCCACGAGGTGTCGCGCCATTGGCTGTTGTTGGTGGTGCGTCCGCCGATTTCCTCTTCACCGAAACGCCGATACCAGCGCTCCAGATTGCCGCTGTTGCGGTTGATGAAATCCGGCGAGGTGAAGGTCGGCCCCCGGGTGTTGTTCTGGATGTGGTCGAGGCCGTACATCAGGTCGGCGAACACCTGGCCGCTGTCGCTGAAATGCCAGGTGCCACGGGTGTAGCCGTCGTAGTTTTCCTTTTGCGTCTGGATCGTCCAGTAGTCGTTGTAGACCTGATCGGTGCGGCAACGACCGCTGCTGTTGGTGAGTTTGTTATCGAACACGCCCTTATAGGCGCTGCATCCCGGTCCCAGGTAATTGCCGCTGCTCAGGTCGCGCCGATAACCGACATCCGCCAGAGGACTGCTCTGCATGAAGCCGCGATCATCGGCCCAGATCGGGTCGCGGCGGGTCAGTTCCAGGCCGAACAGGCCGTCAAAATCGCCCCAGGTGCCGCCGCCGCTGAGTTGCAGCCGCTGATTTTCACCGCCACCGCGCTCGCTTGTACCGCCCTTCAGGTTGACGTCGATGCCGTTCATTTTGTTCTTGAGGATGATGTTGACCACCCCGGCAATCGCGTCGGAACCGTAGACCGCCGACGCACCGCTGCTGAGAATTTCGATGCGATCGATGATCGCCGAGGGGATGTTTGCCAGGTTGGTGAAGTTGACCTTGCCGTCGTACGGCGTCGGGTAATCCGCGACGCGCCGGCCATTGATCAACACCAGCGTGTGGTTAGGGCCAAGGCCGCGCAGGTTGAGGGCGCTGGCGGCGGGCTGCCAGGTGTTGCCATAGTCTTCGCCCTGGGTCATGCCGGTGTTCTGGGTCTGGGTCGCCAGCGCGTCGTAGACGTTTTTGTAGCCTCGGGCTTCCATTTCTTCATGGGTGATGACGTTGACCGGCGTGGCGCCGTCGGTTTGTGATCGGGCGATGCGCGAGCCGGTGACGGTAACTTTTTCCATGCGGTAATCGGCGCTGCTGGCGGGGGCCGCCGCTGCGCTGACTTTGGCTGCAACAGGGGCCTGGTGCACCGTCAGGCCCTGCTCGCTGTGATCGACTTGCAGGCCACTGCCCTGAAGGGCTTTTTCCACCGCTTGCTGGCTGCCCAACGCGCCCCGGATCGCCGCGCTGCGTTTGCCCTGCACCAGGTTCTGGCTGAAGGAAATCGGTACGCCGGTTTGCCGCGAGATGTCCAGCAGCACCTCGTCCAGCGGGCCGTTGGCGATGTCGAAGGTGAACACCGGGGACGCGGCGTCGGCGGCCAGCGTCAGCGCCGGGCACAGGCCGATCACCAGTGCGGCGGCCAGGGTCAGTCGGGGTAATTGTTGTTTGAATGAGAACATCGAAGGGTTTCCCTGTTGAAGGCATCTGCAGGGAATGAGCAGTGGGACGAAGGTTTTTATAGGGCGCTGATTAGGCCAAGAAGTTATGGTTTTATAACCGGGTGCGCCGTCAGTGCTTCCACAGTGGTTTTGTGTTTGGCGGCGGTGTTTAGCGCGCCTCGATACCGACCCAATACGCGCTGTGGTAAATCACCTGTATCGGCAACGAATGCGCCAGCAACTGTAAGGTGCGGTCACTGTCGTCCAGCGGATAAATGCCACTCAAACGCAAATCCGCGACATCCGGGCTCAGCCGAATGATGCCTCGTCGATAACCGCGCAAACTGTCGATGACCTCGCTCAATGGCCGATCACGGACTTCTAGCCGGCCTTGGGTCCAAGCACTTTCATGACCCTGGGTGCGTTCCAGGGCAAGGATGTTGCTTTCGTCGAACAGCAGGCTCTCGCCCGCCTCCACCACTTGCCGTGCACCGCCGCGTGTCACCACTTCGACCTGGGAATGCACCATCACCAGCCGCGTCGAGTCCTCGCCACGCTGCACCAGAAATCGGGTGCCCAGGGCGCGCATTCGACCGTGCTCGGTCTCCACCACAAAGGGGCGCGTCGGGTCTTTGGCCACGTCCACTAGCAATTCGCCGTCGCGCAATTCCAGCAATCGCTGACGTGCATCGAAGCGGTTGATCACCCGGCTGCGGGCATTGAGGGTCAGCGCACTGCCATCCTCCAGCGTGAAATCCCGACGCTCGCCGGTGCCGGTGTACAGCTCGCCACTTTCAGGCCACACGCCATAACGGCGCCCCAACAAACCCGCCACCACCGCCAGCCCCAGCACACTCAAACTGCCACTGACAAAACGCCGGCGACTCGACGGCGCATTCAGGCTGTGCAGCAGGCTTTGGCTGGGCAGGCCGCGCAAGGCGTTGCTGCGCAACACGTTCAAGCCGCCACTCATCTGTTCGATCACTTGCCGGTGCCTGGGGTCCGCCGCCTGCCACGCTTCGAATGCCGCACGCTCCTGCGCGCTGACATCGCCCGATTGCAATAGCGCCATCCACTGCGCGGCTTCGTCGACCACCGTCTCATCCGGCCGAGGCAGGCTCATGGCAGGGCCACCGCCTGATAGCAACGTTTGAAGGCATCGGCCATGTATTGCTGCACACGACTGGTCGATACCCCGAGGCGTTCGCCGATTTCGCTGTACGTCAGGCCGTCGAGCTGATGATAGAGAAAGGCTGCCTTGGCCTTGGCCGACAAGCCGTTGAGCAGCCGGTCCACCGCCAGCAGCGCCTCGATCACCAACGCACGATCCTCCGGGGACGGATGCACCAGCGCCGGTGCCAGGGCCAGGCTCTCCAGGTAAGCGCGCTCCAGATCCTGCCGCCGCCAACCTTCGTACACCAGACGCCGGGCGATGGTGGTGAGCAAGGCCCGGGGTTCGCGAATGGCCAGCGGATCGGGCAATGCGAGCACCCGCAAAAACGTTTCCGAGGCAATGTCTTGCGCACTGTGGGGGCAACCCAGCGTGCGGCTGACGGAGCTGCACAGCCAGTGATAGTCCTTTTGGAACATCTGCCCGATCAGTTGGTAATGCGGGTTCTGATTCGCACCCATGCCTTGCTCCCTCATGAAGCAGGTCCGACCTGCTTCGACTCTCTGTCGTTCTGCCGGGATCTGCGGCATCTGATTAACCCGACTCTCTACATTTCACCTGTAGGAGCTGCGGCGAGGACTTTGCTACAAGGTTGGATACAATTGAAGTAATAAAAAAATAGTATCTGCTAACTATCAGGAATAAGCGGGAACCGTGCGGGCTGACACAAGCGTTGATCTCGATCAGTGGTCTACCACCGCGCTATCTCTACTATCGCGCTTCCATCGCAAGCCAGGGACGGCTCATCGGGAGCCTCAGGCCAAAACGTTCAAGGAAGACCCCCAACATGCGTTCACTGAAAATCATTGTGCTGGCATCGGCGTTCAACGGCCTGACCCAACGAGCCTGGCTGGAATTGTGTCAAGCCGGACACGTTCCCAGCGTGGTGCTGTTCACCAACGAAGACGCCGTGTGCGAGCAGATCGAACACAGCGGCGCCGACCTGGTGATCTGCCCGTTCCTCAAGGACCGCGTGCCGCAGCAATTGTGGAGCAACCGCCAGCGCCCGGTGGTGATCATCCATCCGGGCATCGTCGGCGACCGTGGCGCCAGCGCCCTCGACTGGGCAATCACCAACGAGTTGGAGCGCTGGGGCGTCACCGCGCTGCAAGCCGTCGAAGAAATGGACGCCGGTCCGGTCTGGGCCACCTGCGAATTCAACCTGCCACAAGGCCTGCGCAAATCCGAGCTGTACAACGGCCGGGTGAGCGATGCGGCGATGCGTTGCATTCGCGAAGTGGTGGAAAAATTCATCGCAGGTACAGCGCCGGTGCCGCTGGACTACAACCTGCCCACGGTGCGGGGGCGCTTGCAGCCCAATATGACCCAGGCCGACCGCACCTTCAGCTGGCACGATTGCGCCCGCTTCATCAAACGCTGCATCGACGCCGCCGACGGCCAGCCCGGCGTGCTGGCAAGTCTGGCCGGGGGTCAGTACTACGTGTATGACGCGCATCTGGATACGCGCAGCGGCATGCCGGGGCAGATTCTGGCGGTGCACGATGATGCAGTGCTGGTGGCTGTTGGTGATCGCAGTCTGTGGATCGGCTCGTTGCGGCGCAAACCACTGCCTGGTGAAGAAACCTTCAAGCGCCCGGCGCGCCATGTGCTGGGCGATCAACTGCGCGAAGTGCCGGTGCTCGACTGGTCAATCGCCTCACAGCCGTTCAACGTCGAGGCGTATCAACCGATCCGCTATCGCGAGTCCGGGCTGGTCGGCGAACTGACCTTCGAATTCTACAACGGCGCCATGAGCACCGAGCAGTGCCAGCGGCTGGTGCAGGCGCTGCAATGGGCCAAGGCGCGGGACACACAGGTGCTGCTGATCAAGGGCGGACGCGGCAGTTTTTCCAACGGCGTGCACCTCAATGTGATTCAGGCGGCCGCCGTTCCAGGGCTTGAAGCCTGGGCCAATATCCAGGCCATCGACGACGTCTGCCAGGAACTGCTTGAGGCTCGGCAACTGGTGGTTTGCGGCCTGACCGGCAGCGCCGGGGCCGGTGGCGTGATGCTGGGGCTGGCCGCCGACATTGTCTTGGCCCGCGAGGGCATCGTGCTCAATCCGCACTACAGGACCATGGGTCTGTACGGCTCCGAATACTGGACCTACAGCCTGCCCCGTGCAGTGGGTCAGGCGATGGCGGAAAAACTCACCGAAGACTGCCTGCCCGTCAGCACCCGCCAGGCGTTGCACATGGGCATGGTCCAGGAGATCGGGCCGCGCTGCCCGGACGAGTTCAGTCTGTGGTTGTTGCAGCGGGCCAATGGTGTGCTGAGTGATCCGGCCTATGCGGCGGTGCGCGAACGCAAGCTGCTGCAGGATGATCAGTTGGTGCAGCACTGCCGCAATGCGGAGTTGCAAGCGATGGAACAGGACATGGTCCACAACCGCAAACAGTTCGCCGAGAAGTGCCGCAATTTCGTGTTCAAGCGCAAGGCATGCGGGACGCCACAGCGGCTGGTGGCGGATTGGGCGCGGGTTCAAGAGGTTGATCTGGCGGTCTGATTTGCGGTGCTGCTGAGGGCCCCTTCGCGGGCAAGCCAGCTCCCACAGGGGATTTGCTGTGAACACAGCTTTTGTGAACGGCAACATTCAAATGTGGGAGCGAGCCTGCTCGCGAAAGCGATCTGTTTGAAATATCAAGGGTGAATAGGCCGCCGTCTTCGCGGGCAAGCCCGCTCCCACAGGGGATTTGCTGGGAACACAGCTTTTGTGAACGGCAACATTCAAATGTGGGAGCGAGCCTGCTCGCGAAAGCGATCTGTCTGAAATATCAAGGGTGAATGGGCCGCCGTCTTCGCGGGCAAGCCCGCTCCCACAGGGGATTTGCTGGGAACACAGCTTTTGTGAACGGCAACATTCAAATGTGGGAGCGAGCCTGCTCGCGAAAGCGATCTGTTTGAAATATCAAGGGTGAATGGGCCGCCGTCTTCGCGGGCAAGCCCGCTCCCACAGGGGATTTGCTGGGAACATAGCTTTTGTGAACGGCAACATTCAAATGTGGGAGCGAGCCTGCTCGCGAAAGCGATCTGTCTGAAATATCAAGGGTGAATGGGCCGCCGTCTTCGCGGGCAAGCCCGCTCCCACAGGGGATTTGCTGGGAACACAGCTTTTGTGAACGGCAACATTCAAATGTGGGAGCGAGCCTGCTCGCGAAAGCGATCTGTCTGAAATATCAAGGGTGAATGGGCCGCCGTCTTCGCGGGCAAGCCCGCTCCCACAGGGGATTTGCTGGGAACACAGCTTTTGTGAACGGCGCAAATCCAGTGTGGGAGCGGGCTTGCCCGCGAAGAACGATAACGCGGTATCAGGGTTGTAATAACAACGCCACCAGCGCCGTCCACCCGGTCTGGTGACTGGCCCCCAACCCACGCCCGGTCTCGCCGTGAAAGTACTCATGGAACAACACCAGATCGCGGCTGTACGGATCGGCCTGTAACTGCGGGTACGCCGCCATCGACGGTCGATTACCCTCTTCATCACGCAGAAACAGCCGGGTCAGCCGCTGGCCCAGACTGTCCGCCACCTCTTCCAGCGACGCCAGAAATCCCGAGCCCGTCGGGTACTCCACCGAGAAATTCTGATCGTAGTAACGATGAAACTCGCGCAGCGCCTCGATCAGCATGTAATTGATCGGCATCCACACCGGCCCGCGCCAGTTGGAATTGCCACCGTACAGCCGCGACTCCGAGTCCCCCGGCTCGTAATGCGCGCAGAGCAGGCTGCCGTTGATCTGCATGCCGAAGGGTTGCTCGGCAAAGGCTTTGGACAACGAGCGAATACCGAATGGCGAGAGAAATTCGCTCTCGTCGAGCATGCGTTCGAGCAGGTTCTTGGTCCGTTCACCGCGCAACAGCGCCAGTAGCATGCGGTTGCCCTCCCCGGGTTCGGTCCAGCGTGACACCAGCGCTGCCAGATCAGGCCGGTGCGCCATGAAACCGAGCAGCCGTTCACGCAATCCGGGCAGGCCCTCGTGTTCGTGTTGCTCCAGCACCTGCACGGCGAACAACGGCATCAAGCCGACAATCGAACGCAACCGCAGTGGCTCGTTGATGCCGTCGGGACGGTGCAGCACGTCGTAGAAAAACTGATCCTTTTCGTCCCACAGCCCTTCGGCGTCGGAGTCGATCTTGTTGATCGCCCCGGCTATGTACAGAAAGTGTTCGAAAAACTTCACCGCGATGTCCACGTACACCGCATTACGCTTGGCCAGTTCCAGGGCGATGCGCATCAGGTCCAGCGCATAGGCCGCCACCCACGCCGTGCCGTCCGCCTGATCGAGTGCATAGCCCGGCGGCATGGCGGCCGAGCGGTCGAACAGCGCAATGTTGTCCAGCCCCAGAAAACCGCCCTGGAACAGGTTGCGGCCCTCGGCGTCCTTGCGGTTGACCCACCAGGAAAAATTCAACAGCAACTTGTGGAAGATCCGTTCCAGGAAGTCCAGGTCCCCGGTCCCGGTCAGCGCCTTGTCCTGCTGATACACCCGCCAGCACGCCCAGGCATGCACCGGCGGATTGGCATCGTCGAAGCGCCATTCATAGGCCGGCAACTGGCCGTTGGGGTGCATGAACCGGTCTTTGACCAGCAACAGCAATTGATGCTTGGCGAACGCCGGGTCGATCAGGGCAAACGCCACCGCCTGAAAACCCAGGTCCCACGAGGCGTACCACGGGTACTCCCAGGTGTCGGGCATCGACACGATGTCGAAATTCGACAGGTGCCGCCAGTGGCTGTTGCGCTTGTTTGCCCGCAGCGGCGGCGGTGCCGGTTGCGTCGGGTCGCCGTCGAGCCACTGATTGACGTCGTAGTAGTACAGCTGTTTGGACCACAGCAAACCGGCCAGGGCCTGGCGCTGCACATTTCGCGCATCGGCGTCAGAAATCCCCTGTTGCAGCGCCGCGTAGAATTGATCGGCCTCGCTGCGCCGCAGTTCGAACAGCGTGCGCGCACTGACCTGCGGGCTGCCGGCCGGGGCGAAGCGAAGGAACACGCTGCGGGTTTGTCCGGCTTCGAAGCTCAGGTCGAAATGCGCCGCGACCTTGGTTCCGCTGTCACGGCGAATGGCGTCGCTGACGCCATCGACCAGAAAGTCATTGATCCCGTCCTTGAATGGGCCGCTGGCCGGCACGCCATCGAGTTTGGGGAAGTTGCTCTGGTTTTCGCAGAACAGCCATTCGCAGCTGGCTTCCCCCCAGGCGCTGGCCTGTCGGTCCGCCACCCGCGGGTGCGAGGCCCACACCTGATCGACGTCCAGCATCAGGTTTGGCTTGTCTTCGTCGGCCGCCCAGCTCCAGGTGTTGCGCGCCCATAGTTGCGGCAGCACATGCAGACGCGCCGGTTGATCGGCACGGTTGTGCACGGTGATGCGCATGAAGATGTCGTCTGCCGTGTGCTTGGCGTATTCCACGGTCACGTCGAAGTAACGGTTGTCGTCGAACACCCCGGTATCGAGGATTTCGTACTCGGTATCGGCCAGGCCGCGACGGGCGTTTTCGGCGAGCAAGTCAGCGTAGGGAAAGGGGGCCTGCGGGTATTTGTAGAGCATGCGCATGTAGGCGTGACTCGGCACGCCATCGGTGAAGAAATACAGCTCCTTGACGTCTTCGCCGTGATTGCCTTCGCCGTTGTTCAGGCCGAACAGGCGCTCCTTGAGAATCGGGTCGTGACCGTTCCACAAGCCCAGTCCCAGGCACCAGTGCTGGGCCTTGTCGGAGAAACCCGCCAGCCCGTCCTCGCCCCAGCGGTAGGCGCGGCTGCGGGCGTCGTCATGGGGAAAATAGCGCCAGGCGTCGCCATCGCTGCTGTAGTCCTCGCGCACTGTGCCCCACTGGCGCTCGCTCAGGTACGGGCCCCACTCACGCCAGCCTTGGGCCTCGCTGCCGGCCAGGCGCTGGCCTTCTGAGGTCTGGAGGATGTTCGCGACGGGTTTTGCAGTCATGGGGCGATCCGTTGAGGCGAGAGACGGTTGCAGTGTAGTGCGCACGTCCGGGCAGGAATGTGAAAACTGTGACACCTGTTGACCCGCACAATTCCGGCTGACTTTGTAGGAGTGGGCGGGGGCGGGTTTCAGGGCCGCAGGCCGGGATTTGGCATTTGCGTCCTCAAGGTTGCCCCGGCCTGTGCTGGCGGATCGGCTAATCTGCTGGAATAACAAAACCACTCAGGTAATCCCCGTGAGGCAGACCACAGTAGCTTTCCGCGCGCGTTATCGGGCCGATATCCATCAGCGCTACAACCCGTGGCTGCACGGCAGTTTTGTGCTGCTGTTCGGCCTGCTGGCCATTGGCGGGTTCTGGCAGACCGTGCACCAGGTGCAACCGCTGGAATGGCTGGCGGTGCCGGTGAGCCTGTTGCTGTTCAATCTGGGTGTGTACGTGGTGCACCGGCATCTGGGCCATCACAAAAAAAGTTACGCGCGAATGTTCTACGCCCGGCACGCCGGCGACCATCACAGCTTCTTCGCCCCCGGCTACATGACCTACGACAGCGCCCGGGATTTTCGAGTGATCCTGTTTCCGGCGTGGCTGATCGTCCTGCATACGCTGGTGATCACCCTGCCCCTCTGGTGGCTGGTTGCCCGCGTCAATGTCAACGTCGCCGGCTTGTTCGGCGGCTGCATGGTCCTGGGTTATCTGATGTACGAGGTGTTTCACGCCTGCGAGCATCTGCCGCCCGGCAACCCGGTGTCGCGGCTGCCGTGGATTCGCCACATGCGTCGCCTGCACGAACTGCATCACCGCCGCGAACTGATGCAGGAGCGCAACTTCAATATCGTGTTTCCGCTGATGGACTACCTGTTCGGCACCCTGTACTGGGAGCCGGAAACGACGCCCCTCACTCTGACGAGAATGCCCATGACCCGAATGCAGCATCAGATCGACATCGCCGGTAATCCGATCGCCGTGCTCGCCTACGCCAGCACGGTGACCTGCTGGCCGCAGTGGCACCCGTCATCACTCAAGGTCGATGGCCAGGGTGGGCCGCTGCATGCCGGCTCACGGTTCGAAGAAGACATTCGCGCCGGGGGGCGCGCCGGGCACCTGAGCTGGGAGGTCGAGGAGTACTTGCCGGGGCGCCGCTGGATCGCCCGGGCGCGGGGCGATCACGGACTGTCGCTGGTGGTCACCTACGAGTGCGAAGCGTGCGACAGCGGCACGCGGTTTGTCCGCACTCTGGACTATCAGTTCGCCAGCCTGGGAATGCGCATTGCCAATCAGCTGCTGCTCAAGCGACGAATCGATCAGGAGTCGGCCGATTCGCTGCGGGCGTTGCGGGAGATGGCGCAAAAACATCTGATGACGATGACTTGGGGACAGTCCGATACCGATTATCCAGCATGAAGTTGCGGTAACTATGTACCACCTGCGGCCAGGGCAATACGCCTCAAATGGACATCCCGGCAAGGATCAGTTCCTTGCCCCATCTGAGTCCATAAACCATGACCGATACATTTTCAGCACTCCCCCTGGTGGGGACTGTGCACCGCCTTGAGTCTCTGCCGCTCCTGCATCTGCGAGACCAGAACCTGGCCCTCGATGCCGCGAGCCGGTCCTTCAACAGTCGTCAGCAGTTGCACGCACTGATGGCCAATACGCCTACCGTCAGCGAAACAATCTATCTGTTGCTCAAGCAGGAACTGCAGGTGGACGCCAACTCGGCCGGCCTGAATTTCCCGCCCGCCAATGGCCGACCCGCGACGTTCGTCAGCCTGGCGAACGCCTTTGCCTACGTATTGCAATACCCGCACATAGACGCCTCACTCGATCAACAGTGCGTGTCGGTCGGTCTCGACAGCAAGCACCCGCGGTTCAACAGTGGCGCCGTGGAGTGGCTGCAGACGTTCAAGACACTGGACTTCGATGAGTTTCTCAAGGAGCGCTGGAGCACCTACTGGAACAGCCGTGCGCCCCGCTCCCCGTTATCGTGCCGTGCCCAGGTCGCCCAAGCGTACAGTGAACATGTCGACGCCTGCGCCGACCAGGCATTCGCACTGGGGCAGATGGATGCCGCGCAGTTGGCCCTGATGCGCAGGGTTGTCGATCCGGCGCAGGAGCCAGTAAACGACGTCCCGCCCCTCGTCACCGAGCAACTGGCCTTGAAGCGCTCTGACGACAGCCGCATCAAATTGCCCGGGAGCTGGGTCCTGACCGTCGCCACCGCGCGCAACGAAGAACAACTGCTGTACCTGGCGTCCCGCAAACCGGCCCTGCACCGGTTCAGACTGCGCTCGGAAATGGAGCAATGGCTAATTGACCCGCAACAGCAATTGATCCCCGACAACCCGCTGGTCAATGGCACCCGCGTCGAATACACGCTGGACTCACAACCGCTGAAAAACGGCATCGAACAACTGTTGCTCCATGCCTATGAGATTCAGAGAGAAAGCCTGCGCAACGGCCATTTCAACGGTCATGGCAAGAGCCTGGTCGAGTATGGTCCCCACGCGATGGACAATGCCGACCTGTTCGACCGTCAGCGCCGCACCACACCGCTGTTCGCCCTGCCGTCGACCTTACAGGTGGACGAGGAGGACATCACACCTGAACCCTTCGGCAATCTGACGCCCGATATCGACCTCAACAGCCGTCTGGCATCGGTCAGGCAACAACAGAACGCACTGGAGGCCGTGCTTGGGGACGCGGTTCAGGGAGCCCCGGACACTGCTCGGCTCGCCGCCCTCCAGGCCTCATTCGACGCGCTGGATAAAGCCGAGCAGGAGGCCTATGCCGCCGCAACCGGCCTGCTGGAAAAAACCGATCCCTCGCAGTGGCTTGATCTGCGCCGCCAGCCAAACCCGTATTACACCGCCCTGCAACTCGCCCGACTGACCGGGCTGCGCGCCGAAGCGGCCCTGCAACGGGCGCTGGGACAGATCGATCAGACCGAACACGACTGGGTGGTTGCCGTCCTCGATACAGCGCATTGGGCCAGCCGCACCCTTGATGTCAGCGTCGCCACCCTGTACCTGCCCAACCCCGAACCGGACAATGCCAGCGACCTGCCGCAAACGGGAGAGTTGTCCGGTGCTTTGCTGATCGCCCCCGCGGCCGTGCTGCGCGATCGTCTTGCCCCGCAAAGCGTGCTGCTGTACTGGCCCGGCAAGGGCGGTGGTTTGCAGCGGTTTGCTTCACGCCAGGTGCTGGAGCAATCACTGCTGAAGATCCAGCCTGACGAAGCGCATCAGACCGTCGAATTCAAGGAGCTGCTCAACACACCGTTTATTTACAGCCTCGATAGCCAACTGTATGGCGCCGAGCAAGCCGCGACTCGCCTGATAAAACGCTACCCTGCCCGAACCGCCGGCGGGCTGCGCGTCAGCGAGCTGGAAAAACTGCGCGAACATACCCTGCACACGCTGCTGGTGCCGGTCCATGCGGCCCGATCCATGGCCTTTGCCATGATCCTGGAACAAATCAACAGCAGTCGCCTGGCCGGGGCGCCACCCGAGTGGCTCAACGACGTGACGCAAGAGCAGCGCGTGGACATCAAGGCGCTGATCGAGGCGTACATCGTCGCCATGCGCCGTTCCCATCAAGTGTTCGAACGCCATGTACCCACCTACGAGGACTTCAGCAGACCTCGCCTCCATGACCGGCTACGCAGCGATTTCAACCTGCACGGACGCTTCAACGTTCAGTTGAACCTGCCCGACTCGGTCACCACTGAACGGGTCCTGATCAGCGAGCATGCAGGCCCGGGCACGCCCTTCAAGCTTGAGAAAAAGCCGGGCAAACAACGCAGCACGCTCTCTCTGCTGGATGTGATGATGCGCAACGTCGATCCCGAGCTGTCTGAACGCCTTTATTTCCTTCAGGTCGAGGCCACAGCCGAGAATCGCATCGAACTGGCCACCTTGCGCAGCAGAATCACAGCGTCCTACGTGATCAAGCTGGCCGCCAGCCTGGACCTGCCACAGCACTATGAAAACCTGATCCGTCATGCATTCATGGGGAACAGCGACGAGCCGGTTTTCGAGACGCAATACCGCCAGGAAGCCCTGAGCGAACCAGTGCGCCTGCTGCTCCGATTGCAAGGCCGGTTCGCCCGTCTGCAACGCGCCACCAACGCAACCATCGGTATTAGCGACGCAGGCCTGGCCATTCTTGATACGGCCATCGACGCCGACACCGCGCAGGCCTGGCAAGCCAACGGCAAACGCATCCGCCTGGTGCCTGCGTCCCTCAGCGCAGGAGGAAGAGATACCGGCAATTTTTCAACCGGCCTGAGCGGCGTCACCTTCATCGAAGAACAGGTTGGGGGATTGACGCTGCTCTATCTGCCGGACAGCCCCGACAACGTTCCCCTGCGCGAATACGCAAGCCTTGAGCTGGCCCGCCTGGCGCTCTTCAACCTGACGCTGAAGCCGGACATGCAGCGCTACCTGGCTGGACGCGCCCTGCTCGGCGACTTCCATGCCCATGTGGCGCGGATCACTCAAGCCCACCTGAAAAACTTCGACGCCATGATCGCCACGGGCCTGGCCTGGCCGTCCCACACGTCACTGACCCGCCATCTGCTGCACGCCCGCATGGGCCGCATGATCGAAGCCCTGCGTGCCACCTCGCACTCCAACGCCAGCCTTGACATGGAACGCCGGACGTTGGAGTACGGCATGGTGTTCCAGTACCTGAGAATCGCCTTGAGCCTGGTCCCGTTTGCAGGAAGCGCCATCGCCCTCTACGACGCCTGGACCAGCATCAACCTGGCCACCTCTGCCTTCCTGCGCGGCGATGCGGTCAAAGGGCTGGAACAAGTGGAAGCCACCCTCTTGTCATTCATCGACGCGGCCATGGACATCCTGCCCGGGTCTGTAAACGCGCCGGCAGCCGCTCGCCTGCTGACCCGCCAGCGCCAATTCAGAACGCTGTCCAAAGGTATTCGCAGCGCCCGGGTCCCGGCCAGTCGGGCGGCACGGGCAGGCGTGGAGCGTTTCAAGGGCTACGAGTACGAGCAGGCAATATCCCTGACGGGCCTGCAACCCGAAACACACGGTCTCTACCGCCATGTCTATCGCCACCCATTGGGTGACTTCGTTGTCAGCCAGGGCCGTATCTATCAGATCGAACTGAGCGGCGCCCCCCAGACCTGGCGGCTGAGCGGGACGCGAACGCGCACCTATAAACAGCCCATTACCCTGGATGAAGCCGGAGAATGGAATACCCATGGCGCGGTGTTTGGCGTACTGGTTGACGGCGGTCTGGCGGGGGGCGGTAGCGCCCTGCGACATATGGCGGATGTGCTGGACCCGATCTGGCCGCTGGCCATTCGTGAGCGCTTGCCGAACTGGTGGACCAACACCGCCGCCAGGCGCATGGAAGCCTTGCAAAGCAGCCTGAGGTCCCAATACAGCCAATACACGCCCCAGCATCAGGCACTGGGCGAAATGATGACGCGCTATAACGCCGCCGACGCCACGGCTCAAGCGGCCTTGGAGCCGGCCATCGAAGCGGCCATCGCCAGATGCTCGGACATGGCCGAACGGCTCTTTCGCAATCTGCAACAGCAAGTGCCGTTGAGCCACGGCAACAGAGGCCGAGACACGCTCAGAGCGCAGAGCGACTTCGCCGTCGACCTGGCGCAGAACCATGAGCGCGGCGTGCTGTTCAGTGCCCGGCGGATCGACAGAACCAACGACCTGCTGGAAAGCCTCGCCAGCGAAGTGGAAGCACTGCCTGAGGGTGCCGCTGGACAACGCATTCAACTGCGCAAGCGCATCAGAGTGCTCGAAGAACAGAACCTGCGGGAAATTCTTCAACTCGACACCCGCGTGCAACAGATGAACACCTGGAGCAGGCGCGTTACCATCGACGCCCAGCGAAAAAAACTGGCCCACAACCGGGAAGTCATCAACCGAAACTTTTCGGAGGCCAACCTCAACTACATGAGAACGTCCGAGTTGCTGGGCCTGGTCATGCGATATGCCGAGCCCCCCGACAGCTCCTGGCTCTACCTGCGCACGCCGTTCCTTGAAGCAGAGCTCCGGGTTCGGGTGGCACTGACCATGCACAAAAACCTGCTGGAAGTGAGCGCGGGAAAAATCCAGCGTAACCGCATACTCAACGACTGCATTGAAGTCTATGACAACTTCCGTCGAGACATGAACTACTGGACCGCCAGTTACGCCCGGCATTTCGATGACAATCACATGGCGCTGCTGATGGACGAACTGGAAAAACTCGCCAACCGTGCCAGGAACGCTCTGCAAAGGTCCGCCCCCGAGGTGGCGCCTGGCACCACCGGCAAAAGGGTCTTCGAAAGCGAAGACAACCGTCTGCTGATCGGTACAGAACATTGGGACCAGACCACCAACACCCGGTATTACACGCTGTCCACGGCGCGGGGCAGCGTCGAAACCTGGGTGCAAGGCGACAACGGCAAATTCCGTCGCGTGGGCAACTCGGTATTGGCGCCCGCCCCCAAGCCTGCCCCGGGGAATCTGGGCGCGTTGCAGGCCGACGCACAAAACAGGCTGGAAGCGCTGGGAAGCTACGTCGAGAAAATCAATGACTATGCCAAAAGAGGCATGGCCCCCGTCGACCTTCAATACATGATGACCAGTGAAGCCGCCGCCCTGAATCTGCGTGCGCAAAACATCGAGGCACTCGACGCGAACGCCACCGTGCTGGTCGAATTACGTCGCCAGGCCAACCTCCTCACGGCCAAAGGACGCACCCTGCGTATTCAACAGTCCATGGCCAGCAAGACGCCCACCGAAGGGTATCTGGATTATTTGCGGCAAGAAGGCGTGGTGCAGATAAGAAAAGAAGGCGTCCTGCGCGAAATGGATCGCCGAGTGGACGGCAGGCGAGATTTTCTTCAGGAGTTTGTCGTGCAGGACCTGAGGACAGCACCACCCACCGTGCTGTGGTACGCCCATTTCCACTTCGACACGGCGCAGCCGAAGCAATTCGACCTGTTCGTCAAGGCCCACCTGAAACTCCCGGAGCAGCGCAATCTTGGCTTGCAATGGCAACAGCGACAGGCTGCAACCGCAGGCACGGTTGACGCCATCTGGCGCGGTGATATCGGCAAGCCCCTGGCCCGCCTGCATTTCCAACCGGTTTTTTGAGGCACGCATGCAAAAAAGCGCGCTGACTGTTATCAGTCAACGCGCTCTGAACAGCCCGGTGGCGACCACGGAAAACGAATCAGTGATCGGATTTTTCAGGGTGCCGCTCATCATCCGGCGGCTCATCCAGCCCCGGTTCTTCTTCGGGATGCTCGGTGTAGTGTTCCGGGCTCAAAGGCTGCGGATGGGTCGGGATCGGATCGTAGCCGCCCTGTTGTTCGCTGGGGAATTTTGGACGATTCATGAGGCACCTCGCAGGGAATCTGAAAAAATCGGACTCTGATCTTTCGAGGTGCCGGCGGGTCACGTCGTTCCGAATATTTATTCAGGCACCGGTCATTGGTGGCACTGAGGACTGCTCAGGACGGCGCCTGGAGTTGTCTGACGATCTTGTCCTTGACCAGCAAACGCTTCTCCTTGAGCTTCCTCAACGCGTCGTCGCTGGGCGCGTCGGATTGGGCTGTTTCGGCCTTGACCACCTCCGCATCCGCTCGTGAATACTTTTCAATCAGCGAATCCAGTAACGGATCCTCGGCGCGTTTTTGCTGGATCTCTTCCTTCGAGCGTTTCAGATCCTGATAAAGGTCATGGGTCACCGGCATGGAACACCTCCGTTTGTTGATCGGTAGCAAACGCGATCGATTGCGTTCGCCAACCCTCAGAATGGCCTTGGTTGGCCGGTTCTGTCGACCATGGCGATGCCCGTTCGTCGTCCTGTCGCAAATGCGATAAAACCTTTGCCCAGGCATAAGCCTCCACAGAGTAACGATCATTCGATCGCCCATGAAACCCGTGTGGAGAATAACCAATGGACGGATTTACCCTGCGCCACCTCGCCCTGGCCGTTGCCTTGAGCACCAGCATGGGCACCGCGTTTGCGGCCACTTCCAATGACTTTGTCGACAACGCGGCCGCTGGCGGGATCTCGGAAATCGAAACCAGTCGCCTGGCCCTGCAAAAAAGCTCATCGGCGGACGTCAAGGATTTCGCCAACATGATGATCACCGACCACTCCAAGGCCAACGACGAACTGGCAGCCATTGCCCAGAAAAACGACATCAAGGTCCCGGACAGCACGACCCTGGTGAAACAGGCCAAGGAAAAAATTCTCGACATGCGCGATGACTCGTTCGATGCGGCCTACGCCAACAATCAGGTGAAGGCCCACGAAGACACCATCGCCCTGTTCAAGAAGGAAGCCGACACGGTGACTGACGATCAGGTCAAAGGCGCGACCGAACTCAAAGGCTTCGCCCAGAAAATGCTGCCGGCGCTGCAAAAGCACCTGGACATGGCGAAGAAACTGCAGGCTGCGCATCCGAGCAAATGATTGGCCTGAAACGAAAGAACCGCCTCGATTGGGGCGGTTTTTTTATGCACGTCATCCAACAGAACACCACACTCCCACAGGTTTTGTGTTCGCTTCGCCGGGCAGCCTTGGGCAGCGCCTACTAGAGTTATCGCAAGTTTTGCGCGGGAGAAAAAAATCCTGTCCCGGGCGAACAACTATTTCATACGGCAAATGTCATTGAATCGCGTCGATCAATTTTTGGGGAGTCGGCGTTACTTCTTCAGGAGCTCAGCACATGGCAGCACTGCAAATCAGCACACTCGATGCGATGAAAAACAACCAGACGCAACTGCTCAGCGCATGGACCAACGGCCTCGAATCCAGCGGCGCCACGCGCAATCTCAAGGAACAGGACCTCAGGCAGCAAACTTCGGAGTTTCTGCAATTGGTCACCCGTGGTCTAGAAAACGGCAACGGCACCAACATCAGCTCGCCAGGTTGGGACGAAACCCGCCAGTTCCTGGAAAAGCTGTCCCACAGCCGCGCCCTGCTCGGCCAGGACTCGCACCAGACTGCCAGCTTCATCTTCTCTCTCAAGGGCCCGATGTTCGCCCTGCTGCAAAGCCACTACAAAGAAAACCCGGCGGTGCTGGCCGAACAACTCTGGGAAGTCTCGGAGCTGCTCGACGCGCTGGGCATGCACACCATCCGCACGTTCCAGAAATCCCGCGAGTCGGTGATCCAGCGTCAGCAGGAAGAACTGCTGGAACTCTCGACCCCGGTGGTCAAGCTGTGGGACGGCGTGTTGGCCCTGCCGATGATTGGCACACTCGACTCCCAGCGCACCCAGGTGGTGATGGAGTCGCTGTTGCAGCGCATCGTTGATACCGGTTCGGAAATCGCCATCATCGACATCACCGGTGTGCCGACCGTCGATACCCTGGTGGCGCAGCACCTGCTCAAGACCGTGACCGCCATTCGCCTGATGGGTGCCGACTGCATCATCAGTGGCGTGCGCCCGCAAATCGCCCAGACCATCGTCCACCTCGGGCTTGACCTGCAAGGCGTGGTCACCAAGGCCAACCTGGCTGATGCGCTGAAGCTGGCCCTGACCCGTCTGGGAATCACCGTCACCAAGGCAGTTTAAGCCGATGGACAGAATTCCTATTTTGCAGATGGGCGACTTTCTGCTGGTGACCATCCAGGTCGACATGCATGACCAGCTCGCGCTGACCTTGCAGGACGACTTGTCCGAACGCATCAGCCGCACGTCCGCCCGTGGCGTGTTGATCGATATCTCGGCGCTGGACATGGTCGACTCGTTCATTGGCCGGATGATCGGCACCATCTCCGGCCTGTCGAAAATCATGGACGCCGAAACCGTGCTGGTGGGCATGCAACCGGCGGTGGCGATCACCCTGGTGGAACTGGGGCTGACCCTGCCCGGCGTCAGCACGGCGTTGAACGTCGAGCGCGGGATGAAACTGCTGCAAGCCCGGGTACAGCGGCAATGACCCTGCGCAGCAGCGGTTCCCAACCGATCAACATCGAACAGGACGTGGTGCTGGCCCGCCAGACCGCGCGCAAACTGGCCACCGAGTGCGGCATGCGCCTGATTGACCTGACCAAGTTCGTCACCGCCGTCAGCGAGCTGGCGCGCAATACCATGGTCTATGGCGGTGGCGGAGACATGGACTGGCAGATCCTCGATGAAAACGCCAGGGTTGGCTTGCGCCTGACGTTTCGCGACGAAGGTCCCGGCATTGCCGACGTCAAACTGGCAATGACCGATGGCTGGACCTCCGGCAGCGGCCTGGGCCTGGGTTTGACCGGGGCCAAACGGCTGGTGGATGAGTTCGAACTCGACACCGCGCCCGGCAAAGGCACACGCATAACGATTACCCGATGGACATGAATATCGGCGGCACCTTGACCCTCGTGCTGCCGGTCGAAGACAGCAGCCAGATCGGCCATGCCCGGCGCACTGCGCAGAGGCTGGCCGAGCAGCATGGCTTCGACGCCACCGACGCCGGGCGCGTCGCGCTGGTGGCCACGGAACTGGCCAGCAACGTGCTCAAACACGCGACACACGGTGAACTGCACCTGCGCGCCCTGCCCCGGGCCAACGGTTTTGGCATCGAGATACTGGCAGTGGACCGTGCCCAGGGATTCGATCTGCACGCGTGCCTGGCGGACGGATTTTCCACCGGCGGCACCCAGGGCATCGGCCTTGGCGCCGTTTCGCGCCAGACCGACGTCTTCGATGTGTATGCCGATGCCCGTGGCGCGGTGTTGCTGGCGCGTCTGTATTCGCGCACCGACAAGGCGCCGGACAGGCGCTTGGGCGTCAGTCAGCACTCGCTGCATAACATGGCGGCGTGCGGCGATGTCTGGCATCTGGCCTTTGACGGGGCGAACATCAGCGCGCTGGTGATCGACGGCCTGGGCCATGGCGAAGAAGCCGAACGCGCAGGCCGTGCCGGGGAGCAGGCATTTGCCCTTGACCCCTTCGCCTCGCCGACCCTGTTGCTGGAAGACCTGCATCGCAGCATGATCGGCACCCGTGGCGGCGCAGTGGCCATTGCGCAATACGATGCTCGCCAAGGCACGCTCACATTCATCGGAATCGGCAATATCGGCGCCAGCCTGATTGCCCCGGACAAGTCCCGTGGCCTGGCCTCCCACCCCGGTATCGTCGGTGGCCAATACCGAAAAGCCCAGCCCTTTGACTATGCTCACGTGAATGGACATCTATTGATCATGTACAGCGATGGCCTGCAGTCCCGTTGGAACCTGCAAGACTACCCCGGCCTGGTGCATCGCCACCCGGCCGTGATAGCCGCCGTCCTGAACCGCGATTTCTCTCGCGGCCGGGACGACATAACGGTGCTGGTCGTTGCCCTGGAGGCCGCCCATGACTGAGTCGCCGAACCTGACACCGGACGAACAGAACGCGTTGATCCGCCGCTTGCAAGGCGAAGCCGACGCCCTGCGTGAAGAACTGGATGAAACCAATCAAGGCGTTCTGGCGCTGTATGCCGAGCTCGACAACCAGGCCGAAGAACTGCGCCAGGCGTCGGACCTCAAAAGCCGGTTCCTGTCGTACATGAGCCACGAATTTCGCACGCCACTGGGTTCGATCCTGAGCATCGCCAGCCTGTTGACCGACGAGCTTGACGGCCCGCTGAGCCCTGAACAGCACAAACAAGTGGCCTTCGTCAGCACCGCCGCCCGCGAGTTGAGCGACATGGTCGATGACTTGCTGGACCTGGCAAAAATCGAAGCCGGTCGCATCACCATTTCCCCGGCCTGGTTCGACATGTTCGATTTGTTCGCCGCCCTGCGCGGCATGTTTCGCCCGATCGTCGATGCCAGCGCCGTGGACCTGATTTTCGAAGAACCGGCGGGTTTGCCGCGCCTGTTCACCGACGACAAGAAGCTGGCCCAGATCCTGCGCAATTTCATTTCCAACTCGTTGAAGTTCACCACCCGTGGCGAAGTGCGGGTTTCGGCTCGCCTCGAAGGCGCAGACCATGTGCGTTTTGCCGTCAGCGACACCGGAATCGGTATCGCTGCCGAATTGCATGGTGCATTGTTCGAGGACTTTTCCCAGGTTGATTCGCCCCTGCAAAAACGCCTGCGCGGCACCGGCCTGGGCTTGTCCCTGTGCAAACGCTTCGCTGAGCTGCTGGGCGGCGAAGTCGGGGTCGAGAGCACGCCAGGGGTCGGTTCGACCTTCTTCGTGATCATCCCGCTGGCCATTGCCGTGGAGCCTGTCGATGAAACGTGACATCCGCCTGCTGATCGTCGACGACAACGTCGCCACCCGCTACGCCCTGCGTCGGCGTCTGGAACTGCATGGCTACATCGTGCTGGAAGCCGGCACCGGTGGCGACGGGCTCGCGCTGATCGACAACGAGTGGATCGACGCGCTGATTCTGGACGTCAACCTGCCGGACATGAGCGGTTTCGACATCGTGCGCAAACTGCGTTCGGAGCCAGGCACCGCGCTGCTGCCGGTGATTCATGTGTCCGCCGCCTCGATTCAGACCGGCGACATCATCACCGGCCTGGATGCCGGCGCCGATGCGTACCTGATTCACCCCGTGGACCCGGACGTGCTGCTGGCAACCCTGCGCACCCTGCTGCGGGTACGCGATACCGAGAACGCCCTGCGCGAAAGCGAGGCGCGTTTTCGCGAGATCTTCGTCAACGTCTCGGCGCCCATCGCGGTGATGGACGCCAGCCTCAAAGTCCACGAATGCAACCACGCCTTTGCCCAGCTGATTCAGGACAATCGCGACCCGGACAGCCTCGGCGAGTGCTTTGCCGAGGATCAGGACGCAGTGCTTGATGAGTTGCGCCTGCGCCTGGCCTACGGTGAACGCTGGAGAGGCACGTTGAACATGCGCGTCGAAGGCCAGATTCGCGAAACCGAGTGGCAGATTTCGCCCTATCGCACGCCGGAGCTGAGCCTGGTGTTCGTCGAGGACGTGACCGAACACCGTCACCGCGAACGCTCGCACCTGGCACGACTTGACGATGCCACTACGCAATTGGCCAAGGAAGTCGCCGAGCGGGTGCGCACCGAAGCACAACTGTTGCAAGTGCAGAAGATGGATGCGCTGGGCAAGCTCACCGGCGGCATCGCCCATGACTTCAACAACCTGCTCACCGGCATCATCACCAGCCTGGAGCTGATCCAGAAGCGCATTGCCGGTGGCCGTACCGACAAGGTCCAGTTCTACACCGAGGCGGCCCTGAACTCGGCCATGAGCGCTGCGTCCCTGACCCATCGCCTGCTGGCATTCGCCCGCCAACAGCCTCTCGACACGCGCCCGGTGGACATCAACGAACACGTGCGTTCGCTTGAGGAATTGCTGGTGCGCACCATCGGCGAACGCATCGCACTGAAGCTGGAACTGACCTCAAAATCCGCCATCGCGCTGGTCGATCCGATTCAGCTGGAAAGCGCGGTGCTCAACCTGGTGATCAACGCCCGTGACGCGCTGCCCAAGGGTGGCAATATCTGGGTCAGCACCTACGCCGCCTACTCCCACGGCGACCCCAATATGGCGGACGGCGCCTATGTGGCGCTGGCGGTGCGCGACGACGGCACCGGCATCGAACACAGCGTGATCGACAAGGTCTTCGATCCGTTCTTCACCACCAAGCCGCTGGGCCAGGGCACAGGGCTGGGGCTGTCGACCATCTACGGCTTCGCCCGACAATCGGGGGGTGATGCGCACATCCGCAGCGTCGCCAGCCGTGGCACCGAAGTGACCATCATGTTGCCCGCCAGCGCCGACCCGACCGCCCGTGAGCCCGAACCCTCGGTGGTGGACGCGCAAGGCTCGGGGGAACATGTGCTGATCGTCGAAGACATGCCGTCGGTGCGCATGTTCGTCGCTGAAGTGCTGGTGGACGCCGGTTATCGCTGCACCCAGGCCAGCGACGTCGAAGCGGCGCTGGAGCGTCTGCAAAACGATCACTCCATCGACCTGATGCTCACCGACGTCGGCCTGCCGCGCATGAGCGGACGCGAGCTGGCGGATGTGGCGCGTGGCTGGCGCACGGGGCTACCGGTTCTGTTCATGACCGGCTATGCCGAGAACGCCCTTGATCGTCAGATGTTTCTCGGGGAAGGAATGGAAATGCTGGTGAAACCGTTTCAGATCAGCGAGCTGCTGGACAAGGTGCGGCGCACGATTGATGGAGTTTGATTACCCCTTCTCTGCGTAGGAACGAGATTTTTTGTGGCGAGGGAGCTTGCTCCCGCTTGAGCGCGCAGCACTCACAAAGTCTGTGGTTTGTCGCAGATTTTGGGGCCGCTTCGCAGCCCGGCGCGAGCAAGCTCACTCGCCACAGAAGCTCGCTCCCACAGGGGGCGGCGTTTGATCAGATATTGCCAAGGACCTGGGCCACCACACTGCGTAGGAACGAGTTTTTTTGTGGCGAGGGAGCTTGCTCCCGCTTGAGCGCGCAGCACTCACAAAGTCTGTGGTATGTCGCAGATTTCGGGGCCGCTTCGCAGCCCGGCGCGAGCAAGCTCGCTCGCCACAGAAGCTCGCTCCCACAGGGGTCGGCGTTTGATCAGATATTGCCAAGGACCTGGGCCACCACACTGCGTAGGAACAAGGTTTTTTGTGGCGAGGGAGCTTGCTCCCGCTTGAGCGCGCAGCACTCACAAAGTCTGTGGTATGTCGCAGATTTCGGGGCCGCTTCGCAGCCCGGCGCGAGCAAGCTCGCTCGCCACAGAAGCTCGCTCCCACAGGGGTCGGCGTTTGATCAGATATTGCCAAGGACCTGAGCCACCACACTGCGTAGGAGCGAGGTTTTTTTGTGGCGAGGGAGCTTGCTCCCGCTTGAGCGCGCAGCACTCACAAAGTCTGTGGTTTGTCGCAGATCTTGGGGCCGCTTCGCAGCCCGGCGCGAGCAAGCTCGCTCGCCACAGACGCTCGCTCCCACAGGGGGCGGCGTTTGATCAGATATTGCCAAGGACCTGGGCCACCACACTGCGTAGGAACGAGGTTTTTGTGGCGAGGGAGCTTGCTCCCGCTTGAGCGCGCAGCACTCACAAAATCTGTGGTATGTCGCAGATTTTGGGGCCGCTTCGCAGCCCGGCGCGGGCAAGCTCGCTCGCCACAGAAGCTCGCTCCCACAGGGGTCGGCGTTTGATCAGATATTGCCAAGGACCTGGGCCACCACACTGCGTAGGAACGAGGTTTTTTGTGGCGAGGGAGCTTGCTCCCGCTTGAGCGCGCAGCACTCACAAAGTCTGTGGTATGTCGCAGATTTTGGGGCCGCTTCGCAGCCCGGCGCGAGCAAGCTCGCTCGCCACAGACGCTCGCTCCCACAGGGGTCGGCGTTTGATCAAATATTGCCAAGGACCTGGGCCACCACACTGCGTAGGAGCGAGGTTTTTTTGTGGCGAGGGAGCTTGCTCCCGCTTGAGCGCGCAGCACTCACAAAGTCTGTGGTTTGTCGCAGATTTTGGGGCCGCTTCGCAGCCCGGCGCGAGCAAGCTCGCTCGCCACAGAAGCTCGCTCCCACAGGGGTCGGCGTTTGATCAGATATTGCCAAGGACCTGGGCCAAAAACGGCGCCGTCCGGCTCTTCTTGCTCGCCGCCACTTTCTGCGGCGTCCCGGCCACCACCACCCGCCCGCCCTGATCCCCTGCCCCCGGTCCCATGTCGATCACCCAGTCACTCTGGGCCACCACACGCATTTCATGTTCGACCACGATCACCGTATGCCCCGCCATCACCAGCACATTCAATTGCGCCAGCAATCGATCCACGTCCCGAGGATGCAAACCGGTGGTGGGCTCGTCCAGCACATACAAGGTCGCGCCGCGTGCGTTGCGTTGCAGCTCGGTGGCCAGTTTGATCCGCTGGGCTTCGCCGCCGGACAACTCGGTGGCGGGTTGACCCAGGCGCAGATAACCGAGGCCGATGTCGCTCAGCACTTGCAGCGAGCGACGAATTCCCGGTTGCTCGGCGAACACCGGCACCGCTTCGTCCACCGTCAATTGCAACACCTGCGCGATGTTCAAGCCTTGCCAACTGATCGCCAGCGTCTGGGGGTTATAACGGGCGCCGTGGCAGGTCGGGCATGGCGCATAGACACTGGGCATGAACAGCAACTCGACGCTGACAAAACCTTCCCCTTCGCAAGTCGGGCAACGGCCCTTGGCGACGTTGAACGAAAACTGCCCCGCGTCGTAGCCTTGCGCTTTCGCCTCGGGCGTGGCGGCGTAGAGTTTGCGGACCTGGTCGAACAACCCGGTGTAGGTCGCCAGATTGGAGCGCGGCGTACGGCCGATGGGTTTCTGGTCGACCTGCACCAGTCGCTTGATCGCGTCCAGGCCGGCGGTGACTTGACCGTCGCTGACTTGCGGGGCATCGTCTTCCAGGCTCAATTCTTCTGCTTCACGGTCATTCACCACGCGCCCCAGGTGCGCGCCCACCAGCTCCAGCAGCGCCTGACTGACCAGGCTCGACTTGCCTGAACCCGACACGCCGGTCACCGCCGTAAAACAGCCCAGCGGGAACTCGACAGTGAGGCTGTTCAGGTTGTTGCGGCTGATGCCCTCCAGACGCAACCAGTCCGACGGCTTTCGTGCGGGGCGTGACTGCGGGGCCTGGTCGGCGAACAGGTAGGCGCGGGTCTGCGACTCGTCTACCTGCGCCAGACCGGACGGCGGCCCGCTGTACAGCACCCGTCCGCCATGCTCGCCCGCCGCTGGCCCGACATCGATCAGCCAGTCGGCGCGGCGCATGGTTTCCAGATCATGCTCGACCACAAACAACGTATTGCCCGCAGCCTTGAGGCGCTGCAAGGCCTCGAACAATGCTTCGCCATCAGCCGGATGCAGGCCGGCGGACGGCTCGTCCAGTACATAAATCACCCCGAATAACTGCGAACCCAATTGCGTCGCCAACCGCAAACGCTGCAGTTCGCCGGACGACAGCGTCGGCGTGCTTCGCTCCAACGCCAGATAACCAAGACCGAGATCCGTCAGGGTGCTGACCCGTTCCAGCAGGTCCTGGGCGATACGTTGCGCGGCCAGGCGTTTTTCCACCGACAGGTTCGGCGTATGGCGCACGTCGGGGGCGTTGGCGTGGCCGCTGGCGCCGTGGGCCACGCGCCGTTCGCGGGCGTCACGGGTTTGCTGGTGAGTCAGCACTTCGCCCGCTTCATCGGCTTGTTGCAGGTAGGCGTCGTCGGCCACCGGTTTGAGCACCTGTGCCACTTGCAGCAACGGCATCTGCGACAGCTCGCCAATGTCATAACCGGCAAACGTCACCGACAGCGCTTCGCGCTTGAGCCGCTTGCCGTCGCACAACGGGCAGGGACTGCCGAGCATGAATTGCGCGACGCGCTTCTTCATCAAGGCGCTCTGGGAATGGGTGAAGGTATGCAGGATGTAGCGCCGGGCGCCGCTGAACGTGCCCTGATAACTGGGTTCCAGTTTGCGCTTGAGGGCCACGCGGGTGTCTTCGGGGCTGAGCCCGGCGTACACCGGCACCGTGGGCGTTTCTTCGGTGAACAGAATCCAGTCGCGCTGTTTTTTCGGCAGGTCGCGCCAGGGCTTGTCCACGTCATAGCCCATCGTTACCAGAATGTCGCGCAAGTTCTGACCTTGCCAGGCCAGCGGCCAGGACGCCACTGCACGCTGGCGAATGGTCAGGCTCGGATCCGGCACCATCAGCGCCTCGGTGACTTCGTAGACACGGCCCAGGCCGTGGCATTCGGGGCATGCGCCTTGCGGCGTGTTCGGCGAAAAGTCCTCGGCGTACAGCATCGGCTGCCCCGGTGGGTAACTGCCGGCGCGGGAATAGAGCATGCGGATCAGGCTCGACAGGGTCGTCACGCTGCCCACCGAGGAGCGGGTACTCGGCGTGCCGCGCTGCTGTTGCAGGGCCACCGCTGGCGGCAGGCCGTCGATGGAGTCCACGTCCGGCACGCCGACCTGATCGATCAGGCGCCGGGCATAAGGCGCCACGGATTCAAAATAGCGGCGCTGGGCTTCGGCATACAGTGTGGAAAACGCCAGCGACGACTTGCCGGAACCGGAGACTCCGGTGAACACCACCAGCGAGTCCCGGGGGATGTCGACATCGACGTTCTTGAGGTTGTGTTCCCGGGCGCCGCGCACCCTGACCATGTTGGAAGGTGGGCTGGGGGTGTGCCTGGAAGTCATGGGTCAGCCTTGGTTCAGGTTAAAGGTGATGCCTGTGTGGCGAGGGAGCTTGCTCCCGCTGGGCTGCGCAGCAGTCCTGAAATCGGTATCCGAGATCTTTCTGACAAACCCCAAGCTCAGAAGTTGGGGTCGCTGCGCGATCCAGCGAGAGCAAGCTCCCTCGCGACACAGGCTCGCTCCCACAGGGGATGGTGCGCTGCATTAGCTACTCAGCACCATCCGCACCATCTGTGCCAGCCCCTCTGGCCCATACGGCTTGCTCAACAAATGCGTATGCGGGCTCAGTTGGTGGTTGCGCGAAATGATGTCGCGGGTATGCCCGGAGGTGAACAGCACCGCCACGGGGGGCTCCTGGACCTTGGCCCAGGCCGCCAGGTCGGAACTCTTGATCAGACCGGGCATGACCACGTCGGTGAAAATCAGGTCCACTGCCAGGCCCTCCAGCAACATCTGCATGGCCATGTCGCCATTGATGGCGGTATGCACCTGATAGCCCTCTTCGCGCAGCAGTTCCACCGCGGAACTGCGCACCGCTTCGTTGTCTTCCACCACCAGAATGCTTTCGTGGCCGCCCTGATGTGCCGAGCCGTGCGCCAGGTTTTCGCCGGTCAATGGTCGCAGGCTGCGAGGAAAGTACACCTGCACCCGGGTGCCCTCGCCCACCACGCTCGACATCTCGATGTGCCCACCACTCTGTTTGACGAAACCGAACACCATGCTCAGCCCCAGGCCGGTGCCCTGGCCGTCGGCCTTGGTGGTGAAGAATGGCTCGAATGCCTGAGCCAGCACCTGAGGCGGCATGCCCACGCCGCTGTCCGCCACCATCACCCGCACGTAGTCACCGGCGACGATGCCTTTGCCGGCGCAGAAGCGGCGATCGAGCACAATGTTCTGCGCCTCCAGCTCAATGACCCCCTCACCGTTCATGGCGTCGCGGGCATTGATCAGCAGATTGAGTATGGCGTTTTCGAACTGGTTGCGGTCCACGTGGATATGCCAGGACTCGGCAGGCAGTTGCACATCCAGCTGGATGGTTTCCCCCAGCGCTCGCTGCAACAGTTCCGCCAAACCTTCGAAGACCTGCCGTGGATCACAGACCGCCGGTGACAGCGGCTGACGACGGGCGAAGGCCAGCAATTGCGATGACAGCTTGGCCCCTCGCTCGACCGCCGCAATCGAGGCTCGGACACGACGCTGTACATTGGCATTATCCGGTTCGTGGCGGGCCAGCAGGTGCAGGTTGCCGGCGATCACTTGCAGCAGGTTGTTGAAGTCGTGCGCCACGCCCCCGGTCAGCCCGCCGATGGCTTCGAGCTTTTGTGACTGACGCAACTGCTCTTCCGCCGCCAGCCGCGCATCGACTTCTTCGGCGACTCGCTGTTCCAGATTGCGGGTGAACTTGAGCAATGATTCTTCGGCGCTCTTGCGTTCGTGGATATCGATCAATACGCCCGGGAAACGCAGCGGCACGCCCTGCTCGTTGAACTCGCAGCAGCCGCTGGCCAGGACCCACAGGTAACTGCCATCGGGGCGCAGGACCCGATATTCCGCATGGTAAGGGGCACCCGTTTCCACGGTTTGAGTGACTTGCTCCTTGACCCAGGCCTGATCATCGGGATGAATCCGCGCTTCGGCGATGTGCGCGGGCAAGTTGGCCAGGTTGTGGTGCTCTGGATAGGAAAAAGTGCGGGCGAAACGCTCGTCGCCGGACAGCACATCGGTTCTCAGATCCCAGACAAACGAGCCGAGCAACGCCCCGGCGTTCAGAGCCAGGCGCACCCGCTCGTTGTCGGCACGGTAAGCGGTTTCGGCTTCCTGGCGCCGGCGTTCGGAGATCACGTGCTCGGTGATCTCGACCACCATCGCCATCACCCCGCCAGGGCGTCCACCATCGTCGGCCACCGGGCTGTAATACAGATCCAGCCAGACGTCTTCCGGAACGCCGTCGCGCAACAGCACCAGCTCCTTGCCGGTATAGGACAAGGTGCCACCGGCCAGGCAGGTGTCCAGCACATGCCGGTTGAACTGCGCCACTTCCGGCCAGCCCAATTCCACAGGTGAACCCAGCAGGTACGGGTGACGGCCACCGGCAAAGGCGGAATAGGCATCGTTGTAAATCATGTAGCCGGGGTGCCCCCAGAGCATCACCATCGGCAGTGGGGACGCGAGCATCAGCTGCACTGCGCTGCACAGGCTTTGCGGCCAGGCGTCGAGGCTGCCCAGTTCGGTTTGGCTCCAGTCAAACGCACGGATACGCCCGGCCATTTCGCCGCGCCAGCCGGCACACCCGTGGCTATCAGATAGAAACTGCATCGACTGACTCTGTCTTCCTGTGATGACGCCCGTTGTTTCGAGCATCGGGGATGCCAATGGTTTCATTGAGGTATAGCTGATTCACAGTCACCAGGTTTTGTGGTGAACCGATGACCTGTGGGAGCGAGCCTGCCCGCGAAAGCGGCGCCTCGGTCACATCATTGCTGAATGTACCACCGCCTTCGCGAGCAGGCTCGCTCCCACGGGTTCGCAGGGTCAGGGCTCCAGCCCGATCCCGCGCAATATCACACTCGTCACCGTCTGCACCGCACGCTCGAACTGCATGTCCGACAGCGGTTGGTGGTCGTTGATGATGTTTACCTGGTGGTCAAAATCGGCGTAATGCTGGGTCGACGCCCAGATCATGTACAGCAGGCTTGAAGGCTCTATCGGCAGGATGCGTTTATCCTCCACCCACTGACGGATTTTCGCTTCCTTCATCTTGGCCCAGTCGTACAGGCTGACATCCAGCGCCTCACCCAGCGTCGGGGCACCATGAATAATCTCGTTGGCCCAGACTTTCGAACCGTAGGGCCGGCTACGGGAGTGGTTCATCTTGGCGCGGATGTAGCTGCTCAGAACGACGCGCGGGTCGTCGAACATCTCGAAACACAGCGCGTCCTGTTTCCACACTTCCAGCAGGTCGAACAACACCGCGCTGTAGAGCTCGCTCTTGGTGCTGAAGTAGTAATGCAGGTTGGAGCGCGGCAGTTGCACTTCGGCGGCAATGTCCGCCATCGCGGTACTGCCGAAGCCTTTTTCGGCGAAGACCTTCTCGGCGCCCAGCAGGATTTTCTCGACGTTACTGCGACGAATCTCGATCTTGTGATTGCCCATGAGGGCTCCCTGACAACAGCAATGCCCAAGACTAGCACCCGCTCTGGCCTCCCGGCGACAGCCTGAAACGAAACTTCGTACAGCGCGCTTGCGGCAGGTAAACTGCTGGCTTCTTCGATCCTGCCTCAGAGGTATTTCCCCATGCTGCTCAAGAAAACCCTGACCACCACCGCCCTGCTCGGCTCGCTGCTCGCCGCCTCTTCGGTGTTTGCCCACGCTCATCTGAAAAGTGAAACCCCGGCCGCCGACAGCACCGTGGCCGCACCAACGGACTTGCGCCTGGTGTTTTCCGAAGGCGTCGAAGCGAGCTTCACCAAGGTCAGCCTGACCAAGGACGGTGCTGCCGTTGCGGTAAAAAGCCTGACCACCGAAGGCGCGGACAAGAAAACCCTGATCGTCACCCCGGCAGCGCCTCTGGCAGCAGGTGACTACAAAGTCGAATGGCATGCGGTATCGGTCGACACCCACAAAAGCGAAGGCGCCTACAGCTTCAAGGTGGGTCAGTAATTCATGAGTGACGCGCTGGTGCTGGGCCGTTTCCTGCATTTCACCGTGGTGTTGATGCTGTTCGGGGCCTGGATTTTCAGGCCGTTGCTGCTCAGCGGTGAGGCAGTGAATCTGGACCGGCGCCTGGCGCGGGTCAGCGTCTGGCTGACCGCTGTAGCATTGGTCAGCGGCGTGGGCTGGTTGCTGCTGATCACCGCCAGCATGGCCGGTGCCTGGGACGCGGCATTCGACCCGTCGACCCTGGGCCTGGTCTTGAGCAACACCTTTTTCGGTCAGGTCTGGAGCGCACATCTGCTGTTCAACGGTGTACTGATGGCGTTGCTGCTGTCGCCATGGCGCCCGAATGCGCCGCTGCGAATCGGCCTCGCCAGCCTGCTGCTGGCGACCCTCGCCCCCGTGGGCCACGGCGCGATGCTCGACGGGCTCAGCGGGCAACTGCTGATTCTCAACCAGATCATTCACCTGACCTGCGTCGGCATCTGGCTGGGCGGCCTGATGCTGTTGGTGATGATTTTGCGTCATCCCGATGGCCACTCATTGAGCGCGGTGTTACGCCGGTTCAGTGGGGTCGGTTATGCGTTGGTGGCGGGGCTGGTGATCACCGGGCTGATCAATGTGCGGGTGCTGACCGGCGCGTTCTGGCCGACGCCGCTGTTGTCCGGCTTTGCCTTGATCCTGTTGATCAAGGTGCTGCTGGTGGCGGTGATGCTGGGGCTGGCGTTGTTCAACCGGTTGCGAATCAAGGATTGTGAACAGCGGGTCGGCATGCTCAAGACCAGCGTGATTCTCGAATGGCTGCTGGGGATGGGGGCGGTGGCGGCGGTGTCGTTGCTGGGTACGTTGCCGCCGATGATTGCGTCCTGAAACGCAGATTCACGGTTGGGATGTGTGCTCAAGCAGACCTTTGAGTTGAACACACTACCTGTGGGACCAAGCCCGCTTCCACATCAGTTTTGTGTTGATTCGGTTTTGTCGTGATTAACTTCAGCCGCCGTATCGATACTCACCACCACCGACATCCCCGGCCGCAGCCGGTCCGTCTCGTCCTGATCCGCATCCACGGTGATGCGCACCGGCACCCGCTGGGCGATCTTGACGAAGTTGCCGGTGGCGTTGTCCGCCTGCAACAGGCTGAACTCGGAACCGGTGGCCGGTGAAATACGCTGCACCTGGCCTTTGAACTTACGGTGGTCCAGGGCATCGACAGTGAAGCTCGCCGGCTGCCCTACCCTGATGTTGTCCATCTGGGTTTCCTTCATGTTGGCAATGACCCACAACTGCTTCGGCACGAGCGCCATCAACTGCGCACCCGAGTTCACGTAAGCGCCCAGGCGCACGCCAATCTGCCCGAGCTGACCGTCCCGGGGCGCCAGGATACGGGTGTTGGACAGGTCGATCCGCGCCAGTTCTACAGCGGCTTCGGCACTGGCCACCGCCGCTTCCAGCGAGCCGCGATTGACGATCACCGTTTGCAGGTCCTGACGGGCGATGTCGAGGTTGGCCTGGGCTTGCGCCACGGCGGCCACGGTTTGCGCGTTGGCGGCCAGGGTCACGTCCAGTTCCCGTCTGGACACCGAGCCGTCGCTGATCAGCTCGTTGTTACGGCGCAAATCCGCTTCACTTTTGCGCACCTGAGCCTGGGTGTCGGCCACGGCGGCCTGCCGCAACTTGATGGTCGCCTCGGCGCTGTTGCGCTGCTGCACCACGTTGGCCAGCGCAGCTTTCTGCACCGCCAGTTGCGCCTGTGCCTGATCGAGGTGCTGTTTGTAGATTCGGTCATCGAGGCGCACCAGCAGGTCGCCGGCCTTGACGAACTGGAAGTCCTGCACCGGCACCTCGAACACGTAACCGCTCAATTGCGGGCCGATGATCGTCACCTGACCGCGCACCAGCGCGTTCTCGGTGGTTTCCACCGCACTGCTGAACGGCGGCAGCTGCCAGGCGTACAACACGATCAGCACGCCGACGAGGGCAATCGCCGCAAAGCCCATCGAAGAAATCACCCGTACCCGCAATGAACGCGGTTCGGTGGCAGGCGAAGAAGGCGGCGCGACGCCTTCCGGGGTGGCGGCGATGGCGTTGGTGGTCGTGGTCGTCGGTTCAGTCATGAAGAAGTGGCACCGCTGGATGGGACGGAAGGGGTGGCTGGCGCCGGGCTGACGGCTTGGGTGGTGCTCATCAGCCACAGGGCGCGAATGGAAATCCAGATCATGGTCAGTACCGCGATCAGCGCGATCAGCATGAACACATCGTTGTAGGCCAGCACATTGGCCTCGCGGGTGGCCGCCGTGGCCAGCGTTCGGATGCCTTGCAGGTTGCGCAGGCTGGGGTCGGCAATCAACGAGCCGACCGCGTTGCCGCCGCTCTGCACCCGCGCCGCCACCCGTGGATCGAGCAGCGTCAGGTGTTCGACGATATTACTGGAATGAAATTTCTCCCGGACAATCTGGAACGTACCCAGCAATGCCGCGCCGATCAGGCCGCCGAGGTTCTGGCAGATCCCGAACAGCACGGAAAAACTCACCAGGTTGCGCGGATTGGTCAGTACGTTGCGGGTGCCGAGGACCATGGTCGGCCCGAGGAAGAACGTACCGCCGAAGGCCAGCAGAAACTGGCTGAAGTACATGTTTGCCGGACGCGTCAGGTTGTTCGAATAACTGTCGATCACCGAGCCGACCGCCATCAGCGCCAGCGACACGATCAGCGGCATGAACAGGTGTTTGGGGTCGATGGTCAGGGCACTGGTGGCCAGTCCGGCGACGGCACCGATGAGCATCACCACATACAGGCTGTGCAGTTGCTGGCTGCTCATGTTCAGCGCCTGCATGAAACCGACCGCGCCGGTGGATTGCTCCGAGGTGACCATGCGGATCAGGATGACCGCCAGGGCCAGACGAATCATCACCCCGCTGCCCAGCCAGCGCGTCATGAGCATCGGGTTGCTGCGGTTATGTTCGATGGCCAGCCCGGTGAGGATCAGCACGATGGAGGCCGCCGAGGCGATGCCAATCCACGGTGCCTCCAGCCACCAGTCGATGCGCCCCAGCGACAGCACGGCGCACAACAAGGCGACGCCGGTGGCGAGGATGGCGAAGGTCAGGAAGTCAAGTTTTTCGAAGGTCTTGAAGCGGTCTCCCGGCGGCAGCTTGAGCAGGAAAACACAGCCCAGAGTCAGCAGCGCCATGCCCAGCTCGAACAGGTACAGCCCGCGCCATTCGGCAATCTGCATCAGGTCTTCGGAAAACAGCCGGGCCAGCGGTAGCGCCAGTTGCGAGGCACCTAGCCCAAGCACCAGCGCTTTCATTCGCCATTTCGCCGGGAACGCCTGGATCATGTAATACAGGCCCAACGAACTGAGCGCCGCGCCGACCATGCCGTGGGCTGCGCGCACGGCAATCGCCGAACTCAGGTCGTTGACGAACAAGTGACCGAAGGTCACCAGCGCGTACAGCACCAGGAACACCTCGGTAAACGCCCGCAGGCCGAACTGCTGGCGAAATTTCACCAGCAGCAGGTTCATCGAGACGTTGGTCATCACATAGGCCGCGGGCAGCCACGCCATCTCGGCGGTGGTCGCACCCAAGGCGCCTTGCAGGTAAGGCAGGTTGGCGATCACCAGCGCGTTACCGAGGCCACCGGTCAAAGCCACCAGCAGACCCACCAGCGCATACGCCAACCGCTTGGGGTTGGAGTGCTCAGGCGTCGAGGGGGAACCGGGCAGGCTGGGCTTTTCGTGGGGCTGCCAGTTGCGCGGGGCGTATTGATCCAATTCAAGGGCCTTGTTCTGGGGACAGCGTCAGTTTGCCGCAAAATCATGGAAGACGCTCGCTCACCCGTTGATCGTTGCCAGGCACAAATGTTCAAAACCCGGCGAAAATCCACTGTGGCAGCGGGCTTGCTCGCGAAGGGGCCGGCACATCCAACATCGATGTCGCCTGACAGATTGCTATCGCGAGCAAGCTCGCTCCCACATTTGATTTGGGTCGTACACAAAACTGCCGCCCGACAGCCAGCTCCTTGTGGGAGCGGGCTTGCTCGCGAAGGGGCCGCCACATCCAACATCGATGTCGCCTGACAGATTGCTATCGCGAGCAAGCTCGCTCCCGCATTTGATTTGGGTCATACACAAAACTGCCGCCCGACAGCCAGCTCCTTGTGGGAGCGAGCCTGCTCGCGAAGGGGCCGGCACATCCAGCATCGATATCGCCTGACAGATTGCTATCGCGAGCAAGCTCGCTCCCGCATTTGATTTGGGTCGTACACAAAACTGCCGCTCCCACAAGGGCTATGCAGTCTGGCAGGCAATATCGAGCGATCGCATTGACAATCCCCCTATCCCACAACAATACTCCGCCCAAGTCGTACGACAACTTACAACCATCCAATAACAACAACTGCGGTACTGAGACTTCCATGACCATCTCCTCACCTGCCCGAATTCCCTTCAATCGCCTGCTGCTGACCGGTGCCGCCGGCGGCCTTGGCAAGGTCCTGCGAGAGCGTCTGCGGACCTGCGCCAAGGTGATTCGCCTGTCGGACATCGCTGATATCACCCCGGCCATCGATGACCGTGAAGAAGTGGTGCTCTGCGATCTCGCCGACAAGAACGCCGTGCATCAATTGGTCGAAGGTGTGGACGCGATCGTGCATTTTGGCGGCGTGTCGACAGAGCGCTCCTTCGAAAAAATCCTCGGCGCCAACATCTGCGGCGTATTCCACATCTATGAGGCGGCACGTCGCCACGGCGTGAAACGGGTGATTTTTGCCAGTTCCAACCACGTTATCGGCTTCCACAAGCAGGACGAAACGCTCGACGCCCACTCCCCTCGCCGCCCAGACAGCTATTACGGCCTGTCCAAGTCCTACGGCGAAGACATGGCCACTTTCTACTTTGATCGCTACGGCATCGAAACCGTCAGCATCCGTATCGGTTCATCGTTCCCGGAACCGCAAAACCGCCGAATGATGAGCACCTGGCTGAGTTTCGGCGACCTTACCCAGTTGCTGGAGCGGGCGCTGTACACACCGGGTGTCGGTCACACCGTGGTGTACGGCGTGTCGGATAACCGCAACGTCTGGTGGGACAACCGTTTCGCCACTGCGCTGGGTTATGCCCCGCAAGACAGCTCCGAAGCGTTCCGCAAACAGGTTGATGCGCTACCGCTGCCTGCCACCGATGATCCCGTGCGCGTCTATCAGGGTGGCGCATTTTGCGTGGCTGGGCCGTTCGGCGACTGAAACGACACGTCTGGGAGTGGAGTGACCATGCAAGCTGAATTGATTGTCGATGCCCGCAACGCGGTCGGTGAAAGCCCAGTCTGGGTGCCCGAGGAAAATGCCCTGTACTGGGTCGATATCCCCGCCGCAAACCTGCACCGCTGGAGCGCCGACAGTGGCCAGATCGACACCTGGCACACCCCGCAAATGCTTGCGTGCATCGCCCGCAGCAGCGCCGGGAGCTGGATCGCCGGCATGGAAAGCGGCTTCTTCGAATTGCAGCCTCACGCCGATGGCCGCCTCGACTGGCAGCCGCTGGCCCACATCGATCACGCCCGTGCGGACATGCGCCTGAACGACGGTCGTTGTGATCGCCAGGGACGTTTCTGGGCCGGCAGCATGGTGCTGGACATGGGCGCCAATGCCAACGACGGTGCGCTCTATCGCTACAACGCGGGCCAAAGCGGACCACTCGAAGCGCGGTTGAACGGTTTCATCACCCCCAATGGCCTGGCATTCAGCCCGGACGGACGCACGATGTACCTCTCGGATTCGCACCCGCAAGTCCAGCAGATCTGGGCGTTCGACTACGACATCGACAGTGGCACGCCGAGTAATCGCCGGCTGTTTGTCAATATGAACCGCTTCCCTGGCCGCCCTGACGGGGCCGCTGTCGATGCCGACGGCGGCTACTGGATTTGCGCCAACGATGCCGGGCTGATTCACCGCTTCACCCCGGATGGTCGGCTGGACCGCTCCGTCGCCGTGCCGGTCAAAAAGCCAACCATGTGCGCGTTCGGTGGCAGCCAACTCGACACCCTGTTCGTCACCTCGATTCGCCCCGCCGACGACCACGACGAGCAGTCGCTGGCCGGTGGGGTGTTCGCCCTCGATCCCGGTGTCAAAGGTCTTGAGGAGCCGCAATTTGAACTTCCCGGATAAGCGTTGCTGCGGCATTGTTGCTCACAGAAACGTCCTTTACTGAGCCGGACCGGATCGCCATGACATTGCTGGTACTTGAAGACGATCTCACTCGCCTGACCCTCGCCCCCGAACTGGGCGCGAGCATCGTCAACTGGACCGTTCGCAGCAGCGGCCAGGCGCTGCTGCGTCACAGCGACAGCCATGCCTTGAACGCCGGCCTGCCGGGCAAGCTCGCCTGCTACCCATTGGCGCCGTGGTCAAACCGCATCGCCAGGGGCGGCTTCGATTGCCCGGACGGCTGGCTGGCACTGACCGCCAACAGCCTGACCGATCCCCTGCCCATTCACGGCAGCGCCTGGCAGCAACCGTGGCAGGTGGTTTCGCAGTCCGCTAACGATATCGTCCTGCAACTCGACAGTTCGACGCCTTTCGCTTATCGCGCCCGGCAACGGTTTCATCTGAGTGACGGCAAGTTGAGTATTGAACTGAAGGTCACCCATCTGGCCGAGCAGGCTGCGTGGCATGGCTTGGGGTTGCATCCTTATTTACCGCGAACGCGAGGCACACGCCTGCAGGCGCCGGCCCGGCAAGTCTGGTTGTGTGATAGCGCGAAACTGCCGACCCAGCTTGTCGAACTGCCTCAAGCGTGGGATTTTCGCCAGCTCAAGGCGTTGCCCGATACGCTGGTGGACAACGGTTTCTGCCAATGGGATGGCCGCTGCCTGATCCGGCAACCCGAGCTCGGCCATGAGCTGGAATGCCAGGCCACCGGCAGCGACTACTACCTGCTGTACTGCCCGGTGGGCATGGACTTTTTTTGTATCGAACCGGTGAGCCACCCGGTCAACGCGCATCACCTGCCCGGTCAACCGGGCCTGCGATTACTGGAGCAAGGCCAAGCTGCCGAGCTGGGTTTGAGCCTGCAATACCGGCCACTGTAGCTCCCAGGCACAGCGTTCAGGCACGAATCAGCATGTACACCGCAACAATCAGGCAGACACTGGCAAACCCTACCTGCAACGCCCGGGCCGGCACCCGTGCGCAGAGCTGACGGCCAATGACCATGCCGATGATGCTGGCGACGATAAAGGCCACGCCCTGGTCGTCGATCCTCACCCCGGCATGGAACGCACCGACCACACCTATGGCCGAGATCAAACTGATCACCATCAGCGACGTGGCGATGATCCCGCGCATTTGCACATCGGTCAGTTGCTTGAACGCCGGCACGATCAGGAAACCGCCGCCCACACCCAGCAACCCTGATACCACGCCCGTCACTGCACCTAACGCCGCCAGGGTCGCGGTGCATTTGGCGGTCCAGGAAAAACGCCCGGTCTGCTGATCGAGCATGCAGTTTTTCTGGCCCCAGTTGGCGTGGCCGTGGTCGCTTGGGCCTTCGTCCTGACGTTCGCGGCGCAGCATGCGCCAGGCCACCATGACCATCAGCAGGCTGAACAGGATCATCAGCACTTTTTCCGGCATCTGATGGGCAAAGTAGATGCCCACCGGTGAAAACACCGCACCGAGCAACGCAATCAGCAACGCCGCGCGGTAGCGCACCAGACCGTGACGCAAACCGTCGATGGCGCCGACCGCCGCTGCGCTGCCCACCGCGAACAACGCCACCGGCGCCGCCTGGGTCATGGTCCAGCCCAACCCCAACACCAGTGCTGGCACCGCAAGGATGCCGCCACCGGCGCCGGTCAAACCGAGCACCAGCCCCATGATCACGCCAAAAAAACTTGCCAGCAGCATAGGGTTCTCTCAATCGACCTTGGACAGGCGGGTCATCCACTCGCGGCCCTTGAGCATGCCGTTCCAGTAGAACCACGGCAGGAACGTCGCCTTGAGCCACCACGCCGAACGACGGGCCACGGTCGGGTCCATCGGGAAGGTCGGCAGCAACTTGCCGGCGTAACCGAATTCGGCAAGGATCACCCTGCCCTTCTCCACCGTCAGCGGGCAGGAGCCATAGCCGTCGTACTTGAGCGGCAACGGTTGCCGCCTGCGCTGTGCCAGCAGGTTTTGGGCCACCACCACAATCTGCTTGCGCACGGCCGCTGCGGTTTTTGCGTTGCTGGTGGAGCACACATCACCCAGCCCGAAGACCTCGGGATAACGCACGTGTTGCAGGCTGTGCATGTTCACCTCGCACCAGCCAGCAGCGTCGGCCAGGGGACTTTTACGGACGAAATCCGGCGCGACCTGTGGTGGCACGACGTGCAACAGATCAAAGGTTTTCGTTTGCTGGGTAATGTTGCCGTCAGCGTCAATGACATCGAACCAGGCGGTTTTTGACGGGCCATCAACCTTGACCAGATTGGAGGTGAAAGCCAATCGAGCATTGTACTTTTCGATGTACTTCATCAGTGGCGGCACGAAGGTCGCCACCCCGAACAACGCAGCGCCAGCCAGATTGAACTCGACGTCGATCTGGTTCAGGACCCCGGCTTTGCGCCAGTGATCACAAGACAGGTACAAGGCCTTTTGCGGTGCCCCGGCGCATTTGATCGGCATCGCCGGCTGAGTGAAGATCGCCTTGCCGCCGCGCAATCCCTTGACCAGTTCCCAAGTGTAAGCGGCGTGTTGGTAGCTGTAGTTGGAGGTCACCCCATTGTGGCCCAGGGTTTCCGGCAAGCCTTCGATTTTTTCCCAGGCCAGGCGCAAACCCGGGCAGACAATAAGGTTCTGATACGTGAGGTTGCGGCCATCATCAAGGGTCAGCTGCTTGTTGTCGGGGTCAATGACACTCACCGCCGCTTGCAGCCAGGTGGCCTGACGGGGCATCACCGAAGCCATCGGCCGCGCCGTATCTTCGACGCTGTACGCGCCGCCGCCGACCAGGGTCCAGGCCGGCTGATAGTAGTGCTGGTTGCTGGGTTCGATGACGGTGATCTGTAACGACGGATCGCGTTTGAGCAGGCTCGCGACGAAGCCGATGCCTGCGGTGCCGCCGCCTATCACCACGATGTCGGCACTGATGGTTGAGCCCCAGTGTTGATCGTTCATAGGTTGTTCCCTTTTTATTGCTGCACGCATGTGGCAAGGGAGCTTGCTCGCACTGGGTCGCAAAGCGGCCCCGATTCACGCAGAGCGGCTGCGCAGCTCAACGGGAGCAAGCTCCCTCGCCACAAGTACGGTGTTTATTTTTAATTGAAAGGCATTCGATTCAGCCCCAGCTCTTGAGCACCGCTCCGCAATACAGGCCGGACAGCGTCTTCATCACCTGGATGACTTCGTGACTGGCCAGGCCATAGAAAATGTATTTGCCTTCGCGGCGTGTGCCGACCAGGCCTTCATCGCGCAGGATGCCCAGCTGTTGGGACAGCGTGGGCTGGCGCACGCCGGTCATTTTTTCCAACTCGCCGACGTTGCGTTCGCCCTGGGTCAACTGGCAGAGAATCAGCAGGCGATCCTCATTGGCCAGGGCCTTGAGCAACGAACAGGCCTTGGAGGCCGAAGCCCGTAACTGGGCGACTTCACATTCGGTCAGACTGGATTGCATTTGCACGATGCCTTGGACGTCACTTAAGCTGCGGACATTATGTGTAAACATAAAGTGTTGCAACAGGTTAATGTCTTTCCGCCCTTTTCACAGGTTCGTGCCCATGCCCGCGTTGATTGAAGCCTTCCTCGACCCCGCCTCTTCGACCTACAGCTACGTGGTTTACCAAGCCTGCGGCGGGCCGTGCGCCATCGTCGACCCAGTGCTGGATTACGACGCAGCCGCCGGGCGCACTGCGACGGTGCAGGCTGACCGGCTGATTGCCTTTGTCCGCGAGCACGGGCTGCAAGTGCAATGGTTGCTGGAGACCCACGCCCACGCCGATCACCTGTCCGCCGCGCCGTACCTGCGCCGTGAACTGGGCGGCAAGATCGCCATCGGCCGGTCGATCAGCAAGGTTCAGGGCGTGTTCAAGACCCTGTTCAATCTCGAACCGGAATTCTGCGTCGACGGTTCGCAGTTCGATCACCTGTTCGCACCAAACGAGTCGTTCATGATCGGCAATCTCAAGGCCACGGCCCTGCACGTGCCCGGCCACACCCCGGCGGACATGGCCTATCTGATCGGCAACGACATCATTCTGGTGGGCGATACGCTGTTCATGCCGGACGTGGGCACGGCGCGTTGCGACTTTCCGGGTGGCAACGCCAATCAGCTGTATGCCTCGATCCACACGTTGCTGGCGTTCCCGGCCAGCGTGCGGCTGTACGTTTGCCACGACTACCCGCCCGAAGGCCGTGAGCCGCACTGCATGACCACCGTGGGTGAGCAGCGCAAAAGCAATATTCACGTACACGATGGCGTCGATGAAGCCACGTTCGTCGAGATGCGCACCCGGCGCGACGCCGGGCTGGGCATGCCAAATCTGTTGTTGCCGGCGATTCAGGTGAATGTGCGGGCGGGGAATATGCCGCCGGCCGACGACAATGGCGTCACGTACCTGAAGATCCCGCTCAATCAGCTCTAAGGGCGAGCAGCTCAATCAAAGTGAGATTTTTTCTGCTGCGCCAGGCCCGACCAAAGCTCATCGACGCCCTTGAGCCCCCAAGCATCGGCGGTCTCGCGGCCCGCGATCTTGTCGTCCATGCCCGCATCCGCCAGGTTGACGATCGTCTGAATGATCGGCAGGCGTGAACGTGCGGAGAAAAACACCTTCACCACTGGCGTCAACAGGGACTTTTCGTGTTGCTCGACCACCACGCCAATGCGCCCGCTCTGTAGGCGAACCAGCGTGCCCACCGGGTAGATGCCGACACACCTGACGAACGCCTGAAACACCCGTTCATCAAAGTGTCCTTTCCACTCAGCCATTCTCTGAATCGCCTCCGCCGGGCCCCAGGCCTTCTTGTAAGGTCGATCGGAGGTCACTGCATCGTACACATCACAGACCGCGCTCATCTGGGCGAACAGACTGATCTGGTCCTGCACCAGATGATGGGGGTACCCGCTGCCGTCACATTTCTCGTGGTGGTGCAGACACACGTCGAGCACCAGCGCACTGACATGCCGGCTGCCGATCAACATCTTGCCGCCCTCCTCCGGATGGCTGCGCACGATGTCGAACTCCTCATCGCTGAGTGCTCCCGCCTTGTTCAGAATCTGCTCGGAAATGGCCATCTTGCCAACATCATGAAACAGTCCGGCCATGCCAGCTTCGTGGACCATGTCCGGAGAAAAATCGAGCTGATGGGCGAGCGATATCATCAGGCCGCAGACCGCCACCGAGTGCATGTAGGTGTATTCGTCGGCCTTTTTCAGGCGGGCCAGGCTGATCAGGGCATTGGGGTGACGCAAGACCGACGCGCAAATCTCATCCACCAATGAGACGACCTGGGTGAGTTCCACCGCTCGCCCCATGCGCAAATCGCTGAACATCTCGATCACCGCGGCTTTGGAGCGGGCACAGAGCTTGAGGGCCCGAGTCATCTCCACCTTCATCTCCGTACGCGGCGACCGGCTAGAACGCACTGGAAGGGCTGGACTCACACGCGCGGCATCGGGCCGGGGCGCCGCCAGCTGCACATCAAGACCTTTCTCGGTATCGATCCAGATAGCGCTCAGCGTGGAACCGCGCAGTTGTTGCAGGTCCTCCTGTCGCTCCAGCTTGAAACTGCTTCTCCAGAACCCGTGACTTATCCACGAACCGTCAAGCTTGTGGATGTACATGCCCAACCTGATGTCGGGTGGCGGAATTCGTTTCAACATAAGCGCGTATCCCCCAAATGGAAGGATAAAACTACTGTCTGCGCAGCCCCCAGAAATCAGCGGCGCAGAGTGCAGCAGGTGTCACAAGTCCTTTTACGCACCTTGGCCACCATAGCGCCATCCGCCAGGGTTCAGTCAAGGCTTGCTTAACATCAATCCGTCTCGGGGCAACGGCAGTGCGGTTTTATAACGCACCTGCTTGAGCGCAAAGCTTGAGCGTATGTTGGCTACGCCGGGGACTTTGGTCAGGAAATCCATCATGAAACGCTCCAGCGACTGAATGGTCGGCACCAGCACCCGGATCAGATAATCCGGATCGCCGGCCATCAGATAGCACTCCATCACCTCCGGGCGATCGGAAATCGCCTCCTCGAAATGCGCCAGCGCCTCCTCAACCTGTTTCTCCAGGCTGACGTGAATGAACACGTTGACGTGCAACCCCAGCAGGTCGGCGTCGAGCAGCGTTACCTGCTCACGAATCAGCCCCAGTTCTTCCATCGCCTTGACCCGGTTGAAACACGGCGTGGGCGACAGGTTCACCGAGCGTGCGAGGTCGGCGTTGGTGATGCGGGCGTTCTCCTGGAGGCTATTGAGAATGCCGATATCGGTACGGTCCAATTTGCGCATGAGACAAAACCACCTGTTATTTTTGTTTATGCAGAATTTCTATCCTCAAATGATCGCCAACGCAACGAAACAGAGAGAAATATTCTCCTGCGCCGGGCCTATGATGTTTGTAGGACAAGATTTCCATCACCCATGGAATGACGGTCAGCTCACTACAAGAAATTCACAAGATCGAGCGTAGAAGCCATGAACCAAGCGTACGAACCGCTGCGCCTGCACGTTCCCGAACCCTCGGGCCGCCCAGGCTGCAAAACCGACTTCTCCTACCTGCGTCTGACCGATGCCGGCACGGTGCGCAAACCCGCCATCGACGTTGAACCCGCCGACACCGCCGACCTGGCCAAAGGCCTGATCCGCGTACTCGACGACCAGGGTAATGCCCTTGGCCCATGGGCCGAAGGCGTACCGGTCGAGATCCTGCGCAAAGGCATGCGCGCCATGCTCAAGACGCGGATCTTCGACAACCGCATGGTGGTTGCCCAGCGTCAGAAAAAAATGTCGTTCTACATGCAAAGCCTTGGCGAAGAAGCCATCGGCAGCGCCCAGGCCCTGGCCTTGAACATCGACGACATGTGTTTCCCGACCTACCGCCAGCAAAGCATCCTCATGGCCCGCGAAGTGCCACTGGTGGGCCTGATCTGCCAACTGCTATCCAACGAGCGCGATCCGCTCAAGGGCCGTCAGTTGCCAATCATGTACTCGGTCAAGGACTCCGGTTTCTTCACCATTTCCGGCAACCTCGCCACCCAGTTCGTGCAGGGCGTGGGCTGGGGCATGGCCTCGGCGATCAAGGGCGACACCAAAATCGCCTCGGCCTGGATCGGCGACGGCGCCACCGCTGAATCCGACTTCCACACCGCCCTCACCTTCGCCCACGTCTACCGGGCGCCAGTGATCCTCAACGTGGTCAACAACCAGTGGGCGATCTCGACCTTCCAGGCGATTGCCGGCGGTGAAGCCACCACTTTCGCCGGTCGTGGCGTTGGCTGCGGCATCGCCTCACTGCGGGTCGATGGCAACGATTTCGTCGCGGTCTATGCCGCTTCCGCCTGGGCCGCCGAACGCGCCCGCCGTAACCTCGGCCCGACCATGATCGAGTGGGTCACCTACCGCGCCGGTCCGCACTCGACGTCCGACGATCCGTCCAAATACCGTCCTGCCGACGACTGGAGCCACTTCCCGCTGGGCGATCCCATTGCGCGTCTGAAGCAGCACCTGGTGAAAATCGGCCAGTGGTCCGAAGAGGAACACACCGCCGTCAGCGCCGAACTTGAAGCCGAAGTCATTGCCGCGCAGAAAGAAGCCGAGCAGTACGGCACCCTCGCCGGCGGCCAGATTCCAAGCGCCGCGACCATGTTCGAAGACGTCTACAAAGAGATGCCGGAGCACTTGAAGCGCCAGCGTCAGCAGTTGGGGATCTGACATGAACGATCACAACAACAATATCCAGCTGGAAACCGCCATGACCACCACCACCATGACCATGATCCAGGCGCTGCGCTCGGCCATGGACGTGATGCTTGAGCGCGACGACAACGTCGTGGTCTTTGGCCAGGACGTGGGCTACTTCGGCGGTGTGTTCCGTTGCACCGAAGGCCTGCAGACCAAATACGGCACCTCCCGTGTATTCGATGCGCCGATTTCCGAAAGCGGCATCGTCGGGGTGGCCGTCGGCATGGGTGCCTACGGACTGCGGCCAGTGGCCGAAATCCAGTTCGCCGACTACGTCTACCCGGCGTCGGACCAGATCATTTCCGAAGCGGCGCGCTTGCGTTATCGCTCGGCCGGCGAGTTCACCGCCCCAATGACCCTGCGCATGCCTTGCGGCGGCGGCATCTATGGAGGCCAGACCCACAGCCAGAGCATTGAAGCGATGTTCACTCAGGTCTGCGGCCTGCGCACCGTGATGCCGTCCAACCCGTACGACGCCAAGGGCCTGCTGATCGCCTCCATCGAAAACGATGACCCGGTGATTTTCCTGGAGCCGAAACGCCTGTACAACGGCCCGTTCGACGGCCACCACGACCGCCCGGTAACCCCGTGGTCGAAGCACCCTGCGGCACAAGTGCCAGATGGCTATTACACGGTGCCGCTGGACGTCGCCGCGATTACCCGTCCGGGCAAGGCCGTGACCATTCTCACTTACGGCACCACGGTTTACGTGTCGCAAGTGGCCGCCGAAGAAACCGGCATTGACGCTGAAGTCATCGACCTGCGCAGCCTGTGGCCGCTGGACCTTGAGACCATCGTCAACTCGGTGAAGAAAACCGGCCGCTGCGTGATCGTTCACGAAGCCACCCGCACCTGCGGTTTCGGCGCCGAACTGGCGGCGCTGGTGCAAGAACACTGCTTCCACTACCTCGAAGCGCCCATCGAACGCGTTACCGGTTGGGACACCCCCTACCCACACGCGCAAGAGTGGGCGTACTTCCCTGGCCCGTCCCGAGTGGGCGCGGCTTTGCATCGGGTTATGGAGGTCTGAATGGGCACGCACGTTATCAAGATGCCGGACATTGGCGAAGGCATCGCGGAAGTTGAATTGTCGGTGTGGCACGTCAAGGTCGGCGATATGGTCGTCGAGGACCAGGTGCTGGCCGATGTCATGACCGACAAGGCGATGGTCGATATTCCATCGCCGGTGCATGGCAAAGTTATCTCCCTTGGCGGTGTGCCAGGGGAAGTGATGGCCGTTGGCAGCATTCTGATCAGCATCGAAGTCGAAGGCGCGGGCAACTTCAAGGAGTCAGCGCAGCCTGCGGTGGCTGTTAAAGAGACTCCGGTTGTCGCCCCTCAGGCCGCCGCCGTGGCTGAGAACAAACCGCTTGCCGCACCGCGTCCGGCACCGACCTGTCAGGGGCCGATGGTGGCTCGCGAAGCCGATGAGCGTCCGCTGGCGTCCCCGGCCGTGCGCAAGCATGCGCTGGATCTGGGCATTCAATTGCGTCTGGTGCGCGGTTCCGGCCCGGCCGGTCGCGTCTTGCACGAAGACCTCGACGCCTATCTGGCTCAAGGTCAGTCGAATGCCTCGACGTCCGTTGGCGCCGCTTACGCCCAGCGTAACGATGAAGAGCAGATCCCGGTCATTGGCATGCGCCGCAAGATCGCCCAACGCATGCAGGACGCCACCCAACGCGCCGCCCACTTCAGCTACGTCGAAGAGATCGACGTGACTGCCGTGGAAGAACTGCGCGCGCACCTGAACGAAAAACACGGCGCCACGCGCGGCAAGCTGACCTTGCTGCCGTTCCTGGTCCGTGCGTTGGTCGTCGCCCTGCGCGACTTCCCCCAGATCAATGCCCGTTACGACGACGAAGCCCAGGTCATCACTCGCCTCGGCGCCGTGCATGTCGGTGTTGCCACTCAGGCCGACATCGGTTTGATGGTGCCGGTGGTGCGTCACGCCGAAGCCCGCAGCCTGTGGGACAGCGCCGCGGAAATCTCGCGCCTGGCCACGGCTGCGCGCAACGGCAAGGCCAGCCGCGACGAGTTGTCCGGTTCAAGTATCACCCTGACCAGCCTTGGCGCCCTGGGCGGCATCGTCAGCACGCCGGTACTGAACCTGCCGGAAGTGGCAATCGTCGGCGTCAACAAGATCGTCGAACGGCCGATGGTGGTCAAAGGCCAGATCGTGATCCGCAAGATGATGAACCTCTCCAGCTCCTTCGATCACCGGGTGGTCGATGGCATGGACGCGGCGCAATTCATCCAGGCCGTCCGTGGCTTGCTCGAACAACCCGCCACGCTGTTTGTGGAATAAGTATTTGTGGAGCAAGGCATGCAAACTCTGAACACCACGCTACTGATCATCGGCGGCGGCCCTGGCGGTTATGTGACGGCGATCCGTGCCGGTCAGCTGGGTATTTCGACCATCCTGGTCGAAGGCGAATCGTTGGGCGGTACCTGCCTGAACATTGGCTGCATTCCGTCCAAGGCGCTGATCCATGTGGCCGAGCAGTTTCATCAAACCCGCCACCACAGCCAGCATTCGGCGCTGGGCATCAGCGTCTCGGCGCCCACGCTGGACATCGGCAAAAGCGTTGAATGGAAGGACGGCATCGTTGATCGCCTGACCACTGGCGTGTCGGCGCTGCTGAAAAAACACAAGATCCAGGTGATTCAAGGCTGGGCGAACGTCATCGACGGCAAGACCGTCGACGTGGGCGATACGCGCATCCAGTGCGAGCACCTGGTGCTGGCTACCGGTTCCAAAAGCGTGAACCTGCCGATGCTGCCAATCGGCGGGCCGATCATTTCCTCGACCGAAGCGCTGACGCCCAAGTCCGTGCCCAAACGACTGATCGTGGTCGGTGGCGGTTACATCGGCCTGGAGCTGGGCATTGCCTACCGCAAGCTCGGCGCCGAGGTCAGCGTGGTCGAGGCGCAGGACCGCATCCTGCCGGCCTACGATGCTGAACTGACGCAGCCGGTGCACGACGAACTGAAAAAGCTGGGCGTTAAGCTTTACTTGAAGCATAGCGTTCAAGGCTTTGATTCTATTGCTAATACCTTGCAGGTTCTCGCGCCAGACGGCGACGTTCTGAACCTGGAAACCGATCAGGTGCTGGTGGCTGTCGGGCGTAAGCCGAACACTCAAGGCTGGAACCTCGAAGCGCTGAACCTGGCGATGAATGGCCCGGCGATCAAGATCGACAATCGTTGCCAGACCAGCATGCGCAACGTGTATGCCATCGGCGACCTGAGTGGCGAACCGATGCTCGCGCACCGGGCCATGGCCCAGGGCGAGATGGTTGCCGAACTGATCAGCGGCAAAAGCCGTGAGTTCAACCCTACTGCTATCGCCGCCGTGTGCTTCACCGACCCGGAACTGGTGGTGGTCGGCAAGACGCCGGACGAAGCCAAGGCTGCCGGGCTGGACTGTATCGTTTCCAGCTTCCCGTTTGCCGCCAATGGCCGGGCGATGACGCTGGAGTCCAAAAGCGGCTTCGTGCGGGTGGTAGCCCGTCGGGACAATCATCTGATTGTGGGCTGGCAGGCGGTGGGGGTAGGCGTTTCGGAATTGTCGACGGCGTTCGGCCAGAGCCTGGAAATGGGCGCACGACTGGAAGACATCGCCGGCACCATCCATGCGCATCCGACATTGGGCGAGGCGGTGCAGGAAGCGGCGCTGCGTGCGTTGGGGCATGCGTTGCACCTGTAAAGATCAAAAGATCGCAGCCTGCGACAGCTCCCACAGGGGCAGCGTCGTACACGACATCCGTGTACGGCATAGATCCAATGTGGGAGCTGGCTTGCCTGCGATGGCGATTTCACAGTCACCACCGAGGTTGACTGAAACACCGTTATCGCGAGCAAGCCCGGCTCCCACAGGGCTCAAGAATGAAGTATTGTTGTCCCCATCCAGAAAAACGTCAGAAGCCTTGAATCGTTCAGGCGATTGTTAAGTGATAGAGGGTGTCATGGGTAACGAAAGCATCAATTGGGACAAGCTGGGCTTTGACTACATCAAGACAGACAAGCGTTTCCTGTCGTACTGGCGTAATGGTGCCTGGGACGAAGGCACCCTGACCGAAGACAACGTGCTGCACATCAGCGAAGGCTCCACTGCCCTTCACTATGGCCAGCAGTGCTTCGAAGGCATGAAGGCCTATCGTTGCAAGGACGGCTCGATCAACCTGTTCCGTCCGGACCAGAACGCCCTGCGTATGCAACGCAGCTGCTCGCGCCTGCTGATGCCGTTCGTCGAAACCGAACAGTTCATCGAAGCCTGCAAGGCCGTGGTCCGCGCCAACGAGCGTTTCATCCCGCCTTACGGCACCGGTGGCGCGCTGTACTTGCGTCCGTTCGTGATCGGCGTGGGTGACAACATCGGCGTGCGTACCGCCCCCGAGTTCATCTTCTCGATTTTCGCCATCCCGGTCGGTGCCTACTTCAAGGGCGGCCTGACCCCGCACAACTTCCTGATCTCCAGCTACGACCGCGCCGCCCCACAAGGCACCGGTGCGGCCAAGGTCGGTGGCAACTACGCCGCCAGCCTGATGCCCGGCTCCCAGGCCAAGAAAGCGAATTTCGCCGACTGCATCTACCTGGACCCAATGACTCACTCGAAAATCGAAGAAGTCGGCTCTGCCAACTTCTTCGGGATCACCCACGACAACAAGTTCATCACCCCACGCTCGCCGTCGGTACTGCCGGGCATCACCCGCCTGTCGCTGATTGAGCTGGCGCAATCGCGCCTGGGTCTGGAAGTGATTGAAGGCGACGTGTTCATCGACAAGCTGTCGGACTTCAAGGAAGCCGGTGCCTGTGGCACCGCGGCCGTGATCACCCCGATTGGCGGCATCAGCTACAACGACAAACTGCACGTGTTCCACAGCGAAACCGAAGTCGGCCCGGTCACCCAGAAGCTCTACAAAGAGCTGACCGGTGTGCAAACCGGCGACATCGAAGCGCCAGCAGGCTGGATCGTCAAGGTTTGACCTGACAACCGCCTGAATAAAAAGCCCGACCATCTCCTTGATGGCCGGGCTTTTTTACGGCTGCTGATTGCGTTCGGCGTCCCCCACGGCAATGCGTTTACCGCCCCTGCCCTTGATGCCACTGGCCTGGCCGTCCTGCTGCTTGCCGGTGCGCGCCTGAGTGATCAACCCCGGAATCAGCGCGCCTTCAGGCAAGTTTTTCCAGAACCGAGCCGGCAAATGCCCTTGCATGACTTTCGGGTTCAAGCGCGCCGGATTGAAGGTATGGCTGTAATAGGTCAACCACATGTCGCCGTGCGGGTCGTCGACGTTCTGCGCCAGTTGCTGCCATTCAACCGGACACTGGCGCTGGTGGATCAACTGTTCGCCATCGTAATAAACCCCGTCGCGGGGCGTGGCGATCAACCAGCGATGGCGCCCCATGCGCCGGACGAAATGCTCGCTGGCACTGTGCAGAATGTCGTGGGCCGGTTCGTGCCAGGCCACATACTGCGGGCCCTCGGCACTTTGTGGCCGCTCGACGAATCGCACAAACGCGTGCAAATGATGAGATTCACGCTGGACCTGCTTGATACGCCGCTGCAACTCGCTGCCGAGCTTGTCACCCGCCAGCATCGCCGTGCGGTCGCCGTGACTGACCCGCCACAGCACTTCATACAACAGGCTCCAGCGTTGATCGCCACGATAGCGGGCAGCGTTTTCCAGAATGCCCAGCAACGCCACCGGAATACGCGCCTGAAAAGGACCGGGTACAGCGGGCGGCGCATCGTCACTGGCAAACAGGTCCGCGACGCCTTCGCTGGCCCAGCTCACCAGGCTCGGATCGACCTCATGGCTCAGCAGCCAGCGCGCCTGCTGGCGCCAGGTGTCGAACAGGTCGTCGCAATCGAGATTGATCATCCCCACAAGCCCATTTGCTGCGGCTGCGGCCGGTCGCGCAATTGCTGATAGAGCAAATGGCTGGTGACTTCCGCCTGCTGTGGGTGGTAGTCACTGGTAATGAAGAACGGCTTGGCCTTGGCCAGCACGCAGCGCATGCGGGCCAGGTCTTCATAACGAATGCGCCGCTGACGGCGCAGCTCCACCAGCCGCTCGGTAGTGCGCAGGCCGATCCCGGGAATACGGGCGATCAACGAGGCCTCGGCGCGATTGAGATCCAGCGGGAAGACCTCACGATTCTCCAGTGCCCAAGCCAGTTTCGGGTCGATGTCCAACGCCAGATGCCCCGGCCCCTTGAACAGCTCGCCTGCGGTATAGCCATAACTGCGCAATAGAAAATCGGCTTGGTACAGGCGGTGCTCGCGCATCAGCGGTGGTGCAGCCAGGGGCACGCTTTTCGGGCTGTTGGGGATCGGGCTGAATGCCGAGTAATAGACCCGCCGCAGACGGAAGTTGCCGTACAGCGCCTGGGCACTGTGGAGGATGGTGCTGTCGTCGGTATCATCGGCGCCGACGATCATCTGGGTGCTCTGCCCGGCCGGGGCGAACTTCGGCGACCGGGGCTCGTTCAACACGGTCTGTTCGCCGGTGTAGATGGTCTGCATCGCCTGCTTGATCGAGCCCAGCTGTTTTTCCGGGGCCAGGGTTTGCAGACTGGCATCGGTGGGCAACTCGATATTGACGCTCAGGCGATCGGCATAACGCCCTGCTTCCTCGATCAGGGCCGGATCCGCTTCGGGAATGGTTTTGAGGTGGATGTAGCCGCGAAACTCATGGTCCTCGCGCAGCAGTCTGGCCACGCGAATCAGTTGTTCCATGGTGTAGTCCGCCGAGCGGATGATCCCGGAGCTGAGAAACAGCCCGCTGACGCAATTACGCCGGTAGAAATCCATGGTCAGGGTCACCACTTCTTCCGGCGTGAAACGGGCTCGCGGCACATCGCTGGAACGGCGGTTGACGCAGTACTGGCAGTCGTACAGACAGAAGTTGGTCAGCAGGATCTTCAGCAGCGACACGCAACGCCCGTCAGGCGTGTAGCTGTGACAAATGCCCATGCCATCGGTCGAGCCCAACCCGCTCTTGCCCTCGGAGCTGCGCTTGGGCGCGCCGCTGCTGGCGCAGGACGCGTCGTACTTGGCGGCGTCGGCGAGGATGCTGAGCTTGTCGATGAGTTCCATGGGCTATGCCTGATACTGTTTGCATATACAGTATAGCGTCAGCGACCGGGACACAAGCCATCAGCAGGCCCTTCGTCGGCCCGGATCAAATCAGCGCCTTGCACTAGACTTGGCGCGTGCAATCGACCAACAGGTACAAAAAAACATGAGCAGACTCTGGCGAAAGTATCTGGCCTTGCTGGACACCGACTTCACCACGCAGGTGTTCGACAACATCAAGAATCTGCTCGTATGCGCGTTGCTGTTCGCCGCCGGCACCAACGCCCTGCACAGCGAACATCACCTGTACATGGGCGTGATGGGCTCCAACGTGGCGGGTTGGGTACTGATTGCCGTGTCGACGGTGTTGCTGTTGCTCAATGTCAGTGACGGGATGCGCCGGTTATCGCGATTGCGCTATCACACGGCGTTGCAGGTCATCCTGTTTCTGATGTACTTGATCCTGGCGGAACGGGTTGTGGAAATTGTCTGGGATTTGCGCGTTTGACACCCACAAGCCCATCCCCGCGCTTGCGGTGGACAGGCCCCTTGATGCCTTAACCTGTTGCTCAGCCCAGGCGCGCCCGGGGTCGCAGGAAAAACTGATGGTTGAGCGCCAGCGTCGCCAGGATGCACATCAACAGAATCGGCATCCGCCACTCCCCCAGGAAAATCGTCTGCAACCCGAATGCGATCACCGGGATCAGCGAATTGATTTGGGTGAAGCGCGTCACACCGACATGATGCAGGCACGTCTGCGACAGGAATGAAGGAATGATCATGTTGAAGAACACCAGAAACAGCAGTTCCGGTATCTGGTAAACCGGGACGATCAACCGGGCCAGTTCACCATTGGCCAGCAACCAGACAAAGGCGGCGACTGCCAGCAAATAGCAGCGCACGGCGACCACCGAGTTGGCCGAGAGCTGCGCGCGCGTCGCAAACCCGTGCGAAAGGACGAAATAGGCATACACCGAGATGCCGGCCAGCACGGCAGCAATCAGCGCGGCGATACTGGCTTGGGTCAGGACGAATGCAATGTAGATGGCCAGCACGCACACCAGTGCCTTCCAGACATCTCGTGCCCTGAGGCTCGCGCAACAGGCGGACGTCAGGAAAAACACCGAGATATAGAATTCGGCCGTGGAATGGGTGGCGCTGTAATAGGAAAAAATCCAGTTCAAGATGAACGCGACGGACATCCCAAGCCAGTGGCGCCAATGGTCCACTACCGCCAGGTGTAGGGTTTTGAAGCGCGCAGCTTCCACTACATTGAATGCGATGCTCGAACCGACGGCCATGTAGAACAGCGCCACGGTCATGGGAATACCGGCACCGACATGGCTGAGGAAAACGATGGCAATGGCCGTCAACACGGCGTAGACGATGTTGAGGGCATAGCCCTTGGCCATCGAAAGATCGAGGTGACTGATCTCGGTATTCAATAGGTTTGTCTCATATGATCCTTCATACAGGCGATTGCCCGGTCGATGTCCGCAAGACTGAACCAGCCCATGTGAGCAATGCGTAACACCCTGTCCTGCCAGTGACCGGCAGCCGGTGTGGCAAACAGATTGTAGTTCTGTTCCAGCGCTCTTTGTAATGTTTGGGCACTGATAGACTCGGGCAGACTGATCGCAGTGACACCGGGAGACTGGAACGGGGCCATGGCGAAACTGCCAAGTCCAAGCTCCGCCAGTGCGCCCTGGCAGATGGCGCGGGCTTGAACGTGACGTTCGTAGACCGTGTCCAGCCCTTCGGCGAACAGCAATTGCAAGCTGGCCTGCAAGCCGCGAAAGCAGCTGATCGAGGGAGTCGAGGGGGTTTGCTGCATTCGCCCACTGGCCAGCGCCCGCTGAAAATCGAAGTACAGACCGACACGAGCACCGCGTGCCCGCTCCTGCGCCCGATCGTTGGCAATCACGATGGCCAGCCCGGGCGGCGCCATCAAACCTTTCTGCGGCACCGTGATCAATACGTCCACCCCCCAGCGATCCATGTGGATCGGCGTGGTCCCGGCGCTGCTGACCGCATCGCATAATAGCAGCGCCTGCGAATGGGCCTTGATGATCCGCACCAGGTCTTCGAGGGGATTGAGTACGCCGGTCGAGCTTTCATTGTGAGTGATCAGCACCGCATCGAAATCCTGGCGCTGTAGCAACTGCGTCAGTGCTTGCGGATCGGTCGACTGCCCCGGCTCACTGTGCAGGCGAATCAGTTGTTCAGGTGCCTGCAACCAGCGCTCGGTAATCTGCGCAAACAACTCGCCATAGAAACCGGTGTGCAACGACAACACCTTGTCACCTGGGCGCAGCACATTCTGAACGGCTGCCTCCAACCCGCCGGTGCCCGAACACGTCAGGAAGATGGTCGGGTGACGTGTGCCGAGCAACGCCCGGACATCCCGGTCGACGCTGGCATACAGGTCTTTGAATTCGTCACTGCGATGGCTGACCATCTGTTGGCTCATGGCTTCAAGCACTGCGGGTGCCAGGGGGGTCGGGCCGGTGATGCGCAGATTGATTTCATGCATGAGTGGCAGGCTCGCTCGCGGTGGATATCGTTGCTGCGTGTCGCAGGGCTGATGCCAGGCGATCGATATCGCCGCTGTCCAGTTCACCGATACAGCCGATGCGCAAGGAGCTGGCCATCGAGTAGGTGGCGGGATAGATAATCAACCGGTCGCATTCAAGGTGTCGGTACAACTGATCGAACGTCAGGGCAAAATTGTCGGGAAGCAGAAACGTGGTGATCATCGGCGCCCGGAAACGTGCATCGAGCAACGGCACGATGCCCTGCTCGGCCAACTGTCGGACCAGCCGCTGATTGAGCCGGCGATATTTTTCCAGACGCCGCTCGGCCTTGCCCTCCTGCGCCCATTCATTCAGCGCCTGATCGAGTGCCAGCAGCACATGGGTCGGTGGCGTGAAGCGCCACTGATGAGCATTTTCCAGTTTGCGCCACTGCGCATGCAGGTCCAGGCTCAAACTGCGCCGCACGGTGGCGTGCAACGCCGTTGTTCTGGCAATGACAAACGCAATGCCCGGTACCGAGTGCAGGCATTTGTTGGCCGACAGTGCGACGGCCGTGATCGCTGGCGAATCGAACGGGATGGGCAGCGCGCCGAAGGTGCTGATCGCGTCGAGCAACAGGCTTACCGAGCGCTGCTCACACACTTTGAGCAGTTGCGCCAGGTCATTGAGGACCCCCAGGCCGGTCTCGAAATGCACCAGCGCCAGGTGGGTGATCTGCGGGTTCTGCTGTACAAAAACGTCGACCCGCTCAGGATCGATCGCCTCCTCGGTATTGCACTGCAGTGCCACATGATTGAGGCCATGGATCTCACAGATTTCCAGCATCCGCTTGCTGTACTCGCCGTTGACCAGCACCGCCACGCAATAGTCGGCCGCTGGCAGGCAACTGGTCAGCATGGCTTCGACAGCGAACGTGCCGCTGCCCTGCACCGGAATCGCTGCAAAGGCTTCGCCAACGTCGTAAGCCTTCAGCAGCTTCGAACAGACCCGCGAGATCAGCTCGGCCGAGGCCTTTGTCCTGGACCCGATGTCGTCCAGCATGGCCTTTTTCACCGTGGCCGAGGTGTTCAGGGGGCCAGGTGTGAAAAGCACCTGGGCATCTGTGTTGCGCATGATCAGCTCTCCGGATAGACCAACAGGCACAGGACGATTCAACGATGCCGGGTGGGTGTCGATATGTGAAAGATCGGGTTGCCTGGGTCATTTCGTTTCGACGCGTAATAGCTGTCGTACAAATCCTTATGGGCCGTACCGGCGGCAAAAGTGAAGAACAGCATGCGGCGATCGAACGCCGAATCATTACGTGCCGAACGATGGGGCACATAAGAATCGAACAGGATCACGTCACCGGCCTGGGCCGTGATCGGTTGCCACTCGAACTTGGCACTGATAGCCGCCTCGATATCACCGTTGTGCGTACCGCCGCGGTGGTAATTGAACAGCGGCCTTGGTCCCATCGGGGTCGCCAGGATCTGCTCGACGTCCTCGGCATCGTGCTCACTCAAGTACCTCGGCGCGACCTCCAGGCAACCGTTTTGCAGCGTGGCGGGGTCCAGCGCGATGGCCGCGGTAATGTGGTAATGCGTGTCGAAATGACGATAGGCGGCGATGTCTTGATGAACACCGAAGGCGCCACCGCCCGGATGTTTGAAGTTGCATTTGTCCTTGAACAGGTGAAACGGCTCCTGGGCGATATCGCTGATGAGCCGCTGCAACCGGTTGCTCAGATGGTCCTGAATGTAAGGGGTGCTGCCGGCCAGCCATTCGATCCGGCACACCTCCATTGGATTGCTCGATTCGCCGACCACCACGGGCGCACGTTCATCGCGCTCCCTGGCGGTGGCCATGTCCGGGTCCTGGCTACGACGGGCCAGCACCTCTCGTCCCGTGACGAGCAACTGCCTGCAGGTGTCGTCAAGACGCTGCAACTCGTCGGCCGTCAGGCCCTGGCGCAAGACGCTAAAGCCTTGTTGCTTGAGATCGATATACGAAGACATGGCATGTTCCCGGCTAGTCAAGGGTCGCGATCAGACACCCAGCGGTGTTGAGCTCAGGCGTTCGAGTGCGCTATTGAAAACGCTGTCGGCAGTACACAACACCATGCGCACACTGCTGTCGCCCTCCTTGCCATAGACACAACCAGGCACCACGGCCACTTTGCGCTCATTGAGCAGAAAGGCGGCCACCGCCTCGCCTTCGGTGCCGGCCGCTGCCTTGTAGCTCGCCGGCAGTGAGCGGTAGAGGCCGCTGATGTTCGGGAACAGGAACATGGCGCCGTGAGGCTCGCGATTCCAGGTAAAACCGAACTCGGACGTCAGCGTGGCGCGGCTGATCTCCGCACGCGAAGCGACCATCTGCGAAGAGGATGTCAGCCATGCGTCTCGGGCAGGATGACGCAACAGCGTTTCGGCGATGGCCTGGTACTGGATGTTCACGCCCAGGTACATGTAGTCGTGAATTTTCTTCGCCAGCTCGATCACGGCCTTGGGGGCCACCATCCAGCCGATGCGCAGCCCGGGCAAACCGAACTTCTTCGAGAAACTGTTGATGGTGATGGTGTTGTCCCGCAGGCCTTCGATACCGAACGCCGGGGTATGCGAACGCCCGGAGGTCATGGTGTCGTACACCTCGTCATGAATGATCCAGGTGTTGTTGCGATTGGAGAACTGCGCCAGGGACTTCCAGTCCTCGGCACTCAGCACATAACCGCTCGGGTTTTCCGGGGAGTTGATGATGAAGGCCTTGGCCTTGTCGATCGATTGGGTAGCCAGCAGATTGGCCACTTCGTTGCCCCCGGCGGCACGGGACACCTGAGCGACCTGGCGGCTGAGCAGTTGAATCGTTCTGGAATAAAGCATGTAAGAAGGGTCGGCCAACGCAATGGCATCGCCCTCGCCTGTCACGGCCAGCATTGCCAGGGTGATCGCTTCCACGCCGCCATGGGTGATCATGATTTCAGTGTGCGGATCGACCTCCAGGGCGTAACGCTGGCGGTACCAGTCCGAGACAGCCTGACGCAGCCCCAGAGAGCCCTGCGAACCTTCGTAACGCTTGGCGCTGTCGAGAAAGGTTTCGTAACTGAGATTGCGGTGTTTGATGTCATCGATCGCGTAGTCCGGCGGACCAAAGACCGGTTCGCCAAAGCTCAGGTCGGCGATTGAAGGATCTTCCTTGGCCTTGTTCGAAATGGCTTTGGAGGCGTAGATGCCCATTGCCTGGACAATGGAATTGACCGGCATGGCTTTGGATGAACTCGACATAGTTGAATGCTGCCTTGAACAGAGAAAGTGGAAGTGGGTTACACCAGGTTTTCCTTGAGGCGTCGCGCGACTACCGGCGGCGGCATGGTGGGCCTGCCGAGGTTTTCCATGGCACCGCAGTTGACTGGCACATGGATCAGGTGCGGCCCTTCATGGCCTTGCTTCAGGGCTGCCTGAAGCTCACCGATCGAATGGCATCGGGTCGCACCGCGATAACCGCACGCCATGGCGATGGCACAGAAGTCGACGTTGAAAGCGGCACTTTTCTGGCCGCCAGTGGAGTCGTACGTCTGGTTATCGATCACGATGTGGGTGAAGTTGCGACGCCCGCTGATGCCAATGCTGGTCAGGTTGCCCAGGTGCATGATCGCGGCCCCGTCGCCGTCAAGCACATAGACGGGTTGATCGGTTGCCAACGAAAGACCGTGGGCGATGGCACTGGCATACCCCATCGAACCCACGCAATAGAAGTTGCGCGACCGGTCATCAAGGGTGAACAGCTCACGACCGGTCTTGCCCGTGGTGGCGACCAGAACGGCATCAGCCGGGGTGTTGGCGACAATGGCACTCAGCGCCTCGGCACGGCTGGGCAGCCGCTCGGACGCCCCTGGCAGGTCACGGTCCGAGGGTGCGCGGCAGGCAGTGAACGTGCCACCTTCAATCACCAGCGCACGGGTTTTTTCAGTGGTTGCGATTGCCTGTAGCGTAGAGCGTAACAACGCCAGCGCCTCCTGTGGCTCTTTGGGCAATACCTGCCAGGGAATGCCCAGCAACGTCAGCAGATCCGGGGTGATCTGCCCCATCAGCGCGTGCTGTGGTTCGTCCTTCTCGCCCGGTGTCCCGCGCCAGGTGACCAACAGCAGCGTCGGAATCTGGAACGTATCGTTCAGTGAAGTCAGCGGGTTGACCATATTTCCCAAACCGGAGTTCTGGCACATCACCGCTGCCGATTTGCCGCCCAGCCACAGGCCGCTGGCAATCGACAACGCATCGCCTTCACTGGAAGCGATCAGGTAACGGGTATCCTGGCGCGCAATACTTTCGTTGATCAGCGGCGTCAGGAATGAACAGGGAACACCCGTCAGATAACGGATGCCACCCCGGACCAATTCATCGACAAAATCAGATGCGTCAATCATGGTGATCCTTCGTTTAACCGGGGGATGAAGTCAGGCGGTTGCAGGCATCAGATATTTGTCTTCGGCCAACTGTGCTTCTGCTTCGCCGGTCAACATGAAGATCTCTTCGAGGGTGGCAATATCCTTTTCGATGAACGAGACGTTCTCGTTCTTCTGGATTTGCTGGGTAATGCGCTTCATGGCATGGATGGATGCGCGCAAGCTATGGTTGGCCCAGATCACCGTGCTGATGCCCGCCTCCTTGTACAGATTGGTTTCGACACTCGAATATTTGGTCGGAACGATGATGACCGGGCATCGGTCCTTCCACAGCGCCTTGAATTCGAGCACTTCGCTGGCGTCCTTGCGCTTGGAGTGAATCAGAATCGCGTCGGCACCGGCCCCGTGGTACTTGTGCGCACGCTCCAGGGCTTCATCCATGCCCAACCCGCTGATCAATGCCTCGACACGGGCGACGACCATGAAGTCATCGTCCAGTTGGCTGTCTTTGGCGGCGCGCAACTTGCCGCAGAATTCGTCGGCATTGGCCAGATCGTTGCCACCGGAGATGAACGAGTTGACCTTGGGAAAGAGTTTGTCTTCCAGGCAGACACCGGCAATACCTCGCTGGCAGAGCTTTTTAGTCAGACGACGCACATTGTTGAAGTTGCCAAAACCGGTGTCGCCGTCAACCAGGATCGGCACCGTGGTGTGGTCGCTCATGAACTCGACGATGTCGAGGATCTGAGTCCAGGAGGCTTCGTTGCGATCACATAATCCCAGGGAGGCGGAGATCGACAGACCCGATGCCCAGAGTCCCTTGAAGCCGCTCTCCTGCGCAATCCTGGCGCTCAGAGCATTGTGCGCTTCCATCAGAAAGCTGGTGTTCTTGTCCTGAATCAATGACTTCAACGTTGTTGTTTTTTTCATTGTCGTATTCCTTTAGAGGGTCATTCCATGAAGGACAGCGTTGTTGCACAGGCCTGCTCCACAGCCCGCAAGGTGCTGGCGGCGAACGTTGCGCGAGTGCCGCCAGTGATGAGCATGACGCGCTTACTCGCCGATCTTCCTGATCACGTAATAAGTGAACTGGCCGATCTGTTGGCGAAGCTGATCGCGCTTGGCAATGTAATCTTCAGCACTTCCCTCACGGATCATCTGTTCGATCCGGCCCAATACTTCGTCAAGTTCCTGTTCGCTCAGCAAGGCAAAGTGCGAGTCGCCCTGGCGAAACTCGAGTGAGGTCAAGGCATTGGGATCGAAGTACCCCGACTGTTGAATGATGCTGTCGATATTGACCACACGATCGGTAATCTCGAAGCCAATCGTGCGCAGAAAAGCTTGCAGCGGTTCATATTCGATAAAACGCGGTTTCATCCGCTCGACCGCTTTTTCGATCAACTTCCCCCACCACACCCCATTCTCCAACTGCTGATGGGTGATGGTGTTGATCAGAATGACACCCCCCTCTTTAAGTGACTTTGTCGCTTCGCCCAGAAAATGTTTCACTGCCTTGAAATCGTCAGCAGGGTCCAGATGATGCAATGACTGATTGCACATGACCGCGTCATATACCTGACCTTCACTGACATACAGCGACAAGTCGCACTGTTTCCAGACGGCATTAGCAAAACCATGACTTTCAATCTTTTGCTTGCACTGAGCCAACATGCCTTCGCTGTAATCGGCACAAACAACACTCATGCCGGCACGCGCCAGCTCCAGCGCATAGTTACCGGTGCCGCACCCGGCATCCAGCACGGTCATGAGAGGGGCGGGTTTGTTTAGCCGAGCCAAATAACCCAACACGATCTCGACACCCACGGCAGTTCGCGTCTTGTCATAATTAATAGACGTCGTATTATAGTGCTCGTATTTACTCACAAGACATTCTCGACTTATTTCAAGGTAAGTTGACGCCTGCCGCTGATCAACCGATAGAAGTTTCAGGCAGAGGCGATAAGGGAAAACAGCTCTTTTGCTTTAAAACCCATTCGGGTTTTTATTTTATGGTTGGTTCGGCCAATTTCGATGGTGTCCAGGCCTTCCTGCTTGGCGTAACGGAAGGCTTCGAGCATGCACACGCTGTAAGGGCTGAAGTCGGTCTTGTCGTAAGACATGCCGGCGGCCCATATATGCAGGGTTTTGTCGTGAAGAAAACACACCATGACCCCCAGCACCTGATCATGTTCCTGCACGCTGATGAGGCGAATCAAGCCTGCGCAGCTTTCCACGAACGGCTTGAACGCCGCAGGCGGGTAATAATCCGGGGTGCCGTGCCGTGCGCTGGTGACACAAACCAGTTCGGCGATCTGCGCCAGATTCGATACCGGCAGCGACTGCACCGAGGCCTGATGATGACTGGCCTGGAGTTTTCTTTGTTGGCGATTCATTTCCCGACGCCCGTCGGCGGGCAGCCCGGCTATATAGTCCTCGACCGTATCGACACAGGCAATGTCCATGAAGTAACGGTCCCACATGAAGCTGGCCTGATAGCCCTCGAAAACACCCGCCGATACCAACTGATCGTTAGCGATATTGATAAGGCCTACGTACTTGGCACCCAGGCGCATGCCCAACACTTTGATCGATTTGAATATTTCACCGCGGACACTATCGGCCTGGTCCGTCAAAGCGATAATCTCGCTTTCATAGCCATGCATGATATGACCCAGGCAAACGAGACTGTCATTGAAGTTCAGGCCGGTGGCACGCGACAAGGAACCAAAGGGATCTGGGGAGCGCTGGGAATAGACGACGGTAAAACCCACCAGGACAGCGTGCTGATAGGCGAGAATATAATAAGCATCGAGAATGGGCAGCAGCGGGTAATAATGAGCCGCCCGGAGAAAACGAACATCGTAGAAGAAAGAAGCACCGGCTGCGGTATTCAGCGCAGTGATATCACCCAATGGCAGTTGTTCGAAGTCATTAATTATTTTTATTAGCGTACTCATGATCGACCGATATCCATGTCCCGAGTTCATCCGTGGGCCAAACCTAACGCACGAAATCGAGCCCGTCAAGAAACATGAAATATAAATTCTATAAAAAACTGCACCGATTAAAGACAGTTTTAGAGTTGTCTTTTACCCGTCACACACAACTTTGAACGATAGTACCAAACTCTGAAAACCCACTTGCCTATACAGGTAAGTCATACAGCCAACCTGCGGAAACTGCCATCCGAATTAATTTGAAATATATTTCGTAAAAACTTGCGCCCCCAAAATACTCAGCTATACATTGCTTGCGGCCGCACGGACCACGCGGCCAAAATCGCCAACAAGAGCGTTTTATCAGAGGGATCTGAACATGATGGATGTCACCTGCAGGCACGATCCAAGCATCAGCAGTCTGCCAACGACCTCGTCTTCAGCCCCATCCGCCCCGAGCGGCGCGTCCCTCCTTCAGTCGACAACCTCGCTTCTCGCGATACTCAGCCCGTAGCGGCTCCAGCGCCGTGGCTCCTCACCCGCAAACCGACGACGGTTCCACCATTCAGCCACCTGAATGACCGCTCACCCGAGCACAGATTGCCCGTGCCTTGCATTTGTATCCATTCACAACCCAGAGGTTCAAGAACAAGTAAGGGAATGGTCAATGATTGTCAGAAAACTCGACGATGTCACGAACACCGACAGCCACAAGAAAGCCGAGACCTGGGACAGCGTGCGCATGCTGCTGGCCAGGGATGGCATGGGTTTCGGCTTCCATATCACGACGATGTACGCCGGCACCGAAACGAAAATGCAGTACCTCAATCACCTGGAGTGCGTTTATTGCATTTCTGGCGAAGCCGAGATTGAAGAGGTTGAAACCGGGACCCGGCACACCATCAAGGCAGGGTCGATGTACGCCCTCAATGACCATGACAGCCATGTCGTGCGTTGCAAGACCGACTTCGTTATTGCCTGCGTCTTCTCGCCGGGGCTGATCGGTAACGAAACCCATGATGCCTCGGGTGCGTACCCGGCTTCGGCGTAAGTCGCCTGCCTTGAAAAGGATTTTCTCATGTTGATCGGTGCCATTAGCGACTACCTGAAATCATGGCGTACGGGAGTCAACTACGCCTACCTGAACTTCAAGGATCATCCGCGCGGCTGCGAGATGCTCGAACACCTCATCGCGAACGGTTACCCGCCGTCCCTGGTCATTGAAGAGTTGTGCGATGCGGGAATCGCCGGCACGCAGGAGCAGAATGACGTCCTGCACCTGTTACCCGACTACCGTGCGGGCGAGACCGCGCAACAGCTGTGTCTTCGCGACAACATCCCCTACCGGATCGTCAGCAACCTTAACGATGAAGACTGCCTGGAGCTGATACGGACCAGCGGCATCGACCTGATCATCCTGGGTGACACGCGCATCATCAAATCACACCTGATCGACGCCTCGGGGATGGGCATCATCAATGTTCATCCCGGCATCCTGCCCGAGGTGCGCGGTAATAACCCGTACGCCTGGGCGGTGCTCGAAGGTGCACAACAAGGCGTCACGGTGCATTTTATCGACAAGGGTGTCGACACCGGTCCCATCCTCAAGAAAGTGCTGCTGGGCACCGTCCCGAAAAACTACGCGTCACTGGTCAAAGGCCTGAACACCCTGTGCGCCCATGCGCTGGTCAGCGTGCTGGACAACCTGAGTCAGGGCCTCATCAGTGTAAGCGTGCAACCTGAAAGCGCCCCACCCACCCGCAAAGAAGCCTCTAAAGACATCAAAAAACAAGCCAACCAGATTCTGGAAAAGGGCCGCACAGGCGCGCCTGTCAGGGAGCAAGAATGTTGAATCTCTTCGAAGAAAACGAATCCGAAGTCAGAACCTACTGCCGCAGCTTCCCGGCCATTTTCAAGAAAGCCGCAGGCTCGTTCATCTTCGACACACAAGGCCACCGCTACATTGATCTCCTGAGCGCAGCCGGTTCGTTGAACTACGGACACAATGACCCCGACATCATCAAGGCCGTTATCGACCACCTCGCTGACGGGCACATCGTTCAATCGCTGGACCTTCACACCGACGCCAAGCAAACGTTCATCAGGGCCTTTATCGAGCACATCCTCAAGCCCAGGCAGATGCACTACAAGCTGCTGTTCCCAGGCCCTACCGGCACCAACGCGGTGGAAGCGGCGTTTAAGCTGGCGAGGAAATCCACTGGCAGGAAAAACATCATCAGCTTCAGCGGTGCGTTCCATGGCATGAGCCTGGGGGCGCTCGCGGCAACGACCAACAAAAAGAAAAGGGCCGGCGCCGGGGTGACCCTGACTGACGTCACCATCCTGCCTTATGACAATGCATTCGGTGATCACATCGACACCGCCACCCTCGTCGAGCAGATGGTCCTGGACCCGAAGTTCGGCATTGACGCCCCCGCCGCCTTCATCGTGGAGGTCATACAGGGCGAAGGCGGGTTGACTGCCGCCAGTTCCGCCTGGCTCAAACGCATCGAAAAGTTGTGCCGACAGGTGGGCGCTCTGCTGATTGTCGATGACATTCAATGCGGCTGCGGACGGTCAGGGACATTCTTCAGCTTCGAAAACAGCGGCATCACCCCGGACATCGTGCTTTTGTCCAAATCCCTCAGCGGGTTTGGCACGCCACTGTCGCTGGTGCTGGTCAATCCGGCAAACGATGTACTCGATCCTGGCGAACACAATGGCACGTTCCGTGGCAATAACCTGGGCTTCGTCGGCGCCACCGCTGCCATTGAAAAGTTCTGGAAAAACAATGAACTGGAGCAAGCGGTCGAGGAAAAGGAGCGCTATATCCTTAACCGGGTCAACCGCCTGATCAATGCCCACGGGATACAGAACCTGCAGTACGTCGGCCGCGGCCTGCTGAGCGGTATCCGTTTTACCGACCCGCAAATTCCGGGCGGACTGTCAGACCGACTGTATGAAAAAGGCTTCATTGTTGAAACCTGTGGTCCTGCGGATGAGGTGCTCAAATTCCTGCCCGCCCTGGTGATCGACACCTCGTTACTGGCGAGCCTGTTCGACGCCATCGAACACGATCTGGAACAGCTGTTCGACGTCAACCATCAGGGTGCGCGAGCCCAAGAAGGAGCTTTGTCATGAGCGACAACACCTCGATCCTGTTCAACAGTCGTACGGCGATGTTCGACAACGTCAGGAAGAACTTCCTGGAGGCCGAATCCCTGCCTCCGGCCTGCTACAAGGACAAGGACTTCTTCAACGCCGAGGTCGACAACATCTTCCTCAAGTCCTGGCTGTTTATCGGCCGTGCGGAAAAACTGCCGACGCCGCTGGCCTACTTTGTCGTCGATATCCTCAACGAATCCGTACTGGTGACGCGCAACGAAGAAGGGAAAATCCAGGCCTTTCAAAACTTCTGCCGTCATCGCGGCGCGCGGCTGCTCGATGGCCACGGCGTGGCGAAACAGATCCGCTGCCCCTATCACAACTGGGGCTACTCGCATAACGGCGATCTGGTCGGCGCGCCGGACATGAAACGCACCGAGCATTTCTCCAAGGCCGAAAACGGGCTGTTGAAAATCCGCCTGGAAAGCTGGGCCGGCTTTCTGTTCATCAACTTCGACACTGACGCCGTCCCGCTGCTGGACTACCTCGGCGATCTGCCCCAGACGCTGGAAAAGTACGACCTGGCCAACATGCACTGCATCAAGGAAATCGATCACAGTGTGGCGTGCAACTGGAAGCTCTACACCGAGGTGGACATGGAGGACTATCACGCCCCCACGGTTCATCCGCTGTCCATCGGCCAGCAAGTGTTCCCCAGACAACCGTCCAACGGCGAGTACGAAACGACCTTCTACGAGTGCCCCAAAACAGTGTCCGTGATGTCCACCGATCACGGCCCGGTTTTTCCGCACATAGAAGGCCTGAGTGGAAAAGCCGCGACCGGCACCTACTTCACGATGATCTACCCGGGCTTCTTCCTGGTGACGACCCTCGACTCCTGCTGGTGGATCAACAAGATCCCGGTGGACGAGACGCACACGGCCGTCGGTGTCGGCTACTGTTTCCCCAAGACCACAGTGGCGCGTGACGACTTCGAAGCGATCTCCAGCCGTTACATCGAGCGCTGGGATATGGTGATCGATGAAGACAACAAAATCTGCGAACGCCACCAGCGCGGCATCAATTCACGCTGGAGCCTGCCCGGCAGGCTGTCGTTTCACGAGGAAGTGGTCAACGTGATGAACAACTGGGTTCTGGATCGCGTATTACCACAGGAGAGTGCAACAGATGTCCACTCATAGCCCCACCAGGCCAACCTATCAACTGATCCTCATCGGCTTGCTGAGTTCGGCGTTCTTCAGTGCCACTTTCATCATGAATTACGTCATGCACCTGCAAGGCGGGCATTGGGCCTGGTCGGCGGCACTGCGTTTTGTATTCATGTTGATGCTGCTGTTTCCTTTTCTGCTGCTGGCAAAGGGCACGGCGTTCATGGCGCAACTGTTCCAGGTGTTTTTCAGGAACCTGGTGTTCTGGCTGATCGCGGGGACCATCGGTTTCGGCGTGTTCTATGCCGGGATTTGTTACGCAGCCGACTACTCCCGTGGCTGGTTGGTGGCCGCCACCTGGCAATCCACCGTACTGGCCAGTCCATTGGTGCTGGTGTTGTTCGGCATGAAAATGCCGACGCGGGGGATCCTGCTCTCGGTCTTCATCGTGCTGGGCGTGGTGCTGGTGAACTACGCCCAGTTCAAACAGGGAGTCGCGACCAACGACCTGCTGTACGGCGTGATCCCGGTATTGATCTCGGCATTTGCCTACCCGATCGGCAACCAATTGTTGAATGGCGCCAAGACCGGGTCACTCAAGGCTGTGAAGAAGATCGACTCGACAGTCCTGACGTCATCGGCGGCCTGTGTCCTGCTGATGAGCCTGGGCTCCGTGCCGTTCTGGATCTTGCTGGTGCTGTTCGTTCAACCGCCCCCACCGTCCGCTGGCCAGGTCTACGGCAGCTTGTCCGTCGCCCTGTTCTCCGGCGTGTGCGCCACCAGCCTGTTTTACTGGGCGCGTAACAGCACCACCTCGGCGATGCAGATCGCGGCGGTCGATGCGACCCTCGCCGGAGAGGTGATCGTGACCCTGGTGGCGGAAATGTTGTTCCTCGACCAACCCGCGCCGGATGCGTTGTCCATCGTGGGCCTGGTCATTATCACCCTGGGGCTGATCGGCTATTGCTATCGCAGCGCGGCCAGCGTCCCGGAAAAACCGTTGGTGGCGATAAAGGGCGACGCGGTATAAATCTCCCGGCCGCACAAGCCTGCGATCTTGCCCTGGCAAAGATCGCAGGCTGCACCCGCCCTTATCGGGTGCTGGTGACAGCAGCCGGCTGACGTTGTTTGTGTGCCGCAACGCCCTGCTCGGCGCCATCAGGCAACACCAGGCCAAACCGCACCCCCATCTCCTTGCGCCCCACCCCAGTCAACGCCAACGCCCGACTGTCCAGGTCCTGACTCACCCACTTGCGCCTGATCGCGACTTGCAACAGGGCCGCCCCCAGCGATCCGCCCAGATGCGGCCGACGCATGCTCCAGTCCAGGCACGGACAGGCGAAGCGGCGACGCAACGTACTCAAATCCTTGACCTCGATACCCAGTCCTTCGAACAGCGCCTCGCCACTGTCGCTCAGCCGATAAGCCTGTTCATCCGTCTCCAGCAACCATCCCGCTTCCAGCAGCCGGTCATGCAGTAGCACCGCCAGCGTACCGGCCATGTGGTCGTAACAGGTGCGGGCGAATTGCAGACGATCCGGGGTGCGCGGGTTGAAGGCCGGCGCGTTGTTCTGGCCGATCACCATCAGCGCTTCCAGCGCCTGGGCCACGCGTTTATCGGCGAGGCTGTAATAACGATGGCGACCCTGAACGTGCAGGCGCACCAACGCCAGGTCCTTGAGCTTGGCCAGGTGCGCGCTGGCGGTGGAGGCGCTGACTTCGGCAATCGTCGCCAGCTCGGTGCTGGTGCGGGCGTGGCCGTCCATCAGGGAACAGAGGATCTTCGTCCGGGCCGGTTCGGCAATGGCCGCGGCCACCTGCGAGACACCGATGTCGTGCTGTTCAACGTTCATATTTCGCTCCCGGACGAATCATGGGTCTGTGGGATTGGTGATAGTAGCAACACTTTCCCCACACCGAACAAGGCTGCGACCCATGGATCCGATCATCGCCGCGACTCATGCCAATCCTTATCCCTATTACGCACAGCTGCGTGCCGAGGGCGGCCTGGTGTTTCATCAAGGACTGAAGCTGTGGCTGGCCAGCAGCGCGCGCGCCGTGGCGGCGGTGCTGACGCATCCGGGCTGCCACGTTCGGCCGGCGCATGAGCCAGTGCCCAAGGCCATTGCCGACGGCATCGCGGGCCAGGTGTTCGGGCGGTTGATGCGGATGAACGAAGGTGAAAAACAGCGTTGCCCAAGGGCGGCGATTGAGCCGGGGTTGGGACTGATTGACGAGAACGAAGTGCGCTCGCTGGTCGCCGCACGCTTGATCGCACCGGGCGCTGACGGGCTCTACAAGGCGATGTTCCGTGGTCCGGTCTGCGTGGTCGCGGCACTGCTGGGATTTTCGCCGGCTCAGGGCCGGGCAATCAGTGATTTGACGGCGGACTTCGTGGCTTGCCTGTCGCCGCTCAGCGATCAGGTGCAATTGCAGGCAGCCCATGCGGCAGCCGAGCAGTTGCGCGGCTATTTCATCGGATTGCTGGCGGACCCGAGCGTCCACAGCCCGTTGCTGCTGGGCATCAAACAACGCTTTGCGACAACGTCTTCTGATCACGAAATGCTGATCGCCAACCTGATCGGACTGTGCTCCCAGACCTTTGAGGCCACCGCCGGGTTGATCGGCAACGGCTTGGTTGCATGGATCCAGCAGCCGTCGTTGCAGGGTGATATGGACGACTGGATCGCTGAAACCCAGCGCTTCGATCCGCCGGTGCAAAACACCCGCCGCTTCGTGGCCGCACCCTGTGACATCGACGGTGTGAGCCTGAACCCCGGCGATGTGGTCCTGGTGCTGCTGGCCTCGGCCAATCGCGATCCGCAGCTCAACGATGACCCCGACACGTTCCTCCTCGAGCGCCCCAATCGACGCAGCTTCACCTTCGGCCATGGCCGCCACCACTGCCCGGGGCAGTCTCTGGCACTGACCCTCGCCAGCGCCACCCTGAAACAGATTCAGGCCATCAATCCATCACTGGACCGCCTGAACTGGCACTACCGCCCTTCCCTCAATGGCCGCATTCCCCTGTTTAGCGAGGTGCAATCATGATCGCCGTGATATTTGAAGCCCTGCCCCATCCCGAACATCGCCAGCGTTATCTGGACATCGCTGCGGCGCTGAAACCGCTGCTCAGCGAGATCGACGGGTTTATCTCCATCGAACGCTTCCAGAGCCTGGCCGACCCGGACAAATTGCTCTCGCTGTCGTTCTGGCGTGACGAGCAAGCCGTCGCCCAATGGCGCACGCTGGAACGCCATCGCATGGCCCAGGCGGCGGGACGGGCGCAGGTGTTTGCCGATTATCGATTGCGGGTGGCTGAAGTGGTGCGTGACTACAGCCTGGAAAACCGCGCCGAGGCGCCGGCGGACAGTCGCATGGCGCATCGGGCGTGACGGCGCCTCATGCCGTGCGACCTGTCAGATAGACCGCGAAGGCGGCCCGACAAACACCACATGATTTCCAGCCAGCACAGGTAGCAGCATCGCTTGCGGCGAAATGCCGCAGCCCCTATTGACGCGTTGTACGGATGACCATTGTTTGTCACCCTTGGCGCCGACGAAGGATGAACGTCTCAGGAGCACCGCAGGCGCCAGCCAGCCGGGAACCTGGATTGAAGTGCTACCAGGCAATACCAGTGTTTCGACCTGGCCGTTTTGGCCTGACAACCAGCGACGTCACTTTCGTATCCATGCCCCGACTTTCCCGCTCATTGCGTCAGCTCGCCCTTCGCCTGGCCATGCTTGCAGCGTTGCTGCCGAGTGTGATGCTGTGGTTGCCTGCTGCACATGGGCAGCCAATGGCAATGGGCGAACACTGCAACATGGCCGGCCACGTCCATGCCGCGCCCGGCAGCAACCCCGAACCCGATCAGTTTCACGAATGCCATTGCTTGCTCTGTGTCGTGCATGCAGTGGATATCGGTCTACCGCCCAGCGTCGTGCAGTGGCAACTGTCCGGTCACGCCGAAAGCGTACGAGCGCAGGCGACCTATAAACCTTATGTCAGTGCCGTCTGGCTGGTCTCGGAGCCACGCGGTCCACCTGCCGCTTTCTGATGACTGTTGCGAAGACCGGCCATCCCGATGCTCTCGGGATGCCCGCCTCCCTGCGTTGCAATTCAATCAAGGAATGCCCTCTCCATGGTCATGCCATCGCTGCGCCATACCCGGCGTACCGCCCTGCCGTTCGCCGTTTTGTCTGTCACCGCTTTGTTCCCGCACCTCGCGCTGGCATGCGCCAGTTGCGGCTGCACCCTCAGTTCCGATTGGGACAATCTGGGGATCAGCAATTCGTCCGGTTTGAAACTGGACCTGCGCTACGACTACCTCAATCAAAACCAGTTGCGTAGCGGCACCAACACCATTTCCCCTGCTGCCGCCAGCCAGATTTCCAACAAGGGCGATCCACAGGAAGTGGAGAAATACACCCGCAACGACTACCTGACGATGGGTCTGGATTACAGCTTCAACGCCAGCTGGGGCGTGGATTTGCAGGTGCCTTACATCTTTCGCAGCCACAGCACCCTGGGCACCGCATCGGACGGCACCACGGCGGGCGACGGCGGAGGCCAATACGGCTCCAGTACCTCAAGCCTGGGTGACGTCAAGGTCATCGGCCGTTATCAGGGCTTTACGCCACAGCACAATGTTGGCGTGCTGTTCGGCTTGAAGCTGCCCACTGGCGCCCATGACGACACCGCCGCTTCAAGCGATCCAACCGCCCCTGGGCCCGTCGCCATTGACCGTGGCCTGCAGCCCGGTTCGGGCACCACCGACGGCATCCTCGGCGTCTATTACATGGACTCGTTGAACAAGAACTGGGACTACTTCAGCCAGGCGATGGTGCAAAAGGCGCTGAATTCGAGCGACCACTATCGTCCCGGCGACGGCATAAACCTGAACGTGGGCTTGCGCTACATGGGCAACGCCTACGTCATGCCGCAAATGCAATTGAATGTGCGGCACGTCGAGCGCGATGAAGGCGCACAGGCCGACACCATCAGTACCGGCGGCACACTGGCCTATCTCAGTCCCGGGGTGACGGTGCCGGTTGGCAAGAAGGTCTCGCTCTACAGCTTCGTGCAGTTGCCGGTGTACCAGAACGTCAACGGCGTACAGCTTGCACCGCGCTACACGGCGACCGTTGGCGCTCGCTACTCGTTCTAGTTGGCAGGCAGTCGGCGGTTCGCCGCCGACTTTCAGCCGACGATGGACGAGCCTGCTCTCCTCTTCCCATTTGAGACAAGCCGAGGAAAACCGGATGTCAGCAAGAACACTACTGTCGCTGTTGGCGCTCTGTTGCAACCTGATCTGCCTGCCCGCCTGGGCGATTGATGTGGGTGAGCAAGCTCCAGACCTGACGGCCAAAACACTGGATGGCCAAGCGTTTGATTTGCATAAACAGCTGGGCCAGGTGGTCATCGTGAATTTCTGGGCGTCGTGGTGCGAACCGTGTCGCGAAGAAATGCCGGCCATGGAAGCCTATTACCAACAGCATAAAAGTGAAGGATTGAAGATCATTGCGATCAGCATGGATGAGCCGGAGGATGATCAGATGGTGCACAAGGTCATGGCTCACTACAGCTACCCGGCAGCGCTCCAGCGAGACGCCGATTTCTCGGGTTTTGGCCGGGTATGGCGGATGCCTATGACCTACGTGATCGACCGCCAAGGCGTGGTTCGCAAGGATGGCAGCGTCGGCGAGCCCAAGATTGACTTGCCGCTACTCGATACGCTGGTGACGCCGCTACTGACCGCGCATTAACCGAGGCTGACCTACGCGGCGCGGTATTCCACCGTCAGGTGAGACAACTCATGAACCGGTGCCAGGCGTTCGCGAATGGCATCGGCACTGACACTGGCCGCCGCCACCACACTGACAATTGCCGCGCGGGCTCCAGGGCCGACCTGCCAGACATGCAGGTCGCTGATGGTCACGTCACCTGGTGATTCGAGCAATTCGCGGATTTCGTCGGCCACATGCTCATCCGTGGAGTCGAGCAGCACGGCAGCGCTGTCGCGCATCAAACCATAGGCCCAATTCGCAATCACGATGGCACCGACAATGCCGATCACCGGGTCCAGCCAGACCCAGCCCAGGAAGCGACCGGCCAGCAACGCGGCAATGGCCAGAATCGAGGTCAGGGCATCGGCCAACACATGGACGTAGGCCGAGCGCAGATTGTTGTCATGATGATGGCCGTGGTCGTGGCTGTGCCCGTGATCATGCCCGTGGTGTCCATGATTGCCGGCCAACAGAAAGGCGCTGACGATGTTCACTGCCAACCCCACCACGGCGATTAACGCCGCCTCGGTGAAGGCCACGGTGGTGGGCTGAAACAGGCGCAGGATCGACTCACCGGCGATACCCAGCGACACCAGTCCCAGCACCATGGCCGAGGCAAAACCAGCCAGATCGCCGACCTTGCCAGTGCCGAAACTGAAGCGCGCATTGTTGGCGTGACGCCGCGCAAATCCATAGGCCGCCGCCGCGATGCCCAGTGCCACGGCATGGGTCGCCATGTGAAAGCCGTCGGCCAGCAACGCCATGGAACCGGTGATGTAACCGGCGGCAATTTCGCCAATCATCATCACGAATGTCAGAACCACAACCCATAAGGTTCGGCGGGCGTTCTCATCGTGGGAGTCGCCAAGGAACATGTGATCGTGGGCAAACGGCGAAGCCTGAGGTGTCGGTGTCATGTTGATCATGCTCTATTTCGAATAACGGCGGATGGCTTGCAGCAATTCTTCAACGCCCTGGGCGCGCTCTTCATCGCTGAGATCGGGGTGAGCCACATGCTCACGGGCGTGGGCATCGATAAATTGATCCAGCAAACCATTGACCGCCCCACGGATCGCCGCCACCAGGTGCAAGGTCTTGGCACAATCGGCGTCGGTCACCAGCGCCTTTTCGACAGCCTGAACCTGACCGGCAATGCGTCGGACGCGTTTGAGCAGATCGTCTTTGTGTTCATGGATGTGCGACATACCTATACCCCCTACCCCTATATGCAACGCATAGTCACTGATATGGCCGGCAGTGGCAAGGCGTTGTTCAGGGCTTCGTCGGATGGACCGCGTTAACGTTCTTCGCGAGCTGACATACAACGCATTATTTGCAGGTTGCGCACGGGGCTAGAGCGTCATGCTGGGTGGGAACCTAGGCGCTGGATAACGTTGATCCACAGCAAAAGGCTGGCTCACAAATCGCTCCAATATCTCCCGGGAACGATCAAATCAACCCAAGCAACAAAGCCAATTTGTAACGCCAGGCAGAGTTTCAGACTCGTCCTACAGCCATGAATTAACCATTGATATAGCGTCCGCATCGGTTTCAAAACGATGAAACAAGGACGCTCATGACTCGCAAAACAGACATACCCCGGGTGCAAAAACCACCCTCAGGCGACGGTCATCACATTACCAGTCGTTACTTGACTGCCACTGAACTGGCAGAACGGGACGACCAAAAGGGACGAATATATGAATGGGATAGCAAAACAGGCGCGATAGAAATGTATGACAAACAAGGTAAGCACTTGGGCGAATTCAATCACGAAACGGGTGAGCAAATAGATCCCGCAAAACCCGGCAGATTCACCGCAAAATAAAGGGCTATTTATGTTTTTATGGATCAGTGGTTTTTTAAAAGGTGATGGCGAGGATGACTCCTTGAAATTCAACCTGACAGTTCGGCCCGAGTTTGAAGTCGCCGTCATGGACGTCCTCGGCTGGAAAAGCCTTTCTGAAAGCGCGGATGGGGAATGGCTTTTAACCGGTGATCAAGTTCAACGAATAGCCCTTGCTCTCGGGGATCAATTACCGATTGGGCTGGATCTGTTCATTGGGGTGCGGGAGTAGCGAAGACCGGGGCGTCGATAACGAAGACACCGTTACAGGAGTTGCAAAGTGCGCCTTCGCTACCAGGATCCATCGATGAGCCACGATCAAGCAGTCAGTCCCCTTGCAAGCGGCTCAGAAACGAACATTGTCGCCGCACTGGTTTCCATTGGCCTGAATGAGCAGGACAAAACCCGGGCTCAGACCGTGTGCGTGGAGCAACTCGATGTTGGTACTGAGTCAGTTGCCGCATTGGCTCGGCGCACTCGGCCATATCAAGTAAAAAGGGACAAATTTATTTTTTTGGCACGCGATTCTAAAAAATAAACCTGTCACCTTTTTCTGCGGTTGAAATACACCGTTTCGGGGTCCGAGTGAATACTTAAAGCATCCTCGGCACTGATATCCTGACTGGTACTGCCAGTTGAGTTCGCATAGCCTAACAGGGTATTTATATAACCGTTGGCCATACCAGCTTCAATTTTCTGAATCGCCGCAGCATCAAGAATGACACCTTGAGCTCCAGCACTATTAATCATGTAATTTTGTGCTGTAGTTCCTGTAGCCCACTGGCAATTGACCACGCCATTTGCAAGGGCGGCATAACCATAACCCTGCTGGTACATATAGTCATAGAAATTGCTTAATTCTGTCGGCGTACCACTGCCAATCATCGCCTTAGCAGTTTCCAGCTGCGCCGTAGTCAGTGTTTTCGGCATATCTTTTCTCCATGAAACTCAAAAAAACAAACAAATACTGCGGCACTCGGCTGGTCACGGGACAACGAGTGTGTGCACCATTTTCTGAATTGAACTTTCAATTTCCCGCCAGCGTGGCAGATCGGCTTTCGGGTAGTGAACGCTGACTTGCGCTTTCAGTTCTGGAAAATTGAACCTTTGCGTACAACCACTCCTAGCATCAAAAGGAGGCACGGCTCTGCGCCGATTTGTACACTCTATAAAGGTATTGCGCGTCGACGAATCATAAAAAAATTCGTCCGGCGGGCTAATATCCGTTGTATTGACATTTTGTTTTTTTGAGACGAAATGCTTTAAGCCAGAGACATCTGTCTCTTGGGGGATCCATGGCCCCCAATGTGCTTCATCTTTTATCCAGCCCTCGTAAGTAGACTGCATACTGCCATGATTCAAAGCATAAAACCTAGTATCAAAACCAATTATTATCCACCGATGGTCTCTGTTGGAAGATGAGGGTTTGTATTCGGTCTGGTACTCATCCACATCCTCTTTTGTCAGGATCGGCTGCAAGTCGGTATCTCGAAGCAGGAGTGCAATTCCTACAATTTCACTTTCGAAACTTCGAGGCGGCGTCGTCTTTGATGGACGCCATATATCTTCCCCCTTATATTCAACACTGGGCGCAGGTATCAAATAGCTATTTGGCACTGATATTTTCACCCCCCCCATATTGCCCACGACAAAACCCGCCCTGACAATAATGGGGCGAGCCACGTTACCCGCAGGCTCATTGACGTTTGAGCTATCAGCAAATGTGACTTTGGTTTGTAATACGCTCACTGCAAGCACAAGACAACATATCCCAGCCTGTCTTCTGAATTTAGTGAGGAACGCAACAAGGCTCATTTTGCGCAACCTTCCCGTGGCATCCATCTGATCTAACATTTAACATATCCTTCTAAAATTTTTCAAAACATCCAACCAAGTAAGTCCTAGCAACCATACAGACTCACCGTTCCCTCAACGCCTCACTCTGATACTTCAGCAACGGCGTCAACAGATACTCAATAATCCGCCGCTGCTCGGCCTTGATCTCCACCGAACTCGACGTCCCCGGTTCCAGCTGAATACTTTTGCCATCCGCCACAATCAAATGTGCGCCCAGTTGTATCCGTACCGGATAAACCAACCCCAACTTGTCGTCCTTGACCGCGTCCTGCGAAATCGACATGACCTTGCCGGCGATGGTGCCGTAGTGGGTATACGGAAAGGCATCCAGCTTGATTTCGGCGTCCTGCCCCGGACGAACAAAGCCGATATCGCGGTTGAGAATCTGCGCTTCGATTTCCAGCCCGGCGTCGTCCGGCACAATCACCAGCAGGGCTTGCGCCGGGGGTGGTGTTCGCGCCCAGCCAGACGGTGCCGTTTGACAGATTGGCTTCGTCGTTGGTGCCGGTCATGGCCAGCGTACTTCCCGTTCCCAAGGTGACATTTTCTCCGCTGCCTTGAGTGGTGACCGTGTTGTCAATGCCGCCAGTAACGTTGGTAGTGCTGCCATCGATCGCAACGCGATCTTCTACGCCCATTGATACATAGCTGTTGCTGGCGTGAACGGTTATGTCGTCGTCTGCGCTGGCGAGGATAACTTCGCCATTTTTCATCATCGTCACGACGTCCCAGCTCGATCCGCTTGTCAGATTGACTGAGGCGTTAGTATCGCCTGTGATGTCATTGCCGGAGCCGCTGATTGTAGCTTGACTACCTGCACCGGCATCAACGTTGTTATTGGAACCACTCACTGTAGCGCTAGCATTACTATCTAATGTAATGTCAGCGGCGTTGGCAGTAACAGCAGCACCACTTCCCGAAACCCCAATGGCCGCATTGGCGGACGAGTCTGAAATTTCAAAATTACCATTATTACACGCAGTAGAGGAGTTACCGGTCATCACGACAGATTCTTGACCACAAGTCACAGAGTTACTGCCTACCGAAGCAATATTTATATTACTTCCATTACCCAAGCTGAAATTATTATTTGATCCGGAAACTGACACTGTGCTGTTTAACGACAAGCTCCCAGTAATACCATCTCCGGCCAAGGCGAGATTGCCACTGGAACAGGAAGCGCTTTCCGTTCCGTTCACCGAGACAACAGTATTTGTTCCGCAGGTAAATGAGTTGGCGGAGCCTGCCGCATCGACACCACTACCATCACCCATGGAAAATACATCATTTGACCCAGCAACAACGGCTTGAACGCCAGAACCTATGACTATGTTTGTTGAATTTAGACTGCCATTGAATGCTGCATTGATATCAGTGATCGATGTACCAAGCGAGATTGAGCTCAACGTTGAATCTAGCGCAACCTCTCGAGTCGTTTCAGCTGCCGTATAATTTACTGCATACTTACTTCCCATAACAAAATTTTGGATATCATCACTCGTGAGCTGAGATCCAGCAGCGAGTTGGAAACTGCCACCGGACTCCGTGACGGATTGTCCAGAAAGCCAACTTGTCATGGCCCCAGCTGTTGATAAATGAAACTGATTTGCGTAATCCAGTATCTGAAGCTGCATTTCTGGGCTTTGGTAGATCTGCTCTGCGACGCTTGGGTTACTTGCATAAACAGTATTTAACGAATTCTGCAGCTGGGTTACCAATCCATTTGCCCAAGCATCATTTAATGTTTGTAATGCTGCCCCATTTGTAGGGTCTTGAAGTGCTGTACCAAGCTGAGTACTGAGTGCTGATAGCTGAGCATCTGTCAAGCCTCCAGCTTGGGACAACTGGGAAATTTGACTAGAACTAAACCCAATAGAGCTCAAAAAAGTCTGCGCCTGAGGAAGCCCCCCTATATCGTATTGGTACAATCCAAACGAATAAGTGCTATTCCCGTTTGCCGCATAGCTAAAGCTAGAAATGGCGGACGCATTACTGCCATCTTCGGTTGCAAATGCGACCGAGTTAAGATTTTGTATCAGAGTATTAACAATATAATTTGAATCTAGCTGTAATGGCGATGTTGTCATCTGAAACTCCTTTAGTAAAATTCAAATACCGTTCAACCACCCGCAGGCAAATGCTTAAAAAAATCAATACGCTTTTCCGTCTCTTCTAAATCGCAATCCACAGCAAAAATTGTTACCCACCTACCGCTACCACCCTGTAATCCACCCACGTAACTACAATTTTCATCCCTGTAAACTCGCCATGCACTCTGTGCTTTTTTAAGTTGATCCTTAGTTTGCCGAGCATCCCAAACATTGGTATCCGGCAGCTTCTCCAACGCCTCTTGATAACGAGCATTAAGTTCTGTTTCTAGGTGCTTTAATCTTTCTATCTGGCACTGTGCAGCTTCTAGTGAATTATTTTGTGTCGAGCACGGGTCATCATCTGCAATTGCATTCATGCAGCCTCCCAACCCAAACAATACAAACAATACAAACATTAATACTTTTTTGTAAATTGCGGAATTAGCCATATTTATCTGAGCCCCTTGATAAATTCCTGAATTCTGACTGCAGTCAAATTTTTGATATTTAGATTGCGTAGACTGTTCACTAGCTCTCTCAAAACCAATACTCACGCCCCCCATCCCCACCACATAATTCGGCCGTCCTAGTCACCGCTCCCTCAACGCCTCACTCTGATACTTCAACAACGGCGTCAACAAATACTCAATAATCCGCCGTTGCTCGGTCTTGATCTCCACCGAACTCGACATCCCCGGTTCCAGCTGAATACTTTTGCCATCCGCCACAATCAAATGTGCGCCCAGTTGTATCCGTACCGGATAAACCAACCCCAACTTGTCGTCCTTGACCGCGTCCTGCGAAATCGACATGACCTTGCCGGCGATGGTGCCGTAGTGGGTATACGGAAAGGCATCCAGCTTGATTTCGGCGTCCTGCCCCGGACGAACAAAGCCGATATCGCGGTTGAGAATCTGCGCTTCGATTTCCAGCCCGGCGTCGTCCGGCACAATCACCAACAGGGCTTGCGCCGGGGGTGGTGTTCGCGCCCAGCCAGACGGTGCCGTTTGACAGATTGGCTTCGTCGTTGGTGCCAGTCATGACCAGCGTACTTCCCGTTCCTAGGGTGACATTTTCTCCGCTTCCTTGAGTGGTGACAGTGTTGTCGATGCCGCCAGTAACGTTGGTAGTGCTGCCATCGATCGCAACGCGATCTTCTACGCCCATTGATACATAGCTGTTGCTGGCGTGAACGGTTATGTCGTCGTCTGCGCTAGCGAGGACGACTTCGCCACTTTTCATCATCGTCACGACGTCCCAGCTCGATCCACTTGTGAGATTGACTGAGGAGTTGGTGTCGCCCGTGCTGTTATTGTTGGAGCCGCTGATTGTTGCCTGTGCGCCAGCCGACAGAGTGATGGTGGCACCATTTAAATCAACTGTATTACCAGTACCCGTCACTGAGACACTCGTGGCTTTATCTGTCGCACTATTATAGATAACGACGTGTCCCTGCACTGCATTGTCACTGTAATTGATCTCAGTCCGTGTACTACTGCCGTCGCTAGTTTTCCGATCCGACTCGGTAATCTCCTGTTGTCCCCAGCTGTTATAGATCGTTGATATCGCGCTCGCACTGCCATCTTGACTTTTTTGAATTGTAGCTTTTTCTTCGACCACCCCGCTTCCAGTCGTGACGTTTTGCGTGACAATCCCTGTGGACGGATCAATAGATTGTGCAAGTATAGTTCCGTCCGAACTTTGCGTCGTCGTTCTTATAATATCTCCTGATGCGTCGCTGTTGTAGATATAAACCATTCCATCCGCATTATTCAAAGTTTCTGTTGATGATCCATCCTTGGCAATAACAACTGTTACCCTGGAACCATCGCTCATCGTATCGGTGTTCGTTTTCCCTCCTTGGTCGGCAATTGATGGATCAACGTCGCCGTATTGATTGATACCATAAATGCTGTAACCGCTTGCGTTATACCCATTCTGGTCATAACCCGCAGCGTCGTACACCGGAGTGTTCGAAGTAATTGATGGCGGCGCACCAATCAGCTCGGTTTGTTGCGACAAGGTCATCGCGTGAAACTGATCTTGAGTTACACCGAATGCATTTTGCATCTGTGTGGCAGACATGCTGCTCATTTGGATCAGCTGCATATGCCCAGAGCGGTTCCCGACAAGCCATCTGCCAGAAGAACACTGGAGTGCGCATCCAGGGCATGAGACAAGCCGTCGGCGATAAGCGCGGCACCAAGAGCAGTACCCAGGCCAGGTATATCTTGCATCGCGGCGCCTAATCCAATAACACCTCCAGTTGCCCATAAAGGTGGCCCAACCGCCAAGGAGATATCGGTTGTGCCCGCCAAATTACTACTGCCAGCCAGGTTCACCAAATCACCCTGAGCTGAGAAATCGTAACTCGTGTACTTACTGCTATCGCCGGTAGTTGATAGCCCGGCAATTCCTGGAGCATCGAAGGAGACGTTTGTGATTTTGATACCAGAGGGAAGTAACAGTACGCCCCTCTGATCAACAATGGTACTTAGGGTTGCGGCTTGCTCTTGAGACTCTGCCCCGCCCAAAGAGTGGCCTGTTGTATAGACAGCACTGACGCTAATCCCGAGCCCTTTCAGTTGATCTTGTGCCGCTGCCAATGCCGCCACGGCGTAATCATTAGCGACCCGTTGCGCACCATATCCTACTGCTAGAGCAATATTGGTATCAGAGATAAGATTTTGTACATTACCGATGGTGCCACGATCAGCAATGATGACCTCACCAGTTTGGCTATTGACATAAGTTTGGCCGGAAAAACCATATACGTCCATATGTCTGGCGAGGTCAGTGCCAGCGGGTGCGGCATCAATAGGTACCCAATCACTGCCCATGACGGGTGCGCCTGGGCCACCGTATGCGGCTACGGCAGCAGTGGCAAGATCATTCAGAGTGGCTGATGGTGCAGTTTGGCTCATGGCGTACCCCTAAAAATTTTAATTATTGAATGTTGAAAATCTGGACCGAATGAACATTGCCGATGGCCAACTGCTTTCCGTTTGGACTTATCGCGATGCCTCTGTCGCCACCACCAAATTGAGCAACCTGCTTCCCGTTACTAGTGTCAATAACTGAATTCACGACAGGTTTTCGGCCATCAAACCAAGCGCCGCCTTTGATGAAGAGGTATCTACCGTCCAGGCTAAAAACCATTCCACCTAATCCCGGCGATACCTTGTCGCTTTCAATATCCTCTAAAGAATAATAGGTAAGAATATCCAGGGTTTTGCCATTAATAATTCGACCTATTCCAAGTGCAATCTGGTTGCCAGCAAAATTGGTCACTGTTAAATCCACATCAACTGCTTGTTTCCACGGAAAGTAGCGCGGCCGATCATCGGGCACAGCGGGAAACCAAACGGCTTTCGTTGGTGTTTTCCCGGAGGGATCAAGTAACCTCAGCCCTACGTCGGGCCGAACGAGTGACCTTCCATCGATATTTTTGTTTAATGTTTGTATGGTACCCGAGACACCTACCATGATCTTGTCTTCAGACGTCCATGCCGCCTTTTTAACAGCAAGCCCATCAACATAGAGCTTTTGTAGCGCCCAACTTTTCGTGTCATAGATGTAAATGTAAGAGGGTTCACCAATTGCCCCGATAATGGTCAGCATCTTGCTGCCATCTTTATTCAATCGAGCCGATCGGCCGATGGCCGGGTTGTCCGGTAAGGAGGCGCCCGTCAAAGGATCCCACTGCCGTTTTGCGCCGAATGAAATGACTTTCCCGTCACGGCTCCACAACAGGTGGACATCCGACATATTGCCGTAATCAAACGGACAATGAATGTGCGACTGCTTTTTATCCAACTGCAAATCCCAAATAACAATATCCGACTGCATATAAGCGCTGTGGTACACTATCGCAAGATAACGACCATCAGGGCTGTAGACTATCTCTTCAACAAATGGCCTACTAAAAAAATCGCCAAAACTAATAGTTTTTTGAAACGTTGGTGTTGGTACTACCACACTCGCTAAAACACTGGAGCTTTCACCCGGCGCAGCACTTGCATGATTGCACATACCAACAATTCCAAAAATTGTCAGCGCGAAAACTGTTGAGTAGCATTTCATAATAACCCACCACTTTAATGTACACGCTCGACTAAACGCATGCTCTACCCGAATCAAAAAGCGAAAAAAGGGACATGTTTATTTTTTTGGCACAAATTAAAAAAACAAATTTTCTCTATTTCTTAGTAAAATAAACACCAACAAACCAATTAGCTGATTAATTAGCGAATAGATACCCGAACACTCCCTATACCACTGTCGTGCCTTGCAAAATTCTCTAAAGCACCTTTAAGAGCATTCTCAATCTGTCCCCGCTCCAACTCGAGTGACGCGGGAAGTTTGATTCGTATAACGTCAAAAAAAACATTGCATAATTTTTCATCTGTACCAGGGCTTACCTTTAGCGTCCTGATTACCTCTATCCTACTGTCCCCATTTTCTTTCCAGTACAACCCGAAAATCTCATTAGGTGATTCAGGCATACGTCCTTGAACACGCCAAATAAAAACATCAAGACCACGATCTATCACCCAAAAATCCGGATGAGCCTTCCATAGGTTTTGATATTCCGGATGTGTTTTCCAGCGGATTTTATTTTCTGCTTCATCCATACCAATCTGTTCGTAAACAAAAGACATTTCAGCGCTCCTTAATATGTAAATCCTTGCTCATCGCGAGCAAATAAAAACCCCAATGCTATGACTGCCTCTGGTGCAAGAGCCACCGTTCCAGCAGTCAGCAATACACCTCCAACGGTACTGACAATGGTACCCGTTTTGGTTTTGTCATACCCTTGCTCCAGGGCAGTGTCACCCATTGCCAGGATGTTCGCGACCACTCCAATAGCTCCAGCCCTAGTCGCAAGTCTCGCAGCCAAAGCTCCCGCTTCACTCGACGCAGACAAAACTGCTGAAATATTTGAATATTACCGGCAGCGATGCCCGCCAAATCAGAACTTGCAACTATGCTATCGGTGATTTTTCCAAAGTCGGTTTCCTCAGTATCCGTTCTGGCTATTATTTCATTGGCGGCGTCCGCACTTGATGCAGCTCCGCCAATCATTTGACCAACGATGAGTTTAGTAAGAGCATCGAGCGTTGTTATTTCAGACATGATAACCCCCTGCACGCACACTACTTAAGCGGCGTGAAAAACATATAACACCCATTTTATAAACCCATGCTACGCGCGCTTGATGCGCTATAAATCACCCACCTTGTGCAGTCAAACAAAAAACGACCCGCAACTAAATTGTGCAAAAATCAATCGCAACCGCCCCTTCTATTTTTCTCCAAACCCAGACTCCTTAGTTGACAAGCATAATAAGCAGCCCCTGCCCAAGAAATAACAACCATCAACAAAATAAACTCCATTTTTTTATAATAAAATGGATCTCTACCGATCAAAAGCTGAGCCATCAACTTATCTGATGAGGCTAAAGGCACTCCACTCAGAGTGGCCAAATAGAGCGGGTAAAATGAGCCTGCCCCGTTATTAAGAAGAAAGCCTTCGGCATACACTTTTACGGGCGGCTTTTTATCGCCCAAGTCGGACAGCGCCCCAGGAGCGACGATATCTTCAGTGCGGTAAGTGATACCACTGTCGGTAGTAAACACGATATAGGGCACTTCTTTCAGACCCGCATGCCCGATATAACGAATGAATGTGCCTGTCGTTTTTATCATAGGCGCCTCAGGCGGCAAGGCACCTGAGTAGTTTTGGCTATGCATAATCTGAAATAGGGGACCCAAAATGGATAAAATTACCGCTGCTATCATCCATACCGATTTCGCTCGATGATTTTTCCCAAGCCCAACGGCTTTCCCGCCCCACATCTGATAAAACGCGGTGAACCAGGACATCTTCTCTTTAGCCGTCATAACGCTCCCCTCATCCCCAACTTGGTCATATATTTCACCGCTCCCTCAACGCCTCACTCTGATACTTCAACAACGGCGTCAACAAATACTCAATAATCCGCCGTTGCTCGGTCTTGATCTCCACCGAACTCGACATCCCCGGTTCCAGCTGAATACTTTTGCCATCCGCCACAATCAAATGTGCGCCCAGTTGTATCCGTACCGGATAAACCAACCCCAACTTGTCGTCCTTGACCGCGTCCTGGGAAATCGACATGACCTTGCCGGCAATCGTCCCGTAGTGGGTATACGGAAAGGCATCCAGCTTGATTTCGGCGTCCTGCCCCGGACGAACAAAGCCGATATCGCGGTTGAGAATCTGCGCTTCGATTTCCAGCCCGGCGTCGTCCGGCACAATCACCAGCAGGGCTTGCGCCGGGGTGACGACGCCACCCACCGTGTGCACGGCCAGTTCCTGCACGGTGCCAGCCACCGGGGCGGTCAAATGGGTTTGCGATTGGCGTTGTCGGGACTTGGTTTCGTCGCCCTGGTCCTGGGTCAGTTGCTGCTGCGCCTGATTGAGGGCGTCGAGTTGTTCGCGGCGAAACTGCGCGATGGCGGTGTCAATGTCGTCGCGCTGTTCCTGGATCGTGGCTTGCAGTTCTTTGGCGTAACTCTGCTGCCCGGCCAGTTCCTGTTCCTGCTGGATGCGCGCCTGGACCTTTTCCAGGTAGGCGTGGCGCGGTACGTAACTTTGCTGGAGCAAGGTCTGGTAGTCGTCTTCTTCAGCGCGCGTCATTGGCAAGGTTTGCTGCAGGCTGCTGATTTTGTGCTGGGTGGTTTGCAGTTCCTGCAGGCGTTTTTGCAACTGCGAACGCAGGCCGGTGACTTTGCTGCGGTGTTCGTAGAAGGCGCTTTCGGCGAAGCGTTGGGTATCTCTCTGCCGATCCGGCGTGGCGTCCGGGACCGCTGGTACGGTCGGTGCCCGATTGCCGGTCTGTGCATCGAGCAAAGCCTGGGCGCGGTTGATGGTCAACATGGCGTCGACCCGCGCCGTCCTCGATTTACCGACATCCGCCGCGGCTTCGGTTGGGTCCAGTTCGATCAAAGCCTGGTCTTGGGTCACGTGCTGGCCGTTGTCGACCAGGATCGCCTTGACGATGCCGGCCTCCAGCGGCTGGATCGTTTTGCTTTTGCCATTGGGGACGACCTTGCCCTCGGCCACCGCGACCACGTCCAGTTTGCCGATGGTCGACCACACCAGCGCAATCGCGAACAGCAGCATCAGCGCCCACATCAGGCTACGCCCGACCGGGGACACGGGTGTTTCCAGCACTTCCAGCGCCGCCGGTAAAAACTCGACCTCGTCACGCTGGCGTTGCACAGGAGTGCCCTGGGCTTTTTCGGCGTCGAGGGCCGCGCGGCCAATCTCGCGGTAGTGCTGCAGCCGTGGGAACCATCGATCAAGCAGCGACATGCAAATGCCCCGTCTGATGACGCCACAGCGAGGCATAACGCCCGTCTTGCTGCAGCAGTTCGTCGTGGCTGCCCTCTTCGACGATGACGCCTTTCTCGACGGTGATGATGCGTTGGGCGATTCTGACCGCTGACAATCGGTGGGCGATGATGAACACCGTGCGGTCCTTGCAGATCTGGTGCATGTTGCCGTGAATGATCGATTCCGATTCGGCGTCCAGTGCGGAGGTGGCTTCGTCGAAGATCAGGATCTTCGGATTGGTCACCAGTGCCCGTGCAATGGCGATGCGTTGCCGCTGCCCGCCAGACAAACCGTTGCCGCGCTCCCCCAGTTCGGTGTCGTAACCTTGCGGCAATTCCAGGATGAACTCGTGGGCACCGGCCAGTTCTGCTGCTTCGACCACCTGATCAAAGTGCATGCCCGGCGAAGCAAAGGCGATGTTGTCGCGCACCGTGCCTTTGAACAGCATGTTCTCTTGCAGGACCACGCCGATCTGCCGGCGCAGTGACGCCGGATCGAGCACCGACAAATCCATGCCGTCGATCAGTACCCGTCCGCGCTCGGGTGAATAGAGGCGCTGGATCAATTTGGTCAGGGTACTTTTGCCAGAGCCTGAGGGGCCGACGATGCCAATGACGGCGCCGGCTGCGGCGGTCAATGACAGGCCGCGCAGAATCTCAGGGCCATCGGCGCGGTAGCGAAAGACCACCCGATCGAACACCACTTCACCCTTGACCGGCGGCATTGACGCTTGCCCGGCAGCGACGCCGGATTCGGCGCGGTTGTCGAGAATGTCGCCCAGGCGGTCCATCGACAGCCGTACCTGCTGAAAGTCCTGCCACAGTTGCGCCAGGCGCAAGACCGGGCCGCTGACCCGACCGCAGAGCATATTGAAGGCAATCAGTTCGCCCACCGAGAGATCGCCGCCGATCACCAGCCTGGCGCCGAACCACAGCAGCACCGCGGTGGTCAGTTTGCTGATCAGGGACGCCAGTTGATTGGCCGAACTGGACAGGCTGGAGGCTTTGAACGCACTGGACACGTAACCGGCCAGTTGCTCTTCCCAGCGCCGCTGCATCAAGGGTTCGACCGCCATTGACTTGATGGTTTCGATGCCGGTCACCGACTCCACGAGGAACGACTGGTTTTCCGAGCTGCGACGGAATTTTTCATCGAGTCGCGCCTTGAGCACCGGCGTCACCAGGACTGACAAGGCGATGTAACACGGCAACGAGATGAAGACGATCACCGTCAGCAACGGCGAATAGGTCAACATCACCGCGAAGAACACCAGGGTGAAGAACATATCCATGGTCACCGTCAACGCGTTGCCGGTGAGGAAGTTGCGAATATTTTCCAGTTCACGGACCCGCGCCACGCTGTCGCCCACTCGCCGGGCCTGAAAATACGCCAGCGGTAAACCCAGCAAGTGGTTGAACAAACACGCCCCCAACTCGACATCGACCCGGTTGGTGGTATGGCTGAACACATAAGTGCGCAATCCGCCCAACAGCGCTTCGAACACGGAGATGGTAATCAGGCCGAACACCAATACATCCAGGGTCGACATTGATTTATGGACCAGTACCTTGTCGATCACGACCTGCATGAACAAGGGCGATACAAGGCCAAATAATTGCAGGAAAAACGAACCGGCCAACACTTCCAGAAATTGTCGGCGGTATTTGACAATCGAGGGGATGAACCACGACATATCAAACTTGCCGCCGCCCTGGGCGAGGATGGCGCGCGAAGTAATCAGGATTAAACGACCGGACCAGAGCTGTTCAAACTCGATGAGCGAAACCTGGAACGTTCGCTGCTGCACTTCGTCGTGCAGCAAGACATTGTCGTTCGCGCACTTGGCCAGGACCACAAAACGTCCATCGCGAAGTTCGGCAATCGCCGGGAGCGGCGTCTGGGCAATACGACTGATCTGGCTGGTGGTCGAGCGGGCCTTGAGCGCGACCTGCCGTGCCAGACGCACCAGCGTCAAGGCGTCAATGGGTCGCGATAGCCCTGACAGGTGTTTGAGGCGGTCGGCGCTGACGGCGACGCCGCACAGCTGTGCGATCACCACGAGTGAGGCAATGCCGCTGTCTTCACTTACCGTGTGTTGTGGCGTTTCGGGCGAAACGCTGGTCCTTGCGTCAGGGTCAGGCATGTCAACTCAATGGCAATAACAAAAGATGAAAGCATCTCGTGCCTATCAAGCGCGCCGAGCCAACCCTGAGCAGGCGAAACTATTCAAAAATATATTGCCGCTCATCTCGCGACTTAGCACATTCAGAACTGGATAATCAGCCAAGCGAAATATCAAAGGGCCATCAAAGGCTAGCAGTTATTCCCGGCGCCCAAAAGAGTTGTTTTACGGCCAGAAAAGCGAACTTACAGCCATCCGGAGCCAACTTTGTCAGCATCCGGACATGTACCAGAAATGAAATAACACGGTGACAAGGCACGGTTAAAGCAGGCTCTTCAGTCGGGACCAACCATTGCGGACTGGGCTAATAGGGCCTGGATTGAACTGCGCCATTTAGTAACAACGCCGGTACAATTGCCGTACTGGCATCTGGGTGAATACATAAATGAAAGCATTGCCCTGACAGTAAAGCCGTTAATTTCTCGCAGGCGGGTACACAACTACTCAAACTCCGTTCAGCGACGGTTCAGCTCATTCAATGAAACTGCCAACGAACATGGGGAGCGCCCCTCTACAGGTTCGTCCCCTGATTTGCCAAATCCAAAGATCGTCCAAACGCCGAATCAATCATCGCGCGTCAGAACTTCCAGCAACTCGATTTCGAAAATCAGATTCGAGTTCGGCGTAATCGCGCCCATCGTCCGTTCGCCATAGGCCAGATGCGCCGGCACCAGCAGCTTGCGCTTGCCGCCGACCTGCATGCCCATGATCCCCTGGTCCCAACCCTTGATCACTCGCCCCGTCCCGATCACACACTGGAACGGCTTGCCCCGGCTCCAGGAAGAATCGAACTCGGTGCCGTCTTCCAGCCAGCCGCGATAGTGAGTGGTGATCAGCGCGCCTTTGACGGCCGCTTTGCCGTCTCCGGGTGCAAGGTCGATTATTTGCAGTTCATCATTCATAGCGTTCACTCAAAGGTTTACAGGCCCGCAGGCTTCACGGGCGCCGTTTTCCCAGAATTGTGAGTGATTGGCAACCGTCTCGAAGACTCAGCGCTCTACCGGCGTCACATCCAGAATCGCCCCGTTGCTGATATTCACCAGCATGTACTTGTCATTGATCTGTACCCACTGCGCATCGGCCCTGGGCGTCTTCAGGCCTTTGGCTTTCCAGTTCTTCAGGGCTTTTTCGCTGCGCTGATACATGTCGGGGGCGCGGTCGCCGACCACCAGGCTGCGGGAATTGTTGACGCCGGGCTGCACGGTTTTCTGCGGTGGATCGTCCGCCAAGGCGACGGGATTGATGGCGGCGAGGCCGGCAACAAGGGCGAAGCTGGCGATAAGGCTTTTACGGATCAAGGTGAACCTCCAGTGATGTCGTGTACCTGAATTCCGACTGCACTCGCAGCGAATCATTCCTTACTGTAGCGATGATTCTGCATCGCACTGTACGGGGCGCGGTCGCCACACCCGGCGTAGGCTGCAAAAAAATAAAGGGATTAGCCATGCACATCGCCATTCTGACCTTCGACGGTTTCAACGAACTGGACTCATTGATCGCCTTCGGCATGCTCAGCCGGATTTCCCTGATCGGCGACAAAGACTGGCGGGTGAGCATCGCTTCACCGACGCCTCGGGTGACGTCAATGAACGGGCTGACCATTGATGCGCATATCGATTTGCAACAGGCGTGTGAAGCGGATGCGGTGTTGTTCGGCAGCGGCATGAAGACACGGGAAGTGGCTGACAATCCATCGATCATGGCGCAGTTGACGTTCGACCCGGCGCGGCAACTGCTGGGCTCGCAGTGTTCCGGCACCTTTTTGCTGGCCAGGCTCGGGCTGCTCGGCGATGCCCCGGCCTGCACCGACACCACCAGCAAGCCCTGGGTGCAGGCTGCCGGGGCGAATATCATCAACCAGGCGTTTTATGCCAATGGCAACATCGCCACGGCGGGCGGCTGTTTCTCGGCGCAGTATTTGTCGGCCTGGGTGCTCGCGCGGTTGAAGGGTATGGAGACGGCGCGCGAAGTGCTGCACTACTTCGCGCCGGTGGCTGAGAAGGATGAGTATGTGGCGCGGGGGATGGCGCATATCGAGGCTTGTCTCTGAGTCTTGCGGTGCCGCTGCTGGCCTCTTCGCGGGCAAGCCCGCTCCCACAGGGGCCTCATGTGTCCGCAAAATTGATGTGCACACCAGATCCCATGTGGGAGCGAGCCTGCTCGCGAAGGCGTCGGCCCAGGCGATAACCTTCTACAGCCAACCCATTGATCCACCCCACGCATCAATCCATGCCAACAATGCACTTATCATATCGCTGACCCTGCTCCACTATCCGCGCCAATAAGAACCGTGCGCCGCGTACTCGTCGCGCACGTCATAAAAGCGCTGGAGTACAGGTCAATGACAGCAGCAACCCAACGGGCAACGACGTCTCGTCGTTCGGCGGCCGGTTCGATATTCCGGGTCACCTCGGGCAACTTCCTCGAACAGTTCGACTTTTTCCTTTTCGGCTTTTACGCCACACAGATCGCTGCCGTGTTCTTCCCGGCCACCAGCGAATTCGCCTCCCTGATGATGACTTTCGCGGTATTCGGCGCGGGCTTCCTCATGCGTCCGCTGGGCGCCGTGGTGCTCGGTGCGTACATCGACGACGTGGGCCGGCGCAAAGGCCTGATCGTCACGCTGTCGATCATGGCCAGCGGCACGATCCTGATAGTGTTGGTGCCCGGTTATGAAACCATTGGCCTGTTCGCCCCCGCCATCGTGCTGATCGGTCGATTGCTGCAAGGCTTCTCGGCCGGCGCGGAAATGGGCGGTGTCTCGGTGTATCTCTCGGAGATCGCCACGCCGGGCAACAAGGGTTTCTTCACCAGTTGGCAGTCGGCCAGCCAGCAAGTGGCGATCGTCATTGCGGCCGCGTTGGGGTATGCACTGAACCAGTGGATGGCGCCAACGATGATTGCCGATTGGGGCTGGCGGATTCCGTTTTTTGTCGGCTGCATGATCGTGCCGTTCATCTTCCTGCTGCGGCGCAACCTGGAAGAAACCGAAGAGTTCGCCGCCCGCAAACACCGCCCAGGCATGCGCGAAGTGTTCCGCACTTTGCTGCACAATTGGCAGATTGTGCTGGCCGGGATGTTGATGGTCGCCCTGACCACCACCGCGTTTTACCTGATCACCGTCTACGCCCCGACCTTCGGCAAAACCGTGTTGCACCTGAGCACCGCCGACGCCTTGTTGGTGACGTTGCTGGTGGGCGTTTCCAACTTCTGCTGGCTGCCGGTCGGCGGCGCATTGTCGGACCGTATCGGCCGGCGCCCGTTGCTGATCGCCATGGCGCTGCTGGCGCTGTCTACCACGTACCCGGCGCTGACGTATCTGGTGAATGCGCCGAGCTTCATGCACATGCTGTTGGTGCTGCTGTGGCTGTCGTTCATTTATGGCTTGTACAACGGCGCGATGGTGGCGGCGCTTACCGAAATCATGCCGGTGGAAGTGCGAGTGGCCGGGTTTGCGCTCGCCTATAGCCTGGCCACGGCCGTGTTCGGCGGGTTCACCCCGGCGATGTCGACGCTGTTGATCCAGTACACCGGCGACAAGGCGTCACCGGGCTACTGGATGAGTTTTGCCGCGCTCTGCGCCCTGTGCGCGACGCTGTTTCTCTATCGCCGTTCGACCGGTCGCCTGCAACCGGCGACGGCGTGAGCCGGGGGATTTCGATGAAAAAACTATTCAACCTTGCCGCCCTCCTCCTGGTGGCCGGCCTGAGCACTGTCGCTCAGGCTGAGGAAATCCGTGTGATGACCTCCGGTGGTTTCACCGCTGCCTATAAAGTCCTCGGCCCGAAATTTGCCGCCGCCACCGGCAATACCCTGGACACCATTCTCGGCCCGTCCATGGGCAAGGCCCCGGAAGCGATCCCCAATCGCCTGGCGCGTGGTGAAAAAGCCGACGTGGTGATCATGGTCGGCTATGCCCTCGATGAGCTGATCAAGCAAGGCAAGGTCGACCCGGCTTCACGGGTGGAACTGGCGGATTCGCGGATCGGCCTGGTGGTGCGCAACGGTGCGCCGACGCCGGACATCAGCTCTGAACAGGCGCTGAAAAAGACCCTGCTCGACGCCAAATCGGTGGCCTATTCCGACAGCGCCAGCGGTGTGTACATCGAGAAGCAACTGTTCAAACGCCTGGGCATCGAAGATCAGCTCAAGCCCAAGTCGACAATGATCCCGAAAATCCCGGTGGGCTCGGTGGTTGCCACCGGCGACTATCAACTGGGCTTTCAACAGGTCAGCGAACTGCTGCCGGTGCCGGGGGTGAAGTTCGTCGGCAAGATCCCGGAGTCGCTGCAATCGGTCACCCGTTTTGCCGCCGGCATTCCGTTGGGCGCGCAACACCCGGCCGAAGCCAGGGCCTTGCTGGATTACCTGGCCTCCCCGGCCGCCCGGCCCGAGGTCGAAGCCACCGGCCTGGATCCGGTCAGTCGCTGACGGTCGGTGGCTGGACTCTCATCGCCACCACCAACCGCTCCAGTTCCAGTGCCGCCGGGGTCAATGTGCGACCCCGGCGCTTGATCAGCCCGACGCTGCGCATCACCTGCGGATCGGTCAGCGGCACCCGGGTCAGAATCGGGTGATCCTCTGCCGGCATCGCCATCAACGGCACTGCTGCCACGCCAAGCCCCGCTTCCACCAGTCCGATCATCGTCGTCACGTGCCGTGTTTCGCAGATGCTCTGGCGCTTGGGCACGACGCCGGCCAGTGCCTGATCCAGCAGGAAGCGGTTGCCGGAGGTCTTGTCCAGCGAGATGTAATCCTGCTGATAAAACTCGTCCCAACTGACACTGCTGCGCCCGGCCAACGGGTGATCCCGGCGACAGGCCACCACATAACTTTCCTGCACCAGCGGCTCGAACTCGACTTCGGCCTCCTGGGTGCCCATGAAACTCAAACCGAAATCCGCCTCGCCATTGACCACCGCGCTGAGCACGTCGTGGGCGCTGGAGTCGAGCACCTTGACCTTGATCCGGGGAAACTGGCGGTGGTAGTGGGCGACCACCCGAGGCATGAAGTAGTAGGCCGCAGACGGCACACAGGCGACCGTGACGTGACCGAGCCGGGTCGAGGCAACTTCGCTGATGCCCAGCAGCGCCACGTCCAGATCGTCCAGCAAGCGCTCGACACTGGGCATGAAACCGCGTCCGGCCTGGGTCAGGCTGACGCGGCGGGTGGTGCGTTCGAAGAGCTTTACACCGAGGGCGTCTTCGAGTTTTTCGATACGTCGGCTCAGGGCCGGCTGGGAGATACGCACCGTGTCGGCGGCCTTGCGAAAACTGCCCTGCTCCACCACGGCGCGGAAGGCTTGCAGGTCGTTGAGGTCGAAGTTGATGGCCATGATGCGCACTCGCAGGAACGGGCAGATTGATCAGCTTATCCTATGGGTGAGGCTAATTGATGCAAAATGTAACAGCATCATTGCCTGATACACCGTCATCGCGAGCAAGCTCGCTCCCACACTGGATCTTCACCGCACCGCCATTTTGTGATCAGGCCGAGAACCCTGTGGGAGCGAGCTTGCTCCCACACGGGACCTCCATTGCACATCCCTTTTGTGGTCAGTCCGAGAACCCTGTGGGAGCGAGCTTGCTCGCGATGACGGTGTGTCAGGCGACTTCATTGCACCTGCATGGCTGACGCACAAAGCATCAACCCTTATCCTAGACGCCCCGCCGTACCGAGTTCTGGAGTTTTGCCATGCCCCATGAAGGCAACCTGTTGCAAGCCGCTGTCGTGTTTCTGCTCGCGGCGGTGCTCACCGTGCCGTTGGCCAAACGCCTGCAATTGGGCGCGGTGCTGGGTTATCTGTTTGCCGGGGTGATCATCGGCCCCTCGGTGCTGGGGCTGATCGGCAATCCGCAAAGCGTCAGCCATATCTCCGAACTGGGGGTGGTGTTGCTGCTGTTCATCATTGGCCTGGAACTGTCGCCGCGACGCTTGTGGGTGATGCGCAAAGCCGTGTTTGGCGTCGGCCTGGCGCAGGTGCTGCTGACCGGTTCGGTGATTGGCGTGCTGGCGTGGACGGTGTTCGGCCAGGCGCTGAACAGCGCCATTGTGCTGGGCCTCGGGCTGGCGCTGTCGTCCACCGCGTTCGGCCTGCAAAGCCTGGCCGAGCGCAAGGAGCTGACCAGCCCCCACGGGCGGCTGGCGTTCGCGATTCTGCTGTTCCAGGACATTGCCGCCATTCCGCTGATCGCCATGGTGCCGCTGCTGGCCGGCGGCGATCACACCGCCAGCGCCGCCGACGATTTGAACCATGGCCTGCGGGTGCTGGGCAGCATCGCCGTGGTGGTGATTGGCGGTCGGTATCTGTTGCGGCCGGTGTTTCGCATTGTGGCCAGAACGGGGCTGCCCGAAGTGTCCACCGCCACCGCGCTGCTGGTGGTGATTGGCACCGCGTGGCTGATGGACCTGGTGGGCGTGTCGATGGCCCTCGGCGCGTTCCTCGCCGGCTTGCTGCTGGCCGACTCCGAATACCGTCACGAACTCGAAGCGCAAATCGAACCGTTCAAAGGCTTGCTGCTGGGGCTGTTTTTCATCAGCGTCGGCATGGGCGCCAACCTGAGTCTGTTGCTCAGCGCACCAATCACTGTGCTGGGGCTGACCCTGCTGCTGATCGCCATCAAGCTGCCGTTGCTGTTCGTCGTCGGGCGTCTGGCCGGCGGCCTGAACAGGGTCAGTGCAATACGGCTGGGCATCGTGCTGGCGGCGGGCGGTGAGTTTGCGTTTGTGGTGTTCAAGATCGGTCGCGACCAAGGGCTGTTCGAGCCGCGTCTGTACGACTTGCTGGTGCTGACCATCACCCTGTCCATGGCGGTAACGCCGCTGTTGTTGCTGTTGTGCGCGCGGCTGGTCAGCCCGAAAGTCAAACCGGTGGAAGTGCCGGAGAAATTCCGCGAAATCGACACCGACGCGCCCCGTGTGGTGATTGCCGGCATGGGCCGGATGGGGCAGATCGTGGCGCGGATTCTGCGTGCGCAGAACATCAAGTTCGTCGCCCTCGATACGTCGGTGGAAACCATCGAGTTGTCCCGCAGTTTTGGCGGCGTGCCTGTGTTCTACGGCGACCCGATGCGCCCGGAAATCCTCGCCGCCGCCAAGGTCGAGCAGGCCGAATACTTCGTGATCGCCACCGATGACCCGGACACCAATATCAAGACCGCCGAGCTGGTACACAAGCTGTACCCGCACATGAAAATCATCGCCCGGGCGCGTAACCGCCAGCACGTCCATCGCCTGGTGGACCTGGGGGCCGAGGCGGTGCGCGAGACGTATTATTCAAGCCTGGAAATGAGCCGACGCACCCTGATCGGGCTGGGGCTGAGCCAGGCTCAGGCCGATGCGCGGATCAAGCGCTTCAAGCATCACGACGAACAGGTGCTGGAGGCTCAGCACGCTATTTATGATGACGCGGCCAAAGTGCTGCAAACGGCTCAGGAAGCCAGGGCTGAACTGGCTCGGTTGTTTGAGGCGGATCAGTTGGAGGAAGAGGAATCGGGCAGGGTTTGAGCCTTGGGTGACCATGAGGCCGCCTTCGCGGGCAAGCCTGCTCCCACAGGGGGGCTGGTGAATGCCATGGATCTCTTGGGAAAGGAATCAGGCAGGGTTTGAGCCTTGGGTGACCATGAGGCCGCCTTCGCGGGCAAGCCCGCTCCCACAGGGGGGCTGGTGAATGCCATGGATCTCTTGGGAAAGGAATCAGGCAGGGTTTGAGCCTTGGGTGACCATGAGGCCGCCTTCGCGGGCAAGCCTGCTCCCACAGGGGGGCTGGTGAATGCCATGGATCTCTTGGGAAAGGAATCAGGCAGGGTTTGAGCCTTGGGTGACTGTGAGGCCGCCTTCGCGGGCAAGCCCGCTCCCACAGGGGGGCTGGTGAATGCCATGGATCTCTTGGGAAAGGAATCAGGCAGGGTTTGAGCCTTGGGTGACCATGAGGCCGCCTTCGCGGGCAAGCCCGCTCCCACAGGGGGGCTGGTGAATGCCATGGATCTCTTGGGAAAGGAATCAGGCAGGTTTGAGCCTTGGGTGACTGTGAGGCCGCCTTCGCGGGCAAGCCCGCTCCCACAGGGGATTCGAGTACGCCATAGATCCCCTGCTTGCGAAGGCGGCCTCATGGTCACCTCAAATCCCCGGTCGGGTCTAGGCTGTCTGCATCACCCCTGACTCCCCTGGAGGTTCTGTCATGCAACTCGAAGGCTCCTGTCATTGCGGCGCGGTGTCGTTCAGCCTCAGCAGCGCTCACCCCTGCCCTTATCAGCGCTGCTATTGCTCGATCTGTCGCAAGACCCAGGGCGGTGGCGGCTATGCGATCAACCTCGGGGGCGATGCCGCCAGTCTCAAGGTTCACGGGCGCAAACACATCGCGATTTACCATGCGCGGCTCAAGGACGATGGTGATAAACGCGCTCACAGCAGCAGCGCCGAACGGCATTTCTGTTCGCAGTGTGGCACCGGATTATGGCTGTTCAGCCCCGAGTGGCCGGAACTGATTCACCCGTTCGCCTCGGCCATCGACACCCCGCTGCCGGTGCCGCCGGAACACACTCATTTGATGCTGGGTTCAAAAGCGCCGTGGGTCGAAGTGCAGGTACAGCCCAAGGACAAACAGTTCGACGTCTACCCCGAAGAGTCCATTGCCCAATGGCATGAGCGCCTGGGCCTGACCCGCTGAGCAGCGTTCACAGTCTTTGACAGTTTCCCGACAAAGCTGCCAAAGATTGTGCGCGGGCAGCCGCCTAGCATGGCGCATCCAACTGCCTCGGGTGTCCCCATGCTTCGTTCGTGCTGTGTGTCATTGACTTCGCTTTGCCTGCTGTTGCCGGCCAACACGTTACGCGCCGAGGACTGGCGCTACGTCCTGCGTGCCGGCGTGGCGACTGCGTCCCGTTACAGTGGCAGCACCGAGCGCGCGGTCGTGCCGCTGGTGGGCGGCGAGATCGTCAGCCCTTACGGCGTATTCCTCGACACTGAAAAGGGCCTGGGCTGGGCGTTCGATGAAGACGATTTCGGCCTCAGCGTGTACGTCGGCGCCAGCGATGTGCGCAAGGACCGCAAGACTGGTTTCAAGGGTTCGGATGAACTCAACGGCATGGGCTCGATCAAGCCGCGGCCGGTGCTGGGGCTCGATGGCACGTATCAGATGGGACCGATCATCCTCGGTGCGAGCCTGCAGCATGCGATGGAAAAAGATAATGACGATCACGACACCGGTTTGTCCTGGAACCGCTTGAAACTGAGCATCAGCACACCGTTCTACGAAGGCCGCTACGGCACGGTGACGGGCAGCCTCAACAGTCAGTTTGGCGACCGCAACTATATGCGTACCTGGTATGGCGTCAGTGATGCACAGGCGTCGCGCAGCCAGTTCCGGGCTTATGACGCCCATGGTGGGCTGGTGAGTCGCGGCGCGGAGCTGACCTGGGCGGTGCCGATCAATGCACGGTGGAGTGTGTCGACGGTGATGGCGGTGCAGTATCTGGGTAAAGAGGCGGCGGATAGCCCGATTGTTGATCGGCGGTTGCAGGGGTCGTTGGCTGGGGAGGTGGTGTACAGTTTTTAGTGCTGCGTTGTGGCTGATGGCCCCATCGCGGGCAAGCCCACTCCCACATTGGATCTGTGCCAGGCAAAAACTCAATGTGCACTACACATCCACTGAGGAAGATTTGTGGTGCAACTGAATGCCCCATCGCGGGCAAGCCCGCTTCCACATTTGATCGGTGTCGTACACAAATCCACTGTGCACTACAAATCCAATGTGGGGGCTTGCCCGCGAAGAGGCCAGTCAGAGCACCACAAAAGCCTAATCCAGATGCGCCCAGGTCATGCAAAACGACGCCCCGCCCCACGGCGATTCCGCCACTTGCACCTGCCCGCCATGGGAGTGCGACACCCGGCGCACCAGCGCCAGTCCCAGGCCAAACCCGCCAGTACGCCGGTCGCGGCTGGCGTCCAGGCGGGCGAACGGTTCGAAGATCTTCTCCCGCCCGTCCACCGGCACGCCCGGCCCGTCGTCGTTGACCCGCACTTCGTAATGATCACCCGTGCGTACCAGCGACACCTCGACCCGCCGCTCGGCATAGCGAATGGCATTGCGCAGCAGATTGATCACCGCACGGGCCATGAACCGTGGCTCGATGCGGACGTGCTCGACCTGACACTCGACAATCAGCAGCTGCACCCCCGCCGCTTCCGCTTCCAGCGCGACGCTGCCCACCACGCTGTCGAGCCAGCTGCTGGCCTGAATGTTCTCGCGGGTAATCACCGTGGCGCCGCGCTCAAGGCTGGCGTAGGTCAGCAGTTCGGAGACCATTTCCTCCAGCTCGCCGAGGTCGGCGTACATGTCGGCGATCAGTTCGCGATTCTGGGTCGGATCGGGCTGTTGCTTGAGCTGGTCGAGCTCGAACGATAACCGGGCAATCGGCGTGCGCAGTTCGTGGGACACCGCATTGGTCAGCTCACGCTGATTGGCGATCAGGCCTTCGATGCGTGCGGCCATCAGGTTGAAGTGCTCCGCCAGGTCGCGGATGTTCGAGCGTTTGGACAATTCAATGCGCGTCGACAGATTGTTATCGCCAAAGCGTTGCGCCGCCAGACGCAATTTCTCCAGATCGCGCCAGTGCGGTCGCACCCAGAAGAACAGCACGATCCCCAGCAACACCCCGAGCATCGAATAGGCGGCGACCATGTACAGCGTATTGAGTTGGGTTTCGGGGGGCATTTCGATGCTGAGTAACTGGTCGCTGTCGTCAATGCGCGAGATGAACCGTGTGTAGTTCTTGCGCACCACCAGTGTGTGATTGGCCAGCTCGGTTTTTTCCGTGTCACTGAGCGCCAGCTCGCCGGCCTCGACCAGCCCCAGCTGCAACCCGTAGTGCGGTTGCAGTTGCTGGATTTGCTGCGCACGAGCGGGTTTGTCCAACGGGCGCAACTGCTCCGCCAGCGAATACGCCGGACCGCGCACGGCATCACGGTTATAGGTTTTCAAAGTGCCGTCGAGCAGCGCGTTGAAGGTGCGGTCGACCACTTCCAGCGACGCCACCAGCCCGACGGCCAGCATGATGAACAGCCCGAAATAAAGACGCAGCATCTACAGCTCCCACGCAAACGGATTGAACAGATAACCCTTGCCCCACACGGTCTTGATGCAGATCGGCTCACGCGGATTGTCCTTGAGCTTGGCCCGCAGCTTGCTGATGTACACATCGACGCTGCGGTTCAGACCATCGAAGGCGATGCCGCGCATCCGGTTGAGGATGTCGTCACGGGTCAGGGTCTTGCCAGCGGCGCTGGCCAGCAGCCAGAGCAGTTCGAACTCCATGGTGCTGAGCTCGATGCCCTCGCCCGCCAGGCGCACTTCACGGCAACTGCGGTCGATACTCAGGTTGCCGAACTCCAGTGCACTGCACACCGCGTTGTCCGGCGCCTGGCGACGTTGCAAGGCGCGCAGGCGGGCCAGCAGTACAGGGGGCTTGATCGGTTTGATCACGTAATCGTCGGCGCCGGATTCCAGGCCGAGGATGTGGTCAAGATCGTCTTCCTTGGCCGTCAGAATGACGATGGGCGTATCGGACACACTGCGGATTTCCCGGCACACATGCAAACCGCTCTGGCCCGGCAACATCAGGTCGAGCACGACGATTTTTGGCTTGAAGTCGAGGAACGCCGCCAGCGCCAGGTCGCCACGGAACACCGTCTGGACCTCGAAACCATGTTGGGACAGGAAATAGGCGATCAGCCCCGCGAGTTTTTCGTCGTCTTCCACCAGCAATACTTTGCCAAAACCCAGGTTATCCATAACGACCGTCTGCCAACCCATGAATGAAGTGGGCGCCATTATGGCGGCAATCGGCGGGCGCACGCGTATGACAGGCAGCAAAAACCGGCCTCGGGGCCGGTTTTGGGTGATGTTTCATACTCTTAAGAGTTTTTAACAATTCAAATCACGACGATGAACGCTCGGGCTGCGTTCGGACGATCTTTTGATCTTCATGCGGCGGCGGGCACGCCGCTGTGAAAGCGGAATTCCACGTCCGGCGACTCGATCAACTCCTGCTCGGCCGCACGAACGCGGTCGATGACCTGAGCGATATCCTTGGCATCACCGTACTGGTAAGCCAGTTTCAGATAGCCCTGGAAATGCCGGGCTTCGCTTTTCAGCAAACCGAAGTAGAACTTGCCCAGTTCTTCGTCCAGATGCGGCACCAATGCCTCGAAACGCTCGCAACTGCGGGCCTCGATAAAAGCACCGACCACCAGCGTATCCACCAGTTTCACCGGTTCGTGACTGCGCACCACTTTGCGCAGGCCCGAGGCGTAACGCCCGGCGGACAGCTGACGCAGCTCGATCTTGCGCTTTTTCATCAGGCGCATGACCTGCTCGTGGTGCACCAGCTCTTCCCGGGCCAGGCGCGACATCAGGTTGATCAGGTCAACGTGGGAGTGGTACTTGGCGATCAGGCTCAACGCCGTGCTGGCGGCCTTGAACTCGCAGTTCTTGTGGTCGATCAGCAGGGTTTCCTGATCGGCCAGCGCGGCTTGGACCCAGCCGTCGGGGGTGCGGCAGCCGAGGAACTCGTGAATTTCGGGAAGGATCATGGGGCTCACGGATAAAAAGGTTTTCGAGCGAAGGGCGCCGATTATACCGGCCCGTCGGCAGACCACCAGTCGCCACCGTTGATATGCATCAAGTACCCGGTTCACGACCAGCAACTATAGTTGTGCAACGCCCCCGCTTCTTACTTTTCTGGAGAGCCCGCACATGCAAGCCATTCGCAGCATTCTGGTGGTCATCGAACCCGAACACGCGGAAAGCCTGGCGCTTAAACGGGCCAAGTTGATCGCCGGCGTGACCCAGGCCCATCTGCACCTGCTGGTGTGCGATAAAAAGCACGACCACAGTGGCATGTTGGGCGTGCTCAAGGCCGCGCTGTTGCAGGACGGCTACAGCGTCACCACCGAACAGGCGTGGAACGAAAGCCTGCACGAAACCATCGTCGACGTGCAGCAGGCCGAAGGCTGCGGGTTGGTGGTCAAGCAACACTTCCCCGACAGCCCCCTGAAAAAGGCCCTGCTGACCCCGGCGGACTGGAAACTGCTGCGCTATTGCCCGACGCCGGTATTGCTGGTGAAGACCTGCAAACCCTGGGCGGGTGGCGTGATTCTGGCGGCGATCGACGTCGGTAACACGGATGCCGAGCACCGCTCCCTGCACGCGTGCATCGTCGATCATGGCTACGACATCGCCGCGCTGGCCAAGGCTCAGTTGCATGTGGTGAGCGCCCACCCGTCACCGATGCTGTCGTCGGCGGACCCGGTGTTTCAACTGCGCGAAACCATCGAGGCCAAGTACCGCGAGCAGTGCAAGGCGTTCCAGGCCGAGTTCGACATAGACGATGCGCATCTGCACATCGAGGAAGGCCCGGCGGACGTGCTGATTCCGCACACGGTGCACAAGCTTCAGGCGGCGGTGGTGGTCATCGGCACCGTGGCGCGCACCGGGTTGTCCGGGGCGTTGATCGGCAATACGGCAGAAGTGGTGCTGGATGCGGTGGAGAGCGATGTGCTGGTGCTCAAGCCGGAAGACATCATGGACCATCTGGAAGAGGTGGTGACGCGGCATTGAGCGCCTGACGGTTGTCGCAAGGAGGGTGTCAGGGCGCTTCTGTGGCGAGGAAGCTTGCTCCCGCTTGAGTGCGTAGCGCTCACAAGCATTCGGGCCCGCTTCGCAGCCCAGCGGGGGCAAGCGCCCTCGCCACAACAAGCTCACTCGCCGCAGAATCCAGGATCAGCCGCTGAAGGCGTCCTTGAGGAAACCCGGCGCAATGTAGCGCTCGTAATGCGCTTCAGACAGAAGGAAAAACTCCCGATCAATGGCATCGCGCAGTTCCGGCAGGTTCCACTCGCGAAACTCCGGCATCAGCACCATGCCATACGCCTCCAGGTTATTGATCACCCGCGCACCCCGGGCGATCAATTGGTAGGCCCAGCAATACTCCGACTGATGCGGCACAAAACGAATTTTGCGTTGCTCAAGCTGCTGGCGCAGCAGACGCGGATCGAACACTTCCAGCTTGCTGGCCATCACTTGTGACAGCAACTGCTCAAGACGCAGCCACACCGCACGCTTTTCCTCCTCGTTGTAACCGTTCCAATTGATCACTTCATGGTGGAAACGCTTGCAGCCACGGCACACCAGATCACCGTAAACGGTGGAGCAGAGGCCGACGCAGGGGGTCTTGATAGTCTGATTGGGCATAGATAGGCAAAACATCAGGAAAGCAGAACAGGTCAGCATGTTAGCCCTTTGCCCAACATTCATCACCCCTCAAAGTTCAGGGTCTCGGGGTCTGTCGGACTTTGGCCCGGCAACGCGACTCGCCACCAAAGTCCAATACCCCCTGACTTACCTTTAAATTTTTTTTGCCGTAGAATCAGCCAGCCTTTTAAGGCGCCAATGTCCGTTAGAAGCTGTTTTCAAAGCGTCACGAGCACAGTCGTTCCTTCAGAGCGGTGTTGGCGACGGGTTTTTCCAGCGGGGAAAAGCCCAACGCCAACCCTCATCAGCTCCCCGTTCTGCAGGCGTAAAACTTTGAAAGCAGCTTCTGTAAGGAATTGCCGGTAATTCTGGCCAAGCGGCCCACAACGCCGCGCGGCGCATGAGTACGGCAATTTCGGGATGAGCGTCCCGGACACCCATTTGGGACCACTGATGAGGGTAATAACTGTGCTTGAAGCCTACCGCAAACATATCGAAGAGCGTGCAGCACTGGGTATCGTTCCCCAGCCGCTTAACGCCGAACAAACAGCCGGCCTGGTCGAGCTGCTGAAAAATCCCCCGGCTGGCGAAGAAGCTTTCCTCGTTGACCTGATCACCAATCGCATTCCGCCTGGCGTGGACGAAGCGGCCTATGTAAAGGCCGGCTTCCTGTCTGCCCTGGCCAAGGGCGAAGCCACCTCCCCTCTGATCGACAAGAAACGCGCTGTTGAACTGCTCGGCACCATGCAGGGCGGCTACAACATCGTGACCCTGGTTGACCTGCTCGACAGCGCCGAACTGGCCCCTGTCGCTGCCGCTCAACTCAAGCACACCCTGCTGATGTTCGATGCGTTCCACGACGTGGCCGAAAAAGCCAAAAACGGCAACGAACATGCCAAAGGCGTGATCCAGTCCTGGGCTGACGGCGAGTGGTTCCGCAACCGCCCTGTCCTGGCCGACAAGATCAGCCTGCGCGTGTTCAAGGTCACCGGCGAAACCAACACCGACGACCTGTCCCCTGCCCCGGATGCCTGGTCCCGCCCGGATATCCCGCTGCACGCCCTGGCCATGCTGAAAATGGCCCGTGAAGGCATCGTGCCTGACGCTCAAGGCGTCACCGGCCCGATGAAGCAGATCGAAGAAATGCGCGGTCAAGGCTTCCCTATCGCCTACGTCGGTGACGTGGTCGGTACCGGTTCGTCGCGTAAATCGGCGACCAACTCGGTGCTGTGGTTCTTCGGCGACGACGTTCCTTACGTACCGAACAAGCGTGCTGGCGGTTTCTGCTTCGGCAGCAAGATCGCTCCGATCTTCTACAACACCATGGAAGATGCCGGCGCACTGCCGATCGAGTTCGACGTTACCAACATGAACATGGGCGACGTGATCGACCTGTATCCGCATGCTGGCAAAGTCTGCAAGCACGGCACCGACGAAGTCCTGACCACCTTCGAAATGAAGACCCCGGTCCTGTTGGACGAAGTTCGTGCTGGCGGCCGTATCCCGCTGATCATCGGTCGCGGCCTGACCGACAAGGCTCGCGCCGAACTGGGCCTGGGCCCTACCGATCTGTTCAAACTGCCTGAAGCACCTGTCGACACCGGCAAGGGCTACACCCTGGCACAGAAAATGGTCGGCAAGGCTTGCGGTCTGCCAGAAGGCAAAGGCGTTCGTCCGGGTACTTACTGCGAACCGAAAATGACCACCGTCGGCTCCCAGGACACCACCGGTCCAATGACCCGTGACGAACTGAAAGACCTGGCGTGCCTGGGCTTCTCGACCGACCTGGTGATGCAGTCCTTCTGCCACACCGCGGCGTATCCAAAGCCGATCGACGTGACCACCCACCACACCCTGCCTGACTTCATCATGACCCGCGGCGGCGTTTCCCTGCGTCCGGGGGACGGCATCATCCACAGCTGGCTGAACCGCATGCTGCTGCCGGACACCGTCGGTACCGGTGGTGACTCGCACACCCGCTTCCCAATGGGCATTTCGTTCCCGGCCGGTTCCGGTCTGGTTGCGTTTGCTGCTGCCACCGGCGTCATGCCGCTGGACATGCCGGAATCGATCCTGGTGCGCTTCAAAGGCAAAATGCAGCCGGGCGTGACCCTGCGTGACCTGGTTCACGCCATTCCTTACTTCGCGATCCAGGCTGGCCTGCTGACCGTCGAGAAGAAAGGCAAGAAGAACGCCTTCTCCGGCCGCATCCTGGAAATCGAAGGCCTGGACAACCTGAGCATCGAGCAGGCTTTCGAGCTGTCCGACGCCTCGGCCGAACGTTCGGCTGCCGGTTGCACCATCAAGCTGTCGAAAGAGTCGATCACCGAGTACCTGAACTCCAACATCACCCTGCTGCGCTGGATGATCGGCGAAGGCTACGGCGATGCACGTACGCTGGAACGTCGCGCCCAAGCGATGGAAGCCTGGGTTGCCAACCCTGAGCTGATGGTTGCCGATGCTGACGCCGAATACGCTGAAGTCATCGAAATCGACCTGGCCGACATCAAGGAGCCTGTGCTCTGCGCGCCAAACGATCCGGACGACGCCCGTCTGCTGTCCAGCGTTGCTGGTGAGAAGATCGACGAAGTGTTCATCGGTTCGTGCATGACCAACATTGGTCACTTCCGCGCTGCCGGTAAACTGCTGGATCAGGTCAAGGGTCAGCTGCCAACCCGTCTGTGGCTGTCGCCGCCGACCAAGATGGACGCTCACCAACTGACCGAAGAAGGCTACTACGGCATCTACGGCAAGGCCGGCGCGCGCATGGAAATGCCGGGCTGCTCGCTGTGCATGGGTAACCAGGCACGCGTAGAGCCGAACTCGACTGTGGTGTCGACGTCGACCCGTAACTTCCCGAACCGTCTGGGTGACGGCGCGAACGTCTACCTGGCTTCGGCCGAGCTGGCGTCTGTTGCTTCCATCCTGGGTCGCCTGCCGACCGTCGAGGAGTACATGGAATACGCTGGCAAGATCGACAGCATGGCGGCCGATGTCTACCGCTACCTGTCCTTCGACCAGATTGCCGAGTTCCGTGAAGCTGCTGCGAACGCCAACATTCCGGTCGTTCAAGCCTAACGCTGCAACGCAATGAAAACGCCGCCCATCGCGAGATGAGCGGCGTTTTTTTATGCCTGTACACAATGCCAAATCCACCCCGTCTCCCCTGTGGGTCAGACAGTGTGCGACTTGAGTGCCACTTGCACCGCTCCATCCACACTCAAATCGCTGAACACCACCTGCTCCCTCTCCTGCTCCGGCAACTTCAACAGCACGCTCTGCGCCTCATGCTTGAGTCGCGCCAGGATCAGCAGTTTGTCCTCGGCCCGCACCTGCAGGAAAAACGCCTCCAGCGCTTCAATGCTGGTGCCGTCCAGATCAGGCGATTCTTCCAGGCTGAGAATGATGGTGTGCACCGGCGGCGAAGCATGCCGGGCCAGCCGCAGGGCACCACCGAGAATGCGTTCCACGTTGGCGAAAAACAACGCCTCGCCGGGCCGTACAATCAGCACATCGGGAATCTGTCGGGCATCCGGATGGCGTTGTACATCGACATAGTCATGACCGCTGCCCATCTGTCCCAACACTTGGATGTCCGCCGACGACATCTGCTTGAGCATCAGCACCACACTGATCGCCACCGCCACCAGCAAGCCGTCCAACACCCCCAACACCAACACCGCCGCCACTGCGCAGATCACCAGCACCCGGTCACGACGCCAGATGAAATAGCGGCCCAGCGGCTGCAAACTCAAGCCACGGCCCAGTGCATGAATGACGATGGCAGCCAGTACCGGTTCCGGCGTCAGGGCGATATATGGCAGCACCGTCAACACGATGAGCAACACCACAGCCGCCGCCACGATGCCCGCCAGCTTCGAGGTCGCGCCCGCCGCCTCGTTGGCTGAGGTAGCAGAATAGCCAGCACCGGCCGGCATGCCATGGAACAGACCGGACAACAGATTCGACGCACCCAGTGCCAGCAAATCGCGATTCGACGACACCCGGTCGCCATGTTTCAGGGCAAACGAACTGATCGATCCATAAGACTCGGCATACAGAATCATCACCATGGCAAACGCCAGTTCGCCCAGGCGCAGCCAGTCGGCAAACGGCAGCAGCGGCAGACGCGGCATTTCCAGGCTCAGGTCAATCACCCCGATCAGTTGCACGCCATAAGCTGGCAGATTCAGCCAGTGGCTGGCGACAATGCCCAGCGCCACCACCAACAGGCCACCAGGCACGCGGCGAAAACGGGCGCACAGCATGAGCACCAGCAACGCCACCGCAGCCACCAGCGCGCCAACCCGGTTCCACTGCGGCCACTGCTCCAGCAGCTGTGGCAGAAAACGGATCAGGTTGATGTCCGTCAGGTGAACATCAACCACGTTCGCCACCTGCTTGAGGATGATGGTCACTGCCAGGCCGAAGGCAAAACCACGCAACACCGGCTTGGCAATGAATGACGTCACGCTGCCCAGCTTGAGCAGCCCCGCGATCAGGAACAGCGCCCCGGTGACCAGCACCAGCGCGACAGCCAGAGTCAGGCGCAAAGACGCATCACCGCCGGCCAGTGAGGCCGTGGCAGCCGCCAGTACCGCCGCCGAAGACGAGGTTGCCGAGACAATCGCAAAACGGCTGGTGCCCATCAGCGCGTAGCACAACAACCCGGCAAACAGCGCGATCACCCCGGCCTGTGGCGGCAACGCGGCAATGCTCGAATAAGCCACCGCTTCAGGCAGCAACAGCCCGGCAATCGATAACCCGGCCAGCAGGTCTTGCCAGCGGTTGGGTGCTTCGGGGCGAGAAGAGACGGCGACGCTCGACGGCTCAGTTGACAATCGGCCCCACCCAGCCCGGCAGATACCGAGCCTCCTGACTGCGGGCCAGGCCCATGGCTTTGGCCTGCAATTTTGGCCCCTGGTCGTTGATCAGGTCGCTGGCGATACGACTGCGAAAGAAGTCCGCCCACAGGAACTCGCTGTAGGGCGTGGCATCCTTGGCGTAGCCACCGGCCTGGCGCAGGAACCCGGCGAGGCTGCGATAGGGATCGTCCGGCAGGTCGACGATGCGTTTGGGAATGGCCTCGAAGGAACGCCTGGCGCCCCGACTGTCGTACGGGTGGGCCCACTGGTTGAAGTTCATCACATTCCAGAACGTCACCGGGTCGACAAACGACAGGTCCTTGAGCACCAGCAGCGAAACGCGCTTGACCTCTTCTTGCAGCAACGCAAGGCCAAAGTGGTGATGATCGACGATGTAGTAGTCGCCGTCCGGCCCCAACACACTGGGAAACCAGTGGTGATCAATCGCCGCAGCACGCTCTTTGCGCTTGAGCTTCTTCCACTCCAGACGCTTGGCCGCCACCTCGGCCAGGCCGACCGTGAGTTGCGTGGGCCGAAGTTTTTCCAGTTTGGCGCTGATCAATTGCGGGTGGGCACGGGGCATGGAAACTCTCCAGAGAAATGGCTTCTCTAGCGTAGCCGCTTATGCCTTGGGATGTGTGCGCTGGATCAGATGGGGAGACTGAACAAAGATGAAATGTGGGAGCAAGCTCGCTCCGGGCGGCGTTCCGACGAAGGCGCTGTGTCATTCAACATCAACGTCGACTGACACACCGCTTTCGCGAGCAGGCTCGCTCCCACAGGGTATTGCAGTGTTACCGATATTCTGGACTCGGCACAAACCCACTGTGGGAGCGTGGCTTGCCCGCGAAGGCGCTGTGTCATTCAACATCAAAGTCGACTGATACACCGCTTTTGTAGGAACGCCGCCCGGAGCGAGCCTGCTCGCGAAGGCAGACTCACAGCCCCCACTTATGCATCAGGCCGTCAGCGAATAAATCAACGCCGAAATCGCCACCAGACCCACCGCCGTCACAAACACATTCGAGGCCTGACCACGATAACGCGCCATGGCCGGTACTTTGCGGATGGCGTACATCGGCATCAGGAACAGGATTGCCGCGATGATCGGGCCACCCAGGGTTTCGATCATGCCCAGGATGCTCGGGTTCAGGGTCGCGACAATCCAGCACACCACCAGCATGAACGCAGCGGTCATGCGGTCCAGAGCCTTGGCACCCGGACGCTTGCCGCTCTTGATGATCAGACCTTTGAGGCCTTCGCTGGCGCCGATGTAGTGCCCCAGGAACGACTTGGAAATCGCCACGAAGGCAATCAACGGTGCCGCAAAGGCGATGGTCGGATTGCTGAAGTGGTTGGCCAGGTAAGACAGGATCGACAGGTTCTGCGCCTTGGCCTCAGCCAGTTGTGCAGGCGACAGGGTCAGCACGCAACTGAAGACGAAGAACAGCACCATCACCACCATCAAGGCGTGGGCGCGAAACAGGATCTGCGAGCTGCGCTCTTCGGCGTGTTCGCCATAACGACGCTTCTGGTCCACCGCGAACGCCGAGATGATCGGCGAGTGGTTGAACGAGAACACCATCACCGGAATGGCCAGCCACAACGTGTGCAGCAATGCCGACGGCTCAGGCAGCGTGGACGCGGTGCTGAGGATGCCGCCGTTCCAGTGCGGCACCAGGAACACCGCCAGGAACAGCAGCGCAACGATGAACGGGTACACCATCAGGCTCATGGCCTTGACGATCACCTGCTCACCGCAACGCACCACCGCCAGCAGGCCGAGGATCAGCACGAACGACAGAATCGCCCGTGGCGGCGGCGTGATGTGCAATTGATGTTCGAGGAAACTACCCACGGTGTTGGTCAGTGCCACGCTGTAGATCAACAGGATCGGGAAGATCGCGAAAAAGTACAGCAAGGTGATCAGCGCGCCGGCCTTGATGCCGAAATGCTCTTCCACCACTTCAGTGATGTCGGCGCCTTCACGACCGGACAGCACAAAACGGGTCAGGCCACGGTGGGCGTAGAACGTCATGGGGAACGCCAGCAACGCCAGTATCACCAGCGGCCAGAAACCGCCCAGCCCTGCGTTGATCGGCAAAAACAACGTGCCCGCCCCGATGGCCGTGCCAAACAGGCCGAGCATCCAGGTGGTGTCATGGCGATTCCAGCTCGAAAGACTTACTGGTGCCGCCGCTTCAAAGCGTTCGTCGACGCTTTTGGCCTGATCATTCATCCGGTGGGATCTCCGCATTCCGGTCAGTTGCTACCCGGTCAGGACGAGTCGGAAAAACCGACAGGCAGCGTCCTGGCCGAAACAGGGGCGCGATTGTCCGGGATTAGCGAGCAGAAGCAAAGACTTAGCTGAGCAGCGGTTGTGCGGATCAGATGGTTTCAGGGCCAACACACCCCTCCTGTGTGTAAGCGCGCGCCAGATTTGGCACCGTATTACAAGACATTTGGCACTGTCCCTCGTCGCTGCCTCCATCGGATTTAGCGCCGTGTCTGGCACGGCACCGGGACCAAGATTGGGGCTCAGCGATAACGGCTCGCAGATGTCCAGTCTCTATGTGAGGTTTGGGCACAACACGCCCGAATCACACCCTTATTTACGGTCGGTCCATCTTGCGAAAGATGGGTGGCACTCCTGTCCGCCAGGCTCACGAACTACAGCAACCATAGCGCAGGATCGAGCGTTCCGTGCTTCGAAAACGGTGTATATACCGGTACTGTTCTGGACTTCGAGTCAGGATGCAGGATGTACTTGCAATAGGTCGACAGGGTTCCGGAAGGACTGACATCCACATACAGATTGGGACCTTGCAGCTCCAATATGGCCAGCGTCTCCTTGAAATAGATCGGCTCTCTGAGCACTGCATCAAAATGATCGACTTCATAGGCGCGGATCATCGCTTTTTTCTGGCAGGAGAACACCGGCACCAACGGATGACCAGGTGTGCTGTTCCCATAGTGCTCACGCAGCGCCGAACGGGCAGGGTCGATCGCCGAGGAGTGAAACCCGTATTCGACCGGCAAGCGGCTGGTGATGTGGTTGCCCGCCTTGAGGTGTGCCTCAACCTGCTCGATCCGCGAGCGTTCTGCGGCGACCACGAAGTGCCTGTCAAAGGACACCGATGCTATCTCGCAGTTCTCGTGCAACAGGCGATCTTCATCGAACAGACTGGGTGGAGCAAACACCGAGAGCATTCCCCCCGGCTCGCAAGTCTGCGCCAGCACCCGAGCGCTCACGGCCAGCAGACCGATGCATTCCTTGGGGCTCAGCGCCCCGGATACCGCCGCACTCACCACCTCCCCCAGACTGGCTCCCAGCAGTACATCGGGATAAACACCACGGGATAACAGTGACTGGGTCAGGGCATATTCAAAACAGAAAACGGCCTGATTGGAGTAAAGGGTTGCGTCGAAGGGGATCAGTGCGCTGACCTGTTCATTGAATACGTAGTCAATGATCGACCCGCCGATTTCGGCCTGCACCCAACGGTCCAGACGTTTGAGACTGTCACGAAAAACCGTGTCGTGGGCAAACAAGGTCTTGCACATGTGGAAGTACTGACACCCTTGTCCGGGGTACATGAAAATGGTTTTGCGTTGGCTCATGGGTTCTGACTCTTCAAGAAATACACAGGCCCGGTAGCCGGTCTCTACGCCGAGCGGGCCAACAGTGTGAAGTCGACAAAGTGTTCGTCGACCAGAGGACGCATTCGACGCAGCAGCAAGTGTGGGGCGCGTGCTCCGTGACCGGCACAGCACAGAGCGGCCACATGGGTGGCGGTCGGTTCGAGCAGGCTAAAGTGCCAATCTGTGGCCGCTGACGCTGGATCGTTGAACCGGCATTCGATGCGCTCTACGTCTGGCATCTGGAAGCCGAAGCTGTCGAGTACCGTCGCAAGACCGGTTCCCGTGGCTTTGACATAGGCCTCTTTCAGCGTCCAGTAACGGACATACTGCTGCCATCGTTGCGCCGGTGGCAGGCAGTCGAGTGCCGACACTTCGCCCCGGGTAAAACAGCGCTGGCCGATGGCGATGAAATCATCGCCTCGCTCGTACGACTCGGTATCGATCCCCAACTGACCGCCGTTCATGACCGCAACCAGCACCACACCCGCACAATGGGAAATGTTGAACGACAACTCACGTTCTTCCTCAGAGGGACACAGAATCGTCGGGCGACCGTGTGCCGTTTTGCCGAACCGCCAATCCGCAGGCAACCGGTCGCTGTACCGAGAGAGCACGCAACGCACCAGGGCGCGAGTGACAAGATATTGCTGACGGTCACGGGCAAAATGGAAGGTCGACTCAGCCGCCCTCTCCTCTTCGCAGAGCAATTGGTCCCGGTAGCGTCCAGACAGCGCGGGGTCAATGTCGCTGCAGGTTGCCATCCACATATCGACTTTCCCTCGAGGCAATGTCAGCAGCTCGTGGACGGCGACCTTCTGGTTGGAAGCCGTCATCCCCTGACCGGAGCCGAGGATTGGGCTGGCGGTGTCAGCAACGCCAGCAACGGCGCCAGGCACCGACTGTCGAGCGCCAGTGCCCGTTGTTCGTGGAGAATGTCCTTGAGGATCGACGGGGTGGTCAGCGGGTTCGCCAGCACCACGCGCAAGACACAGATCGAGCGCCCCCCCGATACATCCGGCGTCAGCCGTGTACGCGACACAAAGGAGCGCCCGGCATCACGCTGGCGCTCCTGAATGTCCTCATTCAGCGCATCCAGGCCGTCCTGCAAGGCCACCCACTGTGCACCATCCGCCTTGCGCAATGCCTGCATGATCACTGAAGGGACGTGACGGTAAGTCAGAAGGCACAGTTGCGGCTCACTGAGCAGTTCGAAGTCGTCCTGCTGCTTGATCAATTCGGCAAAGTAACGGGCATTGTCGACCCCGTGATCAATCAGTTGCTCATACCCTCGGCGCCCCAGAATGTGCAGGTTGGCGTACAACAGCATCGCCATCGCGCTGCGCGAGCCCTCAAGGGTATGGCGCCCCAGGTCTTTGGAACCCTTGCGCACGATGTAGTTGGCGTGCTGACTGATTGCAGTGGCCAACATCGGCCGTTTGAAAAAGACCAGGCCGGCGCCCATCGGTACATACAGTTGTTTGTGGGCATCGATAACCACCGAATCGGCGCGTTCAATGCCTTTGAACAGTGGCCGTTGTCGATCCGACATCAGGCTCGCACCGCCCCATGCTGCATCCACATGGAAATGACAGCCAGCCTGCCCCGCGACATCGGCCATGGCATCAAGATTATCGATAGCCCCGGTTTCAGTGGTGCCCGCGATCCCTATCAGCGCCAGCGGCTTGATGTTGCCCAGACGCAACCGTTCAACACAGCTTTGCAAGGCGCCAATGCGAATGCGCCCGGCGCCATCGGTGGGCACCGCAATCAGATGGTCCTGACCGATCCCGAGAATATCGGCGGCTTTTTTCAATGAATAATGGCCACGTTCCGACACCAACAAGGCCAGGCCGTCGTAGCCATAGTGTTTAAGCCCGCTGGCCAGTCCCTCCCGGGCAACGCCGGCGAAGCCCTGGTCGGCGGGCATCAGGTTATTTCGACTCGCCCACAAGGCCGTGATATTGGCCGTGGTCCCGCCCGCGCAAAATGCACCCAGCACATGCTCGCCGCTCTGCAAGGACTGGCGATAGAAATCCTCGCTGCAACCAAAGACCAGTTGGTGCAGCATCCCCAGGACCTGGCGCTCCAGCGGCGTGAAGGCATTTGAGGTTTCCAGCTTCACCGGATTTTGATTCAGCGCCGTCATGATCTTTGCCAACGGCAACAGATACGAGGGCAGCGCCGAGGTCATGTGGCCGACAAATCTAGGAGAGGCCGTCGGCGTTGCACGGCTGAACACCTTGTCCTGCAGGTGCTGGACATGTTCATCAATAGACACCGGCAGCTCTGGAAGGCAGGCGGACGAGAACGCGGTCTCGAGCGCCTCCTTCATGTCGCCACCGAACGCCGGGCTGTTGAAGTAGCCGACCGGATCTCCCGCGATGGTGCGCTCCAGTTCGTTCAGCACCCTGCCATTGCCCGTGGAAGCACCGAATAGACGCAACAGCGCTTGCAAGTGCACCGACACCGCTTCTCCCGGACGCGCCCCGTCGTCCGGCAATGTGCGGTCAATCCCATGCTCGAATTGCGTCATAGTATTTTTCCACCGAGCTTGGTCAGTACATCCCCCGGACCGACTTCCTTGAACTGCGTGACACCGGTCGCCCGCATGTTCAGTACCGAGTCGCGCCACATTACCGAACTGCATAACTGCGCGGACAACCGCTCAACCAGACTGTCATCGCTGTATAGAGCGGCGTCAATGTTGGACAGCACCGGCACTCGCAACGGGGAAAACCTGATACCCCGCAGAAAGTCCGCGAACGCCTCCTTGAGCGGCGCCATCTGGCGTGAGTGGAACGCAGCGCTGACCTTCAGGGGCACATAGACAATGTTCTGCTCGTCAAACAACGCGTAGGCGGCGCTAAGATCGGATTGCAGCCCTGCAATCACAATCTGCGAGTCCGAGTTGTAGTTGGCCACATCGATGCCCGCCAGGGCGCCCTGACTCAAGCACTCACGGAGCCTGTCGAGGTCGCAGTTGATCACCGCCGCCATGCCCCCACTGGATGCGCTGCTCATCAGTTGCGCACGTTTATGGACAATGCGCAGACCATCGTCGAAACCGAACGCCCCCGCGACCAGCAACGCGTTGTACTCACCCAGGCTGTGCCCGGCCAGACAGGCTGCCGGTGCCGGGTCCTCCTGGATGGCCTTCAGGTAATACAAGGTGTTGACGGTAAACAGCGCCGGCTGGGTGTAAAGCGTGTTGTTAAGTTGGCGCTGCGGATCGTTCAGGCACAGCTCCCTGATCGAATAGCCGAGGATTTCATCCGCCTGACGCGTATAGAAATCGAACTCATCGAACAACTCTCCACCCATCCCCTGAGTTTGAGAGCCTTGACCGGGAAAAATATACGCTTTCATTTTCATTCACTCCTGTTTATTAGCGACCCGACTGCTGACGGGTCAGGCCTCGACCGATTTCATCAGCGGGGTTTTAATTGCTTCAGGCATTGCGCTGTCGTTCGTGGCATATAGGCGCTGGCAATAGCTGCTGATCTGGTCCAGAGCCGGTTCAGTGGACAGCATCAGCATGTGACAGAGGGCATCCACCTCGACGATTTCGATATCTGGTATTTGCCGCTTCCAGCCTTGTGCGTAATCGGTTTGTCCCAGGGCGCTGTGCTCGCCACGGACGAACAGATACGGTTGCAGGCCGCCGAAATAATTGCCGCCACGGTTGTGCAGGTAATGGCATTGAATGGCCGCCGGCTGAGGTAACGGCAGAATCAAGAAATTCGTGCTGTCGTAGGCCGACTGCACCTTGGCGTTATGCCGGATACGCTGCATCAACTGGCTGACGGAAACGTCCGCGCTGTGCTGACAGGCGCGCTCGGCGAGTGCCTGGAGAAAATCCTCGTCGCTGACGTCACTGTCGATCTGCTCCTGATGGATCATGTTCTCCAGCGCCTGCTCCAGGTCGTCGCCGTAGGAGGCGCCAATGGCAATGTTGGCGCTCTGCAGATAAAGGGTCTTGGTCGAAACCGCTGCCCCGCTCATGGCGTGACTGTCCAGGCTGTCGACCATCACCAGGCTTTCCACTGTTTCGCCGAGTTCCTGCAACTGCCGTGTCACTTCATAAGCCAGCGCGCCGCCGAGGGAATAGCCGCCCAGGGCGTAGGGACCGGAGGGCTGCTGCATCAGGATCAAATGGCAGTAATACGCCGCCATCGCTTGCAAGCCCTGCAAGGGCGCGCGCTCAGTCATGTAGCCCCGAGCCTGGATACCGAAGAACGGCCGCTCAATGCGTTGCGCCAATGTCTGGTATGCCTCGACGCCGCCGATGCCGGCATGAATCCAGAACACCGGACGCCCACTCCGGCCTTGATTGAGTGCCACTAACTCCGGATAGCGCCGGTTTAGATTGCGTGGCGCAAGTGACGTAACCGGGGTTGCCGGTTGCGCGTCCAGCAAACGGACAATGTCGTTCAGCGTCTGGCAATCGCGCAGGGCGTCCAGCGTGAACTCGCCGAAGCTCGCGCTCAGCCGTTGGTAAAACAGAATGAACGTCGCGGAGCCCAGGCCGTACTCACTCAGCGCCCGGTCCTCACGCCAGGTAGTGGCAGGCAACCCGGTCACTTCACTGAGGACGCCTCGAATCCGCTCCTGCGACGAGCCTTTCGGCTGTTCCCCAGCCCATTGCACCTCCGGCGCTGCCGCCGGCGGTTGCGTGTCGACCCAGCACCGGACCTTGTCGAACGGGTAAAGCGGTAACGTCACTGGGCGATGGGGCTCATTGCCGTCCAGGCGTCTCCAGTCGATATCGATACCGTTTGCCCACAGCGCCGCCAACAGAATCAGGCGCTGGTGATTCACGGCGTCTTCAATCAGGCTGTCGGTTGTCCGGCCCTGTGCCAGGGTTTCCAGCAATCGAGTATCAGGAGCATCGACGGCTCCGGCAAAACTGGCGCCATCAGGGGCATGCCAGTCCTCGGAGCCCGCACAAAATGCTTGCAGGTTCTGGATCAACTCCGGCACGTCTGACACCACGGTTGCCAGCCGCACATCCATAGCCTCGCGTTGCTGGCGCAGGGCTCGTGCGTAGTCGGTCAGGCTGATCGAAGGGTCTGCGCTCAATCGCTGCACATGTGCCGTCGCCAAGGATCGCAGCGATGACACACTATTGGCAGACAGCACAATCAACTGCTCGCTGGTTGCCAGGGGCACAAGTGCCGGAAACTGAGGCTGTAGGGCCTCAAACTCTTCGACGATGACGTGGGCATAGGTGCCGCCTGCACCAAACGAATTGATGGCGGCACGTCTCGGCAACCGGCTCTCCTTGCCGTCGACCATCATTATCGGTTGGGGCCAGTCGCACAGCGTCGATTGCAATTGAAAAGGCGCCTGCTGCAAGTCGATGTCGGTGTTCATCTGTTGGATGCCAGGCGTTGGCAGCCATTTACGGTGCTTGAGTTGCAGTAACACCTTGGTCAGTTGCGACAGCCCGGAAGCCGCCTCGGCGTGGCCGATATTGGACTTCACCGTACCGATCGCGCAGGCCACTCCAGGCTCGGTAAAGACCTTGCGCAGTGCCAGCATTTCCACGGCATCGCTGAGCGTGGCACCGTTGGCGGCGGCTTCGATGTAGCTGATGCTGTTGGCCGCAACCCCGGCCTGCTCCAGGCTTTCGCGTATCAGCGCGGTCTGTGCCTTTGCGTTCGGCGTGGCGTAATGACTGGCCCCGCCGCTGTGGCTGACGTGGCTCGAACGGATCACGCCCAGCACTTCGTCCTGATCACGCAAGGCGTCGCTCAGCGGGCGAAGCAAAACGGCCCCTACTCCTTCGCTGGGCAGATAGCCGCTGCCGTTGCTGAAACTGCGGCTGTCAGGTGCACTTCCCAACATGTTCGAGGCCCCAAGGCCGATGTACTTCTTGGGGTGCAACGACAGGTTGACGCCCCCGACAATTGCCCCGTTGCACTCTCCCCTCAGCAGGCTCTGGCGGGCGTAGTGCAACGCTACCAGCGATGATGAGCACATGGTGTCGAGCGCAAGACTTGGCCCCTGCAAATCGAACGCATGGGAAACCCGATTGGCGATGGAGCTGTAGGACGAGATCGACACCAGCGATTCGCTGAGAAGGTCGCTATCGACGTCGCTGTATTGCTGGTACATCGCGCCGACGAACACACCGATCTTTGACCGATAACGCTCGGCGATACGCTGGCGTGTCAGGCCAGCACTGTCGAAAAGATGCTGAACTGTCTGCAAAAACAGGCGCCCGTTCGGGTCAAGGACGCTGGCCTCTCGCGGTGTCAGGTTGAAAAACGCCGGGTCGAATGACGCGACATCATCCAGAAAACCACCCCACTTGCAGGTACTTTTGCCCAGCACTGGCGTGCGGGAATAGAAGTCTTCAGCATTCCAGCGCTCGGGGGGAATCTGACTGATACCGTCGTAACCGTCGGCCAGCTTTTCCCAGAATACGTCCACCGAATCGGCACCGGGATAACGCCCCGCCACCGCAACGATAGCGATCAATGGTTCCTGCTCTGTATCACTGTCTGCCACGGGCTGGGCAACGTAGTCGCTGCGCACGACGGGCTGTTGCACGGGTGCAACCACCACGACAGCGGGAGCAACGTCTTTGCCCGGTGCTTCAGGCACTTGATCGGGCCAGCGATTGGCCACAACGTCGGCATGCTTCGCCACAAAGAAATCGGCCAGCTCGGCTAACGTCTGGTATTCAAAAAAAAGCGTCTTGGGCAAGGAGCCAAAGTCACTTTCCAGGGAGCCGATAACTCTCATCATCATGACCGAGTCGATACCGTACTTGCTCAGTAGCGCATCGATTTGAATCCGTTGCTCGGCAAGCCCCAGTTCCACCGCCACCAATCGGGTCAGGTGGGCCAGTAATGCCGAACGCGACCCGGTCCCGGCCTGCGTCACTTTGCTCGGCGGTTTTATGGCATCCGGCACGGTTACTTGCGCACTGAAGCCATGCAGTGTCGCCGCCACCTGACGTATGCGCCGGGCATCGCCCTCGACCACCAAGACTTGCTCGTCACCCTGGACCAATGCCTGATAAAAGGCATTGAGTGCATTTGCGGTGGACAGGGCACGCAGGCCGCTGTCCTGCCACATGCGCTCCACCTGATGCGGGTCCATACGCATCCCGCCGTCCTTCCAATACGGCCAGTTGATCGACACCGATCGTCCGGCCCCCTGGCCGGCGCGCACCCGTTGCGCCCGCAGCCGGGCATAACCGTCCATGAACCCGTTGCCTGTGGCGTAGTCGGACTGCGCGGCATTGCCCAGTACGCTCGACAATGAAGAGAACAAGGCAAAGAACGACAACGGCAGCGACCGGGTCGACTGGTCCAAATTCACTGCACCGCGAACTTTGGGTGAAAGCACCTGCTCGAATTCGCTGACCGTCTTGTTCAGCAACAGGTTGTCGCGAATGATCCCGGCGCAGTGGATCACGCCGTCCAGCCGTCCAAAGGTCTCCAGCACCCATGCGATCAAGGCATCGACCGTCACCGGATCAGCGACATCGGTACGCCGATAGCTGACCAGGACGCCGGCACGCGCCCAGGCCTCCAGTTGCTGGCGCGCCGTCTCATCGACACTGGAACGACCGACGAGGATCACGCGGCAACTGATCCCCTGGCTCACAATCTCCTCGATCAAAAGGCGTCCCACGGCGCCCAAGCCGCCAGTGATCAGATACACATTCCCGGCCTGCCAGGGTAAAGGGCAATGGTCGAGCAACGTCAACTCCTGCCAGTCCAGCGCATAACGCTGATCATCACGGTAGAGAATTTCCACATGGCGGTCGTCCGCCTGCGCATTGCCGCGTAATTTCCCGGTAAGCGATGCCAGGCTCTCCTGCGCATTGACCGCAATGACCTGCCCGCGAAATTCCGGGTACTCGCTGGCAATCGAACGAAACAGACCGGCAATGCCAGAGCGCTGGGCAAACTGCACTTCGCTCAGGACTACCTGAACCAGCGGCAACTGCGTGCCGGCGCGACGTAGGCATTGGTGGAGATGCTCCAGCAACGACACTGACAGGCGCTCAAAGGACTGCGCCACGCCATCGGCTGACTGGCCACTGAAGTCATGGCACTGCGCGTCCGTGAAATGCGCATTCAAAGCCACGAACGGCAGCGAGGCCTTGTGACAAAAATAAATCTGGTGAGCTAATTGCTGCATGTTCTTTTCCTCGAACTTCAAAGGTTGGCCAGCGTCCAGCGAGGGCTCAGGATGACCAGTGCGTCCTCTTCCACGCAGGGCATGGTTTCGGCGACCAGACCACGAGTAACCAGGCCGCGCAACGACAGGCACAGGCCTCCTGCCTGGTCATACACGTCGATATCGGTTTTCGGTCCCAAGGCACTGAAGGCCGGTTGGCGCTGCAGATGAGCCCACAACGTGCCGCGACAGGCCGCATACAACTCGATGCTGTCGACTGCAAAGGGCAGCGCAATTGACGGCTGAGCACCCTCGGTCACCGGCGGTTCGAACAGGGCCAGTGCTTGCAGGACCCCATCGAGTACGCCGGGGTCAATCACATAACGCGGATCGGCATAGGTCTGCGGATCGGCGCTCAAGCCCACCAACACGCTTTGCGGCCTGCTCCCCAGCCAGTTGAGCGTACGCAGCGAAGTGCCGTATTCCAGACCACGTTCACCCAGTCTCCGGTAGAACTCGCTAGTGCTCAGCCCCAGCGGTGGATGGCTGTCACGCAAGCTGTCCAGATCAACCGCACGCAGGTCCTGCACTTCAGGGAAGTCCACGCTGCCCTGGCAATGGAAGGTCCCACCGGTGACCGAGATCGATTGCCCGAGGCTGAATTGCAGGCCCTTCGCGGTGCGATCGAGCACCACCTCCAGACTCAGCGCCTGCTCGCCGCTGATCGGAGCCACCCACGCCAGGTCCCGCAGACGCATCGGCGTCACGGCGTCGACCGGGTGTCCCAGCGCGGCGCTGACCGCGCAACGAATCATTTCCACTTGCGCCGCAGCCGGTAACAGGCGCTGTTGGGCAACGCGGTGATCACTGAATATCGACTCGATACCGCTGAAATGGCTGACATAGCGAACCACTTCCAAGCCGCAACGGTTGTCCTGCAACAACGGGTGTAGTTGCGCGGGTGCCGCCAGTGTCGGCAGCAGCGCGGCAGCTTGCGCCCCTAGGTCGAGCCAGAAGAACTCCCTGGCGAATGGATAGGTTGGCAAGCTCACGCGACGACCCGGACGCTCTGCATAATAGTGCCGCCAGTCCACCTGCAAGCCCTTGACCCACAGTGCCAACAACTTGCCCAGCTTGCCCTTTTCAAACCAGTGATCGATGGTCTGACTCAGGTCTTCATCGTCCTGCAACAGGTTTATCGCCTCGCGGTACTCCTGCACGCAGCCCTGATACAGCTCGCCCCGCTCGACATCACGCCCCTCGACAAATGCCTTCAGGGTTTCGCAGACCGCCTCCTGCGTCGACGCACCAAACGCCAGGCGATACTCCATCGGTTCGCGCCCCACCTGAAGGGTGTAGGCCAGATCCCGCAGATCGACCTGCGCGCCACCGCCTTGCAGGTGGGCCAGCAAACGTTCGGCGCGCTGGTGCAATTGGGTTGCCGATTGTGCCGACAACAGGATCAGTGCCACACCTGGTTCAACAGGAGCCCGCGGTGTTGGCTCTTCGTATTCCTGAATGATCAGATGGGCGTTGGCGCCCCCAGCGCCGAAGGATGAAACACCGGCACTGCGTGCTACCGACTGCACCTGCCCGTCAATCTCCACTGAAGCGCGCTGCCAGTTCTGCACGCTGAGTTGCAGCTTGAATGGCGTGCGCGAGAAATCGATACGCGGGTTGCTGCGTTCGCTGTGCAGGGTCGGTAACAGCGTGGCGTGCTTGAGCTGCAGCAGCACCTTGGTCACGCTGGCGATACCGGCTGCGCTTTCGCAGTGGCCGATATTGCTTTTGACTGAACCCAGGGCACAGAACTGACGCTCCGGACCCGCTCCGGCAAACGCATCGCTGAGACCTTTGATCTCGATCGGATCACCCAACGGCGTGCCGGTCCCGTGGGCCTCGACATAACTGATGTGTCGCGCTGGAATGCCAGAACGACGAAGGGCTTCGCTCACCACCGCTGTCTGCGCTGCCGGATTTGGCACTGTGAAACCACTGGTGCGACCACCAGCGTTCATTGCACTGCCCTTGATCACCCCATAGATATGATCGCCAGCCTCCACTGCCGCCGACAATGGTTTGAGCAGAACCGCACCCACCCCTTCCCCGTCGACGAAACCATCAGCATCGGCACCGAAAGCCCGGCACTGATCACTCTCCGACAACATCCCCATCAGCGACAAGCCCATGTAGTGGGTCGGGTTCATGATCAAGTTGACGCCACCGGCAATCGCGCTGTCGCACGAGCCCGACAGCAGGCTGTCGATTGCCAGATGAATGGCACTCAAGGATGACGAGCACGCCGTATCGACTGCCAGGCTCGGCCCTTTGAAGTCGAACAGATAGGAAACACGATTGGCAATCGACCAGAAACTGGCGCCGTTGACGTAGTCCGCGTTCATCGCCCCGACGAACACCCCGACCCTGTTCCCGCTCGACAGGGTGGCGGGGGTGTAACCGGCCTCTTCGATGCAGGCATAAGCCTGTTCAAGGAACAACCGGGACTGCGGGTCCATACGCTCGGCTTCGGTCGGCGAAATCTGGAAAAACAACGGGTCGAATGCATCGATGTCGCGGATGAACCCGCCCCACTTGCTGTAGTGCTTGCCCCACTTGCCACGCTGCGCATCGAAATGCTGACGCCAGTCCCAGCGTTTTGCCGGAATTTCGCTGATGCAATTGCGCCCCTGGGACAGGTTCTGCCAGAACTCTTCAAGATCGTCTGCCTGCGCATACCGCCCGCTCATGCCGATCACCGCGATGTCACAGGCGCCGTCACGCGGCCCCGAAGCAGCCACCGTCGGCGCAGGTGGCCGTACGGTCAGGGTGACCGGGGCCGGTGGCGCTGGAGCAACAGGTGATGGCGTCGTCTGCACACCCAGCAATGTCTCAAGCTGTGCCCGATGGTTGTCGATGAAATGCATTACCAATGCGCGAATGTTCTGCACTTCAAAAAACAGCGTGTTACTCACCTCGGAAAAGGACTGATTCAACAGCGTGACCAGCCGCACCGAATAGATCGAATCGATGCCATAGCTGTCCAGCGGTTCGTCGATTTGCAGACGCTCGACCGGAATGCGCAACTCCTGCGCAATCAGCCGCTTGAAGTAGACCAGGGCCGCGTCCAGCAAACGCCCTTCGTGGACCGGTGCCGCTTGTGTATTCGTCGTGGCGGCAGATGCCGGGGCCGGGACTGTCAGCGGCGTCTGTTGTCCGGCGACAGACTCACGCAACGACTGGCGAACAATACGACCATGGGGCCCGGACGGCGCGGCCAGCACGGTCAATTGTTCATCGGAAGGAATCAGCGACGGCGGGTTGCGCACCTTGTCGGTGACCTTGAGCAATGCCAACTGATTGAGATCATCACCAAACAGACGATTCAACGCTTCCATGCCGTCCGCCGGCTCGATGGACGCAATGCCGTTGCGCGCCATGAGTTCGCGGTAGTGCGCAGACGCCGCAACCCCGGTATTACCCCAGAAGCCCCAGTTGATGACTTTGACCTGGCTTGGCAACTCCCGCGCCAACTGTTCAGCCAAGGCATTCTGGAACAGACACCCGGCGCTATAGTTGGCCTGACCCGGTGGAGGTGTGAACACCACGGTCGAGGAGAAAAACAGCAGGAACTGAGGGGGCGCCTCTTGCAGTGCGATGCCCAGGTTCAGGCTGCTCTGGACTTTGGCGAAGTACACTCGACGCAAGGTCGCCTCATCCATATTCGCAAGCGTGCTGTCTTCAAGCGACAGCGCTGAATGAATGACCCCATGAATGTCACCGAAGCGCTCGCGAATCTGGCGCAGACACGCTTGCAGTGTCTCCAGGTCGCAGGCATCCGCCTGGTAATAGACCGGCGCCCGTCCTGCCTGGGCATAGGCGTCTATCTGTTGTTGAATACCGGCATCGAGTGCCCGGCGGCCCAGCCATATGACTTGCGCATTGCAGTGCCCGATCGCGTATTCACTCCAGGCCGTGCCCAACCCGCCCGTGCCCCCGATCACCACATAGACACCGTCCTGGCGCAGATAATCGCCGTGTGGCGGCTGCTCGAACTCGGTCTTGAGCCACTGCCTGACGTACCAGAGGCCATTGCGCCGCACCCGTTGCAGCCCCAGCGGATCATGCGGTTGTTGCAGGATATCGCTCAGGGTTGCCACGCTGTCGCGCTCAATATCGACACTGCGCACTCGCCAGCGTGGCGATTCTTTGGCAATGGTGCCGACCAGGCCATGAACCCCGGCCTGAGTGAAGTTGATCGCATGCTCGTCGAAACCGCTGGTCTCGTATTGCACCACGGTCAATTCGAAAGCAGAGCCAGCCACCGGCAACTGCTGCAAGGCCTTGAGCAAGTTGAACAGGAACATCACCCCGCCCTCCTGTGCCTGCAAGACCGCGCCATGATCAAAAGGCGAATGGTTTTGGCTGGGCGCCACCCACATCAGGTGTTCGATATCCCGACCTTCGAGCAAAGCCACCAGTGCGGCGCTGCTGCTGTCGGCACTGACTTGCAGGCAGACCGCGTCCGGTTGACCTTCGACGATTCGCGCCAGGTCCGCCTGTTCGCTCCCCAGGATCAACAGCCGTCGCACGTCGTGCGTTAGCGGACTGGATGCCGGTTGTGCAAGGGTCCATTGCGGCAACAGATAGACCTTCTGCTCGGCATCGGCAGTCATCCGCGTGGGCGCGTCCGTCTCACCAGACTTGAGTCGCAGCGAGCTGTATCCCTTGATAGCAACGCAGACATTGCCCGCGCGGTCGCACAGATCAATGTCGAACCGGGTAACCGTTTCACTCTGTGCCGGTTGACGCCGGACATACGCCCACAAGGTGTTATCGCAGGCGCCATACAGTTCCAGACTGTCGATGGCAAATGGCAGGGCCACCGAAAGATCGGCACTCGCAACGGGCAACATCAGGCCCGCACTGGCCTGCAACGCACCATCGAGCAGCGACGGAGGCAGATCGAACGGCGTGGCCAGCCTCGCTGCCCGGGCCAGCGGTACGTGCAGCTTTGCAATCACATAGTCATCGCTTCCCCACAGCGTCTCGATGCTCTGGAAAGACTCGCCATATTCATAACCGGCCTGGCGGTAACGCTCATACAGGTCGCCGCCCCCCAGATGGCGGCTACAACCGGCGATCAACTGCTCGATGTCATGCTGAATCGAACGTGGCTCGCAATCGGCGACGCTCGCCTGGCAGTACACACGTTCAGGGCTTTGTGCATCGACACAGCGCAGCTGCCAGTCCATCGTCCCGGACTCAGCCTGAACCTCGATGTCCAGTTGCAGTTCAGCCGTGCGCTGCCAGACCGGTTGCAGCCAGGCCACACGGCTCAGGCGCAGTGCAGAGCCGCGGTGTCCCTGACGATGGCTGAGTTTCGCCGCGGCCATGAACATCTCGATGGACGCCGCCGCGGGCAAGAGTTTTTCGCCGTTGATGCGGTGTTCGTCGAGGAAGAACTCATTGCCGTCGAAGCGGCTGCTGAAACGCTGCTGGCCGACGCAGGACGTGTTGCGCTGCACCAGCGGGTGCAAGTGTTGTGTGACCTGATGCGCCGCTCGATTGCCATCGGCAGCCATCGCCGCCTCGACTTCGTCCTCGACCCAATAGCGCTCACGGGCGAACGGGTAAGTCGGCAGGCTGATTTTTTGCGGGTACGGCCGCGAATAAGCCTGACGCCAGTCCACCTCCTGCCCCGCAACCCAGGTCGCGATGACCGCCGGCAGATCGTTCATCGCGACGGTCGATACACTGACCGGTGCCGCTCGCACCGTGCCAATGAGCAGCGCCGCTGTCGCCTGGTCACCTTGCAACCAGGCGTCGAGTCTGGCCCGCAGTTCCTGATGAGAACTCACACACAGCGCCAGACGTTCACTCATCGCTTCGCGCCCGACCTGCAAGGTAAAGGCGATGCGAGACAAGTCCATTGAGGAAAAGGCCGGGGTCGCCAGTGCCGATGCCAGCCGCTGCACGCAAAGGTGCAAGGCGGTCGCGGTTTTTGCTGAAAGCACAATGGCGATCGGCATTGACCGAGCAATAGGTGGCTGCACGGTAGAAGGCACGTATTCCTCGATCAACAGGTGAGCATTAGCCCCGCCTGCACCGAAAGACGAAATGCCCGCCAAACGCGGCCAGGTTTTTTCTACCGCGTGTTCGCTCAGCATTGGACGTTGCCACGGCGTCAGACTGCGTTGCACGTAGAACGGGCTGCTGGCGAAATCGATGTTGGGATTGAGTGTCGCCGAGTGCAGCGACGGGGCCAGTTGCCCGTGCCTCATTTGCATCAATATCTTGCTGATCCCGGCAATCCCGGCCGCACTTTCGCAGTGGCCGATATTGGATTTCACCGAGCCAATGGCGCAGAACGCTGTGTCCTGGGTGTACCGCGCAAACGCGCGGGACAGCCCGGTGATTTCAATCGGGTCGCCCAGTGGCGTGCCCGTCCCGTGGGCTTCGATATAGCTCACCGCACGCGCCGGGACGTTGGCCTGGGCCAATGCCGCCGAGATCAGTTCAGCCTGGGCCACTGGATTGGGCACCGTGTAGCCGTTGGTCTTGCCGCCATGGTTCAGGACCGACGCCTTGATGATGCCGTAGATCTGGTCACCATCGGCAATTGCCTGACGCTTGCGCTTGAGCAACACCGCGCCCACACCTTCGCCGGGCACATAGCCTTCGCCACCTTCACCGAAACTCTCGCAGCGCCCTTTCGCCGAGGCGAAACCACCCTGCCCCAGCATCAGGTATTTGTTGGGATGAATGGACACATTGACGCCACCGGCCAGGGCCATTTCACATTCACCGTCACGAATGCTGCGACAAGCCAGGTGCAAGGTGGTGATGGACGACGAACACATGGTGTCGAGCGCAATGCTCGGACCTTGCAGGTTGAAGATGTAAGACACCCGATTGGCGATCGAGGCAGGATGCCCCGGTACGGCAAAGGGATAACCGCGCTCTGTCGATTGCGCGCCGAACAACTGGTACTCCTGGTACATGACCCCGACGAACACCCCGACACTGCGTCCCTTGCCGCCACCAGGCGCCACCGGAAGGCTGCTGCGGGTGTAGCCGGCGTCCTCCAGCGTCTCGTAGGCGCATTCCAGGAACAGGCGTTCCTGGGGCTCCATGCCAATGGCTTCCCGTGGTGAAATACCGAAGAACAACGGGTCGAACTTGTCGACATCGTCGATGAAACCACCGTGCTTGCAGTACGTCTTGCCGATGGTGTTCCTGGTCGGGTCATAAAACCGCTGGTGATCCCAGCGCTCGGCCGGAATCTCGCGAATCATGTCCTGACCGTTCGCCAGGCATTGCCAGAACTCGTCCATATTGCGCGCACCGGGATAGCGCCCTGCCAGACCAATGATCGCGATCTCCTGATCATCGTCTTCACGGGCGGCCGGAGTCGGTGCCGAAACGTCGTGCACCACCACGGGCGCAGGCACCACGCTGGCAACCGCCGGGGCAGGTGTTTGCGGTGCTTGCTTCAGCAACCCGAGTAAAATCTCTTCATGTTCGGCGATGAAATAGTCCGTGACTTCACCCAACGTCTGGTATTCGAAAAACAACGTTTTGGACAGCCGTCCAAAGGTCTTTTCCAGCTCATCGGTCAGACGAATGATGATGATGGAGTCAATGCCGTACTGCTCCAGTTGTGCCTGCTCCTGGATGTCGTCTTCGCTCAGACGCAGGACCCGCGCGAACTGTTGGCGAAAGTAGGTAAGCGCTGCGGGACGCAAATCCCCGGCGGATGCGGGTGCTGACGCGCCAGAGGCTGGCGATGGCGCGGTGGAAACCGTGCTGCCGGTGGCCAGCGCGCGGGAGGCCAGCCCGTGCAATATCGCCACCGGTTCACCCTCGGCATCAAACAGATCGATGTCGATCAACTGCAACGCTGCTGTGGCCCGCGCATCCGGCTGCGGTCGTAACCAGGCCCAGTGTGGCGGCTCGCACTTGCGCAGCAATTCGAAGTGCGCAAGCGCAAAGGGAACAGTTGCCGGCCCTGCGCCTGATGCCTTCATATTCAGACCAAGAGCCGCTTGCAGGGCCGAGTCGAACACGCCCGGATGAACCAGAAAGTCCCCCTGTGGAGGCTCGGTGGCACCAGGGGTATCGAGTTTGACCAGTACGCCGAAATCCCCCACCCACAACCGTTCCATGCACTGGTGACCGGGACCGTATTGCAGTCCCATGGCCGTCAGTTGCGGATAACAGTCGGCCCCAGTGAACTGGCTGCGCGCCTGCTGTTCAAGTGCCGCACTGTCCAGGCGGCTGATTGTTCGCGAGGGCGCGCAGACCTCGGCCTTGCAGTGCACCACCCATTGGCCATCGGCCGCTTGTGAACGGACCTCAAGCTGTTGCCCGCGCTCTGCCACTGACTGCAGGCGCACCTGGACGTCCATCCCGGTTTCGTTGCCCCACACTGGCTGCAGCCAGACCAGATCGCGCAACTGAAACGGCGCCGCGGGTTGCCCTTCGGCACGCAGCGCACGGCTCAGCAGCTCGATGTACATCATGCCTGGCAGAATCGCCTGGCCATTGAGCCGGTGATCAAGCAGGAAGAACTCTTTACCGCTCAGATGAAAGGTGTGCGTCGATGCCTCTTGAGACGCGGGTTGCGTACTCTGCTCCGGCTGAGCCCAATGCCGTTCACGCTCGAATGGGTAACCCGGCAAGCTGATACGGCGCACCGATTGCCCGGCCCAGAGCCCCGCCCATGGCAGCGTGACGCCCTCGACCCAGGCCGTGGCCAGGGCCTCGTGGGCGGCAGCACGGGATTGCTCGACACTCCACCGTTCACCCTGGGCACGCTCGGCGATCCCGCGCCAGCGCTGTGGATCAGCCGCTTCGGGCGACTGGGCATAGTCCTGAAGCCGGGTAATCAATTGCTCCACGGATGCCGCCAGCAACACTAGACGATGGGGCAAGGCTTCGCGGCCGACCTGAAGCGTGTAGGCGATATCCGACAGCGCAAGATCCGGCCTTGCGAGTACATGCTCAAGCAGTTGCTGCGCCAGCACCGCAAGCGTGTGCGGCTGCAACGCCGAGAGCACGATCAGTTGATCATCACGATCATTCATCAGCAGATTCCTTTGAAAACTCTTCGAAAAGCAGGTGAGCGTTGGTGCCGCCAATACCGAATGAACTGAGTCCGGCCATGCGTGGATTGGCAGAGTCGGTCAGCCAGGGGCCGCTGTTCTCCAGTAGATAGAACGGGCTGTCCTGCAAATCGATGTGGGGATTTTTGTGCGTACAGTGCAGGTTCTTCACCAACGTCTTGTGCTTGAGGCACAACAGCAACTTGATCGCACCGGCGATCCCGGCAGCGGCTTCAAGGTGGCCAATGTTGCTTTTCAAGGCGCCCAGGGCACAGCGAGCCTCGGATGCAGGCTGATAGCCGCCGCGCTGCCAGGCCTCCTTCAGTGCATTGATTTCAATCGGGTCGCCAATCGGCGTGCCCGTGCCGTGGGTCTCGATGTAACTCACCTGGTCCGGGCGCACTCCCACTCGCTGGTACAGCTGGTGCACCAGGTCGGTCTGTGCTTGCGGATTGGGCGCGGTCATCGAATTGGCACGGCCACCGTGGTTCACCGCGCTGCCGCGAATGACGCCATGGATCTGATCGTTATCGGCCAACGCCTGTTTGAGCGTCTTGAGCACCAGCACCCCGGCCCCCTCGCCTCGTACATAGCCATCAGCGGCGGCGGAAAAGGTTTTGCAGCGCCCTTGCGGGCTGAGCATCCGCGCCTTGCCCATGGCCAACGTAATGCGCGGTTCAAGCAGGATATTGACGCCACCGACCAACGCCCAACGACAATCACCACTGCGAATGGCCTTGACCCCTTCGTGAATCGCCACCAGCGAACTGGAGCAGGCTGTGTCGATGGCCACGCTCGGCCCCGTCAGGTCGAGCAGGTAAGACACCCGGTTGGCCAGCATGCTGTGGCCATTGCCAAAATTCGCCAGCGGATCGACCTCGCCGTTGATCATCAATTTCCCGGCGTAGTCCATTGAACTGACCCCGACAAACACACCGACTTCACGCTCGGGCAAAGTACGCGGTGCATAACCGGCGTCTTCCAGGGCATGCCAGGCCGACTCCAGGAACAGCCGATGCTGCGGGTCCATGAACTCGGCTTCCAGCGGTGAAAGGCCGAAAAAACCGGGGGAGAATTTATCGACATCGTTGATGAAACCGCCCCAGCGCAACGCGTCACCCCCCGGCTGGTCGGCATAGTCCTGCCAACGCCAGCGGGCGGCGGGTGTTTCACTGACCAGATCATTGCCGTCATACAGTTGTTGCCAGAAGCGGCTCAGGTCATCGGCGCCGGGAAATACCCCGGCCATCCCGACCACCGCAATGGGCTCATCGAATGCGCTCGAAGTGCGCTCGCTCTCCTGCCCCTTATCCGGGCTGTGCAGCGCCTGGCTGGCAAGCCATTTACGTGGCGTGCCGTGGCGATAGAAATCAGCCGGCGAGCTGTTGACCCCGAATGCCGCGTTCAAGGCATCGGCCAGGCGTACGAAGCGGAACGAATCGAAACCCAGTTGATAGAAGTCCTGGTCAAGACTGAGTTCACTTGCCGGCACCTGAAGGATGTGCGCAACGACTTGCAGCACGCGGGCTTCGTGACCGCTGACCACGCAGGCATCGCCGCTGCCAGGTGCTTGTTGCGACTCATAAGGCAGCAGGCGTGCGTTGGCCTCTGAAAGGCTCAGACGGTCGACTTTGCCACTGGCCAGTCGCGGCAGGCGTGCAAGCTCATAGTAGCGGTTCGGTACCATGTACAACGGTAGCGTTCGACCAAGGTGCTCACGCAGGGTGTGACCATCGAGGGGGGCATTGAGCGTCAAAAATGCCTCCAGCCCCGCGTCTTCGCCGCCCTGTTTGACCAGCGCCTCCACGACACTGGCATGACCACGCAGCGCAGTTTCGATCTCGCCCAGTTCGACTCGCTGTCCTTTGACCTTGACCTGCTGGTCATGACGGCCCGACAGCACTATCTCCCCGTTGGCCAGCCGATACCCCAGGTCGCCGCTGCGAAAGTAGCGCCTGATCCCAGCCCCATCGAGGTCCAGTAGCGCAAAACGCTGGTCGTGTTCGTTACCCTGGCCGATGTAGCCCAGGGCCAGGGCCGCACCGGCGACCAGCAACTGCCCAGTGACACCCGTGGCGCACGGACGGTCCTGCTCGTCGACGATGACCACACGCACATTGTCCAGCTCATGACCGATGTTGATCTGCTCTTCAGCACCTGGCGTGATGCGCTTGAAGGTCGCATCCGCGCTCATTTCGCTGGAACCGTAGACATTGATCAGCGCGGACTGCGGGCAAAGCGCAAAAAACGCCTTGGCCAGATCCGCAGATAGCGGCTCACCGCTGCTCAAGCAATAGCGCAAGCTGCGCAGGGCCGTCGCGGCCACAGGCTCTTGCAGCATCGCCCGCAGCAGCGACGGGATCACCACCATCCGCGTGATCCGATGCTGTTCAACAACCTGGAGAAAAGCCGCGGCGCCCCCTTCGCGTAATCGCCGGTCGGGGAAAATCACCGTCGTTATGCCCTGCAACAGCGGTGCAAACAGCTCCGCCACATGGTCGACAAAATTCAGTGAAGTTTTCTGGCAGCACAGCTCCTGCTCGCCATAGGGAAACGCTTGCCAGCCCCATTGCAGACGATTGAGCGTGCCGCGCTGACTGCCCTTTACGCCTTTCGGACTGCCAGAGGAGCCCGAGGTATAAATCACATAGCAGAAGTCCTGAAATCGCGAACTTGCGACATTACTGACATCTTGCGCGTCGATCTGTGCCCGTCGGGCATCCAGGTCCAGAACGGTCCATTCCAAAGCCCCTTGCAGAGGTTGGTATGCCGCGCCGTGGGTGACCACCAACTGGCAACCACTGTCGGCCACCATGTACGCCAATCGGTTGCCCGGCAGTGTCGGGTCCAGCGCCAGATAGGCCAGGCCCAGTTTCCAGACCGCAAGCACAGCGGTGACAAATTCCGACCCGGGTTCGAGCAACAGACCGACCACCACCTCCTTGTCGTCATGGGCTGGCAACGATTGCCGGATATGACGGGCCAGTTGATTGGCACGCTCATTGAGTTGCTGGTAGTCCAGCGGCTGGTCGTCGCAAATCAGCGCCACCTGATGAGGCGTGAGTGCCACCTGGCGCTCAAACAATGTCGCCAGCGAAGCTTGTCCTGTTGGCTCCACAGTTTGGGGAGCCTGCTGTGACGCGCACAGTTGCGGCATTTCGGCCAGCAGTTCCAGGTACTGCTTTTGCAGGTCCTGCATCAGGGCCAGCGGATAAATAGCCGCGTCGAAATGGCAAAAAAGCGTGCTGCCCTCCTCACCCTCGAAGACCTCGAATGCCAACGGAAAATCGACTTGCTGCTGGATCTGCAACATGGGTTGCAGGTGCCGCCCACTGGCGGCCAGCCGGCGCTGGGTGGAGCGCACCCAGTTCTGGTACATGAACACCGCGTCGTACAGTGGCTGCCCCGGCCGTGCCAGCTCCTGATGCAGGCGTGGGTACGGGTAATGTCCGTGCTCCAGCGCGTCGAGCAGTTCGCTTTGCAAGGTCGGCAACCAGCCTCCCAGTGCATGTTCCTCGGGGACATCGAGCGGCATCACCAGCAAGTTGACGAAGTAGCCCACCAGGTCCTCGAACTGCGTATGTGGGCGTCCGAAAAACGGGGTGGCGACGCGCAGTTGCCCGCTGGCACCCTTACGTCGCAGCAGCAGGCCAAAGGCGGCCAGCATCAGGCTGTAAGTACTCACGTTACGCTCTGCGGCCAACTGTGCCAGCCCTTCGAGGGCTTGGGCCGGCAACGCCACCTTGAGCATTTCAGGTTGGCCTTCTGCGCCGTCGCCGGACTGCTGGCCATGCAGCGTCACAAGCATATGCGGTGCACTGAGGCGCTCGTGCCAGAAGCTGCGGGCGCCGGCGCCTTCTGCACTGAGCAGCCACTGTTTTTGCCACGCGACAAAGGCGCCATAGCTGCTGCGCGGTGACGGTACATCGGCCTCGGTGCCTTGCTCGTAGAACGCCAAAAAGGTGCTCAGGAAGATTGGCAACGAACTGCCGTCGAACACCGCATGATGGAACGTCAGCATCACAACCGTGCTGTCCTGATCCGGCGCCTGGGCAAATACATCGATGCGCAGCAATGCATCGTTCGCCAGGTTGAAAGGTTTTCTGGCGACCTCGCGCATGAACGCTTCCAGCGCCTGGGCATCAGCACCATGGTAGTCATGAACCGTGCATTGCGGATGTGGATGGGCGTTGTTGCGCACCCACAGATTTTCGCCCCGCAACTCAAAACTGGCCGCCAGCAACGGGTGGCGGGAAACGGTTTTTTCGGCGGCCGCGAACAACCGTCGCGCGTCCACCTGGCCGTCCAGCCGGAACGCATAGGGAATGTTGTATCCGGCCTGCTGTGCGAAGTAGCGTTGTTCGGTCCACAAACCCTGTTGCCCGATACTGGGCGGATGTTCGGCCAACACAGCATCAAGAGGCCGCACAGCAACCGCCACCGCGCCTTGGGGAAGGCTACGGGCCAATTCGGCGAAATTGCGACAGTTCAACAACTGCGGCAAACCGGGCCGCACGCCGTACTGCTCGAAAATGCGGTTCTGTAACATGACGGCGGTCAGTGAATCGACGCCGTATTGCGCAACAGGTCGCTGAAAGTCCAGTTCATCGGGCTCCAGTTGCAGCAGGCTTGCCAGCATCAACCGCAGTTGACCTTCAGCGTCCCCCTGCACGACCTCATGGCGGGCCTCCTCTACCACCGTTGGCGCCTCGGCGGGACTTGCTTTCAGCAGGCTCGGCACACTGAAGCCGTCTGCGTGTGCAGGCAGTTTGCAGATGCGCTCATCGAAGACGTAGGCCGGCAGTCGCAGCGCCGGCTGATCGCTCAGGGACGGTTCGATGTCCAGCGCCACCCCGCTGCACCAAAGGCTCGCCAGTCGCGGGTAGTCGCGCTGCTCACGTAGCCCCTGCACAAGAGAGGCTCCGCCAGGGCTCTCCAGCAGCTCGTTCAAGGCAGGCGAACGGCTGCTCTCATCACCGTAATGACAACCCGGCAGATGCGCCGCGTGCCCCGGTTCGCTGGCAATAAATGCACGCAGGCGGCTGATGGCTTCCCGGACATCGCTCACCACCAACGCCAACCGCACCGGCAACGCGGTCTTGCGCCAGAGGGCGGCTGCCAACTGCGCCAGGTCTTGCGTGGCGTGGTTTTCCAGGAACTCCAGCAGCGCTACGACGCTGCGGCGTAACGCGGCGTCCTGCTTGCCACTGATGACCAGCAACTGCGGCTCGTCGACCCGGGTTTGCAGCGTTGTTGCCGCATGGACATATTCCTCAAGGATCGCAAACGCGTTGACGCCACCAAAACCAAAGCTGTTGACCCCGGCGCGGCGCGGGTGTCCGCTGTTCGGTGCCGGCCAGTCGCGCGGCTGCGCGCTGATGCTCAATCGGCTGTGGGCCATCGACAGGTGTTCGCTTGCCGATGTGAAACCGGGCACGCCCGGACGCACGCGGTTGCGCAAGGCCAGTACGGTTTTTATCACCGCAGCGATCCCCGAAGCGATTTCGGCGTGGCCAATCACTGGCTTGAGACTGCTCAAGACGCAATCCGCCGCACCGCCGCCCAGGGTTGACTTCAACGCTTGAATCTCGATGCTGTCGCCGATTTGCGAGGCGATACCGTGGGTCTCGATATAGGACAAGGACGTAGGCTCGACACCGGAACGGTTCAGCGCCTGGCTGATCGCCTCCTTCATGCCCTGAGCGTTGGGGGCGGTCAGCGAAATCCCTTTACCACCATGGGCCACGCCACTGCCTTTGAGTACCGCGTAGATATCGTCCTGGTCGGCAATGGCCTGTTTCAGGGATTTGAGGACCAGAACCCCGACACCTTCGGAGCGGACAAACCCGTCCGCTCCCGCCTGAAACGAACGCGACTTGCCGTCGCTGCTGAGAAAGCCCACGGCACCCAGGTTGATTGCACCAAGGGGCGATAACACCAATTGCACGCCACCAACCAATGCCTGCTCGCATTCGCCATTGACTATCGCCACCAGAGCCCTGTGCAGGGCCACCAGTGAGGATGAACATCCGGTGTCGTAGTGCTCGCTCGGCCCGCGAAGGTTGAACAGGTGAGAAATCCGGTTGGCGACCATCGCCGAGGAAATTGACGACGCCACCAACGGATTGCCCACCGGCAATTGCACGGTGTACGCATACTCGGATGCGCCGACGGCCATGAACACGCCGGTTTTCTTCGCCGCGAAGCGTTTGAGTGCAACACCGGAGTCCTCGATCGCCAGCCAGGAGTGCTTGAGCAGCAAACGCTGCTGCGGGTCCATCAGCGCCGCTTCGTAGGGCGACAGTTCAAAGAACAACGGATCGAAGTGGTAGACATTGTCTATAAAACCGCCCCAGCGCGACTCGGTGCGTGGGTTTGTCCCATCGCTTTTGCCGAAAAACTGGCGCCAGTCCCAGCGGTCCGCCGGAATCTCTTGAGTACAGTCGGTGCCCTGCTCAATGTTGTTCCAGAATGCTGACAGCGAGTTTGCCCCAGGAAACTGGGCGCTCATGCCGACAATGGCAACGTCAAGGTGATGAGGCGTGTGTTCCGGCTTCGGCCCTTGGGCCGGCTGCTGGGGAGCAACCGGTGCGACGACCTCCGGAATCGGCTCGACAACCGCCACGGGAGTGAACGCCGAGGCTGGCAGCAACCCCGCGACATGGGTGGCGAGCAGATTCAGGGTGTTGAATTCGAACAGCACCCCCGCTACCAACTCCACATTGAGTCGCTCATTGATCTGCTGCACCAGCTTGACGCCAATGATGGAGTCCAGGCCGTAATCCCCCAGAGATTCATCGCCATCCATGTCATGTCCTGCAACGCCCAGAGCCTGACTGAAGACCTGCACCAGGTTGCTGAGAACGTACTTGAACGCAGACGATTCTGGCATTTGTACAGCCGCCTGCTGGGCAGCGGCACGCATCACCGCAGGCTGTGGGCTGGCCGTCGGAGCCTGGGTCGCCGTGGACTCGGGCGCCTGCCCCAGTGTCCAGCGGCGCGGCGTTTGCGGGCCAAGACCGAACCCGCTGCTTCGGCCCACGACCACTTGCAGGTCACTGCGTTGCAGTGCAGCACAGGGAAAATCGACGCTATCAAACGCTTGATCCAGCAACACGCTGCGCCAGCTCGCCGCCGACAGGGCCGGACCATAAGGCATGCGCAACTCCGGATCACCGAAGCGCCACCAGCCTTCCAGTAACCCGAACGTGAGGTGGGAGAACAGGGAATTCTCGGTCAGTTCCAGTAACAGGAATTGACCATGGGTCTTCATCAGCGACTGAATGTGACGCACCGAGGTGCGAATGTCCTGGGTCGCATGAATCACGTTGGCACCGATCACCACGTCATAGTGTTCAGGTGTCATGCCTTGGTCTTGTGGTTCCTTCTCGGCGTTGAAAATACGCGTGACCAGGTACGGATGCTCGGCGCGGTAGCGACGTTCGGCACGTTGCAGAAATAGCTGCGACAAATCGGTGAAGCAGTATTCGCCAATGTTCTGGGCAAACGGTTTGAGCGCCGCCAACACGTGTTCGGTGCAACTGCCCGTGCCTGCGCCCACTTCCAGAAGACGAATCCTGGCGTCTGGCTGTCGATCCACAATCGCCTTGATCTGGGCCGCGACCAGCGTACCGACCACCGAGCCGTAATAGTGGACGACTGGATTTTCCTTGTAGATGGACTCCACCAGTGCCATCGAACTGTTGGAGAAAAACACGTCGGTGGCTTTCTTGCGCGAGCCCAGCACATCGGGAATGGCCTGCAATGCGACATCGATAAAACGGCTGACCGATGCCAGGAACGGGTCTTTTTCAAGATCGGCCTTTACTGTCTGCCAGCGCTCCCAACTGCTGTTGACTCGATATTCCAGGGCACTGGAAAGAATGACCTGGTCACCTGAAAGGGTGATTTCCTCACGGTCCTCGAGAATACGCAGGCTCGCGTTGAGCCAGCGCACAAGATAGTGACCGTCATTGAGCGCCGACTGCAGGTGCTGCAATGAATAACGGCCCCTGCGGGTGCCCGACGTCAGGCCTGCTTCGCCGAGAAAGACATCGATTTGTCGCCACATCAACGCACGCAACAACGGTGCGATTTCATCCAGTCGACCGTAGGTAGCTTCAATCAGCCGCTGGGCCTCATCAAGTTCAAGTGTCACCGCCGGTACCCTGTCGCCGGCGCTGGCCTGCTGCTTGGCCTGCAAGCCGAAGCCGCTGAAGTTCAGCTGTTGCAGCTTGGCTTCGTTGGTCAAGCGCAAACTGGCCATGTGTTTGAAGGGTTGCGACAGAAAGGTTTCAAGCTGGGCCATGCCCTCCCCGGCGGGCAAAACACCAAACCCCAGCCGTGCCAGGTGCTGCCGCACCCCATGGGTATCCTCGCGCAGTTGCGCGGTTTCCCAGTGCGGCCAGTAGACGACCTTCGCGCAGCCATCAGTGCGCTGGTTGAGCTGGTCGACCAGCGCACTGATGAAGCTGCCACCGGCTGCGTATGCGCAGCTGTTGGGAGCCAGGTAGAAGCCGTTGATCGATGAGAAAAACAACAGGAAGTCGAGTCGGTCTTCACCGAACACCTGGGCCAGGTTCAGACCAATGGCCACCTTGGTATTGAGCTGGCGCTCGAAGTCCTGCTCCGTTTGCTGGAGCAGGACCTGATTCTCACGGACCATTGCCGAGTGCACGACACCATGAATCTGGGGGAACCGCCGGCGAATGTTGGCGCAGACTTGTTGCAATTGCGCCAGGTCCGTCGCATCGGCCTGAACATACTGCGGCGCAGGCCCCAATGCCGCCAGCTTATCAATACTCGCTTGCAGTTGAGCGTCGGGCGCACTACGACCGATCCATACCAATTGCGCCTGATAATTGCGCAGCAGGTAGGCACTCAAGTCCTGCCCGAGGGCACCGCTGCCGCCCACGACCACGTACACGCCACCTCGGCGATAGGTCGTCCCGGCAGGCGTGGTCGCCCCCATCAGCGTGTCGTCCAACAGGTGCAACGCAGGTCGGAACCAGTCGCCAGCACGGTACGCCCAGGGCCTGCCGCTGCGCTCGAACGGCAATGCGGCAAAGGCCGGGGTCGAGACCACGCCAAGGTCTTCAACGTCGACAATCCGCGCCTGCCAGTGTGGATGCTCCTTGATCACTGTGCCGACCAACCCATGCGCCCCGCTGTGGGTCGCCAGCACCGGGTCCTGGTCGACAATCGCCACACTGCGGCGGGTGACCACCGTGAGCTTGAGCGCTTGGGCCTGATAGCGGCTGCGACCCAGAGCACGCAGCAGGGTCGCACCCCACAAGACACCCCGGCGTTGTTCGGCCTGCATGTTGGCCAATGTACCGACGCGGTCCTCAGGCAGCAGCCAGACCAGCTGTGCAATGTCCGGCTGCTGTTCAAACAGCGCCGCCAGCGCGGCCTCGTTCGGGTAGTGCGCGGGGTTGATGTGCAATACATCCGGTGCACCAGGCCATTCAAGCTCGTCACAGACAATCGCCGTCCTGCCACCGGGCTGCGATTGGCCAACCGGTGAGATTTCGCGGACCCAGCAGACGACCCCTTGCAGGTCATAGCTGGCCGTTTCGGTCGCCGCCATGGGAGTGGACGCTGGAGCGGGCTCGACAGAGTTGTGCAAAGTGTTCGGCATACTGTGCCTTTCGCGGTCAGTGATGAAGGGATAAGTCGGGAGGTGAATGCGCCTTGGCGAACGGCCAGCGGCTGGCCATTGATCAGCCTCGATATGGCCACCCTGGACCCAGTGCCGGGCAAGGCTGTGAATGTCGGTCGCCGGTGGGGCTAGTCCCTCGCGACTGCCCGCTTGACGACCGGCCTGCCCCAGATACAGCCCGTCGGCGGCCTGCCCTTCGACACAACTCGTCAGGGCCCGGCGCAGCTCGTCACGATTGCTCACCACCATGGCGATACGCTGGATCCAGGCCTTGCGGCCCACTTGCAGGGTGTAAGCGAGGTCGGCGAGGTCGAACGCGGGGTCGCCGTGTTGTACAAAGGCCAGCAACTGCTGTGCGGCAATCCGGCGTTTTTCCTCGGTCCTGGCCGACAGCAACACCAGATAAGGGCCCGTGTCCGCAGACTCCGGGCGCCGTGGCAAATCATCGGCACTGCGAAACAATGCATGGGCGTTGGTGCCGCCTACACCAAATGAACTGACGGCCGCATGCCGTGCCTGCCCCTGCTGCGCCGGCCATGGGCGCAAGCGGTCCACCAGGAAGAAGGGGGAATGCTCAAGATCGATCTGCCGGTTCGGCGAGCCGATGTGCAAGGTTGGCGGGATCTGCTGACGGGACAGACTGAGGATGGCTTTGATCGAACCTGCAAGCCCCGCCGCCGTGTCTGTATGGCCGATGTTGCTCTTGACTGAACCCAGACCGCAAAATTGCAAGGCGCCAGCGCCGTTTGCATAGGCGTCGCTAAGCGCCGCGAACTCCACCGGATCGCCCAGTGCAGTGCCGGTGCCGTGGGTCTCGATGTAGCCGACCTCTTGCGGCGCCACCCCCGCCTTGTCCAGCACGCGGCCAATCACGGCTGCCTGCCCCGCGATGCTGGGGGCAAAGAACCCGGCCTTGAGTGCGCCGTCGTTATTGACATGTACTTCCTTGAGTACGGCGTAGGTCGGATCGCCATCGGCCATTGCAAGACTGGCGCGCTTGAGCAACACCATGGCCACGCCTTCACCGCTGACCATGCCGTCTGCCTCGGCATCGAATGCGCGGCATTGGCCGCTACTGGAGAAGTTCAGCCCCGGCTGATGGAGATACCCGGCCATCGACACCGGAAAAACCGTCGCCGCGCCCACCAGCGCGTAATCCGCGGCGCCGCTGCGGATACTCTCCAGGCCTGCCTGCAATGCCACCAGCGACGACGAGCAATTGGTCTGCATGAATACGCTAGGCCCCGACAGACCGAGCTTGTAGGAAATCATGGTCGGGATACTGCCGCCCTGCCCCATCAGCCAGCGGACGTACTCATCGGCGTCTTCGATAAAATACGCCGCGTCTGCCGCGCCCTGCTGGCCGCTCATGCTCTGCCCGGCCGAAATGTACACAGCCGTGCGCGGGTTTTGCTCCGGGATGTAACCGGCATCTTCAAAGGCCCGCCAGGCATGCATCAGCAGGTGTTTGAACGCCGGACTCATGAAGCCGGCATCCCTGGGCGAGAGTCCGAAGAAGGCTGCATCGAACGCATGTTTGTCGTCCAGGATCGCTTTGACCGGGACGAATTGCGGGTTCCTGATAATCGACTCGGGAACGTTCAGTTCACGCAACTGTTCATCGCTCCAGCGAGTGACGCATTCACGTCCCTGGCAGAGGTTGTTCCAGAACGCCTCCAGGTCCGCGCTTTGCGCAAACTGGCAGGACATACCGATGACTGCAGCGGCGCCATCCAGTGCGCTGGGCAAGTGCTCAACGGTTTGCGTCGGTGTTGCCTCAACCGTGTCCGACGTACTATCGCTGACCGAAACCGGTGCCAATTGATTCAGTGCCGTCCCCAGAAATCTCACGGTCGGATACTGAAACAGCAGCGTCACCGCCACCTTGTGCTGCAACTGTTCACTCAACAACTGCGCGACCTGCACCGCACTGACCGAATCACCGCCAAAATCAAAGAAGCCGGTATCGTCATCTTCCACGGGATAACCGAGTACCTGCTGCCACGCCTGCCGGACCAGCTCCAGCATCTTCGACTGACCCGAGCGTGGTGCTGCCTGGGCAACGCGGTCCGTATTCGGCAACACGCGAGCCATCAGCGCCTTGCGATCGATCTTGCCATTGGCGGTCAGGGGTAACGTCTGCTCACAGACAAAGCGATGCGGCATCATGTACCCCGCCAGACGCTTGCCCAGTTCTGCCTTGACCGTTGCGATCAGCTTTCGGTGCTCGGCAGCAGCGCAGTCGGTTTGCAGGTAAGCCACCAGCACCCCGGCTTGTTCACTCGCCTTGTGCAGCACAACGACTGCCGACTGCACCGGGCACTGCGTGACGATGCAGGTCTCGATTTCCTCGACATCGACCCGATGGCCACGCACCTTGATTTGCAGGTCCAGGCGGCCCAGGCAGCGAATGTCACCGTCTTCCAGGCGCAGTACGCTGTCACCGGTGAGAAACATTCGCTGTCCCGGACGAAACGGGTCGGCGACAAACTTGTCTGCCGTCTGTTCAGCCAGTCGATGGTATCCCGTTGCCACTCCGGCACCGGCAATCGCCAACTCGCCCGGAGCGCCCACCGGCTGCAGACGTCGATACTGATTGAGGATATGCAGCTGGGTGTTTGCAATCGGACCGCCGATCGTCACGCTTTCGGCATGATCCAGACATTTGGCGCTGGACCAGATCGTGGTTTCGGTCGGGCCGTAGAGATTCCAGATTTGCGCCGGCGTCGCCTGAAACCGTTGAAACAACGCCACGGGCATCGCTTCTCCGCCGCACAACACCTTCAACTGCGAGGACGGCTGCCAGCCGACCTGGAACAGCAATTGCCAGGTGGTCGGCGTCGCCTGCATCAGGCTCGGATCGCTCTGTTCGATCAATGTCTTCAGGCGCTCGGCATCGCTGGCCACAGCGGCATCACACAGGACGCACTCGGCACCGCGAATCAGCCCGAGCAACAACTCCAGCCCCGCGATATCGAAGCTGAAGGTGGTCACGGCCAGTAAACGATCACGCTCATCAACCTCCAGCATCTGGGCCATGCCATGCAGAAAGTTGTTCAACGCACGGTGGGGCACCATCACGCCCTTGGGCTTGCCAGTGGAGCCCGAGGTGTAGATCAGGTACGCCAGGTCACTGTCACTGCGCGCCTTGAGTGTCGGCACCTGGGTGTCGGCATACGCCGTGATGCGTGCGCGCTCGTTGTCCAGGCACAGTACCTCACAGGGCACGGACCAGTTGCGGGTGATGGTCGACTGGCTCAACAGCAGACTCGCGCCACTGTCTTCGAGCATGTAGCGCTGACGCTCGCCGGGGTACGTCGGGTCCAGCGGAACGTACGCCGCGCCACTGTGCACAACGCCCAGGATGGCCAGCGGCAGGTCCAGCGAGCGTTCGAGGCAAATCGCAACCTTCGCGCCCGGTCCGATCCCCCGTGCATTCAGGAAATGCCCCAGCGCCTGCGCGCCCTGCATCAACGAACGGTAATCAAGGGTGTTTTCGTGATGCCGGAAGGCGGTTTTTTCCGGGTGACGGTCGGCCTGTTGCTGCACCCACTCCAGCAGGCTCGCGACCGCTGGCAATGGCAGGTCGCTGTCGTTGCAGCGTTGTAACAGTGCCAGTTCCTCGGCCTGCACAATGTCGTGGTCCGCCAGAGAGCGCAGCGGTTCGGCCAGCACTCCGTCCATCAACCGCAAATAGTGCGCGAGCATGCGTTGGATGCGCGTCGTTTCAAACAGCTCAGTCGAGTATTTGAAGTTGATCACCGCGCCGTCGGCGTTTTCGATGATCTCAAGCTCCAGTTCATACTCGCCTTCCTGGCGCAACTGCTCGACCATGGTGATACCCAGAGGCTGGGTATATTGACGTTCCAGTTGTTGCAACCCGTGGCTGTTGGCGAAGTTCTGGTGGGCGAAAGCGATGTTGAACAGCGGCCGCTGTCGTTGATTGCGGGGCACTTTCAGTGCATTGAGCAGCGTTGGGAAGGGATAGTCGCAATGGTCGACGGCATCGACCACAGTCTCTTGCAGGCGTCGCAGGTAGTCACGCGCGCTATCGACTTCAATATCGCGGCTACGGATCGGCACCATGTTCATGAAATAGCCGATGCTTTGGCCAAAACACTCTTTGGGGCGGCCCAGCGTCGGCATGCCGACAATAATGTCTTGCTGCTGGGTGTACCGGCTAAGCAAGCCGTTGAAAATGCCCAGGAAGAACACCGCCCGGGTCAAACCATGCTCGGAACAAAAAGCCTCCAGGCGTGCATTCAATTCCGCGGGCACGGGCAGACGAACACTGCTGCCCTCGAACGATACCGTGCTGCTGCGCGGGAAGTCCGTCGTCAGTTCAAGAGGCAGCGGCGCGTGCTCCAGTGCAGTTTTCCAGTAGTCGAGCAGTGGCTGCGCAGCGGGACCTTCGAGCATTTCGCTTTGCCAGGCGACAAACTCACCGAAGTGCGCCGCCGGTGGCTCGACCCGCGACGGCGTGTCACTGGTGAGACTTTGGTAGGCATCAAACAGGTGATTGAGAAACAGCAAGGCGGACGTGCCGTCGAAGACAATGTGATGAACTCGGAACAAGGCCCACCATTGGTCATCATCCGCCTGGAACACACGGCCATCGATCAACGCAGTTCCTTCCAGCGGCAGAGGCTGCTTGCTCAAGCCATGCAAGGTGTCGAGTATCTGCTGCGAGGGCACGCCACGAACGTCTTCCAGAACCAGGCTGAACCGTGAAACCGCCTGGGGTTGCAGGTTCGGCTGGCCTTGCGCCTCGCGCAGGCGGCTAGTCAACAGCGGATAGGTGGTCAGGACTCGCCGGTATGCCTGCTGCAGTGCTTCGAAGTCCAGCGCACGGTCGCAACGAAAGCACAACGGAATCTGATACGCGGTGATCTCCGGCAGCGTCTTGTGCAGCGCCCACAATCCTTTTTGTCCAGCGGACAGAGACACCGGTTCAGTGGCGAACAGCAAGCTCTTCAGTTGTGTGGTGGAAATTTCTCCCGCTTTGTACGCGGCCAGAAGCTGTTCTTTAGTGGCAACTGCATTCATTTCAACAGTTCCTTAACGTCGTCGAGGGATTTATCGCTATGGATGATCGAGTCGAGCATTGCGATGACTTGTGCATCCTGAAACTGCGCAACTTCGCTCCTGGCCGCAGGAGCGATCTCGGGTTGTTGCTGGATATGGGCATTGAGCGCCGCCAGCGACGGGTTCTCATGGAAGGCACGCGCCGAGAGCCGCACCTGGAAACGCTGTTCCAGAGCATGCGCAAGCCTGATCGCGAGCACCGAATCCATGCCGTATTGACGCAGCGGCTTGTCCACCAACAACTGCGCGGAGCCCAGCCCCAGGTGTTGTTCGAGAAACGCGAGGATGAAGGCATGGACATCGTTATCCTGCCGGGCAAGAGCCTCTGCCACGGGCTGTATGGCCGGGCCGGACAGAGTGACGGCCGACCAGCAAGGCGTGCGCAGGAAGTCGGTCAGCGGCAAGCGGGTGCGCCGGCCCTTGAGCGCCGGACGCTCGGGCATCGGCGTCCCAGTCACCCAACTCGCGGCCAGGGCCTGCAACGCGTCGCGATCCGGCGAAGCGGGCCATTGCGCAGGGGCCAGCGACTCCAGCACCGGGTTATCACCGCGATACCCCAACGCCCCGTCGTTGAAACCGGCCAACGCGCTACGCAACTCGCCAAGCGAATGCACCACCCAGGCAGCTCGACACTCCAGTGCTTCACGACCCTGCATCAAGGTGAACGCGATGTCCTCGATTTGCAGCGAAGGGTTATCCGTGACCTGCAGCAGCAACCCCTTTGCAAGGTTCGCCAGGCGCCCGGCATCCGGGGCTGAAAGCAGTATCAGGTGCGCCATATCGGCGGGTGTGGATGTGGTCTCACAACGTTGCGGTGCTTCTTCTATCAAGAGACAGGCGTTGGAACCATTGATCCCCGTGGTGCTGATCAGACCGCGTCGAAGCTCCCCTGGCGCCACCTGCCAGGGTTGTCGACTGAGTACCGGAGCAATACCGGACCGATCGAACCCGATGTATTCGTTGACCTGGCGCAAGCCCTGCAAGGCGGGCTTAGATGCATGACGCATAGCCATCAACATGGCCAACAGATCCACGATCCCCGAGGCCGCGAAACTATGGCCCACCAGTGGTTTGATCGAACTCAACGCACAGGGCACGGCGCGGTCTGTGCCGAACACCTGCTGCAAGGCCTGCACTTCGACCGGATCGCCCAGTTGCATGCCGATGCTGTGGGCCAGCACCAACTGGATCTGCCCGGACTCAACCCCTGCGGTGGTCAGTGCCTGGGCAAAGAGTTCGGCCTGGCGAACGGGATTCGGCGCCAGAATGCCATTGGTACGACCGTCGTAATTGACCACACTGCTGCGAATCACGCCGTAAACCTGGTCGCCGTCGGCCAGTGCCTGACTCAATGGCTTGAGCACCACGGCGGCCACGGCTTCGGCCGGAACCAGTCCGCTGGCGCCCTGATCGAAAACCCGGCACGCCGGTTCCTGTGCCAGCGGCATGACATCGGCCAATACCCCAAGCTCCCGTGAGGACACCATCAGGCTGACGCCACCGGCCAGTGCCATGGTGCATTCACGGTTATGCAAAGCACGACACGCCTGGTGGATCGCCACCAGCCCGGAGGAGCAGGAAGCGGTCAGGCTGTAGTTGGGACCGTTGAGGTCCAACGCGTAGGCAATCCGCGCTGACAGGGTGGCATTGCGGTTGGCATTGATCCGCCCCTCGTGGGCCAGTTGCTCGCCATAGAAGCTCTCTTCGGCACCTACAAACACACCGCACTGGCTGCCACGGATCGAGGCGCCCAGATAACCGGCGTCCTCGAACGCATGCCAGGCGGCTTGCAGAAACAGACGCTGTTGCGGATCGATGACCGCTGCTTCCTGGGGCGACAGCTCGAAGAACAGCGGGTCGAACGCCTCCACATCATCGATAAAGCCCCCGTAGAGCCTGGACTGTGAAGCAAAACCGGCGCTGTCTGCCCGCAAACCACGGCATGCCGAGGCCGCCTGAATGGCGGATGTACCTTCGGCCCAGTTCTCCCATAACTGATCGACTGAATCGGCCCCCGGGAAACGGCCGCTGACACCGACGATCGCAATCGGCTCATAGGCGCCGGATGTGTTCATCGGTGCCGCTGGCGGCTTCACGACGGCTTCGACAGGCGCACTTTGTGTCGTCAAGGTGCGCGCCAGGAAAGCAATCAGGTCATCGGCGCTCGGGTTGCCGAAAAACGTTGCGGGTGTCAGGTTGCACCCCAATCGTTGAGACAACTGCTTGCCCAATTGAGCCAGCTTGATCGAATCGAAGCCCATCTCTGTCCAGTTCAAACTCGTCCTGATGCGCTCCGCCGGCAGCTTCAGCTGCTCTTCGATGGCCTCAAGTACCCATTGACGCACCTGCTGCGCATCGACCGCGGCCGACGACGGTTGAACCGCTTCGATCACGCCCGGCACGTCCTGCACTACCGGAGTGTGGCCCGATAGACGACGCTGCAATGGGTTGTTGCTACCCACCAGAACAATCGCCTGAGGCACAGCTGTCGCGAGAATCTGCTCGAACAGCGCCAGAGCGTCGCTGGTTTCCAGATAGTCCTGGCCGCTGCCGTCCAGATAAAAGCGCTCCTCGCGGCGACTGTTGAGCCCCATTGCCCCATCGCGCCACAACGGCCAGTTGATGACGATATGGCGCGTCGAGCTGTCGTCATTCCTGGCCTGGGCGAACGCGCTCTGGTACCGGTTGGCCACGGCATAACTGCAAGAACCAAAATCCCCCAGAATCGCCGACGAGGACGAGAACTGCACATGCCAGGACAGTGCTTCGGGTTCAAAGACACGCAACAGCGCACGCGTTCCTTCGACCTTGGCCGCCAGTACGCGCTGGAAGTCCGCCAGATCAATTGCCTCCAGCGTCGTGGTCGGAGCCGCTCCCGCCGCGTGGATAACACCGTGAATCTGCCCGAAGCGGGCCTTGGCTTGCTGTACCGCACGACGCAAGCTGATTTCGTCGCTGACATCAGCCTGCACGTAAAACAGGCGTCCGATACCGCGGTCCAGTGCCCCAATGTCTCTGGCCTGGTCCGGTGTCAGCGCCGAACGCCCGGCGAGAACCAGATTGGCCCCCTGCGCATGCAGACGACGCCATAGCAACTGCGCCAGCGCGCCCATCCCGCCGGTGATGAACCAGGTCTTACCCGCCTGCGCGATCAGAGGGCTGTCGGTCAGCGTCAAGGCCTCGATGACAGCCACATGACGCATGCCATCGCGATAGAACACGCTTTCATCACCACCGGCCAGCGCCTCTGGCAACACATGAAGGGCGAACCAGTCAGGCAGCGACAAGGCGCCTGTGCTGTGATTGTCCTGGCATGCCAGCAAACTGACCCGCGTCTGTGGCATGACCATGGGCAGCGAGCGAACAAACCCCAGCCAGCTCTCGACCTGGGCCTGCATTCTTGGTTGAGGATAACGGGCCAGCAACAACAGCCGACCTACCGGCAACCGTGCCGCCATGATGGCCTGGAGGCTGTACAGCAGCCCCTGATAACGCTCGCAGTAATAGATATCGCAGGCACCCAGTGCGTGGTAGCAGATGTCCACCTGGGACATGCGTTGACGCACCTGCTCAAAGGCTGCGGTAAACCCCTCAAGGTCATCACGGACAACAGCCACAGCATTGCCCAGCCCGGATGCGTCACCCTCGCAGAGCAGGAACACCACCTCACACCCCGGATGCGCCTGCTCTATAACCGGGCCGAGTGCCAGGCCGTGCGCGGCATGGTCAACCAGGCAAAGGACGCGCCGGACAATCGCTTGCGGGCTATGCCCTTGCCGTTCCTGTGGCTGCCAGACTTCCCGGTAGGTCAATACCGGTTGCTTTGGACGCGGCTCCAGCGCCTGACTGTCGCTGACGGGAGAAGGCAAACGCCCGTCCGCTGTTGGCGTCAGACGGCGCAGATCATGACTCGGCGCAAGCCAATAGCGGTCACGACGAAACGGATAACCGGGCAGGCTCAGGCGTTGTGGTTGCCGAGCATGGCACGGCGCCCAATCCATGGGGTCACCCTGCACCCAGTTGTCGATCCGTTGTTGTAGTGCAGCGCCGGACCAGGGCGTTTCGCCATTGACTGGCGGCAATGTCGGCTTGCTGCGTGGTACAGAGTTGTCGCTCGCCAGCCAGCTCAGTTGCGACCAGTCGCTGTCCAGTAACTGGCGCAGGCACTGGCTCAGATGGGCCATATCGCGGACGATGAACCCCAACCGCCACTCCAGGGTCTCGCGCCCGGTCTGCAGGGTGAATGCCAGACGAGCAAGATGGGTGTCTTCGAGCTTTTCGTTGTGCAGATGCTGCAACAGATCATCAATACGTTGATGCAGTTGCCCGAGACTTTGCGCCGACAGCACAATCGCACTCGCCATTGGGCAAGGTGTTGACTCATGACGTTGATCATCCTCGGCGATCAACAGGTGAGCATTGGCCCCTCCTGCACCGAAAGAAGAAAGACCGGCAATACGCGGCATCAGCCAGGTGTGTCCGTCCTGGTGCTTGATCCGCCGTTCCCAGACTTGAGCCGTCTGCACGAGACGCAACGGCGTCTGGCTGAAATCGATACGTGGGTTGCCCGGTTGTGCATGCAGGGTTGGCGCCAGCATGCCGTGCTTCATTTGCAGCAATATCTTGCTCAGGCCAGCCATACCGGCGGCACTTTCCGCATGGCCGATGTTGGACTTCACCGACCCCAGCGCGCATGTCTGCTCAGACCCTGCCGGCGCCGCGTATGCGCCGACCAGTCCCTTGATTTCAATCGGGTCACCCAGTGCTGTTCCAGTTCCATGGGCCTCGATGTAGCTGACATCCTGTGCAGCGATGCCGGCACGTTCGAGTGCCTGAACCATGACCTGGGACTGCGATCGCGGGCTCGGCACCGTATAGCCCGATGTCCGCCCACCGGCACCGATCATGCTGCCCTTGATCACACCGTAAATATGGTCGCCTTCGCGCCGGGCCTGCCCCAGGGACTTGAGCATAACCACGCCCACCCCTTCACTGGCGACGAAGCCGTCCGCCTGATCACCAAAGGCACGGCAGGCATTGCCGTGGGAGAGCATCTGCATATAGGACAGGCTGGAGAGGTGCACCGGGTCGGTGATCAGGTTGACCCCGCCCACCAGAGCACTGGCACAGCTGCCGCCACGAATGCTTTCGGCAGCCATGTGCAGCGCCGTCAGGGACGAGGAACAGGCCGTGTCCAGTGCAATGCTCGGACCTCGAAAATCAAAAACGTAGGACACCCGATTGGCGATCGACCAATAGCGTGAAACCAGCGGATAGTCGCTGTTCATGACGCCGACAAACACGCCGACTTCACCGCCGCTGGAGAGCGCCTTGGGGGTGTACCCCGCGTCCTCGATGCAGGCATAGGTGTGCTGCAGAATCAGTCGCTCCTGCGGGTCCATCAGTTCGGCTTCAGCCGGGGAAATATGGAAAAAGACCGGATCGAATTCGTCATGCCCCGCGATGAAACCGCCCCAACGCGTGTAACAGCCGCCGATCAATTCAGGGTCGTCGCTAAAGCCGGTGCGCCAGTCCCAGCGCTGTGCGGGAATTTCTTCGATGCAGTGCACACCGTTGAGCAAGTTATGCCAGAACGCAGGGAGATCGAGCGCCTGCGGATAACGACCTGCCATGCCGACAATTGCGATGTCGTCGTCGCGGTTGATCGCCAGCATCGGTAGTTGCGGCTCCACAGCTGTAGCCTGTTTCGGCGCTGATACCAATGGCGGTGTCAAGCCCAGGGAGGAGCCTTGAGCATTGTCTGCCCCAACCACGCCGGTGCCTGCCCCGACCAGCTCGGCGCAGGCGTCGGATTCGTATGTGAGGAAGTAATCTGCCAGTTCATCGATGGTCTGGACATCGAACAGCAGACTGCTGTCGACAGTGCCGAACAATTCGCCCAACGCATTGGTGATGTACACCGCCGAAATCGAATCGACCCCATAGCGCACCAGCGGCGTGCTGTCATCCAGTTCATCGAGCGCAACCTCCAGCGCATTGCTGACCACGGTACGCATGCGCAGGACGATGGCGATTCGCAAGTCTTCGCCGGCCAAGACAGCAGGTTGGCCCATGCTGGGCGCAGAGTCATCGGCCACCACGGTGGCGAAAAAGTCCGCGTAAACCTGCGGCTGAACAGACAGAAAATGGTCGGCCAGTTCTTCGATCGTCTGCAGGTCGAACAACAAGGTGCCATCGACGCTGCCAAACACCTCGCCCAGGGCATTGGTAATGTACACCGCCGAGATCGAGTCGACGCCGTAGCGCACCAGTGGTGTACTGACATCCAACTCATCAAGGGGTACTTGCAGGGCTTCGCTGACCAGTGCCGCCATATGGGCCAGCGCCTTGCTGCGTAAATCAGGCAGCGGTTCGCCGGCGTCTTTCACAGACCGTTGTGCCTGCACCCTGCCCGCTTCGACGGGTAATGCCGCAGTCGAGGCTGCCACCTTCGGTGTTGCACCAATGGCCGCATCGAAGTTCTGCGGTATCAGAGCCTGCATCTGTTGCGCTGCACGAGCCAGTACGCCCTTCACATCGCTGACTGACGTGTGCTGATCAGCGATTTCCAACGCCCGGTCCAAAACCATGCCCGGCACGATACTCAGATTGGTGAACTCCAGCATGTGAATAAAACCCAGTTGCGAAAGCGAACTGCGTAGTAGAAATTCGACAGCCGCGACGCCATCGGCGGTATCAATGCCGGCAACGCCGATGCTGGCCATGCGTTGACGATAGTGCTCGGAAGCACCCGCGCCGAACGCCTCCCAATAGCCCCAGTTCATGATCTTGACCGGGAACCGGCAAACACTGCGCAAGTGGTGGGCGAACGTGTCCTGGAACACCGAACCCGCCGCGTAATTGCTCTGCCCTGCAGTCTTGAGGAAGGCCACCAGCGAGGAGAAAAACAACATGAAGTCGAGCTGTTCGTTGCCGAACACCGCGGCTATGTTGACGCTGCTGGCGACCTTGGTGCCCAGCACCAGAGCGAACGTTTGTTCATCCATGGTCAAAACGCTCTGGTCTTGCAGCACAATGGCGGAATTGATCACGCCATGAATGTGTGCAAAGCGTTGTTTGATCTGCCTGTGAGCCTGGGCAAGAGCCGCCGCGTCGGTGGCGTCGGCCTGAAAGTAGATCGGTGGATGTGACAGGTCGCTGAAGCTGTCCAGCTGCGCAGCGACGCCCTGCTCCAGACTGCGCCTGCCGAGCCAGATGACATTGGCGTCGTAGTGCTCGATCAGGTAACGACTCAGGACCTTGCCGATACCGCCGGCACCACCGAGGATCACGTATACCCCGTGCCGACGAAAAGCCTGAGCCTCCTTCACCAACGGTTCATGGCATGCCATCAGGCACTGCTGATACCACTGGCCTGCGCGCCAGGCCCAGGTTTCACCCTTCGCATCAAAGGGCAATGCCAGCAGTTGCTCAAGCGGCCAAGGGCAAGTCCCGTCCAGATCGATCATTCGAAAACGCCATTTGCGCATCTCCTTGGCAAGCGCCCCCACCAACCCGTGTACAGAGGCATGAGCTGCAAAGACCGGCTCAGCCTCAAATACCGACTGGGCCTGGGAAGTGACCAGCGTCAATGACAACTGACGCGTATGGCGGCCTTGCGACAGCAGCGTCTTGATCAGTCGGAACAGACTCAACAATCCTGTTTCCTGGGCTTGAATCAGGTCGGCTCCAGACGTCGGCGCAACCCACAGAATTTCATCGAACTCCCCTGCACGGGTCAGCAGGCGCTCACATGATTCGCGGCTGCCCAGTTCCCGGTGATCCGCGTACACGCGCTGTGGCAAGAGGCGCGACAGTTCTGTTTCGATTCCGTCTTGCGTGCCGATCTGCAATACCTTTGAAGGCACAGGTGCCGGCGTCGCGGTCCATTGACGCGGGCGCCACTCGACCGCCAAGGACACATTCGTACCCGAGGCCACGGTGGCCGGCGCTGTGTTGGCCGCAACACGTTTCGCCGCCGAGAAATCCTTGATCGTCAACGCGTTGAACAAGGCGCACAGACGCCCTTCAACGTCGAGTAACTGAATATCGAAGACCTTGCCATCACCTTGTTTCGAACGCGAGACAATGCACCACATTTCAGATGAACAGGCTCGATGCAGATCGACCCGCTCCAGCGCAAAAGGCACGGGTAGTCCGACACTGCGGTCGACCCCCAGATAAAATCCGATGATGGCCTGGAACGCGCCATCAGCCATCGAAGGGTGGAGTTGGTAGTGGGTATCGAACTGCGCCAGGCTCAGCCTGGCAACGACGTGGTGTGCGCCTGCGTGCAGGTATTCAATGGTCTGATGGCTACGTCCGTAGTCCAGGCCGATGTTCGTGAAATGGCGATAACAGTCGGCTCCCTCGTACCGTTTCTGGCAATGCCGGGCAATGAATGCCTGCACATCGAGTACGGGTGGCGCTGGCTCCTCCAACTTGCCGATCGTGCCCCTGGCGCACGTCAGGTAGTGACCCGAAGCATCGGTGCTTTCGATGACGAATGAGGGAGTAACGCTATCGTTGGCGCTCAGGCTGATACGCATATCGAGTACAGCATTTATCACTTGCGCCGGCCTGGACCACATAAGTTTGTGCAGGCTCAGAGACACCTCATGAGGGCTCAACGCCTCATGGGCCGCTCTGGCCATCTCCAGGTAGGCCACGGCAGGCAATATCGGGTTGCCGTCGACTTGGTGGTCCGCCAGAAAACCTTCCTGGCCGCTGAACGTCGACGTAAATGTCGATGTTCCAGGCTGATGCTGACCGAGCAAAGGGTGGGCGCCATGTTCATCCTTCAGAGGTGAAAGGCGGGTATCGGTTTTCAACCAGAGTTTGTTCCGGGAAAACGGATAAGTCGGCAGGCTGACGCGGACCGGGCGTACATCGCCATACAGTTTTGCCCAGTCGATATCCGCACCTTCAATCCAGGCACGCAGACATTGCTGAGGGTCAGCACCGGCTTCGATATCCATCGAAACTGCCGATCGACCTATCCGGCCATGCAAGATGTGCGCAGCCGGCTCATCAGGTGCCTCAAGGAACCGCTCCAGTGAAACAATAGCGGCTGCCACATCCATGGCCACGAAACCGAGACGCCAATCAAAGGCCTCCCGGCCCACTTGCAGGGTATAGGCACAATCAATCAATGTCTGGGAGCGGGCAACTCCACCGGCCTGGAAAAATTGCAGGAGTTGCCTGGCCTGCAGCTTCAAGGCCGCCTGATTGGGGGCAGATAACAACAGCACTGGAGCCACTTGCGGTGGTGCTTTAGCACCCCTTGGCGGCGGCAGGTATTCGGCGATGATCAGGTGAGCATTGGAGCCACCTGCACCGTAGGAAGACAGACTGGCCATACGTGGGCGTTCATGGCCCTGTTCATCGGTTTCACGCGACCATGCTTCCAGGTCGCGTTGCACATAGAACGGAGAGTCGCGGAAGTTGAGGTCAGGATTGGTTTCATCGGCATACAACGAAGGCGCCAGTTGCCCGTGCTTCATCTGCAGCACGATTTTACTGAGCGCAGCGACACCGGCGGCGCTTTCGGAATGGCCGATGTTCGATTTGACCGAGCCGATCGCACAGAACTGTTTGTCCTGGGTATAAGCGCCAAAAGCCGTGCACAGTCCTTTTAGCTCTACCGGGTCGCCGACCGGTGTGCCGGTGCCGTGGGCTTCGACATACTGAATGTGCCGGGGATCGATACCAGCCTTGTCGATGGCCTCTTTGATCAATGCCGATTGCTGCTCGGCGTTGGGTACGTAATAACCACTGGAGTGACCGCCGTGGTTGATCACACTGGCCTTGATGACACCGTGGATCTGGTCGCCATCGAGTAACGCCGTGGCTAGGGGCTTGAGCACCACGACCCCGACCCCTTCACTGGGAATGTAGCCATCCCCACCGCTGGCGAAACTGCGGCAACGGCCCTTGTGCGAAAGGAATTTGTTGTCCCTGAGCAATCGGTACTTATTGGGGTGCAGAGAAAGATTGACGCCTCCGGCCAGCGCCACCTCACACTCCTGCAGATGCAGACTCTGGCAAGCCAGGTGGATGGCAGTGATCGAGGACGAACACATGGTGTCGAGCGTCAGACTGGGACCATTGAAACCGCAGAAGAAACTCACCCGGTTGGCAATCGATGCGGCCACACCGCCCGATGCCGTGCTATCACTGATCAGTGAAGCTTCAATACCGTAGAATTGATACTCCTGGTACATAGCGCCGGCAAAGACTCCCACCCGGCTTTGCCCTGCATGGCGACTGGACGCAGACTTGCCCAACGTCTTGCGGGTGTAGCCGGCGTCTTCAATGGCCGCGTAAGCGCACTGCACGAAAAGGCGCTCCTGTGGATCAAGCTTGGCGGCTTCTCTCGGGGTGATGTTGAAGAACAGAGAATCGAAGCAATCGGCATCCTTCAAGAAACCGCCCTGGATGTCGCCCATGCTACCGAGCTGCGGATGCCCAGCCTGCCATCGGTCGTCGGGCAGCCTGGATACACAGTCGCGACCTGACGCGAGGTTGCGCCAGAACTCATCAAGATTTTCGGCCATGGGATAACGACCGGAGATACCGATGATTGCGATGTCCTGAAAGTCCGTCTGGGGACCGCCGGCCTTCTCGCTCTCGGAAAAAAAAGCTGGTGTATTCATAGTGCCACCCGAAAGTTATTCAAATAATGAGAGGTTGAAATTTATGCCGGGCACAGGCCCCCTATACCATCGGGATGAGCCAATCAGGCTTCATCCAGCGGCAGGGTTAACGAGACCTTTGATTCCGGTTTTGAGGTAACAGCCTCCTGGCGAGAACTCAGTCAGCCATCGAAGGCTCCCGCGCCCACTGATCGAGCACCTTGAGTTCGCCGTTTTCCCAGGCCTGGCGACAGGCTTTGCGGCGGACCTTGCCGCTGGAGGTACGTGGCACCTGGCCGGGAGATACCAGCACCACGGCTTGCGGATTGATTTCGTGCTTCATCCAGACTTCTTTCTGGATATCGATCATGACGTCCTGCAGGTTGCCGTGACGCTGAGTGCGCTCAAGCTCGGCGACAATCACCAGGTTTTCCTGAATGTCATGTTCGCTGACGAATGCCGCGCAGCCGTTGGCGACCACTTTGGACTGGCTTGTCACAACCGACTGCTCGATGTCTTCCGAATAGAAATTGCGCCCTGCAATGATGATCATGTCCTTCAGGCGACCGGTCACGTACAACTCCCCTTCGTGCAGGAACCCGAGATCACCGGAACGCAGATAAACCCGTCCCGTATCATCCTTGACTGAGTAAAAGGCGTGACTGGTGGCCTGTTCCTGCTGCCAATACCCAGCGGCAACGCTTGGCCCCGATACGCAGATCTCGCCGACACAGCGCTCGGCTGATGGCAAGCCCGTGTCAGGATCGACGATCAGCAAGCGTTGTTGGCCAATGACCGGCCCGACACTGACCAGTGAGCGCCACACTGGACTGTCTTGCACCCGCGATGTATCGAGTTGTTGATTGATGATGGCGTGTTTTTCATCCTGCAGGATCTGCCTGTCGACCAGGAGGCTCGAGGGCTGCTTCTCACCGGCATAGCCGGTAACGATCAACGTGCTTTCAGCCAACCCGTAACACGGTGCAAAGGCTCGCAGATCAAAACCGCTGGCAGCAAAACGTGCAGAGAACTCAGCCATGGTGCGCGCCCTGACCGGTTCGGCACCGTTGAAAGCATGCCGCCAACTGGCAAGATCCAACGTAGATAGATGCTCATTGGTTATTCGCTGGCAGCACATGCTGTAGGCAAAATTGGGAGCTCCGCTAATCGTCGCCCGATATCGACTGATCGCATCCAGCCAGACAAAAGGGCTATGGGCAAAGGTTTCCGGTGGCATCAATACGCACGGATAACCGCCCATGACGGGGGCCAGTAGGCCCGCGATCAATCCCATGTCGTGGTAAGGCGGTAGCCAGCTGACCATGATCTCGCCAGGCTTCCCCCCTAACCATTCGTTGAGCATCCCCAGGTTGTGTTGAATATTTTGATTGGAAACCATCACTCCCTTCGGATTTCCCGTGCTGCCAGAAGTGTATTGCAGGAATGCCGTGTTTTGCGGAAGTTGAACTGCAGGCTCCGGCAACTCATCAACGTAGCGCTCGCTTGCATCAATCGTCAGCAATGCAGAGTCAGGGACGCCCATCTCGGAAAAAAAAGCCCCGTAACGCCCCACTCCCTTGGTATTGCAGAGCAACAAGGACGCCTGGGCGTCCTTCAAAATGCTGACAACCCGAGAGACATGCAGACGGTTACGCGGCGGAAACAAAGGCACAGCCACTGTCCCTGCATACAGGCAGCCAAAAAAAGCAGTGACGTACTCAGGTCCAGGCTGACAGAGAATCAGAATACGCTCGCCGGCAACCGCTCCAGCAGACTTGAGCATGGCGGCCACGCGACTTGCAGAGCGCTTCAGCTCGGCGTAATCCAGAACTTGCTCCGACACGCCCTTGGACGACAGAAACTCGAATGCCCTCTGCGAAGGAGAAGTTCTGGCACGCTCGCAAAGTTTTTCAATGATCGAACTCATAAGTTTCATCCCACCCAGGCAACTGTTAAGTAGATATTTCCAACACACATGACCGTCATCGCAAACGATGTATGAGCAGACATACACCGGTCATCATCTGTTCCGTGCAATGAGCGCTTCGGCCCATTCCCCGTCACAACGACAAGTTCAAATCATTAATTAATTTTCGCCATAAGCAGGAACTTTCAGGCAGTCAGTGCCATAAGCAGCCTGCTTACTTTATTAACAACGAAAGTGGGTGACGCCTGGCATAGTCAATGCAAACATTGCCACAACACAAACTTCGCCCCATTGACCAACACTCGATCAGACTTGAATGAGTCGCCGATTTTTTTTGAGGTCGAAGTAAAGTGCGCGCCTGAGGAACAGACTTTGGCAGGTACGGGATCGAAAAATGTACTGCGCAGAGCGATACCCATGGCAAGCCTTGCACTCGCGCATTCATGGTCTATCGTCATATTCATTGACAAGGCGTTGATAGCCTTATGAGTAGAGTGTTGCGAACTGGAGCAGCAAACGGGTAAGCGGACCCCCATGAAATAGCGCTGAATCAGTCCACGCTGCCACTTCCAGGCCACCTGTGCCGCAATCAGGACGCAATGCGCATGGTGGCGCAGAGAAAATACCTCGATTCCATTTCGATGCATCATCGACAAGGACAAAACCCCGTCCAGATAAACACTGAGCAGATGGATATTCATAGTGAACTCCTGAAATTACATCCCTGCATATTTCATAAATCTATGCAAATTGACACTTGACAGCTGTAATGACACGGCTACTCAAGGCAAATACGCTTAGACATTTCCTATAAATCGTCGCTGATGCGATCTAATAATCAATAGACAGACCGTATCAAAAATAAAATCTAAAAACTTATAGAAAACGGCGATTTTTTATCAATTTCCAACAAAAATAAACAGCACCACCACGCTCTCGATCCTGACTGGCGACTCCAGACAAATCGGCTCCGCAAGATCGCTCAAGCATTCATCACGCCGGCTCTTTCAGACGGATGGAGATCATGCTTGCGTACTTCAGCACCGACTCTTTACCCTGCCGGGATCGACTTGGCGTACAACCGAACCGTCGCCGATAACTTTGAGTGAAGTACGATTGACTGGAGAAGCCACTTGCCATGGCTATGTCCGCGATGCTCAGCTCGCTATTAAGGAGCAAATGATGAGCATGCAAAATACGCCTCTCGCTGATCCAGGCCCTTGGAGAAACGCCATACACAACCCCGAACAACTCCTTGAAGGTCGTCAGCCCCATGCCAAACTCCCTGGAAAACTGACTGAGCCGCCACTCTTTCAAGAAATACTGTTCCATAAATTGCTGCAAGCGTTCGACATGCCTGTTGCTCTGCTGACGCAGTAACGACATTAATTCGGCTCCTTGAGGGCCGAAGACAAACAACATCAACAATTCCTCCACCTTCAAGGATGCCAGCATCGGAGGATGTTCATGTGCAAGCAGGGTTTTCATGCTTTTCACACAATCTACGAGTAATGGATTGCTCGCAAAGACAATAATGTTTCCCCCGCATTTATCTCTGCGCTCAACCTCACCGAGCAATGCACCAAAACGCTGGATAAAACTCTGCAAAAACTGCTCCGATAAGGGAATCCATAGCAATTCACTTCGATGCTCACCGGTGCTGACCAGATAACTTCCTCGTCTGACAAAGAGAAGCTCACCCGCCTCAACACACCTTATTACGTTAACATCTCGGATTGTCAGCCCTCCTCTCGTCAGAATATAAACCCCCTCTACAGAGGTAGATAATGACTGAAAAGCAGGAATGCACCATCGACACGGAGATATCTTCTGATCAAGCGTGTTAGCACCTTGCATATCATTTTAATCCCGAACTTGTACAGCATTCCTATGCTGCCATGCCACCTCAGCATGCCAACATCATTTCCGCATATTATTTTTTTACAATGCATTAGCCGCCCAGGTCAAGTATTTACCTGCTCTCCCGCCCACTCAAAATTAGTACAATAGCTCTTATCAACCAAAAAACCTTGACGCCATGAACATCAAACACACAAGCAACTGCAAATCCCCGCCCCTTCAGAAATGCAGGCAAGGTGCCTGACAGGGGAGCCTGATTAAACATCAGCGCGTATTGACAGTTCTAGTGAGGAGACATTAGGACAACATTAAGTGATATCATATCGCCATGACCCTTCAGCCCTACCGCCATTACATAAAATGCCAGACACCCTCTAATCATCAAGTACCATTGCGCAAGAAGATACGCCTGCGCCCCTCTCTCTTGAGCCTGCTCTATCCAGCCGCTCTACAAGTGCAAATCTACTGCACTTCTCTCTCCTGACTATTGAATGCTAACACGCAATGCGCGGTGCATTTTGTCACTGACAGGCCTATATTTTGAGAAAAAAGCCACATCTGCCTACGCACGCGTCCTACAAGGAGACACACTATTTTACATTTTCCTCACGCGACAAATTAAACTATTCTTGACACGCAAAAAAATTCAACCTGCGCAGAGCTGCGACGCTCCCATTTGAAGCAAGCCAAGTAACTACCCGTCAACGGAGGCCTTGCGTGATTTACCGCATACTCTCCCTCGCTACTAATGTGCCCCTTCAAACCTCACTCATATCGCTGCGCAACGCTTAATCAGAGCAAGTAACGCTTACTTGAAGTCATCATACTTCCTTAACAATTGGTCATTCCCATTCCAAGGCAAATCAATACCCGACGCTAGCGCTATTTTATTAGTGCTCACCGGGGTCCACAGAGCGCAGAGCGGTGCGCACGTCGCGCCAGCCGAGACACGCTGTACGGATGCAAGGCGGTCGGGGCCAGATGCACCCAGCGGTCGACGCTGCAAGACACTTGAACAATACCAATACAATGGCCATACCTACGATGTCGTGAACATTTCTGGTGACGTGGCAGACTGCACAGCGCCAGCCAGCGTTCGAACATCCGCATTCAAACGTTGGACCGCGTTCAGCAAGCGGCCAAGAACGGTCGCTTGTTCCGTGTCAGTGAAGCCCCCTTCGCTGGCGGACAACTCATCGGTCCATGCCAATCTCGACTTGATAAAGGTTCACCATCATGTATTTTGAATGAACCTGCCTTCCACCCGGAGTCATTCCTATGCCACTGGTTCGCGTCGACATCAAAAAGCATCAAGACCCCACCTACGCCAAACGCGTCGGTCAGTTGATCTATGCCGCCATGCACAACGCCATCGGTGTGCCGGAACACGATAATTTCCAGATACTGGCCGAGCACGATGAAGAACATTTCATCTTCGACACCGAGTATTTGGGCATTAATCGAACAGACAATCTGGTGATCATCCAGATCACGTTGAACGAAGGCCGCACCACCGAGCAGAAAAAACTGCTCTACAAAACCATCGCCGACAGCCTGCATACGGAACTGGCGGTGCGCCTTGAAGACGTATTCATCAGCCTGGTGGAAGTGAAAAAGGAAAACTGGTCATTCGGCAACGGCATCGCCCAATACGCCTGATGCCCCCTTCTCTACCTGCGAGCCACGATCATGCCCCGAGTCTCCCGCGCACAAGCCGACCTCAATCGCGAAACCATCGTCGATGCCGCCACGCGGCTGTTCCGTGAGCGGGGGCTGCACGGGATCAGCGTAATTGATGTGATGGCCGCCGCCGGACTGACCCACGGCGGGTTCTACGGGCATTTCGAGTCCAAGGAAGCCCTGGCGCGGGAAGCCGGTGGCCGGGCGTTCCAGCAATCAGGTGAGCGCTGGAATGCCTGGATCGCCGAAAGCGCAGACAAGAACAGCGCCCGCCGCGCCTTGATCGAACCCTATCTGTCGGCAGCCAGCCGCGACAATCCCGGCGCGAGCTGCCCGGTGGTCGCCTTCGCCGGGGACATGTGCCACGAAGCGGCTGGTAGCGGTTTGCGCCAGACGTTCAACGAGGGCCTGGACCGACTGCTGCAGACCTTCGGCTCGTTGATGCAGACCGGCGATGCCGCGCAGGATCGACAACAGGCGCTGGTGCAATTTTCGTTGATGGTCGGTGCCCTGACCCTGGCCCGCGCCACTCAGGGCGAGCCACTGTCCGATGAAATCCTGGCGGCGGCGTTGAAGTTTCTGACCGCCGAAAAGGCCGTTGACAAGCCCGGCCCGGCGCCAGCATGATCGGCCACATGAAGATCCCTGCGCTGAACCTCACCCGCACCACCACGACCGCTACCGGCGGGTCGTGTGGTGGCTGGCTGGGGTAAACACAGCGCAGTGAACCCAAGGCCCCGCCAGCAATGGACGGGGCCTTGTTGTTTCTCCCCTCCGTTCGGCACGTTGTGTACGACACCCAGGAGAAACACCATGCCATCAGCGCTTCTGATCATCGATATGCAGGTCGGCCTGTTCCACGGCCCGGACAAACCCCACGACGGCGAGCGGGTGCTGGGCAATATTCGCCGGCTCATCCAACAGGCCCGGGAACGCAACGTACCGATTCATGCCGTCCGCCACACCGGCCCCGACGGGTCGCCGATTGCCGCTGGCAGTCCCTTCTGGCAGTTGTTGCCCGAGCTTGAGCTGGATGGCGATATCGACATCCTGTTCAACAAGACCAGACCCAACGCCTTCCATGGCACTTCGCTGGCGCAGCACCTGCGCTCGGGCGGGGTCGATGAGCTGCTGATCGTCGGCATGAAAACCCAATACTGCATCGACAGCACTTGCCGGGCAGCTGCGGATCTGGGGCTCAAACCGCTGCTGGTGGCTGATGCGCATACCTGCATGGACACGCCGGTGCTGGCGGCCTCGGCGATTATCGAACACCACAATGCGACGTTGAATGGTGCGTTCGCCAGGATCATCAACACCGCCGATATCCAGTTTTAAATACATAATCTGTGGGAGCGAGCTTGCTCGCGATGGCGCAGTGGCAGTTGACTCATATGTTGACTGACACGCCGCTATCGCGAGCAAGCTCGCTCCCACAGGGTTTTGCAGTGTAGATCTTTACCGGCAGGCATAGAGGCCGTGCAAGCTCCTACACTGTCCAGAGTTGGCCATTGCCAAACCGCTCTGGAATCAGCAATCTGCAACGACATAGAGCCCGACCATCCGAAGCCCACAGGAGCCCCGGCATGACCGCAACCGTTCTGGTACTGGTTGAAACCATCAACGACTACCTGCCGATTCTCGAACATCAGGGCTTTCACCTGATCCTGGCGCCAACCCCTGCCGAACGCGCCCAGGCCATCGCCACCCATGGTGCGCGCATCGACGCCGTGTTGACGCGTGGTCCGCTGGGGTTGTACGCCGATGAGATCGCGGCCCTGCCCGCACTCAAAATCATTTGCGTGATCGGCGCCGGTTACGAACACGTCGACCTGCAAGCCGCCAGCGACCGGCACATCACCGTGACCAATGGCGCCGGGGTCAATGCATCTTCGGTGGCCGATCACGCGATGGCGTTGCTGTTGTCACTGGTGCGCGACATTCCCCGGGCCGACGCCGCTGTCCGTCGCGGTGAATGGCCTAAAATCATGCGCCCTTCCCTGGCTGGCAAACGCCTGGGGATTCTCGGTCTCGGCGCGGTCGGCATGGCCATCGCCAAGCGGGCGGCCGACGGTTTTGACATGAGTGTGTGTTACCACAACCGCCAGCATCGCAGCGACGTGCCATACGACTACTGCTCGACCCCCACGGAGCTGGCCAGGGCCTCGGATTTTCTGGTCGTCGCCACGCCGGGCGGGCTCGGCACCCAGCACCTGATCAACCGCCAGGTGCTGGACGCGCTGGGGCCTAAAGGTTTTCTGGTGAATATCGCCCGGGCCAGCGTAGTGGTCACCGCCGACTTGATCACCGCGCTGGAACAACGCCGCATCGGCGGCGCCGCACTGGATGTGTTCGATGCCGAGCCCAAGGTGCCGGAAGCGCTCAAGAGCCTGACCAACGTCATCCTCACACCGCACGTCGCCGGGTTGTCGCCGGAAGCGACCCAGGGCACCGTTGAGCTGGTGGGCAAAAACCTGGCGGCGTTCTTTTCCGGCAACCCGGTGCTGACGCCGATTGCGTTGCCGATGCCGGTGCCAGGCCGCTCCACCTGACACACTACAAATCTTGCTGACACCCCAAAATCCTGTGGGAGCGGGCTTGCCCGCGATGGCGGCGTGTCAGTCGGTACCCATGCTGAATGTGCCGCCTTCATCGCGGGCAAGCCCGCTCCCGCAAGGTGTGCAGTGTTCTAGAGAACTCCAAGCAACGTCCACAGCCGCCGCGATTCCGCATCCGCCGAAATCAATTCACCCAGCAATTCACTCAACGGCTTGCTCCCCCACTCCACCCCGCGCCGGATCAAGTACGGCACCGGGCTGTGTGGCTCGGTACGGGCCAGGTACTCGGCAATCAGCAACAATTGCCGATAGGCCTCTTCACGATTCGCCGGCTCACGGAATACCTGAGGCTCAGGCGCCGCCGCTTCCACGGCAATGGACACTGGCACCGATGGAACCTCGACCGGCGGCTGATTGGGCTGTCGTGGGTGCATGGCAATAAACTCCTCCACCAGCGTCAATAACGCCTCGATGACATTCTGCAACGCCTTGAACCCGGGCGCCTGATCGCCCAGATAAGCATCACTCCAGGCATCCAGGCGCTGCAGATGTTGCAGGCTCAGCAACAGGCTGCCCTGGTTGCGCAACCAGAAAGACAGCGGCGTGGCGCGAATCTGTTCAGTGAGTTTTTTCTGTTCGCTGCGGGCGGTTTCCGCCGAGGTTTTTGCCACTTTGCTGTCATTGACCAGCACCTGCTGCAACTGCAACCGGCGCCAGGTATCCAGACATACGCCCTCGAATTCACCGTTGCGCGTGTCCAGCAACGGCACCCGGGTCAGCAGCACTTCGCTGTAGCGCCGGGCCAGCCATTCCAGCGGTATCACCCGCCACGACTGATCACCGTCTTCGGCCTGGGGGTGCAGTTGTTCGGGATAGCGCTCGCACAACCCGGCGACCAGCGCGAGGCTGCCGGGCAAGCCTTCAAGGCCGTCCTGATGCAACCAGGCTTCGCCCAGCCAGGCACTGAGCATCAGGTCCTTGCTGCGTTCCAGCAGCAGGCTGGTCGTCAGTTGCTCCAGCTGCGGCCACTGCGCACGCTTGATCGACGACTGCCAGACACCGGTCGGCAGGCTGGTATCGTCTTCGCGGCGCAACTCCCGGGCCTGATCGAATTCGTGTTCATAACGCAGATCCTGACCACAGGGTGCTTCAGCGCTGATGGGCGCCAGCAGCCGGTCGATCAGTTCCGGCATGGGGATTGAAGGTTGATTCACAGGCCCACCTCAGTATTGGCGATAGACGCGGTGGTGCCCGTGCCCATGAACGGTGAAGGCGGCGCCACGGCGGGCAGCGGTTGAATCGACAGCGGCAGTTTCGAGCCCTGGCTCATCAGCGAAAGGCGCATGAACATCCGGGTCTGCTCGGCAGTCGGCGTCTGCCCGGTGACCGGCAGGCGCAAGATCAGTGGAAAGTCGGTGTAATCCACGTTCGGCTGGCGCTGTACCGAGGACTGCGCACGCATGAAGCGCAGCAACGACCACGGCCCGCCATATTCCCAACCGGCTTCCAGATCGCGCACCACCAGGTTCGGCTGCAACGGATCGTTGGCCGGACGCTGGGAGCCGTTTCTGGCCCAGCGCAACGTCAAGCGAATCGGTTGGCCGACCATCCAGCGCAGGTTCGGTTGCGGCTCGCCGGGATAACTGATCTGTTGATTGCCGGCGTTCAAGTCCCAGGCGATGACCTGATCGGCGCCGCGCTCCTCATCACGATCGGTGCGCCAGCGCACATCCATCTCGACCCCCAGCACGCCGCTCTTGTCGCGGATAAACAACGGCCCGAGCCAGGTGCTGGCCTGCTTCAGACGATTGAGGAACTCCTGTGCCGCCATGCGGCTCGGTGCCTGGCTGAGGGCCAACCCGGCCTGTGCCACCGGCAGTCGTTTGTCGATCAGTTCCAGAAAATGCTCGACCCGCGCCGGGTCGGCGTCGCTGGCCTGCACGCCACTGGCAAACGGAAAACGCCCGGCCAGGTATTGATTGAAATAATTGGCCACATCGTTCCAGGCCGTCGCCGCCTGCTGCTGTTGCAGGACCTGACAACGGCGCATGGCGCTTTGCTGCAAATCCAGCGCGCGCAACGCCAGCGTCCCACGGCCGCTGCCGAGGCTGGCGGTTTGCAGGATCTGGCCGCAGGTGCTGGTGTCCATGTCGATGAAATCGCGACTGACCAGTTGCTCGATCTGCGCCGGTGAACTGGCCGGGTTCTGGTCCTTGTACTTGAGCAGTTCGTCGTTGAGCGCGTTGAATTGCGTCACCCGTTCGTAATCCAGCGCCGACAGGTTCTGCTGCTGGGTACGCAGCCAGTCCAGTGCCGAGCTGCGCCGCTCGGTGATACCGAGCATGGTGTTGAATTGCTGCTTGAGGCTGAGTTTCAGGTCCTGCACGTCACTGGCGCCGAACAGTTGCAGGCCGAGGTTTTTCGAGCCATCCCACTGGCTGATTTCGGTACGACCGCTGAACAACGGCTGAGCGACAATTTCATTCAGGCCACCGACCACTTCCGCCAGGGCACGGCGGTTCAGCACGGTTTGCAAACGCGTGGCCAGGTCACTGCGGCGCACTTCGACAAAGGCTTTCTGCAAGGCAATCGCTTGCGGTGCCTGGACGTTGAATACGCCATAAGCATGGGTCTGTTCCTTGTGGTCCTTGATGCTCTCCCACATCGCCGTCGCTACCGCATCTTCGGCGGCTTGCAGCAGCGCGCCGCGATACGCCGGCGGGATGCGCGGCAGTTCTTCGGCGGTGTAGCTCTTGTAACTGGCGAAATAATTGAGCGCGCCATTGAGGTCATCGCCGTCGACATCCTGCCCTTGGGAATTACCCGATTCGGCGTCGTCGGCGCGCAAGGCGATGGCGACAAAATCACGCTTGAACAGCGCGTCGACCGCGTTGCTCAACTGCACGACCTGATCCTGCAACGCCAACTGCCCGCTGCCTTGCAGCACCAGCAGATTGCCCCTGGCCCCGGCCTTGGCGATCCACTGATCACGGAAGCTCTGCTGCAATTTCGCCGCCTGGTCATCCAGCTGTTGCTGGACTTGCTGACCGAGCAGCGGGCTCTGGCGCACCTTGTCCATCATGTCGCGGTAACCGGGCACCAGGTCCTGGCCCTTGCCCCGGCTCCAGGCCGAATTGGTCAGGCCGATCAGGCCCTGCAAATCACTGATCAGTGCTTGCAGGTCTTCGAGCTCTGTCAGGGTATTGCCGCTGCCGGCTTCCAGTCGTTCCAGGTGCAGTTTCAGGTAACCGGCCTGACTGACGAAGTTGTCGGCAAGGAAGTACTGGTCCAGCCAGCGCTCCATCAGCCCACTGAAATTGCTCTGGACGCCGGGACGTTCGACCGTCAGGTCCAGGGCCTGCAAGCTGTCGTCGTTAGTGTCGAGCAGTACCCGGTTGTAAAACGCCGCGCGCCTCAAGGTGCCGACATTGAGGTTCAGCGACAAGGCGTTATTGCTCAGCAGCACCAGATCATCGAGCGGCGTGCGTGAGTTGTTCAGGGCCTGGCCGAACCACTGGTTCTGCTGTTCCAGGCGCACGGCGCGATCCACCAGCTCCTTCGACTTGACGTAGTTTTGCCACTGGGCCGGGTCGTCGCTTTCCACGGCATTGCGTCGCTCGGTATTGCGAATCGCCTTGAGCGCCACAAGGTCCGAGCCCAGCAGATCGTGCAGCGGCTGCACCATGTGCCGCTTGGCAATCAGCCGCAGCTCACTCTCCAGTTGCACGTCCAGCGGAGAAAACCATGAAGTGGGAAACGCCAGTGAGGTGAAGGTCCAGCGCGGCGCCTTTTCCAGCACCCGCCAGAAGCCCTGGACGTTACGCCGGGTCGGGTCCTGACGATGACTGTCGTCGATGACCGCGACATAACTTTTCTGTGCGCCTTGCAGCAGCCGCGCCAGGTCGCGGGCGTCCTTGACCGAGCCTTGCCAGACCCAGAGCATGCACACTGCCCAGATCACCCCGAGCACCGCCGCCACGCCACCGGTCACCCGCTGCCAGCGCTGACGCAGACGCAACAGACGCGGCACGGGCTGGGCCAGGCCGCGCTCGGCGACCACCCGACGCTGCCACAACCGGCGGGCAAACGCGCTCTGCTGCACGCCGCTGTCGTCGGCGGAAAAACCGTCGACGGCATCTTCCGCCGGCTGGTTGGCGGTGAAGTACACCCCGCGAAAACGCGGTGCTTCCCCTTGGGCATTGCCCTGGAACACCGGCTCCAGCAGGGTTTGCAAGGTACGCCGCAGCGCCTCCAGACGCTGTGGCAATGCATACAGATCGCTGCTCAACGTACCGGACAAGGTACCGATTTCAATGATCGATTCCGACAGCGCCCGGTACACCTGGTCCAAGGCCACATCGCTCCATTGCGACTGCCAGGCCGCATCCGGGCTGTACGGCGAGGACCAGCCCAGCGCTCGTTCGCGACTCTCTTCGGGCAGGGCCGTAATCAGTTCCTGAAAGCCCGGCAGCTCTTCCATGCCGGTAATGACCACGTACACCGGCAGGCTCAGGCCGAAACGTTGCAGCAGGTCGATGAAGCGGCGCCGGGCCGCCAGGCCCAGGGTCGTCGCCTGTTCGACATTGGCCAGGCTGCTGACCGGCACCGTCCACACCACACCGTCCAGTGGCCGTTTGCTGCGCAGGCGCAGGATCAACCCCAGCAACCGCCACCAGCCGCCCCGTTGCAGGTTCATGCCTTCGTCCGGCAAGAACAGCGCTTGCGGCACCACCAGTACCGCGCCTTCTGAATCTGACCACCAGCGTCCGAACCAGGCCGGTTTGTCGGTGGGCTGCAAGCGCCACTGCATGCACAGTTGCGTGCCCTGCACCTCGTCGCCGAGCATCAGCAGCCATGGAATCTGATAACGATCCTGGGCACCCTGCTCCTGCTCCATGTGCCGCACAGCGGCATAAAAACTGCGAATCGCCGCGCCGCTCTGGGTGCGCAACCACCAGAGCGCGACGGCGATCAGAATCAGCACCAGGAGCAGCACCACGACCAGGCCGATCATCCCCAGCGTACTCATGAGTCTTGCTCCGGGGTGCTGACCGAATCCGTCATTTGCAGCACCGGTTCGAGTTCCTGTCGAATATCACGCCAGGCCAGTTGCCCAAGACCTGTGAGCAACAACACCATGGCCAGAATGCCCAGCGCCAGACGAAAGCCGTCGGGCAACGACAGGCGCACCGGCAATTGCACAGGCGGCGACACCGCTGGCTGTTCCAGACAGGCCATCACGTGTGCCTCGTCGGGCTCGTGCTGCCAGGCAAAGGTGTACAGCGCCAGGCGCAATTTCTCGTGCTGGACCTGACTGTGCTCACCGCGCAAACGTCCCTCAAACCCCAGCACAAGGCACTGCAAATAGACATTGGCGATATCGCGGGTATTGGCCACTTGCTCCTCGAGCAGTTCCTTGATCGCCGTCGGCAATCGTTCGCCGGCCTGACGGCTGCTGTACATGCGCGCCTCCAGCGGTTTGTCCTGCCAGGCCGATTGCCCCGGCCATGGGGTGAACAGCAGGGTCTCGTCGATCAAGGCGACAAAGGCGTAGACCAGCGCCTTGACCTGCTCGGTCGCCGAGTCGCCGACCCTGGAAAATGCCGTGCGCCACAAGCGCTGGGACTGCTGCGTGGACATCTCGACCACCGCCTCCACCAACACCGTTTCGTCGCTGTCCTTGGGCAACTGATTCCAGTCCTGGGTCCATTGTTGCCAGGCCTGGCGAAAGGCGCTGCTCAGCGGTGCGTCGTTGAGGCCCAATGTTCCCGACCCGCCATTCCCTTCAGACATACAGCGCCCCTTGCGTGATCAAACCCGTTCACTTGTCTGCGGCACAAACAACACCACTTGCCAGGGACTGCTGGCCGGTTTCGAGGCCGGTGCCACAATCTGCAACGGCAGCTGCCCGTCGAACCATTGGCCGTCCGCCGTCACCACGAACAGGCGCGTATCATCGCCGACGCTGTAGGCCACCTGCTCGTTGCGGCTCATGGCCTGATGCGCCAGACCGCTCATGCGCTGGCGGCTGAGCAATGGGACGTGGGGTGCCGAAGCGATGATCGCGCCTCGCAGCCATTCGCTGGCCGCCAGCTCGCCGGCACCGTTGGGCATGCGCAAACCAATCACCAGACGCTGGCTCGGCTGATCATCGGGCAGTTGAATCGAGAAGCTCTGTTCGTTGCGCGCGAACGGCAGGCTACGGTAACCGGCGCGGATCAATTCGAGGGTGCAATCGAGCCAGTCGAGCACAGCTTCATAGCCGCGCTGCAACTCCAGAAAGTCCAGCGGCGCGAACGGTGGCACACCGGCCAGGGGGTCGAGCGCCGACCAGGCACCCGCCAGGCCGAGCAGCTGGACATACAGATTTTGTGGTGTCGCAACACGGCTGCTCAGTGTGCCTTCGACCTCCGGCAGGCGTGCCCAGAGCGCGGTCAACTGGCGACGAATTTCCAGCGCGTCATCCTGATTGCCGGCCTGCTGCGCCTGACGCAAACGGCCGGCGAGGAACATGCATTTCTCCCGCGCCCTTGCGCACAACTGCGCCACCTCCCGGCCCAAAACCGATTCCGGCAATACAATCGGCGTCGGCGGTGTGTACGGCAACTGGATAAAGCCGCCGCCCTCCTTGCGGATTTTCAGCAGCGGCAAACAGATGGCATCTGCCTTGTTCAACTGCGTGCATAAACGCGGATTCGGGCGCCATACCGTGATCGATTCCGGGTATTCGCCACTGGTCAGATCCGGCAGCGCATCACCGACCACCGATTGCAGCCGACCCTTGAGCGGCAGCAACTGCCCGGCACGCCACAACGGGCTGATCGCCAGGTACACGGTGACGGTGGCATCGTCCGTGGCATTCACCGCTTCGTTGACGTCCAGCTCCAGCGTCGGACCGACACCGGCCTGCACGTTCAGCGGCAAACCGTCGGGCATGCTCGCTTGCAGATTGAGCAAACGTACCAGCCCGGCGCTCAAGGCCGAGGGATCGAATTCGACACGGTTGATACCCCAGAACCACGGATTGCACGCCTGGGCGAAATGCGCGACCAACGCCTCTGCCCGCAGCCCTTGCAACTGAAAATGCTGGGGCAACAACTGCATGCCCTCATGCCAGCAAACCGCGTCAGGTAACAGGCTCATACGATTCCTTTCGACGTCATGATCTCGCCGCGCCACAGGGCATTTGTGCGCGGTACTCAGTGCGAGCTGTCGACCAGCGTCATCTCGCGACTGTCGAACTTGAGCCATGCATTGCTCTGGTCATCCAGGCGCAAACGGTGTGCTCCGGGTGTGTTATAGCTGGCGAAGACCAAAAGTCCAGCCGCCCGCTTGCCCCCCAACGGGAACGGCTGTTTGTCGATGAATTGACCCGGTACCAGCTCCAGGCCCCAGACCGTCATCTGCTGGCGGTAGTCGCGTTGATACTGCTCGCGCCCGGTGAACCACTGGCGAGCGGTGATCCCGGACAGCTGCTTGAGCAAGTCCGGGTCGTTGACGGCGATGAAGTCCACGGCAATCGGTGTGTCGTCGTTGGCTTTCGGCGCGACATCCAGGGTCACGTTATCGAGGTCGACCCGTGGCCCGAACATCGAGCACGCGCCAAGTGAGAGAAACACGGCCAGCGCAAAAAAACGTGCAGACAAAATGAATTTTCCTTTTCTCGTGGCGGTCCAAAAATGTTTTCGCTTGCTTTTTTATAGACCTGTTCTAGCGTCTTGGGTAGTTCGGTGCCCCCCGCCGAATGAGGAAGGTTTGTCAAAGGAACGACAGGTCCATCTGCCACCCTTTCTAACCTGTGGTCCAGCAAGGGAAAGCGATGAACGGGCCTCCCCGATGCATTGCGCCCGCTCATGCATCGGAGTCAGCCAACATGGCAGAAAGTACTCAACACAAGCTCGACCGGGTTCGCCCGCCCCGCGTGCAAATCACCTACGACGTCGAAATCGGCAACGCCATCGAGAAAAAAGAGCTGCCACTGGTGGTGGGCATTCTTGCCGACCTGTCCGGCAAGCCCATCCAGGCATTGCCAAAACTGACTGAACGGCGTTTCACCGAAATCGACCGTGACAACTTCAACGAAGTGCTCGCCTCGATTGCCCCCCGCGCCGTCTTGCAGGTCAACAACACGCTCACCACCGGCGACGACAGCAAGCTCAACATCGAGCTCAAGTTCAAGCACATCGATGACTTCGACCCGGTGAAAGTGGTCGAGCAAATCACCCCGTTGCGCCGTCTGTTCGAAGCCCGCCAGCGCCTGCGCGACCTGCTGACCAAACTCGACGGCAACGATGATCTGGACAAGCTGTTGCGCGACGTGATCGCCAACACCGAAGGCCTGCAAGAGATCAAGTCTGCCCGTCCGGAAACCGCCGCCCCTGCTGCCCCTGCCCCTGCCACCGCAGGCGACAGCGAAGCGCCGGCCGAACCGCAAGCCTGATCACTCATTCACTCAGGGAGACGTCGCCATGCCCGCTTCAGCCAGCGCCAAAACCAGTGAAAGCACTACAGAAACCCTGTCCCTGCTCGACCGCATCATCGCCGAAGGCCGCATGGCCCATGACGACAGCCAGCAGGATTACGCCCGCGACATGCTGGCCGAATTCGCCACCCAGGTTCTCGACAAGAGCATGGCCATCGACAAGGACACCGTGGCGATGATCAACGACCGCATCAGCAAGATCGACACGCTGATCAGCGCCCAGCTCAACGAAGTGCTGCACCATCCCGAGATGCAGAAGCTCGAAGCCTCGTGGCGCGGCCTGCACATGCTGGTGCAAAACACCGAGACCAGTTCGCGGCTGAAATTGCGCCTGCTCAACGTGACCCAGAAAGAGCTGCAGAACGACCTGGAAAAAGCCGTCGAATTCGACCAGAGCGCGCTGTTCAAGAAGATCTACGAAGAAGAGTACGGCACTTTCGGCGGGCACCCGTTCAGCCTGCTGGTGGGCGACTACACCTTCGGCCGCAACCCGCAGGACATCGGTCTGCTGGAAAAACTGTCGAACGTTGCCGCCGCTGCTCACGCGCCGTTCATTGCCGCCGCCAGCCCACGGCTGTTCGACATGACCAGCTTCACTGAGCTGGCTGTGCCGCGTGATCTGTCGAAAGTCTTCGAGAGCCAGGAGCTGATCAAATGGCGCTCGTTCCGTGAAAGCGAAGACTCGCGCTATGTGTCCCTGGTGCTGCCGCACTTCCTGCTGCGCCTGCCCTACGGCCCGGACACCTCGCCGGTGGAAGGCATCACTTACGTCGAAGACGTCAATGGCACCGACCACAGCAAATACCTGTGGGGCAACGCGGCCTGGGCCTTGTCGCAACGCATCACCGAGGCGTTCGCCAAATACGGCTGGTGCGCGGCGATTCGCGGGGCCGAAGGCGGGGGTGCCGTAGAAGGCCTGCCGGCCCACACGTTCCGTACCAGCTCCGGCGACCTGTCGCTCAAGTGCCCGACCGAAGTGGCGATCACCGACCGCCGGGAAAAAGAGCTCAACGACCTCGGCTTCATCGCCCTGTGCCACAAGAAAAACAGCGACGTGGCAGTGTTCTTCGGCGGCCAGACCACCAACAAGTCCAGGACCTACAACACCAACGAGGCCAACGCCAACGCACGGATTTCGGCGATGTTGCCATACGTGCTCGCGGCCTCGCGTTTCGCCCATTACCTGAAGGTGATCATGCGCGACAAGGTCGGCAGTTTCATGACCCGCGACAACGTGCAGACCTACCTCAACAACTGGATCGCCGACTACGTGCTGATCAACGACAACGCGCCGCAAGAGATCAAGGCCCAATACCCACTGCGTGAAGCGCGGGTGGACGTGACCGAGATCGCCGGCAAACCCGGCGCCTACCGCGCCACGGTATTCCTGCGGCCGCACTTCCAGCTCGAAGAACTGACCGCCTCGATCCGCCTGGTTGCCGAACTGCCACCACCGGTTGCCGCCTGACGGCTGAAACTTGTGGCCTCACTGAGACCTGTGGCTCTACTGAAAACTGTGGCTCTACTGAAACCTGTGGCTCTGCTGAAACCTGTGGTTCTACTGAAAACTGTGGCTCTGCTGAAACCTGTGGCTCTACTGAAACCTGTGGCTCTACTGAAACCTGTGGCTCTACTGAAAACTGTGGTTCTACTGAAACCTGTGGCGAGGGAGCTTGCTCCCGCTGGGGCGCGAAGCGGCCCCAACAAAGGGGCCTGCTACGCAGTCCAGCGGGAGCAAGCTCCCTCGCCACAGGTTCAGTGCCCTGCCCTCAGGTTCAGTGTTCTGCTCTCAGATGCAGTGTCCTGCTCTCAGATGCAGTGTCCTGCTCTCAGGTTCAGTGCCCTGCCCTCAGGTTCAGTGTCCTGCTCTCAGATTCAGTGTTCTGCTCTCAGATTCAGTGTCCTGCTCTCAGGTTCAGTGCCCTGCCCTCAGGTTCAGTGTCCTGCTCTCAGATTCAGTGTTCTGCTCTCAGATTCAGTGTCCTGCTCTCAGATGCAGTGTTCTGCTCTCAGGTTCAGTGTCCTGCTCTCAGATTCAATATTCAGTTCCACAGGCTCGGTGTTTGGCTTATCAGATTCAGTGTCCTGCTCTCAGATTCAGTATTCAGTTCCACAGGCTCGGTGTTTGGCTTATCTGGTTCAGTGTTCGGCTTAATTGATTGGCATTGGGCATTCACCCACGTGCCTATAGCGATAACCTTCAGGAGTTCCAAGCGATGGATGCAATCATTCTCGACCTCGGCGGCGACATCAAAGGCGACAGCCTGCTCGAGGGCTACAAGGACAAGATCGAAATCATGTCTTACAGCCACAACGTCGCGATGCAGGTCACCAACGACGTCAGCAACTCGGAACGCACGTCCGGCAAGCCGCACGTCGGCGAGTTCACCCTGACCAAGTTCGTCGACAGCTCCACGCCGAGCCTCAACGGCTACTGCTGCGCTGGCAAACCGATCCCGGAAGCCAAGATCACCATCGGCCGTAACGCCGCCGAAGGCAGCGGCCAACTGATGCCTTTCATCATCTACACCCTCACCAATGTGGTGTTGTCCAATGTCAGCGTCAGTGGCGGCACGGGGGGCAAACCGGTGGAAACCATCTCCCTGAACTTCACCAAGATCAAATGGGAACTCACTGCCCAGAAAGACGACGGCACCAAGGAAGGCACGGCCGGCACGGTCTGGGACATGGCCGCCAACAAGGCCAGCAAGTAAGCCGGCGCGTCGGCCATGGCAGACACCGGCATGCGTGCGCCGCTGTTCGAGCGGCTTGCCTCGGGCGATATCGACGCCGCGCTGGTGTTCGATCGCCAAGGCTTGCTCGACTCGGTGCACACCGAATTGCTGCGCCTGTTCAACACCCGACGCGGTCCACGCACCCTGACCTCGCCACCGAGCATTCTCGACTACGGCATCGCTGACTGGACCGCCCTGCAACAGCAGCGCAGCGATGACCGTCGTCAGTTGGCCCGGGATGTGCGCGAGGCCATCAATCATTTCGAGCCGCGCCTGAAGCTGGGCGAGGTTCACGTCGAGCCAGTCCAGGGCAAGCCGCAGCAATTGAGTATTCGCCTGGTCGGTGAACTGCGCAGCGGCCAGCATCACTGGCCCGTGGCGTTTGTCATCGAGCGGGCCAGCGATGGCCTTGAGGTGCGACATGAGCGACTCGATTGACCCGCAACTGCTCGACTATTACCAACGGGAACTGACCTGGCTACGCCACGCCGGGAGCATTTTCGCCGAACGTTATCCCAAGGTCGCGAGACGCCTGGAACTGTCTCCCGGCGAATGCCCGGACCCGCACGTCGAACGCTTGCTTGAAGGCTTTGCGCTATTGGCCGCACGCCTGCAACGACGCCTCGATGACGACTACGCCGAATTCAGCGACGCCCTGCTGGAACAACTTTACCCCTTGGCCATGCGCCCGCTGCCGTCATGCGCCATCGTGCAGTTCGAGCCCGACCCGACCAAGGGCAACCTGGCCGGCGGCTATCCGCTGCCTCGGGACACGCCACTGTTCGTCACCACCGCCAAGGGCGAGAGCATCCATTTTCGCACCAGCGCTGCCGTACGCCTGTGGCCGGTGCAGATTGACGAAGCGCTGCTGTTGGGAGGCGATGAAGCCCAGGCACTGACCGGTGAAATCCAGGCACGTTCTGCGTTGCGCCTGAGTTTGCGCTGCCTGGGTGAAAACCAGTGGTCGACGCTGGGCATCAAGCAACTACGCATCCACCTCGCCGCCTCGCCAGTCACCAACGCCAGCCTGTATGACCTGCTGGGCGCCCACGCCGTGAAAGTCCTGGCGGGGCCGGCGGGCACCGTGCCGGTTGCGCTGGACGGCCTGCCGCAGATCGTCGGCTTCAGCCGCGACGAAGTACTGCTGCCCGACGAAGACGGCGTGCATCCGGGCATGCGCCTGCTGGCCGAGTACTTTGCCTTTGCCGACAAATTCAACTTCTTCGACATTCCCCTGGCTGGCGTCACCAGCGACAGTCAGACACTGTTTCTGTACATCGTGTTCGACCGCCCCACCGTCAGGCGCATACACCTTCAGGCCAGCGATATCGCCCTGGGCTGCGCGCCAGCGATCAACCTGTTCCCACGCACCTCCGAGCCGCTGCGCCCGGACGGCACCCACAGCGAATATCGCCTGGTGGCCGACAGTCACCGCGAGAACAGCGTGGAGATCCACAGCATTCGCGGCATGCGCGCCACCTCCAGCGAAGGCGTGCAGCAGATGCCGCCCTACTATGGCAACCAGCACGGGGGCGGCGACGCGCAACACTACTGGCATGCGCGACGGGTCAGCGGCATGACCCCCAATCGGCTTGGCACCGACCTGATGGTCAGCGTGGTCGACACCCGGCTCGATCAACTGGCCGATACACCTGATTACAGCATCACCGCCGAGCTGCTGTGCACCAACCGGCATCTGGCGCAGAGCCTGCCCGCGGGTACGCCGCTGAGTTTCGAACGGCCAGGACCGGTGGCCTGGGCACGCCTGCGCAACCCGCCGAGCCACCAGAGCCTGCCGCGCCTGGACGGCGAATCGCGCTGGCGGCTGGTGTCGCAACTGACCCTCAATCATTTGTCGCTGGTGGAAGGCCCGCAGGCACTGGCTGCCCTCAGGGAGATCCTGCAACTGCACAACCTGCGTGACGAAGCCAGCGCGCTGCGACAGATCGAAGGCTTGCTCAGCCTCGGTTGCGAGCGGGTGATTGCGCACGTCGGCGATGACGCCTGGCGTGGTTGGCGCAATGGACTGGAAGTACGCCTGGCTCTGGACACCGAGCATTTTGTCGGCAACAGCGCGGTGTTGTTCTCGGCGGTGCTGGCGCAGTTCTTTTCCCTCTATGCCACCGCCAATCGCTTCGTGCGCACGGTACTGGTCCAGTCAGACAAGGAGGTGAAAACATGGCAACCCCAAGCCGGCATGCCGCTGACCCTCTGAACCTGAGCCAACGGCTGCGTCGCGACCCGCAGGCGTTCGAGTTGTTGCAGGCGTTGCTGTTGCTGGAACGCGAACACCCGCAAGCCGAAGCCCTGGGCAGCGGCACCTCGCCGCAAGCCGAAGCGCTGCGGTTGCGCGGGCCGTTGACGCCGCTGTTCGCCGCCAGCGAAATCGAAAGCCTGATCCAGGAGCCAGGCCGGCAACCGACCCTCACCACCCCGGTATTCGGCCTCGGCGGCCCCGACGGTCCCCTGCCCTACGCCTATCAGGAATGGCTGCAACAGCGGGCGCGAGCCAAGGATTACGCACCGGCCGAATTTCTCGATATGTTCCAGCACCGGCTGCTCAGCCTGCTGTACAAAGTGATGCGCAAACACCGGATCGCCATCGGCTTCACCGTGCCCGCAGCGTCCGCGGTACAGAAGCAACTTCGGGCATTGACCGGCCTGCTGCCCAAGGCCTTGCAGCAACGTCAGTCCATCGCCGATGCCGCCGTACTGGCGTGTACCGCGCTGTTTGCCGATGGTCGTCGCTCCCTGGCCGGTTTCGCCGCCGTGGTTCGCGAACAGTTCGAGCTACCGGTTGAACTCAGCGCCTACGAAGGTGCCTGGCGCGAGATTCCGCCCGCCAGCCGCAGTCGCCTGCAACCGGGCGGGCGCAACCTGCAATTGGGTCGCAGCGCCGTGGCCGGCACCCGGGTCTGGGATGAACACGCGGGTTTTCGGTTGACCCTCGGCCCGTTGAGCGCGGCGCAAGCCGCGCGTTTCCTGCCGGACGGCGAAGCCCATTCGGCGCTGGCCAGCCTCAGCGCCTTGTATTTCGGCCCCGACCTCGACTGCACGCTAGTGCTGCTGGTGCGCGGTGCCAGCCCGATGCAACTCGGTCGCGCCGCCCCGCCCCTGCTCAACTGGAACGGTGGCCTGCAACGGCAAGCCAGCCTCAACGTACAACGGATCGAAACTCGCCTTCGTCAGTTGGAGATCACCTGAACATGGAACTGGCCAGCCTGATCGGACGCCTCAATCCGGACAACCGCCGCGCCCTCGAACGGGCCGCGCAACGTTGCCTGCAACGGGGGCACCATTACGTCGAAATCGAACACCTGCTGCTGGAATTGCTGGACATCGAGGGCGGCGACTTTGCCTTTCTGTTGCCACGTTTCGGTCTGGAACGTGATGCGCTGACGGCGGAAATCAACAAGGCACTGGACCTGTTCAAAGCCGGCAGCACCCGCACCCCGGCGCTCTCCTCGCACACCCTTGGCCTGCTGGAAGATGCGGTGGTCCAGGCCAGTGTGCTGGGCATCGACAGCATCCGTTCCGGTTTGCTGTTGCTGGCGCTGATCGATCGCGACGAGCGCCGCAGTCTGCTGCTCAACAGCGCGTCTTCGCTGTTGCGCATTCCTCGGGAAGCGCTGCGTACCAACCTGCTGGAGTGGACTGAAAGTTCTCGTGAACACGTTGCAGGCGTGCGTTCTTCGGTGCCTGGAAATCCGCCACCGAAGCAGGATTCGGTACTCGATCAGTACACTCAGGATCTGACCGCCGACGCCCATGCCGGACGTATCGATCCAATCGTTGGCCGCGATGGCGAGATTCGGCAGTGCATCGACATTCTGCTGCGGCGTCGGCAGAACAACCCGATTCTGGTGGGCGCACCCGGTGTCGGCAAAACCGCCGTGGTCGAAGGCCTGGCCCTGCGGATCGCCGCCGGCGACGTGCCGCCGTCGTTGCAGGAGGTCAGCCTGCGGGTATTGGATCTTGGATTATTGCAGGCGGGCGCCGGGGTCAAAGGTGAATTCGAACAGCGCCTCAAAGGTGTGATCGACGCCGTTCGCAATGCGGAAAAACCCATCATCCTGTTCATCGACGAAGCCCACACCCTGATCGGCGCGGGGGGTGTGGAAGGTGGCAGCGATGCGGCCAACCTGCTGAAACCGGCGCTGGCCCGTGGTGAGTTGCGCACCCTGGCCGCGACAACCTGGATGGAGTACAAAAAATACTTCGAGAAAGACCCGGCCCTGGCCCGGCGCTTCCAGTTGGTGCAGGTCGAAGAGCCCGACGAAATCACCGCCGTCGAGATGCTGCGCGGCGTCGCTGCAAAACTGGAGCAACACCACGGCGTGCAAGTGCTCGATGCGGCGATTCATGAAGCCGTGAAACTGTCCCATCGCTACATTTCCGGCCGCCAGTTGCCAGACAAGGCCATCAGCGTGCTCGACACCGCATGCGCCCGGGTCGCCCTCGGGCAGCACGATGTGCCGCCGCCGCTGGAAAGCCTGCGCCACCGCCAGAACAGCCTCAAGGATGAAGTCGAACGTCTGCGCCGGGAACAGGCCACGGGGCTCGATCATCGCGAACGCATCACCCTGCTGGAAAACGAATCCGCGACCAATGTGCAAGCCATCCGCGAGCTGGAAACACGCTGGAGCGAAGAACGGGTGGCCGTGCGTGAACTGCTCGACACCCGCCGCCAGTTGCTGGCCCTGAGTGAGCGAGCCGACAGCGACAAATCCGATGAAGACACCGATAACCGCATCGACCACCTGGCTGCCGAACTGCTGCGCCTGGAAGCCGGACTCGACGCCATTCGCCAGGACGACCCACTGGTACCGGAACAGGTCGATACCAAGACCGTCGCCGCGGTCATCGCCGGCTGGACCGGCATCCCGGTGGGCAAAATGCTCGCCGACGAAGCCCACGCCGTGCGTACCCTGGGCCAGCGCATGGGCCTGCGGGTCATGGGCCAAAGCATTGCGCTGGGCACCATCGCCCAACGCTTGCAGGCCTATCGTGCCGGCCTCACCGACCCGCAAAAACCAGTCGGCGTATTCCTGTTGGTCGGCCCCACGGGCGTCGGCAAAACCGAAACCGCTTACGCGCTGGCCGACGCCCTGTACGGCGGCGAACGCAACCTGATCAGCATCAACCTTTCGGAATACCAGGAAGCCCACACCGTCAGCCAACTCAAAGGCGCCCCGCCCGGTTATGTCGGATACGGAAGTGGCGGCGTGCTGACCGAAGCCGTGCGGCGTAAACCGTATTCGGTGGTGTTGCTGGATGAAATCGAAAAGGCCCATCCGGATGTACTGGAAGCGTTTTACAACGTGTTCGACAAGGGCGTGATGGAGGATGGCACCGGGTTGGTGGTCGACTTCAAGAACACCGTGATGCTGGCCACCAGCAATGTCGGGGCTGAGTTGTTGCTGGATACACCGGTCGCGCAACTCGGCTCGGATGGCTTTAACGAAGCGCTGCACAAAGTGCTGTTGCAAGCATTCAGGCCGGCGTTTCTGGCACGGATGACGGTGGTGCCGTATCGGCCGCTGGATGAGGTGACGCTGGAAGCGATAGTGCTCGCGAAGCTGGAGAAACTGCGTGGGCGGTATAAAGCGGCAACGGGCAAACAGTTCGAGTTCGATGCCGGAATTGTGCAGGCGGTGCTGGCCAAGTGCAGTGCGGCTGGCGCACGGGATGTCGAGAATGTGTTGATGACGCAAGTGACGGGAAAGTTGGCGGAGTGGGTGTTGGAGTAGCCACAAAAAAGGATAAACAGACCATGCAAATACTCGTAAAGCTTAATGGCGGTCATGGCACCACAGTGATTGAATTGCCCGACCATTCAACCCGCGCAGCGGCAATGCCACTGATATTGGCAGCTTATGGCCTGGACCCCGCTGCTCCTGTGCAACCGATACTCCTTGCTGCGAGCAATAGCCGTCCCATCGGTGCAACTGAAGCATTGCAAAATGAAGGCAACTATCAGTTGATCCACAGACCGCAATTTGTGCCACAAATCGATGACGAGGTGCTGCTGCTTTTAACCATACGGCTGAATCATCTTCAGGCTCACCCTCGCCCCAGGCACCTGATTTTTATCAGTACGGGAAGCCATATCAATGGCGAGAAAGGCGCGCTGGAAGCCGCCAACCAACAATGCCCCGATGACGTTGTAAAACATTGCCTGGGTCACGACATGAGTTTGTCGGTCATGTTGATCGACGCCGATTTCCAGAACCCGCATCAGGTGGGTCAAATCTATCACCACGATCACAACTGGCAGGTATCGCCGCCGCAATTGCTGCTTGGGAAAGTACGTCACTTCAGGCATTCCGTTACGGATTTCAAACTGTCGACGTATCAGAGTCATCTCGAAAACTGGGGCCAGCCCTCACCACAACTGGCCGGCTTCAATCTGGCCGCGCTGGGTGATGTCACCAATGATATGGGCGGCCAACTCGTGGTGCGCATGTATAACGGCAATATTACGTTCAACAGCCAGCCGGACCTGCCCTTGGGAGTCTATTGAACACCAGGCGCCAATAGGTCAGCCCTGAAAGAAGGTGCCCCACCATGCCCATGCAGGACTACACCGCCAAAGACCTGAGCGTTTTTTCGACGATTATCGCCCGGGCGGCCTGCTTGCGTAATTGGGGCGCCGACCTGGGCGCCGGTGGCGCGGGCCCAGCCATTGAAGAAGTGCAGTGCATGCTGTTTCGCGAGTCGCTGTACGTCGCCGGCAATCACGGGGAGCACGCATCGATTGCCGATTTTTTCCGGGCATTTGGCGTTTCCAATCAAACCACGTTCATTGACTGCCTGAGGTACAGCCATTGGTTGTTATCGACACCGTACGTGACCCGAACGGCCGTGACAGGCAGGTCCTATCACGGTGCATTCAGTGGCCAGGAAGACATCACCCTGAACTATGCCGCTGAAAGCCTGGGTCATATTGCGCCCTTGTCACTGGTCGAGATCGCCCAGGCAAGAGGCCTGGTCACCACCGCGGTATTACCGGCAGGCCCACAACGAACCCTGGCCTGGTTCCTCAAGAAATTTACCGGGGCGCCAGCGCTGGCCGGGTTGAACCGGCCCGCCGCCACCGCGTTCCATTACGCGACGAATTTCAACGGCATCCATACCATCAACCTGCTGGACGACAGCACGACGGTCCATGCCGAGCTCAAGCTGTTGCGAATGCTGGCCTACGCGCACACGCAAAACCTGATGCCGAGAACAACCGGCAGGGTCCGGATCGGAGGTTTGAAACGCACCTGTGCGTTTTGTGCCGCCTGGATCAGCCGTTTCCAACCCTGGATGTTCAAAGCGTTCGAGGTACGGATTGATCTCCCGGCAGACGACACCCGAGGCGTCGCCGATGGTGCGGGAAATCGCCCCTCCAATGTGGGAGAAGCGGGGTTTGGCCTGTATGTTCAGACGCTTTTCAACGGGGGCGCCAACAGTAATTGTCTGGATGTCGCCGCTCATGCCGACGACGACGCCTGGTAATCGACGGCAGACAGCCTGGCGCCATGACGACTGAAAAAGGAGCGTTGACTCATGAGAATCGGCAGCTTCAATGTCGAAAAGAACGGCAAGTCTTCAACACTCGACAAGCAGACTCAAGTCGATTTCTTTATTAACAATTGCTGCACCAGCGACGCCTGGGATGCTGACATCGTTTTCCTGTGCGAGATCCATTCGGCCCAGATTGATAACTACAGGTCCAACCTGGCTGACATCTACAAGCACTACACCGTGCATGCATTCGACGGCGGTTATTCAAATGCCTACATTGTCCTGGTCAAGAGTTTTGAAGCCCTTCAAGTGTGCAGTCAGGGCAGCCTCTTCGGTTTGAACAGGGATCTGATTGCCGTGGAGGCGAACGGTGTGAAGGGGTATTGCGGCTATGTTTTCCTCGCGCATTTCAAATCCGGGCAGAGCGGCCTGACCCGAAGCCAGCTCAAATCCTGCACGGCCCTGGGCGGCAAATGGGTCGCTACCGGTGACCTGAATCTGGAATACGAGAACGTCGGCCTGCTCGATACGGCGGGCCTGGCCTATCAATGTTGGGGCGGTCAGCAGACCCAAAGCAAAGGCGGGATTCTCGATTGGGTGCTGGCCTCGGCAGACGTGACCGTCAACGTTGTCGACATTACCGGACTTGGGCACATTTTCGATATGTCCGGCCCCGACCACCGTCCTATTCTTTTTGACGTTACCGGTTAATTGCCAATCTTGCGCTGCCATTCAAGGACTTCCGATGCCTCGCAGTACCGACAGCAACACCACGCTCTCCCTCACCGCCACCTCGCTGTCGGCGCTCTACCCTGAGTCGCTGTCCGGCGACGAATCGCTCAACGCCCTGGGCAGCCAGACCCTCAACGGCCTCAACGATGGCACTTCCCTCACGCTAACCACGGCCGTCGCCACCCACGTCACCACCACCCTGCACAACGACGCCCTGCTGCGCCCCTTCGATGCGTTGGTCGCCGAAATTCGCCAGCTCCCCGCCGACGCCACCGCCGAGCGTTATCAGCTGGTTTTAAGACCATGGCTCTGGTGGCTGACCCTGGCCAGCAACAACCGGGTGTTCCAGAACCTCGCCACCTCGGACATCGTCACCACGATTTTCAAGGCCCACGGTTTCACCGACTTCAAACTGTCCCTGAGTGGTAGCTACACCCCAAGGGAATACTGCGTTCAATACGGCGAAACCGATTTCGCCTTCGTTTCGCGGCTTTTGGAAGAGGAAGGGATTTTCTGGTTTTTCACCCACGAAGCGGGCAAACACACACTGGTGCTGGGAGACAGCAACGACGCCTTCGTGCAGATCCCCAATGGGCCGACAGTGAGCTACCTCGGCCAGAAAATCGGCGAGCGCGAGCTGCACGGCATTCGTGCCGGGCAGGTGTGCATGCAGGCCGTAGCCGGGGTGTATCGGGCGACGGATTACGCGTTCACCACACCGACCACCTCGTTGTACGGCCAGGCCGAGGCAGTGGCTGGCCCGTTGTCGATGTATGAACATCCGGGCGGTTACAACGTCAAGGCTCGCGGCGATGCCCTGACCAAGCAGCGGGTTGACGGGTTGCGCAGTCAGCAGAAGCGTTTTGTCGGCGAAAGCGATTGCCGCTGGCTGGTGCCGGGGCACTGGTTCACCCTCGCCGGGCATGATGATGCAAGTCTGAATATCGACTGGGTGGTGACGTCCGTGACCCATGAAGCCAGTCACGAGGACTATCGCAATCGCTTCGAGGCGATCCCGAAAGCCACGCCGTATCGACCGGCGCGCATCACCCGCAAACCGCTGATGCACACGCAGACGGCGATGGTGGTGGGCAAGTCCGGGGAAGACATCTGGACCGATGAATACGGGCGGATCAAGTTGCAGTTCCCGTGGGATCGCGACGGCAAGAATGACGAAACCAGCTCCTGCTGGGTACGGGTGGTGTTGCCCTGGAGTGGCAAGGGTTTTGGCATGCAGTTTGTGCCGCGCATCGGCCAGGAAGTGATCGTGACGTTCATTGATGGCGACCCGGATCGGCCGCTGGTCACCGGGTGCGTCTACAACGGCGACAACGCCTTGCCCTATGCGCTGCCGGCGAATCAGACGCAGTCCGGGATCAAGACCCAGTCGTCCAAGGGCGGTGGCGGGTTCAACGAGTTGCGCTTCGAGGACAAGAAAGACGCCGAAGAGGTGTTTGTGCAGGCGCAGAAGGACTTCAAGATCAACGTACTCAATGACACCACCGCCACTGTTGGCCACGACGAGATCCTGACGGTGCAGAACGCCCGCACCCGCACGGTGAAGGAAGGCGATGAAACGGTGACGCTGGAGAAAGGCAAACGCAGCGTGACCATCCAGACCGGCAGCGACAGTCTGGATGTGAAGGACACTCGCACCGTGAAAGTCGGCGCCGATCAGACCCACAGCACCGGCGGCAATTACGAGCACAAGGTCACGGGCAATTACAGCCTGACAGTGGAGGGCAATCTGACGATCAAGGTGTCCGGCACGCTGACCCTGCAAAGCGGTGACAGCTTCACGATCAAGAGCGGCGCCGATCTCGCCGCACAGGCCGGCACCTCCATCACGCAGAAGGCCGGCACGGCACTGACCAATCAGGCCGGTACATCGCTGACCAACAAGGCCGGCACCACCCTGACCAACGATGCCGGGGTCAGCCTGATGAACAAGGGCGGCGCCGAGCAGACCGTGGATGGCGGCGGCATGCTGACCATCAAGGGCGGGCTGGTGAAGGTCAACTGAGGAGATGACGAGGATGGCATCGCGCAATGTGGATGTGGAGCGCGGCGACAGTCGCATGCAGGGGCAACTGGTTGATGAGCAACTGGATGGCCCGCTGCATGTTCAGGAAGCCGGACGGCCCCAGGCGAAGCTCAGTTACAGCCACGGCGAACTGCAAGGCACCAGCCTGATGTACCACCCCAACGGCAAAGTCTCGGCGCAGTTGCCTTATGTGCGCGACAAGTTGCAGGGCGTCGCCAGTTTCTTTGCCCCCGAGGGCTGGTTGCAGCGCAAGGCCACGTACCGGCGCGGACTGCTGCATGGCGAGGCGAACAATTATTTCCCCGACGGGCAACTGGCCGAGGCCGAGTTTTATCGTGACGGGGTGCGTGAGGGGCGTTATCAGCGCTTTCATCCGAACGGTAAGCCGGCAGTCGATGCGCGCTACCTCAATGGACAGTTGGTAGAACCGGAACAGGGATTTGCCAGCGATGGCCGACCACTGGATGCCGACGGCAAACCGATTTCGCGGGTGCGCTGGTGGTATCGGCGTTGGGCTGATCCGGCTCAGGGCTAAGGCATATGAAATTCCCCTGTGGGAGCGAGCTCGCTCCCACAGGGGGGGTGTTTGCACAATTGCACTTTTCAGGGAATAAGCATCTGCATCTGCCCCGGCATCGCGATCTTGATCACTCCGGCCCAGTTGCACATCAGCGTGCTGTTGGCATCCAGCGCCGGCATGCCGCCCAGCAGCACGGTGGGTGCACCGCCGGGGATCCAGGGCGCGGCGGTGGCCGGAATGCACGGCATGGGCGTCAGCACCCCGAGGGCTGCGGCCGTCGCGGCGGCGACCATCGGGTTGGCCATGCTCATGCACACCCCGAACGGCATCACATTCACCAGCGGGATGTGGTCCATGATATTCGCCGCCGGCATGCCTCCTGTCAGCGTGCGGTTCACCGGCAGCACGTTGAGCACGCCGGGCGCAGCGCCGAAGCTGCATTGCAGGGTGGCAGTGGCACAGACTTGCGGACAGCCCATTTGCAATCTCCTTTGCGAATCCTTTCAACACTAGCCTGCGCGCCCGGTTCTTGCACATTCGGAACGCTGATTATCCGGCAACACGCTAACCTATAAGACCGCGTCACCCTTGTGACGCCTGCGGTGCCCCATTAGATTAGCCAATGATGTCTGGCCTCCAAAATAAGCAGAAGGGATAAGCATGGCGCTTACTGACCAGTCCACCGGTGTTCGCAGCGGCGAAGAACTTGATGCCAGCCTGATCGATCCATACCTCAAGGCACACATTGCGGGCCTGAGCGGCCTGCCCACGATCAGCCAGTTTCCGGGCGGTGCGTCGAACCTGACCTACCTGGTGGAATACCCGGAACAGGAATTCGTCCTGCGGCGCCCGCCGTTCGGGCACAAGGCCAAGTCGGCTCACGACATGGGCCGCGAGTTTCGTATTCTCAACCAGCTCAAGGACGGCTTTGCGTACTGCCCCAAGGCCTACGTGCACTGCACCGACGAGTCGGTGATCGGTGCCGAGTTCTATGTCATGGAGCGGGTCAAGGGCATCATCCTGCGCTCCGAACTGCCACCGGAACTGGGCCTGGATGCCACCCGGACCGAGGCGCTGTGCAAGAGCTTCATCGACCGTTTCGTCGAGCTGCACCAGGTCGACTACAAGGCCTGTGGCCTGGCCGATCTGGGCAAGCCCGAAGGCTATGTGGCGCGGCAGATCAAAGGCTGGAGCGATCGCTACGAGAAGGCCCTGACCCCGGACGCGCCGCAGTGGGAAGCGGTCAAGGCCTGGCTCAACGACAAGATGCCCGCCGACCACCCGACCTCCAGCATCGTCCACAACGATTACCGCTTCGACAACGTGATCCTCGACCCGAACAACCCGATGCACATCATCGGCGTGCTCGACTGGGAACTGACCACCCTGGGCGATCCGCTGATGGACCTGGGCAACACCCTCGCCTACTGGATCGAGGCCGGCGACCCGGCGCCGGTGCAACTGATGCGCCGCCAGCCGAGCCATGCGCCGGGCATGCTGACCCGTCGCGAATTCGTCGACTACTACGCTGAACGCGCCGGGCTCCAGATCGACAATTTCGACTTCTACTACGCGTACGGCCTGTTCCGTCTGGCGGGCATCGTGCAGCAGATCTACTACCGCTTCTTCCATGGCCAGACCCAGGACAAACGCTTCGCGCAGTTCATTCACATGAACAAACTGCTGGAGCACATGAGCCTGCAAGTCATCCAGAAATCCAGCCTCTGATCGCAGCGCTGATCGGCACCATCACAAGGAAAAACCATGTCCAAGACTCAGTTGTTCGACCTCGACGGCAAGATCGCTTTCGTCTCCGGCGCCAGCCGTGGCATCGGTGAGGCCATCGCCAAACTGCTGGCCCAGCAAGGCGCGCATGTGATCGTCTCCAGCCGCAAACTCGAAGGCTGCCAACACGTCGCCGACGCGATCATTGCCGCCGGCGGCAAAGCCACAGCGGTGGCCTGCCACATTGGCGAGATGGAGCAGATCACCCAGGTGTTCGCCGGCATCCGCGAACAGTTCGGGCGCCTGGACATTCTGGTCAACAACGCCGCGACCAACCCGCAATTCTGCAACGTGCTGGACACCGACCTCGGCGCCTTCCAGAAAACCGTCGACGTCAACATCCGCGGCTATTTCTTCATGTCGGTGGAAGCCGGCAAGCTGATGCGCGACAACGGTGGCGGCAGCATCATCAACGTGGCGTCGATCAACGGTATTTCGCCGGGGATTTTCCAGGGCATCTACTCGGTGACCAAGGCGGCGGTGATCAACATGACCAAGGTCTTCGCCAAGGAGTGCGCGCAGTTCGGCATTCGCTGCAATGCGTTGCTGCCGGGTTTGACCGACACCAAGTTTGCTTCGGCGCTGGTGAAGAACGATGCGATCCTGAAGACGGCGTTGGCGCAGATTCCCCTCAAGCGCGTGGCCGATCCGAGTGAGATGGCGGGGGCGGTGCTGTACCTGGCGAGCGATGCGTCGAGTTATACGACTGGGGTTTCTCTCAACGTGGATGGCGGCTTCCTGTCCTGATCAACGCTGTCGATCAGTGAGGTGCAATCTCGCTCCCACACTTGTTTTCGCGTCGTGTGCGAGATTTGCGCCTGCAAAGAATATTTATTCCACCAATTGCAATTAGAGAATTTATATTCCATAAATAGCCCTCCTGAAAATAAAAATCCAAAAGGATCCCGGCTATGCGCGAACTCGGTATCGGACTCATCGGCACAGGCTTCATGGGCCGTGCCCACGCCCTGGCGTTTGGTAATGTCAGCGCGGTCTTCGAACTGCCCCTGACCCTCAAGCTCGCCGCCCTGGCTGACGCCGACCCACAGCGCGCCCGGCGTTGCGCCGATGCCTGGGGTTTTGAAACCGCCCACAGTGACTGGCAGCAGTTGATCGACGATCCCAAGGTCAATCTGATCGCCATCACCACCCCCAATCACCTGCACTACCCCATGGCCATGGCCGCCCTCGCCGCTGGCAAACCGGTGTATTGCGAGAAGCCGCTGGCGGTGAACCTTGAACAGGCCAACGCCATGCGCCTGGCCGCCAAAGCGGCCGGTGTGGTGACGCGGGTGGGTTACAACTATCAACACAACCCGATCATCGGCCTGGCCCGTGACCTGATTACCAACGGTGAACTGGGCGAGATCATCAGCTTTCAGGGCGAGTTCAGCGAGGACTTCATGGCCGATGCCGCCTCACCCTGGTCGTGGCGTTGCGACGCCGGGTATGCCGGTGGAGCACTGGCAGATCTGGGCAGTCATCTGCTGGCCATGGCCCGTTATCTGGTGGGCGATGTCGAGGCGGTGTGTGCCGACACCCAGACCGTGCACAGTCAGCGCCCCGCCACTGCCGGCAGCCAGGAACAGCGGCGCATTGTGGTGGATGATCAAGTTCACGCCCTGCTGCGATTCAGCAACGGCGCGCGCGGCACGTTCAGCAGCAGTTGGCTGAAACACGGCTACAAGAACCACCTGAGCTTCGAGATCAGCGGCACCCAAGGCACGCTGCACTTCGATCAGGAGCGCTTGAATGAGCTGCAGCTGTTCCGCGTCGGGCAGGACGGCTTTCAGCGCCTGCTGGCCGGTCCGAACCTGCCGGGTTACGCGGCGTTCAGTCCGGCGCCGGGGCACCAACTGGGTTACAACGAACTCAAGACCCTTGAAGTGCATGACCTGATACAGGCACTGGTCGGGGCCAGCCACGGCGGCACCGACTTCGAACAGGCGTGGCAGGTTGAACGGCTGGCCACGGCCATTCGCCTGGCCGCCAGCGAATCGCGCTGGGTCAGGGTCGAGGACGTCTGAGATTCAGCCGTCCACACAGGCCGGTGTTACTGAGTGACGCAGTGAGTCGTGGTGGTGACTCGCGTCACCTGCCCGTCTGCGCGCATGTCGCCCATCACGTCGGTTTTATCCATGGTCTGGCAGGTACGGACCGGTGGTGGAGGTGCAGCAGGTGGCGGTGGGGGCGGCGGTGGACTGGCGCAGGCACTGAGCATCGCCAGGCAGAAAGCCAGTGACACTGGCGATAAAGCACGTTTCCCAAGACTGTTCATAGGCTGATCCGCGATAAGTGATCGACACATTTCCGCGACCCGAAAACAACCCCGCGCACTCGCGAACCGGCCACAGAAAAACAAACCCTCGCATTGCTTATAGCTCAGCTGTCGGGTGATGCCAGTCAAAGGCCGTATGGCCGGGGGTTTGGGGCTGGACTTCAGATCGCCATCGCGGGCAAGCCCGCTCCCACAGGGAACGGTGTTGTTAGCCAACCCACGATCACTGTGGGAGCGGGCTTGCCCGCGATGGCGTCATGAAATCCAGCATTTCAATCAACTGATTCCCACTCACTGCCCCACACACACCGTCCGACTATTGGTCCTGGTCGTCTCCCCTCCCGCCGCCGCATCCCCCTGCACATCCACACTTTCCGTCGTCTGGCAGTCCTGCATCGCCGGGTCGGCGGTCTTGGCGTCCCATTTGCGGTTCTGCTCGGCCTGCCAGTCGGCGGCCGCTTTCTTGCGCTGGGTGTCGGCCTTCATCATGCAATTGGCGAAGGCGTCAGTGCCTTGGGTATAGCCATAGTTGCCACAGGTCTGACGGTCTGCCGCGGCCTGTTCCTCAGGCGTGGTGCAACCGACGAGCATGGACGCGGCACAAACTCCCAGCAGCACAGGTGCCAGGTAAAAGCGAAAAGGAATGGGCATTGGGTAACCTGCAATCGACCAAAAACGCATGGTGATACGCCGATGAAACACTCTCGCTGCCGGAGAGCCGCCGTATCAAAGGTCCATCGATTGTTTATAGCTTAACCGCAAGAGACGGGATGACTGCTCGTCGCCTCCATCCCGTGCGCTCAAGACGTCTCGGGGCGGTGCAGGGAATTGCTTTCCAGCTCATAACGCAGCTCTTCAATCAACGCCCTCACCGCATCAGGCGTGCGCAGGCTGGCGATGCTCAAGCCACTGACCACCAGGTCCACCTGCCCGGTTTCGCGGTGATAGAGCTTCACGGTCAGCGAACTGTCACCGGTCAGGCTGCACTCGCAGGCCAGGGGCGAAAAGCTGTGTTCCAACTGCACGCGCAACTGCGCCAGATAGATCATCGCACTCAACCCTGACGACGGTGCAATAACAGCCCGGCCACCAGACCCAGGCCCGCGACAATGGCCAGCGTGGTCAAGGGACGATCCTTGACGAAGCCGGCAGCGTCATCCAGCGCTTCACCATAATGCTGCTGCAATCGCCCGGCAGCCTGACGGGCGTTGCCTTCCAGTTGCATGTGTTGATCACCGGTGAGTTCGCCCAGCATGTTCTGAGCCTTGCCGGCCACTTCTTCAACTGCACCTTTGACGTGTTCGCGACTCATGAGGCTGTTCCTTTAGCTGATTCGACAGGGACGCGCTGCACATCCGCAGACTGGCAGCGCACCCTTGCAGACTAAGATCCGAACCCCTCGCGCAACACATGAATTTGCACTGACCGGATTAGTGCATTTGCACCCTCAGCGCTGCCCCTTGGTGCGCCATTCGCCGGAGAACAATCCGCGCTCCCGCGCCCAGACAATCGCCTCACTGCGACTGTGCACGTCGAGCTTGGAATAGACCGTCGCCACGTGGTTGCGCACGGTGTTGGGTGCCAGTTTCAGGCGCGCGGCGATTTCCTTGTCGGCCAGGCCTTCGCAGATCAGGCTCAGCACATCGCGTTCCCGGGCCGTGAGGTCGGTGAACGACACACTGGGCAGTTGCGGCGAATTGACGTTTTTCACGTTGGCGAGTTTTTCGATCAGGGTGCGGCTGAACCAGGAGGCGTCTTTCATCACCTCTTCGATGGCGGCCACCAGCTCCAGCTCCGTGCGTTTGCGCTCGGTGATGTCCATCAACACCAACAGATAACAAGGGCCGTTCTGGATGTTCACGGTGTCTGCCGAGACGGCGCAGTCAATTTGCTCGCTGCCTTTCTTGCGCACGCCGACATCGACCCGGTCCACCCGGCCCGCTTTCTCCAGCGCGGCAAACAATCGGCTGCGTGCGCCGGCGTCGCTGATGAAATCGATCTGCGCCACGGTCTTGCCGATGACTTCTTCGCTGGGGTACGCCAGGGTGTCGAGAAAGGCCTGATTGACGTCGAGTACCGTCTGGTCTTCGGCAGCGCACACCAGGATCGGCACCGGCGTCAGGCGAAACGCCTTGGCAAAGCGCTCCTCGCTCTGGCGCAGGGCGACTTCGGCCTTGTGTCGCGGTTCCATGTCGACGAAGGAGAACAGCATGCAGTCCTCTTCGTTGAACTCCAGTGGCTGGCCGGCGACGATCACCTGCTTGCTGCCGCCGCCGGGCAGTTTCAGCTCGGCCTGCATCTGCGGGATGGTGGCGTGTTCACGCAAGCGCTCGATGGCCAGGTCCTTCTTCTCGGCGCCTTCGAGAATATCCAGCTCGTAGGTCGAAGCGCCGATCACCTGGTCGCGGGCGTAGCCGGTCATTTCCAGAAATCCGGCATTGACCTTGATATAGCGCAAATCGCTGAGACGGCAGATCACCGCCGGTGCCGGGTTGGCATTGAAGGTCTTTTCGAAGCGCTCTTCGGCGCTGGCCCACTCGGTGACGTCGTTCATGATCAGCACCAGCGATTCGGGTTCGCCAGCGCGATCAGTCAGGACCATGCTGCGTACGCTATGGACCCACAGGCGCTGTTCGTCGTCAGTGGGGGTCACTTCCACCAACACGTCGCTGAAGGCCTCGCCACGGGCGACGCGCTTGATCGGGTAATTGTCAGTCGGCACCGGGTGATTGTTGCGGTAGCGCAGGGCGAAACGCGTGGCGTATTCCCTGGCATTGGCACCCAGTTCGGCGAGGTGACTGACACCGTGCATGCTCAGCGCGGCGTCGTTGGCCCAGATCAGGGTCTGGTCGAGTTCCAGCACAATCACCCCGTCGGACAAACCGGCGATGATCTGTTGTAGCTGACGGCGATTGGTTTCGGTGGTCAGGACGTCCTGGCTCATTGGGTCTCCACAAATACGACGGCGCCTGAACACGGCACGCTGTGAAGATTACGACCGCAAGGCTCAGCAATCGTGCAACCGGAGCACCTTGGCCTCTATTGTTCACACAACCCCTGTGGGAGCTGGCTTGCCTGCTCCACAGGGGCCGTGTTAACCCAGGCCATCCTGCACGACCAGCTCGCGCAGCGTATCGAGAAACAACTTCAGCACCGGCGAGGCATCGTCAGCGCGATACGTGGCGTAAAGCGGCACCTGCGGCAGCGCCGGGGTCAGGCGACGGAACACCACGCCCGGCGGCGCCATCTGTTCTATCGAGGCTGGCAACAGCGACACGCCAAAACCGGCACGTACCAGGCTGAGCAAGGTCTGCACCTCAATCACCTGCTGGCGAATCTGCGGGACGAACCCGGCCTTGATGCAACACTGATAGAGGAAATCGGCAAAGCGCGATTGCTTGAGTTCCAGCGCCACAAACGGTTCCTGCGCCAGGTCCGCCGGGGCCAGAGGCTCGCGTTTCGCCAGTGGGTGATCCGCCGGCATCACCACCCGGATCGGCTCGTGGATCAGCAGTTCATTGCGCAACTGCGGGTCATCGCAGCCGACCCGAAACACGCAGGCGTCGATGCGTTTCTCTTTCAGCGCCTGGATCTGCGCCGCCGGGGTCATCTCGTGCAGTCGCCAGTTGACTTGCGGATAGCGCTCGCGAAACAGGTGCAAGGCCCGTGGCAGCACGCCGACCATCACCGAACTGATCATGCCGATTTCCAGCTCACCCAACTGGCCGCGACCGGTCTGACGGGTCAGGTCCAGCGCCCGGTTCAACTGCTCGAACACCAGCGGTGCCTGCTCCTTGAGCATCTGCCCCGCCGCCGTCAGTTCCACTCGATGATGACTGCGTTCGAACAACGGCGTGCCCAGTTCCTCTTCCAGCAGGCGAATCTGCTGGCTCAGCGGTGGTTGGCAAATGTGCAGGCGCGTGGCGGCGCGACCAAAGTGCAGCTCTTCGGCAAGCGCCATGAAGTAACGCAGCAATCGCAGGTCCATGACGGCTTACCCCAGGCTCAATGGTGTCGAGCGCTGGCGCACGCCCGTCAGGCTGAACAAGGCATTGGCAATCGCTGGCGCCACCGACGGGCTACCCAGTTCACCAACGCCACCGGGTTTGCCGGGCTCGCCGTCCAGTATCAGGATGTCGGTGGCAGGCATGTCCGACATGCGCGTCACGCGGTAGTCGTGAAAATTGCTCTGCAGCACCCGGCCCTGCTTGATGTCCAGGCGATCAAACAAGGCATGGCCCAGGCCCCACATCAGGCCGCCGTAGATTTGCTCTTCAACGCCGGTGGGCGACACCGCCAGGCCACAATCGACCACGCAGGTGAGCTTCTCGACGCGGGTCACGCCATCCTTATTCGAGAGCCGGGCAACCACCGCGATGAAGCTGGTATAACCCTGATTAGTGGCGATGCCCAGTCCCGTGCCTTCGGGCAACGGCTGGCCCCAACCGGCGCGCTCGGCAGCGCTTTTGAGCACCGCCACATGCCGGGGCCGGTCGCGCATGTTGGCCAGGCGAAAAGCCAGTGGATCCTGCCCGGCAGCGTGAGCCAGTTCGTCCATGAAACTCTCCACGGCGAACACGTTGGGGATGAAACTGACCGAGCGATACCAGCCACTGGGTACGTCGCTTTCGTGGCGGATCCAGGCCAGATCGAGGTGCGGTGGACGATAGGCGAAGTCCCACGCGGTGATGGCCTCGGTGGTGCTGTAGTCCATGTTGTCGGGGCGTTCGAAGTAGCCTGGCTCCCACTGTTCCGGCGAGGCTGGCGACACCGCATTGAGTTGCAGCGCGCTCAGTTGCCCGTGAGCGTCCAGCGCACCTTTGGCCCGGTGCAAGGTCGCCGGGTGCATGAACAGTGCGCGCATTTCGTCTTCGCGGCTGTTCATCAATTTCACCGGCACCCCGGCCTGTTGCGCCAGGTACGCCACTTCGAACAACCAGTATTTGGACTCCCGCGCGCCGAAGCTGCCGCCGGACACCCGTTCATTGATGGTGACTTTGTCCTTGGCGATCTTGCACACCGTTTCAGCCGCCTCCAGCGCCGCCGATGGCACCTGCACGCCGCCCCAGTAGGTGATGGCGTTGTCCTTCACATGGGCGGTGATGCAGATCGGTTCCAGCGGGTTCTGCACCTTGTATGGCATGCGGTAATCGGCTTCGAGCAGCTTGGCGGCACCCGGCCATTGGGCGCTGACATCTCCTGCGGCCATGGCGGACACCCGTTGCGCGCCGGGGTCATCGATGGCGGCCGCTTGCAGCTTCGCCAGTTCATCGCTGTCAAAACCGGCCAGCGGCGACTCGCTCCATTGCACGTTGAGCAACGCCCGGCCCTGATGCGCCGCCCAGTAGTTGTCGGCCAGCACCGCAACGCCTTCTTGATTGCCGCCCAGCACATCCGGTCGGCCGGGAATCGCGATCACCTGGCGCACGCCTGGCACTTGCAGCGCGGCCTTCGAATCCACCGCAACGACCCTGGCCCCGACCACTGGCGGACGCTGAACCACGGCCACCAGCATCTGCGGCAAGTCTACGTCGATGCTGTACTTGAAACGCCCGCAGACCTTGGCCGCCGCATCACGCTTGTGCCGCAGCTTGCCGATGTATTTGAACTGCGCCGGGTCTTTCAACGTGACCTTGGCCGGCGCCGGCAGTTGCGCGGCTACGCTCACCAGTTCGCCGTAACCGAGGCTGCGTTTGCTCTCGCGGTGCAGCACTCGACTGTCTTCGGTGGTGCAGCTGTCGGGGCTGACTTTCCACCGCTGGGCCGCCGCCGCGATCAACAACGCCCGCGCCGTGGCCCCGGCCATGCGCAGCCGGTCGTACTCCAGGGAAACGCTGGTGCTGCCCCCCGTGGAAAACACTTTCCAGATTGGGTGGATATAGGCTTCGAAGAACGGGTTTTCCGGCGTGATTACCTGCACGGTCATCGGGTTGACGTCCAGCTCCTCAGCCACGCAAGCGGCCAATGCGGTCTGGGTGCCGGTGCCGGAGTCGTGCTTGTGCACCACCAGTTTCACCGTGCCGTCGGGCAACACGCGAACCCAGGCATTGGGTTCGAATTCGGCCGCAGATGAAGGGGTTGCAGGAGTTGCCGCCATGCCCGAGGGCAGATGAAAAGCAATCGCCAGCCCCGCTGTCACGGTGGCGGTCTGCTTGAGGAAGACGCGGCGCGAAAGATCCATTCTCAGGCCTCCTTCGGCGCAGATGCCGCCCGCTTGATGGCTTTGTTGATGCGCCCGTAGGTGCCACAGCGACAGAGATTGCCGGACATCGCATTGCGGATCGAATCGTCATTGACCACCGCGCCGGTATTGAGCAGCGCGGCGGCAGACATGATCTGCCCGGATTGACAGTAACCGCATTGCGGCACATCTTCGGCAATCCAGGCCAGTTGCAACGGGTGCTGTTCGGTGGGCGAAAGGCCTTCGATGGTGGTGATGGCGTGCCCCGCCACGGCGGCCACCGGCAACTGGCAGGAACGCACCGCGACGCCGTCCAGATGCACCGTACACGCGCCGCACAGGCCCATGCCGCAGCCGAACTTGGTGCCGGTGAGTTTCAAGTGATCACGCAACACCCATAACAAGGGCATGGAGGGCGATGCCTCGTCCAGCTCTCGTCGTTCGCCGTTTACCGTGAATTCGATCATTGTCAGGCTCCAAAAGAGCGGCCCGTCTTTGTGCGGGCCTGGTGACCGATTATTGAAAGGCTCGGCAACCATCAGCCAGCGACGATTTCTGCCAACCGGTGTAAGCAGGACTAACAGCATGTACAAGCGATACCCGTCAGTGCAGTCGATGAACGCCTTCATCCAGGCCGCCCGCAGCGGCAGTTTTTCCAGCGCAGCGCGCAAACTGGACCTGACCCACAGCGCCATCAGCCAGCAGATCCGCGCCCTGGAGGACTTCATCGGTCAGCCGCTGTTCGTGCGCGAAGGTGGCGGCAGCAACCTGACCGACGCCGGGCAATTGTTCGCCAGCGTACTGTCCGACGGCCTGGCGCAGATCGACCGGGCGCTGTCCTCGGTGCAAAACCGCAGCGTGGCGCGACGGCTGACCATCGATGTCGACAGTGAACTGGCGCAGAGCTGGCTCAATCCTCGCTTGCCGCAATTGCTGGAGGCGCTTCCTGAACATGAGGTGGTGCTGCTGTCGATGCCGCGTTCGGATCGCAGTTCGTTTGAACGGGTGGACCTGGCGTTGCGCTACGGCTATGGCGATTGGGACGACGGCGAGATGACGCAGATTTGTGCCGATCGCGTGCTGGCGGTGGCCTCCCCGGCGCTGCTTGAACGGCATGGTTTGCAACTGCCGATCAGCCCGGCGCAGGTGCTGCAAATGCCGTTGCTGGGGTATACGCGCAGGTCGTGGATTGCGTGGCTGGAGGCGGCGGGAATGGCGGCGGTTGAACCGGCGGCGCGGGTGGTGTTTGATAACGCGGCGAACCTGATTGCAGCCGCCGAAGCCGGCGTTGGCGCGGGACTGGTGCGCGGGTTGCTGGCAGCGGATGCGTTGCGTTCAGGCCGTTTGGTGGCGCTGAACGAAACGCAGATTACGGCGCATTACAACCTGTATGCGGTGTGGCCACCAGGACATGGAGAGCGAGTGGCGCCGATGGTTGAGGTGATCAAAAAATTGGCATTGCGTACACAACACTGACGCCATCGCGAGCAAGCTCGCTCCCACAGTTGATCACGGTCCCCTGTGGGAGCGAGCTTGCTCGCGATGGCGTCGGCACATTCACACCCCAAAGTTGCGCCTGACTCAAGCCCATATCGAACAGGTATCAACCCCTCGCCCAATTAATATTGTACGAACCCCGCCCCCCCTTCCAATACTTCCCCCCAGGCAGCCAGCGTTCCGAGCCGGATCCGACCAGGCGAGGGAATGCGCATGTCATTGCGCATAGAAATGGCCGATTGCCCGGACGTGGCTGCTTGTGAACCGCACGGTTCTCTTCCCCGCTATCAGGAGATCGACTTCAATGATCATCGATATCAGTTGCTATCCCACCGACCTGGTGGACCTCGCCTGGAGGCATGACGGTGACCCGTTCACCGGCGAGCGTCTGCTGGAGATGATGGATGGCCCCTATATGGTCAACGGCAAACCTCGGCGCATCGACAAAGCCTTCATCCAGCCGCCGCAAGGCAACACCATCTACACCTGGACCGACGGCGACCTCAGTGGTCGCGAGTCCATCGACGCCTACATGGCCTACACCCTGAAGATGGTCCAGACCTACCCGGACCGCTTTATCGGCTGCTTCGTCTACAACCCGCGCTGCGGTGTGGAAAACGGCGTCGAGGCGATCGAGCGCTACGTCACGCAACACGGTTTCAAGATGGTGCAAATGCAGGCCAACATGCATGCGTACCGCCCTGACCGCGCCCTGGACTGGGTGCGCCCGTGCTTCGAGAAATGCGCCGAACTGGGCATCCCGGTCAAGCTGCACACCGGCGACGGGCCCTACAGCATCCCGTCGGAATGGGTGCCGATGATCAAGGAATTCCCCAACGTCGATTTCATCATGGCCCACTTCGGGGTGCAGACCGGCGGCGTCTACGTGTTCGAACCGATGCAATGGGCGATGGAGTTGCCCAACGTCTACTGCGAGTCGGGCTGGTGCCTGCAATCGCGGATCGTCGAGTTCGCCAAGGTGTTGCCGACGCACAAGATCCTGTTCGGCACCGACACCCCGCCGAACGAGCCGGGCATGTGGTTGCGCCTGCTGGAAGTGCTCTGCCACGAGCCGCCTCAGGGCCTGAACCTCGACGAGGACACCCTCGAAGAGTACCTGGGCAACAACACCGCGCGGATGATCGGCCTCGAACCGACCCCGCCGCCACGCACCGTCAGCGAAGCACAGGCGCAACTCAAACGCCCCGTCACCACGCAACTGGCCAGGAGCTGAACCGATGATTATCGACACCCATCTGCACCCCACCAACCTGGTCGACGAGGCCTGGCGCCATACCGGCGAACCGTTCACCGGCGAGCGCATGCTCAAGCTGATGGACGGGCCGTACATGATCAACGGCAAGCCACGGCGCATCGACATGGGCTTCATCCAGCCGCCACCGGGCAACACCGGTTATCGCGACGGCAACCGCCGGGGCCGCGAGGGCGTGCGTGACTACATGTCGTATGTCGCCGAACTCTGCGTGAAATACCCGGATCGCTTCATCGGCAACTTCAACTTCAACCCGCGCTGGGGACCGGAAAACGGTGCCGCAGAGCTGGAATTCCACATCAAGGAATACGGCTTCAAGATGCTCAAGCTGCACGCCAATATGCACGGCTACCGCCCGGACCGGGCGCTGGACTGGCTGCGCCCGGCGATGAAAGTCTGCGCCAAGTACAACATCGTGGTGCTGATCCACACCGGCGACGGGCCGTACACCATTCCGACGATGTTCTACCCGATCATCCGCGAGTTCCCGATGGTCAACTTTGTCATCGGTCACTTCGGCATCCAGACCGGGGGCAACTACTCGTTCGAGGCATTCTGGATGGCGATGGACACGCCGAACGTGTACTGCGAATCCGGCTGGTGCTTCCAGTCGCGGATCGTCGAATTCGCCAAGGATCTGCCACGCAACAAGATCGTGTTTGGCACCGACTCGCCACCGAACGAACCGGGAATGTGGCTGCGCGAACTGGAAGTGCTTTGTTCGCCGGCACCGCAAGGACTGGGCATCGACGAGGACCACCTTGAGGACTACCTGGGCAACAACATCGCCCGGCTGTGCGGCATCGAACCGACACCGCCGCCCAAGGACCTGGTAGAGGCAGACATTCGCCTGACCACGACTTACCTCTAGGCCTCAAGGCACTCACAGGGGGTTGTGGTGAAAACAATTGTCAGTGAACACCGCAGATCCAATGTGGGACCGAGCTTGCTCGGGATGAGGGCGTCACATTCAGCATTGATGTCGACTGATCCATCGCCATCGCGAGCAAGCTCGCTCCCACAGGGATTCGTGGTGCGAACAATTGTCACTGAATACCCCAGATCAACTGTGGGAGCGAGCCTGCTCGCGAAGGGGTCGGCACATTCAACATCGTTGCCGACTGACACACCGCTTTCGCGAGCAGGCTCGCTCCCACAGGAGTTTTGCTCGTCCTCAGCACTGCTTTTCACGAGGTGAAACCATGCCCCTCTCTACGCTCGGCGATACCCAGGATTTCCACGATTTCATCGACGCCTATCGCCGGCAATACCCGGACGATGTGCTGACGATTCACGAAAAAATTTCCGCCGACCAGGACGTCACCGCCCTGGTCGATGCCTTGGCCACCCAAGGTCGCGACCCGCTGCTGATCTGCGAAAACGTCGGTCAGCTCGGTGTGCCGGTGGCGACCAATCTGTTCGCTTCACGAACCCGCATCGCTCGGATCTTCGGCGTCACCCCGGCGCAACTGCACGAAACTTTCCAGGCCCGGGCCAACGCGCCGATCCCACCGAGATACGTCGAAACCGGCCCGGTGCTGGACGAAATTTTCGAAGGCGAAGCCGTGGACCTGGCGCTGCTGCCGATGCTCAAGCACTTCGACAGCGACCGTGGGCCGTACATCACCAACGCAATCATCATCGCCGAAGACCCGCTCACCGGCATTGCCAACATGAGCTACCACCGCTCGATGCGCCATGCCCGGCAGACCCTCGCCACCAGCCTGCATTCACGCGGCCACCTGTGGCGCATGCTGCAAACCGCTCGTGAGCGTGGCGAAGAATTACGCGTGGCGATGGTAGTTGGCGCGCACCCGCTGTTCATGCTCGCCGCCGCTGCGCGTCTACCCTTCGGCAGTGACGAACGCGCGGTAGCCGGAGGCCTGTTTGGCGCGCCGCTGGAGCTGGTAAAAACCCCGCGCTACGGCATCGGCGTGCCGGCCTGCGCGGAGTTCGTGCTGGAAGGCGCCATCGACCCGGCAGCCTACGCCGAAGAAGGCCCGTTCGGCGAATTCAGCGGCTACTCATCGGACCGTTCGACCAACAACGTGCTGCGCATCGACACGCTGATTCGACGCAAGGATGCCTGGCTGGTGGACGTGGTCGGAGGCCGCTACGCCGAACACCTGACTCTGGCGCGGCTGCCACGGGAAGCGGAAATGAGCGAAAAACTCAAGGCGCGTTTCCCCGCGGTCACCGCCGTGCATTACCCCAATTCCGGTACACACTTTCATTGCTACGTGGCGCTGGACCAAAGCCGCGACGGCGAGGCACGGCAGATCATGCTCGCGCTGCTCGGCTGGGATCCGTACCTGAAAACCGTGATCGCGGTGGACAGTGACATCGACATCACCGATGACAGTCAGGTGCTATGGGCGCTGGCCACGCACTTCCAGCCGCATCAGGATATTTTCGTCATCGACGGCTTGCCCGGCAGTCCACTGGATCCGTCGTCTTCGGTCAATGGCACCACCTCGCGCATGGGCCTGGATGCCACGCGCGGCTCGGGTTTTGACGGGATCAAGGCGCAACTGGATCAGGACGCTCTGGAACGGGCACGCAACCTGCTCAAGGGCTATCCGTCATGAACCGCCAGCGCATGGTGGTCGGCATCAGCGGCGCGTCCGGCTTTGTCTATGGCGTGCGCCTGCTGCAATTGCTCGCCGAGTTGGACATCGAAAGCCACCTGATCATCAGCCGCGCGGCGCTGCTGACCATGGCCCATGAGACCGACTACAAACTCACCGACGTCACCGCGCTGGCCAGCCATTATCACCGCGCCGACGACGTTGCCGCCGGCATCGCCAGCGGCTCGTTCCGCCGCCTGGGCATGGTGGTCGCGCCCTGTTCCATGCGCACCCTGGCCGAGATCGCCACCGGCACGTCTTCGGGGCTGATCGGCCGCGCCGCCGACGTCACCCTCAAGGAGCGCCGCACACTGGTGCTGATGGCCCGGGAAACGCCGTTGACCCTCGCCCATCTGCGCAACATGACCGCCGTCACCGAGATGGGCGGGATCATCGCCCCGCCCGTTCCGGCGTTTTACGCCCGCCCGCAAAGCCTGTCGCAGATGGTCGATCACAGCCTCGGCCGTGTCCTCGACCTGTTCGGCCTCGACGCCGGGACTGCGTTGCGTTGGGGTGAGCCCTGATGCCATTGACTCAAACGAAAAACCTGAGGGAGCGAGCTTGCTCGCGATAGGGCCGTCACATTCAACACTCCCATTGGCTGCCCCTCCGCCATCGCGAGCAACCTCGCTCCCACATTGATAGCACTCCGACAAAAAACGCAGGAAAGGAGCATCAAATGAACAGCCCATTCAACGCACCAACCCCCAACCGCAAAATCCCGGTCACTATCCTCACCGGCTTCCTCGGCGCCGGTAAAACCACCCTGCTCAACTACATCCTCAAGGAAAACCACGGGCGCAAAATCGCCGTGATCGAAAACGAATTCGGCGAAGTCGGCATCGACGGCGATTTGGTACTCAGCTCCGAAACCGAAGAAATCTACGAGATGGTCAACGGCTGCGTGTGCTGCACCGCCGAAGTTCGCGAGGACCTGGTGCGCATCGTCCGCGAGCTGGTGGCGCGGCCTGTGCGGCTGGACCACATCCTGATCGAAACCAGCGGCCTGGCCGACCCGTACCCGGTGGCGCAGAGCTTTTTCATCAACGACCCGATTGCCGATGAAGTGGAGCTGGATGCAATCGTGACCATGGTCGACGCCAAACACATCGCCCAGCACCTGGAAGACCTGCAACTCGACGGCGTGGACAACCAGGCGGTGGACCAGATCGTCTGTGCCGACCGCATCGTCATCAACAAGGTCGATCTGGTCAGCGCCGCTGACGTCGCCGCGTTGAGCGAGAAGATTCGCGGTTTGAATGCGACCGCGGATTTGGTGACCTCCAGTTATGCCGAGATCGACCTGTCGAAAATCCTCGGCATCGGCGCGTTTGAATCGACGCACAAGCTGATGGAAATCGGTTCGGAGCATGACCACCACGCAGAAGAACATCATCACGACGAACCGGACCATGAGCACGACCCTAGCGTTTCATCGGTCGGCATTGCCGTGGATGGCGCCGTGAACCTGGGCGCGTTCCACCGCTGGATCAGCGAACTGCGCACCGAGCAGGCCGACAACCTGTACCGCATGAAAGGCGTGCTGTCGGTGGCCAATCAGGACCAGCGCTACGTCTTGCAAGGCGTACACAGCCTGGTCGAGTTCCGCGCCTCCACGGCATGGGGCGCCGAACCGCGCACCAGCAAGATCGTGTTCATCGGCCGCGACCTGGACCGCGCCGCATTGAACCAGGGCTTCGCCGCCTGCCTGGCAGGCTGACAACCGCATCGGAGCCGGTGGATGGCGGTTCCGGGCACGTAGAACGAATAGCTGATGCGAATGCAGAACCCGTGGGAGCGGGCTTGCCGGCCCTTCACCGTTTGGCATCAGAACGAATACCCCTCTCTACCGCATAAAAACAGCAAGAGGTGATTCTCCATGTCGTCAGCCACTACCGTCTCCACGGTGCACCCGGTCGATCAGATTCTGCCGGCGCGGCAAATGCTCACCCTCGGCCTGCAACACATGGCCGTCTCGTATATTGGCGCCATCGCCGTGCCGTTGATTGTCGCCAGTGCCCTGAAAATGTCCCAGGCCGACACCGTGGTGCTGATCAGCACGACGCTGTTCTGCTCCGGGATCGCCACGCTGCTGCAAACCGTCGGCTTCTGGAAATTCGGCGTGCGCTTGCCGATCTTGCAGGGCGTGGCGTTCAGCAGCGTCGGCCCGGTGATCGCCATCGGCACCAACCCACAAGTGGGGTTCGCCGGGGTCTGCGGGGCGGTGATTGGCGCGGGGATCTTCACCATGCTCGCCGCGCCGTTCGTGGGGCGATTGCGGCGATTTTTTCCGCCCGTGGTGACCGGTTGCATCGTCACCGTGATCGGTTTGCAGCTGTTCCCGATTGCCTATGAGTGGGTCGGTGGCGGGCGCAACGCCAGCAATTTCGGCGCCCCGGCGTACCTCGCCGTGGCCATCGTGGTGCTGGCGACCATCCTGCTGGTCAACCGCTATGGCAGCCCGATGCTGCGCAACATGGCGGTGCTGATCGGCATGCTGGTCGGCGCGGCGCTGGCCTACGGCTTAGGCATGGGCAGTTTCCAGAGTGTGCAGCAATCACCGTGGCTGACCGTGCCCTACCCGTTCTACTTCGGCTTGCCGACCTTCAGCCTGGTGCCCATCGCCACCATGATCGTGGTGATGATCGTGCAGATGGTCGAGTCCATGGGGCTGTTCGTCGCCATCGGTGACATCGTCGACAAACCGGTGGAAGAGAAACAGGTGATCAACGGCCTGCGCGCCAATGGCCTGGCCAGCACCATCGCCGGGATGTTCGCCGCGTTCCCGTTCATTGCCTTCATGGAAAACGTCGGCCTGGTGATCCTGACCGGCGTGCGCAGCCGCTGGGTGGTGGCGATCAGCGGCTTGCTGATGTGCCTGGTGGCATTGGTACCCAAGGCCGGGGCAATCATCGCCTCGATGCCGACCGCGGCCCTGGGTGGCGCCGGCATCGCCATGTTCGGCGTGGTCGCGGCGGCCGGGATTCAGACCCTGGCCAAGGTCGATTACGAACGCAATCGCTACAACGTGCTGATCGTCGGCTTCACCATCGCCGCCGCCCTGGTGCCGGTGCTGGCGCCGACCCTGTTCAAGCAAATGCCCGAATGGTGCCAGCCGTTCCTGCACAGCAGCGTGGTGATCGCCTGCCTGGTGTCGGTGCTGCTCAACGCCGCCCTCAACGGCGTCAGCGTGCCGGATGCCAGCGCCAGCAAACCCGCCTCTCACAGCCTCTGACCGGAGCCGACCATGACTCAATTGCAAAATATCCTGATCAAGAATCCGCTGGCGGTAATGACCGGTCTGCGCGGCCCGCGTGCCCGAGCGGGCGCGGTGGACATCCGCATCGTCAAAGGCCGCATCGCCGAAATGGCCACCGGGCTCGAAGCGCAACCCGGTGAGCGGGTGATCGATGCGCGCCATTCGCTGGTGTATCCGGGGTGGATCAACACCCACCATCATCTGTTCCAGAACCTGCTCAAAGCCGTGCCCGAAGGCCTGAATCAGGACCTGCAAGGCTGGCTGGCAAGCGTGCCTTATCCGCGCCTGAACCGCTTCACGCCACAGCTGACGCGGATCGCCGCGCGGCTGGGCATGGCCGAGTTGCTGCTGTCGGGCGTGACCACCTGCGCCGATCACCACTACCTCTATCACGCCCACGGCAGCACCGAGAGCGGTGATCAGTTGTTCGACACCGCCGACGAATTCGGCATGCGTTTCGTGTTGTGCCGGGGCGGCGCGCTGGAGTCGGCCAGCGCCCATCCGGGGTTCTCGAAAACCGCACTGCAACCGGAGACGCTGGAGCAGATGGTCGGTGATATCGAACGGTTGAAATCGCGCTACCACCAGGACACGCCCGACGCGATGCGCCGCGTGGTCGTCGCCCCCACCACTCCGACCTTCTCGCTACCACCGACCCTGCTGCGCGAACTCGCCCACACCGCCCGCGGCCTCGGCCTGCGCCTGCACACGCACCTGTCGGAGACGCAGAACTACGTCAATTTCTGCCGTGAAAAATACAACTGCCTGCCGGTGGAATTTGTCGCCGAACACGAATGGCTCGGCCCCGACGTCTGGTTCGCCCACGCCGTGCACCTGCAACCCGGCGAAATCCGCATGCTCGCGCAAACCCGCACCGGCGTGTCCCACTGCCCGGTGAGCAACGCACGCCTGGGCAGCGGCGTGGCGCCCGTGCCGCAGATGGTCGAGGCCGGGGTGCCGGTTTCCCTGGGGGTGGATGGTGTGGCGTCCAACGAATCCGGAAGCATGGTCGGCGAAGCGAACACCGCGTGGCTGATCCACCGTGCCGAACAAGGCGCCTCGGCCACTACCGCCGAAGACGTGATTCACTGGGGCACCGCCGGAGGTGCGCAGGTCTTGGGACTGGGTGCGGTCGGGACACTGGAAGTCGGGCAAGCGGCGGACCTGGTGATCTACGGCCTCGACCATCCACGGTTCTTCGGCTTCCACGACATCGCCGTGGCGCCGGTCGTCGCGGGTGAACCGATCACGGTGCGTTACAGCATTGTCGGCGGTCGTGTGGTGGTCGATGACGGCGTGATACCGGGGCTGGATGTACAGCAGATGCGCGCCGAAGCGTGGGACGGGGTGCGCCAGTTGATGGCGCAGAATGTCGACTGACCCACACCTCCAGCCACCCCCCCTGTCGGAGCCAGCCTGCTCGCGAATAGGCCAGCACACTCAACATCTCTGCTGGCTGACACACCGCTTTCGTCGGAACGCCGCCCGGACCAAGCCCGCTCCCACAGGGGAGCTGCTGGGCATGCATATGTTGTGTACGACGCCAAACCAATGTGGGAGCCGGGCTTGCCCGCGATGGCGATTGCACACTCAACATCTCTGCTGACTGACACACCGCTTTCGTCGGAACGCCGCCCGGACCAAGCTCGCTCCCACATAATTCTGCGTTTGACTGCCTGATCCGGGGTCGCACAGCTGATGCACCTTGCTCCTACGCCGCCATGTCACCCCTGGCAATCGCCTGCGACGCTGCCAGCATCGCCCGCAACAACACCGCACAGCCATCTGCCAGGTCCTGCGGTGCGGCGTTTTCGATTTCGTTGTGGCTGATGCCGCCCTCGCACGGCACGAAGATCATCCCGGCCGGGCCGAGTTCGGCGAGGAAAATCGCATCGTGTCCCGCCCCGCTGACAATATCCATGTGTGACAGGCCCAAGCCTTGCGCCGCGCCGCGTACCGCTTCGACGCAGCCCTCGTCGAAGTACAGCGGCGGGAAGTCCGCAGTGGGTGTCAGTTCGAAGGTCAGGCCGTGTTCTTCGCAAGTGGCTTCGATGACCTGGCGGACCTCGCTGATCATCGAATCCAGGCGTGCAGGCTCCAGATGGCGGAAGTCGAGGGTCATGCGCACTTCGCCGGGAATGACGTTGCGTGAGCCCGGATAGGCTTGCAGGCAGCCGACGGTGCCGCAGGCGTGGGGTTGATGGCCGAGGGCCGCGCGGTTGACCGCGCCGACGATGACCGAGGCGCCGACCAGGGCGTCCTTGCGCAGGTGCATCGGGGTCGGTCCAGCGTGGGCTTCGACACCGCGCAATTTCAGGTCGAACCATTTCTGACCGAGGGCGCCCATCACCACGCCGATGGTTTTGTGTTCGTCTTCAAGAATCGGGCCTTGTTCGATGTGGGCTTCGAAATAGGCGCCCACCGCATGCCCGCTGACTTTGCGCGGGCCAGCGTAGCCGATGGCGTTCAGCGCCTCGCCGACGGTGACGCCCTCGGCATCGACCTTGGCCAGGGTTTCTTCGAGGGTGAATTTTTCCGCGAACACGCCGGAGCCCATCATGCACGGGGCAAAACGCGAGCCTTCTTCGTTGGTCCAGACCACTACCTCCAGCGGCGCTTCGGTTTCCACCCCAAGGTCGTTGAGGGTGCGCAGCACTTCGACCCCGGCCAGCACGCCGAAGCAGCCGTCGAACTTGCCGCCGGTGGGTTGGGTGTCGATGTGGCTGCCGGTCATCACCGGAGGCAGATTGGGGTTGCGACCGGGACGGCGGGCGAAAATGTTGCCGACGGCGTCGACGCTGACGGTGCAGCCGGCCTCCTTGCACCAGTTGACGAAAATGTCCCGGGCCTGGCGGTCGAGGTCGGTCAGGGCCAGGCGACATACGCCACCCTTGACCGTGGCGCCGAGCTTGGCGAGTTCCATGAGCGACTGCCACAGGCGGTCGCGGTTGATGTGCTGATGGGTGGACTGCAGAACGTCGGTGGCCGCGCTCATGGTGATCTCCTCAGGCTGTTCTTATGGGTTCTTTCAGGTAGTTCTCTGGTGTTGGTAATGCCGTCTTCGCGAGCCTGCTCGCGAAGGGGCCATCCGCTACACCGAAGATTTCACAACGGACGGGTTGGTCCGCATCGAACACAACCCGTAGTAAATCAACCCGCCCAACGCCGAACCGGTAAACCAGCCGTAGCTGTAGAACCAGCTGAACGCATCGCTGCCCAGCGACAGCAACGTCAGCACCACCGGCACGCCGAAGGCGATAAAACCGAACCAGTTCCACGCCGGGTACACGTCATCGCGGTACAAACCGGCCAGATCCAGTTGCTGTTTCTTGATCAGGAAATAGTCCACCACCATGATCCCGGCGATCGGCCCCAGCAGGCTGGAATATCCCAGCAGCCAGTTGGAATACACGGTTTCCAGGCTCACGTCCGACACGATCAGCCCGAGTTTTTTCAGCAGTTCATGGCCCATCAGCAGCAACCCGACCAGGCCGGTGAGCATCACTGCCCTGGTACGGTTGATCACCTTTGGCGCGATGTTCTGGAAGTCGTTGGTCGGCGACACGATGTTGGCGGCGGTGTTGGTGGACAGCGTGGCGATGATGATCAGCGCCATGGCCACCGCGACCCAGACCGGGCTCTGGATGTGGCCGATCAGGCTGACCGGGTCAGACACGGTGACACCCACCAGTTTCACCGAAGCCGCCGTCATGATCACGCCGAGGGAGGCAAACAGGAACATGGTCAGTGGCAAGCCGAATATCTGCCCGAGGATCTGGTCCTTCTGGCTTTTGGCGTAGCGGCTGAAGTCCGGGATGTTCAGCGACAAGGTGGCCCAGAAGCCGACCATCGCGGTCAGCCCGGCGGCAAAGTAGCTGACCACGCTGGCGCCTTCAGGACGCTTGGCCGGGATCGCCAGCAACTCGGTCATCGACACGTTGGGCATGGCCCACACCAGCAAGCCGATACCGACCGCCACCAGCAGCGGCGCGGACAGGGTTTCCAGCCATTTGATCGACTCGGCGCCGCGCAGCACCACCCACAGGTTCAACGACCAGAAGATCATGAAACCGATCACTTCGCCGGTGCCACCCAGGGATTTCCAGCCCTCGAAGATCGAGCCCAGAAACAGGTGGATCGCCAGCCCGCCGAACATCGTCTGGATGCCGAACCAGCCACAGGCAACCAGCGCGCGGATCAGGCATGGCACGTTGGAGCCCAGAATGCCGAAGGACGAACGCAGCAACACCGGGAATGGAATGCCGTACTTGGTGCCGGCGAAGGCGTTAAGCGTCAGCGGGATCAGCACAATGAGGTTGGCGAACAGAATCGCCAGCAGCGCTTCGCCCACGCTCAAGCCGAAGTACGCGGTGAGCACGCCGCCGAGGGTGTAGGTCGGCACGCAGACCGACATGCCGATCCACAGCGCGGTGATGTGCCATTTGTTCCAGGTTCGCTCGCGCACCTTGGTCGGTGCCATGTCGTGGTTGTAACGGGGACTGTCGAGGACGTCGCTGCCGGCTTCGAGTTCGTACAAGCCGTCGCGCTCGGTCACTTGCGATCTGATCTGTTGCATGGCCGCTCCACTGTTCTTTGAATTATTTTTGCTCATCAGGGGCTGGCGCCAGGGAGCGCAAGCCGACGATGGCCGGAGGAACTGACAACTTTCATGGACCGGCCAAGGTGTCAGCGGCGGCATCAATTAACGTGCCGGGTGCCCCGCTTGCGCATCGGGCAGTGCCATAAAATCTTTCTAAACAACTGATGTTCATCAGTTTTGTAACTTCAACTATTGAATCCCCGGTTACTTGTTGCACCCCTCAGGCTGAAGGATCAGCAAGTTGTCCGAACTGTCAGGACTCAATCTGGTGCATCAAACTTTTTTGCACAATCGCGCCTCAACCATAGGCCCTCCTCAAGCGGCTGATTTCACATAGGAAATCTCGTCTATTTTTTGAACCTGTCAAGTGCGTCAAAATGGTGAGAGGCTGAACCATTTTGGTGATTTTCATATTTAATCGTTATTTATCAACGAGTTATTATAGGTATAAGCTTATAAAAAATATTCTTGCTCATTTTCCAAACTGCGACTAGCTTCTATTCCTGACAGCGATGACAGGAATACACCTGTTTGCGTCTGCTTCATATAAAACATTTAGAACCGGCACAAGTCGGTCAATGCCTGCGAGGAACTCGGAATGTCTCTGTTGATCCGTGGCGCCACCGTTATTACCCATGATGAAAGTTACCGCGCCGACGTCTATTGCGCCGACGGCGTGATCAAGGCCATTGGTGAACACCTTGATATCCCCGCAGGTGCCGAAGTGCTCGATGGCAGCGGCCAATACCTGATGCCTGGCGGCATCGACCCCCACACGCACATGCAACTGCCCTTCATGGGCACCGTGGCCAGTGAAGACTTTTTCAGCGGCACGGCGGCCGGTCTGGCCGGTGGCACGACCTCGATCATCGATTTCGTGATTCCCAATCCGCAGCAGTCGTTGATGGAAGCGTTTCATCAGTGGCGCGGTTGGGCCGAGAAGTCGGCATCGGACTACGGTTTCCACGTCGCCATCACCTGGTGGAGCGAACAAGTGCGTGAAGAAATGGCCGAACTGGTCAGCCATCACGGCATCAACAGCTTCAAGCACTTCATGGCCTACAAGAACGCGATCATGGCCGCCGACGATACGCTGGTGGCGAGTTTCGAGCGCTGCCTGGAGCTGGGCGCGGTGCCCACCGTGCACGCCGAAAACGGCGAACTGGTCTATCACCTGCAACGCAAGTTGATGGCCCAAGGCATGACCGGGCCGGAAGCGCACCCGTTGTCGCGGCCCTCGCAAGTGGAAGGCGAAGCGGCGAGCCGGGCGATTCGCATTGCCGAAACGATCGGTACGCCGCTGTACCTGGTGCATGTCTCGACCAAGGAAGCCCTCGACGAAATCACCTATGCCCGCAGCAAGGGTCAACCGGTCTACGGCGAAGTACTGGCCGGGCATCTGCTGCTGGACGACAGCGTCTATCAGCACCCGGACTGGCAGACCGCTGCCGGTTACGTGATGAGCCCGCCGTTCCGTCCGCGTGGTCATCAGGAGGCGCTATGGCATGGTTTGCAATCGGGCAACCTGCACACCACCGCCACCGATCACTGCTGTTTCTGCGCCGAGCAGAAAGCCGCTGGTCGCGACGATTTCAGCAAAATCCCCAACGGCACCGCCGGGATCGAAGACCGCATGGCGCTGCTGTGGGATGAAGGAGTGAACACCGGGCGCCTGTCGATGCAGGACTTTGTCGCGCTCACCTCCACCAACACTGCGAAAATCTTCAACCTCTATCCGCGCAAGGGCGCAATCCGTGTCGGCGCCGATGCCGACCTGGTGCTGTGGGATCCGCAAGGGACTCGCACTATCTCGGCCAAAACCCACCATCAGCAGGTGGACTTCAACATCTTCGAAGGCAAGACCGTGCGCGGCGTGCCGAGCCACACCGTCAGCCAGGGCCGGGTGGTCTGGGCCGATGGTGATCTGCGGGCCGAGCGTGGGGCCGGGCGCTATGTCGAACGGCCGGCTTATCCGGCGGTGTTTGACTTGTTGAGCAAGCGGGCCGAGTTGAACAGGCCGGTTGCTGTGAAACGCTGAAAGCGGCCTTCGGCCTATCGCGAGCAAGCTCGCTCCCACAGGGGAATGCATTCCAAATGTGGAAGCGAGCTTGCTCGCGATGGGGCCGGCACTAACAACAAAAATACCCAATGCCCATCAGAGGCAATACCTCAAACCGTGAGGCAAAAAACCGTGATCAATACCCTGACCCACCTCCCCCATCCCGCAGAAAACGCCGCCGCCCTCGCCGGTCATTTCACCGACCTGGCGCCGCCGCTCAACGACCGGCAGGCGCACCTTGAAGCCTCACGATGCCTGTATTGCTACGACGCGCCGTGCGTGAATGCCTGCCCCAGCGAGATCGATATTCCGTCGTTCATCCGCAACATCCATCAGGAAAACGTCCAGGGCGCAGCGCAGAAAATCCTCTCGGCCAACATCCTCGGCGGCAGTTGCGCACGGGTGTGCCCGACGGAAATTCTTTGCCAGCAAGCCTGCGTACGTAACAACGCCCACGAATGCGCGCCGGTGCTGATCGGCCTGTTGCAGCGTTACGCCGTGGACAACGCGCACTTCAGCCAACACCCGTTCCAGCGCGCCGCTGCCACCGGCAAGCGCATCGCCGTGGTCGGAGCCGGTCCGGCGGGGTTGTCCTGCGCCCATCGCAGTGCGATGCACGGGCATGAGGTGGTGATTTTCGAGGCCAGGGAGAAAGCTGGCGGTCTCAACGAATACGGGATCGCCAAGTACAAACTGGTGGACGACTACGCGCAGAAGGAGCTGGATTTTCTGCTGGAGATTGGCGGGATCGAAATCCGTCACGGGCAGAAACTCGGCGACAACCTGACCTTGAGCGAACTGCACCAGCAATTCGATGCGGTGTTTCTCGGCCTTGGCCTGGCCGCCAGCAAACAGCTGGGCCTGGCCCACGAGGATGCACCGGGGCTGGTCGCCGCCACGGACTACATCCGCGAATTGCGGCAAGCCGATGACCTGAGCCAATTGCCGCTGGCCGACCGCTGCATTGTCCTTGGCGCCGGCAACACCGCCATCGACATGGCCGTGCAAATGGCCCGCCTCGGCGCTCGCGATGTGAACCTGGTATACCGCCGTGGCGTCGAGGACATGGGCGCCACCGGCCATGAACAGGATATCGCCAAGGCCAATCAGGTGCGTTTGCTGACCTGGGCGCAGCCGGAAGAAGTGCTGCTCGATGATCACGGCAATGTGCGCGGCATGCGTTTCGCCCGCACGCAGATGATCGACGGTCGCCTGCAAACCACCGGCGAGACCTTCGAGCTGGCCGCCGATGCGATCTTCAAGGCCATCGGTCAGGCCTTCGATGGCAACGCCCTCGCCGATCCGCTGGCCCGGGAACTCAAGCGCCAGGGCGAACGGATTCAGGTGGACGAGCAACTGCGCACCAGCATCCCCGGCGTGTATGCCGGCGGTGACTGCACCAGCCTCGATCAGGACCTGACCGTGCAAGCGGTGCAACATGGCAAATTGGCCGCCGAGGCCATCAACGCGCAACTGCTGCTCAACGTGGAGGCTGCGTAAATGGCCGATCTCTCGATAGTCTTCGCCGGCATCAAAGCCCCCAATCCGTTCTGGCTGGCCTCCGCGCCACCGACTGATAAAGCCTACAACGTGGTCCGTGCCTTTGAGGCCGGCTGGGGTGGCGTGGTCTGGAAAACCCTGGGTGAAGACCCGGCGGCGGTCAATGTGTCGTCGCGCTACTCGGCGCATTTCGGCGCCAACCGTGAAGTGCTGGGCATCAACAACATCGAGCTGATTACCGACCGCTCGCTGGAGATCAATCTGCGGGAAATCACCCAGGTCAAAAAGGACTGGCCGGACCGGGCGCTGATCGTCTCGCTGATGGTGCCCTGTGTTGAAGAATCCTGGAAACACATCCTGCCGCTGGTGGAAGCCACGGGTGCCGACGGTATCGAACTGAACTTCGGCTGCCCGCACGGCATGCCGGAACGGGGCATGGGCGCGGCGGTCGGCCAGGTGCCGGAGTACGTCGAGCAAGTCACCCGCTGGTGCAAGACCTATTGCTCGCTGCCAGTGATCGTCAAGCTGACACCGAACATCACCGACATCCGCATCGCCGCCCGTGCCGCTTACCGGGGTGGCGCGGATGCGGTGTCGCTGATCAACACCATCAACTCCATTACCAGTGTCGATCTGGAGCGCATGGTCGCCATGCCGACAGTGGGATCGCAGAGCACTCACGGCGGTTATTGCGGCTCGGCGGTCAAGCCGATTGCGTTGAACATGGTCGCCGAAATAGCCCGCGACCCGCAGACCCTGGGCCTGCCGATTTGCGGCATTGGCGGCATTGGCAGCTGGCGCGATGCGGCGGAATTCATTGCCCTGGGCAGCGGCGCGGTGCAGGTGTGCACGGCGGCGATGCTGCATGGTTTCCGGATTGTCGAAGAGATGAAAGATGGCCTGTCGCGCTGGATGGACAGTCAGGGCTACGCCAGCCTGAGCGAGTTTTCCGGGCGGGCGGTGGGCAATACCACGGACTGGAAGTACCTGGACATCAACTATCAGGTGATCGCGAAAATTGACCAGCAGGCGTGTATCGGTTGCGGGCGCTGCCACATTGCCTGCGAAGACACTTCGCACCAGGCGATTGCCAGCCTCAAGCAAGCGGACGGCACGCACAAATATGAAGTGATTGAAGACGAGTGCGTGGGCTGCAACCTGTGCCAGATCACCTGCCCGGTGGCGGACTGCATCGAGATGGTGCCGATGGACACCGGCAAGCCGTTTCTGGACTGGAACCATGATCCGCGTAATCCGTACCATGTGGCGGTTTGAGAGGTTGGCTACCCTTTGAGTTGAAACCCAAACCCTGTGGGAGCGAGCTTGCTCGCGAAAGCGTCGGGTCAGCCACATTGATGCTGGATGTGCTGGCGTCTTCGCGGGCAAGCCCGCTCCCACAGTTGATGGCGGTTGGGCTCAAATTTTGTATTCACCTCAAGTTTCCTGTGGGAGCGAGCTTGCTCGCGAAGGCGTCGGGTCAGCTACATTGATGCTGGATGTGCTGGCGTCTTCGCGGGCAAGCCCGCTCCCACAGTTGATGGCGGTTGGGCTCAAATTTTGTATTCACCTCTAGTCTCCTGTGGGAGCGAGCCTGCTCGCTCCCACAGGGATTTCGCACGGTCGTACATTAGCGAAAATCGCGGCTCTGCACGCTGATGCCATTCAGCAACGGACTCAAATCACTCAAGCGTCCGGCAATCAAATGCCGCACCTCGCCTTCCCTCTCCCAGCGCCCATCGACCTTGAGCAATTGCGACCCCACCAGCACCTGCCGCTGGCGTTCAGCCAGGTCGCGCCAGACCACCACATTGACGTTGCCGAATTCATCCTCCAGGGTCACGAACGTCACGCCGCTGGCAGTCCCCGCCCGCTGGCGCCCGGTAACCAGCCCGGCGACGCTGACCGGGCGGCCATGTTCAAGGTCGAGCAACTCCCTGGAACTGCGGCAACGCCGGGCCTGCAGTTCAGCGCGCAACAACGCCAATGGATGCGGCCCGAGTGTCGTACCCACCGTGGCGTAATCAGCCTGCAAATTCCCGCCGACCGTGGGTTTGGGCAGGTGCACTTGCGGCTCTTCCTGACGCGGCAAACCGGCAAACAGGCCGAGTTGTTTCTGCACCCCCGCCACTTCCCAGCGTGCCCGATGCCGGTCACCGGCCAGGCCGCGCAAGGCCCCGGCATCGGCGAGTTGTTCCTGGGCGCGGGCGTCCAGTTGTGCCCGCTCGCCGAGGTCGGCAATGTCGATAAACGTCCCCCGCGCCCGTGCGCTCTCAATGCGCCGGGCATCCTCTTCGCGAAAACCCTTGATCATGCGCAAGCCCATGCGAATCGCGGGCTGTGCCCCGGTGATCGGTTCCAGGCTGCAATCCCAGTCGCTGGCGCGCACGTCCACCGGACGGATCTGTAAATGATGCCGGCGCGCATCCTGAAGAATCTGGTCAGGGCTGTAGAAACCCATGGGCCAACTGTTGATCAGCGCACAGGCGAAGGCAGCCGGTTCGTGGCATTTCAGCCAGCAACTGGCATAGGTCAGCAAGGCGAAACTGGCCGCGTGGGACTCGGGAAACCCGTAGCTGCCAAAGCCCTTGATCTGCTCGAAAATCTGCGCGGCGAACTCTGGGGTGTAGCGTCTTTCTTTCATGCCGTCGGCTAGTCGCTGCCGATGCGGCTCAAGCCCGCCATGGCGCTTCCAGGCGGCCATGGAGCGGCGCAACTGGTCCGCCTCGCCGGGGCTGTAGCCGGCGGCGACGATGGCGATTTGCATGACCTGCTCCTGGAACAGCGGCACGCCCAGCGTCCGTTCCAGAACCACTTCGAGTTCCTGCGACGGATAGACCACCTTTTCATCACCGTTTCGGCGACGCAAATACGGATGCACCATCCCGCCCTGAATCGGCCCCGGCCGGACGATTGCCACCTCGATCACCAGGTCATAGAACCTGCGGGGCTTGAGCCGGGGCAGCATCGACATCTGCGCCCGTGACTCGATCTGGAACACGCCAATGGTGTCCGCCCGACTGATCATGTCGTAGGTGGGCGCGTCTTCGGACGGTATCGTCGCCAGGCTCAGCTCAAGTCCGCGATGCCTGTGCAGCAAATCAAAACAGCGGCGAATGGCACTGAGCATGCCCAGCGCCAGGATATCGACCTTGAGCAAGCCCACCGCATCGAGGTCGTCCTTGTCCCACTGAATGATCGTGCGCTCGGCCATGGCTGCATTTTCCACTGGCACCAGGGTGTCCAGCGGCTGCTCGGAAATCACGAAACCACCGGGGTGCTGCGACAGGTGCCGAGGGAAGCCGATCAGCTGCCCGGTCAGGCTCAGTACCCGGCGCAACACCGGGCTGTCGGGATCGAAACCGCCTTCACGCAGGCGCTCCACGGGTGGCGTCTGGTCGCTCCAATGACCACAGCAATCGGCCAGGGCATTGATCTGGTCCGGCGGCAATCCGAGCGCCTTGGCCACGTCGCGTACCGCGCCCGCGGCGTGGTAGGTGCTGACCACAGCGGTCAGTGCGGCGCGGGTGCGGCCGTAACGCCGGAACACGTATTGAAGGACTTCTTCGCGGCGCTCATGCTCGAAATCGACGTCAATGTCCGGCGGCTCGTTGCGCTCCCTGGACAGAAAGCGTTCGAACAACATCGTGCTTCGGTCCGGGTCGATTTCCGTGATGCCCAGGGCAAAACACACCACCGAGTTGGCGGCCGAGCCCCGCCCCTGACAGAGGATTTTCTGATCACGAGCGAAGCGCACGATGTCGTGGACCGTCAGGAAATAACTCTCGTAGCCCAGTTCGGCGATCAGCTCCAGCTCTTTGTCGATCTGCTTCAATACTTCGGCTGTCGGTGCTTTCCAGCGCCACTGGATGCCCTCTTCAGTCAAATGCCGCAGCCAGGACGTGCCCGTATGGCCTTCGGGCACCAACTCGCGGGGATACTCATAACGCAACTGCTTCAGGTCGAAGGTGCAACGCCGGGCGATAGTCAGGGTTTCGGCCAGCAAGGCCGGCGGATAACACTCGCCCAACGCTTCAAGGCTGCGCAGGTGCCGCTCGCCGTTGGGGTGCAGGCGCATCCCGGCCTCGGCCACCGGCAGGTGATGGCGGATCGCGGTCATGGTGTCCTGCAAGGCACGTCGGCCACGGGCGTGCATGTGCACATCGCCGCTGGCCACCGCCGGGATTTGCAGTTCCCCGGCCAGGGTCAGCAGCGCGGCCAGCCGCCGAGTGTCGTCCTGCCCGCGATGCAACTGCACGGCCAGCCACAGGCGTTCGGCAAAAACCTGCTTGAGCCAGCGCCCCTGTTCAACCGCCTCGACGGTGTCCGGTACCCACAACGCCAACAGCCCCGGCAACGGTTCGCTGAAGTCTTCGCGCAGCACCTGGTACTGGCCTTTGTGCGTTCGGCGCCGCGCCCGGGTGATCAATCGACACAGCGTCTGATAACCCTCAAGGTTCTCCACCAGCAGCACCACTTTGGGGCCGTTTTCGAGGCGTATTTCACTGCCGATGATCAGCGGCAGCTCAACCGCCTTGGCCGCCTGCCAGGCGCGGACGATGCCGGCCAGGGTGCATTCATCGGTAATGGCCAAGGCTTGATAGCCTTGTTTTTTGGCCCGCTGAAACAGCTCCAGGGCACTGGAGGCACCGCGCTGGAAGCTGAAGTTCGACAGGCAGTGCAGCTCGGCATAGTCGACGTTCATGCAAACCAGCCTTGCAACCACAGGGGGCCGTCCTCGCCCACGGTTCGATAGGCCCAGCCCTGCTGGCCGGCGCGGGTCTGGATCAGGTAGTAGTCGCGGCGCACATCGTCGCCGTCCCACCAACCGGATTCGATACGCTCCGGGCCCATGAGAATCCGCGCCGAGCCTTCGTGCACGGCCTGCGGTTCGGTGAGCAGCCAGCCAGGCCGTTTTACCCCCGGCACCCCGGCGCAAACCTGGCTGTCGGCACGGGGCTGCCAGGCGCATTCGGGCCGATGATCGGCCTGGAACCGCAAGCCCTGCACCGCCTCATCCCCCAGCCGTGCCCGCAGGCGTTCGCGCAGTTGCTCCCAGGGCATGGATTGCTGCGGGCGGTCGTCGAACAGTTCCTGACACTGGGGTACAAAGGCCGGCAAGTCTTCGGCCCGCAGGCGAAAGCCACGCACGGGGGCCTCGACCTGCACCTGCTCCAGACGCCCTCGGGCCAGTTCGAACAGCATCGCCGCGTCGCGCTCGGCCCCCAACAGACCGACCTTGATCAGGGTGTCCGGCAACCCGGCATGTTCAAGGAGCAGATCGAAACGCTGCACGCCGCTGTCCCGGCCGCAGAGGAACGCCGACAGATCGCCGGTCAACCGCCTCAGGGGAAACAACAGGGCCTGATGGGATTGCACATCGAAATTGAGTTCGATGCGCACATCGAAACGGTCCGGCGGCAAGTAGAACGCCAGGGCCAGAGGGCGCTCGCCCAGCAGGGTGTCCAGATGCTTGAGTACCTGGGCTTCGAAGCGCCGGGCCAGCGTGTGCCGGGGCAAGGCCTGCACTTGACTCAAGGTACGCAGGCCCATGCGCGACAGGGCCGTGGCCACCGCAGGCTCCAGAGCCAGACGGTCGATGGGCAGTTGACCGAGATGATGCTGCAAGGCCTGAGCGTCCGGCACCACCAGCCCGTCATAGACATTGGCCAACACCCTGGCCGCCACCGGGTTGGGCGCGGCGACGATGCGGTGACGAAAGCCCAGCGCCGTGAGTTCGGCGCGCAACCGGGCCTCGAACTGTGGCCACGGACCGAACAGCCCCAGGCTCGATTCGATTTCAAACACCACGGCACGGGGGTAATGCACGCTGACCTGCGCACTGAAACGATAGGCCCAGGCGGCGAGAAATTGCTGCCACTGTTCAATCTCGGCGGCGTCGTAGTTGGCGGTGGCAAAACCTTTGCTCAGCGCCTGGGCGGCGGTCATTGACTGACCGGGACGCAGACCCAGCGCCCGCGCCGAGCCGTTGACGGCCTGCAACACACGACGCTGGGCCGGGCCGGTCAGCAGCGCCAGCGGCTCATCGGGATTGGCGCGCTGGCGCAGCACGGCGTCCAGCGCCAATTGCGGGAAAACAATACAGACCCAACGCATGGCAACCTCAATGCCCCATGGCAAAGGCAATCGGCGCCGAGCGGGCCAGCCCGCCCCGGCATTTGAGTACCCGCAACTGCGCGGGCCGCGCATCGATGGCAATGCGCAGGGCCGCTGGTGACGGATTGACGGCTTCATGGATCGAGCGATAGGCAAAGGCCAGGGTCTGGCCGGTTTCCGCCGCCACCTGCAAGCGTCGCAACGCCCGGTCATCGGCCTTGTGCGGCCAGCACAGTACGGCGCCACAACTGCCTGAGCGCAGGCATTGTTCTGCCGCCCACAAGGCATCGCGTTCACTGGCCTGGATGATCGACAGCTGTCGCAGATCGACCCCGGCGTCCTGCCAGGCCTGGGGATACGGGATATAGGGGGGCGCCACCAGCACGATGCGCTCACCCGCCGCCGACAAGCGCGCCAGCGTCGGCCACACCAGCTGCAACTCGCCAATGCCCTGCCCGGCCAGCAGTATTTCGCTCAACGCCGCCTCCGGCCAGCCACCGCAGGGCAATGCCGCATCCAGTGCTGCGTGCCCGGTGGGTTGCGGGCTGACTGCCGGTGGCGCAGGCCGGCCCTTCCAGACCTGGCCGCCATTGAACAGCGTGTCCAGCGCAACGACGGCGCCCATCACCCGCGCCTCACCAGACCGCAGAACAGCCCTTCGATGGCCAGGTCCTGATCGGCCTCGACGTTGATCGCCTGGTACGCCGGGTTGCGCGGCAACAGCCGAACGCGGCCGCCGACCCGCTCGAAGCGTTTGATGGTGACTTCGCCATCCAGGCGTGCCACCACGATCTGGCCATTGAGCGCGTCCGGAGTACGGTGCACCGCCACCAGATCGCCGTCGAGAATGCCGTCGTCGATCATCGAATCGCCCTGGACCCGCAGCAGGTAATCCGGGGTACGGGAGAACATCGCCGGGTCAAGAAACAGGCGGCTGTGGACCTCTGCATCGGCACCGATCGGCGCACCCGCCGCCACTCGACCGAGTACCGGAATGTCCAGCAACTCGGGGCGCGCCGGTTGCCCGAGCAGGCGAATGCCCCGCGCCTGATGCGCGTTGACCTCGATAAAACCGGCTTCGGTCAACGCCAGCACATGCTTGCGCGCCACGCTGCGGGAGGCAAAACCAAAAGCCTCGCTGATTTCAGCGAGGCTCGGGGACTGACCGTGCTCCGCGATTCGATCACGGATAAAGGTCAGGATGGCAGTACGGCGGGGAGTCAGAGTGGTCATGGAGTACATTTGTACTCCTGTAGGATATGACTGACAAGAACCGCCAGTCAGCTCAAGCCTCGGGCCGCCAGAAATGCACTGATGCAGTCGATAAAGGCCAACACCTTGGCGGTCGCCCGTCGATGGCTCGGGTACACCGCCAGGATGTGCGCGCCAAAGCTGTCCGGGTCGATGTCGTAGTCCGCCATCACCCGCACCAGTTGCCCGTCGGCAATGTAGGGCGCAGCACTCCACAGCGGTGTATGCAGCAACCCGCGCCCGGCCAGGGCATTGGCCAGCAGCAAATCATAATTGTCGCTGCGCAGGCGTGGCGATCGGGGTTGCGGCAGGCTCAGGCGCTGGCCATCGCGCTCGGCCCACCAGAACTCGCGGCTGAGCAAGGGGTGGCGATACAGCAGCCACTCATGTTCATCGAGGGTTTGCGGCGTGACCAGCCCCTTGCGGGCCAGATAGGCGGGGCTGGCACACAACGCCAGACGGTTGCTGCCCACCACGCGGGCAATCAGCCCCGGCAGGTCGTCATGGCCTTCGCGCAGGGCCAGGTCGTAGCCACTTTCCAGCAAATTGACGAATGCGTCGCACAGGTCCACGTGCAGATCGATCTGCGGGTATTGCTGCACAAAACCACCACAGACGTCGTCAAGGAACGCGCGCCCATAGGCCAGCGGGGCGGTGATTTTCAAACTGCCGCGCAGCCCGTGTTGCAACTGCTCGATCTCCTCGCCGGCCTCCTCCAGGCGCTGCAACACCTGACGAGCGGTGTCCAGATAAAGCCGCCCGGATTCTGTCAGCAGAATGCGCCGGGTGCTGCGCTCGAACAGCCGGGCGCCGAGTTCGGCTTCCAGGTGATTGACCGCTTTGGTCAGCGCCGACGGCGTCTTGCCCAGTTGCTCGGCGGCGCGGCTGAAACTGCCGAGTTGCGCCGTGACCACAAACATTTTCAGTGCGCCCAGCTTGTCCATGCTTTTTCCATTCAGGCAAAAACGTTTTTCGTCAGGCAGGCGTTCTGCTGCGGGTGAGCTGCCACTAATCTGGCCATCAGACGCAATAACAAGGAAATGTTCAATGAAAAAATTCATCCCGAATCTGTTGGTCGCCGCCGTCAGTTTTGCCTCAATGGAAGCCATGGCCACCACTGACCTGGTGTTGCTCAATGGCAAGATTTTCACCGCCGACCGCCGCCAGCCTCAGGTCCAGGCCCTGGCGGTGCAGGACGGCAAAGTGCTGCAAGTGGGCAGCGACGCACAGATCAAGGCCTTGATCGAACCCGGCACCCAAGTGGTCGACCTCGGCGGCCAGACCCTGATGCCGGGCCTGATCGACAGTCATTCCCACGCGATCTTCGGCGGCCTGGAAATGGTCGCGGCCAATATGGAAGACGAGGTGGTCAGCCTCGATGAACTGGAAAAACGCCTGCGCGGCTGGCGTGACGACGGCAAGGCCCGGCATGGCGATGTGTTGAGCGTGGCCGGCATGAGTTCGGCTTATTGGGCGCAGGCCGAGGCCTTTGGCAAGACCTTCAACAGTGGCGAATGGGCCACCGTGCCGGTGGTCTTCACCGGCAGCGACCACCACACCGCGTGGGCCAACAACGTGATGCTGGAGCGCGCCGGCATAAACGCCGCCCTGCTGAAAAACCTGCCGGGCGCCGAGCGCGACACCATCGGCACACTCGCCGACGGTCGTCCCAACGGCTTTCTGGTGGACGCTGGTTGGGACCGGGTCGCCTCGAACATGCCGGTGCCGAGCCCCGCCGACATGTTGAAGGCTGCGCAAACCGCCGTGCGCTACAACAACAGCCTCGGCATCACCGCCTGGATGGACCCGGCCGCCAACGCCGCGCCGGGCGAGCCGGTGTTCGCCCTCAAGCCCACGGAGAACACCGTCGGCGTATTGCCCGTTTACAAGGCCCTGTCGCAAACCGGCGGCATGAGCGCCCACGTCGCCGCCCTGCTGGTGGCCAACCCGAAAAGCATTCCGGCCGATCTCGACACCCTGGACAAGGTCCGTCGGCAATTTCAGGGCATCCCCAACCTGACCCTGCCCGGCATCAAGATCTTCGCCGACGGGGTGATCGAATACCCGGCCCAGAGCGCGGCGATGATCGATCCGTACAACAACTCGCACAAACAAGGCGAGTTGCTGATTGATCCGCAGCATTTCGGCGAACTGGTCAGCGCCATTGACCAGCGCGGCTGGCTGGTGCACATCCACGCCATCGGCGACCGGGCGGTGCGTGAATCCCTGAACGGCATCGCGCAGGCGCGCAAAGACCGGCAGAGCGGTGTGACGCACTCCATCACCCACCTGCAAATGGTCAACCCGAAGGAGTTTGCCCGGTTCAAGCCGCTGAACGTCATCGCTTCGATGCAGTTGCTGTGGGCCACCGCCGATGACTACACCACGGGCATGATCAAGCCCTATGTCAGCGCCCTGGCGTTCCGTTATCAGTACCCGGCGCACTCGCTGCTCAAACAGGGCGCGACCATTGCCGGCGCCAGCGACTGGCCGGTGTCTTCGCCGAACCCATTCAATGCCATGGCCCAGGCGATCACCCGAATCGGCCCGCTGGGCGTACTCAACGCCGATGAACGCATCGACCGCGAAACGATGTTCTACGCCTACACCGTCAACGCCGCCCGCACCATCGGCCTGGAGCAGCAGATCGGCTCGTTGAGTGCCGGGAAACAGGCCGACTTCATCGTGCTGGATCGCGATGTTTTCAGCGTTGACGACAAAGCCCTGCACGACACTCAGGTGCTGCAGACGTGGTTTGCCGGGCGTCAGGTCTACAATCGCCTGTAACCACCGCATCCCCCATAGACGCTGGCGAAGCCTGCTCCAGGGGGGGCTTGTGTCAGCGCTTGAGGATCTGGTCCATCACCCAGTCGGTTTTCAACGCCTCTTCGGCCAGCGCCGGATACCGGGACTCGCCACGAATGTGCGCATTCATGCCCAGTACGTGGTGCCACTGGATGTGCTCGGGATGCTCGATGTGCAGGCTGAGTTGTTCGTCGGCATCCAGTTGCACCGGGTGTGCGTCGAACACTGAAAAAGTGATCCGCCCCTGGCTGCCGATCAACTCGACGCGGTCTTCGCGACGGTCCGCCACGAAGTTCCAGCAGCCCGTGCCCAAGGCTCCCGAAGCGAAACGCCAGGTGGCGCTGACGGCATCTTCGGCGGCATACAAGCCGGCCTGGCGTGCGGTGAAACCGGCCACCTCGGTGATATCGCCGAGCAGGTACTGGAACAGATCCAGGCCATGGCTGGCGAGGTCGGCGAAATAGCCGCCACCGGCAATCGCCGGGTCGCTGCGCCAGTTGTCACTGCCCTCGACGTCGCCTGCGGACGGGGTTTTGGTCAGGGTCCAGCTCAGGTGCCGGACCTCGCCGATGCGCCCGTCCGCCAGCCATTGCCGCACTTGCTGAAAGCGCGGCAACGAGCGTCGGTAGTAGGACACGAACAGGTGCAGCCCGACGTCGGCGAACACCTGTTGCATCTCGCGGCTCTGCCCGGCATTCAGCGACATCGGTTTTTCGACACAGCAATGTTTGCCGGCGGCGGCCACTTTCAGGGCATAGGCGTGGTGACTGTCCGGTGGCGTGGCGATGTACACCGCGTCCACCTCGGGGTCGTTGATCAGTGCATCGACATCGGTGTAGAACCGGGCAATGCCGTGGCGCGCGGCGTAGTCGCTCACCGCCTCCAGACGCCGCCCCATCACCGCCACCAGTGCCGAGCCCGGCGCCTTGTAGAAGGCCGGCCCGCTCTTGCGTTCGGTGACATCGCCACAACCAATCATGCCCCAGCGCACCACGTTCATAATCACTCCTTGATGTTTGCTTAATCGATGCGCAAAGCGCGCAGGTCCAGGTGACCGTCCTTGAGCGGCGGGCACCAGTAGTAGCCGCCGGTGATTGGCCGGCTCATGCGATACAGGCCGTCGGTGATGCCGTCTTCCAGACCGCTCATGCGTCGCAGCTGGGCTTCGAAGGCGTCGAGGGAAAAACCGAAGGCGAGGAACATCAGGCCGGCGCGATCACCTTCGATCCACGGCATCGAACGGCGCACCACGAAGGCTTCGGGGGTGAAACTTTCCTGGGCGGTGCGTTTGACGTGGGCGTAGATCGGCGCGTCGTCGAGCTCTTCGTTGTCGCTCAGGCGGCGGCCCATGATGTCGTCCTTTTCATGGGACGCCATGGCGTTGAAGCCCTTGAGGTCGTGCTGCCATTGCTGGATCGCGGCGAAGCTGCCACCGACCATGCCGTCTGCGCCTTCGCGAGTCAGGGCGGCAGCCACGGCGGCTTCGTCGTGGGGGTTTTCGGTGCCGTCTTCGTAGCCGGTCAGGTCGTGGCCGGTGAGGTGGCGGAACGTCTCGTTCATTTGCACCAGGCGAAACGCCGGGGCCAGCGCCGCTTCGATGGCGTGGCTGCGATTGAGCAACTCACCGCGATCCACACCATGCAGCCAGCACCAGAGCGCGTGCTGGGTCGACGGGTTGTCGACGCCAACCCCGGTCAACGCCGGGAACGCACGCAGGCCCTCAATCTGGCCATGCATGGCTTGCACCAGGGATTTGCCGAAACCGACCACCGCCGATTTGCCGTCTACCAGGGTTTGCAGGCTTTGCAGGGCCGCCGGCAATGCGTCGACAGATTCGAGGGCGAAGAACATATGACGGGCGTGAGGCGGAACTGGGGTGGCGAGAATGCCCGGCTGGTAATAACTCATATGAACTCCTTGAAAAGAGGCAGAGTTTAACCGGGGCAGCGCAAATTGTGTGTTTTCAAGGCAAAAGATCGCAAAGGCCCGCGCCACAGGCGGACGATCTTTTGACGTTCACATCACGACAAACACCGCGCAAAGAGTTGCTGAATCGGCTGCGCTCGCTGGCTGTATCGCTGCAACAACACGATCTCGCGATAGAACGTCAACTCGCCGAGCTGGATGACCCTGACGTTCGCACCCTGTTCGACCCACAATCCCGCCTCAGGCAGCAACGACACACCGAGCCCGCACTCGACCATTTTCACGATCGCCTCCAGCTCATCCAGTTCCAGGGCGACATGTACATCAATCTGTTGCTCACGCAGAAAGCGTGTCACCAGTCGGCCACCGAAAGAATTGCGGTCGTAGCGCACGTGCGGATGTTCGGCCAACAGCTGCAATGGATCATCGCCCTCAAGCTGCGCCGGCACGATCAACACGAACGGTTCCAGGCGTATGACCTGCGCGGTCAGCTCCTTGGGCAGCTCGAACGGTGGCTTGATCAGGATCGCCAGATCCACTTCCCCGGTGTCCACCTGGCTCAACAGATTCAGCGACACCCCGGGCACCAGTTTCGCCTCCAGCAGCGGTGCCTGTTGCCTTAGACGCACCAGCGCCTGCGGCAGCAAGCCGGTCTGCACGGTGGCCACCGCGCCAATCTTCAGCTCGCCGCGATACTCACTGACGTCCTCGCTGACCGCCATGCGCGCGAACGTTTCCAGCATCTCCCGAGCCATCGGCAATGCGCGTTGCCCCGCCGCATTGAGCAGCGCCTGGCGCCCAGTGCGATCAAACAGACGAATGCCCAGCGCCTGTTCCAGATTGCGGATCTGTGCGCTGACGGCCGACTGCGTCAGGCCGATGTGCATGCCGGCCGCCGCGAAGGTGCCGTAGCGAGTCACGGCAATAAAGGTTTTCAGTTCCCGCAGCATAGGGCTCCCGACTGATCGAAATAATTTGAGCTCGACGCAAAAACTATCGTCTTTTCATCGAAAATCACAGGGCTAAACTCGTCTCAACGCCAGACAATCGAGATCACCCCATGCAACTGTGCCCATTTCACTTGGCCATCCCGGTTTACGACCTGAACGCCGCACGCACTTTTTACCGTGATGTGTTCGGCCTGCAAGAGGGTCGCTCCAGCGATCATTGGGTGGATTTCAACTTTTTCGGCCATCAACTGGTGATTCATCTGGCACCGAAAAATGCCGCTCAGGAAGCCGCCCACACCAATGCGGTCGATGGCCATGACGTACCCGTGCCGCACTTCGGCGTGGTGCTGGGCATGACCCAGTGGGAAGCCCTGGCCGAGCGCCTGAAAGCCCTGAACACACGCTTCGTGATCGAACCCGGGATTCGCTTTCAGGGGCTGGTGGGCGAGCAGGCGACGATGTTTCTCTTCGACCCGTGTGGCAACGCCCTGGAGTTCAAGGCGTTCAAGGACATCAGCCAGTTGTTTGCCAAATGATCCGGCCAGCTCCGGATGCCACCGCCCTCAGTGAAGCGGTGGTCAATGGCCAGACACGTGTCGCTGCAATCGCCGAGGACTTTCTTGAATGTATACAGGCACTGGAACCGCAAATTCAGGCCTTCGTCTCGTTCGACCCGCAGCAGGTTCGTGATCAAGCCGCACAGCACGATGGCCGAGGGCTACTGGCCGGTGTGCCGGTGGGCGTCAAGGACATCTTCGACAGCGTCGACCATCCCACGCAATTTTTCTCGCCGATCTATGCTGGCAACCAACCGTCCCGCGATGCGCATGTGGTGACCCTGCTGCGACAGGCCGGCGCGCTGATCATGGGCAAGACCCACACCACCGAATTCGCCTACATGTACACCGGGCCGACGCGTAACCCGCACGACCTCAACCGCACACCGGGCAGTTCCAGCGCCGGTTCGGCGGCCGGCATGGCGGCAGGTTTCTTTGCCGTTGCGCTGGGCACGCAGACAGCCGGTTCGTTGCTCAAACCGGCGTCCTATTGCGGCCTCTTCGCCTACAAACCGTCGTTGGGGCTGGTGTCGCTGGAAGGCGTCAAACCGCTGGCCCCAAGCTTCGATACGGTGGGTTGGTACGGGCGCTCCGTGCGGGATTTGCGCTTGGTGGCGCGGGTGTTGATTGCTGGCTTTCCCTCCAACGAGATTGCGCCACGCCCGCTGAATCTGGGCTTTTGCCGCACCTCGCGCTGGGCGGATGTAGAGCCGCAAGTGGCTCAGGCCCTGGAACAGGCCGTCGAACAGTTGCGCCGTGCCGGACATCGGGTCAACGAGGTGATATTGCCGGACGCGTTCGCCGGGGTGTTCGATGATCATCAACTGATCAACGACTGCGAGGGCGCACGTTCGCTGGCCAAGGAGTTTGAGCAACACCGCGAACGGTTGAGTCCCTCAATACTGGCGATGTTCGACCGCGCAACGGCGACCGGCTGGGAGCAGGAATCGGCAGCCAAGGCGCGCCTTGCGGCCCTGGCACCGCGCCTTGCCGAACTATGCCTGCCCTTCGATGCGATGCTCGGCGCCACGTGCGGGATGGTCGCACCTGAAGGCCTGGACAGCACCGGACCATCGGATTTCATCAAGTTCTGGGGCGCGTTCGGCTGGCCGCAGGTAAACCTGCCGTTGCCTCGCGAAGAAAGATTATTGCCGGTGGGGTTACAGGTGATCGGGCGTTTCAGGGCTGATGGACCGCTGTTGGCAGTGGCTGAGCAGCTGGCTGGCACATTGAAAACTTAAGCCCCACCCCGGAGCGTTTGTGGCGAGGGAGCTTGCTCCCGCTGGGCTGCGAAGCAGACCCAAAGCAGTCAGTGAGTTTTTTCCGATACACCGCGAATGCAGCATTGGGGTCGCTTCGCGACCCGACGGGAGCGAACTCCCTTGCCACAAAAGTCCTCTACAGCCATGGAATAACGAGCCTACCCACGCCGCAACAACTGCTTGTGCGCATACATCGCGCCGTCCGCATCGGCCAACAACCGATCGACATTGTCGTGGCGTTTGGCGTCGTACTCGATCTGGCCGACGCTGAACCGAATGTCGTACCCACGCTGCAAAGTGGCGTTGCGCTCGTCGAGAATCTCTTTGAGCCGCGCCATCACCGACGTGGTTTCCAGATGCGTCGACCCGGTCAGCAACACCACGAACTCATCGCCGCCAAGCCGCCCGACCACATCGCTTTCACGAAAGGCAATGCGCAACACATCGGCAAAGGTTTTCAACGCGCTGTCGCCTTCGGCATGACCGTAAAGATCGTTGATCTGCTTGAAGTCATTGAGGTCGAAAAACAGCAGTGTTGCAGGCTTGCCCAGCCGGTTGCAGGCGTCCAGGCCATGTTGCGCCAGGGCCTTGAAACCGCGACGGTTGGACAGCAACGTCAACTCGTCCATGGTCGCCATCTGCACCGCCATCAGCTCTTGCTCGGCCATGCGTGCCAGATCGCGCAGCAATTGCCGTTCTTCGTCATCCAGATGCCGGGGCCGGGTATCGATCAGGCACAAGGTGCCCAGTTTGCTGCCATTGCCCACGGTCAACGGGCAGCCCGCGTAAAAACGAATATTCGGATCGCCCACCACCAGTGGATTGTCGTGAAAGCGCTCATCCAGCGCCGCATCGTTGACCATCAGGATCTGGTCGCCGAGGATCGCATGACCGCAGAACGACACATCGCGCCCGGTTTCACTCGCGGCCAATCCAACGCAGGACTTGAACCACTGCCGCTCGGCATCCACCAGGCTGACCAGCGCAATCGGCACGTCAAACAGGCGCCGGGCCAGACGGGTCAGCCTGTCAAAACGTTCTTCCGGGGCGCTGTCGAGCACATTCAGCGAGCGCAGGGTCTCGACTCGGGCGTGCTCATTCACCGATTTGCTTGGGGCCAGCATCACTCACTCCATTGAAAGGTGTGCTGTTAAGCGTAGACCACCCTGACCTTCAGGGCCGATCAGCTACCGACCACGGGGCACGGCCCGCCCGCGTCCGCCCAGAGCTTGAACTGGGTGACGAAGATGTCGTGCGGCACCGGCACCGGCGCGCGATTGCCCCCGGGATTCCAGCCCCAGAGCACCAGTTTGTCGTCGCTGACGTGTTTGATCAGCGCGGCGAAATCCCGGTCACCATTGCTGGAGCGGTCCTTGATCAGCGCGCACAACTTGTCCGCGGGCAGGCCGATCCAGGCCATTTTGTGCGCCTCTGGCGGCAGGCCCCAGTGCGGCGCACCCGGCGGCGCGTGGGGGCCGTAGCTGGCCGGTGGATTGCTCTCGGCGTGGCAGGTGGCGCAGGGCAAGCCGGCCGCGCCCTTGCCGTCCATGCCGCGCACCACGTTCATGGCGTGAGGAATGCCGGCATCGAATTGCAGCGGCGAGTTGCCGGGGATATGGCAGTTCTGGCAGCGCGGGCTCTGAAAGACTTTCTGCACCGTGCCGAATGCCGCCAACGCGGCGGCCTGATCGTCGGCGAACAAGTCCGAGGCGTAACCGCCCAAACCCACCAGTAATACGGCGCCCAGCATCGCATGTCGTTTCATCTCACACCCCCGCCAGTTGCAGTGGCAGTTCCCGCAGACGCTGGCCAGTGAGGGCATACAGCGCGTTGGCCACTGCGGGTGCCACAGGCGGCACGCCGGCCTCGCCGATGCCACCGGGTTTGTCGCTGCTGGGCACGATGTGCACTTCCACCACCGGCATTTCGTTGAGCCGCAGCACCTGATAGTCGTGGTAATTGGACTGCACCACCCGACCGTCCTTGAGCGTCAGTTTGCTGTGCAACGCAAAACTGAGACCGAAGGTGACGCACGACTCCATTTGCGCGGCGATGCTGCGCGGGTTGACTGCAATTCCGCAATCCACGGCGCACACCACGCGATGCACGCGGATCTTCAGGTTGTCCTGGGACACCTCGGCCACATGGGCCACGAAACTGCCGAACGACTCGTGCACCGCCACGCCCAGCGCATGGCCCTCGGGCAACGGTGCGTTCCAGTTGGCTTTCTCCACCGCCAGGTTCAGCACGCCCAGATGCCGTGGATGGTCCTTGAGCAGGGTTCGCCGGTATTCCACCGGGTCCTTGCCGGCCGCGACGGCCAGCTCATCGATCAGCGATTCCATGACGAAACCGGTATGGCTGTGCCCGACCGAACGCAGCCACAGCACATTGATCCCGGTTTTCGGTGAGTGCAGATCGACCTGATGACCCGCCAGCCCTTCGATATAAGGGCTGTCCGCCACGCCTTCGACCGAGGTCTTGTCGATGCCGTCCTTGACCATCTTGGCTTCCATCATGGTGCCGGCCATGATCGACTGACCGACCATCACATGTTTCCAGGCCACCGGCAGGCCGCCGCCATCAAGGCCGATCTGCGCGTGGTGCAGGAACATCGAGCGGTAATAGCCGCCACGGATATCGTCTTCACGCGACCACACGGTTTTCACCGGCACACCCGCCGCCTTGGCGACCTGCACCGCTTCGCTGACGAAGTCCGAGGTCGGATTGGCCCGGCGTCCGAAACCGCCGCCGAGAAACTCGGTATGAATCTGCACCTGCTCGGGTTTGAGTCCGGTGATCTTGCCGGCGACCATCTGATCCAGGGTCTGGAACTGAGTGCCGGTCCAGATTTCGCATGTGTCGGCAGTGATTTTCACCGTGCAGTTCAGCGGCTCCATCGGCGCATGGGCCAGGTACGGCACGCTGTATTCGACGTCGATGGTTTTCGCCGCCTTGCCCAGCGCGGCGGACGCATCACCGGCCTGACTGGCCGGGGTGCCGGGGGTCGTCGCGAGCTGGCGAAAACTCTCCAGCAGTTTCAAGCTGTCAAGCCCGGTGTTCGGGCCAAGGTCCCAATCAACTTTCAGTGCATCACGCCCCAGCTTCGCCGCCCAGTAATGATCGGCAATCACCGCCACACCCGTCGGCACCTGCACCACTTTGTGTACGCCGGGCACCGCCAGCGCCTCGGCGCCTTCGAAGGATTTGACGCTGGCGCCAAACACAGGTGCGCGAGCGACCATCGCGGTCATCAGGCCATCGAACTGCACGTCCATGCCGAACTTGGCGCGGCCAGTGATTTTCTCCGGGGTGTCCAGGCGTTGGGTCGGCTTACCGATGATTGTCCAGTCCTTGGCCTCCTTCAAGGTGATCGACGCCGGGTCCGGCACCGGCAACGTACCGGCGTCATCGGCGAGTTCGCCGTAGGTGGCACGCTGGTCGCCGGCAATCACTACGCCCGGCTCGGTGCGAATGGTCGAAGGCGCGACGTTGAAGCGCTTGGCAGCCGCCTCGATCAGCATCAAGCGCGCCGCGGCGCCGGCCTGGCGGTAGCGGTCGAACTCCATCCAGGTCGAGGTCGAACCACCGGTAATCTGCATGCCGCCAAACCCGGCCAACCCATAATCCCTGGCCGAGGCCGGGGAATGTTCGACGCGGATTTTCGACCAGTCGGCGTCCAGTTCTTCGGCGATCAACATGGTCAGGCCAGTCCAGATGCCCTGGCCCATTTCCGAATGACCGAGCAGGATGGTGACGCTCTCGTCATTGGCGATGCGTAAAAAGGCATTGGGGGCGAACACCTTGCCCGAGGCCTCGGCGCCCATGGCAAAGCGATGCGCGCCGGGGATGACAAATGCCACCACCAGCCCGCCGCCGAGCATCGCGCTGCCCTTGAGAAAACCACGACGTGATACAGGATTGAAGCTGTTCATTGCACAAGGCTCCCCGCTAGTTGGCATCAACCGATCTCGGCGGCGCGTTTGACCGCAGCGCGAATCCTCGGGTACGTGCCACAGCGGCAGATGTTGCCGGACAGTGCCTGATCGATATCGCTGTCGGTGGGTTTGGGGATCTTGGCGAGCAACGCCGCTGCCGACATGATCTGCCCCGACTGGCAGTAGCCGCACTGCACCACGTCCAGCTCGGCCCAGGCCTGCTGCACCGGGTGCGAGCCATCGGTGGACAGGCCTTCGATGGTGAGAATTTTTTGCCCGTTGGCCACGGCGGTGACAGGCGTGATGCAGGAGCGCAACGGCGCACCATCGACATGCACCGTGCAGGCGCCGCACTGGGCCATGCCGCAGCCGAATTTGGTCCCGGTCAGGTGCGCGACATCGCGCAGCACCCAGAGCAGCGGCATGTCCGCAGGGACATCCAGCGTCTGGTCCTTGCCATTGATGTTCAGGGTCAGCATTGCGATTTTCCTCAGGCTCACGGTGCGCTGAAGGGGGCGTCGCTGAGGCCGGAAAATGCCTGTGCGCGCCTCGGGTTATCCATACAGCTAAGCGCAATTTGCCAGGGAGGGCAGTTTCAGCGACCACCGGTAGTCGATCTACGGTCCTGTCGAACGACCAACAACTGACTACGCTGATAGCCCAGCGTGATTAACCCGAAGAGGAGAACCGCCATGACGCGCATTCAAAAACTCACCCCCTGCCTCTGGTTCGACAATCAGGCCGAAGCCGCCGCAACGTTTTACTGCTCGGTCTTCGAAAACTCGAAAATCACCGCCATCACCCACTATGGCAAGGCCGGTTTCGAGTTCCACGGCCGCCCGGATGGCTCGGTGATGACGGTCAGCTTCGAACTCGATGGCCAGAGTGTTACCGGACTCAACGGTGGCCCGGTATTTACCTTCAGCGAAGCGATTTCGTTGCAGGTCAACTGCCTGGACCAGGCAGAAGTCGATCATTTCTGGAACGCCCTGTCCGCCCATCCGCAGAATGAACAGTGTGGCTGGGTAAAGGACAAGTTCGGCCTGTCCTGGCAGATCATTCCGGTATTGTTGATGGACATGCTCAAAGACCCCGATCCCGCCAAATCCCAACGCGCCATGCAAGCCATGTTGCAGATGAAAAAGATCGACATCGCCACACTGCAACGAGCCTTTGCCGGCCAGAGCTAATACACTCCAACGCTGACCTGCCAGGGATGCCGACGATGACGCACGCCGTTGCCAAAGATGCCGACAAAGCCCCGCGCTTCTGGCGCGACGACGCCCTGCCCTTCATTGAGGCGCGGGCAATCGCCGATGGGCGCGAGGTCTGTTACGCCCGCCACTCCCACGAGCACTTTTCCATCGGCGCCATCACCGCCGGGTGCAGTACTTATATTCACGAGCAGTCGCGGTTTCAGGTCAGCGCCGGCACGGTGGTGCTGATGAACCCGGGCGATGTGCACGCCTGCAACCCGATCGACGATCAGCCATGGTCGTACCTGATGCTGTACGTCGAGACGCCTTGGCTGACCGATTTGCAGCATCAACTGGGCTTCGCGCAGGACTTGGCCTTTCGGCGTTTTTCCACCAGCCATGTGCGCGACAGCAGCCTGTTCGCCGGCTTGCAGGATGTGTACAGGGTACTGGTCGACGAGCGGCAAGACGTGCTGTGCAAACACAGTGCTGCCGTGGAGTTTTTCACCGAGGTGCAGCAACGGCTCAACCCTGGCGAGCAAGCCCTGCGCGAACCCAATTTCAAACTGGAACGCGCCGCCGACTACATCCGCGACAACTGCACGCAACTGCTCAAGCTCGAAGACATCTGCGAAGCCGCTCAGCTGTCGCCGTCCTACCTGATCCGAGCCTTCAAGCAGCATTACGGCATGACGCCTCATGCGTTTCTGGTCAACCGGCGAATCCAGTTCGCCCGGGATCGTCTGCGTAACGGCGGGTTGATTGCCGATGTCGCGCTGCAGGCGGGATTTGCCGATCAGGCGCACTTTCAGCGGGCGTTCAAACAGCATCTGGCGGCGACACCGGGGCAGTATCGCGGCTAGCGGCCGTGGAGCCGGCCACTTATGACCACAGCAGATACCCGGCACTCATTGCCAGCAGCAATGCCATGGCGCGGTTGAACCAGCGCAGGCCTCGGGCATTGCTCAAATAGCCGCGCAGGTACGTCCCGGCATACGCCCAACAGGCCACCGACGCATAACAGACCACCAGATAGATCGCCGCAAACTGCCACACCAGCCGCGCCTCGCCATCGGCGACAAACGCGCCCATCCCCGCGACGCACGCCAGCCAGGCCTTGGGATTGAGCCACTGCATCAACGCGCCGTAAAACATCGACGGCGCCTTGCCGTGCTTGCCCGCCCCCAACTGTCCATCGTCCATTGCCAGTTTCCAGGCCATGAACAGCAGAAACGCCACACCGGCCAACCGCACGACCTGCGTCAACCCCGGCCACAACCGCAACAGCTCGTGCAGCCCCAGGCCCATCAACACCAGCAACAGCACAAAACCCAGGGTGGCGCCGGCGACATGCCGCTGGCTGGCGCGAAAGCCGAACTGCGCGCCAGAACTCAGCGCCACGATATTCACCGGGCCCGGGGTGATCGACGCCACCCATGCAAACGCCGCCATGGAAATCAACACACTCATTATTGACCCTCATCCTGATTGAACCAGTCTGCAAGGTAAGCGACAGCTGGATGGCTGTATTGAACAAAACACCCCTCCTGCGCACGCCACAAAATACTGTGGGAGCGAGCCTGCGCGCGAAGGCGGCGTGTCAGTCGACATCTTTGTTGACTGGGAAAAGGTCTTCGCGAGCAGGCTCGCTCCCACAGAGATTGCTGCGCCAGGTGTACCGTCAGCGCAGCACGCCACTGTACGGGTCAATCCGCCCCGTTCCTGTGCTAAAAATGCCGCTCTCGTTACCGGAGCGCTCGCCATGGACCTCGCCACCCTCACCCTGTTTCTGCCCGCCTGTTTTGCCCTGAACATGGCGCCCGGCCCGAACAATCTGCTGTCCGTCAGCAACTCCACCCGCTATGGCTATCGTCGCGCCTGTGTCGCCGGGGTCGGGCGATTGCTGGCGTTTGCCGGGATGATTGCCCTCGCTGCTGCGGGCTTGTCGGCGGTGCTGCATACATCCGAATGGCTGTTCGATGCGATCAAGATCGTCGGCGCCGCGTACTTGTTGTACATGGCCTGGAAGCTGTGGCACGCCAACACCGAGGCCGAGCAACAGGTGAACACGCCGACAGTCGGCATCGTGGCGCTGGCGCGGCAGGAGTTCCTCGTCGCGGCGGGCAATCCGAAAGCGATCCTCCTGTTCACCGCGTTTCTGCCGCAATTCGTCGACCCGGCCCGGCCCGTAGCGCCGCAATTCGCCGTGCTGGGCGTGCTGTTTCTGCTGCTGGAATGGGTAGCCATCAGCGCCTACGCCTACATGGGCCTGCACATGCGCCGCTGGTTCGCCGAGCCTCGGGGCAAGCGGATATTCAACCGCTGCTGCGCGGGGTTGTTGTCGGCGGCGGCATCGGTGCTGTTGATGGCGCGTCGGGCTTGAGTTCAGTCACCTCAATGGATCGACATGTTGTGCTCGCAGGCCTCGCTCACATTGATATGGTTCAGCTCAGCCGGCCCTGTGGTCTAACAATTTCCGCCGACGTCCAGCTAGTCGTTTGCACGCCGTGCACGTGCCATTGCTATTGCGCACAGAGACGATCACTGCTGCGATGGATGAAATGCCTGTGGGCTATTCTTCAATAGTTTGCGTGTCGCCTTGGGGTCAAGGATGATAACTGATAAGGTGATGCCAATTTGATATCAAGGAAGATAATATGGCTTGGCTACCGACCAAAGCAGCTATCGCGTCCATGAAGGATGCCCTGTCAGAGGCCACCACCAAGGTCACCGAGACCGTTTCATCTTTTGATGTCAAGGACGCGGCCCTAAGCGTCAAGAGTGCCGCCATCAGCGCGGCCGAGAAGACCAGAGACACATCCCTCAATGCCTACAGCGTGACCAGGGAAAAAACGGTCAGCACCTACACGGTCGTCTCGGACAGCGTGCGCGGTTTCGATTTTGCGGCGCTGCAACGGGCTGACTATTACAAAGATACGTTCACCCAATACAAAGACCTGGGTTCGACCAAGGTCTCGGCGTATTTTCGCTCAACGTTCGAGATAGAAAAATCCACCATGGAAATGGTCGAGGGCATCCGCAGCAGCCTGCCTGTTCCCGCCCGGACCGTTGACGACATCTTCACTCAATGCAAACGCGAGGCGATGCGTCGAGCCATCGCCTCCTTCGCCTTGGGCGGCGTGATGCAAGACATGGACAATCACAGCGCCGCCAAATACGAGAACCTCTCCGACTCCTATAAAGCGTTCTCCCAGCGCACGGGCGCTGCCATGTTTGACGATCCCAATTTCGCGGCCATGTATAACACCCGCGACGACGCACGCAAACAATGGACACAACTTGAAAATGGCTACCACAAGGACCTGACACTTGACCCTTGGGGGGCGGATGTCGAACACGTGGTTGCACGCAAGGACTACTACGATGATCTGCTGTTGCGTGCAGGAACCACAGACGATGATTTTTTTACCTTGATCAATTCCAGGGAAAATCTGGTATTTGCCGACGCATCGCTCAACCGCTCCCTCCAGGACCGGAATATCCATGAATACCTTGCGCAGAACGGCACGCCACACGCCGACAATCCCGACCTGATCGACGTAAAAATCAAGAGTTCAGGACGCATGGTGACGGTATGCAAATCCGATATCGATGAAGCCTTCACCAAGGCAGAAGAAAATCGCAACCACCATCGCCTGCAAGCAGCCAAGGAAATCGGCACGACGGTGGCCATGACCGGTGCGACCATGGCGGCCCAACAGGTAGTCGGGTTAATCGTGCTGGAAACGATCGATATCTTTGTCGATGAAATTCGCGAGCTGACTGTAAACGGCCGCATCCTCAACGAAGATGGCTGGCTACAGAACACCTGGGATTCCACTGCGCGCATTCAGCAACGCCTGAACGAGCGCTTCGAGGAGAAGCAGATCTGGACGCGCGCCAGATCGCTGGGCCTGGAGGCCGGCGTTGCCGGTGCCCTGAGCGTGATCCCGCAGATACTCATTTCATTGATCATCAAGATGCCTGCCTTTGTGCTGGCGCTAGTACGCGAGTGTACGCTGAGCCTCGTTCGCTGCGTGCGCATCCTGCTCAGCAAAGACAGTGAAAAAATGGACGCGATCGCCGTCGTGTTGGCCGGCACCGCTTCAGCCATTGTCGGGGTGTATGTCGGGCGAGTGATCAGCAACGCACTGGCCGGGGTTCCGTTACTCAACAATTTCAACAACCAGATCACCAGCGTATTGACTGGAGTACTGGTTACCGCCGTGCCACTGACTGCGATCTACACGTTTGATCAGAATAAAAACAAACTGAAATTTGTCACTTCTCGGTTCGCCAGGTCGCACGATGCGGATGAAGCTGTGACGTCCTGAAACCTCGGTAATCAGCTGCGTGGAGCGGCTCGCAAAGGAACGCAAGAGCAATGGCAAGAACGACTCCCACACTCACGCAGCGTAACGAACAGATCGCTGCTATCGAGCAGGCTGGCGGACGCCTCGGTCGTCTGCGTATCAGACAGAGCGCACACGAGTGTTCGAACGCAAAGACCAGAATCGAGTTTGAGTGCCTGGACTGCAGGGCAGGCTCTGAAGGTGGCTGGCTCATGCAGATCCACAACGTACTGTATGGCCAGGGCTGCCGCGGCTGCGCGGCTCTTCAATCCATCACTTCGCAGTTCCAGGCACAGTTCCCAGGCTATGTGATTGAACCCTGTATTGTGATGAAAGGCCCTCCTGCACCAACACTCACGCTCTATCAGATCAGCCCGGCACCCTGGGAACTGCCCGCACAATTTGGGTGGGAACTACCGAAGCTGACCCACCAATCAGTACAAATCGCATTGCGCAGTTTTCAACTGCCTGGCGTAGACGCACTGCGAAAGTATGAGGGCCTGCTTGCGACCACCAAGGCCTTCGCCGCTGCGTTCAAGCACGGGACGATTCGATTCGCCGGCGAGTCGAAAACCGGTAGCACTTCTCCGGGCCCGTTCTACTGCATTGATACCGGCAAGCGGCGAATTCGCGCGCCCGTTGTGGACGAAGCGCTCAGCGCCGCGGGCATTCTGAAACACTGTCGCCAGGAGCAAAAAGATTGGGCGCTAGACGAGGAGCTGCACACCCAGGCGCAGCTTCATGGCGCCAGGATTCTGGGCTACGAGTTTCTGGGCAAGGGTGGCTTCCACATCAGGTATGTGAGCAGGACTGGCTTCATGGGCCTCGATACTCGCTGGCGCGCCAGAGAGAAATTCTGGGGCCAGTCAGGCTTTCGCCGGGGCGAAACGCTTGCGCTGGTGATCATGGCCGAACTGTTCCCTGCGAGCGACTGGGCGCGCAACACCCGTCCCGCTTTCCTCCTGCAAGAGAATGGCTACCGACTTGAGCTCGATGGCTACAGTCCGAGCCTGAAACTCGCACTGGAGTACCAGGGCAAGCATCACTACGAGCCACACTCCGAGAGCGAGGAAGACAAAGCGCAGTTCGCCGAATGGCAAGCGCGAGACATCTTCAAACGCAAGCGTTGTGCCGATTCTGATGTTAACGTGAAGCTGGTGGAGGTGCCAGACGCCCCCCTCGACCCCGACGCTTTTCTTGCGTCCATCTTGGCCATTATCCGCGAAATGGGCTTGCAGCCTGGCAACGCCACGCCTTCGCTGGATCGGATCACGGCACGCTGGAAAGACCTCTGCGCCAACCCGCTGAAATCCTTCCAGGACAAGTTCATGGAGGGACTGGGAATTCACGAACTGTTGTCACCCGAGCTCGCACGGATCGGAAAAGCAACTACCGTCAAATACAGGTGCGGCACCTGTACGACGATCAACGAGGTGAAGGCAAAGGGGATCGCAGAAGGGGCGGCCCTGCAGTTCTGCGCAAACTGCGCTGCGAAACAGATGGGTAACCGCAGCCGGGCACTCGCGCTGGCGAAATGGGTAGAGGCCGGCGTGCCGCCCGAAGTCATCGCCGCAGTGGAAGTGGGTGAAGGTGGCCGTTACGAATACCGGTGCGACCAGCAACACATCACGGTCCTGCACTCCATGGAAAGAACCCTCGCACACGTACATAAAGGCGCTTTCGCCTGTCCCGAATGCCACAGTCAGCGCGTCGGCATCCCGGCCAGTCATGTCGCACAACTGCCTCGTTATCGTGAAAGTTTCTCGCGTGACGTCCAGGCGCTGGGACTGACCGTGGAGCAGTACCTGCCGTATCGCGAGCAGGTGATGGAGGCCGAGATCCGTTGCCCGCTAGGGCATCTGCATGTTCTCGACAGGGAAACAGTACGGCTGATGCTACTTAACAAATGCCTGGCAGACCGTCAGGTGGTGCCGTGGGCATGTCCGACGTGCTGCTTTCCTGGTTTGAGCTTCGCAGACATCGTCATTTCACGCAGTACGGTGTTCCATCGCCTGCATGTGTTGCAAGGAATGTATCCGAAAGCCGGGTACATGGGAGGCTTCGATCACACCTCATTGGGCGATGAGATGTATACCTGCGGCGCACTACACAGTGACGGCTCACCCCATCCCCCCATCCGGATCTCATTTCGAAATTTGCAGAAAGCCGCCGAAGTTCGGCCTTCAAACCACCTTTGCGGTACATGTGGCTTGCTGGCCGGCCAGGTGGGCGGACGCAGCAAGACCCTCGAAGACCTCGTCGCAGCCATGTGGGTGTTGCGAGACGAGATCGGCAAGACTGCATCGCTGCCAAAACCACTGGAGGCACCCACCGTAGAATTCGTCTCAGGTGAGATATCCGACAAGAACGAAGTGAGCACCACCAAGACGCGCCTGCGCTTCTGGTGTGGCGTGGCCGACCACTCTCCCGTCGAAGCCACCAAAGACTACTACTTCAACCGTGCGCAGGCGCGTGGCCGAGGATTCTGCTCGCGTTGTGTCGACCTGGTGGGCGCGAAAAAGGCGCCGCTGCCCGTTCCATCAGGACCTGTTGGCGCTCTGAGGGATTACAAGCTGCGGCGTGAGCCAACAGCAAAGTAACGTCTGTGCAATTGTCGGCAGCGGCTGCAATGCCGCCGCTGCCGGCAGAATTCGCTGTCGATTTTACGGTGGAGACGGCGGATAACCGGCCTTATGCTCAGCCCATGAACCTACAAAATCCGATCCTGCCGCCCCACGCCGAGATGGTTCGCGCCATGCTCGAACGAGACACCGCCTACGAGGGGGTGTTTTTCACGGCGGTGAAAACCACCGGTATTTTCTGTCGCCCCAGTTGCACGGCGCGTAAACCCAAACCCGAGAATGTCGAGTTTTTTGCCCATACCGATGAGTGTCTGTCGGCGGGTTACCGCGCCTGTCTGCGCTGCAAGCCGCTGGACGCTGCGGCCATCGCCCCGGACTGGGTGCAGCGGCTGCTCGCCTCGGTGGACGCCCAGCCCGAACAGCGCTAGACCGACGCGCAACTGCACGCCGAAGGCATCGAGCCGTTGAAACTGCGGCGCTGGTTCAAGCAGCATTTCGGCATGACCTTCCACGCCTGGCTGCGCACCCGGCGCCTGGGCATGGCGTTGGGCGGGATCAGACAGGGCGAGTCAATCGATAACGTGGCATTCGATTCCGGCTACGAATCCCTGAGCGGTTTTCGCGATGCGTTTCAAAAGTCTTTCCGTATCACGCCGGGTCGCGCCGCCAACAGCGAGCCGCTGCTGTTCACCCGATTGACCACGCCTCTGGGGCCGATGATTGCGATGGCCGAGCGGCGCGGGCTGGTGTTGCTGGAATTTCTCGATCGCCCGGCCCTGACCCGCGAAATCGAAGCCCTGCAAAACCGTTATGGCTATGCCGTGGCACCGGGGCACAACGTTCACTTGCAGCAAATCGAAGCTGAACTGGCGCAGTATTTTACCGGCCAGTTGACCGCGTTCAACGTGCCATTGCACACGCCCGGCAGCGACTTTGCCCGGCAGGTCTGGGCCGAGCTGGCGCAGATCCCCTATGGCCAGACAAGCACCTACGGCGCCCTCGCCACACGACTCGGCAAACCCGGCGCCAGTCGTGCCGTGGGCCTGGCCAACGGGCAAAACCGACTGGCCATCGTCCTGCCCTGTCACCGGGTAACAGGTGCCGACGGCTCGCGGACAGGCTATGGTGGCGGTCAACCGCGCAAGGCGTTTTTGCTCAGGCTGGAACACGCCGTGTTGCAGATCACGCAACAACTCGCATTCTGACCAACCGAAGTTTTTTCAAAGGAAAGGAAAATCGATGGAAGCGCTCGACCAACAGTTTCACACCCTGCACCAGGATGGCCTGCTGATCCTGACCAACGTTGCCGATGCGGCCGGAGCAAAATTGGTACAGCAACTGGGCAGCAAAGCCGTGGCCACCAGCAGCGCGGCGGTGGCCTGGGTGCACGGTTATCAGGACGGCAATTCCCTGCCCCTTGAACGCCTGGTTTCCACGGTCGAATCCATCGCCCGGGTAATCAGCGTGCCGCTGACCGTGGACATTGAGGCGGGTTATTCCGATGACCTGGTGCGGGTGGCCAACGTCATTGATGCGGTGATTGCCGCCGGTGCGGTCGGGATCAATATCGAGGATGGTTTTTCGGCGCCGGATTTGCTGGCACGCAAGATCGAAATCGCCCGTCAGGTGGCTGAGCGCCGTAACGTCAAGCTGTTCATCAATGCCCGCACCGATGTCTATCTAAAGAGCCTGGTGAGCGCTGAAGATCGCGTCGCCGAGACGCTCAAGCGCGCCGCGTTGTACCAGGCCGCCGGGGCCGATGGCCTGTTCGCCGCTGGCGTCACTGCCGAGTATGAAATCGCCGCGATCTGCCGTGGTACGCCGCTGCCGGTCAACGTGCTTGGCTTCCCGTGCCTGCCCTCTCCCGAAACGCTGCAAGGCCTTGGCGTGCGCCGTTTGAGCGCCGGTTCCAGCATCGCCGAGTTCCTGTATGGCGCCATGGGTTCGCTGGCCAAAAGCTTTCTGGAAACCGGCAAGCTCGACAGCCATGACCTCAAGGCTTTCACCTATGGTCAGGTGAACGGCCTGTTGGCACCCTGATGCCCGACCGCTACCGGGCCGCCAGCCACTTCCTGGCGGCCCTTGACGACGACTGGCGCCGCCACATCGCGGCGACCGGTCCGTGCCTGCATCAACCGCATCCGGCGCGCGATCCCTATGAATCGCTGGTGCGGGCGATTGCCTATCAGCAACTGCACGCAAAAGCCGGCGATGCGATTCTCGGCCGGTTGCTGGCGCTATTCCCTGCTTCTGGCTTTCCCCGGCCCGAGCAGATCCTGGCAACCGAATTCGATCAACTGCGCAGCTGCGGCTTTTCCGCCAGCAAAATCGCCACGATCCAGGGCATCGCCCAAGCCACGCTGGACGGCGTGGTGCCGGACTACGCCACGGCGCTGGCGATGGACGACGAGGGGCTGATTGAGCGCCTGGTGAGTTTGCGCGGGGTCGGTCGCTGGACCGTGGAGATGCTGCTGATCTACAGCCTGGAACGCCCGGATGTCTTGCCGGCAGATGACTTTGGCGTACGCGAGGGTTATCGACGATTGAAGGGGCTGGAGGTACAGCCGAATCGGCGGCAGATGATTGAGATCGGGTTGGCGTGGAGTCCGTATCGGACGGTGGCGGCCTGGTATTTGTGGCGGGTGGGCGGCAGGTAGACCGCGTTATCGTTCTTCGCGAGCAGGCTCGGCCCCCACATTGGATCTTCAGTGGACACAATTTTTGTGTACGGCACAGATCAAGTGTGGGAGTCGGGCTTGCCCGCGAAGCAGGCGGCTCGGTCTATCAGGCCGACAGGTGCTCATAAAGAATCGTCGCACCGACGATGATCAGTACCACACCGCCGAGCATCTCCGCACGCTTGCCCATCACGCTGCCAATGACCCGGCCGAGCATCACGCCGATAGTGACCATGGTCATGGTCGCCAGGCCGATCAGGCCGGCTGCCAGCCAGATGTTGACGTTGACGAAGGCCAGGCCCACGCCCACTGCCAGCGCATCAATGCTGGTGGCGAAACCGGTGACGGCCAATAACCAGAAACCATGTTGTTGCGGTTTTTCCGTCTGCTCGTCGGCGTCTTCAGGTTTGACCCCGTTATAGATCATGTGCAGGCCGAGGAGCAGCAGCAGGGTGAAGGCGATCCAGTGGTCCCAGCTGGCGACGAACTGCGAGGCGGCCTGGCCGATGAACCAGCCGACAATCGGGGTGATGGCTTCGATTACGCCGAAGATAACGCCGACGCGCAGGGCTTGCAGCAGTTTGGGTTTGTGCAGGCTGGAGCCTTTGCCGATGGCGGCCGCGAAGGCGTCGGTGGACATGGCGAAGGCAAGGAATACAAGAGAGGCTAGGTTCACGCTGAAACATCCGGTCGGGCTTGAGTCCACGACATAACCGCACGCCCGACTTCAGCGCAGATATGTCGATGGTCTCACCAACCAGAAGGTGCCCGCACCACGGCATGTTGCCGAGAATGTTGATACGGGCGCTTGCGACGAATCGCAAACAGGCTACTCCCCAAAGAGGCGCGCAGCTTAACCGGGCGGATGTGAAAAATCCATCTGTTTGGGTTTGACAGGTTGACTGGATTGCAGGAGAGAGCGTGCTCCGGGCGGTGCTCCGACCATCAAGGTCGGCTGATACACCGCCATCGCGAGCAAGCTCGACTCCCACAAGTACAGGCACCGGTTCAGCTACGGGTTGTCAGGCCAGCTCCAGTTCCTTGACCTCGACCGACGGCTTCGCCTCGAAGCGGTCCGCCAGAAACGGTGTGATGTCGAGCGGCAGCGCTTCATCGTTCACCAGTTTATCGAGCAGCACCCCGGTGATTGCCGACGTCAGAATGCCGGTACGGAAGTGCCCGCAGGCATTGAGGTAACCGCCCACCCCTTTCATCGGCCCGAGGATCGGTAGCTCGTCCGGCGACCCTGGACGCAACCCGGCCCAGGTACGCTTGAGGTTGACGTCCGCCAGTTCCGGAATGCAGCGTACTGCGCCCTGCACCAGCCCGGCGATTTCCGGGTAGGTGGTGGTCACGTCAAAACCCTTGTCCTCGGTGGTGCTGCCAATCAGGATCTCGCCGTTGTCCTTTTGCGCCACGTAGCAGTCGCTGGTGGTCAGGCAACCGCGCAGGATTTTCGGCATGCGCTCGGTGAGCAGGATTTGCCCCTTCACCGGGTTCACCGGAATCCGGATGCCGGTGGCCATCTCGCTCAGGTCCGCCGCCCACGCCCCCGCCGCGTTGATCAAGGTGGCGCAATGGAACACCCCGGCTTCGGCGGTTTGCACGCCGGTGACCCGCGATCCGTGGTGCAGCACCCCGGTGACGTTGGTGTTGAAGTACATGTCCACGCCATTCTGCCGGGCACCCTCGGTGTAGGCATCGCACAGGCGGAACGGGCTGACCTGGTGATCGCAAAGGAACTCCAGCGCCCCTCGCGCCTCATGGCTGACGCTCGGTTCGGCCTCGCGCAGGGCTGCCTGATCGAGCCAGCGGATCTGGTCGGCGAGGTGCGGAATGCAGGCGACGATGTGCTCGGCGTAGAGCCGGTCTTCTTCGTCATAGATGACAAATTTCAAACCGGTCTTCTCGAACTTGAAATCCATCCCGTGGTTGTCCCGCAACTCGCGGTGCAGAGCCGGGTACAGGGCGTTGGACTGCAAGGCGAAATCGAAGAACGACTGCGGCAGGATGTGCGGCGTGCTGGCGTCCACCACCACCGCCGAGCCCTGGGCCTCGCGCTTGCGATTGGCCGACATCATGCGAAAGAAAATCACCCCGCAGCCCAGGCCGACCGACTCACCGATGGCCCACAAACCGCCCGCTGAAGCACGGGTCGCGTTGCCGGGACGCTTGGCGTCGATCATGGCGATGCGCAGGTCTTTGCGCTTGGACAACTGATAGGCGCAGGACGCGCCAATCACACCGCCGCCGGCGATGACCACGTCGTAGAACTTACTCATGGGAATGGGCCTCCGTGGCCGCGTTGTGGAAAGCCGAAAACGGTACCGGATCGATCGGGAAACGCGGACGCAGCCAACCGACGTCTGAACGTCCAGTGGCTTCGCGCAGACGGTCGCTGCAATAGCCGACGCACATCCGCCCCTGGCAGTCGCCCATGCTCACACGGGTGCGCATTTTCAGGCTGGCCATGTCTTGTACGCCTTGCGCCAGCGCCAGGTCGATGTCGGCGCGGGTCGCGTGTTCGCAGCGGCAGATCACCGTGTCGGCCGCCGGCAATGCGGTTTGCCCGGCGCCGCGTTCGGTGTAGCGATCAACGGCGGCACGGAAGCGCACGATGGCCTTGAGTTTCGACAGATAGCGGTCACGACGCACGCGAGCCAACTCGGCTTCGAGGACGCCCCGTTGCAACAGGATCGACACCGCCGCGATCTTGCCGGCGAGCATGGCCGCTTCGCCCCCGCGAATGCCGCCCATGTCACCGGCCAGGTGCACACGCGGTTCGCTGCTTTGCTGCCAGCTACTGGCCGTGGCGCGCAAATAGCCGTCGTCGCTGAAACCATGATCCAGGCCCATCTGCTGGCTGAGTTGCGTGCGTGGAATAAAGCCGTAGCCGACCGCCAGGGTCTGGGCATTGATCCGCTCGGCGCGGTTCAGGTCCGGCACCCAGGTGGCAGAATACGGCGCCACGGTCACCGAATTCAGTTCACCCTCGCCTTGGGCTTCGACCACACCCCAGCCGTAGTACATGGGAATGCCGTGCAATTTCAGGAACGCCAGCATGCTCAAGCCGTCGAGGAACAGCTGCGGCTTGTTCAGCAGCGCCAGGCTTTCCCGAGCGATCTTGCCGAAGGCGCAAGCCTCGTAGACGCCAGCCACGGTAACGCCTGATGCGTGCAACTGACAGGCCACCAGCGGCAGCAGCGGCCCGGTGCCGGCAATCACCACCGGTCCCTGCGGCTTGACCACGCCACTCTTGATTTGCAGCTGCAAACCGCCCAACAGAATCACACCCGGCAAGGTCCAGCCAGGGAACGGCACGCTGCGTTCATGGCAACCGGCGGCCAACAGCAGTTGCGGGCACTCGATCTCCTGCAAGTGTTCGTCGGCATCCAGCACCACCAGCGCGCGAGTGCCTTCGGCGCCGACCACGCGATGGTTCAAACGCACATCGATCAGGCCCGCCTGCTCCTGAAAGTCGCCGTGCAGTTTGGCCAGCGCTTCCGAGTAACGTGGCCCCAGATAGTCGAGCTGAACACCATCACGCAACGGCCCGCGATAGACCACGCCGCCGAGGCGCGAGGCCTCTTCCAACAGGATGCTGCGCACGCCATGGCGCGCCAGTTCAATGGCCGCAGCCATGCCCGCCGGCCCGCCGCCGACAATCACCGGATGCTGGTTCATACGGACTCCTGCTCGGCGATGCGATTGACCTGGGTGTCGATCACCATGCCATCGCGCACGATAGTCTGGCAGGCGCGGCGCTTGTGCCGGCCATCGATTTTCACCAGGCAGCACTGGCACACGCCCATGCCGCAATAGGCACCGCTGATTTGATCGTGATCGTTGCGCGCCACCTGGCGCAGGCCAAGGGACTGAATGACGGTAAGGACGGTTTCGCCGATAGCGGCACTGACCGCTTGGCCATTGATGTGCAAAGTCATGTCCGCATGCACCAGCGGCTGGATATCGAACGTTCTGTCTTGGCGTTGCATCTGCGATGTTCTTCCGTGAAAGGTTCAGGGGTGAAAGGTTGTCAGCTTCCTGCTGCATTCACCGTGCAGGCCACCGGAAAAACCGGGGGCCTGCACGGGTACCTCGGCGACGCAACAGGTGCGCGCCACATAAGGTAGTCGATGCCGCAGAAAAGGCCTTGATCATTTACGGTAAGGGATATCCCTGAGCGAAATATTGATCCAGGCCAGTGAAAACCACTGTGGCTCGACCCACCGGTCAGTTGGAGAATACGTACTGCCCCTTGACCTTCTTCGAACCGAGGAAGCCCAGGTCCGGGAACAGCAGGTTTTTCAGCCACGCGACGTAAAACACCACGGCCAGGGTAATTGCGACACCGATCAGGGTGCTGGTCGGATCTTCGGCGTAGCCCTTGAACAGACGCGGCATCTGGCTGATGGAAAGAATCACGTACACGGTGTAGGCCTGCGCCGCATTTTTGTAGAAGCCCCAGGCAAACAGCAGCGGCACTGCCCCCCCGATCAGCCCCAACACGACCGCCGCGACAGGCACCATCATCGCGCCGACAAACAGGCCGATCAAAAGACCCAACAACGCTTGAATACAAGTCAGCACGATGAGGATCTTGATCTTGCCGGCATGACGTTCAAGCAACGCCGGGTCCGCGTAGGCGCCAATCCAGTAAGCCAGCACCCGGTCCTTGATCGCCCCACCGGACAGCGCCTTGAAGGTCTCGGTCTTCGAACGACCGCCTTGAAGCATCGCCACCAGTTGCTGCTTGATTTCCTTTTTGTCCAACGCTGCTCTCCCTAAATGCACACAAAAATAAATGTGGGAGCGAGCCTGCTCGCTCCCACAAAGGCCATTCTCGCTGCATTAGGGGATAGATAGCAAAAAGCCGCTTCTACCAGAGGCAGAAGCGGCCGAGGCAATTGCCCCAGAGGGATATCAGTGCATGAACAGTGCAATCAGGATGATGATCGGGATTGGCACGCCGAGAAAAAACAACAGTAGTGAGCGCATGATGATTCTCCTTGGTTAGCGAACAGGGGGCACTGGGGCAGTGGCCACATAGGCATCGGTGGTCAGGTACACCACCGCATCCCGGCGACGACCGCCGAAGGTAGCGGCAAGGCTGGCGAAGAACGCACCGGCCAGCAGCGCAACGAACATCCACAGCGCGGTCCAGGCAGCGACCTTGGCAGCGGTGTCAGCGGCTTGTTTGGCAGCCAGTTTGGCGTCGTCTACCGCTTTGTGGACCTTGGCGAACACTTCATCGACACGACGTTCAGCGTCGGCCTGGCTGAGGTTGGTGCGTTGGGCCACCAGTTGCGCCAGGTAAGTCCGGTCCTCGGCGGTCAGTTGGCCGTCGGTGCTGAGCGTGCGGACCATGATCCGGGTCACGGTGCCACGAGCGGCATCGTCAGTCACCGCGGCAGGACGATCATCACGGAACAGGCTGTCGACGAAATAACCGTACTGCTCGCCGTTAGCGTTACTGGCCGCCGAACCGGCTGCCTGAGTCATGGCACTGGCGGCACCGCCGGCGACATTCGCCCCGGCTTCAACGCCACCACCGATTACACTGCTGACCGAGCTGACCACCAGCACCGCCGTCACCAGCGTTGCCACGCACCAGGCCAGGAAACCATGGGCGGTGTCACGGAAATAGACTTCGTCACCGTGCATGTTCGCCCACTTCACCCGCAGGCGCCCGGCGATATAACCGCCAAGGCCGGACGCAATAATCTGCGTCACTGCCAGCCAGATAATCGTCGAGATACCCAGGCCCTTGGCGCTGACACCTTCGTTAGCCCAAGGTGAAACGGCAGAAAAACCCAAACCAAAACCGAGCAGCACCAGGATCATCGACAATGCGGCCGCCGCAGCGGCACCGGCGAAAATGGCGCCCCAGGACACACCCGAGAGTGTGCTGGACTCTTCGTTGGCAGGGTAAAAACCATCAGAGGATCTATTCATTGTTGTTCTGCTCCCGGCAGGAAAAATGATGTTACAACTCGTCGGGAGAGGAATTGCAGCGACCGTGCCAGTCAGCAGAATTTAATAAATCGTTTTATTTCAATCAGTTATGAATTTCAGATTTCTCAGGACCATGCAATTTGCAAGAGATGCTTAATATCAGCGGGTTTTATGCATTGATCAGTTCTGCTGCTTTTGAGCAGCCAAAGCAAAAGACTGCAGCCTGCGGCAGCTCCACACTGACCGCGTTCACGTAAGCGCTGCCGAAGGCTGCGATCTTTGCTTTTTGCAACCCACATCGGGTTATATGAACTTTTATTTAGAAAGCGGCCTGACATTTATAGGCAAAATGCCACGCAACGCTGTGAATCCCGGAAAAGGCTGCCCTATGACCCGCATCTTGACCATCGAAGACGACGCCGTGACCGCCCGCGAGATTGTTGCCGAATTGAGCAGCCACGGCCTGGACGTGGATTGGGTCGATAACGGCCGCGAGGGTCTGGCGCGTGCCGTCAGCGGTGACTATGACCTGATCACCCTTGATCGCATGCTGCCCGAGCTCGACGGTCTGGCGATTGTCACCACCCTGCGCACCATGGGCGTGGCCACGCCTATTCTGATGATCAGCGCCCTTTCCGATGTCGATGAACGTGTGCGGGGGCTGCGTGCCGGCGGCGATGACTACCTGACCAAACCCTTCGCCACCGATGAAATGGCGGCCCGCGTCGAAGTGCTGCTGCGCCGCCAGAACACGGTCAGCGCCCAGGCCACCACGTTGCGGGTCGCGGACCTTGAGCTGAACCTGATCAGCCACGAAGCCAGCCGCAATGGTGAGCTGCTGACCTTGCTGCCCACCGAGTACAAGCTGCTGGAATTCCTGATGCGCAACACCGGACAGATTCTCTCGCGGATGATGATTTTCGAAGAGGTATGGGGCTATCACTTCGACCCCGGCACCAACCTGATCGACGTCCACATTGGCCGCCTGCGCAAGAAAATCGACCCGCCCGGCAACGTCCCACTGATTCGGACCGTGCGAGGCTCGGGGTATGTCATTGCTGAACCCCTCTAAAGGCTGGCGTTCTTCCAGCAGCCGCTTGCTGGCGCTGTACAGTTCGCTGTTCGTGGCTTGGAGCGGGATCCTCATGGGGGTCATGTATTACGAGGTGTCCGCTTACCTGGACAACCTCGCCAAGCACTCGCTGATGCAACGCCAGCATCTGTTTGCGCGCTTCCAGGGCGAGCAACTGGTGGATGCCCTCGCCGCCAGCATGACCTTCGACATTCGCGGCATCGATGCCTATGGCCTGTTCGACGCCAATCGCAATTACCTCAGCGGCGCCCTGCGGGAAATCCCCGATATCTTGCCACTGGACGGCAAGATCCATGTGCTCGAAGACTGTGCCGAACCTGACGATCCGACCCTGCCGTCCAATAGCTGCGACGCGGTAGCCACGCGCACGGCGGATGGCCGCTGGCTGGTGCTGGTACGGGACAACGGTTCGTTGTTTGCGGTAAACCGGATTATCTTGCATGCGCTGTTCTGGGGAGTTTCGCTGACCATCCTGCCGGGGATCGCCGGCTGGCATCTGTTGCGGCGCCGACCGTTGCGGCGCATCCGCGCAATTCAGGCCAGCGCCGAGGCCATCGTCGCCGGCGACCTGACCCGCCGCCTGCCGCTGTCCAATCGCCGCGACGAACTGGACATGCTCGCCGCCATCGTCAACGCCATGCTCGCGCGCATCGAACGCCTGATGCATGAGGTCAAGGGCGTCTGTGACAACATCGCCCACGACTTGCGCACACCACTGACTCGATTGCGAGCACAGTTGTACCGGATCCAGCAGCAGGCTGGCGACGCCTCGCCACTGTCGGTACAGCTGGATTCCGTACTCGCCGAGGCCGATACATTGATGGCACGGTTTCGCGGGTTGTTGCGGATTTCAGAGCTGGAAGATCGCCAACGGCGATCGGGGTTCATACAACTGGACCCGGTGCCGCTGCTGCACGAACTGCATGACTTTTATCTGCCACTGGCCGAAGAAGGCGAGCTGACTTTTCAACTGCAAATCCCGGTCGCACTGCCCGCCCTCAACGGCGACCGCGCCTTGCTGTTCGAGGCACTGGCCAACCTGCTGAGCAACTCGATCAAATTCACCCCGCCCGGTGGCGTGGTGATTTTGCGCGGAATCAATGACGGTGGCAGCACGCGGATCGAAGTCCTCGACTCCGGCCCGGGGATTCCATTGGCGGAACGCGAAGCGGTGTTCCAGCGCTTCTATCGGGCCGAGGGTGGCAACCAGCAAAGTGGTTTCGGGCTCGGGCTGTCCATCGTCGCGGCGATTGTCAACCTGCACGGCTTCACCCTGGAAGTCGGCAGCAGCGAGAGCGGCGGCGCGCGATTGGCGATGGATTGTCGGCAGAGTCTGATTGCGCCGACATGAACCATATTCCTGACTGAACACACACCCGCTCCCACAGGGTTTTGTTGTCTGGCCAAAAATGGGTGTACGACCCCGATCAACTGTGGGAGCGGGCTTGCCCGCGAAGGGGTCAGCACATTCGACATCTTTGCTGACTGACACACCGCCTTCGCGAGCAAGCTCGCTCCCACAGGGTTTTGTTGTCAGACCAAAATTTGGCGTACAACCCCGCTCCCACAGGGTTTCATTGTCAGGCCAGAAATGGGTGTACGTCCACGATCAACTGTGGGAGTGGGCTTGCCCGCGAAGGGGTTAGCACATTCGACATCTTTGCTGACTGACACACCGTCTTCGCGGGCAAGCCCGCTCCCACAGGGTTTTGTTGTCAGACCAAAATTTGGCGTACAACCCCGATCAACTGTGGGAGCGGGCTTGCCCGCGAAGGGGTCAGCACATTCGACATCTTTGCTGACTGACACACCGCCTTCGCGAGCAACCCCGCTCCCACAGGGTTTTTGTTGTCTGGCCAAAAATGGGTGTACGACCCCCGATCTACTGTGGGAGCGGGCTTGCCCGCGAAGGGGTCAGCACATTCGACATCTTCGCTGACTGACACACCGCCTTCGCGAGCAAGCCCGCTCCCACAAGGTTTCATTGTCAGGCCAGAAATGGGTGTACGTCCACGATCAACTGTGGGAGCGGGCTTGCCCGCGAAGGGGTCAGCACATTCGACATCTTTGCTGACTGACACACCGCCTTCGCGAGCAAGCTCGCTCCCACAGGGTTTTGTTGTCAGACCAAAATTTGGCGTACAACCCCGCTCCCACAGGGTTTCATTGTCAGGCCAGAAATGGGTGTACGTCCACGATCAACTGTGGGAGCGGGCTTGCCCGCGAAGGGGTCAGCACATTCGACATCTTTGCTGACTGACACACCGTCTTCGCGGGCAAGCCCGCTCCCACAGGGTTTTGTTGTCAGAACAAAATTTGGCGTACAACCCCGATCAACTGTGGGAGCGGGCTTGCCCGCGAAGACGGTATGACATTCAGCATCAGTGTTAGCTGACACACCGCCTTCGCGGGCAGGCTCGCTCCCACGGGGATCTTCATCGCTTTGGGGATTGGATCAGGCCGGGTAGTTGCCTCGTAGCGCTTCCAGCCCACCCTGATAGATGCCTGCAAACAACGCTTGCACTTCCTCGTCGCTCACACCCACAGCGGTAAAACGTCCGGACCAGGTCACTCGTGCGCCCTGCCCTTGTGCTTCCACGCGCAACGTCGCCAGATAATCAGTCGCCGGAAACGGCGACTGCACGAACGAGTAGCTGTAGGTTCTGGCCGCGTTGTCGAACGTCTCCAGGCGCTCAATCACCACGGTGCCATCGGACGTTTGCAGCGTGCGAACGCGTCCGCCTTCGCTCAGTTCACTCTTGGGAATGAACGGCAGCCAGTCCGGCAGCGCGTTGAAGCCGCCGACCAATTGCCAGACCTGATCGGCCGAAGCCGGGATATCGATGAATGCTGATGCAGTTGCCATGTGAAATGCTCTCTCGATGAATTCGGTTCAGATTGCCATGCTGTCGACGACACCGCCATCGACCCGCAATGCCGCGCCGGTGGTGGCCGAGGACAGCGGCGAAGCGATGTAGGCCACCAGGTTGGCGACTTCCTCGACATCGGCCACACGCTGGATGATCGAACTCGGCCGGGCCTTACGCACGAAGGCGTCGGCTTCTTCCCGGGCGCTGCGGCCGGACTCGGCGGTGGCGTCCTTGAGCATCTGCTCCAGGCCGTCGGTGAAGGTCGGGCCGGGCAGGATCGCGTTGACCGTCACCCCAGTGCCTGCCAGCCGCTTGGCCAGACCATGGGACACCGCCAGGTTCGCGCTTTTGGTCACGCCATAGTTGATCATGTCGGCCGGAATGGCCACGCCGGATTCAGACGACAAGAAGATCACCCGCCCCCAGCCCTGACTGACCATGGCCGGTGTGTAATGCCGGGCCAGACGCACGCCGCAGATCACATTGACCTCATAGAAGCGCGTCCATTCGCTGTCCGCTGCGTCGAAGAAATCCACGTCGTCGAAAATCCCGAGGTTGTTCACCAGAATGTCCGCACGCGGTTCTGCGGCGAATAACTGCGCGGCGCCTTCAGCGGTGCCGAGGTCGGCGGTCAGGCCACGCAACTGCGCCCCCGGAACGCGTTGACGAATGCTCGCCAGCGCTTGCTCGACCTTGGCTGCGTCACGCCCGATTACCACCACCGTCGCGCCGCACTCGGCCAGCGCCTTGCTGATCCCCAGGCCGATACCGGCAGTGCTGCCACTGACGATCGCCAGTTTTCCATTCAGATCGATGTTCATGCTCAAGCTCCAATGACCGGCAACGGCGCACGCTCGCAAATCAATTTCGCCTCTCGCATCGCCTGCCAGAATGCTGCCGGAATCACCGCCGACAGCGCCGCCACATCTTCAGCAATCCGCTCAGGACGGCTGGAGCCCGGAATCACCGCCGCCACTGCCGGATTCGCCAGCGAGAACTGCAACGCCGCCGCTTTGATAGCCACGCCATACGTAGCAGCAATGCGCTTGATCTGCTCGACCTTGCTGATGATCGCCGGGCTCGCCTTCTGGTATTCGAAGTGTGCACCACCGGCGAGAATCCCCGAGCTGTAAGGACCGCCGACCACGATCTCGACGTTCTGCGCCAACGCCGCGTCCATCAACCGCTGCAAGGCACGGTCATGGTCCAGCAGCGTGTAGCGACCGGCCAGCAGAAAACCGTCCGGCTGCGCTTCGCTCAGATCGAGGGTCAGCTCGCACGGCTCGACTTTGTTGACGCCCAAACCCCAGCCCTTGATCACGCCTTCTTCGCTCAAACGGGTCAGCACTTTGAATGCACCGGTTCGGGCCTGGTTGAAGTATTCCAGCCACTGATCGCCATAGAAGTCCTGGGCGATATCGTGCACCCAGACGATGTCCAGGCGGTCGGTTTGCAGACGCTTGAGGCTGTCTTCGATAGAGCGCATCGTTGCATCGGCGCTGTAGTCGTTGACTATCTTGTTCGCCCGGCCATGCTCGAATACCCCGCTCTTCTCGCCCAGGTCACGGGCAGCGGCGTCTTCGACTTCATCGAGAATCACCCGACCGACCTTGGTGCTCAGCACATAGTCGTCGCGGTTGTACTGAGCCAGTGCGGCACCCAGGCGAATTTCCGACAGGCCCGAGCCGTAGAACGGCGCAGTGTCGAAGTAACGCACGCCGGCCTCCCAGGCGGCGTGCACAGTGGCTTCGGCTTCGGCTTCGGGGATGGCGCGGAACATGTTGCCCAATGGCGCGGTGCCGAAACCCAGCTGACCTGGCAGTTTGTCTTTCAAGCTCATGGTGGTTTCCTCTGAGTGATTGAGGTCTGTTGACCGTTGAGCCGATGCTAGATTGCGAGGGTCGGACCGTCCAAGACATAATATGCAGCACTTGAGTCCCTACAGGTCTGACATGATCGACATCCGCCAATTGCGTTACTTCGTCGCCGTCGCCGAAGAAGAACACGTCGGTCGCGCCGCCGAACGCCTGCACATCTCCCAGTCGCCGTTGAGCCGGCAGATCGCCCAGCTCGAAGAACGGCTGGGCCTGACCCTGTTCGAACGCAGCCAGCAACGTATTCGCCTGACTCGCGACGGCCAGACGTTCCTCGCCGAAACCCGCGCCTTGCTGACCCACGCCAATCGCCTGGAATCGCTGGGCAAGCGCCTCGGTCGCGGCGAAGAAGGCGGGCTGTGCATCGGCTACATCGAAAACGCCATGCACGCGGGTGTCCTGCCCAACGCCTTGCGGGTGCTGCGGGTGGACCGACCGAACGTGCACGTCGCGCTGTACAACCTGAGTTCCGCCGAACAGCTCGAAGGCTTGCGTCAGCGTAGTCTCGATATCGCCCTGGTCAGCGAACCACCCGCCCTTGATGATCCGGACCTGCTGGGTTTTCAGGTGCTGGACGACCCCATGTTGCTGGCCTTGCCCGAGCATCATCCATTGGCTCATCAAACAGAACTGACCCCGGCGGACCTGGGCAGCCAGCAATGGATCGGGGTGCAACCGCGTCAGGACGCCGCCAGCCGCGACGACTTCGTCAGCGCCTGCATCCGCGCCGGTTTCACCCCGGACATCCGCATGGAAGCCACCGAACCGTTCACCGCGCTGGGGCTGGTGGCATCGGGGCTGGGGATTGCGATGATTCAAAAAGGCTTGAGCCGTAATGCACCGCCGGGGGTGGTACTGCGCGAAGTACCGTGGATTTGCTTTACCACGCCATTGTGGGCGGCGTGGCACCGGATCAACTTGCGGCCGCTGGTGGAGACGTTCCGAAAAGTGCTGACAGAACCGAATCAATAAATGTGGGAGCAGACTCACTCCCACATGGGGACTTTCATACACTCGATATATATCGGTGAGAGTTCATGTAACTATATCTAACTGTCATTTACCTGAACCACTTCCCGACTCACTTAGCGGATCCGGTTCTTTCTGCCCGAAACAGCAATCAACCGGACATTTGAGGTTGACTTCACATACCTGCCTGAGTACATTGCCCGGGCCGGTTACACAGGCCTTTTTTCAACTCACAAAAGAAGCCAATGGACACAGTATCTAGACGCTGTCGGATTGCTGCTCAAACGCAGAATCTGGCACACAACCCAGAACAACACGGGACTCGACTTTTCGGTCGGGTAAGCTGCGCTAGAGCTTGATGCTCCACCGTAACTTGCCTCGCCGGCCTCAGTCCGGTGCAGAGGTATGTTATGAACTTCACAACCACAGTAATGCCAGGCGTACGCGCCTTCGCCTCGACCATGCGGGTCAAGCTCTGCCGTGAGCGTCTCGTGTCGGCCCGGGCCTGCGCGCCATTTTCCAGCCCTTCCTCCCCTGCCAAGGCACAACCCCGTGCCAACTGGCGCGTCTGCCCGGTGACGGGTCAACTCCAGCAACGCTGGAGCGTGGACGACAGTCAGGACCCGCAGAGTCGGAGCACCGCTCGCCTGTTTCAGCAGGCGAGCCTGATGCTTGGCCTGCCCCTTGGGGCGCGCTCGTTCAATTGATCTGAAGGCACTCTGAACGTCCTTCTTCCACGGTTTCCTTATATAGGAACTCGGCAACTTTCTATTGCCTGTTAATTAATAGATTTATTGGAATTACCTATGGACGAAGCCAGTAGACGGTTCGCTGCCTGCAACTTTCCCGTGGGCGGGCAGCGAACGTTAAAACATAGAAAACGCAACTATCAGAATCGATCGCTTATTTGCGGCTCGACATACGTGCGCTCGTCTTTGAATAGCTGAGTGGCCTGTGTGTCGTGCCGCAAGCCTGCGGCAGGAGCACAGCAATGACCCTTGCAAACACCGCAAAAAAAACCACTCAGGGCGCCACCCGCGACGACGCGAAACTGTCGATGCGCGCCGCCCGGGAAGCGCAGAACGGCCTGGCCGTTACCCTGACCAACCTCAATGCCACCACCGACGGCCTGACCCAACTCGAAGCCGAAGGCCGCCTGGCCCGCAACGGCCACAACGAAGTGGCCCACGACAAGCCGCCTCATGCGCTCTTCCAGCTGCTCAAATCCCTGCACAACCCCTTCATCTATGTGCTGCTGACCCTGGCCGGTATCAGCTTCTTTACCGACTACTGGTTGCCAATCAGCAAAGGTGAAGCCGACGACGCCGACCTGACCAAGGTCATCATTATCATGACCATGGTCAGCCTGAGCAGCCTGCTGCGGTTCTGGCAGGAATACCGCTCGGCCAAATCCGCCGAAGCGCTCAAGGCGATGGTGCGCACCACCGCTACCGTGCTGCGCCGCGAGCATCAGGACGGTAAATCCGTATTGCGTGAAGTGCCGATGCGCGACCTGGTGGTCGGCGACATCGTTCAGCTCAGCGCTGGCGACATGATCCCGGCGGATATCCGCCTGATCGAATCTCGTGACCTGTTCATCAGTCAGGCAGTGCTGACCGGTGAAGCCTTGCCGGTGGAAAAGTACGACACCCTGGGCAACGTGGCACAGAAGTCGGCGACCGCAAAGGCGGCCGATCAGTCGGACCTGCTGGACCTGCCGAACATCTGCTTCATGGGCACCAACGTCGTCAGCGGCACCGCCAAAGCAGTGGTGGTGGCGACCGGTGCGCGAACCTACTTCGGTTCTCTGGCCAAGGCCATCGTCGGCTCGCGAGTGCAAACCGCGTTCGACCGTGGCGTGAACAGCGTCAGCTGGCTGCTGATCCGTTTCATGCTGGTGATGGTGCCGATTGTGTTCCTGCTCAACGGCTTCTCCAAGGGTGACTGGGGCGACGCATTCCTCTTTGCACTGGCGGTGGCGGTCGGCCTGACCCCGGAAATGCTGCCGATGATCGTCAGCGCCAACCTGGCCAAAGGCGCCATGGCCATGGCCAAGCGCAAAGTGGTGGTCAAGCGCCTCAACGCGATCCAGAACTTCGGTTCGATGGACGTGCTGTGCACCGACAAGACCGGCACCCTGACCCAGGACAAGATCATTCTTGAGCACCACGTTGACGCCAACGGTCGGCGCGACGACTCGATCCTCGAACTGGCGTGGCTCAACAGCCATCACCAGAGCGGCCTGAAAAACCTGATGGACCAGGCGGTCGTGCAGTTCGCCGACCGCAACCCGAAGTTCCGTGTGCCGTTCGCCTACAGCAAGGTCGATGAACTGCCGTTCGATTTCGTGCGTCGGCGCCTGTCGATCATCGTCAAGGACAGCCGCGACGATCACCTGATGGTGTGCAAAGGCGCGGTGGAGGAAATGCTCGCCATCGCCAGCCACATCAATGAAAACGGCAGCGTCGTGGCACTGGATGAACAACGCCGCAAAGACCTGCTGGCCCTGGCCAACGAGTACAACGAAGACGGCTTCCGCGTGTTGCTGGTCGCCACCCGCGAGATCCCGAAAGCCCAGAGCAAGAACCAGTACAAGACCAGCGATGAGCGCGAGCTGGTTATCCGCGGCTTCCTGACCTTCCTCGATCCACCGAAGGAAACCGCCGGCCCGGCCATCGCTGCGCTGCGTGACATGGGCGTGACCGTCAAGGTACTGACTGGCGACAACGCTGTGGTCACTTGCAAGATCTGCCGCGAAGTCGGACTGGACCCGGGTACCCCGCTGCTCGGCCAGGACATCGAGCACATGGACGACACCACCCTCAAGTTGCGGGTCGAAGAACGCACGGTGTTTGCCAAGCTGACACCGCTGCAAAAGTCCCGGGTGCTCAAGGCGCTGCAAGCCAACGGCCACACCGTGGGTTTCCTCGGCGACGGCATCAATGATGCTCCAGCCCTGCGCGATGCCGACGTCGGTATTTCGGTGGACAGCGGCACTGACATTGCCAAGGAATCGGCCGACATCATCCTCCTGGAAAAGAGCCTGATGGTGCTCGAAGAAGGCGTGCTCAAGGGCCGCGAAACCTTCGGCAATATCATGAAGTACCTGAACATGACTGCCAGCTCCAACTTCGGCAACGTGTTCTCGGTGCTGGTGGCCAGTGCGTTCATTCCGTTCCTGCCGATGCTGTCGATCCACCTGCTGTTGCAAAACCTGATGTACGACATCTCTCAGTTGGCGCTGCCATGGGACAAGATGGACAAGGAATACCTGAGCAAACCACGCAAGTGGGACGCGAAGAACATTGGCCGCTTCATGCTGTGGATCGGGCCGACCTCGTCGGTCTTCGATATGACCACCTTCGCCCTGATGTGGTACGTGTTCGCCGCCAACAGCGTGGAAATGCAGAGCCTGTTCCAGTCCGGCTGGTTCATTGAAGGGTTGCTGTCCCAAACCCTGGTGGTGCATATGCTGCGTACCCGCAAGATCCCGTTCTTCCAGAGCACTGCCGCACTGCCCGTGATCCTGATGACCATGGTGGTGATCTGCCTGGGCATCTACCTGCCGTTCTCGCCGCTGGGCACGATGGTCGGCCTGGTGCCGTTGCCATGGGAATACTTCCCTTGGCTGGTGGGCACCCTGCTGAGCTACTGCGTGTTCGCGCAGGTCATGAAAACCATCTACATCCGCCGCTTCAAGCAGTGGTACTGATAGCGACCCGTTAAGGAGCTGAACACCGCAGCCCATTGTGGGAGCGAGCTTGCTCGCGAAGGCATCGGGTCATTCAACATTGATGCTGAATGTGATGGCCTCTTCGCGAGCAGGCTCGCTCCCACAGATTCCATGTTCATCGCAACACCACGATCCGGCCCATGGGCCGTCAATCAATGTCACACCGAAATTAAGGAGAGTTCTCATGTCGGGAACGACTCTACTGATCAACCTCGCCGGTGCCATCGCACTTCTGCTGTGGGGCACGCACATGATTTCTTCTGCCCTGCTGCGCGGCTTCGGAACGCCCTTGCGCCAATGGCTGGGGCATAACCTCAACAACCGCTGGCTGGCTTTGCTCTCGGGCATCGGCATCACCGGCATCCTGCAAAGCAGCACCGCCGTCAGCATGATGGCGACCTCCTTCACCGCCGCCGGTACTCTGGGCCTGGCCCCGGCGCTGGCCGTCATGCTGGGCGCCAATATCGGTTCGACGCTGGTGGTGCAACTGCTCAGCATTGATGTGTCGATCCTCACGCCCATCGTGTTGCTGACCGGCGTGATCATCTTCCGTCTGCGCGACGACTCGCGCTTTGAAAGCATCGGCTGCGCGCTGATCGGCCTGGGGCTGATGCTGCTGGCCCTGCACATGCTCGGCGCGACACTGTCGAATGTCGAAAGCACGCCGGTGTTCCGGCTGATCATGCAGAGCCTGGACGGCGACCTGTTGATTGCCCTGCTGGTAGCGCTGATCCTGACGTGGCTGTGTCATTCCAGCGTCGCGGTGGTGCTGTTGATCGTCTCGCTCGCCGCCACCGGCTTGCTGTCGTCGACCACGATTGTGGCGCTGGTACTCGGCGCGAACATCGGCGGTGCGTTGCCGTCGGTGCTCAACGCCGGTTCCAGTGTTGGCCGGCGCCTGCCGCTGGGCAACCTGCTGATTCGTGCGTTCGGCTCCGCGCTGGTGTTGCCGTGTGCCGGCTGGCTGGCGCACGTTGCGGTCGCCCCGGCAGCGCTGGTGGTGTACCTGCACACTGGCTTCAACCTGCTGCTGGCGTTGGCCTTCATCGGCCTGACCGAACCCATGGCGCAATTGCTCACTCGCTGGCTGCCGGCGCCGGTGCGGGATGTCGATCCCGGTATGCCGCAGTACCTGGACGAAGCCGGGTTGGAGGTGGCCAATATCGGCCTGTCCAATGCTGCCCGCGAAGCTTTGCGCATGGCCGATATGTTCTCGGCGATGCTGGAGCGGATGCTGCAACTGTTCGACACCTCGCTGCCCCGGCATGTCGATGAAGTACGCAGTATCGACCAGTCGCTGGACCTGCTCAGCGCCGCTATCCGCGCTTATCTGGCGGACATCGGCCAGGAAGGCATCAGCGACAGCGATGCCGATCGCTCGCAGGAAATCCTCGCCTTCGTGATCAACCTCGAACACGCGGCGGACATTCTGTCCAGCAGCCTGGCGCAACTGGCCATGCGCCGCTTGCGTCGTGGCGAGCACTTCTCGACGTTCGAGTTGCGCAACATCGCGCCGCTGCACGAGGCGCTGCTGGAGAGTCTGAGCCTGGCGATCACTGTGTTCCTGCGCGAAGACATTGGCACCGCGCACCACCTGGTGCACCGCAAGGAGTTCGTCAGAAGGCTCGAAGCAACGGCCAGCCGTGAGCACTTTCGCAAGTTGCAGGAGGACAAGAATACCTGGGCCGAGTCCGGCGACATTTTCCAGCGCGTGCTGCGCGACTATCGCCGCGTGCATCACCACATCGCCGCCCTCGCCTACCCGCTGCTCGAGCGTGCCGGTGAACGGACCCTCGAGAGCAACGAGCTGATTCGGGACGTGCCGCCATGCGCCTCCTGATTTGCGCCGGGCGCTATTACGCCGACCAGCGCCAGTGCCGGCGCGTGCTCGACGCCTTCCAGCGCCTGCACCCGGTGCAAGTGCTGATCCATGGCGGCAATCAGTTCCTGGGTGCCGACATCGAGGAATGGGCCCGCGAACACGGCGCCGACATCGTGCGTTACCCGCCGAACTGGCAGCGCCACGGCAAGTTGGCCGAACGCCTGCGCAACCACTTCATGTTGCGCGACAGCCGCCCGGACGTGGTGATCGCCCTGCCCGGTGGCGAAGACACCGAAGAACTGCTCGCCCAGGCCCGCAACAGCGGCCTGCAAACCCTATCGGTCGAGGACCGCGGCTGACCCGCCGTCCTCCACATTATTTCGAGGTATCGCTTATGCCAAAAGCCAATCGCCTACTCCCCTCCTTCGTCCGCCATTTGCCGCCCGCTCAAGGGCGGACGCTGCGGCGCAACCTGCTGTTTGTCAGCATTACCCTGAGCATGATCGGGTTACTCAGTCTGATGTCCGACGCCTTTGCTGCCGGTGGCGCCTATGTGGTGGACGACGCCGGCATCAACGCTCCCGGCGAATGCAACGTCGACGTCTGGTATCAGGACGCCCGGCATTCGCCAAACAGCAGTTCGGTGGTGTCCCCGGCCTGCACGTTCAAGGAGCTGCCCACCGTGCAACTCGGCGCGGCGATACAGCGCAATCGTGCGGATGGTCAGGGCGAAACCCAGCTCAGCCCGCAATTCAAGGCACAGCTGTTTTCCCGTGAAGACCTGGGCCTGCAACTGGCACTGGCCGGTTCAACCCACTTTGCCTTTGATCGCGCCCATTCCTTCGACGGTGCCGACCTGAACCTGCCGATCACCTGGCAACCGTTTGAAGCGCTGCGCCTGAACCTCAACACCGGCTGGACCCACGCCTATGACGACGGCGAGCAGAATCATCGCTGGACCTGGGGCACCGGGGTGGAATACGACCTGGCCCGCTCCCTGACGTTGATCGCCGAACGCTATGGTCAGCGCGGTGGCGAACAGGCGTGGCAGGCCGGGCCGCGATTGCATATTGGCGAGCGGATCGATGTCGACCTGATCGTCGGGCGCAGCCTGATCGGCGAGCGCGATCAATGGCTGACCACCGGGGCAACGTTGCGGTTCTGACGGCGCCAATGACTCGCCCCACAGCTCCTACAATGTATGAAGGTATGACCGTAAGGCCGTACGAACTCAAGCGGTTGTGGAGGTGGTCATGAAAATTTCAGCCCGGCTGGCCGTTCTCGCCGTCGTCAGCTCCCTCGCCTACCTCGGCCTGGCCGTTTGGGGGCTGGGCGGGTTTGCGGCGTTTTTCTCCCATGGCGCACTGGTAGTGACAGCCCTGGCCACGCTGGCGATGACCGTGGCATCGCTGTTCACCGAGGTCAATCTGAGCAGCGGTGAACGGGAGGACCGCGACAACCGCTGGGTGATTCCGGCTTTCGGGATCATCGGCGTGGTCAGCGGTTACTTGCCGGCCTACACCGACCGTATCGATTTCTGGACCTTCGGCGGCGAAGGCGTGCGCTGGCTCGGCGCCGTGCTGTTCATCATCGGCGGCGCCCTGCGGCTGTGGCCGGTGTTTGTGTTGGGCAAGCGGTTTAGTGGGCTGGTGGCGATTCAGCCGGGGCACCAGTTGGTCACTGAGGGCATTTATCACCGCCTGCGCAACCCCAGTTACCTGGGCGTGTTGGTACTTGCCGTGGGTTGGGCGCTGGTGTTTCGCTCGGGCGTGGGGCTGGTGCTGGCGGCACTGACACTGATCCCGCTGATTGCACGGATTCACTCGGAAGAGGCGCTGCTGCGAGGGCAATTTGGCGCGCAGTACGAGGCTTATTGCGCGCGCAGCTGGCGGTTGATTCCTGGGGTTTATTGACGACCACAGAATCCTGGCACGACATCAATCTACTGTGGGAGCGAGCTTGCTCGCGATTGCAGTGGGTCAGTTAGTAATGGTGGTGGCTGACACTCCGTAATCGCGAGCAAGCTCGCTCCCACAGGGGGGACGGTGTCGAACTCAAGTTTTTTGCAGGCGCATCAACCCCTCAGCATCCCGATGCGCCTCAACCGCCTGATAATCAACCAACGTGGCATGCGCAGTCTGAATCGGGTAATCGTGCGTCGAGGTGATAATCACCAGATCCGCCCCCGACGCTTCGGCCGCCTGAATCCCCACGCTGGCGTCTTCAAAGATCAGACAATCCGTCACCTCAACCCCCAACCGCTGCGCCGCCAACCGAAACCCGGCCGGATCAGGCTTGCCAGCCTTGACGTCCTCGGCAGTGACCAGCGTTGCCGGCTCCGGAATCCCCGCCGCCGCCATCCGCCGCAACGCCAGCACACGCGGCGCCGAGGTCACAATCGCCCATTGCCCGGCTGGCAGCGACTTCAGAAAGGCCGCCGCCCCCGCCACCTCGACAATGCCTTCGACGTCATCAGTTTCCGCCTGGGTAATGAACGCCGCCTCGGCCTCGGCATCGATACCGGGCAAGTGCTGACGGTTCACCGTATCAATCGCGCGAGCGCCGTGGATGGTCGGCAGGAACGTCGCGACATCCAGCCCGTGGCGCACGGCCCAGGCGGTCCAGATGCGCTCGGCAGCGGCGATGGAATTGAGCACGGTGCCGTCCATGTCGAACAGAAAGGCACGGTAAGGGGTATCGAAAATGGATTCGGGTGCAGACAAGGGAACACTTCCTTTCACTGGGGCCTTACGAATGCCGGGCAATGTAACATCGCCAATCCCGGTTGACCCTCCGGGATCAGTTGACCGGGTGCGACTTCAACGCGCCATCCACACAATCAAGCAACTGCCCGATCGCCCAGGGCTTCTTGATGAATGCCACCGAATGCTTGACCCCCGACGTCTCCGGCGTCTCGTAGCCGGACATGATCATGATCGGCTTGTCGGGCCAGCGATCACCGAACAGATTGGCCAGATCCGCGCCATTGAGCCGGCCCGGCATGGTGATGTCCGTGAGCAGCAGCCTGACCTCGTCCGCATGCTGCTCCAGGTATTTGTCTGCCGCGTCGGCGCTGGTCTGCGGCTCGACGGCAAAGCCTTCATCCTGAAGAATCTCGCACAGAAACTCCAGAATCAGCGGGTCGTCCTCAACCACCAGAATCACGCCTCCAGGTTGCTGCCCGCTGCCCGTCGATACTGGATTCATGACCTTGCCACTCCCTGAAAACCTGAACAAATTCGCGGATCAAATCCGCCGCCTAAAAGGTATGAGCGGCGCACTTCGCGGAAATTCATTTTTGATACAGTTGGGCGACGAAATCAATGCGAAGGCCACCATTCAGGTCGCTACAGATCGCGGCCTTGTTCGCCTGCAACGTTATAGTTTGATCGGATATTCGGCTGCGCAAAGAGCCTGACTCGACAGGCATACGCCTGCCCCGGCTCGTAGCGCGACGGTTGTGATCTGCTTGGATGTGTTTCGTCGGCGGTTGAAGGCGCGGGCTACGGACGGAATGAAAACGGGCGACCTTTTTGGGGTCGCCCGCTTCACATTGTGAACAGTGGAGGCATTTATTGAGATCGAAGATAAATGGATTATTGTCTCGCCCTAACCAAATAAGTCCGTCCACTCTTGCCTTATGCGGCAGGCTGGCTCACCACCGGAATACGTTGCTGCGGCTGCGTCACATCGTAGACATGCTGCTGGCAGGAGTCGCCCACGAACTCAAACTCCACCTGATAGACCTTGCCTTTCTCTGGTGTGAAGGTGCTCTCCAATGGACCGCAAATATAGGTGTTCTCATGAGGCCCGGCGCCTGCATAACCGGATACCAGAAATACCTGACCGGCATCGGCCAGTGTCTCTAATTGCGGAAAGCGTTTAAGCGCAGCACTGTTGGCTGTTTCATTCAGCTTGGCAATCCAGCCAAACACCTTGCCCCGACCAGAATTCACCACAACCCCAAGTTTCTCCATGCGCTGGTCCGGGTCAGCGGCGCGCCTGATCGAAAACTCTACCGCACGCGTATTGCCTGTTGCTTTCATGATGACTTTGGCGTGCTCGGGATCGACGGTCACCGTGTTCTGGTGGAGCTGGACGCCGTCCTTCAACAGACTGGGAGAAGAGTCCCTGACGTTGGAGTGGCAGCCTGGCAATATGAGGAACAGGGACAGTGTTAGCAGTATGTTTTTCTTCACGGGGTATTCCTTGTTAGCGTAGATTAATTTCAATATTGAAAGGTATCGACTTACTTTGGTTCTTTGTTTTCCACCATGGTCGTGACGGCAATTTGCTCGCGCCGAACGCTCTCCGATTTACCATCGTCATAAATATCGGAAAGACTGCCGCATCTCCAATTTTTCCCTCTGCGGTGACAACCGGCGAAATACCTTTTGGACCTTATTGCATTCGAAGTAACACCTTGAACCGCGTTAATTTAAGTCCGACCATTGTAAAAGATGGTTTCCTATTGATGCAACTAAGAAGCTTGAAAAGCTATCCCAAGTTTTAGTTATCGAACTCTGACCTTCAAAAAACTGAAATACTGGCGGATCGTCAGAGACCGGTAGAAAATAATTAATTTCATATCCTTGATGCATGCAGAATACCTTAGCATCCGTAGGCAGAAAATCAGAGAGACCTAACTCATCAAGCAACTCATCCGCCTCAAACTTTAGGCTAAGTAATCTCGGATAAAATATATCAACACCACAAAAAATCTTACCAGCCGAACGCCCCGCAATCGTCAAAAACTCACGATATGCCAAAGGAACTTTACAACCAAAATGTTGCTCGATTGATGCAATCTCCACTTCGGAGCAACCAACAAGAGCAGAATCTAAAATTACTCCCCGCAGCACTAACTCATGAAAAATATCCCGAACGTTTTTCATCTTAGCTTTCCTGTTTCTACGTTAACAATCACACCGGGGATCCTTTGTTGAAACTGACTTATAACTCCGCTGCATGAAACGCAAACTGGGAGCTCTGAGTAAATATTCACGACCCCTTGTGACGAGGGGGTTAGCTTATCTGCCAAACTCGACAATATTTTATACTCTGAGTCCATCGTCCTTGGATTGTTACCAGTTTGTATTGTGTCGGAGACCTGTTTTTCAGGGACATCGACCGTTCCAGGGCGCTTCGCTAGCCCGCTTACCCCTACAAGCTCAGCGCTTTGTCCATCAATTGAATACTCAGCAACAGCAATATTCCTACCGCTACCAATATTTAGCTCCGAGCAAACTTGCACCGCCCGTTCAAATAATCTTGCTAATTCATTGGCGGCGGCAGCCTCTTTTGCACCGACAACTACCCGACAAAAAAGTACTGCCCACTACCGAGATCAATCAAATGACCTTCCAAGCACATTTCTATTAGTAACGATGAAACTTTTCTCCTATCTACACATTTCCCACACGACTCTAGAAACTTGATTAGCCGCCATTCATCGATTCTTTTTGGCTCACCAAAAAACTTATGTACGTCCACAACCCAATGCGGCTCGCATGACGTTTTCTCAAAACGCAATCCTGCACCATGCTTAACAAATCGCCACTGAGCACCATCAACTATCATTTCTCCACTCTGAGGAAAATCGATAAGCCATTTCAAATCCTTTACGTTGGGATGTAGTTCTGCGAACGCAAACACCAATTGGCACTGAAGCTCTACGAAAAGAAATACATCATTCATACTAATTGCCTCATAACTAGTATCTCACCCGAGCTTCAGCAGCCTCTCGCATAAGTTGGTCTGCCTCTTCCTTAGTCACGCTATGCACATTGACTGGCACGTCTTTGATCCCAGCTTTTGAAGCAGCCTCCGCGCGATGGTGGCCATCAAGGATAATCAACTTTCCACTTGCTCAATATGTGTACGCTCTCTAATCCACTGCTTCCGTTCAGCCTTCGATAAACCCTGCGGGGGCTGCGGCGGCTTTCCAGTAGTAGGATCAACAGGTCCGCCATTAGCGTTCTCGAATGATGCGCTGGGGACTTCGACCATCCGCCTGCATCACCCGAACTCGCGAACCATCAGGCAAGATGTATTGAGTTTCGACCACATTTCCGCTGGTCGGAGAAACTACTGGTTTTGTTGGGTACCCTGCTGCTTAAAATCAGCAATTCACTCCAGAGATATGACTAATTGATCCCACATTTGCTTTTGCACCATTTATACGTTACGCAATGTCCACCATCGACAACTGACATCAGGTTCAAATATCACTCTAGCCTCCGAAATCGATTCACGAATTTCAAATACAACATGAACTCCAGCCCCCGAACCATCCCGCACCAACTCAATAGACTTGACGTTTTCCGACGAAATAACTGCCAACTCTTGCATTGAAAGTCTCAGCACGACTTGGAACGATTTCATCACAGCACTAAAAGAAATATCAACCTCGAGTTCATTATATTTTGACTTCTTAGTATAGCGACATAGAGCCAAGGTTGGATCAACCTCAACAGGCTCGATACCAAACTCCTCCAAAAAGTCACTTGTGCTTGGAAATTCCATTACGACCTCCTCAGTGAAGCGGTATGACTGTGCTGAGTTTACGAGTTCCGTCATCAAGAACCTGGAATGTGCTCTGGAAATTAGCAGCCTTACCCGATGGTCCCACAAACAAGGACTCTCTGACCTCAAATTTTCCGTACTGATTGGAGAAGGTGTTCATCACATTGCCGTCAGTTTTGGCAGAAAGGGTCAAGTGATCAGTCAGCATCTGACGACCAGCGGCATTGTCTGGAACACCAAGTCTCTTCATTTCGAGCGCAAGCTGATTTGAACGAGCGGCATTATGGGAGTTACTAGCGACACGGCCGAACAGATAATCGAACTTACCTGGCGCAATTTCTAATCCTTTTGCACCAGCAATACCCTTTTCAGCCTCAACCAATCCCGCAAGATTACCCCCCGCCTTCGGCCTCAGTCCATTGCTGGTCTCAAAATAGAGATTTCCATCCGAACCAAGAACTTCAGTGTTGCCCGTTTTAGTATTAATAACCCGGCGATAACCATCAGGCAACCCTCCAGTTTCATTGAAAGCAGCACCTGCAGAACTGCCTTCGCGATAACCCGCCGGGAGCGCTGTTTTTTCTGTGCTGACCACTCCTTTTACAGCATCCGCTGCCGCTTCCCTCGCAGCTTGCCTTTTCGCCATAACCTCCAGGACCGCATCGATAACAACCTTACCGCTTCGAACGCCAGTCATCGAAAGAAGCGCGTCATCGATAATGCTAACAGACAGTACACCCTTGCCAGCCAACGCTGACAAGCGTTCTGCGGCATCTGCCACCTCAGACACGGAGGTGGATATGCTCGGGAGCTCATTCCCATGCTGAGTTGTCTGGTCTTGGCCGTATTGCCTCCACTGCTGATAGACAGCACCCGGACCATAATTCCCAGCGGCGTCGAACAACGTTGAATCGTTGAATTGTCCTTTTGTCGAGTTGAATGCGTATACCGGCGCACCATTGGCCAAGATTTGTGAACCATCGCTCCAGGTCAAAGGAATTTTCTGAGCTGCCAACTTCGCGACTACGTCATATGCAACGCCCATGTCCTGAGCAAAAGACTCAGACTCCGGATCATTCCCAGTGGCTAGCTTCATCAGTTTTGTCAAACGCGTCAGGTCGACAGCGTCAACTTCAGCGCCGCTGGCCATGAGCAGAAGGTCTTCCCATCGAGCGCTCGACCGTGGTTTCCCCCGCGTAGCTTCAAGCTCTTCGGCCTTTTTCTTCAGCAGTGGAGTTTCCTGCTCCTTGTGCAACTTGCGGTTAAACATTTCAACACCGACCGCACTATTCCCCCCGGTAATTGCACCTGATGCACCACCACTGGCACCCGCTGCAACACCCAGCCCAGCCGCAATCAACGTACTAAAGCTACTTTGCTCGCGCTCCGTCAGTCCGCTTTTGCCCAAAACATCACCAATAGCGGGCATCAGAGCAGCCGAAGCACCGGCTCCCAAAGCACCACTTGCAGCGCTCCCGCTCGACAACCCCATCGCGGCGCCAACCAACGCGTGCAGCAACACGCGTGCAGCTCCGCCTTCGGCCCATGCTGCTTGAGTTGCGGTGTCAGTGGCGTTGCGTTTTTGCTCGTTGGCGAAATCACCCACTTTTTTGAACGCGTCATTTGAAGTGGTGTTGGCGACGATGCCGATTGCGGTAGATCCACCAACGCCCCCAAGACTCGCTGCAATAAATCCAGCCGCCACGTCGGCCATGATTCGTTTATTGCCGCCCACGTTCCAACTGTCGTAATCAGCACGCGCAGCCGCTTTCTCCTCATCAGTCGTCGCTGCCTTGCCCCTCTCAGCAGCCGCCTGTTGCTGGGAATTGGCAACGGTGTCGATCACGGATTTGGACAGCGCCACCGTGCTCTGAATCAGGTCAATGCGTTCCTGCATGGCCTTTTCATCAGGCTTGTCCAGCTTCTGGTTGGCGTTTTTGGTGTCTCGGTTCAGCCCGACCAGATCATTCGCGCCGTCGGCATTGCGTACGACGATGGTGCCATCGCTGACCGCGCTGCGGGTGCTGCTGTGGTCTGAGTCGCTGAGTGCCAGCGGAACGCTGCCACCCAGGGATGAGCCGGTGTTGCTGCCGTAGGACACCGAAATACCGGCGGACTTGCTGCTGATCTCGCTGGTGTTCTTGATGTCGCTGACGAGCAGGCGATCGGTGCTGAGCAGGTTTTTGTCTGCCGACGCTTCGCTGGCAATTACCGCGCCTTGCAGGGTGGTGTTTTTGCCGACGTCGAGGTCGTAGCCGCCCTTGCCGGCGAACAGACCGCTCTGGTCGGTGACCGCTTTGTACTCGCTGTTCATGTTGCCAGCGGACAGGCTGGCGGTAACTGCTACCGGCGCGCCGTAGCAGAACGGCGGCACGCAGATGCTGCCACCGAAACCGGCAGTGCCCTGTTTGCTTTTCTGGATTTCGCTGTCCTGGCGCGACGTGATGTTGAGGTTGCCGTCAATCAACGCCTTGATGCTGTCCGCCCGAACCTGCGCACCTGCCAGGGTCGTGTCCTTGCCACTGTGCAAGGACAAGGAACCGGTATCCAGCGTGGTGTTGACTTGGGTAACGGAACTGCCGGTGCCCATGCTCTTGGCGATTGACGCGCCCAGATCGAGGGTGAAGCCATTTTGTTGGCCAAGGTTGAAGCTGGCACCAATCGCGGTTTTGTTGTGCGTGCTGTCGTTGGCCCATTTCGCCGTGTTCTGCGCGCTTTCCAGAGTGATGTTGTCTTTGGCCAGCAGTACGGTGTCGGCGGCTTTCAGTGTGCTGCCTACAACGTGTATATCGCCAGCCGTTCCCGGTACGCCGCCATCGGCGACAATCAGCAGGTTTTTGCCCGCATTAAGCGAACTTTGCTTGGCGGTCTGGCTGGTGTAGTCGCTGGTGCTCTTGCTGTGGGTGTTGGCCAGTTCTGTACCGATCTTGATCAGCGAACCACTGCCGCCCGAGCCTTGTTTGTTTCCATAGTCCGAACTCGCGCCTGCTACACCGCCGGCCATGCCCCCCAGGTCATTGAACGCCATGGCCGCCTGAGCCAGTTTCACCGCTTTGAGGCGCGGATCGTCTGCGCTGTTTGCGGCTTTGACTGAACTGCGGATCGTGTTGACCGTATCGACAATCGAGCCACCGACCACCCGGCCCACGGCCAGGCTGTTGCTCTTGTCGGTGCTGCTCTGGTTCGAAGTTTCCATGCCGGCGGCGATGGTCACTTTGGAACCGATCAGGCTCATGTTTTTGGTGCTGACGAGGTCGCTGGCGATCACGTTCAGTTCACGGCCACTGGTGAGGCTGACGTTGCCTTCGCTGGAGCCGATGGTGCTGCCGGTCAAGGTGGTCTGCGAGGATTTTCCGGTGTGGTTCTGCCCGCTGACCGACAGGTGCTGGTTGCCGGTGATGTCATCAAGACCCAGCTTGTTGGCGGTCAGTATGCCGCTCAGATCGCGGTTCTTTTCCTTGTGGAATTCGTCACGGCTGAATGTGTTTTCAGCAGCATTGATGGTCAGGTCGCGACCGGCTTGTACGGTCAGGTCCTCGGTACTGACCAGGGATGAACCGGTGATTGTCGCGTCACGCTTGGCCGTCACGTTCACGGTATTACCCGAGATGACACTGCCGACCGCTTTGGTTTGTGTCTCAGCCAGCTGATCCTGAACCTTGCTCGACTTCAAACCGCCCCAGCTGCTTTTGCTGGAGCTGCTGTCATGGCGAGCGCTGTTGGATTCGGTGGCCGCGACGATCTGCACATCATTGCCGGCGACAAGTTGCACGTTGCCTTTATCGGCGGCGATTTCACTGCCTTTGATCAGCATGTCTTTGCCGGCCAGCAGGGTGCTGTCGCCGCCAGAGGTCACGACACTGGCAACGCTGGTGGTACTGGCCACCTCATCGAGTCGAGTCTTCTTGCCTGAAGAACTTTTCTTGGTCTTGTTGTAGAGGCTGTAATCACTGTCCTGCGCCGCCAGAAGATCAAGCTTGTCCCCTGCCACCAGATACGCTTCATCCCCCGCCGTAATGCGGCTGGCGATGGCGGTGAGGCTTTGGCCGGCGCTCAGTTTTACGTTGCTGCCTGCCGACAGTTCGGTCATGACCTGGCTGACGTGGTCTTCCTGGGCGGTGAGTTTTTTGACTTTGAGCAGCGAGTGTTGCTCGTCTGCCGCAGAGCTCAGGTTCAGGTTTTCCGTGGCGGACAGCGACAGGTCGCGTTTGGCGTCGATCTGGCTGGCGATGGCGGCGATGTCGCGGCCGGCCACGACCGACAGGTCCTGGCCAGCGCTGATGCGGGCGCCCAGTTGGGTGATGTTGCTGTTGCTGTGCTGGCTGTCGTTGACGGTGCTGTTGCTGACCTGGGCGGCCGCGATGTTGACGTCTCGGCCGGCGTTCAGCTGCATGTCGGTGCCGCTTTCTACCTGGCCGCCGGTGATGTTGATGTCACGACCGGCCGACACGCTCAGGGCCTTGGCGGCTTCGATGCGTGCGGCGCTGTCGGTGAAGTCGCGGCGCTCGCTGGCCACGCCGTTGCTGCTGTCGTGGGTGGTGATCGTGCGTTCGTTGATCACGTCACCGCGCTGGGCGGTCATCGAGACATCGCGACCGGCGATGATGCCGCCGGCCTTGTTGACGATGTTGTTACCCGCCAGCAGGTCGAGGCGGTTGCCCGCTTCGATCAGGCCGCTGTTGACCAGGTCATTGCCGGCGGTGGCCGACAGGTTATTGGTGGCGCGCAAGGTGCCGGCGTTGGTCAGGTCTTTGCCGGCGATCAGCGAGACGTCGTTGCCGGCAATCAGCGCGCCGGTCGGGGCCAGGCGGTTGTTGGCGTTGGCCAGGTACAGCACCGGCACCAGGACTGATTCACCGTTGACCGTGGCGTTTTCCATCCAGACGATGTCGTGGGTCAGGGCCGCGACCTGCTCGGAAGTCAGGGTCACGCCAACGGACAGATTGAGTTGCTGTTTACTGGTGATGGCGTTGTCCATCAGGTACTTGAACAGCTTCTCGTCCGAGGTCTGGCCATCGATGAAACGCTGGCCCGTGCGGGCGACCACGGCTTGCTGGATCAGCTTCTGTTCGTAGAAACCGTCTCCCAGGCGTTTGGCGCTCTTGTCCGGGTCGTAGCCCAGGTTTGCCAGCAGGTAATCGGAGCTCATGAACTGCTTGAGGTCGGTGAGCACCGGGTTGGTTTCGATCAGGTATTTTTGCGGATTGGAGCGTGCCGAAGTGTCGGGCAGGCCCTGCACCCGCGCCACGCTCTGGCTGGCCACGGCGGTGCTGGCAGGCACGGCGGTCACGGCGCCGGGAACGGCCACCGGCGCGCTGATACTGGCGTTCACGACGGGAGCTACCGGCACCACAGGCGCGGTGACAGGTGAAGTGACAGTGACCACCGGGTCCTGGCGTGCCGGCAGCGATGTCGGCAGGCTCAGGTCCGGACCGGTTGCAACCGTAGGCTGGGTGGACGCCTCGACATGCACGGCGCTCACCTGAGTGATGGCGGCGTCAGTGTGGTCATGGCCGGTCAGCTGAACATTGCCGGCATTGTCGACTGGCGCAGTGATGTTGATCGCGCTGCCCGTGACGTTGCTGGCAGCGGTCGGAGCGGTGATCTGAACCAGCTTGCGGTCGCTGGCGACCACCTGCGCGACATCAGCAATCTGCACGCTGCGCGCCTGAACAGTCGGCAGCTCTTGCTGACGCTGGGCAGTGCTGACGGTGGCACTGCTCATGCTCCAGCTTTGTGGTGCGGTGTTGACCTGGGTCGCCTGCTGGTTACCACCACCCTGCCCGCTCAAACGGAATAAACCGTTCTGGCCGGTGGGCAGGCTGAAACCTGGCAGTGCGAGCGGGTTGACCTGTTGCTGCGCAAGGTTGGGCGGCAACTGGGAGTTGACATAGATCGGCGTGGAATACGCGCTGCCCGAGCCCGTATCGGCTTTGTTGCGCCCGGCAGCGACGTAAGCGTAATACGGTCGGCGTACGCCGTTCTCGATGTTGTTGGTCGCGTTGAGGCTGACGTTGCCACCGGCCTGGATCACGGCGTCATACGACTGGCCATCGGTATTGGTGGTCTTCGTGGACCCTGAAGACCTGCCGCCTTCCACAAAACCAGTGAATGCGCTCAGGTCAGCCTCGACGGTCGCCGAAGGTGTCGGGCTGTTTTTCGCGTTGAAATCCTTGGCCATCTGCCTGGCCGCGAAGATCTGTTTGACGTAGCTGACGTAAAAGTTGGTGGTCGTGATCTCCTGAGCCTGCACGCCCTGGTTAACGATGTTGGTGGCATTGGCCGTCACGCTTCCTGAGGCGGCGATGGTGCTGCTCATGTTGTTGAGGGTCTGAGCATTGATCAGGATATTCGCGCCACTGGAAAGGCCCGAGGCGGCACTGCTTCTGCTGACGGTCAAGCGGTCGACTTCATCGATCTGCCAATAGCCGTTCTGTTTCCCGCCATGGCGGAAGTCGCAGCCAAACATCGGGACCAGGTTGCAGTCACGTTCGGTGATGCTCACAGAACTTTTTTCATGCGCCGTGTAGTCCAGAACATCCCGGACGTTGTTGACGGTCATGGCGCTGATGGTCAGGTTTTGCGCGCTCTCGATGTTGCCGGAACGGTTGTCCAGCAGGTCGGCCTTGTTCTGGCTGGCGTCCCGGGCGATCAGTACATTGCCCAGGCCATAGACCTGCGCATACGCGTTGGTAAAGCTGGCGGCCAGCAGTTGCATGTCACCGCCGCTGGAGATCAGGCCATTGCTGTTGAGCAAGTTGCCGGTACGCAAGGTCAGGTTTTCACCGGTGGCCAGGGTGCCGGTATTGCTCACACCGCCTGCGGTCAGGGTCATGTTATTGCTGGAGGTCAGGCGACCGGCGTTGGTCAGCTGACCACCGACGTTGATCGTGGTGTCGCCACCGCCCGCGATGCTGGTGCCGCTGTTGAGGTTCAGTTGCCCTGCGCTCAGGCCCAGGTTGCCGAGGCTGCTGGCACGGCCATTGCCGCCATAGGTGCCCCACAGGTTGAGGCTCAGGCTGCCATCACTGGCAAGCAGGCCATCGTTGTTCCAGTTGCCGCCCGTGCCGACGAAGCTGCTGGATGCCAACAATTGGCCGCCCGCCGTCTGGCTGAAATTGTTCACGTTGACCGTCAGGCGTCCGGCCTGGATCACGCTGTTGTTGGTCCAGGTGTCGGCGTTCAACGTCAGGCCGCCTCGAGTCACCAGGGTGCCGCCTGCATTGCTGACATTGGGCATGGAGATATCAAAGGTGCCCGTGCCGACGTGCAGCAGTTTGCCGCCGATGTTGGCGAAGCCGGCTGCGTTGAGCGTCAGGTCAGTGTTGGCGGTTTCGACGGTGCCGTTGCGGTTGTCGAACAGGCCACCGATCTGGAATTGGGTTTTGCCGCTGGTGCCCAAGGCCCGCAGCTGGCCGGTCTGGTTGTCCAGGCTGGCGGCGCGCACGCTCAGGGTGTTGTCGCTTTCAATAATGCCCAGTCGGTTGTTCAGGGCGCCATCGAGGCTGAGGTCGATCTGGCTGCCGGCGATTTGGCCGTCGTTGTCACCGCTGTTGTCGAAGTTGTTGCCGTGGACCTTCACCAGTCCCTTGGCGTAGAGCCCGCCGTTGCGGTTGTCGAAGTTGCCGCTGGCCGTCTCGATGACGGCATCGCCGCCCTGGGCCGAAATGCGTCCGCCGTAGTTGTCGATCCCGCCCAGTGCGCTGAGGTTCAGACGCTGGGCCTGGGTGATGCCGCCCTGGCGGTTGTTGGTCAGGTCGTAGCCGTTTTTCAACACGCCTACCACGTGGGCATCCAGCGCGCCTTTGATGCTGGCGAGCGTACCGCCCCGGTTGTCGATGTTGGCGGCGCTCAGGCCAAGGTCGCCGTTCTGGGCAATGATTCGGCCACTCTGGTTATCGATATCACCGCCCACGGTGACGCCCATGCTGCCCAGGCTTTGCAGTGCGCCCTTGGCGTTGCCGAGGCTGGCGGCTTGCAGTTGCAGGTTGGCGTTCTGGCTGTAGATCAGGCCGTCGTCACTGTTCTGTACCGCACCGGTGCTGATGAGGGTCAGGTTGTCATTGGCGGCGACGGTGCCACGGTGGCGGTTATCGAGGCCGCCGGTGAACAGGGTCAACAAGCCCTGGCTCATCAACTGACCGCCCTGGTTGTTGATCTGCGTGCTGCGGCTGATGACCATCGGCCCACCACTGACGAGCTTGCCGTTGGTGTTGGTCAGGACGCCGAGCAGGTCGATGTTCACCGCGCCGTTGCCGGCCAGGCTGCCGTTGCTGTTGTCCAGAGTGGTGCCGGTGAAGCTCAGGGCTTGCTGCGCGCTGATCGTTGCGCCATTGCTCAAGGCCATGGCTTGCAGGGTCAGGCTTGCACCGCTGTCAATCGAACCGCCCTGGGCGTTGTTCAGCAGGCCGCTGACGCTCAGGCGCTGATGGGCGCCGCTGGAAATAACCCCGGCGACGTTGTCGAGACTGGCGGCGCTGACGCTCAGGTCATTGTTGCTGACCAGGGCGCCGGCGCTGCCGTTGAGCAGCGCACCGCTGACGCTGACGTCGAGGTTGCCGCTGCGACTGGACAGGGTGCCGGTGTTGCGGTTGTCGAGGCTCGCGCCGTTGACGCTCAGGCCCTGCCAGCCGGACATCAGGCCGCCCTGGTTGAGCAGGGTGTCGCCGGTCAGGCCCAGTACATTGCTGCTGATGAGTTTGCCGCCGCTGTTGTCCAGCGTACGTGCAGTGACGTTGAAACTCTGGTTGCTGAAGAGCTCGCCGTTCTGGTTGTTCAGGTCGCGCAGACGGCTGATGCTCAGCGGGCCTTTGGCGGTCAACGTACCGTTGCGGTTGTCGAGGTCGCCGCCGATCAGGTCAAGATGCACAGCGCCGTCACCCAACAGGCGACCGCCGTTCTGGCTGAGTGCGCCGACGCTCAGGTCGATATCGCCCTTGGCCGACACTTCGCCGCCATTGCTGGAGTCCAGGCTGGTGGCGGTCAGGGTCATACCGCCCTGGCTGTTGATCAGGCCCTTGGCGCTGTTGTTCAGGGCCATGGCGTTGAGGGTCAAGGCGCTGCCACCCAGCAGCACACCGCCCTGATTGTTCAGATCGGCGCTGCCGAGGCTCAGACGTTGGGCTGCGTTGATCGAGCCGCCACTCTGGTTATTCACCACACCGGCAACGCTCAGGGTCAGGTCACTGCCGCTGGAGATCGCCCCTTCGTTGTTGTTCAGGCTGCCGGCACCGACATCCAGCGCCGCCGCCGCGATCTGGCCCTTGAGGTTGTTCAGCGCCTGATTGACGCGCAAGGTCAGGGCTTGCTTGCCGAGCAGCTTGCCGTTGCTGTTGTCCAGACTTGTGGCCGCCAGGCTGAACGCCTGGGCGCTGGAGATTTCGCCGTTCTGGTTGTTGACGCCATCGAGGTTGTCGAGTTGCAGCAACGGCGCGTTGATCAGGCCGTTCTGGTTGTTCAACTGGCCGTGATTCAGATCGAGCGCAAGGCGGGTATTGCTGAAGAGTTTGCCGCCCTGTTGGTCCAGGCCACTGACAGTGGCCGTGAGTGCATTGATACTGCCAATGCTGCCACCGTCGCGGTTGGTCACTTGGCCTGCGGTCAGAGCCAGCGTGTCGTCACTGTCCAGGCGCCCGGCCTGGCTGTTGTCCAGCGCACCGGTGCTGACCAGCATCGAGGTTTTGCTTTTCAGGCTGCCTTTGTGGCTGTTGTCGAGGCTGGCGCTGTGCAGGGTCAGGCTGTTGCCGGTAATCAACGTACCGCCCTGGTTATGCACATCACCACGGGCCGTCAGCGTCAGTGCATCGGCGCTGGAGAACTTGCCGCCGGTGTTGCCGAGGTGGGTCGCCGTGACGTCAAGGGCGCCTTCACTGGCGATCAGGCCGTGGCCGTTTTCCAGGTCGCCGCTGAGGGTCAGGCGCATTTTCTGCAAGCCATACAGGCTGCCGCCCAGGTTGTTGAGGACGGCGCCATCGAGGCTCAGCACACCCTTGCCGTTGAGCAGCCCGTTGACGTTTTGCACCTGATCCAGGCTCAGGTTCAGGTCTTGCCCGGCAATCACCTGGCCGCTGTCGCTGTTATCCAGTTGTTGACCGGCCAGCGTCACCCCGCCGCCGCTGGACAGTTCGCCGCCACGGTTGTCCATCTGCCCGACGCTGAGTTTCAGCGCTTTTGTAGCGGCTACCAGACCGCTCTTGCGGTTGTCGAGGGTGTTGCCCGTGAGGTCGAGGGACGTGCTGGCGATCAACTTGCCGTTCTGGTTGTCCAGCGCACCGACGTTGGCGACGATGTCACGCTTGCCGGAGATCGAGCCGTCGCGGTTGTCCAGGCTGGCGCTGGCGAGCAGCAAGGAGCCGTCGGCGATCATCACACCATTGTGGTTGTTCAAGGCCTGAGTGACGCCCAGGTCGAGCAGTCCCCGGCTGCTCATCGTGCCGTTGCTGTTGTCCAGGCTGTCGCTGCGGCTGTCGATGGCCGCGCCGGTTATCACCCCGACACTGTTGTTCAGCGCCTGTGCAATGCGCAGGGTCAACGAGCCCTGGTCGCTCAGCAGTTTGCCGTGGCTGTTGTCGAGGCTTTGTGCCGTCAGGTCGAAGGCTTGTGTGCTGGAGATTTCGCCATTCTGGTTGGCGACACCGTAGAGATTTTTAAGCAGCAAACTGCCCGGTGCGTTGATGTAACCGCCCTGGTTGTTCAGTTGGCCGTGGTTCAGGTCCAGGCTCAGCGCGGTCTTGCTGAACAGCTCGCCGCCCTGCTGATCAAGGCCGGTGACACTGGCGGTCAGGGTTTTTTCGCTGCTGATCGCGCCGCCCGCGCCGTTGCTGACCTGGGTGGCGTTCAGGTCCAGGGTATCGCTGCTGGTCATGCTGCCGTTCTGACTGTTGTCCACGGCGCCCGTGGTCATGCGCACCGCGCCAAGGCTGGCCAGATTGCCGCTGTGGCTGTTGTCCAGGCTGGCGCTGAGCAGGGTCATGCCGCTCTTGGAGTACAGGGTTGCACCACGGTTGATCAGCGCGCCCTTACTGTTGATCGTCAGCAGGCCGAGGCTGGTCATTGCGCCGTTGCTGTTATCGACACTGGCGACCTGCGCGTTGAAACCGGCCTGACTTGCGATCGAGCCGTTGCTGTTGAGCAAGGCGTCGTCGAGGCGGATGTCCAGCGCGCTGCCACTCTCGATCGCGCCGCCGAGGTTATCCAGACGCGAACCCGTCAAGTGAATGGCGTCGTCGGCATGGATCATGCCCTTGGTCTGGTTGATCAATTGCGCCACGGTCAACTCAAGGCCCGCGCCCGAGATGATTTTGCCGCCGGTGCTGTTGTCCAACTGTTGGCTGGTCAGCTTCACGCCGCCCGTGCTGATGTCGGCGCCCGTGCTCGACAGTTCGCCGGCGCGGTTATCGATCTGATCGACATTGATGCTCAGCGCTTTTGCGCTGCCGACGGCACCGCGGTTGCGGTTATCCAGGCTGTTGCCGGTGAGGCTCAGGTTGCCCGCAGCCACCAGGGCGCCGCCCTGCTGAGTGAGGGTGTCGATGTTGGCCGTCAGGTCGGCCTGACTGGCGATGCGCCCGCCGGCGTTGGCGACTTCACGGCTCTTGAGGGTCAACGGGCCGACGGCGCTGAGCAGGCCGCCGGTGTTGTCCAGGCGCGTGCCTTCGTAGCCCATGCCGGCCTTGCCGATCAGGTTGCCCTTGTCGCGGTTATCCAGTTGCCCAACCAGCAAGGTCAACGCCTGATCAGCCTGAATCAGCCCGCCACGGTTGTCCGCCGAGTCGCCGTGCAGGGTCAGATAGCCCTTGCCGGCCACACTGCCGCCGCGGTTATCGAGGCTGCCGGTGGTCAGGTCGATGCCGCCAGTGGCGCGTACTTTGCCCATTTCACGGTTGTCGAAAGCACCGCTGATATGCCCGGTCAGCACGCCGTCGGCAGCGAGCAAGGTGCCGGCTGCGCGGTTGTCGAAGCTGGCAGCGGTGAGGCTCAGGTCACCGCCCGAACCCAGGGTCGCGCCCTGGTTGATCAGCGCACCACTGAGGTCGATGCTCAGCCCGAGGTCGCCGACCACCCGGCCGGCCGTGTTGTCCAGACTCGCTGCCTTGAGCGTTGAATTACCCGCGCTGGTCAGCGCGCCGTTGCGGTTGATGACGGCGCCACTTACGGTCAGGGTCATCTGCCCGTCGCTGCCAAACGTGCCGTCGCTGTTGTCCAGACTGCCGGCCTGCACGTTCAGGCCGTTGGCCGAGACCAGCCCTTTGGCCGTGTTCAACACCTGATCGACACGCAGCATCAGCGCCTGCTGGCTGATGATTTTACCGGCGCTGTTGTCCAGGCTTGCCGCCGTGAAGCCAAAGGCCTTGTCGCTGGATATCTCGCCCTTCTGGTTAGCCACGCCCTTGAGGTTGTTGAGCAGCAATTGCCCGGGGGTGCTGATCAGACCGCCCTGGTTGTTGAGTTGGCCGTTGTTCAGATCAAGGCTCAAGCGGCTATTGCTGAACAGCTTGCCGCCCTGTTGATCAAGACCGCTGACACTGGCGCTCAGCGCGCCGGCACTGGAAATGTTGCCGCCGGCGCCGTTGTTGAGTTGGCCACTGCTCAGGTCGAGGCTGTCGCCGCTGATCAGGCTGCCGCCGAGGTTGCTCACGGTGCCGAGGCTGGTCAGTTTCAGGCCCCGGACGCTGGACAACGTGCCGCCATCGTTATTCACGCCGGCGCTGCTGAGCACGATGGCGCCGTCGCCCTTGAGCGTGCCCTGGTTGTTGAGCAACTGCTGACTCAACGTCAGGCCCAGACGGCCTTTGGCGTACAGATTGCCGCCCAGGCTGTTGTCCAGTTGCGCTGCATTTACCTGGACCCCGGCCTGGCCGGACAGTTGACCGTTGCGTTGATTGTTGAGCTGGCCGAGGGTCAGCTTGAGGTTGCCGTTGGCGAGCAACTGACCGCCGTTGCTGTTGTCCAGCGTCGTGCCGGTCAGGGTCAGGTCGCTTTGCCCGGACAGGGTCCCGCCCTGATTGTCGAGGTGCTGCACGCCCAGATCCATGGCCTGGACAGCATTCAGCGAACCGCCCTGGCGGTTGTCCACGCGGTCGGCATTGAGGCTGAGGGCTCCGGTGGTGCCGAGGCTGCCAGTGCGGTTGTCCAGCAACCCGGTAACAGCCAGATTGAGCCCGGCTTTGCTGACGATGCGGCCCTTGAGCTGGTTGTCCAGACCGGCGCTGGTGAGGGTCAGCAAGCCGTCCGAGGACAGCAGGCCGGCCTGATTCATCAGTTGCCCGGCGATGTTCGCGGTCAGGGTGGCGCTGCTCAGCAGCGTGCCCTGGGTGTTATCGAGGCTCGCGCCCTGCACCGACAACAACTGGCCGGCGGTCATCGAACCGCTGGCGTTGTTGATGCCGTTGCGCGCCACCAGCGACAGACGGGTGTCGGCGGTCATCTGGCCGTGACGGTTGTCCAGGTCAGCGACTTGCACAGTCAGATCACGGGCGCCGAGTTTTCCGCCCTGATTGTTCAGGCTACCGGCGAGCAACAGGCTCAAACCGCTGCCGGCGTTCACGCTGCCGGACTGGTTGTTCAGGCTCTGAGCCTGCAGATCAATGGCCGCCGCGGCAATCTGTGCGCGGGTATTGTCCAGCGCCTGTGCGATCCGCACGACCAGCGCTTGTTCGGACAGCAGTTTGCCGTCGGTGTTGTCGAGACTGTCAGCCGTCAGATTGAAACCCAGCGTGCTGGAAATCTCGCCCTGGCGGTTATTGACGAGGCCCAGGTTGCTCAACAGCAACTGGCCCGGCGCGTTGATCAGACCGCCCTGGTTGTTCAGCAGGCCGTGGTTCATGTCCAGGCTCAGGCGCGTGGCGCTGAACAGGTGACCGCCATCGTGCTGATCGAGCCCGGTGACGTGAGCGTTGAGTGCCTGGGTGCTGCTGATCTGCCCGGCCAGGCCGTTGTTCACTTGCGTGGCGCTGAGGTCGAGGGTCTGGTCGCTGGAAAGTTGTCCGCCCTGGTTCTGCAAGGCACCGGTAGCGATGCTCACTGCGCCTGCACCGTGAATCACGCCCCGCTGACTGTTATCGAGCGTGCCAGTGGTCAGGTTCAGCTGTGCCCCGCTGTTGATCCGCCCGCCCTGAGTCGTCAGCGCGCCGGCATTGTTGAGGCCCAAGCGCCCCAGGCCGGCAATGCTGCCGCCGCTGCTGTTGTCGAGATTGGCGGTGTTCAAGTCCAGCGTGGACTGGCTGGACAAGACACCGGTGGTGTTGATCAGGCTGTTGGCGTTGACCAGCAGTTGCTGGCTGGCCACCTGACCGTTGAGATTGTTCAGGGTCTGGTTGATCAGCAGCGTCAGACTTGCATCACTGAGCACCTTGCCAGCCGTGTTGTCGAGGCTGTTGGCCGCCAACGTAAAGCCCGTATGGCTGGATATTTCGCCGTTCTGGTTGAGCACCGCGTTGAGGTTGTTCAGCAGCAGCGCGCCGGGCGTGGTGATCAATGCGTTCTGGTTGTTGAGCAGGCCGTTGTTCAGGTCGAGGCTCAGGCCGGTGTTGCTGCTGAGCTGGCCCCGGTCATGTTGATCGAGCCCGGTGACGCTGGCCGTCAGGGCCATGGCGCTGGCGATGCGCCCGCCTTCGCTGTTGTTCACCTGGCCTGCGGTCAGGCTCAGCGTGTTACTGCTGACGAGTTGACCGCCCTGCTGGTTGCCGAAGGTGCCGGCGTTGATCACCGCCGCACCGCTGCTTTGAATGTTGCCGCGCTGGTGATTGTCCAGTGCACCCCTGGCGACGATGCCCAGCGTGCCCTGGCTGCTGATCGAGCCCTGGTTGCTGTTATCCAGCGACGCCACCTTGAGCTGCAGATTTTGCGGGGCCACCAGGCGTCCGCCCTGATTGTTCAGGGCGCCGCTGGCGTTGATGTCCAGCGTGTTGCCCGCCATCACCAGGCCGGCGACGTTGTCCAGCGCAGCCACCCGCAGGTTGACGTTGCTCAGGCTCGACAGCTCGCCCGCGCGGTTATTCAGATAACCCACGGCAGCCGTGAGTTGACCGTTACTGGTCACCAGGCCGGATTGGGCATTGAGCAGTTGATCGGCATTGAGGTTCAGCGTGCCGCTGCTCAGGAGTCGACCGTGGTTCTGGTTGTCCAGCGTCCCGGCAGCCACTTGCAGCTGTTGCTGCGCGCTCAGGGTGCCGCCCTGGTTGCTGGCGGTCTGTGCCGTGTTGACGGTGAGGTTGCGACTGGCGACAACGCTGTGCCCGTTGTTGTTGAGATTTTGCGCCGTGAGGCTGATATCGCCGCTGCTGTTGCGGCTGTTATCGCTGTTCACACCGGCTTCAATGACGCCGTTGTTGCTCAGTTGACCGCCCGCGTTCAGGGTGATGCTGTCCCGCGCGGCGAGGGTTTGCTGGCTGGCCAGGTCGCCCTGGGTCTGCACATTCAATGCGGTGCCGGCATAGACCGGTCCCTGGGCATTGAGGCCGGCGGCTTTGACATTGACCGCGCCGTTGGCGGCCGACGTCTCGGCCAGGCTCAGTTGACCGTTGGCGTCGAGTTGGATGTCGCCACCACTGGCGATCAATTTGCCGTCGAGTTTCACCCCGACACCCGCCTCGGTGCCCATCAGCCTGATCGCGCCGGCGTACATGCCGCCCAGCGAAGAGGAGTCGATGGCCAGTTGCGGTTTGGCGCTGCCGTCGTCGGCTCTTGCAGTGGCGTTGAGCGTCTGTGCGTTGACGTCGTTGCGACCGGCAATGATCGTCAGGTTTTTCGCCTGAATCTCGGCGTTGATTTTCGCGCTGCGGGTGATGATTTCGAAGCTGTCGACGTTGGTCGCATTCAGCCCCGCGCCGTCGATGGAGACGCTGCCCTGATCGACCTGATAATGGTCGACTCGGCCGCCGTCGAGTACCGGCTTACCGGTGGTGAGTGTGACGCGCGGGGTGTTGATGAAGCCGCAACCGTTGCAGGTGATGCCATACGGGTTGGCGACGATCACGCGGGCCGACTGCCCCGCCACTTCGGTATAACCGCGCAACTGGCTCGGGTTGCCGCCGACCACTTCGTTGAGGATGGTTTGTGCCGCGACCCGGTTGGTCAGGTTCGGGTTGCCGACGATGATGCCGCCCAACTGCGTCGCGCCGGTTTGCCCCGCGACGTTGTTGAGGATCACGCCTTGGGTGCCGACGTTGTAATCGTGGAACTGGTTATGCGACAGCCCGGTGCCATTGGGCGTGGCGATGTTGATGATCGGCACGCCGTTGCCCGCCTGACCGAGGCTGGTGTTCGGATTGGCCACCACAATCCCGTCCGCCTGCGCCCACACCGGTTGCCAGAACATGACGTTCGCCAACAGGAACGCCAGCCCGCGCTTGGGCATACCCCAGAAGTGCTCACAGGGTTTTACGGCAGCAGCAGGTTGGCCGGCCAAGAAGGTCAGGTGACGAATGTCCATTTCAGAATCTCGGGCGGGCAAAAATTAAAGGAAGAAATCCAGACGGAAATAGATCGGCGCTTCACGCTCGGTCAGCGCGGCCGGTCGCTCCAGGGAATGGGCGAACGTCACGCTGGCAGCCAGGTGCTGGCCCTTGGCGAACAACTCCAGCGAATTGCTGGACATGCGCCCGTGTTGCTCGCCGTTGTAGCGATCATCACTGATCACGCCCTGGTCGTAGCCCAGGCTGGTGCCGTATTCGGCGAACACCGGGCGCAGCCATTCAACGTTGACCGGGCGGGTCCAGCGCAGGTCGTTGCGCCAGTAGCCGCCGCTGTCGCCGGACAGCGACTGGTCCTTGTAGCCACGAATCGACGACTGCCCGCCGAGGCTGGTGCGTTGCGGGCTGAACAGCACGTCTTCACTGTGTTGACCGGTCATCAGGCTGCTGAAACTGAACGACTCGCCCCACAGTTTGAACGGTTGCAGGTAGCTCGCCGTGGCGGTGTATTTGCGGTAACGCGCATCTGGATCAGAGGGACCGGGATGGCCGTTGCCCTGGGCATCGAACGCGCCGATGCCTTGCTGCATGCCCAGGTCCAGGTTGACGAACGCGCTGCCGATCCGGCGACCGTGGTTGATGCCGAACTGCGCTTCGCTGATGCGATTGCTGCTCTGCTTGAGCTTGCTCTCTTCGATGAAATTGTTGGTGCGCAGGTACGACAGACCGGTGCTGAGCGAGGTCTTGCTCATGGCGTCGCGGTAGATGACGCGCTCGGCACGCAACTGATGGTTTTCGCTGTCGCCGGTCTGCTTGAAGTTGTAGCCATTGGAGGCGATCTGCGAGCGGTAGTCGCTCTGGTTATAGGTGTAATTGAAGGTCCACCAGCCCCACGGCAGGCTGTAGTTGAGCATCGCGTTGCTGGAGGTGTGCTGGTGATCGCTCATCGCATCGTGGCCACCGCGAAGATTCAACTGATCGGCCAGACCCAGTGGGCTGTCCCAGTCGAAGGTGGTGCCCCACTGCTGCTCACCGGTGCTGCGCTGGCCGTCGTTACTGCGCGACAACCCGGCTCGCCAGGGCGTCTGCGGGGTGTTCTTGACCAGCACTTCACTGCCACCGACGTTCTTGCCCGGCGACAACTCCATCTGCGCCTGATTCGACGGCAAACGGTTGAGCTGATCGACCATCTGCTCGATCTCGCGCAGGTTGACCAGCTCGCCGGCCTTGCCGGGAAACGCCATGGCCAGCTCGCGCTCCGACAGCTTGCTGCCATCGGCGCCCTTCAAGCCTTCGAGCCGGCCTTCGACCACCAGCACTTTCAGATGCCCGGTGGACAAATCCTGCTGCGGCAGGTAGGCACGGCTGGTGACCAGGCCTTTCTCGATGTAGCGGTCGGTGATGACTTTCAGCAGTTCATTGAGCTGGGTGACGCCCAGGCACTGGCCGATATACGACTTGAGCAGGCGCTGCTGCTCAGCGGCGGACAGACTGTCGGCGCCGCTGAGTTCGATGTCTTTGATGGGAAAGCAACGGCTGTCGGCAGGGGCTGCCGGAGTCGTTGGTCTGGCTTCCTTGCCAGGCAGATCCTTGAGTTCTTCCAGACGACGGCTTTGCTCTTCGAGCAAGCGATTCTGACGGTCGCGGATAAGGTCGGTGTCGCCGGGGTTGGTGGCGGCGTAAGCAAGATTCAGTGGAGAAAGGCACAGCAAAGCCAGGCACAACCTCGCCACGAGGGCGGGTGGGTACATGTTCGATCCCTCGAATGGAGACTGATAGCAAAATAGTGGCGCGATATTAGAGAGCCACTATTCTGGCGTCAAATTCTGTATCAATTCTGACAATATTGGCGACGAACGGTCGTACGACATCAGTCAAGAAATTGACTACTCCACAAAATAACTGTGGCGAGGGAGCTTGCTCCCGCCAGGCTGTTGAGCAGTCCCCCTCTTTTCGAAAAGAGAGGGGCCGCTTCGCGCCCCAGCGGGAGCACGCTCCCTCGCCACAGGTTTAACGTTCGTTTGTTGAAGGAATCAGGACCTTTTTGCTGACTGCGACATGCTGTCCTTACTTCATGGAGCCTTCTGCCCCCATGCTGTCGTTGGACATATTGTCTTTCTTCATCGCGTCCTTGGACATTGCGTCTTTCTTCATTGCGTCCTTGCTCATGCTGTCTTTCTTCATGGTGTCCTTGCCCATGGAGTCCTTTTTCATTGTGTCTTTTTTCATACTGTCCTTGGACATGCTGTCTTTGGACATCGAGCCGTTGCTCATGCTGTCGTTGCTCATGGTATCGGCGGCGTACACGCTGGCGACGCCCATGGCCAGGCACAGGGACAGTACGGTGGTGGCTAGCTTTTTCATGGTGCAGTTCCTTTTGGAGATCAGGTTGCGAATGGACGCAGCGCGGGCTGCGCGGTGGTTATCGGGGTGCGTGCATCAGCTGCCACCGAACCAGTTGTAGCCCTGGTCTTCCCAGTAGCCACCGCTGTAGATGTTGCTGACGAAAATCGCCTGAATGTGTTTAGGGTTCTTGTAGCCCAGCTTGGTGGGCATGCGCAGCTTCATCGGGAAACCGTACTGACGCGGCAGGACGGCGCCGTCGTAGGTCAGGGTCAACAGGGTTTGCGCATGCAGCGCGGTGGCCATGTCGATGCTGGTGTAGTAGTCGTCGGCGCATTTGAAGCCAACGTATTTGGCATCGGTGTCGGCGCCCACGCGTCTGAGGAAATCACTGAAGCGCACCCCGCCCCAGCGGCCGATGGCGCTCCAGCCTTCGACGCAAATGTGGCGGGTGATCTGCTCGGTCTGGGCCATGGCGCGCAGGTCCGCCAGTGCCCAGCTGCGTTTGTCGGCGACCAGGCCGGTGACTTCCAGGCGATAGCTGTCTTGCGCGACGACGGGGGCTTCGTCAATGCCGTAAAAGGCATTGAAGGGAAATGGCCGGGTAATCATCGATTCGGGGTAGGTCGGCGCCATCGCGTTGGGATTGAACAGCCAGCCCTGCACCCGGTCGTTGAAGCGCGACATGGACGACAGCGCGGTTTCGACGCTGTCGTTGTCGCTGATATTGCAACCGGACAACATCGCCACGCCGCCGAGGGTCAGGCCCCGCAGCAGGAACGAACGCCGGGAGCGGTCTTCGATGCGCGGCGCCAGCACTTTTCTGGCATCGGCCAGGATCGACGCTTCATCCAGTCCTTCAATGCGCTTTTTCATACCGACTCCTTGTGACCGACCAGCATCGCCCATAACGTTTTCGGCACCAGCAACACCATCACCAAGTGCACCACGACAAACGCCATCAGCAGCGCCATCGCAATGAAGTGCACCTGCCGCGCCCCTTCATAACCGCCCAGCAATTCACGCAACAACGGGAACTGCACCGACTTCCACAGCACCAGCCCGGACAGCACCATCATCGTGATGTCGAGCATGACAAACAGGTAGGCAAAGCGCTGGACCTGGTTGTAATGGCTGAGGTCGGCATGTCCCAGCCGCCCTCTTAGCGCTGCCCACAGGTCGTGCAGGACGCCTTTGGGTGAGACCGGCAGAAAGCGCCGGAACAGGCGACCGCTGGCCAGATTGATGATCAGATAAATGAGGCCGTTGACGGCCAGGAACCACATCGCCGCGAAGTGCCATTGCAGCGCACCGCCGAGCCAGCCGCCGAGGGTGACCGATGACGGAAAGCTGAAACCGTAGAGCGGCGAGGCGTTGTAGATACGCCAGCCGCTGGTGACCATCACCAGTACCGCCAGGGCGTTGAGCCAGTGGGTCAGGCGCAGCCAGCGTGGATGGCTGTTTCGGGTAATGCGGGAAGAAGCAGGCGCCTGCGACATGATCGGCTCCAGTTGATTGTTGTTGGGTCCAAGTATAGGAACCGACTGATCGCCAAATCCTCACGTAAAGTTAAATTAAACGTGATAACTGCTCCCCACCGTTGGTTTGGGTTGGAACAGGATCTTTTGATCAATGCAGAACCCCGTGGGAGCAAGCTCGCTCCCACATTGGTTTTGGGTTGCCTGTGAGGAATGCATTTAGGGTTAAAATGCCGCCCCTTCTCTCACCACCGACCCGACCCGATGACCCCAGATGCCCTCGCCACCCTGCACGCTCACCTGCTGACCGCCCTGGCCGCCGCGCCGGCCGAAACCCGTCGCCTGTTCCACGGGCGCGGGCGCTGCTGGCCAGGGCTGGAGCAGTTGACCGTCGACTGGTTGCAGGGCGTGGTGCTGGTGGCGCTGTTCAAGGAGCCGGAACCTGAGCAACTGCAAGCACTGAAACAACTGTTGATGGACATCACCCGCTCGGCGCAGTGGCAACAATCGGGTGCACACACCCTGCTGCTGCAACACCGCTACCTGCTGCAAAGCACCACCGAGTGGCTGTTGGGCGAAGTCATCGAGGACATGAACATCACCGAGGGCGGCCTGCGCTATCGGGTGGATCTGGGGCGTAAACAGAACACCGGGCTGTTCCTCGACATGCGCTATGGCCGCGACTGGGTGCGAGCCAACGCCGAAGGCAAGCGCGTGTTGAACCTGTTTGCCTATACCTGCGGATTTTCCGTGGCGGCCATCGAAGGTGGCGCGACGCAGGTGGTCAATCTGGACATGTCCAGCCCGGCCCTCAACCGTGGCCGCGACAATCACCGGCTCAACGGCCATGACTTGGGCAAGGTGAGTTTTCTCGGCCACGACCTGTTCAAATCCTGGGGCAAGGTGATCGGCAAAGGCCCGTATGACCTGGTGATCATCGACCCGCCGTCGTTCCAGAAAGGCAGTTTTCTGCTGACCAAGGATTATCAGCGCGTGTTGCGCCGGTTGCCGGAATTGCTCACCGCCGACGGCACGGTGCTGGCCTGCATGAACGACCCGGCATTCGGCCCGGCGTTCCTGATCGACGGCGTCACACGCGAGGCACCGAGCCTGCAATTTGTGCAGCGCCTGGATAACCCACCGGAGTTTCCCGATACCGACAGCGACTGCGGGTTGAAGGCGTTGGTGTTCAAACAGAACACCTGAAACACGGGCGATTCAACGTGGGAACAGGCTTGCTCCGGGCGGCGTTCCGGGTCAGGCACATTGATACGGGATGTGCTGCCGTCTTCGCGAGCAGGCTCGCTCCCACAGTTGATTGCGGTTGTGTTCACCTCAAGCCCCTTGTGGCAGCGACTGTGAATGAGGGATCTCAACGCGGCTTGAGCACCAACGCAAACAACTCCCCATGCCCGTTCACATTGAGCTTGTGATACAGATTGCGCCGATGCACCTTCACCGTTTCCGGTGAAATCCCCAGTTGCTGCGCCATGGCCTTGCTGGAAAACCCCTGCAGGATCAGCCGCGCCGTTTCCACTTCCCGCGCCGTCAAACGCGCATCGAAACGATCCAGCAACGTCGCCAGATCACCGGCCACCGCCTCGATAACCGACTCTTTCGCCGGCACCAGTTGCAGGTGCCGCTTCATCGCCGCCAGCACCCAATCGCGCACGCAGAGCAAGCGGCCCTGCTCCGCCAGGTCAAAACGCGTCGCACGTCCCAGGGACAAACCGAGCACGGCGCCGTCCACGTTGATCATGAATTGCAACTCATCGCCGCCCACCACTGAGCGAAAATAGCTCTGGTAATACTCGCTCTGCTGAAACTGGTCAGGCGCCAGCGAATCGAGGCTGTGCAAGCCGTCGGCAATGCCTGCACAAGCGGCTTGATAGAACGGGTCGAGCAGGTACATGCCAGCGCTGTAGTGGGCCAGTTCCTCGTGTTCGTCAGGGCTACCCTTGGAGTCGAAATCGATCAGCAGGCGCGGCACCCGACCCGACCGCATCAGCGCCACCAGTGCGTTATCCAGCGGCACCAGCAGACGCAAGGTGTCTACCAGCGTCCGCCAGAAACTGTCCTGCCCCAACGCGCCAAACACCCGTGCCAGACTCTGGTGTATCGGTAATTCTTTCAGCAATGCGTCCACGCTCTACCCCTTTCGAGTAACCCGTGACGGGAATGGGTAGTCCCCCATCCTGTCGATAGGCTGTGCACTCCTGACATCACCGGCCCGCAGAGGCCAGGAGTGCCGCATCATGAGTCGTCATCGTTCGTATATCAATCTTGGCCTGGGTGCCCTGGTGTCGGTGTCGCTAGTGGCGGTGGCCGCCGATGCGCCCACCGTGCACGTCTACAACTGGTACGACTATATCGGCCCCACGACCCTGCACGATTTCAAGCGCGACACCGGCATCGTGCCGGTCTACGACACCTTCGACAGCGCCGAAGTACTGGAAGGCAAACTGCTGACCAGCCGCAGCGGCTACGACGTGGTGGTGGCGAGCAATTTCAGCCTGCCGACCCTGATCAAGGCCGGCGCCCTGCAACCGCTTCCCCGCGCACAGATGCCGGGTTTCAAGAACATGGACGCCGACCTGCTGGCCAAACTGGCCAACAACGACCCCGGCAACCAATACGCCGTGCCGTACCTGTGGGGCACCAATGGCATTGGCTACAACGTCGACAAGGTCCGCGCCGCACTCGGTGACAAGGCGCCCGTGGATTCCTGGGATTTGATTTTCAAGGAAGAAAACCTGGCCAAACTGGGCGACTGCGGCGTGGCGATGCTTGATTCGCCGTCGGAGATGTTGCCGGTGGCCCTCCATTATCTGGGCTTGCCGCCCAACAGCACCAACGCCCAAGACTACAAAAAAGCCGAGGCGCTGTTACTCAAGTTGCGCCCGCACATCGCCTACTTCAACTCGTCCAAATTCATCAGCGATCTGGCCAACGGCAATATCTGCGTCGCAGTGGGCTGGTCCGGGGCGATGCTGGAAGCCAAGACCAACGCGGAGCAGGCCGGCAATGGCGTGAAGATCGCCTACAGCTTGCCCAAGGAAGGCGCTCCGGTGTGGTTTGACACGCTGGTCATGCTCAAGGACGCGCCGAATCCGCAGCAGGGACTGGCCTTTATCGACTACCTGATGCGCCCCGAGGTCATCGCCCCGATCAGTGATCTTCTGAATTACCCCAACGGCAACCGCACCGCGACGCCGCTGGTGGCCGAAGCGACGCGCAACAACCCGGCGGTCTATCCCTCGGCCGAGGCCATGGCCACGCTGTTTACCCTGCAACCCCTGCCGCCGGCGACCGAGCGCGTACGCACGCGGGTATGGAGCAAGGTCAAAAACGGCCAGTAACCACACCGCAATCCCTGCAGGAGCGGGCTTGCCCGCGATGGGGCCAGCACTTCCAACAGGGACCGTGACCGGCGCATCGCTATCGCGGGCAAGCCCGCTCCCACAGGGGCCTGTGCCCGTCTGTGAATACTTGAACTGAAGATGAGAACACCCATGAAACCACGTGCCCGCGACCTCAATATCCGCTTCGGCCAATTGCAACCCGGCCCGCTCAATGCCATCACCGATGTGCCCGGCGTACGCGTCGGCCACAGCAACGTGCGCGGCCTCAGCGCCCTTGGCCGCGACATCCATACCGGCGTCACGCTGATCGAGCCGCGTGCCGGTTCAACCAATCAACAGCCGTGTTTTGCCGGGGTCCATGTACTCAACGGCAATGGCGATGCGACCGGCCTGGAATGGATTCGCGAAGCCGGCCTGCTGACCAGCCCTATTGCCTTTACCAACACCCATAGCCTGGGCGTGGTCCGCGACGCGCTGATTGCCCTGGACCGTGAACAGCAGCCGGATGACGGCCGCCTCTACTGGAACATGCCTGTCGTGCTGGAAACGTTCGACGGCTTGCTCAACGACATCAACGGCTTTCACGTAAAGCCCGAACACGTCGCCCAGGCCCTGCACTCAGCGGTGGGCGGTGCGGTCACCGAAGGCAATGTCGGCGGTGGCAGCGGCATGATCTGCCATGAATTCAAGGGCGGCATCGGCACCTCGTCCCGGCGTCTGAGCCAAGCCCAGGGCGGCTGGACCGTCGGCGCCATCGTCCAGGCCAACCACGGCATCCGTCACGAACTGCGGGTCGATGGCTACCCGGTCGGACGCTACATGGAACAGGTCGATTCGCCATTCCTCAAGGCTTCGTTGCCGCATCCGGGCATGGGCTCGATTGTGGTCTGCCTGGCCACCGATGCGCCGTTGTTGCCGCACCAGTGCACACGCCTGGCCCAGCGCGCCAGCCTCGGCCTGGCCCGTACCGGGGGCGGCAACGAAGACCACAGCGGTGACATCTTCATCGCCTTCGCCACTGGCAACCAGGTACCGCCCGCGGCCTATGAAGGCAAAGGCGCGCCAACCTGCGACAACCTGCGCATGGTCAACAATGATCACATCAGCGAACTGTTCCTGGCCGCCACCGAGGCGGTGGAAGAAGCGATCATCAATGCGTTGCTGGCTTCAGACACCGCCCAGGGCAATGGCCACACAGTGCCGGGACTGGACGCCGCGACACTGCTCGACGCCTTGGCTCAGGCGGGATGGCCGGGAGTCCGGTAAACCCGTCGCCGCCATGGGGATTGGTCTACATTGAGTGAGTTTGCCCACGTTACGCCACTCACCCGCGATGACAGGAGCCCCCCATGAGCGTGACCACCCAATGGATCGAGATCGACAGCGCCGACGGTAAATTCGGCGCCTACCTGGCGATTCCCCATACCCGCAAAGGTCCGGGGATCGTGTTGATTCAAGAGATTTTCGGCGTCAACGAACACATCCGCTCGGTGGCCGAGCAGTACGCCGCTGATGGTTATCTGGTGATCGCCCCGGACCTGTTCTGGCGCAGTGGTCCGCGCATCGAGCTGGGCTACGACGAAGCCGGCTGGAAACGGGCGGTCGAGTTGATGAACGCCACCGACGTCGGCAAGGCGCAGACCGATATCAAACTGACCCTCAACGCGCTCAAGGCCCAACCCGGTCTGGTAGGCGGTATCGCAGCCATTGGTTTCTGTTTTGGCGGCATGCTGGCCTACAACACCGCCGCCAACGGCCTGGTCGACGTGGCCATCGCCTATTACGGCGGCGGCATCCAGAACCAGCTGCAACGGGCCGATGAAATCAAGGTGCCGATGCTGATGCACTTCGGCGAACAGGACAGCCACATCCCGATGGATGCGGTGAAGAAAATCGCCGAGCGCTTCGAGAACAACGACGGCGTCGATATCCAGGTGTATCCGGGCGCCGAGCATGGTTTCAACTGCTCTCACCGCAGCAGCTACAACCAGCGAGCGTCGGTGGAGGCGCATGGCAATTCGCTGATATTCCTGAGCCAGAATCTATAACCCTGACACCACAACCCCCTTGTGGGAGCGACGGTGCGACGATTCGACCTGCTCGCGAAGGCGGTATGTCATTCAACATTGATGTCGACTGACACGGCCTCTTCGCGAGCAAGCTCGCTCCCACCAGGTCATGTATTCAGCCTGAAAGTGCTTCAGTAATGGTGATACCCATACCCATAACGCCAGCAGCAAGCATGCGGATGGCCACCATAAAACACACACCCATTCAGGCTCGCTACAACCAGAGCACAGGCGATCAACTTCAGAAAACGGGACATGGTCGGATCCTCATGGGTCAATGACAGACCAGCAGCGCAGGTCTGCTGGCGGTTACTCATTGAACGGGGCGGCGATGAAAATCCGTCGCGGTCTCTCCTACTTTCGATAGCCACCAAACCGTTGATCCCGACCTGACATTAATTTCATTTTCCCCGCGACGGATTATTTCCCGGTCTAGCGTTCAACTCATCAACTGCATTCACATTCCGATGCAGGCCTTGAGGAGTTGTCATGAACTTTATGCGCCCCCTGTTCACGTTGCGGCAGGTTCTGCTCGTGCCGTTGGCGCTCGCCGCGCTGGCGAGCACGCCGGTTTTTGCGCAGCCCCCCATGTACATCCAGCAGGCACCGCCGCCGATGCGCGCCGAGATGATGCCCGCGCCGCGCCCCGGTTATGCCTGGGATAACGGCCACTGGCGCTGGGATGGTCGCGGTTACGTCTGGGCACCCGGTCACTGGCAGCCCATGCGCCACGGCCATCGCTGGATGCCGGGACACTGGCAGGCACGCGGCCCGAACTGGTACTGGATCGAAGGCCACTGGGTCCGTTGAGTCCACGGACGGCGACAAGGTTACAGGTGTGATGAATGACCCGTGGCGAGGGAGCGCCCTCGCCACGGGCTCTGTGCCAGAAATCAGCTCTGTCCTGCCGCCGCCCGCCCCCACTGATCCCGTCACCGGCCCGAGACTTGCCATTTGAACGAAACCGATCCGGACGTTGAGTTGCTGGCCCGTATTGGCAACAACGAACCACAGGCCGTTAACGAGATGGTCACGCGCAAGCTGCCCCGTCTGCTGGCACTCGCCGGCCGCTTGCTGGGTGATGCCGATGAAGCCAGGGACGTGGCCCAGGACACGTTTTTGCGTATCTGGAAACAGGCTGGCCAATGGCGCAGCGGTCAGGCGCGCTTCGACACCTGGTTGCACCGGGTGGCGCTGAATCTGTGCTATGACCGCTTGCGCCGGCGCAAGGAACAGCCCCTGGCCGACAGCGATGAACTGCCCGAAGCCGTGGACCCCGCGCCGCTGCCGGACGAGCTACTGCAAGCCAGTGCCCAGAGCGACCTGATGGCCGCCGCGCTGGCCGCGTTACCCGAACGCCAGCGCGAAGCCATCGTGCTGCAGTACTACCAGGACCTGTCGAACATCGAGGCGGCGCAACTGATGAACATTTCCGTCGATGCACTGGAAAGCCTGCTCTCCCGGGCCCGGCGCAACCTGCGTAATCACCTTGCCGAGTCCCGTGACGACACCGGCCCAAGGAGGGAAACAAGATGACGCCCGAACGCTTCCATCAGTTGGCCGATGCCTATGGCGCCGAGCTGCGACGCTGGCCCTCCGCCGAGCGCACCGGCGCCCAGGCCCTGCTCGACAGCGGCAATGCCCAGGCGTTGGCGACGTTGCATCAGGCGCGATTGCTCGATCGCCTGCTTGACAGCCATCAAGTGCCCGCAGCGTCACCGGCACTGGTGCGCAGCATCGTCGCCTCGGCCACGTTGACCCCGGCGCCGTCGTTCTGGCGGCGGCACATGGACTGGTGGTCAAAGGCCGGCTTTGTCGGCGTCGGGCTGGCGGGGATTGCCGCAGGCATGCTGGTGGTGTCGTTCGGACTGCCGCTGATGTTGCCGACCTCGTCCGAGGCGCTGCCGAGCATCTTTGAGCAAAGCGATGCGGATGTCGTCATGAGTATCAACGCCGAGGAGACCGACCAGTGACCCAGCCCACCCAGCATTTCAAGGCCGTTTTGGCGGTGTCCCTGGTGCTTAATGTGTTTTTGATCGGTGGCCTGGCCGGCGGCCTGTACCAATGGCACAACCAGGCCAAACCGGTGCAGAACCTGGCGCTGCCGCAACACGGCGTGCGTCAGGTGATGCTGCAATTGCCGCCTGCCAAGCGCCGGGAACTGCGGCAGATGCTGCGCCAGACCCGTGAGGACAACCAGGCGCTGATCGCCGACAGCCGTCAGGCCCGGCTCGACGTGATCCGCCAGTTGCAGGCACCAAATCTGGATCGCGGTGCGCTGGACAGCGACCTGGGCCGCGCCCGGGACGCCGACATCAGCCTGCGGGCCAAGGTCGACGCCAACATCGCCGACTTTGCCGCCACCTTGCCAACGGCTGAGCGGCAAACCCTGGCGGACTCGCTGTATGCCCGCAGCAATGTAAAAGCCAGGAACCCCAATAAGAACTGACGCGGCGCGACGGATTTTTCCATGCGCCGTTGTCCAACCTGTGAGCCCGTCAATCGGACGGGCCGGTTTCACGCAAGGAATCAGGCAATGCCTCGACTATTCAAAACTGCCCTCGTCGCCACGCTGCTGGCGGCGTCCCTGTCCGGCTGCATCGTCGAACCGCCGCACCGACCACATCGGCCGCCACCGATGGTGGAAGTGGTGCCGGTAATGCCGGCGCCGGGTTACCACTGGGTCGCCGGGCATTATCGCTGGCAGGCCAATCAATGGGTCTGGATGCCGGGGCATTGGCGGGCTTATTGAGTCTGATCCAATACCAATGCGTGGCTGATGGCCTCTTCGCGGGCTTGCCCGCGAAGGCGTCGGAACAGTCAACGCAAAACCTGAACGATTGATAGCCCCCACAGTGGACCGCGTTCATCTGAACCACCCGGTCCACTGTGGGAGCGGCCTTGCCCGCGAAGGCGTCGGAACAGTCAACGCAAAACCTGACAATTGATATCCCCCACAGTGGACCGCGTTCATCTGAACCACCCGGTCCACTGTGGGAGCAGCCTTGCCCGCGAAGGCGTCGGAACAGTCAACGCAAAACCTGACAATTGATATCCCCCACAGTGGACCGCGTTCATCTGAACCACCCGGTCTACTGTGGGAGCGGGTTTGCCCGCGAAGGCGTCGGAACAGTCAACGCAAAACCTGACAATTGATATCCCCCACAGTGGACCGCGCTCATCTGAACCACTCGGTCTACCGTGGGAGCGGGCTTGCCCGCGAAGGCGTCGGAATAGTCAGCGCAAAACCTGAACGATTGATATCTACTCCCGCACATTGCGATACAGCATCAACCGCGCACTCTCATGCAGCCCCCGCGTCAATTCCACCAGGCGCTGGAACTCCTCGGGGTTCTGCGCCGCCACATCCTCCAGCGGCGTGTTCGACGCCAGGTCATGCAGGGTCGGCGAGCTGCCGTCATGCTGCATTTGCAGCAGGTGATGGCGGGTCACGCCGCCAATCAGCGGGAACGTGCCCTCGCGCAACACCAGCGGCACCACCCGCTCACCCTCGGGCGCCGGTTGCTGGATGTCGCGGCCCATCGCGCCATTGCTGAACGGCATACCGGCCATGCCCGCCACGGTCGGCAGCAAGTCCGCCAGCCCCACCGCCTCCTCGACCACCTTGGATTGCAGCAACCCCGGCGCATGGATCAGCAGCGGCACATGATTGCTCTCCAACCCCAACTGCTCAAAGGCCGGCGGCATGTGCGGGATCTGACTGATCCGGGTGTTGTGATCGCCGAAAAACACGAAGATCGTGTTCTCGTAATAGCCGCCGGCCTTGGCAATCTCCATCAGCCGGCCAATATTGAAGTCCAGCAGACGCACCGCGTTGTATTGCTCCACGCTGCGCGAACCGGCGGCCTGCACCTGCTCCAGTGACAAGTCCTGAGCTTTGAAACCGTCATTGTCTTTGGGAATGGTGAACGGCCGATGATTGCCCGAAGTTTGCACGTAGGCGAAAAACGGCTGGTCCCTGGGCACGGCGCGCAGAATCCGGTCGCCCTCCTTGAACAGGTCCAGGTCAGACACGCCCCACACGTCCACCAACGGCGAGCGCCAGTGACTTTCGTCATACAACTGCGCGCCGTCGATGCTTTGGCGGATCAGCGCATTGATGTTGGCCCAACCGGCATTACCGCCAATCATGTAGAGCTTCTGGTAATTGGTAAACGCGTTGATCAGGGTCTGTTGCCGGGTGATCAGCGGGTTGCGCGTTGCCGTCTCCTGGCGAGTGACGTCGGGCACGCCGGTAATGCTCGCCCACACGGTTTTCGCCGTGCCGGTGACCGGGACGTAGAAGTGCTTGAAAAACCAGCTCTGACTGGCCAGCCGGTCGAGATTCGGCGTCGGGTTCAACGGGTTGCCATAGGCGCCCACGGCGCTGGTGCCCAGCGATTCGAGCATGACGAACATCACATTCGGCGCCGGCCGCCCCGCTACCCCGTAAGGCTGCACCGCCTGCTCGCGTTGAAAGTTCAGCTTTTGCAAATCGGGCCGATCAACGCCCAGGTAACGCGCCACGACTGGGTAATGTTGCCGTACCTGCGCCTCGTCGAATTGCGACTGCCCCACCTTGAGCGTGTCATAGAGAAACAGCACCGGATTAAGCCCCAGCGCGGCGATCTGCCCGTTGCCGGAAAAGAACGCATCGCTCCAGCGCAGCGGCACCGGGTTCTCCAGGTTCAGGTTCTCGACACGGCCAAGCAAGGCCAGCAACACCGCGACCAGTCCAAGCCCCGCGCCGACCACCACCGAGCGCCGCCGAATCGTTTTCGGTGCACGATCCAGCGTCACCCGCTCCAGACGCAGCAAGGCGTAAAGCCAAACCCCAAGTACCGCCAGCCAGCCCAGCGCGATCCATAGCACCGGGTAGGTTTGCCAGACCATCTGCCGGGAAATCTGCGCGTCCTCCAGATAACGCAATACCGTGGCGTTGATCCGCACGCCGAGGTAGGCGTAATGGCCGAAATCGACGATGTACACCAAACCGACAACGGCCAGCGCCAACAGCAGATATACCCGCGCCAACCCGCGTAACGCCGGTACGCTCAGCAGATTCCAGCGCGGCAGCCAGGCCAGCAACGCCAGCGGCAGCATCAGCAACACCGCCAGGCGCAGGTCGAAACGCAGGCCGATGCCCAGGGTTTGCAGCCACTGAGGATTATCGCCAATGGCCCGCACATCGACCCCGGAAAACCCCAGCAAAAACACCAGCCGCAGCAAGGCGAACAACAGCACCATCAACGCTATCGCGCCCATGCCAAAGCGCAGGCGTCGTGATTGCAACCAGCCCATTGTTCACCCCTGATGTGTATTGAATGAGCCGCGCACGTTGCGCAGACGGCGCCAGATCTCAGCCGCCAGCAGCCCGGCTCCGGCGATCAGGCAGTAGCCCGCCAGCAGCGGATCGATCAGGTAGTCCCAATAGTTTTCCGAGGCCTTGAGCCGCAGAGCAAACGCCAGCGTAGCGGCCGCCAGCAGCCACACCCCAAGGGCGTTGCGCAGGCACAGCAGCAACAGGGCCACCAGCCCGATCGCGACGATCATCGGCCTCGGATTGAAGCCCCAGCGGTACGGATCGACGTAGGTCAAACCGAGCGTGGCCGGATACAGCACCACCGCGAGTACCGCGAACAACAGCAGCACCTGGCGCCGCTGCGCAACAGCCAACGGCCGCAGCACGCCCAGGCGCAGCAAACACGCCCAGCCCATGAACACCAATGTGCTGATGGCCAGGTCGTCAGTGAAACTGCGCACATACCCCGCCAGCGACAGCTCGGCGACCGGCACAAAACCGAGCAGCGCCAGCACCGGCAGCAACCACGGTCGCCAGGGCGCGGTGATACGCAACGCGCTCAACAACAGAAAACCGAGCAGGATAAAACTCAAATGGGCTTGCCACTCAGAAAACATCACAGGCGCTCCGCCAGCCAGGCATTGTTGAAGCTGACATGTTTGATGAAGGTGTTATTCCACGAATAGACCAGGTGATACATGCCGTCCGCGCTGCGGCTGAAGTACGGGTACTCGTACTCGAAGTCGCAGCCTTTGGGTTTGCAGACCCGGTAATCGAGGTTGCTCAGGAAGCGCTGTTCCAGCGGCAAACGACGTGCGCCACTGGACGCACGAAAGCCTTCGCCGATGATTTCCTTATAGGCCTCTGGTGAGAACGGCTGGCCCAGCGGATCGGGGGATTGATCGAGTTCGACGATGCTGCGCCAGTCGTTGAGATCGCCGTTGGTGCCGTACAGGCTGAGCTTGAAGCGCCCGTCCTGCAGATCGTTGAGCGCCACCAGCATGCCGTCGCCCGCCGTACCCACCGCCGCCAGCGACGAATTGGGGTTGGACGGCTCCAGCGGATACGGCTCGCTCCAGGTCTGCCCGGCATCTTCGGTGCGGCTGGCCAGCACCCGGTGATGGGTTTCCCCGGCGTAGCGCAACATCGCCACGGCGCGGCGTTCGTCCAGCGGCACGATAGTCGGCTGCAAGGAATATTTGCCCCGGCTGATGCGAAATTTATCAATCACGGCACCCTCGGCACTCAGGTACAGGTATTCGGCGAATTTACCCATGAACTCGTGATACACCGGCAACCCGATCGAGCCGTCGGCATGGAACACCGGCGCGGCACGTACCAGGGTGCTGATGTTGAAAAACGGCGAAGTGATCAACTGCCGGGGCGCCGACCAGTGCTTGCCCATGTCCTCAGAGACCATCACGTTGATCGCGCTGGTCGCCCAGCCGCCCACTGACACTGAGACATAGAACAGCCACAGGCGTTGGTCCGGCGCCAAGGCAATCACCGGATTGCCGAGTTTGCGGATGTAGCGCTGGGTGCCGTCGCGGGTGGACTCGCGGGTGGCCAGCACGTGCTCGGCGCCCCACTCGCGGCTGCGAGTATCGAACCGTGCGGTGCGCACCTGCACATCGGCGGCGCCTTCGCGCGAGCCGGCAAACCACACCGCCATCAAGTCGCCGCCGGGCAAGGCCGTGACCGACGATGAGTGCACGAAGTCGTTGAGTTGGGAGGAGACAAAACGGCTGTTGAATTGCGGCGCTTCGACGCCTGGCCCGGCATCAGCGGCCGGTTGTGCCTGGGCGAACAGCGACAGCGAGTGATCAGGGTGACTGCGCCAGGCGGCAACAAAAATTACCGCCAGCAGCAGGCTGCTACAGACAAACATCAGGCGAAAGGAAAGCGCACGCATAAATGACCCGTTACTGCTGCGTTGGGAAACGAAGGACATCCCTGTGGGAACAGAATTTGTATGGCACTAAACAGTCCCTGTGGAAGCGGGTGTGTTAGCCACTGACGTCATCCGGCAAGCGCCGCCGGCGCCCGGTGATCATCGACAACGGCAGGTTGTCGCGCACTTGCAGGCTCTCGACGATCGCCGCGCAGACATGCACGCCGACCAACCCCATCAACACATCAGCAGCAGTCTCGTGCACCTGCAACGGCCAGTCGGCCCCCCACAGGGCATCGACCTCTTCCATGGCCCAGCCGCTGAGCCCGAGGGTCAGCAACGCCAGCATCATCAAAATCATCACCAATGCCCCCAACGGCGAATGACCCAGGCGATGCTGCGGGCTCCCCGCTACCAGCGAACGCAGGTGAGCGCCAAGCCTGGCCGGTGTCGGCCAGAAATCGGCCCAACCGGCACTGCGCGGGCCGATGAATCCCCACACCACCCGCACCAGCAGCCAGGCCCCGGCGTAATAACCGAGCCAGACATGCCAGTCGCCACCGGCTTCATTGAAGAAGTAGTTAGTGATGAAGACGCCCGCGATGGAGAGGTGAAACAGTCTCACCACGGGGTCCCAGAGGCGCAGGGACTGCGCTGGCATCAACCCTTGATCTCGGTCTTGACCGCTTTGCCGGTCACCGGATCGTGGTAGATCTCGACCTTGCGCTTGTCTTTGTCAAAGCCGTAGATCTCGTAGCAGTTGCCGTCGGTGACCTTGAACTTGCTGATCTCATAACCCTGCGCCTTGAGTTGCTCCTGGAAGACTTTCTGGTCTTGCCATTGCGAACGCTCGGCGGTGGTGCACTGCGGGCCGGCGACGGCCAGGGGGCTGGCAATGATCAGGGAAAGCAGCAGTAGTTTGCGCATGGAGACACTCTCTCGTTTGAGGAAGGCCTCACTGTGCGAAACCAAGCTTAATGAAAGCTTAGTTGGCAACGCGCCGTTACATCTTTACCCGGGCCGGGGCTGCCAGGTCTTGGAGGAGAACGGCATGATGCCGCCGTTGCCATGCCAGTTTTCCTATAGAGATCATCCATGCGCCTGCTCCTCGTCGAAGATGACCGTGCCCTCGGCCAAGGCATCCGCGTTGCCCTGAACGCCGAAGGCTATACCCTTGACTGGTTGCAGGACGGGGTCAATGCGCTACACGCCCTGCGCAGCGAAAACTTCGACTTGCTGCTGCTGGACCTGGGCTTGCCGCGACTCGACGGCCTGGCACTGTTACAGCAATTACGCGGCGAGCAGCACAACCTGCCGGTGCTGATCCTGACCGCCCGCGACGGCACCGCCGAGCGCATCGCCGGGCTCGATGCGGGGGCCGACGACTACCTGGTCAAACCCTTCGACGTTGACGAGCTCAAAGCCCGTGTCCGCGCTCTGCTGCGCCGCAGTCAGGGTCGGGCGCAGCCGCTGCTGGAACACGCCGGCGTCAGCCTGGACCCGGCCACGCAACAGGTGAATTTTCAGGGCGTCGAGGTGATCGTCACACCGATGGAGTACCAGCTGTTGCATCAACTGATGATCCGCCCCGGCAAAGTGGTCACCCGCGAACGCCTGTCCCAGGCCTTGTACGGCTGGCAGGACCGGGTCGAGAGCAACACCCTGGAAGTGCTGATCCACAACCTGCGCAAAAAACTCTTCAGCGAACTGATTCGCACCGTGCGCGGTGTCGGCTACGCGGTGGAGCTCAAGCCATGAAGTCGGTACGCGCACGCATTCTCGCCCCGGTGCTGGTGCTGTTGTTGCTCGGCGACCTGCTGATCTGCTGGCTGGTCTTTCGCGACAGTCACCATGAAATCGAAGAAGTCTATGACGCCCAACTGGCGCAGAGCGCTCGCCTGCTGCAAAGCGTGCTCGCGCAACGGGCACCGGGGGACGCCGACTGGGGGCGTCTCTACCAGGCCTTTGACCAGGCAATGAGCCGCGTCGGCGACGGCGAAGCCGCCCACCCTTATGAAACCCGGTTGGCCTTTCAGGTGTGGCGCAGCACCGGCGAGTTGCTGGTGCGCTCTGCCGAAGCGCCAGTGATCGACGCGCCGCCCACCACCCTCGGTTCCCACGACCTGCTGGAAAATGGCCGTGACTGGTGCGCGTTCCTGTTGGCGGACCCGCAACAGGGGCTGTTGATCTGGGTCGGTGAACGCGACGATATTCGTCAGGACCTGATTCAGCGCATCGTCCGCCACACATTGTGGCCGACGCTGATCGGCGTGCCGCTGCTGGCGGCCCTGATCTGGCTGACCATCGGCTGGGGCCTCAAACCCCTGCGGGCCATGACTCAGGCGATCCGGGGCCGCAGCAGCGAGACCCTGCAACCGTTGCAGCTCAAGCCCCTGCCCCAGGACCTTGAGCCGATGCAGACCGCGCTCAACGGGCTACTGGCGCAGATCGACACACTGCTGGAGCGCGAACGGCGTTTCATCGCCGACGCCGCCCATGAATTGCGCACGCCGCTGGCGGTACTGCGAATTCATGCACAAAACGCGCAACAGGCCGACACCGCTGCTCAGCGCGAAGAAGCGCTGGAATATCTGGTCAGCGGCGTCGACCGGGCAACCCGTATTGCCAGCCAGTTGCTGACCATGGCCCGCCTCGAACCGCAGTTGAACAACACCGATATCCAAACCGTGGACCTGATCGCGCTGATTCGCGAAGAACTGGCCGAACTCACGCCGCTGGCGATGCACAGGGACGTCGAGCTGATTCTCGATGGCGACCACGGTTGCCCGGTGCAAACCGATCCGTTGGCGTTCGCCATTGCCTTGCAGAATTTGCTCACCAACGCTCTCAATTTCGCCCCCCAGGGCACTGAAGTGCGGGTATTGGTGCAAGCGCAAGCCTGCGGCGCGGTGTACGTCAGCGTCGAGGATTCGGGGCCGGGGATCGATGAACAGGATCAACAGCGATTGTTCGAACGTTTTTACAGCGAGGGCCATGCCAACGGCGCCGGTCTGGGGCTGGCGATTGTCGAGATGATCGTCGGCAAGATTGGCAGCAGTCTGCGGCTGTATAACCGGGCAGAAGGTGGGCTGTGCGCGCAGTTGCGGATCAACCCACCTGCGTGATCCCACAGGGGGCTTGGTGTTAACTCATCCATCATTTCCTTCGATCATACAAATCACCAAAGCGAATTATTCATTGCGCGCCGATGTCTGCACCATAGCAGCACTTCCACCAGCCCGGACCCAGACGCCATGAACATCAATTTCGCCTTCGCCTGCATGATCGTGGTGTCGTTTGCCGTGGCCCTCGGTCACGCCTGACCCCTGTGGCGAGGGAACTTGCTCGCGCTGGAGGGCGAAGCACTCCCCTGCACGCGAACGGCAGCAAGCTCTTCCCTCGCCGCAGGAACCGCTACTTCGCCGAGCCCGCTTTGGGTTTGTAAAACAGAAACCGGCCAATCTGAGCCGTCTTGATGTACTGCTTCGCCCAGACCGGTTTGACGTTGCGATCATGGAAATACATGGCACCACGGGTGCGGTCCGGCAGTTGCTTGTTCAGCGCCTTGCGCGCAATTTCCTTGGCCGTGGCGTAGGGGCCGTCCTCCTGAACCGTGTCCGAGCGCCCGTCGCACCACCAGGAAAACTGGCAGGCATGTTTCTCCGAGCCCTGCTTGACCACCCCGCAGACCGTGTCCGGAAAACCCTCGTGGCCGAGGCGGTTCATCACCACGTTGGCCACCGCTTCCATGTCGGCGCTGTCTTTGCCTTTGGCTTCCCAGTAGATGGAACGCGCCAGGCAGGTGATGGCGTCATCCAAGGGTGCCGTACCGGCCGGGTCGACTGCCTGCACTTCAGCCGGGGTGATGGCTTCGGCCTTTTTCGCCACCGGTGCGTCGCTGCCCTTCTCGGCGGCTTTCTGTTCCAGCACCTGGGCCTTGTCTACGGCGACTTCCTTTTTTTGTTCCTGGTCGTCGGCGAACACTTGAGCTGCAAAAAAACCGAGAGCGAGACAAATCGCGATCCACTTTACGTGCATGGCAGGAACACTCTGTGAGGCGTCGGGGAGGTGCCAGGATGGCGACCTTGCTCCAGTGTAGTCGGCAAATCGGTCCCGTAAACCGCCGGTAAAACGCAAAAAGGGATTGCCCTGAACGGGTGGAAATCGCGCATCATGGGCGCAGTCCGATCAAGGGGGATTTTCATGGGCATCCTGCCATCTGTTTCGCGTCTTGCGGCCTTGTCGCTGGGCCTGGTGTTCGTCACCTCGGCCCTGGCCACTGACGAATCGCAACTGGTCCAGTCGATCAACGCCTACCGCAGCCAGGTGCAACGCTGCGGCACCCAGGCTTCGCCGGAGCTGCCACCGCTGTCCGCCGACCCGCGACTGGTGCTGCCCGCCAGCGGCGCCGTCGACCTGCAGCAATCGATGGCCCGCGCCGGTTATCCGATGGTCAACGTGCAGGCGATCACCCTCTCCGGCCCGCGTGATGCGGCGTCGGCCATGCAGGCGGTGCAAGAAAGTTTTTGCCAGGTGGTGCTGAACCCGCAATTCATCGATGTCGGCGTCAGCCGTGATGACAGGGAATGGCGCATCGTGCTGGCGCGCCCCTTGCTGAGCGGCCGTCTGGCCGAGTCCCAGGCAGAAGGCCAAAAGCTGCTGGGCCTGCTCAACGCCGCCCGCGCCCAGCCCCGCCAGTGCGGTGGCCAACCCTTCGCTGCTACCACGCCGCTGGCCTGGAACGCCACGTTGGGCGGCGCTGCCGAAGCCCACAGCCGTGACATGGCCAACAACAATTATTTCGATCACAAGGACCGCAACGGCGGCACGCCGGGGGATCGCGCTGAACTGGCCGGCTACATCGCCCAGCAGATCGGCGAGAACATCGCCGCCGGGCAAGACACCACGCAAAAAGTCGTCGATGGCTGGCTCGGCAGCCCTGGCCACTGCGCCAACCTGATGAACCCGCAATTCCGCGAGCTGGGTGCGGCTTATGCCGTGGACCCGAAAAGTGACGCGGGGATTTACTGGACGGCGATGTTTGGTACCCAGTAAACGCGACAGTCACTGTTGATCAGTTTTTGCTGTGACACGACTTTTGTGGCGACGGAGCTTGCTCTCGCTGGACGGCGTAGCAAGCCTCATCTGGGGCCGCTTCGCGACCCAGCGGGAGCAAGCCCCCTTGCCACAGGTTGCGCATCACACTTCACAGGCAGAGGTGATCCCCCCCATTGTCATTGCCACACCCTGATCATCACTGCGCCTCGGCATACTGCCCATCACTCACCTGCTCCAGCCAGTCCACCACCTTGCCATCCTGCATCTCGTTGATGGCAATGTGGGTCAGCGCCGCGCTCGCCGTCGCGCCGTGCCAGTGCTTCACATGCGGTGCAATCCACACCGTATCGCCGGGGTTGATCGATTGCACTGGCTGCCCCCACTCCTGCACCCAGCCAGAACCGGCGGTGACGATCAGCGTCTGCCCCAGCGGGTGCGTATGCCAGGCGGTACGCGCGCCCGGCTCGAACGTCACGGTGGCGCCAGTGACCCGCGCCGGCTCGGTACCCTTGAACGGCGCATCGACACGCACAGTGCCGGTGAAATAATCGGCCGGGCCTTTGGCGCCAGGCTGCGAGCCATTGGGGGTAACTGTGAGCATGGGTGTCTCCTGAACCTGGGAATCCACCGCCAGCAAGGAGAGCGATAACGCGGTTGCGGCAAGGGTGTTCATGACCGGGCTCATTCAAGTGGATTGGAAGATGATGCCAATCTATCAACTGCGGATTGTCATGATTAGCCGCTACCGTTCGAATGCATTCATGAGGGAGACTCATGAATACCGCGCCCACTGCCAATGACCAGCGTGCATGGCCACTGTCCGAACCGCCCGAGCACCGCTACTGTAAACACCGCCGCTATCCGAATAAGGCCAAACCCTTGCGCGACACCGCCCCCGACCAGCATCGAACAAAACCTGAAGCCGTTTCCCTGCGCGATGCCTTTCTCTTCTGGCTCAAACTCGGTTTCATCAGTTTCGGCGGCCCGGCCGGGCAGATTTCGATCATGCATCAAGAGCTGGTGGAGCGGCGGCGCTGGATTTCGGAGCGGCGGTTTTTGCACGCGCTTAACTACTGCATGCTGTTGCCAGGACCGGAAGCGCAGCAACTGGCAACTTACATCGGCTGGCTGATGCACCGAACCTGGGGCGGGGTGATCGCCGGCGTGCTGTTTGTCCTGCCGTCACTGTTCATTCTGATCGGGTTGTCCTGGGTGTACCTCGCCTTCGGTGAAACGCCAGCAGTGGCCGGCCTGTTCTACGGCATCAAGCCAGCGGTCACGGCCATCGTGGTGCAGGCCGCCCATCGCATCGGCTCGCGGGCATTGAAGAACAATTGGATGTGGGGAATCGCCGCCGCCTCGTTCATCGCGATCTTCGCGCTCAATGTGCCGTTTCCGCTGATTGTGCTGGGCGCCGCGCTCATCGGTTACCTCGGCGGGCGCCTGGCCCCGGACACGTTCAAGAGCGGCGGCCATGCGGCGGCGAACGCCTCCTTCGGTCCGGCTTTGATCGACGACGACACCCCGACTCCGGAACATGCCCGCTTCAGCCGCTGGAAACTGCTGCGTCTGGCACTGATCGGCGCGGCCCTGTGGCTGCTGCCGATGAGCCTGCTCACCGCGCTGTTTGGCTGGGACGGCACGCTGACGCAGATGAGCTGGTTCTTCACCAAAGCGGCTCTGCTGACGTTTGGCGGCGCCTACGCGGTGTTGCCGTACGTGTATCAGGGCGCCGTCGGGCACTATGGCTGGCTGACGCCGACGCAGATGATCGATGGCCTGGCCCTGGGCGAAACCACCCCCGGTCCGTTGATCATGGTGGTGGCTTTTGTCGGGTTTATCGGCGGCTATGTGCAGCAGCTGTTCGGCGCCGACCATGTGTTTCTGGCCGGTGCCGTCGCCGCCTCGCTGGTGACCTGGTTTACCTTTCTACCCTCCTTCTTGTTCATCCTTGCGGGCGGGCCATTGGTGGAAGCGACGCACAACGAACTGAAATTCACCGCACCGCTGACCGCCATTACCGCCGCCGTGGTCGGGGTGATCCTCAATCTGGCCTGTTTCTTCGGCTATCACGTGCTGTGGCCGAACGGTTTTGGCGGCCACTTCGACTGGCCTTCGGCGTTGATTGCCCTCGCGGCGGCGATTGCGTTGTTGCGCTTCAAGCGAGGGGTGATTGAGGTGTTGGTCGGGTGTGCATTGATCGGCCTGAGCCTAAAACTGTTCATCTGAAACCCACAGGGGATTTGTGGTGTTACCCGGTCACCACAACGCCTTGGTGTACGTCAGCAAAATCCGTGTCTCATCCGCGTCCCGGGCAAACGACGAACGATACGTCGCACTGCGCAGCCGCAACCCCAGGTTCTTGAAGGTGCCGCTCTGAATCACGTACTTGACCTCGGTGTTGCGCTCCCACTCGTGGCCCTTCCCCGCCACGCCCGGCACCTGGGCGTTGTCGCCCGAAATGTAGCGGCTCATCACGGTCAATCCCGGAATGCCCAGGCGTTCGAAATCAAAATCGTAACGCGCCTGCCAGGAGCGCTCCCTGGCTTCGGCGAAATCACCGATCTGGGAGAAGTTGACCAGGTACGCATCGCTGCCTTCGACATACGGGAACGCGCTGCTGCCGGACATCTGCTGGTAGCCGGCGCTGACCTTGTGCCCGCCGTTGGCGTAGCTGAGCATGCCGTTCAGCGCCCGGTTGTCGATCTTGCCACCACGGGCCGCGCCCTGATCCGAACTGGTGAACAGCCGCAGATCCGCGCCGACGGTGCCTGAACCCAACGGGTGCGAGGCCACCAGCCCGACAAAGTGCTGGCTGTACACATCGCTCAGCGCCGCGTAGTGGTAGCTGAACTTCGCATCATCGCCAAGCTGACGGTCAAAGCCGCCCAGGCTCAGGTGTTCACCCGGTGCGTTGCGGGCAAAGCGGTTGTTCTTGTTGTTCAGGGCGATGTCTTCGTAGCGGGTGTCGTTGCGCCCTTTGACCTGTTGCAGTTGCCCGGCGGTGACGACAAAACCCGGCAAGTCTTTGGACGTCACCAGCGCACCTTCGAACGACTGCGGCAGGATCATGCCGTCGTTGGGGCGCAAAGTCGGCAGCGATGGAATCAGCGACCCGGCCTTCAATTCGGTCTGGGAGATTTTCACTTTTGCCGTCAGGCCCAACTTGCCGTATTGCGAGGCGGCGCGGCCATCGGACTGCACCGGCAACAAGCCGCTGCCGGCGCGGTCGGGGCTTGAATCCAGACGCAAGCCGACCATGCCCAGCGCGTCCAGACCGAACCCCACCAGCCCCGGCGTGTAGCCCGATTCGAACTTGAGCATGAGGCCTTGCGCCCACTCTTCGCGTTTCGATTGCTGGGTGCTGGGGCCGTCGCGAAAATCACGGTTGAAATACACGTTGCGAGTTTCGAAGGTGGCGTGGGAATCAGCGAAGAAATCCGCGTGAGCCCAGGCACTGAATCCCGTCACCAGCACCGCGCCGAATACCTTGAATAACGTCATGACGGCGCTCCTCAAAAGACCCGGGCCAGCGCTGCGATCAGGCGTTCGCCGAACAGCGTCAGGCCGACGCCGACCAGCACCACCACCGCCCCGGCAATCTTGATCGACGCCGCTGGCCGCACCATCGCGCCCAGCCAGCCGAAATGATCGATCGCCACCGAGGACAACAACTGCCCGGCAATCACCAGCACCAGCAAGTTGGCCAGGCCGATGCGCGGCGCCAGCCACACGGTGCAGAAAATCGCCCCGGCGCCCAGCACTCCACCGATCAACCGCCAGCCGGGCTGGCCCGGTATGACGCTGAGGGACTCAGTCAAACCGCCCCGGAAAAAGGCAATCGCCCCGAGCAGAATCATCCCGGTGAAAAACGAGTAGAACGCAGCGGCCATGGTGTTGCCCGTCATGGCCGCGGCCAACTGACTGTTGACCGCTGCTTGCACCGCTATCGCTATGCCGGCCAGAAAAGCCAGCGCAAAGGAAATCAGGACCATGATCGCTACCTCTTGGTTAGAATTCAGGGAGAACGCGTATCCAATGTGGGAGCGGGCTTGCTCGCGAATGCGGTGGTTCAGCTGCATTGAGGCCGACTGGCACGGCCTCTTCGCGAGCAAGCCCGCTCCCACAGGGTTTGGGGTTGGTGTTAACTGGCGTGCAACGGGGTGAACTGCTCGGCAAACGGATCAGCGCTATAACCCGCTGCGCGGAACAAAAACTCGCGTGATTCTTCAGTGGCCAGGTTCAGTTGCTGACGATCCACGCCCAGCACCACACCGCCCTGTTTGCGGATGCGCCCGGCGATCAACACGGTGTCGATGTCGCCGCGCTCGGCCGCATGCACCACGGTGCCCAAGGCGTTGTTGGACGGGTAAACACTGAGGTTGTCGGTGCGGATCAGCACGATGTCGGCCTGTTTGCCGGGGGTGATGCTGCCGATTGTCGACTCCAGCCCGGCGCAGGCCGCGCCGTCGAGCGTGGCGGCCTTGAGCAGTTGGCGGGTGTTGACCAGCGCCGGTGCGGCGGGCTTGCCATGGAAATGCGCGCTGTGGGCAGCCGCCCGTTGCAGGTAAAACGCGACGCGCATTTCACCGAACATGTCGCCGCCGTAAGAGCTTTCGTTGTCGACGCTCAGGCCGGGGTTCATGCCGTGATCCACGGCTTTCTGCCAGGCGAAGACACCGTCTTCAAGACCGTAATGCGCATCGGAGCGCGGGCAGACGTTCACCTTGACCCCGGCGTGACGCAGGATCGACCAACCCTGATCCGGCAGGCAGGTGCAGTGGTTGAAAATGTTGTCAGGACCCAGCAGGCCTTCTTCCTGCAAGGCGTCCAGTTCCGAGGCCATGCCGGCGCCGAAGAATTCGGTGACGATGTTCAACCCCAGTTCACGGGCCACCGCCCATTGCTCGCGGTTGATCTGCGACATCATCGCCAGCGTCACCAGCGAGTCGCTATGGCCTGCGACTTTGTCCTTGAGACGCCGCAGATCGCCTGGCCATTGGGTCGATTCCCACTCACCGGACAACGGCGCGCCCGGCGCATGCACGGCGCGAATGCCGGCATCTTGCAGCGCTTCGATGGCCGCATCGGAATGCGCGCCGCTGCGGGCGTTGTGCGAGTTGTCGATGATGGTGGTGATGCCGGCGTTGATCGCGCCCAGCGCGCTGAGCATGTTGCCGACGTACATGTCCCGCGGCCGGTAGTACTTGGCGAAGGAGAAATGGGTGGCGTTGCAGTAGTCTTCGAGGGACGGCGAATCAGGGTTGATGCGGCGCAGTTGACCTTCCCAGGCGTGGCGATGGGTATCGACCATGCCGGGGATGACGATCATGCCCTTGGCGTCCAGCACCTCGGCGCCGTCGGCGGGCAGATTGACGCCCACCTGCAGAATTTCAGTGCCGCGAATCAGCACGTCGCCTTCAGCAAAATTGCCCAATGCATCGTCCATGGTGACGATCATCCCGCCTTTGATCAGCAACAGGCGTTGCGCGTCGGGCAAGGGTGCGAGGGCCGAATTCAAAACGTCGTAATGGGTCGGAAGTGGCATGATGGGTTCCTTGGGTACGGGGGCAAAGTCGCCGGTTGCCCGCATTGTCTGACCCAAGGTGTTTATTTAGAATACTGAAAGATCTTCAAACATTGTGAAGGAGCGCATACATAATGCGCAGTCAGGATTTCAGCCATCTCAAGGCGTTCTTTACCGTGGCCCAGGAGCGCAATTTCTCCCGGGCCGCGCAGGCGCTCGGGGTGTCGCCTTCGGCGCTGAGCCAGACCATCAAGGGTCTGGAAGAACGCCTGGGGGTGCGCCTGCTCAATCGCACCACCCGCAGCGTGTCCACCACCGAAGCCGGGGGAAAACTGGCTGAGCGCCTGCGGGTGATTTTCACTGACCTGGATTCGGCGCTCGAAGCCCTCAACGAGTACCGCGACACCCCGGTCGGCACCTTGCGCATCAGCGCACCGCAGGTGGCGATGCTGCATTTCATCCAGCCGATCTTGCCGGCGTTCCAGGCGGCGTACCCGGACATCCAGCTGGAACTGACCAACGACGACAGCACCCAGGACATCGTCGCGCAGGGTTATGACGCGGCCATTCGCCTGGGCGAATTCATCGAGCAGGACATGATTGCCCTCAAGCTCAGCGAACCGCTGACGCAAATCGCCATCGCCTCGCCCAAATACCTGGAACATCGCAGCAAACCGGCCAAACCCGTCGACCTGCTGCAACACAGTTGCGTGAACTGGCGCCGCTCCGGGGAAACCGGGTTGTACAAGTGGCGCTTCTTCAACGAGGGCATGCCGTTCGAGCTGAGCGTCAAAGGCTCGCTGGTGGTCAGCGACTGCGCCGTGGCATTGCAATCGGCAGTGGACGGGCTGGGGATCACGGTGTGGATCCGCGAGTGGCTCAAGGACGAACTCGACAGCGGCGCGCTGGTGCCACTGCTGGAAGAATTTTCCACGCCCTTCCCCAGTTTCTATTTGTATTACCCGAGCAACCGGCAGATGTCGTCGGCGTTGCAGGTGTTTATTGCGGCGTTGCGAAACCCTGCCTGATCGGGATTTTATTGGATGAACCACAATCCCTGTGGGTTAGGTGTCTTAGTTGGTCATTTGCAGGTTCAGCGCCTGACGTTTATCCCGATAGGCCACCGCCTTCGCCACAATCACCAGCAACGACGCCGCCGCAAACAACCAGCCGCACCAGATCGTCCCCGGCAATCCGTAGGCATTGATAAACACCCCGCCGATCCACGCGCCGATTGCAATCCCGCCGTTGGCCGCCGACACGTACAGGCTGGTGGCAAACGAATGCGCCTCGGGTGCTGACGACGTCAGCCACATCTGGGTGATAACCATGCCGCTGGTATGAATCGCGCCCCAGACGAAAACAATCGCGATCATCGAACTCAGCGAAGCGTTGCCGAACAGCGACAGGATCAGGTACGCCACGCTCAACAGGATCGGGAACATGACCACCGTCATCACCAGATGCCTGCCCAACGCACGACCTGCGAGCAAATTGCCCACCACCCCGCCGACACCGAAAATCACCAACAGCAAGCTGATGGTTTCACCGTCCAGTCCGGTCTGGTTTTTCAAGTATTCGGCGGCGTAGCTGTAGACCGCGAACTTGGTGGTGAACACCAGGATGGTGGCGAAGATCGCCAGCCACACCGCCGGCTTTTTCAGGATCGACAACTGGCTGGCAAAGCTCTCAGGTGCTGATGCCTGACGTGGCAATTTCAGCCACAGACCTAGTCCGGCAAGGAGCGTCGCCACCGCGCAAAACAGGATCGATGCCTCATAGGAAAACCGCCCCGCCACCCACGCCGTGATCGGCACGCCGAACACCAGGCCCAGGGTGGTGCCGATGAACGCCACGGTCGTGGCATGGGTCGCGCGCTCCTTGGGGTACAGCGAAATCGCCGCCGCGAACGCCGCCGAGAAGAACACCGGGTGCAGCATTGCCGGAACGACGCGCAGGGCCATCAAGGTCGAATAATTCGGTGCGTAGGCCGACAACACGCTGCACAGTGAAAAGCACAACAACGCGCCAACCAGCACTTTCTTGCGATCAAAACGTGAAAACACCAGCACCAGAAACGGCCCGGTGATGGCGACGATGAACGCAAACAGGCTCATCAACAAACCGGCCTGGGCCACCGTCACCCCGAAGCGCTCGACGATCAGCGGCAGAATGCCGACCACGCCGAGTTCCAGGGTGTACAAGCCGAACAGGCCCAGGATGATGAAGGGCATGACGCTCATGGGTTTTATCGAATGGGGCATTTGAGATCCATCTTGTGTGCGGATACCTGAAAAATGAGCACACTCGCCGTGGGAGCTGGGTTGCTCGCGAAGATGGCAGCCCATTCAGCATTGATGTGACTGACGCACCGCTTTCGCGAGCAAGCCCGCTCCCACAGGGAATTGCGCAACTTTTGGAATCAAGCCTTGTTGAAATCCACCACCACTTTTCCGAACGCCCCGCGATTGAGGTGAGCGAACGCCTGCGGCACCTGGGCGAAGGAATAGGTGGCATCGATGACCGGCGTGATGCCGTGGTGATCAATCATGCGCACCATGTCTTCCAGCGCACGGCGCGGGCCGACGGCCACGGCGACGATGCTGGCGCGGCTGCCGAGCAGCGGCATGATCGGTGTACGCAACTCGTCGGAGTCCAGCAGGCCGATGATCGACACGCGGCCACCCGGCACCACTGCTTGCAGGGAGCGACCGAGGTTGTCGCCGCCGGCCATTTCCAGAATGTGATCGGCGCCGCGCCCGTCGGTCAGTTCGAGCACAGCGTGTTGCCATTCAGGCGTCGTGCTGCGATTGATGCCGTGGGTGGCGCCGAGCTTCTTCGCCTCGGCGATTTTCTCGTCGCTGCTGCTGGTCACTATCACGATGGCGCCACTGGCGGCGGCCAGTTGCACGGCAAACAGTGAAACCCCGCCCGTGCCCTGCACTACCACGGTTTGCCCGGCATGCAGATGGCCCAGTTCAATCAACGCCATCCACGCGGTCAGCGCAGCGATGGGCAGCGTGCTGGCCTGCACGGCAGTGAGGTTTTTCGGCGCCATGACGCACCAGTCGGCCGGCGTCGCCACGTATTGCGCGAGCATGCCCTGGATCGGTCCGCCCTGAGTCGGCATCTGCGCCCAGGTTTTTGGATTGCCATCGATCCAGTTGGTAATGTAGGTGGAGATCACGCGATCCCCCACGGTGAAGCGGCTGACGCCCTCACCCACTGCGACCACCGTACCGGCCATGTCGGAGGCCGGGGTGAACGGGAAATCCAGGGCAGCAGTCATGCCGTTTTCGGCAACCTGGGTGTCGCGGTAGTTCAGGGACACGGCGTCGATCTTTACCAGTATTTCCCCGGCTTTCGGGGTCGGAACCGGGCGATTGGCCAGGCTCAGGTTATCAAGACCAAACGCGGAAATTTCCCAGCGGCTCATTGATTCGGACATGACGGTTATCTCGGTGGGTGACAGTGGAACCGATGATAGAACTCGCCGTTGCGCGGATTAAGTAGGTGGGAGATCCGCTGTGTGCGGACGTTTTGCTCCGCAATGGAGTAAGGTGACGCTGTGTGCCTGATGCACAACCCCTGTGGGAGCGAGCCTGCTCGCGAAGGCGATATGACCGCCGACAAAGATGTTGAATGTAATGGCCCCTTCGCGAGCAGGCTCACTCCCACAGGGATTTGCGGCGTTCAATCGACATACACATACCGAGAAAACCAATGGACAGCCTCAACGCCCTGAACGTCTTCGTCTGCGTCGCCGAAACCCGCAGTTTCGTCGCCACTGGCCGCCTGTTGGGCGTGTCCGCCTCGGCCATCGGCAAAAGCATCGTGCGCCTGGAAGAACGCTTCGGCGTACGCCTGTTCAACCGCAGCACCCGCAGCGTCACGTTGACCGATGAAGGCCTGCGCTTTCTGCAACGCAGCCTGCGCATCCTCGCCGAGATCGAAGCGGCCGAAGCCGAGTTTTCGCAAACCACCACCGCGCCCCGTGGCCGTCTGAAAATCAGCCTGCCGCTGGTCAGCGACCCGTTCCTGCCGGTGCTGGCGCAATTCAAAAAGACCTACCCGGCGGTGGATCTGGACCTGACATTCGACGACCGCCGCGTCGATGTGATCGAAGAAGGCTATGACGCAGTGCTGCGCGCCGGCGAAGTTCCGGACTCCAGCCTGACGTCGCGCCTGCTCGGCGGCTACCGCATGATCCTGGTGGGCGCGCCGGACTACTTCCAGGCGTACGGCACACCGCAACAGCCGCTGGATCTGCTGCACCACGCCTGCATCCAGTTCCGCTTTCCCAACACCGGCAAGTTGCAGGTCTGGCCGTTGCGCGGTGCCGATCAGGACATCGATCTGCAACTGCCCACGTCCATGGTCTGCAACAATCTTGAGGCGCGTATCTGCTTTGCCGTGCAGGGCGTCGGCATCGCCTACTTGCCGGATTTCGCCATCCGCCATTGGCTGGAGAGCGGCAAACTGGTGCGAATTCTCGACGACTGTTCGCAGATCGGCGTCTACCGAATCATGTGGCCGTCGGGCAAGCACCCGGCGCTGAAATTGCGGGTGTTCATCGACTTTCTCAAGGAGCATCTGTTTCCCGATCAGAGCAAACAGCCGCGACCGGGCGAGTCCATCTAGACTCCGGCAACGCTCACGCAATGGAAGCCGGCAAAATGTCCCGAATCCTGTGGTACCTCGTTGCAGCCATTGCCGCCATCTACCTGGTGCTTTGCGTGGCGCTGCTGGTGTTTCAGCGCTCGCTTATCTACTTTCCGCAACCCGGTTCCATTACCGCCCCGGCCATACTCACCCTGGCCGTGGACGACGCACAGGTGCAGGTTGCTGTAAGGCCGCACGACGGTCCCGATGCCTTGATCTACTTCGGTGGAAATGCCGAGGATGTGTCGCGCAATCTGCCGACATTTTCGGCGGCGTTCCCGGACCGTGCACTGTATTTGATGAATTACCGGGGTTTTTCCGGCAGTTCCGGGTCGCCGTCCGAGGCGGCCATTGCCCGTGATGCGCTGGCCCTGTTCGATCAGGTGCACGCCACGCACCCGAATATCGCAGTGGTCGGGCGCAGTCTGGGCACAGGCGTGGCCGTGCGTCTGGCGAGCCAGCGCCCGGCGGCGCGGTTGATCCTGATCACGCCGTTCAACAGCCTGCAGGACCTTGCTGTCCGTCAGTACCCGATGTTCCCGGTGAAGTGGCTCCTCAAGGACACGTTCGAATCCTGGAAGTACGCCGCGCGCATCAGCGTACCGACACGCCTGATCGCCGCTGAAAATGACGAAGTGGTACCGCGTGACAGCACCGAGCAGCTGTACACACAGTTCACCAAGGGCGTGGCGACGCTGCAAGTGATTGGCGGCGTGGGGCATAACTCGATTTCCGAAAGCCCTGAGTATCTGAAGCTGATCGGGGATGGGTTGTAGACAAGAAGATGGCCGGTCCAGTCAGTATTGATGTGACTGACACTGCCCCATCGCGAGCAAGCTCGCTCCCACACTGGATCGCTGCCGAACGCCAATGTTGTGTTCGCTGAAGATCAACTGTGGGAGCCGGGCTTGCCCGCGATAGCGCCGGGTCATTTGGCAATAGTGGTGACTGACACGGCCCCATCGCGAGCAAGCCCGCTCCCACACTGGATCTCTGTCGAGCGCCAGTGTTGTGTTCACTGCAGATCAACTGTGGGAGCCGGGCTTGCCCGCGATGGCGGTGGGTCATTGGCAGTGATGGTGACTGACACTGCCCCATCGCGGGCAAGCCCGCTCCCACACTGGATCTCTGCCGAGCGCCAATTTTGTGTTCACTGAAGAACTCTGTGGGAGCCGGGCTTGCCCGCGATGGCGGTGGGTCATTAGCAAGGAGGGTGACTGACACGGCCCCATCGCGAGCAAGCCCGCTCCCACACTGGATCGCGGTCGAACGCCGATTTTGTGTTCACTGAAGATCAACTGTGGGAGCCGGGCTTGCCCGCGATAGCGGTGTGTCATTGGCAGTGATGGTGACTGACACGGCCCCATCGCGAGCAAGCTCGCTCCCACATTGGATCTCTGCCGAGCGCCAATTTTTGTGTTCACTGAAGATCAACTGTGGGAGCCGGGCTTGCCCGCGATAGCGGTGGGTCATTGGGCAATGGTGGCGACTGACACGGCCCCATCGCGAGCAAGCCCGCTCCCACACTGGATCTCTGCCGAGCGCCAATTTTGTGTTCACTGAAAATCCCCTGTGGGAGCCGGGCTTGCCCGCGATAGCGGTGGGTCATTTGGCAATGATGGTGACTGACACGGCCCCATCGCGGGCAAGCCCGCTCCCACAGTGGATCGCTATCGAACGCCGATCTTGTGTTCACTGAAGATCAACTGTGGGAGCCGGGCTTGCCCGCGATAGCGGTGGATCATCAGCAAGGATGGTGACTGACACGGCCCCATCGCGGGCAAGCCCGCTCCCACACTGGATCTGTGCCGAACACCAATTTTATGTTCACTGAAGACCAACTGTGGGAGCCGGGCTTGCCCGCGATAGCGGTGGGTCATTCAGCAATGATGGTGACTGACACGGCCCCATCGCGAGCAAGCCCGCTCCCACACTGGATCACTGTCGAATGCCAATTTTGTGTTCACTGAAGATCAACTGTGGGAGCCGGGCTTGCCCGCGATAGCGGTGGGTCATTTGGCAATGGTGGTGGCTGACACGGCCCCATCGCGGGCAAGCTCGCTCCCACACTGGATCTGTGTGGATTGCCAATTTTGTGCTCGCTGAAGATCAACTGTGGGAGCCGGGCTTGCCCGCGATAGCGGTGGGTCATCAGCAAGGATGGTGACTGACACTGCCCCATCGCGGGCAAGCCCGCTCCCACAGTGGATCGCGGTCGAACACCCATTTTGTGTTCACTGAAGACCAACTGTGGGAGCCGGGCTTGCCCGCGATAGCGGTGGGTCATTCAGCAATGATGGTGACTGACACGGCCCCATCGCGAGCAAGCTCGCTCCCACACTGGATCACTGTCGAATGCCAATTTTGTGTTCACTGAAGATCAACTGTGGGAGCCGGGCTTGCCCGCGATAGCGGTGGGTCATTCAGCAATGATGGTGACTGACACGGCCCCATCGCGAGCAAGCTCGCTCCCACACTGGATCTCTGCCGAACACCAATTTTATGTTCACTGAAGACCAGCTGTGGGAGCCGGGCTTGCCCGCGATAGCGGCGTGTCAGGCACCATACCTATTGAAGAACATCACAAACTGCCGTCAGGCCTGCGCCTGCACCACTTCAATGCCCAGCCGTTGATAGTCGGCGACGTTGCCTGAAGCCAGGTGACGCTCGGTAACCAGCGTGTGCAAACGGCGGCAAGGTGCCACGACAAAGGGCTCCACGGCGCCGAGTTTGTCGGCGGTGGTCACTGCCACCACACGGGAGGCGCTGTCGAGCATGGCCTGTTTGACTGGCACTTCATCGAAATACACCGACGTGATGCCCACCTCCGGGTGCAAGGCGCAGACGCCGGTCAGCAGTAAATCGGCCTTGATGCTCTCGATCAGGCGCACGGTCTCGTGACCACTGACCGACATCGTCGCCGGGTTGAGCTGACCACCGGCCAGAATCACCTTCACGCCTTTGAATTCGGCCAGGGCGATGGCGGTCAACGGTGACGCCGTGACAGCGGTGATGGTGATGTCCACGGGCAGCTCGCGGGCGATCTGCAAAATGGTGGTGCCGGAGCCGAACAGGACGATCTGGCCGTCCTGCACCTGACGCGCCGCCAGTTGCGCCAGCTGCGTGCGCGCCTCGTCGGTTTCGCTGATGCGGGTGAAGTAGTCCTTGCCGCTGTCCCTGGGCCTGGGCAGTGCGCCGCCGTGTACGCGCTGCACCAAGCCAGCGGTGTCCAGCTCGGCCAGGTCGCGGCGGATGGTGTCTTCAGAGACGGCGAAATGGGTGCTCAGTTCGGAGGCCATGACCTTGCCGTCGCGCTCGAGAATCAAGAGAATTTTTTGACGACGTAGATGCGGGAGTTCTGCGACGGAGTGATGGAGTTGCATGTTTATGCCTGAATCTGCGTGTTTGTGCGAGATTAGCCAAACCATCCGGGGAACACAATCGGCCATTGATTGATCAGCCCTCAGTCCCGGCCAAGTTTCAGCCCGCAGCCTCTCCCTTGCGCTAACGACAGCGCTGCTCAGGAGAGGCAAGACCCATGAATTCGACCACAGCCGGCTGGCTCAACAAAGTACCCGAGGCCGAATTGACTTGTCAGTGAGCATCGAAAACGGCCTTGCGCTGCTGCAAGTCAAGGACTCGGGACCAGGAATTTCGGTTGAGGAGCGGGAGCGGGTATTCGATCCGTTTTACCGCAGCCTGGGCACCGACGAAGCCGGTTCCGGGTTGGGGCTGTCCATCGTCAAGGCGATTGCTGATCGGGTCGGGGCGCGGATTGAATTGGGTTTTACCGACAAGCGGCAACACCGCGGTCTATGCGTGTCGGTGTGGTTGAACCTGGGCGAACCGTAGTTCGCCCCGTCCCCCTTACTTGGCGGCCACCTGAGCACTATTGCCAGTAGTCACCAGCGCCTTGAGCGAAGCATCGAACTGTTTCAGGGCGTTGACCTGCAAATCACGCTGTTGGTCGATCTGCGCGGCAATTTCGGGGGCTGCTTTGCCATGCACCCACACCGATGGCATCTGTTTGGCGCTGCTGCCTTCGGCCTGGCCGATGTATTGCAGGTTGGCATCGTAAAACTTGGCCATGAACCGCGCCTCCACCTGGGAATTGCGTTTCGACACCAAGCGGCTGTAGGTATCAAGCATCACCACCACATCCGGGTGTGCCTGCACCACGGCATCGATGTTGTCGTAGACGGTGACCGAGCCGAACTCCTTGTGCAGCGAATCCATCAGCCAGTTGATCGCCAGTTTCGGATCGGAACTGGCAATAAACGCATTGCTGATGCGCGAATCCAGCTGCGGGTTCTTGCTGCCGTTCACCGCCACCTCGTGGTAACGCTCAAGGTATTCAAGGGTATTGAGGGTGTTTTCGCTGTACAGCACCCCCACGGACTGGGCGTGTTTGAGGTCAAGCGTGCTGTCGGCCATCGGCACAAAATGACAGGACTGATCATTGGCCGCATTGGCCGGGAATGTCGCAACCACGCCACTGCTGAGGACCACCACTAGCGCCAGCAAGGTTGAAATTCTCATCGCGCGGTTTCCTTCTGAAGCAAGTTCGTATAACGCCATCCTCCTCTCTTCCTGAAAAAACAGAACTTGCATTTTGTGATGATAACTATCGATTGGACGAATGATTGGAATATGGCGCAAACAGGTCTGGCGCGGTGGTCTACAGTCCAGCACAACAAAAACAAGGGAGTTGAAAATGTCTCAACCAACATTGCAGCACAACGCCGCCGAAACCCTGCGCCAATGGCACGCCATGGTCGGCAAGAGCGACATGCGTGATCTACCGGAATTGCTCGACCCGCAGGTTATCTTCCGCTCGCCCATGGCGCACAATCCTTACCCCGGAGTGGCAGTGGTATCGACGATTCTCACCACGGTACTCGGCGTGTTCGAAGATTTTGTCTACCACCGCGAACTGGCGACAGCCGACGGTTTGAATGTGGTGCTGGAGTTCAGCGCCACGGTGGCTGGAAAGGAGCTCAAAGGCATCGACATGATTCGCTTCAATGAACAGGGGAAAATCGTCGAGTTTGAAGTGATGGTGCGCCCTTTCAGTGGTTTACAGGCCCTGGGCGAGCAGATGGGGCAGCGGCTTGGGGCGTATCTGGCTGCCGGTAGACCCTGATCGCCAGCGTCACCCCGTCAACTGTGGCGAGCAAGCGCCCTCGCCACAGGGGTCACTCGCTCTGCCTCCCTTATTTATGCTCAATTAAAAGCTTAATAATATTTTACCGATACCGAGGTGAACCCTAGTCTTTGACCCAAGCGATGGCAGGCCATAAACGGCCTGGCTGCCACTTCAAAGGGTATAAAGATGACCATTGAAACAATAAAAACAGACACGCTGGTTGTGGGCGCCGGTCAAGCCGGTGTGGCGATGAGTGAACACCTGAGCAAACTCGGGGTGCCGCACCTGGTGCTGGAGCGCAACCGTATCGCCGAGCGCTGGCGCACCGGGCGCTGGGACTCGCTGGTGGCCAATGGTCCAGCCTGGCACGATCGTTTTCCGGGGCTTGAGTTCGACGATATCAGCCCCGACGGCTTTGCCCCGAAAGAGCGGGTAGCCGATTATTTCGAAGCCTATGCGAAAAAATTCAAGGCACCGGTGCGTACCGGCGTGGAAGTAAAGAAGGTCGAGCGCAATGTCGGTCGCCCCGGCTTCACCATCGAAACCTCCGAAGGCGTGATCGAAGCCAATCGCGTGGTCGCCGCCACCGGGCCGTTCCAGCGGCCGGTGATTCCGCCGATTGCGCCGGACGATCAGTCCTTCCTCCAGCTGCACTCCGCCGACTACCGCAACCCACAGCAATTGCCCGACGGTGCCGTGCTGGTGGTCGGTGCCGGCTCGTCCGGGGTGCAGATTGCCGACGAGTTGCAGCGTGCCGGCAAAAAAGTCTACCTCTCGGTCGGCGCCCACGACCGCCCGCCTCGCGCCTACCGCAACCGTGATTTCTGCTGGTGGCTGGGGGTGCTGGGCGAGTGGGACCAGGCGGCAATGAAGCCCGGCCGCGAGCACGTGACCATCGCCGTCAGCGGCGCCCATGGCGGTCGCACCGTGGACTTTCGCGGGTTGGCCCATCGCGGCATGACCCTCGTCGGGCTGACCCAGTCTTTCAAAGGTGCCGTGGCCACATTCCAGCCGAACCTGGCCGAGAACCTGGCCCGCGGCGACGAGAACTACCTGGCATTGCTCGATGCCGCCGATGCCTACATCGAACGCAATGGCCTGGACTTGCCGGAAGAACCTGAAGCGCGCCATACCTTCGCCGACCCCGACTGCGTGACAAATCCCATTCTTGAACTCGACCTGGCCAGGGCCGGCGTGACGTCGATCATCTGGGCCACCGGTTTTGCCGTGGATTACAGCTGGCTGCAGGTCAATGCCTTCGACGACAACGGCAAGCCGCAACATCAGCGCGGCGTCTCCAGCGAGCCGGGCGTGTATTTCCTTGGCTTGCCGTGGCAGTCGCGTCGCGGTTCTTCGTTTATCTGGGGCGTTTGGCACGACGCCAAGTACGTGGCCGATCACATCGCCATCCAGCGTTCCTACCTCGACTACCACGAGGCCGCGCAACGCGAGGCGCACGCCACCCCGCTCGCCCATAAAACCACCGTCAGCGCTTGATCCACGCGCAGGTCTTTTTTCGTCAGGAGCTTCAGATGTCCACGCCTACCCATACCCGTATTCGCATGTTCAACACCAAGGAAACGTACCCGAACCAAAGCCTGGATAACGACCTGTGCCAGGCCGTGCGCGCCGGCAACACCGTCTACGTTCGCGGCCAGGTCGGCACTGATTTCGACGGCAAACTGGTGGGCCTCGGCGACCCGCGCGCGCAAGCCGAGCAGGCCATGCGTAACGTCAAACAGTTGCTGGAAGAGGCTGGCAGCGACCTGAGCCACATCGTTAAAACCACGACTTATCTGATCGACCCGCGTTATCGCGAGCCCGTGTATCAGGAAGTCGGGAAGTGGCTCAAGGGCGTGTTTCCGATTTCTACCGGGTTGGTGGTGTCGGCACTGGGGCAGCCACAGTGGTTGATGGAGATTGATGTGATTGCGGTGATTCCTGAGTAAGCACAGATAGACCGAGGTGCGGCCTTCGCGAGCAGGCTCGCTCCCACATTGGATCTTCTGTGACAACAAATGTGTGCATGAGCACTGTCCCCTGTGGGATTGATTTGATTCCTGAGCAGGGAGTCAGACCGAGGTGCTGCCATCGCGAGCAAGCTCGCTCCCACAGGGGATTTGCGGTGTTCACAGATCCAGTGTGGGAGCGAGCTTGCTCGCGATGGCGTCAGTACAGACAACCAACATCCAAGGCAAGGAACCTGCCCATGACATTCTCCATCACCGCCCGCTGCCCGGAAACCGGCCAGATCGGCGTCGCCATCAGCTCCTCCAGCATCGCCGTCGGCGCCCGTTGCCCGTGGCTGCTGCCCGGTGTCGGCGCCGTCTCCACACAGAACATCACCCTGCCCTCCCTCGGTCCGGATGCCCTGGCCCTGATGGAACAGGGCCTGACACCCGCCGAGGCGCTGGACAAGGTCCTGACCCGAAATGGCTACAGCCAGTACCGGCAGATCACCGCCATCGACCACCTCGGCCAGACCGCGCATTTCAGCGGCGTGCAAACCCTGGGCATACACAACGCCGTATCCGGCGAGCAATGCGTGGCGGCGGGCAACATGCTCGCCGACCGTGCCGTGATCGACGCGATGGTCAGCGCGTTCGAACACGCCGAAGGACAACTCGCCGACCGCCTGCTCTCTGCCATGCAAGCTGCCATCGCCGCCGGTGGCGAAGCCGGGCCGGTGCATTCGGCGGCGATGGTGGTGGTCGGCGAATTAACTTGGCCGATCATCAACCTACGGGTGGATTGGGCCGATGAAGACCCGATCAGCCAGCTTGAAAAACTGTGGCACGCCTATCGGCCACAGGTTCAGGACTACATCGACCGCGCCCTGGCCCCCGACAAATCCCCAGGCTACGGCGTGGCCGGAGACGACCGATGAACAGCAGCCGGGATTTGCTGGAAACCCTGGTGGCGTTCGACACCACCAGCCGTGAATCCAACCTGCACCTGATCGACTTTGTCCGTGACTACCTCGCGGGCTTCGATGTGCCGTGCGAATTGGTCTACAACGCGTCGCGCAGCAAGGCCAATCTGTTCGCCACCCTCGGCCCGGCGGATCAGCCGGGCATCGTGCTGTCGGGGCACACAGACGTGGTGCCGGTGGACGGCCAGCCATGGACCGTCCCGCCGTTCGAACTCAGCGAGCGCGAGGGCAAGCTGTACGGTCGCGGCACCGCGGACATGAAAGGCTATATCGCCTGCGTGCTCGCGCTGGTGCCGGCGCTGGTGCACGCCCCGCTACGCCGGCCCGTGCACATTGCGCTGTCCTACGATGAAGAAGTCGGCTGCCTTGGGGTGCGCTCGCTGCTGAAAGCGCTGGAACAACGCCCGGTCAAACCGATGCTGTGCATCATTGGCGAGCCGACCGAGCTGAAACCGGTGCTGGGCCACAAAGGCAAACTGGCGATGCGCTGCGACGTTCACGGCCAGGCCTGTCATTCGGCGTACGCGCCGCTGGGGGTCAACGCCATTGAATACGCCGCCGAACTGATTGGCGAGCTGGGCCGAATCGGCCGTCGCCTGCAAGCGCCGGAGCATCATGACAAACGTTTCGATCCGCCATTTTCCACGGTGCAGACCGGAGTGATTTGCGGCGGCAAGGCACTGAACATCGTCCCCGCCGACTGTCGCTTCGACTTTGAGATCCGCGCCTTGCCGTCGCATGATCCGAGCGAGGTCGCGCAGCAGTTGCAGGCCTATGCCGAGCAGCAGGTATTGCCGCGCATGCGTGCCGTCAGTGAACAGAGTGCGATTCACTTTAGTGAATTGTCGACGTATCCCGGATTGGCTACCGATGCTCACAGTGAAGCTGCGCAATTGATCGCCGAGTTTTCCGGTTCACGGGCGTTCGGCACCGTGGCGTTCGGCACCGAGGGCGGGTTGTTTGATGCAGCAGGAATCCCGACCGTGGTCTGCGGACCGGGCAGCATGGAACAGGGGCACAAGCCGGACGAGTTTGTCAGCCTGGAGCAGTTGGAGGGCTGTGATGCGATGCTGCGGCGGATGCTGGAATCGATCTGCTGACCACAACTCCACCAGCACCATCCCTGGCTTGTGTCAGACAAATCAAATACAGACACCCCGATCAACTGTGGGAGCGAGCCTGCTCGCGAAAGCGGTGGGTCAGCCAACATCAATATCAGCTGTACCGGCCCCTTCGCGAGCGGGCTCGCTCCCACACTGATTTGTGCCAGGCAAATTGACTACAGGCGCCCACAATTAGCCCGTGTACTTGCCCGTGCCGACGCCAAAACCCCGAGCCACATTTTTTAGGGTATGAAGCAACAAACTTACTAATTTATCTCTCACCGTCCATTGCACATCATCACTCCAACAAGAAAAGCGTCTGCCCCCGTGCGGCGCTCACCGAAGTACGTCCACGTACTCACATTGCCTTGGAGTTCGCCATGGTCACCGCTGCAAGCACCACCGCACCGCTCATCGAGAAGCACACGATCGGCTACGTGCCACCCGAAGATCGCCATGGAAAGGTAAGAGATCTGTTCACCCTCTGGTTCGGCGGCAACATCGCGCCGCTGCCCATCGTCACCGGCGCCCTCGGCGTGCAACTGTTTCACCTGAACCTGGTGTGGGGTGTCGTCGCCATCCTCGTCGGGCACCTGCTCGGCGGCGTACTGATGGCGCTGCACTCGGCGCAAGGCCCGCAGATGGGCATCCCGCAAATGATCCAGAGCCGCGCCCAGTTCGGCTCCCTCGGCGCACTGTTGGTGGTGCTGATTGCCGGCGTCATGTACATCGGCTTCTTCGCCTCCAACATCGTCCTGGCCGGCAAGTCACTGCACGGCGTGGTCGACAGCGTGCCGGTGCCGGTGGGCATCATCATCGGCGCCCTCGGTTCCGGGATCATCGGCATCATCGGCTACCGCTTCATCCACGTACTCAACCGCATCGGCACCTGGGTATTGGGCATCGGCATCGTGCTGGGCTTCGGCTACATCTTCACCCACGTACAGACCGCCGACTTCCTCACCCGTGGCAGCTTCAACATCTCCGGCTGGCTGGCCACCGTGTCGCTGGCGGCGCTCTGGCAGATCGCTTTCGCGCCTTACGTTTCCGACTACTCGCGCTACCTGCCGGCCAACGTGCCCGTGGCCTCGACCTTCTGGACCACCTACCTGGGCACCGTGCTCGGCTCCAGCCTGTCGTTCATCTTCGGCGCCGTCGCCGTACTCGCCACGCCCGTGGGCATGGACACCATGGACGCGGTCAAGCTCGCCACCGGCTCCATCGGCCCGTTGATGCTGGTGCTGTTTCTGCTCAGCGTCATCAGCCACAACGCCCTCAACCTGTACGGCGCAGTGCTGTCGCTGATCACCCTGGTCCAGACCTTCGCCTACCGCTGGATTCCCACCGCGAAAAGCCGCGCCGTGATCTCGATCATCGTCCTCGCCAGTTGCTGCATCGCCGCCGTCGGCGCCTCGGCCGACTTCATCGGTCACTTCGTCGACATGGTGCTGGTGCTGCTCGTGGTGCTGGTGCCGTGGACGGCGATCAACCTGATCGACTTCTATGCGATCCACAAAGGGCAGTACGACATCGACTCGATCTTCCACGTCGATGGCGGGATCTATGGCCGCTACAACCCGCAGGCGTTGCTGGCCTACGCGATCGGGATTGCGGTGCAGATTCCGTTCATGAACACGCCGCTGTATGTCGGGCCGATTTCAGCGCACATCGATGGGGCGGATTTGTCCTGGGTGGTGGGGCTGTTGATTACCACACCGCTGTATTGGTGGCTGGCGACGCGGGACAGTGCTTACAAGCGGCGGTTGTCCACCGGGAAACTGGCGACCGGCATTTAATCAAACAACACAAAGCCCTGTGGGAGCGAGCCTGCTCGCGAAAGCGGTGGATCAGCCAACATTAATACTGGCTGTGCCGGCCTCTTCGCGAGCAGGCTCGCTCCCACAGCAGTTAGGGTGTATCAGCTGTCTGCGATGCCAACACAATCCCCGGCACATTCGCGCCATCTTTGCCCTGCCCGGCATTGCCCCGCTCAAACAGATACCGCGCCGGCGGCTTGCCCACTGTCTTGCGAAACATCGTCACAAAGCCGCTGGCACTCTCATAACCCAGCTCCAGCGCCACCGTCTGCACACTGTCGCCCTGGGTCAGCCGTTGCAGCGACAGGATGATGTGCAACTGCCGTCGCCAACGCCCGAAACTCATGCCGATCTCTTCGGCCAGCAACCGACTCATGCTGCGCTCGCTCATACCGATACGCCTGGCCCAATCGCCCATCGAGGCCTTGCTCGAAGGATCGGCCAACAACCTCTGCGCCAACTGCCGCAGCCGTCGATCAACAGGCATCGGCCAATGCAGATCCTCTACCGGCGCCTCGCACAACTCGTCCAGCAACGCCGCAATCAACCGCGCTTCCCGCCCTTGCTCGGGATACAACTGCGCAAAACCCGCCGCCTTCATCAGCAACTCACGCAGCAGCGGTGACACCGAAATCGTGCAGCACACCGTGGGCAGTCCTGCCACCGCATCGGGTTCGACAAACAGGCAATAACACTCCGTCTCCCCCGAGCCCCGTGACGAATGTGCCAGCCCGCCCGGAATCCACACCGCACACTGCGGGGGCACCAGCCACACGCCCTCCTCAACCTCACAATTGACGATGCCGCGCACCGAGTAAATCAACTGCGCCTTGCGATGCTGATGCCGCGCATGCTCCCAGTCCCGGGCGACCCGCGAGGCATTTACCGCGCAGACTGGCCGGGGAATGCTGTCGACATCCCAACCGTGAACCGATTCGCTGGCGGTGTTGGAAAACAAGCGCGGTACTCCCAAGAGTATTTGGCCGGATTGAAAAAGAGTGTGACCCGATTGTGCAATGACGTCCATCCGCACGCTGGGTATCGTGAACCCACCATTGAACGCCGAGGACCACCACCATGCTGATAGACGCCAAAGACTTCCCCCTGGTCTGGGTCGAAGCGAGCCCGAGCAGCGACAGCTCATTCGAAGCCTTCGAAGCCTTGCTCGCACGGGAGCAAACCTTCGTCCTGCTCAACAAGCAAACCGCCGACGAAGGCCAGCACGAACACACACCAGAAGAACGAAAACGCATCTCGCTGTGGATGAAACGTAACAAAGCCGCGCTACGCTCGTTCGTCAAAGCCTCGATCTACATCGAACCCAACGCCGCCAAACGCCTCGCGGCCAAACCCTTTGCCGTGCTGTATGAAAAGTTCTGGGGCTTTGCGATGTTCACCACGGCGAGCGAGGCGCAATCCCTGGCACTGGCGCGCAAGTTGCTCGCGCAGTGAAAAACGCTGCTCGTGAGAACCGTCCCAAAACCGGTGGGAGCGAGCCTGCTCGCGAAGAGGCCGGCACATTCAACGTTGATGTTGATTGACCCTCCGCTTTCGCGAGCAAACCCGCTCCCACAAAACTTGCAGTGTTCAACCCTTAACAGACAGGCATCACTCCCCATGTCTCTCGCCGCCATCAACACCATCGAAATCCACCCGATCCCCGGCCAGTCCACAGCCCTGCAATCACAGCTGAATGAGCTGCTCGAAACCCTGCGCGACACCCCCGGCTGCGCCGCCTATACCCTCACCTGCAGCACATCCCCCAAAGTCCCCTGGATCATCACTGGCCACTGGCACTCAACCGAACACATGCAAGCTCACTTCAACCTGCCCTGCCTGGCCCGGTTCTTCGAACTGACCACGCAACACCTCGCCAGCAGCCTTCAATTGCGCACCTTCATCGCCCACTGAACAGCCCCCGCCAAACAATAAAAATGAACCCTGTCCGCCACCCTCCACCTAACGAGAGGACTATCAGGAGGTGGCTCATGCAAATCGAACATATCTGGATCGCACTGGCGGCAATTCTCTTGGTGATTGAATTGTGGGCAATTGGCAGGATCGTCAAAAGCGAGGGGAAGATAGACAACAAATGCGTCTGGATCGTGGTAATCGTGTTTGTGCCGCTGATCGGGCTGGTGCTGTGGGCGTTGATGGGGCCCAAGCATGATGCGCATCGGCCGATGTAGACACCCGATGTAATAGCGACCTTGAAGGCAGCGCAAAGCCCCGACATTTCGGGGCTTTGCTGTTTCTGCCCGGGATTTTTGGAGCGCTGCCCATTTGAAGTCGCCTGGCAGATCGCCCTGCAAGCATATTGGTACGTCGTCGTACAACAAACCAAAGTCCGTCAATGCGACGCGCATGACGGACACAACATCTCTTAGCCCCCTTTAAATTCGCTTTTATTGATAGCGTAAATACCTGCCGATGGGCTGAAAGCCAGTTGACACGTGAACACAAGACTCGCTATAAATGCGAAAGATGTACGACGACCTACAACATATAGGTTTTCGATTATAAAAATAAGACATTGAGTGTTATCCCCATGATGACTGCATCCCGCGTAGCCGTTTTCCCAATCGCTCTACCCGTTTTCGCGCTGGTCGATGTGCACACCCGCAAGGTCTCTGCTGCCTGAGTCAGTCTCGCGCAGGGCCTGATCGTGTTCGTCGTGCACTCGACATCCTCGATGCGAAGCGGGACGTCACACACTTCAATCCAATAATAAATCAAGGTGAAGGGATGAAAATCAAAGGCATCCGCTGGTGGATGGTCGGCTTGGTAACGGCGGGTCTGATTGTCAATTATCTGGCCCGCAACACCCTGTCGGTCGCGGCTCCAACGCTGATGAGCGAATTGAGCATCTCGACCGAGCAGTACTCCCACATCGTGGTCGCCTGGCAATTGGCCTACGCATTCATGCAGCCCGTGGCGGGCTACATCATTGATGCCATCGGGACCAAGATGGGCTTTGCCGTATTTGCCCTGGCCTGGTCGGCTGCCTGTGCAGCGGCTGCGTTGGCGACTGGCTGGCAAAGCCTGGCATTCGTTCGCGCCTTGCTAGGGCTCACCGAGGCCGCTGGCTTGCCGGCCGGGGTCAAGGCCACCACCGAATGGTTTCCGGCCAAGGAGCGTTCAGTCGCCATCGGCTGGTTCAACATTGGATCATCGATTGGCGCCCTGCTCGCGCCGCCTCTGGTCGTCTGGGCCATCCTGCAAAGCGGCTGGCAACTGGCGTTTCTGATGGTGGGCGGGCTGGGGCTGATCTGGAGTTTTCTCTGGCTCGTGTTGTACAAGCATCCGCGTGATCAACAACGCCTGAGCGATAGCGAGCGCGATTACATCCTGTCCGGGCAGGAGTCCCACTTCAAGGAAGCCACGTCGAAAAAAGGCAGCTGGAAGAAGATCATTGGCAGCCGTAACTTTTATGCGATCGCCTCTGCACGGATTCTGTCGGAACCGGCCTGGCAGACGTTCAATGCCTGGATCCCCCTGTACCTGATGACTGAACGGCACATGAACATCAAGGAAGTTGCCATGTTTGCCTGGCTACCCTTCCTGGCTGCGGACATCGGCTGCGTATTGGGTGGTTACCTCAGCCCGCTGTTCCACCGTTACTGCAAAGTGTCGTTGTTTACTTCGCGCAAGATGGTTTTGCTGTTCGGTTGTTCCTGCATGATCGGCCCCGCCTGCATCGGTCTGGTGGACAGTCCCTACACCGCGATCGCCCTGCTGTGTGTCGGTGGCTTTGCCCATCAGACGCTGTCGGGCGCGCTGTACTCAATTACATCGGACTCGTTCGGTAAAAACGAAGTGGCGACGGCTACCGGTATGGGCGGCATGTTCGGCTACCTGGGGGCTGCTGCATTCACGGCAGTATTCGGCGTTCTGGTGACACAGATTGGCTACAGCCCGCTGTTCGTGGTGCTGGCGATTTTTGACATCGCCGCGGCCATTATCGTCTGGGCCGTTGCCCGAGAAATAACGTCCGGACCGGGGCCACAGCCTCTCAATGTGATGGGCTCCCATCAAGGCTCGGCTTTGTGATTGGCTCGAGCCCGCGTTGTGGGTTCGAGCTTGTATCTCACCGCTGCGTCGTATGAACAGTGGTTACGACAGGGTCGCCTGACTTCAACCAAATCCCCCGGAATTCTGCGAACACGTTCCCAATGTTCTCGGTCAGCGACAGCGCGTTCAACTGCCAGCCCACAACCATTCAAATGTTTATGCAGCGCTGATCCGTACAAAGAGCCGGACAGCAAAATTCAATAAAAAAATGACACCGAGGAGCATTACATTGAAAAAACAACATCTCGCGACCGCTATCGCGCTGGCCGCGCTGTCTCTTCATGCTCAAGCAGATGATGCGGCCAAGCCACAGGGGTTCCTGGAGGACAGCAAGCTGGCCCTCAGTACCCGCACCTATTACTACGAGAACGATGATCACTCTGCGGGTGCAAACAACCAACGCGAAACCGCTGAAGTGCTGAAACTTGACTACAGATCCGGCTTCACCCAAGGCATGATCGGGGTCGGTGTCGACGCTCAGATGCTCTACGGCCTGCACCTCGATGGCGGTCCGGGTCACCACCCAGGTACAGGCAACTCATTCTGGCCAAGCGAGCGCGACAACTCGGCTGAGGACGACGTGGCCCGTGGGGACGCAAACGTCAAATTGCGCCTGTCCAAAACTGAATTGCATGTGGGTGGCGCTCTGTTTCCTCAGTTGCCAATCATGATGGCGACCGACAGCCGCGCGATGCCGCAAAACTTTGACGGCGCCATGCTGACCTCCAGGGAAATCGACAACCTGACGCTGAGCGCTGGTCAGCTGGAACACTCCACTGGCCGCGCATCGACCAACAGCACGGCGCTGTCGGTGGCAGGCGCAACCGAGGGCAGCAACCAATTCCGTTATGCCGGCGGTGACTACAGCGTCAACAAAAACCTGACCTTGCAGTACTACTACGCCAACCTGGAAAACTTTTATAACCAGAACTTCCTGGGCTTGATCCACGTACTGCCACTGGGTGACGACCAGTCCTTCAAGACTGATCTGCGCTACTTCAACAGCAGCTCTGACGGCAAGAACAGCAGCGGCGCCGCCGGTTACGCGTTCAACAACAACGGTGGTTACGCCAAGCACGCCAATGAAGTTGATAACGTCACCTGGAGCACCATGTTTACCTACCAGTTGGGCGGTAGCAAATTCATGCTTGGCTATCAGAGCGTCAGTGATGACGGTGGTTTCGTCATGCTGAACCAGGGCAACGTCACCAAAGACGGCAAGCCTTTGGCGGCTAACGGTTCCAACAGCGAAGACAACGGCGGAACCAGCTTCTACCTGTACACCAACTCCGTGATCGGCAGTTTCATTCGAGCAGGTGAAGACACTTCATTCGGTCAATACACGTACGACTTCGCGCGAGTCGGCATCCCCGGCTTGAGCGCTTTCGTCAACTATCTGCGTGGCGACAATATCAAGGACAAGACACTTGCTGGCGTAGACCACACCGAATGGGAGCGTGACGCCGGTGTCGACTACGTGGTTCAGAGCGGCTACCTGAAGGGCTTCGGTACAACACTACGCACTGGCAGCTACCACTCGGGCGGAACCGGGGTCGCGAACCAGGACCAGACCCGTCTGATTTTCAATTACACCTACAACTTCCTGTAAGCGCGCTGATCGCCTAAAAAAACCCGCTTGGCGGGTTTTTTCGTTTATGTGGGTGTTGGTTGTGAGGACATTATTTCCAAGCGTCCGCCCCACACACCTTGCGTGATTAGACCGCCCCTCGTGCTTGAATAATTCAAGCGCACAGGGTGTTCTGCTCCACGTATTTCTTCGCGCAATCCGCCTCGGAACTTCCCTTCAAATTGATGTCAATATGATGGCGAATCACCCTGCTATCTCAGCGTGAACCCACAGCGCCCGGCTGCCCCCTGGCAAATCATGGAAGTGTGCAATGAGACTAATCCTCGCAGTGTTGTTGATGTTCAGCGGCTACGTTTACGCCAGCTGCGACAACATCAGCAATGATGATCAGCGTAACTACTGCAAAGCCCGGGAAGGCCGGGGCGGATGCCAAAACATCAAGGATGATGACCAGCGCAATGCCTGCAAAGCGGAAACAGAAGGCACTGGCGACTGTGGAAATATTCGCAACGATGATCAGCGCAACTATTGCAAGGCCAAGCAGGGCTCGGGGGGCTGCCAAAACATCAAGGATGACGACATGCGCAATGCCTGCAAAGGGGAAACAGGGGGCAGTGATTGTGGAAACATCCGCGATGATGACCAGCGCAACTTTTGCAAGGCCAAACAAGGCTCGGACAGTTGCAACAACATCAAGGACGATGGGCTGCGTAATCAGTGCAAATCCATGCAGCACTGATTGGCACAGGTTTGATTTCAACTAACAAGAACCCGCATCGCTGCGGGTTTTTTATAAGCTGTTCTACCCTCTACCTCGCTTCCCGATCACATCAAAAGTCCCTTCACCATAGGCACACACGCCAATTGGTGTGGCGCGTCTGATTTCGAACATTTCATTCTCCTTCAGCCATCGGTGGACGGAGAACAAAAAAGCCCCGTCCATTTCTGGCGGGGCCTTGGGTGCTTACGTCAAATCCTGTGAACGCATGACCTCATGGCCCGCCAGAGGCGGTCATGGGGGAGCACATCATGTTCATACGACATCATGTTCATACGGAATGTGTTGGTCATGGGCAAAGAATGTTTTGGATGAGCCGGGTTGTCAATTCTGCTTTGCCAGAAAACAAACCCAGCGCTGATTTGTCCAGGCATTCAGGTGCGCCGCTAAAGGTCAGCGCACACTATAAAGTTCAGAAGTTGGCCGGCGTGTTGGCACTGATGATCTCCGCCTCATCCGCCCCGATATTCCTGAACCGATGCGGCAACGTCGTCGGGAAGTAATACCCATCCCCGGCATTCAACACACTCACCTGCCCGTCCACCGTCAGCTCGACCGTCCCCCGTGTAACCAGCCCACACTCCTCCCCCTCAGCGTGCACGATCGGCTCTTCCCCGGAACTCGCTCCCGGCGCGTATTGCTCGCGCAGCAAGCGCATCTGCCGGCTCGGCACGGAGGCGCCGATCAGCAGCAGGCGCAGGCCGTCGCGGCCGAGGTCTGGCTGTTCATTGGCGCGAAATACGTATTGGTGTTCGCGCGGTGGCTGGTCGAAGGTGAAGAAGTCCGCCAGGGACATGGGGATGCCTTCGAGCAGTTTCTTGAGTGAACTGACAGAGGGGCTGACGCGATTTTGTTCGATCAGGGAGATGGTGGCATTGGTGACGCCGCTACGCCGGGCCAGCTCACGCTGGGAGAGTTTGTAGCTTTCGCGTACTAGTTTGAGTCGTGAGCCCGTGTCCATTGACTGCCTTATGTTGAGATCGACTTAAGGGGTAATGGGGGTGGATGGCGGGCGACTTTTGGCCGCGTGGAACACCGCTTCCCTGTCCCGGAACCTTGAAAGGCGGGTATTAAATCATGTTTGTGGGTGTTGCTCAGCAGGTTCGATGAATGGTGGTGGAAAAAGGGTGTTGAGCCTTGGTGGGTGGGGCTTGTGGGGTGTCAGGTGGTATTGATGCAGGCTGACAGTCCGTCTTCGCGGGCAAGCCCGCTCCCACAGTTGATTGCGGTCGGGCTCAAATTTTGTGTCCATCTCCCACAGTTGATCCTCAGTGAACATAAAATTGGTGTTCGACACAGATCCCGTGTGGGAGCGGGCTTGCCCGCGAAAGCGGTGGGTCAGGCACATTGATGCTGAATGTGCTGCCGTCTTCGCGAGCAAGCTTTCTCCCACAGGGTTATGCGTGCGACTTGAGGTTAGATACCGAACCGGTCCCGTAGCGCGTAATACGCGGCACCCATCGCGGTCAGTGGCGCCTGGAACGTGCGGCCGCCGAACATCGGCATGTGTGGCAGTGAGGCGAAGGCATCGAAGCGCTCGGCGTCGCCGCGGATCATTTCCGAGATGAGTTTGCCGGCCAGGTGCGAGCAGGTCACGCCGTGGCCACTGTAGCCTTGCATGTAGTAGGCGTTTTTCTCGATGCGGCCAAATTGCGGCATGCGGGACATGGTCAGCAGGAAGTTGCCGGTCCAGCGGTAGTCGATCTTCACGTCTTTCAATTGCGGGAAGGTCTTGAGGATTTTCGGCTTGATCAGTTGTTCGATGTCGTCCGGCTCGCGAGCGCCATAGACCACGCCACCGCCGTACAACAGGCGGTTGTCGGCAGTGAGGCGGTAGTAGTCGAGCAGGTAGTTGCAGTCTTCCACGCAGTAGTTGTTGGTGATCAGGCTGCGGGCAACTTTTTCCGACAGCGGCTCGGTGACGACGATTTGCGAGCCGCACGGCATGCTTTTGCGTGTGACGCGGTTGTCGAGATCCTGTGGCAGATAGGCGTTGCCGGCAATCAGCAGGTATTTGGCGCGAACCACACCTTTGGCGGTGCGCACGGTGATCGGTTCGCCGTAGGTGATTTCCACCGCCGCCGATTGTTCATAGATTTTGCCGCCCAGACCGATGATGGCCGAGGCTTCGCCCAAGGCCAGGTTCAGCGGGTGGATGTGGCCGCCCTGCATGTCCAGCAGGCCGCCGACGTAGTTGTCGCAACCGACTTCGCGCTTCATGTCGTTGGCATCGAGCAGGGTCAGGTTTTTGTTGCCGTAGCGCTCCCAGCCACTTTTCTGCTCGGCCAGGCCTTTGAGCTGTTTCTTGTTCAGCGCGGCGAAAATACCGCCCGGACGGTAGTCGCACTGGATGTCGTAGTGCTGGATGCGCTGACGAATGATGTCGGCGCCTTCGAAGATCATGCTGCCGAGCACTTCGGCGGTTTTGTCGCCGTAGCGTTCTTCGATGACATCGACGTCGCGGCTGTAGGAGTTGACCAGTTGCCCGCCGTTGCGACCGCTGGCGCCGAAGCCGACTTTGGCGGCTTCGAGCACAGTTACGCTGTAGCCGGCCTCGGCGAGGAACAGCGCCGAGGACAAGCCAGTGTAGCCGGCGCCAATCACACAGACGTCGCATTCCACCAGTTCTTCAAGCACCGGGAAGTCGCCGATGCGATGGGTGGTGGCGGCGTAGTAGCTGTTTACATGAGTCTGTTTCATAGGTTTCTCCGAGGGCCGCCGGTACGTGCCGGCAGCCACCGCTTTAATAGGTTAGAGCTTGATCCAGGTCGCTTTGAGTTCGGTGTATTTGTCGAACGCGTGCAGCGATTTGTCCCGACCGTTACCCGACTGCTTGAACCCGCCGAACGGCGCAGTCATGTCGCCGCCGTCGTACTGGTTGACCCAGACGCTGCCGGCCCGCAGGCCGCGAGCGAAGGTGTGGGCCCTGCTCAGGTTACGGGTCCAGACGCCTGCGGCCAGGCCGAAGATGCTGTCGTTGGCAATCGCCAGCGCCTCTTCCTCGGTGTCGAAGGTGATCAGCGACAGCACCGGACCGAAAATCTCTTCCCGGGCGATGGTCATGGCATTGGTCACGCCATCGAAAATCGCCGGTTGCAGGTACAGGCCACCGGTTTCTTCGAGGGTGCGGCTGCCGCCTGCGATCAACTGCGCGCCCTGGTCCTTGCCGACCTGGATGTAGCGCAACACGTTGTCCAGTTGGCGTTGATCGACCACGGCGCCAACGGTGGTTGCCGGATCGAGCGCATGCCCCGGCTTCCAGGCTTGCAGCGCTTCCACCAGCAGTGGAATGAACTGCTCGCGGATCGAACGCTCCACCAGCAAACGCGAACCGGCGGTGCAGACTTCGCCCTGGTTGAAGGCAATGCCGCTGGCCGCTGCCTGTGCTGCCGCGCGCAAATCCGGCGCGTCGGCGAACACCACGTTTGGACTCTTCCCCCCTGCTTCGAGCCAGACGCGTTTCATGTTGCTTTGCCCGGCGTAGATCAGCAGTTGCCTGGCAATCGCCGTGGAGCCGGTGAAGGCCAGCACGTCGACGTCCATGTGCAGCGCCAGCGCCTTGCCAACGGTGTGGCCGTAACCCGGCAGGACGTTGAACACCCCTGCGGGGATGCCGGCGTCCAGCGCCAACTGGGCGATGCGGATCGCGGTCAGTGGTGACTTTTCCGAAGGCTTGAGGATGAACGAGTTACCCGCCGCCAGCGCCGGGGCGAACTTCCAGCTGGCCATGATCAGCGGGAAATTCCACGGCACGATGGCGGCCACCACACCGGCCGGTTCGCGAGTGATCAGGCCCAACTGATCGTGGGGCGTGGCGGCGACTTCGTCGTAGATCTTGTCGATGGCTTCGGCAGTCCAGCGGATCGCGTTGGCGGTCGCCGGGATGTCGATGGCCATGGAGTCGCTGATCGGTTTGCCCATGTCCAGGGTTTCGAGCAGTGCCAGTTCTTCCTGGTTGGCCAGGATCAGGTCGGCGAAGCGAATCAGGGTGCGCTTGCGCTCGGCCGGGGCCAACCTGGACCAGACGCCGGATTCGAAGGTGCGGCGCGCAACGGCGACGGCTGCGTTGGCGTCGGCTTCATCGGTGCTGGCGACGTTGGCCAGAAAACGGCCGTCGACCGGGCTCAGGCATTCGAAGGTGTCGCCGCTGAGTGCTGCGACGTACTGGCCATCGATGAAGGCCCGGCCTTCGAGTGTGAGGGACTGGAAGCGTTGTTCCCAGTCGCTGCGAGTGTTTGTCATTGTTGTGACTCGACGCAGAGGAATAGTTGATCTTCAGTTTAAAACTTGAAATGCAATCCCCTGTGGGAGCGGGCTTGCCCGCGATAGCGGTGTGTCAGTCACCATCAATATCGACAGTAATGACGCCATCGCGGGCAAGCCCGCTCCCACAGGGATTGATGGTGTGTGCATACGTTGTCACACACCTTTCATCTTTAAATGATCGAGGTTCAGACCATCAAACGGTATGCAAATACCAGTTGTACTCAAGGTCGGAGATGGAGTTCTCGAACTCCGCCAGCTCGCTTTCCTTGCACGCCACGAACACGTCGATGTACAGCGGGTCGATGTATTTGGCCATGACTTCGCTGTCATCCAGCTCGCGCAAGGCATCGCGCAGGTTGTTCGGCAGGCTCTGTTCGTTCTGCTCGTAGCTGTTGCCTTCGACCGGTGGCCCAGGCTCGATTTCGTTGGTCAGGCCGTGGTGAATACCGGCCAGGACCGAGGCCATCAGCAGGTACGGGTTGGCATCGGCGCCGGCGACGCGGTGTTCGATGCGCACCGAATCGGCGGAACCGGTCGGCACGCGTACCGCTACGGTGCGGTTATCGATGCCCCAGCTCGGCGAGTTCGGCACGTAGAACTGTGCGCCGAAGCGGCGGTACGAGTTGACGTTCGGGCACAGGAAAGCCATCTGCGCCGGCAGGGTCTCGAGCACACCGCCGATCGCGTGACGCAGTGCGGCGTTCTGCTCGGGATCCTCGCTGGCGAAGATGTTGTTGCCTTGCTTGTCGAGAATCGAAATATGTACGTGTAGACCATTACCCGCCTGGCCCGGATACGGCTTGGCCATGAAGGTGGTGTCCATCTCGTGGTCGTAGGCGATGTTCTTCACCAGACGCTTGAGCAGCACCGCGTAGTCGCAAGCCTTGATCGGGTCGGAGACGTGATGCAGGTTGACTTCGAATTGCGCCGGGGCGCTTTCCTTGACGATGGCGTCCGCCGGGATGCCCTGCTCTTTCGCGCCTTCAAGGATGTCTTGCAGGCAATCGACGTATTCGTCCAGGTCGTCGATCAGGTACACCTGAGTCGAGTGCGGACGTTTGCCGGACACCGGCGAGCGTGGTGATTGCGGACGACCGTTCACGTTGTCCTGATCGATCAGATAGAACTCCAGTTCGAACGCCGCACAGATGGTCAGGCCCATGTCATCGAACTTGCTCACCACCTGACGCAGCACTTCGCGAGGGTCGGCGAAGAACGGCTGGCCTTCGAGTTCGTGCATGGTCATCAGCAGTTGCGCAGTCGGGCGCTTCTGCCACGGCTCGATGCTGAGGGTATTGGGGATGGGAAAGCAGATTCGGTCTGAGTCGCCGATGTCCAGACCCAGGCCGGTGCTTTCCACCGTGGAACCGTTGATGTCCAGAGCAAACAGAGAGGCCGGGAGGTTGATGCCTTTTTCGTAGACCTTATGAAGACTGGTGCGCTCGATGCGCTTGCCGCGCACCACACCGTTCATATCCGCAATCAGAAGGTCGACGTACAAAACCTCAGGATATTTCTTAAGGAATGCGTTTGCTTCGTTGAGTTGAACGGCACGCAGAGGGACCGACATGATGCACCTATTAGCTGTTAATTATTATGTTCACTACCCTGTCACGAGCCCAGTCAATCCGAAAGGCAAAGTGAAGTCAATAGCGAACACATGGCCTTTCAAGGCTTATTTCAGGGGCTTTTTTGGGCACGAGAGTGCCAGATCCGACGCCAGAGCCGCGCAGTCCCTCAGCTTCGGACGATCGGCGTTTAGAATTTTTTACATGAGAGTTGTTAATTAAAATCAACAAGGCTAAGCTCCGGAAAAGCTCGTTCAAGTGTGAAACTTCGAGGTGATAAAAATGGCATTCAAGCCATTGATCGGCGTTACTGCGTGCGTCAAACAGATTGGCCTGCACCCCTACCACGTCAGCGGCGACAAGTACTTGCGTGCTGTCAGCGTCGCGGCCCTGGGGTTGCCCGTGATCATTCCTTCTTTAGGCGACCTGACCGAAATCGATGATCTGCTCGCGCAGCTCGACGGTCTGTTGCTGACCGGCTCACCGTCGAATGTGGAGCCCTTTCACTATCAAGGCCCGGCCAGCGCTCCCGGCACGGATCACGATCCGGCGCGGGATGCCACCACCCTCCCTTTATTACGTGCAGCCATCGCGGCGGGCGTTCCGGTGCTCGGCATTTGCCGGGGCTTCCAGGAAATGAACGTGGCGTTCGGCGGCAGCCTGCACCAGAAGGTGCATGAGTTGCCCGGCATGCTCGATCACCGCGAGGCGGACAGCCCGGAGCTGGCGGTGCAATACGCACCGGCGCATACGGTCACCGTGCAACCGGGCGGTGTATTCGAAGCGCTGCAGTTGCCTGGCGAATTCAGGGTCAATTCGATTCACAGTCAGGGCATCGACCGCCTGGCGCCCGGCCTGCGCAGCGAAGCGATTGCGCCGGACGGCTTGATCGAGGCGATCTCGGTGGAGCACAGCCCGACCTTTGCTGTCGGCGTGCAATGGCACCCGGAATGGCAGGTGCTGTCGAACCCGCCCTACTTGAGTATTTTCCAGGCGTTTGGCGATGCGTGCCGGCGACGGGCCGAGTTGCGTAACCAGCGCTGATTCAAAAAAACAAATTCAATCCTTTACTGCCCCCGTGAGCCAGACGGGCGTGCCTTTGCGCGCCGGTCACTCGCGACAACAACACACCGCGATAACAACAAGTACTACCAGGCAGCCAGGACGGCGGCGCCGAATAAGCCTGATTGGAATGGGTCAGTGATTCAAACGAAAAACCCTGTGGGAGCGGGCTTGCCCGCGAAAGCGGTGGATCAGCCAACGATGATGTCGACTGACACGCAGCCATCGCGGGCAAGCCCGCTCCCACAAGGGATCAGCGTTTCGATTGACTGGCATTACCTGACACGGGCTTGCAATCAACTATTAAGTCAGGCCACGTTGGCCCGACGACTGAAACCTGTTGGGAGTTTCACATGGCAAACGCCTCCAGCACTTACAGGAAGGCTCTTGAAGGTCACCAGGCACCGAAAAAGGTGTTGGTGAAAGTCGACCGCGTCACCAAGAAATTCGACGAAACCACCGCCGTGGATGACGTCTCGCTGGAAATCCATCAAGGCGAAATCTTCGCCCTGCTCGGCGGTTCCGGCTCCGGCAAATCGACCCTGCTGCGCATGCTCGCCGGTTTCGAACGGCCGACCGAAGGCCGGATCCTGCTCGACGGTGTCGACATCACCGACATGCCGCCCTACGAACGGCCGATCAACATGATGTTCCAGTCCTACGCACTGTTCCCGCACATGACGGTGGCGCAGAACATCGCCTTCGGCCTCAAGCAGGATCGTTTGTCCGCCAGCGAAATCGACGCCCGTGTCGAAGAGATGCTGCGCCTGGTGCACATGACCCAATACGCCAAACGCAAACCCCATCAGTTGTCCGGTGGTCAGCGTCAGCGTGTGGCGCTGGCCCGTTCCCTGGCCAAGCGTCCGAAGCTGCTGCTGCTCGACGAACCGATGGGCGCGCTGGATAAAAAGCTGCGCTCGCAAATGCAGCTGGAACTGGTGCAGATCATCGAGCGGGTCGGCGTGACCTGCGTGATGGTGACCCACGACCAGGAAGAAGCCATGACCATGGCCGAGCGCATCGCGATCATGCACCTGGGCTGGATTGCCCAGATCGGCAGCCCGGTAGACATTTATGAAGCGCCGGTCAGCCGCATGGTCTGCGAATTCATCGGCAACGTGAACGCCTTCGACGGCACCGTGGTAGACGATCAGGAAGGCCACGCGATCATTCACAGCCCGGACCTGGAGCAGAAGATCTACGTCGGCCACGGCGTCAGTACATCGGTGCAAGACAAGTCGATCACCTACGCCATCCGCCCGGAAAAAATGCTGGTCAGCACCCTCAAGCCCGAGGTCCTCTACAACTGGTCCCGAGGCAAGGTGCATGACATCGCCTACCTTGGCGGGCACTCGGTGTTCTACGTCGAATTGCCGGGTGGCAAGATCGTCCAGTCGTTCATGGCCAACGCCGAACGCCGTGGCGCGCGGCCGACCTGGGACGATCAGGTCTACGTGTGGTGGGAAGACGACAGCGGCGTGGTACTGCGCTCATGAAAACCTTCAATCAGCAATTTCTGAGGCTGGTCCCCAGCGGGCGCAAGATGGTGATCGGCATTCCGTTCATCTGGCTGTTCCTGTTTTTCATGCTGCCGTTCTTCCTGGTGATGAAGATCAGCTTCTCGGAAGCGGCGCTGGCAATTCCGCCGTACACCGAGATCTACAACTTCGTCGACCAGAAACTGCAAGTGCTGCTGAACCTGGGCAACTACGCGCTGCTGACCCAGGATGAGCTGTACATCTCGGCTTATCTTGGCTCGTTGAAGGTGGCGTTTTTCAGCACCTTGATGTGCCTGGGCATCGGCTTTCCGATGGCGTATGCGATCACCAAAGCGAGCAAGGAAGCGCAAAACGTCCTGCTGTTGTTGATCATGATGCCGACCTGGACCGCGATCCTGATCCGCGTCTACGCGTGGATGGGCATCCTCAGCAACAACGGTTTGCTCAACGCGTTTCTGATGTGGAGCGGGCTGACCGATCACCCGATCGAGATCCTCAACACCAACACCGCCGTCTACATCGGGGTGGTGTATGCGTATCTGCCGTTCATGGTGCTGCCGCTGTATGCCAACCTGGTGAAACACGATGGCAGCCTGCTGGAAGCCGCCTCGGACCTGGGTTCGAGCAACTTCAACAACTTCTGGAAAATCACCGTGCCGCTGGCCAAGAACGGCATCATCGCCGGCTGCATGCTGGTGTTCATTCCGGTGGTGGGTGAGTTCGTGATTCCGGAACTGCTGGGTGGCCCGGAGACGCTGATGATCGGCCGTGTGCTGTGGCAAGAATTCTTCAACAACCGCGACTGGCCGGTGGCATCCGCCCTGGCAGTGGTGATGCTGTTGATCCTGATTGTGCCGATTCTGCTGTTCAACCGCAGTCAGGCCAAAGAGATGGAGGCACGGGGATGAAACGCTTCGGATTTTCAAAGTTCATGCTGATCTTCGGCCTGACGTTCATCTACCTGCCGATGCTGATCCTGGTGATCTACTCGTTCAACGCCTCCAAACTGGTGACGGTGTGGGGCGGCTGGTCGGTGAAGTGGTACGTCGGCCTGCTCGACAATACGCAACTGATGGGCTCGGTGGTGCGCTCGCTGGAAATCGCCTGCTACACCGCGATTGCCGCAGTGGCGCTCGGTACGCTGGCGGCATTTGTGCTGACCCGCGTGACACGCTTCAAGGGTCGCACGCTGTTCGGCGGTTTGGTCACCGCACCGCTGGTGATGCCGGAAGTGATTACCGGTCTGTCGTTGTTGCTGTTGTTCGTGGCGATGGCGCAACTGATCGGATGGCCACAGGAGCGCGGCATCGTCACCATCTGGATCGCCCACACCACGTTTTGTGCCGCCTATGTGGCGGTGGTAGTCTCCGCCCGCCTGCGCGAGCTGGACCTGTCCATCGAAGAGGCTGCCATGGACCTCGGTGCCAAGCCGTTGAAGGTGTTCTTCCTGATCACCATCCCGATGATTGCGCCATCGCTGGCGGCAGGCGGCATGATGTCCTTCGCCCTGTCTCTGGATGACCTGGTGCTGGCGAGCTTCGTCTCCGGCCCTGGCTCCACGACCTTGCCGATGGAAGTGTTCTCGGCGGTGCGTCTGGGTGTGAAACCGGAGATCAACGCCGTGGCCAGCCTGATTCTGCTGGCAGTGTCCATCGTCACATTCATGGTCTGGTACTTCAGCCGCAAGGCCGAAGCCAACCGCAAACGGGCGATTCAGGAAGCCATGGACCAGACGGCCAGCGAATCGTGGCAGCAACCGGCCAAGCAGCGAGTTGCAGCGACGGTTTAGGACTAAAGCTATCGAGTTAACTGTGGCGAGCGGGCTTGCTCGCGCTGGGCAGCGAAGCGGCGCCAAGACCTTTGATCCTGGTGTATCAGACGCACCGCGCAGGATGGTTGTGCGACTGCTTCGCAGCCGAGCGCGAGCAAGCTCCCTCGCCACAGGTTTTGTGTTTTATAAAAAGAAAATGGAGTTGTACCGATGAAAATGTTTGCCAGGACTCTGCTGACACTGTCCTTGTTGGGCACGATTGCCACCGGCGCCCAGGCCAATGACAAGGTACTGCGCGTCTACAACTGGTCGGATTACATCGCCCCGGACACCGTCAAGAAGTTCGAGGAGGAGACCGGCATCCGCGTGACCTACGATGTGTTCGACAGCAACGAAACCCTTGAGGCGCGCCTGCTGGCCGGCAAATCCGGGTATGACATCGTGGTGCCGTCCAACAGTTTCCTGGCCAAGCAGATCAAGGCCGGCGTCTATCAGACGCTGGACAAATCGAAGCTGCCGAACTGGAAAAACCTCAACCCGGTGCTGCTGAAAAACGCCTCGGCGAGCGATCCGGGCAACGCCCACGCGTTCCCGTACATGTGGGGTTCGATCGGTATCGGCTTTAACCCGGACAAGGTCAGGGAAGTGCTCGGGGCCGATGCGCCGACCGATTCCTGGGACCTGCTGTTCAAGCCGCAAAACGCCGCCAAACTGAAAGCCTGCGGCATCAGTTTCCTTGATTCGCCCACCGAAATGCTGCCAGCCGCCCTGCACTACCTGGGCTACCCGGTGAACTCGCAGGACAAGGCACACATCGCCGAAGCCGAAGCGCTGTTCATGAAGATCCGGCCATCGGTGGCGTATTTCCACTCCTCGAAATACATCTCCGACCTGGCCAACGGCAACATCTGCGTGGCGGTCGGTTATTCCGGCGACGTGCTGCAGGCCAAGGCGCGCGCCAAAGAGGCTGGCGGCATGGTGAAGATCGACTACAGCATCCCCAAAGAAGGCGCCGGCAGTTTCTACGACATGGTTGCCATCCCCCGTGATGCCGCCAACGTCGACAACGCCTACCTGTTCATGAATTTCCTGATGCGCCCGGACATCATCGCCGAAGTCACCAACAGCGTCGGCTACAGCAACGCCAACGCGGCGGCGACGCCATTGGTGGATGAAGCGATTCGCAACGATCCGGGGTCTTACCCCCCGCAGGAAGTGATGGCGACGCTGTATGCCATTCCGGACATGCCGATTGGCATTCAGCGGGTGATGACGCGTGGCTGGACCCGCGTGAAACTCGGCAAGTAATTCACTTGGCATCACGGGTGAACCTGCTGCCGCCTTCGCGAGCAAGCTCGCTCCCACAGTGGTCCGGGGTGGACCACAGACAGGTGAACGACGCGAATCCCCTGTGGGAGCGGGCTTGCCCGCGATGAGGCCCTGACATTCAACACAGGTATCAACTTCCCCCCTCTTCCGTTCACGCAGCGCCTTACCACCGCTGCACCTTCTGCGAACGGCCTCACCTGGCTCCCTCGGTCAAGGTGAACTTCGGCGCCCTCGGGCGCCTTTTTTGTGGGCAGCCTATAGTTGATGGCATTCCCGTCAACTGGAGCGCACCCATGCGCCAGATCATCAGCAAAGAGCCCTGGTGGGCCGTGCCGCCACAACCCGGTCAGGACGAGTCCGATCTGGAATGGGGTTGGCTGGTTCATTACAACGAAGGCGAGCCGCGTTTCGAGTTTGTCCGCGAGCGCCCCTCGGACAGCGAGATTCAACATCGCAAGAGTTGCAGGATCACCCCGTCAGCGGAGTGACCCTGCCATGGCTCAAGCCTGGACGATTATCTCAAAGCCGCCAAACACCATGCGCTGGCCATCGAACGGCATCGGATTGACGTCCGGCTGCAGGCGCGGATCGGCCATCAGTTTCTGCATGCCGGCATTGCGGGTCGCTTTGTCCGGCCAGACGATCCAGGAAAAAACCACCGTTTCATCAGGCTTGAGTTTCACCGCCATCGGGAACGACGTCAGCTTGCCGTCGGGCACGTCATCGCCCCAGCATTCGACAATGCTCAGGGCGCCATTTTCCTTGAAGATTTCGGCGGCGGACTCCGCGTGTTTCTTGAATTTTTCGCGATTGGCAGTGGGTACGGCAACAATAAAGCCATCTACGTAGGACATGGTCGTGTCTCCTGCAAAGGTTGACCGGTCAGCGCAGCGCAACCCTTGTGGGATTTGCGTGCCCTGACTTACCGGGTTCAGGGGTCCATCTGCTGGATAGTCGAATCGGGCGGCCCCGGATCGACAGTGCCCTCGCCCGACCCGACCGACGGTTCAAGGCTCGGCTCGACGCTATCACCCAGACGACCCTCGATCTGCCCCGCCATGTACAACGTACCGGCCATCACCCCGGTGGACGGGTCTTTCACCAGCTTCCACCAGGCCTTGTCAAAGGTGTTGCCCAGGCTGCTGCGGATCAGCGCTTCGCTGTCCGGCCGGTCACTGGCCTGGATAATCGCGCGCACCCCCGCTACCCCTACGGTAATCAAACCGCCAGCCAGTTTCCCGGCCACGGCCGCCACCGCACTGGCCGCACCGCGTGGAGCCATTTCGGCTTGCATGCGCTGGCTGGCGCGCTTGGCCACGGGCGCCATGGTCGAGTCGGTCGAGGCAACGCCTTTGTCGCCGCCGGCCTTGTGGATCTTGTCGATCAGCGCGGCGTAGGCCGGCAAGGTGTTCAGCGGTTCGGTGTGCACCAGCTGATACAACGAAGCGTCCCGCGTCGGGGGCGGTCCGAGGGTGATCACCGGGATTTTCTGGATATGGTCATTGAGTTGCGCCATTGGCACACCGTTGCGTTGGGCGATAGCCGGCAGTTGCTGAGCGATGAGCTGCACGTAAAACACCGTGGCCTGACCGAGGATCGCCTCCGGATCGATCTCCAGCGCCACGGGCGCCAGTACTTTCTTTTGATATTCCTCCAGCAGGTAGGCCGCCAGACGCTTGGTCGCGGCATCCTGCTCGCCGCCAGCGCTGACAGAGTACCAATCGACTTTCATCGACAGCCATTCCTGGGTCCAGTAACTGCTGAACCAGGGGATGAATTTTTCCTCGGTCTGCTCGTAGACCCGCGTGCGCCAATGCTCCATCGACGTCTGGGCAAAAAACCTGGCTTGTTCGGTGGCCTTTTGCGAGACGCTGACGATGTCGCGGTCCACCTGTTGCCAGGTGGCAGGCGACACCACCACCGGCGCTTCCACCGGCGCACGGGCCGACGTGGCGCAGCCCGCCAACAGCACCAACAGCACGGCGACGATCAGCGAACGGGGGTTCAAGATCGTGGTGTCCCTGGAGCCTGCCCCGGGCGGGTTGCCCAAGGTTGATCAGCAGGGTGGAGTATAGGTGGCCCGGATTTGATGTGTTCTCACTGGCCCCATCGCGAGCAAGCTCGCTCCCACAGGGGACAGTTATGAACTGAAGATTGATGCCCGCCGCCAAACCCCTGTGGGAGCGAGCTTGCTCGCGATGGGGCCATCAGCCTCAACAAAAAAACCAGACCATCATTACCATCGATTTCCACCATCGCCACGAATGCCTTCCGCCACACATCAGCCCGGCGCACCCTCTTCTCATACCGCCCCGAAACGCTCACCGAGGAGCCTCCATCATGATCCACACCGTCACCCTGGCTGTGAGCTTCCCGGTATTTGGCAGCAACTACTACGCGCAACAGGTCGTCTCGCGCAAAGAGATCGCGCTGGTGTTCGACAAGGAATTCGAAGCTCTGCTGATGCCGGCAGCGGCCAACCACTTCAGCAACGAAGTGGTCGGCTTCAATGATCAGTTCCGCTTCTTGAATGACGTCCTGCTTGACCACTTGCTGGAAAGCGAACTCGCGCGGCGCCCGGCCCGTCCGTTCACGTTCCAGATCACGCCTTAAACTGCTGGCTCGCCACCCTGCGACGGGCCAACCTCATATTTCCTGCCGGCCCGAAGCGCATGACGCAGCTTCAGGGCCGGTTTTTCTACGAAATAGTAGGAAATACCGCTCAACACAAACGCCAGGATCAACACGGCCGCAACGATATGGGCGTCATAGGCCACTGGCCAGAAAGCGCGCAAAAAGTACATCACCACAAAGTGATTGAGAAACACGCCATAGCTGATGTTGCCGAGGAACTCGTCAATCCGGTGATACCCGAGACGGGTCAACAGGTACACAGCCGGGATGTCCAGCGCGATGCCGGCAGTCACCTCCGCGTTGAACGGCCGGCGTTCGATAAGTCCGGCCATGATTGCCGCAAACATCAGGGCCGCGACCAGCGCCGTGCCCAGCGCAATCGCCAGGCCCTTGCCCTGCGGTTTGTACAGATAACTGCCGCACAAAAAGATGAACAGCACGCCCGGCAGCAGCCGGTAGCCGTACACATCGGTGTTGATGTAGCCCAGGCACGCGACCATGAAAATCACGGTCGACAGCGCAAATGCCACGCCGCGAGCCTTGAAGATGATCAGGAATGGAATGACCAGGTAGAAACACACCTCCAGCCCCAGCGACCAGGCGGCAGGCAGGATCTGTGTCCCGCCAACCCCGAACATGTAAAACCCGAGCGGCAGCATCGCCAGGCCCTGGGCGATGGTCTTGAACGTCAGCTCGGCGGCCTGCGGCGTGCCGGGCAGCAGGTAGTAGATCACCGCGCAGGAGGCGACGAAGTACAGCAGGAACTGCGGGTACAGCCTCAGGGCCCGGTCCAGGTAGAACAGCGGGATTTTCTCCGTTGACGTGTAATTGCGCTCAATCAGCGAGGTCATCACAAAGCCACTGATCAGCAGAAAGGAAATGACGGCAACCACGCCTGGGTTGAGCCCGAAAAGGGTTTTCCCCATATGTGAAACGGCCACCAGAACGGCCAGCAACAGTCGATAAGCGCCCACTTGATTCCCTGATGTGCTTGTAGTTATGGCGCGTAAATTACGATGCTTTGCGCTCGCGGAACAGGTTTTTCGAGGCGCACCTCAGCCACACCTTGCAAAATTGTCATTGCCCTATCACCTCCCCGCTATCTTGCGGCTGCAACGATATGACCCGGCACACCGACGCAAGGGCAATCCACTTGCGTTGAACAATAAAACCAAGCCGAAGAATGTTCGTTCTGCCGAACCTCAGGAGTGATTGATGGTTAACCCCAAGAAATATTCGATGGCCGCCCTGGCCATGGTGGTGAGTTCCGGACCGTGCGCCAGGCCACCACCCGTGCCACGGCGTTCGAATCCGACCTGGATGAAGTGCGCCTGATCGTCGAATACCCGCTGGCGATTCTCTAGTTCTGCACATTCACCTTTAGAAGCTCCTTGCTCCTTTGGAAAGAGGTGAATTTTTTGGGCGTCCTTTGGGGCGCCCTTTTTTTATGCCCGGCCCTCAAGAACAACGATACCCCCTGTGGGATTGGGGGTTGCCATGGATCTGCGCAGGCCTAACCCCCGCGCACACGACAATCCCCCGCCACCGTGTACCTGACGGTATTGAGCTGCCCCTGCGAGTCCTCATAAGTCATCGCCGCCGGCACTGCCGCGCAGGCCTTTTGCGGGCGTACCACGCTGACCACCCTGACCACATCCAGCGTCATGCCGTACTCAAACGCCTTGACCACCGGCGCGCGCTTGCCCTGACTCGCGGCGTACTGCGCCATGGACTCGGTGTTGGCGCTCATCATCCGTTCGAACGCCCTGTCGCCCCCGCCTTCAGCCAGTGCGCTGGTGGACATCAGCAACATCCCGGTCAAACCAATCACATTAATCATCCGCATGTTCAGCACCTCGAAGATCAAACCGTCGGCATAAAAAAACCCACCACCGAATTGTCGGTAGCGGGTTGATGTGGGTCGCTTCATTACATCTTTTCAGTGTTTTCGGCTTTGTCGGTCTTGGCATCATTCACCACCACCGGGTCACGCTTGGCTTCGTTCGCGGCGTACTTTTCCATGGCCTGGCTTTGCGCCGCCATCATGCGTTCAAACGCCTTGTCACCACCGCCTTCGGCCATTGCCAGGGAAGACATGACGAGCGCACCGACCAGCAGAGTTACTTGAGCACGTTTCATTCTTGACACCTCAAAGTAGATAACGAACTCAAGGTATCAATGCGAACCTATCGAGACGGTGGCGCGCAGATTACATATTCGTTAGGTAAACAAAATCGGGCACGAACACCAAATATCCCTGTGGGAGCGAGCTTGCTCGCTCCCACAGGGATTCCACTCAATTCACGGGTTCTTCCTCGTCGCGTCGATGCACCCACTGATAAAGCGCCGGCAAGATCAGCAACGTCAGTGCCGTCGAGGACAGAATCCCGCCGATCACCACCGTCGCCAACGGCCGTTGCACCTCAGCCCCGGTGCCGGTGGCCAGCGCCATCGGGATAAACCCCAGCGACGCCACCAGCGCCGTCATCAACACCGGGCGCAAGCGTGTCAGCGCCCCCTCGTGAATCGCGCTGTCGAGCGAACGCCCCTCCTCGCGCAGATTGCGAATGAACGCGATCATCACCAGCCCGTTGAGCACCGCTACCCCGGACAACGCGATAAACCCGACTCCCGCCGAAATCGACAACGGAATATCCCGCAGCCACAGCGCCATGACCCCACCGGTCAGCGCGAACGGAATGCCGGTGAACACCACCAGCCCATCCTTGAGGTTGTTGAACATCATGAACAGCAGCGCGAACACCAACAGCAACGCCACCGGCACCACGATCTGCAAGCGCTTGGCGGCGGACTGCAATTGCTCGAACTGCCCGCCCCAGTTGATCCAGTAACCCGGCGGGATCTGCACCTGTTGCTCGATGGCGCGACCCGCATCCTGCACAAACGAGCCAATGTCGCGCCCGCGTACGTTGGCGCTGACGATCACCAGCCGCTTGCCGTTTTCGCGACTGACCTGGTTCGGCCCCAGCACCAGATCGAGCGTCGCCACTTCCGACAATGCAATGAAGCCGATCTGATCAGCACTGCCGCTGCGCAACGCCGGCACCGGAATCAACAGCGCCGACAAGCCCTCGACGTCCTTGCGCATGGCATCGGACAAACGCACCACCATGTCGAAGCGGCGGTCGCCTTCATACAGCGTGCCGGCCTGCCGTCCACCCACGGCCACGGCAATGGTGTCCTGCACGTCGCCCACGTTCAGCCCGTAGCGGGCAGCCTTGTCACGGTCGATATTGATGGTCAGCACCGGCAACCCGGTGGTCTGCTCGACCTTGACCTCGGAGGCGCCCGCCACTTGCTGCATCGACGCGGCAATCTTCGCCGCCGTGGCATTGAGCACCGCCATGTCATCGCCAAAGACCTTGACCGCGACATCGCTGCGCACGCCTGAAATCAGTTCGTTGAAGCGCAATTGAATCGGCTGCGACAGCTCGTAGTTGCTGCCCGGCAGCGTCGCGGCGGCACTCTGGATTTCGGCGATCAGCGTCTCGCGGGACTTGCCCGGGTCCGGCCATTGCGCCTTGGGCTTGAGCATCACATAGCTGTCGGAGATGTTCGGCGGCATCGGGTCGGCGGCGATTTCGGCGGTGCCGGTGCGGGCGAACATGCGCTCGACCTCCGGCACTTTCGCCAGCACCAGTTGCTCCAGGCGCTGCTGCATTTCCACCGATTGCGTCAGGCTGGTGCCCGGCACACGCAAGGCTTGCAGGGCAAAATCACCTTCGCTGAGACTCGGCACAAACTCGCTGCCCATGCGGCTGGCGACCACACCCGACAACGCCACCACGGCCACCGCCAGCGCGAACGCCATGGCGCGATGGCCCATGATCCACTCCAGCGCCGGCGCATACATCCGGCGGGCGCCACGCATGATCACGCCCTCTTCTTCCTTGACCTTGCCGGTGACAAACATCGCGATCGCCGCCGGCACAAACGTCACCGACAACAGCATCGCGCCGAGCAAGGCGATGACCACCGTGAAGGCCATCGGGTGGAACATCTTCCCTTCGACGCCACTGAGGGCAAAGATCGGCAGGTACACGACCATGATGATCAACTGGCCGAAAATCAGTGGCCGGCGCGCTTCCTTCGCCGCCGCAAACACTTCATGAAAACGTTCCGAGCGTGTCAGGATGCGCCCGTGGTGTTGCTGTGCGTGAGCGAGACGGCGGATGGCGTTTTCGACGATCACCACCGCGCCGTCGACGATGATGCCGAAGTCCAGCGCCCCGAGGCTCATCAGGTTGGCGCTGACCTTGTTGGTGAACATGCCGGTGAAGGTGAACAGCATGGCCAGCGGAATCACCATCGCGGTGATCAGCGCCGCACGAATATTGCCCAGGAACAGGAACAGAATCGCGATCACCAGGATCGCGCCTTCCACCAGGTTTTTCTTCACCGTGGCGATGGCTTTGTCCACCAGGTGCGTGCGGTCGTACACCGTCACCGCCGTCACGCCTTTGGGCAGCGAGCGGTTGATCTGCTCAAGCTTGGCGGCCACGGCCTGAGACACGGTGCGGCTGTTTTCGCCGATCAGCATGAACACGGTGCCCAGCACCACCTCGCGACCGTTTTCAGTGGCGGCGCCGCTGCGCAGTTCGCGGCCGATGTCGACGGTGGCGACGTTCCTGATGCGGATCGGCGTGCCATCGACATTGGCCATGACGATGTTGGCAATGTCGTCGATGTTCGCCACCTGGCCCGGTGCGCGGATCAGCAACTGCTCGCCGCTGCGTTCGATGTAACCGGCGCCGACGTTGGCGTTGTTGCGTTCAAGCGCAGTCACCAGATCGCCGAGGGTCAGCTTGTAGGCCGCCAGGCGCTTGGGGTCCGGGGCAATCTGGTACTCCTTGGCGAAACCGCCGATGGTGTTGATTTCGGCCACGCCCTGCACGTTGCGCAGTTGCGGCTTGATGATCCAGTCCTGGATCGTGCGCAGGTCGGTCGGCGTGTAAGGGCTGCCGTCGTCTTTGACCGCGCCCTCTTCGGCCTCGACCGTCCACAGGAAAATCTCCCCGAGCCCGGTGGAGATCGGGCCCATCACCGACTCTACGCCTTCGGGCAATTGCTCCTTGGCGACCTGCAAGCGTTCGTTGACCAGTTGCCGGGCGAAGAACAGGTCGGTGCCTTCCTTGAAAATTACCGTGACCTGCGACAGGCCCGAGCGCGACAGCGAACGGGTCTGCTCCAACGCCGGCAAACCGGCCATGGCGGTTTCAATGGGAAAGGTGATGCGCTGCTCGGTTTCCAGCGGCGAGAATCCGGCGGCGCCGGTGTTGATTTGCACCTGGACGTTGGTGATGTCGGGCACCGCGTCGATCGGCAGCTTCTGATAGCTGGCGATGCCGAGCCCGGCCATGAGCAGCACGGCGAGCAGCACGATGATGCGCTGCTCGATGGCAAACTGAATGAGACGTTCGAACATGGGAAATTTCTCGGGCAGATGAAATACGGATCAGCTCAGGATGAACACGGCCTCTGTGGCGAGGGAGCTTGCTCCCGCTGGGTTGCCAAGCAACCCCTCTCGAATGGGACTGCTGCGCAGTCCAGCGGGAGCAAGCCCCCTCGCCACAGGTAGGCATGACAGGCACATGGCATCAGTGAGCGTGTTCAGCCGAGGCCTTACCCAGCTCCGATTTGAGAATGAAGCTGCCGGCGGTGGCGACTTGCGTGCCCGGCGCCAAGCCTTCGCTGATTTCAACCAACCCCGCCGCACGGTTGCCGGTGAGCACCGGTTGCGCCTTGAAGCCGTCATCGGTGCGCACGAAAACGGTCGGTTTGTCTTCCACGGTTTGCAGCGCGGTTTCCGGCACCGCGACCCTGACCTGACGGGTTTCGGTGTCGACCTTCACCGTCACGAACAACCCCGGCCGCCACGCGCCTTGTGGGTTTTCCAGGGTCACACGGACAGTGGCGGTACGGGTCTGCTCGCCGAGCAAACTGCCGACATAGGCCACGGTGCCGGTGACTTCGGCATTCAGTTCCGTGGCACTGACCGTGACCGTTTTACCCACCCGCACCTGATTCAAATCCTTGGGCGAAACGCCGAACGTCACCCACACCCGAGACAAGTCCGAAAGCGTGAAGGCGTTGGTGGTTTCGTTGACCACCTCGCCCAGTGCCAGGTGTTTTTCCACCACCACGCCGTCGAACGGCGCACGCAATTCGTAGCGATTGCCGCCGCTGGCCAACACGCTGCCGCTCAGCGCACTGATTTTCTGCCGGGCGTTGGCGGAAGCGATTTCAGCCTCCTGCAACGCCTGCCGCGCCTGAAGGAAATCCTGCTCGGCAGAGATCTTGTCCTGCCACAACTGGCGTTCGCGTTCGTAGGTGGTCCGCGCCAGTTCCAGGCGCCGTTGTGCAGCGGCCTGTTCGCTGCGCTGATCGGAAATCTGCTGGCTGGCAATCACCGCCAGCAACTGGCCTTTTTTCACCGCTTGCCCGAGGTTGGCGTGCACCGACTCCACCACTCCCGCGACACGCGGAACGACGTGGGAGGTGCGGTCTTCGTCGAAACGGATTTCACCGGGAAAGGGCAACGACAGGCTGATGTCTTGCGCACTCGCCGTGGCCACCTGAATGCCGGCGGCGTTGATCTGTTCGACGCTCAATGTCAGGTGCCCTTCTTCACTGTCGCCTTCGGCATGCGCGCCTTCATCGCCGTGATCGTCACGGCCTTCTTCGGCATGCGCGGCGGCGGTCGGTGCCGAGGTTTTATCCACCCAGAATGAGCCAATGCCGATGCCCGCTGTCAGGGTCAGTACGGCAACCAGCAGTTGTTTTTTATCCATGGAAACTCCCAGTGCGGCTCATGGCATCGCCTGCCGAACCGCCGTTCAAAAAATGCGACGTGAAATTCAAGGGGTACGGGTCAGCGCCTCGACATCGCCGAAGATTCGTTCGATGCGAACCCAGGCGTCGGTCGCCTCGGCGATGGCCTGGATGTACTGGCTGCGAGCACTGATCAAGGTGCGCTGGGCGTCGAGCACGTCGAGAAAGTTGAACTTGCCCATTTCGAAGCCGCGGGTGGCGGTGTCGACGGCGCTTTGCGCGGCGGGCAGGATGGTCTGGTTGAACGCGCTGACTTCGGTGTTGGCGGTCAGCCATTGATCGAGAGTGGTCTGGGTTTGCGTGCGCAACCGCAGTTCGCTGGCGTTGCGCAGGTCCCGGGCCTGATCGGCGCGGCGCGCGGCGGCCAGGACATTGCCCTGATTGCGGTTGAACAGCGGAATCGGCATCGACAACCCGACCACGTTCACCCGCTCGCGCTCCAGTTCACTGTATTGGCTGCCGACGCTGACGGTGAGATCGGGGATGCGCTGTGCCTTCTCCAGACCCAGGCTCGCTTCGCGCTGAGCAATCTGTAATTCGGCCAGGCGCATCTCTGCGGTTTCACCGATGCGTGTGAGCAGACGTGGCGCAGTCGGCACAGCTGGCATCGCCGGCGGCGCCGGCGCGATGCGAGCGAACGCCGGCAACGGCGCCCCCATGACCTGAGCCAATTGTTGATACGCGCTGGCTTCGTCGCGCTCGGCACGTCGCCGTTCCAGGCGTACTTCAGAGAGCTGGACCTGCGCCCGCGTGCCCTCCACTGGCGCCGATTTACCGCTGTCGATGCGCCCTTGGGCCACGCGCACGCCGCGCTCGGCCAAGACCTGAGACTGACGGGCCAACTGCAACCGTTGCTGTGCGGTGGCGGCGCCGTAAAACGCCTGAATGACATCGGCACGCAGCACGTTGCGTTTGCGCTCAAGCTCGATGGCGGCGGCGTCCTGCGCCCGGCTGGCGACGTCGATCCGCGCCCCGCGCTTGCCGCCCAACTCGATCGGCTGATTGAGCATCACAGTGGTCGTGCGTGAATTGCGTCGTGTGTCCTCCGCTTCCCACGACACCTCAGGGTTGGGCATCAAACCAGCCTGCTGCCGGTCGCCCTGCGCGATGCCGATGTCCCATTGCGCGGCCGCCAGATCCGGGTTGTTGGCCAACGCCGTTTGCAGGGCCTGATCCATGGTCAGCGTTGTCGAGACCGAGGCGATGGCAAGGCCGGTGCCTGACAAGACGCCATATAACCCGACAACGCGTAAAGACCTGATAATCGTTAAGGGAACGTTAAAACTTCGATGCCAATGCACTTTCCTGTTTCCTTCAAAGTACCAAGAGTCGAGATGGCATCAATGTAGGGTTTTGCACTTATCGTGAAGGTTGCTGGAACATTACAAATCCGTTATCCACCGGCTTATCGGACTCTTTTGCAATAACATGGCAAACATGCACAGCCATTTTCGGTTATTAGCAATATGGCGAAACAAATACCAAGACAATATCTGCCGAACAGCACTTGTCGGTTTAATACATCTCTGCTCGCTGTTCAGCACAGGTAACGCGAACTGCGACATGTTGTCGCAAAGACCGGTCCAGAGGGCCCAACAATCAGCTTCCTGGCTTGACCCTGAAGCAGCTACAGGCTTTACCGTGACAACTACTTTCAGCCAGAAGCCCTGATAACAACATCCATTTCTGAATGATTTAATTAATTGTTATTTGAAGAAGGTAAAAACGCCATGCGAATCCTTGTCGTCGAGGACGAGCTTAAAACTGCCGAATACTTGCATCAGGGATTGACTGAAAGTGGCTATATCGTGGACCGGGCGGCAACGGGCGCTGACGGTCTTCATCTTGCGCGTCAACACAGTTACGACCTGATCATCCTGGACGTGAATCTGCCGGAAATGGATGGCTGGGGCGTGCTGCAAAACCTGCGTCAGAGCAGCAATACCCGGGTAATGATGCTGACCGCTCGCGGGCGGCTGGCGGACAAGATCCGTGGCCTGGACCTGGGCGCCGACGACTATCTGGTCAAGCCGTTCGAGTTTCCGGAGTTGCTGGCCAGGGTCCGCACCTTGCTGCGGCGCAGTGAACATATTCCGCTGCCGCAGGTGCTGCGGGTAGCCGATCTGGAACTCGATCAGGGCCGGCACCGGGCCTTTCGCGGCGAGCAACGCATCGACCTGACGACCAAGGAGTTCGCGCTGCTGCACCTGCTGATGCGCCAGTCCGGGGAAGTGCTGTCACGCACGCAGATCATCTCGCTGGTCTGGGACATGAATTTCGACTGCGACACCAATGTGGTCGAGGTGTCGATCCGCCGGCTGCGGGCCAAGATCGACGACCCGTTCGACAGCAAACTGATCCACACCCTGCGCGGTGTCGGCTATGTACTGGAGGCTCGGGAATGAAGCCCGCCAGCCTGTCGCTGCGCCTCGGCCTGACGGTAAGCCTGCTCGGCGCGGTGCTGGTGCTGCTGCTGGCGGTACTGGCGTTCTTTGCCTTGAGCCATGAGCTCAATACGCTGTCCAGGGACAGCCTGGCGGCGAAAATGCAGCAGGTCGAGCATAGCCTTTCGCTGTATGAGAACCCGCTCGATATCACCACCGAGCCGCACTCGCTGCTGGATCAGGTGATGGGCCATGACAACCTCACGCTGACCCTGTACGACCTGAACAACCCACGCACGCCGCTGTTGAAATCCGGCTCGGGACTGCAAGACCCGAGGGTGGAACTGAAGGCTGCGAACAGCGCTGCCGATACCCTGACGTACTCGCGAAGTACCGATGCCCAGGGGCGGCATTTCCTGACCGCGTCGCGGCTGATCACCCTGAAAAACGGCAGCCGTGTATCGGTATTGTTGTCGATGGACAACGCCAATGACGACGCGTTGCTCAGCGCTTATCTGCAATCAACGGTCATTGCCCTGCCCCTGTTGTTGCTGCTGATCGGCCTCAGCGCCTGGGCGGTGGTGCAACGCGGGCTGGCGCCGTTGCGCGAGTTTCGCAAGGTCGCGGCGAGAATCTCGACCCAGGACCTCGATCATCGCCTGTCGGTGGACAACATGCCTCAAGAACTCAGCGAACTGGCGCACGGCATCAACTATATGTTGCACCGGCTCGACAGCGGCGTGCAGCAGCTGTCGCAGTTCTCCGATGACCTGGCCCATGAACTGCGCTCGCCCATCACCAACCTGATGGGCAAGGCGCAGGTGACACTGTCCCGGGAGCGACCGAACGAGGAATATCGGGCAGCGCTGGAATCCTGCATCGAAGAGTTGGGCCGGGTGAACCGCATTGTCTCGGACATGCTGTTTCTGGCGCAGGTCCGCGACCCGGCAGCGGGGGTACTGCTGGAACCTGTCTGCATGGAAGATGAAGCGTTGAAAGTCGTCGAGCTGTTTTCACTGTCGGCGGAGGAAAAGCGCATCAGCCTGAACGTCACCGGCAACGGCCGGACCCTCGGTGACCGCTTGATGATTCAGCGGGCGATTTCCAATCTGCTGTCCAACGCTATCCGCCACTGCCCTGCCGGCGAGGCCATTTCGGTGATCATCGAACACCGCGCCAACCTCGTTTCGCTACGAGTCAGCAACCCCGGCGCCGGGATAGAAGCGCAGCATTTGCCCCATGTCTTCGACCGTTTCTATCGCGTGGACAACAGCCGTACACGTTCCCAGGGCGGGACCGGACTTGGGCTGGCCATCGTGCGTTCGATCATGAGCCTGCACCAGGGCAGCGCCGAGGTTCAGAGCACACCGGGCGGCTTGACCGTTTTCCGATTGAGCTTTCCGGGCATGGTTCGTTGAACCTGTGGCGAAAGCGCTTGCTCCCTCGCCACAATCCATCATGTGCGTGACGGCCACCGCCAACGGTGTTTTGTACTTTTAAAGTGGCAAAACCCACACACAAGCTAATAGCTATAACGGTTATGAAGAAAAGCAAAAACATCAACGCTGATCGCTATTCTTAATATAAAACCACCGTACATAAAACACTTCGCTATCAATCAAAAAATTATCAGAAATTTAATGTCATCGGGCCACTTCCGGGCATTGCATATTTATCCGCAAATGCTTAACTGCAAACGCTGCCGTTCAAGGCAGCGTTCGCAAATACCACGGAAGGAGTCGCTATGAGCCCCCCAAACTCCCATTCCATCCCGCCCTACGGGACGGCCATTCATGAGGCGATCAAGAAAGACGATCTGCAGCAAATGAAGGCCTTGTTGAAACAACGCGATGCATCCAAACCAGAAAACAGTGAGCTTAAATCGGCTTACGAAAAACTGGCTCAGGAAGTTACCCGCCGGGAACAGCGCTAGTTCTGTTCCCCCCTTATTGCAACGGAGGCAATAAATCATGTCTGGTTCTCTTCAACAGAATGTCGGCCTGTTCCCGCTTAGCTATCGAATTGGCACGTCGGCGCCTGGCGCACAAACCCTGTCACTGAATCTGTTGGTCTCGACCCCGCAACAGGAGGTCACTGGCACGGCGTCGGTGACGCAGGCGATCAACCCGCCGCTGGACCTGCACTTCGACGTCTGGGGTGAGTACAGCTATCTCACCGTCATGTCGCCCGGTGTCAGCAAGATCCTGATCACCGTGGATGGCAATCAGGGCGGTCCGCACTCGAACTCGATGACGGGCCTGGAAGTGCGGCTGGTGGTGGGCACGGACTGGCAGAACGGTGTCGCCAACTATCGCTACTTTGACGGGCAACGCTGGCACGAAGTCAACGGTGTCCCGGCCCAGCAGGTCGAGTCGGTGTCCTCCAGGGTGCAACTGCCGCCGCTGGAGCCCGGGCCGGTCATTCTACCGCACCCGCCGATCATGCCGCTGTATGCCGCGCCGATTCAGTCCGCGATTGCCAGCGGTGATCTGGCGCAGATGAAAAACCTGGCGAGCCAGGCCAAGCAGCAACTTGATCAGCACCCGCAATTGCAGAGCGCGCTGGAAGCCGCCAAGGGCGAAATCAGCCGGCTGGAACGCCGCTGAACCGACCATTGAATGTGTCTGGCTTGTCCTGAACTCAAACAAGGAGTTGCACCATGTCAATCGGACTTTTTCACACGCGCCTCAACATCAGCAATGGGCTGTTGGGCGCACCGGTTCTGACCCTCGACCTGCTGGTGAATACCGTCACCAAACAAGTCAGCGGTATCGCCAGTGTGTTTGTCGCCACCTGGCCGACCGTCAACTTTCGCGCCCGTGTCTGGGGTGATTACTCGGAAGCCAAATTGACCTCCTCGGTGGAGAATCATCTGATCCTCACGCTGGAAGGCAGCCCGAGCGGGCCGCTCAGCCAAATTGCCGAGACCTTCCACCTCAGGGGCATTCTGGGCGCGGACTGGGCCAGTGGTTTTGTCGACTATCGCTACCAGGAGCAAGGCCAGTGGCACGTGGTCAGGCATGCGGCGGTCAGCCAGGCCTCGACGCAGCCCGTACAGCCGCCGCACCATGTGCAACCGCTCTACGCCGTCGCAATTCAGCAGGCGCAAACCAGCGGTGATCTGGCGCAACTGAAATCGGTGGTGAGCCAGGGCGAACAGCAACTGGCCCACGCCGGCACCCTGCGCAGTGCGCTGGATCAGTTGAATGCGGAAATCGCGCGTCTGGAAGCTCGCTAGTCAGCGCAAAACCTGTGGCAGCGAGCCTGCTCGCGAAAGCGCTGGGTCAGTCAACATCAATGTTGAATGCACCGACCCCTTCGCGCGCTAGCTCGCTCCCACATCAGAGGTGTGCTGACCTCAAAGAGGTGAACACTCCCATGGATTCGTGCCGCGCACATGGCTGTGCGCAAGGATCTCCCCCATGTCAGACAATCGCCCCGCTCGCTACCTGACCGACACCGACCTCAAACGCTACGTGCCGGTGCATGTGGTCTGGGAAATCACCCTGGCCTGCGACCTCAAATGCCTGCATTGCGGCTCACGCGCCGGCCACCGACGCCCCGATGAACTGAACACCCGTGAATGCCTGGACGTCATCGATGCACTGGCCGCGCTCGGCACCCGCGAGATCACCCTGATCGGTGGCGAGGCCTATTTGCGCAAGGACTGGACCCAACTGATCAAGGCCATTCATGACCATGGCATGTACTGCGCCATCCAGACCGGTGGCCGCAACCTGACGCCGGCAAAAATGCAGGCGGCAGTGGATGCCGGGCTAAATGGCGTCGGTGTTTCCCTCGATGGCCTGGCACCGCTGCACGATGCGGTGCGCAATGTGCCGGGCTCGTTCGACAAGGCCGTGGACACCCTGCGCCGCGCCAAGGCATCGGGGCTCGCGGTAAGCGTCAACACCCAGATCGGCGCCGCCACATTGCCCGATTTGCCGGAACTGATGGACCTGATCATCGGCCTTGGCGCCACCCACTGGCAGATCCAGCTCACGGTGGCGATGGGCAATGCGGTCGATCACCCGGAGCTGCTGCTGCAGCCTTACCAATTGCTGGAAGTCATGCCACTGCTGGCGCGTCTGTACCGCGAAGGGGTTGATCGTGGCCTGCTGATGAACGTGGGCAACAACATCGGTTACTACGGTCCGTATGAACACATGTGGCGCGGTTTCGGCGACGAGCGCGTGCACTGGAGCGGCTGCGCGGCAGGTCAAACGGTACTCGCACTGGAAGCCGACGGCACGGTAAAGGGCTGCCCTTCCCTGGCCACCGTCGGGTTTTCCGGCGGCAATGTGCGCAACATGAGCCTGCACGACATCTGGCATTACAGCGAAGGCATCCACTTTGGCCGCCTGCGCTCGGTCGATGATCTGTGGGGCTATTGTCGCGGCTGCTATTACAACGATGTCTGCCGTGGCGGCTGCACCTGGACGTCGCACTCGTTGCTGGGCAAACCGGGCAACAATCCGTATTGCCATTACCGCGCTTTGGATCTGCAAAAACGCGGGCTGCGCGAGCGCATCGTCAAGCTCGAAGACGCGGCGAAGGCGTCGTTCGCGGTGGGACGTTTCGACCTGATTACCGAACGCATCGACACCGGCGAGACGGTCCACAGCGTCAGCGACAGCGGTCAGGTGATCAAGCTGGCCTGGGCGAATCAGGGTCAGAAAACGCCGGACGAAGGCCGTATCCCACCGGTGCTGGCGCTGTGTCGGGCCTGCTTGCAGTACATCCACGCCCACGAAGTGACCTGCCCGCACTGCGCTGCCGATATCGCCAGCGCCGAAGCCGGGCATCAGGCCGATCGTGCCAGGCAGCAGGCAATCATGAACACGCTGACGGGGTTGTTGGGGTTGCCACAGAACAGGTTGATGTAGCCGACATCTGTGGACTGCATATAACCCTGTGGGAGCGGGCTTGCTCGCGATGGGGCCGTGTCAGCCGACATCCCGGTTGAATGACCCACCGCTATCGCGGGCAAGCCCGGCTCCCACAGTTGATCTTCAGTGAACACAAAATCGGTGTTCTACCGCGATCCACTGTGGGAGCGGGCTTGCCCGCGATGGGGCCGTGTCAGTCACCATCACTGCCAATGACACACCGCTATCGCGGGCAAGCCCGGCTCCCACAGTTGATCTTCAGTGAACATAAAATCGATGTTCGACCGCGATCCACTGTGGGAGCGGGCTTGCCCGCGATGGGGCCGTGTCAGGCACCACCATTGCCAAATGACCCACCGCTATCGCGGGCAAGCCCGGCTCCCACAGTTGATCTTCAGTGAACATAAAATTAGCGATCCACACAGATCCCGTGTGGGAGTCGGGCTTGCCCGCGATGGGGCCGTGTCAGTCACCATCCTTGCTGATGATCCACCGCTATCGCGGGCAAGCCCGGCTCCCACAGGGGATTTTCAGTGAACACAACATTGGTGTTCGACAGCGATCCACTGTGGGAGCGGGCTTGCCCGCGATGGGGCCGTGTCAGTCACCATCCTTGCTGATGATCCACCGCTATCGCGGGCAAGCCCGGCTCCCACAGGGGATTTTCAGTGAACACAACATTGGTGTTCGACAGCGATCCACTGTGGGAGCGGGCTTGCCCGCGATGGGGCCATGTCAGCCACCATCACTGCTAATGACACACCGCCATCGCGGGCAAGCCCGGCGATCTTCAGTGAATACAAAAATTGGCACTCGGCAGCGATCCAGTGTGGGAGCGGGCTTGCCCGCGATGGGGCCGTGTCAGTCACCATCCCTGCTGAATGACCCACCGCCATCGCGGGCAAGCCCGGCTCCCACAGTTTTTGCGGCTTAACTGACGAATCCTTAACTGGCCCGCCGCCATCCTCCTGTGTATTAATGCGCGAATCCCTGCCCAGCCCTCAGCGGAGCACAGTCGCTCAATGACTCAGCCAGCCGTCCTGCCCTCCCTGCCCGCCGCCAATAAACTCACACCCCGTGAATTGCGTGGCCTGCTGGCGATTCTGGTGTCCATCGCCCTGGCGGTACTCGACACCGCCATCGCCAACACTGCATTGCCGACCATTGCCGCCGACCTGCACGCCTCTCCCGCCGCGTCAGTGTGGATCATCAACGCCTATCAATTGGCGGCTGTGGCGACGTTGCTGCCGTTTGCCTCGCTGGGCAATATCGTCGGGCATCGCAAGGTGTTTCTCGGCGGCATCATTTTGTTTGTGGTGTCGTCGGCACTGTGCGCGCTGGCCTGGTCGCTGCCGACGCTGACGGTCGCCCGTGTGCTCCAAGGCGTCGGGGCGAGCATGATCATGAGTGTCAACGCGGCGCTGATCAGCCTGATCTTCCCGCCCGAACGCCTGGGTCGCGGCCTGGGTATGAATGCGTTGGTGGTCGGCACGTGTTTCGCCGCCGGCCCGACCATTGCCTCGCTGGTGTTGTCGGTGGCCAACTGGCCGTGGCTGTTTGCGATCAACTTGCCGCTCGGCCTGTTTGCGCTGTTCTTCGCCTGGAGCTCGCTGCCGGTCGGCAAGCCGCAAGCCATCAAATTCGAACGAATGACCGCACTGCTCAATGTCATCACGTTCAGTGCGTTGATCTTTGGCTTGGGTCAGGCGGCGCAGCTGGGTTCGATGACCAGCGTGTTGATTGCCCTGGCGGTATTTGTGATTGCAGGCACCGTGATGGTGCGCCGTGAGGCCGGGCATCCGTCGCCGATGTTTCCCCTCGATCTGCTCAAGCGGCCGTTGTTTGCCCTGTCGGCGCTGACGGCATTTTGTTCGTTCACCGCTCAAGGGTTGGCGTTTGTCTCGCTGCCATTTTTCTTCGAAACGACACTGGGGCGCGATCCGATCCAGACCGGCTTCCTGATGACCCCGTGGTCGGTGGTGGTCGCCGCCATCGCGCCGGTCGCCGGGCGCCTGTCCGACACCTATGCACCGGGCCTGCTGGGTGGGATCGGCCTGGCGGTACTGAGCGCGGGCATGGTCTCGCTGGCACTGCTGCCCGGCGATCCCGGTGCACTGGACATCGTGATCCGCATGATCATCTGCGGCATCGGCTTCGGTTTTTTCCAGGCACCCAACCAGAAAGCCCTGATGACCAGCGCCCCCCGTTCACGCTCCAGCGGCGCCAGCGGCACCATTGCCATGGCGCGGTTGATCGGTCAGGCGACCGGGGCGGCGCTGGTGGCGTTGAGCTTCGGCATTGCCGGCCGTCATGGCCCGGTGTTGGCGTTGAGCATCGGAGCCGGGTTTGCGGCGGTGGGCAGCGTGGCGAGCGGGTTGCGGCTGGTGACGCGCAATACCGTGGTGTGACGACGCCGTTCATAGCACCTGGCCATCCGGTTTAAAAACGCTCACCCACAAACGTACAAGCCTCGTCGAAAGGCCACGCGTTACCGTTGGAACACGTGGCCTTTCTTGCTCTGACGAGGTGAACCGATGGAAATTTTTCTCTATGCATTCAGCGTGATGTACAGCCCGGGACCGGTGAACGTGATGGGCCTGAACGCGGGTCTGACCGGCCAGTTCCGCCGCACCGTAGGGTTTTTCCTTGGCGTTGGCTGCGCGATGTTTGTCATGTTCATTGTCTTCGGCTTCACCGGCGAAGCGCTGATTTCCAGATCGGTAGTGCCGTACCTGGCGCTGGTGGGCGGGCTCTATACCGCCTACCTCGGCTACAAGGTCTATAACGCCCGGGTCGATCTTGCGGACAGCCAGGGTCAGCCAGTCGAGTCTGAACAACAGCAACTGACGTTCAGCAACGGCTTTCTGATTCAGGCCCTCAACCCCAAAGGCATGATGGTCGTGCTACCGGTCACAACGGTGATGTTCCCCGCCGCGCACGTCACAGGCGGCGCGATTGTCGCGGTATCGGCGCTCATCGCCATCGGCAGCGCCGGGGCGCCCAGCTTCTATTCGTTTCTCGGTGCGGTGCTGGGACGACGGATGACACACAGCGCCCACCTTGACCGGTTCAATCGCCTGATGGGGCTGGTATTGTTCGTGTGTGCAGGCTTCATGTTTTATGACTTCTTCATCCATCTTCACAAAAGCTAGAGGTGGGCCCCATGTCAGATCTCCCCTCGCCCCACGACTGGGTCAAACGCTCTGCGCAATCGCTGAAGGTCGAGCGTCTGGAGGCTTTTTTCAGTGGCCATGCGTTTGATGCGCACAAGCACGACACCTATGCGATTGGCAGAACCCTTTCCGGGGTCCAGCGATTTCGCTACCGGGGCGTCAGTAAAAACAGCCTTCCCGGGGAAACCATGATCCTGCACCCGGACGTGGAACATGACGGGCATGCCGGGAGTGCTTCGGGGTTCCGCTACCAGATGCTCTATATCAGTCCGGCACTGGTGCAGCAGGTTCTCCACGGCAAGCCGCTGCCGTTTTTCAAGGACGGCGTTTCCCACGACCCGCGTCTTTCGGCAGCCACTGCAGCGCTGCTGAACTCGATGGAAGACGAGCTGGACCCGTTGGAGGAAGACGACAGCCTTTACGGCCTCGTGACCACACTGCAAGCAGTCTGCGGATACAACCAGGCGCATGGAACGACTCATGACTACGCGGCAGCAGCCCTTGCACGCGAATACATCGATGACTGTATCGAGCAGGCGATCACCCTGGATGACCTGGCAAAATGCGCCGGTCGCGATCGATGGAGCCTGTCCAAGGACTTCCGCGCCTATTTCGGCACCAGCCCCCATCGCTACATGACCATGCGCCGGCTGGATCGCGTCAAGGCGGCAGTGTTTGCGGGGCGCACGCTGGTGGATGCTTCGGTGGAGGCGGGTTTTTTCGATCAGAGTCATATGACCCGCCACTTCAAGAAGGCCTTTGGTATTTCACCTTCTCGGTGGTGTTTGTCGCTGGGTGAGTGAGGGATGACCTCTATGGTCCACCGCAGATCAAACTGTGGGAGCAGGCTTGGTCCCACAGTTTGATCGGTGGTGAGTTCACTGACGAGGGCGGCGCACCGCGCGGATCTTGCCGCTGCCGCCACCGCCGCAGAAGAACCGGTCGGCACCGTCGAATTCCAGCCCTGAGACACCAACGCCTTCGGGCATCTTGATCGCTTCCAGCACCTCGCCGCTGCGCGCATCCACGCGCCGCAGTTCGCTCTCATCCCCTTCCCAGGTGCCATGCCACAGCTCGCCTTCGACCCAGGTCACGCCAGTGACAAAGCGATTGGATTCCAGGGTGCGCAGAATCGCGCCGGTGTCGGGGTCGAGCTGGTGAATCCGCCGGTCGCGGTAGCCGCCGACCCAAAGCGCACCTTCAGCCCATGTCAGCCCGGAGCTGCTGTCGCCGGGGGCCGGGATGGTGTTGAGAATGTGGCCGGTTTGCGGGTCGATTTTCTGGATGCAATCGGCCGTGATCTGGTACAGGTGCTTGCCGTCGAACGCCGTGCCGGCATCGGCGACGACATCCAGCGAGCGCAGGGTCTGGCCGCTTGCCGGGTCTAGCGTGTTGAGCTTTTTGCCGGACGCGAACCACACCTGCCGGCCGTCCCAGCTGACGCCGTGCACGGCGTCGACGCCTTCAAAGGGACCGTATTCACGGAGTATTTCAGCGTTTGAAGTTTTCATGGTGAGCTGCCTCTTCACGGGTGGTGAAGTGATCCTAGTCACTGGGCAACGGTGCCGTGAGTAACAAAGTCGTCGCGAAACCCGGCATCGGTGGGGTCAGCCAGCGCCGGTTGCGCCCACGGCCCAGCCACTGCACCTTGCCTTCGGCGGCCAGGCTGTCGAGTGCCCGCTGTACCGTACGCTGGCCAGTGCCGAGGGCCAATGCCAGCCCGGAGCTGGACCACGATTCACCGTCGGCGAGCAAGGCAAACAGCGGCGCATGCTTCTCCTCGACGGGCCACGCCAGCACTACAACGTCGGTGCCAATTTTTGGCACCAGCGCGTAGCCACGCGGGGTCGCGACCACCTGCGCCAACGGACCGAGTTGCGCCCGCAGCCGGCCGAGTTCGACCCGCAAACGGGCACGATGGGACTCGTCGCCCAGTTTCTGGCGGAAGGCCCGGGCGATCAGTATTTCCCTCGACACGTCCGCCGGCCAGGCTTCAGCCAGAATCCGCAGCAGAGTGAACAGCACCGCACGCGTGGCGAGGGAAATCGACAGGCCGGCGCCGCGCACCTCGTATCGGCAGGCGTCTATTACCAGCACTGCTGATTCGAACAGCGCCTGCACTTCAGCCAGTAATACCAGCCGTTGCTCGCCACCGGCAATCAGCCGGGCCACGGGTGTGTCGAGCAGCAGCGCCGCGCTGCCGACTTCCGCCGAGAGTGCCGCAATACCGGCGCTGTGGGCGGCGCGTTCGGCCCGAATCAGCGCCGCCCGAGCCGTGTGCGCTTGCAGGCGACGCATGGCGATGCCGGCCAGCACCAGTTCATGAGCGGCCCGCAATGCTGGCGGGAATGGCGCGGGATCGAGCGCGACGAGCAGGCCTTCGGCTTCGTCGAGGCGTCCGACCAGCAGCAAGCGGCGGATCGCCAGATACCGCGCATGGGCGGCATTGACCCGGTCACCATGGGCCTCCAGCGTCACGCGTGCGCCCTCCAGCGCTTTCACCGGCCAGCCAAGATCCCGAGCGGCCAGGGCGATTTCGGCTTCGGCGACCACGCATCGCGCCCGGGCCAGTGTCTCTTTCGGGCCAAACGCCCGGCCGGCGCGCTTCATCAGGGTCCTGGCCCGATCCAGCTCACCGAGCTGCGCCATGGCAATACCACGCAGCGCCAATGCCGGGGCGTCGTCACGCAGGGCAATCCGGTCCAGTGCGGCCAAGGGGTCGCCGACGGCCAGTGCGCGAGCGGCGGCGGTGATTATCGAGTCCATGAGGGCGGCGTCATGCGGGTGGGTCCCGGGGTGGGAAGCATGGGGTTGAGTCTATCCGAGAGTTGCTTTCCAGAAAGGGAGCGCTGAGGTTGATCCGCAATTTTCTGTGATGCTGATGGACTCATCGCGAGCAAGCTCGCTCCCACAGGATTGAGGCGCCTACAAATTTTGTGACCGACATTGATCCAGTGTGGAAGTGGGCTTGCCCGCGATGAGGCCGTCAGCATTAACAGCGCTCACTGCCCGTCCGCCCATCCCGGCTGGCGCTCGAACCCGGCGAACAATTCGATGATGGTGGCCTTGACCTTCTGCACCGCGTTGCTCTGGACCACCGTGTCCGGCCAGCACAGGGACAGATCGCGGGTGAACAGGCGATGGTCGATGCGGGCCAGTTTCAACCGGTGCTGTTCCAGTTCGACATGGGCCGCCGCCCAAGGCAGTACGGTGACGCCAAGCCGGGCATGGACGGCGGAGAACAGCAGGTCGGTGGAGTTGGCTTCGAACTGCATCTGGCATTGCAACCCGGCCTCCTGCAAGGCGGCGTCGACCCGGCTGCGAATGGTGTTCGGCGCGCAGGGCAGCACCAGTGGCATCTGCGCCAGGGCCTCGATCGACAACGGCCCGTCGGGCAACTCAAACTGCGGCCACGCCACCAGGTACAGGGTTTCGGTGAGCAGGCGCTGCGAAACCAGGCCACGGGTTTCGATCACGTCGACATTTACCGCCAATGCCACCCGCCCGACTGCGATCAAGCCCGTCAGGTCGGCGCTGGGCGCGTCGATCAATTCCAGCTTGATCCCCGGGTAGCGGCTTTTGATCGTGCGCGCCAACGGGATCGCCAGCATCCGCGCAGTACTCGACGGCATGCCCACCGAGACTTTGCCCTGCGGGAATTCGGCGTCCTGGCGCAGCAGTTCGCGGGTGCCGTCGGCTTGACGCAGCAATTCGACGGCGTGCCGGTACAACGTGCGCCCTGCCGCTGTCGGCACCACGCCCTGCACGCTGCGTTCGAGCAGTTGCATGTCCATGTCGCGCTCCAGATTGCGCATCTGCTGACTGATCGCCGGTTGGGCAATGTGCAGCGCTTCGCTGGCGCGAGTGATGTTGCCGCACTCGACCACCTTGATGAAATAGCGCAACTGGCGCAGGTCCATGCACATCTCCAAGCATACAAATTTACGATGGGATCAGAGGAATATCATATTTGAGACTTATGAGATACGGCGCCTAGACTCGTCTCACAACAAACGAAGCGCTCGCGGCCGCCACAGCCACTCAGCGCTTCCATAGGCCTGAAAAAGGCCATCGGGAGATCGTCATGTCCAGAGTCTTGACCGCAACGGCAGCACCCGTAAAACCGCTCAAAACACCCCTGACCCGCGAGCAGATTCGCGGCTTCTGGACGGTCTACCTCGGCTGGGTACTCGATGGCGTGGACTCGGTGATCTTCGCCCTGGTACTGATTCCGGCCCTGACCGAATTGCTGCCCAACTCCGGCATTGAAGCCACGCCTGCCAACATCGCCATGTACGGATCACTGCTGTTCGGGCTGTTTCTGGTCGGCTGGGGCTTGTCCTTTATATGGGGGCCGCTGGCTGACCGTTTTGGCCGGGTCAAGATGCTTGCCGCGAGCATTCTGGTGTATTCACTGTTTACCGGCGCGGCGGCGTTCTCCGAGAGCATCTGGCAACTGGCGGCGTTTCGCCTGATTGCCGGGATCGGTGTCGGCGGCGAATGGGCGCTGGCCGGCACCTACGTCGCCGAAAGCTGGCCGGAAGACCGGCGCAAGATGGGCGCCGGTTACCTGCAAACCGGCTACTACTTCGGCTTCTTCATTGCCGCGCTGCTGAACTACACCGTCGGCGCGACGTACGGCTGGCGAGTGATGTTTCTCTGCGGGCTGTTCCCGGCCTTCGTGGCGATCTACACCGCGTTGAAGGTCAAGGAACCAGCGCGCACCCACCAGGTGCCGCGCCACGTCGAACAGCCAAAGACCTGCGCCTCATGGCGGGAAATCTTCGCCCCGGCCTTTCGCCGGCGCACGCTGACCAGTTCGCTGTTGGTCGGAGTGGCCATTGTCGGCCTTTGGGCCGGCTCGGTGTACGAAGCCACCGCCGTGGTCACACTGGCCACCCGCGCCGGTATCGACCACGTCGGCGCCGTGCACCTGGCCTCAATCGGCGCAGCCATTCTGTCCCTGAGCACCATCCTCGGCTGCCTGGTTGCGCCTTGGCTGGCGGAACGGGTCGGGCGGCGCCAGGCATTGGGTATCTACTTCGCCGGCATGGCCGCCTCGATCATTTTCGCATTCGGCTGGGTGTTCTACCGCGACGATGGCCTGCACCTGTTCATGGTGTCACTGGTGTTCCTAGGCTTTTTCGGCGGCAACTTCGCGATCTTCTCGCTGTGGCTGCCCGAGCAATACCCGACGCGCATCCGCGCCACCGCATTCGCCTTCAATGCCTCGATGGGCCGCTTCATCGGCGCCGGGGTCAACTTCCTGCTGGCCGCCGCGATTCACTGGCACGGCTCACTGGGGATGCCCATCGCCTGGACGGCTGCAGCATTTGTGGCCGGTCTGCTGATCCTGCCGTTTGCCGTCGAAACCCGCAATCAACCGCTGCCGCAATAACGCCTCTGTTCATTGATTGGAGAACTCCATGCAAGCGCTGCAAGGTATAAAGATCGTCGACCTGAGTCGCGCCCTGTCGGGGCCGTTCTGCACCATGGTGCTGGCGGACCTGGGCGCCGACGTGATCAAGATCGAGCCCGGCCCGAGCGGCGACATGAGCCGCACCTGGGGCCCGTTCGACCGGGGCGTGAGCACCTACTACCTGTCGTGCAACCGCAACAAGCGCGGGCTGTGCCTGGATTTTCGTAAACCGCAAGGGCTCGCCACCGTCCAGCGCCTGATCGATGACGCCGATGTGGTGATCGAAAACTTCAAACCCGGCACGCTGGAGAGCATGGGCCTGGGTTATGACGTGCTCAGCGCGCGCAATCCACGGCTGATTCTGGGCAGCATCAATGCTTTCGGCGCCGACGGCCCGATGAGCCGTTGGCCGGGCTTTGACCAGATCGCCCAGGGCTATTCGGGACTGATGAGCCTGACCGGTTTCGTCGATGGCGACCCGACCCGCACCGGCACCGCCATCGGCGACCTGACCTCGGGCATGTGGCTGGTGACCGCTGTGCTCGCCGCACTGCTGGAGCGCTCGACCACCGGGCGCGGCCAGCACGTCAGCACCTCGTTGCTGGCCAGTCTGGTGGGGCTGTTGAGCGTGCACGGGCAACGTTATCTCAGCCTCGGCGATGTGCCCCGCCGTACCGGCAATGCTCATTCGGTGATTGCGCCGTACGGCGTGTTTCAGACCCTGGACGGGCCGCTGAACCTGGCGCCGATCACTTCGGCGATGTGGGGGCGCTTGTGCGTACTGCTGGACTTGCCGGCGTTGCCGGATGATCCACGATTTTCCACTAACGAGGCACGGGTCGAACGTCGTGAAGAGCTGAAGACGATCCTCGAAAGCCGTCTGAAAACTCGCAGCAAACGTGCGTGGACCGAACTGTTCATCGAAGCCGGTTTGCCCGCCGGCCCGATCAATACGCTGGATGAAGTGTTCGACGACCCGCAGGTACTGCACAGCCAGTTGACCGAAACACTTGAACATCCAACCCTCGGCGCCTTGCGTCAGGTGGTGACGCCAGTGTTCAGCGCTGGCGCTGGCGCCGTCAGCCGGCCACCACCGCTGCTGGGTGAACACACCATCGAAGTGCTGCGCGAGGCGGGTTTCGACGCGGCCTCGATCAGTGCGCTGCTCGCCGCCAACGTGGTGTTTCAAGACACCGACGCCTCTACTGTACCTGCCACAGGAACCGCCCCATGAACCCGACCTCCAGCGCCACCGTGACCGTCCACTTCGCCGATGAGCGCATTGCCCGACTGGTCTTCAGCAACCCCAGCCACCGCAACGCGCTCAGCGCCCAATTGCTGGCAGACCTCGATGAAAGCCTGGTCGCGCTGGCCGCACAACGCGTGCCGGTGGTGATACTCGGCACGCAGGTCGGACAGCCGGTGTGGAGCGCCGGCCACGATATTCGCGAGCTGCAACACGACCGCGACCCGATTGCCTATGGCAAACCGCTGGAGCAAGTACTGCGCCGCATCCGCGCCTATCCCGGCGTGGTCATCGCCCTGATTTCCGGTTCGGCCTGGGGCGGCGCGGTGGACCTGGCGATGAGTTGTGACTTGGTCATCGCCGATCACAGCGCCAGTTTTGCCATGACCCCGGTGAACATCGGCCTGCCCTACACCACCAGCGGCTTGCTGCGGTTCTTCAATAACGTGCCGATTCATGTGCTCAAGGAGATGTTCTTCACCGCGCAAAAACTCGATGCGCAACGGGCCGAGCGGTTCGGGGTGATCAACCGACTGGTCGACACCGACACCCTGGAAGACACCGCACTGGAGATGGCCCGGGGCATCGCCGCCAAAGCGCCGCTGGCGGTGGCGGCGGTCAAGGAGCAGTTGCGGATTCTGGAAGACATGCAGCCGGTGCCGGTGCAAGCGATGGAGCAGATTGCCGAACTGCGGCGCCAGGCGTGCCAGAGCAGCGATTTTGGCGAGGGACTGGCAGCCTTTGCCGAGCGCAGGGTAGCGGTGTTTGAGGGGCGATAGTCGTCACGACACCTGTTTAGCTGCAAACGTCCCAGGCGAGGGAGCTTGCTCCCTCGCCACATTCTCAGGCAGCCAAAACAGGTGCGGTGCCCCCTGTCTCCTCACCAGTAATCTTGTCGGCCTCTTCGTGGAACGGATTGGGTCACCCCGAAGAACAGCGATTCGGCCAGACGCGAGCCGATCTCACTGCGATAGGCCCTGCGCATTGCCTGCTCACTTTGTCCTCCAACCGGAACAAAATTCAGATAAAGCTCCTGTGGCAACTTCAGGTGCCCGGCCGTGAACGCCGCAGCCGGACCTTGCGGCGTACGATAGTGAAAGTGCGCGTACGCCAGCGGTGTGCGCTCGGCATCACGGATCAGATACTCCTCCAGGTAGTCGTTATCGCGACGCAGTTTGACCCTGCCCTCGACCCGCAATATCTCGATCTCGCCCTGTGCCTTGAGGTATTCGATCCGTGGCGCTTCGGGTCGGTTGCGCTTGATGATCGCAATGCGCAGTTGGCGGCCCTCTTCGATCAAACGTTTGGCCGCGTTTCCGAGGTCAGTCAGCGAACTCGCTTCCTGAGCATTGATTGGGGCGCCACCGCCCTTCTCACGCAGCTCAAGCGCTTGCCTGATCTCTTGTGCGCACTGGCGCATGCGCTCAGCGGCTCGAGCCAGTCCATCCTCGACACCAATGGGCGAGTTGGATTTTCGGGCGCCATTGCGCTCTCTTTCGAGTTCTCGGTCCACCCTGCTCAATCGGGTCCGGGCATTTTCCAGAAGCGCCTCAAGATCTGACACGCTCGCCGGCACACCAGGCCTGACACCGGGAACCTCATCCCACTCGTCCCCAACGGCGCTCTTTTGGAAAGAGCCGACGGGCTCCTGATCGATCGGTTCGACCACATCGACGATATCGTTATCGGAAGCAGGCGTACGTTCGCGCACTCGCCCACGCAAGACCTGCTTTTGGCGGGTGACGATCAGGCGCTGGTTAGCCGGTAAGCGGCGCACAACCGGGGCCGGCCGCGCCTTGAGCCACTGTGCCTGTGAGTGTTCAGCTTCGCTCTGTACATCAGTGATCAGCGACCCAAGCGTCCCTCCATACCGCGCCTCAAACAGTTCGGGATTGACCTGGCAGAGGAGCGCGAGCCGATCCTGTATGGCCGCATATTGATGGGTGACCTCCTGCAGCAACTCGATCCGCTCAGCCAGCTTCAGTGCATCGGCCACCAGCAGGTTCTTATGGGACATCACTTGGCGGGTCAACAGGTCCAGTGACTGTTTGACCTCGATAAAATCATCGTACTCATCGGGTAACGGACGTCTTTTGAGAATCAACCCCTGATAGGCCTGAATCTGCTTGACCCGCCAGTCCAGCGGTGTCCAGTCGGTGTTTGCCGACGCCATCAACGCGTTGTAGGTCGGATCATGATCGGCACTGACGGCCAGCTCGGCCAGGCACGCTCGCTCCTGAGCGCTCAGGGCAAAAAGTTGCCCGTTCAGATTGGCCAATGTACCCAGGCTCTCGATGTTCTCGCGATGGGCCCTGGAAACGGTGGAAATCTCTTCAGAGACCAGTTCCAGGTCCCAGCGCTGCCTCGTGGCGGGCGAAGGCTTTGCGGCGCTGCGCGACTCAAACAACACCTTCATCTGCGCTCGCAGGTTTTCCACATGCTCGTCGAGTTGTTGGGACAGCTCGGTGTCGAAGCGGACAATGGGTTGATTGGCATTTTTGCGTTTTAACACGTCGAGCTTGTGAAGCTGTCGCCGCGCCTGCTCTTGCAACTGCTCCAGATAGCGCTGGCGAATGGTTTGCCGATGCTGATCGGTGAATTTTTCCCGCTGACTGACATGCATTCGTTCGTAAAAAGTGAACGCGGTATTGACCTTCTCTTCGACGTCCACCAAGTCAGTCAGTGCGCGGGCATACTGCTGTGCCAAATCAAGGTTTCTACGCTGCAATTCGTTCTGGTCAGGCAGCGTGCTGTCCCTGGGCATGCCGCCGTAGTAACGCAACTTGAAGTCAAACGTCCAGTGGCCGTTGCTGTCGCTACTGACCCAGGGCCCAAGGCGGGCGGGCTGCTCCAGGTCCGCTATGCGATAGCCGTCTTCTACGGCAATCACCGGGTACAGCTCACCCAGGATATGGGCGTGCAGATGAAAGCGGTGGGCGCTGCTGAACACACGATACAAGCCCTTGGTCACGCCCTGAGTCTCGACGAACTCCGGTTTCACCGGCGAGGGCTGAAATTGTTGCGCGTTTTGCGCCCGCCACCTGAACGTCATCAGATCGGCTTTCATCGTGGGCGACAAATCCTTGGTAGCGCTCGCCCAGCCCTCTGAATACAGAGGTAGAAAGTCGTTCATCGGGGCTGCCGCCAATAGGCCGGGTGTCACCTGCCGCGCAACGACGGGGGTGTTTTGCGCTTCAGGGTTAACGGCGCGAGCCGGCGGGATTCGCAGGCGCTCATCCAGCGACGCAACCGGATGCAACAGCAACCCTGCAAGCGCAGCAATAAATTCCGCCGTCGCGCCGGCGACGGCCGCGTCATCGCCCTCAAGCGTCAACGAAACCAGCGTCTGGGTCGTGTGCATCGTCTGTAGCAGCCAACCCGCCATCGCCAGTGGACCGCGTATCAGCGGCAGCACTGCGTTGAACAGTTGCCAAAGATCATTGCGAAACTCAACCCAGCGCCGGGCTTCGGTGGACTGCGATTGCTGTTTTGCCTGAGCCACCAGCGCCTGGGCATTTTGCGTAAACACATGGGCCAGAAAGTCGCCCGGTACTCGCGCGTCACTGAGCAGTGCGGGTGAAGCCGCCGCAACAGCGTCGAATTCATCGCCCTGGAAAAATCGCTGCACATGCGGATTGAGAAAGCCGCCATTGCCGAACAATGCCCGGCCACGCACGTCGAGGCTGCCCATCACGGCATCGTGCAGAGGGGTGCCGAGTCGTGCGATGGAATCGAGTACGGCCTGGCGCGACGGGAACTGTTGCAGGAACGGCGCACCACTCGGTCGGTACAGCAGATGCGGCGTGTTCGCCGCATCGGCGGCACCGATCACGAACATATTGCGCGCCACATGAGCCCTGCCGCCGGCATGGGTCAGAAACGCCAATGGCCGCGCAACGATCTCGTATCTGCCGACCTGGCGTTGCGCCACCTGCGACTTGAAAAACGCTTCGATGAGGTTGAAACCTTCGCGGGTAAACCCGTGAAGCTGGCGAATCATGTTTTCCAATGCCAGCAGCGGCAGTTGCACCCGCATCTGATCACTGAACAGCCTGCGCCGGCGCTGGACTTCAACGTCATCGTCGATGAGTTTGTGTTCCAGCAACGCCACGTAATTCTTACCGATATCAACCCGTTCGATCAGGCTCTTGAGATAAGGGATCTTGATCCACCAGTCCGGCACGTAACCGGGTTCCACCCGATTGATGATCTCGACACTGGCATAGGAGGACACAAAGGGATTGTCCAGGGCCCAGTCGGTCAGGGTGCGTTGAGACTTTTCAGTCCAGCCGACCGTGCCTCCCTGTGTCCGGGTAAAGGCCAGGGCATATTGATCCGGGTCGATCACGACTTCCCTGGGGTAATCCTTGCTCATCTGCGCCTGCAAGGCCTTGCGTGCATAGACATGGATGGGGTCCAGCCCATCCATGTAACTGGCACCGGCCGATCCACGCTGGATGGCGGCCAGTTCATCCAACCATTGGCTGTAGCGCTTGCGCACCAACATCGAGGCGGTTTGCAGCCAGACCGGCAAGGTGTCTTCGGTCAGCCTGGCGTACTGCCCGCCGGGAGCGTCAAACCATTCAGGCGCATCCGTCAGCGAGACGACCCGTTGCTTGTAGTACGAGACAGGAGGCAAGGTCGACCACTCAATGCTCGCCAGGTCGCGCAGCTGCTTTTCCAGCAGGGACAGCGCCAGACGATCAAACACATTGCCCTCGGACTCATGCAGCACCCAGCGAATGCTCTCACCGGGGCGATGGCGACTCATGTGACGGGGCAGAAGCTGCCCCAGGTCATCCAGCGACTCCAGGGTCAGCAAACTCGCACCGGGGCTGTAGACGTAACATCGGCTGGTGGTCGCCCACTGACGCAGCAGCACCAGCAAGGTCAGCCATTCCCCTGCCCGGGCACCGCTGGCGGCATACACCAGGCAAATCCGGAACCGGTCAGGGCCTGCAGTCCGGTCACGGTCGAACTTGAGCGGATACAGATTGCTGAGCATCTGTTTTTCTTCAGGCGTGCCCAGTGGTGGATTCTGCCGTGCATGCCGCAGGCAAAGACGCAATTGCTCGGACACGATCCGCCAGCGTGTCGACAGAGGGTCTTGCAAGGGCGACTGACTCCAGTATTCGGCGAGCCGGTCCTCAAAGCGCTGAATTAAAAACGGCGCCAACTGATTGACCAGCTGTTCCAGGTCATCGACGGTCAGCGCCGTGGTCAGAGCGACCGGTGACCGGTCGCCCATGCGCAGCAGAACATGCCGGTCGGGGTTGTAATTGACGGCAGAACCTTGCATGACCCGCTCGATCAAGGCGTCGGCAGCCGACACAACGTCACGGTAGGCCGTTGGCGCGCCCTCGGCCGCGAGTTCGACACGCAGGCCAATACCCAGCGTCGAAGCGCGTAACGCCTGATGCACAAAGCGCTCATCGAGCCATTGCTGGATCAACCCGTTGGCGACGTCCTCCAGCCGCGGGCGATCGGCAAAGACTGTCTGAAGGTAGGCCCGTGACACGGCGACCTGGTTGGAAGTGGCAAAGCGGTTGTTCATGGCATCGTTTTCCTGACAAAAACAGGAAGATCCATGCAATTGCGCAGCGATGCGCCACAGACAGTGATGCAACACACGGTAATCGCCGATTCCGCTGCGATAATCGGAAAAAGCTTACACAGGGAGCCCTGTAGGCTGACGATCACCCCACTCGATTGCGTCAGTGCACCGCCCCATAGATGGACTGTGGCAATGAGCCTGCTTGCGAAGAGGCCTGGACAGCCGTTGATCATTACCTGTCGCAAGCCTGTCGAATTACTCAAAACTGATATGAATTTTATGTTTCTGTCACATTTCGAAACGTATAATCCTCGCCGCAACGGCCTCCCGCCCTGCCCGTTTTACCTGTCTGAAGACGAATCCAGCCGTGAATGCAGGGCATTCCCGGTGGGTCAAGCAGACAGGGACTAAGCTCACGCTGTTTGAACCCGAGTCTTGGGCAGCTCCTGCCTGTGGTCATGCCCCCCTCAGAACACTGCTGGAATCACCGCCTATGAACAAAGTGTTCCGTCACTACATCCCGGCCACGACGCTGCGGTTGTTGCCCAACCGCTGGGACCTGATCGCCCTGCCGCTGGTGATCGGCTTTTTGCTGTTTTTCTCCATTGGTGCGCGGGAAACCTGGGCACCGATCTCGACGTTGCAGAGCGAAGTCATCTCGCTCGACCCGTCCAATTTGCCCGAATACGCGATGCGCACGACCTTGCGCATGCTCGCGGCGATGTTTGCGGCGTTGGTGTTCACCCTGCTTTACGGCACGCTGGCAGCCAAAAGCCGTCGCGCCGAAAAGCTGCTGGTGCCGGTGCTGGACATCCTGCAATCGGTGCCGGTGCTGGGCTACATCTCCTTCACCGTGACGTTTTTCCTGCTGCTGTTTCCAGGTCGGGTGCTCGGCGCGGAATTCGCCGCCATCTTTGCCATCTTCACCAGCCAGGCCTGGAACATGACGTTCAGCTTCTACCAGTCGCTGCGCATGCTGCCCCGTGACCTGGAAGAAGTGTCGAGCAACCTGCAGCTGTCCGGCTGGCAACGGTTCTGGAAGCTGGACGTGCCGTTTGCCATTCCAGGGCTGGTGTGGAACATGATGATGAGCATGTCCGGCGGCTGGTTCTTCGTGGTTGCGTCCGAAGCCATCACCGTCGGCGACAAGACCGTGATGCTGCCAGGCGTCGGTTCGTACCTGGCGGTCGCCATCCAGCAGCAAGACCTGCATGCCGTGGGCTATGTGATTCTGGCGATGATCGCGGTGATCCTGATCTACGACCAGTTCCTGTTCCGCCCGCTGGTGGCCTGGGCCGACAAATTCCGCATGGAAAACACCGCGTCCCAGGCCGGCGCGCCGGAGTCGTGGGTGCTCAAGCTGATCCAGCGCACCCGGGTGATCCAGCGCATCCTGCGGCCCATTACCCGTACCATCGGCCGTATCGGCAATCGCCGCTTCAGCCTGCCTCGCTCAGCGCAAATTGCCTTGCCCGCCAGCCCCACCCGTTCACGCCTGATCGACTGGGTGTGGGGTGCGTTGATTGCGGTGATGACCGCTTATGCGCTGTACCACATCGTGCTGTACGTCGGCAGCGAAGTGACGCTCGCCGAGGTCGGCCATGTGTTCGTGCTGGGCTTTATTACCCTGTTGCGGGTGGTGCTGCTGATTGTCGTGGCGTCGCTGATCTGGGTGCCGCTGGGGGTGATGATCGGCTTGCGTCCGGCCTTGGCGGAAAAGATCCAGCCACTGGCGCAGTTCCTTGCGGCGTTCCCGGCGAACCTGCTGTTCCCGGTGTTCGTGATCGTGATCCTGAAATACCAGCTCAACCCGGACGTGTGGCTCAGCCCGCTGATCGTGTTGGGCACACAGTGGTACATTCTGTTCAACGTGATTGCCGGGGCCAGTGCATTCCCCAATGACTTCCGTGAAGCCGCGGCCAACTTCCGTATCCGCGGCTGGCTGTGGTGGCGCAAAATCATGTTGCCGGGGATTTTCCCGTACTACGTGACCGGGGCCATCACCGCCTCCGGTGGCGCGTGGAACGCCAGTATCGTGTCCGAGTTCGTCTCATGGGGCCAGGACAAGGTCGTCGCGCACGGTCTGGGCGCCTACATCGCGCAGACCACCGCAGACGGTGACTTCCCGAAAATCACACTGGGCGTTGTGGTGATGTCGATCTTCGTCGTGGCCTTCAATCGCCTGGTCTGGCGACCGATGTATGCCATGGCCGAAAACAAACTTCGTCTGAATTAACGGGATTCGATTTGATGAATACCTTTACCGAACACAGCGCTGCCACCCCGCAAATCTACTCGCTCAAGAACGTGAACCGGGCGTTTGGCAAGGGCAAAGACGAGTTGCAAGTGCTCAGCGGCGTAGACCTGACGCTGCGCGAAGGCGAAATCGTCGGCATGCTGGGCCGCTCCGGCTCGGGTAAATCCACCTTGTTGCGGATCATTGCCGGCCTGATTCAGCCCTCATCCGGTGAAGTGCGTTACAACGGCTCCTTGCTGACCGGCCCTGCCGAAGGCGTGGCCATGGTGTTTCAGACGTTCGCCCTGTTCCCGTGGCTGACCGTGCTGGAAAACGTCGAAGCCGGCCTTCAGGCGTTGCAGGTCGAACGCAAAGAGGCGCGCAAACGCGCACTGGCGGCCATCGACCTGATCGGCCTCGACGGTTTCGAAAACGCTTATCCACGAGAACTGTCTGGTGGTATGCGCCAGCGAGTGGGGTTTGCCCGTGGCCTGGTGGTCAACCCGACCTTGCTGCTGATGGACGAGCCCTTCTCCGCGCTGGACGTGCTGACCGCCGAAACCCTGCGTAACGACCTGCTGGATTTGTGGAGCGGCAAGCAATTGCCGATCAAGTCGATCCTGATCGTGACCCACAACATCGAAGAAGCGGTGCTGATGTGCGACCGCATTCTGGTGCTGTCGTCCAACCCCGGTCGGGTCGTGGCCGAAATCAAGGTGCCCTTCCCCCACCCGCGCAATCGCCTGGACCCGACGTTCCGGCAGATGGTCGATGACATTTATGCACTGATGACCGACCGCCGCAGCGCCGATGCCAGCACCGGCAAGGCCGAACTGAAAATGGGCAGCCCGCTGCCAGAGGTTTCGACAAACCTGATCGCCGGCCTGCTCGAAACGCTCGCCGCCGAGCCTTATAACGGCGAAGCCGGCCTGCCGGATGTCGCCGAACGGCGTTTGCTGGAAGTCGATGACCTGTTCCCGGTCGCCGAAATGCTCGAACACCTGGGCTTCGCCGAACTCAAGGGTGCCGACATCACCCTGACCGAGGCCGGCAAACTGTTCGCCGACTACAGCACCCAGGAACGCAAGACCCTGTTTGCCGAACACCTGGTCAAGCATGTGCCCCTGGCCGCGCGCATCCGCCAGGTACTGCTGGAGCGCAATGGCCACCGCGCACCGCGCGTGCGTTTTGAGCAGGAGCTGGAAGACTCATTGACTGAGGCGTTTGTCGAGAAGACGCTGGAGAGCGTGATCACCTGGGGACGTTATGCGGAGATCTTCTCGTATGACGACCATACAGAGACGTTCAGCCTGGATGATGTTGAGGGCAGTGTTTAACGGCTTCAGCCACACACAAGAACCCGTGGGAGCTCCCTCCCACAAGGGTTCGGCGCCATACACACCATATGCATACACCACAGCCCCCCTGTGGGAGCGAGCTTGCTCGCGAATGCGGTGGGTCAGCCGACATGGAATCTCCCACATTGGGTTTCGTGTGATGGCTGATAGGTGCAGCAGCCCTCACCGGCTACTTGGTCGTATACCCGCCATTGATCAAAATCGTCTGCCCGGTGATCCACCAGCCTTCGCTTACCAGATGCCGGATAAACGGCACCACGTCCTCGATGTCGGTCAGTCCGGTACGTGAGAACGGTGACAGCGCGGCGGCGGTTTTGTGGTAGCTGACGGCGTCCGCGCCTTCGGCCGGGTAGAAGAACGGCGTATCCATCGGCCCCGGCCCCACCGCAGTCACTGAAATCCCCCGCTCGCCCAACTCCCTGGACGCCGCTCTGGTGAAGTGTTCGACCGGTGCCTTGCTGCCGGCGTAGGCCGCATAAAACGGGGTAAAGGCGCCTAGCAGCGAAGTGACAATGGAGCAGATCTTGCCATGGTCATTGAGGTTTTTGCCCGCCTCCTTGATGAAGAAAAACGCGGTCTTGGCGTTGACCGCCATCATGTCGTCGTACTCTTGTTCGCCGATTTCGGACATCGGCTTCTTCAGCACTTTGCCTACGGTGTTGATCGCAATGTCCGGTTTGCCGACGGCGGCGATGGCGTCCGCGAACAACTTCTCGACGGCGCCGGCCGAGGTCAGGTCCGCCTGCAACGCTATCGCTTCTGCACCCAGCGCCTTGACCGCCGCCACCGTGGCGTCGGCATCTTTCTGACTGGACGCGCTGTTGTAGTGAATCACCAGCGCCTTGGCGCCGTGCTGCGCCAGGTCGCGAGCAATCAACCCGCCCAGATTCTTGGCGCCACCGGCGATAAGAACGACTTTGCCTTTGATCGAATGGTCTGTCATGGGGAACTCCTGATGGGGAAGTGGTCCGCCACAGCATAGAGAGCGTTTGCTGGAAGATAAGCCTGTCGCAACTGGACAGAGTGTTCGGAAATTCCGACAAGTCACGATGGATTTGCTCACACTTCAGTGTCCCAAGCGGGTGGTTTTGCCAGTGATTGAACCTTAAGATCGAAGGCCATTTTCAAGGAAGATTTACCATGCAAGGAATGCAAAAATTAAAACTGCTGCCACTGTTGATCCTCCCGCTGATTGCGGCGTGTACCACGTCCCCAGTGTCGACCGAGATTGCCGACAGGACTCAAAGCCATCCGAAAATCCTGCCCATACCCATTGATAACTGCTCGGTGGGCTGCCCGTCGGGCGGCAGTGACCTGACGATTTATCGTCAGGCCTATACCTTGAACAACAACGCCACCACCAAATTTGCCAACTGGGTGGCTTACAAAATTACCAAGGACACGCCGGCCACCGGGCGCCCTCGAAACTGGAAAACCGACCCCGACGTCCCGCCCGGACAAACCTTGGCCCCGGCCGATTACAAGGGCGCCAACGCGGCGCTGAAAACCGGTCGGGGCCATCAGGCCAACCTGGCATCCATGGGCGGCGTATCCGACTGGCAAACGCTGAATTACCTGAGCAACATCACGCCTCAGAAAGACAATTTGAATCAGGGCGCGTGGGCTCGCCTGGAGGATCAGGAACGCAACCTGAGCAAGACGCCGGGTATTGAAACCGTGTATGTGGCCACGGGTCCTTTATATGAAAAACCCATGGAATCGCTGCCGGGCACCGACAAAGTCCATACGATCCCCAGCGGTTACTGGAAGGTCATTTTCACCGGCAGCTCACCGCAAAACGGCCTTTATGCAGCATTCATCATGGATCAGAGCATCCCGCGATCGGCGAATTTCTGTGATTTCCAGGTGACGGTGGCGCAGGTAGAACAGCGCTCGGGGCTGACGCTGTGGAGCGAATTGCCAGCAGCTGTGCACAAGGCGCTGACATCCAGGCGTGGGTTGCTGCCGCAGAAAATCGGATGTGGATCGGCCGCGTCGTAGCGGGTGAGTGTGATGAATCGCGCACGCGTTTCTGTGGGGGCCGAGCATGCTCGCGATGAGGTCCGAATAATCCTCCCCTTTGCCCCCAGACAAAAGCCTATCCCTATCGCCCTCCAATACTGTGTCTATTAGCAGTCCTGATCAGAGGGTCTAGTCTTAACCTGCCGCTGGCGTAACCGGCCGGTCGAGCCCTGATAAGGAGACAAGAATGGCAACTGAATCGAAATGCCCGTTCAATCACGCCGCTGGCGGTGGCACGACCAATCGCGACTGGTGGCCCAACCAGCTGAACCTGAAGATCCTGCACCAGCACTCGTCCCTGTCCGACCCCATGGGCGAAGGCTTCAACTACGCCGAAGCGTTCAAAAGCCTGGACTTCGCGGCAGTCAAACAAGACCTGCACGCGCTGATGACCGATTCCCAGGAGTGGTGGCCTGCAGACTTCGGCCACTACGGCCCGTTCTTCATACGTATGGCCTGGCACAGTGCCGGCACCTATCGCACCGCTGACGGACGCGGTGGCGCCGGCGCCGGCCAACAACGCTTCGCCCCGCTCAACAGCTGGCCGGACAACGTCAGCCTCGACAAAGCCCGCCGCCTGTTGTGGCCGATCAAGCAAAAATACGGTCGCAACATTTCCTGGGCCGACCTGATCGTCCTCACCGGCAACGTCGCGCTGGAGTCCATGGGCTTCAAGACCTTCGGTTATTCCGGTGGCCGCCCGGACGTCTGGGAGCCGGATGAAGACGTTTACTGGGGTTCTGAAAACAAGTGGCTGGGCGGTGACGTCCGCTACGAACAGAATCACGATGGCATGCAGGCGCCAGGCGACGGCACCTTGGTCGCCGAACCTGCCGAACATGGCCACGAAGAGAGCCGCACCGACCAGGGCCGCAACCTGGAAAACCCCCTCGCCGCCGTGCAAATGGGCCTGATCTACGTCAACCCCGAAGGCCCTGAAGGCAATCCGGACCCGGTCGCTTCCGCCAAGGACATTCGCGAAACCTTTGGCCGCATGGCCATGAACGACGAAGAAACCGTCGCGCTGATCGCCGGCGGCCACGCCTTCGGCAAAACCCACGGTGCCGGCCCAGCCGACAATGTCGGCCCCGAGCCCGAAGCCGCCGGCCTGGAAGAACAAGGCCTGGGCTGGAAAAGCAGCTTTCGTACCGGCAAAGGCGGCGACGCAATCACCAGCGGCCTGGAAGTGACCTGGACCACCACCCCGACGAAGTGGAGCAACAACTACCTGGAAAACCTGTTCGGCTTCGATTGGGAACTGACCAAGAGCCCGGCTGGCGCGCACCAGTGGACGCCGAAAAACGGCGCGGGCGCCGGCATCATTCCCGATGCCCACGACCCGTCGAAACGGCGCAATCCGACCATGCTCACCTCCGACTTGGCCCTGCGCTTCGACCCGGCTTACGAGCAGATCTCCCGGCGCTTCCTGGCCAATCCTGACCAGTTGGCCGATGCCTTCGCCCGCGCCTGGTTCAAACTGATCCACCGCGACATGGGCCCGCTGTCACGCTACCTCGGGCCGGAACTGCCTCAGGAAGAACTGCTGTGGCAAGACCCGATCCCGGCGCTCGACCATGCCGTGGTCGACGACGCCGACATCGCTACGCTCAAGAGCAAGCTGCTGGCCTCGGGGCTGTCGGTGTCGCAACTGGTCTCCACCGCCTGGGCGGCGGCTTCGACGTTCCGCGGCTCCGACAAACGCGGTGGCGCCAACGGCGGACGTCTGCGCCTGGCACCGCAAAAATTCTGGCAGGCCAACCAGCCTGAGCAGTTGGCCAGCGTGCTGGCGAAGCTGGAGAGCATCCAGAACGAGTTCAACAACGGCGGCAAGAAAATCTCCCTGGCCGACCTGATCGTGCTGGCTGGTAGCGCGGGCATCGAACAAGCCGCGAAGAACGCCGGCCACAGTGTGGAAGTACCGTTCACGCCGGGGCGGATGGACGCCTCGCAAGAGCAAACCGACGTGGAATCGTTCGGCTTCCTGGAGCCGGCTGCCGACGGTTTCCGCAACTACCTCAAGACCCGCTACCGCGTATCGGCTGAAGCGCTGCTGATCGACAAGGCGCAACTGCTGACCCTCAGCGCCCCGGAAATGACCGCCCTGATCGGTGGCCTGCGCGTACTCAACACCAACGTCGGCGGAACAAAACATGGCGTCTTCACCCAGCGCCCGGAAACGCTGACCAACGACTTCTTCACCCACCTGCTGGACATGGGCGTCGAATGGAAACCGACCTCCGAAGCCAAGGACGAATTCGAAGGCCGCGACCGCAAGACCGGCGCCGTGAAATGGACCGCCAGCCGGGTCGATCTGGTGTTCGGCTCAAACGCACAATTGCGCGCACTGGCCGAGGTCTATGCCAGCAGCGACGCTAAAGAGAAGTTCGTCAAAGACTTCGTGGCGGCGTGGGTCAAAGTGATGAACCTGGACCGCTTCGACGTGAAATAACAGGGATAAAAAACCCACTGACCCTCACCGGTCCAGTGTGTTTTTTAATGCTCGCCAACACCGACCATCAAAGGTGGGAGCAAGCCTGCTCGCGAAGAGCCCCTCACAAACATCCCAAATCCCGACCCAGAAAAACACTCAATCTCCATCCACTTATAAAACGAAAAAGCCCCACTCCCACTACGGGACGGGGCTTTTTGCTACGCAAGCGCGGTCTCTATCGCTGATCCGAAAAACAAACTAAACCGGAGAAATCGTGGCCAGGGCACCAATCAAAATGGTCAACACCAGAAACCCGCCGAGGAAAATTGCCATCTTAGCCATAAGGCCTCCTACTTCATGAATATGCGGTGCAACACCGGCCGCGACCGCGAACCGTGGCGGTATTGTGAGCGTCGGGACGAGTGCATTACAGATGCAGATGAGACGGGAAAATACGGATCAGATTGTCACCACCCATGAACACACCTCAACACTTCGGTGAGCCATACTCATCAATACCGTTTACCTCAGCCGATAGAATCGAACGCCCACCCAACCATCCCCCGCCAGGAGCATCCCCATGCAACTCAGCCGCGCCAACCTGGCCGACTTCGTGTATTTCCTGGCCATCGTCCGCCATCAGAGTTTCAGCCGCGCAGGACTTGAAGTCGGCATCAGTGCCTCGGCCCTGAGTCATGCCATCAAGGGCCTGGAAGCCCGACTCGGCGTACGCCTGCTCAATCGCACCACCCGCAGCGTCACGCTCACCGCTGCCGGCGAAGAACTGCACGCGCTGATCTGCCGCCCCATCGACGAGATCGGCCAGGCCATGCAGGTGCTCAACCGCTTTCGCGACAAGCCCACCGGGCGCATTCGCCTGAATATCCTCAGTGACGCCGCCGACCTGCTGCTCGGGAACCGAGGCTGATGCGCTGGTTGCCGCCGGCCACAAAGCCATCGGCATCCAGTGCGATGTCGCCGACATTGATCAGGTCGAGGCGATGATCAAGGAAACCGTCGCCACGTTCGGCCGGCTGGACGCAGCCTTCAACAACGCGGGCATTCAGAATCAGTTGGTCGAGATCGCGGATGCAACAAGCGAGGACTACGACAACGTCATGTCGGTCAATCTGCGTGGTGTCTGGGCCTGCATGAAATTCCAGTTGCAGCAGATGCGGCGCCAAGGCAACGGCGCGATCGTCAATTGCTCGTCCCTGGGCGGTCTTGTCGGCGGCGCCGAACGGGCGAATTATCACGCGGCCAAACACGGCGTGATCGGCCTGACCAAGAGCGCGGCGCTGGAATACGCGAAGCGAAATATTCGGGTGAATGCAGTGTGCCCTGGCCTGATCTGGACGCCGATGGCCGAACAGATGGCCGCTAGCGGTCAGCGCGAAGCACTGGAAGCGATGGTCCAGAGCATCCCCATGGGCCGGCATGGTCGCGCCGAAGAAATTGCCGATGCGGTGCTGTGGTTGTGCAGTCGCAGCGCCAGCTATGTGACCGGGCAATCGATCTCGGTCGATGGCGGATTTGTCATGCGTTAAGCGACAGCCAATGTGAAAAGGTGCCCGCCCACCGGCCCAATCCCGTGTGCCATAAACTCCCCTGGTGGGCGGGCGCGGCTATAGTAAAAGCTTCGACAGTTCAAAGCTTTAAGGCAATTCTGAAAAAATCTGCACATCCTCCAAGACTTGCCCGAATCCCGCAGGCTGCGATCTTTTGATCTTGCTTTGAAAGATCAAAAGATCGCAGCCTGCGGGGGGTTAGTCAGCGCTCATTGATCAGGCAACCTTCGCCTCTTTCTTCAAGCTGTCCATATCAATCACGAAGCGATATTTCACATCGCCCTTGAGCATCCGCTCATACGCCTCGTTGATGTTCTGGATGTCGATCATTTCGATGTCCGACACGATGCTGTGCCTGGCGCAGAAATCCAGCATCTCCTGGGTTTCCTGAATCCCGCCAATCAACGAACCTGCCAGGCTGCGGCGTTTGAAGATCAGGTTGAACACCGAAGGCGACGGGTGCGGGCTGTCCGGGGCGCCGACCAGGGTCATGGTGCCGTCGCGTTTGAGCAGGTTGAGGAACACGTCCAGATCGTGCGGGGCAGCAACGGTGTTGAGGATGAAATCCAGGCTGTTGGCGTGTTTGGCCATTTCATCCGGGTTTTTCGACACCACCACTTCATCAGCGCCCAGGCGCAGACCGTCTTCGCGTTTTTTCGGCGAAGTGGTGAACAGCACCACATGCGCGCCCATGGCATGAGCGATTTTCACCGCCATGTGCCCAAGACCACCGAGGCCGACCACACCGACTTTTTTGCCGGGGCCGACTTTCCAGTGATGCAGTGGCGAGTAGGTGGTGATACCAGCACACAACAGCGGCGCGACGGCCGCGAGGTTGGCATCGCCGTGGGAAATGCGCAGAACGAATTTCTCTTTGACGACGATATTGTCCGAGTAGCCACCGAAGGTATTTTCACCACCGAACACCGGGCCATTGTAGGTGCCGGTGAAGCCATTCTCGCAGTATTGCTCGTCGCCTTCGGCGCAGGACGCGCAGTGTTGGCAGCTGTCGACCATACAGCCGACACCGGCCAGATCGCCCACTTTGAATTTGCTGACGTTGGCGCCGACCGCAGTCACCCGCCCGACAATCTCATGGCCCGGCACCGATGGGTACAGGGTGTTGTGCCATTCGTTACGCGCCGTGTGCAGGTCGGAGTGGCAAACGCCGCAGTAGAGGATATCGATCTGAACATCATCAGCGCCGGGGGCGCGACGTTCGAAGGTGAATGGCTTGAGCGAGTCCTTGGAGCCCTGCGCGGCGTAGCTGTAGGTCTTGGTCATTACGATCGCCTTTTGAGTCGGATGTTGAATACAAGAGGAGTAGCGTAGTTGCTGAAACGTTCAACTGAATGATCGTGGCGGCTCATTCGATGGCCGGCCGCCATGAAACCCTGGCGGCCGGGTAACTACGCTTTGCGCACAGGATAAGACGCGGGCAGGTGGGGCCGATGGCTGCATCCTGCCGATCTATTGCCTATTCCTGTCGGATTGGGTCGGCGTCATTCCCCAATCGGTGCTCCGCAAATAGGCCTGCATCAGCCCAGTCGCATTGACAGTTCAATGTCGTGCGCAAACGGCACGGACAGATAACCGTTCTGCGGCGCACGCACGTAAGCCAGGTATTCAGGGCAATAGTCCGTGTTATCCGCAACCACCAACGCGCCCGGTTTCAGGTGTTTTTCGACCAGGCTCAACACGTCGCCGTACAACGCCTTGGCGCCATCGAGCAGAAGCAAATCGATGGACGGCGGGAGATCGGTAGCCAGGGTCAGAAGCGCATCACCTTCGCGAATCTGTACCAGGTCGCTGACGCCTCCTTCGACGAAGTGATGGCGCGCCAAGGCAATCTTCGACGGCTCGAATTCGCTGCCGATCAGCACGCCGCCGCCGTTGTCCCGTAACGCTGCCGCCAGGTGCAGGGTGGACAGGCCGAACGAGGTGCCGAACTCGACGATTGCCTTGGCGTTTACATTGCGCGCCAGCATGTACAGCAGCTTGCCGGTGTCGCGTGAGACTGGCAGCCACAGGTCTTTGAGCAGCCCATAGAGAGCCAGGTAGTCGGTCTTGCTGTGCATCAGGCGGTCGCGTTCTTCGCCAGACACCGTGTCCAGTATCGGGCTGGTGGCGGCGCTGGCTTGGGTGTAGAGGCGTTCGATCAGGCTCGCCAATGGCTCAGTGGTCAAGGTTGTCATGATTGCTTTCCGTCAGAGGGGGATTAAAATGCGACTGATTCATCGCATTTAAATGATGCGAGAGATTCACAACCTCCGCTATTCGCGTTTCCCCTCGACGCCCGAGCCGCCCATGACCGACCGCCAGACCGCCCGTATTTCCTCACGCAAACAGCCGCAGCAGGCACGCTCCACTGATCTGGTGGCGGCGATTTTGCAGGCGGCTATTCAGGTTTTGACCGAGCAAGGCGCCACCCGTTTTACCACCGCACGGGTCGCGGAAAAGGCAGGCGTGAGCATCGGCTCGCTGTACCAGTACTTCCCCAACAAGGCCGCGATCCTGTTCCGCTTGCAGAGTGATGAATGGCTGCACACCACGCAGATGCTGCAGCGGATCCTGGAAAACCTCGAAGAACCACCATTGCATCGCCTGCGCACATTGGTGCATGCGTTCATTCGTTCGGAGTGCGAGGAAGCACAGATGCGCGGCGCGCTGAACGACGCGGCACCGCTCTATCGCGATGCACCCGAGGCCCACGAAGTGCGCGCGGCAGGACGGCAGATCTTCGCCGCCTTCATGCTTGAATTGCTGCCGGAAATCGGCGAATCAGCGCGCACAGCAGCCTGCGATCTGATCCTGACCACACTCAGTTCCGTGGGGAAAGACTTTTCCGGCAGCCCGCGTAACGAGGTGCAAATCACTGTGTGCGCCGACGGGTTGGCGGACATGTTCAGCGCTTATATTGGGGTGCTTAATCAGCGGGATGATGTGCAGGCGTTGACGCCAGAAAAAGTTGTCGTTACGCCGCCGCCCACTGCTCCAGATTGAACGCCAGGTTGCGCTATTCAAGAGCCGCTACGGCTCGATAGCAGAGCAGCAGGATTATCTTTCTGCACTCAAAAAACGGAGAAGATTGATTGGAAACATCAAGGATCGAGGGCTGGAAATGAGCATTTTCAGGCGCATCAAAACCTTCGTAGCGCGTAGTCCGAAAGAGCAAATCGTCGGTTACTCAGTGCCCGAGTTGAGGTCAGTCTTTACTGAGCCTTTATTACACTTGACTCGACCTCTGCCTGACTATCCGCAAGCGCTGGATCTGAAGGGCGCCGGTGTCCCGGCCTACTACTCAGCTTTTTTAATCGCAGTGGAAGACGCTGATGAATTTGCGGCGCTCGTCGAATCGAATTTCAATTGGGTGGCTGAAAAATCATTCAACGACCACCCCGTAAAACGCTATTCAGATACCCAAAAAAAAGAGCACCTGATCTATTTCAAATCCGACGCAGAATTCAATGCCACGACGATTCGTTTGGTGACGAATAGCATCGATTTTCTAAGCATTATCCAAGGTATGAGATTGACCGTTCCGCCGCCGTGGATCGCGTTTGAGGGGTACAACGCTGCTTGGTGGGGCGGCAATATGCAAGGTGCTCAGGGGTATTACAACGACAACTACTTCTTTCCCTTTTTCAGTCGATTGAGTGATTCGCAAAGGCAGGCGTATTACGTGAGGTTCGAAGCTGCCAATGCATGGATTGAAAGCCTGGAGGGGATGTGACGATGAGTGAGATTGCCGGGGTCTGCTTCGCAGCCCAACGGGGACAAGTCCCCTCGCCACAAGGTGATTGGCAAATTCAGATAATGTGTTGGCTGTACGAGCATTCGCAGACAAAAAGCCCACTGACCGTTGCCGCTTCAGTGGGCTTTTTACTGCGCTACCAAGAGCCATAGGGAATGCCAAATTTGTAGATGTAGGCTTTGGATTCGTCCGAAAGAAAATAATACTCACCATTTGTCTGGCCCCTGTACGGGCCTTCAGGGTTGATGGTGCCTTGGACGCGGGTCACTTCGGTTGATTTCAGGCAGGGGGCACCCAGCCAGACTTTGGCGATACCGCCAGGTGCCAGGCCAACAATCAGTAGCTTTCGGTAATCGGTGATCCATTTGCCATCTGCACCACAAAAGGCCCGTTCGCCTTTGAGCATGGTGATTCGAGCTGATTCCGGGATCTCGATATACGCCTCATAGGTTTGCGGCTCGGCCAGCGATTGCCAGCGTACGTAGATCAAACGAGGGAGAGCGGCACCTATTACACGCTTGCCCTTTCCTCTCGGATTTTCATGCCATCCCCCAGGTTTGCCTCTGAACTCAGGCGGTATTCCTTTACTCAATGCGCGTGGATATCCGATTGCCGGAACGCCGCTGCCTTTGCCGCGAAACACATACTCATGGATATCGACGACATCAGCGGTCTCAATCCAGACCTCCATATAGTCCGGTGAAAAAAATCTGAGGCTCCAGGCGTCATAAGGTAGTGAATGCCCAGCTCTCGTGGTGCATCCCCCTATGAGTAGTGCAAGCAACATTACAACGCTTTTCTTAAACATTAGGATGTACCACACGCTTATGGTTTTCGGCTGGCCTTCAGCTGTTTCGTCGCTCGTCCTTAAGCTCAGAGAGAAAGAAAAATGCGTTGGCCGGGCCATGGCGGTTCCGGGCAAACACAGGTTGCCGGGCACGCTAACAAGGCGAAGAAAGGATTGATGTAGGACCAGTCTAGAAGTGGGGTCAGAAACTTCCGTATTTCAGAATGTTGCAGACAGCGCCCACAAAAAAGCCCACTGACCATCTCCGGGTCAGTGGGCTTTTTACTGCAATCGCCTGCACCAGATTGCACTGCGTTAACCCGTCGGCCCATGCTGGAAAGTAGCGGACTGCATCACGCGATTTTCACTGTTGGCTAATCGACCGCCACGCCGCGTCTGCCAGAAAATCCCTGTACTCACTCGGGCTCTTTTTCACCCTTGCGGAAAGCCAGGCGCGGGAATAGCTGTCCGCGGCGCCGATGATGAGCGAGGGCAAAAGCTCTGCGGGAATATGGCTGAAATGCTCTTTGCGCCCCTCGATGCCTAGCCATTCCATCAGTTGTCTGTTGCGCTGCTTGTTGCGTGAAAGCAACTCATCCTTGAACGGGCCGCTTGAGACCGCGAAGCGACTTTGGTAAACGAATCGCGCCCAATCCGGCTGCTCGCTGACCCATTCAACATAGCTATGGACCAGCGCCACGACGCCTTCCTGAGCAGTGTGTGCCTTATGCAAATAACTGTCTCGAAGCGTGCCCTGATCCTCCAGCGCCGCAAAAAAAAGCGCGGCAACGATGCCTTCCTTGCTGCCGAAGTGGTGATAGATGGCGCCCACGCTGGTATCGCACTGTGCGCGGATGGTTTCGATATTCGTCGCCTCGATACCCACCTCGTTAAAGCAGGCCAGCGCCTGTCGCAGAATGCTGCGCTTGAGCTCGGAGCGCCTGCCGGGGAACGTACGCTCGATCAGATCGTTTGAGTGCATGAAGAGAATCGCCAAATCAGCGGAGTTTAAAGGTACATCGGTTAGCAGAGAAAGCGCTGCTTGACAGCCTTCGAATATACAGAATATTGTTCCGTTACAGAATATTATTCTGCCAACCAATCACGAGGGTATCCCATGAGCCAGGCTCTAAGCATGTTCAACAGTGTCGGTCCCGCTGCGTTCAGCCAGCTGGCGTGCCAAATGGCACCGTACTTCAGCACCATCTCCCCAGAGATTTCTGAGCTCAGTCCAGGCCACGCAGTGGTCAATGTGCCGTTCCGTAAGGAAATCACCAATCACCTGGCCTCGGTGCACGCCATTGCTCTGTGCAACGCTGCCGAATTAGCGGGAGGAATGATGACCGACGTTTCCATCCCCTCAGGCGCCAAATGGATTCCCAAAGGCATGACTGTCGAATACCTGGCGAAGGCCAAGTCAAGCATCCGCGCCGTCGCAGAGGGTGGGGACATTGATTGGAAAACCGCCGGTGACAAGGTTGTCGCGGTTGATATTTTCGATGAGAGCGGTACGAAGGTCTTCACTGCAAAAATCACAATGAACGTGAAGATTGCCTAGGCCTGTATTACGTATGGTATGACGATGAGTGGGATTGATGGGGTCTGCTTCGCAGCCCTACGGGGGCGAGCCCCCCACCACAAGTAACTGCCCACTTGCTGCATTGCCTGAAGCGCTGAATCCCGGGCACAAAAAAGCCCACGAACCGTCACCGGTTCGTGGGTTTCCTGATCAGGCTTCTGGTTACAGAGCCATGTCACTCGCAGCATTTGCCTTCGGCGCTTTACCAGCATCAGCCGGAGCAGCAACCGGAGCCGCCGCCTGAGGGATCGCTGGCGGTGGAGTCAGCTGCAATACCTTGGCGGTATAGGCCCACTCTTCAGCCACTTTCTCAGGGCTGCCATTCAGCTGGGTGCCGTAGCTAGGCACGATCTGGTGCAGTTTTTCCTGCCACGCTGGCGAAGCAACCTGGTCCTTGAAGACCTTCTGCAGCACGCTCAGCATGATCGGTGCGGCGGTCGATGCGCCTGGGGAGGCGCCCAGCAGGCCGGCGATGCTGCCGTCGGCGGAGGCGACGATTTCGGTGCCCAGTTTCAGCACGCCACCGGCCGCTTCATCACGCTTGATGATCTGCACGCGTTGGCCGGCTTGCCACAGGCGCCAGTCTTCGGCTTTGGCGTTCGGGAAGTATTCCTTCAGCGCGTTCATGCGGTCTTCGTCCGACAGCATCAGTTGGCCAGCCAGGTACTCGACCAGCGGGTACTCCTTGATGCCGACCTTGGTCATAGGCCAGATGTTGTGGGTGGTGGTGCTGGTCAGCAGGTCCAGGTACGAGCCTTCCTTGAGGAACTTGGTGCTGAAGGTCGCGAATGGGCCAAACAGGATCACGCGCTTGCCGTCCAGGACACGGGTGTCCAGGTGCGGAACCGACATTGGCGGTGCGCCAACCGAGGCTTTGCCGTACGCCTTGGCCAGATGTTGCTCGGCGATGGTCGGGTTATCGGTCACCAGGAACGAGCCGCCAACCGGGAAGCCTGCGTATTCCTTGGCTTCAGGAATGCCGGACTTCTGCAGCAGGTGCAATGCACCGCCGCCCGCGCCGATGAACACGAACTTGGCGTCGGTTTCGGTTTTGGTGCCGTCTTTGAGGTTTTTGTAGCTGACGCGCCAGGTGCCATCGGCGTTCTTGGTGATGTCCTGTACTTCGCTGGACAGCTTCAAGTCGAACTTCGGCGTGGTTTGCAGGTGAGCAACGAACTGGCGGGTGATTTCGCCGAAGTTCACGTCGGTGCCGATCGGGGTCCAGGTGGCCGCGATTTTCTGGTTCGGGTCACGCCCTTCCATCATCAGCGGGACCCACTTCTTGATCACGGCCGGATCTTCGGAGTACTGCATGCCGGCGAACAGCGGGCTCGCTTGCAGGGCTTCGTAGCGTTTTTTCAGGAACTTGATGTTGTCATCGCCCCACACAAAACTCATGTGTGGCGTGGAGTTGATGAACGAGCGCGGGTTTTTCAGGACGCCCTGCTGCACCTGCCAGGACCAGAACTGACGGGAGATCTGGAAAGCTTCGTTGATTTCAACGGCCTTCGGGATCTGAACCTTGCCGTTCTCGTCTTCCGGGGTGTAGTTCAGCTCGGCCAACGCGGAGTGACCAGTACCGGCGTTGTTCCAGCCGTTGGAGCTTTCCTGGGCGACGCCATCGAGGCGCTCGACCATTTCCATGGACAGGTCCGGTTGCAGCTCGTTGAGCCACACACCGAGGGTTGCGCTCATGATGCCGCCGCCAATCAGCAGCACATCAACTTTCTTTGCCTCTTCCGCGTGAACGGAGGTGATCCCCATCGACAAAGTCAGCCCCAGCAGGGCTGTGTTCAGTTTCTTAAACATCTGTAGCACCTATGATAAAACGCCATCCGCCCTGCCCCTCCTCGATCATGAAACCCTGGTTCACAGCGTGCAGGCAGCAGGCTGTGGGCTTTGCATTCACAAGGATGAGAGAGTGGGCACACAAGGCCGACGTGACTCCATCGACCTCAGTTTATATGTCCCTACTGAACTGACTTCTTATCATTATTGGCTTCAGCTACTTGAGCGACATTGATTCCGCCGGCGCGCCTCAGGGGCACGCAAACTGAATGGTCTAACCAAGTTGGCGCGAAGAATATCACGACACGGCAAACCCGCGCGTCTGTTCGCGACCCGGCAGTTCCGGTTTGTCGGCTTCGTGGTGAAAAACCTGATGCGGGCTCAGCGGTCTGCTTATAGACCTTCAAAATAAAAGCCATCAAGATTGTTACTCCCACATTGACCGCATTTTCAATATTCGAGGAAGCGTTATGGATTGGCTGCCCCACATCACCGTCGCGACCATCGTCGAAGACAACGGCCGCTTCCTGATGGTCGAGGAACTCAAGGGCGCACGAGCGGTACTCAACCAGCCCGCCGGTCACCTGGACCCGAACGAAACCCTGATCGAGGCCGCCATACGCGAAACCCTTGAGGAAACCGGCTGGGACGTCGAACCGACTGGCGTCACGGGGATTTACCTGTACACCGCGCCGAGCAACGGCGTGACTTACCAGCGGGTCTGCTTCACCGCCAAAGCCCTGAAACACCACCCGGATTATCAACTGGACGACGGCATCGTCGGCGCCAAGTGGCTGACCCGCGACGAATTATTGGAACAGCGCGACAACTGGCGCAGTGAGCTGATCATCCGTTGCATCGATGATTACCTGGCCGGCAATCACTTCAGTCTCGAACTGATCCGTCCTTCTCTTTAGCCTTGTGAGCTGCGGCCTGCTAGAATCGCGTCCTTTTTCAAGACACTCATTGAATCCCTATGCGTGATCCAGCCCCTTCTGACACACCAAAGAAGCGCGTCATTGTCGGCATGTCCGGCGGCGTGGATTCTTCCGTTTCCGCCGTTCTGCTCATGGAGCAGGGTTATGAGGTGGAAGGCCTGTTCATGAAGAACTGGGAAGAAGACGATGGAACGGAATACTGCACCGCCATGGACGACCTGGCGGACGCCCAGGCCGTGTGCGACAAGATTGGCATCAAGCTGCACACCGCCAACTTCGCCGCAGAGTACTGGGACAACGTGTTCGAGCATTTCCTGGCCGAATACAAGGCCGGCCGCACGCCGAACCCGGACATCCTGTGCAACCGCGAAATCAAGTTCAAGGCGTTCCTCGACTACGCCATGGTGCTGGGCGCCGACCTGATTGCCACCGGCCACTACGTGCGCCGCCGCGACATCGACGGCCGCACCGAGCTGCTCAAGGGCCTGGATCCAAACAAGGACCAGAGCTACTTCCTGCACGCCGTCGGCGGTGAACAGATCGCCAAGACCCTGTTCCCGGTCGGTGAGCTGGAAAAACCCGAAGTGCGTGCCATCGCCGAGAAACACCACCTGGCCACCGCCAAGAAAAAGGATTCCACCGGGATCTGCTTTATCGGTGAGCGTCGCTTCAGTGACTTCCTCAAGCAATACCTGCCGGCCCAGCCAGGCGAGATCAAGACCACCGAAGGTGAAGTCATTGGCCGTCACCACGGCCTGATGTACCACACCATCGGTCAGCGTCAGGGCCTGGGCATCGGCGGCCTGAAAGATGCCAGCGACGAGCCGTGGTACGTGCTGATCAAGGATCTGGAACACAACGAGCTGATCGTTGGCCAGGGCAACGATCACCCTTACCTGTTCTCCCGCGCCCTGCTCGCCTCTGACATCTATTGGGTCAATCCGATTGATTTGACCGAGCCGCGCAAGCTGACCGCTAAAGTCCGCTATCGCCAGGGCGACCAGCCCTGCACCCTGGAAAAAACCGCCAACGGCTATCGCGCCACCTTCGATGACCCGCAACGCGCAGTCACTCCGGGCCAGTCCGTGGTGTTCTATGACGGTGAAATCTGCCTCGGCGGCGGCGTGATCGAAGTCGCCGAGCCGTGGAGCAGCAAGGCATGAGCCCGACTCAGGAGCAATTGACGGCACTCGGCGGCGTGTTTCTCGCCGCCGTGCTGGTCGACCGCATCGCCAAGAGCGGCCAGACCAGCGAAGCCGGCCTGAGCTGCATGCTCGGCAGCCTGCTGATCCGCGACCCCAAGGACACCCTTGAGGTGTATGGCGGCGACGACCTCAACCTGCGCGAAGGCTATCGCGCGTTGATCGGCGCCCTGGAGCGCGATCCCAGCACCCTTCAGCGCGAACCACTGCGTTATGCGCTGGCGATGCTCGGTCTTGAGCGGCAACTGGCCAAGCGCGACGACATGCTGAACGTGATCGGCAAGCGCTTGCCGCAGATTCAATCTCAGGTCGAACATTTCGGCCCCGCTCACGAAAACGTGATCGCGGCTTGTGGCGCCCTGTATCAGGACACCTTGAGTACCTTGCGCCAGCGGATTCAAGTCCACGGCGACATGCGCAACCTGCAGCAACCGAGCAACGCCTCGAAGATCCGCGCCCTGTTGCTGGCCGGGATTCGTTCGGCGCGCCTGTGGCGACAGTTGGGCGGTCACCGCTGGCAATTGGTGATCAGCCGGCGCAAGTTACTCAAAGAGCTTTACCCGTTGATGCGCAACGAATAAGTCGTATCGGCAAACTCTTACACCGTGTTACGCGTAATACGCCGGTCAGTTGGCGACGGACCGGCGGATTTTTTCATGTATGATACGCGCCCCATTTCGTTGCCCGACTGTCCGAGAACACCCCATGCAGCTTTCTTCGCTCACTGCGGTTTCCCCTGTTGACGGCCGCTACGCCGGCAAAACCCAGGCCCTGCGCCCAATTTTCAGCGAGTACGGCCTGATCCGTGCCCGTGTTCTGGTTGAAGTGCGCTGGCTCCAGCGCCTGGCCGCTCACCCTGGCATCAGCGAAGTGCCGGCGTTTTCCGCCGAAGCCAACGCGGTGTTGAACACCCTGGCTGACAACTTCGCTCTGGAGCACGCCGAGCGTGTCAAAGAGATCGAGCGCACCACCAACCACGACGTCAAAGCCATCGAATACCTGCTCAAGGAGCAGGCGGCCAAGCTGCCGGAACTGGCCAAGGTCAGCGAGTTCATCCACTTTGCCTGCACCAGCGAGGACATCAACAACCTGTCCCACGCCCTGATGCTGCGCGAAGGCCGTGATGACGTCATGCTGCCACTGATGCGCCAAACCGCTGAAGCCATCCGCGAACTGGCCATCCGTTTCGCTGACGTGCCAATGCTGTCGCGCACCCACGGCCAACCGGCCTCCCCGACCACTCTGGGTAAAGAGCTGGCGAACGTGGTTTATCGTCTGGAGCGCCAGATCGCCCAGGTCGCTGCCGTTCCGCTGCTGGGCAAGATCAACGGCGCTGTCGGCAACTACAACGCACACCTGTCGGCCTACCCTGAGATCGACTGGGAAGAAAACGCCCGCGCCTTCATCGAAGACGAGTTGGGCCTGGGCTTCAACCCGTACACCACGCAGATCGAACCGCACGACTACATCGCCGAGCTGTTCGACGCCATTGCGCGCTTCAACACCATTCTGATCGACTTCGACCGCGACATCTGGGGCTACATCTCCCTGGGTTATTTCAAACAGCGCACCATTGCTGGCGAAATCGGTTCGTCGACCATGCCGCACAAGGTCAACCCGATCGACTTCGAAAACTCCGAAGGCAACCTGGGTATCGCCAACGCACTGTTCCAGCACCTGGCCAGCAAGCTGCCGATCTCCCGCTGGCAGCGCGACCTGACCGACTCCACCGTACTGCGCAACCTCGGCGTGGGCTTTGCCCACAGCGTGATCGCGTACGAAGCCAGCCTCAAAGGCATCAGCAAACTGGAGCTCAACGCGCAGAAGATCGCCGCTGACCTGGACGCTTGCTGGGAAGTGCTGGCCGAGCCGATCCAGACCGTGATGCGTCGCTACAACATCGAAAACCCGTACGAGAAGCTCAAAGAACTGACGCGCGGCAAGGGCATCAGCCCTGAAGCGCTGCAGACTTTCATCGATGGCCTGGACATGCCAGCTGCGGCCAAGGCCGAGCTGAAACTGCTGACCCCGGCCAACTACATCGGCAACGCTGTAGAACAAGCCAAACGCATCTGATCGACCGCTGCACCCGTTTGAGACGCCCGGCAGCGCCGGGCGTTTTTATTCCCGTCTGAAAAGTGCTTTTTTTCAATAGGTTACACATGAATCCTGATATTCCTCTTCAACTTCTGGGCGGCATCACGGCGCGCGAATTCCTGCGCGATTACTGGCAGAAAAAACCGCTGCTGATCCGCCAGGCAATTCCTGATTTCGAAAGCCCGATCGATGCCGACGAGTTGGCCGGTCTGGCGCTGGAAGAAGAAGTCGAATCGCGCCTGGTGATCGAACACGGCGAGCGCCCTTGGGAACTGCGTCGCGGCCCGTTCGCCGAAGACGAATTCAGCAAACTGCCGGAAACCGAGTGGACCCTGCTGGTTCAGGCCGTTGACCAATTCGTGCCGGAAGTCAGCGAGTTGCTGGAAAATTTCCGCTTTCTGCCGAGCTGGCGTGTCGATGACGTGATGATCAGCTACGCCGCCCCAGGTGGCAGCGTCGGTCCGCACTTCGACAACTACGACGTGTTCCTGCTGCAAGGTCACGGCAAGCGCAACTGGAAAATCGGCCAGATGTGCGACTCCGAGAGCAAGCTGCTGCAACACGCAGACCTGCGCATCCTCGCCGAATTCGAAGCGAGTGAAGAATGGGTGCTGGAACCGGGCGACATGCTCTACCTGCCGCCACGCCTGGCCCATTGCGGGGTTGCGGTTGATGAGTGCATGACCTACTCGGTGGGCTTCCGCGCGCCGAGCGCCGCTGAAGTGCTGACGCATTTCACCGACTTCCTCAGCCAGTTCCTGACGGACGAAGAGCGTTATACCGACGCCGACGCCGTGCCGGCCGTGGACCCGAACCAGATTCAACACGACGCCCTCGACCGCCTCAAAGCCTTGCTGGCCGAGCACATGAGCGACGAGCGCCTGTTGCTGACCTGGTTCGGCCAGTACATGACCGAGCCCCGCTACCCGGAACTGGTAGTCGGCCCGGAAGAAGTCGAAGAAGAAGACCTGCTCAGTGCACTGGAACAAGGCGCGATCCTGATCCGCAACCCAAGCGCACGCATGGCCTGGTCCGAAGTCGATGACGATTTGCTGCTGTTCGCCAGCGGCCAGAGCCGCTACCTGCCGGGCAAGCTGCGCGAGCTGCTGAAAATGATCTGTGCCGCCGACGCCCTGCACACCGACAACCTCGGTGAATGGCTGAACGACGAGGACGGTCGTGGCTTGCTGTGCGAACTGGTCAAGCAAGGCAGCCTGGGGTTTGCTGATGAATAAAATCCACGTTCGTGTCGCAGACTGGCAAAAGGACATCGCCGAGATCCGGCGCATTCGTGAGACGGTGTTCATCGCCGAGCAATCTGTTCCACCTGAACTGGAATGGGATGCCGATGACGCGACAGCGGTGCACTTCCTCGCGTTCGAAGGCGACTTTCCGATTGGTACCGCCCGCCTGCTGCCCGATGGTCACATCGGCCGGGTGTCGGTCCTCAAGGACTGGCGCGGGCTGAAAGTCGGTGATGCGCTGATGCAAGCGGTGATCGGCGAAGCCGAGAAGCGCGGGCTGAAGCAGCAGATGCTGAGCGCGCAAGTGCAGGCCACGGCGTTCTATGAGCGCCTGGGTTTTACCTTGGTCAGTGAGGAGTTCCTGGAAGCAGGGATTCCGCATGTGGACATGGTGCGGCACTCGGCCTAGCCCTTGCCACAAAAACAGCCTGTGAACACCATCGAATCGCCCCGCCATCCTTGGATGCCGGGGCGTTTTGCTGTCTACGATTCAACTTGCCCCACCCCGGGCCGACAAACTGGCAATATCAAGACTTTAGAAAGCGGAGATAACGGACATGTCCCTACGCACCCTGCTCACCACGCTGCTGCTGACCTGTAGTTTTTCGGTCATGGCCGCCACCGAGATTGTGCCCCTGAACTACCGCACCAGCGCCGATTTGCTGCCGGTGGCGCAGAATTTCATTGGCAAGGATGGCCAGGTCAGCGCCTACGGCAACCAGCTGATCGTCAATGCCGAGCCCGGCAAAATCGACGAACTCAAAGCCCTTCTCGCAAAGCTCGACACCGCCCCCAAACGCTTGCTGATCACCGTTGATACCAATGAAAACAACGTTCAGGGCGATCAGGGTTACTCGGTAAACGGCGCCGCGCCGAGCCAGACGCGCATCATCAATCGCAGCACCGACAGTCGCGACGGTGGCATTCAGCAAGTTCAGGCCAGCGAAGGCACACCGGCGCTGATCCAGGTCGGCCAAAGCGTGCCGCTGACCAGCACCCAGACCGACACGTACGGTCGCCTGCAGAGCCAGACCAACTATCGCAACGTCACCCAGGGGTTCTACGTGACCGCCAGCGTCACCGGTGACACCGTCCACCTGGCCATCAGCACCAACCGTGACCGCATGAGCCAGGAACGTCCCGATGTAGTGAATGTGCAAAGTACCGACACAACTGTCACGGGGCGCCTCGGCGAGTGGATCACCCTGGCCGGCGTGAATCGTGAGACTCAGGCCGATAAACAGGCGCTGACCCGCAGCTACTCTACTCAGGGCCGGGATGACATGACGTTGCGGGTGAAAGTCGACACTTTGGACTAAAGCACCAAAAACTGACCGATTAGTCGTATTAGACCAAAGATGTAGTGCTTGAAAAAAAGCACTACAAAACGTTTGACGAGGCAAAAAAGCAGAGGCATGATGGCCTCGCTCCCGCTAATCAGAGGCCCTGGCAAGGGCCTTCGAAGCGCTGCCCGCACCCACCCCCGCGAGCCGTTTCGTGTCTGTACCGCCCACAAGGTGTGTTTGACGAGGTTGCCGACTGGAACGAAGTTGTCCCGAGGGACGGAAGCGTATTTAGGTAACCCGGCACACACCTGATGTTCACATGAAGGCCCACGATGCCCGAATGCGCTCGCCAGCCCGCCCTTACCTGCTCACTTCCCCTCGAGCCCATCGTTCATCCCGTCGCCAATCCCGCCGAATCCGACTTGACCGCCTAAGCTTCTGGTCAGCGAGCAGCCATCTACGCCATGCGTATCTGGCAGGAGCAGGAACTCTCCACCCAAGACCTATGCGACGAGGTTTATCTCCATGGCACTGACACGCGAACAGCAAATTGCAGCCCTCGAAAAAGACTGGGCTGAAAACCCACGCTGGAAAGGCGTGACACGCGCTTACTCCGCTGCTGACGTCGTCCGCCTGCGTGGCTCGGTTCAACCTGAGCACACCTTTGCAAGACTGGGCGCCGAGAAGCTGTGGAACCTGGTGACCCAGGGTGCCAAGCCGTCCTTCCGCCCTGAGAAAGATTTCGTCAACTGCATGGGCGCCCTGACCGGCGGCCAGGCTGTGCAACAAGTCAAAGCCGGTATCCAGGCGATCTACCTGTCGGGCTGGCAAGTTGCTGCGGACAACAACTCCGCCGAATCGATGTACCCGGACCAGTCGCTGTACCCGGTGGACTCGGTTCCAACCGTGGTCAAGCGCATCAACAACTCGTTCCGTCGTGCTGACCAGATCCAGTGGAAAGCCGGCAAAGGTCCGGGCGACGAAGGCTACATCGATTACTTCGCGCCAATCGTGGCTGACGCCGAAGCCGGTTTCGGCGGCGTATTGAACGCCTACGAGCTGATGAAAAGCATGATCGAAGCAGGCGCCGCCGGCGTTCACTTCGAAGACCAACTGGCTTCCGTGAAAAAATGTGGCCACATGGGCGGCAAGGTACTGGTTCCAACCCAGGAAGCCGTACAGAAGCTGACCGCCGCCCGCCTGGCCGCTGACGTGGCCGGCACGCCGACCATCATCCTGGCGCGCACCGATGCCAACGCCGCTGACCTGCTGACGTCGGACTGCGACCCATACGACCAGCCGTTCGTGACGGGTGAACGTACCCAGGAAGGCTTCTACAAAGTACGCGCCGGCCTGGATCAAGCCATCGCTCGCGGCCTGGCCTATGCCCCGTACGCCGACCTGATCTGGTGCGAAACCGCCAAGCCGGACCTGGACGAAGCGCGTCGCTTCGCTGAAGCGATCAAGAAGGAATACCCGGACCAACTGCTGTCGTACAACTGCTCGCCTTCCTTCAACTGGAAGAAAAACCTGGACGACGCGACCATCGCCAAGTTCCAGCGCGAACTGTCCGCCATGGGCTACAAGCACCAGTTCATCACCCTGGCCGGCATTCACAACATGTGGCACAGCATGTTCAACCTGGCGCACGACTACGCCCGCAACGACATGACCGCCTACGTGAAGCTGCAAGAGCAGGAATTCGCTGACGCCGCCAAGGGTTACACCTTCGTGGCTCACCAGCAGGAAGTGGGCACCGGCTACTTCGACGACATGACCACCGTGATTCAGGGCGGCACGTCTTCGGTCACCGCGCTGACCGGTTCGACTGAAGAAGAACAGTTCCACTGATCTTCGCCTGAACAAACGGCCGTTGCGGACCGGATAGACAGCTAACCGCAACGTCGCACCTCTGACGCCCCGACTGGTTCGGGGCTTTTTTTTGCCCATGATTCAGCACACACCACAAAACCCACAGAGGGATGCATCAGCCTTCAAAATTATGCAAAAGTCATTGATCCAGAGCAGCGCCACCCTCAGAAAAATGCGCTAAAACGACCTCACCCGCTACTTGCAGTAACACGCATATAAGACAACTTTCCGGCCACCACCCCGTTAATCAGTTTAAAAACCCCTGCAAACAATATTGATTATCATTTAGCTACAACTATGTTCGTTACATTTCCCACAAAACATAATTCATCAAATGCCGGCTAATGCCCGGACCGCATGGGCTGCAGAGCTTTGGAGGTGCGCTATGTCCTTATTCCAATAAATAATTTCGCTATAGGAATTTTACTTGCTCGGTGTTTAGCCATAAAATCACCGCGATTGATTGCTGCGACATATCGTCACTGCTTTGTTTCTATCAAGCTCAGAGACCTTTGCTCTCTGTTAAGGATTACCAGCATGCCCGAAGCGACAGGACTCATGGCCCACAACTGGGGCTTTGCCATTTTCCTTCTGGGCGTCGTCGGCCTCTGCGCCTTCATGCTCGGCGTCTCCAGCCTCCTTGGGTCAAAAGCCTGGGGCCGCAGCAAAAACGAACCGTTCGAGTCCGGCATGCTACCCACCGGTGGCGCCCGCTTGCGGCTCTCAGCCAAATTCTATCTGGTCGCGATGCTCTTCGTGATCTTCGACATCGAAGCCCTCTTTCTCTTTGCCTGGTCTGTGTCCGTCCGCGAAAGCGGCTGGACCGGATTCGTCGAAGCTCTCGTTTTCATAGCAATTCTGTTGGCAGGTCTTGTCTACCTGTTCCGAGTGGGCGCCCTTGACTGGGCTCCGGAAGCTCGTCGCAAGCGGCAGGCGAAGCTGAAACAATGAGGCTTTGGCAATGCAATACAATCTCACCAGGATCGACCCCGATGCTCCTAACGAGCAGTATCCGATTGGCGAACGGGAAACCGTTTCCGATCCGTTAGAAGATCAAGTTCACAAAAACATTTTCATGGGCAAGCTCGAAGACGTGCTTAACGGCACGATCAACTGGGGGCGCAAGAACTCCCTGTGGCCGTACAACTTCGGTCTTTCGTGCTGCTACGTGGAAATGACCACCGCCTTCACGGCGCCCCACGACATCGCGCGCTTTGGCGCCGAGGTTATCCGGGCATCGCCGCGCCAGGCGGATTTCATGGTTATCGCCGGGACCTGCTTCATCAAGATGGCGCCGATCATTCAGCGTCTCTACGAGCAGATGCTCGAACCGAAGTGGGTCATCTCCATGGGTTCGTGCGCCAACTCCGGTGGCATGTACGACATCTACTCCGTCGTTCAAGGGGTGGACAAGTTCCTGCCCGTGGACGTCTACGTGCCTGGCTGCCCGCCCCGCCCTGAAGCTTTTCTGCAAGGCTTGATGCTGTTGCAGGAGTCGATTGGACAGGAGCGTCGTCCGCTTTCCTGGGTCGTTGGCGATCAAGGCGTGTACCGCGCCGAGATGCCTTCGCAAAAGGAACAGCGCCGCGAACAGCGAATCGCAGTCACCAACCTGCGCAGCCCCGACGAAGTCTGATCCAGATCTGCTTCTTTCATAGAACGAGACACTGGCTTCATTCTTTACGTTGACCCAAAGCGATAAAATAACCATGACTACAGGCAGCGCTCTGTACATCCCGCCTTATAAGGCAGACGACCAGGATGTGGTCGTCGAACTGAACAACCGTTTTGGCCCCGAGGCGTTCACCGCCCAGCCTACCCGCACCGGCATGCCGGTGCTTTGGGTTGCCCGCGCCAAACTCGTCGAAGTCCTGAGCTTCCTGCGCAACCTGCCCAAGCCGTACGTCATGCTCTATGACCTGCACGGCGTGGACGAGCGTCTGCGCACCAAGCGTCAAGGGCTGCCAAGCGGCGCCGACTTCACTGTGTTCTATCACTTGATGTCGATCGAACGTAACAGTGACGTGATGATCAAGGTCGCCTTGTCCGAGAGCGATCTCAGCTTGCCGACCGTCACCGGTATCTGGCCGAACGCCAACTGGTACGAGCGTGAAGTATGGGACATGTTCGGCATCGACTTTGCCGGCCACCCGCACCTGACCCGCATCATGATGCCGCCGACCTGGGAAGGTCACCCGCTGCGCAAGGACTTCCCGGCCCGCGCCACCGAATTCGACCCGTTCACCCTGAACCTGGCCAAGCAACAGCTTGAGGAAGAAGCCGCGCGCTTCAAGCCTGAAGACTGGGGCATGAAGCGTTCCGGTCCGAACGAGGACTACATGTTCCTCAACCTCGGCCCCAACCACCCTTCTGCGCACGGTGCGTTCCGCATCATCCTGCAGCTGGACGGTGAAGAGATCGTCGACTGCGTGCCCGACGTCGGCTACCACCACCGTGGTGCCGAGAAGATGGCCGAGCGTCAGTCCTGGCACAGCTTCATTCCGTACACCGACCGTATCGACTACCTCGGCGGCGTGATGAACAACCTGCCGTACGTGCTCTCGGTCGAGAAGCTGGCCGGTATCAAGGTGCCCGAGAAGGTCGACGTCATCCGCATCATGATGGCCGAGTTCTTCCGGATCACCAGCCACCTGCTGTTCCTGGGTACGTACATCCAGGACGTCGGCGCCATGACCCCGGTGTTCTTCACCTTCACCGACCGCCAGAAGGCGTACACGGTGATCGAGGCCATCACCGGTTTCCGTCTGCACCCGGCCTGGTATCGCATCGGTGGCGTCGCCCACGACCTGCCGCGCGGCTGGGAAAAGCTGGTCAAGGACTTCGTCGAATGGATGCCAAAGCGTCTGGACGAGTACCAGAAAGCCGCACTGGACAACAGCATCCTGCGTGGCCGGACCATCGGCGTCGCCGCCTACAACACCAAGGAAGCCCTGGAATGGGGCGTCACCGGTGCCGGCCTGCGTTCGACCGGTTGCGATTTCGACCTGCGTAAAGCGCGTCCGTACTCCGGCTACGAGAACTTCGAATTCGAAGTCCCGCTGGCGGCCAATGGCGATGCCTACGACCGTTGCATCGTGCGCGTCGAAGAAATGCGCCAGAGCCTGAAGATCATCGAGCAGTGCATGCGCAACATGCCGGAAGGCCCGTACAAGGCGGATCACCCGCTGACCACGCCGCCACCCAAAGAGCGCACGCTGCAACACATCGAGACCCTGATCACGCACTTCCTGCAAGTTTCGTGGGGCCCGGTCATGCCGGCCAACGAATCTTTCCAGATGATCGAAGCGACCAAGGGCATCAACAGTTATTACCTGACGAGCGATGGCGGCACCATGAGCTACCGCACCCGGATTCGTACCCCAAGCTTCCCGCACTTGCAGCAGATCCCTTCGGTGATCAAAGGCAGCATGGTCGCGGACTTGATCGCGTACCTGGGTAGCATCGATTTCGTTATGGCCGACGTGGACCGTTAAGCATGAATAGCACGCTTATCCAGACAGACCGTTTCACCCTGAGTGAAACCGAGCGCTCGGCCATCGAGCACGAGCTGCATCACTACGAAGACCCGCGCGCGGCGTCGATCGAAGCCCTGAAGATCGTCCAGAAGGAACGTGGCTGGGTGCCTGACGGCGCTCTGTACGCCATCGGCGAGATCCTCGGCATTCCGGCCAGCGACGTGGAAGGCGTGGCGACGTTCTATAGCCAGATCTTCCGTCAGCCCGTTGGCCGTCACATCATTCGCGTCTGCGACAGCATGGTCTGCTACATCGGTGGCCACGAGTCCGTGGTCAGCGAAATTCAGGGCAAGCTGGGCATTGGCCTGGGTCAGACCACGGCCGACGGTCGTTTCACCCTGCTGCCGGTCTGCTGCCTGGGCAACTGCGACAAGGCGCCGGCGTTGATGATCGACGACGACACATTCGGTGACGTGCAGCCAGCTGGCGTCGCCAAATTGCTCGAGGGCTACGTATGACCCTGACCTCCTTCGGTCCTGCCAACCGCATCAAGCGCTCGGCCGAGACTCACCCCCTGACCTGGCGTCTGCGTGACGACGGCGAAGCCGTGTGGCTCGACGAGTACCAGGCCAAGAACGGTTACGCCGCTGCGCGCAAAGCCTTCGCCGACATGGCCCAGGACGAGATCGTCCAGACCGTGAAAGATGCAGGCCTCAAAGGTCGCGGCGGTGCAGGCTTCCCCACTGGCGTGAAGTGGGGCCTGATGCCCAAGGACGAATCCATCAACATCCGCTACCTGCTGTGCAACGCGGATGAAATGGAGCCGAACACCTGGAAAGACCGCATGCTGATGGAGCAACTGCCCCATCTGCTGATCGAAGGCATGCTGATCAGTGCTCGCGCACTGAAAACCTACCGTGGCTACATCTTCCTGCGTGGCGAATACACCACCGCCGCCAAGCACCTGAACCGTGCCGTGGAAGAAGCCAAGGCAGCGGGCCTGCTGGGCAAGAACATCCTGGGCAGCGGCTTCGATTTCGAGCTGTTCGTCCACACCGGTGCCGGGCGTTACATCTGCGGTGAAGAAACCGCACTGATCAACTCCCTCGAGGGCCGTCGCGCCAACCCGCGCTCCAAGCCGCCCTTCCCTGCCGCCGTTGGCGTGTGGGGCAAGCCGACTTGCGTGAACAACGTTGAAACCCTGTGCAACGTGCCGGCGATCATTGCCGACGGCGTGGACTGGTACAAATCGTTGGCCCGCGCAGGCAGCGAAGACATGGGCACCAAGCTCATGGGCTTCTCCGGCAAAGTGAAGAACCCGGGCCTGTGGGAGCTGCCGTTCGGCGTCACCGGTCGCGAGCTGTTCGAAGACTACGCCGGCGGCATGCGCGACGGCTTCAAGCTCAAGGCCTGGCAGCCAGGCGGTGCCGGTACCGGCTTCCTGCTGCCGGAACACCTGGACGCACAAATGTACGCCGGCGGCATTGCCAAAGTGGGCACCCGTATGGGTACCGGCCTGGCGATGGCGGTGGACGACAGCGTCAACATGGTTTCCCTGCTGCGCAACATGGAAGAGTTCTTCTCCCGCGAGTCGTGCGGCTTCTGCACCCCGTGCCGTGATGGTCTGCCGTGGAGCGTCAAGCTGCTGCGTGCGATCGAGAACGGTGAAGGGCAAGCCGGCGATATCGAGACCCTGCTGGGTCTGGTCGGTTTCCTCGGCCCTGGCAAGACCTTCTGTGCTCACGCACCGGGCGCCGTGGAGCCATTGGGCAGCGCAATCAAATATTTCCGCTCTGAATTCGAGGCCGGTATCGCGCCAACCCGCGCGGGCGATCTCAATCAGGTGGTAACAGCGACCATGGTCGGTGCGTAACGCTTAAAAAGGCGAAGGGTCCGTGCCCCTCGCCTTCTCGTTCGATGACGCCTTTCGAGGCTGTTTGGATTCGGACGAATAACAAGATTCCATTAGCCACGCCCGCTGACACCGGGCCAACGAAGAACTTTGAACCATGGCCACTATCCACGTAGACGGCAAAGAGCTCGAAGTCGATGGGGCAGACAACCTGTTACAGGCGTGTCTGTCGCTAGGCCTCGATATCCCTTATTTCTGCTGGCACCCAGCCCTTGGCAGCGTTGGCGCTTGCCGCCAGTGCGCGGTCAAGCAGTACACCGACGAGAACGACACCCGTGGTCGCATCGTCATGTCCTGCATGACCCCTGCCACCGACGGCAGCTGGATCTCCATCGAAGACGAAGAAGCGAAAGTGTTTCGCGCCAGCGTCGTCGAATGGCTGATGACCAACCACCCTCACGACTGCCCGGTCTGTGAGGAAGGCGGTCACTGCCACCTGCAAGACATGACCGTGATGACCGGCCACAACGAGCGCCGTTATCGCTTCACCAAGCGCACCCACCAGAACCAGCAACTGGGCCCGTTCATTTCCCACGAGATGAACCGCTGCATCGCTTGCTATCGCTGCGTGCGCTTCTACAAGGATTACGCTGGCGGCACCGACCTCGGTGTATTCGGTGCCCACGACAACGTGTACTTCGGTCGCGTTGAAGACGGCACCCTCGAAAGCGAGTTCTCCGGCAACCTCACCGAGGTCTGCCCGACCGGTGTGTTCACCGACAAGACTCACTCCGAGCGTTACAACCGCAAATGGGACATGCAGTTCTCGCCGAGCATCTGCCATGGCTGCTCCAGCGGTTGCAACATCTCCCCGGGCGAACGCTACGGTGAACTGCGTCGTATCGAAAACCGTTTCAACGGCTCGGTAAACCAGTACTTCCTGTGCGACCGTGGCCGTTTCGGTTACGGCTACGTCAACCGCGAAGACCGTCCGCGTCAGCCATTGCTGGCTAACGGCGCCAAACTGAGCCTCGACGAAGCGCTGGATAAAGCCGCTGACCTGCTGCGCGGTCGCAACATCGTCGGTATCGGTTCGCCGCGTGCCAGCCTCGAAAGCAACTACGCGTTGCGCGAACTGGTCGGTGCCGAGCACTTCTACTCCGGTATCGAAGCCGCTGAGCTGGAACGCATTCGCCTGGTCATGCAGGTGTTGAAAGACAGCCCGCTGCCAATCCCGAACATGCGCGACATCGAAGACCACGATGCCATTTTCGTCCTCGGTGAAGACCTGACCCAGACCGCTGCCCGTGTGGCGCTGTCGTTGCGTCAATCGGTCAAGGGCAAAGCTGAAGACATGGCCGACGCCATGCGCGTTCAGCCTTGGCTCGACGCCGCCGTGAAGAACATCGGCCAGCACGCGCTGAACCCGTTGTTCATCGCCAGCCTGGCTGAAACCAAGCTCGACGACATCGCAGAAGAATGCGTACACGCTGCACCCGACGATCTGGCCCGCATCGGTTTCGCCGTGGCTCACGCCCTCGACGCCAGCGCACCGGCTGTTGAAGGCCTGGACGCTGAAGCCGTTGAACTGGCGCAACGCATCGCCAATGCCCTGCTGGCCGCCAAGCGTCCGCTGATCATTGCCGGTACGTCGCTGGGCTCCAAGGCGCTGATCGAAGCGGCGGCCAACATCGCCAAGGCCCTGAAGCTGCGCGAGAAGAACGGTTCCATCAGCCTGATCGTGCCAGAGGCCAACAGCCTTGGCCTGGCCATGCTCGGTGGCAACTCGGTCGACGAAGCGCTGCAAGCCGTGATCGACGGCAAGGCCGACGCCATCGTCGTGCTGGAAAACGATCTGTACACCCGTACCGACAAAGCCCGCGTTGATGCCGCCCTGAACGCCGCGAAAGTGGTGATTGTTGCCGACCATCAGAAGACCGCCACCAGCGATCGCGCGCACCTGGTTCTGCCCGCTGCCAGCTTCGCCGAAGGCGACGGTACGCTGGTCAGCCAGGAAGGCCGCGCCCAGCGCTTCTTCCAGGTGTTCGATCCTAAGTACCTGGACGCCAGCATCCTGGTCCACGAAGGCTGGCGCTGGCTGCACGCCCTGCGCGCCACCCTGCTGAACCAGCCAATCGACTGGACCCAGCTGGACCACGTGACTGCCGCCTGCGCTGCGAGCACGCCGCAACTGGCGCGCATCGTTGATGCCGCACCGTCCGCCTCGTTCCGCATCAAGGGCTTGAAACTGGCCCGCGAACCGCTGCGTTACTCTGGTCGTACCGCCATGCGCGCAGACATCAGCGTGCACGAACCGCGTACTTCGCAAGACATCGACACCGCGTTTGCCTTCTCGATGGAAGGTTATTCGGGTTCGGTCGAACCGCGTCAGCAAGTGCCATTCGCCTGGTCGCCGGGCTGGAACTCGCCGCAAGCCTGGAACAAGTTCCAGGACGAAGTCGGTGGTCACATCCGTGCTGGCGACCCAGGCACCCGCCTGATCGAAAGCACCGGTGACTCGCTGAACTGGTTCGCCAGTGTTCCGCGCGCCTTCAACCCGGCTCAAGGCACCTGGCAGGTTGTGCCGTTCTTCCACCTGTTCGGCAGCGAAGAGACTTCTTCCAAAGCCGCACCGGTTCAAGAGCGCATTCCAGCCGCTTACGTCGCTCTGGCCAAATCCGAAGCCGACCGCCTGGGCGTCAATGAAGGTGCCTTGCTCAGCTTGAACGTCGCCGGCCAGACCTTGCGTCTGCCGCTGCGTATCAACGAAGAACTGGGTGCTGGTCTGGTTGCATTGCCGGCCGGTATCGCGGGCATTCCGCCAGCGATTTTCGGTAAATCCGTTGACGGTCTGCAGGAGGCAGCTCAATGACCTGGTTCACGCCTGAAGTGATCGACGTGATCATCGCCGTCCTCAAGGCCATCGTGATTCTGCTCGCCGTGGTGGTTTGCGGCGCGCTGCTGAGCTGGGTCGAGCGTCGTCTGCTCGCCCTCTGGCAGGACCGTTATGGTCCGAACCGCGTCGGCCCGTTCGGCGCGTTCCAGATCGCGGCCGACATGATCAAGATGTTCTTCAAGGAAGACTGGACGCCGCCGTTCGCCGACAAGATGATCTTCACCCTGGCACCGGTCGTGGCCATGAGCGCCCTGCTGATTGCCTTCGCGATCATCCCGATCACCCCGACCTGGGGCGTGGCGGACCTGAACATCGGCATCCTGTTCTTCTTCGCCATGGCCGGCCTGTCGGTCTACGCGGTGTTGTTCGCCGGCTGGTCGAGTAACAACAAGTTTGCCCTGTTGGGCAGCTTGCGGGCCTCGGCACAAACCGTGTCGTATGAAGTGTTCATGGGCCTGTCGCTGATGGGCATCGTGATCCAGGTCGGCTCGTTCAACATGCGCGACATCGTTGACTACCAGGCCCAGCACCTGTGGTTCATCATCCCGCAGATCTTCGGTTTCCTGACCTTCTTCATCGCCGGCGTCGCCGTGACTCACCGTCACCCGTTCGACCAGCCGGAAGCGGAACAGGAACTGGCCGACGGTTACCACATTGAATACGCCGGCATGAAATGGGGCATGTTCTTCGTGGGCGAGTACATCGGTATCGTGCTGATTTCGGCGCTGCTGGTGACGTTGTTCTTCGGTGGCTGGCACGGTCCGTTCGGCATCCTGCCGCAGATCCCGTTCATCTGGTTCGCGCTCAAAACCGCGTTCTTCATCATGATCTTCATCCTGCTGCGCGCCTCGATTCCGCGCCCACGGTATGACCAAGTGATGGATTTCAGCTGGAAGTTCTGCCTGCCGCTGACCCTCGTCAACATGCTGGTGACCGCTGCGATCGTGTTGCTCAACACGCCCGCCGTCGCGGCTCAGTGAGGATAGAGAATCATGTTCAAGTACATTTTTGACATCGTGCATGGCTTCTTCACCCAGCTTCGCAGCCTGGTGATGATCTTCGGCCATGCCTTCCGCAAGCGCGACACGCTGCAGTACCCGGAAGAAGCCGTGTACCTGCCGCCGCGCTACCGTGGCCGTATCGTGCTGACCCGTGATCCCGACGGCGAAGAGCGTTGCGTAGCTTGCAACCTGTGCGCCGTGGCCTGCCCGGTGGGTTGCATCTCGTTGCAGAAAGCTGAAACCGAAGACGGTCGCTGGTACCCGGACTTCTTCCGCATCAACTTCTCGCGCTGCATTTTCTGCGGCCTCTGCGAGGAAGCCTGCCCGACCACCGCAATCCAGCTGACACCGGATTTCGAGATGGCCGAGTTCAAACGTCAGGACCTGGTTTACGAGAAAGAAGATCTGCTGATCTCCGGTCCCGGTAAAAACCCTGATTACAACTTCTATCGTGTTGCAGGTATGGCCATCGCCGGTAAGCCCAAAGGCGCCGCACAGAATGAAGCCCAGCCGATCAACGTGAAGAGCTTGCTGCCTTAAGGAAGAAAGATGGAATTCGCTTTCTATTTCGCATCGGGTGTTGCTGTCGTGTCCACGCTTCGCGTGATCACCCACACCAACCCTGTGCACGCCCTGCTCTACCTGATCATCTCGCTGATCGCCGTGGCCATGACCTTCTTCGCCCTCGGCGCACCGTTTGCCGGTGTGCTGGAAGTGATTGCCTACGCCGGCGCCATCATGGTGCTGTTCGTGTTCGTGGTGATGATGCTGAACCTGGGCCCTGCCTCGGTTCAGCAAGAACGCGTGTGGCTCAAACCCGGTATCTGGATCGGGCCGGTGATTCTTGCCGGCCTGCTGCTGGCTGAACTGCTGTACGTGTTGTTCAGCCACTCCAGCGGTCAGGCCATCGGCCACACCACCGTCGACGCAAAAGCCGTGGGCATCAGCCTGTTCGGTCCGTATCTGCTGGTGGTCGAACTCGCCTCGATGCTGCTGCTTGCCGCAGCCGTCACGGCGTTCCATTTGGGCCGTAACGAGGCGAAGGAGTAATTCATGCCTGCTATCCCTCTTGAACATGGACTGGCCGTTGCCGGCATCCTGTTCTGCCTCGGCCTGGTTGGCCTGATGGTCCGCCGCAACATTCTTTTCGTGTTGATGAGCCTGGAAGTGATGATGAACGCCTCTGCACTGGCCTTCATCGTTGCCGGTGCACGTTGGGGTCAGCCGGATGGACAGATCATGTTCATCCTGGTGATCAGCCTGGCAGCCGCCGAGGCCAGTATTGGCCTGGCGATCCTGCTGCAACTGTATCGCCGCTTCCACACGCTCGATATCGACGCTGCCAGCGAGATGCGCGGATGAATCTTCTCTATCTGACTTTCGTATTCCCTCTCATTGGTTTCCTGCTGCTGTCGTTTTCGCGCGGCCGCTTCTCGGAAAACCTCTCGGCGCTGATTGGCGTCGGTTCCATCGGCCTGTCTGCCATCGTCGCGACCTACGTGATCTGGCAGTTCAACGTTGCCCCTCCTGAAGGCGGTCACTACACCCAGGTGTTGTGGCAGTGGATGGCGGTGGAAGGCTTCACACCAAACTTCGCCCTGTACCTGGATGGCCTGTCGGTCACCATGCTCGGTGTAGTGGTTGGCGTCGGCTTCCTGATCCACCTGTTCGCGTCCTGGTACATGCGCGGTGAAGACGGTTACTCGCGCTTCTTCGCCTACACCAACCTGTTTATCGCCAGCATGCTGTTCCTGATCCTGGGCGATAACCTGTTGTTCCTGTACTTCGGTTGGGAAGGCGTGGGCCTGTGCTCGTACCTGTTGATCGGTTTCTACTACAGCAACCGCAACAACGGTAACGCGGCACTCAAAGCCTTCATCGTGACCCGCATCGGCGACGTGTTCATGGCCATCGGCCTGTTCATCCTGTTCCAGCAACTGGGCACATTGAATGTCCAGGAACTGCTGGTGCGGGCACCTGAGCACTTCAAGGTCGGCGACTTCTGGATCGTTCTGGCAACCCTGATGCTGCTGGGCGGCGCTGTCGGTAAATCCGCGCAACTGCCACTGCAAACCTGGCTGGCGGATGCGATGGCCGGTCCTACCCCGGTTTCGGCACTGATCCACGCCGCAACCATGGTCACCGCAGGCGTCTACCTGATCGCCCGTACCCACGGCCTGTTCGCCCTGGCGCCGGATATCCTGCACCTGGTCGGTATCGTCGGCGGCGTGACACTGGTGCTGGCAGGTTTTGCCGCACTGGTACAAACCGACATCAAACGTATCCTCGCCTACTCGACCATGAGCCAGATCGGCTACATGTTCCTGGCGCTGGGCGTTGGTGCATGGGAAGGCGCGATCTTCCACCTGATGACCCACGCCTTCTTCAAGGCCCTGTTGTTCCTTGCTTCCGGTGCGGTAATCGTTGCCTGCCACCACGAGCAGAACATCTTCAAGATGGGCGGCCTGTGGAAGAAACTGCCACTGGCCTACACCAGCTTCATCGTCGGCGGCGCGGCACTGTCCGCCCTGCCACTGGTGACCGCAGGCTTCTACTCCAAGGACGAAATCCTCTGGGAAGCGTTCGCCAGCGGCAACCACGGCCTGCTGTACGCCGGCCTGGTCGGTGCGTTCATGACCTCGCTGTACACCTTCCGCCTGATCTTCATTGCGTTCCACGGTGAAGCGAAGACCGAAGCCCACGCCGGTCACGGCATTGCCCACTGGCTGCCTCTGTCGGTGCTGATCGTGTTGTCGACCTTCGTCGGCGCAATGATCGTCCCACCGCTGCACGGCGTGCTGCCGGAAAGCGTCGGCCATGCCGGCGGCGAAGCCAAGCACAGTCTGGAAATCGCTTCGGGCGCCATCGCCCTGGCCGGTATCCTGCTGGCCGCCTTGCTGTTCCTCGGCAAGCGTCGCTTCGTCACCGCCATTGCCAACAGCGGCATCGGCCGCTTCCTTTCGGCCTGGTGGTTCGCTGCCTGGGGCTTCGATTGGATCTACGACAAACTGTTCGTCAAGCCGTACCTTGCGATCAGCCATGTACTGCGCAAAGACCCGCTCGACCAGACCATCGGTCTGATCCCGCGTATGGCCAAAGGCGGTCACACCGCCCTGAGCCGCACCGAGACCGGTCAATTGCGTTGGTATGCCGCCTCGATGGCTGCTGGTGCCGTGCTGGTTATCGGCGCCATCGTGCTGGTAGCGGTCTGATATGAACCTTGCGAACTTGCGAAAGGAAACGAGCCCGTCATGATTCTGCCTTGGCTAATCCTGATCCCCTTCATCGGCGGCCTGCTGTGCTGGATGGGTGAGCGCTTCGGCGCCACCCTCCCCCGCTGGATTGCGCTGTTGACCATGACCCTGGAACTCGCGCTCGGCCTCTGGCTGTGGGCCCACGGTAATTATTCATTTGCTCCGGCGCCTGGCGCCGATCCGACCTGGGCGCTTGAGTTCAAGCACGTCTGGATCCAGCGCTTCGGCATCAACGTGCACCTGGCCCTCGACGGCCTGTCGCTGTTGATGATCCTGCTGACCGGCCTGCTGGGTATCCTCTCGGTCCTGTGTTCGTGGAAAGAGATTCAACGTCACGTTGGCTTCTTCCACCTGAACCTGATGTGGATCCTGGGCGGTGTCGTCGGCGTGTTCCTGGCCCTCGACCTGTTCATGTTCTTCTTCTTCTGGGAAATGATGCTGGTGCCGATGTACTTCCTCATCGCGCTCTGGGGTCACAGTTCTTCGGACGGCAAGAAAACCCGGATCTACGCGGCGACCAAGTTCTTCATCTTCACTCAGGCTTCCGGCCTGATCATGCTGGTGGCGATCCTGGGTCTGGTACTGGTCAACTTCAACAACACCGGCGTGATTACCTTCAACTACGCCGACCTGTTGAAAACCAAGATGTCGATGACCACCGAGTACATCCTGATGCTCGGCTTCTTCATCGCCTTCGCGGTCAAGCTGCCTGTCGTACCGTTCCACTCCTGGCTGCCTGATGCTCACGCCCAGGCGCCAACCGCGGGTTCGGTCGATCTGGCCGGTATCCTGTTGAAGACCGCTGCTTACGGTCTGCTGCGTTTCGCCCTGCCGCTGTTCCCGAATGCTTCGGCCGAGTTCGCGCCGATTGCCATGACCCTGGGTCTGATCGGGATTTTCTACGGTGCGTTCCTGGCGTTCGCGCAAACCGACATCAAGCGTCTGATCGCCTTCTCGTCCGTTTCCCACATGGGTTTCGTGCTGATCGGCATCTACTCCGGCAGCCAACTGGCGCTGCAAGGCGCGGTGATCCAGATGCTGGCCCACGGTGTTTCGGCGGCGGCACTGTTTATCCTCAGTGGTCAGCTGTACGAGCGCACCCATACTCGCGACATGCGTGAAATGGGCGGCCTGTGGTCGAAGATCGCTTACCTGCCGGCCATCAGCCTGTTCTTCGCGGCGGCGTCGCTGGGCTTGCCGGGCACCGGCAACTTCGTCGGTGAGTTCCTGATCCTGATCGGCAACTTCGCCACGGCACCCTGGATTACCGCGATTGCGACGTCCGGCCTGGTGTTCGGTTCGGTGTACTCGCTGATCATGATTCACCGTGCCTACTTCGGCCCGTCCAAGTCGGACGCGGTACTGCACGGCATGGATGCTCGCGAACTGATCATGGTGGTCGGTCTTGCGGTATTGCTGATCTACATCGGCGTCTACCCGCAACCGTTCCTAGACACTTCTGCCGCGACGATGCATGGCGTGCAGCAGTGGCTCGGTACCGCCTTCACTCAACTCGCTTCGGCCCGGTAAGAGCGCTATGGAATTCACGATTCAACACTTTATCGCGCTGGCGCCACTGTTGATCACCACCGCCACGATCATCGTGGTGATGCTGGCCATCGCCTGGCGCCGCAACCACGCACAGACCTTCCTGATTTCGGTGGCGGGTCTGAACCTGGCATTGCTGTCGATCCTGCCTGCCTTGAAAGTCGCGCCTCTGGCCGTGACCCCATTGCTGCAGATCGATAACTTTGCCTGTCTGTACATGGCGCTGATCCTGGTCGCCACCCTCGCCTGTGTGACCCTCGCCCACGCCTACCTCGGCGATGGCGGTACGGGTTACCCAGGCAACCGCGAAGAACTGTACCTGCTGATCCTGATGGCCGCCGCCGGTGGCCTGGTGCTGGTCAGCGCGCAGCACCTGGCCGGGTTGTTCATCGGTCTGGAACTGCTGTCGGTGCCGGTCTACGGTCTGGTGGCTTATGCCTTCTTCAACAAGCGTTCGCTGGAAGCCGGCATCAAGTACATGGTGCTGTCGGCAGCCGGTTCCGCGTTCCTGTTGTTCGGCATGGCCCTGCTCTACGCCGATTCCGGCAGCCTGAGCTTCGTCGGCATCGGCCAGGCCCTGGCGGCCACCGGCCTGCCAAGCTCGCTGGCGCAAATGGGCCTGGGCATGATGTTGATCGGTCTGGCGTTCAAGCTGTCGCTGGTGCCGTTCCACCTCTGGACTCCGGACGTTTACGAAGGTGCTCCCGCACCGGTGGCGGCGTTCCTGGCGACCGCTTCCAAAGTGGCGGTGTTTGCGGTGATGGTGCGTCTGTTCCAGATCTCGCCAGCGGCCAGCAGCGGTGTGTTGAGCACCGTGCTGAGCGTTATCGCCGTGGCCTCGATCCTGTTCGGTAACCTGTTGGCGCTGACCCAGAGCAACCTCAAGCGTCTGCTCGGTTACTCGTCCATCGCCCACTTCGGCTACCTGCTGATCGCCCTGGTGGCGAGCAAGGGTCTGGCCATGGAAGCCATCGGCGTGTACCTGGTCACCTACGTGATCACCAGCCTCGGCGCTTTCGGCGTGATCACCCTGATGTCCTCGCCGTACAAAGGTCGCGACGCGGATGCCCTGTACGAATACCGCGGCCTGTTCTGGCGCCGTCCGTACCTGACCGCGGTACTGACCGTGATGATGCTGTCCCTGGCCGGTATCCCGCTGACCGCGGGCTTCATCGGCAAGTTCTACATCATCGCGACCGGTGTCGAGTCGCATCAATGGTGGCTGGTTGCATCTCTGGTTGTAGGTAGCGCCATCGGCGTCTTCTACTACCTGCGCGTGATGGTCACCCTGTACCTGATCGAGCCGAACCTGCGTCGCCACGATGCGCAGCTGCACTGGGAACAACGTGCAGGCGGCGTGATGCTGTTGGCCATCGCGGTACTGGCTTTCTTCCTCGGCCTGTACCCACAGCCGTTGCTGACGCTGGTTCAGCAGGCGGGTCTGGCGGGTTGATCGTTTAGCGTTACCCGATAGAAAACAGAAACGGCACCTTCGGGTGCCGTTTTTGCGTTTGGGCTTCAAAGATCAAAACATCGTCCGAACGCGGCCCGAGCCTGCGGCAGCTCCTACATTGAGGACATATTCCAGATGTAGGACCCCGCGCAGGCTACGACGTTTTGATCACCGCTTCTCTCCCCTTCTCGCCCACATCCCACCGGCAACCCAGCCTCGTCCTACACCCCCATCCCACACGCAAATGTACCGTAATGACTTGACCGAATAGAACGAGACGGACGCCTTGACCTATTAGATTCTTGTGATAGAAATATACGCAGGTAACGTACAGAACATGGATGCTCTCTTTATCGAATTACCCGTATTTCAAAAGCACAGGAATGACTACCTGGACGACGATCTGTTCCGCAGTTTTCAACTGGAGCTGCTGAAAAACCCTGAAGCAGGCGATCTCGTGGAAGGTATGGGCGGGTTGCGCAAAATCCGCTTCTCCGACCAGCGACGAGGCAAAGGCAAGCGCAGCGGATTACGGGTGATTTATTACTGGTGGTCAGGTTTTGATCAATTCTGGCTGTTCACCGTCTATAGCAAAAACGAGCAAGACGACCTATCGCCTTCCCAGAAGAAACTTTTCAGACAAGCGCTAGATAGAGAAATCAACACGAGATCCCACTATGAAACGTGACATTTTTACCGAACTGATGGATGGCCTCGAAGCCTTGGCCGACGAGCGTCAAGGCAAGGTCACGCTGCGAACCCACAAGGTCAAGTTACCAAAACTGGTGCCAATCACTGCCGAGGAGGTGGTAGCCATCCGCCAACAGCTCAATCTTTCCCGGTCGGTATTCGCGATGTATTTGCGTACAAATACCCGCACCCTGGAAAACTGGGAGCAAGGACGTGCACAACCGAATGCGCAGGCCACTACTTTGATTCGTCTGGTCGAGCGCTTTCCGGAAACGGCTGAACGGCTGGCGGCGTTGAGCTGAATTGTCGTTAAGCGCAAAAAACCTGTGGCGAGGGCACTTGCTCCCGCTGGACTGCGTAGCAGTCCGTTTCTTTTCTGAAGAGAGGGGGTCGCTTCGCGACCCAGCGGGAGCAAGCACCCTCGCCACAGGGATGTATTAATCCTAGGTCAATTGGCAAGCGTTCAAGACAGGTTTTGTCCAGCAAGCGACCTGCGCCTATCAGTGATTGACTGCGCCGGCTAAACGTGACGAAATGTTTCAGCTTTTTGATCTACTCTCCTAGAGCCAAACACCTCCCTCCCCTCTTATTCTCACAGGATAAGTGCTTTGACAAACATCTGTTCCGCCGGCCTTGATATTGGCTTCGCCTCTCTGGATTACCTGCAAATCGGCATCCTGGGCATCATTCAGGGTATTACCGAGCTGTTGCCCGTTTCCTCTACTGCCCATATGCGCATCGTGCCCGCCCTGCTCGGCTGGCCCGATCCCGGTTCGGCGTTTTCCGCCGCCATGCAACTGGCCGCGCTGGCGGCAGTGGTCAGTTATTTCTGGCGGGATGTGAGGCAAGTCGTCACGGGCAGTATCGGTGCCGTGCGCCAAGGTGATTACAGCAACCAGTGGTTCAAGCTGGCCGTTGCCATCGTGCTGGCAACCATCCCCATCGGTATTGCTGGCATCGCCTTGTCATCGACACTGAACGCCTGCAACTCGCCCATGAGAGGCCTGATGGTGATCGGGATTTCATGCGTGGTGATGGCCGTTCTGCTGGCCGCCGCCGAACTCAGTTGCCGCCATCGCCGCACCGTTGGAGAAATGCGCCTGCGCGACGCGCTGATTGTCGGCATTGCCCAGATCGGAGCGCTGATTCCAGGCGTTTCCCGTTCTGGCTCAACCCTGACAGCCGCACTGTTCCTCAACTTCAAACGCGAAGAAGCGGCACGCTTCTCCTTCCTGTTGGGCCTGCCCGCTATCGCCCTGGCCGGCCTGAAAGAACTGTGGGTACTGTTCCATGCGCAGCTCCCGGCAGAAGCCTGGGCTCATCTGATTTTCGGCTTGGTCATCGCCAGCGTCTCGGCATTTTTCGCCATCTGGGGCCTGATGAAGTTTCTGGAGAAGTTCTCCACCTGGCCGTTTGTCATCTACCGCGCAGTGCTGGGGATTTTCCTGATTGTGGCGGTGAGCACCGGGTTCTTGAGCTGATCCTGGCGCAGGGCTCTTAATCAAGGGTCGACTTGCTCGCGCAAACAATCTGTCAGGCACCGTTAATATCTCTCCAGCCCAAAAAAACAAAACCCGCACAAGGCGGGTTTTATTTTGTAAGCAATAAACCAATCAGTCAGCCAGACGCCAAGTCGTGCCGCCCTTGCCGTCTTCCAGCACCACGCCCATGGTGGTGAGCTGGTCGCGGATGCGGTCGGATTCGGCCCAGTCTTTGCCGGCGCGTGCTGCCAGACGCGCCTGAATCAGCGCATCAACTTCAGCTGCGTCAACACGGCCTTCAGCGCCGGCCTGCAAGAAGTCATCGGCTTCGAGCTGCAACACGCCCAGCACGCTGGCCAGTTCCTTCAAGCGCGCTGCCAGACCGGCCGCTGCGTTCAGATCGCTCTCGCGCAGGCGGTTGATCTCGCGCACCATTTCGAACAGCACCGCGCAGGCTTCCGGCGTGCCGAAGTCGTCGTTCATCACCTGAGTGAAGCGTTCGACAAAGGCTTCGCCGCCAGCCGGCTCCACGTTCGGCAGGCCTTTCAACGCGTGGTAGAAACGCTCCAGGGCGCCTTTGGCGTCCTTGAGGTTGTCTTCCGAATAGTTGATCGCGCTGCGGTAGTGGCTTGACACCAACAAGTAACGCACGACTTCCGGGTGGTACTTTTCCAGCACGTCGCGAATGGTGAAGAAGTTGTTCAAGGACTTGGACATCTTCTCGCCATTGATGCGAATCATGCCGCAATGCATCCACGCGTTGGCGTAAGTCTTGCCGGTGGCCGCTTCGCTCTGGGCGATTTCGTTTTCATGGTGCGGGAACTCAAGGTCGCTGCCGCCGCCATGAATGTCGAACGTCTCGCCCAGGCAGCAGGTCGACATCACCGAGCACTCGATGTGCCAGCCCGGACGACCATCGCCCCACGGCGACGCCCAGCTCGGCTCGCCCGGCTTGGCGCCTTTCCACAGCACGAAGTCCAGCGGGTCCTGTTTCGACTCGTCGACTTCGATCCGCGCGCCGATGCGCAGGTCTTCGATCTTCTTGCGCGACAGCTTGCCGTAGCCCATGAATTTGGCGACGCGGTAATACACGTCACCATTGCCCGGCGCGTAGGCGTAGCCCTTGTCGATCAGGGTCTGGATCATCGCGTGCATGCCGGCGATGTGGCCGGTGGCGCGCGGCTCCATGTCCGGCTTCTTGATGTTCAGGCGCGCTTCGTCTTCGTGCATCGCCGCGATCATGCGCTCGGTCAACGCTTCGAACGACTCGCCGTTTTCACGGGCGCGATTGATGATCTTGTCGTCGATGTCGGTGATGTTGCGCACGTAGGTCAGGTCGTAGCCGCTGAACCGCAGCCAGCGGGTCACCAGGTCGAACGCGACCATGCTGCGGCCATGGCCCAGGTGGCAGTAGTCGTACACGGTCATCCCGCAGACGTACATGCGCACCTTGTTGCCATCCAGCGGCTTGAAGACTTCTTTGCTCTTGGTGAGCGTGTTGTAGATCGTTAGCACAACAGTTTCCTTAAAGAATCACTGGCCCCACGAATCACGCAAGGTCACGGTACGGTTGAATACCGGAGCGCCCGGTTTCGAGTCCTTGATATCCGCGCAGAAGTAACCTTCGCGCTCAAACTGGAAACGGTCTTCCGGCTGTGCGTTGCCCAGCGAAGGCTCGGCACGACAACCAGTGAGAACTTGCAGCGATTCAGGGTTGATGTTGTCCAGGAAACTGGCGCTGTCTTCAGCCTTTTCAGGGTTGGCCGAACGGAACAGACGATCGTACAGACGCACTTCGCACTCGACGCTGGCCGCCGCCGGCACCCAGTGGATCACGCCTTTGACCTTGCGGCCTTCAGGGTTCTTGCCCAGCGTTTCCGGGTCGTAGGAGCAACGCAGTTCGACGATGTTGCCATCGGCATCCTTGATCGCTTCGTCGGCACGGATCACGTAGCTGCCGCGCAGACGCACTTCGCCGGTTGGCTCCAGGCGCTTGTAGCCTTTTGGCGGCTCTTCCATGAAATCATCGTGGTCGATGTAGATTTCACGGGCGAACGGCAGCTTGCGCACGCCCAGTTCTTCTTTCTGAGGATGACGTGGCAGTTCGAGGTTCTCGACCTGGTCTTCCGGGTAATTGGTGATCACCACTTTCAACGGACGCAGCACGCACATGGCACGCGGAGCGTTCTGGTCCAGGTCCTGACGGATGCTGAACTCGAGCATGCCGAAATCGACGACGCCGTCAGAACGGTTGGTGCCGACCATGTCACAGAAATTGCGGATCGACGCAGGCGTGTAGCCACGGCGGCGGAAGCCCGACAGCGTGGACATGCGCGGGTCATCCCAGCCGAGCACGTGCTTTTCATCGACCAGTTGCTTGAGTTTACGCTTGCTGGTGATGGTGTAGTTCAGGTTCAGGCGGCTGAACTCGTACTGACGCGGGTGCGCCGGCACTGGCAAGGCGTCGAGGAACCAGTCGTACAGCGGACGGTGGCTTTCGAATTCCAGGGTGCAGATCGAGTGGGTGATGCCTTCGATGGCGTCCGACTGACCGTGGGTGAAGTCATAGTTCGGGTAGATGCACCACTTGTCGCCAGTCTGGTGGTGGTGGGCGTGGCGGATGCGATACATGATCGGGTCGCGCAGGTTCATGTTCGGCGAGGCCATGTCGATCTTGGCCCGCAACACGCGTGCGCCGTCAGCGAATTCGCCAGCCTTCATGCGGGCGAACCAGTCGAGGTTTTCTTCCACGGAGCGGTCACGGAACGGGCTGTTCTTGCCCGGCTCGGTCAGGCTGCCACGGTATTCCTTGGCTTGCTCCGGGCTCAGGTCATCGACGTAGGCCTTGCCGGCCTTGATCAGCTCGACGGCCCAGTCGTGCAACTGGTCGAAATATTGCGAGGCGTAGCGCACTTCGCCGGACCATTCAAAGCCCAGCCATTTGATGTCGCTTTCGATCGCGTCGATGTATTCCTGGTCTTCCTTGGCCGGGTTGGTGTCGTCGAAACGCAGGTGCGTGACGCCGCCAAATTCCTGGGCCAGGCCGAAGTTCACGCAAATCGACTTGGCGTGACCAATGTGCAGGTAGCCGTTGGGCTCAGGCGGGAAACGGGTGACGATCTGCGTGTGCTTACCCGAGTCCAGGTCTGCCTGGATGATCGGCCGCAGGAAGTTGACCGGCACGGCTGGGCCGGTCTTGGCATTCGAGGTAGGGTCGACAGTGGGCTTGCTCATTAGGATCCTTGAACATACAAGTGCGTGGCCGGAACGAAAGGCCTGACAAAACAAAGCCGCTATCATAGCCGATGCCGTCAAGCCGCTGACAGAGCAGGCCCTAAATCAGGTGCGTTTAATCCACCTGTTTTGAAAAACTGCCTCGAAATTAACGCCTGTCGCGCTAAACTGCGCACCTTGGTCGAAACAGACCAGACCGGTTGCGGGCTCAAACGCCCCGAAACCCACGAATTCATAAAAGAGTACCGATCATGACCCAAGTCAAACTGACCACCAACCATGGCGACATCGTCCTGGAACTGAACGCTGAAAAGGCACCGATCACCGTTGCCAACTTCATCGAATACGTCAAGGCCGGCCACTACGAAAACACTGTATTCCACCGTGTCATCGGCAACTTCATGATCCAGGGCGGCGGTTTCGAGCCAGGCATGAAAGAAAAGAAAGACAAGCGCCCAAGCATCCAGAACGAAGCCGACAACGGCCTGCCGAACGAGAAGTACACCGTGGCCATGGCGCGCACCATGGAGCCGCATTCGGCTTCCGCCCAGTTCTTCATCAACGTCGCTGACAACAGCTTCCTGAACCACAGCGGCAAGAACGTTCAGGGCTGGGGCTACGCAGTATTCGCCAAAGTCGTTGCAGGCACCGACGTTGTTGACAAGATCAAAGGTGTTTCCACCACTTCCAAGGCCGGCCACCAGGACGTGCCAGCAGACGACGTGATCATCGAGAAAGCCGAGATCATTGAGTGATACTGCTGATTTCAGATTTGCATCTGGAAGAGGAGCGCCCGGACATCACCCGGGCGTTTCTGGATTTGCTCGCCGGACGTGCCCGCTTGGCGAGTGCGTTGTACATCCTGGGCGACTTTTTCGAGGTGTGGATTGGCGATGACGCCATGACGCCCTTCCAGCGCTCCATCTGCCAGGCCCTGCGCGATCTCGGCGACAGCGGCACGGCCATCTTTCTGATGCATGGCAACCGCGACTTCCTGCTCGGCAAGGCCTTCTGTAAAGAGGCCGGCTGCACGTTGTTGAAGGACCCGAGTGTCGTGCAGTTATACGGCGAGCCAGTACTGCTGATGCACGGCGACAGCCTCTGCACCCGCGACGAAGGCTATATGAAGCTGCGTCGTTACCTGCGCAACCCCATCACCCTGTTCATCCTGCGGCACCTGCCCTTGAGCACCCGGCACACACTGGCGCGCAAGCTGCGCAGCGAAAGCCGGACACAAGTGCGGATGAAGGCCAATGACATTGTCGATGTCACGCCGGACGAAGTACCGCGGATCATGCAACAGTTTGGGGTAAAGACCCTGATCCACGGCCACACCCACCGCCCCGCCATTCACAAGTTGCAGATTGGCGAGCAGGCGGCCAGACGCATTGTGCTGGGGGATTGGGACCGCCAGGGTTGGGCATTGCAGGTGGACGAGAACGGGTTTGCCCTGGCGCCGTTTGATTTTGCGCCACCGCCGCAACTGGCCGCACCCACCCACTAACGACCAAACACAAAACCCTGTGGGAGCGAGCCTGCTCGCGAAGACGGACTCATATTCAACCTCTTCATCGAATGTTAAGCCGCTTTCGCGAGCAGGCTCGCTCCCACATTATTGACCGCGCTGCAATCAGTGACCGGAGGCCGCAGGCCCAGCCTTCGCCGCAAATGGGGGTTTGGCCAGCCATACGATCAGCATCAACCCCATGAATCCCCAGCCCAGCAGCGTGAAATAATCCACGGTGGAGAGCATATACGCCTGGCTGGTCAGCACCTGATCGAGCTGCGCATACGCCGGGGTCCCCGCCCCACCCAGGGAGTGCAAGGCATCTCGGGTCGCCGGGTCATAGGCGGTGATGCTTTCGCTCAGGTACGCATGATGCTGATCAGCCCGACGAATCCAGATCCAGGTGGTCAGTGATGCCGCAAAGCTGCCGCCCAGGGTCCGCAGGAACGTCGCCAGGCCGGCGCCATCGGCAATCTGGCTCGGCGGCAAGTCGGACATCAGAATGCTCAGGGTCGGCATGAAGAACAGCGCCACGCCAATGCCCATGAACAGCTGCACCAGAGCGATGTGCTGGAAGTCCACCTCGTTGGTGAAGCCGGCGCGCATGAAGCAGCTCAGGCCAATCGCCAGGAACGCCAGCCCGGCCAGCAGACGCAGGTCGAACTTGTGCGCGTACTTGCCGACAAAGGGCGACATCAACACCGGCAGAATCCCGATCGGCGCCACCGCCAGCCCGGCCCAGGTCGCCGTATAACCCATCTGGGTTTGCAGCCACTGCGGCAGGATCAGGTTGATGCCGAAGAACCCGGCGTAACCCAGCACCAGCACAATCGTGCCAATACGGAAGTTGCGATAGGCAAACAGCCGCAGATTCACCACCGGATGCTTGTCGGTCATCTCCCAGATCACAAACACCGCCAGCGCAATCACCGACACCGCCGCACCGATGACGATGAAGTTCGACTCGAACCAGTCCAGGTCATTGCCCTTGTCGAGGATCACCTGCAAAGCGCCCACGCCAATGATCAGCGAGATCAGACCGACGTAGTCCATCGGCTGGCGACTGGTTTCCACCGGGCGCGCCTTGAGCTGCGAGCGCACCACCATCACCGCGAAAATCCCGATCGGCACATTGATGAAGAAGATCCACGGCCAGCTATAACTGTCCGTAATCCAGCCACCCAGGATCGGGCCGGCAATCGGCGCCACCACCGTGACCATCGCCAGCAACGCCAGGGCCATGCCACGCCTGGCGGGGGGATAGACCGCTATCAGCAGCGTCTGGGTCATCGGGTACAGCGGACCGGCCACCAGGCCTTGAACCACCCGGAAAACAATCAGCTCGGGCATCGAAGTCGAGATACCACACAGAAACGATGCCAGCACAAACAGGATCGTGGCCCAGAGAAACAGCTTCACCTCGCCGAAACGCCGGCTGAGCCAACCGGTCAGCGGCAGCGCAATGGCGTTGCTCACGGCAAACGAGGTGATGACCCAGGTGCCCTGCTCCGAACTCACGCCCAGGTTGCCGGAAATCGTCGGCAAGGCCACGTTGGCGATGGTGGTATCGAGCACTTGCATGAAGGTCGCCAGCGACAGGCCAATGGTGGCGAGCACCAGGCTGGGCGGCGTGAAAGACGCGTTATTGCTCATCGCGAATCCTTTGAAACCGGGTGGGCGCCGCGCCCTTCAACGGCGCGGCTGACGGATTGGCGAATCAGCGCTGTGCGGTTTTGCTGACGACGGCGCTGTTGTCATGGATCAATTGGGCGATCATTGCGTCGGCTTCGGCCAACTGACTGTCGTAGACATTGGTGCTGAACGAGGCCTTTTGCGGCGCCTGTTGCGCCAGCACCGGGCCGCTCTGGTCGCGCAGGCTCACATCGACCTGAGTCGACAGGCCGACCCGCAGTGGGTGCTTGGCCAGTTCGTCGGCGTTGATGTGAATCCGTACCGGCACACGCTGAACGATCTTGATCCAGTTACCGGTGGCGTTCTGCGCTGGCAGCAAGGCAAACGCGCTACCGGTGCCGGCGCCGAGGCTGTCGATGGTGCCGCTGAATTTCACGTCGCTGCCGTACAGATCAGCCTCGATGTCCACCGGCTGGCCGATGCGCATGTCTCTCAGTTGGGTTTCCTTGAAGTTGGCGTCGATCCACAGTTGATCCAGCGGAATCACCGCCATCAGTGCGGTGCCCGGCTGAACCCGCTGACCCAGTTGCACGGAACGTTTGGCGACATAACCGGTAACCGGTGCAATCAGCGTGCTGCGAGCATTGTTCAGGTACGCCTGACGCAGTTGCGCGGCGGCGGACATCACGTCCGGGTGCGACGACACCACGGTGTCATCGACCAGTGCGCTGGTGGTCTTGAGTTGTTGCTGAGCGTTGGCCAGGGCGTTTTGCGCCGAGGTCAGGTCATCGCGAGCGTGAGACAGTTCTTCCTGGGAAATCGCGCCGCCAGCGGCGAGGTTTTTCCGGCGGTTGAAGTTGTCCTGGGCTTTCTGCACGTTGGCCTGCTGGGCATTGACCTGCGCCTTCATGCCATCGACGTTGCTGTACAGGCCGCGAACCTGGCGCACGGTGCGCGCCAGATTGGCCTGGGCACTTTGCAGGCCGACCTGGGCATCGTTCGGGTCGAAGTTGACCAGTACCTGGCCTTCGTGAACCAGATCGCCATCATCGGCGCCGATGCTGACCACGGTGCCGGTGACCAACGGGGTGATTTCCACCACGTTGCCGTTCACGTAGGCGTCGTCGGTGCTTTCGTTCCAGCGTCCGTAAAACTCGTGATATGCCCAGACGCCAGCGCCGGCGAGGAGCACCAGAATCACTAGCACCGTCAGCATGACCTTGCGTTTGCGCGGGTTGCTGGTATCCGGTGCCTTGTCAGACGCTTGATTGGATGGAACAGTATTTGTTTCGGCATTGGCCATGACAGTTACCTTGAATTAGTTGTTCAGCTTGGCTGGAGCTGGGGTGGCCGAGGCGATGGTTTCACTCTGGAAACCGCCGCCCAGCGCCTGCATCAGTTGGATCGACAAGTCGATCTGCTCGGCATTCAGGTTGGCCAGCTGACGCTGGGCCTGGAGCAGTTGCTGCTCGATGCTGAGCACGTCCAGGTAGTTACCGATGCCGGAACCGTAGCGCTGGACCACGGTGTTGTAAGAGTCCTGGGCAATCTCGGTGGCGTGTTGCTGCGCACCGATCTGGCGGCCGATATCACGCAACTGGTTGATGGTGTCGCTGACATCGCCCAGGGCCTTGACCAGACTTTTGTTGTACTGCGCCACGGCCAGATCGTAATCGGCATCCTTGGCATCGAGGTTGGCGCGCAAGCGGCCACCGTCGAAAATCGGCACCGAAATCGTCGGTGCGATGCTGAAGAAGCGACTGGCAGAACCGAACATCGCATCACCCAGTAACGATTCGGCACCGGCCGAGGCGCTAAGGTTCAGGTTGGGGTAGAACTGAGTCTTGCTGGCAGCAATGTTCTTGCTCGCCGCCTCGACCCGCCAGCGGGCTGCGACCAGATCCGGGCGACGACCAAGCAGTTCTGCCGGCAGCACCGACGGCAAGGCCACGGCGCTGGACTGCAGGATGTTTGGCCGGGCGATCTCATTGCCGCGATCCGGGCCTTTGCCGAGCAACACCGCCAGGGCAATTTTCGCGCTGTTCAGGCGCTTTTCGGCGTCGATCAGGTTGGCCTCGGAAGTCGCTTCCAGGCTCTCGGTCTGCTGCAGCTGATATTGACTGTCGATGCCGGCACTCAGGCGGCGCTGGCTCAGATCAAGCATCTGCCGGGTGCGTTTGAGGTCGTCATTGGACAAATCATAAACAATGTGTGCCTGGCCCAGATCGCTGTAGGCACGGGCGACATCGGCGGCCAGGGTCAACTGCGCGGACTGTTGATCAACCTCAGCGGCGCGGGCCTGGCCCAACGCAGCTTCCCAGGCGTCACGCTGGCCGCCCCAGAGGTCGAAGTTGTAATTGAAGGTGGCGCTGACGTTGCGCACGGTGTCATAGATGTCGCCCCGGCCACTCGGGTCCTGGTCCTTGGCCAGACGCGCACGCGTCACGCTGGCGCCGGCATCCAGCGTCGGCATCCGCGCGGCATCGGCGGCATAGGCTGCGGCGCTGGCCTGATGGGCGCGGGCTTCGGCAATCTGCATGTCCGGGCTATCGTGCAGCGCTTCGCGGATCAGGCCGTCGAGCTGCGGGTCACCCAGGCTGGTCCACCAGTCTTTTTTCGGCCATGCCGCTGGCGACAGCGTCACACCGGTCAGCGACTGCCCGGCGTTCAGACTCTTGGCTTGCAGGTTGACGCCCTGGGTGTTCAAACCACTGTAACTGGCGCAACCGGCCAGGCTCATGGCCAGCAGCACCAGGCTCAGGCGGGTACGAAATACTTTACTGCTCATTTATCACCTACCCGCTGCACGGTGATCGGGTCACCGGCTGCCAGCAAAATTTTCTTGAGGATCTGTTCCAGGGTTTGCAGCTCAGCGGGGCTGATGGCCCCCGCCAGTTCATTCATTGCTTCAGCACCGATGTGCGGCAGACGGTCGGCGAGCTTCTGGCCCTCTTCGGTCAGCATCAACTGCACCTGACGCCGGTCCGCCTCGGAGCGTTGGCGGGCGAGGAAACCTTTCTGCTCCAGACGGTCGAGCATGCGTGTCATCGAACCGCTGTCCAGGGACAGGTGACGGCACAGCTCGGCCGGCGTATCGACGCCGTACTGGGCCATGATGATCAGCACCTTGAACTGCGCGGCGGTAATGCCGTGGGGTTCCATGTGCGAGTCGATGATCCGGTCCTTGAGCAACGCAGCGCGCCCAAGCAGGAGCCCGAGGTGGCAATTGCGGAAATCGTCTGGGGTGAAATGCTTCATCTGTCCACCATTTAGCTGCCTAGGCAGAGAATGTATGACGAGATGTTACTGCCTAGGCAGCGAATGTCAACGTAATAGTTAGGGTGCTTTGTATTTAGCGGATAAATGGCTGTAGAAGCACGGCGCGGTTCAGGGGTTTTGCACAATGCCTGGGCTATGCGCCTGCCGCACTCAGGACGGGTCGGGAGGTTCGACAGGAGGCGGTTGCACGGGATGCACTGCACGCCCGCGCAGGGCATCAGCCGCGTAACCACTGGCGCGTTTGATACTCGCCGATACGCTGTACCAGCCGGGCGGTGCTGGCTCGATGGCCGCATGCAAGGCCAACGCGTAATCGAGCAGCAGGCCCGGGGTCCAGGCCATGGCTTCTGCCCGCTTGCGCAGTTGCGCCGCCACCCAGAACTCAGGGCTCATGATCACCCGGGCAAAATCCATCATGCTCGAATGGCCACGATTCATCGCGCCTTCAAAGGCAGCCTCCAGGCTATGCGCGACGGCACTGGAGCAATTGCGGCTGGTGAGGTTGTAAGTGGTGTTGCGCTGATAATCAGCCCAGAACGCCTTCAACCGCACGACGTCGTAGCGTTCGAAACGGACTTGCACCGAAGACTCACACCACTCGGCCACCTCGCTCGAATAGCTGGGCAGAAACCGGCCGGCCACATCGTTGTTCGGCGTGGCCCGCAACAGGCGCACGAAATCACCCGTCGAACGGTCAATGTCGTCAGCCGGGTAATGGCTGATGTAGAGGTCCGGGCCACATTCCAGGGCGGCGTGGCCAGCTGAAACGACGCCCTTGATGTCCACCGCCGCGATATAACGGCTGAGCAGTGGATTGCTCACCACGCTGTCTTCAGCCGTGCCGCCGGGCGTCCAGACGTGGATCACCAGCGCGTCGGGGCGCGGACCGGGAGCAGTCTCGCGGTTGACGGATGGCGTGGTCGGCGACTGCCAGCCCCGGAGTCGAAAGGCCTGCCGCAACAACACACATCCCGACAGGAAAATGCTCATGCCGATGCAGTACGGCACGGTGCCGGCGTAGAGCGTCGGGTACGGTTCGAGGATGAACAGCGCAAAAGCTATTTCAAACAGCCCCGTCAGCAGTGCCAGCTGCCAGCCGCTGAAACGCACCACCACGGCCGCGGCCAGACGAAAGCAGCCATCGGCAAAAAACGCCACGCCAAAAAGCACTGCCAGAATCAGGCTCGCCGCATGATGCGAATCGACAATCAGCAGGCCCAATATCAGGAAAGTCACGCCTCGTGCCCTGCGCAAGGCCGATGCCGTACCCGTTTGAGGGGTGGGAACGAGCAGGATGATCAAGGCCTCGACCAGCAACAGATAGCCGAAGACGTGCAGCGGGAAGTAGGTCACGCCATCCAGCGCGTCAATGAAGATGGCGATGCCGGCAACCCCCCAGGCAACGCCCACCAAAGCAAGCGTCGACCAGCGTCTGCGGACGAAGTCGTTACCGAGCAAGATCACACTCAAACGAACCATATGACCTCGCTCTGTACGCCGGGGGACCTGCGGCTCTTTATTGCCGTTGAGTCTAATACATCACGGGAATATCGTACGCGGCCCTAAAAATCCCGTTTGTAGAAGATATCCAGCGAACTGGCCACACCGCTGGCCACCTCGACATAGACCTTCTTGCTCAGTTTATAGCGCAAGGCAATGGTGTTGGCCGGCTCGAACACTCCCACCCCGTAACGCAGGCTGAGCTTCTCCGAAATATTGCCGCTGGCCACCACCGACGTGGTGTTGCCGCTGCCCTGGGTATCAAGCTGGAAGTCCTGAATCCCCAGATCCTTGGCCAGGCCGCTGGTCACCCCGGCGCTGCCCATCAAGCCCAAGCCGAGCGCCGCTTGTGCGAGCATGTTGTTGTCTTCACCGTTACTGGTCAGCGGACGCCCCAGCACCAGATAGGACAATGCCTGTTCCTGGCTCATGGCCGGTTCCGAAAATATCTGCGTGGTCGGCTGCTCGGCGCTGCCGCTCAGGCGGATGCCCGCCGTGACATCGTCCACCACGCGCACCGCTTCGATGTCCAGATACGGCTGATCGATGGGACCGGCAAACAGCAGACGCGCGCGACGCACGCTCAAGCGCTGGCCGTAGGCACTGTAACGACCGTCGTTGAGCCAGAGCTCGCCACGGGTGTCCATGTTGTTGCCAATGTGCACATGACCTTGCAGGTTGGCGGTCAGGCCGAATCCGGCAAAACTGAGTTTGTCATCGCCCACCACCACATCGATGTCCATGTCCATGGCCATCGGCGGTTTGCCCTCTTCGGTCTGCTGGCCGACGATCACCGTATCTTCAGAGACCTTGACCGTGGACGGCGGCAACTCGCGCACGATGATTTCGCCCTTGGGCACCAGCACCTTGCCGGCGATCGCCAGCTTGTTGTCCTTGATCGAGATTTTCAGGTCCGGCGCCACGTCCAGCTTGGCGTAGGGCTCGACCGTGACCGGCAACTGCGTGCCCTTGAGTGCCAGGTCGACCATCAGCGCCTGGCCCCAGGCAATATTGCCGCTGAGCGTGCCCTGCCCGGTCTTGCCGCTTTTCCAGCCACCGTCGAGCCGCACGGTTTCGCCGACAATCGTTGCCTGGAGCTGCAGTTCTTGCAGACTCATCGGCAGCTCGGCGCCGGAAATCTCGCCATCGCTGAGTTGCAGATTGCCGTTGACCTGCGGCGCCAGCAACCCACCGGCAATCGTGCCGCTGCCGTTAAGGCGCCCGGTGAGTTTCTCGACCATCGGCACAAATGGCCGCGCCACCGACAGGTCCAGACCGCTCAAGCGGAACGAACCGCTGATCGGCTTGTTCTTGGCCAGCGGGTTGATCTGCGCCTGGACCATCAGCTCGCCCAGCTTGCCGCCGACGAAATTGAGGCTGGTGTCGATGCGCTTGGGCGTGAGTTTGCTGGTGAGGGTCAGGGCCTGATACGGAAAGTCCAGCCACTGGTCCTTTTCTTTCATGCGCAAGGTGCCACCGCTGGCATCGACCATGATCTGGCCGTTCGGGCCGCTGGCCGGCAGGTCCAGTTGCAGGTCGGCATTGAGCTTGCCCTGCCAGGCGAAATCCTTGGGCAGCCATTGCGCGAGGCTGTCGATGGGGAATTGCTTGAGGTGATAACGCAGCTTCGGGTCCGGCATCAGACGCTGGTCCTCGCCGCACAAACTGGCCGGGCCGGACATCCAGCAATGAGCCCCGAAGTTGACCTTGCCGTCCGCCAGCCGCTCCAGCTTCGCCGGACCTTGCAGCTTCCAGTCCTGGCCACCGGCCTGGATATCGCCGCTGGCCAGACGCCCGCGCCAGTTGCCGTTGTCCAGCGCACCGTCCAGACCGAGGGCCAGTTTCAGCTGCGGCCCTTGCAGATCGAGGCTGAGTTTCTGGTTTTTGATGTCGCCCTGACCGCTGACAGTCAGCACGCCCAACGCGGTCTCACCGGCCTGAATACCGCTGCCCTTGAGGTCGATCTTCGCCCGCTGGGCGCTGTCGAGGGTGGCGTCCAGATTCAGGCTTTGCAGGCGATTGTCCTGAAAGGCCAGTTGCGTGCCTTGCAGACCAAGCTTGCCTTGCGGCGCCTTGAGCGTGCCGGCGACGTCGACCTGGCCATTGAGTTGACCGCGCAGTTGTGGCCACAGTTGAGCCAGGCGCGGCATCTTGATGTCGATCTGGCCGGCGAGTTTCTGTTGCAGGCTGCCCTTGCCGTTGATGCTGTTGTCGCCGAGACGAATCTGTAGCGCATTGAGGTTCCACTGCTCGCCAGCGCCATCGGCCTTGGCCTGGATCACGGCGGGCTGGCCACGCAGTTTGCCCTTGAGGTCCAGGTCCGCGCTCAGGCTGAGCGTGTCGTTCTTCATCTCGCCTTTGCTGCGCAACGGTCCGGCCAGCGTGCCCGGCAGTTCCGCCATCCAGTACGCCGGGTTGATCGCCGACAGGTCCAGCGCGGTGTCCCAGGCAATGCCATCGGCAAATTGCAGGTTCAGGTGGCCTTCGGCCTTGCCCTGCCCGGCTTCGAGGGTGAATTGTTGCAGGTAGATTTTCGTCAGGTCGCCGCTGAACGGGCTGCTCAGGCTGAATGCACCGGCCGGGCCGTCCAGTGCGGCTTTGAAGTTGCCGAGGTACTTGCCGTCGGTATAAGAAACTTCGCCGTTGAAGCTGCGCAGCGCCACTTGCGGCTCGTCGATCAGTGGATAGAGACGATGCCACGGGAAGTCCAGCCAATCGATTTTCGCCTCGGCGCTCAGGCCTTTGCTCCAGTCCAGATTACCGGTGAGTTTCAAGCTTTGCTTGTCGTTGGCCGTGAGGTCGAGGCCGGCGATCTGCGCGCCCTTGGCGTCGACCTTGCCTTGCAGCAACAACGCCACCGGGCCTTGCTCGGCGGGCAACGTGGCGTTGCCGAGCAACTGGTAACCGTTTTTCAGGTCGCCTGCGCCGGTGAGTTCAAGCTGATTGAGTTGCAGGGTGTCCGGCAGGTCGGCGCTGGCCTTGAAGCCGTCCGCGGTGATGCGCACCTTGGCCGGCAGGTTGTCGGCCAGCGGTTGCAGCTCGCCGGTCAACTGGCCGTTGAGGTAGCCGCTGCTGTCAGCTTTCAGGTTCAGGGTTTTCAGCAGGTCGCCATCGACCTTGAGCGCCAGCGCCCAAGGGCCGGTGCCCGGTGCCGGCAAGGTCAAGGTGCCCTCGGCGTTGAGCGGCCAGTTTCCCGTGGGTTGCAGCAGACCTGTCAGGTTCAGGCTCAGGTCATCGCGCTGCAAGCTCACGGAATCGATCTGCAGGCCTTTGACGGTCCAGTGCGCCGCCAGCTTCAGACCCTTGAGTTGCTCACTGCCGTTAAACAGCAGACTGCCAACCTCAACGTCGCCCAACTCAATGGCCAATGGCAGCTTCAAATCGGGCAGCGTGATCGGGCCGCTGCTCTCTTCGGTACTCGGCGGGAATTGCAGAATGACCTGATCGGCTTTCAATTGCTCGATGCACAGCGCCATGCGCGTCAGGCACAGCGGCGACCAGGCGAAAATCGGCTTGTTCAGCTCAACCCGGCTGCTGCCCTGTTGCCACGACAGATGATCGGCACTCCATTGCCCGCCGAGTCGGCCCTGGAAATTGTCCACGGTCAAACCCGGCACCAAACCGAGCGCCCAGCGACTGCCGGTGGCGCTGCCCAGCACCGTGGCCAGCGCCAGGACAATGAGCATCAGCAGCGTCAGGATGGCCCACGCCGATATTTTCAAACCACGCTTCACAGCTCAGGCCCCATGGAGAAGTGCAGTCGAATGCCGCCGTCGTCGTCCAGCGCATGGGCCAGGTCGACACGTATCGGCCCCACCGGCGACACCCAGCGCACGCCGATACCGACCCCGGTCTTGAGGTTGGGCAGTTCGAGTTTATTGAAGGAGTTGCCCTGATCGACGAAGGTCGCGATCCGCCATTTTTCGGCGATGGAGTATTGATATTCGACGCTGCCGGCAACCATGTAACGGCCACCGATGCGGTCACCTTCGGAGTTTTCCGGGGACAGGCTCTGATAGTCGTAGCCGCGCACGCTCTGGTCACCACCGGCGAAGAAACGCAGGGACGGCGGTACCGACTTGTAGCCGTTGGTGGCGCTGCCGCCGACCTGCAACCGAGCAAGGAAACGGTGGTTATCGAAGACCGTGGTCAGGCCTTTGATCAACGCGGTGCCGTAGACCAGGTTGTTGTCCGAACCCAGCCCTTCCTTGGCCACTTTGCTTTCGAAGGTCAGGCGATAGCCGTTGTGCGGGTCGATCCGGTTGTCACTTTTGAGGTACGAATAGCTGATGCCGGGCATCAGCAGATTGCTCAGGCCCGAATCATCGCCCAGGGTGTATTCCTCGCGCTGGTATTTGAGCGAGATCACCCGTTGCCAGCCGCTGGGCAACTTGCTGTGCCACTCGGGGCCGACCGTCAGCAGTTTACTCAGGGTGTCGGAGCCATCGATGTCTTCGTATTGATAGCCGGCGGCCCAACGCAGTTTGTCAGTCAGCGGTGGGTCGAGGGGAATGTCGTAGAACACCCCGACGTTCTGCCGGGGTGCCGACAGTTCGGCTTCCCAGCCATAACTGTCGCCCTGCGGGTTGACCCAGTGCCGGGTCCAGTTGGCCTTGAGCCGTGGCCCGACGTCGGTGGAATAACCCAGGCCCAGGCCCATGGTTCGTGGTTTGCGGGTATCGAGCTTGACTGCCACCGGGATCACATCGTCCTTGGACGCTGTCGGTGCCGCGTCCACCCGTACGCCCTCGAAATAGCCGCTCGATTGCAGGGCCTGGTTGAGTTCGGCGATCAGTTCGGAGTCGTAGGGCGCGCCGGCCTTGAACGGCACCATGCGTTGCAGCAAGTCTTCGTCGAACGGCGTGTCGCCCTCGAAAGTCACCTTGCCCAGGGAGTAACGCGGGCCGCTGGCGTAGATCAGCTCGACGTCGGCGACACCGGCGCGCGGGTCCACCAACAGTTTCTGGCTGGTAAAGCGCCCGCTGAAAAAGCCGAAGCGCGAAGCCTGATTCTGGATCAGGCGCTTGGCGTCTTCGTAGTGACCATGATTGAGCACATCGCCCGGCTTGAGCAGCTCCGCAGGCGGTACGCGAAAGGATTTGAGCGAGGCCGCCGGCCCGTCGATACGCACGGTGACGTTGCGCAGATGGACCGGCTCGCCAGGGTCGATGTTCAGCGTCAGGCGCGGGTTCTTGCCGCCCTTCACTTCACTGTCGATGTGCGGCTGGTAGTAACCCAAAGCCTGGGCGGCCTTGCGCGCCTGCTCCTCGGCGCCGCGACTGAAGCGCAGCAAGGCTTCTTCGTCACGATCGCCGAGGCTGCCGATATAGCCCTCTATATTGGCTTTCAGTTCATCGTTGGACGGTTTGACCCGTACATCCAATTCACTTTGCGCCAGCGCCGTGCAGCTGGATAACAGCATGAGCACGCCACTGGTAAATCTTCCTGGAAACTTCATAGGCGCGGATGCTATCACGGGCTTGGGAGCGTGATAGAGCCGGACATGTCCTAAAAGTTCGACCGTTATGCCGTTGCAGTTTGTAACACCTGCGGATTGGCATGAAAAAACACGTGTTCGCGGATCGGTCCTACCGCCACTTCGCCAATTTCTTCATAGCCCTGACGTTTGTAGAACTCCAGGTATCGAGGGTTGCCGGTGTCGAGAATCACGCCTTGGGAGTGCTCATCCACCGCGCACCAGTTATGCACGGCTTGCAGCAACTGCTCGCCAAAGTGCTTGCCCTGGAACTGCGGGTGAATACCCAGCAACGGCAGCACGTGCACCGAATCGGTGGGCACGCACGCGGTGACGGCATCGTGGTATTCAAGGTAGCGCCGGGTGCAGCGAAAACCGGTACTCAGCACCATGCGCAAACGCCAGGCCCAGCTTTCGGTAATGCCCAGGCGTCGTTGTGGCGGTGCGATCAGGGCGATGCCGATCAAGCGGTCGTTGACCAGCAGGCCGATGGCTGGCAAGTCTTGCAAAAAGTGTTGCTTGACCAGTTCTCGCACCGTGGCACGCACTCGCTGCTCGTAACCGGGACGTTCGGCTTCGAACAGATAACTGAACGTCGGCTCGTGCCGATAGGCCTGGTACAACAGGGAACGCACTTCGCGGCTGTAGCCGCTGTCGAGCATGTGGATATCGGCAATGGCGGTCGAGGTGTCAGGCATAACGTTGATTCTCCCCGGCACGGCTTGAATGGCTGTGCTCTTGTTGGTACGAGCCCGTTTGTGACGGCACAGTTCCGTGTTGATCCGAAATGAATGTCACCCGTCATGGCCCCTTCGTCGGAACGCCGCCCGGAGCGGGCTCGCTCCCACAAGGTATAGACCACACCTGTAACCTGTGGGAGCGGGCTTGCCCGCGAAGGGGCCATGACAGCCCATACAAATCAGCCAGACAACCACCAAACCCCTCACCCCACACTGGCCCCATCCCCACATGTCAGCTAGCATCGCCCTTTTGCCAGGACTGCCGACCATGAAGATCGTCTCCTTCAACATCAACGGGCTGCGCGCTCGCCCGCATCAGCTGGCAGCGCTGATCGAAAAGCACCAGCCAGACGTGATCGGCCTGCAGGAAACCAAAGTCCATGACGACCAGTTCCCGCTGGCCGAGGTGCAGGCGCTGGGTTATCACGTGTATTTCCACGGGCAAAAAGGCCACTACGGCGTCGCCCTGCTCTCGCGCAAAGAGCCAATTGCCTTGCACAAAGGCTTCGCCACCGATGAAGAAGACGCTCAGCGGCGTTTCATCTGGGGCACATTCGCCGACGCCAATGGCGTGCCGGTGACGATCATGAACGGCTATTTCCCACAAGGTGAAAGCCGCGATCACCCGACCAAATTCCCCGCCAAACAGCGCTTCTACAACGATTTGCAGCACTTGCTCGAAAGCCAGTTCAGCAACGATCAGCCGGTGGTGGTGATGGGCGACGTGAACATCTCCCCGCAAGACTGCGACATCGGCATCGGCCCGGACAACATGAAGCGCTGGCTGAAAACCGGTAAATGCAGCTTCCTGCCGGAAGAACGCGAATGGATGGCACGCCTGAAAAACTGGGGCCTGGTGGACAGCTTTCGTCACCTGAACCCCGAAGTTACCGACACTTTCAGCTGGTTCGATTACCGCAGCCGCGGTTTCGAGGACGAGCCCAAGCGTGGGTTGCGCATCGACGTGATCATGGCCTCCCACGGCCTGCTGCCACGGGTGAAAGCGGCGGGTGTGGACTACGAACTGCGCGGGATGGAAAAACCCTCTGATCATGCGCCGATCTGGCTTGAATTGAGCTGATCCCCAAGGCTCACAAAGAGCCAATGTGGGAGCAGGTCTGCTCGCGAAGGCGGTGGGTCAGTCAGCGACTGATAATGACTGACATGGCCCCTTCGCGAGCAAGCTCGCTGCCACATTTGGCCAATCGTCATATTTCTGAAATCCAACTGACTTATTCTCCCGGCACTTCCTTTGGCTTTATAAGGTGTCGGCATGACGCTGCGCGGATTGTTCCTGTTAATGGCGTGTGCCTGCCTGCCGTTGATGGCGAACGCCGGCGAATTGCCGATCCCGGAAAGCGGCCCCGTGCTGCGAATCCAGGGCTCCAATACCATCGGTGCGGCGTTGGGCCCGGCATTGGTCGAAGGCTTGTTGCGCGAACAAGGCCTGCACAAGATTCACAGCGAAACCCCGGACAAGGCCAACGAATTGCGCGTCGTCGGGCTGACCGCCCAAGGCCGCCGAGTGGTGATCGAGGTGGCCGCCCACGGCTCCAGCACCGGGTTCAACGCCCTGAAAAATGGTACTGCCGATCTGGCAGCCTCCTCGCGTCCGATCAAGGACAGCGAACTCACCGACCTCAAATCCCTGGGCAACCTGAAAAGTCCCGGCGCCGAGCAAGTCATCGCCATCGACGGCCTGGCGATCATCCTTCACCCGCAAAACCCGTTGAACCAGCTCGATACCGAACAACTGGCGCGAATTTTCAGCGGCGAAGCCAAAACCTGGGAAGAACTGGGCGGCATCGGCGGCTCGATCCATTTATATGCGCGCGATGATCAATCAGGCACCTACGACACCTTCAAGGAACTGGTCCTGAGCAGTCACGGGCAAAGTCTGGACAGTGTCGCGAAACGCTTCGAGTCCAGCGAACAACTGTCCGATGCAGTCAGTCAGGACCCGCAAGGCATCGGTTTCATCGGTTTGCCCTACGTGCGCCAGGCCAAGGCCGTGGCGATTGTCGATGGTCAATCCCAGGCCATGTTGCCGCTCAACAGCCTGATCGCCACTGAGGATTATCCGCTGTCGCGCCGGTTGTTCTTTTACCTCCCGCCCAATAACAAAAACGCCTGGGCCGAGGCATTGGTGGCGTATGCGCAAAGCGCCACAGGCCAGGCCATCGTCGCGGCCAACGGCTTTATCGCCCAGACCGTCCAGGCCATGACTGTCACCCCGAATGCGCTGATGCCCGAGGGTTATCAGGCGCTCAGCCGACATGCCCAGCGGCTGTCAGTGAATTTTCGTTTCGAGGAAGGCAGCGCGACTCTGGACAACAAGGCCCGGCAGGACCTGACCCGGGTGCTCGACTATATAAAGCAGCACAACAAGGAAAACCGCGAGGTGACGCTGGTGGGGTTCGGCGACGCCAAGAACGACCCGGCACGGGCGGATCTGCTATCGAAACTGCGGGCCATGGCGGTACGGCGGGAACTGGTGAAAAGCGGCGTGGTGTTTCGCGAGATTCGTGGTTTTGGCGCCGAGATGCCGGTAGCGACGAACACGGCCGATGAGGGGCGGATCAGGAATCGGCGGGTTGAGGTTTGGGTTTACTGATATTGCTGTGCTGAATGAGCCGGCGCCATCGCGGGCAAGCCCGGCTCCCACAGGTTCAGTGCAATCATGTGGGAGCCGGGCTTGCCCGCGATGAACGATGACTCGGTGCCAGTCAGTGCCCGCTACGCATCATCTCTTTAGGCACATATTTGCCAATCTCGAACTTGCCAATCGCCGCACGGTGCACTTCGTCCGGGCCGTCGGCCAGGCGCAGGGTGCGTTGCATGGCGTACATGTAGGCCAGCGGGAAGTCGTTGGACACCCCTGCCCCGCCATGAATCTGGATCGCCCGGTCGATCACCCGCAGCGCCACGTTCGGCGCCACGACCTTGATCTGTGCAATCTCGCTTTTGGCCACCTTGTTGCCGACGGTGTCCATCATGTACGCCGCTTTCAACGTCAGCAGCCGCGCCATGTCGATTTCCATCCGCGAATCGGCAATCTTGTCGATGTTGCCGCCCAGCCGCGCCAGCGGTTTGCCGAACGCCGTGCGGGTCACCGCGCGTTTGCACATCAATTCCAGTGCACGTTCAGCCATGCCGATCGAGCGCATGCAATGGTGAATCCTGCCTGGGCCAAGGCGACCCTGAGCGATTTCAAAACCACGCCCTTCACCCAGCAAGACGTTTTCGTACGGCACCCGCACATTGTCGAACAGCACCTCGGCATGACCGTGCGGCGCGTCGTCGTAGCCGAACACCGGCAGCGGACGGACGATCTTCACGCCCGGTGCATCCACCGGCACCAGAATCATCGAGTGCTGGGCATGGCGCGGTGCCTCGGGATCGCTCAGGCCCATGAAGATCAGGATCTTGCAGCGCGGATCGCACGCGCCTGAGGTCCACCATTTCTTGCCATTGATCACCCACTCATCGCCATCACGCACGGCCCGGGCGGCCATGTTGGTGGCATCGGACGAGGCCACGTCCGGCTCGGTCATGGCGAACGCGGAACGGATCTCACCGCGCAGCAGCGGTTCGAGATAACGCTGCTTCTGTTCTTCATTGGCGTAACGCACCAACACTTCCATGTTGCCGGTGTCCGGCGCCGAGCAGTTGAACGGCTCCGGCCCCAGCAGCGAACGGCCCATGATTTCCGCCAACGGCGCATATTCGAGGTTGGTCAGGCCGGCGCCGAGCTCGGATTCGGGCAGAAACAGGTTCCACAAGCCTTCAGCCTTGGCCTTGCGTTTGAGCTCTTCCATGATCGCGGTCGGCTGCCAGCGGTCGCCCTCGGCAACCTGGCGCTCGAACACGGCTTCGGCGGGATAAACGTAGCTGTCCATGAACGCGGTCACGCGCTCACGCAGTTCCTGAACCTTGGGCGAATAAGCGAAATCCATGAGCATCTACCTTGTTGGGAAAGCGGTGGTTTAGATCATGAGATTGATGCTAGATGAGCTACGAAAATTTACCTAGCCTATTCTCGGCGTGTATTAACATTCATCACCGATATATGATCGGCTGATGTCAGCCGTACAATAAGAGAGCCGCGCAATGAATCTGAGCAAGGTCGACCTCAACCTTTTCATCGTCTTCGACGCGATCTATACCGAAGCCAACCTGACCCGCGCCGGGCAGATTGTCGGCATCACCCAGCCGGCGGTATCGAACGCTCTGGCCCGGCTGCGCGAGACCTTCAACGACCCCTTGTTCGTGCGAACCGCCCAGGGCATGGTGCCGACGCCGATGGCGCAGAACATCATCGGGCCGGTGCGCAATGCGCTTTCGCTGCTGCGGGTATCGGTGCAGGAAAGCCGCATCTTCAACCCGTTGCAAGCGGTCAAGACCTACCGCATCAGCATGACCGACCTCACCGAAGCGGTGATCCTGCCGGCGCTGTTCCAGCGTCTGCGGCGTCTGGCACCGGCGGTGATCATCGAGAGTTTCCTCTCCAAACGCCGGGAAACCACCAAGGAACTGGCAGCCGGACGTCTCGATTTTGCCGTGGATGCGCCGCTCAACACCGACCCCCAGGTACGTCACGTCAAACTGATGGAGGACCGCTACGTGTGTGCGATGCGCAAGGGGCATCCGCTGGCGGGCAAGGAGAAATTCACGCTCGATGACTATTTGTCCATGACCCACATTCATATTTCCAGCCGCCGCAACGGCCTCGGGCATGTGGACCTGGCGCTGGGTAAAATGGGCATCCAGCGCAAGATCGCCCTGCGCTCCCAGCATTACCTGATGGCGTCCCAGGTGTTGCAGCAGACGGACATGGTCATGACCGTGCCGGAACGCTTTGCCCGGCGTAATGACTTGCATTGGTTCCATTTGCCGGTCAACGACGTGCCGCCGGTGGAGACGCATCTGTATTGGCACGAAAGCACCGACCAGGACCCGGCCAACCGCTGGATGCGTGAGCAGATGATCGAGTTGTGCCAGCAGGTGACGGCGCATGAGAAGAAGCTGGACAAGGCGTAACCGTTGGACCGCGTTATCGTTCTTCGCAGGCAAGCCAGCTCCCACATTTGATCTGCTGTGAACACAGCATTGGGTGCATGACATAGATCCCCTGTGGGAGCAGGCTCGCTTCCACACTGGATCTGACGTAACACACCGCCCCTGTGGGTGCGGGCTTGCCCGCGAAGAGGCCAGCAGGAACACCAACGAATCATGACCCTTGACGTATACGTCAACCTGCCATTAGCTTAACGCAATGACCTTCTCCGAGCGCGCCCATGAGCAGCCAGACCTACAGCATTTCCGACCTCGCCCGCGAGCTCGACATCACTACCCGGGCCATCCGTTTTTATGAAGAGCAAGGGCTGCTCAGCCCGGAACGCCGTGGCCAGGAACGCATCTATTCACCCCGCGACAAAGTCAGCCTGAAGCTGATCCTGCGGGGCAAGCGCATCGGCTTCTCCCTGGCCGAATGCCGCGAACTGATCGAGCTTTACGACCCGGCCGGCGGTAACCAGAAGCAGTTGCAAACCATGCTCAGCAAAATTGCCGAACGCCGCGAGCAACTGGAACAGCAGATGCTCGACATCGAGCAGATGAAACTGGAACTGGATACCGCGCAGGAGCGTTGCACCCAGGCGCTGGCGGAGACGATTCAGAGCCAGCAAGTCATTTAGCGGACTTATACAAATCCCCTGTGGGAGCGAGCTTGCTCGCGATAGCGGACCGATAGCCACCATCATTATTGAATGTGACGTCCTCATCGCGAGCAAGCTCGCTCCCACAGGGAACGGCGAACATTCAAAAATCACCACAGGTCAATCACGATGACTCTCCCCTCCCACGTACGCCTGATCGAAGTCGGCCCCCGCGACGGTCTGCAGAACGAAGCCCAACCCATCAGCGTCGCCGACAAGGTGCAACTGGTCGATGCACTCAGCGCCGCTGGTCTTGGCTATATAGAAGTCGGCAGTTTTGTGTCACCCAAGTGGGTGCCGCAGATGGCCGGTTCCGCCGAGGTCTTTGCGCAGATCCAGCGCAAGCCCGGTGTCACCTACGGCGCACTGGCGCCGAACCTGCGCGGCTTCGAAGACGCCATCGCCGCGGGCGTCAAGGAAGTGGCCGTGTTTGCCGCCGCGTCCGAAGCTTTCTCGCAGCGCAACATCAACTGCTCGATCAGTGAAAGCCTGGCGCGGTTCGTGCCGATCATGGACGCGGCCAGACAACATGGCGTAAGCGTGCGTGGTTACGTGTCCTGTGTGTTGGGTTGCCCTTACGAGGGCAACGTCGCCCCGGAACAGGTCGCCTTCGTCGCCCGAGAACTCTATGCCATGGGCTGCTACGAAGTCTCGCTGGGGGACACCATTGGCACCGGCACCGCTGGCGCCACCCGCCGGATGTTTGAAGTGGTCTCGGCCGATGTACCACGCAACAAACTGGCCGGGCACTTCCACGACACCTATGGCCAGGCCATGGCCAATATCTACGCCAGCCTGCTGGAAGGGATTGCGGTGTTCGACAGCTCGATTGCCGGCTTGGGCGGCTGCCCGTACGCCAAGGGCGCCAGCGGTAATGTCGCTACTGAAGACGTGGTGTACCTGCTCAACGGCCTGGGCATCGAGACCGGTATCGACCTGGACGCCCTGATTGCGGCAGGTCAGCAGATTTGCAGCGTACTCGGGCGGCCTACCGGTTCGCGCGTGGCCAAGGCGCGCAGCGCACAGTAGGAGGGTGGGTGTGTCCGGGTGTTACCGCAATGTCTGAGGTGCGGGTACAAACGAGTAACACGGAAACAAATTGTCAGTTTCGCCTTTACATAAAAAACCACCAAAAACGTCAACATATTGATTTTAAATGGTTTTTAAAAGTTGGCATGGCTCCTGCTATCTCTATGACATAACAAGAATAAAAAGCAGCAAACCTAATAAAAATAAGACGTAACGACTCTGACATAACAAGAACAACACGGCAGAGACGCAGCTAACAGATTTTTTTGGAGAAGGTGTGCTTTTCAGGGTGCTTTTCGGAGCAACCCGCAACCGGGCAGAGAACAATAAAACTACCGTCAGGTAGCTCCCGAATCGGTTGGATCGCTTGGCGAAAAAGCAGATCAGCGCTCAAAAAAATACGTTTGCTCTTGATCCCGGATGGGGATCGACAAAAACAGCGGTAAAGGGCCACGGTTGCCAAAAACAACAACAGACCGCCCCTCAATAATAAAAAAGAGCACGCAACGACAAATTAAAGGGGAGCTTCGGCTCCCCTTTGTGCTTTCTGGCGTTTGGTAAAACCGGTTTTTGCAGGTGCAAGGCCTGCCCGCGAAAACGATTTGTCATTCAACATCGTTTTCGACGGACTCACACAAATCACCCGCGGGCAGCTCCTACGGTATCGCCTTGAGTTCCTCGATACTGATCTCGCGCATGCGAAATTTCTGGATCTTGCCGGTCACGGTCATCGGAAACTCCTCGACGAACCTGAAGTAACGCGGCGTCTTGAAATGGGCGATGCGCGCCTTGCACCAGCTTTGCAACTCTTGCTCAGTGGCGCTGTGACCAGGATGGAACTTGATCCAGGCAACAATTTCTTCGCCATATCGCGAGCTTGGAATGCCAATCACCTGCACGTCCGCCACTGCCGGATGAGTGAAGAAAAACTCTTCCAGTTCGCGCGGATAAACATTCTCGCCGCCGCGAATGATCATGTCCTTGTTGCGCCCGGTGATGCACACGTAGCCGTCTTCATTCATGGTCGCCAGATCGCCGGTGTGCATCCAGCCAGCTTCATCAATGGCCTGAGCCGTGCCTTCAGGGTTGTTCCAGTAACCGAGCATCACGCTGTAACCACGGGTACACAGTTCGCCGAGGGTGCCGCGCGGCACCAGATTGCCGGCCTCGTCGATGATCTTGTTTTCCAGTTGCGGCTGGGTCCGGCCCACGGTAGTGACGCGCAGTTCCAGTTCGTCGGCGGGACCGGTCTGCAACGACACCGGGCTGGTTTCCGTCATGCCATAGGCAATCTGTACCTCGCTCATGTGCATCTCGCTGATGACCCGGCGCATCACTTCGATCGGGCAGGTTGCCCCGGCCATGATGCCGGTACGCAGGCTCGACAGATCGAACCCGCCGCGCTGCGGATGATCAAGCATGGCGATAAACATGGTGGGCACGCCGTAAAGTCCGGTGGCCCGTTCTTCGGCGACGGTGGTCAGTGTCAGCAGCGGATCGAACGCATCGTTGGGGTAAATCATGGTGCTGCCGTGGGTGATGCAACCCAGGTTCCCCATGACCATGCCGAAGCAGTGATACAGCGGCACTGGGATCACCAGCCGGTCATTGGCCGTCAGCCCGAGGCTCTCGCCGACCATGTAGCCGTTGTTGAGGATGTTGTAATGACTGAGGGTCGCGCCCTTGGGAAAACCGGTGGTGCCCGAGGTGTACTGGATATTCACTGCCTGGTCGAAGTGCAGGCTGTGCTGGCGTTCGTGCAATTGCGCCACCGAGACGCTGGCCGCCAGGTCCGCCAGTTGCGACCACGGCAGCAGACCCGAGGGTGGCCGGGGGTCCAGGCTGATGACGCCACGCAGGTCCGGCAGGCGTTCGCTGTTTAACTGGCCGATGGATTGCTCCGCCAGTTCCGGCAGCAGCTCCTGCAACATGCCGTGATAGTCCGAGGTCTTGAACGCCCCGGCACACACCAGCCATTGGCAGCCGGATTGCTTCAACACGTATTCGAGTTCCGAGCTGCGATAGGCCGGATTGATGTTGACCAGGATCACGCCGATTTTCGCGCTGGCGAACTGACTGATGCACCACTGAACACAGTTCGGTGCCCAGATGCCAAGACGGTCGCCGGTTTTCAGGCCCAATGCCAGCAACGCCCTGGCGTGCAGATCCACCGCATCAGCCAATTGCTGCCAGGTGTAACGCAACTGCTGATGCCGAACCACCAGCGCCTCCCCGCCAGGGTATTGCGCGACGGTGTGATCGAACGCCTCACCGATGGTCATCGCCAGCAAGGCTTTTTCCTGGGAGCCACGGGTATAGCTGCGCGGCGGATGTGCACTGGGTTGATCCATGTTGACCCCTGTTGTCTTTATTGATGAGCGGGCGACCATCCCCTGTGGGAGCGAGCCTGCTCGCGAATGCGTTATGCCAGTCAACATCAATGTTGAATGTAAAGCCGCCTTCGCGAGCAGGCTCGCTCCCCACAGGTCTGGTCCGCTTTTCTACCTTGAGCGGGTCCTACTCTCGCCCAAGTTGACGTTAACGTAAAGGTGATTGACAGTCACCCACCGCAGGCTTACGTTAACGTAAAGGAGAGAGCTGAAACACCGCCCTCCCCACCCTACAAAAAAGCCAAAAGGTGATCCATGAGCTACCCCTCCCTGAACTTTGCCCTCGGTGAAACCATCGACATGCTGCGCGATCAGGTTCAGTCCTTCGTCGCCAAGGAGATCGCTCCCCGCGCCGCTCAAATCGACATCGACAACCTGTTCCCCGCTGACTTGTGGCGCAAGTTCGGTGACATGGGCCTGCTGGGCGTCACCGTCCCGGAAGAGTATGGCGGCGCTGGCCTGGGTTACCTGGCCCACGTGGTAATCATGGAAGAAATCAGCCGGGGTTCGGCGTCCGTTGCCCTGTCCTACGGCGCGCACTCCAACCTGTGCGTGAACCAGATCAACCGTAACGGCAATCACGAACAGAAAACCAAATACCTGCCCAAACTGATCAGCGGTGAACACATCGGCGCCCTCGCCATGAGCGAGCCGAATGCCGGTTCCGACGTGGTCTCGATGAAACTGCGCGCCGACAAGCGTGGCGATCACTACGTGCTCAATGGCAGCAAGACCTGGATCACCAACGGCCCCGATGCCAACACCTACGTGATCTACGCCAAGACCGACCTGGAAAAGGGCGCCCATGGCATCACCGCCTTCATCGTCGAACGTGATTCCAAAGGCTTCAGCCGCAGCAACAAGTTCGACAAGCTCGGCATGCGCGGCTCGAACACCTGCGAGCTGTTTTTCGATGACGTCGAAGTGCCGGAAGAAAACATTCTCGGCGTGCTCAACGGCGGCGTGAAAGTGCTGATGAGCGGCCTCGACTACGAACGCGTGGTGCTGTCCGGCGGCCCGACCGGGATCATGCAGTCGTGCATGGACCTGATCGTGCCCTACATCCACGACCGCAAGCAGTTCGGCCAGAGCATCGGCGAATTCCAGCTGATCCAGGGCAAGGTCGCCGACATGTACACCCAGCTCAATGCCAGCCGCGCCTATCTGTATGCGGTGGCCCAGGCCTGCGAGCGCGGCGAAACCACGCGCAAGGACGCTGCCGGGGTGATCCTCTACAGTGCTGAACGCGCCACGCAAATGGCCCTCGACGCCATCCAGATTCTCGGCGGCAACGGCTACATCAACGAATTCCCGGCCGGTCGTCTGCTGCGTGACGCCAAGCTGTATGAAATCGGCGCCGGCACCAGTGAGATTCGTCGCATGCTGATCGGTCGCGAACTGTTCAACGAAACCCGCTAAACGGAGCTGACCATGGCGATCCTGCACACCCAGCTCAACCCTCGCTCAGCGGAGTTCGCGACCAACAGCGCGGCGATGCTCAAACAGGTCGATGCCCTGCACACCCTGCTCGCTCAAGTGCAGCAAGGCGGTGGTACAAAAGCTCAAGAACGCCACACCTCGCGGGGCAAATTGCTGCCCCGCGAGCGCATCAATCGCCTGCTCGATCCAGGCTCACCGTTTCTGGAGATCAGCCAACTGGCTGCGTATGCGGTCTACGGCGAAGAGGTGCCAGCTGCCGGCGTGATTGCCGGGATCGGGCGTGTCGAAGGCGTTGAATGCATGATCGTCGCCAACGACGCCACGGTGAAAGGCGGTTCGTACTACCCGCTGACTGTGAAAAAAACACCTGCGCGCCCAGACGATTGCCCAGCAAAACCGTCTGCCGTGCATTTACCTGGTGGACTCAGGCGGCGCCAACCTGCCGCGTCAGGACGAGGTGTTCCCGGATCGCGAGCACTTCGGGCGGATCTTCTTCAATCAGGCCAACATGAGTGCGATGGGCATCCCGCAGATCGCGGTGGTCATGGGTTCGTGCACCGCCGGCGGCGCCTATGTGCCGGCGATGGCCGACGAAGCGATCATGGTGCGCAATCAGGCGACGATTTTCCTCGCCGGCCCGCCGCTGGTGAAAGCCGCGACTGGTGAAGTGGTCAGCGCCGAAGACCTGGGCGGGGCCGATGTGCACTGCAAGATTTCCGGCGTCGCCGACCATTATGCCGAGAGCGATGAACACGCGCTGGCGCTGGCTCGACGCAGTGTCGCCAACCTCAACTGGCGCAAGCTCGGCGAGTTGCAACAACGTACGCCCGTCGCGCCGCTGTACGGCAGCGACGAGTTGTATGGCGTGGTCTCGGCGGACGCCAAGCAACCGTTCGATGTGCGCGAAATCATCAGCCGTCTGGTGGACGGATCGGTGTTCGATGAATTCAAGGCATTGTTCGGCACGACGCTGGTGTGCGGCTTCGCGCATTTGCACGGTTACCCGATCGCGATCCTCGCCAACAACGGCATCCTGTTTGCCGAAGCCGCGCAGAAAGGCGCGCACTTCATCGAACTGGCCTGTCAGCGCGGCATTCCACTGCTGTTTTTGCAGAACATCACCGGTTTCATGGTCGGCCAGAAATACGAGGCCGGCGGCATAGCCAAACACGGCGCAAAACTGGTGACCGCAGTGGCCTGCGCCAAGGTACCGAAATTCACGGTAATCATCGGCGGCAGCTTCGGCGCGGGTAACTACGGCATGTGCGGGCGGGCCTACGACCCGCGCTTCCTGTGGATGTGGCCGAACGCACGGATTGGCGTGATGGGTGCCGAGCAGGCCGCTGGCGTGCTGGTACAGGTCAAGCGCGAGCAAGCTGAACGCAGCGGCCTGGGTTTCAGCGCCGAACAGGAAGCCGAGATCAAGCAGCCAATCCTCGATCAGTACGAAGAGCAGGGTCACCCCTACTATTCCAGCGCACGGCTGTGGGACGACGGCGTCATCGACCCGGCGCAGACCCGCGACGTATTGGCCCTGGCCTTGTCCGCGTCGCTGAACGCGCCTATCGAACCGAGCCGCTTCGGCGTGTTCCGGATGTGATTTTCTGTGGGGGCGGGCTTGCTCGCGAAGGGTTCACCGCGGTTTATGTGAACCACCGCGTTATCGCTCTTCGCGAGCAAGCCTGCTCCCACAAGTGTGGAGACGGACCAACATGAGCGACTTCAACACCCTCGAACTGCTGACCGACCCGCGTGGTTTCGCCACGCTGTGGCTCAGTCGTGAAGAAAAGAACAACGCCTTCAACGCCGAAATGATCCGCGAGCTGATCCTTGCGCTGGACAAAGTGTCCGGCGACGCCAGCCTGCGTTTTCTGCTGGTGCGTGGCCGTGGAAAGCATTTCAGCGCCGGTGCCGACCTGGCCTGGATGCAGCAATCGGCTGAACTCGATTACCACACCAACCTCGACGACGCCAGGGAACTGGCAGAGCTGATGTACAACCTCGCCAAACTGAAAATCCCGACCCTGGCGGTGGTGCAAGGCGCGGCGTACGGCGGCGCGCTGGGGCTGATCAGCTGCTGCGACATGGCGATCGGCGTCGATGACGCGCAATTCTGCCTGTCGGAAGTGCGCATCGGCCTGGCACCGGCGGTGATCAGCCCGTTCGTGGTGCAAGCCATTGGCGAGCGTGCGGCCCGTCGCTATGCACTGACCGCCGAGCGGTTCGGCGGCCAGCGGGCTCGGGAAATCGGTTTGTTGTCGGAAAGTTATCCGGTGGCTGAGCTGGAGCAGCGCGTCGATCAGTGGATCGACAACCTGTTGCAAAACAGCCCCGCCGCCATGCGCGTCAGCAAGGACTTGCTGCGTGAAGTCAGCAACGGCGCACTGACCCCGGCGCTGCGCCGCTACACCGAAAACGCCATCGCCCGAATTCGCGTCAGTCCTGAAGGCCAGGAAGGCCTGCGGGCTTTTCTGCAAAAACGCCCACCGAGCTGGCAAGCCGCAACCCCCTCCAAGGAGCCGCGTTGATGAGCGCACCTGTTCTCACCACCCTGCTGGTGGCCAACCGTGGCGAAATCGCCTGCCGCGTGATGCGCACCGCCAAGGCCCTGGGCCTGACCACCGTGGCCGTGCACAGCGCCACCGACCGTGACGCCCGGCACAGCCGCGAAGCGGATATTCGCGTCGACCTGGGCGGCAGCAAGGCCGCCGACAGTTACCTGCAAATCGACAAACTGATCGCCGCCGCCCAGGCCAGCGGCGCTCAGGCGATTCACCCCGGTTATGGTTTTCTGTCGGAGAACGCCGGGTTCGCCCGCGCCATCGAAGCCGCCGGCCTGATTTTCCTCGGCCCGCCCGCCTCGGCCATCGATGCCATGGGCAGCAAATCTGCGGCCAAGGCGCTGATGGAAACTGCTGGCGTGCCCCTGGTGCCGGGTTATCACGGCGAAGCGCAGGACCTGGACACCTTCAGCGCTGCCTGCGAACGCATCGGCTATCCAGTGCTGCTCAAGGCCACGGCGGGCGGCGGCGGCAAAGGCATGAAAGTGGTCGAGGACGTCAGCCAACTGGCCGAAGCGCTGGCCTCGGCCCAGCGTGAGGCGCAATCGTCATTCGGCGACTCGCGGATGCTGGTGGAAAAATACCTGCTCAAACCACGTCACGTGGAAATCCAGGTCTTTGCCGACCAACACGGCAACTGCCTGTACCTGAACGAGCGTGATTGCTCGATTCAGCGCCGCCATCAGAAAGTCGTTGAAGAAGCACCCGCCCCCGGCCTGAGCCCTGAGCTGCGGCGCGCCATGGGCGAAGCTGCCGTGCGTTCGGCTCAGGCCATCGGCTACGTGGGTGCCGGCACCGTGGAGTTCTTGCTGGATTCGCGGGGCGAGTTCTTCTTCATGGAGATGAACACCCGTTTGCAGGTGGAACACCCGGTCACTGAAGCCATCACCGGCCTCGACCTGGTGGCCTGGCAGATTCGCGTGGCATGCGGTGAACCGCTGCCGATGTCCCAGGCCGACGTGCCGCTGATCGGCCATGCCATCGAAGTACGGCTGTACGCGGAAGACCCTGCCAATGATTTCCTGCCGGCCACCGGCCGGTTGGCGCTGTACCGCGAATCGGCCGAAGGTCCCGGACGGCGAGTGGACAGCGGTGTTGAGGAAGGTGATCAGATTTCGCCGTTCTATGACCCGATGCTCGGCAAGCTGATTGCCTGGGGCGAAGACCGCGAACAGGCGCGGCTGCGTTTGTTGAGCATGCTCGATGAGTTCGCGATTGGCGGACTCAAGACCAACGTCAACTTCCTGCGTCGGATCATCGCGCATCCGGCGTTTGCGGCAGCCGAACTGGATACCGGGTTTATTCCGCGTTATCAGGAGCAACTGCTGCCCGCCCCCGCTGAGCTGAGCGATGCGTTCTGGCAAGCCGCCGCCCAGGCGTTCGCGCAAAGCCAGGCATCTGCCACGCGTGATGAAGATCCGGGATCACTGTGGGCGGTCAATAATGGGTTTCGGGCCGGGTTGCCCAGCGAAATCACCCTGCACCTGAGCTGCGAAGGTCAGGATCGGGCGCTGACGCTGAGCGGCGCCCACACCGCACAATTGCGAGGCGATCAATTACTGACCGAACAACATGGCGTGCGCCGCCAGCATCGCGCCATTCGCCGGGGTGATGTGCTGTACCTGCAGTGGGAAGGTGAATTGCGCCGTATCGAAGCCTACGACCCGATCTCGGCAGTCGAGGCGAGCAACAGTCATCAGGGCGGGCTGACCGCGCCAATGAATGGCAGCATCGTGCGGGTGCTGGTGGAAGCCGGGCAATCAGTCGAAGCCGGGGCGCAACTGGTGGTGCTGGAAGCCATGAAAATGGAACACAGTATCCGCGCACCCCACGCCGGTATCGTCAAAGCGCTGTTTTGCCAGGAAGGCGAGATGGTCAGCGAGGGCAGCGCCTTGGTGGAGCTGGAACTCGCCTGAGGAAATAAAGATCGGTCCTACACCGTGTGAGGACCGATCTGATCAGAATCTGGCAGTTGCCTGAACCACAACGCCGATAATTCGACACGCATCGGTATAAACGACTTTCGGATACGTCGGATTGAGCGGGACCAGATAACGCTGCCCGCCCTCTTCGATCAGCTTGCGGAACGTCGCCACGCTGCTGCCCGACCACTGGGCAATCACCAGCTTTCCCGGCACCGGCACGATCGCCGGGTCTACCAGAATCAGCGTGCCCTCGGCGATGCTGATGCCACTGGAAGCCGTCATCGCATCCCCGACCACTACCAGCCAGAACGCTGCGCCCTGGGCATGGTAATCGGAAAGCTCGAAGCGCTCCTTGCCATACGCCGTCACCTCGCCATCGCGTACCTCGGCCGGTTGCCGCCAATCACTGACCGGGTAACGGAAGTACGGGTTGTACTTGTGCGCCAGAGGCATTTCATCCTGCGCCGAAACCTCGGGCTCGCGGATGACCAGCGCCACTTCGAGAAAGTCCATACCGAGCGCCCGCAGTACGCGGTTCATGTCATCGATACCCGGCTGCCGGCGTCTATTCAGCCAGTGCCCGATGCCACCCTGTGACATCCCGAGACGCTCTGCGAGTATTTCCTGAGTGATTTTGAGTTCACTCATCTTGGCCTTGACCAATTCAATCCATTTATCCATGTGCGGCACGATACGCGGGGGGCTCCGCCCAACAAAACACAAATTGTAGTATTTAAATTCTCGTCACAAATACAGTTGGTATTAGGATTATCTCACGGATTTGAACCTATTACGGAGTTTCCCATCACCATGACAATTGCCAGCACTGACTTGTCCGACATGCAGATAGACACCACTTTCACCTCGCCCCAAGGGAGTGCGGCGGCGCAGAGGGCGTTGGACTATTACTTGAAACCAGCTGTTTCAGAAGCACCCATCGAGTCGCGTTTCTTCGACGTCAACCGCAACATTTCTCGTGAGGAAGCACTGGTGCATGCTTCAGACCTGCTGCGGTGCGCCGCAGCGACCGCGCATGAGTCCGCCGAAAACCTGCAAGGCCCACAGCGTGCCCTGGCGTTCTCGGTGGTGCACATGGTCGATATGGCGCAGGCGTTGGTAGACCGGTCCCTGGATGACGACCGCAACGACTGAAACGAGGGATATCTGAAGACGACGGGAAAGAATTTTCCAATCGGGCAGGTAAAAACATTTGACTTGCAAATGATAATGATTATTATTGCATTCAGCTGATCGCGAGATCAGTCGATGGACCAGGGACCTTAGGTCGGTCTCCTGGACTATCTCCTCATCAGGCTAATCACGGTTTTTGACCCGGCTTTTTGCCGGGTCTTTTTTTGCCAGTTGGTCTGGCTTTGGCTTCAGGCTAATGAAGTCTTCAGGTGCTGCAAATTCGATGGCGCGGATGATATCAAAAGAATATCTGTTGGCAAGAGATGCCCGGCCACATTGGCTGAAACTAACGACAAATAGCACTTGAGAATCAATCCTGCAGCCTCTAAGCTGCGTCTGCGTCAAGGAGGACGCCCCCCATTTCGCTGCAACTCGAATGCAGCAGGCAGGCAAGAACATCACGCCCGCGCCGCCCCCTGGCCGTCAACACACGGCGATATGCGAGTCCGCTCGTGGCTCGGTCCCACCACATAACACACCGGTTTGCGGATCACGCAGGATGATCTGCCCTCGCCCGTAGCGGGTCAGATCGCACACCACCTGAACCTGATGCCCACGACGCGCCAAGGCTGCGGCCATGTCCCGTGACGCGTTCTGCTCGATGCCGACCTTCAACCCGCCCAGCCACTGCCAACGCGGTGCATCCAGCGCCGCTTGCGGGTTGAGGCCGAAATCCACCAGGTTCATGACCATCTGCACATGCCCCTGGGGTTGCATGTAGCCGCCCATCACACCAAACGGCCCCATTGCCACACCGTCCTTGCTGAGGAAGCCCGGAATGATGGTGTGGAAAGTCTTCTTTCCAGGGGCCAGGCAATTGGCATGCGCTGGATCGAGGCTGAACTCCTCGCCACGATTTTGCAGGGCTATGCCGCTGTCAGGCAGCACCACGCCTGAGCCAAACCCGTGGTAGTTGCTCTGGATAAACGAAACCATATTGCCTTCGGCATCAGCGGTGGCCAGGTACACAGTGCCACTGGCGTGGGGATCACCCGGTTGCGGCGCAACTGCTCGCTCGCCAATCTGCGACCGCCGGTGGGCGATATAAGACTCGTTCAGCAGATCGTCCACCGCGATCCGCATATGTTCCGGGTCAGTGATGTAGTGCAGGCCATCGCTGTAAGCGAGTTTCATGGCTTCGAGCTGACGGTGCCAGGTCTGCTGGCTGTCGCGATGATCGAAATCAAAGCCTTCGAGAATTTTCAGGGCCATCAACGCGACCAGCCCCTGGCCACTCGGCGGAATCTCCCAGACGTCGACGCCGCGATAATTGACCTTGATCGGCTCAACCCACTGCGCGCGGTAATCGTGCAAGTCACTGGCACGCAGATAACCGCCCGTGGCCCGGGAATGTACGTCCAGCCGTTGTGCCAGCGCACCACGATAAAGGCTGTCGCACTCGGTGGCGGCCAGCTCGGTCAATGTCCGTGCCTGTGCCGGATTGCGAAACAGCTCACCGGCGCGCGGTGCCCGGCCATCAATCAGAAAGGTCTCGAACCAGCTGTCGAGTACGGCATCCCGGCTCAGGGTGAAGTTCTCCAGCGCCGATTGCCATTGCAGGGCAACCACCGGCGACACAGGAAAGCCGTCTTGCGCCAGGCTGATGGCCGGTTGCAACACGTCGACAAAGGGCAGGCGCCCGAACCGCCGCGACAGCTCGGCCCACGCCGAAGGACAGCCTGGCACTGTCACCGGCGTCCAGCCATGCAAGGGCATTTGCTGATGGCCAGCCGCTTTCACTGCATCAATCGTCAGGGCTTGGGGGGCCGCACCGTTGGCGTTCAAACCATGCAACTTGTCTTGCGTCCAGACCAGCGCAAAGGCATCGCCGCCAATACCACAGCCGGTCGGCTCCACCACAGTCAGCGCTGCGGCCGTAGCAATCGCCGCGTCAATGGCATTGCCACCCCGGCGCAGGATTTCAATTCCCGCTTGCGCGGCCAGAGGCTGGGAAGCGGCGACCATGCCGCGTCTGGCAAACACACTTTGCCGTTGGGAGGCGTAAGGATATTCATGAGCAGAAAAGTCGAACATGGCAGGACTCACACAAAAGGAATATTTGAAGGACTCACGAACCCGGCTGACCCGCTCGGCGCCGTCTTCGCGCAGTCGTCCATCTCATCGAGCAGGCGCTCCAGATGGCTGAAGTGCCATTCCGTGATGTTCGTCACCGCCACCCGGATCGCCAGGCCTTCGAGGGCGTTGCGCATTTCATCGAATGCACCTTTTGCATTTTTGTATCCAATCATCCATAAAGCCAAAAAGCACATTGCGCGCCAGTTGACACGCGCGGCTTGCAGGCCATTGTTTGAATGCAATTATTGAAAAATCGAGTAGCGCGGCAAAGCCCGGTGCCCGCTTGGGCAACGAGTTGAAACGACCCGATATGTCACCCGCGGGGTGCAAAAAAGGTGCACGGCGTAACAGGCGCTTGCGTGTAAAGTAGCGCCATAAAATCATAATCAGGAACCGACCATGACCGTGGCTAAATCCTCTTTCGATATCAGCGCCAACTTCGACAGCGGCAATATCGAAGTACTGGACATCAGCAATCCGCTACAAGCCCTGCTGGCCATCAAGCCAGACACCCGCAGCCCGCATTTCCAGTGGTTCCACTTCAAGGCCAGCGGCCTTCACGTCGGCCAGGAACACTGGTTTCGCCTGAGCAACGCCAGCAAATCCTCGTACAACAAGGCCTGGGACGGTTATCAGGCAGTGGCCTCCTACGATCACGTCAACTGGTTCCGTGTACCGACCATTTTCGAAGGCGACTGCCTGCGCTTCAGCCTCGAAGCCACTGCCACCCACGCCTGGTTCGCCTATTTCGAACCCTACAGCCGTGGTCGCCATGACTGGCTGATCGAGCAGGCGTTGACCAAGGCCGGCACCGAACTGCTGGCCACCGGCAAAAGTGCCGAAGGTCGCGACATTCAACTGTTGCGCAAGGGCAGCGGCGCCGAAGGCCGGCGTAAAATCTGGATCATCGCCCAGCAACACCCCGGCGAACACATGGCCGAGTGGTTCATGGAAGGCGTCATCGAGCGCCTGGAAAAACACGACGATCCGGTACTGAACAAACTGCTGGCCGGCGCCGACCTGTATCTGGTGCCGAACATGAACCCGGACGGCGCCTTCCACGGCCATCTGCGCACCAACGCCATGGGCCAGGACCTGAACCGCGCCTGGCAGAGCGCCAGTCAGGAAATCAGCCCGGAAGTGCTGTTCGTTCAGCAGCAGATGGCGCAATACGGCGTTGATCTGTTCCTCGACATCCACGGCGACGAAGAAATCCCCTACGTGTTCACCGCCGGTTGCGAAGGCAATCCTGGCTACACGCCACGGATCGAAAAGCTGGAAACCCATTTCCGCGATCACCTGAAGCACCTGACCAAGGACTTCCAGACCAAGCACGGCTACACCCGCGACGAACCGGGCAAAGCCAACATGACCCTGGCCTGCAACAGCGTCGGCGAGAAATACGACTGCCTGTCGCTGACCCTGGAAATGCCGTTCAAGGACAACAACGACGCGCCGAATCCGCTGACGGGTTGGTCGGGCAAGCGCTCCAAGCAACTGGGCAAGGATGTGCTGACCACGGTTGCCGATATGGTTGATACGTTGCGTTGAGTCTTAAGCTACCAGATCAAAAGATCGCAGGCTGCGCCAGCGCCTACGGGTGTACAAAAAACCCTGTAGGCGCTGGCGCAGCCTGCAATCTTTATGACGTTCCATGCGCCGCGCATCCGCACACGATCTTCCAAGCCCAACAAACACTCGTCCTCGCCACATTGCGCTATGAAGACAATTAAATATGACCTCAATAGAGGTCATATTTAACCATCGCTTGCCTGCGCCTTTTTCACCCTCAATATAGGTATAAAAAACCGAGTAATAAGACACCAAACGCAGCAACTCACATCCAAACTACAACCAAACTAGTCATATGGCTTAGCCAGAAAATAATTACTTCTCGGGGATTTCGTTCCATCCGCATAAACCGCAACAACAAAATATGACCACATGCCTCTTGGAACACCTTTTGCGACACCTTCCGTAGTGATACTCTCCCCCACTTTTGTTGGAATCAATACCCCCCTTACAAATATTTCATACTTCACAGCCCGTGGCGATAAACTCCATTTGAAACGAACGCTATCATACCCGCTTAGCCCATCAACAATTTGAGGTGTTTTTGGGACAAAGTGTACATAAGACGAAAGTCGCTCAGCATTTTCACGCCAAACACGCGCTGTGTCGGCAGTTACCGCATTACCTCGCGGTAAACCATATTGATCTTTCACCGCCGGATTTGAATAATAAAGTTCACGATTCCCGCCACATAGCAGGCTCCCCGAACGCCCATTATCGTAGCCAAACCTATAATCAGTCGCCCCAGTAGTATTGCAGTGATCGCTACCCGCATTATGCCCAAGCTCATGAGCAAATGTCATAGCAGCGTTAGATATGGTTATTCCAGTACGGCCAGGCTTATAGGCTATCCCTGTGGGTCCACCAGGCACAAAAGTCGCGAAATTTCCGTAAATCACGTCGGGTTCAAATTGCTTGATCCCCTCAGCGAAGATAGTCGGCACTTTCGCAAGAGTCTCGTTGCTTACTTCATACTCCTGCTCGACAATCTGAATCCCCACCAACTTGAACGAAACATTACTCACCAATGAATTCCGAAGTGCCAAATTAACCAGCTCAACTTTAGCCAGCGCATCACCCATTGCATCGCCGCCAGCCCGCTCAACGCCTGCACGGGAATACCCCATCAGGATATCAACCACATGGGATTCCGTTGATGCGGGATCCACAGGTGAAGTGGTAATGGTTTCGTTCGGACTTGTTACCTCGTCTTCGATATGGGAATCCACAACAGGCTCAGGGATGAAACGGCTCACCCCTTTATTATCAACATGCAATGAACCGATCTCCCCCGGCCTGTTAATTAAAGCGGTCACGCTTCCGTCTGCCGAACGAACCGTCACCAGAGAGCCTTCGGACTTATCCGGCATCAGCAAATTACCGCTTTCAACGGTATAACCATTAATGACTTTCGAACTGGACCGCTTAAAAACTGCTGGTGCAATCAAGTCCGCATACAACTCGGCGGTGGATTTACTCGCCACATTCGCGACTACCCAGTTTTTTGGCTTTCCGGGATCAGGTAGCGATGAATGAGCACAGGCGCTGAGCCCCCCCGCCATCACCACGCCGCAGAGCATGTGAACAGCACGCCCAATGGAACGCATATCTGCAATCTTGAACATAATTTGACTCCCTGAATGACATAAACAGTACTCTTCGACCGGCCTCGTCCGAAGCCGCTACAGTCTCCAAGCATTGAATGCGCATTTTCAGGGGCGCGATACTGTCAACATTGACAGGTAGACGAGTAAAAAAAGTGGCTAACGCACTCAGCGCGCGGTATCCGATACACCGCGCTGAGTGGTGTTCCAGGGCTTACTTTGCTCTGGGTCGCCAGTCAGGCCCAACGGGGATAAATCCCCTCGCCACACTGGGTTCAGCAAACACCACTCAAACCCGATCCTTGCCCCGCAACATGCTGTCCAGCACCTCGTCACGCCGCACCCAGCCATGGAACAACGCCGCCGCCAAGTGCAGCAAAACGGTCAGGAACAGCAAGTAAGCCAGATAGCCATGCGCCTTGCGCAGGAACGCAAACACCTGCGCGTTGGCCGGCAAAATCGACGGCAGTTGCAACGAGCTGCCGAGCATCACCGGGTCGCCTGCCGCCGAGATCATCGCCCAACCCAGCAATGGCAGAATCAGCATCAGCGCATACAACAGGACATGCGAGGCCTTGGCCGCCAGCACCTGCCAGCCGGGCAGGTCTGCCGGCAGCGGTGGCTGTCGGGTGGAAAAACGCACTGCCAGACGCACGACCACCAGCAGCAGGATCGCAATGCCCAAGGGCTTGTGCAGGTGAATCAGCCATTCATGGCGTTCGGATACCGAGGCAACCATGCCCGCACCGATGAACAGCATCGCGATGATCATCAGTGCCATCAGCCAGTGCAGCAGTCGCGCCAGCGGCGCGAAATGATTCGGTTGAGCGCTCATTGATGAGCCTCCTGTGTGGCGGCGGGCAACTGGCTGACTTCGCTGGTGCGACGCAGATAGGAGCTGGCGTAACCGGCTGATCGCGCGGCGAGCAGCGGGTCATCGGAGCCTTCGATGCCGCTTGGCAACACCAGCGGGTCGTAGTTGATGTCGCGGCATTCGCCATTGAGTTGCGGTTGCGTACTTTCCAGCACCAGGGTGCCGGCATTCAACACCTTGCGACCCTCGGGCCAGGCCTTGCTGGCGTCGTTGACCGGGTCATCGGGGTTGGCCAGGGTGATGTTCAGCTGCCAGCGCAGCGGTCCGGCGGCAATACGTTGCACCAGATCCTTTTCCAGGAAATCGCCACCGGCAGGCGCGGCTGCACCCGACTCGTCCTTCGCCACCGGGACCATGCTCCAGCGCGCCGCCTGGCGTTGACCGGCGGCATTCACCAGATAGAACGCATTGATGCTGTTATAAGTTTCGGTCACGTAACTGGCCGACGGCTTGGCGGTTTTGACCCAGGCCAGAAATGGCGCGGCTTCCGGGTGTGAGCCGAAGAACGCCGGCACCGCTGCCGGATTCGGTTTGCCCGTGGCCGGGTCCGGCGACTGCGCCTGTTGCAGTTGGTAGAACGCTTCGGGCGTGCCCACCGGGAACACCGGCATGCTGTTCATGCCGGTGCGCCACTGCTGGCCGTTGGCCTGAGTGAAACGCAGCGCCATGCTGCGAATCGGTACGCTGGTGTCCGGTGCATAGGGGTTGCCGGCCGGCAGCGCAAAACGCCCGACCACCGGGGTCTGGGCCTCGTTGAACACCTGGGCGCTGGAATAGCTGCGCGCTTGCCCGCTGCTCTCGAAATGGCCGATCACGCACACGCCTTTGGCGTGGTTACGACGGAACCCCGGATGAACGCCGTTATTGGTTTCCAATACATTGATCAGTTTTTTGGGGGTCAGACGTTGTGGGTCAAGTGTGCCGTTGACGTAGGCAAATGCCCCGGCCACGGCGGCGACGACAACCCCGATACCCGCCAGACGCAACATCAGGCTTGCAGCACTCAAGGGCGGCCGGGTGGGCGGTGATGAGCGATCTACCATGAAAGACTCCAGGGCCATCGGCCACAAGTGAGAAGAATCAAGCAGACGAACCCCGTGCGGGTTTATTCCATCGCGTGGTATTTATTTTTTCAGGCGTGGAATAACCTCAAGTGCCGGGCGTCTTCCTAGTCCACAGCGTAGTGACTAGCCAGAATTTCATGAACGATATCGACGAACAACTGAGTGAAATCATTCCCAGATTGCGGCGGTTTGCCGTGTCGTTGACGCGCAATCCCAGCAGCGCCGATGATCTGGTGCAGTCGTGCCTTGAGCGGGCGCTGTCAAGTTGGGGTGACAAGCGCCCCGAGGGCGACTTGCGGGCCTGGCTGTTTTCGATCCTGTATCGCCAGTTTCTCGACGCTCATCGCCGCTCACGACGTTATGCGCGGATGCTCGAATTCTTCACCGGTCGCGACGACGCACAGCCTTCGGTAGAACGCACCGTCATCGCTCAATCGACCCTCGAAGCCTTCGACCGGCTCACCGCCGAACAGCGTGCCCTGCTGCTGTGGGTGTCGGTCGAAGGCCTGAGTTACAAAGAGGTCGCCGAGATTCTTGGCGTGCCCACTGGCACCGTGATGTCCCGCCTGTCCCGCGCCCGCCAGGCCCTGCGCGAACTCAGCGACGGTGAAATCAACCGCCCTTCCCTGCGGAGACTCAAATGATCAGCATGCCCCCAAGCGAGCGTGACCTGCACGCTTACGTCGATCACCAGCTCAGCGACGCCGACCGACGCCTGGTGGAGACTTTTCTGACGGCCAACCCCGAAACCGCCGCCCAAGTGCGCGGCTGGCAGCAGGACGCCCAGCAACTGCGCGCCGCCCTGAGCGGTGCGTTGCAGCAACCGGCCAACCCGGACCTGGACCCGGCCATCATCCGTCAGCGCCTGAAAAGCCGTTCCTATCGTCACTTCGCCAGCGCGGCAGTGCTGCTGATTGCAGTCAGTGTCGGCGGCTTGAGTGGCTGGCAAGCCCGGGAGATGACGCTGGTCAGTGCTTCGCCGCCGATGACGGACGCGATGCAGGCGTACCGCCTGTTTGCCCAGGAAGGCATTCTGCCGGCGGACTACAAGGTCAGCGACGACGGCGACATGCAGGGCTGGCTCGACCGCTACTTTACCCAGGCCAATCGCCTGCCGGACCTGTCGAACGCGGGTTACAAGCCGGTCAGCGGGCGCTTGCTCAGCACCGAGCAAGGGCCGGCGGCGATGGTGATGTACCAGGACCCGAGCGGGCACAAGATCAGCTTTTACGTGCGCCCCCCTGGCCCGAAAAACAATTTGCTGCCACGGGGCAGTCGCAGTGATGGCGAGCTTCAGGCCGAGTACTGGTCGGGGCCAGGCTACAACTATGCAATGGTCAGCCCGAGCGATACGGCGGCGGCGCAGATGTTGAGACAGACGCAGAAATTCTGATCACCGCAATTCCCCTGTGGGAGCGAGCCTGCTCGCGAAAGCGCTGGGTCAGCCAACATCAGCATCGACTGACACTCCGCCTTCGCGAGCAGGCTCGCTCCCACATTGGATCAGGGGTGGAATTTAGAACCCCACATCCAGCACCACGCTGTCCAGATACGTCCCGGCTGGCGGTGTGGTCTGGTCGGTGTAGATCTTGGCGTTGTAGTTGAACACCTGACTCCCGGTGCCCAGTCCGTTGCCGGGGTTGACCTCGGCATCGGTGCTGGCTCGCCGCGCCGTACCGACGCTGCCCCAGCGAGTGGTGCCGGCGCTTTTGAAGATGTCGTAGGCCAGGTAATTGCTGCCCGAGATCATCCGTCGCCGCCCGCCCACGCTGACGGCTTGCTGGCCATCGCTCAGGCCAACGGTGTAGGCGCTGCCCTTGGTGCAGGCCAGGTTGATGGTCTGGCCGCTGACCGCGGTGAACGCGCTGATCACCGGCGCGCTGCCGAAACTGATGTTCGGCGCGGTGATGGTGCAGTCGTTGGCCACTGTCAGGTTCACCGTCAACGTCGTCGTACCGCTATTGATGTCGCGGCCCAGGCAAATACTGCCAATACCGATGCCGGAGCAGTAATTCCAGTTCCAGAAAATGCTCAGAGTCTCGGTATAAACCCCCGCCGCCACGTTGCTGCCGATGGTGGTGCCCAGGTAAAGCGGCACGGTTTTCGGTGTTGATCCGCCCAACAAGCCCAGAGCGTCAATGATGCCATTGCGAGCGAAGTCATAGGCCACGCCACGGGTCATCGGGTAGCTGGTGGAGTTGTTGGCGTACAGGGTGTAACTGATGACATCGCCCGTGGGACCGAGCAGCCCACTTTGGGTGGACGTGACGGTGCCGTAGAAATGGTCGTTGGCGCTCAGTAGCGTCAGCAGCGATCCGGTGCAACTGAGCCCCGCATTCAGGGTGGAACTGGATTGCGAGGTGGTGCGCAGCGCAATCGAACTGACCGAGCCGAACGCGACCGGCGTCGTCGTCACCACCGAACACAGCGCCCAGGCCGACCCCGGCAGCCACAGTGCCAGCAGCAGCCCATATTTCAGCGCGTTCATTGGCACACCAATGGCCCGATCAACGGGATCTGGTCCTGTTTCATGTCCACGGCGAACTGCGCCTGGCAGGTTTTTCCATCAGCCAGGGTCACCCGCAAACTGTTCTGCGCCTGCAGGTTTTCCAGGTACACCAGGCCGTCCCAGCCCACCACCGTTTGCGTGCCGCTCTGTTCATGCACCACGCCACTGCCCAGCGGCAATTCCTTTTGTCCGGCATCCACCAGCACGATGCTGGCGGCGATCACCCGGCTTAGCGGGAACTCCAGCAGATAACCACTGCCACGGCGCACCGCGATGCGTTGTTCGACATCCGGACTGCGTACGTTGGCCGGCAGGTTCAGCGGGTCGATTTCATACTTGCCCCGGTAATAGGCGCTGGTCCATGGCACCAGCAAATGGCCGTTGCTGTCGGTCAAGCCCACCTGCTGGTTCTCGTAGCGCACCGGCACACCCGCATAACCCTCGGTGCTGACCACCACAAAAGCGTCGTCGATGCGGTTGGCGGCGAACACTTGCCGGTCCATCCACACCAGCGAACCGCTGGCATCGGCCCAACGGGTTTCGGCGTCGCTGGTGCCATAGACCCCGGCCTGCAATTGCACCGATTGCAGGCGCCAGGTCAGGTCGGCCTGACGGTAATCCGGCCCGTCGCCCTTGGCGTAACCGAGGTTGAAGCCCAACCCGCCTTCGGTCGGCACGGCGCGGCTGTAGTTGACCCGTTGCTGGCTCTGCCCGGTTTTGCTGCGCTCGCTGCTGATCGCCAGACTGCCGTGCAGGTCGAAGGGAATCACCAGTTGCGCCTGCACTGTCCAGTTGCTGTCGCCGATCTCGCGGTTGCCCGACAGGTAGAAACTGGTGTCGCGCCACAACGGTTTGCTCCAGGTCAGGTTGAGCAGGCGGGTGCGCGACTCGTCTGCGGCGCGTACATCGAAATAGCCCACACCGAGGCTGCCCCAGGTGTCGAGGTTCAGGCTCAGGGTCGCCTGCTCGCTGCGCTTGCTCAGGGTGAGGTAGTCGCTGTCGACCACGGTCAGGTCGGCGTATTGATCGCGCCGCTGCAAGCGTTGATAGGAAAAGCTGTAGCGCTGGCTGCTGTACTGATAGCCGAGGCTCAGTTGCTGGCCGGTTTCACCCTCGAAACGGCTCTGGCTGAGGGCGGTATTCAGCACACCGAAGTTACCCAGTCGCAGGTTGCCGCCCAAGCCGCCGAGGGTCAGCGAATCCGAGGCTTCGGCGTGGCTTTCCAGGGTGAAGTAGTCGCTCAGGCCATAACGCAGGCTGGCGGAACTGACGCCGGGGCCGTAGCCAAAATCACGGATGCCGTAATCGCGCCGCAACGTACCGGCGGCCACGGAAAAATCGCTCAGGCCTTTTTGCAGCAGGTTGCTGGTGACGTAGAACGGCACAGTGGTCGAAACCTGGCGCCCCAGCGCATCGGTCGTCACCACCACCGCTTCACCGGCGCCATTGATGAACGGAATATTGGTCAGGGTGTACGGCCCCGGCTGCAGTTCGGCGCTGCTGGATTTGTAGCCGTTGATGAACAGGTCTACCGAGGATGGCACTGCCGCCTCACCGGCAAATTGCGGCAGCGGGTAAGTCACCAAGTCCGGACGCACGCCAAAATCGCGGGACAGCTGCACACCACCCAGGCGCACCGAACTGCTCCAGGGCAAGGCGCCACTGACCAGGTCGCCGGCCTCGTAGGTCAGCAGTCGTTCGTCATCGGAGTAACGCCAAGTGGTGTCGTAGCGCAGATAACCATTGTTCAGGGTACTGACCGCATTGCCTGACAAGGTGCGCCGGTATTGTCCGGTGTTGGACAGGGTGCCCCAGCTGTCGAACAGCCGCACTTCGTTCCATGCCGCCAGATAAGTGCCGGCATCATCGGTGTCATTGAGGTAAAGATCATAGTTGAGCAAGGCCCCGAAACTGCTGAGGGCCGGGGTTCGTGGATAGGCTTCGCGGTTGCCGACAAACTGCTCCGGCAGCCACTCTGGCGGCACGTTCAGCAGCAACCGCTGGCCGACACTGTCGTAGTCGCTGTGCAAGCCCGGCAGGCTGTCGAGATCGACTTCGCTGCCGATGTTATCGGGCAGCTTGATGCCACTCTCGCGCAACGCACTGGCCGGTACGAACAATCGCCCGCCGCGCTGTTGAACGGCCACGACACGCCCGGTATTCATCTGATTGACCACCAATTCCAGAAACAACTGTGCATCAGCCACGGCCTCCATGCCGCTGGGTGCGGGCGGCAAGTTGCCGGCCGCGGAGGGTTGTGAGAGCAACAGGCTCGCCATGCACGTCGCCACCCACAACGGACACTGGAAATGTCGAGCCCAACCCTGGGCCATTAATGCTGTGCGTCCGTCAATGGACAGGTTCCCCTCTTACCCTAACCTGGCGGCGATCAAAACCTGTGGGAGCGGGCTTGCTCGCGAAGAGGTCGTACATTCAACATCAATGTCGACTGGCCTGACGCTTTCGCGAGCAAGCTCGCTCCCACAAGGTTGTGCGTGCGCGCACGCCCCTTCACCACAAAAAACCATCCGCTTCAGTGGGTTACCGCGCTGGCGTCACGCTTTGCACCTGCGGCGCCCCATTGACTCGCACTTGCAACGCCGGATCCCCGGCAATCGGTCCGGGCGCTGGCCAACGCATGATCGCGCCCGGCAACACATAGCCCAGCAACCCTTCCACCAGCGGTTTGTTCTGCCCCCCCTGTTTCAGCGCGACATCGGTCAGGCGCGCATGCACCGCGCCCTGATTACGCACTTCCACATAAGGCCGACCGTCCACCGTCACCGTACGCCAGCTCAGATCCGGCAGGCCGATGCCTTTGGGATCGCGCGGCCGGGTGGTGTCCTCCTTGCTCCAGAGCCCTGCGCCGTAGGCAAACAACGGCACCGAATAACGCATCTGGAAACGAATCGCCGCCGCGGTCTTGCCCTCCTCTGCGGTGGGTGGTTTGGCGGAGGGGATTTCGTCGATGATGATGCGGTAGGCCAGCTCCTGCCCTGGCGGCACGTCCTTGGTGCGAGTCAGGCGCACCAGCTGTTTCTGGCCCGGCTCGATCTTTGCCACAGGCGGACTGCCGATGACATCGCGCTGGTTCTGGTATTGATCGTCGAAACCGCTCTGGCTCCAGGCAAAGACCCGGATCTGCAGGTTGGCCGTCTCGGTGCCGCGATTTTCCAGCCACAGGGCACTGGCCTGTTGATCGGCCTCCAGCACCGGGTCGATCGGCCAGATCAGCACCGAACTGGCGGCTTGCACCCTGGACGTCCCCATCAGCACCATCGCCAACACTGCATACCGCACGACCAAACGCCGCCGCGAAGGTGAATCCATACGTCTACTCCTTATATCAGGCCTGATCAAAACGCCGCGCTACCACGACAGCTGCACTTGCAGCACATCGCTGTACGTCCCCCCAGGCTGAGTGCCCGGCAACTGCACCTGTCCGTAAATCGGCAGGCTGATGTTATTGGCATCGGAATACGCCACGGCCACGCTCTGGCCGATCCCCAGGGCCTGGCTGTAAGCCGCATCGCTGAACAACGAATACGCCACGCGGTTGCTGCCGGTGCTCAACTGCATGTGTCGCCCGCTGCTGTTGTACTGACCGCCGTCGACGCTCATGTTCAGGGTCACCCCCGGCGTACATTGCAACTGCACGCCGCCGGTCAGGGCCACCTGCACTTTGCTGGTCGCCAACGCCGACTGGCTGCCGAAGTTCAGGCTGCCGTAGTTCGACACACCGCCCACCACCAGGCATCCAGCAGTGATCGTGGCGCTGACCTGGAAGCTCTGACTGGTCACCGCCGCCAGCGGCAACGGCACGCCACCCGCGCATAGCAGGAGTAACGCCGCATAACCATGCCGGGCCATCGCACTAGAAGGTCAGCTGAACGGCAACGGTATCGGTGTAGGTGCCCGCGGGCAGCCCGGCCTTGCCTACGGCTTTACCGTAGATGTTCACCGCCTGAGCCTGGCCGGTACTCGCCGTGAGGTTGATCACGCCATTGATGGCGAGCAGTTGCGAGTGCGCGGCGTCGGTATAGAAGTCGTAAGGCACATAGTTGGCGACGCCGTCGTACAGCGCCCGGGAGCCACCGGTGGACTGCGCGTCATGGCTGCCGGCGCCAACGGTGATGGTTGGCGAGGTGCCACTGGAGCACTGGACTGACAGCGCGCCGCCACCACCGCCCAGCACCTGGCCGTCAGCTTCGGTGAACAGACTGGTGGTGGTGCCGAAGTTCACGGTCCCGAAGTTCAGGCCGGTGCTGCCGGCCGTGCCGTTGACCAGGCAACTGCTGGTCAGGATCAACGTGGAGCTGATCTGGCCGGTGACAGTGGTAGCTGCCTGGGCGCTGGACACCAGCGCCAGGCCAAGCAATGACAAACCGATCCTTGATACAAGCATGTGCATGGTGTCCGTCCTCTACGGGTTTACCAATCGAGCGTCACCGTCAGGGTGTCGGTGTAGACCCCTGCCGGCACCGCGCGGGTATTCGCCACCACCGAGCCAAATACCGGGATCGGCACCTGCGCCCCGCTGGTGACAGCGAAATTGTGCTGCTGCCCGATGCTGTAGCTCTGGCTACCCGAGGCATCGAGGAACAATTGATAAGGGAGGGTCTGGCTGCCATTACTCAGGCGCCGGGTCGTGCCGTCGCCATGGACGCCGCCGTCGATGGTGACCGTGAAACCGGTGACCGACGGGTTGCAGGCCACATTCAGTTTGCCGCTTGCATCATTGCTGAGGCTGGCCTTGATCGGGGCATTCCAGGTCGGGCCCTGTTGGCCGAAGTCGAGGTTGCCGAAGTCGCTGACCGGGCTGCCGGGGCTGGAGCCATTGGTCACTTCGCAGCCGGCGATGATGGTCAGGCGCGCATGAATCTGCCCGCTGATCGCCGCCCGTGCGTCCTCGGCCAGAAGTAGTAGCGCAGCAACAGCGATGACCATCCAGTGCTTGCTCGTCATAACGCCCAATCCCGACTCCTTCAGGATTCGAAAACCATGGCCGCTCACGGGAACGGCGCTCCCCTGCGCCCCCCGCATCTGTCGGGTGGGCGATCACATCGTTGCCATTACCAGGTGACTGTCACCTTCACCAGGTCCGAATAGCGACTGACCCGTGGAATGTCCGCCAGCCGTTCGATACGCGCATACAACGGCAAATCCACCGACCCGGAGTCCGGGACGCGGCCACTCATCGGGACGTCCACCGCCAGCGGGATCAACCGCGCGGGGTCCTGATAAAGCCGATAAGGGATGGGTTTGCTGTGGACGGCGGTGCCCGCCATGTAGCGCACATCGCCAACGCCGCCGTGCTGGCCACCGTCGACGCGTAATTGATAGGGGGTATCAGGGTTGCATTCCAGGCGTGGCAAGCGCTGGCTCATCAATGCCGCGCCCAATGGGCCAGCCGGATCGTCCAGCCGCGCAGTGCTGCCGAAGTCCAGCACGCCCAGTTGCTCGATGCCGGCACTGCGTTGTTGGCCGACCAATTGGCAGCCGCGCTTGACGTCGACTCGCACCTCCACCTGGAGTTCTGCGGCCAACACCTGTGTGCCGAGCATCAAGCTCAAGACTGCCAACACCATAAATCCATTCACGGCCCCATTCCTTATCAGGGGTGGCTTGTGAAAACCAGATTAGCAATGCAACTGGATTTCGCCAGTCAGGCACCGCCTCCGGATCCATGAACATGGCAGGGAGTTGTATCGAATTATTGAAAAAACGCGGTTATTTTGCGGGGAACGCCGTTGTACACAGCGCAGTTTTTTGTCCAATGCCCACAGGCACCCTGTCACCACAGATGGCGCTGTAGATCTTTTGGGGCCCAAACCGCTTCAAATCGTTATCATATCGGCCATTTTCAGGGGCTGTGTGCCCTCATCCCTATCAATAGCGAATCTGTTCATGAATACCCTTGCACAACTGCGGGCCGGCGAGCTGGCAGGTATTACCCGTCTGGACTTGTCGTGTGGTCTGACGGAGTTCCCCCGGGAAATCTTCGAGCTGGCCGATTCGCTGGAGATCCTCAATCTCAGTGGCAACGCCTTGAGCAGTTTGCCGCACGACCTGCACCGTCTGACCCGGTTGCGGGTGTTGTTCTGCTCGGACAACCGTTTCAACGAGTTGCCAGTGTGCCTGGGCCAATGCGCCGAACTGACGATGATCGGCTTCAAGGCCAACGGTATCGAACGTGTACCGGGTGCGTCCCTGCCGCCGCGGCTGCGCTGGTTGATCCTGACTGACAATAATATTGCAGAGCTGCCGAGTGAACTGGGCGAGCGCCCCTACCTGCAAAAACTGATGTTGGCCGGCAACCGCTTGCAGCAATTGCCCGAAAGCCTGCGCAATTGCCATCGTCTGGAACTGATTCGCATCGCCGCCAACCGCATGACCGCACTGCCCGAGTGGCTGCTGACCCTGCCGAGCCTGACTTGGCTGGCTTACGCCGGCAACCCGTTGGAAACCGAAGCCGATGCTGCCGCCCTCGACGCCACGCCCGGCATTGCATGGGGCGCATTGCAGCTGGAGCAGAAATTGGGGGAAGGCGCGTCCGGGGTGATTCATCGCGCGACGTGGCAACGAACCGGGCTGGGGCCTGTTGCCGTGGCCGTCAAACTCTATAAAGGCGAAATGACCAGCGACGGCTCGCCGCTGCACGAAATGAACGCCTGCATTACGGCGGGGCTGCACCCGAATCTGATCCGGGTCGAGGGGCGGATCATCGATCACCCGCAAGCCCAGGCCGGGCTGGTGATGCAACTGATCGATCCGAGCTACCGCAACCTTGCAGCACTGCCGAGCCTGGCGTCCTGCAGCCGGGACATTTATACCGACGACACTCGGTTCACGGCGGCCGTCGCCTTGCGCATGGCCAGTGGCATCGCGTCGGTGGCCGAACACCTGCACCAGCAAGGCATCACCCACGGCGATCTCTATGGCCACAATATTCTGTGGCATGAAAATGGCGACTGCCTGTTGGGGGACTTTGGTGCGGCGTCGTTCCATGCCACCACCGACAACCTGGAAAGCCGTGCGCTGCAACGCATCGAGGTGCGGGCGTTTGGCGTACTGTTGGGGGAATTGCTGGAGCGAATCGACTCAGGGTTGAGCGATGCAGACCGTTTGGAGCTTGAGCGGTTGGAGCAGCGTTGCTGTCAAGCGGATGTGCTGGGGCGGCCTGGGTTCAGCGAGATTGTGCAGGAACTGAAGAGACGGTGACTGCTTCGCGGGCAGGCTCGCTCCCACAGGGCGTTGTGTTGGTCTCACTGTATGTGAACGGCACAAAACCATTGTGGGAGCGAGCCTGCTCGTGAAGACGGCCTGTCAAATGACAGAACCGTCAATGACACACGTGCTTAACCCGCCAACCCGACAAACATGTCCTGCACGTCATCGTGATTGTCCAGGCCTTCAAGGAACGCCTCGACTTCAGCCATCTGCTCGTCGCTCAGGCCGCTGACCGGGTTTTTCGGCTGGTAGCCCAGCTTGGCCGCCAGCACAGTGAAGCCTTGCTCAGGCAGGGCTTTCTGCACCGCATCCAGGTCGGCCGGCTCGGTCAGGAACAGGGTGGTGCCCTCTTCCTCACCCGGCTCGAAGTCCTGGGCGCCGGCTTCGATGGCGGCCATTTCAGGGTCGGCATCCGGGCTGTCCGGGGACGCCTCGATCATGCCCACATGGTTGAAGTCCCAGCTGACCGAACCGGAAGCGCCCAACTGGCCCTTGCGGAAAGCGACGCGGATTTCCGCCACGGTGCGGTTGATGTTGTCGGTCACGCATTCAACGATCAGCGGCACCTGATGCGGGGCGAAGCCTTCGTAGGTCACGCGATGGTATTGCACGGTTTCGCCGAGCTGGCCCGAGCCTTTCTTGATCGCACGCTCAAGGGTTTCGCGGGGCATCGAGGCCTTTTTTGCCTGTTCAACCACCAGACGCAGGTGCGCGTTAGTGGTGACATCGGCACCGTTGCGCGCGGCAATGGTGATCTCTTTCACCAGTTTGCCGAAGATCTTGCCCTTGGCGTTGGATGCCGCTTCTTTGTGTTTAACCTTCCACTGTGCGCCCATTACTCACTCTCTTGATCTGTGGCGCCGAGACATCTATTGGCCGACGCATGGCGCCAAGTTTATACGGCCTAAAGTCGGCAATCGACCAAAAATTCCACCTGTACACGGGCGTGGATGATCAACATCTTCAACAGGACTTGTAGGGCGATTCTGAAAAGGCGCATGCGGTGACACTTCAAGGCCGGGGTTTCGTACCCTCTGCACTTGGTATTTCATAGTAGACGCGCAGGCATGCACAACGACAAGGAAAGTCCTTTCACCCTCACCCTCGTCGAGAGGGATTTAAGTTTGCAGGTGTTGCAGTTCAGTGGCCACGAAGGCCTTAACCAACCCTATCGATTCACTGTCGATGCCATCGGCCTGACGCCGCCCATGGAGCTCGACCGGTTGCTGCAACAATCGGCTTTTCTCAGCCTTGGCGACGACCAGGGCTTTCACGGCCGCCTCCACAGCGCCAGTCGTGAGCATCGCGGCGCGCACCGGGTTGGCTACCATCTGGTACTCGTACCGCACCTGCAAACCCTTGAACAACAGCGCAGACGCCGGGTATTTCATCGCCTGAGCGTGCCGGATATTGTGCGTCAGTTACTGGAAGAACATGCCCTGCCCGAGAGCAGCTACCGTATTGAATTGACCACCGGACACTACCCCGTCCGCCCGTTTTGCATTCAATACGAAGAAAGCGATCTGGCACTGCTGCACCGGCTCTGTGAAGAAGAAGGCATTCACTACCACTTTGAGCATCGCCACGACGGCCATGTGCTGGTGTTGGCCGATGACAGCCTGGGTTTTCCCCAGGAGCCGGTCCTGACGCCCTTTCGTAGCGCGACGAACCGCAATCCTGGCGAAGCCGGTATCAGCGAGTTGTTCCAGCGCCATGAGTCGCCCGCCACCCGCGCGCCCTCCACTTCGCGCAGCAGAGGCGCACCGGCCTCAAGTGACGGAGCGGCCAACGAGCCACACGCCAGTGCGGGTTCGATGATCCAGCGCCCTGCTCCCGAGCAACAACACTGTGACCAACTCAGCCGCCGGGGCCTGGAACGCTTGCGCTGCCAGCACACGCAGATCCGCGGCCAAAGCGACCAGCCACGGTTGCTCAGCGCAACGATCTTGCAAGTGGAACAACACCCGCTTCCCTGTTTCAACAATCAGTGGCTGCTCACCGAAATTCAGCACCATGGACAACAAACTTCGATCCTCGAGCAGGACCCGTCTGGCGTCCCCCGAAGCTATCGCAATGAATTTTCGGCCATCGCCTGGTCCACGGCGTTCAGGCCGTCGCTCAAACACGCCCGCCCCATTGTCCCCGGTTATCAGCCGGCAAGAGTTCTGGGCCCCGCCGGGCAGCCGGCGACGGTCGATGATCATGGCCGGATTCTGATCGCCCTTTGGCCAACGGCGGGCGCTGTTGCAGAGGAAGCCGGTGGCATCTGGCTGCCGGTGGTCATTGGCGCCTGCGAGGGCGGAGCCGATCGGTACAGACTGCCGCGCGCCGGCAGTGATGTGTTGATCAACTTCCTCGACGGTGATCCGGACCGGCCGGTCCTGTTCATCACTTCCGGCTGTGAGCCGCCACAGCCCGCTGCGGCCCGCAAGCCACGCAGCGATACGCGGTTACTGCTGGACTGGTTGATCAACCGTCCGGATCTTGGTTCGTAAACCGTGGCCTGGCACTCAGCCTGTGGCGGGGGAGCTAGTGGGCGCCGAGCCGTGTCGCGGTCGGTCGAACCAGGCGCAACGGCTGCACACTCCAGCGCCAGCAAGCTCGCTCGCCAAAAAAGCCAGTGAATCGGGGTGAAATATTGTTCATCAGGCCGGTCACGGCACTGTCATGTGGCCACCTCTTAATGCGTTTCAGGATGTTGCGGCAGGACCGCAACACTGCCGATGCGCGGCCATGAGCCGCGCCTCACGTGAGCGCCATCGGCAGGGTGAATCACCTGATGAACGAGATCCATGATGATCAAGAAACTTGCCACACCCCTTGTCGGCGCCTTGCTGGGCGGCGTGATGTTGCCTGCCCATGCGGACTTCATCGATGACAGTCACGCCGACCTGACGCTGCTCAATCGCTACCTGAACCAGGAGGGCCGCGACGTTGCAGGCAGCACCGCCAAGGCCAAGAGTTACCGCGATTGGGGCCAGGGCTTTCAGTTCAACTTCAAGTCGGGTTATACCGAGGGCCCAGTGGGCTTCGGGCTGGATGTGGAAGCCTTCTACGGCCTCAAGCTCGACTCCGGTGGCGACCTGAATGACAAGAGTCATCAGGGCCAATATCCGGGGAGCATGTTCCCGCTGGACGATGGCAAATCTGCCAATGACTTCAGTGTCCTGAGTCCGACCTTCAAGATGCGTTTCCTCGAGGATGAGCTGCGCGTCGGCATGCTCAGTCAGAACAACCCGATGCTGGCCAACACCGACGGGCGTCTGTACCACCAGACCAACACCGGCGTGCAGCTGGTATCCAAAGACCTGTCCGATTTCACCTTTACCGGCGGTGACATCGTCAAAACCAAGATCCGCAATGAAAGCGGCGACAGCGACATGACCACCGGCGGCGGTACGAAACTCAGCGATCGCTTCGTCTATGGCGGCGCCGATTACACGGGTCTGGCCAACACGACGGTGAGCCTGTGGTATTCGAATCTGCAGGACTACTACCAACAAGCGTTCATTGGCGCGAAAAATACCACCGCCCTGCCGGTGGGCAGCCTGCTCAGTGATTTTCGTGCCTACCGCAGCCTGGGGGTGGGCGGTAACGCCGATGGCGACGCCGACTACGCTGCCGCGGGCTCCTACGACAACGGCGCCAGCAAGGGCCGTATCAACCAGTCCACCATCAGCCTGATGGAAAGCTATAGCCTGGCGGGGCATACCCTCGGTATCGGCGCGCAAAAGAACACCGGTGACAGTGACTTTCCCTACCTCGATTCCGGACTGAACAGCGGCGACGCCCGACAAGGCCCTGGCGCAGGCGCCGACACCCCGGCGCTGACCAACCTGCAACTGAACAAATTCCAGCACGCGGGCGAGCAAACCTGGCTGGCGCAATACAAATACGACTTCGGTGAGTTGGGCCTTAAAGGCCTTGGCTTCCAGGCGACCTACGCCCATGGCGATCAAATCCGGGTGGCCAGCGGCGGCAATAGCGAGTGGGAGCGAGACTTGGCGCTGAGCTATCAGGTGCCTGACGGCAAGTTGAAAGGCTTTGGCGTGACCTGGAAAAACGCCATGGCCAATCCGAGCATGACCGGACAGACGCAGCAGGACGAGAACCGGCTTTATGTGAGTTATGTCGTGCCACTTTGGTAGGCGCCATGGGTACATCGGCTTGCCTTGATATCTGCCATTAAGCGAGCCCCATGTGGGAGCGAGCAGGCTCGCGAAAGCGGTGATTCAGTCAGCATTGATGTTGAAGCTGATGGCCTCTTCGCGAGCAAGCCCGCTTCCACAGTGGATCGATAGTGAACACATATTTTGTGAGCGGCACAAATCCACTGTGGGAGCGAGCTTGCTCGCGAAGGCTGCGCCTCGGTCCATCAGGCCGGCGCCAACTCGAAAAACGCCTGAATCAAACGCAAATCCCGCCGCCGCTCCACACACCCGATCATGTGCCGGTTAACCAGCCCCTCACCGAGAATGGGCACCGCCGTCACTCGCGGGTCATGGCTGACTTCCACCGACGACACCACCCCCACGCCCAAATCGGCGGCGACGGCTTCGGTCACTGCCTCACGGCTGTCCAGTTCCAGCAACACCCGCGGGTTGACCTTGGCCTGAACGCACGCATCGTCAAACGTGCGGCGGGTGATGGAATGCGGCTCGCGCAACACCATGATCACCTGATCCAGATCCTTGAGCCGTATGCCCTGCGAGAGTTGCGCCCAAGGATGAGCGACCGGCACCAACGCGCAGATTCGCGACGCGCTCAAGGCTTGCAGATATAGCCCCTTGCGCGGCTCGACTTCGGTCATCACCGCCACATCCGCATGTTCGGACAACAACGCCGCCAGCGTTTCCTGAGCATTGCCCAGACGCAGGTTGACGGTGACACCCGGATAACGGGCGCGCAGGCTGGCAAGCATCGGCATGACCCGGTGCGGGCCATCAGCCGCCACTTCCAGACGCCCGGTCAGCAACTGCCGGTTGGCCTCCAGCATCACTTGCGCCTCATCGGCCAGGCTGAACATGGCTCGGGTGATCGCCGCGAGGCGCGTGCCCTCCTCCGTCAATTCCACCCGCCGCGCCGTGCGCCGCAACAAGGTGATCTGGTAGTGCTCCTCCAGCGCCTTGATGTGCCCGGTGACCGCCGGCTGACTGATGAACAGCCGCGCAGCCGCCCGGGTAAAACTGCCCTCCCGGGCCACCGCGTCGAACGCACGCAGCTGGAACAGATTCATGAATAAGCCTCACTGATGACTAGCATAACAATAAACAATTTGATTGATGGCGCGGCAAATTGCAATTTAAGCCCCGTAGCTTGATGCCATCGAATGCGAGGACGCCTGAATGAGTACTGCCGCTCCAATCCTGCTGACCCCCGGCCCGCTGACCACCTCGGCCCGCACCCGTCAGGCGATGATGGTCGATTGGGGGTCATGGGATGAGCGTTTCAATCAGCTGACCGCCAGCGTCTGCGAACAACTGCTGGGGATTATCAATGGCGCCGACAGCCACCATTGTGTGCCATTGCAGGGCAGCGGCACCTTCGCCGTTGAAGCGGCGATCGGCACGCTGGTGCCACGGGACGGCAAGGTTCTGGTGTTGATCAATGGCGCCTACGGCAAACGTCTGGCGAAGATATGCGAAGTGCTTGGCCGTTCGTTCAGCACCTTCGAGACCGCCGAAGACCAGCCGACCACCGCCGCCGACGTTGAACGTCTGCTGCGCGCCGACGCCAGCGTTACTCATGTGGCGCTGATCCACTGCGAAACCAGCACCGGCATTCTCAACCCGCTGCCGGAGATCGCCCAGGTGGTGGCCCGGCACGGCAAACACCTGATCGTCGATGCCATGAGTTCCTTTGGCGCGTTGGCGGTGGACGCGCAACAGGTGCCGTTCGATGCGCTGATCGCCGCCTCGGGCAAATGCCTTGAAGGCGTGCCGGGGATGGGCTTTGTCTTCGCTAGCAAAGAAGCGCTGGACAACGCCGCTGGCAATTCGCACTCACTGGCGATGGATTTATTCGACCAGCACCGCTACATGGCCAGGACCGGCCAATGGCGCTTCACCCCGCCGACCCACGTGGTCGCGGCGCTGCATGAAGCCCTGCTGCAGTACCACGAAGAAGGCGGCTTGCCGGCCCGGCACCAGCGCTACGCCGACAACTGCCAGGTGTTGCTGGAGCAGATGGCCAGAGTCGGCCTGCGCAGCTTTCTACCGCCCGCGATCCAGGCGCCGATTATCGTCACGTTCCACGCACCAAAAGACCCGCGTTATCAGTTCAAGGCGTTTTATGAGCGGGTGAAGGCCAAGGGTTTTATTCTTTATCCGGGCAAGTTGACCGAGGTCGAGACGTTCCGTGTGGGCTGTATCGGGCATGTGCATCCGGCCGATATGCGCGCGGCTGTAGCGGCCATTGCCGAGGCCCTGCGCGAGATGGAAGTAACAGAAATCTAAATGACACCGCCCTCAACTGTGGGAGCGAGCTTGCTCGCAATAGCGGACTGAATGCCAACATTTTTTGTCGTTTGACACACCGTAATCGCGAGCAGGCTCGCTCCCACAAAAGCGTCTACCACATTAGCCAGTCAACACAGGATCCTGCTCACCATGAACTACACCCAACCGACCCAACTGCAAGCCGCGATCCTCGACTGGGCCGGCACCGTCGTCGACTTCGGCTCCTTCGCCCCCACGCAGATTTTTGTCGAAGCGTTCGCCGAGTTTGATGTGCAAGTGTCCATCGAAGAGGCCCGCGGCCCAATGGGCATGGGCAAGTGGGACCACATCCGTACCCTGTGCGATCAGCCGCAGGTCGCCGAGCGTTATCGCTCGGTGTTCGGCCGCACGCCGACCGACGATGACGTCACTGCCATCTACCAGCGTTTCATGCCGTTGCAGATCGAGAAAATCGCCGAGCATTCGGCGCTGATTCCTGGTGCGCTGGAGACCATTGCCCAACTGCGCCAGAACGGAATCAAAATCGGCTCCTGCTCCGGCTACCCGAAACAGGTCATGGACAAGGTCGTCGAACTGGCCGCCCACAACGGGTATGTCGCCGATCACGTGGTGGCCACCGACGAAGTGCCCAATGGCCGCCCATGGCCGGCTCAGGCCTTGGCCAACGTCATTGCACTGGGTATTGATGATGTCGCGGCGTGCGTGAAGATCGATGACACCGTGCCGGGCATTCTCGAAGGCCGCCGTGCCGGGATGTGGACCGTGGCGCTGATCTGCTCGGGCAACGCGCTGGGACTGGATTACGCGGGGTATCAGGCACTCGGCAGCGAGCAACTGGCCAGCGAACGCCGGCGTATTCACGGGATGTTCGAAGGCTCGCGTCCTCACTACATGATCGACACCATCACCGATCTGCCAGCGGTCATTGCCGATATCAATCGGCGCCTGGCCAATGGAGAGATGCCGCAAAGCAGTTGATTGAACGTCCTGCACCTTGTGGGGGCGCGGCGCTCCCATAAAAACCCTGATCTGTCTCAGGCAAACCGTCGCAAAGCGGATTACAGTACAAGCACACCGACTGAAAACAGCGGTTGCTTTAGATCCGCCCTGCGAGGAACACCGTATGCCATGGACAAATTCCGAATCACGTTACAGCACCGTATCAATCCTGTTGCACTGGTTGATGCTGGTCCTGTTGATACTGGTGTATGCCTGCATCGAATTGCGCGGGATTTTCCCCAAAGGCAGCGGCGGTCGGACGCTGATTACCGAAACTCATTTCATGCTCGGCCTGACGGTGTTCGTACTGGTATGGCTACGCCTGTTCGCCCGCAGCCTCGGCCCGGCGCCACAGATTTTCCCGGCCTCGCCCCACTGGCAGGTCACTCTGGCCAAGGTGATGCATTGGGCGTTGTACATGTTCATGATCGCGATGCCGATCCTCGGCTGGCTGGTCACCAGTGCCAAGGGCCATCAGGTGATGTTCTACGGCTTCGACCTGCCAATGCTGGTCTCTGAAAACAAGCCATTTGCCCGGCAGGTGCAGGGCTGGCACGAACTGGGCGGCACCATCGGCTACTGGCTGATCGGCCTGCATGCGCTGGCCGGGCTCTATCATCACTATGTGGTGGGGGACAACACGTTGTTGCGGATGATGCCGAAGCGGGTGAGCCGCAACTCCTGAGGCCGATGATAAAACCCTGTGGGAGCGGGCTTGCTCGCGAAAGCGGCGTGTCAGTCGACATGAATTGCACTGAACCACCGCTTTCGCGAGCAAGCCCACAGGGAATAGCGTTATTTCATCGCTGTGCTGTGAAACCCCGTCGCCCTTGCAAGCCACCGGTGTGAACGAACACCAACCGTGTACCTGGAGCGAATTTCCCGGCCGCCACCTGCTGCTTGAGCGCCAGTAACGCCTTGCCGGTATAAAGTGGTTCAAGTGGTACGCCGCAGGCATGCTCACTCTGCTCGATGAACTCAAGCAACTGCGCATCGACCTTGGCAAACCCGCCACGGCTGGCGTCGAACAGTTGATACACCGGCTCGACCAGCCCCGCCTCCCGCACAATCGATTCAACCTGCTGCGCCACACCGTGGTCATCCGGCACCGCCAAAGCGCCGTAGACCGGACGTCTCCGCGCTTCTGCCAACACCAGGCCCGCCAGCGTAGTGCCAGTTCCGCAGGCCAGCCACCAGCCATCGTGATCGGACCAACCCAAGTGGCTCAGTTGCCGGTCGACTTGAGTCTTTAGCGACATGCAACCCAACGCCCCAGGCAGACCGCCAGCGCCTTCGGGCACCGGATGCAGCGTCGGGTATTGCACCTGCCACGGCAGCCAGAAGTCGGGTTCGTGACGTGCACGATAACCGCCATAACCCAGCCAGTGCAGCTGCATGCCGAATGCCTGCAAGTCCACCACTGTCGGGGTCTCTTGCGGATGACCGCGCAACAGGCCGACGGTCGCGAAACCGAAGCGCTTGCCCGCCGCCGCCAGCGCATGCAGGTGATTGGAATGCGCACCACCGAGACTGATGATGCCGTTGGCGCCGGCCTGTTCAGCGGCTTTGAGGTGTTCGATGAGCTTGAACCATTTGTTGCCGCTGATCAGCGGGTCGATCAGGTCCAGGCGCAGGATGGCGACGTCGAGGCCCGCGCCGGCGAGCCAGTCCAGGTGAAGGGGTTCGAGGGGAGCTTGGGGTTGCCAATGAGCAGGAAGAGAAAACATGGGGCCTGATTGTGCCTGGTATGAGCGAGCATTCTAGTCGCTCACAGGCCATTGGCACGCTCTACCTGCCGGTTACAACTCGGCGGCCAACCGCGAGCCCTGGTTGATGGCGCGCTTGGCATCCAACTCCGCCGCCACATCCGCACCGCCAATCAGATGCACGTTCTGCCCCGCTGCCACCAGTCCGTCCTGCAACTCGCGCAGCGGATCCTGGCCGGCGCAGATGACGATGTTGTCCACCGCCAGCAATTGCGGCTCGCCGGTTTCGCCGATGCGGATGTGCAGGCCTTCGTCGTCGATTTTCAGGTATTCGACGCTGTTGAGCATTTGTACTTTCTTGTTCTTCAAACCGGTGCGGTGAATCCAGCCGGTGGTTTTACCCAGACCGTCGCCCACCTTGGTTTTCTTGCGCTGCAACAAAAACACCTCGCGAGCCGGTGCATGAGGCACTGCCTTGATACCGGCCACGCCGCCACGTGCTTGCAGATGCGTATCGATACCCCACTCTTTCCAGAACGCTTCGCGATCCAGGCTGGTGGCCACGCCTTCGTGTACCAGGAATTCGCAGACGTCAAAACCGATACCGCCGGCACCGATCACCGCCACACGTTTGCCGACGGGTTTGCGTTCGAGAATGACGTCCAGATAGCTCAGTACCTTGGCGTTCTCGACGCCCGGAATCGCCGGGATTCTTGGCGCAATACCGGTGGCGAGGATGATCTCGTCGAAACCGCCCGCCACCAGTTGAGCCACATCCACGCGGGTGTTGAGGCACACCTCGACGTTCGTCGTCTGCAATTTACGATTGAAGTAACGCAGGGTCTCGAAAAACTCTTCCTTGCCCGGCACGCGCTTGGCAATGTTGAACTGGCCGCCGATTTCGCTGGCCGAATCGAACAGCGTCACCTGATGACCACGCTCGGCGGCCACGGTAGCAGCAGCCAGACCCGCAGGTCCTGCACCGACCACGGCGATCTTCTTGATCTGCTGCACCGGCAAATAGTTGAGCTCGGTTTCATGGCAGGCGCGCGGGTTGACCAGGCAACTGGTCAACTTGCCGCCGAAGGTGTGGTCCAGACAGGCCTGGTTGCAACCGATGCAGGTATTGATTTCATCGCCACGGCCAGCGGCGGCCTTGTTGACGAAGTCCGGGTCGGCCAGGAACGGCCGTGCCATGGACACCATGTCGGCGTCGCCTTCGGCCAGAATCTGCTCGGCCACTTCCGGGGTGTTGATACGGTTGGTGGTGATCAGCGGAATGCCGACCGAACCACGCAGCTTGGCGGTGACTTTGCTGAAGGCCGCACGCGGCACCTTGGTGGCGATGGTCGGAATCCGCGCTTCGTGCCAGCCGATGCCGGTGTTGATAATTGTCGCACCGGCCTGCTCGATGGCCTTGGCCAGGGTCACGATTTCTTCCCAGCTACTGCCGCCTTCCACCAGGTCGAGCATCGACAGGCGGAAGATAATGATGAAATTCGGACCAACCGCTTCACGCACGCGGCGGACAATTTCCACCGGCAGGCGCATGCGGTTTTCGTAGCTGCCGCCCCAACGGTCGGTGCGGTGGTTGGTGTGGGCCGCGAGGAACTGGTTAATGAAATAACCTTCGGAGCCCATGATTTCGACGCCGTCGTATTCGGCGGTTTGCGCCAGTACCGAGCAGGTGACGAAATCGCTGATCTGCTTCTCGATGCCTTCTTCGTCAAGCTCTTTAGGCTTGAACGGGTTGATCGGCGCTTGAATGGCACTTGGCGCGACCTGCTTCGGGCTGTAGGCATAGCGACCGGCGTGAAGAATCTGCATGCAGATCTTGCCGCCCGCCTCGTGCACGGCGCGGGTGACGATCTGGTGCTTGAGCGCTTCTTCTTCGGTGGTCAGTTTGGCGGCACCGGAGTACACGCCACCCTCATCGTTGGGGCCGATACCACCGGTCACCATCAGGCCGACACCGCCACGGGCACGTTCGGCAAAATACGCCGCCATGCGTTCGAAACCGCCGGGCTTTTCTTCAAGGCCGGTGTGCATCGAGCCCATCAGGGTGCGGTTGCGCAGCGTGGTAAAACCCAGGTCCAGCGGGGCCAACAGGTGCGGGTAATGAGCGGCGGCCATCGGTAACTCCACATCGAGCGTTCACGGGAAATGCGCAGGCTCTTCGGCCTCCGTCAGTCATGTGTCACAGACTAAGAGTCGCCTCGATGTCACTCAATGACCGTAACTGACAACTTAATGATCAAAATGCGCAGCGCCCCTTGGCAAGCGCGGGCGTGGGCCCTACCCTAGTCGGCGAATCCTGCACACGGCCGTTGACTGCTTTCCCATGCGCAAACTTCTGTACCTGACCTTCTCCATGGCGCTTGTCGCCGCCCTCACGACCTACGCCATGTGGGCCGCGGACCGTCCTGCGGGTCATTACCTGTCGGACCTGCGCATCAGCCTGGCGGTCGATCAGGGCACACCTGCCGATCGCGGCAACCTGCTGGGCATTCAACCCGAGCTGTTCCCCACGGACTATCAAAGCCCTGAGCGCTTGCACCGCAAATTGGCGGCCTACCTGCAAAAAGCCCAGGACCAGGGCCTGCTGAACGACAAAACCATCGTCGTGCTGCCCGAGCATGTCGGCACCTGGCTGATGGTCAGTGGGGAAAAAGACGAGCTGTATCAGGCGAGCACACTGCAAGAAGCCATGAACTGGCTGGCGGCGAGCAACCCGGTGCAGTTTATTCGTGCCCTGATCAGCGCCAAGGGCGAGAGTCGTCTGGACGATGCGCACCTGCGCATGAAAGCCAAAAGCATGGCCAAGGATTACCAGGCGTTGTTCGGCGGTTTGGCGAAAGAATTCCATGTGACGCTGGTGGCCGGCTCCATCGTGCTGCCCGAGCCGAGCATCCGTGATGGACAACTGAAAATTGGCCATGGCGCACTGTTCAACAGCAGCGTGGTGTTCGACCGCGATGGCGTGCCTATCGGTCAGCCGCAGCGGCAGATGCACCCGATCTTCAATGACCAGGACACCCTGGCCGCCAACACCGAACAAACCATCAACGTCATCGACACCCCTGCCGGACGCCTGGGCATCCTGATCGGCAGTGACAGCTGGTACCCGGACAATTACCGCAAACTCGACGCCCAAGGCGCGCAACTGGTGGCGGTGCCGGCGTACATTGTCGGGCACGGCACGTGGGACAAGCCTTGGGGTGGCTATAAAGGCCTTTCGACGCCAAGCTCCATCAGCCTCAAGCCAGGTGAAATCAGCGAAGGCGACGCCTGGCATCGGCTGACGCTGACCGCCCAGCCCCCCAGCAGCCGTGCTGTCGCCGGCGTCAGCGTGTTCCTGCGCGGGCAGTTCTGGGACCAGGGCAGTGCCGGCCACAGTTTTCTCAGCAGCAACGGCCAGCACGCCGCCGACGGCAATGACCGTGGCGCCCGCTTGCTGAACCTCTGGCTGTAAACCATGAAACCGCTTCCGATGCGCCTCGGGGATCTGTCGGTGGGCTTTGTGCATAGCCTGGCCGATGCGGTGCGCAGCCATCGCGTCGATCCGCAGCCACTGCTGGAGCAGTACGGTCTCGATGCGGCGCGCCTTGGCGAGGCCGGTGCGCGGTTGTCGATCCCGCGGTACATGCGCCTGGGACATGGCGCGATTCAACTCACGGGCGACCCGGCACTGGGCCTGCGCATGGGCCAGCTCAGTCGCCTGAGCCAAGCGGGTCTGGCCGGCGTCACCGCCGCCCAGGCACCCACGGTGCGTGAAGCGGCGCGTTGCCTGATCCGCTTCGAAGCCCTGTACGGTTCGAACTATCGAGGCCAGTCGAGCTTCCACGAAGACGCTCAGGGCGCCTGGCTGCGCTTCTATTCCATCAGCCCGTACAACGCCTACAACCGCTTTGTCGTGGACTCGATCATTGCCGGCTGGCTACAGCAGTTATCGAGTCTGAGCCCTGCCCCACTAAGGGCCGAACGCATCGAGATCGAATTCGATGCACCGGATTATCGAGACGCCTATGACGTGCTGGGCGATTGCCCGATCCAGTTCGGCGCCGAGCACAATCAACTGCGCCTGAGCCTGAGCAGCCTTGCGCAACGCAACCCGCAGCACTGCCCCAGCACCTGGCGGCACCTGCTGCAACTGTGTGAACGGGAACTGGAGCAACTGACACGCACCCGCAGCTTGCGTGAACGCATCACTCAGCTACTGGGGCCGTTGCTCAATGGTGGTCGGGAACCCGACCTGGAAGAAGTGGCGGCACGCCTGAAGCTGCCCACCTGGACCTTGCGTCGCAAACTCGCCGAGGAAGGCACGCAATACCGCGCGATCCTCAATGACACCCGCCGCGACCTGGCCATGACCTACATCCGCGACACGGAACTGGCCTTCGGTGAAATAGCCTACCTGCTGGGGTTTGCCTCAGCCGAAGCGTTTCAACGGGCCTTTAAACGCTGGAATGGCCAGACACCCGGCGAGTTTCGCCGCAGTCATCGCCAATCCGCCTGACGCCTACAGCTCGGTAGCGTCTTCGGCCGGTTCCAGCGGGTCCAGTTCGAACGCCTGGAATTCGAGCAACTCTTCTTGATAATCGTCCATTGTGTAACTCCCCTGCTGCTCATCAGCCATTCATAAAAAGGTCTGAACAACTGACCCGTGCCTTGAGCATAAAGTGCCCGTGTGAAGGAAAAATGAAGCGCAGCCTTCATTGATCAAACGTAGCAGAGGGTGTGGGATTTACCGGGGGAATTTATTGCGTAGCGTTACGGGGTTGATCTGGACCCAACCAACCCCGTGACGATCGATCTTACTGACTGTTGCCCGGCATCGCGGGAATTGGCTCGGTCGGTGCGGGTAATGTGCTGGCCGGAGGCGGCGTTACATGTTCTTCAACAGGCACTGCAGGCGCGCTTGGCGTAATGGGTGCCGCCTCCGGTGGTGGCGCTACCGGCTCGGATGCAGGAGCGGCCTCGACAGGCGCTGGAGCTGCTGGTGCTGGTGCTGGTGCTGGTGCAGGCTCGGCTGCTGGAGCCGGCGTTGGCACGACGATCGGCGCTGGCGTCGGAGCAGCTGTCGGTGCGGCCTTGGCCTCAGGCACACCCAGATCGGTTTTCGGCTTCTCGGCGATATGTGCCTTTTTCTTCGCTTCCGGCGGCAGGAACAACTCAACCAGCGTAAAGAAACGTTCGTAGAACTTGGCCGAGGACACGGTTTCGCTGGCGATCTTGACCATCGAGTCGTCGGAGGAGCCGATTGGCATCGACACCGAGCCCAACACGCCCACACCGAGGCTGGCGGAGTTGTTGGTCTTCTTCAGCGCGTACTGGTCCTGCAAGGCGTTGGCGAACATGGTCGCGTGGTGCCCTTCGCTGCCATCATCGGCACACACCACACTGAAGCTGATCTCCATGTGGGTCTCGCCGGTCTGCTGGAAGCTCTTGTGCCCGCTGACCAGTTTCGGGTCACTGCTGGTGATGATGTAACCCTGACTGAGCAAGGCGCGACGAGCGGCTTCGCAGGTCTGCGCATCGGTTACCGGGTAGTTGCGCGAAAATGTCCCGGAATCGTCGAAGTTCTCATGCTCGTAGATGGCGGCTTTTTTCGACGAGCAGCCGGCAGCAGCGACCAACACCACAGCCATCCCGACAACACGCATGGGAAATGATTTAAACATTGAGCATCCTGAGGAAAACAGTCCGGGGCGTATTGTGCAACAGATCGATGCTTAGCGGCGCATCGAATGGTGTCTTAAAACAGTTACAGGTGTATTGACCGTCACAGACGGGAAATGTCACACACTGTTGCCGAGAGACAAAAATCAAAAGATCTTTCAAATCCGCCGCTTCTCACCCTTAAGGCTTCACCCACAAAAAACCCCGGCCTTTGGGCCAGGGTCTTTGTGTAGCGGGCAGCTCAGTCAGGCATTAGTAACGCTTGATGTCTGCTTCGCTTTCCAGCTGCTTGCGGTAGGCCGCAAAGTCTTGCTGGCCAATGCGCGAAGCGAGGAAGCGGCGGTATTGAGCCTTCTCTTCATCGGTCGGCGCAGCGGCTTCGTTCACACCGTTCAGGCGCACGATCACCAGGCTACCATCGGCCAGGGTCACGCTGCTGAAAGTCGGCTTGTCCTTGGCGGCAGGCTTGGGCATACGGAACAGCGCTTGCAGCACAGTCGGGTCAACCCCTTCCTGAGCGCGAGTGGCTGCTGCAATGACTTTCCAGCCCTGACCATTGATGGCCTGGTCCAGCGGCGTCTTGCCATCACGCAGGTTGGCGATCAACTCGTCAGCCTTGGTCTTGGCGGCAGCGCTTGCGTGCTCCTTGGCCAATTGCGTACGGATGGCGGCGGCGACGCTTTCCAGCGGCAGCTGTGCAGGCTTGAGGTGTTCCTTGGCGCGCAACACGATCACGGTTTCCGGATCCAGCTCGATGGCGGTGCTGTTGGCACCCTCATCCAGTACTTCCTGACTGAACGCAGCGGTAACCACGGCACGGTTGGCCGCAACACCTTCGCCACCTTCACGGCCAAACGGCTTGGAGGTGTGAACAGTCAGTTTCAGGTCTTGAGCCGGCTGAGCGAGATCGGACGCTTCAAACGCCGAGTCTTCCAGTTGCTTGGTCGTCTCGACAAAACGTTGCTCAACCTGCTGGGTTTTCAGCTCGCGGGTCAGCTTGTCTTTCAGGCTGGCAAACGTCGGTACGTCTGGCGCTTCAACACCCAACAACTTGATCAGGTGGAAGCCGAAGTCGGTACGAACCGGCTCGGATACCTGATCCTTGGCCAGCGAGTACAGGGCTTTTTCGAAAGCCGGATCGTAGACGCCAGGCCCTGCGTAACCCAAGTCACCGCCATTGTTGGCAGAACCCGGATCCTGGGAGAACTCCTTGGCCAGGGCTTCGAACTTCTCGCCTTTGGCCAGGCGCGCCTGGATTTCTTCAATCTTGGCCTTGGCTTGCGCCTCGGTCACCTTGTCGTTCACTTCGATCAGAATGTGCGCCGCCCGACGTTGTTCGGACAGGTTGGCGGTTTCTTTCTGATACGCCGCTTGCAGGTCTTCGTCCTTGACGGCGACCTGATCGAAGAAGGAAGACTTCTTCAATTCCAGGTAATCGATGATCACCTGATCCGGCGTCATGAATTCCTTGGCGTGTTCGTCGTAGTAGGCCTTGACCTCATCGTCGGTCAGCTTCACACCCGCCGGGTCGGCCTTGACATTGAGGGTGGCGAAATCACGGGTCTGCTTTTCCAGACGGGCGAATGCCAGTACCTGTGCATCGGTCACGAAACCACTGCCAGCCAGGCCAGCGCGCAGCTGACCGATCAGCATTTCCTGGGTCAGCATCTGACGGAACTGCAGACGGCTATAGCCCAGTTGACGGATCACCTGGTCAAAACGCTCGGGACTGAACTGGCCGTCCAGCTGGAACTCTGGCGTTTGCAGGATCACCTGGTCCAAAGCAGCTTCGGAGAAAGCGAATTTCGATTTTTCTGCGCCTTGCAGCAGCAGCTTGCGATCGATCAGGCCTTTGAGGGCCGAGTCGCGCAGCATTTTTTCATCCAGCAAGGAAGCATCGAAATCCTTGCCCAGCTGTTGCATCAGCTGACGACGTTGCATGTCGACCGCCTGGCTCAGCTCGTTCTGGCTGATTTCTTCGCCGTTGACCTTGGCCGCATCATTGCTGTGCGTGGTGGCCTTGAAAATGGCGTCGAAACCGGTCAAAGCCATCAGTGCAACGATGACCCCGATAATGGTCTTGGCAATCCAGCCTTGTGAATTGTCCCTGATATTCTGCAGCATGCGTCCCCCAGAAACGGTTGAACTTCAAAAATTAGGCAACCGTGGAGCGTGGGTAGAATCCGGATAGAAGAAAGGCGCATCCGAGGATGCGCCTTCTCGTAACTGGCGGAGCGGACCGAAGGCTCGAACTCGCGAGCCTCGGCGTCTCGGCTCGGCAACTTGCCGACTGGACTACCGCTCCGCTGCCAGGTCAGGCATGACCCCGACCCGGATAGGCAAAAACCTGAATCAAACTTAGTTGACAGCTTCTTTCAGTGCTTTACCGGCTTTGAAACCTGGTTTTTTGGCTGCAGCGATTTCCAGCGTCTTACCGGTCTGTGGGTTACGACCGATGCGAGCAGGACGATCGGTCACGGAGAACGTACCGAAACCCACCAGAACTACGGAGTCGCCAGCCTTGAGAGCGCCAGTGACGGATTCGATTACAGCGTCCAGCGCACGGCCAGCAGCAGCTTTCGGGATATCAGCGGATGCAGCGATAGCATCAATCAGTTCCGACTTGTTCACTCTAAGTCCCCTTATATCTATTTGAGTATGATTCTAAGTTTTTTGGTGAAAGCAAAAACGAGTGCTGAATGGCCTACAGACACTTAAGAGCCGCTTTATAACAAGGGCTCTAAAAAGCTGTCAAGGAAGCCCCCCAGGCAAATGCGTACTAATGCGTGCTAATTCTTTCCTTAGAGTCAGACTCGCGTTTTTCATCCTTTGCAACAATCTCCGGAGCCACATCCGGCAAGGGCTCCGGCGCGTATTGCAGCGCAATTTGCAGGACCTCGTCAATCCATTTAACCGGTTTAATCTGCAGATCCTGCTTGATGTTGTCAGGAATTTCCTTCAGATCGCGTACGTTCTCTTCAGGAATGATCACGGTCTTGATCCCGCCACGGTGAGCAGCGAGCAGTTTTTCCTTCAAGCCACCGATGGCCAATACCTGGCCACGCAGGGTGATTTCGCCGGTCATGGCGACGTCTGCGCGTACAGGAATACCGGTCAATGCCGACACCAGGGCCGTGCACATGCCTACACCGGCGCTAGGGCCGTCCTTGGGGGTCGCCCCTTCCGGCATATGGATGTGCGTGTCGCGCTTCTCGTGGAAGTCCACAGCAATCCCCAGGCTCTTCGCACGACTACGGACCACGGTCAGGGCGGCGGTGATCGATTCGACCATGACGTCGCCCAGTGAGCCAGTCTTGATCAACTGACCCTTGCCCGGTACGACAGCGGCTTCGATGGTCAGCAGTTCGCCACCCACCTGCGTCCACGCCAGGCCGGTCACCTGGCCGATCTGATCTTGCTGTTCGGCCAGGCCGTAGCGGAATTTACGCACGCCCAGGAAGTGCTCCAGCAGCTCCGCAGTGACCTTCACCGAGAAGCGTTTTTCCAGCGCATGTTCTTTGACGGCCTTGCGGCAAACCTTGGCAATCTGGCGCTCCAGCCCCCGCACACCGGCTTCGCGGGTGTAGTAGCGGATGATGTCGCGGATCGCTTCGGCGTCGAATTCCAGCTCGCCTTTCTTCAGGCCGTTTGCAGTAATCTGCTTGGGCGAAAGGTACTTGACCGCGATGTTGATCTTCTCGTCTTCGGTGTAACCCGGCAGACGAATCACTTCCATCCGGTCCAGCAGCGCCGGCGGAATATTCATCGAGTTCGAGGTGCAGAGGAACATCACATCCGACAGGTCGTAGTCGACCTCCAGATAGTGATCGTTGAAATTGTGGTTCTGCTCGGGGTCGAGTACTTCCAGCAATGCCGACGCCGGATCGCCACGCATGTCGCTGCCCATCTTGTCGATTTCATCGAGCAGGAACAGCGGGTTGCGCACACCCACCTTTGTCATCTTTTGAATCAATCTTCCTGGCATCGAACCGATATAAGTGCGGCGATGGCCACGAATTTCCGCCTCGTCACGCACACCACCGAGAGCCATGCGCACGAATTTACGGTTGGTCGCGTGGGCAATCGATTCCGCCAGGGAAGTTTTACCCACCCCTGGAGGACCGACCAGGCACAACACCGGACCACGAATCTTCTTCACGCGCTTTTGCACGGCGAGGTATTCGAGGATGCGTTCCTTGACCTCTTCCAGACCATAGTGGTCGGCGTCGAGAATGTCTTCGGCACGGGCAAGGTCCAGACGCACCTTGCTCTGTGCCTTCCACGGCACCTGCACCAGCCAGTCGATGTAGGAGCGCACCACGGTGGCTTCAGCCGACATCGGTGACATTTGCTTGAGCTTGTTCAGCTCGGCGGTGGCCTTGGTCAGTGCGTCTTTTGGCAGGCCGGCGGCATCGATGCGCTTTTTCAGCTCTTCGATTTCGTTATGGCCTTCGTCGCTGTCGCCGAGTTCTTTCTGAATGGCCTTCATCTGCTCATTCAGGTAGTACTCGCGCTGACTGCGCTCCATTTGCTTTTTGACACGACCGCGAATGCGTTTTTCGACTTGCAGCAGATCGATCTCGGCATCCAGCAACGCCAGAACGTGCTCGACCCGGGCCGACAAATCGATGATTTCGAGGATTTCCTGCTTCTGCTCGATCTTCAACGCCATGTGCGCGGCCATGGTGTCTACCAGACGGCCAGGCTCATCGATGCTGTTGAGGGAAGACAGGACTTCAGCCGGGACTTTCTTGCCCAGCTGGACATATTGTTCGAACTGCGCCAGCAGGCTGCGCACAAACACTTCCGACTCACGCTCAGGTGCGTCGACTTCGTCGATCAGCGAGACTTCGGCACGGCAATGGCCGTCCACTTCGCTGAAGCGCTCCACGGCGCCCCGCTGCTCGCCCTCGACCAGAACCTTGACCGTGCCGTCAGGCAGCTTGAGCAGCTGCAGAACGGTCGCGATGGTGCCAACGCGATAGAGTGCGTCTTCGCCGGGATCGTCGTCAGCAGGGTTTCTCTGGGCCAGCAGAAGGATCTGCTTGTCGCCCGTCATCGCTGCTTCGAGAGCTTCGATGGATTTCTCGCGCCCCACGAACAGCGGGATAACCATGTGCGGATAAACCACAACATCACGCAATGGCAGGAGAGGCAATTCGATGGTTGTCTTCATGATTTCGCCTCTACGGCGGCCATAAGGCCGTAAACAGATGGAAGTAAGCTTGAAACCAAGATGGGGGCTGCTTTCAAAAAAAACAAGCGCAATGAGTCGGTTAAAACGCGTTAAAAGAAAAGGGGCCCGAAGGCCCCTTCTTTATTCCAGCAGTGCAACGCTTAAGCGTCTGGCGCCGCCTTGGCAGCCGGCTCACTGTTTTCGTAGATATACAGTGGCTTGGACTTGCCTTCGATAACGCTTTCATCGATCACGACTTTACTCACCTCGGACTGCGAGGGGATCTCGTACATCGTGTCGAGCAACACACCTTCGAGAATCGAGCGCAGACCACGGGCACCGGTTTTACGTTCCAGTGCACGTTTTGCGACCGATTTCAGTGCGTCGGCCCGGAATTCCAGGTCCACGCCTTCCATCTCGAACAGCTTGGCGTACTGTTTGGTCAGCGCATTTTTCGGCTCGGTGAGAATCTGCATCAGAGCAGCTTCATCAAGCTCGTCCAGCGTGGCGAGGACCGGCAGACGACCAACGAATTCAGGGATCAGACCGAACTTGACCAGATCGTCAGGCTCGACTTCACGCAGGGATTCACCGACCTTCTTGCCTTCTTCCTTGCTGCGCACTTCTGCATTGAAGCCGATGCCGCCACGGGTGGAACGGTTTTGAATAACCTTTTCCAGACCGGAAAACGCACCACCGCAGATGAACAGGATGTTACGGGTGTCGACCTGAAGGAATTCCTGCTGCGGATGCTTGCGACCACCTTGCGGCGGAACGGAAGCGACCGTACCTTCGATCAACTTGAGCAGGGCCTGCTGCACGCCTTCACCGGAAACGTCCCGGGTGATCGACGGGTTGTCAGACTTGCGCGAGATCTTGTCGATCTCATCGATGTAGACAATGCCCATCTGGGCTTTTTCCACGTCGTAATCGCACTTCTGCAGCAACTTCTGAATGATGTTCTCGACATCTTCACCCACGTAACCAGCCTCGGTGAGGGTGGTTGCATCGGCGATAGTGAACGGAACGTTCAGCAAGCGGGCCAGTGTTTCGGCAAGCAGGGTTTTACCCGAGCCTGTCGGGCCGATCAGCAAGATGTTGCTCTTGCCAAGTTCGACGTCGTCATTCTTCTTGTCACGCTGGTTCAGACGCTTGTAGTGGTTGTACACCGCTACGGCCAAAACCTTTTTCGCACGCTCCTGACCAATCACATACTGATCAAGGATGCCGCTGATTTCTTTAGGCGAAGGCAATTTATGCGCGCTGCTTTCGGCCTGTGCTTCCTGCACCTCCTCACGGATGATGTCATTGCACAGGTCGACGCACTCGTCGCAGATAAAGACCGAGGGGCCGGCAATCAATTTGCGCACTTCATGCTGGCTTTTGCCACAGAAGGAGCAATAGAGCAGCTTGCCGTTGTCCTCGCCGTTGCGGGTGTCAGTCATTCGTTCGATCCAAATCCGATAGGCTTGCAACACAAGATGAAGGCTATTGCGGGCTTTTTCAAGCCCGCTGGTGATCGGAACTGCCGACCCACCTTATTTTGAGCTGCTTATTTTAAGCAGGGCGCTTGTCGATCACTTCATCGATCAGCCCATACTCGCGCGCGGCTTCTGCACTCATGAAGTTATCGCGGTTGGTATCGCGCTCGATTTCTTCAAGCGTGTGCCCGCTGTGCTGGGCCATCAGCGTGTTGAGACGCTCACGAATGAAGAGGATTTCCTTGGCGTGGATTTCGATATCCGACGCCTGACCCTGGAAACCGCCCAATGGCTGGTGAATCATCACACGCGAGTTCGGCAGGCAGAAACGCTTGCCTGGAGCACCCGCTGTCAGCAGGAATGCCCCCATGCTGCACGCCTGACCAATGCAGGTAGTCGAGACGTTCGGCTTGATGAACTGCATGGTGTCGTAGATCGACATGCCCGCCGTCACCGAACCGCCCGGCGAGTTGATATAAAGATGGATGTCCTTGTCCGGGTTTTCCGCTTCAAGGAAGAGCAACTGCGCACAGATCAGGTTGGCCATGTAGTCCTCTACCGGACCAACCAGAAAGATCACTCGCTCTTTGAGAAGACGCGAGTAGATATCGTAGGCGCGCTCGCCACGAGCGGACTGCTCGACAACCATCGGGACCAGGCCGCCTGCGGCCTGGATGTCAGAGCTCTGATAATAAGAATTGCGGGACATGTCTCGCAGTCACTCCCAAATAGTTAAGTCTTGAATACGCATAAGCCAGCACGAAGGCTGGCTTATGGTGTGTATTTCTTACCGCAAAAACGATCAGTCGGCTTGTGGTGCTTCTACCGGCTTGACTGCTTCTTCGTAAGAGACCGATTTATCGGTCACGCTAGCCTTCTGCAGAACAGTATCCACAACTTGTTCTTCCAGCACAACCGAACGGACTTCGTTCAGTTGTTGCTCGTTCTTGTAGTACCAGGACACAACCTGCTCAGGTTCCTGATAGGCCGAAGCCATTTCCTGAATCATTTCACGAACGCGGGCTTCGTCAGGCTTGAGGTCGAATTGCTTGACCACTTCAGCCACGATCAGACCCAGCACAACGCGGCGCTTGGCTTGCTCTTCGAACAGCTCGGCCGGCAGTTGATCAGGCTTGATGTTGCCGCCGAACTGCTGAACAGCCTGCACACGCAGACGGTCAACTTCGTTGGACAGCAGCGCCTTTGGCACTTCGATCGGGTTGGTGGCCAGCAGACCGTCCATTACCTGATTCTTGACCTTGGACTTGATGGCCTGACGCAGCTCGCGCTCCATGTTCTTGCGAACTTCGGTACGGAAGCCTTCCAGGCCAGTTTCCTTGATGCCGAATTGAGCGAAGAATTCTTCGGTCAGCTCTGGCAGTTTTGGCTCGGAAACAGTGTTTACCGTCACGGTGAACTCGGCGGTTTTGCCGGCCAGGTCCAGGTTCTGATAGTCCTCAGGGAAGGTCAGGTTCAGAACGCGCTCTTCGCCGGCTTTAGCGCCAACCAGACCGTCTTCGAAACCAGGGATCATGCGACCCGAGCCCAATACCAGCTGGGTGCCCTTGGCGGAACCGCCAGCGAACACTTCACCGTCAACCTTGCCAACGAAATCGATGTTCAGCTGGTCTTCGTTCTGGGCAGCGCGATCGGCCACTTCAAAACGGGTGTTCTGCTTGCGCAGGACTTCCAGCATTTTGTCCAGATCGGCGTCAGCCACGTCAGCGCTCAGGCGCTCTACGGTGATACCGTCGAAACCGGCAACGGTGAACTCAGGGAACACTTCGAAAATGGCGACGTATTCCAGGTCCTTGCCCGCTTCCATCGATTTAGGCTCGATCGAAGGAGCGCCAGCCGGGTTCAGCTTCTGCTCAACGACCGCTTCGTAGAAGGAGGACTGGATCACGTCACCAACAGCTTCCTGGCGCGCATCAGCACCGAAACGGCGCTTGATTTCGCTCATTGGCACTTTGCCTGGACGGAAGCCAGCAATCTTGGCCTTTTGGGCGGTCTGCTGCAGACGCTTGTTGACCTGAGTCTCGATGCGCTCAGCCGGCACGGTGATGCTCATGCGGCGCTCAAGAGCAGAAGTATTTTCAACAGAAACTTGCATGGATATTCCTCGTTGCACAGACGTTAGCCGGCCGTTTCCGACCCCAGAATCAAGGGCATGCATTCTAGTGGGTCAAACTCAAGAAGTCACCCTACTGAAAACGGGTAAAAAAGCAGCAGGCAAATTTATAGGTGCGAATGCACGAATGCACCTCGCCCCGATGGCAAATACAGCCAATCACGCCAGGGCTCTGCGCCAACCCTTCTTATTATAGAAGAGGTTGTCCGTCATCTCCCTGACAGCCGATCTTGCGAACAAGGCCGGCGGGCAGCGCGGCATCATCGAGAAACAAAAATACGACAAAGCGCCCTGCCCCTGCGACCCAGAACCTGCAGCCGCCGAACACTCAAACCGCTAAAACAAAAAAGGCGCCAGACTGTTAAATCTGGCGCCTTTCGAAATATGGGGTGGACGAAGGGGATCGAACCCTCGACAACGGGAGTCACAATCCCGTGCTCTACCAACTGAGCTACGCCCACCATATTGCGTAACAAAGAAGCCAAACAACCTCTTTGTTGAGCCCCATCCAAGCCAACCGGCCCGACTGAAGCTTTATTTGGTGCGGATGAAGAGACTCGAACTCTTACGCCTCGCGGCGCTGGAACCTAAATCCAGTGTGTCTACCAATTCCACCACATCCGCGGTTGAAGCTGTTAAAGCAAAGGCGCCAGACTGTTAATCTGGCGCCTTTCGAAATATGGGGTGGACGAAGGGGATCGAACCCTCGACAACGGGAGTCACAATCCCGTGCTCTACCAACTGAGCTACGCCCACCATATTGCGCTACTTGTGCCAAAGCTGCCTAATGGCGCACCCGGCAGGACTCGAACCTGCGACCATCCGCTTAGAAGGCGGATGCTCTATCCAGCTGAGCTACGGGCGCCTTATTAATCTGCACTCTTGAAGACTACAAACTAAAGCTTTTCAGTCTCGCAGAACTGTGATTCCGCTCGACCTTCTTAACCAGTGCTAGGCTGTGCCCGACAAGTGCGACGAATAGTATAGAGCCCCCTGAGGGTCGTCAAATCCTTTTTGAAAAAAATTCATTTAATTAAAGGGGTTAGGGGAATTTGCAGACCAAGCGCCTTTGCCCTCACCTCACGACATGCGAGAATGCGTTCTCTTTTTTTCCCCTCTCGACGGTTAATCACGCGCAATGACTGCACAACTAATCGACGGCAAATCGATCGCCGCCAGCCTGCGCCAGCAGATCGCCAAACGAGTTGCCGAGCGTCGCCAGCAAGGCCTGCGCACCCCGGGCCTCGCGGTGATCCTGGTCGGCAGCGATCCTGCCTCTCAGGTTTATGTCTCGCACAAGCGTAAAGACTGTGAAGAGGTCGGGTTCCTGTCCCAGGCCTACGACCTGCCTTCCGAAACCACCCAAGAAGCATTGACCGACCTGATCGATCGTCTTAATGACGACCCGGCCATCGACGGCGTTCTGCTTCAACTGCCTTTACCTGAGCACCTGGATTCGTCCAAGTTGCTGGAACGCATTCGCCCGGACAAAGACGTGGACGGCTTCCATCCTTATAACGTCGGCCGTCTGGCCCAGCGCATTCCGCTGCTGCGCCCCTGCACACCCAAAGGGATCATGGCGCTGCTGGAAAGCACCGGCGTCGATCTCTACGGGATGGATGCAGTCGTGGTCGGCGCCTCCAACATTGTTGGCCGCCCGATGGCGATGGAATTGCTGCTGGCCGGTTGCACCGTGACCGTCACCCACCGCTTCACCAAGGATCTGGCCGGTCATGTCGGCCGCGCCGATCTGGTGGTCGTGGCCGCCGGCAAGCCGGGCCTGGTCAAAGGCGAGTGGATCAAGGAAGGTGCGATCGTCATCGATGTCGGTATCAACCGCCAGGAAGACGGCAAGCTGGTCGGCGATGTGGTTTATGAAACCGCCCTGCCCCGCGCTGGCTGGATTACCCCGGTGCCGGGCGGCGTTGGCCCTATGACCCGCGCCTGCCTGCTGGAAAACACGCTCTACGCTGCCGAAACCCTGCATAGCTGAGTTCGCCAGCACGCCTCACAACGAAGCCCCGCCATTTGCGGGGCTTTTTTGTGCCATCGACAAAGAGTCCCGGCGCCCGCAATCATTGGCCGATCCCTACTGCGAAGATTAAACTTTTTTCATCTAAAGGCCCTGTAAAACAGGCGCCTAGCGTATTCCTGGCACATACTCTTAAAATGCGCTGTTCTAATGAAATAGCCCGTTACAAAAAACGGCATATCCAACTTTAATGAGTTCGCCCGCGTGAAAATTCGTCTTTCGATCATCAGCCTATTTTTTGCATTTACAGGCACTTTCATCACGCCAGCGGTCAACGCCGCTGAAACCACCGCTGCTCCACGGGATTCCTCACAACTCAAGATCGCTTCCGGCAGTGCCTTGCTGCTGGATTTGCAGACCAACAAAGTCATCTATTCCAGCAACCCGGACGTGGTCGTGCCGATTGCCTCCGTCAGTAAACTGATGACTGGCCTGGTGGTACTCGATGCCAAGCAGAACATGGATGAGTACATCGCCGTCAACATCGCCGATACCCCGGAAATGAAAGGCGTGTTCTCCCGAGTCAAGCTGGGCAGTGAGTTGCCGCGCCGGGAAATGCTGCTGATTGCCTTGATGTCATCGGAAAATCGCGCTGCAGCGACGCTTGCCCACCATTATCCGGGCGGTTATGTCGCGTTCATCGCGGCCATGAACGCCAAAGCCAAGGCGCTGGGCATGACCAGCACCCATTACGTGGAACCGACGGGCCTTTCCATCCATAACGTGTCCACCGCCCGTGACCTGAGCAAACTGCTGATCGCGGCACGCAAATACCCGATGCTGAGCCAGTTGAGCACCACCAAGGAAAAAACCGTCTCGTTCCGCAAACCCAACTACACCCTGGGTTTCCATAACACCGATCACCTGATCAACAAGGCCAACTGGGACATCAAAATCACCAAGACCGGCTTTACCAACCAGGCCGGTCACTGCCTGGTGCTGGTAACCACCATGGGCAATCGCCCGGTGGCGCTGGTGATTCTCGATGCCTTCGGCAAGTTCACCCACTTCGCCGATGCCAGCCGGATTCGTAGCTGGGTCGAGACCGGCCGAAGCACCAATGTGCCAGCGGTAGCGCTGCAGTACAAAGCCGAGAAGAACCTCAAGCACCGCCAGAGTGGCGTGGTCGAAGCGTCGAAATAATCAGCACTGCGCACACGAAAAAGCCCTGAGCATTCAGGGCTTTTTCATGTCCGGCCTAATCATTGGGCAGTGGCATCTGGTCATCATCCGGAATGCCATCACCCGCGCTCGGCTCATGCTCCGGGGTCACCACATTGGGCCGGGCCAGTGGATCCCTCAGCGGGCTGTCCGGATCCATGGCCGGATTATCCGAATCAGGCGTTGTGGGGACGCTGTCCGGGTGCTCGTCGTTGAAACTCGAATCGGTAGCCATATGCACCTCGCTCATAGGGCCCGATATCGCCGGGCCATAACCGTTGGAAGTCAGCTGTTCAGCGAGGTGCGGTCGGGTTGACGAACGGCCTCAGGGCTTGAGATCGGCGAGCGGGTCATAGGGTTTAGCCGGGGTCTTGCCCTGCCCCGGCTTCACATCTTTCGGCGCCTTGGCCGGGCCGACGGGGTCAACCTGAGGGTCGGCAACGTCCGGCGAATCGGGGTCGAAACCCAGTTCATCGCCAGACGAATGTTCTGACGAATGCGGGCCGGCGGGAGTCGTGGAATCAGCCATAGATACCTCCTGGTCAGGGCCCGGAATACCCGGGCCTTATCCCTCAGAGGTCAGTAACACGCGGTGGTGCCCGCCAAATGACGAACGGATTACTGGGCCTTCAGCGCCTTGACCGCCCGCGCTGCCGCCTGTTCTTCACCGGCCTGCCCCAGCTCGCTGGCGGCCTTGAGCCAGCGCTGCTGATCGACCTGGGCCGGAATCTGCTCCGGCTTCTGGATCAATACCGCCCAGCCGCCGGCATCCTTGAACGCCGACTCAAAGGCGCTGAACTTCATCAACAGGCGTCGATTCATCCCTGCTCGCAGCAATACCGTCTGCTTCTGCCGATTGTAACCGGCGAGAATCGCGTAGCGCGGGCCGGCCCAAAACGCCGAACCTTCGGTAAAGCGCACCATCACCGGGTAGCCGGCGGCCACTTGCGTCAACAGCGCAGGCAGATTGCTGTCGAGGGGATAAACCACCATCGCGTACTCACGCGCCAGGTTTTGCATGTTCTGTTGCAACTGCGCCTCGGCGCCCGGCAAATGCAACGGCTTGTTGAGCAGCCCCGGCGTGATCACGATGCCTTGCTGCGACAACATGCTGGCCAGCACCTGGGGGCCACTTTCATTGGCATCACCACGATAGAACGTACCGCTGAGTTCCACGCGCTCCGGCAAGCGCTTGATCTCAGGTGCCACGCTGCCCGCGCAACCCGCCAATGCGGCCACACAGCCGATCACCAACACCGCCGTTCGAATTCGAGGAAATACCCGCACCATCGTCACTCTCTTGTTCAGTCGCCAGGTCATCGTGCGCCCGGCTGTGGCTGTCGATCATAGGACGGCGCACGGCAGCGGTATAGCCTTAACCGGCAGTTGTTTGCATTCGATAGAGCGAACTGGTTGGTCACAGGCGACCTTTGGTCAATAGCCTGAAACACAGCGACAACTAGACTGTCAGGTGTAAAGAACATGCCTGTCACAAGAGTGCGCCCGCAGCAGGGCAAAGAGGAGGCACTGATGAGCCTGACAATGACCGTCGCAATGCTGATTATCGGCTGGCTGGCCGTGGCCGCCGCCATGTTATGGGGGGTGCTGCGCGTGAGCCGCCGTCACCCTCCGGTTGAATCGAAGCCAGCGGTCAAAACCGACAAGACAGCTGTTCAACCCGCAACAGCGCACTGACCCGATCCTTGCACGCCGTATCCAAAAAAAAGGCCGCCTGGACTCTCGCGAGTGCAGGCGGCCGTTTCTTTTAACGCTGATCAGGCTTCAGTGGAGCGCTTCTGCCGGGCCCGGCGCGACAGCATGTTCAACACCTCGATCGCAGCCGAGAACGCCATGGCGGCATACACATAGCCCTTCGGCACATGAGCGCCGAAGCCTTCTGCGATCAGCGTCATGCCGATCATGATCAGGAAGCCCAGGGCCAGCATCACCACCGTCGGGTTGTCGTTGATGAACTTGGCCAACGGATCAGCCGCCAGCAACATCACCAGTACCGACACCACCACCGCGATGATCATGATCGGCAAATGCTCGGTCATGCCGACAGCGGTGATGATGCTGTCGATGGAAAACACCATGTCCAGCATCAGGATCTGACCGATTGCCGCGGCAAAACCCAGGGTCACGCTCGATGTTGCCGACTTCGGATCCTGCGGCGCCGGGTCCATGCTGTGATGGATTTCGGTAGTCGCCTTCCACAACAGGAACAGGCCACCGGCAATCAGGATCATGTCCTTCCAGGAGAACGCGTGGCCGAGAATCTCGATCACCGGCGCCGTCAACTGGACGATGAACGCGACGGTGCTCAGCAGCGCCAGTCGCAGAATCAACGCCATGCCGATACCGATGCGCCGCGCTTTCTGCCGATGTTCCGGTGGCAGCTTGTTGGTCAGGATCGAGATGAAGATCAGGTTATCGATGCCGAGCACGATTTCCATGACCACCAGCGTGGCCAGGGCGACCCAGGCAGTGGGGCTTGCAGCAAGTTGTAAAAGGTAATCCATGGGTCAGTCCTGACTCGTTTAAGGCGATTTAGATATCCTGGGACGAAGATTGTTTTGTCTCTTTGTCTTCAGCTGGCTGCTCTTTCTTGCTGATCAGGCCGCCGGTGGCGTCGCTGATGGCCGCTTCGGCAGCCTTGTGGGTGTCATCGATGGCCTGCTTGGCGGTTTCTGCCGCCTTGCCCATCAGTTGCTGAGCGCTCTTTTCAGCCTGGTCGCAACCGGCCAATACCAGTAAAGACGTGATCACAATTGCCGGTGCCATGAACTTCATCGTGCATTCCTCAATAGAACAGACGGTACCCCGTCGATGGGACGCATTCTAGAGAGGCAAACACTTCAGGAAAATTCGTATTTTTAGCGTATATACTTCGGTTTTTACGAACTGTAGACCGTTATGCTGAATTATCGACAACTGCACTACTTCTGGGTCGTGGCCAAGACCGGCAGCATCGTGCGTGCGTGCGAGCAACTGAACCTGACGCCACAGACCATCAGCGGGCAAATCTCCCTGCTGGAGCACACCTATGGCATTGAATTATTCCGACGCGTAGGCCGGCAGCTGGAACTCACTGAAGCCGGGCGTCAGACCCTGCCTTATGCCGAGCAAATGTTTCAGCTGGGGGGCGAACTGGAACTGATGCTGCGGGCGCAACCCAATGAACAGCAGATTCTGTTCCGGGTGGGGGTGGCGGACGTGGTGCCCAAGTCCATCGTTTATCGACTGATCGCGCCGACCATGGAGCTGAGCGAGCCGCTGCGCATCACCTGCCGCGAAGACAAACTGGAACGCCTGCTCGCCGACCTGGCAATCCAGCGCCTGGACCTGGTGATTTCCGACAGCCCGATGCCGTCGCACCTGGACATCAAGGGCTACAGCCAGAAACTCGGCGAATGCGGCATCAGTTTTTTTTGCGACCGCCGCGCTGGCAGCGCAGTACGGTCAGGATTTCCCGCGCAGCCTGAACGGCGCACCGTTGCTGATTCCCGGGCCGGAAACCGTGGTCCGCAGTCGTTTGCAGCGTTGGTTTGCCGAGCAGCAGATTCAGCCACGGATAGTCGGTGAGTTTGACGACAGCGCGTTGATGCAGGCCTTCGGCCAGTCCGGCAGCGGGATCTTCATCGGCCCGAGCGTGATTGCCGAAGAAGTGAAACGCCAATACGGCGTGGAGCTGATTGGCCAGACCGACGCGGTGACCGAGTCGTTCTATGCCATTTCAGTGGAGCGCAAGGTCAAGCACCCCGGCATTGTCGCCATTACCGAAGGTGCCCGCCGGGAACTCTTTACCGCGTTATGAGGCGCAGACTTCGCGAGGTTTGAAGGTCATCAGCGCAATGGCCAGCAGAATCGACGCCAGAATGAACGCCGCAGCGGCAAAACCCAGACCGCCCAGGCCCACCGAATCGATGACCCGGCCGCCGATCATGGCGCCCAGACCGATGCCGAGGTTGGCCCCGGCGATGTTCAGCGATGCGGCAAAGGCCGGTGCTTCGGGGGCTGCCTTCATCAACCGCACATGACTGACCAGGAACAATGCCGCCTGCGTCACACCCCAGATGCCCAGAGCGGCTGCCAGCCCGAGTGGCGAATGGATGTTCGGCACCAGCGCCACCATGCCGGCGATCATGAACGCACAGAACATCATCGACGCAACCAGCGGATGGCGATCCACCGCACGACCGCCCAGCGAGTTACCGATCAGGCCCACTGCGCCGAAGCCCATCAGGCACCAGCCGACCACCGTGCCGTTGAAACCGGCCAGGCGCTCAAGGATGTCTGCCAGATAGGTGTACGCGGTAAACATGCCGCTAAACACCAGGATCGACAGCAGTACGTGACCCACCATCAGTGGGCTGCGCAGGATCTTGAACTGCGAACGGAAACTCACCTGATGCTGGTGCAGGCTGGTTTTCGGCAGGTAGATAAACAGCAGTAAGGCCTTGGCAAACGCGATCACCGCCAGAATGCCGAAGGCAGTGCGCCAGCCAAATGCGTCGGAAATCAGCGTGCCCACCGGAATGCCGAACACCGTGGCACAAACGATGCCGAAGCCGATCTTGGCGATGGCGCGTCCGGCGTACTGCGGGCCGACAATATCGACTGCGGTTTCACTGGCCAACGCCCAGAACACCGGCAAACCCAGCGCCGGCAGCAAGCGGGCGGCGGCCATCACCCAGATGTTCGGCGCAAAGGCGGCAACGGTATTGGCCACGCCGAACATGATCAGCACGCTGATAAACAGCTTGCGCCGCTCGAACCGCGCGAAGTACGCGGTAAGGAATGGACCGAACGCGGCGACAGTGAAGGCGAACAACGTCACCAACAGTCCCGCCTGAGGGATCGTGACTTCAAGGTCGCGAGCAATCGCCGGCAACAGACCGACGATGATGAATTCCGTGGTCAGCACCGTGAAACCGGCAGCCGACAACAGAAGAATGGGCAACAGCATGCAGAACTCCAGAAAAACGACGACACCAGTGCTTGCCCGAAGGCCCACCGGCGAGATTTGAAAATGAGGATGGTGAATCTTAACAGAGTGTTTCCGGGGCGGGTTGCACGAACCTGCCTAAATACGTTGAAACACTTGGGTGGCAGATCGTCACAGGTCTGAAGGATCGAGACGACCCTGTGATAAAGTCCGCGCCCTGCAATTCGTACACCCTGTTCATCGGCCAGTTTCTGGCATTGATGTCGCACGATCCCTTCGGTTCCAGCCTGTGGCCTGCCCGCTTTTTTGCTGCATGAAACCGCGCAATTAAAAAAATCAGAGATACCGTTATGAGCGCTGCATCCCCTTCCCTGTTACTACGCCTGAAACGCACCAGCCTGGTCACGCAGATCATCATCGGCCTGATTGCCGGTATTGCCCTGGCCCTGTTCGCGCCTGAAGTGGCGAAGTCCACCGGGTTTATCGGCAAAGTCTTTGTCGCGGCCCTGAAAGCGGTCGCACCAATTCTGGTGTTCGTATTGGTGATGGCATCCATTGCCAACCACAAGCACGGCCAGGAAACCCACATCAAGCCGATTCTGTTTCTGTACTTGCTGGGCACTTTTGCCGCCGCCGTGGTGGCGGTGGTCGCCAGCATGTTGTTTCCGTCGCACCTGGTGCTGAGTACCCATGATGTTGCCGTGACCGCACCGGGCGGGATCAGCGAAGTGTTGCAAAGCCTGTTGCTGAGCGTGGTGGACAACCCGGTCAGCGCCCTGATGAACGCCAATTTCATCGGCATCCTGGCGTGGGCCATCGGCATGGGCGTTGCCATTCGCCATGCTGGCGACACCACCCGCGAAGTGCTGGGCGACCTGTCAAACGGTGTGACCGTCATCGTGCGCCTGGTGATTCGTTTCGCGCCGCTGGGGATTTTCGGTCTGGTGGCTTCAACGCTGGCCACCTCGGGGTTCGGCGCCTTGATCGGCTACCTGCACCTGTTGGCCGTGCTGCTGGGCTGCATGTTGTTCGTGGCGCTGGTGATGAACCCGGCCATCGTGTTCTGGAAGTTGCGGCGCAACCCGTACCCGCTGGTACTGATGTGCTTGCGCGAAAGCGGCATTACCGCGTTTTTCACCCGCAGTTCGGCGGCGAATATTCCGGTCAACCTGGAATTGAGCAAGCGCCTGGGGCTGCATGAAGACACATACTCGGTGTCGATTCCGCTCGGTGCCACCATCAACATGGCCGGTGCGGCGATCACCATTACCGTACTGAGCCTGGCTGCCGTGCACACATTGGGCATCGCCGTGGACATTGCGACCGCGATTCTGCTCAGCGTGGTTGCAGCGATCTGCGCCTGTGGCGCTTCGGGTGTGGCCGGTGGTTCGCTGCTGCTGATTCCACTGGCGTGCAGCCTGTTCGGCATTCCAAGCGAAATCGCCATGCAGGTGGTCGCGGTCGGTTTCATCATCGGCGTGTTGCAGGACTCGGCGGAAACCGCGCTGAACTCCTCCACCGACGTGCTGTTCACCGCTGCTGCTTGCCTGGGTGAAGACGAGAAAGCGCAGCGTCTGGCATAGCGATCTTTGACTTTTCATTGATACAAAAAAGCCCGCCAAGGCGCGAACCTTGGCGGGCTTTTTTGCAGGCGGGGTTTAGAACGCGCCCATGTAATCGCGCTTGCCCACTTCAACACCGTTGTGACGCAGCAGTGCATAGGTGGTGGTGACGTGGAAGAAGAACTGCGGCAGACCGTAGCTCAGCAGGTAAGCCTGGCCGGTGAAGCGCTTCTCTTTCGGCGTGCCCGGACGGGTGACGATTTCGATGCCTTCCTTGCCGTCGATCTGTTCAGGCTTGATCTCGCCGATGAACGCCAGGACCTTGCTCAGCAGCGCTTGCAGCTCGGCGAAAGTGGTTTCAGTGTCTTCGTACTTCGGCACTTCGATCTCGGCCAGACGCGAGGAAACGCCCTTGGCAAAATCGACGGCGATCTGCACCTGACGCACCAGCGGGAACATATCCGGGTACAGACGGGCTTGCAGGAATGCGTTCGGGTCGATGTTTTTCGCGGTGGCGTGGGCTTCAGCCTTGTTCAGAACGTCGCTCAGGGCGCCGAGCATTTGTTTGAAGACCGGAACGGAGGCGGCGTACAGGGAAATGGTCATGGCAATCTCATGTGATGGCAGGGAAACGTCGGTCGATTATAGCCACGCACGCCCCATCTGCGGCTTGTCTTTTATCTGGCAAGGATTAGGCTAGGCGCCTTCGACTGCATGCTTTGACAGCAAAGGGACAAGCGCGAATGAGCACCGAGCAAGAAACACCCATCGACGAACCGCGCCTCAACAGCACGGAAATCCGCATTCTGGGTTCGCTGATCGAGAAACAGGCCACCAGCCCGGAAACCTATCCGTTGACCCTTAATGCGCTGGTGATTGCGTGCAATCAGAAAACCAGCCGCGAACCGGTGATGAACCTGACCCAAGGCCAGGTCGGCCAGAGCCTGCGCGCCCTCGAAGGGCGTGGTTTTACCAAACTGGTGATGGGCAGCCGTGCCGATCGCTGGGAACACAAGATAGACAAGGCTCTGGAGCTGGTGCCGGCGCAGGTGATCCTGGCCGGGCTGCTGTTTCTGCGCGGCCCGCAAACGGTCAATGAATTGCTGACCCGCAGCGGGCGCATGCATGAGTTCGAAGACGCCGAGCAGGTGGTGCATCAACTGGAGCGCCTGATTGCCCGTGGGCTGGCGCTGTTGATCCCGCGTCAGGCCGGTCAGCGTGAAGACCGCTACATGCACGCGCTGGGCGATCCGGCGGACATCGAGGCGATCCTGGCAGCCCGGCAGAACCCGGTGGAGCGTGGCGCCGGCAGCGGCGTTTCGGTGGAGCGGATCGAAGAACTTGAAGCGCGAATTGCGGCGCTGGAAGAGCGGCTGGCACGGCTCGAATAACCCTGTAACACCTGCCCCTGTGGGAGCGGGCTTGCCCGCGATCGCGTTCGTTCAGGCACATCAACGTTGAATGTGCCGCCGCCTTCGCGGGCAAGCCCGCTCCCACAGGGGTCTGTGTTGATCACAGGATTGGGGGGGCTACTCCCCGTCCCAATAATCAACCCCGTCCCCCGGCCTGGCCACCGCCACAAACCCCGAGGCATTGCCCTTGGCATCCACCTTGAAGTCATCCATCACCGCGTACTTGCCCGAATCCGGGTACTCGCAAATCTCCGGCGATTGTTGGGTGCTGACCGCCAGGTAACGCAATTCGCCGTTGCTGGTATTGATGATCTGATGCGCCGCTTCCGGGCCACCTGGCGGGCAGGCGATCACGTCACCGGCACGAATGGGAAAACGCTCGGCACCCAAACGAACCTCGCCTTCCCCGGCGACGATGTAAAACATCTCCTCGTTGACGCGATGACTGTGAAACGGGCTGCCACGCATGCCCGGCTCCAGCGCGTACAAGCGATAACCGAGCTTCTGCGCGCCCAGTTGCTGGCCGATGCGGGACATGCGCTGCTGATAGCGACCGGCAGCCTCACCGGTGGGGGCAAAGGCCTCAGGCAACGGGCCGAGTTCGGCCTGATCCAGATTGAGAATGGCGGGATGCATGGGAACCTCGGTCATTGTGTTTGTTGTGTGGACAATCCTAGATCACATGGAAGACCGAGTCGCGGCCTTCGCGAGCAGGCTCGTTCCCACAAGTGACCGAGCCCTTTCTGAGGAATGCGATCAAATGTGGGAGCGAGCCTGCTCGCAAAGGGGGCATCACCGCCAATCAATAAACCACGGGGTCAACTACGAGCAAACGCCACCGCCGCCTGAAACTGCTCCTCGGTCGGCCGCACCCCGGTATAAAGCACAAACTGCTCCAGCGCCTGGATCGCAATCACCTCCAGCCCGGTAATCACCCGCTTGCCTTCAGCCCGTCCACGCACGATCAACGGTGTTTCCGAGGGGATCGCCACCACATCGAATACCGTCTGCGCCGCCACGATGGCCTCAGCTTCAAATGCCAGTTGATCCGCTTCAGGGCCGCCGGTCATGCCGATGGGCGTCACGTTGATCAGCATCTGCGGACGCAGCGGCCCCAGCTCCGCTTGCCATTCATACCCCAGCGACTCGGCCAGCGCACGGCCAGCACGTTCGTTACGGGCCACGATCACGCCGTGTTTGTAGCCGCCATCACGCAAGGCACTGGCCACCGCCTTGGCCATGCCGCCACTGCCGCGCAGGGCAAAGCTCGAGTCCTTGGGCACCTGATGGGTTTCCAGCAACTGGGCGATGGCGATGTAATCGGTGTTGTACGCCTTCAGATGCCCGTCGGTGTTGACGATGGTGTTGATCGACTGAATGGCCGCCGCCGACGGATCAAGCTCATCGACCAGCGCAATACAGTCTTCCTTGAACGGCATCGACACGCCGCAGCCACGAATGCCCAACGCGCGAATGCCGCCGACGGCGCCGGTCAGGTCCTGGCTGCTGAAGGCTTTGTAATAGAAATTCAGGCCCAGTTGTTCATACAGATGATTGTGAAATCGCAGCCCGAAGTTGCCGGGGCGCCCAGACAGCGACATGCATAGCCGGGTGTCTTTGTTGGGGTTCATCTGCATCGCAATCTCCTTCAGTGGCACTTTCAGATAGACGGGATTAGCCATGGCCCCCGTTCTGTTCGATCATAGCGAGGTGTCTGCGCCCGGTATCCGGGGGGCAGTAAAGAAGCCGGTACAGACCTTACACAAACTTTACCTAATGGCTGTGCTGATTTTCAAAAAGACGCTGTCTTAGAAGTATCCCCGCGATAATCCTTGGGTCTATTTGCAGATTCAAGCGCTGGGTCGAATTAACGAGGAATTATCATGATCCGTAAACTTCCTGTCTTAGCTTTGCTGATCGGTGCATTGGCTGTCGCCGGACAGGCGCAAGCCGGTGGTTACTATTATGGCCATGGCCACGGCGGCTGCTGCTGGGGCGGCGGTCACGGAGGCTGGGTAGGACCGGCTGCTGTCGGTGCAGTTCTGGGCGCCGTGGTAGCAGGTTCGGTGATGTCCGGACCGCGCACGGTTTACGTACAGCAACCGGTCTACGTCCAACCGCAGCCGGTCTATGCACCGCCACCGGTCTACTACCAGCCACCCCCTCAACCGGTTTACGTACAGCCACAGGGCTACTACGTTCAACCTCGCTACTGAGGTCCACGGCTGTAAAGTTCTGGCTGTCGATGAAACAGGCTCCGCCGCAAGGCGGGGCCTGTTTTCGTTCAGGTGTCTGAATAAATCTCTTCCGGGTCGCTGTCAGGACAGTGCCTGCGACTAGAATCGGCATGATTGACATAAGCCCTTCCTTCCGCTTGAAGAAAACGGTCATATTTATGTCATGTCAGGCCCCCAAGCTTGGGCCTGTCCGTAAACAACAGGTTGATAACAACAAGGACGACCTCATGCCCACACAAAATCCGCACCGCAATGTCGGTTTGTGCACCTCCAGCAAGGTGTACAACGCCCTGACCGAACTCAAGCACCTGGAAGGCCATCGCAGCGCCAAGTTTCTCTCGCTGCTGGCGGAAAACCTGGTCCGCAAGGGATTGCTCAACGAGCAGGAAGTGGTCCACATGCTCGACCTGGTCGTGGACTGAGCGCCAGACTCGCCGGCATCAATGTCCACTATCGAGCGCGTTGATTATCCGTAGAACCGTTTGCTCCGTAAGGTAGCTCCATAGATCACTGGAGGTCCTTATGTCTCAGGTTCAAATCATGTCCGTTGTCGGCAGCGCCGTTCCCGCACCGCTCAGAGAGCTAGGATTGCTCGCCTGTTGGTATCTGGTGCAGGATGGCGAACCGGTCAGCGGACCGCTCACCTCATTGCCGGCGGCCCAGGCATTGTCGAACATCTCGATGCCTGCTGGTTGCCTGCCTAAGGCAACTGAACCTTCGGCTTGGTTTCGATGAAAATCGCCCAGCTCGACATGAACAGCGCAGCGATCAACGGCCCGATCACAAAGCCGTTCAGGCCAAAGATCGCCATCCCGCCCAGGGTCGAGATCAGGATCAGGTAATCGGGCATGCGCGTGTCCTTGCCCACCAGGATCGGTCGCAGCAGGTTGTCCACCAGACCGATCACCAACACCCCGAACGTCGCTAGCACCACGCCTTGCCAGATGGCCCCACTGAGCAGGAAGTACATCGCCACCGGCGCCCAGACGATGCCCGCCCCCACCGCTGGCAACAGCGACAGAAACGCCATCAGCACCGCCCAGAGCAATGCACTGGGGATGTCCAGAAACCAGAAAATCAAACCGCCCAAAGCCCCTTGCGTGATCGCCACCAGCAGGTTGCCTTTGACGGTGGCACGCACCACGCGGTTGAACTTGAGCTGCAAACGGCGCTTCTGGTGTTCCTGCAACGGCACGGCGGTGCGGATCTTGCGCGCCAGCTCGGCGCCATCGCGCAGAAAAAAGAACAACAGGTACAACATGATGAAAAAACTCACCACGAATTCGAAGGTGCCCTGGCCAAAACTGACTGCCTGGGTCGCGAAAAACTGACTGCCCTGCATCGCCCCTTTGACGATTTTCTCCTGCAGCCCGTGCAACTCACCCACACCGAAACGATCGAGCAAATGCTGGAAGTACGGTGGCAAACCGTGCTTGAACTGCGCCACATACCCCGCTATGTCCAGCTCCCCACTGTCGATGCTCTTGTACAGCGATGCGCCTTCCTGAACCAGCAGGAGACTGAGGATGATCACCGGCAAAATCGCGATCACCACGCAGATGCCCAAGGTGCACAAGGAGGTCAGGTTGCGCCGCCAGCCAAACCTCAATTGCAGCCGGCGCTGCATAGGCGCAAAGACTATGCCCAGGATCACCGCCCAGAACACAGCGCCGTAGAACGGCAGCAGGATCCAGATAAAGGCCAGCGTCACCGCCACCAGCAATACCAGCAGCGATTTGTCTTGTAGCGTCGTTTCGTTCATGTCCAATCCATATCAGTCCGTACCGGCACTTGCTCGCACCGTGATGCTTAGTCCACCAAGGTCCGCCCGAGTGCCATCCGTTTGTGCATCAAGCATAGATCCAGATCAATAAAGCCCACGGGCAAGCGCCTATCCTGTGCCGCTTTTGCGACCGATACCGCCATGACCCTCGCGACACCCGAACTGCTCGCCCCCGCCGGCACCCTGAAAAACATGCGTTACGCCTTCGCCTACGGCGCCGATGCGGTGTACGCCGGCCAGCCGCGCTACAGCCTGCGGGTGCGCAACAACGAATTCGATCACGCCAATCTCGCCCTCGGCATCCAGGAAGCACAAACCCAGGGCAAGCGCTTCTACGTGGTGGTGAACATCGCGCCGCACAACGCCAAACTCAAAACCTTTCTCAAAGACCTGGCACCGGTAATCGCCATGGCGCCGGACGCGTTCATCATGTCCGATCCCGGCTTGATCATGCTGGTGCGCCGGCACTTCCCGCAGATGCCGATTCACCTGTCGGTGCAGGCCAACACGGTGAACTGGGCAAGTGTCGAGTTCTGGCAGCAGCAGGGTTTGAGCCGGATCATCCTGTCCCGGGAATTGTCACTGGAAGAAATCGCCGAGATTCGTCAGCACGTGCCGGCGATGGAGCTGGAAGTGTTTGTCCATGGCGCCTTGTGCATGGCCTACTCCGGCCGCTGCCTGCTCTCGGGCTACATGAACAAGCGCGACGCCAATCAGGGCAGTTGCACCAATGCCTGCCGTTGGAAATACTCGGCGCAGGCGGCCACTGAAAACCAGCTCGGCGAGATCGTCCAGCAGTACTCACCCGAGCCGACCCTGGGCATCGGCGCGCCCACCGATCAGGTGTTCCTGCTACAGGAAGCCAATCGCCCGGACGAACTGATGCCGGCTTTCGAAGACGAACACGGCACTTACATCATGAACGCCAAGGACCTGCGCGCCGTGCAGCACGTCGAGCGCCTGACGCAGATGGGCGTGCATTCGCTGAAAATCGAAGGCCGCACCAAATCGCACTTCTATTGCGCCCGCACCACGCAGGTGTACCGTCGGGCGATTGATGATGCCGTCGCCGGTCGCGCGTTCGACCGCAGCTTGATGAACGACCTGGAATCGCTGGCCCAGCGTGGTTACACCGAGGGCTTTCTGCGTCGACATGTGCATGACGAGTATCAGAATTACCAGAACGGCAGCTCGGTGTCAGAGCGTCAGCAGTTTGTCGGCGAACTGACGGGCGAGCGCCGGGACCGGCTAGCCGAAGTGAAGGTGAAAAATCGTTTTGGCCTGGGCGATCACCTTGAATTGATGACGCCCAAGGGCAACTTCCATTTTGATCTGCACCAGATGCAGAACGCCAAGGGCGAGCCGGTCGACGTGGCGCCGGGGGACGGGCATACCGTGTACGTGCCGATCCCGGATGCGGTGGATTTGCGCTTTGGGTTGTTGATGCGCGATATCAACGCCACCTGAGGCATCCCCAAAAAAACCTGTGATCCCCTGTGGGATGTTCGGTGTTCAGGCGATCTGGACTAATTCGCCGAAAACCGATCCCGACTGTTCGTCAGATGCAACCACATCGCCGCCCGCGCCGCGTCCGGGTCCTGGCGCTTGATCGCATTCAAGATGGCTTCGTGCTCCAGGTTGGCCAACTGCCCCAGCTTGCTCAAATCCGCCGCCCCGCGCTCGACGGCATTCACCCGGGTTCGTGGAATCATGGCACTGCCAAGATGCTGCATGATTTCGCTGAAACACAGATTGCCGGTGGCTTCGGCGATCAGCAGGTGGAAGCGCCGGTCGGCCTCCACGCAACTGTCGTTGTTGGCCAGCAGCTTCTGATAATCGTCCAGCGCTTCGCGCATCAGCACCAGTTGCTGATCCGTGCGCCGCACCGCCGCCAGCGCGGCAGCCTGGGTTTCCAGGCCCATGCGCAACTCCAGAATGCTGCGCACCCCCAGCGCGGTATCGACGTTCAACCGCAGCCCCTGTTCTGTCGCCCGCTCGATGACAAACGTACCGATGCCATGACGGGTTTCCACCAGCCCCGACGCCTGCAATTTCGAAATCGCTTCGCGCACCACCGTGCGACTGACGCCGTGTTCCTGAACGATGCTGTTTTCCGACGGCAGTTTGTCCCCCGGCAGCATCTGGCCGAGCAGGATGCTCTGGGTCAACCTGGCGACCAGATCGTGAGCCAGGTTGTGGGGACGCTTGCGGGCAGGTGCGTCGAGGTCGTCTTGCATGGTGTTCATCCTTAGAGCAGGGCTATCCGGATCGTAGCACCGCGATGAATGGGAAACCTTGAAAAACATCCACCAACTTGTATGACAACACTCAACATTAATCGCCGTATTAGCTGCATCATCTGCCGAGCACAACACTAAAAAGCCTATAAAACCGCCTGAATAGCGCAGATTCGTTGAACAAGTCGCTTGCCGACTGAAAAAATACAGTTGTATGATGTCTATCAACATCGCAGCACCCAGCCACACCCCGCATAAAAATAACGAGTGGGAGAAAAGCAGTGAAAGCATCCATATCCGAGATGAACGATGGCGCCGATTCGGTCCTCCAGTGCGCCATCTCGAAAGTCAAACGCCACGTCCTGCCGCTGTTCGTCATCATGTTCATCGTCAACTACATCGACCGCGTGAACATCGGCTTTGTCCGCGCCCACATGGAGCAGGACCTGGGCATCGGCGCTGCCGCCTACGGCCTCGGTGCCGGCCTGTTCTTCATCGGCTACGCGCTGTTCGAAGTGCCCTCCAACATCCTTCTGCAAAAAGTCGGCGCGCGCATCTGGCTGACCCGCATCATGCTGACCTGGGGCCTGGTGGCCGCCGGCATGGCCTTCATCCAGACCGAAACCCACTTCTACATCCTGCGTTTTCTGCTGGGCGTGGCCGAAGCCGGGTTCTTTCCGGGGGTGATCTACTACTTCACCCGCTGGCTGCCGGGTGTGGAACGCGGCAAGGCGATTGCCATCTTCCTCAGCGGCTCGGCGGTGGCCTCACTGATTTCCGGCCCGCTGTCGGGCATGCTCCTGCAACTCAACGGTTTTGGCCTGCACGGCTGGCAATGGATGTACTTCATTGAAGGCATGTTCTCGGTGGGCCTGTGCGTATTCGTCTGGTTCTGGCTCGATTCCAAGCCCCACGACGCCAAATGGCTGAGCCGCGCCGAACAGGACGCACTGGTCAACGCCATCGACGCCGAACAATTGGCTCGCGAGGCCGCCACACCGATCAAACCGTCGCTGGTCACACTGCTCAAGGATCGTCAGATCATCCTGTTCTGCCTGATCTACTTTTTCATCCAGCTGACCATCTACGCCGCCACGTTCTGGCTGCCGAGCATCATCAAGAAGATGGGCGACCTGAGCGATATTCAGGTCGGGCTGTTCAACTCGATTCCGTGGTTGCTGTCGATTGTCGGCATGTACGCCTTCGCCGCTTTTTCAGCGAAATGGAAACACCAGCAAGCCTGGGTCGCGGCGGCCCTGTTGATCGCGGCAGCGGGGATGTTCATGTCCACCACCGGCGGGCCGATCTTCGCCTTCGTTGCCATCTGCTTTGCCGCGCTGGGTTTCAAATCCGCCTCGTCGCTGTTCTGGCCGCTCCCCCAGTCGTATCTGGATGCCCGCATCGCCGCTGGCGTGATTGCGCTGATCAACTCGGTGGGCAACCTCGGCGGCTTCGTCGCCCCGACGACCTTCGGCTTTCTCGAAGAGCGCACCGGCTCGATCCAGGGCGGGCTGTATGGTCTGGCCGCGACCTCGATCATCGCCGCAATCATCGTCTTCGCCGCCCGCAACACGCCGAAAAACACACCCGCTGCCGTCGTCACTCCCACGCCGCACCACGTCTGAATCCGGTTTTGAAAGGACAACAACATGAACACACAAGACAGCGCAAAAGCCCCGATCATCACCCACATGCAAGTGGTGCCAGTGGCCGGCCACGACGGCATGCTGCTTAACCTGAGCGGCGCCCACGGGCCGTTTTTCACCCGCAATATCGTGATGCTCACCGACAACGCCGGGCACACCGGCGTCGGCGAAGTACCCGGTGGCGAGCGCATCCGGCAAACGCTGGAAGACGCCCGCTCGCTGGTGGTCGGCAGCCCCATCGGCACGTATCAGAAGATCCTCAACCAGGTGCGCCAGACCTTCGCCGACCGCGATGCCGGCGGTCGCGGTTTGCAGACGTTCGACCTGCGCATCACCATCCACGCCGTCACCGGCCTTGAAGCTGCCCTGCTCGATCTGCTTGGCCAGCATCTGGACGTACCGGTGGCCGCATTGCTCGGCGAAGGCCAGCAGCGCGACGAAGTGAAGATGCTCGGTTATCTGTTCTACGTCGGTGATCGCCAACAGACGGACCTGGCCTATCGCAGCGAGCCGGACGCCGACAACGACTGGTTCCGCGTGCGTCACGAAAAAGCCATGACCAGCGAGGCGGTCGTGCGTCTGGCTGAGGCCGCACACAAGCGCTACGGCTTCAAGGACTTCAAGCTCAAGGGCGGCGTGCTCAGCGGCGATGCAGAATTAGAAGCCGTCACCGCCCTCGCCGAGCGCTTCCCCGAGGCGCGTATCACCCTCGACCCGAACGGCGCCTGGTCACTCAAAGAGGCGATTCGCCTGTGCCGGGATCAACACCACGTATTGGCTTATGCCGAAGACCCGTGCGGTGCGGAAAACGGCTACTCGGGGCGCGAAGTCATGGCCGAGTTCCGGCGTGCCACGGGCCTTAAAACCGCCACCAACATGATCGCCACCGACTGGCGGGAAATGGGGCACGCCCTGCAGTTGCACTCGGTGGACATCCCGCTGGCCGACCCGCATTTCTGGACTATGCAGGGCTCGGTGCGCGTGGCGCAGATGTGCCACGAATGGGGCCTGACCTGGGGTTCGCATTCCAACAATCACTTCGACATTTCCCTGGCCATGTTCACCCACGTCGCCGCCGCCGCGCCCGGCGAAATCACCGCCATCGACACTCACTGGATCTGGCAGGACGGCCAGCGCCTGACCAAGGCCCCGCTGCAAATCGTCGATGGCTGCGTGCAGGTGCCGAAGAAGCCGGGGCTTGGGGTGGAGCTGGACATGGACCAATTGGCCAAGGCGCATGAGTTGTATAAAGGCATGGGCCTGGGCGCGCGGGATGACAGCGTGGCAATGCAGTTCCTGATACCGGGGTGGACGTTCGATAACAAACGGCCGAGCCTGGTGCGCTAGGCGTTCTTCCAGCACTACACAATCCCTGTGGGAGCGAGCTTGCTCGCGAAGACGCAGTGTCAGTCGATATTGTTGTTACTGATCCACCGCATTCGCGAGCAGGCTCGCTCCCACAGTGGGGGCCCGGGTTAACCCCAACGGGTTTGTGTTGCCTGCAACAACCACCTCTTGAACGCCACCATCGCCGCCGTTTCGGGCCGTGACTGCAAGCGCGTCAGCCAATAACTTCCCGTGCAGATTTCAATCGCGAACGGCTGGCGAATCGCATCCGCCGCCAGTTGCCGAGCGAACATCAGCGGCGGCGCCAACGCCACGCCTGCGCCTTGCAGCGCCGCTTCCATCATCGCCAGCGACGAATCGAACACGATGCTTTGCGGCGGCGCGGCGTGGGTCGCCAAACCCGCCGCCTGAAACCACTCAGGCCATTCATCAGTGCGATATGAACGCAGCAACGTCTGCTGCAACAGGTCAGCCGGAGATTTCAGCTGCCGGGCGATCTCGGGCACGCACAACACTGACAGCGGCGCATCGATCAAGCGCAACGCCTCGATGCCGTGCCACGCTCCCGCGCCAAAACGGATGGCGTAATCCAGCCCTTCAGCCGCCACGTCCACCCGGTTGTTATGGGTCGACAAGCGCAAATCCATGAACGGATGTTTCGCCCGAAAGTCGGCCAGTCGCGGCAACAACCAACCCACCGCAAATGTCCCCACCGCCCCGACCGTCAGCACTTCGCGGTAATGTCCGCCTTCCAGCCTGTCCAGTGTTTCGGCGATGCGGTCGAAGGATTCGCGCAACACCGGCAGCAGGGTTTCTCCTTCACTGGTCAGCATCAGGCCGCGGGGCAAGCGTTTGAACAGGGTGACGTTAAGTTGCACCTCCAGGCTTTTGACCTGATGGCTCACCGCCGCCTGCGTCACGCACAGCTCCACCGCCGCCCGGGTGAAGCTCAAATGCCGCGCCGACGCTTCGAAGGCGCGCAGTGCGTTCAACGGTAGTTGAGGCCGAATCATGCCCACTCCCAAATTTTTCTAATGGCTCATGCGAAATATCATTGTTTGCCGATCAGCGCCAGACTGCCTAAATTTGCCTGGCTCAGCAGTGCCCCGTATTGAAGACCGCTCAGAGTGTAGCGGCTAACACAACCAAATCTCAGGGAAAGCGGCTTAATCATGCCCAATATGAAATTCAACAGACTCGTGTCCTACAGTGCTTTCGGACTTTTTCTGGGTGCAGGCCAGTGCATGGCCATGGCACAGACGGACGCACAGTTGCAGGCGCTGGTAGACGCTGCCGTCACACCGGTCATGCAACAACAGAGCGTGCCTGGCATGGCGATCGCCCTGACCGTCAACGGCAAGGCGCATTACTTTAATTACGGCGTCGCCTCCAGGGAAAACCAGCAAGCCGTCACCCGCGACACGCTGTTTGAAATCGGCTCGGTCAGCAAAACCTTCACCGCCACCCTCGGCGGTTATGCCCTGGCCAGCGGCAAACTGTCTCTGTCGGACAAGGCCAGCCACGTCCTGCCGGCGCTGCGTGGCAGCGCTTTCGACAACATCAGCGTGGTGCAGCTGGGCACCTACACCGCCGGCGGCCTGCCCCTGCAATTCCCCGATGCAGCGGATCATCCGGACAAGATGCTCGGCTATTTCCAACAATGGAAACCGGTGTACCCGGCCGGCTCCCATCGCCAGTATTCCAACCCGAGCATCGGCCTGTTCGGCTATCTGGCGGCCCACAGCCTGGGCGCGCCGTTTGATGAGGCGATGGCAAACACCCTGTTACCGAAGCTCGGCCTGAAACACACGTATCTGCACGTGCCACAGGATCAGCTGGGGCTCTACGCCATGGGCTATGACAAGGCCGACAAGCCTGTACACGTCGATCCGGGAGCGCTGGATTCCGAGGCCTACGGGGTAAAAACCAGTGCATCAGACATGCTCCGGTTCGTCGAAGCGAACCTGAAACCGGCTGCGCTGGAAAAGCCTTTGCAGCAGGCGATTGCCTTGACTCACACCGGTTACTACACCGTCGGCGACATGACCCAGGGCCTGGGCTGGGAGCGCTACAGCTACCCGATCACCCTCGACAAATTGCTGGCCGGCAACTCGACGCCGATGGCCATGGAGGCGCACAAAGTCCAATGGCTGACGCCGCCGCAGCCTGAGCCTGGCAATGTGCTGCTCAATAAAACCGGATCGACCGGTGGTTTCGGTACGTACGTGGCGTTCGTGCCGAGCAAAGACATCGGCATCGTGATCATGGCCAACAAGAATTACCCGATTCCGGATCGGGTGAAGATGGCCCATCAGATTCTGGGGGCACTGAGCGAGTAAGCACAAAACGCAAAAAAACCTGTGGGAGCGGGCTTGGTCCGGGCGGCGTTCCGACGAAAGCTGTCTGTCAGCCAGATTGATGTCGAATGTGCCGGCGCCTTCGCGGGCAGGCTCGCTCCCACAAGGGTTATGGGCGGCCAGAAAAATGGTGATCTCTTGAACTAGCCTGCCCCCCACGCAGTCATCCCTCTTGTCTCCCCACTCAAGAGCGAGCCTCTCCATGAACATTGACCTGTCCGGCAAAACCGCCCTCATTACCGGTTCCACCCAAGGCATCGGTTTTGCCATCGCCAAAGGCCTTGCGCTGTCCGGTGCCGAGGTGGTGATCAATGGCCGCAAGCAGGACGCGGTGGAGGCCGCTGTCAGTCAACTGCACAAACTGCTGCCGTCCGCCAGCGTGCGCGGGATTGCCGCCGATGTCGGCAGCGCGGCGGGGTGCAAGGCGATGGTCGCCGCCCTGCCCCAGGTCGATATTCTGGTGAACAACGTGGGCATTTACGGCCCGCAGGATTTTTTCGAGACTGAAGATGACGTCTGGGAGAAATTCTTCGAAGTCAATGTGATGTCCGGCGTAAGACTGTCGCGCGCCTATCTGCAAGGCATGGAGAAAAACGGCTGGGGCCGAGTGGTGTTCATCTCGTCGGAATCGGCGCTGAACATTCCGGCGGACATGATTCATTACGGGTTTACCAAGACGTCCAACCTGTCGATTTCCCGTGGCCTGGCCAAGCGCATGGCCGGCACCGGGGTTACGGTGAATGCAGTGCTGCCGGGGCCGACTCTGTCCGATGGGCTGCGCGACATGCTCAAGGAGCAGCAACAACAGTCCGGTGAGCCGATGGAAAAAGTCGCGGCGGACTTTGTCATGGCCAATCGTCCGAGTTCGATTATCCAGCGGGCGGCGAGCATGGAAGAAGTGGCGAATATGGTGGTGTATGTGGCGTCGCCTCAAGCATCCGCTACTACGGGCGCCGCGTTGCGGGTGGATGGCGGCGTCGTGGACACCATCGCCTGAGCGGACCAGCACTACAGCACTACAACCTGTGGGAGCGAGCCTGCTCGCGAAGAGGGTGTGTCAGCCAAAGCCACTACCGACTGATAGACCGCCGTCGCGAGCAGGCTCGCTCCCACAGGGGGGGATTGCGATCAACTTGAAGATTACTTAGGCCCACAAACCGAGTACGATCGCGCCTTTTTTTCACAGTGCCTCGCCACGCATCAGGCCTTCCGAGCCGTTTTTCAGCTCCGGGACTATGCTGAATCAAGGCATGAGGGCTGATCGATGAAAGTGCTGTTGGTCGATGATCACGCGGTAGTACGCATGGCAGTCGGGATGATCCTGGCTCGCGAAGGCCATGAGATTGTCGGCGAATGCGACAACGGCGTGGACGCTCTCACCAAGGCTTTCGAGCTCAAGCCGGACGCCATTGTGCTGGACCTGGACATTCCGCAACTCGACGGCATGGCAGTGATCGACCGCTTGCGCATCGGCGGCAGCCCGGCGCATGTGCTGGTGCACACCGGCTTGAAAAGCCAGGCGTACGCGGCGCAATGCATGCGCGCCGGTGCGGCGGCGTTTCTGTCGAAAGTCGATGACCCGGTGGAAATCGCCACCGCGCTCCAGGCCGTCGCCAGCGGCAAGACCTGGTTCCCCATTGGCACCTTCAGCTCGGTGCGCAAAAGCGACTTCGCCCAGAACGACGCGCAGCTGCTGAGCGGCGTGTCGCGCCGTGAACTCAAAGTGCTGCACGGTTTGGCCCAGGGCAAAAGCAACAAGGAAATAGCCGACGACATGTTGCTGAGCAACAAGACCGTCAGCACCTACAAAACCCGCCTGATGCAAAAACTCAACGCCGACACGCTGCTGGAGTTGATCGAGTTCGCCAAACGCAACGACCTGGTCTGAGCCATGACCGCGATCTGTCGGACATTGCTGGGCGTACTTCTGCTCCTCGCGCTACCGGCCTCTGCCGAGCCCCTTGCGCTGCTCAGCCGCGCCGCCGAAAGCAGCGTCAACCCGGCGCTGACGGCAACACAGCGGCAATGGCTGGCGCACAAGGCCGAGCTGCGAATCGGTGCCTACCTGCCTGACCGCCCGCCACTGGACATGACCGCCAACCAGAAGGACTACGAAGGCCTGTCCGCCGATTATCTCGATGTGCTGGCACGCGGTCTGGGCGTGCGTTTGCAGGTCAATCGTTATGACAGCCAGGCATTGGCGCTGGCGGCGCTGCAACGCGGTGACGTCGATCTGGTGCCGCGCACCAACCACCTCGAAGAGAATTATGCCGACCTGATACTGAGCGCACCTTATGCCTACGATCAGGCGGTGCTGATCAGCCAGTTCGGCACGCATTGGCCCAATGATCGGCCGCCTGCCGGCACCACGGTGCTGTTCGACCCGGACTGGGTTCAGCAGGAACGGGTAGCCGCCTTGTTTCCCGACCTGCAAGTGCAGTCCGTACGTTCTACCGAGCAGGGACTGGGGCTGGTGGCCTATGGCACCGGCAATGTGCTGCTGACCGATGCGATTTCAGCGCAATACCTGCTGGAACAGCGCTATCAGCAAAGCCTCAAGCAAACCATCCAGCGCGACTCTGAGGGGCTGGGTTTCAGCTTTGCCATACAGCGACACAACGCTCAACTGCTGACGCTGCTCAACACCGTCCTGTCGAATATTTCCCCCGCCGAACGTGCCGTGATTGCCCGACGCTGGGGCATCGGCGCCAATCCGAAACTGGGTTACAGCCGACTGCAACTGACCCCCGCCGAACAACAGTGGATCAAGGACCACCCGACCGTCGACGTGCTGGCCAACGACTTGTACTCGCCGTTCAGCTTTTTCAACGCTCAGGGGCAGTTGCGGGGCATGGCCGCCGACTTGCTGGAAATGATCAATGATCGCACCGGGCTGGTGTTCAATCCGGGCAAAATCACCTCGGTCGACGCCATGATCAGCCGCGTGCAGCGCAATCCGGTCAGCATCATCGGTGCACTGACCTACAGCGCCGACCGCGAGTCCACGCTGGCGTTTTCCAGGCCCTATCTGGTCAATCCGTACGTACTGGTCACCCGCGTGCAGCCCGAACATTCGGGCCTGGTCGGTTTGAAAGGCCAGCGGGTGGCGATCATCAAGGGCTCGGCCGCGCAGAACTGGCTGGCACGCGAGTGGCCGGATGTCCGGCAAGTAATGGTCGATGCGCCCATCGAGACTTATGAATTGCTCGCCGAAGGCCAGGTCGAGGGCGTGATTCAGCCGCAACTGGGCGCCTCCTACCTGATAGACCGCTATTTCCGGGGCCGCCTGCAAATCGACTCAGTGATCGGCGCACCACCGGCGCTGATCGCTTTTGCCAGTGGACAGCAGAATGCCGAACTGATCTCGATCCTCAACAAGGCGCTGCTCGACATCCGTCCGGACGAGTTCACCGATCTGGTCAACCGCTGGCAGAACACCCAGGAAAGCGAGGGCGGCTGGAACGCCTACAAGAGCTGGTTCTACAAGGCCGGGGCGGCAACGCTGATGGTGCTGCTGGCGATTCTGGCGTGGAACGTCGGCTTACGCCGGCAAATCGCCGAGCGTCTCAAGGCGCAGAAAGCCTTGAACGATCAGTTGGTGTTCATGCAAGTGCTGGTGGACGGCACGCCGCATCCGATCTACGTGCGCAGCCGCGAAGGCCTGCTGCTGACCTGCAACCGCGCCTATTTGCGGGTGATGGAAGTCGAACTCGATCGCGTGTTGAACAAGGGGCTGGCCGAAGCGGACATCCTGCCCATGGCCGATGTTCACAACTACAAACGCATCCACCGCGCCACCCTCGCCAGCGGCGAGCCGTCGTTCGACAGCTTCGCCATGACCGTCAACGGCAGGCACTATCACATCTACCACTGGGCCCTGCCCTACCGCGACTCCGACGGCACCATGACCGGCGTCATTGGCGGCTGGATCGACCTCACCGAGCAGCAGAACCTGCAACATGCGCTGCATCAGGCCAAAGACCTGGCGGAAGCCGCCAACCGGGGCAAGAGTCACTTTCTGGCGGTAATGAGCCACGAAATCCGCACACCGATGAGCGCGCTGGTCGGCGTACTGGAGCTGATGCGCGACGGGCGCCCGGACGCCGAACTGATCGACATCGCGCAAAAGTCCGCCAGCGGCATGATGGAGCTGATCGGCGAGATTCTCGATCTGTCGAAAATCGAGTCGGGCAAGTTCGAACTGCGCAGTGGCACCTGTCACCCCGAACACCTGGTGCGCACGGTGATTCAGGGCTTTGCCAGCCTCGCCCGGCACAAAGGCGTGGCGCTGGAGTTCGTCGGTCCGATCGCCGACATCGCCGTGGAGCTGGACTCGCTGCGCTTGCGGCAGATCCTGTCGAACCTGATCAGCAACGCCATCAAATTCACGCCTCAGGGCACCGTGACCGTTGAACTGGCGCTGGTGCCGGCTGACGACATCGTGCAATTGCGCCTGACGGTTCGCGACACGGGCATCGGTATGGACGAGCAGCAACAGCAGCGGCTGTTCCAGCCCTACACACAGGTCGGCAGCAGCGACACGGAGCTGCAGATCGGCACCGGCCTGGGCCTGGCCATCTGTCGGCAATTGACCGAACTGATGGGTGGGCAACTGACTTGCACCAGCACGCCTGGACAAGGCTCGTGTTTCACCCTGAGGCTGAATGCCGCCCAGGCGCCGGGCGATGCCGGTGTGCCATCACTCCCGGGCGGAAAACAGCTGCCGCTGCCCGTGCGCAGGATTCTGATTGTCGAGGACCACGAGTTCAACCGGGTGGTGCTGCAGCGCCAGCTCGAATCGCTGGGCATGCACGTCACCTGCGCCGAGAACGGCCTGGAAGGCCTGCGATTGTGGGCTCGCGAGGACTTCGACTATGTGATCACCGACTGCAACATGCCGCAGATGAACGGCGATCAGATGACCCGCCAACTGCGCGAAACCGAGGTGAACACAGGGCGCTCGCCCGTTCACGTGCTGGGCCTGACTGCCAATGCGCAGCCGCTGGAAATCCGCCGTTGCCTGGCAGCGGGCATGAATGACTGCCTGTTCAAACCGGTCACCCGCCATGTGCTTGAGCATTACCTGCACGAGGCTGAAGCGGCGCGTCTGACCAGTGCGCCGTGCTTCGACATTGCCAGGGTCAACGACATCACCGCAGGCGATGCGACACTGACTCGTCAATTGCTGAGCACGGTGCTGCGTACCAACCAGGAAGACTTCGAAGCCTTGCAAGGTTTGTATGGCGCAGGCGACTACCGCGCAATGGCACGTTGCTGTCACAAGATCCTCGGCAGTGCACGAATCATCCACGCAGACATGCTCATCAGCGTTTGCGAACAGCTGGAACAGGGCTGTCAGGTCACCACCGATGCCGCCGGGCTGAGCCCGTTGGTAGAGGCCTTCATCAAGCAGATGACGTGCCTGCAACAGAGCATTCGGGCCAGTGTCCACGGCTGATTTTTGTAGGACTCATCCTACACAATAATCGGAACCGGCTGCGTTACCCACACCGCTGACATCCGCAGAATCCGTCGCTCTATTTCATGCAGTCGGCGGGTCACTATGTTTGCATTTGGTGTGCGGTTTTCGCGGGTTTCGATGTCAGGTGCGTTGTTGCTTCTGGGTGCTGCGCCATGGCTGGCCAATGCAGCCTGCGACGCTGATTGTGTGACCACCCCTCAGGACAATCTACTGCTCAACGACGGTTCGTGGCTGGGCGTCGGCACGGGTGGCAGGGTCAGCAACAGCACCGTGAGCGATGGGCAACTGCATCTATGGGAGACAGGCACCGCGATCGGCACCACCATCGACGGCAACGGCTGGATGGCGCTTCATGACAACGGCCAGGCCACAGACACCGTCATGAACGGCGGCGTGATGCTCGTCAGCGGCTCGGCCACCGCCCTGCATACCACGATCAGTGGCGGCGACCTGGAGGTCGTCGAAAACGCGGTGGTCAGCGACACGTCGCTAAATGGCGGCCGTATGTACGTGTACTTTGACGCCATGGCGAAGAACACCCGCGTCAGCAACAGCCAGATGATGGTTTATCAAAACGGCAATGCCGACCGTACAACGGTCAATCAGGGTGGCTTGCTGTCGGTGAACGACACGGCCAAGGTCAGCAACACCGTGATCAATCAGGGCGGGGTGATGGAGAGCGTGGCCGGCACCAGTGTTCGCTCTACCACGGTTAATCAGGGTGGCTTGATGGTGCTGGGTGATGGCGCGGCCGCCGAGAACACCCTGATCAACCGCGACGGTGATTTGTTGCTCAAAGGCTTCGCCAACCTGAGAGGCCCGGCTCGTGTCGATGGCCGGGTGACGTTTGCCGACCCGGCCTTCGGCGGATTTCACACGCTGACCATCGATGGCCCGCTGAGTGGCAACGGCACGTTCATGATGAACACCGACCTGGCTGCCTTGAAGGGGGATCTGATCAAGGTCAACGGCCTGATCAGCGACCGCCATACACTGGTGGTGGCCGACTCCGGTAACGCGCCTGGCGAGGCTTTGCAGAAACTGATGCTGGTGAACGGCAATGGCGGCGTCGGCGACTTCAAACTCTACGGAGAGACGGTGGACGCCGGCGCTTATCGCTATCAATTGCAGCATCAGGGTAATGACTGGTACCTGGCCAGTCTGGCGAGTGCCCCGCAAGACCCGGACACCGTGGTGCAACCAGAGACGCCAACCGATCCAGAACCACCGGTTGAACCGGTCAAGCCTGTTGAACCTGTTAAACCTGTGAAACCCGCTGAACCTGTTGATCCCGGTCAGCCCGCTGAACCTGTTCAGCCCGCGGAGCCCGTACAACCAGCTCACCTGCCTCAGCCAGAAACCCTGAGCAAAGGCGCCAACGCCGCCGTCGCCAGCCCTGCCGCCAGCGCAGCGCTGCTCGGTGCTCAGATGAATGCCACCACCGGGCACTTCGGTGATCTGCGTTCGGGCCAGGATCAGGGCGGCCTCTGGACTCGTGGTTACGGCACCGAACAACACCTGGACACAGGCGCCAGCCGGGACTTCCAGCAGCAAGTCGATGGCATGGAAATCGGCGCCGACAAAACCCTGCCCTTCGCCACCGGCACGCTGTATGTGGGCGGGTTGCTCGGCAAGGGACAGGCGCGGCAACAGTTCGGCGAAAACAGCAAAGGCAGCATCGACAGCGCCACCCTCGGTGGTTATGCCAGCTACCTGGATCAGAGCGGCTGGTACGTCGATGGCGTGCTGAAATACAGCCGCTTGAACAACCGGATCGACATCACCAGCAACCTCGGCGACAGCGTCAAGGCACACTACAAGAACCATGCTGTGAGCGGCGATGTGCAACTGGGCAAGTCCATCGACCTGGGCAAAGGCTGGTTCGTCGAACCGCAGGCCGGGGTTCAGGTGTCGCGCCTCAGCAGTGGGCGTTACACCGCCAGTAACGGCCTGGACGTTGAACAGGATGCGATGACTTCAGTGCAAAGCCGTGTGGGCGGGATGCTGGGGCGCAACCTGCAATTCGACAACGGCATCAGGGTAAAACCCTATGCCAAGGCGACGTGGATCACCGAGCATGCCGGCGACAGCCATGTGACCGTCAGCGGCTCGCCGCTGGACAGTCGTTTGCCGGGCTCACGGGGCGAGATAGGTGGCGGAGTGATGATGTCGGTGGCGGACAAACACAACGTCTTTGTCGACGGCCAATACACCAAGGGACGGGGTATCGAACAGCCCTGGGCGGTGACGGTGGGGTATCGGTATCGCTGGTAACCGCAGCGCCAATCCTGTGGGAGCGAGCCCGCTCGCGAAGGCGGCACAGTCAACATTTACGTTGGCTGATCCAGCGCATTCGCGAGCAGGCTCGCTCCCACAGGGGATATTCGGGGTGCACCGCTTTTGTGGCAGGCGGCGTAATCAATCATCCGGCTGATCAGGCGGGGCGGCAGGTTTTGCAGTCTTGCCTGCTTTCGTCTTGGCACCTTTGGCGCCTTTGGCCGGTGTCGTTTCGGCCGTCGCTGGAGGTGCCGGTGGGGTCAATTCTTTCTCGGCTGCCGGCAAGGCATCAATGGTGTCGAATATTTTCTTCAAGTCGACCGATTTTGATTCTTCCCCTGAACTGTCAAGTTTGATCTCGCCGTCCTTGCCCAGCAGGATGACTTTGGGCAACGCCCCTGCACCCAGTTTCAGCGAACGGATGAGCGCCATGGTGTCCTGTTGGCCGAGATCCTTGCCGTCAAGTTGACCGAACATGTTCAGCACGCTGTACACCTTGATATTGCGCTGGGCGACACCTTGCTTGTTGGCGGGATCGTCCAGCGACTTTTTCAGGCTCATCCAAACGGGATCGACGGTACTGGAAGCGATTACGATCAGCGGCCGGGACTTGCCCAGCTCCGGTGCCAGGGGTGAGTCGCTGTCAGCGGCGAACAGGGGGCCGGCGAAAGCCAGCAGGGTTGCCAGGGTCAAAGACCTGATGAGCATGCGCATCTCCTTTTGATATCCACGCTCTAATGAACGCGCATCGCGGCGATCGTTCCGGGTGACGATCCGCGAATATGTTTCGCGTTGCCCCAAGCTTAGGTCAGGGCCGGCATTGCGCAACAGACTGTGAAGGATTGTGAGCACCAATTGATTACGATTGATGACCGCTCTATGGTGAATCGCCAGGCTCGCAACCGACGCGCCGCCCCCCGGAAAAGGAGCTGCAATTGGCCATACAACTCGACTACCTCAGTGACTACCCCGCCCTGCTCCCGGAATTCGCCGAACTCAATTTCAACGAATGGGGCCACTACAAACCCGGCAATACATTGGAGGCACAAACCGAGCGCATGCGCGCCAGTTGCGGCAAGGGTTCGGTGCCCTCGGTGGTGATCGCCCATGACGGCGCGCAGTTACTCGGCGGCGCCCTGCTGCTGGTCAATGACCTGGACTCGCGTCCTGAACTGACGCCCTGGCTCGCCGGCGTCTACGTCAAGGAAGAACATCGGGGTCGGGGCATTGCCTCGCAACTGGTGCAGCGCATTGTCGAGGAAGCGAGACTGATCGGTGTGCCAGAGCTGTATCTGTGTACCGTCCACGCTCAAGCGCTGTATGCGGGGCTGGGTTGGGAGGTGGTCGAGGATGTAGAAGAAGATGACGTCGTGGTGACGGTCATGAAGCGTGGTACCGCGGCATGAACTGAATTCAGTGAAACCTGTGGGAGCGCGCTTGGCTCCCACATCAATTGTGCCGGTCTGGTATGACTGAAAAGCGATCGAAGCCGGATCAAAAAACCAGCTTGTAGCCGATCAACAACAGCATCGTCGCCAGGCACGGGCGCAGCACTTCATCGGAGATGCGCCCAGTCAGGTGGCTGCCCAGCCAGATGCCCGGCAACGACCCGATCAGCAGAAAGCCCAGCACCTGCCAATCCATGTTGCCCATGCTCGCGTGACCCAGGCCGGCGACCAGGGTCAGTGGCACGGCGTGGGCGATTTCCGTGCCGACCAGGCGGCGGGTCGGCAACAGCGGATAGAGGATAAACAGCGCCACGGTGCCTAAAGCGCCTGCGCCGATGGACGTCAGGGCGACCATGGTGCCGAGGATCAGACCGGTGATGACCGTCAGCACGTTCAGGCGCGGACCGCTGGGGTTGTAGTTGCCGCCAGCGCGTTTGTGGGCGAAATCCAGCAGGCGTTTCTTGAAAAAGATCGCCAAAGCCGTGGCAAACAGCACAAAGCCCAAGGCCTGCTTGATGATGGTGTTCATGGCATCGGGCGCGGTGTGCAGGCTGCTCAGGAACCACAGCGTCATCATCACCGCCGGCACGCTGCCCAGGGTCAGCCAGCCGGTGATGGCCCAGTCGATGTTCCTGTTTTTCGTGTGCACCAGCACGCCGCTGGATTTGGTGATGGCCGCGTACAGCAGATCGGTGCCCACCGCCGTGGCCGGGTTGACGCCGAACCACAGCAGGATCGGCGTCATCAGCGAACCACCGCCCACGCCGGTCATCCCGACGATAAAACCTACCACCAAGCCTGCAACGATTAACCCGAAATGACCGAAATCCATTAACACGCCCGCACAAAACGCATGAAAAAACTGGCCCGCAGCATAGCGATTTTTCTTATAACCACTTATATCGTTGCGGTCTATCGTTATGCCCCGAACAAACTACTGACACTCCATAAATGCCCCTGTAAAAAATTTCCACTGTGGGATTGAACGAAGTCAGTGAGAATCCGCTCCTGGCTTTAAATGCCAGTTGATCCAGGCCCTGCGCCAATCAACCCCTCACTGCACCGGCAAGAAATTCAAGAACAACAGGCTCTGAGCGTAATTCAGGCCGATGCGCCGATAACGCTCATCCAGCATTTGGGTCAGCAGGTCGAGGCGCGCCACGATCTTGCCGAACTCCACGGCGAAACTCAGGTTGCTGCCCTCCTCCGAGATTTCGTTGGAGAACAGCAATAGTTCGCCCTTGGCGTTTTGTCGCTGGCTGAGCATCCACGTGGCCTTTTCAATGTTGCGCGCCGCGTTGCTGACGAACACCGGGTTAATGGCATCGGTCATGTAGAACGCCACCCGGTTGCCATGGGCGGTGACCAGCATGCTGCCGATGGCATAGATGAAGGCGCCGACCCGGTCGCCGAGAAATCCCGGACTCATGGCATAACTGAGCGCGGCCAGGTCTTTCCTGCCGCCGAGGGTGGGCAATGGTTGCTGCTGTTCGATGGCCACGCGCACCTGCTTCTCGGCGGTGGGGGCATCGATGAAGCCGGATTTTTTCAGTTCTTCGGGGTTACGCCGGTAGAGCTTGTTCATCAACAGATAGAGGCTGTCGAGGTTGTCACGCATGGCCAGGGTGGCCATGCGATCGACGCTCGTTTGCAGAAATTCCTGGGGCGTGCCTTCGCGCAACTGGTTGAAAATGTCGCCGCCTTGCTGCTGGCTGCAACCACTGGCACACAGCAATAGCAAACCGGCCAACAGGCGAATCGGGATCAGGCAATGGGCTAACGCTCGAACCATAGAGGGTTGGGCTTACACATGTCTGTTGCGGCGGGAGTCGCCACAACCTGGCCATGGATAGAGCCGGTTAACGGCAAAAAGTGCAGTATCGACCGATCACCGGCAACCTGCGTGATCATCCGCCGACTGAACCCGTGGGCTATTCTGCTGCCCACAGCAGTATCCATCGGTATTTAAACAGGAGGTTTACATGCACACGATCGAACTGGCAGGCGTCAGCGTTCCGGTCATCGGTCAGGGCACCTGGCGCATGGGCGAGGATCGCTCGGCGCATAAACAGGAAGTCGCGGCGCTGCGCCAGGGCATTGAACTGGGCATGACGCTGATCGACACCGCCGAAATGTACGCCGAGGGCGGCGCGGAGGAAGTGGTGGGCGAAGCCATCACAGGCCTGCGCGACCAGGTGTTTGTGGTCAGCAAAGTCTATCCGCACAACGCCAGTCGCAAAGGCATTCCCCAGGCGTGCGAGCGCAGCCTGCGACGGCTCGGTACTGATTACATCGATCTGTACCTGCTGCACTGGCGCGGCCAGTATCCGCTGGAGGAAACCGTCGAAGCCTTTGAGCGCCTGCGCGAAGACGGCAAGATCGGCCGTTGGGGCGTGTCCAATTTTGACGTCGATGACCTTGAAGAGCTTGGGGCGCCGGAGTGCGCCACCAATCAGGTGCTGTACAACCTGGAGTCGCGCGGCATCGAGTTCGACCTGCTGCCGTGGAGCCAGCAGCGACGACTACCGCTCATGGCCTACTGTCCGATTGGCCAGGGTGGGCATATGCTGGTCAATTCGACCCTCAAGCAGGTCGCCGCCCGTCATGGGGTGACGCCGGCTCAGGTGGCGCTGGCATGGATTGCGCGCCAGGACGGGGTGATCGCCATTCCCAAGGCGGTGCGGCCCGAGCATGTGCAACTCAATGCGCAAGCCGCACACATACAGCTGGACGCTGGGGATCTGGAGGCGCTGGACCAGGCATTTCAAGCGCCACAACGCAAACAGCGACTGGCCATGGTCTGAGCCGGCGCAGTCTGTGGGAGGACGTCGGCATGCGAAGTACCGATCCGCTCGACACGTTCAATCTGCAACGCTTTATCCCGGCGCAAGACCCGGTGTTCGAATGGGTCCAGGAAGAACTGCGCGCCGGGCACAAACGCCGGCACTGGATGTGGTTCATCTTCCCTCAGCTGGCCGGCCTCGGCGCCAGTGAAATGTCGCGCTACTTTGCCCTCGGCTCACGAGAAGAAGCGGCGGCGTACCTCAAGCACCCGCTGCTGGGCGCACGCCTGCGCACCTGCACGCAATTGGTGCTGAACATCCGCCAGCACTCGATTGCCGAGATTTTCGGCCACCCCGACGACCTGAAATTTCACTCATCGATCACCCTGTTCGCTCAGGTGGCTGCAGCCGACAGCGTGTTTCACCAGGCACTGGAGCAGTATTTTCACGGCATTGCCGATGACTGGACGCTGTTGCTGCTGGACTCAAAACAGGCCCAGCTGCCCACCAATCAGGGTTGAGAAGTCGTCATCGACAAACGGCAGGATCGCATCTGCCACCGGTTGCAATTGCCGGGTGACGTAGTGGTCGTAGTCGATGGCGGCGCTGCGGATCTCCAGCGGCTCGGGCCCGGCCAGGGTGATCACGTAGCTGATCCAGCCGCCGTTCTGGTATTGCCGTGGGCGGCCCTGACGGTCGTTGAACTCGTCGGCCATGCGCGCCGCCCGCACATGCGGTGGCACGTTGCGTTCGTAGTCATCGAGGGTGCGGCGCAGGCGCTTGCGGTAGACCAGGCGGTCGTCAAACTCCCCGGCCAGGGTCTTGCGCACGTAGTCGCGCACATAGTCCTGATAGGGCTTGCGGTGGAAAATCCGCGTATACAACTCCTGCTGGAACTGCCGCGCCAGCAGCGACCAGTCGGTGCGCACGGTTTCCAGACCTTTGTAGACCATCTCATCACTGCCATCGGCGTGCGTCACCAGCCCGGCGTAGCGCTTCTTGCTGCCCTCCTCGGCGCCGCGAATGGTCGGCATCAGAAAGCGTTTGTAGTGGATTTCGAACTGCAATTCCAGGGCGCTTTGCAGCCCGTATTGCTGACGCACATGCTCGCGCCACCACTGATTGACATGGTCCACCAGCGCCCGCCCGATCTTTGCCGCTTCTTCCTGGCCATGGGCGCGACGCAGCCAGACGAAGGTCGAGTCGGTATCACCGTAGATCACCGCATGGCCCTGGGCCTCGATCAACTGGCGGGTGCGCAGCATGATCTCGTGGCCGCGCAAGGTGATGGACGAAGCCAGCCGCGTATCGAAGAAGCGGCAGCCGCTTGAACCGAGTACGCCGTAGAAGGCGTTCATGATGATTTTCAGGGCCTGGGACAGCGGTGCGTTGTGTTCGCGCTTGGCGGTTTCCCGACCTTCGGCGACCCGGGCGACGATGGCCGGCAGGCAATGCCGGGTACGGGAAAACCGCGCACCGCGAAAGCCCGGCACCGACTCGCTGTCGTCCGGGTGTTCAAGCCCTTCGATCAGCCCCACCGGGTCGATCAGAAAGGTGCGGATGATCGACGGATAAAGGCTTTTGTAGTCGAGCACCAGCACCGATTCATAGAGCCCCGGTTGCGAGTCCATGACGAAGCCGCCGGGGCTGGCCTCAGGCGTCTTGCTGCCGAGGTTCGGCGCGACGAAGCCCTGACGGTGCATCAGCGGCATATAAAGGTGGGTAAACGCCGCCACCGATCCGCCACTGCGATCCGCCGGCAGACCGGTGACGCTGGCCCGTTCCAGCAGGAACGTCAGCAACTCGGTCTTGGCGAAGATCCGCGTCACCAGCTCGCAGTCCTTGAGGTTGTAGGTGGCCAGCGCCGGTTTGTCCTCGGCGAACATGCGGTTGATTTCGTCCATGCGCTGGTACGGCGTGCTGATCGCCTTGCCTTCGCCGAGCAGGGTTTGCGCGACGTTTTCCAGGCTGAACGAAGGGAAGCTCCAGGTCGCCGAGCGCAGCGACTCGATGCCGTCGATGATCAACCGGCCCGCCGCCGAAGCGAAGTAGTGGCTGCGACTGCCGTGTTCGCGCCATTGCATTTCCTCGCCATCACGTCCCAGTTTCAGCGGCACCGCCAGGCGCCGGGCATGTTGATGCAGCACCCGCAGGTCGAACTGCACCAGGTTCCAGCCGATGATGGCGTCCGGGTCGTGGCGGGCGAACCACTCGTTGAGGCGTTTGAGCAGCAGGGTGCGGGACTCGCAGTATTCGAGCTGGAAATCCACGGCGCTGGCATCGCCGTTGGGCGGGCCGAGCATGTACACCTGCCGCTCGCCGCAGCCTTGCAGGGCGATCGAATACAACTCGCCCTGCTCGGTGGTCTCGATGTCCAGCGAGACCAGCCGCAGCGCGGGACGATAATCGGGCGCCGGTTTCATCTGCGCATCGAGCAGCAGGCCGGCTCCATCGGCGGTGCCGCCGAACGTCACAGGCGCGGTGATGAAACGCTCCATCATGTAGCGCTCGGGCGGGCGCACATCGGCCTCGAACACCTCGACCCCGGCTTTGCGCAGGGCGGTTTCCAGGCGCATCAGCTGGCCGTGCTGCTGGCAATACAGGCCCAGCACCGGGCGATGTTCGAAGTCCTGTAGCGCGAGCGGTTTGAGCTCGACGTTCTTTTCGCCGCGCAGTAGCGTTTCGGCCTGCTCGCGTTGAACGACGGGGATAAACGCCACCGACGGCTGATGCGGCAGGCGGATGCGCCGGGGACCGTTGTCGGTCGCCAGCCAGAACTCGACTTGCGTACCGGCCGCGGTATCGCGCCAATGCCGGGTCAGGACGAAGCCCTGCTGTAAATCCACCACTGCAAACCTCGACAATTTGATCAGGTGCAGATTCTACGCGTCATCACACTGATTGCCCCGGCCAATTCCACTCCTGCGGCCACGCTTTATCTATGGAGAACCATTGACCACAGTTTCATATGTGTCATTGGGTATTTATTGACGAATACCCGCCAAATGACGTTTTTTGCATGTTATCCGGCGCTTTGCGCCTTGCTCTGCGCGCTGGCGTCTACGATGCTTCTATAACAACGACAACACCGAGAAACTGCCATGAAAACTGTCGCCCAACTGCTCAAGCTGAAGGCCAACGAAAACCAGCAAGTCCACACCATCGCCCCGCATCAGATGGTGCTGGAAGCGCTGATGGTCATGGCCGCCAAAAACGTCGGCGCGCTGCCGGTCGTCGAAGGAGGCGAAGTCGTCGGCATCATCAGCGAGCGTGACTACGCGCGCAAACTGGTGCTCAAGGGGCGTTCCTCGGTGGGCACCCCGGTCAGCGAGATCATGGTGTCGCCGGTGATCACCGTGGACACCCACCAAAGCGTCGAGACCTGCATGGGCATCATGTCCGACAAACGCCTGCGCCACTTGCCGGTGGTCGAGGGCGGCCAGTTGCTGGGGTTGCTGTCGATTGGTGACCTGGTCAAGGAAGCAATTGCCGAACAGGCGGAGCTGATCAAGCAGTTGGAGCAGTACATTCGGGGGGAGTGATCCACCCGCTACACCCCACATCCAATGTGGGAGCGAGCCTGCTCGCGAAAGCGGTGTATCAGCCAGCCCATGTGTTGACTGCCACACCCTCATCGCGAGCAAGCTCGCTCCCACATTGGTTCTGCGGTGTTTTCGAGTTTTTGGGCCCGACACAAATCAACTGTGGGAGCGAGCTTGCTCGCGATGGCGGTGTATCAGCCAGCCCAGGTGTTGACTGCCACACCCTCATCGCGGGCAAGCCCGCTCCCACATTGGTTCTGCGGTGTTTGCAAGTTTTTGGGTCCGACACAAATCAACTGTGGGAGCGAGCCTGCTCGCGAAAGCGGTGTATCAGCCAGCCCAGGTGTTGACTGCCACACCCTCATCGCGAGCAAGCCCGCTCCCACATTGGTTCTGCGGTGTTTTCGAGTATTTGGGCCCGACACAAATCAACTGTGGGAGCGAGCTTGCTCGCGATGGCGGTGTATCAGCCAGCCCATGTGTTGACTGCCACACCCTCATCGCGGGCAAGCCTGCTCCCACATTGGTTCTGCGGTGTTTTCGAGTTTTTGGGCCCGACGCAAATCAACTGTGGGAGCGAACCTGCTCGCGAAAGCGGTGTATCAGCCAGCCCATGTGTTGACTGCCACACCCTCATCGCGGGCAAGCCTGCTCCCACATTGGTTCTGCGGTGTTTTCAAGTTTTTGGGCCCGACACAAATCAACTGTGGGAGCGAGCTTGCTCGCGAAAGCGGTGTATCAGCCAGCCCATGTGTTGACTGCTACACCCTCATCGCGAGCAGCTCGCTCCCACATTGGTTCTGCGGTGTTCTCAAGTTTTTGGGCCCGACACAAATCAACTGTGGGAGCGAGCTTGCTCGCGAAAGCGGTGTATCAGCCAGCCCAGGTGTTGACTGCCACACCCTCATCGCGGGCAAGCCCGCTCCCACATTGGTTCTGCGGTGTTTTCGAGTTTTTGGGCCCGACGCAAATCAACTGTGGGAGCGAACCTGCTCGCGAAAGCGGTGTATCAGCCAGCCCAGGTGTTGACTGCCACACCCTCATCGCGAGCAGCTCGCTCCCACATTGGTTCTGCGGTGTTTTCGAGTTTTTGGGCCCGACACAAATCAACTGTGGGAGCGAGCAGGCTCTCTCCCACACTTTTGGTCTTGTGGTGTTCTCAGGATGGCCAATGCCGCGCAAATACCGGGGCCAGTGTCGGGTGCCGGTCGATACGTTCCAGCCAGGTGGAGAACCCGGGCCGGGCATTGCGCAAATACTCTCGGCTGCCCGCCCAGCGACTCACCACCGCTGCCAGCACATCCAGCGCCCCCGGTTTCTCGATCCCCAGGTACAACTCGCCGGAAAACTGATCGGCAAACACCTCCCAGCTCCAGTGCAAACGTGCTCGGGCGCCGGCCATCAGGTTTTCCCGGGACGACTCATCCGCCTCGGCCAGCCAGCGTTCGGGGTAGTCGACTATGCCAATGGCCGCATAGCAATTAGTGACGATGTAGGTCATCCCACGAATCGCCTGGTCGCGTTCGCGGGCATCGCTCGGCAGCAGTCTGGCGGCGGGAAACGTCAGGCCCAGGTGAATCAGGATCGCCGCACTCTCGGTCAGCACATCGCCCGATGGGGTTTGCAGCGTGGGAATCTGTTGCAGCGGGTTGAGCTTTTCCAGCGCCTGCGTGGCCTCGGCCGATGCCTCTACATCGATGAAGCGATACGGCACGTCACACAGTTCCAGTGCCGCTTCGATGGCGGCCGCACCGGAGTTGGTTTTTCCGTAGAGCTGATACATGTCAGTGCCTCCTCCTGGCGTGTTCGAAGCATAGTCACTGGAACGCGGTCTGTGGGAGCAGAGCGTGCTCCGGGCGACGTGCCAGGCGACATCGCTATTGACGGTGCTGGCGCCATCGCGAGCAATCGCGGCGCCCACAAGGATTGCTGAGGATTGCGACCCGGCGGGGGCGACGAGGCCCATGCCCGTGCCAACCCTCTAAGCAACACCATCAATCAAATGGGGGAGCTGGCTTGCCTGCCATGGCGTCGGGAAGCCAACATTTATGTCGCCTGACTGTCCGCTATCGCAGGCAAGCCAGCTCCCACAGGTTTTGTAGTGTTTGAGGGTTCTATGCTCCAGCCCGCCCCATACACCGCCGATACCGCTCATCCACCCGTTTGGCAAACCATGCCGTGGTCAGTTTGCGGGTGATCTTCGGGCTATGCAGTTCAATGCCCGGCAGCACCGCCCGGGGCAGCGGCTTGCCCTCGGCCTTTTCGGCCAACGCAAAGACCTGCTTGTACAGCTGGGTGTCTTCGAACCCGAGGGTCTGGCCTTTTTCCAGTTGATCGCGAATCGCCGGATTGCGCATGCCCAGCTGCTTGCCCAGCGTACGCACCGCCAGTTCCGTGGTGCCGGGCATGATCGAGTCGTAGCGGATCACGTCGCCGTCCAGCGCCAATGGCACGCCCGAGGCACGCGACACTGCGTTCTGAAACGCGGCATTGCGGCTGGCGTACCAACCGGCGTTGAAATCGGCAAACCGGTACAGCGGGTCGTTGTAGTTCACCGGGTAACCGAGCAAGTGCGCGATGCCGAAATACATGCCGCCGCGCCGGGTAAACACTTCGTGGCGGATCGTGCCGGTGACCGGGTACGGGTAATTCTGCGCATGCTGCTCGGCGAATTCGACACTGACCTGCATCGGTCCTGCGGTGTGCACCGGGTTGAAGCCGGCAAACAGCGTCTTGCCCAGTGGCACCATGGCAATGAAGTCATCAAAGATCGCGCTCAATTCCTTTTCGCTGCGAGCGGCGTTGAGGCGCTCGCTGTAACGCTTGCCCGAGGGCGAACGTACTTGCAGCGCGGCGCTGACCAACAGGGCGGGAATATGGACCCTGGCGGCACGACGGTCGATTTCGTCACGGGCGATCTTGCCCATGCCGGGCACGGTCGGGTCGACTTGAAAGGTCGATTCCTGCTCGGCAACGGCCAGCACCGAACAGAGGTTTTGCGTGGTTGGCGAGAGCTTCTGCGCGGCGAACGCGGCATAAATATCGGTTGCCCAGCCTTCGCGGTCGGCGACTTTGGCCGGCATCAGGCGCACGAGTTCGGCTTTGACTTCAGCCGGGGGACGGGCGGCAGTTTGCTGGGCGCGCTGGCCGGCGCAACCGGCCAGAAGGATGAGTGCGCTGAGGGTGGTGATCAATCTGTTGGCTTGCATGGGGCTCCCTGACAACCATTTAACCGGGACAACCATACGATCAAAAACCTGTGGGAGCGAGCCTGCTCGCGAAGCGGTGTGTCAGTCAGCATCAATATCGGATGTGCCACAGCCTTCGCGAGCAGGCTCGCTCCCACAGGGGATATTTGTCAGTCTCAAGAAATAGCACCCACTCTGAACCATACTTGCCCCACCCACCCTCTCGGAGAATCGCCCCATGAACCGAAGTGACGTGCTGATCATCGGCGCCGGCCCCACCGGGTTGGTGCTGGCGTTGTGGCTGAGCAAACTCGGGGTTCAGGTGCGGATCATCGACAGGACCAGCGCCCCCGGCACCACCTCCCGGGCATTGGCGGTGCAGGCGCGGACGCTGGAGTTGTATCGCCAGCTCGATCTCAGCGAGGCCATCGTGCAAAACGGCCATCGGGTGGCGGCGGCGAATTTCTGGGTCAAGGGTGAAGCTGTTGCGCGCCTGCCCCTGAGCAAAATCGGCGAAGGGCTGACGCCCTACTCGTTCATGGAGATTTTCCCGCAGGACGCGCACGAAAAGCTGTTGATCGAACGCCTGGAGCGCTTCGGCGTGCGGGTGGAGCGCAACACCGAACTTGAGCGTTTCAAGGAAACCGGCGACGGCATCACCGCGCAGCTGCGTCTGCCCGACGGACAGCAGCAAACGTTTGAAGCCAGTTACCTGGCCGGCTGCGATGGCGCCCGCTCCATCGTGCGCAAGACCCTTGACGCGGATTTTCCCGGTGGCACCTACCAGCAGATTTTCTACGTGGCCGATGTCCAGGCCAGTGGCCCGACGTTCAACGGTGAGCTGCATGTGGACCTCGACCAGGCGGACTTTCTGGCAGTGTTCCCGCTGGCCAGTGAGGGCCATGCCCGACTGATCGGCACCGTGCGCGACGAGCGCGCCGATCACCCCGAGACGCTGCGTTTCGAAGACGTCAGCCACCACGCCATCGAACACTTGAACGTGCAGGTCGAACACGTGAACTGGTTTTCCACCTACCGGGTGCATCACCGCGTGGCGGAGTTCTTTCGCAGCGGTCGCGCCTTTCTGCTCGGCGACGCGGCCCATGTGCACAGTCCGGTGGGCGGCCAGGGCATGAATACCGGCATCGGCGACGCCATCAACCTGGCTTGGAAACTGGCGGCGGTGCTCAATGGCCGCGCCAAGGACAAACTGCTCGACAGCTATGAAACCGAACGCATTGCCTTCGCCCGACGGCTGGTGAGTACCACGGACCGGGTGTTCAGTTTTGTCACCGCCGAAGGCAAGGTTGCCGACCTGCTGCGCACGCGCCTGGCGCCGTTCCTGATTCCGAAAATGGCCTCGTTGGAGGCGGGTCGCGAGTTTCTGTTTCGCACGGTGTCGCAGATCACCCTCAACTACCGAGGCATGCCGCTGAGCGAAGGCGTTGCCGGTCACGTTCACGGTGGCGACCGTCTGCCTTGGGCGCATGATGACGAAGGGGACAATTTCGAACCGCTGAGAAACCCGGTCTGGCAGGTGCATGTCTACGGCGACACCAGCGACGAAATGATCGCCTGGTGCAATGAGCACCAACTGCCATTGCATGTGTTTGACTGGCGGCCGGCGTTTGAGGAAGCCGGGTTGGCGCGCAACGGGTTTTACCTGTTGCGTCCGGACACCTATGTGGCGATTGCCGACAACAGTGCCGATCCGAAAGTGATCGAGCGGTATTTGCGTGATCACGGGATTCGGGCGTTTTTCGGCTGACCCGGATTTCAGGCTCGCATCCATCCTTGTGGCGAGGGAGTTTGCTCGCGCTGGGTTGCGCAGCGCGCCCCAACACCGACAACGGCGTTTAGCCTGAGACGCCACGGTCATCGGATTTACGACTGCTTCGCAGCCGAGCGGGAGCAAGCTCCCTCGCCACACAGTATCCAGTGACTGGAAGGGGTCAGATCCCGGCCAGTGCCAGGTCCATCGCAAAGTAGGTAAAGATCAAGTCTGCGCCCGCCCGCTTGATCGCGCCCAGGCTTTCGCGCACCACGCGGTCTTCATCGATCGCCCCGGCCTGTGCGCCGAATTTGATCATCGCGTACTCGCCGCTGACCTGATACGCCGACAGTGGCAAGCGCGAGACTTCGCGGATGTCGCGGATGATGTCCAGGTACGCGCCGGCCGGCTTGACCATCAGCGCGTCGGCGCCTTCCTGCTCGTCCAGCAACGATTCGCGCACCGCTTCGCGGCGGTTCATCGGGTTCATCTGGTAGCTTTTGCGATCGCCTTTGAGCGCGCTGCCACCGGCTTCGCGGAACGGGCCGTACAGCGCCGAAGCAAATTTGGTCGAGTAGGCCATGATCGGAATCTGGGTGAACCCGGCAGCATCCAGCGCCCGGCGAATCGCCTGGACCTGGCCGTCCATGGCGGCGGACGGCGCGATCACGTCGGCCCCGGCCTGGGCGGCAGCAACGGCTTGTCGGCCGAGGTTGATCAGGGTCTGGTCGTTGTCCACTTCGTGGTTGTGCAGCACGCCGCAATGACCGTGGTCGGTGTATTCGCAGAAGCAGGTGTCGGACATCACGATCATTTCCGGCACGGCGTCCTTGGCGATGCGCGACATGCGCGACACCAGGCCGTTGTCGCGCCAGGTGTCGCTGCCGCTGGCGTCCAGGTGATGGGACACGCCGAAGGTCATCACCGACTTGATACCGGCACGGGCATAGCGCTCGATCTCGCCGGCCAGTTTCGACTCGGGAATACGCATCACACCCGGCATGCTTTTGATCGGCACGAAGTCGTCGATCTCTTCTTCAACGAAAATCGGCAGCACCAGATCGTTGAGACTGAACTCGGTTTCCTGGAACAGGCTGCGCAGGCTCGCATTGCGGCGCAGACGGCGTGGACGTGCTTCGGGGAACTGACTGGACATGGGCATTCCTGAAAAATCGGGGACGAGACAAACGTCGTAGGGGGCGAAGCTTATGCCCTGCAAGGCGCCGGACACAAATCCCGGGCGCATAAAAACCGTTACCGGTTTGGCAATAATCCTTTGATCGAATACATAACCCCTGTGGGAGCAAGCCCGCTCCCACAGGGGCTGATTCGGCTCAAAGGGTCAGTTGCCCACTGATGCACGTCACCACCGCCCCACCCACCCAGATCTCATCCCCCACCTGCTCCACCTCGATCCGCCCTGCCCGGCCCATGGTCAGGCCCTGGCTGACGGCATAACGGGCCGGCGCCAGCCCTTCACCCAGCAACCATTGTGCGATGCCGGCATTGAGACTGCCGGTGGCCGGGTCTTCGGGCATGCCGTCGCCGGAAATGAAAGCGCGCACTTCGAACTGTGCCTCATCGCCGTCACGCTCCGGCTGCCACGGTGCAATAACGCCGACGGCCAACCCTGACATCTGCGAGTGATCCGGCTGCAAGTCCAGCACTTGCTGGCGATCACCCAGCATCAGCGCCAGCCACCCAGCGCCGTTATCGACCCACTGCGCCCGGACAATCGCCCCCGGTTCCAGCCCAAGTCCGCGCCGCACGCGCTCCAGCACCTCGGCTTCTACCGGCCCGGTGCGCAACAGCGGCGGCGCCAGAAACGCCAGCTCCGCGCCCTGGCGTCGGACCCGCACCAGCCCGACACCGCACTCCTGAACCACGTCCTCACCCTTGGGCACGCCACCGGCTTCCAGCCAGGCATGGCAGGTGCCCAAGGTCGGATGCCCGGCGAACGGCAACTCGCTGAGCGTGGTAAAAATCCGCACCCGGTAGTCGGCCCGCGGGTCACAGGGCTTGAGCACGAACGTGGTTTCGCTGAGGTTGGTCCAACTGGCGAACGCTGCCATGCGTTCGTCGCCGAGGTCGTCAGCCCCCAATACCACGGCCAGCGGGTTGCCCTTGAGCGCAACGCGGCTGAAGACATCGACTTGCTTGAAATCGTAGGAATGCATGGCCTGCCCTGGTCTTTGATGATTCTGTCTTATTTGGGAATTTCCAGCCCACGAATCACCGCTGGCCGGGCGAGGAAGCGCGCCAGCACCCGTGTGACATTCGGGAAATTATTGATGCCCACCAGATCACCGGCCTCGTAGAAACCAATCAGGTTGCGCACCCACGGGAACGTGGCGATGTCGGCGATGGTGTAGCGCTCGCCCATGATCCAGTCGCGGCCTTCGAGATGGGTGTCGAGGACGTTGAGCAGGCGTTTGCTTTCCTCGACGTAGCGATCACGCGGGCGTTTGTCCTCGAAGTCCTTGCCGGCAAATTTGTTGAAAAACCCGACCTGGCCGAACATCGGACCGATACCGCCCATCTGGAACATCAGCCACTGGATCGTCTCGTAGCGCGCCGCCGATTCCTGGGCCAGCAGTTGCCCGCTCTTGTCGGCGAGGTAGATCAGGATCGCCCCGGACTCGAACAACGGCAACGGAGTGTCACCGGGACCGTGAGGGTCGAGGATCGCCGGGATCTTGTTGTTGGGGTTAAGCGACATGAACTCGGGGGACAGTTGGTCCTGGGTCTCGAAGCTGACTTTGTGCGGCTCGTAGGGCAGGCCGATCTCTTCAAGCATGATCGACACCTTGACGCCATTGGGTGTCGGCAAGGAGTACAGCTGGATCCAGTCCGGGTAATGCGCCGGCCATTTGCCGGTAACAGGGAACGCAGTGAGATCGGTCATGGCAACGTCCACGAAACTATGGGAACGCTGATCATATCCATAAATCCGCAACATCCTGTCGTTAACCTTCATCCCAGCCCCTTCATGGTTGCCGCTACAGTGCGGCGGCTTCTGAACCAACGGGGCTGTAGTGACTCAGATGGAGCGATTCAATGACAGGGAAAACACCGACGCAGGGAATGCGCGGTGTAACGGTTTGTCAGCCCTTAACCGACCGAGCTCAAGAATTCCTGACGAATGATGAACCCATTGCATTTGGCCAAACGTTTCAAGCATCGCGCGTATCTGTTGCTGCCCATCCTGCTGGCGGCCAGCACGCTGTTGCTGTCGCTTGAGTCCGGCGAAAGCCGCGCCCAACCGGCGGATGGCACGCAAACCCTGGTGTTCCTGCGTCACGCCGAGAAACCCGCCGGCGGTCTGGGCCAGCTCAATTGCCAGGGCCTCAATCGCGCCATCAACCTGGCGACCTTGCTGCCGGAAAAGTTCGGCAAGGCCGATTACGTGTTCGCCGCCAACCCGACCCGTAACGTCGAGGAAGGCGAATTCGACAATTCCTACAGCTACATCCGCCCGCTGATGACCATCGGCCCCAGCGCCATCAAACTCGGCCTGCCGGTGAATATCGAGTTCTCGGCCAACGACACCAGCGACCTGGCGGACGAACTGCTGCACGACAAGTACCACAACTCGATCATCTACACCGCCTGGTCCCACGGCTACCTGCCGGAGCTGATCAACAAGGTCGCCGGGCAAGCGGCGGGCAAGAAACAGAACATCACCGAGGACTGGGCGTCCAGCGACTATGACTCGCTGTTCGTGCTGACCCTGACCTGGCACAACGGCAAGGCCAGCGTGGTGAGTCACAGCTACAAGCAGGGGCTGGATAACGGGCCGCAGAGCTGCCCGACATAACAAGTAAGTACAGACAACACAAAACCCTGTGGGAGCGAGCCTGCTCGCGAAGGCGATAGGTCAGCCAACATTGATGTTGAACTTGACATCGCTATCGCGAGCAAGCTCGCTCCCACAGGTCATTCTCCAGACTCGGAATCAGCGTTGGTAATGGGCCTGGGCTATCATGTCTGCATCTGCCCCCTCTCCCGGAATCATGTCATGTCTCTCACAACCGTCGCTGCCCCTGTCCGGGGCTGGTCGTTCTGGTGGAAACCCGCCCTGTTCGTGCTCGTCGCCTGTGTCGGCCTCTACTACGTCAAGTGGTCGCCCTACTACTTCAAGGCCTTCGTCGCCGCTGATAACCACAGCATCGGCGCCTCGATTCTCAACGACCAACAGACCACGCCCCTGAGCGCCGCCCTGGCCTATGCCCAGGTGTATTTCCTGGCGATCTGGAAGGCTGCCGTGCTGGCGGTGATTCTCGGTTCGCTGCTGCAAGTATTGATCCCACGGGACTGGCTGCTGCGCCTGTTTGGCCGCGCCGGTTTCGCCTCGACGGTACGCGGCGGCCTGTTCGCCCTGCCGGGCATGATGTGTTCGTGCTGCGCCGCGCCAGTGGCGGCGGGCATGCGTCGTCAGAACGTATCGGTGGGCGCGGCGCTGGCGTTCTGGATCGGCAACCCGGTACTCAACCCGGCGACCCTGGTGTTCATGGGCTTCGTGCTCGGTTGGGGCTTTACCGTGTTGCGCCTGGTGGCGGGCATCGTGCTGGTGTTTGGCGTATCAATGGTCGCCCAGCGCATCGCCGGCCCGGAAACGCTGCCTGAAGCTGCCGTCGAAGCCGTGGCCGACGCCAGCGAACAGGACACCCAACCGTTTCTGACCCGCTGGGGCAAGACGCTCTGGCAACTGTTCTGGAGCACCATCCCGGTCTACATCCTCGCGGTGCTGGTGTTGGGTGCGGTGCGGGTCTGGGTGTTCCCGCACATCGATGGCGCCATGGCCAACAGCCTGCTGTGGCTGGTGCCGCTGGCGATCATCGGCACGCTGTTCGTGATCCCGACGGCGGCTGAAATTCCTATTGTGCAGACCATGATGACGCTGGGCATGGGCACCGCCCCGGCGGTGGCCCTGTTGATGACGCTGCCGAGCGTCAGCCTGCCGTCGCTGCTGATGCTGCGTAAGGATTTCGATGCGCGGGTACTGGTGAGCGTGGCGGTGATGACCATGCTGGTCGGGGTGATTTGCGGGTTGATCGGGACGGTGGTGCTCTAGGATTTGTAGCATCCGTCAAGCCTCTTCGCGGGCAAGCCCGCTCCCACAGTTGATCGCGTTCGTCAGGACAACTCGATCAATTGCGGGGGCGGGCTTACTCGGGAAGGGGCCGGGCGAAACCCCCTCACCCGCGCGAACTGACCCGCTCGCGCAGATACTCCAGCACCGCCCCTTGCTCCCCCGCAAACTCGATCCGTGCGCCTTTCTTCTCGCGCTGGAACGCATACATCGGGTCGTAATACTCGCGCAGCAATCCTTCGATCCAGCCCCGGTGCACATCCACCGACCCGCTGCGACCCTGCTCCGCCAGGGCATCTTCCATCAAAATAAACAGCCGCCGATGACGCTCGCCGCCCAGGCGCTTCTGCACGTTGTTCAGGCTTTCCAGCAGTCGCTCGCAAAACAGTGCAAAGCCGTCATCGCCATGCACACCGATGAATTCGGCGCACAAATCCACCACGTAATCACGCAGGATCCGCTCGACGCGGCCCTCGAGGCTGTCTTGCAGCCAGACCATCGGAAACTGCTGCATGCCCTGAAACAGCGGCAACGGCAGTGCGCAACTGCCCACTGCGCGGCTCTCGTCTTCCAGCACGAACTGGTCGATGCCACGGGCGCGTTTCTTCAGCACGTCGACGGCCAAACGGTTTTCGAAATCGATGTTGGACGGCTGGCCGGTGGCGCGCTTGCCGAAGCTGGAACCGCGGTGATTGGCATGGCCCTCAAGGTCCAGGCCGTTGCTCAGTTGAACCAGCGCCTCGGTCTTGCCGGTGCCGGTCATGCCGCCCAGCAGGACGAAGTCGCACTGGGCAATGGCTTGATCCATGGTCTCCAGCAAAAACGAACGCATGGCCTTGTAGCCGCCACCGATCCTCGGATAGTCGATACCGGCCTCATCCTTGAGCCACTGCTGGACGATCTGCGAGCGCAGGCCACCGCGAAAACAATACAGATAGCCGTCCGGGTGGGATCGGGCGAAATCGGCCCAGGCGGCGACACGCTCAGCCTTGACCTCGCCGGACACCAATTGATGCCCGAGGGCGATGGCCGCCTGCTGGCCCTGCTGCTTGTAGCTGGTGCCGACGCGTTGCCGTTCATGGTCATTCATCAGCGGCAGATTGACCACGCCGGGGAACGAGCCTTTGACAAACTCGACCGGCGCACGCGCATCCATCATCGGCCGGTCGTTGAGAAAGATGTCGCGGTAATCGGTGAAGTCGACTGACATCAAAACACCTCGACCGCGTGGGTCTGTCGCTCAACCAGCTCGCCGATCGGCTCAAGGGCCAGGCCCAGTTCGGCGGCGACCGCGAGGAACTCGGCGTTGCCCTGAGGCGTGACGGCAACCAGCAGGCCGCCACTGGTTTGTGGGTCGCACAGCACGCGCTTGTGCAGCTCCTGCACCCGCCCGACCTTGCTGGCGTAGCTGTCGAAGTTGCGCAGCGTGCCGCCGGGCACGCAGCCCTGTTCCAGGTAGTACTCGACCCCCGGCAGTTGCGGCACGCGGGTGTACTCGATGCGTGCGGTGACGCCGCTGCCATCGGCCATTTCCACCAGGTGCCCGAGCAGGCCGAAACCGGTGACGTCAGTCATTGCGCTCACGCCTTCGAGCTTGCCGAAGCGGCTGCCGGGTTTGTTCAGGGTGCACATCCAGTCACGGGCCAGGCCAATGTCGGCATGGCGCAGCTTGCCCTTCTTCTCGGCGGTGGTGAGGATGCCGATGCCCAGCGGTTTGGTGAGATAGAGCAGGCAGCCAGCGGTGGCGGTGTCGTTGCGTTTCATGTGGCGTTTTTGCACCAGACCGGTGACAGCCAGGCCAAAAATCGGCTCCGGTGCATCAATGGAGTGGCCCCCGGCCAGCGGGATACCGGCCTCGTCGCAGATCGAGCGCCCGCCGCGAATCACTTCCCGGGCAATCTCCGGGGCCAGCACATTGACCGGCCAGCCGAGGATTGCAATCGCCATCAACGGATCACCGCCCATGGCGTAGATGTCGCTGATGGCGTTAGTGGCGGCGATGCGGCCGAAATCGAACGGGTCGTCGACAATCGGCATGAAGAAGTCGGTGGTCGAAACCACGCCGCGCTCTTCATCGATGGCATACACTGCCGCGTCATCGCGCGAGGCGTTGCCGACCCACAGTTTCGGATCCAGGTTCTGCGCACCGCTGCCGGCCAGAATCACTTCCAGCACCTGGGGGGAAATCTTGCAACCGCATCCGGCGCCGTGGCTGTATTGGGTCAGACGAACGGGTTCGCTCATGGGGTGCACCTCGGTGGGGTCAATGGGGGCGATTCTAGCAGAGCGGGGCCACCGATGAGTCCCGCCGACCGCTCCCACATGGGGTCTGTCTACACCCTGAAAACGGTACGCAAAAAAAAAACCGCCCTTTCGGGCGGCTAAAGTGCTTCGACCATGTTCAGAACGTGAGGCTGTAGCTGAGCGTCATCGCGTTGTCGTTGTTGTCGCCCGACACCTGCCCCGAGTAGCCAATCCCCAGCTTGCCGTTCGGCGTGACCTGGAAGTCCACACCCGCTTCAAGCAGTGCGCTGTCCTTGGCAATCGGTACGCCCTGGGTGCTGAACGAGGCGCCGCCATCGATGAAGGTCAGGTCGGCATCCGGTTTGGTGTCGCCGTAGGCATGACGCCAGCCAATCGCGGCACGCGGCGTGAGTTGACTGCCGTTGGCCAGGGTCAGCAGCTTGCCGACGCGAACACCCAGGGTGGAGAAGGTGATGTCCTGGCTGGACTGGGCCTTCAGGCGCCCTACCCCGCCTTTCTCTTTACCGGTGTCGCTGTCGTAGTTGACGTAGGACAGACCGGCGAACGGCTCAAGCGCAAAGCCGCCCGCGTTGATGGCATAACCCACTTCACCGAAGACCTGTGCGGTGCGTGCATCGTAGTGCGCCTTCAACCGGTCGTTGTAGGCGCCCACGTTGACGTCGCGTTCGGTCTCGATGTCGTGCCAGCTGTAGGCGGCGCCGAGGCGGACGGCCAGGGCGTCGAACTGCGAGTTGAGGTAAGCGGCCAGATGGTAGCTGTCGACCGTGGCATTGGAATTGCGGTCATTGGCATCCAGGCTGCTGCGGGTGTAACCGGCGGCCATACCGGCGCGCCAGGTGTCGTCGATCTGCTTGTCGGTGCCGAGCATGAAACCGCCGAGTTTGCGGTCAAGACGGGCGGTGTTGCTGTCACCGTCCATCTTGCCCCAGGTGCCGATGGCGCGCATCCAGCCAACCATTTCACCGTGGCAGCCGCCGCTGGTGAGGCGGTTTTCGCTCGGGGCCAGGGTCGTACGCGGATCATCCATGCCGCTGCACCATGGCTGACGCATGCGGTCGTTGACGGCGTCGCGGATGTAGCGCGAGTCCTCAAGAATGGCACTGGCGGTACTGGCGTGGATCTCCCCGGACAAACTGTCGAACGCCGCACGGGCACCGGCTGTCGAGAGGTTGACGATCTGGTTCTGCAACGCCGCACCGGCCGGGCCATTATTGGACAGGGCCGTGGCCGTGCCACGCTGGTTGCCGGTGGTGGCGACATCGGCGAACGATGTGCCATTACGGCTGACCGCCAGGCCGACTTCATTGCCGGTGTACACCAGCGAAGCGTTGAGGAACGCCGTTTCCGGCAGATCAGCGGCGCTGAAGGTGCCGTTGACGCCACCGCCCGCCGTGATCAGCGCGTAGGTGGTGTTGCCGGTGTAGGGTGCCAGATTGGTGACTTGCAGACCGCCCGCCAGGGTCGCGGTGCCGCCGACGGCCAACGGTGTGACGGTTGGCGAATTCACGGTCAGCGCCAGCACACCATCCGCGGCGTTGGTGAAGTTGCCCGTTACGCTCAGGTTGCCAATGCTGGTGCCAGAGGACACCAGGCCATGGTTGACCACAGAACCGACACTGCCGTTACCACTTAAAGCAGCGCCATTGGAGACGGTAATCTGCCCACCAAAATTCGCGGGCGCATCACCGACCTGCAACATGCCCTGCTGCACTTCGACGGTGCCGCTGAACGGTTGGCTGCCGTCAATCAGCAACGTGCCAGCGCCTTGCTTGACCACGTCGCCAGTGCCACTGAGTGTGCCGTTGAAGCGACCGTTGCCGGCTTGCGCAAACAACAGCCGCGCGTTGTTGAGGATACGGCCCTGCAGGCTGGTGGTGTTACCGACCAGCGTACCGCCGCTGACCGTGGTGCCACCGCTGTAGGTGTTGGCGCCAGTCAGCACCAGGGTGCCGGAGTCCATCTTGTTGATACCGCCAGCGCCCACCAGCGGCGCGTCGATTTGCGCGGTGTCGCCGCCGTTGACCCGAACCGCCGCCAGACTGCCGTCCGCCGCGTTGGTCGGGCTCAAACTGCCATTCGCACCGGCCACCAGGCTGTAGCCATTGACGAGGAACTGCAACCCGGTAAAGCCCTGGTTGCCGACCACGGTCACCGTGCCGCCCTGCCCGCCGAATACCGCAAACTGGTTGTTCGAGTCCTCGCTGACGGTGCCGCTGGCGTCCGTCCAGTTGGTGTTGTTGTCCCAGACGCCACTGCCGCCACCAATGCTGCCGTCAGCTCTGGTTTTGCCGCCGTTCCAGAATTGCACCTCACCCGGCATGCTCTGTACCAACAGGTTGACCTGGTTGGCCAGGGCGGTTTGCAGTGTCAACGAACCCGGTACGATATCGCCCGGCAGCGAGCCGTACACCAGACCGTTGTCGGTCAGGCTGCCGCCGTAGCGGAACAGCTGATAGACGCCGGTGCCAAAACCACCGGCATTACTGACGTTCAGCGTGCCGTCGAGGGTCAGGTTGCCGGCGACGTTGACCACCGTGGTCGAGGCCGTGGCAGAACCGAGGCTGAAGTTCAGGTTGCTGCCCGAAGCCAGCGACAGCGAACCGACCGACAGCGGCGTAGTCGTACCGCCACCGACCAGGGTCGCGCCACTCGCCAGCTGCACGGCACCACCAAGCTGGCCGTTGCCGCCGAGGGTCGCGCCGCTGGCGACGCTGACGTTGCCACTGTTGAGCGTGCCGTTGACCCGCAAAGTGCCGGCCTGCACATTGGTGTTACCGGTAAACCCACTGGTGCCGGTCAACAGCAACTGGCCGCCGCCGGTTTTGTTCAGCGTGCCGCTGCCGGTGAGGGTGCCGCTGTAGGTGCCATCGCTGTTCTGCGCGAAAGTCAGTGCCGCGTTGTTGAGGATTGCCCCTTGCAGGGTGCTGGTGTCGCCGCTGGTACTGCCACCGTTGAGCGTGGTGCCGCCGCTGTAGGTGTTGGCGCCACTGAGCAACAGCGCACCGTTGCCGTTTTTCACCAGACTGCCGCTGCCGGCGATCACGCCAACGAGGGTGGTGTCTTGCGTGCCGGCCAGGCTCAATTGCCCGCCAAGATTGATGGCGTTATTGAGTTGCAGTGCCGCCGTACTGTCGAGTACCGCATTGCCGCCGATACTCAGCGCACCGCTGCCGATGGCGCTGTTGTTGCCCAGGACCAACGTGCCTGCATTGAGTTGCGTACCGCCGCTGTAGGTGTTGGTGCCGTTGAGACTCAGGCTGGACGCGCCATTCTTGATCAGGCTACCGCTGCCGCTGACCCCACCGCCAAGCGTCAGCGCGTTGGAGCCGGCGACACTCAGGCCGCCGTTCAACACCACGGCGTTAGCCAGGCTGACCGCCGTGTTGCTGTCCAGCGCAGTACCGTTGGCCGCAGTCAATATGCCTGTGCCTAGCGCGCTGTTGTTGCCGACCACCAGTGTGCCGCCGTTGAGCGCGGTGCCGCCGGTGTAGGTGTTATTGCCGTTGAGCACCAGCGTACCGGTGTCGTATTTGCCCAGGGCACCGGCGCCGTTGATATTGACGCCGAGGGTCGCGGTGGCGTTCGGGTCGACGCGAATCGACGCGTTGCCCATGGCGCCGTTGACCAGCGTCAGCGCGCCCTCGGTGCCGTTCACCAGGCTGTAGCCGTTGCTGACGAACTGCATCCCGGTGATGCTTTGCGCGCCGTTGACCGTGACCGTGCCCGCCGTGCCCTGGAACACCGCGAAGCTGTTGGCCCAGGCCTGATTGACGGTGCCGTCGACATTGGTCCAGTTGGTGGTGCTGCCGCCCCATGAGCCGCTGCCGCCTTCAATGGCGCCATTGCCCTCCAACTGGCTGCCGTCCCAGAACTGCACAGTGGTGTTCGCAGCGGTCACCAGCAGGTTGACCTGATTGCCGACCGCAGTCTGTACTTGCAGATCCCCCGGCACCACGCTGCCCGGCACACTGCCGATCAGCAGGCCATTGTCGGTCAGGGCACCGGTGTAGTTGATGATGCGATACACACCGCTGCCGAAGCCGCCGATATCGCTGACGTTGAGGTTGCCGTCCAGGGTCAGGTTGCCGCCGACGTTGATCAGCGCATTGCCGCCACCGGACACCGGCGTACCGAGGCCGACATCCAGATTGGAGTTGCCGGACAGCACCAGCGAACCCACCGACAGCGTGCTGCCGGTCGCGCCTGCCAGATGACCGCCATCGGCCACCGTGACCGCACCGCCGAGGCTGCCGGCGCCGGTCAGCGTACCGCCGCTGTTGACCGCCACGTTGCCACTGGCCAGCGAACCGCTGACATTCAGGGTGCCGCCGTTGATGCTGGTGTCGCCGCTCAGGGTGTTGACGCCGCCGAGGGTGAACGTGCCGGTGCCGGTTTTGTTCAACTGACCGGCGCCGTCGAGTACACCGGCAAAAGTGCTGCTCTGGTTGCCGCCGCCAATGTTCAGGGTGTTGTCCGCACCGACCAGCGCCGTACCGCTGCCAGTGAGGCTGCCGAGGCTGGCGGACGCACCGAGGTTGAGTTGCGTACCGGTGCCCAGGTTCATCCCGGCGTTGTCGCCGAGCGCCGTGGCACTGGTGGTACTCAGGCTGCCGCCCAGCACGTTGAAGTTGCCGCTGAAGGTGTTGCTGCCGCCGAGGCTCAGGTCAGCCGCGCCGTTCTTGGTCAGCGTTCCGGTGCCGGCCAGCACACCGGTCAGGGTCAGGTTGTTGCTGCCGGCCACTGCCAGTGCCGCGTTGACATTGACGTTGTTGGCCAGCACCAGCGACGAGCTGTTATTCAGCGTCGAGGCGCCCGCCACGGTCAAGGCGCCAGTGCCCAGAGCCGCCGCGTTGCCGAGGGTCAGGGTGCCGCCGTTGAGGGTGGTGCCGCCCCCATAGGTGTTGACGCCGTTAAGTGTCAGGTTGGCGTTACCGTTTTTACTAAGGCTGCCAGTGCCACTGATCACGCCGACGAGACTCAGGTTATTGCTGCCATTGATCGCAAGACCGGCATCCAGGCCGATGTTGTTGGACAGAATCAACGGCACGCTGTTGTCCAGGTTCGCAGCGCCTGCGACCGTCAGATTGCCCAACCCCAAGGCCTGGCCGTTGCCCACGGTCAAGGTGCCGGCGTTCAGCGTCAGGCCGCCGGTAAAGCCGTTGATCGCATTGAGCGTCAGATTGGCCGCGCCGTTCTTGCTCAGGCTCCCGGCACCGTTGATGACGCCATCCAGGGTCAGGTCTGCCGTGCCACCGATGCCGAGGTTACCGGCCAGGTTGATCACGTTGTTGACGCTCACCGCAGAGGCGGCGTCCAGCGTGGTGCCGCTGGCTGCGTTCAGTGCGCCGGAACCGAGCGCCGAGTTCGACGCCAGGATCAGCCCGCCGGCGTTCAGCGCGACCGGGCCGAGGAAGTTGTTGTTGCCGCCCAGGGTCAGGTTGGCGGCGCCGTTCTTGATCAGGCCGCCGACGCCGCCGATCGCCCCGTTGAGGGTCAGCGCATTGCTGCCGCCGACGGTCAGGTTACCGCCCAGACTCACGGCGTTGCCCAGCGCGACAGCCGCGTTGCTGTCCAGTGTGGTGCCGGTGGACGTGGTGAGCAAACCAGTGCCCAGCGCCGTGTTGCTGCCCACTACCAGCGTACCGCCCTGAAGTTCGGTGCCACCGGTGTAGCTGTTGGCGCCGTTGAGCACCAGGGTGCCGCTGTCGAGTTTGGCAATGATGCCGCTGCCGTCGATGCCGACGCCGAGGGTCGCGGTGGAGCCCGGATCGACTCGGATCGCCGTGTTGCCACTGGTGCCGTTGACCGCCGTCAATTGCCCAGCGCTGCCGGCCACGAGGTTGTAGCCGTTGGTGACGAATTGCAGCCCGGTGAACAGCTGCGCGCCCGCCACGGTGACAGTGCCCGCCGTGCCCTGGAACACGCCGAAGTCACCGGCCCAGGGTGAGTTGACGGTGCCGTTGACCGAGGTCCAGTTGGTGCCGCCCGCCGTCCAGGTGCCCGTACCGCCATCCACCACGCCGTTGGCAATGGTCTGGCTACCGTCCCAGAAGCGGATGTTGGCATCGGGTGCCGAGACCAGCACGTTGACCTGATTGCCGACCGAGGTCTGCACCACCAGATCGCCGAGGCCATAACCTACCGGCACGCCGGCCACCGTCAGGCCCAGGTCAGTGAGACTGCCGGTGTAGTTGATCAAGCGATAAACGCCGACGCCGAAGCCACCGGCATCGCTGACGTTCAGGTTGCCGTCCAGGGTCAGGTTGCCGCCGACGTTGAGCAGTGACGTGGTGGACGGTGCACCGAGCGCCACGTCCAGGTTGGAGTTGCCGCTCATGACCAGCGAACCGGCAGACAGCGTGTTGCCGCTGCTCAGGGCCAGATGGCCACCATTGTTCACATTCAGCGCGCCGAGTACCGAACCGGTGCCGGTGAAGGTGCCGCCGGTGTTGACGTTGACATTGGCACTGGCCAGCGAGCCGCTGAGATTCAGCGTGCCGCCGTTGACCGCCGTATCACCGCTGAGGCTGTTGATGCCGGTGACATTCAGGGTGCCGGTGCCGACTTTGTTCAGCGCACCGGTGCCGGTCAGGCTGCCATCGAAGGTGCTGGTGGAGTTGACGCCACCCACCGACAAGGTATTGCTGCCACTGATTTGCACGCCACCACTGCCGCTGAGGGTAGCGAGGCTGGCATCACTGCCCAGAATCAAACTGGCACCGGCGCTGACCGCTGCGCCCGAGGTGTTGCCCAACGCACCGGCACTGGCGGTGGTCACGCTGCCGGACAGTACGTTCAGCGGACCGGTGAAGGTGTTGCTGCCACTGAGGGTCAGGTCCGCCAGGCCGTTCTTGTTCAGGGCGCCGGCGCCGCTGATCACGCCGCCGAGTGCCAGGTTGTTGTTGCCGGCCACGCTCAGGTCGGCATTGAGGGCAATGGCATTGTTCAGGGTCATCGCCGCACTGTTGTCCAGCGTCGAGGTGCCACCGACGGTCAGGCTACCGCTGCCCAGCGCCGCGCCGTTGCCCAACGTCAGGGTGCCGGCGTTGAGCGTGCTGCCGCCGCTGTAAGTGTTGATGCCGTTGAGGGTCAGGTTGGCCGCGCCGTTCTTGATCAACTCCCCGGTGCCGCTGACAACGCCACCCAGTGTCAGGCCTTGAGTGCCGCCAACCGTCAGGTCGGCATTGAGCGCGACGTTGTTGGCCAGCGTCACCGCGGTATTACTGTCCAGGGTCGAGGCGCCGCCGACGGTCAGGTTGCCAAGGCCCAGCGCCGTGTTGCTGCCGACGGTCAGGGTGCCGGCGTTCAACGTGGTGCCGCCGAGGAAGCCATTGGCGCCGTTGAGAGTCAGGTTGGCTGTACCGTTTTTCACCAGGCTGCCGGCACCGTTGACCAGACCGGACAAGGTCAGGTCTGCCGTGCCGCCGACATTCAGGGCGGCGCCCAGGCTCAGTTGATTGTTCAGGCTGACGGCCGTGTTGGCGTCCAGGGCGGTGTTGGCGGCCGTGGTGAGCAGGCCGCTGCCCAAGGCATTGTTGGCGCCGACAATGATCTTGCCGGCGTTGAGCGTGGTGCCGCCCTGGTAGTTGTTGGTGCCGTTGAGGGTCAGGTCGGCCGCGCCGTTCTTGATCAGGCTGCCGACGCCGCTGACGTTGCCGCCCAGGGTCAGCGCATTGCTGCCGGAGAAGGTCAGGCTGCCCGCGAGGCTGACCGCATTGGCCAGGGTGACGGCGGTGTTGGCATCCAGCGTGGTACCACTGGCGGCATTCAACGCGCCAGTGCCCAGTGCGGTGTTGGAACCGATGATCAGCGTGCCGGCGTCCAGCGCCGTAGGGCCTGAATAGGTGTTGTTGCCGTTGATGGTCAAGACCGACGGGCCGGTCTTGATCAAGCCGCCCGTGCCGCTGATCAGACCGTTGAGGGTCATCGGATTGGCGCCGCCGGCACTCAGGTTGGCGTTGAGGTTGATCGCGTTGCTCAGGGTCGTCGCGCCCGTGCTGGTGAGGCTGCTGGCGCCGCCCACCGTCAGTGCACCGGTACCCAGCGCTGCGCCGTTGCCGATGACCAGGCCACCGGCATTGAGCGTGGTGCCGCCCGCATAAGTGTTGACGCCGTTGAGCACCAGGTTGGAGACGCCGTTCTTGATCAGTTGACCGGTGCCGCTGAGCACCCCGCCCAGCGTCAGTGGGTTGGTGCCCGCCACGGTCAGGTCGGCGTTCAACGCGACGTTGTTGGCCAGGTTCACGTTGGCGCTGCTGTCCAGCGAGGCGGCACCGGCGACGGTCAGGTTGCCGATGCCCAGCGCCGTGTTGGTGCCGGCAGTCAGCGTGCCCGCGTTCAGGGTCACACCGTTGAGGAAGGTGTTGGCACCATTGAGAATCAGGTTGGCAGTGCCGTTTTTGGTCAGGCCGCCGCCGGCCACCACGCCACCCAGGGTCAGGTCGGATGTGCCGCCGATGTTGAGGTTGCCGGTGGCGTTGACTGCGTTGCCCAGGGTTGTTGCGGTGCTCGCATCCAGCGTGGTGCCGTCAGCGGTATTCAAGGTACCGCCGACGCCCAGCGCCGTATTGGAGCCGACGATCAGCGAACCGGCGTTGAGCGCGGTGTTGCCGGTGTAGGTGTTGGCGCCGCCGAGGGTCAGCGCCGCCGTACCGTTCTTGATGATCCCGGCTGCGCCGCTGACCACACCGGTCAGGCCCAGTGCCTGCGTCCCGCCGATGGTCAGGTCGGCGGCCATGGTGACCGCGTTGGCCAACGTCACGGCGGTGGTGGCGTCCAGCGTGGTACCGGCGGCGGTGTTCAGGGCCCCAGTGCCCAGGGCGTTGTTGTTGCCTACCAGCAGCGTGCCGGCATTAAGTGCGGTGGCGCCGGTCTGGCTGTTGTTGCCGGTCACGGTCAGGGTCGACGCGCCGTCCTTGATGATGCCGCCCGCGCCCGATATCGCCCCGGCGAGGGTCAAGGCGTTGCTGCCGACCGTGGTCAGGTTGGCATTGAGCCCGATGCTGTTGCTTAGGGTCACGTTGGCGCTGCTATCGAGGCTCGCGCCGCCATTGACGCTCAAGGCGCCGGTGCCCACCGCGTTGTTGTTGCCCACCACCAGCGTACCGGTGTTCAGGTTGGTGGTGCCGGTGTAGGCCGTGTTGTTGCCGTTGAGGATCAGGCTGCCGTTGCCGTTCTTGTTGATGCCGCCCGCGCCGTTGATCACGCCGGCCAGGGTCAGTGCCCCGCTGCCGGTGGTTGTCATGTCGCCGGTCAGGGTGATGAGGTTGTTCAGGGTGATGGTGCCTGGCGAGGTCAGCGTCGCTGCACCGCCAAAGGTCACGGCGCCGGACCCGAAGGCCTGGTTGTTGAGTACCTGAACCGAACCGGCATTGATCGTGGTGTTGCCGGTGAAAGTATTGGCACCACTGAGGGTCAACTGGCCAGTGCCGGCCTTGGTCAAGCCACCCGTGCCGGAAACCACCCCGCCCAGGGTCGTGCCGTTGGTGCCTTGCACCGCCAGGCCGCCGCTGCCCAGGGTAATCAGGTTGTTGAGGGTCAGGCCGGCGTTGCTGGCCTGGATCGTCCCGCCGTTGGAGGTCAGCACCCCGGTGCCGAACGACTGGGCGTTGTTGAACAGCGCGATGCCGCCATTGAGGGTGGCGGCGCCGCTGACCAGCGGACCTTGCAGGGTCCACGTACCGCTGTTGACCGTCAGGTTGTTGAAGTTGACGTAGTTGGCGCTCGATGCCGTGCCGGTGCCACTGGTGCCACCGCCGACGCCGATGGTGTTCTGCAGGATCAGCGAGTTGTTGCCGCCCGCGCCGCCATCGATTTGCCCGGTGGGGGCGAAGGTCAGGTTGACGCCGATCAAGCCGCCGAGGCTGATCCCCACGCCACCGCCGCTGGAAATGCTCGAACCGGTGACGGCGGTGAAGGTGTTGTTGCTGGCGGTACCCATCGACACGCCGCCGCTGATGGTGCCGGTGTTGATGAAGGTGTTGCCGGTGGACGAGGTTTCGAACGCCACCCGGCCGGTCAAGGTGCCGTTGTTGACCATGTTGATCTGCGAGCCGCCCTGCACCGCGACGATGGGCGTGTCGGAGGCAAACAGCGTCACGTTGAGCAAGGCATTGGAACCGAGGGTGCCGTTGTTGGTGATGTTGGTAACACCGCCGGCGCCGTTGACCACGCTCATCGCCATGCCGGCGAGGCTGGTCAGGTTCACACCGAGCACATCACCGGTGCCGCGAATGATCCCGGTCAGGGTGTTGTTGATGTTGACGGTCGAAGCGCTGGTATTGCCCAGCGTCAGGCCGCCACTCAGGGCCGTCACCGCCCCCAGCAAACCCGGATCGACCGTCCCGGAGTTGTTGAAAGTCAGGTTGTTGCCGGTGAGGTTGAGCGCCACCCCGCCCAGCGTCGCGTTCATCTGCGCGCCGGAGTTGACGTTGACCGTCAGGTTGTTCACAGCGCTGGCAAAGGTATTGAGAAACAGCGGCAACGACGGCACACCGGTACAGGTGACCGTGGCGCCCGCTGTCGGGCTGGCGGGCGTACACGCCGCCAGCGCTTGCGGACTGACGAGGCCGACAACCGCACCGACTATACCGAGGCGAACAGCGAGAAAGAGAGGGGAAACGCGAGACATCGGGGCGGCGACAGATCTGAAATCCACGTGTTACTCCTTTTTCGTGGTGAACCTTTCTTCCTTGAAGGGCGTGTTACAACGGCCAGCCTGGCCATGAATCCGATCACACGCGAATCAAGACTGCGACGGTTGAAAGAACCGTATCATTCGTGACACACGGTAGTAGACGCACAGCGTTGGGGCATAAAAGCACCGGGGAAAAATAGTATTAATACTTTGGTGCACGCGGGCCGTTTACCGCCCTTTGGTCCCCTGTGGGGGTTGTGTCGGTTTCGACCAATTGCACGCTTGACGAAGCCGTCAGCTAAAACGCAGATTCACCAGAATTTTCATGTAATTGAAACAATTGGTATAACTTGTGCAAACGTTTGCGAGTCGCCGATACCGGCCTATTCGCAACCTAACCGCGCAAGCCCGAAAAACCGGGCCTTCGACCTGCACGAAAAGGGACTTTTAATGCATTGCACGTCCAGCGGCGCGACCTGCTCGCGCACTTTTGCTGTTTCCTTGCTACTGGCCAGCGTTACAGGACTACTCAGCGGCACTGTTCTGGCGCAACCCGCCCTGCCTGAAGAATCCGCCCAGGGCGAAACCCTGAGCCCGGAAGCCAGCCCGCCGAAAAAAGGCGCTTATCTGTCGGACTGGTTCAACCAGGACCTGACCGTCATCGGCAGCAAGGACATCAGCTTCGGCCCGCGCCCGGCCGACGATGTGTACCTGGAATACGAATACTTCGGCCGCAAAGGCCCCTTCGAGCTGTACGGCTATGTCGACATCCCGAAGATCTTCGACATCGGCAACAGCCATGACAAAGGCGCCTGGGATCACGGCTCGCCGGTGTTCATGGAGCACGAGCCGCGCATCTCCATCGACTACCTGACCGGTCGCAGCCTGGCGGTCGGGCCGTTCAAGGAATGGTATGTGGCCTTCGACTGGATCTACGACCACGGCAGCAGCACCGCCAACCGCGCCAACACCTTGTACAGCGGTCTGGGCACCGACATCGACACCCATTCGAAGGTCAACCTGTCGGCCAACTTCTACGGTCGTTACCAGTGGGAAAACTATGGCGCCAGCAACGAGTATTCGTGGGACGGCTACCGCGCCCAGCTCAAATACATCGTGCCGATCGACAGCTACAGCAACGGCGCGTCGCTGACCTACATCGGCTTCACCAACTTCGATTTCGGCTCGGACCTGCACAAAGACAACCCGGCTCGTACCGCCAACGCCACGGTGGCCACCAACGTGCTGCTGTACTCATTCACCCACCTGCGTTTCACCCTGGTGGGCCGTTACTTCCACAACGGCGGCAACTGGGAAGATGGCAGCGTGCTGAACTTCGGCGACGGCGAATTCCGCGCGCGCTCCAATGGCTGGGGTTACTACGCCGGTATCGGTTATCAGTTCTGAAAACAAGGAGGTTGTATGAAAGCAATGACGCGTCTTTCCCTGTCCGTGGCCCTGGCCTGCGGCACCCTGCTCGCTTCCACCGCCTGGGCCGCTGAGACACCGATTCGGCCGAAAGTGATGCTGATCACCATGTTCGCCCCCGAGGCGCAGAACTGGATCGATCGCCTGGAACTCAAGCAGGAAGTTCGCGTACCAGGGTTGTCCGCCGAGTACCCGAGCATTCGCTGCAACGCACAGCAGGTGTGCCTGATGGTCACCGGCATGGGCCAGACCAACGCCGCCGCTTCTACCCTGGCGCTGGCCCTGTCGCCGAAATTCGACCTGCGTAAAAGCTATTTCCTGATCGCCGGGATCGCCGGGATCAGCCCGAAATACGGGACCATCGGCACCGCGGCGTGGGCGCATTATCTGGTGGAATTCGGCACCCAGTGGGAGATCGATTCCCGGGACGTGCCCAAAGACTGGCCGACCGGCTACATCGGCATCAACACCCAAGGCCCGAACGAAAAACCGCCGCTGGACTACAAGACCGAAGTCTTCGAGCTCAACCCGAAGTTGCAGGCCAAGGCCTTCGCCCTGTCGCACAAGGTTGAGTTGAGCGAGAGCAAGGAATCGGCGGCGTGGCGCCTGAAATACCCGCAGACACCGGCCAATCAGCCACCGGTGGTGACGAAGTGCGATACGGCGGCGGGCAACACCTGGTTCTCCGGGACGCGCCTGAGCGAGCGGGCCGAGGTCTGGACCAAATTGCTGACCGACAACAAGGGCGACTACTGCACGACTCAGCAGGAAGACAACTCCACCTATGAAGCGCTGCTGCGCGCGGGACGCGAGGGACTGGTGGATGTGCAGCGCCTGGCGGTGGTGCGTGCCGGGTCCGACTTTGACCGCCCGGCGCCGGGGCAGAGTGAGGTGGACAACCTGTTGAAGTACGCCGATCAGGGCGGGTTCGTGCCGGCGCTGGAGAACCTGTACCGGACGGGGAATCCGTTGGTGCAGGATATTTTGCAGCACTGGTCGGCGTGGGAGAAAGGTGTTCCCGAGGCCTGATCTGACACTGCAAAAAACCTGTGGGAGCGGGTTATGGCAACAGGATGATCTTGTCCCCGCCCCCGCTATTCACCTCGCCATAGCGCTCCACCCCCTCAGCCAGCGGCGATTCGACCAGCCCCTGCGGCAACGGCAACAAATCCTGATCAAAGAACTGACCGAACTGCTCCAGCATCACTGCGCACGCCTGCACGCCATACAACAACGAGTTGATGCCCACCACCGACCCACCCTTGCGATACAGACCCAGCGCCGGCAACTGCACATGCCCATCCACAGGCGCGGCAATGATCGCGATGCGACCAAAAGCGGCCAGTGCCGCCACCGAGGCCGGCAACCAGAAACCGGTGGTGTCGAAGATCACTTCAGCGCCCTTGGCGTACACCGCATGCACCTGCGCTCCGAGGTCTTCTGGCTTGTCCAGTTGCAGCGTCTGGTACCCCAGCGCTTGCAATTCCTTGACCTGCTCAGGCCGTCGCGCCGCTGCCAGCACTTCGGCGCCACGCACCTTGGCCAGTGCCAATGCCGCGGTACCGACTGCCCCGCCACCGATCACCAGCAAACGGGTGCCGGCCAAGACCCGACTGCGTTCCAGCGCATCCCAGGCCGTCGTGAACGGCACGCCGAGGCTGGCGGCCTGGGCGAAACTCAAGTGCGTCGGTTTGTGCGCAACACCATTGGCCGGCAGTTTGACGAATTGTGCATGGGAACCGTCAGCGAAGAAGCCCAGCTCACGGCCCGTGCCCCACACCTCTTGACCAATGAGCGCCTGCGGGCCTTCAACCACGACGCCGGCAAAATCCCGACCCGGGATCCGTGGCAGCGTGGTGTAGGGAAAACGACCCAGTACGTTCTTCACATCGCTGGGGTTCAGGCCCGCGGCCTTGATCTGTACCAACACCTCATCAGGCCCGGCCACCGGGGTCGGCACGTCAACGTAGCGCAAGGCTGACAGGTCGCCGGTTTTATCAAATTGCAGTGCTTTCATGAGCGTATCCGTCGAAGGGTTTGAAGAGGTTCAGGAGATCCAGCCAGCCACGAGCGTCTTGCCCATGGGCCAGAGTTTTTCGCCAGCCAGCATGCCCAGCAGGCCCACCAGCGCGATGGCCGGTGGCGCCGGGGAACGAAAATCCAGAGCGCCGTAGAGCAGACCGACACCCAGGCCGATGCCCAGGGAAATGAGGTAATTCATGACAGACTCCATGGCACAAAGGGGTATGTGCAGAGTCTAGAGGGCGCTGAAGAATGGCATCGGCCAAGTGCTTCTGAATTTCGGCCAAATACCTTGAACACCGCAATTCCCACAGGGGGATTTGTGTTTCAGCTGACTGGATATTGTGAAGGCGCCATGCCCAGCTCCCGCCGAAACATGTCACTGAAACTGCTCGGCGAATAGCCCAGTTCCCGGGCAATCACGCCGACCGACGCGCCCTGGATCAACTCGGCCACCGCCGTCGCCAACTGCACCTGCCGCCGCCACTCGGCAAAGCCCATCCCCAGGCCGTCCTTGAACAACCGCGCCAGGGTGCGCACGCTGGCCCCGGCGTTTTCGGCATGTTGTTCGAAGGGAATCTCCAGCGATGGCGCGGCCATGACCGCCTGACACAGATTCATCAAGCGTCGGTCGGAGTCGTCCGGCAGTGGTATTTTCAGCAGCGTTCGCCGGGCTCGCCCAAGCTCCAGCAGTGCCAGGCTGACCAGCGCTTCGTAATAGTCTGGTGCACCGTTGTCGCCCTGCTCCACCAGCCCCACGATCAGCTCGCGCAGCAGCCCACCGACTTCGAGTACCTGGACCGTATCGTCCAGCGTCGCCGCCAATGAGGGCCGCAGGTAGATGTTACGCATCTGCAAGTCCGAGACCACGCGAATCCCGTGGGGCACGCCTGGTGGCAGCCACACCGCCCGTTGCGGCGGCACCACCAGCGCTTCGTGCGGTGTCTCGACCCACATCACCCCGCTCATCGCGTACAGCAGTTGCCCCCAGGCATGCTCGTGGGGCTCGATGTACAAGCCGCGCGGGTAGGTGCGCGCCAGCGGTTGCACGGGCACATTGGTGTCACTCAGATCAGGGGGCGTGGCGAGGGCCATGGGCAAGGATCACAGGGGTTTTCAGGAAATGCATGGTAACCAGCCGCCGATCTTGTCGCCACTGGCGGCAGCCGCCTGACAATCCGACTGAATTTTCCGCGGCGCCAATGATCCTTCTATTACCACAGGGAGGAATAAAGGCTTTATGAACAACGCAAAACTTTTCGTCATTGAATACACCCTTCATGGCGCGCCCAAGTCCTTCATCATCCGCCTGGACAAAATGGACAACGCAGAAGCGTGGCACTGGGCGAGTTGTGACGCCGGCGTCGGACGCATCCCGCGCTTTGGTCGTGAAAAGGTGCAGAAGACCAGCAAACCGCTGGCGGAGAAATTCGGCGTCGAAAACGTGACGTGGCGACCCGCGAACTGAACACCAGACACCGCAAATCTACTGTGGGAGCGAGCCTGCTCGCGAAAGCGGCGTATCAGTCAACATTGACGTTGAAGCTGACGGCCCCTTCGCGAGCAGGCTCGCTCCCACAGTTTGTGTGGTGTGTTAGCTGAAGGAAACGTCAGTGCGCGGCACACTTGCAGCCTTTGCTGGTGCAGGCTTCACCGTGTTCGTGATGTTTGGCGCAGCCTTCGCAGCAATAGTGTTTGCCGTGGCGCACGATCGGATGTTCGCCCAGTTTGCAAGTGCATTTCGGGCAGTCGCAGGTACGTTCAGTCATCGGTCTGACTCCATTTTGTGTGGTCGTCCGGTGCTTTGACTGCGCACCGTTCTACCAGTGTAGGAGCTGCAACGCGTTATGCCTGCCGGGTACTGCTGCGATACATGAACACCAGCGCCAGCGCCAGACAAGCATCGCCAGCACCCGGCTGCCGGACAACTCGATCGCCGGGTTGCCCAGCCAGCCGAAGTTGTCGATGCCGGCGCTTTCAGATACGAAATTGCCCGACCAGCTTGCCCAGACGCTGTCCCAGATCCGCCAGGCTGCGCGACGTCTGCGCACCCAGTTGCGTCTCGTCCGCCACGTTATCCACCGCCACCGCGATCTGATGCACGCTGCGGTTGATCTCTTCGGCCACCGCCGTTTGCTCTTCAGCGGCGCTGGCAATCTGCGCATTCATCGAGTTGATGGTGCCGATCAACTGCGCCATGGTGTCGAGTGACGCACCGGCTTCATTGGCTTGCGCCGAGGTGCCGTCACCCGCCTCGCTGGAGCGGCGCATGGCTTCCACGGCCGACTGGGTGCCGGCCTGCAAGCGGTCGATCATGCCCTGGATTTCCTGGGTGCTGATCTGCGTGCGACTGGCCAGCGCCCGTACCTCGTCCGCCACCACCGCAAATCCACGACCGGCCTCACCGGCGCGAGCCGCTTCGATGGCGGCGTTCAGCGCCAGCAGGTTGGTCTGCTCGGCAATCGAGCGGATCACCCCCAGGACGCTGACAATCGACGACACGTCCTTTTGCAGGCTGTCGAGGGACACGCCGCTGCTGCGAATATCGTCCACCAACGCATGAATCTTGACGATGCTACCGGCCACCACGCGCTTGGCGGCCTGGCCTTCTTCGTCGGTCTGCTGGGCTGCCACGGCGGCGTTCTGCGCGCTCTTGGCCACTTCCTGCGCCGCTGCCGACATTTCGTTGATCGCGGTGGCGACCTGATCGGTCTCGTGACGCTGGCGTTCCATGGCCTGGTCCGAACGCTGGGCCTGATCGGACACCTGATTCACCAGCCCGGTCAGTTGCCCGGTCATTTCGGTGATCTGCCGCACCAGGCCGTGGATCTTGTCGACGAAGCGGTTGAACGAACCGGCCAGTTGGCCCAGTTCGTCTTCGCCGGTGATGTTCAGGCGCCGGGTCAGGTCGCCCTCACCCGCCGCGATGTCGTCGAGGTTGGCTTTCATCAGGTTCAGCGGACGCAGAATCGCGTTGGCCAGCAGCATGCCGACGATGGCGATCACCAGCAGCACCACGGCGGCAATCGCGACGATGCTCCACACCACGCCTTCCATGCGTTCGGTGACCTGGGCCTGAACCTGGGCCACCTGCGCCTCGATCCCGTCGAGATTGACCGAGGAACCGATCGCCATGTCCCACTTCGGCAGGTAGTCGGTGTAGCCGAGTTTGGGCACCTGCACCTGGCTGTTGCCGGGCAGCGGCGAGCTGTATTCCAGGAAGTGCGTACCGTCCTTGGCCACTTTCACCAGGTCGCGGTTGACGTAGACGCCGTTCGGATCGCGGTTGTCCTTGAAGCTCTGGCCCACGCCTTCGGGGCTGTTGGCCTTGAACAGGCGCACGGTGTTGGAATCGTAGCCGAAGAAGTAGCCGTCCTTGCCGTAGCTGATGCTCGACAGCAACTTGACCACCTGCGCCCGTGCCGCGTCATCGCCGGGGGCGGCAGCGTCGTACAGGGGTTTGATCGTGGTCATTGCCACCGCGACATAACTTTGCAGGGTGGCCTTGGCATCGGAGAGCAGACGCTGGCGGGTTTCTTCGACTTCATTGCGGGCCTGGGCCTGCAAGATGAACAGCGTGGTCAGGCTGATGACCAGCGCAAACAGTAATACCGGGAGGACCGCAAGGGATAGGACTTTAGCCTTCAGGCTCAGGCGCATGGGGCGTTCACTCTTTTGGTTTTATTGGCGTGGTTAAAGGCTGTAACGGCACGCCGGGCCAAAAGTTGAATATCACTCCCCCAGTATCCGCTTTTGTGGCGAGGGAGCTTGCTCGCCACAAAAGCCCTCCTGCAGGCAATTTACAACACCATCGCCGCCACCCAGCCAAACGCCAGCAACGGCAGGTTGTAGTGCAGGAACGTCGGCACCACCGTGTCCCAGATGTGGTGGTGCTGACCGTCAACGTTCAAGCCCGAAGTCGGCCCCAAGGTCGAATCCGAGGCTGGCGAACCCGTATCCCCCAGTGCCCCCGCCGTGCCGACGATGCAGACGATGGCCATCGGGCTGAACCCCAGTTGCACGCACAGCGGCACGAAAATCGCCGCCAGGATCGGCACAGTGGAGAACGACGAGCCAATGCCGATGGTCACCAGCAACCCCACCAACAGCATCAACAGCGCGCCAATCGCCTTGCTGTGATTGATCCACGCCGCCGCGCTTTCGACCAGCGTGCGGACCTGCCCGGTGGCCTTGAGCACTTCGGCAAAACCGGAGGCGGCGATCATGATGAAGCCGATCATCGCCATCATCTTCATGCCTTCGGTGAACAGGTCGTCGGTCTCGCGCCATTTGACGATGCCCGACACCGAGAAAATCAGGAACCCGGCCAGCGCGCCGATGATCATCGAGTCCAGCAGCAACTGAATGACAAACGCGGCGACGATGGCCAGGCCCGCGACACCGATGGTTTTCGGGTTGTAGGCAACGCTGACCTGCTCCACTTGCTCGATCTTCGCCAGGTCATACACGCGCTTCTTGCGGTAGCTGACAAACACCGCCATCAACAGCCCGAAGACCATGCCCAGCGCCGGAATGGCCATGGCGTGCATGACGTTGATCTGGCTGATGTCGACGCCGCTCCTGGCGACGTTGGCCAGCAGAATCTGATTGAGGAAGATGTTGCCGAAACCGACCGGGAACACCATGTACGGGGTGATCAGGCCGAAGGTCATGACGCAGGCGATCAGCCGGCGATCCAGCTGCAATTTGGTCAGCACATAGAGAAGCGGTGGCACCAGCAACGGAATGAAGGCGATATGTATCGGCAATATGTTCTGCGAGGCGATGGCCACCACCCAGAGCAATCCGATCAGCAGCCACTTGACCTGCCCGGCACCATGGGCGTGCTGGCGATCGACCATGGCCAGGGCCTTGTCGGCCAGCGCGTGGGCCATGCCGGACTTGGCAATCGCCACCGCGAAAGCGCCGAGCAAGGCGTAGGACAATGCCACTGTCGCCCCGCCACCGAGGCCGCTGTTGAACGCTTTGAGGGTCGCGTCGATGCCCAGGCCACCGGTCAGGCCACCCACCAGCGCACCGACGATCAGCGCGATCACCACATGCACGCGGCACAGGCTGAGGATCAGCATGACGCCAACCGCGGCAATTACAGCATTAATCATCACAACCTCAAGACAGACGAAATGAGTCCGTCCGGCTGCCTGCACAGGCCGCCAGCGGATAAAGGAATGGGTTTTATTAGAGGGCGCGCACTGTGCCGGACCGTTGGCGCCTTGTCAAAGCGCATGGGCCCTGTAGATGTGTAACTACTTATGATCCCCCAAGGGGATTGCGTCGCGATAAAAAGCGCTGGAAGCAACATAAAGAAAGCCGAATCGCAGCCGTTACAGTGCAAAGTCTCAGATATTTATCGAATAAGGACATTCCCATGCCGCTGCGTCAACTTTCCATTCAATGGAAAATCACCCTGCTGGCCGGGCTGTGCCTGGCGGGCATCGTGACCCTGCTGGTGGGTCTTTCGCTGTATCGCATGGAGCACAGCTCGGCGCTGGTGAAAGCCTCAAGCATGGAGATGCTCACCGAATCCGCCCAGGCGCGGATCGAGTCCCAGGGTGAAGTCCAGGCGTTGGGCATTCGCCAGCAGTTCATGGACGCCTATCAATATGGCCACGGCTTTTCGCGTCAGGTGCTGTTTTTGCGCGAGCAGGCCGAGAAGCGTTTTCTCGATGCCTTCGACCTGCGTGAAGACCTGACCCGTCAGGTCAAGTCGGCGCTGCAAGCCAACCCTGACTTGCTCGGCCTGTCGCTGGTGTTCGAAGCCAACGCGCTGGACGGCAAGGACGAATTGTTCGCCGGGCAAGCGGAACTGGGCAGTAACGACAAAGGCCGTTTCGCCCTGTACTGGTCGCAGCCGACCCCGGGCAAGCTGACCTCGATGTCGCTGCCGGAACACGACATGGCCGACACCAGCACCGGCCCCAGCGGCGAGGCGGCCAACGCCTGGTTCACCTGCCCGCGCACCACACTCAAGCCGTGCGTGATCGAGCCGTACTTCTATCAGATCGATGGCCAGAACGTGCTGATGACCAGCATCGTGTTCCCGCTGATGGTCGACGGCAAAGTGATCGCCTCGTTGTCGGTGGACATCAACCTCAACAGCCTGCAAGCGATCAGCCAGAACGCCAGCAAAAAACTCTATGACGGCCAGACCAGCGTCAGCATCGTCAGCCCGGTGGGCCTGCTCGCCGGCTACAGTCCGGACGCCAGCAAACTCAGCCAGCGCCTGGACGCCGTGGACAAGACCAGCGGCGCCGAGTTGCTGCGTATGCTCGCCAGCAGCAACCAGACCAACAGCCTGCATGGCAATCAGCAATTGAAAGTGCTGTCGCCCTTCCAGCCGATTCCCGGCGGCAAGTCCTGGGGCGTGTTGCTCGACGTGCCGGAAAAAGTCCTGGTCGGCCCCGCCGATGCACTGAAAAAGCAGCTGGATGACAGCAACACCGCCGGCACCCTGACCGAACTCAGCCTGGGCGTCCTGGCCGCGTTGATCGGTCTGTTGCTGGTGTGGCTGATGGCGCGCAGCGTGACCAAGCCCATCCTCGGCGTGGCGCAGATGCTGGAAGACATTGCCAGTGGCGAAGGCGACCTGACCCGACGCCTGGCCTACGACAAAAAGGACGAACTGGGCCAGTTGGCCGGTTGGTTCAACCGGTTCCTCGACAAGTTGCAGCCGATCATCGCCGAAGTGAAACGCTCGGTGCAGGACGCCCGCAGTACTGCCGATCAGTCCTCGGCCATCGCCACTCAGACCAGCGCCGGCATGGAGCAGCAGTACCGTCAGGTCGATCAGGTGGCCACCGCATCCCACGAAATGAGCGCCACCGCGCAAGACGTCGCCCGCAGCGCCGCACAGGCTGCACATGCCGCGCGGGACGCCGATCAGGCGACGCGCCAGGGTCTGACCGTGATCGACCGCACCACCACCAGCATCGACAACCTGGCCGCCGACATGAGCGCAGCCATGGTGCAAGTCGAAGGCCTGGCGGCCAACAGCGAGAAGATCGGTTCGGTGCTGGAAGTGATTCGCGCCATCGCCGAGCAGACCAACCTGCTGGCCCTGAACGCCGCCATCGAAGCGGCCCGTGCCGGTGAGGCCGGACGCGGCTTTGCGGTGGTGGCCGATGAAGTGCGCAACCTGGCGCGCCGCACTCAGGAGTCGGTAGAGGAAACCCGTCAGGTGATCGAGCAATTGCAGAGCGGCACCCAGCAAGTGGTGGGCTCGATGAACAACAGCCATCGCCAGGCGCAAGGCAGTGTCGAACAGGTCGGCCAGGCCGTGATCGCCCTGCGCCAGATCGGCGATGCCGTGACGGTGATCAGCGACATGAACTTGCAGATCGCTTCTGCCGCCGAAGAACAGAGCGCGGTGGCCGAGGAAATCAACAATAACGTGGCGACGATCCGCGATGTGACTGAATCACTGTCGGGGCAGGCGAACGAGTCGGCGCGGGTCAGCCAGTCGCTGAACAGCCTGGCGAATCAGCAGCAGAGCTTGATGGATCAGTTCAGGGTCTAATCCCTATCTAGCGCCAGATAAAGATCCAATGTGGGAGCGAGCTTGCTCGCTCCCACAGGGTTATCGTTGGCTTTAGAGTTGTGTCAGCGTTTTGGGAGTTCGATGACGACCTTCAGCCCACCCCACTCACTCTCCCCCAACCGCAATACCGCGCCCCAGCTGTCGACAATATCGCGCACAATCCCCAATCCCAAACCATGCCCTTCAGTCTGTTCATCCAGTCGAGTCCCCCGGCTGAACACCTGATCGCGCTGCACTTCGGGGATCCCTGGTCCATCGTCTTCGACGTTCAGTTCAAACCCTTCAGCGGTCTCGACCACGCTCAGGCGAACCTCGGCGTCCGCCCATTTGCAGGCGTTGTCCAGCAGGTTGCCAAGCAATTCCAGCAAGTCTTCCCGGTCCCACGGCAGCTGCAAACCGGCCGGAGCGCGGTAGCTCAAATCAAGGTGCTCACCGTGAATCATGTTCAACGTCGCCAGCAATCCCGGCAGTTCGGCATCGCAATCGAACAACGCCCCCGGCAGCGCATCGCCGGACAAACGTGCGCGATTGAGTTCGCGGCCCAGGCGCTGCTCCATCTGGTCAAGCTGCGCCAGAATCACTTTGCGCAGTTGCGGATGGGCGTCGAGTTTGTCGCTGGACGCCAGGCTCAACAGCACCGCCAACGGGGTTTTCAGCGCGTGCCCCAGGTTGCCCAGGGCATTGCGAGAACGCTTGAGGCTGTCTTCGGTGTGGGCCAGCAAATGGTTGATCTGCGCCACCAGCGGTTCCAGTTCCACTGGCACCTGATCGTCAAGTTGCGAGCGCTGGCCCTGCTGCAATTGCGCGATCTGCTCGCGGGCTTTTTCCAGCGGGCGCAAGGCCCGGCGCACGGTAACTCGCTGCAACAGCAGAATCAGCAACAGCGCCGTCAGCCCAAGGCCCAGACCGATCTGGCGCATGCGCTGGAAACTCTGGCGCACTGGCGTGTAATCCTGCGCCACGCTGATGGAAATCGACTGGCCGAGCCGGCGATAGTCCGAGCGCAGCACCAACAGTTGTTGCCCTTCCGGCCCCAGTTGCAGGTTGCTGTGCAGGCCCGGTTGCGACAATAGCGGTAGTTCCTGATCCCACAACGAGCGCGAACGCCAATGGCTGTCGGCAAAATCGATGCGAAAGTAATGACCGGAAAACGGCCGCTGATAGGCCGGTGACAGATGCCGTTCATCCAGTTTCAGGCCCTGCGGTCCGCGCACCAGTGCCAGCAACAGGCTTTCGCTGTCCTCGCGCAAACCGGCTTCCAGATACCGCTGCAAACCCACTTCGAACAGCCACAGGCTGGTTTGTGCCAACACCAGACCCACCACCACCATCACGCTGATCAGCCCCAGGCTCAGGCGGCGCTGGATCGACTTCACTGAGTTTGCCCACCGAACAGGTAGCCCTGGCCACGACGGGTTTCAATCACGCTGCGACCGAGCTTGCGCCGCAGGTGATTGACGTGGACTTCCAGCACATTGGAGTCGCGCTCGGTTTCGCCGTCATAAAGGTGTTCGGCGAGGTGGCTCTTGGAGAGAATCTGTTCGGGGTGCAGCATGAAATAGCGCAGCAGGCGAAATTCCGCGGCGGTGAGCTGGATGTCGGCACCGTCACGGACCACGCACTGGCGGCCCTCGTCCAGGTGCAGCCCGGCGGCCTTGAGTGTCGGCTGATTGGCCTGGCCATGGGAGCGGCGCAGCAGCGCCTGTACCCGCAGGTGCAGTTCTTCGGGGTGAAAGGGTTTGGTCAGGTAGTCGTCGGCGCCAGCCTTGAGGCCTTCGATGCGCTCGGCCCAGGAACCGCGCGCCGTGAGGATCAGCACCGGCGTCGCCAGCCCGCCGGTGCGCCATTGCTCCAGCACCTCAAGCCCCGGCAAACCAGGCAAGCCGAGGTCGAGGATGATCAGGTCATAGGGCTCGCTTTGGCCCTGATACACCGCGTCACGCCCGTCGGCCAGCCAGTCCACGGCGTAGCCCTGACGGCTGAGGCCGGCCATCAACTCGTCCGCCAGCGGCACATGGTCTTCCACCAGAAGCAAACGCATCGATCAATCTTCCTTGTCTTTGAGTAAGCGGCCAGTGGCGGCTTCAATATCCAGCTCCCGTACCACGCCTGCGGTGGTCAGCAACTCGACTTCGTAAATGTAGACGTCGTGCTTTTCTTCAAGCTCGGCTTCCAGCAGTTTGGCGCCGGGATACCGGTCCAGTGCCTGTGCCAGCAATTGCTCCAGCGGCAGGATCACACCTTGTTGGCGCAGGCGCAGGGCTTCGTCCTGATCCAGGTCGCGGGCCATGACCACCGAGCAAAAAGCCAGGAGCGCCAAGGCTGCTCGACTGCTGGCGCGTAGATTCAACTTCATTACGTATCCTGATGATCCTTGAGCACCTGGCCGCTGACAGCGTCCAGTTCCACATCCCATTCAACGCCTTGGGGATCGCGCAGTTCCACCTGATAGATGTACTTGCCGTACTCTTCTTCAAGCTCGGTTTGCGTGACATTGGCACCGGGGTGATTGGCCAATGCAAGGGCATTGAGCTTCTCGAAAGAGACAATGGTACCAGCGTCGCGCAACCTCAGGGCTTCGTCAGGGCCCAGGTCACGAGCGTGGGCGAGGCTGGCGGTCATTGTGATCAGGGATGCGGTGAACAGGGCAGTCAGGATTTTCATGGGTGTCTCCGTATTTTTTTATGTGCTGCGTGGCGGGGACACGTTAACGGGATGAACTTAACTGAAACTGAATTGCCATCATCTGTCATGGCACTGCGACCGGCTGACTGACACAGAACCTGTGGGAGCGAGCCTGCTCGCGATGGCTTTGTGAGATTCACCCTTTCAATCGCCTGATGCCCAGCTATCGCGAGCAGGCTCGCTCCCACATTGAAATTGTCCAGCTCCAGAATCCGCCTATAATTCGCCGCTTGCCTGACATCGAGACCGGTATGACCGCTATCCACATCAAGTTCCCGTCCCTGACCCTCAAGGCCGGCCCCCGTGCCCTGGCGCGTATCCGCAAGGATGGCCTGAGCGCCGCCGATGTCGGCACATTGCCGGGCGCAGCCGGGGGTCCCAAGGCGTTGGGAATCCAGGGTCTGGACCTGGCGCTATTCGGCCAATGGCTGCCGGCGGCGCCACGGGAGCGCTCGCTGATCGGCGCCTCGGTGGGTTCCTGGCGGTTCGCCAGCGCCTGCCTGCCGGATGCCGCCGAGGGTATTCGCCGGCTCGGCCACCTGTACACCGAGCAGGATTTCGCCAAGGGCGTGACCATGGCGCAAATCAGTCAAAGCTCGCAGCGCATGCTCGATGACCTGCTCGAGGGGCGCGACGCCTCGATCCTCAACAACGCCGATTACCGCTTGAACATCATGGTGGTCAAAAGCCACGGCCTGCTCGCCGACGACCATCGTGGCCGGCTCGGGCTGGGGCTGTCCTCGGTCATCGCCGACAACCTGCGCGGTCGTGCGCGGCTGGCGCGGCACTTCGAACGGCTGATCATCCATGACCCGCGCCTGGCGCCACCGGTCAACGCGTTGAATGATTTCCCGTCACGCTTCGTCATGCTGAACGCCGGCAATCTGCGCCAGGCACTGCTGGCCTCGGGCTCGATCCCGATGATCATGGAAGGCGTGCGCGACCTGCCGGGGGCTGGCGCCGGGACGTTCCGCGATGGGGGGCTGCTGGACTATCACCTGGACTTGCCCTACAGCGGCAGCGACATCGTGCTCTACCCACACTTCACCGACCGGGTCATTCCCGGCTGGTTCGACAAGCCCCTGCCGTGGCGCCGCGCCTGCCCCACACGTTTGCAGGATGTGCTGTTGCTGGCGCCCTCCAGGGACTATCTGGCCCGCCTGCCCTACGGAAAATTGCCCGACCGTAACGACTTCAAGCGCTTCATGGGCGATGCCCCGAGCCGGCAGAAATACTGGCGCACGGCGATGGATGAAAGCCGGCGCCTGGGTGACGAGTTCCTGGAACTGGCCGCCAACGGTCGCCTGGGCGAGCGCTTGCTGACCCTTTAGTCAGTGTTTTGCCCAGAGCTCTGGTAAACTCGCCGACTGCCCACATCGCTGCGGCGATCGCCACCTGACAGAGCTCAAACCCCTTGGAAATCTTCAAAGAATTTACCTTCGAATCCGCCCACCGCCTGCCTCACGTGCCGGACGGCCACAAGTGCGGTCGCCTGCACGGTCACTCGTTCAAAGTGGCCATCCACCTGAGCGGCGACCTCGACCCGCACACCGGCTGGATCCGCGATTTCTCGGAAATCAAGGCGATCTTCAAGCCGCTGTATGAGCGCCTGGATCACAACTACCTGAACGACATTCCCGGCCTGGAAAACCCGACCAGTGAAGTGCTGGCCAAGTGGATCTGGACCGAGTTGAAGCCATTGCTGCCGGAACTCAGCGCGATTCGCATCCACGAGACCTGCACCAGCGGCTGCATCTATCGCGGCGAGTAACCCCCCCTTCAAAACAACACACCCCTCGCTCCCACAAGGGGGGTCATGTGTTTTCTCGGCACCACCATTCCAGACAAATCCCGATCTCGGCTATAAGTAACCACCAAGACCGAAAAAAGGATTGTCCTGATGCTCATCATCAACGCCCGCCTGCGCAATCAAGAAGGCCTGCATGAGCTGCACCTGGAAAACGGCCTGATCCGCAGCATCGCCCGCCAGACCGAAGCGCCGAACCTGGGCGCCAATGACCTGGACGCCGGCGGCAATCTGGTGGTGCCGCCCTTCGTCGAACCGCACATTCACCTCGACGCCACCCTCACCGCCGGCGAGCCGCGCTGGAACATGAGTGGCACGCTGTTCGAAGGCATCGAGTGCTGGGGCGAACGCAAGGCCACCATCACCCTCGAAGACACCAGGGTCCGCGCCCAAAAAACCATCCAGACCCTGGCCGCCCATGGGATCCAGCATGTGCGTACCCACGTCGATGTCACTGACCCGAACCTGACCGCGCTCAAGGCGATGCTTGAGGTGCGCGAGGAAAGCCGTCACCTGATCGACCTGCAAATTGTCGCGTTCCCCCAGGAAGGCATCGAGTCATACCGCAATGGCCGTGAGCTGATGGAAGAAGCGATCCGCATGGGCGCCGATGTGGTCGGTGGCATTCCGCATTTCGAGTACACCCGCGATCAGGGCGTCAGCTCGGTCAAGTTCCTGATGGACCTGGCCGAACGCACCGGCTGCCTGGTGGACGTGCACTGCGACGAAACCGACGACCCGCACTCGCGCTTCCTTGAAGTGCTGGCTGAAGAGGCGCGCAGCCGCGACATGGGCTCGCGCGTCACCGCCAGCCACACCACTGCGATGGGCTCCTACGACAACGCTTATTGCGCAAAACTGTTCCGCCTGCTCGGGCATTCGGGCATCAGTTTTGTCTCCTGCCCCACCGAAAGCATTCACCTGCAAGGACGCTTCGACAACTTCCCGAAACGCCGGGGCGTGACCCGAGTCAACGAGTTACTGGAAGCGGGCATGAACGTGTGTTTCGGCCAGGATTCCATCGTCGACCCGTGGTACCCGCTGGGCAACGGCAACATCCTGCGTGTCCTGGAAGCCGGCCTGCACATCTGCCACATGCTCGGTTATCGCAACCTGCAAAGTGCGTTGGACCTGGTGAGCGACAACAGCGCCAAGGCCATGAACCTCGGCGAGCGTTATGGACTGGAACCGGGGCGTCCGGCGAATCTGCTGATTCTGTCGGCGGACAGCGATTACGAAGTGATCCGTAGCCAGGGCTTGCCGCTGTATTCGATTCGCGGGGGGAAGGTGTTGATGAAACGCACAATGCCGGTGGTGGAGTGGCCGCAACAAGTCTGAGTTTATCGCCGACTGGGCGGGCCTCTTCGCGAGCACGCCCGCTCCCACAGCTGATCTTCAGTGGTCACAGATCGTGTATTCGACACGAGTCCAATGTGGGAGCGAGCTTGCTCGCGATGACCATCTTGAATTCACCCCATCCGCCAACACTTGTTCATCACTCGACAATGCCCCGGTGTCCGCTGCAGAAGTCACACCTCAACGACGAAATACCGCCCCGGCGTCACCCCGAACGCTCGCCGGAACATCGCGATAAACGCGCTGACATTTTCATAGCCCAATTCAAGCGCAATGGTGGTCACCGGCACGGTCGCTGCCAACAGTTCCAGCGCCCGCAGCAATCGCGCGCGCTGGCGCCACTGACTGAAAGTGAAGCCGGTTTCGCTGACGAAGCGCCGGGCCAGGGTCCGCGACGACAATCCGCCCCACTGCGCCCATTGCGCCAGTGAACGGTTATCGGCCAGATCATCGACCAGCGCCTGGGTGATGCCCCGCAATCGCGAGTCGCGGGGCAGCGGCAGGCCGAACGGCTCGGCGGGTGATGCGCAAATTTCGTCGAGGATCAGTTGAGCGATCCGCTCCTGTCGCGGATCTAGTGCGTGTTCGCCCCAGGTTGCCGCCCGATCAACGGCGGCGCGCAGCAGTTGCGAGGTCGCAATGATGCAGGGGTGCCCGGACAAACCGGCACAGGCCGGTGCTGCGACATAGACGCTCCAGCCATGGAACGGGCCATGGGAGCGCAAGCCGTGCAGCACGTTCGGGGGAATCCACACCGCGTGGGTGGCCGGCACCACCCAATGATGATCCGCCACCGCCACCGACAACAGCCCGCGCCGCGCCCCCAGCAACTGGCCGCGAGCATGCTGGTGCAAGGCGCTTTGGCGCTCGAGCGGGCTGTCCTGAATCACGGCAATCATCCGCGCAGCGGTGCAAGACTGTGCCAGCTCAGTGGAAATCAGCGGTGTGTTCATTGGCAGTTTCACGTTATCGAATGGCCTTGATCGCGCAGTTTAGCCAGAAATTACGCGTCAGGATAAACACTCATTCACTGGAGACTCCTTTATGCGCGCCGAAGACTTGCTTCCCGATGACATCAACCAAGGCCAATTCAACGGCACCACCGTACGCAAGGGGACGGTCGGGGCGTTTCTGATCAATGCCCGAATGTTGAGCGATCCCCTCAGCAACGTTGAACAACGGCGCAGGGCCGAGCAGGACATTATCGCCGCCTTGCCCGCCCTTCGCGCACTGGGCTTGTTCGAGATCCTGCAAGTACGCGACCTCGCGCTGCGGACTTTGTGCGAGCACACCTGAGACCCGCACTCGCGATAGAGGGCCGGGCTGTGCAAGGATGTCACCCTGCCCCACCGCAAACCCGCCCGGACTCTGATCGAACCGCACCGGTGAATCATTGTCCCTTGGGGACGCGACGTTTTTTGCCAAGGATCGATATGACCAACCTCAACACGCAAGCCCCGTTCGTCCCGGGGCGTCTGGAACAGATGTCCACCCGCATCGCCTTTTTCATTGCCGGCTTCGGCATCGCCGCGTGGGCGCCGCTGGTGCCCTACGCCAAGGCTCGCGCCGGGCTGGATGAAGGAACGTTGGGCCTGTTGCTGTTGTGCCTGGGGGTGGGTTCGATTCTGGCGATGCCGATGGCCGGGATTCTGGCCTCGCGTTTTGGCGTGCGCCGAGTGGCCAGTGGCGGCACCTTGCTGATCTGCGTTGCCCTGCCGCTGTTGGCGACGGTGTCATCGATTCCTGCGCTGATCGCGACGCTGTTCCTGTTTGGCGCGGGGCTCGGCACGGTGGATTCGACGGTCAACCTGCAAGCCGTGATCGTCGAGCGCGCCAGTGGCCGCAACATGATGTCGGGCTTCCACGGCTTGTTCAGCCTTGGCGGGATCGTCGGTGCAGCGGGGGTCAGCGCCCTGCTCGCCCTCGGCATTTCACCGCTGGGGGCAATGTTGGTGGTGGTTGTGCTGTTGCTGCTGGCATTGCTCAAGGCCGCGCCGCACCTGCTGCCTTATGCCAGTGAAAGCAGCGGACCGGCGTTTGCAGTGCCTCATGGGATCGTGCTGTTTATCGGTGGTCTGTGCTTCATCGTGTTCCTCACCGAAGGCGCAGTGCTGGACTGGAGCGCGGTGTTCCTGGCGTCCGAACGCGGGATCGATACGGCGTATGCCGGGCTGGGTTATGCGGCATTTGCCTTGACCATGACTGCCGGGCGCTTGACCGGTGACCGGATTGTGCGACGCCTGGGCGCCACCAAAGTGATTATCTTCGGCGGCCTGACGGCGGCAGTGGGCCTGTCGCTGGCCACCTTCGCACCGAGCTGGGAAGCGGCGCTGGCGGGGTATGCGCTGGTGGGTGCAGGCTGTTCGAACATCGTCCCGGTCCTGTATACCGCTGTTGGCAAACAGACCGTCATGCCGGAAAACATCGCCGTACCGGCCATCACTACATTGGGCTACGCAGGCATTCTCGCAGGGCCGGCGCTGATCGGCTTCATCGCCCATGGCAGCAGCTTGAGTTTTGCCTTTGGATTAATGGCAGTGTTACTGGTGGCAGTGGCGATCAGTGGCAAGGTGTTGAAAGTCTGAAAAGCTTCGCGGGCAAGCCCGCTCCCACAGGGGATCACCGGTGAACCCAGTATTTGTGTTCAACACAAATCCAATGTGGGAGTGGGCTTGCCCGCGAAGGGGCCATCTGCTTCAACATCAATGCTGACTGATCCACCGCTTTCGCGGGCGAGCCCGCTCCCACAGTTGATCTTCAGTGGACACAGACCTTGTGTTCAACACAAATCCAATGTGGGAGTGGGCTTGCCCGCGAAGGGGCCAACTGCTTCAACATCAATGCTGACTGATCCACCGCTTTCGCGGGCAAGCTCGCTCCCACAGGGGATCACCGGTGAACCCAGTATTTGTGTTCAACACAAATCTAATGTGGGAGTGGGCTTGCCCGCGAAGGGGCCATCTGCTTCAACATCAATGCTGACTGATCCACCGCTTTCGCGGGCAAGCCCGCTCCCACAGGGGATCGTCGGTGAACCCAGTATTTGTGTTCAACACAAATCCAATGTGGGAGCGGGCTTGCCCGCGAAGGGGCCAACTGCTTCAACATCAATGCTGACTGATCCACCGCTTTCGCGGGCAAGCCCGCTCCCACAGGGGATCGTCGGTGAGCACAGTATTTGTGTTCAACAATGCTCTGCGGTCTATCAGAACCCGACGCTGGCCTGCACAAAGAACGTGCGCGGTGCGCCCACGTACATCCCCGAGTTGTTGTCGCTGGAGCGGGTGAAGTACTGCTTGTCGAAGACGTTTTTCACCCCGGCGCCAAGCTTCAGGTTCGACAGCTGCGAGCCGAAATCATAGCCGCCACGCACGTTCCAGGTGACGTAGCCCGGAATGTCGCCGTACTGACCGTCCGCCGTGCCTTCGGTGATGTAGTTGTGGCTGAAGCTGCCGTCGGCATTGACGCCGGTGCCCGGTGAGCGCTGTTTGGACTGGGCGAAGCCGTCGAGGTTGTAAGTCCAGCGATTGACGTCATAACGCAGGCCGACCGTGGCCACCTGACGTGAGTAGAACGGCAGGTCACGCCCTTTGAAGCCCGGGATCTCGCCCTCGTACGTGGCACGGGTAAAGGTGAAACCGGCATTGGCGCTCAGGCCTTCCAGGCGCGGATCCAGCGCCGACATATCGTAGTGCACCGACGCTTCAAGGCCCTGGTGTTTGGTGGCACCCAGGTTGGTCCAGCCCACGTCGTTGCTGATGTATTGCAGCTCGTCGTCGAAGTCGATGTAGAACAGCGTCACTTCCCCGCCCCACACGTCATCGTTGTAGCGCGTGCCGATTTCGTAGGTCTTGGCCTTTTCCGGGTTCAGGCCGTTGGCGGTGCTGTCACCCGTACCGCCCTGCCCCAGCTGGAAATATTGCAGGCTGCCAAACGAGGTTTCGTAGTTGGCAAACAGCTTCCACGCATCGGACAGGTGATACATGACGCTCAAGGCCGGCAACGGCTCGTTGCTCTCGATGCTGCGGTTTTTCTCCGGCACGCGCTTGCCATTGGTGTCGAGAACAGCGCGGTCGTGCCAGTCGGTGCTGATGTGTTCGAAGCGAATACCCGGTGTCACGGTCCAGTTGCCAATGTCGATTTTGTTATCGACGTACACCGAATTGGCTTCAGTGCCACCGGTGCGGTCCTGGAACACATGACCGTCAGAGGTCGGCGTCAGCACCGGCTGATTATTGATCAGCGCCACACGGCTCGACTGCTCGTGCATGGCTTCCTTGAGGTAGCGATAACCGACGCTGACTTCCTGAGTGGACGGTCCGACATCGAACACATGCGACACCCGCGGCTCGACGCCCAGGGTGTAGTAGGAACGCGGATAGGAACTCAGGGTGTTCTGGTCGCGGGCGGCGATGGTGCTGCCACGGAAGCTGTCGGTGTAATACGTCAGCACTTCGGCCTGGGTGCGGTCGTCGATCTGCCGCGCCCACTTGAACGACACGTCTTTGCGCCGCCCGGTGAAATTGTCGTAGTCGCGCACCGACTGGTACGGATTGGCGTCGTACTGCTTCTGGGTCAGGCCGCCGGGCATGTCGGCGCTGGAGTCGTAGTAGTGGAAATTGAGGCTGAAATCGTCCTGATCGGTCGGCGCCCAGTGGGTCTTGAGGATCACGTCGTCGATGTCGTTGCCGTTGTTGCTGTCGCGGTAACCGTTGCCATTGACCCCGGAATACAACAGCGCCACGCCCATGCCGTTGTCCGCAGTGCCGCCGACGAACGCGGTGTCGATGTGCTTCCAGCCGCCGTACCGGGTGGTTTCCAGGGTCGTGCCGATTTCGCCGGTGGCTTTTTCCGGGATGGCGCGGGTGACAAAGTTGATCACTCCGCCGACGTTTTGCGGCCCGTAGCGCACGGACCCGGCACCGCGCACCACGTCGATGCTGTCGAGATTGCCCGAGGAAATCGGTGCCATCGACAGCTGTGGCTGGCCATAAGGCGCAAACGCCGCCGGTACGCCGTCGATCAGCACGGTGGAGCGTGGCGACAGGCGCGAGGTCAGACCGCGCACGCCGACGTTCAAGGAAATATCGCTGCCGCCAGTGCCATTGGAGTCCTGCACTTGCACGCCGGGCACACGGCGCAACACGTCGCTGACGTTCATCGCGCCCTGCTCGACCATCGCTTCACGGCGGATCACCGTCCGCGCGCCGGGGTGGTTTTGCACCACGGCGGCGTTGGCGTCGCCGAGCCAGTCACCGACCACCTTGATGTCGGTGACACCCAGTTCAATCGGGCCTGCGTTGGCGGACGTCGGTGCCGGCGTCAGAGTGACCGAGCCTTCGTCGATCTGATAGTCCAGGCCGCTGCCTTGCAACAATTGGCGCAAGGCCTGCTCTGGCGAGAGATTGCCGTCCACCGCTGGTGCCTGCTTGCCAGCCACCAGGTCCGGACTGAAAAATACTTGCAGCGAGGTTTGCTGACCGAGCTGGCTCAAGGCCTGGCCCAACGGCTGTGCCTTGATATGAATGCCGTCGGCGGCAAAGGCCTGGGGCATCGCCGCACTGACCGCCAGCGCAAGCGCCAATGGCAGCCAGGATGATTTGTTGTTTTTAGCTGAGGTGTTTTTCACGTCGAACGTAGCCCTGTGGATCGCAAGAGTGTGCGTCTGTTAATGAAAACCAGTTGCAGTTGGACTAGAAGACGAAGAACTCGAAAAAAACCTGAATCTACCGTGAAATTATTTCCTGGCTGCCATCAGACAACGTGCGCACGGCCACCGGCAGGATGTTCGGCAAGGCCTTGAGCAAGGCGTCGGTGTTGTTGGATTTGAACACGCTGGTCAGGCGCAGGCTGGCCACTTTGTCGTTGCCGACGGTCAGCGGTTTGTCCCGGTAGCGCGACACTTCAGCCGCGACTTCGGCCAGGCTGGCGTTATTGAACACCAGTTTGCCCGAGCGCCAGGCCGTCAATTCCTGCGGGTTGACCGCGTAGGCGGCCGCGACATGACCGCCGGCATCGATGTGCGTGCCCAGCCCGGCCGTCAGGCTGATGAAATCGCTGCCCTGACCTTGCACCTTGACCGTGCCCTGCTCCACCGCGACCCGGGTTTGCGTGGTGTCGCGGCGCACGTCGAAGCGCGTGCCGGTGACCGTGACCGTGCCGTTGCCGGTCTCGACCACGAACGGTCGGCTGGTGTCGTGCTCGACGCTGAACATCGCCTCGCCCTCGGTCAACTCGATGCCGCGACGATCCTTTTCATAACGCACCTGCACCCGGCTGCGGCTGTTCAGGTCGATCACCGAACCGTCCGGCAACGCCACATGCCGACGCTCACCCTGCGCGGTGGCGTACTCGGCGGTGTAGCTGGACGGGTGATGCAAGCCACTGAACAGCCCAAGGCCTAGCGCTACCGCCAACACACTGGCGGCCACTGCGTAACGCACCAGCGGGCGACGTTTGCTGCGCGCCGGCGGCCCTTCGCACAGCGCCTGCAAGCGCGCCCTGGGCAGCAGATCGGTGGCGGTCCACAAACCCTGAAGCAGTTGAAATTCGTCGCGATGCTGAGGGTGTTGATTCAGCCACGCCTCGAACTGTTGCTGCATTTCGACGCTGACGGCCGGTTCCTGCAAACGCACAAACCATTGCGCCGCTTCGTCGCGAACCGTTGTTTGCCCGCACGCACAATCACGAGTATCCATCATGGAAGTTCCTGTTTGGCCGGGGATGAGAAGGCGCAACCGGTCATGGCGCAAACCCGTCCAGACGATCACGCAAATGGCGCAGGGTGCGGATCATATACTTTTCCACCATGTTTCTGGACAGGCCCAAACGTTCGGCGATTTCCGCCTGGGTCAGGCCTTCGATCTTCTGCCAGACAAACACCTTGCGGCAGTTGAGCGGCAGCTCCGTGAGCGCCCGTTCGATGGAGTCCGCCAGCTGGATCGCGTGCATGAAATGCTCCGGGTCGCCGGATGACGACACACTGTGATCGATCGCCTCCGACTCCATGGCGCCCCGCCGGTCCTCACGCCGATAACCATCCACTGCGATATTGCGCGCGGTCTGATGCAAATATGCCCGAGGTTGCTGCACCGCCGCCGAATCCGACTCAAGCACCCGCACAAAGGCGTCATGCGCCAGGTCCTCGGCGGCCTGGCGATTTCGCAGGCGACGGGTCCAGGTGCCGATCAACTCTTCGTAATGCTCGAAAAAGCCGGGCCCGCGGGGCAACTTGAGGGTCATTGCGGTGTGCTGTGGAAAAGGGGGCGTGAATAGTAATGCTTCTTATTAACTGGAAGCAATGGCTGGAAGAGGTGGCTCGTGCGCAACCTGCGCAATAGGCTCTTCAACCGAGCGCAAGACGGGGGCGGCGTTGCACCGCCCTCGCCGGCCCGCGACAAATATCGCGGGCCTTTTTCGCATCAACGTACGGTTTTTTACATCCAGTTTGCCGCCAGTACTGGCTGCAAGGTCTGTTGCTCGGCTGCACCGAAGGTCATGGTCGCAGGCGCCGCTGGCGCGAACGCCGCCATGGCCTGGACCAGGTGCTCCACGTCTCGGTCCATCAAGCGATGACCGTCACCGGCCATGATGTCCCGTGGGCGCTCCGGCTTGTCGGCATACCAGTTGTGCAGCGTGACTTCCTGCTTGCTGCCGATGACCGATATCTGCAAGTCCTGCCCCTTGTGCTGGAACCACAGGTGATCGGGGTTGATGTCCTTGCCGAACACCAGATCACCCCCGCCGTCGCTGAACTCGATGTCATTGACCCCGTGCCCGACTTCAACGGTCGGCATGTTGCCACTGACCACCACCTTGTTGTTGCCATCGCCCAGTTTCACCGAGGTGAACGACCCGGAGTCGGTAATGGTGTTATTGCCGTGACCGACCGTGAGTTTGTCGATGTTGCCGGTCACCACATTATTGCCATCGCCCAGGGTGATATTGCCCCGACGGCCCGTCACATTGACCTTGTTGTCGCCGTTGCCGGCATGCACTTTGGCATTCGAGGCCTCGACGTTGATGGTCTTGCTCTCGTCGCCCAGCGTGACATCGGCGAAGAAGCCCTGGACCGTCATCACATTCGGGTCAGTAGCAACCGCTGGAGCGTCATCCCTGGAAGCGGTTGCTCCGCGGATTCTGTCCAGCGTCGCCGCCAGCGCAGCGTTCGCGTCGTCGGTTTTCTTGCGAGAGTCATCGAACATCAGCCGTGGATCCTGCACCCCCACGACGTCTGGCACGGTAATCGGTCGACGCGTCGGGACAGTCAGGTCGGGGTGAGAGAAATCGATCGGCGCAATGTCCGGGATGACAATCGGCCGTGGGCTCGGAATATCGATTGGCGTACGCCCGCCCGCATCCCGACCGACCGGACCGATGTCCGGCAGCTTCGACGGTTCCAGCGAACCGACACCGCGCTCGGCGAGAATCTGCTCGATGGTTTTGCGATCAGGAACCGTTGTCGGGCCACGATTCGCATCACGCTCGGCCAGGATCTGCTCGACGGTCTTGTGCTCCGGCACTGTCGGGTTCAGGTTGACACCGCGCTCTGCCAGGATTTGCTCGATCGTCTTGGTTTCCGGCAACTTGAAGTCTGGAATCGTGACCGAAGGTCGCAGCACCGGGTCGGGGACGACGATGGTCGGATGCAGATCGATCGGCGGCAACGGCCCGACCACCACAGGTTTGTCGATGCCAGGGCGATCGACAATCGGCGTCAATGTGCCCGGCACGCTGACCGTTGGCGGTACGTCCACTGGCGGCACCGGTCCGACCGGCGTGACCACTGCCGGCGCATGGTCGGCGAAGAGGAAGTCCGAGGAGCTGACCTGGGCCACATCCAGCGCATCCAGATACAGCAGCTTGGTATTCGAATCGCTGCGCGTCACGTACACACCATGAATCTGCGTCAAGCCATTGAAGGTGGCGCGGTTCTGGTGTTCAACGGTCAACTGGCTGAAATCGGTGATGCCGGTCTGGCGCAGGTCGATCTTGTCGACGCCATGGCGGAACCCGCGCAAGACGTTGCTGTAATCCTTGGCGGCGGGTTGAGCCGCTACCACGAACACGTCCGACGTTGCGCTGTCATGGCTGTAGATCGTACCGCTGAGCGACGCCACCATTTTGCCTTGGGCATCGCTGCTGTACATCACGCCTTTGGCACCACCGTTCAACACCACGGTGCCCAGGCCTTCCTGCGGCTTGACCGCCGAGGCATCGCTGTTGACGTAAGCGGTCGGCGCCACAAAGCTGTCCTGGAACTTGAAGTTCGCGGCGGTGATGCTGGCGAGCGCCTGGTTTTTCAGGACAATGCTCTGGCCCTTGCCCAGATCAACCTTGACGTCCGCGCCCTGTTGCGTCAGCTGCAGATCGGTGAACTTCTTCCCGGCAAAGCCCACCAGGTCGACGATTTCACCACGGGCGGCGTCGAAGTTGTTGATCGTATCGCTGCCCGCGTCACGGCGATGGACCACAAAGAAGTCCTTGCCCGCACCGCCCGTCAACGTGTTGATGCCACGCCCGCCGTCGAGCATGGCATCGGCATTGCCGGCGACCAGTGTGTCGTTGCCGTCGCCGGTGACGATGTTCTGAATGCCCGACGGATTTTTCACCGTCAACGCCGCGCCGCCGATGCTGGCGACACCGGTCAGCAGGTTGACCGAAGTGTCCCCCGAAACAGCCGCCGCGTTGAGGGTGTTGCGCCCGCCAGCCACACCGTTGACCGCGTCATCCAGTACCGCGCGGTTGGCATGGCCGACCACCGATTTCAGGTATTCATCGGTGTAGAAATAAGTGTCGTCCGCCGTGGCTTTGCTGCCGTACAAACGCAGCGCCCACGAGTTGAGTGTGACCGGCAGACCGGACGCCGAGTCCGTCACCTGCAACACCCAGTTGCCCGCCGAGCGCTCACCGAAGTCATGGGTCGACATGAAGGTGTATTTGAACGACCCGGATTGCGTACTGCCGACGTCGGTGGCACTGGCCCCCGGCATGCCGTCCGGGACTTTGCCCTGACGATTGAGCAACACGCTTTGGGTGCCATCCGGGGAAATCAGCTTGAGTGTCAGATCGCCAAGGCGGCCGACCTGGGCGTCAAAGTCGATTTCGACGTGCTCGACGTTCAAACCGGCATTCATTGCGATAGACGATGTCAGCGTCGCGCCCGACGCCAATGGCTTGCCGAGCGCACCGCTGGAGGCGCTGTAGACGTACTCGTTGGCGCCGGTGCTCTGGGTCATCCAGGCCTCGGACAAGCGCACGGCAGCCCGTGCATCGACTTCACCAAAACCGTAGTCGTTGCTGGTGTGCATGCCGCCACCGTTCCAGCCATGGGCAGCGTTATCGCTCCATTGGGTGGACGGGTCGTTGATCTTGTGCGCCGACAACGCGAGGATCTGCTGCACATCGCGATAACCCAGGTTCGGGTTGGCTTCGAGCATCAACGCGACGATGCCGGAAACGATCGGCGCGGCAAAGCTGGTGCCCTGCATGCTCGTGTAATCGTTGCCGAAGGTCGAACCGCGTTCGGTCTCCAGCATGTGGCTGGTGGACACCACGTTGCTGCCCGGTGCCGACACCAGCAGGCTGGCGCCCGGATTGGAGAATGGCGACGAACCGATCTGCAAGGTCGACAGATCGCCCTGCGCATTGATCGCGCCGACTTCCACCGAGAAACGATTGTTGTTGGTCAGCGAACCCTGGGCACTGCCACCGGTAGCACGGCTGTTGCCGCCCGCCGCCACCAGGATCGTACCCAGGCCGCCGCGACCGTTACTCGCCGCGTACTGCGCATTCATGCTCAGTGCGGTGGCCGTGGTGAAGTGGCCGTCCTGATAGCTGCTGAGGGCGAAGTCATTGGTGAAACCCCAGCTGTTGTTGGCAATGTCGAAACTGACCATGTGCCCCAGGCCTGCCAGGTCATCGCCCTTGCCGGCCAGATAGTAGCCACCGAGCTTCGCGTCATAGGCCACGCCCACGCCGCCGATGCCGTTCTTCGCGCCGACCATCACGCCCGCGACCATCGTCGCGTGGTTGGACACCAGCCCCGGCAAGGTGCCGTTGGTCTTTTGCGTCTGCAGCCAGGCCTGGTCGATATTCGGCGCCAGGTCAGGGTGTGCGACATCAAAGATTTCCGGCGCGGTGGCGAACTGGCCACCCGGCTCGAACTGACCGATGCGCACGCCCTTGCCGGTGTAGTCCTTCCAGACCGGCAACACATTGGTGTCGCTCAAATACCATTCCTGCGCCGCCAGCGGATCAAGCGGCACTTCTGGCGTCATCAGGGTCACACCGGCACGCATTGGTGCCGTCTGGCCGCTGCCCAGGTCCACCACCGATGCCGACAAATTGCCCGCCGCGTCGGCCACGCCGTACTTGAAGCTGATCAGACCGGTGTAATGCGCATCCGGAGTGAACAGCACATCGCCTTGGGCGGTGAGGCTGACCGTGCCGCCGACGGCATCGCCGACATTGGCAATACGCAGTGCGCCCTGGCTGTTGAGACGTTGATCGTTGGCCAATATCGCGTCGGCACTGATCAGATGCGCCTGGGTGCGATCGAAGGCCTTGCCAGCCTTGTCGAGCGTGAGTACATCCGCCACCGGCATCGCGTTGGGGGTCAGCAGGTCAACCGCGGAAATGTCCGAGAAGTTGAGCTTCTGGATATTGCTCAACGTCACCGTGCCGTCACGCCCGGCGACCTTGTCGGCCACTTCATAACCGGTCGCGGTGCGGGTGATGCGGTAGTCGCCATGGTTGCCGTGCAGCGTGACCAGGTTGATCCCGCCATCACCGTCGATGGTCGCATTACCGTGGCCGACCTCGATGATGTCGTTGCCGGCGCCGCCGTAGATTTTATCGGCGCCGCCACCGGCATGAATGATGCTGCCGGCTGCGGAGGCGTAAATGGTGTCGCCCTGCGGCCCGGCATAAATCACCGCTTTGCCGCTGCCGCCGATGATGGTGTTGTGGCCAGTGCCGCCGACCAGAACGTCGTTGCCGCCACCGCCCACGAGCGTCGAATTACCGGAACCGCCCTTGATGAAAGCGCTGCCGGTGCTACCACTCATGATGACGTCGTTGCCGCCGCCACCTTCGGCGATGGTCAGGCCGGCGCTGGCCATGTTCAGGAATACGTCTTTGGTGCCGACGATGATGGCTGTGTCACGCCCCCCATTGCCACGAATGTTTCTTGTGTCGTCCGACGCGCTGATGACAAAAACATCATCGCCCTGGCCGCCGATGTAGGCGTTGCTGCCAGCGCCGCCGACCAGCCAGCTACCGTCGGGCGCGGCGATCAATGTGTCATTGCCGCTGCCGCCGTACAGATTGTTCACCCCCAGTTTTGCCGCGTCCAGGGTTTCACCGGTGGTGCTCTGGCTGGCGTAAGCGCTGGTGGTGCGGCTGTTGACGCCGCTGGTGGTCGAGGTCACCCGCGTGCCGCTGCCCTGACTGGTCAGGGTGTTGCTGACCGGGTCGCCGAGGAAATCTACCGCCAGCGCCTCCTGGTTCTTGCCATTGATCGTGAACGAACCGGTGGCGAGCACCTTGTTGCCGTCACGCATCTCAGCTTGAGGCGACGCCGCCGCACGCACATTGATCTGGGTGATGCCCAGTTCAGCCAGGGTCTTCAATTCACCGGCATCGACTTTTGCGTCATGCGTGCCGTCAACCCAGACCCGCAACTTGCTCCAGATCGGGTCCTTCTGATCGATCACGCCGTCCTTGTTCGCGTCCTCGCTGGCCAGCGCCGCGAAACCGTCCTTGAACTTCGTCTCGCCAGCCGCGCCGTTGACGCCGACCTTGCCGCCGTAATACTCGGAGAACATCTGGCTGACGTCTTTGACCTGGCCACTGCCATCGTCAATCACCAGCATGCCCGTGGTGCGATCCGCCCAACCACTGCGCTTGACCGTGCCGCTGTGGTCGGTATCGAACAACACACCGTCGCGAATGTCGGTCATGTGCACGCCATTGCCGGTCAGATCCAGCAACAACGGGTCGACATACGTGTTGAACGTCGACATCGCCGACAGACCGTTCAGCGTCACGGCGCTGCGCAGGCTGAAATCCGGTTTGGCCGCATCCGGGGTCGGGTAGAACTGCGACAGATAGGTGTTGGGGCGAGCGTTAGGATCGAGCTGCATTTCACCGGGACGAACACCGCCCGAGGCCAGGCTGGCCATTTGCGTGGAGGTGAAATCGGTTTTGTTGAGAATCCCGCCGAGGGCGAAGATGTTGTGCGTCGCGGCGTTGTCGATATAACCGTTGGCGGCATCTCGTGTTCGCTGATTCTCAAGCTGTACCTGGCGGCTCGCCTGAGGATCGGGGTTGATTTCGATATTCAGCAGGCTTGCTGGCGGGGTCCACGTCGGTCCGCCCTGATCAATGAGCGGTTGCCCGTCACGATCCGGATGAATAATCGACATCCCGGTTTTTATTGAAATGACATTGGGCTCGTTGTTCCACCACTCGCCTTCAGTCTTGATATTTTGACCACCGGGGCGCAAGGACTTGTATAAGTTATAAAGACCGCCGCCACCAATAATTTCCGTTTCGGTCAGCCCCAACACGGTTGCAATCAATCCGAAGTTGAAAGAGGCGGCATTGGTGAAGCTGGGAACGAAGCCGTCACCTGTCGTGTGCGAAGCACCGTTATAAGAGCGTTGAAGATCCCCCACGCCACTTTGCCTGAAGGCCTCATAAATATCGCTGTAGAGGCTGTTCCGAAAGCTGAGAGAGGACGCATCATAATCCGCCCTGACTTGCTTGAAGTGTTCGATCGAGGCTTTCATATCATAATCCGCCGGCACCATGAACGGCTGATCGGTCTGGGGATCCATAACATAATTGCCAAGCCCGTCATTCAGCCATTTCGCTGCAACGAGTGTCTTGTCATTGGTTTGTACAAAAAAACTGTCCTTGCCAAATTGCCCCTGCATCAACGTCAGTTTAGCCACTTGCTTTCCTTACTTTAAAAATCCTCTTGTACGTTCAAGAGGAAACTTGAAAATTCCTTTTCTAGCGATAGGCGGAAAACCTGACCCGTATCTTTCCAGAGGCGTCCGATGCACGCAGCTTGACGTCTCGGCTCACGGTCCGGGTTGCGCCAATTGCAAAATCGATTTGAAGATCACTGTCTGAATCCCACTTCACCGCCGGTGAGGCTTGGTGATCAAAAAAAACATCACACTCAGCTGAATAAACCTGGTACTCAGGGTGAGTAATAACTTCATCAATGGTCTGCAGGCTGTTAAAAATAAAAACCGTGTCCGAGCAAAACGGCGCTATCGCGCCCCCCCCTGCACGCGTGACGTGAACAGCGGTGTACTTTCCGTTTGGGGACAGATAAGCCATCTTCGTCACATCATCATCGGCATCAGGACCAAGCGATAACAGGGCAATGGCGCCATATTTCAGAATCGTCAGAGCACCCACCACCACCAGTATCAATTTCAACCCACGAACAATGCTCAAATGACCCACCTTGAATTTCATGACACTTCCACTTCATAGACGTTGATGGATTTATCGTTTCAATCCTGACTCTTTCCCACCTGAATCCGTACAACCCTCAACGCTCACGCAAACTCTCATCCATGTGCTGTTGCAACGGGCTCAGGAAGTACTCGATCACGCGTCGCTGATCGGTCTTCACTTCCGCCGTCACCGACATCCCCGGTGACAGCGCCACGCGCTGGCCGTTGACCATCAGGTGGTCGGTTTTCAGGCGGATGCGGCTGCTGTAGATCAGCCCGCGTTTTTCGTCTTCGATGGCGTCGTTGGAGACGCTGATGACTTCACCGGCGACGGTGCCGTACTTGGTGAAGGTGAACGTTTCCACCTTGACCGTGACCGGCTGGCCGGCGCGAACGAAACCGACGTCCTTGTTTTCCAGCATGGCTTCCACTTCCACCGGTTGATCAGCGGGCACGATGACCATCAGCGGCTGAGCCGGGGTGACTACGCCGCCGACAGTGTGGATTGCCAGTTGCTGGACGGTGCCGTCGACCGGGGCGCTGAGGCTGGTCAGGGTTTCCTGGTAGCGGGCCTTGGCCAGCTCCTCGACCAGGCTGGCGGCTTTCTGGTTGGCTTGCTGTTGCAGGTCGAGCATGGCGCGGCGATTTTGCGCGACCACGCCTTCGCGCCGCCGCCGCGCCTCGCCCTGGGCGGCGGTGGACTGCAAGACGCTGGCCTGCTGCACGCTCAACTGGCGTTGCAGGTCCAGGCGCGCCTGCTCCTTTTCCAGGTATTCGTGGCGGGCGACGTACTGCTGCGCGAGCAGGCGTTGATAGTCCTCGGCCAGTTGCGTGGCAATCGGCACGGTCTGTCGAAGACTGGCCACCTGGGCCTGTGCAGACTGGATTTCGGCGTTACGCTGCTGGATTTCCGCGTCGACCAATTCCAGGCTGTTGCGGTATTCCTGATACTGCCCTTGCAGCCAGCGCTGGGCGCTGAGCACCTGCTGCGGGTCGGCGTCGGTGATGGCGCCGATCAGCGATGCCGGCGGCTTTTGCTGGTTGATCGCGTCGAGCATCGCCGCACTGCGGGCGCCGTCGATGCGGGCGGCGAGCAGGTCGCTCTGAATCCGCCTGACGTCGGCGTCGGCGGCCGTCGGGTCGAGTTCGACCAGCAACTCGCCGACCTTCACCGCCTGACCGTCACTGACATGAATAGCCCTGACCACTGCCGTTTCACTGGATTGAATCAGCTTGGTCTTGCCACTCGGCACGATCTTGCCGGACGCCACCGCCACCACTTCGATCTTGCCCACACACGCCCACAGCAACGCCAGCACCGCAAAGCCCATGATGCTCCAGACAAAAACTCTTGGCGCCGGGTGCACGGGGGTGTCCTGCAACTCCAGCGCAGCGGGCAGAAACTGTGCTTCATGCGGCAGACGCTGGACGCTGTCCATCTGTTTGCGCTGGCGCCAGGACTCGCGCCAGGCGTGGCGATAACGCTGCATTAACGAAGGCGTTGCGCTCATGGGAAATCGGTCCTTTGAATCCGGAATACAGTGAATGCCGCCGCACCTGAAATCGGGCGCGCCGGGTCGCTCAATGACACGTGATGACGGGGCTGCTCAACCCTGTTGCATGCGGTGCAGGCGCGAGTAATGACCGGCCTGGTGCGTGAGCAATTCGGCATGGCTGCCCTGCTCGACGATTTGCCCGCGATCGACCACCAGGATGCGATTGGCATCGCGCACCGCCGACAACCGGTGAGCGATGATGATCACCGTGCGGCCCGCGCAAATGCTCTGCATGTTCTGCTGGATGATCCGTTCGGACTCGTAATCCAGGGCGCTGGTGGCCTCGTCGAAAATCAGGATTCGCGGGTTGCCGATCAAGGCGCGGGCAATGGCCACCCGTTGCCGCTGACCGCCGGAAAGCGAAGTGCCGTGCTCGCCGACCATGGTGTCGTAGCCCTCGGGCAACTCCAGGATGAACTCGTGAGCGCCGGCCATGCTCGCCGCGTGCATCACCGCTTCAAGCGGCGCGCCCGGGTCGCTCAGGGCGATGTTCTCGCGGATGCTGCGGTTGAACAGCATGTTGTCCTGCAGCACCACACCTATCTGCCGGCGCAGGGACGAAACGTCTGCCAGTGCCAGGTCCATGCCATCGACCAGCACCCGACCGCGCTCGGGCACGTACAGGCGTTGCAACAGTCGGGTCAGGGTACTTTTGCCGGAGCCGGAGCGCCCCACTACACCAATCACTTCACCGGCGGCAATTTGCAGACTGACGCCGCGCAGCACTTCCGAGCCGTCGGCGCGATAACGGAAATGCACCTGATCGAATTCGATCTGGCCCTTGAGCGGCGGCAATGCACTGCGGGTGGCTTGGGACAGCTCAGTGCGGGTGTTGAGAATATCGCCCAGTCGCTGCACCGACACACCGGTCTGCTGGAAGCTGGTCCACAGTTGCGCCAGGCGCATGATCGGGCCACTGACGCGACCGGCCAGCATGTTGAAGGCGATCAGTTCGCCCACCGACAATTGCCCGTCAATCACCAGCCGCGCGCCCAGCCACAAGGTCGCGACGGTGACCAGTTTACCGATCAGGGACACGCTTTCATTGGCGATGGTGGACAGCGTCTGGGTCTTGAAACCGGCGGCGACGTACGCCGCCATCTGGTTGTCCCACTTGCGAATCGCCTGAGGTTCGACGGCCATGGATTTCACCGTGTCGATGCCGTTTACCGTCTCCACCAGAAACGCCTGATTCTCGGCGCCGCGGGTGAAGCTGTCTTGCAACCGCGCCCGCAGCAACGGCGTGACGAACAGCGAAACCAGCACGTACAGCGGCAACGACAGCAGCACGATCAGGGTCAGCCAGCCGCTGTAATAGAACATCACCAGGACGAACACCACCGAGAACAGCACGTCCAGCAACAGGGTGATGGCGTTGCCGGTGAGGAAGCTGCGAATGTTCTCCAGCTCACGCACCCGGGCGACCGAATCACCGACCCGCCGTGCCTGGAAATACGCCAGTGGCAGGTTGATCAGATGCCGGAACAAGCGCGAGCCCAGTTCCACGTCGATGCGGCTCGCGGTGTGGGCGAACACGTAGCTGCGCAGGCCGCTCAAGGCCGACTCGAAGATCATGATGCCCAACAGTCCGGCGGCGACCACGTCGAGGGTGGTCAAGCCGTGATGCACCAGCACCTTGTCCATCACCACCTGGAAAAACAATGGCGTGACCAGCGCAAACAGCTGCAAGGCAAAAGACACCAGCAGTACTTCGCCGAGCAGCTTGCGGTATTTGACGATGGCGGGAATGAACCAGGTGAAATCGAAACGCGAGGTTTCACCCGGCAATCCGGACTCGGAACGCACCAGCAGCAATTCACCGCTCCAGCGCGCGGCCAGTGCTTCAAAAGTAATCACCTCCGGGCGCTCGGCACGCGGGTCCTGAATCAGCGCCTGGCCTTGATCGAGCTTGGCGATGATGAAAAACGTGCCATCGCCATTCGCGGCAATCGCCGGTAACGGCGTGCGGTCCAGACGGGCGATGGTGGTGTTGACCGACTTGGCCTTGAGTCCCAGCTTGCGTGCGGCGAGCAGCAGTTCACGTTGCGTGAAGGGCTGATTCGAAGGCGCGAATTCATGCGCCAGTTGCTCGGCGGATGCCGCCACCGAATGAAACCGGGCCAACATCACCAGACACACGAGACCGGTATCTGGGGCGGGCGACTCGGCGCCCCTTCCTTGATCACTCATAAGCTTCCATGCGTGCCGCGTAGCGACAGTAAATTCGTAAACCTTTCAAAAGGTTATATCAATTTTGAAACAATTAGAATCAATATGACATCATCCGCTGAGATTTATTTCACTCAATCGTATGAATTGACCTTCACAACGCCTGACGCTCCTGAGGTGGCAGGAAATCACGGTCCGGGTCGTAGTCCTTGTTCAGGTACATGGCCAGATCGGTCAGGTCGGCGGGACTCAATGTCCCGGCCGCCTGCTTGAGTTTGAGCGTGTCGATGATGTAGTCGTAACGGGCGTTGTTGTACTCACGCACGGCGCCATACAACTGGCGCTCGGCGTTGAGTACATCCGCTGTGTTACGCGAGCCCAGATCACGGCCCACCTGATTGGCCTTCACCGAGGCCTGGCCCGAACGAATCGTCTGCCGGCGAGCAGTCACCTGTTCGATATCGGAATTGACTGCGCGATAGAAATTTCGCGTGTTCTGCACCACTTCGCGGCGGCGGTCTTCGCGCTCGTCTTCACTTTGCGCCAGACGTTCAGTGGCTTCGCGCACCTGCGAGCGGGTCATGCCACCGCTGTACAACGGGATGTTCAACTCCACGCCGATGCTGCCTTGCGCGACGCTGCCCCGGTAGCCATCGCGGCCGAAATCGGTCGGGTTGCTGTAGCCGAAACTGTCGTTGTCACCCTTGCGCCAGGACGCCACCGCGTCGACAGTCGGTGCATAACCGGCCTTGCGCTGGCGGTTGGTCTGCTCGGCGGCAATCACCGCGAAACTGCTGGCCTGCAACGCCAGGTTCTGCTGCACCGCACGACTGACCCAGGCGTTGGCGTCGTTGGGAGCCGGCAGTTGCACGGGCAATTGATGCTCAATGCCCTCGATTGCCGAATAGTCCTGGCGGGTCAAACGCGACAGGCCTTCGTACGCGTCATCGACCTTGCGCTCGGCGAGTTTGCGATTGGCATTGGCGTTGTCGTAAGCGGCCTGGGCGTCGAGGACATCGGTGATGCTCGACGCACCGTTTTCAAGGCGTGCCTGAGCCTGTTGCTGCTGGCGCTTGAGCGCAGCCTCCTCGGCTTTGGAGGCGGCCAGCAAATCCAGTGCGCGCAAGGTTTCGAAATAGGCCTGGGCCGTGGTCAGGACCAGGCCCTGCTCCTTGGCTCCCAGTTCAAGTTCGGCCTGCGAGGTACTGGCTTGCGCCGCTTCGAGTTGAAACCAGCGGTCGGCCCGAAACAGCGGCTGGTTGAGATTGGCCTGAAACACCGAGGTGCTGCGGGTACGGGTCAGGCCCGGCTCATCGCGTTGCAGGCGCACCGATTCAACGGTGCTCCCGGCATTGAGGGTGGGCAGTAATCCGGCCCTGGCTTGCGGCACACTTTCGCGCCGGGCCAGATAATCATGGCGGGCGGCAGACAGTTGGGCATCGTGTTCAACCGCTTGCCGATACACCCCGAGCAAGTCGGCGCGATCAGGACTGGCCGCAGCCAATGGAGGGAGTGTCAGGAGCGGGATCAGCAGCGGAGCCAAAAAACGGGAGGGAGCAGTCATAACTATCCGTGTCGAGTTGCTATAGACGATTCAGCCGGGCTGATCAGGGGGCGCATCCTACGCCTGCCCCCGCGTCGCAACAAGACGCTTTTGTAGCCACTTGCCATCATTTGTACAGGATCACGACCAACCCTGTGGGAGCGGGCTTGCCCGCGATGGGGCAGTGTCAGTCACCATCAATGCCAAATGACCCACCGCCATCGCGGGCAAGCCCGGCTCCCACAGTTGATCCTCAGCGAGCACAAAATCGGTGTTCTACCGCGATCCACTGTGGGAGCGGGCTTGCCCGCGATGGGGCAGTGTCAGTCACCATCACTGCCAATGACCCACCGCCATCGCGGGCAAGCCCGGCTCCCACAGGGGATTTTCAGTGAACACAACACTGGCGCTCGACAGCGATCCCGTGTGGGAGCGGGCTTGCCCGCGATGGCGTAGTGTCAGTCACCATCATTGCCAAATGACCCACCGCCATCGCGGGCAAGCCCGGCTCCCACAGTTGATTTTCAGCGAGCACAACATTGGCGATCCACACAGATCCACTGTGGGAGCGAGCTTGCTCGCGATGGGGCCGTGTCAGTCACCATCCTTGCTGATGATCCACCGCTATCGCGGGCAAGCCCGGCTCCCACAGTTGATCCTCAGCGAGCACAAAATCGGTGTTCTACCGCGATCCACTGTGGGAGCGGGCTTGCCCGCGATGGGGCAGTGTCAGTCACCATCCTTGCTGATGACCCACCGCTATCGCGGGCAAGCCCGGCTCCCACAGTTGATCTTCAGTGGACACAAAATCGGCGTTCGATAGCGATCCACTGTGGGAGCGAGCTTGCTCGCGATGGGGCCGTGTCAGTCACCATCCTTGCTGAATGACCCACCGCTATCGCGGGCAAGCCCGGCTCCCACAGTTGATCTTCAGTGAACACAGCACTGGCGCTCGGCAGAGATCCAGTGTGGGAGCGAGCTTGCTCGCGATGGGGCCGTGTCAGTCACCATCCTTGCTGAATGACCCACCGCTATCGCGGGCAAGCCCGGCTCCCACAGTTGGTCTTCAGTAAACACAAAATCGGCGTTCCACACAGATCCAGTGTGGGAGCGAGCTTGCTCGCGATGGGGCCGTGCCAGGCACCATCCTTGCTGATGACCCACCGCTATCGCGGGCAAGCCCGGCTCCCACAGTTGATCTTCAGTGAACACAAAATCGGCGTTCGATAGCGATCCACTGTGGGAGCGGGCTTGCCCGCGATGGGGCAGTGTCAGTCACAATCATTGCCCAATGACCCACCGCTATCGCGGGCAAGCCCGGCTCCCACAGGGGATTTTCAGTGAACACAAAATTGGCGCTCGATAGCGGTCCAGTGTGGGAGCCGGGCTTGCTCGCGATGGGGCCGTGTCAGTCACCATCCTTGCTGAATGACCCACCGCTATCGCGGGCAAGCCCGGCTCCCACAGTTGGTCTTCAGTAAACACAAAATCGGCGTTCGATAGCGATCCAGTGTGGGAGCGAGCTTGCTCGCGATGGGGCAGTGTCAGTCACCATCCTTGCTGAATGACCCACCGCTATCGCGGGCAAGCCCGGCTCCCACAGGTGATCTTCAGTGAACACAACACTGGCGATCCACACAGATCCAGTGTGGGAGCGGGCTTGCCCGCGATGGGGCCATCAGCTTCAACATCAATGCCGACTGACCCACCACCATCGCGGGCAAGCCCGGCTCCCACAGAGATCTTCAGTGAACACAAAATTGGCGCTCGACCGCGATCCACTGTGGGAGCGGGCTTGCCCGCGATGGGGCCAGCACCTTCAACATCAATGCCGACTGATCCACCGCCTTCGCGAGCAGGCTTACTCCCACATTGTCCTGCGTTTAACTGAGGGGCAAGCCGAACAACAACACATCCGCCCGTTCTTCACCAAAACGCGCGATATTCGGCAAACGCGCCCACAACGTTGCGCCAATCGACTGCACGATATGCTGGCTGGGGACGTTGGCGGCCATGATCCAGGCCACCAGGGTTTCCAGGCCGAACTGGCGACCGAGGATCACTGTGGCATGCCCCAACCTCACGCCAATCCCGCTGCCATGTCGATCGGCACGGACATAGATCGCCGTTTCCCCGGTGTTGCGACACGCCTGGGTGCCCCAACTGAAGCGGTTGATCGACAACCAGCCGACCACTTCCCCACCACGTTCAAGTACGTACACCGGCAGCCCGTCGCGCTTGTACAGGTTGATGTAGAAGGTCACTTCTTCCAGGGTCATGGGCCGGGTCACCGGGGAGTTGGCACCAGTGCCGGCGGTTTCGTTGAAGATGTGCATCATCGCCGGCAGGTCGGCGTCGCAGGACTCTCGAACACCCCGTGGCAGGACTGCGGGTGCCGTGCGGCTGACAAAACCGTTCATTGATGGGCACTCCCGGCGTACACACTCATTTTCAACTGGCCACGGGCCCGGGCCAGCCGCGAGCGCACGGTGCCGATCGGCACACCCAATTGCAGCGCGGCGTCCTGATAGCTGATGTCCGAGTCGACCACCAGATCAATCACCGCGCGCATGTCCACGGACAACCGGTCGATGGCTTCCAGGGTCCGGCCCAGCAGCCGTTGATGATCACTGACCTGACTGGGGTCATGCCCGTGCTCCAGGCTCTCGATCCCCGACTCCTCCAGCACCGCGCAAGGCGGCTGGCTGTAGAGGGTCTTGAAGTGATTGCTGACCAGGTTGGTGGCAATCCCGAACAGCCAGGTTTCAGGTTTCGAGGCGCCGAGAAACTTGTGCTGGTTACGCCAGGCCTCGAGGTAGGTCATTTGCATCAGATCGTCGACATCGGCCCGATTGAACACCCGTTTATTGATGAAACAACGCAGCTTCTTTTCACTGCGCAGGGCCAGACCGCCCAGGTCCAGCTTGATGGTGCCAATGACGTTCGCTTCCGTCTGAACTGTACTTGCTTCCACGCTTGATCCCTCATCACTCAGCTATGCCGACAGTGGCGAGGGGGATAGAGAGCATCGAGCGTACCAACCTCGATACATTTTCAAGCTGTTGTTTTTATTGATTTATTTTTTACGGAAAGTTCGATTTGTGCCAGATCTTGCACTGTGCGGCAAAAGCCCGTGCCAGTTCTTGCACAACATTTGCGGCTTTGTACAAGGGAGGGAACCAGCCGCCGCCAAACGCCACTCACAACGCACCTGTACTGCGGTGGATAGCGCGCTTCCATGAAAATCAACACCTACAACGACGTCATGCCCCTGGACCTGATTGCGCGCCCAATGTTCGGCGCGCCAGCGGAATCGGCCGTGGCGAAAAACCCGCTGATCGACTCCATGGAAGAGGTGGCGCTGAAGTTCAGCGAAAGCGTCGAACGTCACAGCAAGAGCCTGGACGAGCGCCACATCAGCGAACCCGGTCGCGGGCAACGGGTGGAGCGCATCGAGAAACTGGTCGAGCTCTATCGCCTGCTTGACCACGCCGACCAACCCAGCCTGGAACAACAGGCGCGGCGCATGCAGGCACAGCTGCAACAGCAGCCGTCGATGGAGGCGGCGCTGGCCCTCGGCGAACACGACCCGGCGCGCACCGACATCCTGCTGCAACAGGCCTTGCGCCTGTCCACGGCCGAGGGCCTTGAGGCCGAGGTCGACACCACGCGCAACCTGATCGACGAGCTGCGGCAATTGCACGGCGACAAGATCCGCGCCGGTTTCAACACCGCCAGCGCCATCGCATTGTTCAGCCAGGACCCGCAACAACGCGCCGCCATGCGTCAGCTCTACTACAAGGCCATCGTCGGCCAGCAGCCGCTGGCGACGTTGCTCGAAGCGCTGCTGGAGCGCTTCAGTGAAGAACAGTTCGCCCGTGGCCTGCGCACCTTGCAACGGGCGCTGGCGGACGACATCGCCGCGCTCTCGCCGTCGCTGCCCAGCGGCGTGCTGGCGACGATGCTGCGCGGGCTGGGCTCCTGCGGGCAGTTGAACAACCTGCTGAAAACCTGCCTCGCATTGCTCGAACGCATGCAGCAGCGCGCCCCGCGCAGCAACATGACGCCGCTGACCATGGGCAAACGGGTGCTGCGTTTTTGCGCCAACGGCTTCTTCGCCCGCGACCTGACACTGCTCACCGAAGACACCGTGGGCGCCGAATCGCGCCTGCACCCGCTGTTCCTCAACGGCTTCTACCCGCTGCTGCAAAACCTGCCACTGGTGCTGTGGAAAGACCTGAAGACCCGGCAGAACGGCCTGCGCCTGCTGCACAACATGATGGATGAACTGGCCCGTCAGGAACGGCAACTGATGGGGCTGTCCGAGCCGCACCGGGGTACGCAATGAACCGCTTGATTCATCTGCTCAACAGCCTCGCGCTGGCGGTAATGCGCCGCACCGAGATTGTCGGCGCGGTGATGGTCATGGCCATCGTGTTCATGATGATCCTGCCGCTGCCCACCGCGTTGGTGGACGTGCTGATCGCCCTGAACATCTGCATTTCCTCGTTGCTGATCGTGCTCGCCATGTACCTGCCACGGCCGCTGGCGTTCTCGACATTTCCGGCGGTGTTGCTGCTGACGACGATGTTTCGCCTGTCGCTGTCGATTGCCACCACACGCCTGATTCTGTTGCAGCAGGACGCCGGGCACATCGTCGAAGCGTTCGGCAGTTTCGTGGTCGGCGGCAACCTGGCGGTGGGCCTGGTGATTTTCCTGATCCTGACCATCGTCAACTTCCTGGTGATCACCAAGGGCTCGGAACGGGTGGCCGAGGTGGCGGCAAGGTTCACCCTCGACGCCATGCCCGGCAAGCAGATGTCGATCGACAGCGACCTGCGCGCCAACCTGATCAACGTGCGCGAAGCCCGCCAGCGCCGTGAACAACTGTCCAAGGAAAGCCAGCTGTTCGGCGCCATGGACGGCGCCATGAAGTTCGTCAAGGGCGATGCCGTGGCCGGGCTGGTGATCGTGTTCATCAACCTGATCGGCGGCTTCGCCATCGGCGTGCTGCAGAACGGCATGGAAGCGGCGGACGCCATGCACCTGTATTCGGTGCTGACCATCGGTGACGGCCTGATCGCGCAGATCCCGGCGCTGCTGATTTCCCTCACCGCCGGCATGATCATCACCCGCGTGGCGCCCGACAGCCAGGCCGCCGATGCCAACATCGGCCACGAGATTGCCGAGCAATTGACGAGTCAACCGAAGGCCTGGGTGTTCTCATCGATTGGCATGCTCGGCTTCGCGGCGATCCCCGGCATGCCGAGCCTGGTGTTCATCAGCATCAGCATGATCTGCCTGTTCAGCGGCCTGATTCAGCTGTGGCGCATCCGCCAGAAACAGATCCAGCAAGACAATGCCGGCGCGGCGCGCAACGGTGCGCCGGAGCTCAATGGCCGCGAGGATATCCGTCGCTTCAACCCGTCACGCGCCTACCTGTTGCAGTTTCATCCCGAGCACAAGGGCAGCGCGCCGCTGGAGCAATTGATTCAGGGCATCCGGCAGCGGCGTAACACGCTGGTGCACCAGTTCGGCCTCACCCTGCCCTCCTTCGACCTGGATTTCAGCGAGCAACTGGCGACGGACGAGTTCTGTTTCTGCGTCTACGAAGTGCCACTGATTCGCGCGACGTTCAGCGCCACGCGGATGGCCGTGCACCAGCGCCAGGCCGGCGAGGTGCATGACGGCGAACCGGGGCGGGTCGAGCGCGACGAAAGCCAGTGGGTGTGGTTCGACGCCGGGCATTCGATGCTGCGCATGGGCACCGTCGATGCACTCAGCGCCGACGAGCTGATTCTGGAACGCATGAGCCGCGCCTTTCAGGCCACCGGGCCGCAATTCATCGGCTTGCAGGAGAGCAAGGCGATCCTCGGCTGGCTCGAAACCGAACAACCGGAACTCGCCCAGGAGCTGCAACGCACCCTGCCGCTGGCGCGCTTCGCGGCGGTGTTGCAGCGGCTGTCGGCGGAGCTGGTGTCGCTGCGTTCAGTGCGCCCGATTGCCGAAACCCTGATCGAGCAGGGCCAGCACGAACGCGACCTGAACGCCCTCACCGATTACGTGCGCATCGCCCTCAAGGCGCAAATCTGCCATCAGCACGCCGAACACGGCGCGCTGCACGCCTGGCTGGTGACCCCGGAAACCGAAGTGCTGCTGCGCGATGCCCTGCGCCAGAGCCAGAACGAGGCGTACTTCGCCCTCGAACCGCAGGTGGGCAGCGCGTTGCTGGAGCAATTGCGCGATGCCTTTGGCCTGCGCAGCAAACCCAATCCGGTGCTGCTGGTTGCCCAGGACCTGCGCAGCCCGCTGCACGGCTTGCTCAACGAAGAATTCAATCATGTTCCGGTGCTGTCCTTCGCCGAGTTGCTGTCCACGGTGCAAGTGCAGGTATTGGGGCGAATCGATCTGGAAGAGGCACAGGCCCTGTGTGCCTGACGGAGCAGCACGATGAAACCCGAGATGATGTATGAACTGCGCGTGCTCACCGGTCTGCACCGTGGCGCGGCACTGCCGCTGACCGGCGGCGAATGGAGCATCGGTTCCTCCAACGGCGCCGATCTGGCGCTGTACGACCCCGGCATCAAGGACCGTCATTGCCTGCTGCGGCTGGTGGATGACACCTGGTCGCTGGCCCGCAAGGACGGCGCGGTGACCGACAGCGAGGGGCACAAGGTCGATGCCATCGCCACCCTGCAACCGGGTACGCCGTTCGCGCTGAATGGGGTGTGGTTGTCGGTGGTCAGCGCCAACACCGAATGGCCGGCGGAGGATGATGAAGAACCGGCCGAAACCGCTTCGCCACTGAGTGCCGAACGCGATGAACCGCAGGTGCAAGCGGTCAAACAGCCACGCTCGTTGCTCGGCCCGCTGCTGTTGCTCGGCGCCCTGCTGCTGTTTGTCGGCGCGCTGTTCTGGGGCTTCAACCGCCAGGAGCCGCTTCCGGTCAAACCGGCGCCACCCGCTCGCACCCAGCTCAAGGATGCGGCCGCGGTGCATCAGGTGCTGGAGCGCATGCTCAAGGAGCGCGAGCTGCAAAGCCGCATCAGCATCGTCGATGAACAGGGCAAGATTTTCCTCCACGGGCGCTTCGAGGAAGACGACCTGTTGCAGTCCACCGAACGCATGCTGCTGCGTTTCGAGAAGCAATACAAAAGCCCGATCCAGGTGCTCAGCGCCCTGCCCCAGGCCACCCCGTTGCTGCCGTTCAGCATCGTGCAGATCAGCAACGCACGTCTGCCCAACGTAATGACCAGCGACGGTCGCCGCTTGTTTCTCGGGGACGAAGTCAACGGCGTGCGCCTGGTCGATATCAGCGATCACCAGGTGGTGTTCGAAGGTGACCAGCGTGTCGAGTTGAGCTGGTGATGCGCGCGGCCATCGATGAGCTGACGCGCTGGCAGGCGCAACAACAGGCACGTCTGGAGCGCTGCCGCCCGGTGCAGATTCATGGGCGCATCGCCGGGGTCAACGGCATCCTTTTGCACAGCCGCATGCCCCTGGCGCGCATCGGCGACCTGTGCCAGGTCCAGCGCACCGACGACAGCCAGGTAATGGCCGAGATCGTCGGTTTCGACCGTCAGCACACCCTGCTTGCAGCGCTCGGCCCGCTGGACGGCATCGCGATCGGGGCGCGGGTCACGCCGCTGTTCCAGCCCCATGGCCTGCTGGTCACCGAGCAATTGCTCGGCACCGTGCTCGACGGTTTTGGTCGCGCCCTGAGCGGCGAAGGCCCTGAAGCGTTTGCCCCGGCCGGGACAGTGGGCGCCTTGCCGGTGATTCGCGATGCGCCGGCGGCCACCGATCGCCCGCGCATCGAGGCGCCGCTGACCACCGGGCTGCGAGCGATTGACGGCTTGCTGACCCTGGGTGAAGGCCAGCGCGTGGGCATCTTCGCCGGGGCCGGTTGTGGCAAGACCACGCTGCTCGCCGAGCTGGCGCGCAACACCCCGTGCCAGGCGATTGTCTTCGGCCTGATCGGCGAACGGGGCCGCGAGCTGCGCGAGTTTCTCGACCATGAACTGGACGATGAACTGCGCAGCCGCACCGTGCTGGTCTGCGCCACCTCCGACCGCAGCAGCATGGAACGCGCCCGCGCCGCGTTCACCGCCACGGCGATTGCCGAGGGCTTTCGCCAGCAAGGCAAATCGACCTTGCTGATCATCGATTCGCTGACCCGTTTTGCCCGCGCCCAGCGCGAAATCGGCCTGGCCAGCGGCGAACCGGCCGGCCGTGGCGGGCTGCCGCCGTCGGTGTACAGCCTGCTGCCACGGCTGGTGGAACGCGCCGGACGGACCCATGACGGGGTGATCACCGCGCTGTACTCGGTGCTGATCGAACAGGATTCGATGAACGACCCGGTGGCCGATGAAGTGCGCTCGCTGCTGGACGGCCACATCGTGCTCTCGCGGCGCCTCGCCGAGCGCGGTCATTACCCGGCCGTGGACATTCTCGCCAGCCTCAGCCGCACCATGAGCAATGTGGTGGGAACCGAACAGCTACAAGGCGCCACACAGTTACGCCGGCTGATGGCCGCCTACCAACAGGTCGAGATGCTGCTCAAGCTCGGCGAGTACCAGCCGGGCAATGACCCGCTGACCGATTGCGCCGTGGATTCACGGGCACGGATCGAAGGCTTCTTGCAGCAGTCGTTGCGCGACCCGGTGTCGCTCGACGAGACCCTGGACCACCTCTTACAGGTAACCGCCGATGCCCCACGCTGACACCGATTTGCAGGCCCCGGCCAATGACTCACAGCTGACCGGGCTGGCGCCCACCCTTGACCTGCTGGCGCCGATTCGCCGCCACCGGCTGACCATGGCCGAGCAGGCCTGGCAGCGTCAGCGCCATGTGCTCAATGCGCTGCATACGCGCCTGGCGCAGATGACCCACGACCTGCAACAGCTGCGCGACAACCAGCGCCAGCACCGCCAGGAACAGGACGAGCGCCACGCCAACCGGCGCCTGCCGCTCAACGAAATGAACCAGTGGCTGGCCGGCGAGCAACAGGCGCTGCGCCAGATCGAACGCTTCGAGCAGCAGTTCAAGGCGCTGCAAGAGGCGTATCAGCAACAGCAGCAATGGACCGACGACAGCCAACAGCAACTGCGCCGTCGCCAGCGCGACATGGAAAAGCTCGACTACCTGCGCGACCTGTCGCAGGAGGCGTCATGAACCCGCGCCCTGCTTTGCTCAAACCCACGGTGCGCCCGCCCGAGCCGCCGCGTCCGCGCAACGAATCCACCACCTCGCCTGCGCGCCATGAACGCGCACGTGACTGGCGCAGTGAAACCCGCGACGAAAGCGAATGCTTTGAACAGTTGCTGACGGCGCTGGACAGCGTGGGCCAGCCGACCCCGACGGCATTCAGTGACGCGGGCTTTGCCGGTCAGCAACAGCAGGACCAGGCTTCACCGGGCGCCGCCCCGCCACCACTGGCCGACACCACCGCCTTGTACGAAGCCTTGCTGACGCGCCTCGAAGAACAGCTCGCGGCGCTGGATGACGGCCCCCTCGAGGCGCATCTGCAACTGCCGAATCTGGGCGCCATTGCCGTGCGTGTGACACAACGCGGCGAGCGGCTGGAGATTGCCCTGCGGTTTGCCAATGACAATGCGTGGGAGCATTGCCAGGCCAACCAGCCGCACAGCGCGGCCTGGCTCAGTCAGCAACTGGGCCGTCAGGTCTGCCTCAGCCTGCATCGCGAGGTGCATTGAGATGGCCGTCAACGCCCTGCGCCTGCGCTCGATGCCCGCGACTGAAGCCCTGGCCCGTGAGCGCCTGGGGGCTGGCAGAAGCCTGAGCCTGTCGCGGCCACAACCGGCCACGCTGCACCTGCGCCTGGCTCCGGCGCCATTCAGTCAACCACCGGCCAGCGCGCTGGACTGTGCCTGTGGCCGGCTGTGGCTGGACGACGCGCAAGCGCTGCTCAGCCAGCTCTCAAGTTGCCCGGCGCTCGTTGCCGAACCGCAGGCCAACGACTGGTACTGGCCGCTGTACAACCACTGTCTGGCGCCGGAATTACAGTCGTTACTCAGCCCTGTGCAACTCGTGCCGGCACCTGCGGGCGCAGGTCTGGACTGCCTGCTGGAGCTGCACGCCGCCAATGGGTCGCGGCACATCAGCCAGGCCCGCATCGCCCCCCAAGTGCTGTTGCGGTTGCTGGATCAGGGGCCATGGCAACCGGTGCCCCGAACCGGCAACAGCGACTGGCCGTTGCGCCTGCCGTTGCTGCTCGGACGCTGCCCGCTCAATACCGCGCAAATCGCGTCGCTGCGCCCCGGCGATGTCGTGCTCGCCGAGCAGCCGCTGTTCAATCCCGAAGGCCTCGGCCGTTTCCAGGTCGGCCACTGCTGCCTGCACCTGCGCCTGCTGCCGGGCGCGTCGCTGCGCTTCACCCTCATCGAACTGGAAGACCTGCCCATGAACGCCTCTCTCGATCACTTTGCCCTGAGCGACCACGAAACTCCGTCAACGCTGGATGCCTTTGCCGAACCACTGCCGACGGATGACGAGGCGCCCGCACGCTTCGATGATTTGCCGCTGAACCTGACGTTGCGAGCCGGCCACCTGACCCTGAGCCTGGGGCAACTGCGTCAACTGACCGTGGGCTCGGTGCTGGACTTCGCCGGTTGCGCCCCCGGCCAGGCGCTGCTGTGCCAAGGCGAACGCCCATTGGCGCGGGGTGAACTGGTGGACATCGACGGTCGCCTCGGCCTGCAAATCACCGCGCTGGAGGCACCGCGTTGAACCTGCAGGACGTCGATCCACTGACACTCGCGCTGTTTCTAGGCGCCCTGTCACTGGTGCCGCTGTTGATGATGATCTGCACCGCGTTCCTGAAAATCTCCATGGTGCTGCTGATTACCCGCAACGCCATCGGCGTGCAGCAGGCGCCGCCGAACATGGCGTTGTACGGCATCGCGCTGGCGGCGACGCTGTTCATCATGGCGCCGGTGTTCAGCGACATGGGCCATCGCTTCAAGCAGATGCCCCAGCGCATGGACAACGTCGAGGCCATGCAAAGCAGCGCCACCCAGGTGCTGGAGCCGCTGCGGGTGTTCATGGCGCGCAATGTCGACCCGGACATCCAGACCCACCTGCTGGAAAACACCCAGCGCATGTGGCCCCCGGCAATGTCGGCCAGCGCCAGCCGCGACGACTTGCTGCTGATCGTGCCGGCCTTCGTGTTGTCGGAGCTGCAAGCGGGGTTCCAGATCGGCTTTCTGATCTACGTGCCCTTCATCGTCATCGACCTGATCGTGTCCAACATCCTGCTGGCGCTGGGCATGCAGATGGTCGCGCCGATGACCATTTCCCTGCCGCTGAAAATCCTCCTGTTCGTGCTGGTGGACGGCTGGACCCGGCTGCTCGACGGGCTGTTCTACAGCTATCTGTGAGGGCTTTATGGATACGTTGACCTTGTTCAAGCAGGCGATGGTGCTGGTGGTGGTGCTGTCGGCGCCGCCGCTGATCGTCGCCGTGGTGGTGGGTGTACTGACCTCGCTGTTGCAGGCGGTCATGCAGTTGCAGGACCAGACCCTGCCGTTCGCGATAAAACTGGTGGCGGTGGGCATTACCCTGGCGCTGACCGGGCGCTGGATCGGTGTCGAACTGATCCAGTTGACCCAACTGGCCTTCAGCATGATCGCGCAGACGAGGGCCTGACATGTTCGCCGGGGCCTTTACCGAGCTGTCTGAATCGATCATCGCCCTGACCCTGGGCATGGCGCGGTTGTACCCCTGCCTGCTGCTGGTGCCGGCGTTCGCCTTTCGCGAGATCAAGGGCATGCTGCGCAATTCGATTGTGCTGGCACTGGCGTTGATGCCAATGCCGGGCATTCGCGCCAGTCTGGCCGGGCAGGAACCGGGCTGGCTGGATCTGGGCGCGCTGGTGCTCAAGGAGAGCGTCATCGGCCTGCTGCTGGGTCTGCTGCTGGCCATGCCGTTCTGGATGTTCGAGTCCATCGGCTGCCTGTTCGACAACCAGCGCGGCGCACTGATCGGCGGCCAGATCAACCCGGCCCTGGGCGACAACACCTCGGAGTTGGGTCACATGTTCAAGCAGGTGCTGATCCTGCTGCTGATCCTCGGCGGCGGTTACTCCAGCCTGACTCAGGTGATCTGGGACAGCTATGCGCTGTGGCCCGTCAACCAGTGGCTGCCGATGCCGGCCACCGATGGCTGGGACGTGTATCTGAAGCTGCTGGCCAGCACGTTTCGCTTCATGGTGCTGTACGCCGCGCCGTTGGTGGGGTTGTTGCTGCTGATCGAATTCGGCATGGCAATCCTCAGCCTCTACAGCCCGCAGTTGCAGGTCTCGACCCTGGCCATGCCCGCCAAGAGCCTGCTGGGCCTGGGCTTTCTGGTGCTGTACCTGCCGATGCTGTGCTGGCTGGGCAACAGCCAGCTGGCGCAGTTCAGCGACTTGAAACACCTGCTGCCATTGATTCTGCAACCGGCTCCCCACTGAATAGCTCGCTCCCACAGCAGATCTTCAGCGAACCCAAAATCCGTGAATGACCACAAATGAATGTGGGAGCGACTGTATCTGCCAGGTGATGGTCCATGAGCGAAAAAACCGAAGAACCCACCCAGAAGAAGCTTGAGGACGCGCGCAAGAAAGGCCAGGTCGGGCAAAGTCAGGACGTGCCCAAACTGTTCATTTTCGCCGCCTTGCTGGAGCTGATCCTGGGCCTGGCGGACGGCGGTATCGATCGGCTCAAGGCCCTGGTCTCGCTGCCCTTCGCCCAGTTGAACCGGCCTTTCGGCGCCGGGCTCGGTGAAGTGCTGACCAAGGCCGGCTGGGACTTGCTGCTGTTCATGTTGCCGGTACTGGGCATCGCCGTGGCGATGCGCCTGATCGGTGGCTGGATCCAGTTCGGCCCGTTGTTCGCCTCCGAGGCGTTGAAGCTGGATTTCGAACGGCTCAACCCGCTGAACCAGTTCAAGCAGATGTTCTCCTCCAAGGCCCTGTTCAACCTGCTCAACAGCCTGTGCAAAGCGGTGCTGATCAGCGTCGTGCTGTACCTGGTATTGCCGCCGGCACTGGGCGATCTGATCGGCCTGGCCAACACCGATCTCGACCGCTACTGGCACGCGATGATCGCGCTGTTCACCCGGCTCTCGCGCACCTGCCTGGGGATTTTGCTGGTGCTGGCGGTGATCGACTTCGCGCTGCAAAAGTACTTCTTCATCAAGGGCCAGCGCATGAGCCACGAAGACGTGCGCAAGGAGTTCAAGCAGATGGAGGGCGACCCGCACATGAAGTCGCACCGCAAATCCCTGGCCCGTGAACTGACCCAGCAACCCGCCGGCGCCACGCCCGCCAAGGCCCCGGTGGAAGACGCGGACCTGGTGCTGGTCAACCCGACGCACTACGCCGTCGCGCTGTATTACCGGCCACAACTCACACCGTTGCCACGCATCCTGTGCAAGGGCCACGACGCCGAAGCCCGGGAGCTGATCGACCGTGCGCGTCGGGCCGGAGTGCCGGTGATCCGCTTCGTCTGGCTGGCGCGAACCTTGTATCGCACGGACGTCGGCCGCTTCATCCCGCGCGAGACGCTGCAAGCGGTGGCGCAGGTGTATCGGCTGCTGCGTGAACTGGATGAGCATGCCAACAAGGAGCTGATTGACATGCCCGGAGCACCCTATTGAACCGAAAACCGGTTGAACCTTGCCCCCTCGCCACAGGGTGTGGATGTCTTTAAAGGAACCGGCTCGAGTCAGCCGCCACTCAGGGCAAAGGAAATTTTCCTGAACGCCTTTGACGAGCGTAACGACCTCGTCCTGTCAGGTCATGACACGGAGCCACAGCATGCAGACCCACCTTCAAACGGCCGCCCTGCCCCCCACGCCCACCATGGCCCCGGCGGGCAACAACCCGTCCGGCCTGGAGCAACAACAACAAGCGCCGACCCAGCGCAGCGGCCACTCGCTGGCCAGCTTCGGTCGGCGCGTGAGGCACAACATCGGCCAACTGTTCCAACGCACCGACGCCCCGCAACGCCCGTCGGCGCGATCGGCGGCCAGCCACACCGCTGACAACCAGCAAGCGCCCGACAACGACGCTCAGCCGTCCAGCTCGACGGCGCCCGGCAGCAGCCCGTTGCAACGCAGCAACGCCGGGCGCTTTGAGGGCCGTGGAGCCCTTATCCAGCGCCAGTTGGCCACCACCGAACGGCCGTCCGGCGTGCAACTGGACGCCAAGGGTGTGCCGACGTTCGACGGGTTCGCGCCGGCCGCCCTCAGCGACCTGCTGAAAAACGCCCTCGGCCAGCCAGGTCAGACGTATCAAGCCGGACACAGCGCCGCCCGCAGCGAAGATCATCTGCTGCTCGACCAGCAAGGCCATGTGTTGCACCTCAAGCAAACCCCCACTGCCGTGGTCGCGTTGCGCAGCAGCCAGGCTGAAGGCCACCCCGGCGGCACGCCCGCCACCCAGCGCATGGCGATGGAAGGCAATGTCGTGCATGTCGAAGCGGGTCCGCATAAAGACACCCCGCTGCAGACCATTGGCCGGGCCCACATGGGCCACCTCACCGGCATCCATCAGGACCGCGACGGCGAGCCGCTGCGCCTGCACGAACAGCAACTCTACGAGTTCGACTCTGCCAGAGGCGCCTGGAAAGCCCCCGAGGGTGAGCCGCTGAAGTTCAGCCAGTTGGCCACTCAGGGCAATGGCAAGCTCTACGGCCAGACCGGCGATAAATTGGTGGACCTCAGCGCCAGCGACGCGCCTCACGTCACGGTGCCGGGGCTCAAGGCGTTTTCAGTGAACGCCGATCACTTCGCCGCCACCTTGAGCGGCGACAACAGCCAGACCCTGCAACTGATCGACCTCAATCAGGATCCGCCCCGCAGCGGCGCAGCGAAAACCCTGGTGCTCAATGACGGCCACGCCGAGGCCAAGAGCATCGGCCTGAGCCATGAGCGGCTGTTCGTCAGCGACACCGAGGGCCGTTTGTACAGCGCCACACGCGAAGACCTGCATAACGATTCGCAGGAGCTGCGGTTGGTGCCCGTGCAACATCCCGACGGCGAACGCCTGGGCGGCAGCAAACAGGTCAGCGGTTTTCTCAGTGGCGACCATGGCGAGGTGCATGCCTTGATCACTGATCGCGCCGGGCAAACCCACGCCCATCCACTGGATGACCAGACCCAGCGTCTCAAAGGCGGCTGGAACCTCAGCGACGCGCTGGTGCTGGACAACCGCCGCGGCTTGCCCGGCAGCACCGAACCGACCCCGGCCAACACCTTCGACCTCGATCGACTTGGTCGGGTCAGCCTCAACGAGCAACGGGTGCAGCGCTGGGACAGCACCAGCCAGGACTGGAAAGACACCGGCATCAAGGACGTCGCACACCTGCAACGGGGCCTCGACAGCAAGGCCTACCTGTTGCAGGACGGCGTGCTGAAAAAACTCGACGTCAGCCCCAAATACAACCCGGTCGCGGTCGGTGCCAGCCATGTGCTGAACCAGCCGCCGCGCTCCACCGACGTCAAGTTGGGTGAAGCCGTGGGCGGCCTCGACGGGCGAGTGATCCAGGCCTTCGCCATGCTCAACGACAAGCAGTTCGTGGCCCTTGATGACCAGAATCGCCTCACCGCCCACCATAAAAAAGGCGAGCCCACGGACCTCAGCCGCGTCGATCTGCAAGGCACGGTCGCGCACCTCGCACTGGATGAAAACCACAACCTGCACGCCATGACCACCGAAGGCGAACTGTTCGCCATGACCAGGGACGACTGGCAGGCGAGCAAGGACAACCCACGCCCGGAAGCGGCCTGGAAGAAAGTCCCGACCCCGGCCAATCGTCCACTGGCGAGCCTGCGTACCGGCGACGACAACCGCCTGAGCGTGACGCTCAGGAACAGCGACGATCATTCGCAACTGCAGCTCAAGGGCCAGACCTGGCAACCCGTGACGACCAAACCCGCCGACCACAACGCCCTGAACGAGCTGTTCGGTCGCGTGCGCGGAGGCGAGAAAGCGGTGCGCATTCCCGGCACCGGCCTGACCGCACGGGTCAGCGCCAACCTGATGGGCCGCGGCTCGGTGGAGAACAGCAACCGCGCCAGCACCGGCGAATTCATCCGCGCCAACATCTTCAAGCCGACGCTGGAAACGCCTCGGGTACTGAAGAACATCGGCAACCACATTCAGCATCGCCACCACGGTCGCGAAGGTCTGAGGCCGCTCTACAACAGTGAAGCCACGCTGTTCAAACGCCTGGAAGTGATCAGCCACAACGAGCAACCGGCCGCCCCCGGGCAGGACCTGAAAACCCGGATCGGCACGCTCGACCTCGGCGCGCAAGGTGCCGATCTGCATGCGGAACTGGAAGCCTTTCGCAGTGAACTGGACGACAACAGCCAGCGTGCCACGCGGCATCTGGGCCAGGAGCATGGCAAGTTCAAGCTGCTGCAACAGAAAGAAGGCCTGCTGAACATCCACGGCGAGCTGTCAGCGCCCTCGAAGCGCACGCAACTGAGCATGAAGCTCAGCCACCTCAAGGACACACTCAACATCAACAGCTCCGGGCACGACCTGCTCAAAGAGCTGCAAGGCGCGCTCGCTCACCTGGCGCCCTCCCCGGAAAACCGCACCGCTGAACTGCTGCAAAAGCTGCAGGACAACGGCATGAAAATGTCCCACCAGAAAGCCGACATCCCCCTGGATCAGCGGCGCGATGCCAGCGATCATCAGGGCCTGACCAAGGCGCGACTGGCGCTGGACGTGGTAACACTCAAGGACCTCGACGTCCTGGTCGGCAGGGCCGAAATGATCACCCCCAATGCCGACAACAGCGGGCCGCTGGAGCGGCTGCAAAAAGACCTCAACCAACTGCGCGACAAGCATTACGGCGAGCACCCGGTGAAGCAGGCCACCGACATGGGCTTCACCGATCACGCCAACCTCGAAGCCTCTTACGACGGGATCAAGGCCTTTCTCAACGGCTTCAAGAAGCAAGACCACGCCACCAGCGTCAACCTGCGCGCAGCCACCGGCAGCAAGACCCAAGCGGAACTGGCGGACACCCTCAAGGCCACCCTCAAACAGCTGGAACATCCCGACGACGAGATCGCCATGCAGCGCAGTTACGGGCTCAACCTCAGCACCCCGTTCGTGGCATTGGCCAACAAAGGCCTGGGGCCGTGGCCCAGCGGCGCGGTCACCGGTGGGCGCAATTACAACCTCAGCGCCGAACGCGGCGACAAGGGCGTGACGGTCTACCTGCAACGCGAAGGCCTGGGCTCGGCCAGTGGCGGCGTCGGCGGCGGCAAGGATTATTGGCCCGGTTTTTTCGAGGGCGACGAGGTCGCCAGGCACACCAAGATCGACATCGGCAATAACCGCCTGCTGACCCCGGCGCTACGCCTTGGGGTCGACGCCACCGGCACCGCCACCACCACCCGGCGCGATGGCGTGGTGTTCAGCGTGCCGGACGAAGACATCGATCAGTTCGTCGACAACCTGTTCAGCGGCCAATTGAACCCGCTGGAAGTGATGAAAAAAGGCGTCGATCACGAAACCCAGAAAGGCCTGCGCTTCAACGTCGATCTCAATGCCAGCGCCACGGCGGAGTTTCGGGTCGGCTTCGGGCTGACCGACAAGGACAGCTCACCGCTGTCGGCCGCTGCGCGTTTCGGCGCGGGCGGCACCGTGAACGTCAACCTGCTGAACTACACGAATTATTCGGTCGAGCAGCACAGCAACAAGGGCGAAATGCAGGAGCACAGCCAGAACCGCCCACGCCTGATGAACAGCGCAGGCGCCTCGGTGTTCGCCCGAGCGCAGTTGAACGGCAGCCACACCACGCCGTCGAGCGCGGCCGACAAGGCCTCGCAGGGCGCCGCCGTACCTTTGGGCGGCAGTGCCGGGGTCGCGGTGGACAACAAGACCAGCAAGCGCATCAAGTTCACCTTCAAGGAGGCCGAACCGCTGACCGACGCCGGCCTGGAAAAACTCGCCAGCAGCCTCGGTGCCGCGTTCAAGGACCCGCAATCGCAACAGAAGATCACGCAGTTGGCCGACCGCACTGCGCCGGAGTACGCCGGCGCCACGCCCAGGGAAGTGCTGAGCACGCACCTGGCCGGACTGGACAGCCATTTCCGCGATAAACCGGTGGAGAACGACGAGCAGTACGCCGCCTTGCGCACGCTCAAACGCAGCCTTGTGCAGCAGGACGCCGCCGAGGCGAAACACAGCCTGCTCGACGGCGGACGTTTTGAAAGTTCGTACACCAATCTCTCGCGACTGGATCAGCAAGGCGCCCTGTCCAAAGTCATGAGTCTGGTCAGCACGATGCACTCGCCGAGCAACGCCGAGCGAGTGTCTTCGTTGCTCGATCAGGACCCGACCCTCAAGTCGCTGGTCAAGCAGATGCAGGCCAGCGACGGCACGCTGGCCAGGGTGCGCCTGGAACTCAAGGACGAGGTTCAGGACCGCATCGACGAGGGCAGCCGCACCGGCACGCTGTCGCAGAAAGAACTGGCGGGGCTGCTGTCGGACCGCAACAACATGCGGATCAAGGCCATCACCGTGTACCAGAGCGCCAGCAAACCGGAGAGCTTCACTTCGCCGTTGCCGATGATCAGCTACAGCAGCAGCGCCTCGCTGAGCGTCAACAAGACCCTGGGCAAGATCAACTTCAGCTACGGCCAGGATCAGGACACGCCCAAGAGCTACTTCCTCGACGGCGAACTCTCAAGACCGGGCGCGGCGCTGAAGACGGCGGTGGATGCGCTGAAGAAGGATGGTCTGGAACTTAAACGCTGATTCCGTTCAGTTGAAACACAACCCCCTGTGGGAGCGAGCTTGCTTGCGATAGCGAATTGTCAGTCGACATTGATGCTGGCTGACACGACGCCATCGCGAGCAAGCGCGCTCCCACAGGGGATCTGCGTGACTTCAAGGAGATGTGTATGCGCCCTGCCTTTTACCCGCTCGACGACTTCCCGGCCCTGGCCGGTCTTGTCGCGCATTGCTCGCTGATGCAACAGGAACTGCTCGACCTCAACGCCCCGCTGCTGGACATCGACCGTACCGACAAACCGCATCAACAGGTGCACAGCGAAGTCACCGAACACCTGCAACAAGGCGGTGACTATGGCTGGCTCAAGGGTTGGGGCAATGCCGGTGGCAACCGTGACTGGGTGCAATACCCGCTGGTATTTCAGGACCGACCCATCGCGCCGGCACTGGCGGCTTTGCCCGCAACGCTGGCGCTGCTCGGCGCGGTGTCCGGGCTCAAGGTGGCGGCCCTGGCACGCCTGGCGCCTCACGCCTGGCTGAGTACCCACCGCCACCCGGAAGTGCGCGATGAAGGCCTGCTGCAAATGCACCTGACCCTGAGCGCGGCGAGCGAACGCAACTATGCGTACCTGAATGTCGCGGGGCAATTTCATCAACACCAGAGCGGCGCGGCGGTGATATTCGATGGATCGCTAGATCACTTCGTGGTGAATGCCAGTGATGAGCCAAGGACGATTCTTTATCTGGAATTCGAGCAGGCGCGGTTGACTGCGCAATAGCCCAAAACCACACCATAAAACCACCACAAAACCCCTGTGGGAGCGAGCAAGCTCGCTCCCACAGGGGGAGGTGTGTCGGGCTATTGATGTTCAACTGATCATCCGGACAAGCCCGGCACGCGTCTCCCGCGCCTGGGCGATGAACCCATTGACCAGCCCGCAGAAACTGTCTTCATCAAGCCGCGCCAGGGTGTGCTGGGTGCACAAACGCACATCACCCTGGTCCAGCGCCAGCCAACAACCGCGCAGGGCCGCCACGTCGAAATTCATGTTCAGCAGCTGCTGCACGTTATCCGGGCCGGGCTGCAAGGCACCCAGGCGACAGTGCAAAATCACGTTGTCGCCGTGTTCCGGTAATTCGATGACGGCGGCTTGCAGATTCGCGTTGTCGTACAACGCGCACACACCACCCTGGAGGGTCAGGGAAGTGCCCAGTTGGTGACCCAAATGAGCAATGAAACCCTGAATGTTCGGTTTGGAGTTCGCCATTTACTTGTCCTCGAATTGAAATCCTCCGGCCACTGCCGGCTCGCAACTTGAGTGGAAAAATAATGGCGAAGAGTTCCTTATGGAATAAATATTCCGGCGGTCAATGCTTCAATCCTGCCAACGACAAGAGCTGGCCAACTAACGACTGAAGTTGCGCATTGTGATAATCGTTAGTCAGCTCATGCCAGACCACGAAAGTTTGTTGACTGTCGAGACAGATATAGTAGCCCTCGTACAACTCGACATTTTCGAAACGCCGTTTAAGGGTTTCGGAAAACAGCTCGGGCCGTTGCGCCTGACGTTCGATGCTCAGTGCCAGCGCCCAGCCCAGGCTTTCCTGGCGGCAAACGAACTCGATGCCAGGCGCCCATTGCCAACTGCTCGGACGCTTCTCAACGATCCGCGTAATGAAATCCTGCTGATCCGCACTTTGCAAAATCGGTTCAGTCATTGAGGGATACCGTACTGTATTCGCCGCCGCCGTCACGCAGTGCGGCAGACCACCACACCTTCAAACGGGCATTGTTGGCGTCAAGTTGCTGACAATCTTGCGCGGCGCAGGAAGTTGCCGATCCTGTCGTACACGCACTTAAAAAAAACAGACTGATCATCACAATAACGGCATGGCACAACTTCATCTTTTCACCTTCCTTTGTAGGACTCTAAACACGCTTGCCCTGTCACCGTGTTGACAGTAATAGGCGGGGCAGCCCTTCAATGCAGGCCACATTATTGAGTCTTTTCTTATAGACCCCGCTAACGCGGGGGCAACATCGAAACTCGCGCAGGCACGGTAGGCAGTGACGCCATCGCCGCCGGCCGCAGTGCCACGAAAATCTCAGTTGATTCACCAGGTTGCAATTGAAACTCGGGGGCAACGGCTACCGCCAATGTCTGTTGCCCGGCACACATCGCGGGATCGAAGCGCTGCGGCTTGTCGCTGACGTTTTTGACCACGCCGACGGCCACCGAGAACTGTGTCCCGCTAAACCACTGCACCCGCTCACGATCCAGCGTGAACGAGCTGGTCACTTTACACAGGTCGCGCAAGGCCACACCAGATGATGCCCGTTTGATATCACCGGGAATGCGGCCGCGCACGAGGTCAGCGAAGGTCGAGGCGATCTGTGCACGCAAGTCGGCCGCCTGGCCGGGCTGTTTTCCCGAGGCCAGGGCCTGGTCCAGCTGGCTGCGGTTTTCGCTGGCGACGTAGCGCGCCGGATCGACCTGATCGCCGATCAATCGCGGGGTCAGGATAAACAGCCGTTCGCGCCGCGACACCTCGCGCCGGGTCGATGAAAACATCGGGCCAATCAGTGGCAAATGCCCCAACACCGGGACCTTGTCGTCGCGGTCACCACGCTCGTCGACATGGAACCCGCCGATCACCAGCGAACGGTTTTCGCTGATCACTGCCTGGGTGCTGACCGTGCCGCGCTTGACGGTCGGGGTCTGCTGATCGCGGGCCTGCTCCAGTTGCCCGTCTTCGATGTCGACGATCAACTGGAAGCGATTGTGTTGCGCGCCGGGGATGGTCCGGGGAATCACTTGCAGGCTGGTGCCGGCGGTCACCGGCATGATGTTGGCGACGCGCTCGCCGGTGGCGGTGATGTATTGGGTGCGGCTGAAGTCGATCACCGCCGGCTGGTTTTCCAGGGTCAGGACCGATGGCCGGGCGATGACCGAGGCCACGCCCTGCCCTTCGAGCGCCTGGATGTCGGCGAAAAACCGGTCGAAGTCGCGGATGAACAAGGTCGAGGAGCCACCGCTCAGCAACGAGCTGCCGAAGCCGACACTGCCAGCCTTCGCCGACCAGCGCGACTCCAGGCTCGACAGCTGGTTGCGGTCGATGTCCAGAATGATCGCGTCGATTTCCACCAGATTGCTCGGCAAATCCAGCTGTTCGATCAGTTGCTGGTACTGCGCGCGCTTGTCCGGGTTGTCGTAGATCAGCACCGCGTTGTTGCGCACATCGGCGGCCACCCGGCGTTGCCCGGCGCCCTTGGCCTTGATCTCGGGGCGACCGCTGACCCGCTCGGTGGCCAGGGTCAGGATCTTGTTCCGGGCGGCGTCGCCCATGCCTTGCAGGGCCTGGATATTGGCCTTCGGGTCTTGCGCCGATGGCAACGACGGGCGCTGGCTGTCGAGCAGGCTTTCGAGAATGCCGGCCACGCCGGGGACGTTCATGGTCTGGTCACGGTAGTGGATCTGCCGGTCGGCCACGGCGGCGTAACGCAACGCGAATGTCATCACCTGCTGCTTCTCGTCGGGCTTGATCTTTTCCTTGCTGAAGCCGCGAATCAACTCGATATAGCGCGCCGGCCCGCTGACCAGCACCACGCCTTCATCAGGCAATTCACCCCAGCCGAAACGCTTGTCCAGCAGGCCGATATCGGTGAGCGCCTGCTTCAGGTCCGGGGCCGCGTCGGCCGACACTTCAAGGCGCTGCGAGATCTGCGCCGATTGCGGGCTGACGTACAACTTGCCGTTGTAGACGAACCACTGGAACTGATGTTCCAGCGCCAGGCGATCGAGAAATTCCTGGGCATTGGCCGCACGCAGCTTGGCGTCGACCACGCCGCTGACGCCGCTGATGCTCAGGCCGACGCCATAGGCATTGGCGAAATCCTTGAGCACGGTGTCCAGCGGGGTTTGCGTCGCCTCATAGGCGTACGCCGACTGGCGCCACTCTTCGGGCACCGCCGCCTGCGCGGGCGAGCACAGCAGCGCGAGTAACGACAACGCGCAAAGTCGCTTAAACATAAGGTCTTCCCAGTGCGGCAGGACGGTAGGCGGGCCGCGACGGCGCGGTGCTGCGTTCAAGCATCGCTTCCCACACATCACGTTGATTGGCCAGGGCTTCGAGGGCGCTGATGATCGAGGCCACGTCCTCGAACTTGAGGTAGCGCATCAGGCACAACCGCCGCTCTACCGGATCGAGGGCCAGCGCGCCGCTGAATCGCCCAAGGCTGGGGGCGGACAGGCGCAAGGCGGCCTCGAGCCCCGCGTCATCGCCTTTCCAGGCCACGCTCAGCATGGCGATACACAGCACCCCGGCGGGACGTCGCTGCAAACGCACCGGGGCGCGATCGATCAACAATTTCAGCTCGCCGTCGCCGCTGTCTAGCCAGCGCTGCGCGGTCAGCGCCAACTCAGCGGATTTCATTGAGGATGGCCTTTGCCAGGTTGTGCTTGACCACGATTTCCTGGTTCGCCGCCCAACTGGCGGTCGAGGACTGACGGATCGCCGAGTTGAAGGCGTGCCAATCGTCCGGCGAGAACGCATCCATGTTCAGGGCGGCGGAATCCAGATCTTTCTGGGCGTGTTCGAAGTTGTTGTCCAGACGGCGGCGCAGTGCATCAGAAGACAGCATGGTAAAACTCCAGGTCCGAGAACTGCCCACTGAGTGGTAGTTGGCAGGAGTTGGTTCCATGGATTGCACATCTTTGAATTTACCTGGATCCCCTGGGGGATTTGGGTTGTTCAGGTGCTTATTTGAACGCCTCGCCGAGTGCCGCCCAGCCCAGGCTGAAATCTCCCTGTTCCGTGCGCAGGCACAGTGTTTCGCCGGCCAGTCGTGGATCGATCCGCACGCTCCACCGCGCTTCAGTTTGCTGCAGCACCTGAGTGGCGGTTTCGAGCCAGTCGGGATGGCAATACAGCACCGCTTCTTCATCTTCAGGCTGGGCAGCCGCCAGTTGCCGTACCACGGCGCTGATTCGCGCCGCCTCGGTCTGCTCGCCCAGCAACCGCTGCAGAACATCGCCCACCAACGCCTCAGCGGTGACGACAATGCTCGCCCACATCTGTTCACGCTGGCGCTGCCACTGTGCAAGCAGTTCGTCGGCCTGGCGCCAGACCTCGGCCCGAGCTTGCTGGCGGGCATTTTCACGCAGTAACGCGGCGTGCTCACGGGCATCGGCCAGCAGCGCGTCGGCCTCAGCCCGCGCAGCCGTCAGCAACTGCCCGGCGAGCAGGCTGTCGGCGAAGATCTCGCGACGCAGCAGCGGCCCGTCAGTCAGCACCAGCGAACGATCAAGCGTCAGGCTGCGGCGGGTCAACATGGTCGTCATCCTTGTGCGAAGAAAGAGTTGAGGCGTACCAGACCACCGCCTGCCACAAGGCCGCGAGGCGCGCCGCCGGCAGGTCGTCGAACGCCAGGCGTTCAGCCTCTTCGATGGCGGGCCTGGCAAAGCGCAGGCGCAAACGCTGCCATACTGGCTCACCGACCCAGGCGCGCAGGAGGCGCAAGCCCTGGATGTGGGGGGTGCCCTGCGGCCATTGCACCGGCAACCAATGGCCCGGTTGCAAGGCGCGGCCAAGGCGCCGGCACCAGATCAGATCGGCGCGGTCGAGTGCGCCGGGGTGAAGCGCTTCGCTGCCGGCACACACCGTCACCACCAGGCTCAGCACCCGCGACCATTGCCCGGAATCAGCACCGAGCAACGGCAGCAAATGCGCGTTGGGCGCGGGTGGCAACGTCGAGGTCATGTGCAGATGCCGGTCGAGCCAGGCACCGGGATGGCGCCGCAGCCACGCCAGCAATTCAGGTGTCACGCCCTCTTCACCCAGGCGCCAGTCGCGGTCGGCACCGCGGGCGCCCTCGACCCACCAGCGCACCCACGCCAATGCTTGCGCCTGGCTGACATTGATCAGGCTCATGCCGGATCAGAGGGCGTGCGCCGGGCGCCCGAGGCCGCACCGGTCAACCGCCGACGCCAGGCCGGATTGATCGCCACCAGACCGCCGAGCAACATCAGCAACGCCAGCGCACACAACGCCGCGAACCACTGCCAGAACTGCAAGCGTTCGGGGGTCAGGCTGAAGGGCCCGATGCTGATGTTTTCCACGGTCTCCTGATAACCCTGGGCGGGCACGAAAATCACCGCGAGTTTCTTGTCGTCAGCGCCGCTGATCCCCGGAATGCTGCTGGCGACCATGCGCCGGATGCGCGGCAACACGCTGTCGGGATCCAGCTCGGCGCGGTGCTTGATGAACACCGCTGCCGAGGCCGGCAGCACCGGTTCACCGGGGGCAATGCGTTCGGGCAGTACCACATGCACCCGGGCGACGACCACGCCGTCAATTTGCGACAACGTCTGCTCCAGCTCCTGGGACAAGGCATACAGGTAACGCGCGCGCTCTTCCAGCGGCGAGGAAATAACCCCTTCCTTGCGAAACACCTCGCCCAGGCTCGAACGCGAGCGACGGGGCAGCCCCACCGCTTCCAGCGCACGCACCGCACGGGAAATATCGTCGCTGGCCACCAGCACCGCCACGCCATTCTTGTCCAGGCGCTTTTGCGCATCGATGTGTTTGCTGGCCAGTTCCGCCAGCACCTCGTTGGCGTCCTGCTCGGACAAGTTGCGATGCAGTTCCATGCGCTCGCCACAGCCCGCCAACAGCAGGATCATCAAGGCCATCAAAATCGGCCCGAGTACCTTGGGATGCATGGTTGTGCCTTATTGAAGACTGGTGAGTTTTTCCACGCTCTGGGCCGCCTTGCTCACCAGTTTGGCGCCAAGCAGGCTTTCCAGATAAAACGAAGACAACGAACGGTTGGCCTGCAATGCCTGCTGCGGATCGGTGGACCGGGCCGCCCGTTGCAGATCCCGAGTGGCCTTGTCGGCATCCTTTTGCAAGGCGCTCGTGGCCTGGGTCATCGGCGAGTTCTGTGGCTCGCTGTGTGGTGCGCGTGCGGCCACTTGCTGCATCTGCACATTGAACCAGGCGATGTCCGCCTCGGCAGGCGGCCTGCCCGGCGCCGCTTCGGAACCGGCCAGACCCGAGTGGTTAGCTGTTATCCCTGTAATCGCCATTCAAGCTCTCCTGCCAGGACGAAGGTTTACATTCAGCCGCGATAGCTGGTGGTGCTTTGTTGCGTCAGCACCGACAGCACGTTGCCGGCAGCAATGCTGGCATCGGTCTTGAGGGTGTTGCCGGCGCCGCCGTTCCGGAAATTCTGCTCGGCGTCGGGAAACAGGCCACCCAGTGAATTGCCCTGGGCACTGCCTTTGACTTCACCCTTGATCATGTCGATGGCTTTCTGGAACTGCTTGCTCTCGCCACGGGACATGAACTGGTCGCCCTCGGACAATTCGCCCATCCAGTCCTTGGATTTGCCGTCCGGCTTGCCGAACTCTTCAGGGTGCATGTCCATGAAGCGCGCGACTTCCTTGAGCACGTCCTTGTCGTCGTTGGAAAACTCCATTTCGCCACGCGCATCACGCACCGGGTTGCCGGTCGGCTTGAGCAGGTTGTCGAGTTTTTCTTCGCCCAGATTGCCCAGCAACGACGACAGCAGGTCTTGCACGCCGCCCGAACCGCCGGTGCCGCCAGTGCCGCCGGTTGGCTTGTTCCAACCGCCGCCGTTGTTGCCGCCAACGCCGTTACCGCCCTGGGCACCGCCGCCAAGGATGTCCTTGATCAGCCCTTCCAGGCCTTTGGTGAAGGACTGTTTTTCATCGCTGTTGAGGTAGTTGTCCTCACTCAATTCATCGCGCCAGCTACGGACTTTGCCAGTGGCATCATCGGGCTTGCCGAACTTGTCCGGATTCTTGTCCATGTAGTCGGCGATCATCCCGAGCAACGGATTTTTCGCATCGCGGATGTTGGCGCCGCTGCCGTTTTTTTCGAACAGGGCCTCCCCCAGCAAGGAGGCGATCTGCCCGCTGGTGTTGTCGGAACCGCCCTTGAAATCCGGCATGTTGGACGCGTTGAAATTGCCCTGGAACGAACCGCCCGGGGGCAGGCTTATCGAAGAAGAAAACATACATGCACTCCTGATTGACTGCACAAGTCCTGGCCCTCCCGATCAAGACCGAGAGGGCCGGGGACCACTTAGTAGTTGATCGCCTTGCCGGTTTGCTGGGCGGCGTTCTGCGCTTTGGTGGCAGAGTCCTGATAGGCGCTGGCGATACCGTTGACGGTGTCGGTCATCATCTTGTTGGACTGGGCCTGGGCGTTCATGGTGGTGGTTGCTGCAGCAGTGGAATCCATCTGCGTCATGGCAGCCATCGAAGCGCCAAGGGATGCGGTACCGGCCATAGTTATTACTCCTGATAATCGAAAGTTGTTTGAACACCCGATTGATGTTCGAACAATGAGTGGTCGATTCCCGGAAGCGGTTCCATGGTTCATGACAAATCGGTACAGCCTGTCCTGCGGGGATGCGCTGGCGCGTGCGCCGTCAAAGCTCGGGGGAGTCGATGCTCAGGCTTTTCATGCGGTGATACAGGGTGCGGCGCGGGATGCCGAGTTCACTGATCACCGCGTCAATGCACTTGGAATGGCGCGACAGGCAATCCTGGATCAGGGCTTTTTCGAACAGGCGCAGGTAGGTTTTAAGCGAGGCGGTACGTTCGCAGTCCGGCTCGTCGCTACCGGATTGCAAAGCCGGCATGCCGAGCACGAAACGTTCGGCGGCGCACTTGAGCTCGCGGATATTACCCGACCAGCGATGGCTGAGCAGCTGTTTGAGCAGGTGGGGGTCGGGCTCGGGAATCGGCTGGCGATGACGTTCGGCGGCTTCCTGGACGAAGCGCTGGAACAGCGGCTGGATATGTTGCAGGCCTGAACGCAGGGTGGGCAACTGGATCTTGATCACGTTCAGGCGAAAGAACAGGTCGCGGCGAAACTTGCCCTCTTCCACCAGTTTTTCCAGCGGGGTCTGGGTGGCCACGATGACGCGCAGATCCAGGGGCACGAAACGTGTCGAGCCCAGCCGCTCGATACCGCGCATCTCCAGCACCCGCAGCAGTTTGGCCTGGAGCAGCAAGGGCATGCTGTCGATTTCGTCCAGGTACAGCGTGCCGTGATTGGACGCCTCGATGTAACCGGCCCGGGATTTGGAAGCACCGGTGTAGGCGCCGGCCATGACGCCGAACAATTCACTTTCGGCCAACTGCTCCGGAACGGCTGCGCAGTTGAGCGCAACCAGGGGGCCCTCGCGGCAGGACAACTGGTGAATGCGCCGCGCCAGTGTGTCTTTGCCAGTACCGGTCTCCCCTTCCAGTACCATGTCGACATTGAGTGGCGCGGCCTTTCTGATAAACGCTTGCAAGGTCCCCACAATATCCAGAACTTCATGTTCCAGTTGTGAAGTGTGATTGTTCGAAAAACCCCCGGTCATCTTGTTCCCTCACGATGAGTATCACTTCCATTGGGTTTGAGGAATACCGGACGCCGCACTTCCGTGACCCGTGAGTTTCGGAAGAACAACGGGCATCCGAAACTGAGCGTATGCCTGTCACACCATGATTTTATTTTTAGAGTCTTTACACCTACTACGGCCCAACATTTACTCCGCCGTTTGCCCCCCAAGGGCCCGACTTTCGATTCAACTTTTTAAACGTGCCGCGTATTTGGGCAAATCTGCACAGCCGCTGTCAATCAGTGCTGACTGGACTTGCAGACCGGCGCAAAGATAGAAACACCGGAAACATGAAACGTTCATAGCCGCGCATTACTTCAATGGCCTTTTACTTGAAAGTTATGACTGGCCGATGCCCCCGGCGCACAGTCTAGATAGGCCCGCCCGCCGCTCAAAATTGAAATTCACCGTTTAGGCCATAGTTATTTTCTATGCAGTAAAACACTTCAAGCTATCTTTAACGTCACGCACACAGTGGCGGCGATATATCGTATCGATGCGACATCCATACAAGTAAATCCGTTGCGATTGTGCTGCGCTGCCCCGTTAATTATTACGGTCTCAAGTCCCTGGAATTGTCGGCAACTTCTGCCGCCCGACAATCTGTATAACCCGTTGATTTTACAGATTCAATTTTTTCATTGCGGCAGAAAAATCGACAAGAATTCTCCACCCGGCGCGGCCCTGTACTAGGATACGAGGCGGCGTCGGCGGCAATAAAGATTCGTCGGCGTTGCAGAATGTCACATCAGATTCGTCACTATAGGACACCTGTTCAACACTTGGCACTCATGGATGAAATGATGAACACACAGATACTGTTCCCGCACATCGGCAAGGTGATCGCCAGCACAGGCAGTCGCCATTTCCCGCGGATGTTGCACGATCTGATCCTCACCCGCCTGGCAGTGGACGCCACGCACATCACCCAGCTACGGGTGGATTGCGCGGACCACCCCGCCCCCCGGACCTACAGCTCCGCAGACGACACACGCTGTGTCGAGGTCGGCACACAGTTGCACCTGACCCGCCACAAGGACGACTACCGCTACGTGCTCTCGGTGTCACGCTCCGACGAATCCTGCAGTTTTTCCGCTCAGGAACGGCTGATCCTCGAAGATTTTTCGCCGCTGCTGCTGCCGATGGTGGAAAAGCACATCAACGCCATCCAGCCGCGCAGTGCTGCAAGGGACGACGACGCGAGCGCGATGGAAGGCCTGGACGTGCTGAGGCAGCGCTTTGGCGAGCGACTGTCGCAATCGAAGTTGAGCCTGTCGAATCGCGAACTGGAAGTGTGTGTCGGCCTGCTGGCCGGTCGCACGGCACCGGAGCTGGCGGAGCAGTTACAGCTCAAGCCCAGCACCATCGAGAGCTACCTCAAGCGCGCCGCAATCAAGATGGGCATCAGCGGACGGCACTCGTTGAAGCGTTGGATGTATTGTGCCGATGACAGCTAGGCCCTGAGCACCACGAGCCCATGTGGGAGCGAGCTTGCTCGCGATAGCGGTCACTCAGTCAACACAGATGCTGAATGTACTATTGCTATCGCGAGCAAGCTCGCTCCCAAAGGGATTGCGTTTAATTGACTGGCATTGGGCTCAATCCCGCGCCAACGCCTCGATCGGATCCAGCCGTGCCGCATTGCGCGCCGGCACAAACCCGAAGACGATGCCGATCAGGGTCGAGCAGGCGAATGCGGTGACGATCGAAGCCATGGAAAAGACCATTTCCCATTCTTTGACGAACAGCGAAAACAGATAACCGATGGCAAAGGACAGCGAAATCCCGATCATCCCGCCAATCAGGCAGACCATCACCGCTTCCACCAGAAACTGCTGACGAATGTCCGACTGGCGCGCACCGACGGCCATACGAATCCCGATCTCGCGGGTGCGCTCGGTGACCGACACCAGCATGATGTTCATCACCCCGATACCGCCCACCAGCAACGAAATCACCGCGATCAGCGACAGCAGCAGCGCCAGTGAACGGCTGGTTTTCTGCACCGTCTGCATCACGCTGTCGAGGTTGCTGGTGAAAAAATCCTTGGTGCCGTGACGCTGCAGCAACAGTTGGATGACGTGTTCCTCCACCACTTTGCTCGGCTGGCCGTCCTTGATCCGCACCGTGATGCTGTCCAGGAACCGTTGCCCCAACACACGCCCGGCGGCGGTTTCGTAGGGCACCCAGACGTTCAGGGTCTTGCCGGAGGCAAACAGGTTTTTGTTCTCCGCCGCCACGCCGATCACCGTGCACGGCAGATTGCCGATCAGGATCACCTGCCCCAGCGGCTCTTCTCCCGGCCCGAACAGGCGATTGCGCGTGTTGTGATCGATCACCACCACCTGGGCCTGGCGCCGGGCATCGCTCTCGCTGAAGGTAATGCCCGCCGCCATCTTCACGCCCTTGACCTGAAAGTACTGATCGCTGACGCCATTGACCTGGGCATTGAGGTCGATGTTGCGATAACGCAGCAGCAGGCTGCGCCCGACCATCGGGGTGGCGCTGTCGACGTAGTACAACTGGCTCAGGGCCTGCACATCCGCCGGCACCAGGGTTTCGATGGCCCCGGCGCGGCTGTCGCCGAAACTGGCGCCGGAAAACACATCGATGGTGTTGCTGGCAATCGCCGAAATGTCCTTGAGCACATAGCGTTTGGCGCCCTCGCCGATCGCCGAAATCGACACCACCGAGGTGATGCCGATCACGATGCCGAGCATGGTCAGCAACGTGCGCATGCGATGGGAAATCAGCGCCACCCAGGCCATGTTGAACGCTTCCTTGAACAACCCCAGGCTGGCCACCAGACGCCGTGCGCCGGCAGGCTTGAGCGCCACGGGTGCCTCGGTCGGCAGATCGGGGCCGGCGCGTTCATTGTGCCGGTCGCTGATGATCTGACCATCGCTGACCTCGATGATCCGCTCGGCGTTGGCCGCGACTTTCGGGTCGTGGGTCACCAGGATCACCGTGTGCCCGGCGGCGTGCAGCTCCAGCAGGATGCGCATCACTTCCTTGCCGCTGGCGGTGTCGAGGGCGCCGGTGGGTTCGTCGGCGAGGATCACTTCGCCGCCATTCATCAAGGCCCGGGCGATACTCACGCGCTGCTGCTGGCCACCGGAAAGCTGGTTCGGCCGATGGCTCAGGTGCCCGGACAAACCCAACCGCGCCAGCAGTTCCGTGGCGCGACTGTGACGCTTGACCTCGGGGGTGCCGGCGTAGATCGCCGGCATCTCGACGTTGTGCATGGCGCTCAGGTGCGCCAGCAAGTGATAACGCTGGAAGATGAAGCCGAAGTAGTCGCGGCGCAGTTCGGCCAGGGCCTGATCGTCCAGGTCGCGGGTCTGCCGACCATTGATCTTGTAGCTGCCGGCGCTGGCGTAGTCGAGGCAGCCGAGGATGTTCATCAGGGTCGACTTGCCGGAGCCGGAGGCGCCGATGATCGCCACCATTTCCCCGGCGTTGATCGTCAGGTTGATGTCCTTGAGTGCAAGAAACTCGCGCTCCCCGGCCATGAAACTGCGGGTGATGCCCTGGAGTTCCAGTAACGGCTCAGTCATGGTCAAGACCCCGCCACGGCGGAAACCGGATCGCCGATCACCACCTTGTCGCCTTCGGCCAGGCCGTCGTCGATCTGCACCTTGACGTTGTTGTTGATCCCGGTCTTCACGTTGCGCACTTGCGCCTGGCCCTTGGCATTGAGCACCCGCACGGGAAAACTGCCGTCACTGTTGCGCGGCCCCAACGCCGCCACCGGCACGACCAACACATTCTTTGCTGTGTCGAGCACGATGCGCACCTGCGCGGTCATGGAAATACGCAGGCGATGGTCGGGGTTCGGCACATCGAACAAGGCGTTATAGAACACCGCCGTGTTCTGCTTCGGCGTGCCGGCGGTCTGGGTTTCAAGGAAGTTCTGCGGTGCCGGCTCGGTTCCACGCAGCTTGCCGTAATAGCGTTTGTCTTCCCCCAGGATGGTGAAATACACGTCCTGCCCCGGTGTGATGTGAATCACGTCGGCCTCCGACACCTGGGCCTTGACGGTCATGGTGTCCAGGTCCGCCAGTTTCAGCAGCACCGGCGCCAGTTGCTGGGCGATCACGGTCTGGCCTTCCTGGGTGACGATGCCCACCACGTCGCCGTCGATGGGCGCAACGATACGGGTATAGGCCAGGTTGACCTTGGCGGTATCGATCTGGATGTGCGCACTCTTGATCTGCGCATCAAGGGACAGCAGGTTGGCGCGCTGCACGTCGTAGTTGGACTCGGCGGTTTCGAAATCCTGCTGGGAGATCGACGCGTCCGATTGCAGGTCGCGATAACGCTCGAAGACCGATTGCGTCTGTTTGAGCTGCGCCAGGGTGGCGCGGCGTTGTGCTTGCAGGTTTTCCTCGTCAACCTGAGCCTGACGCAAGGTGTTCTGCAACACCAGAGGGTCGATTTCAGCCAGCCACTGGCCCTTTTTCACCTTGTCGCCAAGCTTGACCTTGAGCGACTTCATTTGCCCCGACACCTGGGCACCGACATCGACCTGCTTGATGCCTTCGAGTAAACCGGTGGCCAGCACCGCGTTTTCAATGTCCGCCCGCTCGACGCGGGCGCTCAGGTACTGCGGCGCCTCGGCCGGTGCCTGTACGGTGTAGAAAATCAACCCGGCCACCGCCGCCAGTCCCAGGCCCATACCGATTTTGCGAAACTTCGACTTTTCCATAAATGACCACAAAAGGCGTTGAGGGCAGACCCGACCAGCACTGGCCGGATCTGGTTTTCATGCGATCGGCATCAAGCGCGATTCATGACACGACCTCCCCGACCGACAGCGACAACCCGTCATGCCACCACGCGGCCAGACTCAGCACGTGGGGCGGTTTAAGCAAGGTGAAATGGTTGCCCGGTCCCTGCCAGACATCCAGCGTGCTGACATGCCGGCGCCAGCCTTCGACCATCGCCGCCTGCTCGCGCTGGTTGCCGGCGCTGTCAAGCGTCGGGTCTTCGGCCAGCACCAGCCGCGCCAGGCCGCTGTAGGGCTGGCGCGGCTGATAGAGCGTGCGCAGGGCCGTGGCGAAAGTCCGTGTCAGACCGGCAATCGACTGCACCGCCGAGCGCGGCGGCAGCAAGCCGACCCGCACCATCCCGGCGTGCAATTGCAACAACTGCGTGGCGTCGTCCTCGGCGGCAAACTGCGCGGCATCGATCCCCAGGGACTTGCCGCTGGCCAGTTGCATGGCCTCGATCAGGCGCTGCAACGCCGCCGTCGTGGTGTATGGCTTGCCGACCACGGTATTGCCACCGGGAGACTCGCTGTCGATCAGGGTCAGGGACAACACCTGGCGCCCGCGAGCCTGCAGGCACACCGCCATTTCGAACGCCACCCAGCCACCAAAGGAATGCCCGATCAGGTGCACCGGCCCCTGCGGATACGCCTGTTCAAGCGCCTGAAGATAGTGCCGGGCCGCGCTTTCGACCTGCACATGCGGCACCGTTTCACCGTCCAGCCCACGGGGTTGCAGCCCCAGGATCGGCCACTCCGGTGCCAGGGCTTCGGTCAGTCCGATAAAGCCGGTCACACTGTCTCCGGCCCCCGGCAGACAAAAGATCGGCGCATGCCCCGAATGGCCGTTCTGCAAGGCCAGCAACGGCTGGTGGACCTTCGGCGGCTTGGCCAGTCGTTCTGCCGAGGACTCGATGGCCAGCCCCAGCGCCAGTCCCAGTGCCTCGATATGCGGCGCCTTCATCATGCTCTGGTGACCGCCCGGCACCGGGATCTGATGGAGTCGGGCCGCCGGGATGACGTCACTCCAGCCCAATGACTTGCTCAGGTGTGAAAACGCGGCCGGACGGTCCTGAGCCACGAACAGATGCAGCGGCAACGGCATCGGCGCCAGGCTGTAATGGGCCATCGCATGACCGTGGCCCACCTCACGCTCAAGGTAATATTGCAGGTCGGTATCAGTCGCCGCCGCCATGGCCGGGGACAACAACTGTCGATCACGACAGACGCGCAACAAGGGCTGGAAATCCAGCTGTTCAAGGTCATGCTCCAATGCCTGCAACTGCGCCAGCGCCTCGGTACCGGCAGTGCCCTGGGCCTTCCAGTACTCGGTACAGACCAGGAGCATCTGGCGTTTGCACACGTGGCCGTCGGACCAGCGCGCCTTGCCCTGATCCGCCAGGCGTGGCACATAGGTGTCGATCAGCCCGAGGAAGTCGACCTCCTCGTCAGCTCCCAGCAGTTGCAACGCGATCTCGTAGGCCAGCACACCGCCAAACGACCAGCCCGCCAGCCGATAAGGGCCATGGGGCTGTACGCCACGGATGATCGTCACCAGACGTGCGGCCAGGCATTCCATGGTCTGCAACGGGTTGGGCCCCAGTGCGCGCCCCGGCAAACCGTAAATCGGGAAATCACCCGAGATGTGCCGACCCAACGCGGGAAAATAGACGTCCTGACCGCTGAACTCATGCACCAGGAACAACGCAGGCTGGCGATCACCGACGCGCACCGTCATCACCTCCTGCTCGGCCGGCGCAGCCGATGTACGTTGACTGAGCAAGGTAGCGAGCGATTCGATACTGGCATGCTGGAACAACTCGGCCAGCGAAACCGACAGGCCGGCCTGCTGTATCAGGTTGACCAGACGGACCGCCAACAGCGAGTGGCCGCCCAGCTCGAAGAAGTTGTCGTGACGACCCACTCGCTCAAGCGTCAGCACCTCGGCCCACAACCGGGCCAATGTCTGCTCAAGCTCAGTGCTCGGAGCTTCGTAAGCCCGGCTCAGCAGCGCCGTGTGATCGGGCGCGGGTAGCGCTTTACGATCAAGCTTGCCGTTGCCGGTCAGCGGCAGGGAGGCCAACTGCACGTAGGCCGACGGCACCATGTAGTCGGGCAGTTGCCCTTGCAGGTGAGCCCGCAGTTGGGCGATGTCCAGCGCCTGATCGTGCGCGGTGTAATAAGCCACCAGGCGCTTGTCCCCCGGCACGTCTTCGCGGGCCAGCACCACCACTTCGTTGACACCCGGACAAGTCGCCAGGCGCATCTCGATTTCCCCCAGTTCGATGCGGAAACCACGGATCTTCACCTGATCGTCATTGCGCCCGATGCACTCCAGCAGCCCCTGCGCCGACCAGCGGCCGAGGTCGCCGGTGCGGTACATCAGGGCCTCGGGACGCTCGCTGAACGGGTCGGCCACAAACTTTTCTGCGGTCAGCTCCGGCCGGTTCAGATAACCCTTGGCAACGCCTTCGCCGCCGATGCAGATTTCCCCCGTCACCCCGCTGGGCACGGGTTGCTGGCGCTCGTCCAGCACGTAGATACGGGTGTTGGAGATCGGGCCGCCAATCGGCACGCTGTCCGCGTCCGCCGGCAATGACTTGACCTCATGGGTGGTGGCGTAGGTGGTGGTTTCGGTCGGGCCGTAGCAATGCACCAGGCGCAAATCCGGCGCCAGCGCCAGCAGCCGGCGGAACGCGGCCGGGTCGGCCCGCTCGCCGCCACACAGCAGAATCCGCAAGCCTTTGAGGGCCTCGGGAATCAGCTGCACGTACTGGTTGAACAACGCCGTGGTGACGAACAGGATCGTCGCCCCCGAATCGCTCAGGGCCTGACCGAAATGGGCCGGTTCGAGCAAGGTGTCGTGGTCGATCACCAGCACCTGGGCGCCGTTGAGCAACGCGCCCCAGACGTCCATGGTGCTGGCGTCGAACGCCGGGTTCGAGGCAAACGCCACGCGGTCCTGCGAGTTGAAGTCGGCGTAACCGTTGTTGATCACCAACCGCGTGATCGCCCGGTGCGGCACCCGCACGCCTTTGGGGGTGCCGGTGGAGCCCGAGGTGTACATGATGTACGCCACCGTCTCGGAGGACTGCGCCAGGTCCGGGTTGTGCAGCGCGAGCTCGTCAAGCGGCAGGTTATCCGGGTCAACCCGGCGTGCCGGGTAGTCGATGGCCGCGCTGTCGTGGGTCAGCAGCACCACGGCCTGACTGTCCTCGACCATGAAGCGTTGCCGCTCGGCAGGCGCATGAATATCCAGCGGCACGTAGACGGCCGCGCACTTGCTGATCGCCAGTTGGCTGACCACCAGCGCCACCGAACGCTCCAGCAGGATCGCCACGCTGTCGCCGGGTTTGACCCCCAGGCCGATCAGGTGATGCGCCAGCCGGTTGGCGCGGCTATTGAGCTGTTGGTAGCTGAGCGACTCCTCGCCCTGCACCACCGCCACGGCATCCGGACGCAGCAGCGCCCGGGCCTCGAACACGCCGTGAACCGTTTGCTCGCGCGGGTAATCGGCGTCCGTGTCGTTGAAGTCGTACAGCAGATGTTCGCGCTCGGCATCGTCGAGCAAATCCACCTGCGCCGGCACGGCCTGATCGTTGGCGACCATGGCCTGCAGCACGCGCGTGAAATAGCCGACCATACGCCGCACGGTCGCTTCATCGAACAACGCGGTTGCATACCCCAGCGAGCCGCCGATACGGCCCTGCATTTCTCCCAGGTTCAAGGTCAGGTCGAACTTGGCAAAATGACTCGCCTGCGCCAGCCCTTGCACCTGAATGTCTGCCAGCTCCAGTGCCGGACCTTCGAGGTTCTGCCACGCCAGCGAGGTCTGGAATAACGGGCTGTAGGACAGGCTGCGCACCGGACGGGTGATTTCCACCACCTGCTCGAACGGCAGATCCTGATGAGCCTGCGCGGCCAGTATCTGGCCCTTCGCCCGCGCCAGCAGCGCCTCGACACTCAGCGCGCCTGAGACATCAAGGCGCACCGCGAGGGTGTTGACGAACAGGCCGATCAAGCCTTCGACTTCGCTGCGCTGCCGGTTGGCCGCCGGCGAGCCGATGACCACCTCGTCCTGCCCGGCCAGGCGACTCAAGACCATGGCCCAGGCCGCCATCAGCGTCATGTAGAGCGTGGTGCCGTGGCGCTGGCCGAGCGCCTTGAGCGCCGCGCTCAGGTGTTCGTCCAGGCGCACTTCGACGCTGCTGCCTGCATAATCCTGTTCCCCCGGTCGTGGCCGGTCGGTGGGCAACGTCAACAAGGCCGGGGCGCCGGCCAGGGCTTGCTGCCAGTACTCGGTCTGGCGTTGCAGCACGTCGCCGCTCAGCCAGCGGCGCTGCCACAACGCAAAGTCGCCGTACTGCACGCTCAGCGCCGGCAGCGGGTCAGGCTGGCCGCGGCTGAAGGCCTGATACAGCGCCATCAGTTCCTGGGTCAGCACGCCCATCGACCAGCCGTCGGAGACGATGTGGTGCATCGTCAGCAGCAGTACGTGCTCATCGTTGGCCATGACCAGCAGCCGCCCGCGAATCAACGGGCCGTGCTCCAGATCAAACGGCTGCGCGGCTGCGTGGTCAATGCGCGACTGCAATACGGCCTGCGCCTGGGACTCATCGCGCAAATCCTCAACCAGCAGGCTGAATGTCGAATCGGCAGCCACCAGCACCTGAGGCTCGGCATTGAGCTGGACAAAACGGCTGCGCAACGTCTCGTGACGCTCGACGATCCGCGCCAGCGCCCGTTGCAAGGCCTCGACGTTCAAAGCCCCGCGCAACGTCAGGCCGGCCGGAATGTTATAGGCGCTGTTGGCGGCGCCCATCTGCGCCAGGAACCACAAGCGCTGCTGGGAAAACGACAGCGGCAGCCCGCCATCACGCGCTGCCGCCACGATCGGCGGCACCGTGCTGCGGCCAGACCTGGCCAGCACTTGGGCCACGGCGGCCAGCTCCGGGTTGGCGAACAGATCGCTCAAGACCAGCTCGACCCCAAGCTGCATGCGCACCCGCGACACCATGCGCATGGCCAGCAGCGAATGCCCGCCGAGTTCAAAGAAGTGATCCCGGCGCCCAACCCGCTCGACGTGCAACACCTCGGTCCAGACCTGCGCCAGCGCGGTTTCGATCTCACCCTGCGGCGCTTCATACTCACGCGTGAACACGGCATCCAAGTCCGGTTCAGGCAGTGCCTTGCGATCCAGCTTGCCGTTGGCCGTCAGCGGCAACGCCGGCAGTTTGACGAACGCCGCCGGCACCATGTATTCGGGTAATTGCGTCAGCAACCGGGCACGCAAGTCACCCACTTCCAGCGCCTGGACTTCATCCTGTTCGGTGAAATACGCCACCAGCCGCGTCTGCCCCGGTTGGTCTTCACGGGCCAGCACTACCGCTTCCTGGATGCCCGGGAGCTGGCTGAGACGGGTTTCGATTTCCCCCAGTTCGATGCGCATGCCACGGATTTTCACCTGGTCGTCGTTGCGTCCCAGGTACTCGATCGTGCCGTTCGCCATCCAGCGCGCCAGGTCGCCGGTGCGGTACATGCGCGCCTGCGGGGCGCTGCCGAACGGGTCGTCGAGGAAGCGTTCGGCAGTCAATTGCGGCCGATTCAAGTAACCCCGGGCCACCCCGGCGCCACCGACGTACAACTCGCCGGCCACACCGATCGGCACCGGCCGTTGTTGTTCATCGAGCAGGTAGACCCTGGCATTGGCGATGGGTTGACCGATGTGCAATGGCTGCTCGGCATCCATGCGCGCCGACGTCGCGACCACGGTGGCTTCGGTCGGGCCGTAGTTGTTGATGACATCAAAGCTCTGGTTTCGGCTGAACTGGCGCAAACGGTCGCCACCGATCAGCAGGGTGCGCAGCGTCGGATGTTCGAGGTTCTGGCTGAACGCGTACTCGGCCACCGGCGTGGCCAGGAAGCTGACGTCCAGCGGTTGCGCACGCCACCAGTCGAGCAGCGCGTCGATGTCTTCGTTGCCGTCGTGGGCGGGCGGCAGGTGCAACGTCGCCCCCACGCACAATGCCGGCCAGACTTCCCAGGCCATGGCGTCGAAGCCGAAACCGGCGACGCTGGAGGTATGGCGACCGTGACGCAGATCGAACGTCTCGCAGTGCCAGTCCACCAGGTTGGACAGGGTTTGGTGTTCCACCATCACGCCCTTGGGCAGGCCGGTGGAACCGGAGGTGTAGATCACGTAGGCCAGGTTTGACGCGCTCAGGCCCGGGACCTGCACGTTGCTCTCGGGCTGGTGCTGCCAGGACGGTTGATCGAGATTGATCAGCGGCACGTCCAGCGCGGGCAGCTGTTGCAACAGCGCCTGTTGTGTCAGCACCACCACCGGTTCGCTGTCCGTCAGCAGATAGCGCAAGCGCTCGGCCGGATGCGCCGGATCAATGGGCACATAGCAGGCGCCGGACTTGAGGATCGCCAGCAACGCGGTCAGGGTTTGCAGCCCGCGACGGGCCACAATCGCCACTCGGTCATCGGGCTGCACACCCAGTTCACGCAGGTGATGCGCCAATTGATTGGCCCCGCGATTGAGCTCGGCATAGCTCAGCGACTGCCCCGGATACACCGCCGCGATGGCATCCGGATGTTCGCCTGCCCGCGCCTCGACACGTTGGTGCAGGGTCAGGCCCTGGGGGTAATCAGCCGCGGTGTTGTTGAACGTGTCCAACAGATGCGCCTGTTCGGCGGCGGACATAATCGGCAAGCGATTGAGGGCCATCTCGGGCGTGTGCTCCAGCGCCTGTACCAGGTTTTCCAGCGCGGTGTGCAGGTAACCACAAATCTGTAGCGGATCGACCTGCACGGTCGCCAACAGCGTCAAACGGAAACGTTCACCCAGATCATCGACGCTCAAGGTCAAAGGGTAATTGGAGCGCTCTTCGGCACTCAGTACCTGGATACCCTGCCAGGCCGACGTCTGTTCAGTGTCGGCATCGGAGGCGCTATGGCGATAGTTGAGCAAGGCGCTGAACAACGGCGCCGTCGACACCACCGAGCTGCAACGTTGCGCCAGGGCCAGCGGCGCGTGTTCGTGGCGCAGCAAGGTGGTCAGGCGCGCATGGGTCGCCTTGACCCCGTCGCGCACCGACCCGGCGTCGACGTCCACCCGCAACGGCAAGGTATTGATGAAGATCCCCAAGGCCCGGTCAGTGCCTTGCGCGCCTTGCATGCGGCCCATCAACACCGTCCCGAACACCACCTGTTGCTTGCCCGACAGCCCGCCCAGCACTTGGGCCCAGCCCATGTGAAACAGACTGGCGGCGCTCACGCCCAAGTGTCGGGCCTGGGCTCGCAGGCGCTGGCCCAGTTCGTCGGCAATCGGCAGGCGGGCTTCCTGAATCTGGTTGCCATCGCCCTGCACGTCCTGCAAACCGAAGGGCAAGGTCGGCTCATCGATGTCACCCAGCATCTGGCGGAAAAAGGCTTCGTGTTCCTGTTCGCTGATGCCCAGCAACGCCTGCGCGACGTAGTTGCGAAACGGCACCGGCGGCCCCAGTCGCTCGCCCTGCCCGAGCAGGAACGCCTGCATTTCGCTACCCAGCACCTCCTGCGCACTGTGGTCCATGACCATGTGGTGGAACAGCAGCATCGCCACGATCCGTTGATTCGCGTCGTCCCGGGCATGCACCAGGCGCACCAGCGGTGCCTGGCCGACGTCCAGGCGAAAACGCCGGCCGTCGTAACGCTCGTGCAACCTGGCGCAGACATCCTCGCCCGGCGTGTCGAAGGTCACTGGCTCGAGGGTCAGCGTCGCCTGGCGCCAGACCACCTGCACCGGTTGCTCCAGCCCTTCCCAGAGCACCGAGGTGCGCAAGATATCGTGCCGGTCGATCACGCACTGCAACGCCTGGGCAAAGCGGTTCAGCCGCTCGAGGCTGTCGAAGGCGAACTGCGACTGCATGATGTACGGGTCGCCCTGTTCGGCGCTGACGTGGTGATAAAGAATGCCTTCCTGCAACGGCGCCAACGGATAAGTATCCTGCACGTTCGCCGCGCCACCGGGGACGGTCGCAACGATGCGGTCGATGGCGTCCTGCTCCAGCGTCACCAGCGTCAGCATCGCGGGCGTGATCCGGGTGGCGCCGGGCGTGATGCCGTTGGCCGGCACCGTGACGTTGCCGGTTCGGCTGGCCGAATATTCTCCCGCCCGGATCAGCTCGATCAGCGCCGGCTTGTGCTCGCGCAACAACGCCAGCACCGCCGGTTCGCTCAGTGCCTGCTTGTTACCCTGAACCGAGAGCTGATCACCCTTGAGCGACAGCTGGATATCTTTAGCCTTGAGTGTTGCCAACAGGTCGGTCACGTTCACAGGAGGATCTCCATTCGTTCGGTAATAGCCGCGTAGCCCGACAAGGTCGGTTGCTCGAACAACGCCCTGACATCGGCTTCCATGCCTTCCTTGTTCAACTGGCCGACCAGGCTGACTGCCAGCAGCGAGTGCCCGCCCAGTTCGAAGAAGTTGTCGTGCCGCCCTACTCGCTCGACGTTCAGCAGTTGCGCCCACAGCCGTGCCATGAGGATTTCGGTGTCGCCGACCGGGGCTTCGTACTCGCGCACGATCACCGCCGTCAGCCCCGGCGCCGGCAAGGCCTTGCGATCCAGTTTGCCGTTGGGGCTCAGGGGCAATGCGTCGAGCACGACATAGGCCGAAGGCACCATGTACGCCGGCAACTGACTGAGCAGATGTTCGCGCAGTGCCTCGATGCCGGGCGCCTCGCTGGCGACTCGCAGCGTGAAATACGCCACCAGGCGTTCGTCGCGCATCAGCACCGCCACTTCACCCAGCGCCGGGTGCGACGCCAGTCGCGCTTCGATTTCACCCAGCTCGACACGCAAGCCGTGCAACTTGACCTGGAAGTCATTGCGACCGAGGAACTGCAGGTTGCCATCCGGCAGATAACGCACCAGGTCGCCGGTGCGGTAGAGCCGATCACCGGCCACGAACGGACTGTCGATGAAGCGCTCGGCGGTCAACGGCGCCAGCCCCAGATAACCGCGCGCCACGCCGACCCCGCCGATGTGCAAGTGCCCGCTGACGCCCACGGGCACCGGCAGGTCGTTGGCGTCGAGCACGTACAGCCGGGTATTGCTGATCGGCTTGCCGATTGGCAACTGGACATCCGGCACCGGCGCACCCGGTTCCAGGGTCCAGCTGCTGCTGTCCACGGTGGCCTCGGTCGGGCCATAGACGTTGTGCAGCCGCACCTTGGGCAGCAATTGCTGGACCCGACGACCCAGCTCGGCCGTCAATTCACCACCGCCGCAGACGATGTCGGTGAGGCTGCTGCACTGGCTGACGTCCGCCACATCGAGGAACTGCGCCAGCATCGCCGGCACGAACTTGATCACCGTGACCTGCTGCTCGCGTACCAGCTGCTGCAGATACTCCGGCTCGCGATGACCGTCAGGACGGGCCAGCACCAGGCGCATGCCGGTGGTCAACGGCCAGAAAAACTCCCACACCGAGCCGTCGAAACTGAACGGGGCTTTTTGCAGCAGCGCGCCGTTGGGTGCGTGACGGCACAGTTGCGAACTCCAGAACACCAGGTTGTTCAGCCCACGGTGCTCGACCATCACCCCTTTGGGCGTTCCCGTCGTGCCGGAGGTGTAAATCACATAGGCCATGTGCGAGGCGCTCAACTGCGGCACCTGCGGGTTGCCGAGCGGATTGGCTTGCCAGCTGTTCTGGTCGAAGTCGATCACCGGCACCGCCACGTCTTTGAGCAGGGCTCGCGTCGCCGCATGCACCAGCACCGCGGTCGGCCCGCAGTCCTGCAACATGTAGGCGATGCGCTCCGGTGGATAACCGGGGTCCACCGGTACGTAAGCGCCGCCGGCCTTGAGAATCGCCCACAGGCCGATCACCAGTTCCAGGCCGCGTTCGACGCAGAGCACCACCCGCGCATCCGGCCCCACACCCTGTTGACGCAGGTGATGAGCCAGCTGATTGGCGCGTTCATTGAGTTCGCGGTAGGTCAGCTGCTGCTCACCCGCCACCAGCGCCACGGCATCCGGCGTGCGCTCGACCTGCGCTTCGAACACGGACTGAATGGTTTGCTCCAGCGGATAATCAACCGCCGTGGCATTGAGGTCAGTCAGCAGATATTCCCGTTCCTGCGCCGCCAGGACCGGCAATCGGTTCAACGGCATTTGCGGTGTCTGTTCCAGGGCCTCCACCAGCGATTCGAGCGCGGTGCGCATGAAGTCGCCAATCCGCTGTGCGCCGACCTGGGCCACCGTTCTGGCAGTAAGCACGAAGCCTTCGCCCAGGTCATCCACGCTCAGGGTCAACGGGAAGTTGGTGCGTTCTGCACTGGCCAGGGTTTCGATGCCCTGCCAACCGGCTTGCGGCTCAGTCTCGCTGCTGCTGTGCCGGTAGTTGAGCATCGCGCTGAACAACGGCAGGGGCGCCGCGACACCGCTGCAACGTTGTGCCAGGGACAGCGATGCATGTTCGTGCCCCAACAGTTGCGAGAGTCGCGCATGGGTGGCGCGCACGGCGTCGCGCACGCCGCCCTCGTCCACATTCACGCGCAATGGCAGGGTATTGATGAACATCCCCAGCGCCCGGTCAGCACCGGCGCCGCCTTGCATGCGCCCCATCAATACAGTGCCGAACACCACCGACGCCTTACCGGACGTCGCCGCCAGCACCTGGGCCCAGGCCAGATGGAACAGGCTGGCGGCACTGACACCCAGCGTCCGGGTCTGGGCGCGCAGACGCCTGCTCAGCGCGTCCGAAAGCGCTTGCCGGAACTCCTCGACACCGTTGCCATCGCCTTGTACGTCTTGCAGACCAAATGGCAGGGTCGGTTCATCGACGTCAGCGAGCATCTCGTGGAAGAACGCCTCATGCTCCTGCTCACTGACGCCCAGCCGGGCCTGGGCCACGTAGTTGCGATAAGGAATCGCCTCGCTCAGCGGCTCACGCTGACCGAGCAGGCTCGCCAGTATTTCGTCCCGCACCACATCGAGTGCGGTGTGATCCAGCGCAATGTGATGGAACAGCAGCACCGCCACCACCCGTTGCCGGGCCGGGTCCTGCGCATACATCAGTTGCATCAGCGGCGCCTTCGTCACGTCCAGCCGATAATGCCGCGCATCGAACCGTGCATTCAGCTGGCTCAGCACGTCCCCGGCCAGTGGCAGGGTCGGCACTGGCTCGGACCTCAGTTCGGCATGGCGCCATACCACTTGCAGCGGCTGGCTCAAGCCCTCCCAGATTACCCCCGTACGCAGGATGTCATGGCGGTCGATGACCTTTTGCAGCGCCCCGGCAAACGCGTGCAGGCGCTCAAGGCTGTCAAAGGCCAATTGCGTTTGCAGCAGGTACGGATCGCCCTGTCGGGTGGTGATGTGGTGATAAAGAATGCCTTCCTGCAACGGCGCCAACGGGTAAATATCCTGCACGTTGGCCGCGCCGCCCGGCACGCTGGCGACCACACGGTCGATGGTCTGCTGGTCCAGTTGCACCAGTGACAGCAGCTGCGGGGTGATGCGCTGGCAATCCGCTGGAATGCGGTTGGCCGGCACTTCGATTTCCCGACCGCTGCCCACGGCGGCGGCCAGCGCCATCAGGGTCGGCTGGCTGAACAGGATGCGCACGTCGGCGCTCAGGCCACGCTGGCGCATGCGCTCGATCAGGCTCACGGCCAGCAGGGAATGGCCGCCCAGCTCGAAGAAATGATCGTGACGCCCTACGCGCTCGACCTTGAGCACGTCGGCCCAGATCTGCGCCAGCGCCGCTTCGACTTCACCCTGCGGCGCCTCGTATTCGCGGTTCAGCAGCGACGCCTGATCCGGCGATGGCAGCGCCTTGCGGTCGAGTTTGCCGTTGGCGGTCAGTGGCAGGCTGTCCAGTCGCACGTAGGCCGATGGCACCATGTAGGCCGGCAGTCTGCCTTGCAGATGGCTGCGCAGGTCTTCGATGTCGAGCGGCGCATGTTCGGTGAACCAGACCACCAAGCGTCCGTCCTGCACCAATGCCACGGCTTCCTTCACGTAGTGATGGCTGGCCAGCGCGGCTTCGATTTCGCCCGGCTCGATGCGCATGCCACGGACTTTTACCTGGTCGTCGTTGCGTCCCAGGTATTCGATGTTGCCGTCTGCCAGCCAGCGCGCCATATCGCCGGTGCGGTACAGGCGTGCCTGCGGGTTGAATGGATCTTCAAGGAAGCGCTCGGCGGTCAGATCCGGGCGGTTCAGGTAGCCCCGCGCCACGCCGGCACCGCCAACGTACAGTTCGCCGGCCGCACCAATGGGCACCGGTCGCTGCTGTTCGTCCAGCAGGTACACCGTGGCATTGGCGATCGGTTTGCCGATGTGCAGCAACTGCCCAGCCTCGACCCGGCCCGAGGTCGCGACCACTGTCGCTTCGGTCGGGCCGTAGTTGTTGATCACCTCGAAGGTTTGCGCCCGACTGAACTGCCGCAAGCGGTCGCCGCCGATCAATAGCGTGCGCAGCGTCGGGTGATCAAGGTGCTGGCTGAACGCGTATTCGGCCACAGGTGTCGGCAGGAAGCTGACATCCAGCGGTTGCGCACGCCACCAGTCGAGTAGTTCATCGATGTTTTCGTTGCCGACAGGCGCCGGTGGCAAGTGCAAGGTCGCGCCGGCACACAATGCCGGCCAGACTTCCCAGGCCATCGCGTCAAAGCCGAAACCGGCAACGCTGGAGGTCTGGCTGTCTTGCCCGAGGTGGAAGGCATCGCAGTGCCAATGCACCAGGTTTTCCACGGTACGGTGCTCGACCATCACCCCTTTGGGCAGGCCGGTCGAGCCGGAGGTGTAGATGACGTAGGCCAGGTTCGACGAGGTCAGGCCCGGGACGTGTGGATTGCTGTGGGGCAGCGCCTGCCACAGCAGTTGGTCGAGATTGATCAATGGCACGTCGAGGGCCGGCAGCTGTTCCAGCAAGGCCTGCTGGGTCACTACCGCCACCGGCGCACTGTCGCTGAGCAGATAGCTCAAGCGCTCCGGTGGATAAGCCGGATCAACCGGCACATAACCGGCCCCGGCCTTGAGAATCGCCAGCATCCCCACCAGCATGTCCGGCCCGCGCCGCACGCAGAGCGCAACCCGGTCATCCGGCTGCACGCCTTGTTGCACCAGGTGATGGGCCAACTGGTTGGCGCGCTGGTTGAGTTGCTGGTAGTTCAGACGCTCGGCGCCTTGAATCACCGCCAGCGCATCCGGCCGCAGCTGCGCCTGAACTTCGAACAGCCCCTGCAAGGTGTGCCCGCTCGGGTAGTGCGCGGCACTGGCGTTGAAGCTGCGCAGGACTCGCTCGCGCTCGTGCACGGGCAGAATCGACAACTGGTTCAATGCCCGCTGCGGGGCCTGTTCCAGTGCCTTCACCAACTGTTCCAGCGCCGTGTGCATGTACGCGCCGACGCGCCGGGCGCCGACCTCGGGCAGCGTCTGGAGCGTGAACCGAAAATCTTCGCCCAGGTCATTGACGTTGAGCACCAGCGGATAATTGCTGCGCCCCTGGGAATCGAGGACCTGAATGCCTTCCCAGTCGAACGGTTTGTGGCGGCCCTCATCCACCGCGCTGTGGCGGTAGTTGAGCAAGCTGTTGAACAACGGCACCGAGGCCGGGACGCCACTGCACCGTTGAGCCAGCGACAGTGACGCATGCTCGTGCCCCAACAATTGCGAGAGCCGCGCGTGGGTGGCGCGCACGCCCTCGCGCACGCCGGTGCTGCCGACATTGACCCGCAGCGGCAGGGTATTGATAAACATCCCCAGCGCCCGGTCAGCGCCGTCGCCCGCCTGCATCCGGCCCAACAGGACCGTGCCGAACACCACCTCTTCGCGGCCCGTGACCTGGCCCAGCACCTGGGCCCATGCCAGGTGCATCAGGCTGGCGGCACTGACGCCCACCTGCCTGGCCTGCTCACGCACCCGCCGCGCCAGGGTCGCGTCGACCGGCAATTGCGCTTCTTCGATGTCGTGGCCCTCGCCCTGCACATCCTGCAGGCCGAACGGCAGCGTCGGTTCATCAATATCGCCGAGCATGTCGCGCAAGAACGTCTCATGCTCCTCGGTGCTGACCCCGAGGCGCACCTGAGCCACGTAGTTGCGATACGGCACCGCTGCTGCCGGCTGCACATCCGGATTGAACAGGAAACCGTGCATTTCCTGCCCCACCACCTCCATGGCCGTGTGGTCCAGCGCCAGATGATGGAACAGCACAATCGCTACGAGCCGCTGGTTTGCCGGATCCTGGGCATAGACCAACCGAATCAGGGGCGCTGCGGTGAGGTCCAGGCGGTAATGCCGAGCATCGAAACGCGACTGCAACTGCGTCAGCACATCGCCGGCCGCCGGGTCGTTCGGCACCTCTTGCAGCACCAGCTCGGCCTTGCGCCAAACCACTTGCAGCGGGCTTTCAAGGCCTTGCCACAGCACCGCCGTGCGCAAGATGTCGTGGCGATCGATGACCTGCTGCAACGCCCGGCTGAACGTGTGCAAGCGCTCAAGGCTGTCGAAGGCCATGTGCGACTGCAACAGATAGGGGTCGCCCTGTTCGGCGCTGAGGTGGTGATAAAGAATGCCTTCCTGCAACGGCGCCAACGGGTAAATATCCTGCACGTTGGCCGCGCCGCCCGGCACGCTGGCGACCACGCGGTCGATGGTCTGCTGGTCCAGTTGCACCAGTGACAGCATCTGCGGGGTGATGCGCTGGCAATCCGCTGGAATGCGGTTGGCCGGCACCTCGATTTCACGACCGCTGCCCACGGCGGCGGCCAGCGCCATCAGGGTCGGCTGGCTGAACAGGATGCGCACGTCGGCGCTCAGGCCACGCTGACGCATGCGTTCGATCAGGCTCACGGCCAGCAGGGAATGGCCGCCCAGCTCGAAGAAATGATCGTGACGCCCTACGCGCTCGACCTTGAGCACGTCGGCCCAGATCTGCGCCAGGGCCACTTCGACTTCATCCTGCGGCGCCTCGTATTCGCGGTTCAGCAGCGACGCCTGATCCGGCGCCGGCAGCGCCTTGCGGTCGAGTTTGCCGTTGGCGGTCAGTGGCAGGCTATCCAGTCGCACGTAGGCCGATGGCACCATGTAGGCCGGCAGTCTGCCTTGCAGATGGCTGCGCAGGTCTTCGATGTCGAGCGGCGCGTGCTCGGTGAACCAGACCACCAGACGTCCGTCCTGCACCAGCGCCACGGCTTCTTTGACGTCGCTGTGGCTGCCGAGCGCAGCTTCGATTTCGCCCAGTTCGATGCGCATGCCACGGATTTTCACCTGGTCGTCGTTGCGTCCCAGGTATTCGATGTTGCCGTCCGCCAGCCAGCGCGCCATATCACCAGTGCGGTACAGGCGTGCCTGCGGGTTGAATGGATCTTCAAGGAAGCGCTCGGCGGTCAGATCCGGGCGGTTCAGGTAGCCCCGCGCCACGCCGGCACCGCCGACGTACAGTTCGCCGGCCGCACCAATGGGCACCGGTCGCTGCTGTTCGTCCAGCAGGTACACCGTGGCATTGGCGATCGGTTTGCCGATGTGCAGCAACTGCCCAAGCTCGACCCGGCCCGAGGTCGCGACCACTGTCGCTTCGGTCGGGCCGTAGTTGTTGATCACCTCGAAGGTTTGCGCCCGACTGAACTGCCGCAAGCGGTCGCCGCCGATCAATAGCGTGCGCAGCGTCGGGTGTTCCAGGTGCTGGCTGAAGGCATATTCGGCAATGGGCGTCGGCAGAAAACTGACGTCCAGCGGCTGCGTTCGCCACCAGTGGAGCAACTCATCAATGTTCTCATTGCCGACATGCGCCGGTGGCAAGTGCAAGGTCGCGCCGGCACACAATGCCGGCCAGACTTCCCAGGCCATCGCGTCAAAGCCGAAACCGGCAACGCTGGAGGTCTGGCTGTCTTGCCCGAGGTGGAAGGCATCGCAGTGCCAATGCACCAGGTTTTCCACGGTGCGGTGCTCGACCATCACCCCTTTGGGCAGGCCGGTCGAGCCGGAGGTGTAGATGACGTAGGCCAGGTTCGACGGGGTCAGGCCATGAGCCTGAGGATTGACGTTTGAGTGTTGCTGCCAATCCGCGCCGTCGAGATCGACGACCGCAACATTGCCCAACAGATCACGGGTTGTCGCGTGCGCCAGCACCGCCACCGGGGCGCTGTCCTGCAACAGGTAGGCAATACGCTCGGCAGGATAAGCCGGATCAATCGGCACGTAGCCCGCCCCGGCCTTGAGAATTGCCAACATGCCCACCAGCATGTCCGGGCCTCGGCGTACGCAGAGCGCAACCCGGTCATCCGGCTGCACGCCCTGTTGCAGCAGGTGATGAGCCAACTGGTTGGCGCGCTGATTGAGTTGCTGGTAGTTCAGGCGCTCGGTGCCTTGAATCACGGCCAGGGCATAAGGCCGAAGCTGCGCCTGAACTTCGAACAGCCCGTGCACGGTGTGCCCGCTGGGGTACGGCGCGACAGTGGCATTGAAGGCGCGCAACACTTGATCGCGTTCCAGGGCGGGCAGCATCGACAACTGGTTCAATGGACGCTGTGGCGTCTGCTCCATTGCCTGCACCAGTTGCTCCAGTGCCGTGTGCATGTACGCGCCAATTCGCTCGGCGCCGACCCCGGCCAGCGTCTGCACGGTCAGCCGGAATCCTTTGCCCAGGTCATCGACACTGAGCACCAGCGGATAGTTGCTGCGCTCCTGCGAATAAAGGATCTCGATGCCTTCCCAGCCCAACGCGTTGGCCCCGTCCTCGTCCACCACGCTGTGCCGATAGTTGAGCAGGCTGCTGAACAACGGCACCGAGGCCGGGACACCGCTGCAACGCTGGGCCAGGGACAGCGAGGCGTGTTCGTGCCCCAGCAATTGCGAAAGTCGCGCATGGGTGGCACGCACGCCTTCGCGCACGCCGGTGCTGCCCACACTCACCCGCAGCGGCAGGCTGTTGATGAACATGCCCAGCGCCCGGTCGGCACCTTCGCCACCCTGCATGCGGCCCAACAAGACGGTGCCGAACACCACCTCTTCGCGGCCGGTGACCTGGCCCAGCACCTGCGCCCAGGCCAGGTGCGCCACGCTCGCGGCACTGACGCCCAACTGCCTGGCCTGCTCACGCAGACGCTGACTGAGGGAGGCGTCGAGGGTCGATTTGGCTTCTTCAATGCCGCTGCCGTCACCGTTGACGTCTTGCAAACCAAAGGCCAGCGTCGGCTCGTCAATGTCGCCCAGCATGTCACTGAAAAATTGTTCGTGCTCTTCGCGGCTGATGCCCAACCGGGCCTGCGCCACATAGTTGCGATAAGGCACGGCCGCACTTTGCGGGTCGTGCTGGCCGGTCAGGCTGGCGCTCAACTCGTGCACCAGCACTTCAAGCGCGGTGTGGTCGAGCAGCAGGTGGTGCAGCAGCAGAATACCGACCCAGCGCGACTGTCGAGGATCCTCGGTGTAGGCAAAGCGCATCAGCGACGCCTTGCTGAAATCCAGGCGATAGTGCCGTGGGTCGAAAAGCGCCTGCATCTGTTGCAGCACATCACCGTCTTGCGGGTCGGCGTCCACCCGCTCCAGCGCCAGCGGCGCCTGGCGCCAGACCACTTGAACCGCTTCATCGAGCCCCTGCCACAGCACGCTGGTGCGCAGGATGTCGTGGCGCGCAATCGCGCCTTGCAGCGCCCGGACAAACGCCTTGATCTGCTTCAGGCCAGCAAAGCTGAACTGCACTTGCAGGACATAGGGATCGCCCTCGGTGGCGCTGAGATGGTGATAGAGGATGCCCGCCTGCAACGGCGCCAGTGCATAAATGTCCTGCACATTGGCGACCCCGCCAGGCACCGTCGCGACGATGCGGTCAATCGCCTCCTGATCCAGCGTGGCCAGCGGCAACAGGTCCGGGGTGATGCGGGTGCAATCGGCGCCAATCAGGTTGGCGGGTACGCGCACCTGATGCTGGCCGCCCACCGCTGCGGCCAGTGCCGCGAGGGTCGGTTGACCGAACAACACCCGCACGTCGGCGCTCAGTTCCAGCTGACGCATGCGTTCGATGAGTTTGACCGCGAGCAGCGAATGGCCGCCCAGTTCGAAAAAGTTGTCGTGGCGGCCTACCTGATCAAGCTTGAGCAGGTCGCGCCAGATCGCCGCGATGCGGCTCTCGGTATCGCCCTGCGGCGCTTCGTGGCCGCGACGGGCAAAGGCATCGGTGTCCGGCGCAGGCAAGGCCTTGCGATCGAGTTTGCCGTTGGTGGTCAGCGCAAAGCGGTCGAGCAGGACAAACGCGCTCGGCACCATGTACTCGGCCAGGGACAGCAGCAGGTGATCGCGCAGCCCAGCGGCGCTCAATTCAATGTCCGGTCCGGCAATCACGTACGCGACCAGGCGCAGGTCGCCGGGGGCGTCCTCACGGGCGATCACCAGCGCTTCGCGCACACCTGGGCAAGCGACGAGGCGGGATTCGATCTCGCCCAGCTCGATGCGGAAACCACGGATCTTCACCTGATCGTCATTACGACCAAGGTATTGCAGCGTGCCATCCGGCATCCAGCGCGCCAGGTCGCCGGTCTTGTACAGACGGGCATCGGCACGACCGCTGAACGGGTCGGCAATGAAGCGCTCGGCGGTCAGCTCGGCGCGGTTCAGATAGCCCCGGGCGACCCCGGCGCCACCGACATACAGCTCACCGATGACACCGGCCGGCACCGGTTCGCGGCGCGCGTCCAGCACATAGAGTTGCAAGTCGGGAATACGCCCGCCAATCGGGCTGACGCCGGTCAACTGCGCATCCGCCGCCTCCAGTGCGCGGTACGTCACGTGCACCGTGGTTTCGGTGATGCCGTACATGTTCACCAGTTGCGTTCCGGCGTTGCTCACCCGCGTGTACCAGGGTTTGAGAATGCCCGGGTCGAGGGCTTCGCCACCAAAAATCACCTGGCGCAGGGAATGCTTCAAGGCGCTGTTGCCTTGCGCCACGATCAGCTGCCGGAACGCGCTGGGCGTCTGATTGAGGATGCTCACGCCCGCCTCGCACAGCAGCGCGTAGCACTCGTCCGGCGAACGGCTGACCCATTGCGGCACCACCAGCAACTGGCCGCCGTGGATCAACGCGCCCCAGATTTCCCAGACGGAAAAATCGAAAGCGAAAGAGTGAAACAGCGCCCACACGTCCTGACGGTTGAAGTCGAACCAATAGCGCGTCGCCGAAAACAGCCGCGCCACGTTGCGATGCTCGACCATCACCCCCTTGGGCTGGCCGGTGGAACCGGAGGTGTAGATCACATAGGCCAGGCTCGCTGACGTCAGCCCCGGCACCAGCGGGTTGGCACTGGATTCGTCACGCAGGCCATGGCTTTCCAGGTCGATGACTGGCACTGCCCGTTGCCCGACCAACGCCGCGGTGGCCGGCTGCACCAGCACCGCGACCGGCGCACTGTCTTCCAGCGTATAGGCAATGCGTTCGGCCGGATAAGCCGGGTCGATGGGCACATACCCGGCCCCCGCCTTGAGAATACCCAGCAGGCCGATGATCATTTCCAGACCACGTTCGACGCAGATCGCCACCCGGTCATCCGGGCACACGCCCAGCGCCAGCAGTCGATGAGCGACCTGGTTCGCACGTTCATTGAGGGCACGGTAGCTCAGGGTCTGGTGTTCAAACAGCACGGCGACCGCTTCGGGGCGGACAGCGGCCTGGGCTTCGACCTGATGATGGATCAACGAGGAATCGGCGTAGTCACCCAGGTAGGTGTTCAAGGTCTGCAACAGATGACGGCGCTCGATGGCCGGCAGGATGTTCAGGGTGTGCAGCGCCACGTCCGGTGTTTCTTCCAGCGCCAGCACCAGGCTTTCCAGTGCGGTTTGCAGGTAGCGCGCAACCCGCGGTGCACCGATCGAGGCCGTCACCATGACGGTGATGGAGAAATCGTCGCCCAGGTCATCGACGTTCACCGTCAGCGGGTAGTTGGTGCGCTCCTCGGCGGCCAACACCTGAATGCCGGGCGCCACGTCGATGACGTCTGCCACCTCGGCGGCGGCGGTGTGACGATAATTGAGCATGGAACTGAACAACGGCGTGGGTGCGGTCACGCCGCTGCAACGTTGTGCCAACGCCAGCGATGCCTGTTCATGACCCAGCAACGCGGTCAGACGCAAGTGGGTGGCCTTGACCCCGGCACGCACGCCCTGCTCACCGACATCCACCCGCAGCGGCAAGGTATTGATGAAGATACCCAACGACTGGTCGGAACCGGCTGACGCGTCCATGCGCCCCAGCAGCACCGTGCCGAATACCACCGACTGGCATCCGGACACTTTGCTCAGCACCAGCGCCTGCGCCAGGTGCATCAGGCTTGCGGCGCTCACGCCCAATTGTCGGGCCTGAGTGCGCAGACGCTGGCTCAACTCGCTGTCGAGGGTCACACGGGATTGCTCGATACCCTGGCCATTGCCTTGCACATCCTGCAAACCGAACGGCAGGGTTGGCTCATCGATATCGCCGAGCATCTCGCGAAAAAAGGCTTCGTGCTCCTGCTCGCTGTGGCTCATTCGCGCCTGGACCAGGTGATTGCGAAACGGCACGGGCGGCCCCAGTTCGGCGGTCTTGCCCTGCAGGCAGGCCTGCAACTCGCGACTCACCACTTCCAGTGCGGTGTGGTCCATCACCATGTGATGGTGCAGCAGCATCGCGACCACACGGCCCTGGGCCTGGTCCTCGGCAAACACCAGACGCACCAGTGGCGCCTGGCGCAGGTCCAGACGATTGCGGTGGACATCGCAGCGGGCCCGCAACTGGCTCAGGACATCACCGTGCGCGGCGTCGAAGTGCACCTGCTCGCAGACCAGTTGCGCCTGGCGCCAGACCACTTGCACCGGCTCGTCCAGACGCTCCCAGGCCATGGATGTGCGCAGGATGTCGTGACGATCGATCACCCATTGCAGCGCCTTGGCATACGTCTCGAACAGCTCGCGATCAGAGAACGCAAGCTGTGCCTGCAACACATACGGGTCGCCCTGCTGCGCCGACAGATAGTGGTACAGCATGCCTTCCTGCAACGGCGCCAGCGGATAGATGTCCTGCACGTTGGGCGCGCCGCCCGGCACTCCGGCAACGATACGGTCGATGCTTGCCTGGTCCAGTTGCACCAGCGGCAACATGTCCGGGGTGATCCGGTAGGCCGGGCTCAGCCAGTCACCGCCGTTTTGCGCCACCAGGTCGAGCAATTGCCCTTTGTGCCTGAGCAGGTTGTCCCACAACGCATCGTCCAGCGCCTCGTCGTCCCCCAGAATGACCAGATCATCGTCTTCGCGCTGAAGACGGATCGCGTAGGTGGAAATAACGGCCATCAATTCGCTGAACTGCATGGGTAACCTGCTCCGTGGTTTTGAATGACAGCGTGACGGGCAGACGCGAAAACGGTCTGGCCGTCATGCTCAAAAGTAATAAGGACACTGATCCGTCAGGCCTGAAAAACTAAAACATCCGCCAGTGCCTGTCTGACATGGGAAGCCGGGACAAGGCCTGCGGCACGTACCAGCACAAAACCTGTGGGAGCGAGCTTGCTCGCGATGGCGGTTTCATATCCAACATGTGTATTGGCTGATCTACCGTAATCGCGAGCAAGCTCGCTCCCACACGGATTTGTGGTGTTCTCGCTCGTGTTAGAGCCGTCGCTTGCGCTGAAGGCTCGGGATGGTGGTTTCGGGGACTGCGACCTGCTCCACGTGCCCTACGGTTTTCGCCGCCAGTGCCGCCAGTGTCGGTTCACTGAACAGCGTTCGTGCATCGGCGTTCAGGCCGGCCTGACGCATGCGCGACACCAGGTTGACCGCCAGCAGCGAATGCCCGCCCAGTTCGAAAAAGTGGTCATGGCGCCCCACCCGTTCGATCTTCAGGACCTCGGTCCAGATCGCTGCCAGCGCGGTTTCCACCGGCCCCCGTGGGGCTTCGTAGTCTCGGCTCAGCACCGCGTCCAGCCCCGGCGCCGGCAAGGCGCGGCGGTCGAGTTTGCCGTTGGGGCTCAGCGGCAGTGTGTCGAGTGACACATAGGCCGAGGGCACCATGTAATCCGGCAGCAGCCGCAGCAAGTACGCCCGCAGGTCCTCGATCGCGGGTACCTGGCTGGCGGTCTGCAGTGTGAAATACGCCACCAGACGTTCATCGCGCATCAGCACCGCGACGTCCTTCAGCGCCGGATAGGCCGACAGACGCGCTTCGATTTCACCCAGCTCGACACGCAAACCACGCAGCTTCACCTGGAAGTCGTTGCGACCGAGGAATTGCAGGCTGCCGTCCGGCAGGTAACGCACCAGGTCCCCGGTGCGATACAAGCGGTCGCCAGCGACAAACGGGCTGGCGATAAAGCGCTCGGCCATCAGTGTCGGCAGCCCCAGATAACCGCGCGCCACGCCGACCCCGCCGATGTGCAAGTGCCCGCTGACGCCGAACGGCACCGGCAGGTCGTTGGCGTCCAGCACGTACAGCCGGGTATTGCTGATCGGCTTGCCGATTGGCAACTGGACATCCGGCACCGGTGCACCCGGTTCCAGGGTCCAGCTGCTGCTGTCCACGGTGGCCTCGGTCGGGCCATAGACGTTGTGCAGTCGCACCTTGGGCAGCAATTGCTGGACCCGACGACCCAGCTCGGCCGTCAATTCACCACCGCCGCAGACGATGTCGGTGAGGCTGCTGCACTGGCTGACCTCCGCCACGTCGAGGAACTGCGCCAGCATCGCCGGCACGAACTTGATCACCGTGACCTGCTGTTCGCGTACCAGTTGATGCAGATACTCAGGCTCGCGATGACCGTCGGGACGGGCCAGCACCAGGCGCATGCCGGTGGTCAACGGCCAGAAAAACTCCCACACCGAGCCGTCGAAACTGAACGGGGCCTTCTGCAACAAAGCACCGCGTTGCGCATTCGGGCACAGCTGCGAACTCCAGAACACCAAATTGTTGAGCCCACGATGCTCGACCATCACCCCCTTCGGCGTGCCGGTGGAACCGGAGGTGTAAATCACGTACGCCATGTGCGAGGCGTTCAGTTCCGGCACCTGTGGATTACCGAGCGGATTGGTCTGCCAGCTGTTCTGGTCGAAGTCGATCATCGGTACGGCGACGTCCTTGAGCAGCCCTCGGGTGGCGCCATGCACCAGCACCGCCACCGCGCCACAGTCCTGCAACATGTAAGCGATGCGCTCTGGCGGATAACCGGGGTCCACCGGTACATAAGCGCCGCCGGCCTTGAGAATCGCCCACAGGCCGATCACCAGTTCCAGGCCGCGTTCGACGCAGAGCACCACCCGCGCATCCGGCCCCACGCCCTGTTGACGCAGGTGATGAGCCAGCTGATTGGCGCGTTCATTGAGTTCGCGGTAGGTCAGTTGCTGCTCCCCCGCCACCAGCGCCACGGCATCCGGCGTGCGCTCGACCTGCGCTTCGAACACGGACTGAATGGTTTGCTCCAGCGGGTAATCAACCGCCGTGGCATTGAGTCCGGTCAGCAGATAATTGCGCTCCTGCGCCGGCAGGATCGACAATCGGTTCAACGGCATTTGCGGTGTCTGTTCCAGTACCTCCACCAGCACCTGGAGCGCGGTGTGCACGAACTCGCAGATCCGCTGGGCACCGACCCGGGCAAGCGTCACCGTCCTGATCATGAAGCCCTCGCCCAGATCATCGACACTCAGGGTCAACGGGAAGTTGGTGCGCTCTTCGCCGCCCAGGGTTTCGATGCCCTGCCAGGCGCTTGGCAGATCGGCCTCAGCGGCACTGTGCCGATAGTTGAGCATCGCGCTGAACAACGGCAAGGGCGCCGCGACACCGCTGCAACGTTGTGCCAGGGACAGCGATGCATGTTCATGAGCAAGCAGCGCGGTCAGGCGGGCGTGGGTAGCCCTGACGCCTGCCCGAACACCGGTCGAACCGGTATCGACACGCAGCGGCAAGGTGTTGATGAACACCCCCAGCGCCCGATCAGCGCCGTCGCCGCCCTGCATCCGCCCCATCAATACGGTGCCGAACACCACCGATTCCCGGCCGGACGCCGCCGCCAGCACTTGGGCCCAGGCCAGATGGAACAGGCTCGCGGCACTGACCCCAAGCTCCCGCGCGCGGCCACGCAAGCGCAGGCTCAACGCGTCCGGCAGCACTTGGCGGACCTCCTCGATATCGCTGCCATCGCCTTGCACGCTCTGCAAACCAAACGGTAACGTCGGCTCATCAATGTCAGCGAGCATGTCGCGGAAAAACGCCTCGTGTTCCTGTTCGCTGACGCCCAGTCGCGCCTGGGCCACGTAATTGCGATAAGGGATCGCTTCGCCCAACAGCGCATGCTGCCCCAGCAGGCTGGCCTGCATTTCGGCGCGCACCACGTCCAGCGCGACGTGGTCCAGTGCGATGTGGTGGAACAGCACAACGGCAACGATGCGCTGCTGCGCCGGATCATGCGCATACACCAGCCGGATCAGCGGCGCCTGATTGAGTTCCAGGCGGTAGTGCCGAGCGTCAAAACGGCTGTGCAACTGCGTCAGGACATCGCCCGCAGCAGGGTCGACCGGCGCCGATTGCACCGTCAGTTCCGCGTGGCGCCAGACCACTTGCAGCGGTTGCTGCAAGCCCTCCCATACCACCGAGGTACGGAGGATGTCGTGACGATCGATGACCTGTTGCAGCGCCTGACTGAAGGCGTTCATCCGCTCCAGACTGGTGAAGGCCATGCGCGATTGCAGCAGGTACGTATCGCCCTGCCCAGCCGTGATGTGGTGATAAAGAATGCCCTCCTGCAACGGTGCCAACGGGTAAATATCCTGCACATTGGCAGCCCCGCCCGGCACGCTGGCAACGACGCGGTCGATGGCGTCCTGATCCAGCTCCACCAGTGACAGCAGGTCCGGGGTGATCCGTTGGCAATTCGCTGGAATGCGGTTGGCCGGCACTTCGATTTCCCGACCGCTGCCCACGGCGGCGGCCAGCGCCATCAGGGTCGGCTGGCTGAACAGGATGCGCACATCGACATTCATGCCGCCCTGGCGCATGCGTTCGATCACGCTCACCGCCAGCAACGAATGGCCGCCCAGTTCGAAGAAGTGGTCGTGCCGCCCCACGTGCTCGACCTTGAGCACGTCCACCCAGATCTGCGCCAACGCCACTTCGATTTCGCCCTGTGGCGCTGCGTATTCGCGGCTCAGCAACGACGCCTGATCCGGCTCCGGCAGCGCCTTGCGGTCAACTTTGCCGTTGCCGGTCAGCGGCAGGGAGGCCAACTGCACATAGGCCGACGGCACCATGTAGTCGGGCAGTTGCCCTTGCAGGTGAGCCCGCAGTTGGGCGATGTCCAGCGCCTGATCGTGCGCGGTGTAATACGCCACCAGGCGCTTGTCCCCCGGCACGTCTTCGCGGGCCAGCACCACCACTTCGTTGACACCCGGACAGGTCGCCAGGCGCATCTCGATTTCCCCCAGTTCGATGCGGAAACCACGGATTTTCACCTGATCGTCATTACGCCCGATGCACTCCAGCAGCCCCTGCGCCGACCATCGGCCGAGGTCGCCGGTGCGGTACATCAGGGCCTCGGGACGCTCGCTGAACGGGTCGGCCACAAACTTTTCTGCGGTCAGCTCCGGCCGGTTCAGATAACCCTTGGCAACGCCTTCGCCGCCGATGCAGATTTCCCCCGTCACCCCGCTGGGCACGGGTTGCTGGCGCTCGTCCAGCACGTAGATACGGGTGTTGGAGATCGGGCCGCCAATCGGCACGCTGTCCGCGTCCGCCGGCAATGACTTGACCTCATGCGTGGTGGCGTAAGTGGTGGTTTCGGTCGGCCCGTAGCAATGCACCAGGCGCAAGTCCGGCGCCAGCGCCAGCAGCCGGCGGAACACTGCCGGGTCGGCCCGTTCGCCGCCACACAGCAGAATCCGCAAGCCTTTGAGGGCGTCGGGAATCAGCTGCACGTACTGGTTGAACAGTGCCGTGGTGACGAACAGGATCGTCGCCCCGGAATCGCTCAGGGCCTGACCGAAATGGGCCGGTTCGAGCAAGGTGTCGTGGTCGATCACCAGCACCTGGGCGCCGTTGAGCAACGCACCCCAGACGTCCATGGTGCTGGCGTCGAACGCCGGGTTCGAGGCAAACGCCACGCGGTCCTGCGGGTTGAAGTCGGCGTAACCGTTGTTGATCACCAACCGCGTGATCGCCCGGTGCGGCACCCGCACGCCTTTCGGGGTGCCGGTGGAACCCGAGGTGTACATGATGTACGCCACCGTTTCGGAGGACTGCGCCAGGTCCGGGTTGTGCAGCGCACGTCTTTCGCGCGGCAGTTTGTCGAGGTCGACCCGGCGTGCCGGGTAGTCGATCACGCGGCTGTCGTCGGTCAGCAGCACCACGGCGGCGCTGTCCTCGACCATGAAGCGTTGCCGCTCGGTGGGGGCATGGATGTCCAGCGGCACATAGGCCGCCGCGCACTTGCTGATCGCCAGTTGGCTGACCACCAGCGCCACCGAACGCTCCAGCAGGATCGCCACGTTGTCGCCGGGTTTGACCCCCAGACCGATCAGGTGGTGCGCCAGGCGGTTGGCCCGATCATTGAGTTCACGGTACGTCAGGCGCTGCTCGCCTTCGCCCAGCGCCAGGGCGTCGGGGGTGCGTTGCACCTGAGCTTCGAACACGCCGTGCACGGTGTGCTCGCGCGGGTAATCGGCGTCGGTATCGTTGAAGTCGCACAGCAGATGTTCGCGCTCGGCATCGTCGAGCAAATCCACCTGCGCCAGCACGGCCTGATCGTTGGCGACCATGGCCTGCAGCAGGCGCGTGAAATAGCCGATAAAACGCCGCACCGTCGATTCGTCGAACAACGCCGTCGCGTAGTCCAGCACGCCGTCAATGCCATCCGGCCCTTCACCCAGGCTCAGCGCCAGATCGAACTTGGCAAAATGACTCGCCTGCGCCAGCCCTTGCACCTGGATACCCTCCAGCACCAGCGCCGGGGCTTGGAGGTTCTGCCACGCCAGCGAGGCCTGGAACAACGGGCTGTAAGACAGGCTGCGCACCGGACGGGTGATTTCCACCACCTGCTCGAACGGCAGGTCCTGATGGGCCTGCGCCGCCAGCGTCTGGGCCTTGACCCGCGCCAGCAGCGCCTCGACGCTGAGTTCGCCCGAGGTGTCGATGCGCACTGCGAGGGTGTTGACGAACAGGCCGATCAAGCCTTCGACTTCCGTGCGCTGCCGGTTGGCTGCCGGCGAACCGATGACCACGTCCTGCTCCCCGGCAAGGCGCCCCAGCAACAGGGCCCAGGCCGCCATCAGCGTCATGTAGAGGGTGGTGCCGTGACGCTGGCTCAGGGCCTTGAGTCCGGCTGTCAGCGCTGGGTCCAGCTGCACCTCGATGCTGTGTCCCGAATAATCCTGCTGCGCCGGTCGTGGCCGGTCAGTGGGCACCATCAACAAGGCCGGGGCGCCGGCCAGGGCTTGCTGCCAGTACTCGGTCCGGCGTTGCAGCACATCACCGCTCAGCCAGCGCCGCTGCCACAACGCAAAGTCGCCGTACTGCACGCTCAGCGCTGGCAGCGGGTCTGGTTGGCCCTGATTAAAGGCCTGATACAGCGCCATCAGTTCCTGGGTCAGCACGCCCATCGACCAGCCATCGGAGACGATGTGGTGCATCGTCAGCAGCAGTACGTGCTCATCGTTGGCCATGACCAGCAGGCGGCCGCGAATCAACGGCCCGTTTTCCAGATCAAACGGCTGCGCCGCTTCGTGGTCAATCCGCGACTGCAATACGGCTTGCGCCTCGTACTCATGACGCAGGTCCTCAACCACCAAGCCGAATGTCAAATCAGCAACCACCAGCACCTGTGGCTCGGCATTGAGCTGAACGAAACGGCTGCGCAACGTCTCGTGACGCTCGACGATCCGCGCCAGCGCCCGTTGCAAGGCCTCGACGTTCAAAGCCCCGCGCAGCGTCAGGGCTGCCGGAATGTTGTAGGCACTGTTGGCGTCGCCCATTTGCGCCAGGAACCACAAGCGCTGCTGGGCGAAGGACAGTGGCAGGTCCTCGTCGCGCGACAACGCGACAATGGGCGGCAGTGTGCTGCGACCGGCTTGCGCCAGTACTTGCGCCACGGCCGCCAGTTGCGGGTTGGCGAACAGATCGCTCAAGACCAGCTCGACCCCAAGCTGCATGCGGACCCGCGACACCATGCGCATGGCCAGCAGCGAATGGCCGCCCAATTCAAAGAAATGATCCCGACGCCCGACCCGCCCGACCTGCAACACCTCGGCCCAGATCTGCACCAATGCGGTTTCGATCTCGCCTTGCGGCGCTTCATATTCGCGGCTCAGCAACGCCGCCTGATCCGGTGCCGGCAGTGCCTTGTGGTCGAGTTTGCCGTTGGCGGTCAGCGGCAGGCTGTGCAGCCGAACATAGGCCGAAGGCACCATGTACTCCGGCAGCCGGGCTTGCAGATGCTGGCGAAGGTCTGCGATGTCGAGCGCCGCGTGTTCGGTGAACCAGGCCACCAGCCGCCCGTCCCGCACCTGCACCACGGCCTCTTTCACGCCGCTGAAGTTCGCCAGCGCGGTGTCGATTTCCGCCAGCTCGATGCGCATGCCGCGGATCTTGACCTGATCATCGTTGCGCCCCAGGTACTCGATGGTGCCGTCCGCCAGCCAGCGTGCGAAATCGCCCGTGCGGTACATGCGCGCCTGCGGGTTGAACGGGTCTTCAAGGAAACGCTCGGCCGTCATCTCTGGACGGTTCAGGTAACCCCGTGCCACGCCAGCACCACCGACGTACAACTCCCCGGCCACGCCGATCGGCACCGGCCGTTGTTGTTCATCGAGCAGGTAGACCCTGGCGTTGGCAATGGGTTGGCCGATGTGCAGCGGCTGGCCGATCTCGACGCGGCCGGAGGTCGCCACCACCGTGGCTTCGGTCGGACCGTAGTTGTTGATCACCTCGAACGTTTGCGCCCGGCTGAACTGGCGCAAGCGATCACCGCCGATCAGCAGGGTGCGCAGGGTCGGGTGTCCAAGGTTCTGGCTGAAGGCGTATTCGGCCACCGGCGTCGGCAGGAAGCTGACGTCCAGCGGTTGCGCGCACCACCAGTCCAGCAGTTCATCAATTTTTTCATTGCCGACGTCCGCCGGTGGCAGGTGCAGGGTCGCACCGGCACATAAGGCCGGCCAGACTTCCCAGGCCATGGCGTCGAAACCGAACCCGGCAACGCTGGAGGTGTGGCGACCGTGGCGCAGGTCAAAGTCTTCGCAGTGCCAGTCCACCAGGTTGGACAGGGTCTGATGTTCCACCATCACGCCTTTGGGCAGGCCGGTGGAACCCGAGGTGTAGATCACATAGGCCAGGTTCGAGGCGCTCAGGCCCGGCACTTGCAGATCGGTGTCGGCCTGCGCCAGCCATGTCGGCAGATCGAGATTGATCAGCGGCACGCCCACAGCCGGCAAGGTTTCGAGCAAGGCCTGCTGCGTCAGCACCGCCACCGGCGTGCAATCGCCGAGTAGATAATTCAGACGCTCGGCGGGATGCGTCGGATCAATCGGCACATAACAGGCGCCGGCTTTCAGGATCGCCAGCAAACCGGTCAGGGTGTGCAGACCGCGACGGGCGACGATGGCGACCCGGTCATCGGGCTGTACACCCAACTCGCGCAGGTGCCGGGCCAGCTGGTTGGCGCCACGATTGAGCTCGGCATAGGTCAGCGACTGCCCCTGTTGCAGCGCTGCCACGGTGTCCGGATGTGCAGCGGCGCGGGCTTCGACGCGCTGGTGCAGGGTCAGGCCTTGCGGGTAGTCAATGGTCGTGTCGTTGAAGGTGTTCAGCAGGTGCGCCTGTTCGGCGCCAGACAGAATCGGCAAGCGGTTGAGCGTCTTCTCAGGCGTGTGCTCCAGCGCCTGCAGCAGATGCTCCAGTGCCGTGTGCAGGTAGCCGCAGACCGCCAACGCGTCAATGCCGGACGCCGCCAACGCGGTGAAGGCAAAGCCCTCGCCCAGATCGTCGACACTGACGGTCAACAGGTAATTGGTGCGCTCCACGGCGTTGAGCAATTGCATGCCCTGCCACGCCGTCGTGGTGTCGTCGGCCATGGCCGAAGGCGCACTGTGGCGATAGTTGAACAGCACACTGAACAGCGGCGTATTGCCCGGCAGGCCGCTGCAACGTTGTGCCAGCGCCAGTGACGCGTGTTCGTGGCTGAGCAACTGGGTCAGGCGGGCATGGGTCGCCGCCACGGCGCTGTTCACCGTTTGCTCGCCGAGCTCAATGCGCAACGGCAAGGTGTTGATGAACACCCCCATGCCGCGTTCGGCGCCTTCGCCGCCCTGCATCCGACCGAGCAACACGGTGCCAAACACTACGCTGTCCTGTCCCGAAACGCCGGCCAATACCTGCGCCCACGCCAGGTGCATCAGGCTGGCGGCGCTGACACCCCGTTGCCGGGCCTGAGTGCGCAAACGCAGGCTCAAGGCGTCATCGACCGCCAGCCGGGCCTCATCGACATCACGGGCGTCAACCTGCGCCGCCGCCAGACCGAACGGCAAGGTGAGTTCTTCGACGTCTTGCAGCATCTGGCGGAAAAACGCCTCGTGCTCCTGCTCACTGATGCCCAGGCGCGTCTGGGCCACATAGTTGCGGTACGGCACCGGTTCGCCCAAGCGTTCCCGATGACCGAGCAGGCAGGCCTGCATGTCCTGCTGCAATACCTCCAGGGCCAGGTGATCCATGGCCAGGTGATGGAACAGCAACAGCGCCACCACCCGATGGTTGACCGCATCCCAGGCATGAACCAGGCGCAGCAAGGGCGCGCGGGTGATGTCCAGGCGATAGCGGCTTGCATCGAAACGGCTTTGCAACTGGCTCAAGGCATCCATGTCACTGTCCAGCTCGACCGTTTCAGACACCAGCGAGGCCTGGCGCCAGACCACCTGCACCGGCTCGCTGAGCCCCTGCCAATGGACCGACGTGCGGAGCACGTCATGGCGCTCGATCACGCTCTGCAAGGCCTGGGCAAAAGCCCGCAGACGGTCAGGACCGGTGAAGGCAAACTGCGCCTGCATCAAATAAGGGTCGCCACGGTCCGCCGCCAGATGGTGATAGAGGATGCCCGCCTGCAAGGGGGCCAGGCCATAGATGTCCTGCACGTTGGCCACGCCACCGGGGACGTTGGCAACGATGCTGTCGATGTCTTGCTGAGTGAGCGTCGCCAGCGGCAGCATGCCAGGGGTGATCTGGGTACTGGTCGGCGCGATCCGGTTTTGCGGCACCTCGATTTCACCGCCAGCGCCACCGAGTGCAGCGGCCTGTGCCGACAGGGTTGGCCGAGCGAGCAGCGAGCGCACGTCCGCCGCCATGCCGGCGCCACGCATCCGCGCAATCAGGCTGACCGCCAGCAACGAATGGCCGCCCAGTTCGAAGAAGTTGTCGTGGCGACCGACTCGCTCGACCTTCAGCAACTCGGCCCAGAGCCGCGCCAAGGTGATTTCGCTGTCGCCCACCGGAGCCTCGTACTCGCGCCTGCTCAACGAATCCAGACCCGGTGCCGGGAGCGCCTTGCGGTCGAGCTTGCCGTTGGGGCTCAGGGGCAAGGCGTCGAGGTGCACGAATACGGCCGGCACCATGTACTCCGGCAGGTGTTGCAGCAGGTGGCTGCGCAACGCTTCGGTGCTGTGCGCCTGGCCGGTGCAGTACGCGATCAGACGCTTGTCGCCGGGCACGTCTTCGCGGGCCAGCACCACCGCTTCCTGAACACCCTGGTACTGGGTCAACCGCGCCTGGATTTCGCCGAGTTCAATGCGCAAACCACGGATTTTCACCTGATCGTCGTTACGTCCCAGGTACTCGATATTGCCGTCGGTGCGATAGCGGGCAACGTCACCGGTGCGGTACATGCGCGCCGTCGGGTCATCGCTGAACGGGTCCTTGAGGAAGCGCTCGGCGGTCAATTCCGGGCGGTGCAGATAACCCCGCGCCACTTGCACGCCGCCGATGTACAACTCACCGATCACGCCCATCGGCACCGGCTGCATCTGCCCGTCGAGCAGGTACAGGCGGGTGTTGGCAATCGGTTTGCCGATGGGGGTGTTGTCCGGGGCCTGCTCCCCAGGGCCTGCGCAATGCCACGCGGTAACGTCCACCGCGGCTTCGGTCGGGCCGTACAAGTTATGCAGTGCGCTGCCCGGCAGTTGGCTTTTGAAACGCCGAACCAGACTGCCCGGCAGCGCCTCGCCGCTGCACATCACGTTCTTCAATCCGGCACAGGCAGCAACGTCGCCGTGGGCCAGGAACACGTCCAGCATCGACGGCACGAAGTGCAGCGTGGTGATGTGTTCGGCCTTGATCACTTCGCTCAGGTAAGCCGGGTCCTTATGCCCTTCAGGACGCGCCATCACCAGCCGTGCACCGATCATCAACGGCCAGAAGAATTCCCACACCGAGACGTCGAAACTGAACGGGGTTTTCTGCAATACCGCGTCGTTTGAGGTCAGGTTGTATGCGTCCTGCATCCACAGCAGGCGATTGATCACCGCATGGTGTTCGTTCATCACGCCTTTGGGCTGGCCGGTGGAACCGGAGGTGTAGATCACGTAGACCAGGTGCTGCGGCGTCAGCTCGGGAATGTGCGGATTGCCAAGCGGCTGATCCCGCCACACCGGCTGATCCAGATCGATCACCGGCACAGCCACCTCACCGAGCAAACCGCGCGTCGAACCCTGCACCAGCACCGCCGCCGGCGCGCTGTCCGCCAGCATGTAAGCCAGCCGGTCCAGCGGATAAGTCGGGTCCAGCGGCACGTAGGCGCCGCCCGCCTTGAGAATCGCCAGCAGGCCGACCACCATGTCCAGCCCGCGCTCGACACAGATCGCCACCCGTGAGTCCGGCCCCACGCCCTGTTCGCGCAAGTGATGGGCCAACTGGTTTGAGCGCTCATTGAGTTCGCGATACGTCAGGCGTTCATCGCCGGCCAGCACCGCCAACGCCTGCGGCGTGCACGACACCTGGTCTTCGAACAGGCCATGAATGGTTTGCTGCAGCGGGTAATCAACGTCTGTGGCGTTGAGGTCGAACAGCAGATGCTCGCGCTCCTCAACGGTGAGAATCGGCAAGCGGTTCAGCGGCAGTTGAGGCGTCTGCTCCAGCGCCGTAACCAGCGATTGCAGGGCGGTGTCCATGTAGTTGCAGATTCGCTGCGCGTCGATCCCGGCCACGCTCATGGCCGTGAGCACGAAGCCCTCGCCGAGGTCATCGACATTGAGGTTCAGCGGATAGTGGGTACGCTCCACGGCGTCCAGCAATTGCATGCCGTGCCACGCCATCGTGGTGTCGTCAGCCATGGCCGACGGCGCGCTGTGGCGATAGTTGAACAGCACGCTGAACAGCGGCGTATTGCCCGGCAGGCCGCTGCAACGTTGCGCCAGCGCCAGTGACGCGTGCTCGTGACTGAGCAATTGGGTCAGGCGGGCATGGGTCGCCGCCACGGCGCTGTTCACCGTCTGCTCGCCGAGTTCGACGCGCAACGGCAAGGTGTTGATGAACACCCCCATGCCGCGCTCGGCGACTTCGCCACCCTGCATCCGACCCAGCAACACGGTGCCAAACACCACGCTGTCCTGTCCTGAAACGCCGGCCAATACCTGCGCCCACGCCAGGTGCATCAGGCTGGCGGCGCTGACACCCCGTTGCCGAGCCTGAGTGCGCAAACGCAGGCTCAAGGCATCATCGACCACCAGCCGGGCCTCATCGACATCACTGGCGCCCACCTGCGTCACCGCCAGACCGAACGGCAAGGTCGGCTCTTCGATGTCTTGCAACATCGCGCGGAAAAAGGCCTCGTGCTCCTGTTCACGGGCATCCAGTCGTGTCTGGGCCACATAGTTGCGGTACGGCACCGGTTCGTCCAGACGCTCCCCATGACCGAGCAGGCAGGCCTGCATGTCCTGCTGCATCACTTCCAAAGCCAGGTGATCCATGATCAGGTGATGGAACAGCAACAGCGCCACCACCCGATGATTCACCGCATCCCGGGCATGGACCAGGCGCAGCAACGGCGCCCGGGTGATGTCCAGGCGATAACGACACGAATCAAAACGGCCTTGCAACTGGCTCAGTGCATCAACGTCATTGTTATCCAGTTCGACCGTTTCAGGCACCAGTGAGGCCTGGCGCCAGACCACTTGCACCGGCTCGCTGAGCCCTTCCCAATGGAACGAACTCCTGAACACGTCATGACGTTCGATCACGCTCTGCAAGGCCTGGGTAAAGGCATGCAAGTGGTCGAGACTGGCGAAGGCAAATTGCGCCTGCGTCAGATAGGGATCGCCCACGTCTGCCGCCAGATGATGATAGAGAATGCCCGCCTGCAACGGGGTCAGGCCGTAAATGTCCTGCACATTGGCCACGCCACCGGGGACGCTGGCGACGAGGGTATCGATATCTTGCTGGGTGAGTGTTGCCAGCGGCAGCATGGTGGGGGTGATCTGCGCGCAGTTCGGCGCGATACGATTGACCGGCACCTCGAATTCATCAGCATCGCCACCCACCGCAGCCGCTTGCGCCGAGAGGGTTGGCCGGGCGAACAGCCCTCGCACATCCGCCACCATGCCGGCCACACGCATCCGCGCAATCAGGCTGACCGCCAGCAACGAATGGCCGCCCAGTTCGAAAAAGTTGTCGTGGCGCCCTACTCGCTCAACCTTGAGCACCTCAGCCCATATCTGCGCCAGCGTTTCTTCGACCTCGCCTTGTGGCGCTGCGTATTCGCGGTTCGGCAACGAGGCCTGATCCGGCACCGGCAAGGCCTTGCGATCGAGTTTGCCGTTCGGGCTCAGGGGCAAGGCATCGAGGTGCATCAGCACGGCCGGGACCATGTACTCCGGCAGGTGGTGCCGCAGATGCTCGCGCAGGGCTTCGATGCCTTGCGCGTCGCCGGTGTAGTAGGCGATCAGACGCTTGTCGCCGGGCACGTCTTCGCGGGCCACGACCACGGCTTCGTTGATGCCGGGGTATTGCGTCAACCGCGCCTGGATTTCGCCGAGTTCAATGCGCAAACCACGGATTTTCACCTGATCGTCGTTACGTCCCAGGTACTCGATATTGCCGTCGGTGCGATAGCGGGCAACGTCGCCGGTGCGGTACATGCGCGCCGTCGGGTCATCGCTGAACGGGTCTTGCAAAAAGCGCTCGGCGGTCAGTTCCGGGCGGTGCAGATAACCCCGCGCCACCTGCACGCCGCCGATGTACAACTCGCCAACCACGCCGGTAGGCACGGGCCGCATTTGCCCGTCGAGCAGGTACATACGGGTGTTGGCGATCGGTTTGCCGATGGGCGTGTTGTCCGGCGTTTGCTCCACAGGGCCTGCGCAACTCCACGCGGTGACGTCCACCGCCGCTTCGGTCGGGCCGTACAGGTTATGCAGTTCGCTGCCCGGCATCTGGACTTTGAAACGTCGCACCACACTGCCCGGCAAGGCTTCGCCACTGCACATGACCCGTGTCACGGACATGCACTGGTTCATGTCAGCGTGGGCCAGGAACACGTCCAGCATCGACGGCACGAAGTGCAAGGTAGTGATGTGTTCGGCCTTGATCACTTCGCTCAGGTAAGCCGGGTCCTTATGGCCTTCAGGACGCGCCATCACCAGCCGTGCGCCGGTCATCAACGGCCAGAAGAATTCCCACACCGAGACGTCGAAACTGAACGGGGTTTTCTGCAACACCGCGTCGCCTGGGGTCAGGTTGTATGCGTCCTGCATCCACAGCAAGCGGTTGATCACGGCGCCATGTTCATTCATCACGCCTTTGGGCTGGCCGGTGGAGCCCGAGGTGTAGATCACGTACGCCAGGTGCTGCGGCGTCAGCTCGGGAATGTGCGGATTGCCAAGCGGCTGATCCCGCCACACCGGCTGATCCAGATCGATCACCGGCACAGCCACCTCACCGAGCAAACCGCGCGTCGAACCCTGCACCAGCGCGACCGCCGGGGCACTGTCCGCCAGCATGTAGGCCAGCCGGTCCAGTGGATAGGCGGGGTCGAGCGGCACGTAGGCGCCGCCCGCCTTGAGGATCGCCAGCAGGCCGACCACCATGTCCAGCCCGCGTTCGACGCAGATCGCCACCCGTGAATCCGGTCCCACGCCCTGTTCGCGCAAGTGATGGGCCAACTGGTTGGCACGTTCGTTGAGTTCGCGACGGGTCAGTTGCTGTTCGCCCGCGATCAGCGCCACGGCGTCCGGGTACTCGGCCGTTTGCACCTCGATGCACTGATGGAGGGTCAAGTTCGGCGGGTACTCGACGTCAGTGTCATTCCATTGCTGCGTCTGCACCGCTTCATCGGCAGGCATCAACGAGAACTGGCCAATCGGCAAGGTCAGGTTACTCAGCCCCTGCTCCAGCACATGGATCAGACGACCCGCCAGCGCCTCGACCTCGGCGCGCTCGAAATACGCCTCGTTGTAGACGTAATGCACCCAGGCCTTGTCGTTGTAGGCATTGGATCGCAGGTGAACGGCCAGCGGCGTCGGCTCGTGACGGTTCGAGACTTTGACCGCATGGGCCATGGCTTCGCCATAGCGATAGTCATGGTCGTCCTGCTCATAGGACACCGACAGGTCAAACAGCTGCGAACGATCCTCGCGCAGCAGGCCCAAGGCGCGATTCATCTCGCTCAGGGGCAGGCGTTGATGGCGAAAATCCTGCTTGAGCACGTCGCGAATAGCGCGGATCAATTCGCCGAAAGACAGCTCGCCGGCAAAATCGAAACGCACCGCGCTGACCTGGGTAAACAACCCCAGCGTGGATTTGAAGCGGGCATTGGAGCGATTAAGGATCGGCAGCCCGAACACACATTCGTCACGCTGCGCGGTACGGCTGAAATACACCTGCATCGCCGCCAGCAACACATGGAACGCCGAGGCCTGGCAGGTTCGCGCCAGACGCTTCATGCATTCGTGCAACGCCGTCGGAAACGGCAGAACCAGTGTATTGCTGCTTTGAACCTGTTGATTGCGATGACGCGGCACCAGCAGCGGTTCAGGCAACGTGCGGTATTTGTCCAGCCAGTACGCCTGATCGCGGGTATGCCGGTCCGAGCCGTGGTAGCGGGCATCGTCACGAATGAAGTCGACATAGGACGGCGCCGACATCTCCACCTGCACGCCTCGCTCCAGCGCGCTGTAGATGCCGCCCAGCGATTGCAGCATCTGACCGAAACCCCAGCCGTCCAGAATCAGGTGATGAGCCTGGGTCCCCAGCAGGTGATGGCGATTACTCAGGCGCACCAGGAAAAACCGGAACAACGGGCCATGCTCCAGCGTGTAAGGCAGCGCCATCTGCTGTTGCATCAAGGCTTGCGCGGCGGCCTGCGGGTCGGGTCGATCCGCGAAGTCATACAGCGGCACCTGCACCGGTATCCGCCGGGCAAAGCGTTGCAACGGCAAGCCATCAGCCCCCGCGCCGGGCACCAGGCGGGTGCGCAATGCATCGTGCTTTTCCACCAGACATTCCACGGCCCGCTGAATCAAACCGGCATCGATACGCCCACTGAGTTCAACGTAGCCGCCTATGTTGTACAGCGGTGAATCGCCCGCCCGCAGTTGATCCAGCCAGATATCACGCTGGGCAGCGGTCAGCGGGAACGTCTGGGCATGCGTGTCGGCGAGGTGATCGTCGGCGACAACGGCGCCCGCAGCGTCGGCAGAAAAATGCGTCATAAGATCCGTCTCATGTGAGGTGTTCAGTTGGGGCTGCCGGGTTTATTTGTTGCGCGGGGATTTACCCCCGGTTGGCCGATCCGCGCTGGGGCGAAGCGAGCCTTTAACCACAGGCAATGACAAAGATTGCGCGGATTTAAGCATCGGCCCCGGCGCCTGTATGTCACCTGAAACCCGGACACCCATTGCAGGTGTTTTGGGGACGTTCACAAAAGAAATGCTGAAAAGCTTGTAGGACATTAACTACATGTCGCCGAAGCGAATCGTTCCCAACGCGACTGTGCAGTTCTTGATAAAACTCTTTTTTATCAGACAGATACACCCATACATCGATACTTTTCGTGATCCAAAAAAGAAGCGTTCGCGTCAGAACCGTCAGATTTATCGCGTGGTTTTCATGGCACTTTGTGTCCCCGCTTTCCGTTACAGACGCAGAGCAAATCCGTGGGATTAAATGAGTCTCGGGCACTGAATCATGTTCAAGGAGAGCTGACTTCATCGGGACTTAAACGGGCAATTCTCTCCATCAAGGATGATCAGGATATGGGTCTGACCAGCAGCATCCAAAACGTGGAAAGTCCACATTTTTACTTCGAACTGGGGGAACTGATTGCTAACGCAGGCCATGACCGATTTGCCGAGAACATGCTGCATCTGGTGGACAAACTGGTGCCGATCAATCGGGTGGAGTTGACCGAATGGACCCTCGACGAGCGCCAGGCCAGCATCCTCGACATCAAGCATCTGGGCAGCGCCGGCCTGTGGGCTGACATCTGCTTTACCGAACTGTCACACCGCCAGGACGACCATCCACTGTTCAAGAACATCATTGAAATGGATGACTCGCTGCTGATCCAGATGAACGCCCAAAGCAAAAGCCCCGACGCACGCTGCACTTCGCATCAGTGCAATCTGGTGTCACGCAAGTCCAATCGCCGCTGCGTCATCTCGTTCTACCGGGCACACACGCAACGGGTGTTTTCCCTGTCCGAACTGTCGTTTCTCAAAAGCCTGTCGCAAACCCTGCTGCCATTGATCGAGTGCCACGCCCGGATCTGCCGTCACACCCAGCCGCACAATCCGGGCACTGCTATCGCCGGTGAGCAGACGCCCTTGCAGCGCGAGTTCCATGAACGACTGGCGCGCGACGACATCGCCTTGTCGGCCCGGGAAAAAGAAGTGTGTCTGGGGTTGCTGTCCGGCGGCACCGTGCCGGAAATGGCGGACAAGCTCAGCGTGAAAAACAGCTCCATCGAAACTTACCTCAAACGCGCCGCGGCCAAGCTTGGGGTCAGCGGCCGGCACGGACTGGCCAAGTGGATGGCCGGGGCATGAGTGAGCGGTCAATCGCGATACTGAGCGCGGCGTTGTTACTGGGAGGTTGCTCGCTGATACCGGATTACCGACAGCCGCCGTCACCGACGGCTGCGCAGTATCCACAAGGGCCAGCCTATGGCGCGGCGGTGGCTCCAACAACACCGATGCCGGCCGGCTGGCAGACACTGTTCCATGACCCGGCGTTGCAGCAGTTGATTAACGGCGCCCTGATGAACAACCGCGACCTGCGCGTGGCGGCCTTGAACGTGCAAGCGTTCCAGGCGCAATACCGCATTCAGCGCGCCGACCTGTTCCCTGCCGTATCCGCCAACGGCACCGGCTCGCGTCAGCGCATACCCGGTATCGGGCCGAGCAAGGCGCGGATCAATGCCTCTTATTCGGCGACTCTGGGCATCAGCGCTTATGAGCTGGATTTTTTCGGTCGCGTGCGCAGCCTCACGGATCAGGCGATGCTCAACTACCTGGCAACCGAAGAAGCCCGGCGCAGTGCCGAGATCAGCCTGGTGGCCAACGTCGCCAACGCGTACCTGACCTGGCGTGCTGACCAGGAACTGCTGGAGCTGACCCGCCAGACCCTCGCCGCCGACGAAGAAAGCCTGCGCCTGACCCTGCGCACCAGCACCACCGGCAAGGTCTCGGCGCTGGACTCGATCCAGGCGCAGACCAGCGTCGACAGCACCCGTGCCAGCCTCGCGCGCTACACCCGCCAGGTTGCCCGGGACGTCAACGCCCTGACGCTGCTGGTGGGTGCCCCGGTTGACGATTCATTGCCCGGACGACCGTTGGCCAGCGATCTGGTGGCGCGGGTGCCGGCCGGGTTGCCGTCGCAATTGCTGCAACGGCGCCCGGACATCGTCCAGGCCGAATACAAGCTGCAGGCGGCCAACGCCAACATCGGCGCGGCCCGGGCGGCTTTTTTCCCCAGTATCACCCTGACCGCCAACGCCGGCACCACCAGCCTGCAGATGTCCGGGCTGTTCAAGGGCGGTTCCGGGACCTGGACCTTCCAGCCACAAATCAACCTGCCGATCTTCAATGCCGGCAGCCTGCGAGCCAGCCTGGATTACGCAAAGTTGCAGAAGGACATCACTGTCGCCCAATACGAAAAGTCGATTCAGGCCGCGTTTCAGGAAGTGGCTGACGGCCTGGCGGCACGCCAGACCTATAACGATCAGCTCGCCGCCCAGCGCGCCTTTGTCCAGGCCAGCCAGGACTACTACACCCTGGCCGAACACCGTTATCGCATCGGCGTCGACAGCCACCTGGTGTTTCTCGACGCACAACGCTCGCTGTATGGTGCGCAACAAGGGCTGATCACTGATCGGCTGGCGCAGTTGATCGCCGAGGTGAATCTGTACACGGCGCTGGGTGGGGCCTGGGAGGCGCAGCCGACACCCATGTCGATCAGCCAAAAATAAACACGGTTCCTGTGCCGAGGGAGCTTGCTCCCGCTCGGCTGCGCAGCAGTCGTAAGCCGCCGGGCCAGGTTTGCCTGATACACCGCGCGCATGGGTCCAGGGCCGCTTCGCCGCCCAGCGGGAGCAAGCTCCCTCGCCACAGGATGTGCCGGAGCCCGAAGTCATTTCATGGCAACGCCGGCTCAGGCGTCCTGAATAATTAGCAAGCTGACTAAATATTCATGCAGTTTTTGGTCGCTTTGCGCATTGCGCAGGCCGTGGGGGTCTATTCTGCGTTGAGCAGAGCCGCGGCACTGACGCCATGATGCGCCCTTGCGCACGCACTCGTGCGGCCATCGTGTTTCGTATCCAGTCGCCAACCGGGCTCACTCACGTTTCCATGGACAGGCAGTCGATCCAGCGGTCGCGTCCAGGCCGTCGCTCGTGTCGCTGTCCGGTCCGCAGCCCGGATAATCGCAATGCATGCACTTGTACGTATCGCGTTGGGAAAACCGTATACCTTTGTCGTGCTGGCGATCCTGATCCTGATCGCCGGGCCGTTGGCGGCATTGCGCACGCCCACCGACATCTTTCCCGAGATCCGCATTCCGGTGATTGCCGTCATCTGGCAGTTCACCGGCCTGTCACCGGACCAGATGGCCGGGCGGATCACCTCGCCGTTCCAGCGGGTGCTGACCACCACCGTCAACGACATACGGCACATCGAGGCGCAGTCGTTGAACGGCTACGGGATCGTGAAAATCTTCTTCCAGCCCAACGTCAATATCACCAACGCCAACGCGCAAGTGACCTCGGTGTCGCAAGCGATTCTGCGCCAGCTGCCACCCGCCACTACCCCGCCGTTGATCCTCAACTACAGCGCTTCAACCGTGCCGATCATTCAGCTGGCGCTGTCCGGCAAGGGCTTGAGCGAACAGCAACTGGGCGACATCGGGCTCAACACCGTGCGACTGATGCTGACGACCGTCGCCGGGGCGGCCATCCCGTATCCGTTCGGCGGCAAGAGCCGGCAGATCCAGATCGATCTCGATTCAGCCGCGTTGCAGGCCCGTGGGCTCTCGGGGCAGGACGTGGCCAATGCGCTGGCCACTCAAAACCTGATCACCCCGATCGGCACCGAAAAAATCGGCGACTACGAATACCCGCTGCTGCTGAACAACGCGCCGTCGGACTTCAAGGACCTGGAAGACCTGCCGATCAAGACCGCCAATGGCACCACGGTGCTGATGCGTGATGTGGCGACGGTGCGCGACGGCAACCCGCCGCAAACCAACATCGTGCACGTCAATGGCGCCCGCTCGCTGCTGCTGACCATCCTCAAGACCGGCTCGGCCTCGACACTGGGCGTCATCACCGGCATCCGGGACAAACTGGACGAGTCCAAGGCCGCCCTGCCCGACAACCTGAAAATCGAACTCATTGAAGACCAGTCGGTGTTCGTCCGGGCGGCGATCAGCAGCGTGGCCAAGGAAGGGATCATCGCCGCGGCGCTGACCAGCCTGATGATCCTGTTGTTCCTGGGCAGCTGGCGCTCGACGGTGATCATTGCCGTGTCAATCCCGCTGTCGATTCTGGCCTCCATTGCCACCCTCGCCGCCATGGGTGAAACCCTGAATATCATGACCCTCGGTGGCCTGGCGCTGGCGGTGGGGATTCTGGTGGACGAGGCGACCGTCACCATCGAGAACATCAACTGGCACCTGGAACAGGGCAAAGAGGTGAAGACCGCGATCCTCGATGGCGCCGCGCAGATCGTCACCCCGGCCTTTGTCTCGCTGCTGTGCATTTGCATCGTGTTCGTGCCGATGTTCTTCCTCGAAGGCATCGCCCGGTATCTGTTCGTGCCCATGGCCGAGGCCGTGGTGTTCGCCATGATCGCCTCGTTCCTGCTGTCGCGAACGCTGGTGCCGACCATGGCCAACTACCTGCTCAAGCCACACACCAAGGATGAAGAAGCAGAGCACAACAAGCGCTCGGGCAATCCGCTGGTGCGCTTTCAGCGTGGCTTCGAAAAGCGTTTCGAAGCCGCACGCGACCGCTATCACGCGCTGCTGGAAACGACCCTGCATCACCGGGGGATTTTCGTGGTGTGCTTTTTCGGCTTTGTGCTTGCGTCCTTCATCCTCGTGCCTTTTCTGGGGCGCAACTTTTTCCCGGCGGTCGATGCCGGGCAGATCCTGTTGCACGTAAGGGCGCCGGTCGGGACACGGGTGGAGAAGACCGCCGAATACATCTTCAAGGTTGAAGACTCGATCCGGCGCATCATCCCGCCAGCGGACCTCGGTTCGGTGGTCGACAACATCGGCCTGTCGATCAGCGGTATCAACATCACCTACAACAACACCGGGACCGTCGGCTCACAGGACAGTGACATCCACATCAAACTCAATGACGGCCATCGCCCCAGCGCCGAGTACATGCGGCAAATGCGCGAACAACTGTCCCGGCAATTCCCCAGCCTGGTGTTTTCCTTTCCGCCGGCAGACATCGTCGGGCAGATTCTGAATTTCGGCGCCTCCGCTCCGATTGACCTGCAAATCCAGGGGAACAACCAGGCCGCCAACTTCACCTATGCCAACACCCTGCTGCGCGAGATTCGCCGGGTGCCGGGGGTCGCCGATGCGCGGATCCAGCAATCGCAGCAATTGCCGACGTTCAAGGTCAACGTCGACCGCACGCGGGCGCAACTGGTCGGCATCACCGAGCGCGATGTCACCAACAGCCTGGTGGTCAACCTCGCGGGCTCCAGCCAGGTGGCGCCGACTTACTGGCTGAACAATGCCAATGGCATCTCCTACCCGATCGTGATGCAGACGCCGCAATACAACCTCGACTCACTGTCAGCCCTGAACAACTTGCCGCTCAGCCCGACCGGCGCCGGCAATGACGAACAGATTCTCGGCGGCCTGGCGACGCTTGAGCGCACCAACAGCCACTCGGTGTTCAGCCAGTCGGAGCTGCAGCCGGTGGTGGAGATTTACGCCTCGACCCAGGACCGCGATCTCGGCGCCGTGGCAGCGGACATCCAGAACATCATCAACTCCCATGCCAAGGACGTGCCCAAGGGCTCGAAAGTGGCGCTGCAAGGCCAGGTGCAAACCATGAACAGCGCGTTCAACGGCATGCTGTACGGCCTGCTCGGCGCCGTGGTGCTGATCTACCTGGTGATCGTGGTCAACTTCCAGTCCTGGCTCGATCCGTTCGTCATTCTCATGGCGTTGCCGGCGGCGTTGGCGGGTATTGTCTGGATGCTGTTCCTCACCCATACGCCGTTGTCGGTGCCGGCGTTGACCGGCGCGATCATGTGCATCGGCGTGGCGACCGCCAACGCGATTCTGGTGGTCAGTTTCTGCCGTGAACGTCTGGACGCCCACGGCGACTCCATCGCCTCGGCGCTGGAGGCCGGTTTCACCCGGTTCCGCCCGGTGCTGATGACCGCCCTGGCCATGATCATCGGCATGACGCCGATGGCCCTGAGCCTGGGCGAAGGTGGCGAGCAGAATGCACCCCTGGGGCGGGCGGTGATTGGCGGGTTGTCCTTCGCCACGGTGGCCACACTGTTCCTGGTGCCGATCATTTTCAGCATTGTCCACGCCCGTGACGACAGCGAGCCTGCCCCGGCCACTGACGCGGCCTCTGCTACCCCAGAGGGGGCCTGACATGTCCAACGACACCGTTGCACCGAACAACACGCCTCCCCAGCGTCGCAAGCACAGCCTGTGGCGCATCGCACTGACGGTGCTGGTTCTGTTGCTGATCGTTGTCGCCTGCGTCATCTGGCGCGTCAGCGAGTCGCGCACCCTCAAGGACTGGACCGACAAACAGGCGCTGCCCAACGTCGTGCTGATCTCCCCAAGCGTCGCCCCGCAAGGTCCGGTGCTGAATTTGCCGGGGCGGCTGGAGGCGTTTTCCAGAGCCTCGATCTTCGCCCGTGTCAGCGGTTATCTGAAGTCGTGGAAATTCGACATCGGCGCCCCGGTCAAGGCCGGGCAACTGCTCGCCGAAATCGACGCCCCTGAACTCGACCAGCAACTGCTTCAGGCCCGCGCCGACCTGGCCACCGCCCAGGCCAACGAGTCGCTGGCGGCCACCACGGCGAAACGCTGGCAGGCGATGCTGGCCTCCGACTCGGTGTCGCGCCAGGACGTCGATCAGCGCACCGGTGACTTGAGCGCCAAACAGGCGCAGGTCATGGCGGCGAAAGCCAATGTCGACCGGCTGGTGGCGACCAAGGGCTTCCAGCGTCTGGTCGCGCCATTCGACGGCGTGGTAACGGCGCGCGAAACCGATGTCGGGGCGTTGATCAATGCCGGCAGTGGCGCGAATGGCCCGGAGTTGTTCGTCGTGTCGGACGTCAGCCGTCTGCGGGTTTACGTGCAGGTGCCGCAGACTTTTTCGCCGCTGGTGCGGGCCGGCACCATCGCCAGCCTGACGGTGCCCGAATACCAGAAGGAACAGTTTCCCGCCCGGGTCATCGCCACTGCCGATTCGGTCAACGCCACCTCGGGCACCACGCTGGTTCAATTGCTGGTCGATAATCCCGGTGGACGTCTGATACCGGGCGGTTTCACCAATGTCGAATTCAAGCTGCCGGTGCAGGTCAAGGCCCTGCGTCTGCCGGCCAGCGCGCTGATCTATGACGAACACGGTCTGCGGGTGGCAACGCTGGATTCGAACGACAAGGTACGCTTCAAAACCATCACCATCGCCCGCGAACTGGGTGATTCGGTGGAAGTCGGCTCGGGGCTGTTGGCCAGTGACCGGGTGATCGACACCCCGCCAGACGGTCTCGCCGACGATGACAGCGTGCAAGTGGTGCAGCCCGACAAGGGGGCCAAAGGCAATGGCTGAGCGGACGGTGTTGTGCACATCGGGCTGGTTGCTGGGCGCGGTGCTGGGGCTCAGTGCCTGCTCGCTGGCGCCCGCCTACCATGTGCCGCCCACACCGGTGGCCGGGCAGTTCCGCAGCATCGCACCCTGGACCACCGCGCAGCCTTCGGATCAGTTGAGCCGCGATGGCTGGTGGCAGATGTACAACGACCCACAACTCGACGCGCTGCAACAGCAATTGCTGCACAACAACCCGGACCTGAGCGCCGCGCTGGCGCATTACGCCCAGGCCCAGGCCTTTGTGAGGCAGGTGGAGTCGGGGCTGTTTCCAACCATCACCGGCAATGCCGAGCCGCAACGCATTCGCCAGTCGGACAACAAGCCGCTGCGCTCCGGCGGGCCTGATGTGTACAACTCGGTGACCGTCGGGGCCGAGATCGACTACGAGGTGGATTTGTGGGGCCGCGTGCGCGATACAGTCGCCGCCGGCAAAGATGAAGCCCAGGCGCAGAAAGCCGATCTGGCCTCGGCGCGCCTGAGCCTGCAAACGCAACTGGCCGACACGTATATTCGTCTGCGGGGCCTTGATCAACAGACGCGGTTGCTGACGGCAACTGGCGCAGCGTTCGAGAAAGCGCTGAACCTGACTCAGGGTCTGCATGACGGCGGCATTGTCTCGGGGCTGGACGTGGCTCGCGCTCGCACGCAGCTGTCTTCGGCCAGATCGCAACTGACGCAGAACATCGCCCAGCGCGCCCTGCTGGAACACGCCATTGCGGCGCTGGTGGGTGCTTCGGCGTCGGACTTCACTATCGCTCAAAGCACCCGCGTCGTGACCCTGCCCGTGGTGCCCGTCGGCTTGCCATCGACCTTGTTGCAACGGCGCCCCGACATCGCCGCCGCCGAACGCCGGACCGCCGAAGCCAATGCAAAAATCGGCGTGGCCCGTGCAGCGTTTTATCCCAGCCTGACCTTGAGCGCCCAGGCCGGCTTCCAAAGCGCCGAGTACGCCAAACTGCTCTCGGCGCCCAACCTGTTCTGGATGATCGGGCCGTCCCTGGTGGGCACCCTGTTCGACGGTGGCGCGCACCAGGCCGAACTGGACGCGGCCAGGGCTGCCACCGATGAGGCCGGCGCGCACTACCGCAGCGTGGTGCTGGCGGCATTCGCCCAGGTCGAAGACAACCTGTCGCTGGTGTCCGGGCTGGGCTCGGCCCTCAAGGACCAACGCGACGCGGCGGATGCGGCGCAGCAATCGGAGAACCTGGCGCTGGACCAGTATCGTCAGGGGGCTGTGGGGTATCTGGATGTCGTCTCCGCACAGACCACCGCGTTGCAGGCGCAAAGCAGCGTGCTGGATTTGCAGACCCGCCAGTTGAGCGCCAATGTGGGGTTGATCAAGGCGTTGGGTGGCGGCTGGTCGAGCGAGGAATTGGCGAGTATTTCAGCGCACAAGGAGTGAGCGCAATTAACGGCCTACAGAGATCTGAATGTGCAAGCGGGCTTGCCCGCGAAGACGGTGGGTCAGTCAACATATCAGTGACTGGATTACCGCCATCGCGGGCAAGCCCGCTCCCACAGGGGGGGGGTCTTCAGCGAACACAAAGTCTGTATACGGCCACAGGGGGGATATTCAGCGAACACAAAGTCCGGGTATGACCACAAAAAAATGTGGGAGCGGGCTTGCTCGCGATAGCGCCAGGTCAGCCAACATCTTAGTGACTGGACAACCGCCATCGCGGGCAAGCCCACTCCCACAAGGGGGGTCTTCAGCGAACACAAAATCCGGGTATGACCACAAAAAAAATGTGGGAGCGAGCTTGCTCGCGATAGCGGTGGGTCAGCCAACATCTTAGTGACTGGAATACCGCCATCGCGGGCAAGCCCACTCCCACAGGGGGATCTTCAGCGAACACAAAGTCCGGGTATGACCACAAAAAAATGTGGGAGCGGGCTTGCTCGCGATAGCGGTGGATCAGTCAACATCGTCCGTGACTGGTCTACCGCCATCGCGGGCAAGCCCGCTCCCACAGGGGGATCCTTCGGCGAACACAAGATTTGCGTACAACCACAAAAAAATGTGGGAGCGGGCTTGCCCGCGATAGCGCCGGGTCAGCCAACATCTCAGTGACTGGATTACCGCCATCGCGGGCAAGCCCACTCCCACAGGGGGGGTCTTCATCGAACACAAAGTCCGTGTATGAACACAGAAAAATGTGGGAGCGGGCTTGCCCGCGATAGCGGTGGGTCAGTCAACATCGTCCGTGACTGGTCTACCGCCATCGCGGGCAAGCCCGCTCCCACAGGGGGGGGTGCGGTGGGCACAGGATGTGTGCGCCACCACAGATTCATGGCCTAGATATTTTTCTCATCAATCCCCGCCTGCAACGCCTGGCTGTCGTAATGGCCGCCCACGGTCACTGGCCCCAGTTTGACGCTGTGTTCTCCCGCAGCGGAAACGGCGGGTTTGGCGCCCTCCTCTTGCGGTTTTTGCGGCAGGTCCAGTCCTGCAGTCACTCCGTAATCACGGTTGTTCACCGTGCGGGTGCCGACCTTGGAACCGCCCAGGTCCACATGACCCTCAGTGGCAGAAATCCGTGCACCGGTCAGTTGGGTTGAACCGTCCACCTTGAGGTTCACCCCTTGCGTGCCGCTGATACCCGAAGCCTGGCCAACGCTGTCCTTGTGTGAATACCCGCCGTCAATCTTGAGGGTCGGCTTGTAATCGGTGCCGCCCGGTTTGGCGTTGTCGGCGACTTTGTCCTTATCGGCCGGCGCGGCTTTTTTGCCGGTCAGGCCCAGGTCGACATCGACCTTGGCATTCGTCTGGCTGTCCTGGCGGCTTTCCACCGTCAGGTCGCCGCCCACCTTGCCGTTGACGGTTTTGGCATCGATCCGCGCGCCGGCCAGATGCACGTCACCGACACTGTTGATGACCACGCTGTCAGCCTTGACCTGGCTGTTCTGCTGGGTGGTGCCTTGCAGGTAATCGACCCCGATCTTGGCCCCGGCATTGAAGCCGTGATCGCTCTTCGCCGCGTCCTTGTCACCGGCAGCCGTCGGCGTGCTGTTGCTCAGGTTGCCACCGGCATTCAGCGCCACGTTCCAGTTGCTGCGGTTTTGCGCGGACTGGGCTGACTCCTGGGAGATGCCACCGCCCTGCGCATCCAGACTGACGCTCGGTGCGCTGACCTGCGTGCCTTGCAGATGGATGGCATCGCCGCTGAGCGCAATGCCGCCCAGGCCATTGAGTTGGCCGCCAGTCAGCGTCCGGGTGTCTTCATTGACCCCGCCGATGTTGAAATTGGCGCTGAGGTTACCGCCCTTGTCCAGGCTCTTCTCGGTGCTGGTTTTGCTGCCGCCGACGTTGAGCCCGCCACCCAGATGGCTGCCAGTGGCGCTGTGGGTGTCGCTGGCGGCTTGCAGATCGAGCTTGCCGTCGGCCTTCAAATCGATACCGCCGACGCTGTCGATCTTTGTCCCTTGCAGGGTCTGGTTGCCACCGCTGCTCAGGTGCACCGGCCCTTGGCCCTGAATACCGGCGACATGCGCCTGGCTGTCGCGGGTCTGGCTGTCTTTGTGATCGAGCTGGAACCCGGCGCCCAGGTTGACGTTGGTGCCGTCGGTGCCCGGTAAGGTGCCGACGCTCAGCGAGCCATTGCCGCGCAGGCTGGCGCTGTCGCTGCTCTGGTGGTCGTTGGCCTGATTCAGCGCCAGATCGCCGCCGGTCTTGATGCTCACACCGCCCTGTCCGCCGTTGAACTGGCTGCCTTCGAACTGGCCGTCGCCGCGCAGGTTGAGGTTGACCCCGTTGCTGCCGGCATAACTGCCGACCACAGCGGTGTCACTGTTCTTGCTGCTTTGGCTGCTACCGCCCGCGCCGCTGCCGGCGACGTTCACGTCTTCGCCGGTTTTGGTGTAGACGCGCGCACCGGACTTGGCATCCAGTGCCTGATCGGTGCTGCTGTGGCTGTTGCTGGCCGCGTTGGCGACCAGCTTGTCGGCGTTGACAGTGACCTTGCCGGCGCTCGCCTGGTACTGCGTGCCCTGGTCCTGCAAGGTGCCGCCGACGTTGACGTCCACGGTGCCGCCCTTGAACTGGCTGACCACGGCGCTGCCGGCTTGCTCGGTGTGGCTGGCGTCCTGATGACCGATGGCGAGATCGAGGCCGACGTTCGGCTGGCCCAGTTTGGACAGTGCGTCCTTGTCCGGCACCTTGCCGCCCAACACGTCTTTGATAGCGGTGGCGACGGGACGGGCAATGTCTTTGTATTCGACGTTGGCGCCGATGTCCGCCTGCCAGTTGCTCTCGGTGTGAGTGCTGCTGTCGGTGTTGCGGGCGGCGCGATTGTCGACCTCGCCCGCCGCCACGTTCAGGCCGGTGCCGGCGTTGAGCCGGGCGCCTTCGGTGGTGAGTGTGTCGGCGTTGATGTTGAGCTTGCCACTGCTGCTGACGCGGGTGGTTTGCGCCGTGGTTTGCCCGGTGGTGTCCCGGGACGTGCTGTGCGCAAAATCCACGCCGCTGCCCGCGCGATCGAGGCCGCCGGTGTAGTAGAAACCGCCGCTGGTGCTGGCTTTATCGGTCGAGGTGTTGTGGCTGTCCTGCTCGGCCAGCAGCGCGACATTTTTTCCGCTCAGGGTCGTATCACCGTGAGTGGCGTTGACGTCGGCGCCCTTGAGCGTCAAGTCACCGCCCGCCTGCACCTGTACGCTGCCACCGCTGAGGCTGGAGCCTTGCTGGTGCACGTCGTTGCGGGTCACGGTCTGCTGTTTGTCTTGGTAATGAATACCGGCGCGGTACTGCCCGGCGTCCGGCGCATTCTCTTTGGCGTACGCGTCGAAGCCACGGGTTTCATGGCTGTTGCTGCTGTCGCGGGTGTCCCGCGCCGAGTGCACATTGACGTCCCCCGCCGCCGCAACGTCGAGCGCGCCACCGGCCTTGACCGTGGAGCCCGCCACGTCGAGGTCTTTGGCGCTTTTGAGCGTGAGGTTGCTGTCGGAGGTCAGCCCGCTGCGCACAGTGGTGCTGTCCTTGGCGTTCTGCCGGGTTTCGTCCTTGGTGATGCCGAAGAACTTGCTGTCCTTGTCATGGCTGTTGCTGTGCGAGGTGTCTTGCACGCCGTCGATGACCAGCGAACCCTTGTCGCTGATGACACTGGCCTCGGTGCCGCCACGTACCTGGCTGCCGCTGATGCGCACCTCATCTGCCTTGACGATCAGCTTGCCCGTCGCGTTGATCTTGCTGCCCTGGTTCTGGGTCTTGCCCTGATCGGCATCGCCGGTCTTGCCGAAGAAACCGCCGCCCACCAGATCGCCCGAATAGCTGTTGTCGCTCTTGCGCTGGGTGCGGCTGGCGCTGGTGATGTCCACCTGCTTGCCGGCCAGATTGATGTCGCCCTGGCTGCTCAACTCGGCGCCTTCGGAATGCAACAGTGCCGCCGTGGCCAGGGCGATGTTGCCACCTTTCAACTGGCTGGTGACGCTGCGCTGTTCTTCGCTGCGGGTGTCCCAATTGGCTTTCCACAGGTGTTTGCGGTGGTTGCCTTGATCGGTTTGCGTATGGGTTTCGGTGGCGGCGGTCAGACGTAAATCGCCGGCGCTTTTGACACTGAGGTTCTTCGCCGCTTCGAGCTTGGCGGCCTTGAGTTCGGTATTGCCACCGGACGACAGCTCGGCGTCGCGGCTGGCCAGCACTTGGCTGCCGTGCTGCCGCGAGTCGCTGTCGGTCTGGGTCCGGTCATAGGTTTCCCAGGTGATGCCCAGGGTGCTGCTGTTCCAGTTTTCCCGTTGCTCCTGAAGCTTGCGGCTTTGGACGGTGCTCAGGGTCAGGTTGCGTTTGGCGTCGAGTTTGACGTCACGTCCGCTGACGTCGGTGGCGGCCAGGGTCAGGTCCTTGCCGCTGTGCAAACCGACATCGCCGGCACTGCTGCGTACCCCGGCACGCTGCACGTCGAGGCTGTTGGGCACGGCTTCACCGCTGATGCTCAGGTCGCCCGCCGAGCGAATCTGCACGCCGTCGCGGCCCGCCACCTGCACCGGGCCAACCCGCACGCCCGCGCCTTCGGCGGTGCTGACAATATTGATGCGCCCGGCCTGCATTGCGCCGAACAGGCTGGCGTCGATGCGTTGCTCGGTGGTGTTGCCCGCCGGGTCGACCGCTTTCACCCGGCCGCTGGCGTAGTCCACCTGGTTGCGGCCGACGGTGAGGTTGAGTTGATCGCGGGCGTCGACGCGGCCCTGGGTGTCGATGCGCGGAGCGATCAGGTTGATCGAGCCCTCGCGGTTTTGCAGGCCCTGCCCCTGCACCTGCAAGGCGCCCGTGGCGTCGCGGGTGCTCAGGGCTTGCAGCTTGCCGTCGTTCAATTCAGGACGACCGACCACCAGGTTGGCGTTCGGCGTATTGATGAAGCTGCCGCCATTGACCGAGATACCGTTGGGGTTGGCCAACACGTAATCGGCGGCGCGACCGAAAATTTCCTGGGCGCCGTTGAGGGTCGAGGCGTTGCGGCTGATCACTTCGTTGAGGATCACGCTCGCCGCCTGGCCCTGGAACTGCGGGTTGGCCGCCAGTTGCCCGGCCAGTTGCGACTGCCCGGCCTGCAAGGCGTTGTTCAGCACCAGGCCCTGACGGTCGACGTTGTAATCCAGGAACTGGTTGTGCGACAGACCGGAGCCGTTCGGCGCCACGATGTTGACGATGGGCACGCCGCCCTGGGTTTGCAATTGCGCGGTGCCGCCAGGGCCGGGTGCGACCACCACACCACCGGCCAACGCGTTCGGCAGATGCACAACCAGAAACAGGCTGGCAATCGCCCAGCGCAGTTTGCCCCGAGGGGAAAGATGAAACGCAAATGTCTGTACAGGCATAAAAACCTCTCAATTAAAGTGCGGCATCACGTTGCGCGTTGGTAGGTTGCCGTGGCTGTCGCGCACAGATCCGACGGCTGTTTGCTGCGGTGTTCATAGCTGCAACCCCACGCGCATCAGCCAGGTTTCAGGCTCGTGCCGAAAGCCGCTGGGGGTGGTGAGGCTGCGTTGGTAATCAACGTCCACTTGCAGGTTTTTCCAGCTCAGGTTGACCCCGGCGCTGGCCCCGTTCAGGCGTTGTCCCTGGGCGCCGTGGTCGGCTTTCAGCCAGCCGTTGTCGAGGCCCAGGCGCGGGGTGATCTGCACCGGCAAACCGCTGCGCAATGGCAGGCGCAAGGTGTTGCGCCAGATCGCGCCGCTGGCGCCCGAGGCGCTGTTGACCCGGTAGCCGCGCACGGCGGAGTCGTCGGTGCCCAGCAGTTGTTCAATGGCCGGCAGCGGATCGGGGCTGTATTGCAGGTTGAGCTGGCTCTGCCACTGCCACGCCTGCTGAGCGAACTGGCCGTTGCGCCACTGGCTGAGGCCGGCGCGGTACTTGCGAAACTGCGCCTTGGGCTGGTTGTTGACCTGATGATTGGCATCGTCGTCGGCGCCAAGCCAGCGCAGGCCCTGGGCGTAATTGATGTCCAGGTTCCACACCGCGCTGTTGAGCCAGAACAGATTCAGCCCCGCTTCGGCCACGGTGAGCGTCGGGCTCTGAATGCCCAGACGGACGTTCTCCAGATAGCTGTCGACGTCCTTGTGCGCCAGTTGCAGATTGGCGCTGAGTTGATGCCCCTGATCGCGCCACAATACGCGGTCGGCCCTCAGACTGAGCTGATCGGTGATGCCGGTGCTGTGAAACGTCACCGCGCTGATTTTCAACGGTGCACGGTATTCGGCATGGCTGGCGAAGGTGCTGAACGTCCAGTAGCCATAAGGAATCGCGTAGTAAAGGCTGGCGTTACGGCTGTAGCGGTCGCCCTGATTGAGGGTGTCGCTGGCACTCAGATTGAGCGCGTCGTTGAGTTGCAGCGGGCTGTCCAGACTCAGGCTGACGGTGTCGCGATCACGCCCGGTGCTGGCGCTGCCGAGGTTGTCCATGCCAAGACCCAACGCCCAGTGCGACTGGCCGCTGGTGCGCGAACGCAGGATAAGTCGCGTGGCGCCGGGCTGGGTGCCGGGGGCGACGTCGGCGGTCAGGTCGATGGAGCGCAGCCGGTTCAACTGGTCCAGGCCCTGCTCCAGGTCCCGCAGGTTCAGCGGCTTGCCGAGCATGCCCGGGAACGCGCCGCCGAGGGACACCGGCAGGCTCTGATCCGCCAGCTCGATGGACTCGACATAGCCTTCATCGACCCTGATATCCAGCGACTGCCCCGCCGCTGGTGCGCTGACGAGGTAAGGTCGGCTGGCGATATAACCGGCATCCACATACAGCGCCGTGATGGTCGCCAGCAGATGGTTGATCTGGCCCACGCCCATGCATGACGACAGCAGCGGTTTGATTCGCTCGTTGAGTGTCTGGCTGTCGATCAGTGTGACGCCGCCGATGCGCGTGCCGCTCAGGGGCCAGCAGCGTTCATCCGGGGCCACCTGCGTGGGTAGCACCGGTGTCGCAGGCGCCGGGCCGAAACTGCCGCGTTCCAGTTGCCGGCGCCGCTGTTCCAGTTGCAGTTGTTGCAGATCGCGCTGTTGCTGTTGTTGCTGGCGCAGCACTTCCTGACCCGGGGCGGCGGGCTCTGCTGCATGAATCGATGAAACACTCAGGCTCAACAGCAGGGCCGACAACAGCGTGCAAGGCGTGGAACGACGACGAGGCACAACGCGGAACGAATACGGCACTCAACATCCTTGCAATCATCAACTGGCGTAATGCCACTCCATCAATTTGCGTGATAGTCAGAGTGTTCCTACGCAAATGCAAGACGAGTCCTACAACGCTTACATTTCTTAAACAATTGCTCAGCTTTGTCTGCCAATCACTAGCAGGGCCAAGGCACCGCAGGCTATCAGGGTTTCCCCTAGCGCCTGAGACCATGCGGCCAACATCAATCCCGCACCGATCAACAGGTAGTAGAACAAACCAAACAACGCACCCGCCGTGCCGAGCTGGTCGCCGTAGTTCGCCAGCGCCGAACCGAGGACGTTGGGGATCGCCATGCCAAATGCCAGCACCACCCACAGCATCGCCAGCACAAACCAGCCGCTGCCTTGCATCAACCAGACGCCGATGCCCCCGGACAGTGCGATGAATGCCGCAAGGCGGATCAGCCGCGACCCGCTGAACCCCCGGCGCAACAGACGTTTGTTCAGCCAGGCGCCGAGGCCAGAGCCCAGCGCGAGCACCACACCGCTGTAGCCAAACATCGATGCGCTCAATCCCAGCCGTTCAAACATGAACGGGCCCAGGCTGTAGTAGCTGAACAAGGCGATGTTGAACAACGCGACCAACAGCGTCGAACGCCAGATATCGCGGTCGCCCAGCATGTGCCACAGGGTTGCGAACAACGCGGGCGTTGTCAGGTGTTGCGGGCGGGTTTCAGGCAAGCTCCGCAGGCACCACAACCAGAGCGCCAAGGCCAGCAGCAACAAACCCGCCAACACTGCGCGGTAGCCGAAGGCGTGTACCAGGCTCGCCCCGGTGAACAAGCCAATGGCCGGACTGGCCGCCAGTGCGATGCCCATCACCGAAAACACCTGCGCCAGTTCCGCGCCTTTGAAGCGATCACGCAGCAGGGTTTGCGTCACCACCGACCCCACCGCGGCCGCCAATCCGGCCAGCGCCTGAGCCAGCAACAGGCCGTTGAATGTGCTGACCCGCAGCGCCAGCACCGAGGCACCGACATATAGCGCCAGACCGGCCAGCATCGAGGGCCTGCGCCCGATCCGGTCACACAGCCGCCCCCACAACACCACGCCGAAGGCGAAGGCCAGGAAATACACCGACAGGGTTTGCGCCGCTTGTTGCGGGCCAACGGCAAAGGCCTGGCCGATATCCGCCAGCGCCGGGCTGTAAAGGGTTTGGGCGATCTGCGGGAACATCAGCAAGGCGATGGCCAATGCCAACAGGCGTTTTGAATTCATCACGACATCTCTTCCAGGAAAACTGGCGAGCAGCTTATTCAGTTGCAACTGACGTATTATCAAGATCCTGACAATAAATCGTTTAAATCGGACAACCCATGGCCTGGCTCGACGCGCACGACTCTTTCGATCCCGACCGCTATGGCGCGCCGGTCATTGGTATCGCCTCCACCTTGGGCGATCACGATTCCGGGTTGCATCGGCATGCGCGTGGGCAGTTGTTATTCGCCCGTCAGGGCTGCACACGCATCACCCTCGCGCAGCAGTTGTGCCTGCTGCCGCCCTCTCGCGCCGCGTGGATTCCACCGGGTGTGGTCCATCGTGCGGTGATGCAGCAGAGCGTGGACTACCGCTCGATCTGGCTGACCCCGGCGTTGTGTGCGGACTTGCCGCAACAGGTCTGCGTGATTGAAGTCAGCCCATTGCTGCGCGCCGTGCTGGAGCCGATGGCCGCTGCCGATTTCGATACCGATTGGCAGCAAGGCAAACACGCACACCTGCTGGGCCTGTGCCTGAGCGAAATTGCCGACGCCGCGCAGCAACCGATGCTCTTGCCCCTGCCCCGGGACAAACGTCTGGCGCCGCTCCTGGCAACGCCTGAACAACAGCCACCGGAACTTCAGGTGCTGGAACGTCAGATCGGCGCCAGTGGCCGTACCATCGGGCGGATTTTCCAGCGTGAAACCGGCATGAGTTATCAGCAATGGCGCCAACAGTGGCGGTTGATGCGTGCCATGGAATTGCTCACCATCGGCCGCAACATCGGCTATTGCGCTTTCGAACTGGGGTTTGCCAGCGACAGCGCCTTCATCGCGTTCTTCAAGGACATGACCGGCATCACCCCCGGCGCCTGGCTCAAGTAAGCAACTGACGATCGGCAATAAAAATCAATTGTCAGTAAACATTACATACGTCATATTACGATCGTAATAAACAACGGCCCGCCACAGGTATTTGCCATGACCAGCATGCCCAGCCTCGAACCCGACCTTGCTGTTGCGGTGAACACCCGCAAGCCCATGCTCAAGCGTTTATTGCTGCTGACCGTGGCCATCGCCGCGCTGGTGTTTCTCGGTGTGTATGCCGCCCACTGGTGGAACACCGGGCGCTTTCTCGAAGAAACCGACGACGCCTACATTGGCGGCGACGTGACGGTGATCGGACCGAAAGTCGCGGGTTACATCGAAGAAGTGCTGGTGACCGACAACCAGAAAGTCAGCGCTGGCGACGTGTTGATTCGCCTCGATTCGCGGGATTATCGCGCCAACCTGGCCAAGGCCGAAGGCGCGGTGGCCGCCGAAGAAGCGCTGCTGGCCAACCTCGACGCCACCGAACAATTGCAACAGGCAGTGATCGGCCAGGCCCGTGCCGGGATTGATGCCACGGGTGCGGAAACCGCTCGCTCGCGCGATGACAACGCCCGCTACAAACGCCTGGTGGGCAGCAACGCGGTCTCGGTGGAAAGCGCGCAGCGGGCCGACGCCACGTTCAAGACCGCTCAGGCCCTCGGCGCCCGGGCGCAGGCCGAGTTACTGGCCACGCAACGACAACTGAACGTGATCGAGACCCAGAAACAGCAGGCCCGTGCCGCATTGATGCAAGCCAAGGCCGAGCGGGATCTGGCGCAATTGAACCTCGGCTACACCGAGCTGCGGGCCCCGGTAGACGGCGTGATCGGCAACCGCCGGGCGCGGGTCGGCGCTTATGCTCAGGCCGGGGCGCAATTGCTGTCGGTGGTGCCAGCCAGCGGGTTGTGGGTCGATGCCAATTTCAAGGAAGACCAACTGGCGCGCATGAGCCCCGGTCAGCGGGTAAGCATCCGTGCCGACGTGCTCTCAGGGCAGGTGTTTCATGGTCATCTGGACAGCCTCGCCCCGGCCACGGGCGCGCAGTTCAGCGTGTTGCCGCCGGAAAACGCCACCGGCAACTTCACCAAAATCGTCCAGCGGGTGCCGGTGCGCGTGATGCTGGACCCGGCGGACGGCGTGCTTGGTCATTTGCGTCCCGGCCTGTCGGTGACGGCTGAAGTCGACACCCGTGCCGAGCCGCAGACATCTGCCATGGCTAGCGCGCCATGAGCCGCGCCCTCGCCGCTCCTGCGCAACCGTTCAACGCCGCCGACCTGGCGACAGCGACCAAGGTGTTCGCCTTCGCCAGCATGTGCGTGGGCATGTTCATTGCGTTGCTGGACATCCAGATCGTCTCGGCGTCGTTGCGAGACATTGGCGGCGGGCTCTCGGCCGGCACTGACGAAACGGCGTGGGTGCAGACCAGTTACCTGATCGCCGAAATCATCGTGATTCCGTTGTCCGGCTGGCTGTCGCGGGTGTTCTCGACCCGCTGGCTGTTTTGCGCCTCGGCCATTGGTTTCACGTTGGCCAGCCTGCTGTGTGGCGTGGCCTGGAACATCCAGAGCATGATCGCCTTCCGTGCCCTGCAAGGTTTTCTCGGCGGTTCGATGATCCCGCTGGTATTCACTACCGCGTTCTTTTTCTTCAACGGCAAGCAACGGGTGATCGCCGCCGCGACCATCGGCGCCGTGGCGTCATTGGCGCCGACGTTGGGGCCGGTGATCGGCGGGTTCATCACCGACGTGTCGTCCTGGCACTGGCTGTTCTACATCAACCTGGTGCCGGGGATTTTCGTCGCGGTGGCGGTGCCGATGCTGGTGAAAATCGATCAGCCGGAGCTGTCGCTGCTCAAGGGTGCCGACTACCTGAGCATGCTGTTCCTGGCGCTGTTTCTTGGCTGTCTGGAATACACGCTGGAAGAAGGCCCGCGCTGGAACTGGTTCAGTGACAGCACGATATTGACCACGGCATGGATCAGCGGGTTGGCCGGGCTGGCGTTCATTGGCCGGACCTTGCAGGTGGCCAATCCGATTGTGGATCTGCGGGCGCTGAAAGACCGCAATTTCGCCCTTGGCTGCTTCTTTTCGTTCGTCACCGGGATCGGCCTGTTCGCGACCATTTACCTGACGCCGCTGTTTCTCGGTCGGGTACGCGGCTACAGCGCGCTGGACATTGGTCTGGCGGTATTTTCCACCGGGGTGTTCCAGATCATGGCGATTCCGCTGTACGCCTTTCTGGCCAACCGCGTCGACCTGCGCTGGATCATGATGACCGGCCTGGGGTTGTTCGCCTTGTCGATGTGGGATTTCAGCCCGATTACCCATGATTGGGGGGCCAGGGAGTTGATGCTGCCGCAAGCCCTGCGCGGGATTGCCCAACAACTGGCGGTGCCCCCTGCGGTGACGCTGACGTTGGGTGGCCTGGCGCCGGCGCGACTCAAACACGCCTCGGGGCTGTTCAACCTGATGCGCAACCTCGGTGGCGCCATCGGTATTGCCGCGTGTGCGACCATCCTCAACGACCGCACCAACCTGCATTTCACGCGGTTGGCCGAGCATCTGAACAGCACCAATGAAGCGCTCAATCAGTGGCTGTCCGAGGTCGGCAACAACTTTGCCGCCCTCGGCCAGAGCGATAACGCAGGCGTCACCGCCAGCCTGCATCAACTGTGGCTGCTGACGTACCGCGAAGCGCAAACGCAAACCTATGGCGATGCGTTCTTGATGATTGGCGTGTGCTTTGTCATCGCGACGCTGATGGTGCCGTTGATGCGCAAGGTGCAACCACCGGCGGCGCCGTCAGCGGATGCGCATTAGTCAGCGGCAGGCATTTTTCGAAAGCCCACAGCCAGGCGATTCCAGCTGTTGATGGTGGCGATGGCCACGCTCAGGTCGACCATTTCCTTGGGGCTGAATTCGGCGCTGAGCTGAGCGTAGTCCTCGTCCGGGGCGTGGGTCTGACTGAGCAGGGTCAGGGCTTCGGTCCAGGCCAGGGCCGCACGCTCACGGGGGGTGAAGAACGGCGTTTCACGCCAGGCCGACACGGTGTACAGCCGACGTTCGGTTTCACCGCCCTTGCGGGCATCGGCGGTGTGCATATCGAGGCAGAAGGCACAGCCGTTGATCTGCGAGGCGCGCAGTTTGACCAGTTCGAGCAGGGACTTTTCCAGTGGCAATTTGGAGACGGCATTTTCCAGACCGAGCATGGCTTTGAGGCCGTCCGGGGATGCGGTGTAGAAATCGATACGCGGTTGCATGGTGAGCTCCAGGGAACATATGAATGTGGAGCTACGGTAACGCGGTGCCGGGGCGGTAAAAATAGCCAATTGTGGGGAAGATGGGGTGGCCAATGGGGCCTGGGGTTGTGGTGTCTGTGCTGGCCTCATTGCGGGCAGGCTCTCTCCCACATTGGGCTGGGGGGTGGGCTGGGGTTTGGGGGGACTGTGCTGGCCTCATCGCGGGCAAGCCCGACTCCCACATTGGGCCGGGGGTGGGCTGGGGTTTGGGGGGACTGTGCTGGCCTCATCGCGGGCAGGCTCGCTCCCACATTGGGCTGGGGGGTGGGCTGGGGTTTGGGGTGTCTGTGCTGGCCTCATCGCGGGCAAGCCCGACTCCCACATTGGGCCGGGGGTGGGTTTGGGGTGACTGGTCTGGCCTCATCGCGGGCAAGCCCGGCTCCCACATGGTTCTATGGCGCTCACATCTCCCCTGCTCGCGAAGAGGCCGGAACAGGCGACACAACAGCACGGATCGATCAGTGCCCGCGGCTGCGCAACCATTGCAAGAACCCTTTCTTCTCTATCGTCTTGGGCGCTTCCTGGGTCAGGGTCTGGGCGGTGTGCAGACGCAATTCAAGCAATGCTTTCATCGCTTCGTTGATGTCGTGACGGGCATCGAGGCACGGCTTGAGGTATTCCTTTTCGATGCGATACAGCGCGCAGAAGGTCTTGGCAGTGAATTCGGCAGGGACCGATTCATCGGACAAAATCCCCGCCTCGCCGATCACCTCGCCCGGCCCCATGCGCCCGGCTTCGAACTTGACCCCGGCGCGGCTCAAGGCCACCGAGACCACACCGGATTCGATGATGAACAGGTGATCGCTGACTTCGCCGCTCGCCAGGATCACTTCCCCGGCGCGGAACGTTTGCAGTTTCATGTTCTGGCTGAACGTTTCTTTCTCTTCCTGGCGCAGGGTCGAGAAAATGCTCGAGCTGTCCAGCAACGCCCGGGGCCGTGACAGGCTGGCCGGCGCGTTAGGCTCGACGCTGGACAACAGGCTGACGCCCGACGCCTGCAAGTGCCGATAAGCCAGGTCGAACAGCAGATTGCGCACCATGCGCTTCTGATCCATGGACACCACGAAACCGCTGATTTCGTACTCCACGCCACTGCTGCTGGAGCTTTTCAGCGCCACGCACGGTGCCGGCTTGGCCAACAGGAACCGACAACCCTGCATCGCTCGTTCCAGCGCGTCGATGACCGTATGCGGTCGGGCATGGGGACTCAACTGCAGGCTGATGGAGACACCAAAAATGTCGCTGGGCCGGCTGAAGTTGATGATCTTGGCCTTGGCCGCGAGGGAATTGGGGATAACCGCCATGCTGCCCTGGGACGTCTGCATGCGCGTGGCGCGCCAGTCGATGTCGGTGACCCGGCCTTCGGTGCCGTCGATGGAGATCCAGTCATCGATCTGATAAGGCTTGGTGGCATTCAGCACGATGCCGGAGAACACATCGCTGAGCGTGCTTTGCAGTGCCAGGCCGACAATGATCGCCACCGCGCCGGACGTCGCCAGCACACCTTTGACCGGCAGGTCCAGCACGTAGGCCATGGCGGCGATGATCGCGATCAGGAAAATCACCGCCCCGATGATGTCCTGCAACAGACGCCCGGTGTGGCCGACCCGTTGCATCATCACCGCGCCGAGCAGCACCGTCAGCGTGCGTGCGCCGAACAGCCACCAGCCGATCTGCAAGCCGGTGGCCGCCAGGTGCAGTGCCACGTTGTCGGTCCAGGGCGGGGGCTCCATCGGGTTCAGGCCCTCGTTGAACAGCAGGAAGCTGAACAGCGAGAAAATCACCAGGCGCACGGCCAGTTTCCAGTTGCTGCCGCTGGCACTGATCAAACGCCACAAACCGATGTCGACAAGAACCAGAACCACCGCGCACAACAGTGGATGATCGGTGAGCAGTGACAGCATCAAACAACTCCAGCAAAGGCCAATACGCAAAGATCGCACGAATTGGGCACAGTGTAGGAGGATTTGATTCACGCAGGCAGGGCACACGTTTCAAACCCACACAAAACCCATGTGGGAGCGAGCCTGCTCGCTCCCACAGGGTCAGTGGGTTGATTTCAAGAGGCCATCCGCCCAAACCGCCCCGACTGATAGTCGGCAAAGGCCTGGTGAATTTCCTGCTCGCGGTTCATCACGAACGGGCCATGTCCGACGATGGGCTCGTCGATCGGTTCGCCGCTGAGCAGCAACACCAGCGCGTCATCGTTCGCTTGCAGGCTGATCTGCCGACCATCGCGTTCGAACAGCGCCAATTGTCCCTGCTGCGCCAGTTCCTGGCCATTGACCTGCACCGTGCCACGCAGGACCACCAGCGCCGTGTTGCGACCTTCGTGCAGGTCCAGGGTCAACGACTTGCCGCCATTGAGACGAATGTCCCAGACATCGATCGGGGTGAACGTGCGCGACGGACCTGTGTGGCCGTCGAACTCACCGGCGATCAGGCGCAGGCTGCCAGCGTCGTCCTTGAGCGCGATGCTCGGGATGTCGCTGTCGAGGATCGTCTGATAACCGGCGTCGGCCATTTTGTCCCTGGCAGGCAAGTTGACCCACAGTTGCACCATTTCCATGGTGCCACCGCTTTTGGCGAAGCCTTCGGAGTGGAACTCCTCATGGATGATCCCGGAGGCGGCCGTCATCCACTGCACGTCACCAGGGCCGATCTTGCCACCGCCGCCGCTGGAATCGCGGTGCTCCAGTTCGCCGTCGTAGACGATGGTCACGGTTTCAAACCCGCGATGCGGGTGCTGGCCGACGCCACGGCGTTCTGTGGTCGGGGTGAATTCGACGGGGCCGGCATGGTCCAGCAACAGAAACGGGCTGATGTGCTTGCCCAGGTTGTCATAGGAAAACAGCGTGCGAACCGGAAAACCGTCACCGACCCAATGCGGTCGTGGGCTGGTGTAGATGCCGATGATGTTTTTCATTCTGCCTCCAAATCGGATGAGTAACGCATGCATTAAGCTTAAAACTGAATGCTTTGCGGCACTAGACGGCAAAAACCGGCTTGATCGTTCTATCAGGAGAACGATAAACACGCTTTCGATTCATGACTTGCGGTCAACACTGCTTTGCCCAACAGGCGGTTTTTCTCACGCTAACCGGCGCGGATACTGGTGCCCATTCCCACTGCAACCGAAGGATTCAACCATGTCTGTTCCCGCTTTTGGTCTTGGTACGTTTCGTCTGCAAGGCCAGGTGGTCATCGATTCGGTGAGCACCGGCCTTGAGCTGGGCTACCGGGTCATCGACACCGCGCAAATCTACGAGAACGAAGCCGAGGTCGGCCAGGCCATCGCCGCCAGCGGCATCGCCCGTGACCAGTTGTTCATCACCAGCAAGATCTGGGTCGCCAATTTCGCCAAGGACAGACTGATCGACAGCCTCAGGGAAAGCCTGCAAAAACTGCAGACCGACTACCTCGACCTGACACTGATTCACTGGCCGTCGCCTGAAAACCAGGTGCCGGTCGAAGAATTCATGGGCGCTCTGCTCGAAGCGAAGAAGCTGGGCCTGACCCGGCAGATCGGGGTGTCGAACTTCACCATCGACCTGATGAAACAGGCGATTGCCGCCGTTGGTGCCGAACACATCGCCACCCACCAGATTGAACTGCACCCGTACCTGCAAAACCGCAAGGTGGCCGACTTTGCTCGCAGCCAGGGTATCCAGATAACGTCGTACATGACCCTGGCCTACGGCGAAGTGCTCAAAGACCCGCTGATCCGGCAGATTGCCGAGCGCCTTCAGGCGACACCTGCGCAAGTCACGCTGGCCTGGGCCATGCAGTCGGGTTACGCGGTCATCCCGTCTTCGACCCGCCGCGCCAACCTGCAAAGCAACCTGCTGGCCTGCAATCTGACGTTGAGCGAGGCCGACATGGCCTTGATCGCCGGGCTTGATCGCGGCCAGCGCCTGACCAGCCCCAAAGGCATCGCACCGCACTGGGATTGAGCCTCGGGATCAAGCGTCAGTCTGTCCAAGTCTCTGATCGAGCAAGGTCATGGCCTGTTGCAGACGATCCACTGCCGCGTTGATCGCCACCCAGTCGTCGCCGTCGCAGGCCTGTTCCAGTTGCTCGCAACACTCGATCAGGCGCATCGCCCGGACCATGCGCGCGCCGCCCTTGATGCGGTGCGCCAGGTCCTCAAGGCCCTGACGATCATTGGCAGCCTGGACCTCAAGCAGCTGTTGACGGTCCATCCGATTGGTCACGACCAGATCATGCAGCAGCCGATTGATCAACGTACGGTCCGTACCGACGTATTGCTCCAGGCCTGCCAGATCGATTTCAGCGGGCGCTGATGTTTCATCTGCCCTGGGCGCTTCACCCGGGAATCTGTCGGCGAGCCACGCGCTCAAGTCCGCGAGCCGGATGGGTTTGAACAGGCAATCGTCCATGCCGGCTTCCAGGCAACGACGCTTTTCTTCGGGCCGGGCATTGGCGGTAAAACCCAGAATCAATGTCGGCGGCAACCCTCGAGCCTGTTCCTCGGCACGCAACGCCGCGGTCAGTTCATAGCCGTTGAGCAGCGGCATGTTGCAGTCGGTGATCAACACATCGATTGCATGCCTGCGCCATTGCTCCAGCCCCTGTTGACCGTCCTCGGCTTCGAGCACCCGATGCCCCAGGTAGCTCAATTGCCGGGACAACAGCAACCGGTTGGCCGGGTAATCATCCACCACCAGAATCGTCAACGACCGGGTCGCGCCCTGCAATCCAGGTTCTGGTGCAGCCGGTATGTCTAACGGCGGCAACACGAGCAAGTCCAGGCTGACCTCGACCTGCGTGCCCTGGCCCGTCTCGCTGCGCAGGATCAACTGGCCGCCCATCATGTCGCACAGCGTACGGCTGATGACCAACCCCAACCCCGACCCGCTGCGCCCGGACTGTCCGCTGACCTGGCTGAACGGACTGAACAGACGCTGCTGATCGGCCTCGCTGATACCGATGCCGCTGTCTTCAATGGTGACCTTTATCTGCCAGTACTGCGCCAAGGCTGGCGCCATCTGCAGTGACAGGCTGACCGCGCCTTGCTGAGTGAACTTGATGGCGTTGCTCAACAGATTGGACAGCACCTGCTTGAAGCGCGTGGGGTCGATCAGCACATCGTTATCGCTGAACTCGCTCAGTTCGACGCGCCATTGCAGGTTCTTCTCCCGGGCCAGGCCTTCGAAAACCCGGCATACCGATTCCACCAGCGTGCGCAGGTTGGCCCGTTCCGGGGTCAGGGACAAATGCCCCGACTCGATGCGCGCGATATCGAGAATATCGCCGATCAAGCCCAGCAATTGTTGCGCCGCAGTGGAGGCCACCTCGATAGCGAAACGATCGGTGACGCCCTCCTCCGAGCGTTTCAGGGCCAGTTCGAGCATGCCGATCAGGGCGTTCATCGGTGTACGAATTTCATGGCTCATGGTCGCCAGAAAAGTGGTCTTGGCCCGATTGGCATCATCGGCGGCGTCCTTGGCGTCCTGCAATTGCCGCATCCATTGCTGGCGCTGACGAATCTGCCGCCGCTGCCAGGCAATCCAGCCGAGGGCAAGCAACAACAGGCCGCCAGCCACCGCAAAGCCCTGAAAAATGCCGTCACGATGACGCAGCCAGTCGCTGTCGTCGGTCACCACGTCATTGCTCCAGCGCGCCACCAACTCGTCCATCTCCTGGGGCGAGATACTCAGCAACGCCTTGTTCAGGATCGAATGCAGCTCCAGCTCGCCGCGACCCGTGGCCAGGGTGTAGCGCGCCGGTTCATTGCCCACCGTGCTATTGATGCGCAGGCGATCCTGATACTGGCGGGCAATCAGGTAACGGGTCAGGAACAGCGAACTGAGTGCCGCATCAGCCTGCCCTTTCACCACTGCCTCCAGACCTTGGACCGGGCTTTGTACTTCCACAAATCGAACGCCCGGCGCCCGAGCCTCGATGAATTCGCGCAATGGATGCGTGCGATAGATTGCCAGGCGTTTACCCGCCAGATCCTCCAGGGTTTTCGGGCTGCTGTCGGCGACGGCGCTGACCAGCACAAAGGGGTTGCTCATGTAGGCACGCGTGAAGCGCAGCTCCGCTTCCTGTTCGGTGCTGGGAATGATCAGTGACAACAGGTCAATCTGTCCCGCCTTGAGTTGCTCGATCTGTTGATCCAGCGTGCTGTTGCGCTGGACCTTGAAATTCAGGCCGCTACGCTGGCTGATCATTGTCAGTAACTGCGCCGCCAGCCCGGTGAACCGGCCCTGCGCGTCAAAAAACGCCAGCGGCGCGAAGTTCTCGACGACGCCCACCGTCACCAGCGGATGCTGATCGAGCCAGCGCTGCTCCTTGACGCTCAGGCTCACCTGTTGCTGACCGAGTGTGTTGGCCTTGCCGGCCCTCCAGCGTTGCTCGATAACGGCGCGCTGATCGAGCGGAATCGCCGCCAGTGCCTTGTCGACGATGCCCTTGAGCCGCGTATTGTCGGCGGCCAGGGCGAAGCCGAACGGGTTGGCGTCCAGCGCCGCCGGATACGACAGTTGCACGTTGTTGAGGTAATTATTGTTGATGAGGTAATTGCTGCTGATCAGGTCGCCCAGAAACACGTCGTCCTGGCCGAACGCGACACCGCCAAGCGCCTCCAGCGTCGAGGCGTACAGGTGCAGGTGTGCATCCGGATAAGCTGCCTCGACGTCCGCCAGCGGCAAATAGTGATCGACCATGGCCACGCGTTTGTCCGCCAGGTCCTGGGGCATGCGCTCCTCCAGACGGGTCACCAGCATCGGCTGATCGTCGGCGTAGGCGCGTGATCGGATCAGGCCAGGGTCGGCGCCCTCGAAATTATTCGCGGTGCCCAGCAGGTCCAGCTCATCGCGCTTGACGGCGTCCATGGCTGACTGGCGCGTGCCGTAGCGAAACACTTCGACCTTGATGTTCAACAGTTGCGCCAGCAGGTAAGCGTAGTCAGCGGTAATGCCTTCCAGGTCCTCATGGTTGCGAGACACCTCGAACGGCGGGTAGTCCGGTCCCGCGACCCCCAGACGCAAGACGTGCTTGTCACGCAGCCACTGCCAATCCTTTTCGTCAAGACGGACCTGGTAACCGGCAACCGTGGAATGCCCCAGCAGATCCAGCTGCGTGGGTTCGTCGGCCGCCGCGACACCGAGACTCACAAGCGCCAACCACATTGCAACGAACAGATAGGCACGCACGGCCGGGCTCACTTAAATCAGATGATTACGTTTGGCGAATTCCCTGAGGTGCACGGCCGAGGACACGCCGAGTTTTTCGATCAGGCGCGTCTTGTAGGTGCTGACGGTCTTGTGGCTCAGGTGCATTCGCTCGGCAATTGCCTTGTTGCTGGTGCCCCGGGCCAGGCATTGCAGGATGGTCAATTCGCGGTCGGAGAGACTGTCGATCTGCTGTTTTTCGCTGCGCTGGACATTGCTCAGCGCGGCCGCAGGCAAATGCGCGAAGTAGGTGTATCCGGCCATGACGGCATGCACCGCCTTGCTCAACTGCGCCAACTCATTGGTCTTGGCCACGTACGCCAGGGCACCGGCACGCATGCAGCGCTCCTGGAAATACATCGGGTCCTGGGAGGTGAACACCAGGACGCGAGAGGCCACACCAGCGGCCTTGATCCGCCCGAGCACATCCAGCCCGTCCATGGTCGGCATGATCAGGTCCAGCACTACCAGGTCCGGTGAATGGTCGCGCAGGATCGCCATCACTTCATTGCCGCTGGCCGCCTCGACAACTCGTTTGAATCCCTCTTTTTCCAGCACGATTTTGACTGCGGCACGCACAACCGGATGATCGTCCACAATCAGTGCGAACTTCATGGCAACTCCTGGCAAAAATCTGTTGATTGCGCGGCGCATACCCGCCGGAAAAGACCGGAATAGACGCAACGGCTGCGCGATGACTCTCGCATGGAAAGCTGAAGGCATGTACCTGTCAGAACTGACAGTAGCGACGAACGGTCATCTCAGCCGGTCAGTTGCTGGCGGTACTGGAATGGCTCCTGCGCACAGGGGTCGACCCTCGCCATCAACTGGCCGATGGTCAATGAATCCGGCAGCGGTTCGTGGGTCACCTGGACTTTTTCCGCCGTACAGCCGGTGGTCGCCAGCAGCCCAGCCTGTTCGCCGTCGTAGACAAACGCGTGACGAACCTGCGGGTTGTCGAGGAACAACCCCGGCAGGTTGATGACACCAGCGGCCAACGAGGCGTTGATGACCACCAGGTCGAACGGCTCGCAACCGTATTCCACCAACACCAACAGCTCCGCAAGGTCCTGCACCGGCGCCACCCGAAAGTAATCGAGCTGATTGAACAGGCGCTCGATTTTCATCCGGTGAAAGTGCTGCGCGTCGGCGATCAGGATGCGTAAAGCTTTGTTCGGCATTGTGGGTGGCCTCCAGAACGGGGACAAATTCGTCAGCGCGCAAGACTACGGAAGCCATGCCATGGTTGATGTAGGACTTTTCCTAAAAATAGGCTCTGATATCCGACGATTGCATTAACTCGACCTGTGCTCAGCACTCGATCCGCGCATCATCACGCCGCTGAAGCCAGTGCAATAAATCATCGCCACTCATTGGACGCGCATACCAGTAGCCCTGCCCCTGTGTGCACCCCAAGGCCAGTAATTGCTGGCGTTGCGCGTCGGTCTCGATGCCTTCGATCACCACCGACATGCCCAGGGTTTCGCCCAGAGCCAGGGTGCTGCTGATCACGGCACGACAGCGCGGCTCGTGTTCCAGCGTGCGAACAAATTCGGCGTCGAGCTTGATCTCGTTAAACGGCAACTGACAAAGTCGTTGAAGGGAGGAAAAACCGGCACCGAAGTCATCGATGGATAACCGACAGCCCATCATGCGCAGGCGCACAAGACTTTCGAGGCTGGTGGCCGGCGCTTCCAGCAGGCCGCTTTCGGTGAGTTCGAAGGTCAGGCTGGCGCCACGCGTAGCGTGACGGCTGAGGATGCTCTTGATGGTTGAAGCCAGCTCGCCGTTGGCCAACTGCGCCGCTTGCAGGTTAAACGCCATGTTCAGTGCAAAACCACGGCTTCTGGCCTGTTGCTGGAGGTTCAAGGCTTGATCCAACTGCCCGAACAACAACTCATCCATCAACCCGCAGCGCTCCAGCACCGGCATGAACTGCGCAGGTGAAACCACGCCCTTGAACGGGTGCAACCAGCGGCACAACACTTCTACGCCGCAGACCTCACCGGTCTGCAGGTTGAATTTGGGTTGATACCAGGCGTGCAACTGCTGCTCGGCCAACGCCCGACGCACCGCCCACTCACTGGCGAATTCAACCTGTGCGGCAGACCTTGGCCCGGCAGTCGGCCGGTTGACGTGATTTTCCAGCAAATGCTCCAGCACTGATCCGTGCAGCGGTTTGCCAACATCACCGAGCAATTCCAGGCCCAGCAGCGATACCATTTGCTGCACCGCCCGTCGCAGATCGACCGACAGTGAACTGCTGATGATGATCGCCTTTACCTGCCCCGATGCACCGACGCGCTTGAGAAACTCCAGCCCGTCCATGCCTTCCATCTGCAAGTCGCAGAGGGCGATGTCCACCGCACCGACAACGTCCAGCACCTCCAGCGCCTCGGCGCCATCACTGGCTTCGAACACCTCGCGGCAACCGAGCGTGCGCAGCATGTTGACCGCGACGGAGCGCTGGAAGTCATGGTCTTCGAGAACAAGGACGCGCAGTGGCAGGCAGGACATGGGGTGTGACTCATCGGCTGCAAGGGTATGGCGATTGTTCAGGAAACCCGGGGAAATCTATCTAGGAAATGTCTGAGATTTTGTAGGAAACTTCCCAAAAATGCGCAGAAAGCTCTACAGATAGCGATCATCCAGGCTCATCCGCCACGGCTGTTCGATGGCATTGCCTTGTCGCAGGCCGTGCCGTTGGTGCCGATCGCCGGATGGCCCTTTGTGGCAGACCGCCTTCAACTCGGTCGCGCTATAGCCTCACAGGCGTGGCGGCAACCGTGCTGAGGCAACGCCGGACGACCTTCTTCAACCCCTCGTTGTTTTTTGGCAATGAAAACGTTGCAGTCAACAGCTTGCCGCCGGCCTTGGGGGCCAGCAAAAGCTGCAGTGGCTGGCCACGCGAAGCGTCGCTCGCCCAGTAGGCCAATTCATCGCGGGGGATCGGCGCCTCAAACGAAAAGATCGTCCCCACCTGGAATACCCCGCCGTCAGTCCAGCTGCCTGAGACTTTGTGATCGACGGCGGTGCGTGTTCCGGTAGTGATTCGCATTGACCCCCGTGCACTGACGTCCGGACCTTCAAATGCCCCGCTGTTGAAACCCAGTGCCTGTGGGGCGATTTGCAGCCTGAATCCTGCCTCCGGGTTCTGCGGGTGACAGCTGATCTCCAACGTGGCCTTGCTGTGATAACCGCTGTAAGCGCTGTCGCCGTAAGTGCTCGCCGTCAGCATGGGGCTCTCGGCATAGGGTTTCTCAACCAACCACACGGGGTGCGCCGGACTGATAATCTGAATCCTGTCAGCTGACTCGTCACCTGCCTGTGCATGAGCGTCGAAATGTGAAAAACAAATGGCTGCGCACAAAGTAAAGGTGACGATTTTAATAGAGTGGATCATTGAGGCATTCATCCAGAAGCTGGGTAAAGTTGCTGCCATTCATCTTGCGTTGCCAGTCATTGAAACAAACGACGCAATGTCCTCAATTCCTGTACGAAATTTCCCAGTGAGTACCGCAAAACCGCTCGCCAGTATGAGCGACAGCGACAGCGGCCCGGCCATCGGCAAGAACACCTGAATCAACCCACACTCCCGCTGCGCGCAAAGAGTGTTTTTTCCAGAACGAGAACCTGCGGTGAGGACGTCTGTTGCCTGCCGAACCTTGAGGCCAGGGCGGTGGGTTGCGACAGTGGATGGTTCGACTGTGGGCAGGAAATTCTCCAGAGCCTTTTAGAGAAACTCCCGGCGCCTGTGCTGGTATTCAGTGAGCGACGAACTAAACGTTACTGCGCCGATTTCGTAACCACTTGATTGAGTACGCTGCACTTGCCACGACCAGAACGATAACGGCTGTAGAGGGCAACGCGTTTACCCAGAGGCCCACAAACAGGCCGATATCCCCCGCCCAGGTTTCCAGACCAAAGTGCGTGTTCGCGCCATAAGCGGTAAAGGCTGCCAGCACTGCGGTAATGACTATTAGCTTTTTAGCGATGCGGATCACTTCCTGTTTCATTGTTGCTCCAAGTCCATTCCCGGACATGATTAAGGCATTTATGCCGAGTCGCCGTCGGCTTTTCTCTGCCGAGGGCTACGGTGATCAGGTTGAAGGAGGTCCGTGGCGCGCAGCCATGGCTGGCTGATTGGCAAATGACGGCGGCTGCAACTGTACCGGTAAATCGTTGCTCGACCGTACAGCCTTGAGTTGCTCGGTGATAACACCCGTCGCAGCGTGTCCATCACCTCCCATCTCATCGTTAGAGACGATGTGAGACTTTTATTGAAAGCGCAAACTCAATCCGCCATCTCCCGCCACATCAGCGATCGATCTTTAACAGCTCGGTCAGTCGCTTCTCAGGGTGATTTTCATCGTAGATGATATCCGTTATGCGCCAGCCTTCCGGCGTCTTGCGTAACAGCACTTTGGTGTCATTGAAAATGTTGTCACCCAGCCTGGCCCAGGCCAGTTGCGAATGCGCGATCTCCCCCCACTGACGGGTTTGTGTAATCCGATACTGATCAACCCGATCTTGAAAACCAGTGATGAACAGGTTGTCGACAAAGGGGGGCTTGTCTTCGGGGTGCGCCATGATTTGTCTGTCACGCTGCGCTGCTGCTTTAACCAACAGACGAATGATCGCCGGGTCAAACAGTGGCTTGGCATCGTCGATGCTCAACAAAGCGGGATAGCCGTCCTTGGAGCCGCTCTTGAGATACCAGTCCGCCAGTTGTTCTACTGTAGCTTCAGGGGTGCCCGGTTTTCCTGTGCACGCCAGTAAAATCGCCCCCAGGACGGCAAGAGTGATGGCTTGATACAACCTTCGGCGGAATTGCATTTATCTCACCTTTTTCAGGAACAACCAGGCACCGAACTATTTGCTGTCACGGACAGGGAGCGTCACGATTGCGGCGGTACCAGCAGCGCTTTGACCAACGGTGAAAAGTACGCCACCTGAAGCGGGTAATCCTGCCCCAGCAGTTTGCCTTGGCCATACCAGGTGATACCGCCCTGGTCCAGGATCAGGCCGTTGCTGCCAAACTCGAATACGCTGCCGATGGAACTGCTGAACAGGAAGCGGCTGTCATCCATTTCCAGCAATTTGTACTGCGTGTCCGCGGCCGGCAGTTGATCCTTGATGCGTTGCAGGTAGGTCGGCGCCAGGCGGGCAAACAGCTGTTCGGCTCGCGCCCGGTATTGCGGTATCGACAAGCCGGGACTGCGTTGCAATTCGGCGGCGATCAGGGCGAACACATCGGCATTGGCCCGGGCTTCGGCAAGCTTGATCGACAGCGCCGAGGCCAATAGCGCGTTATCAACCTGCAGCGCGGATTTCTCCGGCTGCCCATTGGCGGCCGGTGTGGTAACGGGGCGCATGAACTCGGAGACATTGACTGTCGACAACACGGTCGTCGCCAGATAGGCCGCACAGGCCGTGGTCTGCCCTGCCTGGTCGCCATTGACCAATAGCGAGAACGGGCTGCCCTCCTTGGGCACCGTTTGCGCCACGACGCCTTGCTGCTTGAGGAAGGCGTTGACCTGCTCCTGTTTCACTTCGCCCCGGGCCAATGCACAGATCTGCTCCATTGCCGGCGTATTGCGCTGCCCGTCGAATCTCGGCGAGAGTTCGAATACCGCATCATGAATCACCGGCAAAGCGGGAATGCTGAGCCAATTGGTCTTGATGTCCGCAGGTCTGTTGACCAGGAACTTGTCGTAACCGGCCAGCGCCAACAAAGTGATCAGGGTGGTGACGAAAATAGTTTTCATGTTCATGGTTTTTTGCCTGAGAAAAAGTCGAAGAAAGACGTATCAAAAACAGCCATCACCACTGGTAACCCACCCCCACAGCCACCCCCACATTGCGCTGGGTATCGGTACTGCCCTGCAACTTGGTCAACCACCGCCCATTGCCGGACAAATGTGAAACACCAAAGGCAACGGACGATTGACCGCGATAGGTACTGGCGGCCGCCGTTGTCATGCTTGCACCCGGTGAATAAGACTGCGGCAGACTGGCCATTGCCATTGCACCGGCAATCCCCGCGCTGAGCGTTTCGTCCTGTTGCTTGAGGTCATTTTTCAGCTCCGCGTAACGCTGGTCGGTGTAGGCATTGGCGCTGTCAGTGATGCCCGCCACGCTCTTGGTCAATTGGTCGAAGTTCACCGCATCGGTGCCACTGGTGCCCGCCGCGACGTTGGTGATTTGCCGCTCGCTGCCCACGCTGCCCACCGATACGCTGTTGTCGCGATCAGCCACCGAATTGGTGCCCAGCGCCGTGGCGTTCTTGGCCGAGGCCTTGGCACCGTTACCCACGGCGACCGAGTTTTCCCCGCTGGCTTGAGCCTGGGTGCCGACCGCCGCACTGTTATTGCCCGACGCCACAGCCCCTGCGCCACCGGCCAGCGAATTAACACCCGTGGCTTGCGGCTTGGCCGCCGCACTGCTGTTGTTCACCTGGAACATGCCGTCGGTGCCGTTCTTGATGTTGGAGACATCGCTCTCGACGGCGCTGATGCGGCCATCCTGTTGAACTGCCGTGCTGTCGAGGTTGGCAATCGATGTATCGGTGTACTGCTTGGCCTCGGCGACCGCACCGTCGAGTTGCCGCACGTTGACCGCATCCGTGGCGTCCTTGCCGTCGGCAACATTGCTGATCGTGCGGGTTGCGCCGGTCGCCGCATCGCCCACCGACACCGTGCCCGAGGTCACGTTGTTCGCCCCCGAATACTGGCCGGTGTACGTCTCTGCCCCTCGACCGTCATCGCTGGCGCCGCTGCCCAGCGCGACACTGCCGTCAGCGCTGGCCTTGGCGCCATTGCCCACCGCCACCGAACTGCTACCCGATGCCACGGCCTGAGGACCCAGGGCCATCGCATTGCTGCCGGTGGCTGAGGAGTCGGCGCTGGTGGAGTTGACATGCAGGTACTTGATGCCGCCTCCCGAGCCGATCAGGTTCTCGAGGCCACCGACCCGTCCGTCGAGGTTGGTGATGTCTGTGGTGTTTTGATCCACTTGATCGCCGACCGACTTCAGTTGTGCGACGTTGACCGCGTCGTTGTCCTGGGTACCTGCCGCCACCCCGGTGAGTTTGCGATTGCCCAGCGCCGTGCCGATGCCGACCTCGCCGACCGACGTCTGCGGTGCCGTCAATCGATAGGCGCTGTAATCCGTTTCGGCGCCGACGGTGGTTATCGAACTGGAGCCCAGCGCCACGCTCATCGCCTGACTCGCATTGGCACCGGCGCCCAGCGCCACCGATTGCTCAGCCGAGGCCTGGGCCGCGCTGCCCACGGCGATGCCGGAAGCCAGCAACACCTGGGTATTACGGCCGATGGCAATGCCACCGGCCGCGGCCTGACCGACAGTGGCCTGGTCACCGATACCGATACCGTTATCGCCGTTGACCACGGTGGCCGGGCCGACCGCAATCGACTCCGCACCCGTGGCAAGTGAGTCCACCGGGTTCGTCGAGTTGGCGTGGAAATAGAGGGTGCCGGTCGAACTCAAGGAGCCCATCGCCCCGGTCAATTGACGCAGCGTTACCGCGTCGTTGGCTTCGGTGCCATCCGCCACGTTGGTGATCTGCCGGTAAGCACCGGCCTTGCCCACCGAAACCGACCCAAGCAAGGTCGCATCAGCGGTGTCATAGGTGATCGCCCCGCTACCGACCGGGATCGAGCCCGTGGCCGGTGCCAGGGCACGGTTCGCGACCGAACCTTCGCCCAGTGCGATACCGCCCGACACCAGCACCTGACTCTGATGCCCCAGCGCCAGACCGCCATCAGCGGACGCCGTGGCGCCCGTGCCTGCCGCGAACGAATTGGCGCCTGTGGCGACGGACAACGGCCCGATTGCAACGCTGTCCAGCCCGGACGCGCTGCTGTCGGCCAGCGTCGAGTTGGCGTGGAAATACTTGATGCCGGTGCCGTTGTTGACGATGTTGTCGACCGCTTCGTTGGTCGCGAACAACTGGCTGCCGTTCACCGCGTCGGAGCTGGTGCTGCTCAGATCGCCAGCGGCCACGTTGCTCAGTTTCGTTGCCGCGCCACCTGGGTTGAACGTCACTTGCGTCCTGGTGGTGGCGTCGTCGTATTTCACCCCGACGGCGGCGATGTTGGTCAGGCCAGTGCTGAGGTTGCTCAGCGCATTGCCTACGTTGCTGCTGGTCAGCGGACCGGTGTCGGCCCCTGCCGCATTGATGCTGTTGGTCACATAGCTGGGCGCCGTCCACACGCCGGTGGTGGCGTCGAGTTGTGCACCACCGCCCAGGGCCTGCGCTGCATCCTGGCCGACCAGGTTGAGTTGGCTGACGTTCACCGCATCGGTGCTGTTGGAACCGGCAGCGAGGCCGGTCAGACGACGACCGTCTGCGCCGTTGGCGATGTTGACTTCGCCGCCCGTTGCCGCGCCGCCGATACCATAGGCTGCGTTGGTCAGGGTCGATCCTGTGGCCAGGGAGTTGCTACCCAGGGCCACGCTGTTGGCGGCGGTTGAACTGGCGGCCGGGCCGATGGCGACACTGTCCTGACCGGTTGCCGTGCTGTCGGCCAGCGTCGAATTGGCGTGGAAATACTTGATGCCGGTGCCGTTGTTGACCAGGTTGTTGACTTGCGTGCCCAGCCCGTCGACGGCGGTGTTGGTTGAGAACAGCTGGCTGCCGTTGACTGCATCGGTACTGCTCGCGGAGACCCGACCGGCTGCCACGTTAGTGATCTGCCGTTCGTTGCCAGCGCTGCCGACACTCAATACGCCGGTCGGTGCAGCACCGGCGTAATTGAAGGTGGCGCCGTTGACCACGCCCGAGGCGGTCGCATTGGCGGCGGCTGTGGTGGCGCCATTGCCCAGGGCGATGGAGTTGGCGGTTCCGGCAATAGCGCCGTTGCCGATGGCCACGGCATTCGCTGCGGTGGAACTGGCAGCGGGACCGACGGCCACACTGTCCTGACCGGTCGCGGTGCTGTCGGCCAGCGTTGAATCAGCGTGGAAATACTTGATGCCGGTGCCGTTGTTGACCAGGTTGTTGACCTGAGTCCCCAGCCCATCGACGGCGGTGTTGGTTGAGAACAATTGGCTGCCGTTGACTGCATCGGTGCTGGTCGCCGATACCTGACCGGCTGCCACGTTAGTGATCTGCCGTTCATTGCCAGCGCTGCCGACACTCAATACGCCAGTCGGTGTTGCCCCGGCGTAATTGAAGGTGGCGCCGTTGACCACACCCGAGGCGGTCGCATTGGCGGCGGCTGTGGTGGCGCCATTGCCCAGGGCGACGGAGTTGGCGGTTCCGGCAATAGCGCCGTTGCCGATGGCCACGGCATTCGCTGCGGTGGAACTGGCAGCGGGACCGACGGCCACACTGTCCTGACCGGTCGCGGTGCTGTCGGCCAGCGTCGAATTGGCGTGGAAATACTTGATGCCGGTGCCGTTGTTGACCAGGTTGTTGACTTGCGTGCCCAGCCCGTCGACGGCGGTGTTGGTTGAGAACAGCTGGCTGCCGTTGACTGCATCGGTACTGCTCGCGGAGACCCGACCGGCTGCCACGTTAGTGATCTGCCGTTCGTTGCCAGCGCTGCCGACGCTCAATACGCCGGTCGGTGCAGCACCGGCGTAATTGAAGGTGGCGCCGTTGACCACGCCCGAGGCGGTCGCATTGGCGGCGGCTGTGGTGGCGCCATTGCCCAGGGCGATGGAGTTGGCGGTTCCGGCAATAGCGCCGTTGCCGATGGCCACGGCATTCGCTGCGGTGGAACTGGCAGCGGGACCGACGGCCACACTGTCCTGACCGGTCGCGGTGCTGTCGGCCAGCGTTGAATCAGCGTGGAAATACTTGATGCCGGTGCCGTTGTTGACCAGGTTGTTGACCTGAGTCCCCAGCCCATCGACGGCGGTGTTGGTTGAGAACAATTGGCTGCCGTTGACTGCATCGGTGCTGGTCGCCGATACCTGACCGGCTGCCACGTTAGTGATCTGCCGTTCATTGCCAGCGCTGCCGACACTCAACACGCCAGTCGGTGTTGCCCCGGCGTAATTGAAGGTGGCGCCGTTGACCACACCCGAGGCGGTCGCATTGGCGGTCGCCGTGGTGGCGCCATTGCCCAGGGCGATGGAGTTGGCGGTGCCGGCGATGGCACCGTTGCCGATGGCGACGGCATTAGCTGCGGTCGAGCTGGCGGCTGGACCGACAGCCACGCTGTCCTGACCGGTCGCGGTGCTGTCGGCGAGGATAGAGTTGGCGTGGAAATACTTGATGCCCGCGCCGTTGCTGATGTTATTGACGGTTTGATTGGTCGCGAACAGCTGCGAACCATTTACCGCATCGGTGCTGGTGCCGTTCAAGGCACCGGCGCTCAGGTTGGTGATTTTCACCCCGCCAGCCGGTGCGCCTGCACCACCGGTCGCGCCCAGGGTGATGGTGTTGCCGCCGACCGCATCATATTTCACCGCGATATTGGCGGTGTTGACCGTGTCGGTGTTCAGCGCCGACAACGCACCCGCTACGCTGGTTTGCGCAGTGCCCGCCCCTACCACCCCGGTGCTGCTGATCGCATTGATTGGCTGACTGAAACCCGTAACGCCCGTGGCCGACGAGTAAGTCGCGCCACCACCCAGGGTGCTGGCCGAGGTGTTGCCCAACGTCGTGGCCTGGGTCCCCAGATTAGTGACCGCTGTATCGGTGGCAAAGAGTTGGCTGCCGTTGATTGCATCGGTGCTGGTGGCCGTGACTTGGCCGGCCGCTACATTGGTGATCTGCCGTTCGTTGCCAGCGCTGCCGACACTCAACACGCCAGTCGGTGTTGCCCCGGCGTAATTGAAGGTGGCGCCGTTGACCACACCCGAGCCGGTCGCATTGGCGGCGGCTGTGGTGGCGCCATTGCCCAGGGCGATGGAGTTGGCAGTGCCGGCGACGGCACCGTTGCCGATGGCGACGGCATTCGTTGCGGTTGAGCTGGCGGCTGGGCCGACAGCCACGCTGTCCTGACCGGTCGCGGTGCTGTCGGCCAGGATAGAGTTGGCGTGGAAATATTTGATGCCCGCGCCGTTGTTGATGTTATTGACGGTTTGATTGGTCGCGAACAGCTGCGAACCATTTACCGCATCGGTGCTGGTACCGTTTAAGGCGCCGGCAGTCAGGTTGGTGATTTTCACCCCGCCAGCCGGTGCGCCTGCACCACCGGTTGCGCCCAGGGTGATGGTGTTGCCACCGACCGCATCATATTTCACCGCGATATTGGCGGTGTTGACCGTGTCGGTGTTCAGCGCCGACAACGCACCCGCTACGCTGGTTTGCGCGGTGCCCGCCCCTACCACCCCGGTGCTGCTGATCGCATTGATCGGCTGACTGAAGCCAGTAATCCCCGTGGCCGACGAGTAAGTGGCGCCACCACCCAGAGTGCTGGCCGAGGTGTTGCCCAACGTCGTGGCCTGGGTCCCCAGATTAGTGACCGCTGTATCGGTGGCAAAGAGTTGGCTGCCGTTGATTGCGTCGGTGCTGGTGGCCGTGACTTGGCCGGCCGCTACATTGGTGATCTGCCGTTCATTGCCAGCGCTGCCGACGCTCAATACGCCGGTCGGAACCGCACCGGCGTAATTGAAGGTGGCGCCGTTGACCACGCCCGAGGCGGTCGCATTGGCGGTCGCCGTGGTGGCGCCATTGCCCAGGGCGACGGAGTTGGCGGTGCCAGCGATGGCGCCGTTGCCGATGGCCACCGCATTCGTTGCGGTTGAGCTGGCGGCTGGGCCGACGGCCACGCTGTCAGTACCCGTGGCAGTGCTGTCGGCCAGGGTCGAGTTGGCGTGGAAATACTTGATGCCCGCGCCGTTGCTGATGTTATTGACCGTCTGATTGGTCGCGAACAGCTGCGAGCCGTTCACCGCGTCGGTGCTGGTGCCGTTCAAGGCACCGGCAGTCAGGTTGGTGATTTTCACCCCGCCAGCCGGTGCGCCTGCACCACCGGTTGCACCCAGGGTGATGGTGTTGCCGCCGACCGCATCATATTTCACCGCGATATTGGCGGTGTTGACCGTGTCGGTGTTCAGCGCCGACAACGCACCCGCTACGCTGGTTTGCGCAGTGCCCGCCCCTACCACCCCGGTGCTGCTGATCGCATTGATTGGCTGACTGAAACCCGTAACGCCCGTGGCCGACGAGTAAGTGGCGCCGCCACCCAGAGTGCTGGCCGAGGTGTTGCCTAACGTCGTGGCCTGGGTCCCCAGATTAGTGACCGCTGTATCGGTGGCAAAGAGTTGGCTGCCGTTGATTGCGTCGGTGCTGGTGGCCGTGACTTGGCCGGCCGCTACATTGGTGATCTGCCGTTCATTGCCAGCGCTGCCGACGCTCAATACGCCGGTCGGAACCGCACCGGCGTAATTGAAGGTGGCGCCGTTGACCACGCCCGAGGCGGTCGCATTGGCGGCGGCGGTGGTGGCGCCATTGCCCAGGGCGACGGAGTTGGCGGTGCCGGCGACGGCACCGTTGCCGATGGCGACGGCATTCGTTGCGGTCGAGCTGGCGGCTGGACCGACGGCCACGCTGTCCTGACCGGTCGCGGTGCTGTCGGCGAGGATAGAGTTGGCGTGGAAATACTTGATGCCCGCGCCGTTGTTGATGTTATTGACCGTCTGATTGGTCGCGAACAGCTGCGAGCCGTTCACCGCGTCGGTGCTGGTGCCGTTCAAGGCACCGGCAGTCAGGTTGGTGATTTTCACCCCGCCAGCCGGTGCGCCTGCACCACCGGTTGCACCCAGGGTGATGGTGTTGCCGCCGACCGCATCATATTTCACCGCGATATTGGCGGTGTTGACCGTGTCGGTGTTCAGCGCCGACAACGCACCCGCTACGCTGGTTTGCGCAGTGCCCGCCCCTACCACCCCGGTGCTGCTGATCGCATTGATTGGCTGACTGAAACCCGTAACGCCCGTGGCCGACGAGTAAGTGGCGCCGCCACCCAGAGTGCTGGCCGAGGTGTTGCCTAACGTCGTGGCCTGGGTCCCCAGATTAGTGACGGTAGTATTGGTGGCAAAGAGTTGGCTGCCGTTCACCGCGTCGGTGCTGGTGCCGTTCAAGGCACCGGCACTCAGGTTGGTGATTTTCACCCCGCCAGCCGGTGCACCCGCACCACCAGTCGCTCCCAGGGTGATGGTGTTGCCGCCGACCGCATCATATTTCACCGCGATATTGGCGGTGTTGACCGTGTCGGTGTTCAGCGCCGACAACGCACCCGCTACGCTGGTTTGCGCAGTGCCCGCCCCTACCACCCCGGTGCTGCTGATCGCATTGATCGGCTGACTGAAGCCCGTAAGCCCCGTGGCCGGCGAGTAAGTGGCGCCGCCACCCAGGGTGCTGGCCGAGGTGTTGCCCAACGTCGTGGTCTGGGTCCCCAGATTAGTGACGGTAGTATTGGTGGCAAAGAGTTGGCTGCCGTTCACCGCATCAGTGCTGGTGCCGTTCAAGGCCCCGGCAGTCAGGTTGGTGATTTTCACCCCGCCGGCCGGTGCGCCCACGCCACCAGTCGCCCCCAGGGTAATGGTGTTGCCGCCGACCGCATCATATTTCACCGCGACGGCAGCGGTGTTGGTCACGCTGGTGCTGAGATTGGTCAGTGCCGCACCGACGTTACCGCTGACTAATGCCCCGGTGTTGGTGCCATTAACGCTGATGCTGTTGGTGGAATAGCTCGGTGCCGTCCATGCACCGGTGGACGCATTGACTGCCGCGCCGCCGCCAAGGGCTGCCGCCGTGTTCTGGCTGGTTGTAAACAACTGGCTGCCATTCACGGCATCGCTGCTGGTGGCGGTCAAGGCGCCGACCGCGATATTGGTCAACTTGACCGCGGTGCCCGCCGGGTTGAAGGTCACCTGGGTTTTGGTCGCGGCATTGTCGTATTTCACCGCCACAGCAGCGGTGTTGGTCAGGCTGGTATTGAGATTGGTCAGCGCTGCACCAACGTTGTTGCTGACTAATGGACCGGTGTTGGTACCGATAGCATTGATGCTGTTGGTGGAGTAACTGGGCGCCGTCCATACCCCTGTGGTCGAATTCAGCGCCGCGCCGCCACCTAGAGCAGTCACTGCGTTCTGGCCCATTTGATCGAGCTGACTGACGTTGACCGCATCCGTCGCGTTGGAGCCGGCGGCAAGGCCGGTAATCCGACGGCCATTGGTGCCGTTGGCGATGTTCACCTCGCCACCCGTTGTGGCGGAGCCACCGACGCCATAAGCGGCGTTGCCCAAGGTCGCTCCTGTGGCCGATGAGCTGCTGCCCAGCGCCACACTGTTGGCGGCGGCGGCGGTGTTGGATACACTTGCAGCATTCCCTATAGCAACACTGTTTGATGCCATAGCACTGGCCGTCCAACCTATGCCGACCGCATTAGCACCCGTCCCGGTTATCTGACGACCTAGAGCAACAGAGTTACTTCCGGCCGCGGTAGTGGCGTCGCCGATGGCAATACTGATATTGGATGCATTGGCGCCCGCTCCACCGCCGATAGCAATGGAGTTATCAGAGGCGGTCCCGTTCAGTTGCGAGGCGGCCATTGCCATGGGGCTCATTGCCTCCATCCAGAAAACAGTCAGCGCAACAGCCGTTGCGCCAGACGTTTTCAAACCCCGCCTACGCTGCCGTGCTGGCCCACTTCTGGTCTTCTTGCTGGCAAGTTCCGAAGCAACTACCCAGCAACACATTGATGTGTTCCAAACAACCGAAAATATTTTATTCATCAATGAATTTGGCGTCGCGCCAACCTCCCGAACACGCGTCATCCATGGCGTGATGACTTCCGCTTTTCATTTAACCCTTGATATAAAAACACTGTTTACAAACGACACCGCGCCTATAAATCAACACGGATAAAACTTCGTCTTACGTAAACATGTCAATCACCAAGGAATTACCAGGTCGTATTATTTCAACTTGCCAAGTGGATTAAGTTAGGAAATTTCCTGCTATTTGTAGGAAATTTCCCAGCAAACTGAAACCATGAAAACGCATTGAAAATCTCGTCCGCCATCAGTTTTTTCAATCACTGACCGAACAACTAACAGCCGCCATTCGCTGAAGATCCAGCCAATTCAACAATCCCGCCGCCGTCATCGGTCGCGCGCACAAGTACCCCTGCCCTTGGGTACACCCAAGTTCCAACAAGACTTGACGTTGCTCTTCGGTTTCGATGCCTTCGACTACCACCGTCATGCCCAATGCTTCACCCAGCGCCAGGGTGCTTTTTATGACGGCGCGGCAACGCGGCTCTTGCTTGAGCCCGCGAACGAATTCGGCGTCGAGTTTGATTTCGTTGAACGGCAACTGACACAGGCGCTGCAAGGATGAAAACCCCGCGCCAAAATCATCGATAGACAGGCTGCAACCCATCATGCGCAAGCGGACCAGGCTTTCCAGACTGATTGCAGGCGCTTCGAGCAACCCCGTTTCGGTCAGTTCGAACGTCAGCCCTGATCCGGGCAGATCATAATCACTCAATAGCGTTTTGATCCGGCATGTCAGTTGGGCATTGACCAGTTGCGCAGCCTGCAGATTGAAAGCGATGTTGAGCGCGAATCCCTGATCGAGTGCCTGACGCTGAAGCTTCAGCCCTTGCTCCAACTGAAGGAACAGCAAGTCATCCATCAACCCGCAGCGCTCGATAGTCGGTATGAACACTGAGGCTGGCAGTACGCCTTTGGCAGGATGGTGCCAACGCGCCAATGCTTCGATGCTGCACACGTCACCGGTCAGCAGGTCGAATTTTGGTTGAAAGTAAGTCTGCAATTGCTGATCGGCGAGCGCCCGGCGCACCTCTTCTTCAGTCGCTGATCCAGCGACAGGAGCCACGGCCCGTTCATCAACAGGTTCGTTCATGTGTTTCGCCAGTAATCGCTGCAGGGCACTGAATTGCAAGGGTTTGCCGACGTCGCCCAGTAGCACCATCCCTAACAGCGAAACCAACTGCCCCACCGCCCGACGCACATCTGCGGACAACGAACTGCTGATGATGATCGACCCCGCCAGCCGGGATCGGCCCACGGTTTGTAGAAGAGCCAGACTGTCCACACCCTCCATGCGCAGGTCGCACAAGGTGATATCCACCGCACCGACCTGTTCGAGAATCCCCAGAGCTTGCTGGCCATCGGCGGCAACAAAGACTTCCTGGCAGCCGGACTGCCAAAGCATGTTGACCGCAATCGAGCGATGGAAAGCGTTGTCGCCAATAACCAGAATACGTAATGGGAGCATATGCATTGAAGCGGCTCACTCTAAAAGGAATGAGTCGATTGTCCGGACCTGACCGGTGGGTATCTCTAGGAAAATTCTCCCTGAATGTAGGAAATTTCCCAGCATCGCGACACCGGCGATGGACTGCGGCCTATCGGTAGCGGGTTGTTGCTCTTTGCGAAATTTCCTACATACACGGGATTGAATTCATTACTAATGTTTAGCGCATCGTTGAATACAGTAATTGGCCCACGCCCCCAGGAAATAGTCGACATGACGAAAGAGCGAAAGCAACTACGGATATTACTCAGGCGACACGAAGACAATCTTGAGCTGCTGACCGCACATAGCGAATCCTGGCGAGGCGAAGATCGCGACAGAGGCGCCGCAACCCTGCAGAATCTGAAAGTGCAGATGGAACGATTGTTGAAACAATTGAACAAGCGCAAGGGACGCAAACTGACGGACTGATGCCGTCCAGCATTCGCACTCATGGTTAACTTTTACAGGCACTAAAATCAGGGCCGAAAGTTTCGGCCCCGAGATCTAGAGTGCGGGTTCACCCATGCTCTGCTCCAGCGTCTGCGCCAATCGCTCCATTGCTTGCTGCAATGCGTCCACTGCCTCTGTCAACAAGACAGAGTCCGCCCCCATGCAGATGACCTCCAACTGCTCGCAGCACTGGATCACGCTGCGCGCCTTGATGATTCGCGCGCCGCCCTTGAGCCGATGAGCCAGGTCGCTAAGGCCGGGCAAGTCATGCTCGCCGAACAGTTTGATCAGCCGCAACATGTCCTCTTCGTTACTGGTGGCCAGATCGCCGAGCAGTTTTCTGATCGCGGCGTGATCGCCACGCGTCAGTTGCTGCAAGCTATTGAGGTCGATGTCGCCTTCAACCTCGGGCGCCTTCGCGCCCAGCGGCAATGCCTGGATGCCGGGTTTGATCAAGGCCAGTCGGGCACTCAGATCCACCAGGCTGATGGGTTTGAAGAGGCAATCGTTCATCCCTTCTGCCAGGCAACGCTCCTTTTCCTCCGGCTGGGCATTGGCAGTGAAACCGAGGATCAGGCACGGCTCGGCACCCGATGCCTTTTCTTCGTCACGAATGGCCCGCGTCAGCTCGTAGCCGTTCATGACAGGCATGTTGCAGTCGGTAATGACCACATCGAAGTTGCCGTTGCGCCAGGCGCGCAGGCCATGGGCGCCGTCTTCGGCGTCGCAGACCCCGTGACCCAGGTAGGACAACTGCTGGGAGAGCAGCAAACGGTTGGCCGGGTAGTCGTCGATCACCAGGATGTTGAGCACACAGCCCTGAGACGCGGGCTCGACCGCTGGCAACTCGGCAACGGGCATGGGTGGCAAGATAACCAGATTGAGGCAGATATCGATCTGCGTGCCCTTGCCCGGCTCGCTGCTCAGGTTCAGTTCTCCCTGCATCATTTCACACAGCGTACGGCTGATGACCAGGCCCAGTCCCGAACCACCCCGCGCCGACTGGTGATTATTGCTGGCCTGACCGAAAGGACTGAACAGTCGCTCCTGGTCAGTGGCGCAAATACCGATGCCGGAGTCCTTGACTTGCACATGAATCGCCAGGCGCTCGCCGCCTGCACCGAGCGCAGACTGCACGCTCAAACGCACCTCGCCTTCGTCGGTAAACTTGATCGCATTGCTCAGCAAGTTGGAAAGAATCTGTTTGAAGCGCAGCGGATCAATCAGGACATCGCGACAGGCCTTGAGGTCGAAATCCAGCAACAGTCGCAGGCCTTTTTGCCGAGCCACCCCTTCGAACATACGCACCACTGATTCGACCAGTTCACGCAAACTGGCCCGCTCCGGGGCCAGGGACAGGCGGCCGGATTCGATGCGTGCGATATCGAGAATGTCGCCGATCAGGTCCAGCAGTCCCCGCGCCGCGCCAGAAGCGACTTCGATCGCGAACCGGTCCGTGACACCTTGGTCGGCCTTCTTCATGGCCAGTTCGAGCATGCCGATCACAGCGTTGATCGGGGTACGGATTTCATGGCTCATGGTTGCCAGAAAAGTGGTTTTCGCGCGGTTGGCTTCATCGGCGCTTTTCTTGGCATTCTGCAATTGTTCGAACAGAAGCTGTCGTTCGCTGATATCGATCCAGCCGGCAATGATCCCGGTCACCACGCCATCGCTGGTGCGATACGGCAACATCCAGTGATACACCGTGTGGATCGTGCCGTTTCTGCGGGTGACGGCGCGGTCCTGTATCCATCGCGTACCGTCCGCCATCACCTTCATGTAGGCGTCCTGACAGGCCACAGCGTCGGCATGACTGAGCACTGTGCTGTCGATAATCTGCTTGCCCATCACCGCCTCGCGCGCGACCCCGAGCACGTCAAGGTAGGCCGAATTACAACTCACCAGCCGGCCCTGGCGATCACGTACATAAATCGGGTGGGGCGTGCCGTCGATCAAGACGCGCATGAACTCCATCTGGTCATTGAGCGCCCGCTCGGCCTTTTCGCGAGTGAGGACCAGCTGACGCAAATACACGATCCGCCATGCAGCGATGATCAGCAACAACGCGAAAAGGAGAAAACCCTGTATGACCGCTGAGCGATTGTGCTGCCAGTTGCCATTCTCGATCACCACGTCGTAATGCCAGCGGCCCGTCAGTTCATCCATTTCTTCTGGCGGAATGCTTTGCAGGGCTTTGTCCAGAATTGAATAAAGCTCCAGCGCCCCACGCTCAGTGGCAAAGGCGATCTGGGCCGACTGCAAACCGACGATACCGGCCACGCGCAGGCGATCGCGGTATTCGCGCAGGATCAGGTAACGCCCGTTGATCAGCGAGTTGATGGCGCCGTCCGCCTTCCCCTTGTCCACCAACGCCGTGGCATCGGCCGAAGACGTTGTCTCGATCAACTGTATGCCCGGGTATTTTGTGCTGATGAAATCATGCAGTGCATTGCCGCGTCTGAGCGCCAGCTTTTTGCCAACCATGTCCTCCAGTGTGTCTGGGCTATCCGACGCGTCCCGAGTGATCAGGACAAACGGGTTGGTCAGATAAGGCCGGGTAAACCGCAGCTCGTTTTCACGTTCAGCACTGGGGTTGAACGCCGCCAGCAGATCCGCATTGCCGCCCCTGACCTGTTCGATCAACTTGTCCATTGAATTGCCGCGCAGCACATCGAATTTCAAACCGGTACGTTGGCTGATCTTGGCCAGCACCTCGGCACTGATGCCCCGGAACTCGCCCCGCTCATCGAAGAACGAGACGGGGGCCAGGCTATCGTTGACTGCCACTGTCAGACGCGGATGTTTTTCCAGCCAACGTTGTTCGGCGGCGGTAAAGCGAAGTGGGTGAAGGCCGGAAATGCTCATGTCACCGGCACTCCAGCGCTGCAGAATCGTCATGCGATCCGTGATTGGAATCGCCGCCAGCGCGGTATTGACGATATTGAGCAGACGACGATTGTGCTGGTTCATGGCGAAGGAGAAATGCGTGGTGTACACGCCTGGCAACTGCGTCAGGCGCACGTCATCCAGAAAGTGTTTATTGACCAGATAGTGGGTGCTGATGGCATCACCCACATACGCATCCGCCTGACCAAACGCCACGGCACCGATCGCGCTCTGGGCCGAATCATAGAGCTGTATCTGAGCCTTGGGATAGGCCGAACTGAGGGCCTCCATCGGCTGATAATGGTCAAGTATGGCCAGTTGAATGCCGGGCAGGTCCGGTGTCAACACTTGCTCGGCGCCCCGGCGAGTTACCAGTTCTGACGGGGCTTTAGCATAGGCACTGCTGAGCACCAGTTCTGGATCCGCCGCATCGGCACTGTTGGCGGTGCCCACCAGATCCACCTCACCGAGCGCGAGTGCCTCTATCACCTCGGCTCGGGAGTCATAGCGACGCACTTCGACCTGAATGTGCAACATCGCGGCCAGTAGCTGCGCATAGTCAGCGGTGATGCCCTCGTAATCCTGCCCCCCATTGGTGACCATGTCGAAGGGTGCATGGTCTGGCGCCGATACGCCCAGGCGCAGTGAGTTTCTGCTGCGTAACCAGCGCCAGTCCGCCTCATCCAGAAAGACTGAACTGCTTTCGCCATTCGAACGGCCGTACAGGTTCAGCGGTTGCATTTCGGCATGGGCTGTCGGAACAATCCCCAACTGACTGAGCAAAAATGCTGCGAGTAGATAGCTGCGCACAGGGATTTCCACTCAGATCAAACTATTACGCTTGGCAAAATCGGCCAGGTACACCACCGACTTCACGTTGAGTTTTTCAATCAGGCGGGTCTTGTACGTACTGACAGTCTTGTTGCTCAACAACATGGCATCACCGATTTCCTTGTTGCTCAAACCTCGGGCAAGTTGTTGCAGAATCGTCAGTTCACGATCGGAAAGGCCGCGGATCATCTCCAGCTCGGTGGAATCGATATCAATTCGGCGTACGGAATTGCCCGCCAGGTTTGGAAAGAAGGTATATCCAGCCATGAGTGCCTTGATCGCCTTGCTCAATTCATCCAATTCGTCGGTTTTCGATATATAACCGGCAGCGCCCGCCTTCATGCAGCGCATGGCATAAAAGGCCGCTGATTGAGAGGTCAATACCAGGATCTTGCTGGACAGCTTCAGCGCGCTGATCCGGCTGAGAACTTCCAGGCCGTCCAGGCTGGGCATGGCAATGTCCAACAGGATAAGTTCCGGGTCATGCTTGCGAGCCAGTTGCACCGCATCGGCGCCATTATCAGCCTCGGCGACGACTTCGAATCGTTCATGTTCAAGCAGCAATTTCACCGTCGCCCGAATGAACGGATGATCATCTACAACCAACGCTCTATGCATTTGAACCTCTCTGTAAGACGCCCCGGGAAGGATCAAGCATCAAAAGACCGCGGAAAAAATCACCCTTTGGTGTGGCCAACATCACTGTGTCATCCGGCAGCCATATCGAAATACTTCAGACCTTCTAATCGGTGGATTCCGGGTTCTGTAGCCACTGCGTGAACCGTTGGGCATCCATCGGACGAGTCAGGTGAAATCCCTGGCCAAATGAACAACCCATTTCCACCAGCCCATCGCGGATAAGCTGACTGCTGACACCCTCGATCACCAGGCTCATGTTCAGCGACCGGGCCAGCGCCAGGGTGCAAGTGACCATCGCCCGGGTGTGCGGCTCGGCAATTGAGCGCACGAGTTGCCCGTCGAGCTTGAGTTGGTTGAACGGCAGCTGGGACAGCAATGTCAGCGAGGAAAAACCCATGCCGAAATCATCGATCGACAGGCTGCAGCCCATCATGCGCAGGCGCAGCAGGTTTTCCCGGGTCGCCCGAGGGACGTCGAGCAAGCCGTTTTCAGCGACTTCGAACAACAACGTCGACCCTGGAAAATTGTGGCTCTTCAAGACGCTATAGATGTGGTCGGTCAGGTCATTGCGGGCCAGTTGCGAGGCGTGAAGGTTGAAAGCCAATTCCAGGCCCAGGCCAGACTGGCGCAAGGCACGCAACAGGCTCATGCCTTGCTCAAGCATTTGCTTGAGCATTTCATCGATCAGGTCGTAGGCCAGCACGGCAGCCAGAAAGTCCTTGGGCAACAGCAGCCCCCGAATCGGGTGCTCCCAACGCGCCAGCGCTTCAGCTCCGGCCAATGCAGCACTGTTCATATCGAACTTGGGCTGGAACCAGGCTTTGAACTCCCCCCGAGCCAGGCCACGACGAACGTCCTCTTCACTGGGCAGTCGATAAAGTGGTGACGGATCGGCTTGCGCCGGCAAGCGTCGGTGACAATAGCGCTGCAAGATATCTTGCAGCGTATAGAGCTGCGTGGGCTTGCTCAGGACACCCAGCAACTGCAACCCCGAAAAGCGCGTCATCTGTTCGACGGCGCGACGCAACTCCGGGCGCAACTCACTGCACAGGGCGACCGCGCGGACCATGCCGCTGTGCCCAACACAATGCAGGAAGTCCAGGCAGTCGAGGGCGGTATTGCTCAGGTCGCAGAGCACGATGTCCACGCCCCCCTCCCGATCTATCTGTGCCATTGCCCCTTCGCTGTTATCCGCCTGCAAAATATCGCTGACGCCCAAATGCTGCAGAGCCGTGACCAACACACCGCGCCGAAACGCGTGATTTTCTAAAACGAGAACGCTAGGGGATTCCATCTCGCCAATTACTCTGCAAAAGCGTGGAGTCAAAATTGTGGCTAACTCATGACACTGCCAACGAAGGATTTATCTCTCTGGCCTGTAGGAAATTTCCTAGCGGCTTGCAGGGGTAGCCGCAATGACGTGCACTGCAAAGAGTGATAACGGCCTGCGCTGCAAAGGCTCAGTAGCGTCGAAGGAACTGCTGGATGCGCTCCCCGCTGTCCTGCGCGAAAAACGCTTCGGTGGTCGAGTCTTTTACAACGACTCCGCCCTCCATGAAGACCACGCGATCAGCCGCCTCCTGTGCAAAACGAAGTTCGTGCGTAACGACCAGCATGGTCATTCCCGCGTTGGCCAAATTGCGCATCACCGTTAGCACTTCGTCACGCAACTCTGGATCAAGCGCCGACGTCGGCTCGTCAAAAAATATGACTTGCGGATCCATTGAAAGACCGCGGGCTATGGCGACACGCTGCTTTTGGCCACCCGACAAGCGAGCCGGGTAACTGTCGGCTTTCTCTCTCAGGCCGACTTTCTCCAGCAGGGACATGCCCTTGGTGATCGCCTCGTCCTTCGGCACCTTCTTGACGCTGATCAGACCCTCGATCACGTTTTCCAGAGCGGTCAAGTGCGGAAACAGATTGAAGGACTGAAACACCATCGCGGTTTTCTGGCGAAGTTGAGAAATCTGCTGTTTGTTCGCCCGGCTCAGTCGCTGACCGGATTTGATTTCAATGCGATGTCCGCAAATTTCCAGCGTGCCACTGTCAGGCTGCTCAAGAAAATTCAGTGAGCGCAACAGCGTGGTTTTTCCTGAGCCGGACGGCCCAAGGATCACCACGACTTCGCCAGCCTTTACGGTCAGGTCGACGTGTTTAAGCACCGTGTTGGCACCAAATGCCTTGGCCAACGCGGTGACCTGTATTTTTATCTGGCTCATCGGTAGCGCCTCGTAATACGGCCTTCGAAGTAGGTCTGGATCAGTGTCAGGACTTGGTTGATCAGCCAATAGATCATCCCGATCATCAAGAACATTTCCATGTAGCGGAACGTCGCCGCCCCCACCTGTTCAGCCACTCGGGTCATTTCCACGACGGTAATGGTCGATGCCAGGGAGGTGTCCTTGATCAAGGCAATCAAGCGACTGCCCACCGGTGGTAATGAAATGCGTATTGCTTGAGGCAGAATTATTCGCTTCAAACAGGTCCAGTAGCCCATCCCCATCGCCAATGACGCCTCCCACTGGCCGGGATCTACCGCATTTATTCCCGAGCGAAAGTTTTCACTCAGATAGGCGGCTGAAAAGAGTGTCAGCGCCAGCAGAGCGGAAGGAATCGGCGAAAGAACGATCCCGTAGTGCGGAAGGCCGAAGTAGATCAACAGGATCTGCACCAGCAAGGGCGTGCCTCTAAAGACAGACACGTACATGAACGCGATGACACGCAGCGCACGCAGGCTGGAGTTACGCAACAAAGCCACGCCCATTCCCAGCGCACTGCCGAGCACGAAGGCGCCAAGACCGAGACCCAGCGTGACGAGCACAGCCGTTTTAAGCAGCGGCCAGGAGCGGAGAAATAATTCCAGCATAAATTACTCCCCGGCTTGCGCTTTCTTGATATCAGCGGTCATTGGGTAATCAGGACCGATGAACTTCCTGGTGTACGCGTCAATGGTTCCGTCCGCGATCATCTCGGCTATCGCCTTATTGACCGCTACTTTCAAGCTTTCATGTCCTTTGGGCATGGCCGCTGCAGACAGTTGAAACGTAAGAGGCGCGCCGACCGCTTTTATCGGCAACTGATTGGCCAGGCGATATTTCTCACCGCTGAACCAGGAGGAGATGACGACGTCGATGCGGCCATTTGCCAAGTCATCGAACGCCAACCCGCCGTTTTCATAGGTGCGAATGTCCGACTCAACCAGCTGTTTACGTGACCAGGATTCATTACTGGAACCCGCCACTACGCCTGCAGACTTGCCGGCCAAATCCCCACGTTCATGAATGTCGGTGTTCTTGTCGAGGAGGAATATTCTGAATTCCTCTACGCCGTACGGATCGGAAAAGTCCACCTGCAAGGCCCGCTCAGGCGTCGGCGTCAGGTCATTCATGACCAGGTCGTACTTGTCTGCCTTAAGCCCCTCGACAAAATTGGCGAAGCTGTCGGCGATGAACACGACTTTGGGCACGCCGATCCGCTTGGCGACTTCTTCAGCAATCGCAATGTCGTAACCCGTCGGTTTATTCTGATCGTCGATATAGCTCCAGGGCGGACTGGACTGTGTATTGGCGATCCGGATTTCGCCCAGCTTTCTGAGATTCGCCAACGAATCCTCGGCGCAAGCCATATCAGTGCCAAGGACAACGAGGGCGAAAAAAGAAAGTACAAATCGAATGCCAGTGCTTGTTTTCATATTCCATCCTTTGTGTAGCGTTGAGCCGCTCAGGTCTTGAGTGGTAAAAGGTGGCCGCATTTCGAGAACATATCGGTCGGTGGAACGTGACGCTTCAGCCGCCCTGAAAACCAGGATGAACTTGAATCCGCGCAAGCTCGTAGCAGCGCAGAGCCCGATCCAGGTCAGCGATGAGCACGTCAGGGTCTTCCAACCCAATGGAGATACGCACGATGGGTTCCTCTGTGGGTGAAAAGTTACGCGTTTGCTGCTGGCTCGCCGGGTAGTAGGCAATCAGGCTGTGCGTTCCGCCCCAACTCGCGCCGATTGGAAAATGCTGCAAAGCATTGAAGAAGGCACCGAACGTTGCTTCGGGTGCTGGCTGGAGGATTATCGAAAACAGGCAACCGTTACCGTCAAACTGCTCACGCCAAATGGCGTGTCCCGGATGGCTTTCAAGAGCAGGAAACAGCACCTGTTGAACCATGGGTTGTGCTTCCAGCCATCGGGCGATTTTCAGGGAGCTGCGGCACTGCTCGGCCAGGCGGACTTTTAGAGTGTCCAGGCCGCGCATCACCAGGAAGCAGTCTTCCGGACTGACGGACTGGCCCAAGGTGCTTTGGGTCTCACGCAGAGTGGCGTAGTCATCCGCGTTGTTCATGCTGATGCTGCCCATCAACACATCGGAGTGACCGCCAAAGAACTTGGTGGCGGCCTCGATGGAGAAGTCGACGCCATGCTCCAAGGGACGAAAATACAGTGGGCTGGCCCATGTGTTGTCCATCATCGTCATGACCCCACGATGGCGAGCGATGGCGGTAATTGTGTCGATGTCCTGCATTTCCATGGTGACCGTGCCGGGGGCCTCCAGGCAGATCATCTTGGTATTGGGCTTGATCAACGCCTCAATGCCCGCATCGATGGTCGGCGGATAGAACTCCACCTCGACGCCTAGCCTGGCCAGCCAGTTGTGGGCAAATGCCTTCAGCGCGCCATAGCATGAATCGGAAATTAAAAGATGGTCGCCGCTACGGACGAAACCCATCACGGTGGTCATCAATGCTGATGCACCTGAGGGTGTGACGATGCAGTGCTTGCCGTGCTCAAGGTCGGCAATACGTTGTTCCAGGCCCCGAGTCGTCGGCGTCCCGGTGATGCCATAACTGTAACCATCTGGCTGCCGTGACTTTCGGCCGACAAAATCTTCGAAGGTATCGAATACCACCGTTGATCCGCGCCATACGGCGGGTGAAAGGCTGGCATAAGGGTTATTGGCATGGTCGGTAAAGCTCATGATTGAAGTGCCCTGTGAAGCCGTTGAAAGTGACTCGATTCTAGGTATCCGTGACGCTTGGCAACAAGATCAAAACTTATTTACTCTATAAGCAGCAGTTATAGACTGGAGTTCACATGGGCATCCGAGAGATCGAAATTTTCAGGGCCGTCATGAATGGCGGCACTACCAGCAAAGCAGCAAGCATGCTCGGGATATCTCAGCCCGCGGTCAGTCAGGCGATTCGTAAACTGGAAAGCGGTGCCGACTTACAGTTGTTTGTGCGAACGCGTGGGCGCCTTGTACCCACTCAAGAAGCGCTGGCACTGATGGTGGATGTCGATCAACTGTTCGTCGGTTTTGAAGCAATAGAACATCGTCTTAAAAGCTTGCGGTACTTCGGCATAGGCAGACTGACCATCGCCGTTCACCCGGCCTTGGGCACCTCGTTCATGCCGAGGGTCATGTCGGCTTTCGAGCTGAAAAAGCGCGATATCAGAGTCTCGCTCAAAATCCTCAGCTCCAAGGAAGTGCACCAACAAGTCTGCGCAGGGCAATGCGATTTCGGGGTCATGGCCGACGAAATGCCCGTGACGGGCCTCGAACATTCGCCCTTTGTGGACATTCCCGGGGTTGTCGTCATGCACGCGGCCCATCCATTGGCGACCCACTCGGTCATCCATCCAAAGGATCTGCAGGACATTGAATTTATTGCGCTAAGCCCTGAAGACAGCAGCAGGAATCGACTAAACGCCGTTTTACAAAGGGAAGGCGTCAGCCTGAACATCCGCGTTGAAACCGCGTACACCCATACGGTCTGCGAGATGGCACTCCTGGGGTTGGGCGTAGGGTTTGTAAACCGTTTAGCCGCGTATGACTTTCTTGATCGTGGGTTAGTCGTCAAACCCTTTAGCGCAGACGTAAACTTTGCCAGTCTGATGGTCTTTCGGCCGGGTAAGCCGCTGCCCGACAATGCTCGACAGTTCATCCGAATGATGAGGATACAACTGGACAGGGACTTGCAACGCTTTGCGAATTGAGGGGCGCAGAGGGGGAACAATTTACCCGCCCCGATGCGCACCGCCGCCGTCGAATACAGACCTGTCAACATTTTCCCCACTCCGAAGGCGATGCGTTGTTTTTTTGGCTCAACCAGCGGCAATGACCGTGATTTCAATCAGCAACTCCGGCAGTGCCAGGCGCGACTCCACGGTTGCACGGGCGGGCGTGTGACCTTCTGGCACCCACGCATCCCACACCTCGTTCATTTTTGAAAAGTCAGATTGAATGTTCGCCAGCCATATCTGCGCCGAAACAATGCGTGTCTTGTCCAGCCCCGCCTTTTCCAGAAAGTCGTCTATTTTTTGCAGCACCTGAGCGGTTTGGCCTTTGATGTCCTGCGTCGCGTCGGAAGCGGTCTGCCCGCCGATGAAGACAAAGCCGTTGCAGACCACCGCGCGGCTCATACGATGATTACTGTCGATGCGAACAATTTCTTTCATGGGTTGAATGCCTTGTGAGGAGTGTCAGTCAGTACAGCGGGTCATCCGCAGGGCTACCCGCACTTGCTGTTATTTGGGTACAAACGCCTTCAGCGGCGCCGCATTCACGTCCGGTACGTAAGCGTTGGCCAGATCAATCAACTGCACGGGTTTGATCGGTGGGCGAATCCGGTAATAACCCACCGCCTGCATGGGCGCATGCCTGGCCTCGGCCAGTATTTCCCCGACCGTGATTCCGCACATCCGCCCCTGACAGGGGCCCATTCCGCAGCGTGAAAAAGACTTGGTCTGGTTGGGTCCACTGCAACCCAATCGGCTCATGGCGCGGATATCACCGGCACTGACTTCTTCACAGCGACAGACGATGGTCTGGTCTGCGGGCCGACGAAAAATCTCCGCAGGCCGGTACAACGTGTCCAGGAATGGCCGGATTGCCCGATGGCGATTCAGCTGGCGCTGAAGTGGAAGCGCCTGTCTGTCGCGCACGGTTTCGGTGAAACAGCCCAGTTGCTGGGCGACCTGCAGGGCAGTCAGCGCGCCCGAAAACTCTGCAACCCTGGCGCCGTCGATGCCACCGCCATCCCCGGCGACGTACGTCCCCCGCAGCGAGGTCTGGCCCCACTGATCAAGATCAGGGCGCCAGCACAGTTGCGTTGCGTCCCAGAGGTGCTCGCAGCCCAGCGAACGGGTCAGCTGGACGTTGGGAATGACGCCCTGATGAACCAGCAGCAGGTCCGTGTCGATGTGCGCTTCACGACCGTCGATTGCATAGCGAACCCGCTCGACAGCGCCCTGCCCCAGCGCTTCGAGGCTGTCGACATGCCGGATATGCGGTAGGCCGCTGCTGCGAATCGTCCTCAGCAAATCCATGCCCTTGAGCAGATAACCTGGCGCCCGCAACGCTGAAAACAGATGGCGCAGCGCCGGAAAACGATTGGCTCGTGGCGTGGTGTCGAGAATGGCCGCCACGGAACTGCCCGACCGGATCAACTGCCAGGCAAACAGATAGAGCAACGGCCCGCTACCCGCGAGCACCACGCGCTGGCTCGGCAGCAGTGCGGCCGACTTCAACAGCGTTTGCGCGGCGCCGATGCCCATGACGCCGGGTAACGTCCAGCCGGGAAATGGAACGGGCCGCTCCTGGGCACCATTGGCGATGACCAGTGCCCGCGCCTGGATTTGGCCACTGCCGCTGCCTGCGTTGGCGCCGTTGCGGGTGAAGCTCACCTGCCGGTCGCGGGTAATCTGCCATGCCAGGGTGCCGGGCCAATACGCCACACCGCTCGCCAGGAAGCGCTTTACCAGTGCTGCGCCGGCTACATAGTCCTTGCCCAGCAAATCCGGATCAGCCAGCGGCGACTGCGCCACACTGCGATAAATCTGCCCGCCAGGCTGCTGGTTTTCGTCCACCAGCAACACATCAAGGCCGGCTTCCCTGGCTTGCAACGCACAGCTCATGCCCGCGGGACCGGCACCGATGATCAGCAGGTCAACATGCATCATGCTCATTTCAGACTCCTGGCACCGATCATGGATCGGATCGTCATTCCCGGCTGCACCAGCGTCATGCAGGCCTGTTGATTGGGCACACCGTCAATCTCAACCAGGCACTCGAAACAGGCGCCCATCATGCAGAACGGTGCCCGTGGTGCGTTGGATACCGGCGTTTCCCGCAGCTGCGTAACGCCCACGCTCAGCAGCGCCGCGGCGACCGACATGTAGTGCGGCACAGTGAAGGGCCGGTCATTGATCAGGATTGAAACCTGAGCGGCTGGCGCAGCGGCGAGCGCGCTAAACAGCGAAACGTTTGGCATAGAAATAGTCGAGAAGTGAGGGACGAGGCGCACCCATGAGCCAGGGCACGAGTTTTTCGCAATGGGCGGCCGCGAGCGTGACGCCGCTGTGGCACAAGGCAACAAACGCCCCAGAGTGCACGAGCGACTCTTCGTAGACCGGCATGCTGTCGGGGGTCATGATCCGCAGCGATCCCCAGGCGCGCACCACGCGAACGTTCTTGAGCAGCGGAAACGGCGCGATGGCTTTTTGCGCAATATGGGCAATGATGCCCGGCGTCACGCTGTCATCCATGTCCACGTCTTCGGCGGAATCCCCCAACAGCAACGAGCCCTCGGCGGTTTGACGGACAGACAGCGTCGGGTAATCGAGAAAGCGCTTGACCCGTTCGGTGACCAGAATCTGCCCCCGCAGCGGCACCACCGGTGCACGCAGGCCAACCATCGGTGCCAGGACGCGATTTCCCAGGCCTGCGCAGAGCACCACTTTCCCGGCTTCGATGGTCTGCTTGCCGGCGGTCAACCGGAAGCCGCCGTCGCGCGGAACGATCAGATCGACGCGTGAATCGGCTCGATACACGCCCCCGGCGCGTTCGAAAGCGGCGAACAGGCCGCGCAAGGTGTAGAGCGGACTGACATGACCGTCGTGGGGCGAATAGACCGCGCCCGTCACGTCCGGACCCACGGCCGGTATGCGCTGTTTCAATTGCGCATGATCAAGCACTTCATAGCTCAAGCGACTGTCTTGCGCATGCAGCTTCGCCAGCGCCGCCGCACTGCTGGCCAGGCTTTCCTCGTTCATGGCGATCATGATTCCACCCGGCTTTTCGTAACCGAGCTTCATGCCGCTGGCGTCTTCGAGTTCCTGGCAGAAGCCGGGCCACAGCTGCGATGACTCCAGTGACCAGCGCGCATAATCGATTTGCCGGGAGCCTTTACTCGAGACCCAGACCAGGCCGAAGTTGCCCCGTGCGGCCCGCACGCTTGAGTCCTCGCCATCGAGCACCAACGTGCTGACGCCGCGCTTGGCCAGTCCATAAGCGATGGCCATCCCGACCAACCCGCCGCCGACCACTACGTAGTCGTAGTCGTTCTTCATCAGTTTTTCCCCATCAGCACTTTGTCGAGACCCACCAGGCGATCAAGCACAAACATCAAACCTACGGTAATCACGATGATCACCACCGCGACCGCAGCGACCATGGGGTCCACGGTTTCGGTCATGCTCATGTAGATACGCACCGGCAACGTGAGCGTCGCCGGGGATGCGAGGAAGATGGTGGCGGTCAGTTCGTCGAAGCTGCTGGCAAAGGCCAATACCCAGCCGCCGAGAATGCCCGGCAGCAGCGCCGGCAGCGTGATGCGTCGAAAGGTCGTCCAGGCACTGGCGCCCAAGGACATTGCCGCGTGCTCCGGCTCACGGGACAGACTCACCATTGACGCCATGATCAGGCGCAGTGAATAAGGGAAGATCAGCATCACATGGGCCAATACCAGCGAGGTAAACGAACCGTTGACACCGAACTCGTTGAACAGCCGCAACAACGCGACTCCCAGCACCACCGGCGGGATCATCAACGGCGACAACAACAGGCCGTTGAGCGCCGCCCGGCCGGGGAACGAATAACGCAACAGGCCCAGCGCGGCAGGCACGCCAAGCAGTGCCGCTCCGGTCGCGGCCAGCGTCGCCAGCCCCATGCTGTTGCAGAACGCCGTGACAAAACCATTGTCATTGAACAGCGCCACAAACCAGCGCACTGAAAAGTGCAACGTAGGGACGCTCAGCATATTGTCCGGGGTGAAGGCGACCAGGCAGACGATCACCAAAGGCGCCGCCAGGAACACTGAAAACAGGCTGTGAAAAACCAGCGCGAATAATCCATTGCGGTTCATGTCAGCGCCCCAGTCGTCGTTGGATTCGGCGTTCAACCAGCTTGCCGTACACGCCGATGACCAGCAGGTTGAGCAGCAGCAACAGCACCGCGATAGTCGCGCCGACCGGCCAGTTCAAGGTGTTGAGAAATTCATCGTAGGCCGCGGTGGCGGCGACTTTGAGTCGACGGCCACCAATCAGCGCCGGGGTGGCGAAGGCACTGGCGCTGAGGGCAAATGTCATGAGGCTGCCGGACAGCACGCCGGGCAGCACTTGCGGCAAGACGACCCGCCGCCAGACCGTCATCTGCCCGGCGCCCAGGCTCAATGCAGCGTCACAGCTTTGCGGGTCAATGCCTTGCAACGAGGTCCATACCGACAAGATCACCAGTGGCACCAGCGCGTGGATCAGGACGATGACCACGGCCCAGAAGGAGAACAGCATCTGCGGGCTGCCATTCGTCAGACCCAGCCAGCCGATGAGACTGGCAACGACACCGTTCTGACTCAACAGGATTGACCAGCCCAGGGTCCTGACGACCGCCGAGATCAGTAACGGTGCCAGGGTCATGATCAGGAAGAAGGCACGCCAGCGCGGCCGCATGCGGAAAATGATGTACGCCTCCGGCACGCCCAGTACCACGGCGCCCACGGTGACAGCCAGGGCCAGACCGAGGGTGCGCAGAAAAATGGTCTGGTAATAAGGGTCGAGCAGCACCAGGGCGTAGTTGTGCCAGGAACGGGTCTCAAGCACAGAGCTGGTTTCAGCACTGAAGCCATGCAGGCTCAGTTCGCCCGTCATCAGCATCGGAATGGCCAGCAGCGCGATGAACAACAGGCTGGCCGGCAGCAAGAGCAACAAAGCTCTGGTGCTGAATTCAAAGGCGCGGCGCCGGGGTATCAACACGGATGCCTGACTCATGGCGCCACCCCGGACTGTGTTGCCGGCAGATCACTATTGGAAATCACGCGGCGCAGCGCCGAGGACTCCCACGCCAACCCCACCTGTGCGCCGGGCAGCACGGCAACCTGGCCTCGATTGGCACGCATGACGTGCAGGACGCCCAGTTGGGTCATGACCGTGACCAGCCAGCAATTGCCCTTGAACACGCAACTCACCACCTGGCCGCGGAGGACAGCAGCAGGACCGTCGACCAGGTCGATACGCTCGGGGCGCAACGAGAAGGTAGCGCGACCGCACGGCCACTCGGTGTCCAGCACCAGGCTGCCAGCACCGCAGACAAATTGGCGCTGACTGCCGCGCAGCACGATTTCCCCGTCCAGCAGATTGGCACGGCCAATGAAGTCGGCGGCGAAGTGCGATCCGGGGTCGTCGTACAGATGGTTGGGCTTGTCGAAGCGCACGATTCGGCCACGGTCCAGCAGCGCGACCCGGTCGCTCATGGCCAGGGCTTCGTCCTGATCATGGGTGACCATGATCGTCGTCGTACCGACTTGACGCTGGATGCTGCGTAATTCGGTTTGCATGTCGTGACGCAGCTTGGCGTCCAGATTGGATAACGGCTCATCGAGCAACAACAAGGGTGGCTTGATGATCAGTGCCCGGGCCAGTGCGACCCGCTGGCGCTGTCCGCCGGACAGATCGCGAGGAAACTTGTCGCCATGGGCGCCCAGTTGCACCAGCTCCAGCGACTGGCTCACCTGACGGATCCGCTCGGCGCGTGCCACGCCACGCATCTGCAAGCCGAATTCGATATTTTCGCGAACGGTCATGTGCACAAACAGCGCGTAGCTTTGAAACACCATGCCCAGGCCACGTTGTGCCGGTGGCCGACCCAGCAACGACTTGCCTTGCAGACGGATGTCGCCATGGCTGGGATCAATGAAGCCGGCAATCATTTGCAACGTCGTGGTCTTGCCACAGCCCGAAGGTCCCAGCAGCGAAATGAATTCGCCCTGCTCGATATTCAGATTGACCTCATGCAGGACTGTCACGTCGCCATACGACTTGCTCAGGCCTTCGATAATCAAATAACTCATTTTATTATTGACTCACTTTCCGCTTGGACGGGCGTGTACAGGCCCAGGCAGGACGCCATTCGGTGGCCCTGCCTGTGACGCAGATTCATTGCTCGATCTGGCGATTCCACTGTTGTATCCAGGCGGGACGCATGGCGTTGACGATGTCCCAGTCAATGCTCAGCATTTTCGCGACGGTGGCCTGGTCAGGCACTTTTGCCAGCACCGCGGGTGGCAGTTCGGTGTGCTTGTTGACCGGCGCCACGCCCTCTTCATCGGCGAACAGCGCCTGCACTTCCGGGGTCAGGCTGTACTGGACAAACTTCTGGGCCAACGCATTGACCGTATCGTGCTTGACCGGGCAAACGCTCAGGCCCAACGCCATGGCGCCTTCCCTGGGGGCGACGAACTTCACCGGCACGCCCTGATTACGCAGTGACTGGGTACGGCCTGCACCCCAGGCGCCGATCCAGAGGCTGTCGTTCTGGAACAACTCGGAAATTTTTCCCGGTGACGGGTCGAAGGACAGAACGTTAGGTGCCACGCTGGCTTTTATCGCGGCAAAACCCGGCTCGATGTTCTGCTCGCTGCCGCCATTGAGGCGCGCGAACATCACCAGGCTTTCAATGCCGTAACCGTTGGTGACGCTGGGGAACTGCACATGGCCCTTGTACAAAGGGTTGGCCAGGTCGTTCCAGGACGTAGGCGGCGCCCAGCCCTTGGCGGCAAATACGCGCTCGTTGTAGACGATGCCCGTGCCGTCGAGACCGATCGTTACCGCCTTGTTGCTTTTGAAATGCGCAGCGTCGTACAGGTCTTTATAGACGGGGGCATCGCTCAGCGTCTCGCAATAACCCAGCTGCGCCGCCTGGGACATGGGACCGTCATCCAGAAACGCCACGTCCAGCGTCTGCTTACCCTTCTGAGCTTGCATGCGAGCCATGGTGGTGGTCGTGTCGCCCGGTACCAGGATCACTTTGCTGCCGGTCATTTTTTCGAAAGGCGGCACGATCTGCTCTTTGAGCAACTGCTCGAAAGAGCCGCCGAAAACGGCGACGTACAGTGTCTGTTGCTCGGCGTGTGCGTGGCTGGCGAACAGCGAGGCCGCGATGAGTGCGGGGGCAAACCTTCTGATCATGTTGACTCCTGATATGAGTACCACTGTCGATGCCCGCACCTTCCGGGCAGACCCAGTGTCTGCAATTGATATCAGGGGGTCCAATCACAATTGGAATGACATTCATGTTTGAATGTTATGTATTTTCCATGAGTCCTCTGGTTCAAAAAAATTGCTGAAACGCTTATTCTTCTTGAGCAAACAGCCTTTTGATCAGCGTTTACCGACAAACCTCAGCCAAAAAGTTGCGCTAACGGTCAAATATCAAGCAAACGAATGTCAAAATATAATGAGTGCAAATAGCTATGAAAAACAGGCAGCTAGAGGCGTTTCGCGCGGTCATGATTCGGCACTCGATCACCAGCGCAGCGGAGATGATGAGCGTGACTCAACCTGCGGTTACCCGCTTGATTGCTGATCTGGAAGCGGATGTCGGGTTCAAGCTGTTCGTACGTGAAAAGGCCCGTCTGTTTCCGACCTCCGATGCGGTACTGCTGTACCGGGAAGTGGAGCGCTCGTTTGTCGGCGTCGAACGAATTGCCCATGCCGCACGCCAGATACGCTCATTGAACAAGGGCGCCCTGACCGTTTGCTGTGCCCCTGCCCTGGCCGCGACATTATTGCCATCCTGGATCGCGCAATTCATGGCACTGCATGAAGGGGTGACGGTGATATTCACCATCCAAGGAACCAAAATCGTGAGTGAAATGGTGGCCAACGAGCAATGTGACGTCGGCTTCGTGACGTATGCAACCTGGCAACCCGGCGTAAAGCTGGAGCGACTGTTCACGGCGCCCATGCGTTGCATTCTGCCGATCGGCCACCGGTTGGCAGACCGTGCCCATATCACGCCACAGGACCTGGCCGGTGAGCCTTTCATTTCATACCCCAAAGAGCTGGATAGCCGACGCGCCATTGACGAACTGTTTGCGAAGTACCAGGTGGCGCGCCAGCTGAACATTGAATGCCATCTATCTACGGCCATCGCGTCCCTGGTCGGTTTTGGCGCCGGCGTTTCCATCATTGATCCCGCAGTGGCCGATACATTGGGCGACAAGGTCCTGGTGCGTCCATTCACGCCCCAGATTGACTTCGAATACGGGATTGTGATTTCCGAGCGCCTGGTTGCCTCGCGTTTGACCAAGGCGTTTTTGGGGTTTGTGAAGGAAAAGGTCATTGCCATGTCGCACCCAGGCTGAGCGGCTTGGATGTTCCAATCTTCCGTCCGACGGCTCTAACCGCCCTTGCGATTGGAGCGCGCCGCTATCACCCTGCAATCTCTGTCAATCCGGCACACCTGTATGGAATGGCTTCCCGGGACCGTGACGACTGAAGGGGTATGTGAAGGAAGTATTTATCCTGACATCGTGCAGGACTTTTCCCGGAGAAAAGAAAAAGCCTCCGAACGTGGCTTTCGTCGCCCAACAATGGGCAATAACAACTTCTGCATTGATGTAACTGATTAATTCCAGCAACATCCGCTCAGCTTATCCAAAGGACGGAATTCAAGGCATGCTGGACGCAAACGCAATCCATATCTCCCTCACGCTGGAAGGCGTTTCCACTGACCTGCAAGTGCTCAGCTTCGTCGGTCGCGAAGCCCTCAATCAGCCGTTCTGTTTCGACATCGAACTGGTCAGCAGCCGCCCCGACCTCAAGCTCGAAGAATTGATGCACAAGCCCGGCAGCCTGTCCTTTGGCGCGACCGGCAAGGGCCTGATCCACGGCCTGGTGTATCGCATCGAGCAAGGCGATTCCGGCAAAAGCCTGACCCGCTACAGCATCAGCCTGGTCCCGCAACTCGCCTACCTGCGGCATAACCAAGACCAGCAGATTTTCCAGCACCTGAGCGTGCCGAAGATCATCGCTCAGGTCCTGGAAGCCCGCGGCATTCTGGCTGACGCCTACAGTTTCCAGCTGGGCGCCACTTACCCGGAACGCGATTACTGCGTGCAGTACGACGAGTCCGACCTGCATTTCATTCAGCGTTTGTGCGAAGAAGAAGGCATTCACTTCCACTTCCAGCACAGCGCCAGCGGCCACAAACTGGTGTTCGGCGATGACCAGACCGTGTTCCGCAAACTGGCGCCGGTCAGCTACCAGCAAGACTCCGGCATGGCCGCCGAAAAACCGGTGATCAAGCGTTTCAACCTGCGCCTGGAAACCCGCACCACCCGCGTCAGCCGCCGCGACTACGATTTCGAAAAACCACGCCTGCTGCCCGAAGGCGCGGCCAAAAGCGCGTTCGCCCCGGACCTCGAAGACTACGACTACCCCGGCCGCTTCACCGACCGCGAACGCGGCAAGCAACTGGCGACCCGCGCCCTGGAACGCCATCGCGCCGACTACACGCGGGTCGAAGGCAAAGGCGACGAACCGAGTCTGGTCAGCGGCCATTTCCTGACCCTGGCCGAACACCCGCGCGCCGAATGGAACGATCTGTGGCTGCTGCTGGAAGTCATTCACGAAGGCAAACAACCGCAAGTGCTGGGCGAAAACACCACCAGCGACGTGACCGACCACAAGGACGACTTCCATCAGGGCTATCGCAACCGCTTCCTCGCCACCCCGTGGGACGCGCACTACCGCCCCGCCCTCGAACACCCGAAAGCCAAAGTCCTCGGCAGCCAGACCGCCGTCGTCACCGGGCCCAAGGGCGAAGAGATCCACTGCGATCAGTACGGCCGCGTCAAAGTGCAATTCTTCTGGGACCGCGAAGGCCAGTCTGACGACAACACCACCTGCTGGCTGCGCGTCGCCACCGGCTGGGCCGGCAATGCCTACGGCGGCATCGCCATCCCGCGCATCGGCATGGAAGTGCTGGTCACCTACCTCGAAGGCGATCCCGATCAACCGCTGATCACCGGCTGCCTGTACCACAAGACCAACGTCGTGCCCTACGACCTGCCGGCAAACAAGACCCGCAGCACCTTCAAGACCCTGAGTTCACCGGGCGGCAAGGGCTACAACGAATTTCGCATCGAAGACAAGAAAGGCGCGGAACAGATCTACCTGCACGCCCAGCGTGACTGGGACGAAAACATCGAGCACGACCAGAAGATCCATGTCGGCAACGAACGGCATGACACGGTCGAGGCCAATGTGTTCAGCGAGTTCAAGGTCGAAGAACACCGCATCACCCATCTGGACCGCAAGACCGAAGCGCGAGCCGATGAGCACCTGACCGTGGGCGTGACCCAACATGTGAAGGTCGGCACGGCGCAGTTTGTCGAGGCCGGGACCGAGATTCACTACCACGCGGGTGAGAAGGTGGTGATCGACGCCGGGATGGAACTGACGGCCAAGGCAGGCGGGAGTTTTATCAAGATCGATGCCGGTGGCGTGACCATCAGTGGTGCCGAGGTCAAGACCAATTCCGGGGGTGCGCCTGGGGCGGGTACGGGGATCGGCATTCTTGCGCCGCTGATTCCTGTGATTGTCGATCAAGCCCGGGCAGGCGGCTTGCTCAAATCAAAAGTCAGCGAACGCTATGACGAATAACTGAAGTTCGTTACCCGCCGTGGACAGCCCGTCAAATCCGTCAAGACGGCGCTGATCGTGCCCTCCGAAACAGCGCCGCAAATTTCGAAAAGCGACGCCGCCGGTCTTCATCCCCGCTTGCAAACCGACGCCGAAGAACCGGTAAAGGCCCATCTGGTATGGGATGAACTGATTGTGCCTTCCGGGGCCGATGACTATGAGGCGAGCAGAAAGAAATGAGCGCTCAACCGATTACCACCTTCACGACCAATGACAAAGCCTGCTCCGTCCACGAAGTGGTCCTGGGCTGTGACAAGTTGTGGGCCATGGGCCAAGAAGAAGCCATACGCCGCTTAAGCAAAAAGCGCTCGTCGGCGTCAAGCAAATACAGTGTGTTTCCGATAAAAAGGTTCTAAAAACAGTGAGCCCCAAAAAAAACATCATCTGTCTGAGCCTGCTAGACCTGCTTGCAGCTGGCCAGGTGTTCGCACAACCACCAAAACCCATTATCAACTGCCTGTTATCAGACGGAACCCAAGCCTCCTTATTGGCTGAATCCAGCGCTGATGGCCAACGTCTATTCGTGAACATCGATAAAAAAACACAACCCGCCTTCACCGACATGCCTGACGCTGACTTTGTCGGAGAAGTGGTCATGGCCAGGTGCGCGGGCTCCAGCCTGATCTTTGCGCTTGACTACGGCTCACCTTATTTGAAAGGTGTTGTATTACGGAAAAACCCTGTCAGTCATTCGATTGAACGCATTGATTTTGCCGAGAAAGCACTGCCGACCTTTCTGTATCTTGGGCAGACACAGATGCGGCTGGTCTTTCCCAACATCGGCAATGAAACGCCGAAGCGCTTTCTGATTTATGACTATGTCTCGGGCAAAGGCCAAGGTGAAGAAGCCAGTGGCAGCGATATCGTGCCGGGCAAGTCCGGGTTCGAAGTGATCGATTTAAAGCCGGCTCAGTAATGCGCCTTTGAGGCTGTGACGCAGAGCGTCACGGGCTGCATTCCCACGCAGAGCGTGGGAACGATCGCATGTTCAGGTTAACGACGGCTTCGCCGCCGAGCGGGGGCAAGCCCCCTCGCCACAAAAGGCAGTCCGTGGGATGGGGCTGATTACTGCCAGCCGAACCGCCGAATGTAAAACCCCTTCACCGCCTGAGTCAGGCCCATGTACGCCAGCAGAATCACCGGCAAAAACACGAAGTACAGCGACGGCAGCGCCTGCAGTTTGAAGTAGTGCGCCAGCGGGCCCATGGGCAGGAAGATGCCGACGGCCATGATGATCGCGGTCATGATCATCAGCGGTGGGGCCGCACGGCTTTGCAGGAACGGGATTTTCGGGGTGCGGATCATGTGCACGATCAGGGTCTGGGTCAGCAGCCCCACCACGAACCAGCCGGACTGGAACAGGGTCTGGTGGTCCGGGGTGTTGGCGTCGAACACGTACCACATCAGGGCGAAGGTGGTGATGTCGAAGATCGAGCTGATCGGGCCGAAAAACAGCATGAAGCGCCCGACGTCCGCCGGCTGCCAGCGCTGTGGTTTTTTCAGCATGTCGGCATCGACGTTATCGAACGGGATGGCGATCTGCGAGATGTCGTACAGCAGGTTCTGCACCAGCAGGTGCATCGGCAGCATCGGCAGGAACGGGATGAACGCGCTGGCCACCAGCACCGAGAACACGTTGCCGAAGTTGGAACTGGCGGTCATCTTGATGTACTTGAGCATGTTGGCGAAGGTCCGGCGCCCTTCCAGCACGCCCTCCTCCAGCACCATCAGGCTCTTTTCCAGGAGGATGATGTCCGCCGCTTCCTTGGCGATGTCCACCGCGCTGTCCACGGAAATGCCGATGTCGGCGGTGCGCAGGGCCGGCGCATCGTTGATGCCGTCGCCCATGAAGCCGACCACATGGCCGTTGGCCTTGAGCAGGCGCACGATGCGTTCCTTGTGGGTCGGCGTGAGTTTGGCGAAGACGTTGGTGGTTTCCACCGCCAGCGCCAGTTGCCGGTCGCTCATGCGCTCGATGTCGTTGCCCATCAGCAGGCCCTGCTGCTCCAGGCCGACTTCACGGCAGATCTTGGCGGTCACCAGTTCGTTGTCGCCGGTCAGCACTTTCACCGCCACGCCGTGGGCGGCCAGGGCCTTGAGGGCCGGAGCGGTGCTTTCTTTCGGCGGGTCGAGAAAGGCCACATAACCGATCAGCGTCAGCTCCTGTTCATCCGCCAGATTATAGGTGTCGCGCCCGTCGATCATCGGCCGTGCAGCCACGGCGACGACCCGCAAGCCTTCGGCATTGAAGGCCGCCGTGACTTGCCGAATGCGCGCCAGCAATGGTTCGGTCAGCGCTTCTTCGGCCTTGCCGTGGCGCACGCGCGTGCAGACGGACAACACCTCTTCCACTGCACCTTTGCAGATCAGCAGATGCGGCTGGCTCTGCTCGGCCACCACCACCGACATGCGCCGACGATTGAAGTCGAAAGGGATCTCGTCGACCTTGCTGAACGCCGTGCCGACTTTCAGCTCGCGAAAGACCTCGACGTGTTCCAGTACCGCCACGTCCAGCAGGTTTTTCAGACCGGTCTGGTAGTAGCTGTTGAGGTAGGCCATTTCCAACACGTCGTCGGAGTCTTCACCCCAGACGTCAACGTGGCGCGCGAGGAAAATCTTGTCCTGGGTCAGAGTGCCGGTCTTGTCGGTGCACAGCACGTCCATCGCGCCGAAGTTCTGGATGGCGTCGAGGCGTTTGACGATGACTTTTTTGCGCGACAGAAACACCGCGCCCTTGGCCAGGGTCGAGGTGACGATCATCGGCAGCATTTCCGGGGTCAGGCCCACGGCAATCGACAGCGCGAACAACAGCGCCTGAGTCCAGTCGCCCTTGGTGAAACCGTTGATGAACAACACCAGCGGCGCCATGACGAACATGAAGCGGATCAGCAACCAGCTGACGTTGTTGACGCCCGTCTGGAACGAGGTCGGGCCACGGTCGGTGGCGCTGACCCGCAGCGCCAGTGCGCCGAAATAGGTGTTGTTGCCGGTGGTGAGAATCACCGCCATGGCGGTGCCGGACACCACATTGGTGCCCATGAACAGGATGTTGTCCAGGTCCAGCGGGTTGCTGGTGTCGCTGTCCTGCTGGCGGGGGAATTTTTCCACCGGCATCGATTCGCCGGTCATCGCCGCCTGGCTGACGAACAGATCCTTGGCGCTGAGTACCCGGCAATCGGCGGGAATCATGTCGCCGGCCGACAGCACGATCAGATCGCCCGGCACCAGTTGCTTGATCGGCAACTCGATGCGTTGCGTCGCCTGCTCGGTGTCGGCATCGCCACGGCGCAGCACGGTAGCGGTGTTGCTGACCATGGCCTTGAGCGCGTCGGCGGCCTGGTTGGATTTGGTTTCCTGCCAGAAACGCAGCAGCGTCGAAAGCAACACCATGGAGAAGATCACCGTGGCGGCTTTCAGGTCATCGGTCAGCAGGGAAATGACGGCCAACAGGGTCAGCAGCAGGTTGAACGGGTTTTTGTAGCAGTGCCACAGGTGCGTCCACCAGGGCAGAGGCTGCTCGTGCTCGACCTCGTTGAGACCGAAACGCTCGCGCAGGGTGTGCGCCTCGGCTTCGCTCAAGCCGTCGGTGTGGCTGCCAAGACGATTGAGCAACGGGCCGGTGTCGCTGTTGGCGGCAGTCACCAGGGTTTGTGCGAGTGACGGCGGCACTTCGCGATTGACCGTGGCGTCGGTGAAACTTTCCAGCAACGCCAGACGGCGAAAGTGCCGGGCGATGTGGCGGGTGCGCAGGAATCCGGCGAAGAATTCTTTGAGCAGGGTCAGGTTCATGGCAGTTTTCCCAGGAGCAGCCGGGGAAACCTTCAAGCAGGCGTGTCTGCGCCGTGATGGCGACGGGGTAGTCGAACATCACGCGCTGTTCAGCGTCGATGAGAGGGACGTCGGGAGTCGGGCCGCAACTGGCCGCGATCGGGATGCCGCTACTCGCTTTTCGGCGAGATAACGGCACAAAAAAACTGCGCGTTATCTTGCCGAGAATATGCCGGTTATCAAAACCGGCCGACTACTGTCACTCGAACAAGTGCCCACTGTGGGTCTCCGCTATGGATAAAATCGCGCGAAGCTTACATACCGCTACAGGGAGAGTAAACGACGCCTTGACGGCTGCCGGGGCAATTGCAGGGTTATTCAGGAAGGGTTCAGGTTGGGGCTCTGTGGTGCTTTCGATGGCCCCATCGCGAGCAAGCTCGCTCCCACATTTGATCCCTGTCATGCACAAAATTTGTGCTCTCTGAAGATCTCCTGTGGGAGGGTTCAGGTATATGGCTTTGTGGTGCTTTCAATGGCCCCATCGCGAGCAGGCTCGCTCCCACATTTGATCTCTGTCATGCACAAAATTTGTGCTCTCTGAAGATCTCCTGTGGGAGGGTTCAGGTATATGGCTCTGTGGTGCTTTCAATGGCCCCATCGCGAGCAAGCTCGCTCCCACATTTGATCTCTGTCATGCACAAAATTTGTGCTCTCTGAAGATCTCCTGTGGGAGGGTTCAGGTATATGGCTTTGTGGTGCTTTCGATGGCCCCATCGCGAGCAAGCTCGCTCCCACATTTGATCCCTGTCATGCACAAAATTTGTGCTCTCTGAAGATCTCCTGTGGGAGGGTTCAGGTATATGGCTTTGTGGTGCTTTAAATGGCCTCTTCGCGAGCAGGCTCGCTCCCACAGGGATCTTCAGTGAATACAGATTTTGTGTACAACCGAAGATCAAATGTGGGAGCGAGCTTGCTCGCGATGGCGGCGGTACAGGCGCCGAAAATCTTAGCTGGCGGTCGCCAACAACAGATCCATCACCGAACGGCCATGCCCACGATGCTTGCCATGGTCATACAAAGACCCTGCAATCTCATCGGCGCGAATCGGCAGGATCGACAGCAAGGTGTCACTCAAGCCGTGGCTCGCCTGGCAGAAGCCCTGCATGTAGATGCCGGCCTTGCAGCGTTCGTCGGTGATCAGTTTGTAATTGCGGTCCACTTCAAAATCACCCAGGTATTCTTCCAGCGGCGCCAGCAGTTTGCGGTGCATCTGGCGCTCGTAACCGGTGGCCAGCACCACGGCGTCGTACAGACGGACCGTGACTTCGCCAGTGGCATTGTTGCGCACCGCCAGTTCGATACCGCGCTCGGTGGCGGTGGCTTTTTCGACGGTGGTCAGGGTACGGAATGCGTGCCGGGCAATGCCCGAGACTTTCTGGCGATAGAAGATGCCGTAGATGCGTTCGATCAGGTCGATGTCCACCACCGAGTAGTTGGTGTTGTGGTACTCGTTGACCAGCCGCTCGCGCTCGCTGTGGGCCTGCTGGAACACCAGGTCGGTGAACTCCGGCGAAAACACTTCGTTGACGAACGGGCTGTCATCCGCCGGTTTCAGCGCCGAGCCGCGCAGGATCATGTCGACCTTGACCGTCGGGAAGCTGTCGTTGAGGTCGATGAACGCCTCTGCCGCGCTCTGCCCGCCGCCGATGATCGCGATGTTCATCGGCTGATTGTTCACGCATGGCTGCTTGGCCATCTGCGCCAGGTACTGGGAATGGTGGAACACCCGGCCGTCATCTTTCAGCGCCTTGAACGCCTCGGGAATGCGCGGTGTGCCGCCAGCGCTGACCACCACCGAACGGGTGGTGCGCACGTGTTGATGGCCCTGGGCATCACGGGAAATCACCCGCAGCGCCTCGACGGTCTGCTGATGCAGCACCGGCTCGATGGCCAGCACTTCTTCGCCGTAGCGGCTCTGCTCGGTGAACTGCCCGGCGACCCAGCGCAGGTAGTCGTTGTACTCCATGCGGCACGGATAAAAGGTGCCCAGGTTGATGAAGTCCACCAGACGACCGTGGTGCTTGAGGTAATTGACGAACGAGTACGGGCTGGTCGGGTTGCGCAGGGTCACCAGGTCCTTGAGGAAGGAAATCTGCAACTCGCTCTGGGTCACCAGGGTGTTGCCGTGCCAGCGGTAGTCGGCCTGCTTGTCGAGAAACAGCACATCCAGCTCGCCCTGGCTCGGCCCGCGCTCTTGCAGGGCGATGGCCAGCGCCAGGTTCGAAGGGCCGAAACCGACGCCGATCAGGTCGTGAACGATGGGCGATGCAATTGCCTGTGTCATTTCCAGTGTCCTCTGGATGAACCCCTCAACACGGGGTAAGCCTAAGTGACCCGGCTGGCCTTGCGCCGGCCAGGGTCGTCTGTTGAGTAGGAACGAGGACGATGAAAAAAAATTTAACGGCAAAGGATCAATGGGCGTCCCATTGCTTGATGCGCACGCGGCAATGCTTCATGGCATTGACGATGTGCTTTTCCACCAGCGCCCGGGAAATGCCCAGGTGTTCGGCGATTTGCGGGTGCGACAGGCCGTCGATCTTGCGCAGCAGAAAACTCTCGCGGCACAGCCTTGGCAACTCCGCGAGGGCGCGCTGGAGCATCTCCACGCGTTGGCCATGATCGAGGCTGTGATGGGGCGACGGGGTGAAATAGCGCTCTTCGCTATCGAGCACATCCAGCGACTCGACCTGACGCAGGGCGTTGCGCCGATGGTCGTCGATCACCAGATTGAGTGCGGTGCGATACAGAAAAGCCCGGGGTTGCTCGATCGGCGTTTCGCTGGAGCGCTCCAGCACCCGCACATAGGCGTCATGCACCACATCTTCGGCCACCTGACGGTTGCCCAGCCTGGCGTTCAGAAAATACACCAGTTCGCGATAGTAGTTTTCCAACATGACTCCCGGCCGCACGGAGTGCGGGTCCTGTCCTTGAGCCAGACCGGCCACCGCCAAAATGGGCAATAGCACGATAGTGGCCATTCAAGGTGCGTAATTTATAGTAATTCTCATATAGATTTAAAGCACTGGATCCATCTGCCGGACAAATAACCCGCCGGCGGAGCTGTAACCCAATGTATCAAGGCTTAAATTCCTGCGAAGGGTTCTCGTTAACAGGACAGCCTCCCGTGTCTGTCGCGCCCTGCGACAGCGTATGGCGCTGCGCAAACATTGCGCAGCGCCATACGACGGGCCGATACCCACCGGCTGGAACCCTGCATGAAACGTCCCCGTCCCACCCGACGCGCCCTGCTTGTAGCACTCTGCCTGATCCCCGCAATGGCCTTCGCAGCCTGGCAAGTCATCCCGCCGGGTCGGGAAAAACTGGCCACGGCGCAGGTCTCCCGGGCCGATATCGAAAGCAGTGTGACCGCCCTCGGCACCCTGCAACCGCGCCGCTATGTCGATGTCGGCGCCCAGGCGTCCGGGCAGATCCAGAAAATCCATGTCGAGGCTGGCGACGAAGTCAAGGAGGGCCAGTTGCTGGTGGAAATCGACCCGTCGACCCAGAAGGCCAAACTCGATGCCGGGCGCTTCTCGATCGACAACCTGAGAGCGCAGTTGCAAGAACAGCGCGCCCAGCACGATCTGGCACAGCAGAAGTACCAGCGCCAGCAGCAACTCGCCGCCGGCGGCGCCACCCGTGAAGAAGATGTGCAGACCGCCCGCGCCGAAGTGCGGGCGACCCAGGCGCGCATCGACATGTTCCAGGCGCAGATTCGTCAGGCTCAGGCCAGCCTGCGCAGCGACGAGGCCGAACTCGGCTACACGCGCATCTATGCGCCGATGTCCGGCACCGTGGTCGCGGTCGGCGCGCGCGAAGGCCAGACGCTCAACGCCCAACAGCAAACCCCGCTGATCCTGCGCATCGCACGCTTGTCGCCGATGACCGTGTGGGCCGAAGTCTCGGAAGCCGACATCGGCCACGTCAAAGCCGGCATGAGCGCCTACTTCACCACCCTCAGCGGCGGCAAGCGTCGCTGGAGCAGCACCGTGCGCCAGATTCTGCCGGTGCCGCCCCGTCCACTCGAACAGTCCCAGGGCGGCAGCCCCACCAGCGGTCGCAGCGGCGCCGAACGCGTGGTGCTCTACACCGTATTGCTGGACGTCGATAACGCCGATAACGCCTTGATGGCGGACATGACCGCGCAGGTGTTCTTCGTCGCCCAACAGGCCCGCAACGTGCTGACCGTGCCAACCGCCTCGCTGCAGAGCGGGCCGCAAGCCGACCGGCACATGGCACAGGTCGTCGCCGCCAACGGCGACATTCAGCCACGCGAGGTACGTACCGGTATCAGCGACCGCCTGCGCACCCAGGTCCTCGACGGCCTGGCCGAAGGCGATCACGTGCTCAGCGCCCCGGCTGTTGGCAGCGGAGGCTGAATGCAAACGCCCCTGATTGACCTGCGCCAGATCCGCAAAGCCTATGGCGGTAACGACAGCCCGTTGGTGGAAGTGCTGCGCGGCATTGACCTGTCGATTCATGCCGGTGAGTTCGTGGCGATTGTCGGCGCTTCCGGCTCCGGCAAATCGACACTGATGAACATCCTCGGCTGCCTCGATCGCCCCACCCGCGGCGAGTACCTGTTTGCCGGCGAAAACGTCGCGCAACTGGACAGCGACGAACTGGCCTGGCTGCGGCGCGAGGCGTTCGGCTTCGTGTTTCAGGGCTATCACCTGATCCCGTCCGGCTCGGCCCAGGAAAACGTCGAGATGCCGGCCATCTATGCCGGCACCCCAGCCGCTGAGCGCCATGCCCGCGCCGCGGCCCTGCTGGACCGTCTGGGCCTGGCCAGCCGCACCGGCAACCGCCCGCATCAGCTCTCCGGTGGCCAGCAACAACGGGTGTCGATTGCCCGGGCCTTGATGAACGGCGGCCACATCATTCTGGCCGACGAACCCACCGGCGCCCTCGACAGCCACAGCGGCGCCGAGGTCATGACCCTGCTCGACGAACTCGCCAGCCAGGGCCATGTGGTGATCCTGATCACCCACGACCGGGAAGTCGCCCAACGCGCCAACCGCATCATCGAAATCCGCGACGGCCTGATCATCAGTGACACCGCCGATGAACCCGCTGCTGCGCCCCGCCAGGCCAACCCCGGCGCCTTGCAAGCCGTAGACCTGCGCCAGCGCCTGAGCGCCGGCAGCGAGCACGCCGGGGCCTGGAAAGGTGAACTGGTGGACGCCGTGCAAGCGGCCTGGCGCGTGATGTGGATCAACCGCTTCCGTACCGCCCTGACCTTGCTGGGCATCGTCATCGGCGTCGCCTCGGTGGTGGTGATGCTGGCGGTGGGTGAAGGCAGCAAGCGCCAGGTGATGGCGCAAATGGGCGCCTTCGGTTCCAACATCATCTACTTGAATGGCAGCGCCCCCCACCCACGCACGCCACCGGGCATCGTCACCCTGGACGATGTCGCCGCGCTGGCAGACCTGCCACAAGTGCAACGCATCATGCCGGTCAACGGGGCGACAGCCGGGGTGCGCTTCGGCAACGTCGATCACACCAGTTACGTGGGCGGCAACGACACCAATTTTCCGGTCATCTTCAACTGGCCGGTGGTCCAGGGCAGTTACTTCACCCAGGCCGATGAAGACAGCGCAGCCGCCGTCGCGGTGATTGGCAAGAAGGTCCGGGACAAATTGCTCAAGGACGTGGCCGACCCCATCGGTCAGTACATCCTGATTGAAAACGTGCCATTCCAGGTACTCGGCGTGCTGGCCGAAAAAGGCGCCAGCTCCGGCGACTCGGACAGCGACAACCGCATCGCCGTGCCCTATTCGGCGGCCAGCGTGCGCCTGTTCGGCAGCCGCGACCCGCAATACGTGGTGATCGCCGCCAGGGACGCGGCCAAGGTCAAGGACGCCGAGCACGCCATCGAACAGACCCTGTTGCAGCGGCACAAGGGCAAGAAAGACTTCGAGCTGACCAACAACGCCGCCCTGATCCAGGCCGAGGCCCGTACCCAGGGCACGCTGTCGCTGATGCTCGGTGCCATCGCCGCGATCTCGCTGCTGGTGGGCGGTATTGGCGTGATGAACATCATGCTCATGACCGTGCGCGAGCGGACCCGCGAAATCGGCATCCGCATGGCCACCGGCGCCCGCCAGCGCGACATCCTGCGCCAGTTTCTCACCGAGGCAGTGATGCTCTCGGTGGTCGGCGGCCTTGCCGGTATCGGCCTGGCGCTGCTGGTCGGTGGCGTGTTGCTGCTCAGCGATGTGGCCGTGGCTTTCCAGTGGTTCGCCGTGTTCGGTGCCTTTGGTTGCGCCCTGGCCACTGGCGTCATCTTCGGCTTCATGCCTGCCCGCAAGGCTGCCCGGCTCGACCCGGTCACGGCCCTTACCAGTGAATGATCGACCTATGAAAGCGCCCCTGACCCTCCTTGCCGCCAGCCTTTTGCTGGCGGCCTGCAGCAGCCCCGCGCCACGTCCCGACAGCGGCCTGCAACCGCCCGCCGCGTGGCAGTCGCCCAACAACGCCAACACCGTGCAGAGCAACCGGCAATGGTGGACCCACTTCGCCAGTGCGCAACTGGACGGCTTGATCGAACAGGCGCGGCTGGGCAGCTTTGACCTGGCCGCTGCGGTGGCGCGGGTGCGTCAGGCCGAAGCCAGCGCGGTGATTGCGGGCGCCCCGCTGCTGCCCGAAATCAAGGCCGGCCTGAACGCCAATCGCCAGCGGCTGATCCACGGCAAGGGCTACAGCCAGCTGGATGTCAGCCCGAGCAACCGCTCGCTGGATTACTACGACGCCGAACTGAGCGCCAGTTACGAAATCGATTTCTGGGGCGGTAAACGTGCCACCCGGGACAGCGCCGTGTTCGGCTTGCAGGCCAGCGAGTTCGACCGCGCCACCGTCGAACTGACCTTGTTCAGCGGCGTCGCCAACAGTTACACCCAGGCCTTGTCGCTGCGTGAACAGGGGCGGATTGCCGAACTGAACCTGGCCAACGCGCAAAGCGTCCTGCACCTGGTGCAAACCCGCTACGACGCCGGCAGCGCGACGGCCCTGGAACTGGCTCAGCAGAAAAGCCTGGTGGCCGAGCAGCAACGCAAGTTGCCGCTGGTGCAACAACAGGCCCGCGAAGCGCTGATCACCCTGGCCGCCTTGCTCGGCCAACCGGTGCAGGAACTGACCCTGACGCCGCAACCGTTCGACCAGTTGCAATGGCCGGACATCGCCAGCGGCGTGCCCAGCGACTTGCTGCGCCGCCGTCCCGACATCGCCAGCGCCGAAGCCAGACTGGCCGCCGCCCAGGCCGATGTGACGGTGGCCCGTGCGGCGATGCTGCCCAAAGTCACGCTCACCGCCAGCCTCGGCACCGGCGCCGACATGGCCTCGGAGCTGATGCGCACGACCTTCTACAATTTGTCGTCGGGGCTTGTGGCGCCGGTCTTCAACAACGGCCGCCTGAGCGCCGAACGCGACAAGGCCACGGCACGTCAGCAAGAGCTGCTGGAAACGTATCGCGGGGCGATCATCAATGGTTTTGCCGATGTCGAGAAAGCACTGACCGGGATTCGTGGTCTTGATGAACAACGTCGCTGGCAGCATGAAGAACTGACCCAGGCACAAACCGCATTCGACATTGCCCAGAGTCGCTACCAGGCCGGAGCTGAAGACCTGCTTACGGTGCTGCAAACACAGCGCACGCTGTATGCGGCTCAGGATATGAATGTGCAGCTGCGGTTGTCGCGATTGCAGGCGAGTATCGCGCTGTACAAGGCGCTGGGTGGGGGTTGGCAGGTTATCTGACTGCGTATGGCTTGAGACCTCGTTATCGCCCTTCGCGAGTCTGCTCGCGAAGGGCGCGCTGCGGTCTACCTGACTAAACCGCCCACCCCTTGACCTTCAGATGCCGCGCATACCACGGCCGTTGCGGCACTTTGCGCAGCAGGTCAGCCATGTTGTCTTCATCGCCAAAGGTGATGCGCAGCGCCAGCTTCATGGTTTCCGGGTCCATTTCCACCGAGCGTCCCAGTTGCAAACCCGGGACCGTGCTGCAGCCGTGGGTGTCCGGGCCGAGCCACGGGTCATCGACTTCCACCCAGCGCCCCGGCGCGAACCACGGCACGCCGTTGACCTCCAGCCGACTGACTTCGCCCGGATGAAACCTTTCATGGGCACGGAACCAGTCTTCGACACGGTCGTCGATCCAGCCGTGAAAGCGCCAGAACACCGGGTTCACATGGGACGAAAACGGGTCGCCGAGAAAGTCATTTTCCGGGGCATACCAACGGGCTGCGAAGTCGGCCTGATCACGGGCCATCGGCACCGGGATATTGTTCGACGGATCGCGCGCCACCGACGCCCAGCGCATGTGCAGCCAGTCGTGCAGGCCCAGTTCGACCTCCGAGCCGAACTGGCCGAGGGTCATTTTCGACAGATAGCGCGGGTCACGGTACTGCGACTCCCAGACCTGGAAATTGCTGTGATAGGTCTCGGCGGCTTTGATATCGCTGACCCACTTGGTGTACTCGTCGTCGCCGTCGGTCAGCCAGGTCGGCGGCAAGGCGTTGCCGTCGTGGTTATCGAAATAGCGGGCGAAGCCCTGACGATCACGCTCAAGTTCCGGCTGCGGCATCGGAAACGCCGGCCACGATGGCAAATCCTGTTTGGAACGGGCGATGCCCAGCATGTGCCGGTGCATGAAGAAAAAGTCGATGCCCGAGCCGTTGCGATCCTTGCGTGGCCCTCGCGCATCACGCTCCTTGTCCCGTGGGCCGGGCTGCCAGCCGATGCCGCGCAGGGCATCGCGCTTCTTGTCCGAGAGCTTGTGCCACTTGTCCCGGGAGGCATGCCAGAGCTGATGGAACAGCCGGTGCTCGGGCGCCACCAGCCATGCCAGCAGCGCCGGATTCAAACCGGTTCGCTCCCGCGCTTCGGGAAACCGGCGCTTGATGGCGATAAAACGATTGTCCTGCTCGGGCAAGGCCAGCGGCCGATCCAGGCGCAGCACCTGACCATTGAACGTGCCGCTGCCGGCATTGCCGAACGCCGCCCAGACCTCGTCCAGCCTGACCTTGAACTCATACACCGGCGGCGCGGATGGTGCGTCGCTGCGCATCAGCCGCCAGTACAACTCGGCGCCATTGCCCGGTGCGAGATCGCCGATCACCTGATAACGCGGCGCCTGCTCCGCGCGCAGGTTGACGCCTGTGTCCAGGTAACCGCGCAAACCGCGACCACGGTGGGCGCTGTCGAGAAACAGCTCCACGCCCTCGTGTGGCAGGCCATCGAGCCCGGCGTCGGTGCCGGTGAACCGTATGTCCCAGACCCCGCGCAGGCTGTCGGCCAGGTGTTGCCCGGCGGTGTCCGCCAAGTCGACCGTGGCTTCGCCGGGGGTGATCGGCTCCTCCTCACGGGTCAGCTCACGATGTGCATAAAAGGCGGCGGGCAGCGCAGCGCCCGTGAGTGCCAGGCCCGCCATGAACCAGCGTCGAGAAATCGTCATTGCCCTACCTGTGTCAGCCATGAAGCAGGCTTTATCCAAGCTAGAACGTTTGTTGCCTGAACAAATTTAAAAGCTTCGCAAGCAGCCTCGCTCTCACAGGATCAGCGCTGAAGCTGCTCGCGAAGAGGACGACACATCGGCCTAAATTCTTGCCTGGGTCGCTCGTTCTTCCCAGATAGCAAAGGCCCCTGCGCCTGACCCTCGACGGCGAACCTGACTGAGACGGCAATGACAAAAACGCGTTCGAAAAAGGCTTTGTACATCGGCCTGCCACTGGCCCTGGCCATCGGTGCCGGCGCCGGCTTCCTGGCCTGGGACTACTGGTTTCGGAACAACCCCGGCTACCCGGTCAAGGTGATGAAACAGGCCACCGAGTTGCAGGACCGGATCCTCTCCTTCGACAGCCACATCACCGTGCCGCTGAGCTTCGGCGCCCACGGCAACGAGGCGGACAAGGACGGCGCCGGGCAGTTCGACCTGATCAAGGCCAATCGCGGACGCCTGTCCGGCGCGGCCCTGACCGTGTTCGGCTGGCCGGAAATGTGGAACGGCCCGAACGCGCCGCACCGCCCTACCGAAGGCTTCGTCGAAGAGGCACGCAATCAGCAGGAGGTGCGCTACAAGATCATCTCCGGACTGGTGCGCGATTTCCCCAATCAGGTCGGCATCGCCTACACCCCGGACGACTTCCGGCGCCTGCACGGTGAAGGCAAATTCGCGATTTTCATCAGCATGCTCAACGCCTACCCGCTGGGCAACGACCTGAACAAACTGGACCTGTGGGCCGCTCGCGGCATGCGCATGTTCGGCTTCAGCTACATCGGCAACAACAGCTGGGCCGATTCTTCGCGGCCGCTGCCGTTCTTCAATGATTCGCCCGACGCCCTCGACGGTCTCTCGGACATCGGTAAACAGGCCGTGCAACGGCTCAACGACCTGGGCGTGATCATCGACGTGTCGCAGATGTCGACCAAGGGCCTGGAGCAAGTGGCGCAACTGAGCCGCACGCCGATGGTCGCCTCGCACTCGGCGCCCCGCGCGTCGGTGGACATCCCGCGCAACCTCAGCGACAAGGAATTGCAGCTGATCAAGAACAGCGGCGGCGTGGTGCAGGTGGTCGGTTTTTCGCAGTACCTCAAACCGCTGACCCAGGGCACCCAGGACAAACTCAATGCCCTGCGCGCACGCTTCGACCTGCCGCCGCTGCCGAATCTGGCCATGGCGCTGATGCCCGGCGACCCGATCATCACCGCCTGGTCCGAACACAAACTCGGTCAGTACGCCAGCGGCCTGTACGCGATCCTTGAAGAAGAACCCAAGGCGACGCTCAAGGACCTGGGCGATGCCATCGACTACACCGTGCGCAAGATCGGCATCGACCACGTCGGCATCGCCTCGGATTTCAACGACGGCGGCGGCATCAAGGGCTGGGAGAACGTCAGCGAAGTGCGCAACGTGACTGCCGAACTGCTTCAGCGCGGCTACTCCGAAGCGGACATCGCCAAGCTCTGGGGCGGCAACTTCCTGCGGGTCTGGGAACAGGTGCAGAAAGCTGCCAAACCCTGAGTGACCGTCGCACCTTTGCCTAACTTCCACAGGGGGGGCCAGCGCCCGCCTCTCTTTGCGAAGCACAGTTTCCCTTACCAGAGACGACTTATGAAAAAGCCCCTCATGTCATCTTCACTCAAGGCCTTGTCGGCCATTGCCCTGACGGCCCTGCTCGCCAGCCTGGTGCCCGGCGTCGCGCAGGCGGCCACCCCGCCAGTGCCCGGCAAGGTGTTCAAGGACTGCAAGGACTGCCCGGAAATGGTGGTGCTGCCGACCGGCAGCTACACCATGGGCACACCGGAGGATGAAGTCGGACGCGAGCCGGATGAAGGCCCGCGTCACCAAGTGACCTTCACCAAACCCTTTGCCATCAGCCGCTTCCAGGTATTGGTCAGCGAATGGGACGCGTATGTCCGTGAAACCGGCAACAAGCCCTACGATTTCGACGACCGACCGGGCCGTCGTTGCACCGCGGGCAAGCCGAGCTTCGCGCAAACCCCACGGGACCCGGCGGTGTGCATGAACGTGGCCGAAGCCCAGGGCTACATTGACTGGCTGTCGAAGAAAACCGGTCAGGCCTATCGCCTGCAAAGCGAATCGATCCGCGAATACGCCGCCCGTGGTGGCAGCACCGGCGCCTTCCCGTTCCCGTTCGATGAAGGCAGCGAGTACCAGATTTCCAAACACGCCAACACTTATGGCGCTGCCGACGGCTACAACTTCACCTCCCCGGCAGGCACTTTCCCGCCCAACGCTTTTGGTGTGTACGACATGCACGGCAACGTCTATGAGTGGACCGCCGACTGTTACCACAAAGATTATTCCGGCGTGCCGACAGACGGCAGTTCGTGGGTGCAGGCCAACTGTGAACGTCAGGTAATGCGCGGCAACGACTGGGGTGAAGCCCCGGTGTTCTCCCGTTCCGGCAATCGCAACAGCAGCTGGCCAACCAGCAAAGGCGACTGGCTGGGCTTTCGCGTAGTGCGCGACCTCTGATCCCGCCCCTCACGACCGCAGACCTGTCTGCGGTCGTTTAAAGAAAGTCGGCAATCGTTCGTTTTCTTTAAAGCACTCCCTCCGCATCGAAGCAGGAATCCTCCATGACCAAGCCAACGCGTGGGGCGATCAACGAATTGTTCGCCCTGCTCAAGCCCTTCCGCCTGATCGTCTCGGTGTCCATCATGCTCGGCATGATCGGCGGCCTGAGCGTCACCGTGTTGCTGGCGACCATCAACAATGCCCTGCACTCGGCCGACGGCCTGACCCGCACCGTGGTCATGATCTTCGCCGGCCTGTGCGTGGTGGCGCTGCTGACCTCGATCCTGTCCGACATCGGCACCAACTACGTCGGCCAACACATCATCGCCAGGCTGCGCAAGGAACTGGGGGAGAAAGTGCTGTCGGCGCCAATCGACCAGATCGAACGCTACCGCAGTCACCGCTTGATCCCGGTGCTGACCCACGACGTCGACACCATCAGCGACTTCGCCTTCGCCTTTGCACCACTGGCCATTTCCCTGACCGTGACCCTCGGTTGCCTCGGTTATCTGGCCATGCTGTCGTGGCCGATGTTCCTGATGATGCTGGTGGCCATCGCCATCGGCACCACCATCCAGGCGATTGCCCGGGCCAAGGGCATGCGCGGTTTCTACGCGGCGCGCGACTGCGAAGACGAACTGCAAAAGCACTACAACGCGATTGCCGAAGGTGCCAAGGAACTGCGCATTCATCGCCCGCGCCGTCAGCGCATGTTCGTTTCCGGTATTCAGAAGACCGCCGAGAAAATCTGCGACACGCAGATCCGTTCGATCAACACCTTTGTGATCGCCAAGTCGTTCGGCTCGATGCTGTTCTTTGTGGTCATTGGCCTGGCGCTGGCCCTGCAGTCGTTCTGGCCCAGCTCCGACAAGGCGGTGATGAGCGGTTTTGTGCTGGTGCTGCTGTATATGAAAGGGCCGCTGGAGCATCTGGTCAGCACCTTGCCGATCATCAGCCGCGCGCAGATTGCCTTCCGCCGCATTGCCGAATTGAGCGAGCAGTTTTCGTCGCCGGAGCCGCACCTGTTGCTGGAAGATCAAGGCAGCAAACCCGGCCCGGTGCACAGTCTGGAACTGAGCAACGTGCGCTACGCCTTCCCGGCCGTGGAAGGCAGCGAGCCGTTCCGCCTAGGCCCGGTGAACCTGAAAATCGCCCAGGGCGACATCGTGTTCATTGTCGGCGAGAACGGCTGCGGCAAGACCACCCTGATCAAGCTGCTGCTGGGGCTTTATTCGCCGACCGAGGGCGAGATTCGCGTCAACGGCCAGCCGATCACCGCCCTCAACCGCGACGATTACCGGCAGCATTTCACCACGGTGTTTGCCGACTACTACCTGTTCGATGACCTGATCCAGGGTGACCAGCAGGTGCCGCAGGACGCGACCCGTTACCTCGAACGCCTGGAAATCGCGCACAAGGTCAGCGTGCGCGACGGCGCCTTCAGCACCACCGACCTGTCCACCGGCCAGCGCAAGCGCCTGGCACTGGTCAACGCCTGGCTCGAAGAGCGCCCGGTGCTGGTGTTCGATGAATGGGCGGCCGATCAGGACCCGACCTTCCGCCGGATTTTCTACACCGAGCTGTTGCCCGACCTCAAGCGCCTGGGCAAGACCATCATCGTGATCTCCCACGATGACCGTTACTTCGACGTGGCCGATCAACTGGTGCGCATGGAGGCCGGCAAGGTCAAAAGCGAACTGCAACCGGCCTGATCGACGAAGCCGCGGCCTGATCGGAAAAATAGTTTTCCGGTTTACCGCGGCTTCCTCGTCTTAATGAGATGAATAAGAACCATTAACAACTATACCTGCCAAGGTCTTAACCTCATGTCCGCATCCCGCTTCATGCTCCGCCCTCTGACTCGAGCCTTGCTGATGCACGGCGCCACCCGCACGCGACTGGCCACCACCGGCCTCGGCCTGGCGTTGACCATGGCCGTGACACCCTATGTACAGGCTCAGGAATGGAGCTTGAACATCCCGGCCCAGCCATTGGGCCAAGCGCTGCAAACCCTCGGTCAGCAGACCAGCCTGCAAGTCATCTACAGCCCCGAGACCATCCAGAACCTGCGCTCCGGCGCGCTCAACGGTCGCTTCGATGAAGACGCCGCGCTCAACGCCCTGCTCAAGGGCACCGGCATTCGCCATCAGCGTGACGGCAATACCGTGACCCTGCTGGCGCCGGCTTCGGGCGACGCGCTGGAGCTGGCACCGACCAGCGTGACCGGGCAGCAGCTGACAGCGACCACCGAGGGCAGCAACTCCTACACCACGGGCGGTGTGACCATTGGCAAGGGAGTGCACTCACTCAAGGAAACCCCGCAATCGGTCACGGTAATGACCCGCAAAATGCTCGATGACCAGAACCTGAACACCATCGAACAGGTCATGGAAAAGACCCCGGGCATCACCGTTTACGATTCGCCCATGGGCGGCAAGTATTTCTATTCGCGCGGTTTCCGCATGACCGGCCAGTATCAGTACGACGGCGTGCCGCTGGACATCGGCAGCAGCTACGTACAGGCCGACAGCTTCAACAGCGACATGGCGATTTATGATCGCGTGGAAATCCTGCGCGGCGCGGCCGGCATGATGAAGGGCGCGGGCGGCACGGCCGGTGGCGTCAACTTCGTGCGCAAGCGCGGTCAGGACACTGCACACACTGAACTGTCGTTGTCCGCCGGCACCTGGGACAACTATCGCGCCCAGGTCGACACCGGCGGTCCGCTGAACGACGCCGGCACCATCCGTGGCCGGGCCGTGGTGACCCAGCAGACCCGTCAGTACTTCTATGACGTCGCCAGCCGCAAGGACCAGATCTACTACGGCGCCCTGGACTTCGACCTCAGCCCCGACACCACCCTGGGTCTGGGCATCGCCTACGAAGACCTCGCCGCCACCCCGTGCTGGGGCGGCCTGCCGCGCTACGCCGATGGCAGCGACCTGCACCTCAAGCGCTCGACCTGCCTGAACACCTCGTGGAACACCCAGCGCAGCAAACGCGCCACGTATTACGCAGACCTGAAACAACAGCTCAACGACGATTGGGCACTGAAAGTGGCCGGGGTTTATTCGCGCAACACCCAGGACATGGAATACGCCTTCCCGAGCGGTTCGGTGCCGGTCGGCGCCACCAGCTCCAGCACCCTGATGCTGGGCAGCATCTATGATTACGATCAGGTCGACTATGGCCTCGATGCCTATGTCGACGGCAAGTTCGACGCCTTCGGCCAGCAACACGAGCTGACGGTCGGTGCCAACGCCAGTCGCTCGCGCAAGGACGACTTCTACGCCGTGGCCGCCCTGCCCCAGCGCCAGAACGTGCTCGATCCTGATCACCACATTCCCAAGCCCGACGACAGCTACTACCTGGCCAATGCGTCCCGTGGCGGCCCGGTGGACACCAGCATTTTGCAATACGGCGTCTACTCCACCGCCCGCCTGAAACTCGCCGACCCGCTGACCTTCGTGCTGGGCAGCCGCGTCAGCTGGTACAAATCCCAGACTGACGAGGTGCAGTACTACAAGGGCGAAGGCACGCCAAACCATTCTTCGTCCACGGAAACCGGCCAGGTCACGCCGTTCGCCGGCCTGCTGTACGACATCAACGACAACCTGACGGCGTACACCAGCTACTCGGACATCTTCACCCCGCAAGGCGGCTACAAGACCTTCGATGGCTCGACCCTCAAGCCACTGATTGGCCAGAGCTACGAGCTGGGGATCAAGGGCGAGTGGTTCAACGGTCGTCTGAACAGCTCCTTCAACCTGTTCCGCACCATCCAGAAAGACGCGGCCCAGGATGACCCTCGTTGCGAGGACAGCAGTTGCTCGATCAACTCGGGCAAAGTCCGCGCCCAGGGCTTCGAAGCGGAAGTCAGCGGTGAAGTCATTGATCGCCTGCAACTGCTGGCCGGCTACACCTACACCCAGACCAAGATCCTCGAAGACGCCAGCCCGACCCAGGATGGCCTGTCGTACAACTCCTACGTACCGCGTCATCTGCTGCGCGTATGGGGCGACTACAGCCTGAGCGGCCCGCTGGAGCGCTTCACCGTCGGTGCCGGCGTCAACGCCCAGAGCGACAACTACCGCACCTCGCCGACCAGCAACAAAAACATCACCCAGTCCGGCTATGCCATCTGGAACGGCCGCATCGGCTACCGCATCGACGACACCTGGTCGGTGGCGCTCAACGGCAACAACCTGTTCGACAAACGCTACTACACCACCATCGGCACCGAAGGCTTCGGCAACTTCTACGGTGACCCGCGCAACTTCGTGATGTCGGTGAAGGCCGACTTCTGATTGCACTGAAAAAAAGAAAGCCGCGCATTTAGCGCGGCTTTTTTACGCAAAGACCCTGCGGGAAAAAGTGCGGCAACGCGAAACCTGTGGCGAGGGGATTTATCCCCTCGCCACAGAGTGTGGGTCAGCCTTTGGAATATGCGAAATTTTCTGATCGCCCACCTTCCCCAGTGCTCAACCCAAATGCAGACTCAACGCCCGGCTCAAGCGTTCATGCACGGCCAGCACATCCGGCATCACCGAGGCCATGCGCAGCAGGTCATGGGTCAGCCCCGAGCAATGTTCGAGTTCGACACTCACGCCCTGCTCGCGCAGTTTGTCGACGTAGGCCTGGCCTTCGTCCAGCAGCGGGTCGAGGCCGGCCAGGAGCACAATCGCAGGTGCAACGCCGCGCAGATCCTCGGCCAGCAGGGGCGAGAAGCGCCAGTCCAGACAGTCTTGCGGGGTGCGGGCGTAGTGCTGGTAGAACCAGTCCAGCGTTTCGTTTTCCAGTAGATAACCCTCACCGAACAACACCCGCGAATCATGGGTGCGCGACGCATCAGTGACCGGGTAACACAGCAGCTGGGCCTTGGGCACAATGGCCACGGTCTGCGGCTGCACCACCGCCTGCAACGCCAATACGGTGGCCAGTGTGGCCCCGGCACTGTCGCCGCCGAAGGCGACGCGGGCAATGTCCAGGTCCAGCGAGCGGGCGTGTTCGGCCAGCCAGGACAAGGCGTCCTCGCCATCCTCCAGGGCCGTCGGGAAGCGGTGCTCTGGCGCCAGCCGATAACCGACGGACAACACCGCACACGGCGTGCGGCGGCAGAACTCACGGCAGACGCCATCGTGGGAATCCAGGCTACCCACCACAAAACCGCCGCCATGGAAGTACACCAGCACCGGCATCGGTGCGCTTGCGCCATGCGGGCGAAACAGACGCAAGGCCAGCGGCGCGCCGTCACGGGCCGAGGTGCTGACCTGCAGCACATCGATGTCCTGCGGCGCGTCCCAGCGCAGTTGCGCGGTGGTCTGTTCAAAGGTGTCCCGGGCCTGGGCCGGCGTCAGTTGGTGCATCGCCGGCAGGCCCGCGTCCTGGCTGTCTTGGGCCAGGTCGAGGAAGGCTTCCAGATCAGGGTGTAACGACATTCGATAGAGTCCTTGTTTCAACAAAGTGGAGAACGCGGCGCTATTCCCAATGTGGGAGCGGGCTTGCCCGCGATTGCGCAGTGACAGACAAAATCAATATTGAATGTACTGGCCCAATCGCGGGCAAGCCCGCTCCCACATGGGTTTCGGTTACAGCCGCGCCATGCAATGCTCGATCAACGCTTCGAGTTCCTGCTGGTAGCCCTGCATGAAGCCGTCCAGGGTCTGGGCCCGATAGCGCTGGGTGCTGTAGATGCAACGCAGCGCCAGTTGACCGTCATAGACCTGGCCGACGATTTCCAGCCAGTTGCCCAGGTTCGCCTTCAGGCTGTAGTTGTCACCGGTTTCCTCCAGTGCCGGCACCAGCAGGGCTTGCTCGTCGAAGCTCTGGTCGAACTGCCCCAGGTAGTTGAACGTCACCCGCGCCTGCGGCAGGTCCGCCAGTTGTCGGGCCAATGGCTTGCCGGCCAGATGACGCAGCACGCCATAGCCGATGCCCTTCTGCGGCACCGCCGCCAGCTGCGACTGGACCTTGAGGATCGACGCACCGATGTCCTCGCCAGGGTTCAGGCGCACCGGGAACATGCTGGTGAACCAGCCCAGGCTGCGGCTCAGGTCGATGCTTTCGAACAGGTCTTCACGACCATGGCCTTCCAGCAGAATCAGCGCCGAAGGCTGCTCGCTCCAGCGGCACAGCGCACGGCTGAGTGCGGTCAGCAGCAGATCGTTGATCTGCGTGCGATAGACCGCCGGCGCCTGTTTGAGCAACTGCTCGGTGTGCTCGCGGGACAACTTCAGTCGTGCCTGCGCCTGTTGCCGAACCTGATTCTTGCCACGCAGGTTGTCGCACGGCAGATCGACGCCCGGCTGATCCAGTTGCTCCAGCCAGTAGCCCAGTTCCTGCTCGGCAATCACCGGCGCCTGCGCCTGTAACGCTTCGGCAAATGCCCGGTAGCTGCTGGTGCGGATCGGCAGTTGCGGCTCAAGGCCCATGACGCACGCCTCGTACGCCACCTTCAGGTCGTCGAGCAGAATTCGCCACGACACCGTGTCCACCACCAAGTGGTGAATGACCACCAGCAACCGCGCCGCGCCATCCGGCAAGGCGATGTGCACCACCCGCCAGGCCGGCCCGTCGTCGAGCTTGAGGCTGCGCTGGGTCAGGTTGGCCAGGGCTTCCACCTGCTCACTGTCCTGCGCCTCGCGCCGCCACAGCAGCGGCTCGCGGTTGTCGCTCGGGGTGGCATAACCCTGCCACCAGCGTCCGCCTTCCTGACAGAAGCGCAGGCGCAGCGAATCGTGATGTTTTTCGATCCAGCCCAGCGCCCGCTCCAGTGCATCCAGGTCCAGGGTCTGGCGCGCACTCAGCAGCAGCGACTGGTTGTAATGGTGCGGCTCGGCCATGCCCTCGGCGAAGAACCACTCCTGAATCGGCAGCAAGTTGAACAGCCCTTCGCTGGCCACCTGAGTGACATCCACCCGCGGCGGCTGCGAGTCCGGCTTGGCCACGTCCTGCTCGACAAGGCCGGCAATCGTCTGCAAGCGCATCAAATCGCGCAACTTGAGTTCCATGTTCAGCGTCGGGTGGTTGCGGACCCGGGAAATCACTTGCAGGCTGAGGATCGAGTCGCCGCCCAGTTCGAAGAAATTGTCGGTGATCCCGACCTGTTCCACCTGCAACACCTGCGCCCAGATCTCGGCCAACAGCTGTTCCTGCTGATTGCGTGGCGCGACGTATTCTTCGCTTTTGAACTCCGGTTCCGGCAGCGCCTTGCGGTCCAGTTTACCGTTGGGCGTGACCGGGAAAGCGTCGAGGCAGACAATCTGCGCCGGCACCATGTACTCCGGCAGCGTTGTCCGCAGACCGGCCTTGAGCGCGTCGCCCAGCTCCTGTCCGCCTTCGGTGACCACGTAGCCGATCAGCTGTTTGCCGCTGGCGTTGTCACGGGCGATCACCAGCGCATCGCTGACCTGATCCAGTTGCCGCAGGCTGGCCTCGACTTCACCCAGCTCGATACGGAAGCCGCGCACCTTGACCTGATGGTCGATACGCCCGACATAGTCGACCACGCCATCAGGGCGCAGCCGCACCAGGTCGCCGGAGCGATACAGCCGTTCGCCCGGGGTAAACGGGTTGGGCACAAAGCGTTCGGCGGTCAGGTCCGGGCGACGGTGATAACCACGGGCGATGCCGTAGCCGCCAATGTACAACTCGCCGGAAAAGCCCGGTGGCAGCGGGTTCAGGTCTTCGTCCAGAACGTACAGCGAACGGGCGCCGACCGCACGGCCGATGGGCGCGTAAGCCGCTTCGCAGTGCTGGCTGACCGGCACTTTCCACAGCATCGGCGTGACCACGGTTTCGGTCGGGCCATAGCCGTTGGTGAAAAACTCGGGCCGCAGCGCCGCCTTGACCTGCTCGAATGTCTGGTCCGGCACCGCATCGCCACCGAAGCAGTAGATGCGCACTGGCGGCGGCGCGATGCCACTCGCTGCGGCGTATTCAGCCAGCTGCTTGAGGTAGGCCGGCGGGAAGCAGGCGATGGTGATGCCGTACTGGTGCAGGGCCTCGTACGTCTGCTCCGGGGTCCACAGGCAACCGTCGCGAATCACCAGGCGAGCGCCGCTGTACAGCGTGCTCAACCAGCGTTCATGGGCGCCGTCGAAGGCGAACGACATGAAGTGCAGTTCGCAGCTGCTGCTGTCCATCTCATACAGCTTGGCGATGGCCTGACAGTGCATGCTCAACGGCCCCTGAGTGACCGCGACGCCTTTTGGCCGACCGGTGGAACCGGAGGTGTAGACCAGATACGCCAGCCCCTGCTCCTGCACCCGGCAAACCGGCGCGTGGTCGGGGTAAAGCGCTTCGTCGAGGTGATCGATTTCCAGGCGCAGCAGGCCTTCGGGGGCCGGCAGCGTGGCACGCAGGCTGCTTTGAGTCAGCAGCAGCGCCATGCCCGAATCCTCGATCATGTACGCCAGACGCTCCGGCGGATAATCGATGTCCAGTGGCACGTAAGCCGCACCGCTCTTGAGCACCGCGAGGAAGCTGACGACCATTTCCAGCGAACGCGGCAGCGCGACGCCGATGACCACTTCCGGCCCGGCGCCATGGGCGATCAGGCAGTGGGCCAGGCGATTGGCGCGTTGTTCGAGTTCGGCATAGCTCAGGCTCAACCCGGCGCATTGCAAGGCAATCGCCTCGGGCTGGTTCACGGCGTGCTGGCTGATCAGCTGCGGCAACAGGGTCGCCTGATGCTCGGCGGCCGGCGCCGCGCTCCAGGCCTGCATCGCCTGCCATTGCTCGCCCGACAAACGCTGCAGGTTGCCCAGGCGTTCGTACGGCGCGCTCATCATCGCCTCAAGGGTGTTCTCCATCGTCTGGCGAATGCCTTGCACCGCCTCGGCGCTGAAGTGGCTGCGCAGGTACAGGTATTCGATGGACAACTCGTCACCGAGCATCACCGCCAGGTCCATCGGCACGTTGGTCACACCATGGCCGATGGACTTGCCGAAGGTCAGCTCGGTGTCATTTTCTTCCTGCAAGCGGTCATCGATCGGGAAGTTCTCGAACACCACGATGCTGTCGAACAGCCCCTGCCCGCCCAGATTCGACCAGCGTTGCACATCCGCCAGCGGCGCCTGTGAATAGTCGCGAATGTCCAGGTTGTAGGCCTGCACCTGATTCAGCCAGTCAGCCAGCCGCTGATCCGGCTCCGGCGTCTGGATGATCGGCAAGGTGTTGATGAACAGCCCGAGCATGTTGCCGACATTCGGCAAGCTCTCGGGACGCCCGGACACGGTGGCGCCGAACGTGACGGTGCGCTGGCCGGTGTAACGCTGCAACAGCAATAGCCACGCGCCCTGGATCAAGGTGTTGGGGGTGATGCGCAGGTCGCGGCAGAACTGCTGCAAGCGTGCGGTCTGCGATTTGTCCCAGTTCGAATAGATCGCATCGTGCCCGGCCACATCCACCGAATGACGCGGATGCATGGCCTGGCTCAGCGCCGTCGGCTCGTTGACCGAGGCCAGGCGGGCTTTCCAGAACAGCTCCTGGGCGTCCTGATCCTGCGCTTGCAGCCAGGCGATGAAGTCGCGATAACGGCCGTTCTCGCCATTGACCTGACCGGTGCCGTAGTACTGCAACACTTCGCCGAACAAACGCGAACTGCTCCAGCCGTCCATCAGGATGTGGTGGCTGGTCCAGATCATCTGGAACTGCTCGTCGCTGAGGCGCAGCAAGGTCACTCGTTGCAGACGCGCCTGAGCCAGGTCGAACCCCAGCGCACGGTCTTCGGTGGCGAACTCGGCGATCTGTGCTTCGCTGACCTCGCGCTCGCGCCAATCGAGTACCTGCATCTGCAACGCGGCGCGGTGCTGGACGATCTGCAACGGTTTGGCCAGCCCGTCCTGCCAATGGAAGCTGGTGCGCAGAATGGCCTGGCGCTCGATGATGAAGTCCCAGGCACCACGGAAACGCTCCACATCCAGCCCTTTGACCGGCAGGCTGACCTGCTGCACGTACAGGCTGCTGCCGTTATCCGACAGGGTGTGGAACAGCATGCCTTCCTGCATCGGCGACAGCGGGTAGATGTCTTCGATGTCGCCCGCCGGCACCGGCAGTGCATCGAGTTGCGCCTGATCGAGGCCCGCCAGCGGGAAGTCCGACGGCGTCAGGCCACGGCTGTCCGGCAGGCAGCAATGCTCGACCAATGCGCCCAGTTCCTGCACGTATTCCTGCGCCAGACGCTGGATGGTCGCGGTGTTGAACTGCTGCCGGTTGAACGACCAGTGCACCTGCAACTCGCCGTCGCGCAGCTGTGCATCCAGGCTCAGCCAGTGACTGGAAGAATGTTGCGCCGGGGTTGCAGCGCCGGCCACGAACACGCTATCGCCGACCACATCGACGCTGTCGTGGAATGTGAAACCGATGCGCGCGCCCTGCCCTTGCAGACGCTCGCGCAACAGGCCATAGCCGATGCCCTGATCCGGCACCGCACGCAGTTGCTCCTTGATCTGCTTGATCGAATCGGCCAGCCGCTCGCCGCCGGTCAAACGCACCGGGTAACGATGACGGAAACCGCCGACGGTGCGGCTCAGGTCCAGCGCCTCGCCCAGCGCGTGTCGACCGTCTGCCTCAAGCTCGACCAGGGTTGACGCCTGACCACTCCAGCGCGAGATCACCCGCGCCAGTGCCGTCAGCAACAGCTCATTGAATTCGGTGCGGTAAGCGGCGGGTGCTTGCGCAATCAGTTTGTGAGTCGCGGTCTGATCGAGCGCTTCGACCAGCGTGACCGCCGCGGATTGACCTTGCGGCTGATCCAGCGGCAGCTCAATTGCATCGCCACTCAGTTGCGCCTGCCAGAACGGCCACTGCACCAGCAGCGCATCGCTGCGGCCATGCTCCAGCAGTTGTTCGCTCCAGCGTTTGAACGCGGTGGTCTTGGCCGCGAATTTCACCGTGTCACCGGCTTGCAGTTGCTGGCAGGCACGCTGCAAGTCCTGCAACAGCAGCGACCAGGAAACGCTGTCCACCGCCAGCCAGTGAGCAACCACCAGCAAGCGTTGCTCGCCTTCAGGCAGTTCGAACAACACCGCGCCGAGCAGCGGGCCTTGCTCGGCATCCAGCTGGTTTTGCGCCTGTTCGGCGAAAATTTGCAGTTGTGCGAAGTCGCTCACGCGCTGCTGACGGAACATCGCGCCAGCCGCTTCGCGATAGTGAGCAACGCCGTCGGCGAAGCTCAGGCGCAGGCTGTCGTGCTGCTGCAGCAACGCTTGCAAAGCCTGTTCAACAAGCTCCGGCGTCAGCGCCGCCAGCGGTTCGAGCAACACCGAATGGTTGCCCGGACGTTGTGCGGCCGGTGCCTCCAGATACCACTGTTGCAGCGCCAACAACGGCGTGCTGCCGGTCACGGCGCCTTGATCGGCCGCCAGCAGCGCCGGATCGAAAGACACCACCGTGGCCAGACCTTCAATGGTCTGTTGCTGGAACAGGTCTTTGGGCGTGAAGCGAATGCCCGCCTGACGCGCCCGACTGACCACCTGGATGGAGATGATCGAATCGCCGCCCAGGGTGAAGAAGTTGTCGCTGATACCGACCCGTTCGATTTTCAGAATGTCTTGCCAGACCTGCACCAGTTGCTGTTCCAGCGCCGTGCGCGGTGCCACGTAATCGCGTTGCGCCGCGTTGGCGTCGGGGGTCGGCAGGGCCTTGCGGTCGAGTTTGCCGTTAGGGGTCAGCGGCAAGTGATCGAGGAACAGCCACTGCGCCGGCACCATGTAATCGGGCAGGTGCGCCTTGAGCGCGGCCTTCAGCGCTTCGCTCAGATCGTCCTGTGCCTGCGGGCTCAAGTCGGCCTGGGTTGGCACCACATAGGCCACCAACTGTTGACCGCTGTGGCCATCCACCGCCAGCACCACGCCTTCGCGCACGCTGGCATTGGCCAGCAGCCGCGCTTCGATTTCACCCAGTTCGATACGGAAACCACGGACCTTGACCTGATGGTCGATGCGCCCGACGTATTCGATCCGGCCGTCGTCGCCCAGGCGCGTCAGGTCGCCGGTGCGGTACATGCGCTCACCGTTGTTCGCCAACGGGTTGGGCACGAAGCGCTCGGCGGTCAGGCCCGGACGGAACAGGTAGCCACGGGTGATGCCGTCGCCGGCCAGGTACAGCTCGGCCGCGACGCCAATGGGCGCCGCTTGCAGCTGTGCGTCGAGCAGGTACGCCGTGGTGTTGACCAGTGGCCGGCCGATGTTCGCCTGGCCACCGGCTTCGCGGCGGGTCCAGGTCGAATACGTGGTGTCTTCCGACGGCCCATACAGGTCGAAGACATGCTCCACCGACGTCTCGCGGTACAGCGTGTCCACCAGGCTTTGTTTGAGCGGTTCACCCGCCAGATTGATGATGCGCACGCCCTGCGGAATCTGTGCAGCGCGTTGCAGCGCGGCGATGGCCGACGGCACGGTGTTGATCAGGCGCACCTGATCGCGCTCCGGCAGGTCCGGCAGTTCCAGCGCATTGCGCGCCATGACGATTGATCCGCCACGGGCCAGGGTGACGAAAATCTCCCACACCGACAGGTCGAAGCACACCGACGTCGAGGCCAGCACGCCTTGCAGGTCGTCTTCGCTATAGACCTCGCGGGACCAGTGAATCAGCGCCTGTACGTTGCGGTGGGCGATGGCCACGCCTTTGGGTTTGCCGGTGGAACCGGAGGTGTAGATGACGTACGCCAGGTTGGCCGAATCACCGCGCGGTTCAAGGTTGTCGGCGGCACACTCGACAAAGGCCAGACCGCCTGCCTCGACCAACAGCAACTGCACACCGGTCTGTGGCAATTGCGCGAGCAGCGCCTGCTGGGTCAGCAGGACTTTTGCCTGGCTGTCTTCCAGCATGTAGGCCACGCGATCAGCCGGGTAATCCGGATCCAGCGGCACGTAGGTGCCACCGGCCTTGAGCACGGCCATCAGGGCAATCACCAGCTCCGCCGAACGCGGCATCGCCACGCCCACCCGCACTTCCGCGCCGACGCCCAGCGTCACCAGACGGCGAGCCAGCTGGTTGGCGCGGCGGTTGAGTTCGGCGTAGCTCAGGGCGACACCGGCATGACTCAGCGCCAGCGCTTGCGGGCGAGTCTGCACCTGCGCTTCAAAGCCCTGCTGAATCAATAGTTCTGCGGGGTAGACGGCGTGATGCTCGTTCCACTGTGCCAGCGTGTGCAGCTCGGTGGCCGACAACAGGCCGATGTCACCCAGCAGGCGTTGCGGTGCTTCAAGGAACTGGCGCAGCACTTCTTGCAGATGCGCCGCCAGGCCCAGAATGCTGCGCTCGGCGAAGTGTTCGGTCAGGTAGTTGAAGTCCAGGTTCAACACGTCGCTGGCGCCGGCGATCAGGGTCAGGCCGTAGTTGGTCTGCTCGCGGTGTTCCAGGCCACTGAAGCGCAGGCCGCCCGGATTGGCTTCCAGCGCGTCCGAGACCGGGTAGTTTTCGAACACCAGCAGGGTGTCGAACAGCGCTTCGCCACTGAGTTGGGCCAGGCGCTGGATATCTTGCAACGGCGTCTGCTCGTAGTCGCGCAGCAGCAGGTTCTTGTCCTGCACGCTGCGCACCCAGTCGCGCACGCTGCTGGTGGCTGGCGGGCTGGCGATCACCGGCAAGGTGTTGATGAACAGCCCAAGCTGTTGCTCGATGCCCGGCAAATCCACCGGACGTCCGGACACCGTGGCGCCAAAAGCGACGCTGGTCTGCCCGGTGTAACGTTGCAGCACCAGCAGCCAGGCGGCTTGCACCAGGCTGTTGAGGGTCACTTGTTGCTGGCGGGAAAACCCGTTGAGGCGCTGGGTGAACGCCGCATCGAAATGCAGGCGATGCATGCCCTTGCCCGGTCCCGGCACGGTCTGTCCCTGGCAGGCGGACGCCAGTCGTGTCGGCTCCGTCAGCTCGGCCAGTTGCCCGCGCCAGAAGGCTTGCGCGGCGTCCTTGTCCTGGCGTTGCAGCCAGGCCAGGAAGTCGCGATAACGCCCCTGGGCACTCGGCACCGGGTGCCCGGCGTAGTCTTGAAGCACCTCGCCGAACATCCGCGAGTTGCTCCAGCCGTCCATCAGAATGTGGTGGCAGGTGAAGATCAGGCGATGCCGATCATCCGCTGTGCGCAGCAGGCACAGGCGCAGCAGCGGCGGGTTCTGCAAATCGAAACCGCGCTCACGGTCCGCCCGGGCACGGGTCTCAAGGGCGGCGGCCAGATCGGGTTCGCCGCGCACATCGACTTCCGGCATTTCCAGGGTCAGCTGACGATTGATCACTTGCAGCGGTGCATCGAGACCGTCGCGGCCCCAGATGAAACCGGCGCGCAGCACTTCATGGCGGTCCACCACGCGCTGCCAGGCTTGCTGGAAGCGCGGCACGTCGAGGCCGTCGATGTCCAGCAGCATCTGGTACACGTAGGCGCTGGCATCGGCGTCGTAGAGGCTGTGGAACAGAATGCCCTGCTGCATCGGCGCCAGCGGATAGATGTCCTCGATCCGTTGTGCGGCCATCGGCAGGCTGTCCAGATGCGCCTGGGACAGACCGGCCAGCGGCACGTCGGACGGGGTCAGGCCGCCGCTTGGGTGGTTCAGGCAGTGATCGATCAGCTCGCCCAGCGCCACTTCATAGGCACGGGCCAAGGCGTTGATGGTCGCCTCTTCGAAGACGTCGCCACTGTAGGTCCAGGTCAGGCTCAACTGGCCCTGATACACCCGGCCATCGATGGTCAGCCAGTTGCTCATCGGCGCCTGTGCATCCTGGCCGGCGCCCTTGTCTTCGGTGGCCGGCACCCACAGGGCGTCTTCGTCGAAGTTGTTGTCGAACTGACCGAGGTAGTTGAAGGTGACTTTCGGTTGCGCCAGATCGCTCAGGGCCGCTTGCGATTCGGCGCTGCCCAGATAACGCAGCAGGCCGAAGCCGATGCCCTTGTTCGGGATCGCCCGCAGTTGTTCCTTGATGCCCTTGATCGAACCTTCGAGGCTCGCTTGCGGGGTGAGGCGCACCGGGAACATGCTGGTGAACCAGCCCACGGTGCGGCTCAGGTCGAGGTCGTCGAACAGGTCTTCACGGCCATGTCCTTCGAGTTGCACCAGCGCGCTGTCCGAGGCGGTCCAGTCGCACAGCACGTGCGCCAGCGCGGTCAGCAGCAGGTCGTTGACCTGGGTGCGATAGACCGCCGGGGCCTGTTGCAGCAGTTGCCGGGTGCGCTCGGCATCCAGGCGCGTATCGACGCTGCGCTCGAAGCGGTTTTGCAGTTGACCCTGCGGGTTATCCAGCGGCAGCTCGACCGGCGCCACGGCCAGTTGTTCGCGCCAGTAAGCCAGCTCGGACTCCAGCGTGGCGCTGCGGGCATAGCCTTGCAGGCGCTCGCCCCAATCCTTGAACGCGGTGGTCTTGGCCGGCAGGCGCAGGGGCTGTCCTGTGCTCAGTTGTTGATAGGCGCTCTGCAGGTCTTCCAGCAAAATACGCCACGACACGCCGTCCACCACCAGGTGGTGGATGACCAGCAGCAGGCGCTGGCTGGCGTCCGGCAGCTCGACCAGCAGCGCGCGGATCAGCGGCCCGTGATTCAGGTCGAGGCTGCGTTGCAGCTCCAGGCACAGCGCCGGCAAGGCTTCGCTGTCCGCCAGGGTGACGCTGCGCAACAACGACTGCGGCTGATCGACAGCGGCATGTTGCTGGGTCCAGCCGCCTTCGGTTTCACGGTAGCGCAGGCGCAAGGCATCGTGATGACGGTGCAGGTGCAGCAGCGCCTGTTCGAGCGGCGCCGCGTGCAGAGGCTCGGCCGGGGTCAGCAGGATCGACTGGTTCCAGTGCTGACGCTCGGGGATGGCGTTACCGAAAAAGTACTGCTGGATCGCCGTCAATACCGCCGCGCCCAGCACATCGCCCTGCATCGCCAGCACCGCGTCACTCTGTTGCGCGACGGTGGCCAGGCGTTGCACGGTCTGGTGCTGGAAGATGTCCTTGGGCGAGAAGCGGATGCCCGCCTGACGCGCCCGGCTGACCACCTGAATCGAAATGATCGAATCACCGCCCAGCTCGAAGAAGTTGTCATTGAGGCCGACGCGCTCGACTTTCAACACGTCCTGCCAGATGTCGGCCAGACGCTGCTCCAGTTCGCTGCGCGGCGCCGCATACACTTCCTGCACCGAGATCACGTCCGGCTGCGGCAGTTGCTTGCGGTCCAGTTTGCCGTTGGCCGTCAGCGGCAGGCGCTCGAGGAATGCCCAGCTGACCGGCACCATGTAGTCCGGCAGGGACTCGCGCAGGTGCGCCTTGATCGCATCGCGCAGGGCTGCGTGAGCGTCGGCCTCCAGCGTCTGGTTCGGCACGATCCACGCCGCCAGCTGCTGACCGCTGAGCCCCTCGACCGCCAGCACCACCGCTTCGCGCACCGCCGGGAATTTGAGCAGTTGGGTTTCGATTTCGCCCAGCTCGATACGGAAGCCGCGGATCTTCACCTGATGGTCGATCCGGCCGATGTACTCGATCACCCCGTCGCCGCGCAGCCGCGCCAGGTCGCCGGTGCGGTACAGGCGTTCGCCACTGTGTGCGTTGAACGGATCGGGTACGAAACGGGTGGCGGTCATGCCCGCCTGATTCAGGTAACCCCGGGCCAGACCGGCGCCGGCAATGTACAGCTCACCAATGCAGCCCTGGGGCACCAGGTTCAGCGCGCCGTCGAGCAAGTACCACGACAGGTCGACAATCGGCTCGCCAATTGGGCTGCTGTGGCTGTGCTGCAAGTCCGCCATGGACAGCGGGCGATAAGTGACGTGCACCGTGGTTTCGGTGATGCCGTACATGTTGACCAGGGTCGGTGCACGGTCGCCAAAACGCTCGAACCACGGGCGCAGGCTCTGCACTTCCAGCGCTTCGCCGCCGAACACCACGTAACGCAGGTTGTTGTTGCGCGCCGAGGCGCTGGCCACTTGCACCAGCGGCTTGAACGCCGACGGCGTCTGGTTCAGCACCGTGACGTTTTCATCGCACAGCAAGGTATAGAAATCTTCCGGCGAACGGCTGACGTCATGCGGCACCACCACCAGTTTGCCGCCATACAACAGCGCACCGAAAATTTCCCAGACCGAGAAATCGAAGGCATAGGAATGGAACAGGGTCCAGCTGTCGTCAGGGCCAAAACCGAACCAGTGATCGGTGGCGCTGAACAGGCGGATGACATTGCTGTGCGGCAGCAACGCGCCCTTGGGTTTGCCGGTGGAACCGGAGGTGTAGATGACGTAGGCCAGGCTGTCCGGCGTGGTCAGGCACAGCGGGTTGGCGTCGCTGCCCGCTGGCGGCTGGTTCAGGTCCAGGCAGACCAGCCCCGGCGGAATCGGCAACTGCGCCAACAGCTGACCCTGGGTCAGCAGCAATTCGATGCCGCTGTCCTCGATCATGTAGCTCAGGCGATCGTCCGGGTAGCTCGGGTCCAGCGGCACGTAGGCACCGCCGGCCTTCAGCACGGCGACAATGGCGACGATCATGTCCAGCGAACGCTCGACCGACACCCCGACCCGCACATCCGGGCCGACGCCCTGGGCAATCAGCTGATGCGCCCACCGGTTGGCCTTGCGGTTCAGCTCGGCGTAGCTCAGGCGCTCCTCGCCAAACACCACGGCCACCGCGTCCGGGTGACGTGCGGCCTGGGCTTCGATGGCCTGATGGACGCACTGGCTGACCGGGTGTTCGACCCGCGCCGGGTTCCACTGTGCCAGCAACTGTTGTTGCCGGGCGCTGTCGAGCATCGGCAATTGCCCGATGCGCTGGGTCGGGTCCTGGACAATGCCCTGCAACAGCTGGGTCCAGTCCTGAGCCAGGCGTTCGATGGTCGCCGTGTCAAACAGGTCGGTGGCGTACTTGAGCACCGCTTCGACGCCATGGGCCTGCTCGGTGGTGTTGAGCACCAGGTCGAATTGCGCGGTCTGGCTCTGCCATTCGAGGGGTTCGATGTGCAGCCCGTTGAGACGGGTTTCGACGCTGGCCCGACGTTCCGCCGTGTGGTTGAACATCACCTGGAACAACGGGCTGTGGCTCAGGCTGCGGCCCGGCTCCAGCGCTTCGACCAGTTGCTCGAACGGCAGGTCCTGATGCGCCTGGGCTTCCTGCGCCGTTTGCTTGACCTGGCGCAGCAGATCGACAAAGCGGCCCTGGCCGTCCACGTCGGCCTTGAGCACCTGGGTGTTGACGAAGAAACCGATCAATCGCTCGATTTCCACCCGGCCACGGTTGGCCACCGGCACGCCGACGCGAATGTCGGCCTGGCCGCTGTAGCGGTGCAGCAGCGCCTGGAACGACGCCAGCAACAGCACGAACAGCGTGACGTTCTCCTGACGGGCGAAGGCCTTGAGGCCGTTGCTCAGCGCCGAATCAAGAATCAGGTTATGACTGGCGCCGGCGAAACTCTGGTCGACGCTGCGGGCGCGGTCCATCGGCAGCTCCAGCACCGGCTGTTCGCCACCGAGTTTTTCCTGCCAATAGGCCAGTTGCCGCGCTTGCTCGCCGGCCTCCATCCACTGGCGCTGCCACAGCGCGTAGTCGGCGTATTGAATGGCCAGGGCCGGCAGGCCGGCGTCGTGCCCGAGGTTGAAACCGGCGTAGAGCTGCACCAGTTCCTCGATCATGACCTGTAACGACCAGCCGTCCGAGACGATGTGGTGCAGGGTCAGCACCAGCACATGGTCATTGGCGGTGACTTGCAGCAAGGCGGCGCGCAACAGCGGGCCGTGCTGCAAATCGAAAGTCTTCTGGCTCTGGGTCTGGACGAAGGCCTGGATGGCCGCATCCGGGTTATTCGCCTGTTCCGGGCTCAGTTGATGGGTATCAAGGGCAAAGGGCCCTGCGGGCAGGACCACTTGCAAGGGTTGGCCGGCTTCCTGAGTGAACACCGTGCGCAAGGTTTCGTGACGTTCGATCAGCGCCTGGACGCTGCGTTGCAGCGCGGACACATCCAGCGGCCCCTGCAAACGCAGGGCCGTGGGGATGTTGTAGGCCGCGCTGTGCGGCGCCCATTGCCAGAGAAACCACTGGCGCTGTTGAGCGTAGGACAGCAACAACGGTTCTTCGGCCGTGCGCTTGAAAACCGGGGCAATGTCAAAAAGGTTGACGCCTTTCTGCTTGAGCAGAACCGCCAGAGCCTTTCTTTGCTTAGCCGAAAGTTGTCCTACCGACTCGATTAACTCTTGCACGCGTTGTTCCCTCTCAAGAAATCAGTTTTTCCAGATCATCGAGGGATAGACGTTTGAGGGCCTCCAGGGATTTAGCCAATTCGTCCTGAACCGGCGACATTTCGACGCGCAACGCTTCTATCCGAGTGCAGAACGCTTGCAGCGTGTCGGTTTCGAACAGCTCCTTGAGTGCCACTTTGTCGCCCAGACGCTCCTTGATCCGGGTCACCACCAGGGTGGCCAGCAACGAGTGCCCGCCCAGCTGGAAGAAGTTGTCCGTGAGACCCACCTGCTCGACCTCCAGCACCTCCTGCCAGATGATTGCCACTTGCCGTTGCAGGTCCGTGTGCGGCGCCTCAAAGCGCTGCTGGATCGGACTGCCACCCATGGCAATCAGCGCCTTGCGGTCCAGTTTGCCGTTGGGGGTCAGCGGCACGCCGTCGATCAGGTGCAGGTGCCCCGGCACCATGTGCGCCGGCAAGCGGCCGCTCAGGGCCGAGCGCAGTTGTTCGACCAGCGCCTGTCGATCCACGTCCGGTTGCGCGGCCACCACATACGCTTGCAGGTGCTTGCCGGCGGCGCCGTCCTGGGCCAGGACCACGGCTTCACGGACCTCGGGCTGCTCCAGCAGTCGCGCTTCGATTTCGCTCAACTCGATGCGGAAACCACGGATTTTCACCTGATGGTCGGCGCGACCGATGTACTCGATCTTGTCGTCTGCACCCTGGCGTACCAGGTCGCCGGTGCGGTACAGACGCTCGCCGTTGCTGGCGAACGGGTCCGGCACAAAGCGCTCGGCGGTGAGTCCGGCACGCATCAGATAACCCCGGGTGACACCGGCGCCCGCCAGGTACAATTCGGCCGCGACGCCCGCCGGCAGCGGCTGCAACTGACTGTCGAGCAGGTAGGCGACGGTGTTGTCCAGTGGCCGGCCGATGTTGGCCTGACCGTGGGCGCTGCGCAGGGTGAACGTCGAGTACGTGGTGTCTTCCGACGGCCCATACAGGTCGTAGACCTGCTTGACCGAGGTGCTCGCGTACAGCGTGTCCACCAACGTCTGCTTGAGCGGTTCACCGGCCAGGTTGAGGGTGCCGACCGACGGCGGAATCTGCCCGGCACGCTGCAGGGCGGCAATCGCCGACGGCACGGTATTGATCAGCGTGACCCGCTCGTGGGCCGGCAAATCGGCCAGCGCCAGAGCGTTGTCCGCCAGCACCATGCAACCGCCGCAGGCCAGGGTGACAAAGATTTCCCAGACCGACAGGTCGAAGCAGATCGAGGTTGACGCCAGCACGCCGCGCAACTGCTCGGCGCTGTACACGCCCTCGGACCACTGGATCAGCGCCCCGAGGTTGCCATGGGTGATCGCCACGCCCTTGGGCTTGCCGGTCGAACCCGAGGTGTAGATGACATAGGCCAGGTTCTGCGCATCGAGGCGGATCGCAGGTGCCGTGGCCGGGAAATCATCCAGCCAGTCCAGACGCGGCTCGACCACCAGCACTTGCGCCGACAACGTCTCGGGCAACAGCGCCAGCGCCGCGGATTCGGTCAGCAGCACCGTCGCGCAGCTGTCTTCCAGCATGTGCAGCAGGCGCTCTTGCGGATAGTCCGGGTCCAGCGGTACATAGGCGCCGCCGGCCTTGAGGATCGCCAGCAAGCCCACCAGCATGTCCGGCGTGCGGCGCATGCACACGCCCACCCGCACTTCCGGGCCGACGCCCAGCGCTTGCAGTTTGTGCGCGAGGCGATTGGCGCGCGCATCGAGGCTGCGGTAATTGATCTGCTGATCGGCGAACAGGATGGCGTCCGCGTCCGGCTGGCGCTGTACCTGCGCCTCGATCCGTTGCAGCACCGTGCGTGAATCCGTCGCGGTAATGCTGGCCTTGCCCCAATCAGCGGCGACCTGACGTTGCCCGGCGTCCAGCAGTTGCAGCGCGCCCAGCGGCTGCGTGGCATCGGCAAGGAACTGGGTCATCAGGCTTTCGAGCTGAACGCTCAGGCCGGAGATGGTCGACGCATCGAAACAGGCCCGGTCGAAGCTCAGCCCAAGGCTCAATTCACGACCGGTCACCGCGACCAGCGTCAGCGGGTAGTGGGTCTGTTCCTGACGGGTAATGCCGGAAAATGCCAGACCGGTGGCCTCGCCCTGCTCCAGCGCTTCGGCCATCGGGTAATTTTCGAATACCAGAATGCTGTCGAACAACGAACCCGCACCCAGACCGGCCCAGCGCTGCACGTCGTAAAGCGGCGTGTGTTCGTGTTCGCGCAGGGCCAGGTTGAGGCTCTGCACCTGTTGCAGCCATTGACCTACCGCAATCTCGGCGGACGGCGCGGCCACCACCGGCAAGGTGTTGATGAACAGGCCAATCTGTTGCTCGACACCCGGCAAGTCGGTCGGACGACCGGCCACGGTGGCGCCGAACGCCACGCTGTCCTGACCGGTGTAACGCTGCAACAGCACCAGCCATGCGGCTTGCATCAGGGTGTTGAGGGTGACTTTCTGTTCCCGGGCGAAGCGGTTCAGGTCGGTCGTCAGTTGTTCGCTGAACACATGCTGGTGATCGGCATAACCGCTGCTCAGCGCCTGACGCGGCGCCATGGCACTGGCCAGACGGGTCGGCTCTTCAAGGCTGGCAAGCGCCGACCGCCAGAACGTGCGACTGGCCTGCGCATCGCGCTGGCCGAGCCACTGAATGTAATCGCGATAATGTCCCTGCGACGTGGCCGGGGTGATGCCGGCATAACGTTGCAGCACTTCGCCGAACAACTGCGAGGTGCTCCAGCCGTCCATCAGAATGTGGTGGCTGGTGTAGATCAGGTGATGCCGGTCGTCGCCGGTTTGCACCAGCAGCACGCGCAACAGCGGTGCCTGGTCCAGCTCGAAACCATTGGCCAGGTCATCCCGGGCCAACTGCTCCAGCGCCGTATCGAGATCAGCACGACCGCGCCAGTCCTGCACGCTCCACGGCATCTGCACCGTCTGGCGGACCACCTGCACCGCCGCCGCGGCGTCTTCAGGCCAGACAAACACGGTGCGCAGAATCTCGTGGGCATCGACCGTCTGCTGCCAGGCCTGGCGGAAACGCTCGGTGTCCAGATGCTGCACATCGACCCGCAACTGGTTGGTGTAGGCCGGGCCGTCGGGCTCGTTGACGCTGTGGAACAGGATGCCCTGTTGCATCGGCGACAACGGATACAGATCGCCGATGTCCCGCGCCGGCACCGGCAGTGCCGACAGCTGCGCCTGGGTCAGGCTCGCCAGCGCGAAGTCCGACGGGGTGACGCCAGCCTGCCCGCTGTCGCAGCAATGATCGATCAGCCGCTCCAGTTCATGGCGATAGGCCGTGGCCAGCGCTTCGATGGTGTGCGGGCGATACATGCCGGTGCCGAAGGTCCAGCTCAGTTCCAGCTCGCCGTCATACACCTGGCCATCGATGCTCAGCCAGTTGCCCAGCGGCGCCGCGCTGTCCTGAGTGGCGCCGGTGCTTTCGCCGGTGGGCACGAACAAGGCGCCGTCGGCGGCGCTGAACGCACCGTCGAACTGGCCCAGATAGTTGAACGTCACCCGTGGTTGTGCCATGGCCCGCAGCGGCTCGGCCTGGGTCAGGTAACGCAATACGCCGTAGCCGATGCCTTTGCCGGGCACCCCGCGCAGCTGTTCCTTGATCGCGCTCAGGGAATCACCTGGCGCGGCTTCAGGGGTCAGGCGCACCGGGAACAAGCTGCTGAACCAGCCGACAGTGCGGCTCAGGTCCAGGTCATCGAACAGGTCTTCACGGCCATGGCCTTCGAGCTGGATCAGCACCGACGGCTGCTCGCTCCAGTCGCACAGCACCCGCGCCAGCGCCGTCAGCAACAGGTCGTTGATCTGAGTGCGGTAGGCGGCGGGCGCGACCTTGAGCAGCTTGTGGGTCAGCGCCTTGCTCAGGCGCGAGGTGGCACGGGCAGCTTGCTGTTGGGTCTGGACAGACTGTGGGAAATCCTGCGGCAGCTGTGCCCCGACGGCGTCCAGCGTATGGCTCCAGTAATCGCGTTCAGCGGCCAGTGCTTCGCCCTGCCCGTAGCGATGCAGGTGCTCGGCCCAGCTCTGCAACGCGCTGCTTTTGCCCGGCAGCGCAATCGCCTTGCCCGCCGCCAGTGCGGTGTAGGCCTGCTGCAAATCTTCGAGCAGGATCCGCCAGGACACGCCGTCCACTACCAGGTGATGGATAACCAGCAACAAGCGCTGCGCGCCGTCAGGCAGATTCACCAGCAGCGCGCGCAACAAGCGCCCTTGTTGCAGGTCGAGACTGCGCTGAGCTTGATTCGCCAAGGCCGACAGATCGGCCAGGTCGTTCAGCTCACGCACCCACAGTAGCTCTGGATCACGCGGGCTCTGGAAGGTCGCTTGCCAACGGTCGCCGGACGCCTGGAAATTCAGCGCCAGGGCATCGTGATGCTCGATCAGGGCAGACAGGGCCGCCTTCAGATGACCGGCATCGAGCGCCGTTTGCGGTTGCAACATCACCGACTGGTTCCAGTGATGACGCTGGGCAATGTCCATCTCAAAGAACCGCGCCTGAATCGGCAGCAACGGCAGGGTGCCGCTGACCTGTTGTGGCGCAACCACCGCCGGCTTGGCCTCGATCAGTTTGGCCACCGCTGCCAGTTGGCCGATGGTCTGTTTCTCGAACAATTGCTTGGGGCTCAGCTTGATGCCCTGACGCTTGGCCCGGGCGATGATTTGCAGGCTCAGGATCGAGTCGCCGCCCAGTTCGAAGAAGTTGTCGGTGCTGCCCACGCGCTCAAGCTTGAGCACCTCGGCCCAGATCGCCGCGAGCTTCTCTTGCACCTCACCCACTGGCGCGACATAACGCTGAGTGACCAAGCCCGGCACCGGCAAGGCGCGTTTGTCCAGTTTGCCGTTGGCGGTGAGCGGCAGTTGGTCGAGCAGGACGATCTGCGCCGGCACCATGTAGTCCGGCAGACAGGCCTGCAACTGCTGACGCAGGTCCTCCACGGTCAGCGACGCGGCCGAGGCGGCCACGCACCAGGCGACCAGTTGCAGGCGCGATTCATCACCGTCCAGCGCCAGGGCCAGCACCGCGGCCTCGCTCACGCCATCGAGGCCGAGCAAGGTCCGCGCGACCTCGGCCGGCTCGACGCGATAACCGCGCACCTTGACCTGATCGTCGGCGCGGCCGATGAATTCCAGCGCCTGTCGCCGGTTGCGCCGCACCCGGTCACCGCTGCGATAGACCCGCGCACCGGCCGCGCCAAACGGATCCGGCAGGAAGCGCTCGGCGGTCAGGGCCGGCTGGCCCAGATAACCGAGGGCCACGCTGTCGCCGCCGATGTACAACTCGCCGGCCACCTGATCGGCGACGGCGTTGAGCACGTCGTCGAGTACGTAGACGTGTGCGCCCGGCAATGCTGCACCGACAGGGATGCTGCGGGCATCCGGATCGAGCGCGACGACTTCATGGGTCAGCACGCCGACCGTGGTTTCGCTCGGGCCATAGTGGTTGATGAAACGGCAGCCCGGTTTCAGTTCCCGCACCCGTTGCAGCAGTGCTGGCGAGCAGGCTTCGCCGCCGACGATCAGCGCGTGTTCGGGCAATACATCGGCGGCGCGAGTTGCCTGCAACAGTGCCGACAGATGCCCCGGCACGATTTTCAGCACGCCCACCCGGTGGGTCGCCATGTAGTCGGCAAAGCGGTCCGGGTCGAAGCCCAGTTCTTCCGGCAACACATGCAGCAGACGCCCGGAACACAAGGCGCCGAACAGCACGGTAAAGCCCAGGTCGGCGGCAATGGTCGAGACCAGCGCCATGCTCGCGTCCGGCGCCAGCGCCAGACGCTCCAGCGCCCCGCGCACGTAACTGGCCAGCGCGCCGTGGCTCACCAGCACGCCCTTGGGTTGCCCGGTGGAACCGGAGGTGTGAATCACGTAGGCCGGTGCCTGCGCCGACAGGTTCAGCGCAGGGCAGGTCAGCGGTTGGTCGTGCCACTGCGACGGCGCAAAGGCCAGGCCCGCGACGCCCAGCTGGGTGATGCGTTCGTCACCGTCAGCACACAGCAGCAGCCTTGCCTGGGCACTTTCGAGCATCGGCTGCAAGCGTGCGGCAGGCGCCTTGACGTCCAGCGGCATGTACACGGCCCCGGCCTTGAGAATCCCCAACACGCAGGTCAGCCAGTCCAGCGAGCGCTCCATCAGCACCGCCACCGGCTGGCCTGGCTGCACACCTTGGGCCTGCAAATAATGCGCGAGCTGATTGGCCGCCTGATCCAGCGCCTTGAAACTCAGGCTCTGTTCCAGCCCTCGGGCGGCCAACGCCTCGGGTTGCCGCGCGACTTCACGATCCCAGTGCTGCAACACCGGCAGCGCCGGCTCGCGTGGCGTGTCGGCCAATCGCACGGGCGGTGCGGCGACGTTGTGCAACGGCGCCTGCGGGGCCTTCAACAGTTCGCCGAACAGACCGAGCAACGCCGGGATAAAGCCTTCGATGGTCGAGCGTTGATAAAGGTCGCTGGCGTAGGTCATCTGCCCGTGGATCAGCGCGCCGTCGTCGGTGATGTCCAGCGCCAGGTCGAAGTGCGTGCCTTCCTTGTCCAGTGGGTATTCGGCAACGCTCAGGCCCGGCAGGTCCATCGCACGCTGTTTCTGCATGCCGACGTTCTGGTTGAACTTGACCTGGAACAGCGGGTTATGACCCAGGGTGCGCTCGGCGACCAGTTCGTCCACCAGTTGTTCGAACGGCAGTTCCTGATGCGCCTGGGCGCCGAACGATGCCTCGCGCACCTGCGCCAGCAGATCATTGAAACTGCCGCGCTCGTCCACCTGGCAACGCAGTACCTGAGTGTTGACGAAGAAGCCGATCAGCCCCTCGACTTCAGCCCGGCCACGGTTGGCATTGGGCACGCCGACGCGAATGTCCCGCTGCCCGGCCTGACGCGACACAAACAGCGAAAACCCGGCCAGCACCAGCATGAACAGACTGATGCCCTGGGCGCGGGCAAAAGCGTTGAGCTGGCGCGACAGGTCGGCGCCGAAATCGAAGCTCAGGGTCTGGCCTTCATAGCTCTGGTTCAGTGGTCGGGCAAAGTCCGCCGCCACGTCGAGCAATGGGTGTTCTTCACCCAATTGCTGACGCCAGTAGTCGAGTTGGCGTTCGCCCTCGCCGGCTTCCAGCCAGCGCCGTTGCCAGATCGCGTAGTCGGCGTACTGCAAGACCAGCGCCGGCAGTTGCGGTTCGCGCTCCAGGCTGAACGCCTGATAGCACTGCACGAACTCCTTGACCATCACGTCCATCGACCAGCCGTCGGAGACGATGTGGTGCATGCTCACCACCAGCACGAATTCATCATCGGCCAGGCAAAACAGGCTGGCACGCAGCAGCGGCCCGTGACGCAAATCGAACGGCTGCGCGGTGACCGCATTGACCTGCTGCGCCAGTTGCGCTTCGCGGTCTTGCGCAGCAATGCCCGACAGATCGATGCGTTGCAGCGCTATGTTCTGCTGGTCGAGGATCACCTGGGTCGGCTGCTCGCCGTCCGTGTGGAACACCGTGCGCAGCACCTCGTGGCGCGCCACCAGATGGTCGAAGGAGCGCAGCAGCGCCGACTCGTTCAGGTGCCCGTGCAGACGCAGGCCGGCGGCCATGTTGTAGGCGGCGCTTTGCGGCTCCAGCTGCCAGAGAAACAACAGGCGCTGCTGGGCAAACGACAACGGGATCTGCGCGCAGTCGTGACGGCTGACCGGCAACGGCAGCAGGCTGAAATCCTTGCCCTCCTCGCGCAACCTGGCCAGAAACAGTCGACGTTGCTCAAGCGGCAAACCGACGAACCTTTTAGCAATGCGTTCCGCCATAGTGCCGCTCATACGTCTACTCCCTCCAAAGAACTCATGAACTGATCCATGTCGGACCAGTCGTTATCCGTGGCAATGCCGGCCTGTTGTTCAAGCTCCAGCGCCAGATCACCCAGCAGCGGTTTCTCGAATAAAATGCGCAGCGGCAAGACCACGCCCAGTTGATGCTTGATCCGGCCAATCACTTGCGCGGCCAGCAGCGAATGGCCGCCCAGCTCGAAGAAGTGGTCGTCGAGACCGACCTGGGGAACCTGCAACACCTCGCGCCAGATCTGCGCCAGGCACTGTTCGGTATCGCTTTGCGGCGCTCGATAGTCGACCTGCAACTGGCTCGGGTCCGGTGCCGGCAAGGCCTTGCGGTCCAGCTTGCCGCTGGGGGTCAGCGGCAGGCGCGGCAACAGCAGCAAATGGCCGGGGACCATGTAGTCCGGCAGGCTGGCTTGCAGCAGGCCTCTGATTTGCTGACGGAAAACCGCCTGTTCGGCGGCGCTGTCGATGACCGCTTCATCGACGACCAGGTACGCCACCAGTTGCAGGCCGCCTGTCAGCGGCAAGGCCAGCACCACGGCTTCACGAATGCCCGCGCATTGCTGCAGGCGCGATTCGATTTCGCCCAGCTCGATGCGGAAGCCGCGAATTTTCACTTGATGATCGACACGGCCGACGTATTCCACGGCGCCATCGGCGCGCCGGCGGGCGCGGTCGCCAGTGCGGTACAGACGCTCGCCAGCGGCAAACGGGTCGGCGATAAAACGTTCAGCGCTGAGGGTCGGCTGCCGGTGATAACCACGCGCCAGGCCGGGGCCGCCGATGTACAACTCGCCCACTGCGCCTTGAGGCAGCAGGTTCAAATCATCGTCGAGCACGTAGAGACGCCGTTGCGCCAGACCGAGGCCAATCGGAATGCCGCGCCACGACACCGCTTCTGGTGTCAGCGCAGTGCAGTCGTGAATGGTCGAGACCACGGTGGCTTCGGTCGGCCCATAGGTATTGAGCAGGCGCACATGACCGAGCCCGGCGCGTTGCCACAGACGCAGACCGTCCACCGCCATCGCCTCGCCGCCGACGTGAATCTGGCGCAGGGCACCGAAATGCGCCGGCGGGTTGGCGGCGTAATCCTGCACCAGCCAGTACCAGTAGGCGGCCGGCAAGTCGGCCAGGGTGATGCCGTGTTCGAGGATCACCTGATGCAGCGTCGCGCTGTCCCACAACCGTGTGTCGCGCAGCACCACGCAGGCACCATGGCACAGCGGCGGGAAGAACTGCTCGACGAAACCGTCGAAGCTGCTGGTCGCGAACTGCAAGACGCGGTCGCCCTCGCGCAGGTCGCTGTAGTCGATGGCGCGTTCGATGAATTCGCTCAGTGCGCCATGGCTGACCGCCACGCCTTTGGGACGCCCGGTAGAACCTGAGGTGTAGATCACGTACGCGAGGTTCTGCGGATCGACCGCGACCGGCGGGTTGTTCTCGACATCACCGTTCGGCAGGCGATCCAGGCACAGGCAGTCGATGCCTTGCAGCGTGGGCAGGTGGGTCAGGGTTGTGCTGTCGGTCAGCAGCAGTTGCAGACCACTGTCATCGAGCACATGGCGCAAGCGCTCGGCCGGGGTTTGCGGGTCCAGCGGCACGTAGGCGCCACCGGCCTTGAGCACCGCCAGCAAGGCCACTGCCAGTTCCAGCGAACGACCGAGCGCCACCCCCACCAGCACGTCGGGGCCGACGCCTTTGGCGCGCAAGTGATGGGCCAGGCGATTGCTGCGCTGATTGAGTTCGGCGTAGCTCAAGGACGGCGCGGCTTCGTCTGCCAGAATCAGCGCCTGCGCCTGCGGCGTGCGCGCCACTTGCGCTTCGAACAGCTGCTGCACGCAAGGCAGCTGCGCTGGGCTGTCGGCGTTCTGGATCAAGCCGTCGCGTTCGGTCGCGGCCAGCATCGACAACTCGCCCAGCGGCTGTTGCGGATCGCGGCACACCGATGCCAGCAGGTTATGCCAATGCCCGGCGAGCGCGGCGATGGTCGATTCGTCGAAGATGTCGGTGGCGTAGGTAAAGGCGGCGAACAGGTGCTCGCCCTCCTCCCTTGTATCGAGCATCAGGTCGCTGGTGGCGGCATGTTGGCGGCCACTGCCGGCCAGTTGCGCCTCGCTCAGGTAGCCCACCTGCAAACCGCAATCGAGCTGTACCGCTTGCAGGTCGGTGACCAGCGGTTGGTGGTTGAACATCACCTGGAACAACGGGTTGTGGCTCTGGCTGCGGGCCGGTTGCAGGGCTTCGATCAGCGCGTCGAACGGCAGCTCCTGATGGGCCTGGGCACCCAGCGCGGCTTGGCGCAGGTTCTGCAACAGGTCGGCGAAACGGGTGTGCGCGGTCACTTCGCTGCGCAGGATCTGGGTGTTGACGAAGAAGCCGATCAGGCCTTCGGTTTCGCTGCGGGTGCGGTTGGCAATCAGGCCGCCGACGCGGATGTCGGTCTGGCCGCTGTAGCGATGCAGCAAGGTCTTGAACGCGGCCAGCAGCACCACGAACAGCGTCACGCCCTGACGTTGCGCGAGGTTCTTCAGGTCCTGGCGCAGGGCGCTGTCGATGACTTTTTCCAGGCGCGCGCCCTGATGACTGGATTGCGCCGGGTAGGCGCGGTCGGTCGGCAATTCGAGGACCGGATGCTCTTCGCCCAGTTGCGTGCGCCAGTAATCGAGCTGACGCTCGCGCTCGCCCGCCTCCAGCCAGCTGCGCTGCCACAGGGCGTAGTCGCGGTAGTGCACGGTCAAGACCGGCAGCGTCGGAGACTGGCCGGCGACGAGGGCATCGTAGGTTTTCATGAACTCGTCGATGAGGATGTTCATCGACCAGCCATCGGCAATGATGTGGTGCAGGGTCAGCAGCAGGACATGCTGGCGCTCGGCCAGGCGCAACAGGCGCAGGCTCAGCAGCGGCCCCTGTTGCAGGTCGAAGGCCTGAGTGGCTTCGGCCATCATGTGCTGCTGCGCACGGGCCCAGCGCTGGGCCTCGGGCACGGCGCTCAGGTCGGTGATCGCCAGCTTCAGTTCACGGGGCTCGCTGACCTGCTGGAAGGCACGTTCGCCCTCCTGACCGAAGGTGGTGCGCAGGCACTCGTGCCGCGCCACCAGCAGGCTGAACGCTTGCTCCAGCGCCTGGGGCTGCAACTCGCCGTCCAGGCGCACCGCCATCGGCAGGTTGTAGGCGGCGCTTTGCGGGTCCAGCTGCCAGAGAAACCACATCCGCTGCTGGGCGTAGGACAGGCCGTCACGCTCGGCGGCCCCGACACAGGCGGTCATGGGAAGCTGCGCAAAATCGATGCCTTCGCGGGCCATGCCGGCCAGGAACAAGCGGCGCTTGTCCTGTGGCAACTCGATAAAGCGGCGGGCTAGTTTCTGTGCGTCTGCGGCATTCATGCGTGAGGTCCTTGCTGATCGGCGGCGTGACCGGGAGACCCGGTCGTATCAACAAGAACGAATGACAAAGGGGATGATTTAGCGGGGGTGGGCGAAGCGCTCAGGCCAGGAGCCATAACCCGTGTGGGAGCGAGCCTGCTCGCGAAGGCGGTGTGTCATCCGACATCAATGTAGCTGACACACCGCTTTCGCGAGCAAGTTCGCTCCCACAGTGGGTGAGTAGGGTGTTTGAGGGTCAGAACTCGTCCTGAGAATGCCCCTGCGCCATGGCGACGATCACTTTGCGCGGGCCTTCGAAGGGTGAGCGGGCGTGGGCCGAGAGCATGTTATCGAGCATCAGCACATCGCCTGCCTGCCAGGGGAAGCTGATGGCGCAGTCGTCGAGCACCGCACGAATCTCGCTGAGCACGCTGTCTTCGATGGGCGAGCCGTCGCCGTAATAGACGTTACGCGGCAGGTCTTCTTCGTCGACGATGTCCAGCAGGCTTTCACGCACTTCCGGTTGCAGGTTGGAGATGTGGAACAGGTGCGCCTGATTGAACCAGACCATCTCGCCCGTCACCGGGTGACGCGCCACCGCCTGGCAGGTCTGGCGGGTGCGCAGTTCGCCGTCGTCCTTCCACTCGCAAAGGATGCCGTGGGCCTGGCAATAGGCTTCGGCCACGGCCCGGTCTTCGGTGTTGAACACGTCTTCCCAGGCCACGTCCAGCCCGTTGCCGAAGTTGCGAACGTACATCAGGCCCTTGCTGACAAAGCGTTCGCGGATCGCCGCCGGAATGCGTCGATACACTTCGCGACTGTCGGCAATCGGCGTTTCGCCACCGGACCTGGCGGCGATCATGCTGTAGAACCAGATGCGCATCGGCCAGTCCCGGGAATAGGCCTGTTCGTTGTGCAACGGAATGCTTTGATGCGCCGGGTACTCGGTGGAGGTATAGACCCCCTGAGTCACGTTGGTGCGCGGCGTCGAGCCAAACTCGTAGTTGAGCAACGGGTGCCCGAAGCTGGCGGCGAACTGGCGGAACGGCTCGGCACCGTCGAGCTTGAAGCCGCGAAACAGAATGCCGCCATCGCGCAGCAAATGCTCATCGACCAGCGCGTTCAATTCATCGAACACCGCCAACAGGCTGGTATCCGGCTCGCTCGCCTCTACCAGCAATGGCAAGCGTCCGCGCTGCGGCAACAAGGGCCGAACGGAAAATCCCACAGCAACACCCATGACGGGCCTCCTGTAAACAGTCAATAAGTGAACCGCGCGCTAGTAAGCCGGCGCCGCCAGCTGCGCGTGACGGCGGTGATGGACTTCCAGATGGTTCTTGATGATCCGGATGACCTTGGCCTCATGTTCATGAATGAAGAAGTGCCCGCCGGTCATCATGTCCACCGAGAAACTGCCCTGGGTTTCCTTGCTCCAGCCGATCAACTGTTCGGTGGTGGCCTTGTCTTCCTTGCCGCCGAGCACATGCACGGGGCACTTGAGCAGGGGTCGCTGCATCGGACGAAAGCGCCCGCACAGCATGAAGTCGGCACGCAGGATCGGCAGCGTCAGGCTCATCAGTTCCTGATTGCCCAGCACTTCTTCGCTGGTGCCCTGAAAGGTGCGCAACTGCTCGATCAACTGGTCGTCGCTTTGCGCTTCGGCGAAACCCCGGTCGTAGTCGCTGCGCATGCTCGGGGCGGCGGTGCCGGAGGCGAACAGCGCCACCGGTTCCGGGGCACCAAGGGCACGGAACGCATGGGCCATCTCGCAGGCGAGCAAGGCGCCCAGGCTGTGGCCGAACAGTGCATAAGGCGCCTGCAATGCCGGCTTGTGTTCCCGGGCCAGTTGCAGCGCCAGGGCGCGCATGTCGGTTTGCAGGGGTTCGTCGTAGCGGGCGCCGCGACCGGGCAGCTCCACCGGTTGCAGTTGCAGCCAGGGCGGCAATTGGCGCCGCCAGCGGCTGTAGACCATGGCGCTGGCGCCCGAATAGGGCAGGCACAGCAGTGTCAGTTTTGTCACCGCATTTACCTCAATGGGTTATCTGTAAAAGAGAACGGATGAGGCACGGCGCGAATTAGTCCGGGGCGTCGGCGGGCCGCCACCGACAGGCGGTCATTTCAAATGGCGGAAACTCTGCACGGCCGATCCCAGCACCACCGCCCCTGCCGCAATCGCCAGCCAGAAGCCACTGCGCGCACCGAAAGCGTCCACCAGCCAGCCGGAGCTGGCGGCGCCGATGGCCACGCCGACACTCAGGCCGGTCACCAGCCAGGTCAGGCCTTCGGTGAGTTTGGCCGGCGGCACGATCTGCTCGACCAGCGCCATGGCGACGATCAACGTCGGCGCGAAGAACAGCCCGGCGACGAACACGGCCAGTGACAGCCCGAAAATATTGGTCGCCAATAACAGCGGCAAGGTGGTGACCGCGGTCGCCACCCCGCCATACAGGAACAGGCGTGGCAGCGGCACCTTGGAACGCAGAGCACCGAACGCCAGCCCCGCCAGGCACGAACCGATGGCGTACACCGACAGCACGATACTCGCCGCCGCCGGCTGCCCCTGTTGCTGGGCGAAGGCGACGCTGACCACGTCCACCACGCCGACAATGGTGCCCATGGCCGTCATCAACAGCATCAGCAGGCGGATTTCGCCGGAGCGGATGATCGAGCCCTGATGCTCGGACTCGTGCGGGTGCACAGGCGGCTCGGTGCCGCGTTGCACTACGAATGCCGTGACGCCGATGGCCAGCGCCAGCAACGCCGCCAGCGGTCCGGCCTCGGGGAACGCCACCACGCACAGCCCCACCGACAGCGGCGGCCCGACAATGAAACACACTTCATCCAGCACCGATTCCAGCGCATAAGCGGTCTGCAATTGCGGCTGGCCGCGATACAGCTCGGTCCAGCGCGCCCGCACCATCGCCGACATGCTCGGCATGCAACCGGCGATGGCAGCGAACACGAACAGCGTCCAATGCGGCGCCTGCAAGCGGGTGCAAAGCAACAGCAGCAACAGCGAACCGCCGCCGAGCAAGGCGGATACCGGCAGGATCCGGCCCTGGCCGAAGCGGTCCACCAGCCGTGACACCTGCGGTGCGCAGAATGCCGTGGCCAGGGCGAAGGTCGCCGCGACGGCGCCGGCCAGCCCGTAGCCGCCGTGCAGCTGCGAGAGCATGGTGATCAGGCCGATGCCGGTCATGGAAATCGGCATGCGCGCAATCATCCCGGCGATGACAAAAGCACGGGCGCCGGGGGCGTTGAAGAGTTCGCGGTAGGGGTTTGCCATGGGGGGCGGGGCCTTGAGCTGGGTGTGCAAATTGCCACAAAGGCTGGTTGAGGGGAAAGGGTTGAAATGTTGGTTGAATGTTAAGGCCCCATCGCGAGCAAGCTCGCTCCCACAGTAATTTTGTGAACGCCACAGATCCCCCGTGGGAGCGAGCTTGCTCCCGATGAGGCTGACACTGCCACCACACAACCGAGCACAAATGAACTCTCTGCCACAGCATCAGTCAGCTAAATAAGCCCTCACCTCAAGGCGCTAACCTCCATGCTGATTTCCCTCGACCAACAAGTGGCCCTGATCACCGGCGCCAGTTCCGGCATCGGTGCCGGTGCCGCCAAGGCACTGGCCGCTGCCGGTGCCGCCGTCGTCCTCAACTACAACGCCCAGGCCGCACCCGCCGAAGCACTGGCCAAGCAGATCAACGACAGCGGCGGCCGCGCCATTGCCATTGGTGCCGACGTGTCCAGGGAAGAGGACGTTGAACGGCTGTTCGCCCAGACCCTCGACGCCTTCGGCACGCTGGACATTCTGGTGGCCAACTCCGGCATGCAAAAAGACGCCAACGCCGTGGACATGAGCCTGGCCGACTGGAATCAGGTAATCGGCGTCAATCTCACCGGCCAGTTCCTCTGCGCCCGCGCCGCCCTGCGGATCTTCAGTCAACAGGGGGTGCGCGAAGGCGTGTCCCGCGCCGCCGGCAAGATCATCCACATGAGTTCGGTGCACCAGCGAATTCCCTGGGCCGGCCACGTCAATTACGCCGCGTCCAAGGGCGGCGTCGACATGCTGATGCAGACCCTGGCCCAGGAAGTCAGCCAGCAGAAAATCCGCATCAACAGCATCGCACCGGGGGCGATTCGCACGGCGATCAACCGCGCCGCCACCGAAGGCGACGCCGCGCTGGAACTGCTCAAACTCATCCCCTACGGGCGTATCGGCGACGTCGAGGACATCGCCAACGCGGTGGTGTTTCTCGCCTCTGATTTGTCCGACTACATCGTGGGCACCACTCTATTTATCGACGGCGGCATGAGCCTCTATCCGGAGTTCCGTGGCAATGGCTGATCATCACCTCGAACGACAAAGCCCAATCGACGCCCACGGCATCATCGGTGACATGCGCAGTGCGGCGCTGGTCAACGACAAGGGCAGTGTGGATTTTTTCTGCTGGCCGGAATTCGACAGCCCGTCGATCTTCTGCTCGCTGCTGGACACGCCCGAGGCGGGGATTTTTCAACTGTCCCCCGATCTGCCCGATGCTCGCCGTGAGCAAATCTACCTGCCGGACACCAATGTCCTGCAAACCCGCTGGCTCAGTGATCGCGCCGTGGTGGAAGTCACCGACCTGCTGCCCATTGGGGACACTGAGGATGACCTGCCGGTGTTGATGCGTCGGGTGCGGGTAGTCAGCGGCACGGCGACGATGCACATGCGGTGCGCGGTGCGCCACGATTACGCACGCGCCAGGACGCGTGCAGGCATGGATGCCAAGGACGTGACGTTCGCGGCCGACGGGCAGCCGTCGATGCGCCTGAGGTCGGATCAAATCATGAGCACCGACGCTGACGCCGCGGTGGCTACGTTCACCCTGACGCAGGATCAGAGCGCCGAATTCCTGCTCGGTGGCATCGACGACCCACGCTTCAAGGAAGGCGGCGCTGTCATGTGCATGGAACGCACGCAGAAGTTCTGGCGCGACTGGATCGGCCAGTCCAACTACCGTGGCCGCTGGCGTGAAATGGTCAACCGCTCGGCGCTGGCGCTGAAACTGCTGACCTCACGCAAACACGGCGCGATCCTCGCCGCCGCGACCTTCGGCCTGCCGGAAACCCCCGGCGGCGAACGCAACTGGGACTACCGCTACACCTGGATTCGCGACGCCTCGTTCACCATCTACGCGTTCATGCGCCTGGGGTTTGTCCAGGAGGCCAACGACTACATGCGCTGGATGCGCGGTCGGGTCAGCGATTGTCATGGCCAGCCGATGAAACTCAATATCCTCTACGCCATCGACGGCCGTCAGGAATTGCCGGAAACGGAGCTGACGCACCTGTCCGGCCACGGCGGCGCGAAACCGGTGCGCATCGGTAATCAGGCTTACGATCAGGTGCAACTCGATATTTTCGGCGAACTGATGGATGCGGTGTATCTGGTCAACAAATACGGCGAAGCCATCTCCCACGAAGGCTGGAGACACACCATCGAAGTGGTCGATCAAGTCTGCGAGACCTGGGAACAAAAGGACGTCGGCATCTGGGAGATGCGCGGCGAAAAACACGACTTCCTGCATTCACGATTGATGTGCTGGGTGGCCGTGGACCGGGCGATCCGCCTGGCCTCCAAACGCTCCCTGCCCGCCCCGTTCGCCCGCTGGGACCAGACCCGCCAGGCGATCTACGCCGACATCTGGAACAACTTCTGGAACGAAGAGCGCGGGCATTTCGTCCAGTACAAAGGCGGCACCGCCCTGGACGGCTCCATGCTGCTGATGCCGCTGCTGCGATTCGTCAGCGCCAAGGACCCGCGCTGGCTGTCGACGCTTGAAGCCATCCAGAAAACCCTGGTGCGCGACGGCATGGTCTACCGCTACCGCAACGATGACACCGAAATCGACGGCCTGGTCGGCACCGAAGGCGCCTTCGCCGCCTGCTCGTTCTGGTACGTCGAATGCCTGGCCCGCGCCGGCCAGGTGGACAAGGCGCACCTGGAATTCGAACAACTGCTGCGCTATGCGAACCCGTTGGGACTGTATGCCGAGGAGTTCGATAACCATGCACGGCATTTGGGCAATACCCCGCAAGCGCTGACACACCTGGCGCTGATCAGCGCGGCGAGTTTTCTGGATCGGAAGTTGAGTGGGGAGAAGAATTATTGGCAGCCGTGAGGGGGCCCTTCCGAACCACAAAACACCCGCTGAGCAACACAATCCCTGTGGGAGCGAGCCTGCTCGCGATGGGGCCATGGAGCAATGCGCAAAAATTGCTCGCCAGGCCCTGTCATCCCCAGCCACTACAACATGTCGGAAATATCCCCTTTTCAGGTCAAATCCGTCGGATCGATACTTTAAAACATAAACGACTGCCTATGCCTGTAGCGATACGACCTTCCCTGTTCGGGCATGCAGCGACCCTGTGGCCTATGGTTTTCCTCCCGGGAAATTCCTGTATTTAAAGCATTTACGCTTATGGAGCTGCCGATCGCTGCAACCTCCATCTGGACGAATCCACGTAGAACGCCGACCGACACAAAACAAACAAATCCCCCGCCATCCCCTCCTGCCGCTCGTCCAAACATCCTGAAATGCCTTGTTGCCAGCTGTTACATCCCCCCCTAACATCCATCGCCAACGGGCACAGCGGAGCTGTCCAATAAAACCCGAATTCAAGGAACGAGAATGACCGTGCGTATCCACCGCCCCATCGATACTCCACTGCGATCCGGCCTGAACCGGGACGAGTTGTGGGAAGCCCATGACAAGGGCCTGATCAAATGCTGGGAAATCGGCCGCCAGCGCGCCGCCCGCTTCCCCGGCCTCGCCAGGCAGTGCCTCGCCGGTGAACTGCCGGTGCTGGGCTGGAAAGGTGGCGTGAGTCGCAGCCTGAAGAAACTCGAAAAGTACGGCTCGCTTAAGTACCTGGCGCAGTGGCAGGGGCTGCGCGGGGAGGATCTGGACGTTGATCTGGGGGAAGAGCGGGCCTTGACCTGTTCCCGGACGAAGATGGCGGTGACGTTTACGCCGGATCGGTCGAAGTATTTCAATCAGGTGGCAGAAGTGGAAGCCTGAGGTTCGGCGCTGTTTAAAGGGGGGAGCGCTTCGTACTCCAGTGGGAGCGAGCGCCCTCGCCACGGGTTTCGCGAAGACTGAGTTCCGATCGTCTAAAGTTGCAGGGTGCTTTTTTTCTGGAGTCCCCCTGTGACCATGCCACCCGCAATCCAGTACGTGACGACGCCAAATCTGCATGTCGCCTACGAATCCCACGGCCCAACGACCGGCGATCCCGTCATCCTGCTCCACGGCTTCCCCTATTCCCCGCGTGGCTACGATGCCATCGCTCCGGCCCTCTCCGCACGGGGTTATCGTGTCATCGTGCCGTATCTGCGCGGCTATGGTCCGACCCGTTTCACCCGCCCCGATGTTCCGCGCTCAGGTCAGCAAGCGGCGCTCGCCCAGGACTTGCTCGATTTGATGGATGCACTGGCCATCAAGCAAGTCGCCCTGTGCGGTTATGACTGGGGTGGTCGGGCGGCGTGTGTTGTGGCGGCGCTGGATCCGCAGCGGGTTCGCTGCCTGGTCACGGGAGATGGCTACAATGTGCAGGACATTCCCCGCTCCACGCAGCCGCTGGACCCGGTCACCGAGCATCGCCTCTGGTATCAATACTACTTTCACACGCCGCGCGGCGTTGAAGGTCTGACGCAAAATCGCCGGGCGCTGTGTGAGTTGCTTTGGCAGTTGTGGTCGCCGACCTGGGCCGAAGGTGCCGAGCGCTATCCGCTGAGTGCGCCGGCCTTTGACAACCCGGATTTCGTCGAGGTGGTGATTCATTCCTACCGCCATCGCTTCATGTACGCGCCCGGCGATCCGTCGTTGGAATGGATGGAGCAGGCCCTGGCGCGACAACCGGCGATCGGCGTACCGACAATTTCCCTGTGCGGCGCTGAAGACGGTGTCGGGCCTGCTTCGGCAATCGACGAAGACATCGAGCATTTCACCGGGCGCTATGAGCGCCGGGTGCTGGCGGGCGTTGGGCATAACATTCCCGAGGAAGCGCCGCAGGCGACACTCAAGGCGTTACTGGATCTGTTGCAGGGCTAACTGAAAACCGTTCGCGATAGGCCTGCGGCGTCACGCCCATGGCCCGCAGGAAATTGCGTCGTAATGTCTCTTCGCTGCCGAACCCACATTGCACGGCCACCCGTTTGATCGCGACCCCGGTGTCGCTGAGCAGGCGGCGGGCAGTTTCCACCCGGATCAGTTCTATAGCGCGGGCCGGGGTCTGGCCGGTGTCGGCCCGATAATGGCGGATGAAACTGCGTTCGCTCATGCCCGCTTGAAATGCCAGGGTCGGGATGCCGAGGTCTTTGGTGAGATTTTCGCCGATCCAGGCGTGAAGATCGTCGAAACGCTTGCCCTTCTGTTGCAGTGACAGGGTCACGCTGAACTGTGACTGGCCGCCGGGGCGTTTGAGAAACACCACCAGCTGCCGGGCCACGTCCAGGGCCATGGTCCGGCCAAGGTCGGCTTCGACCATGGCCAGCGCCAAATCAATGCCGGCAGTCACCCCCGCCGAGGTCCAGACCGGACCGTCGTTGATGAAAATCGGATTGGGTTCGACCTGAAGCAATGGGTGTTTCTGCGCCAACTCTTCGCATCGGGTCCAGTGGGTCACCACTCGCCGGCCGTCGAGCCAGCCGCTGGCCGCCAGCAAGAACGCCCCGGTGCACACCGAAGACACGCGCCGGCAACCTGCTGCATGCTCACGTACCCACGCCACCAGCTGTTCGTCTTCTGCTGCTGCGTAGACGCCCCAGCCACCGGCGACGATCAGGGTGTCGCTGGCCGTTTCGGGCAATGGCTCGGCCAGCATCGCCAACCCGGCAGATGACATCACCGCCCCACCACCGCTGGCAATCACCAGCGGCGCATAGGGTGCGGGCTGGCCCTGCTGCCGGGCGATGTCGTTGGCTGAGGCGAAGACTTGCAGTGGCCCGGTGACGTCCAGCAACTGCACATTGGCAAACGCAAGTACGTGAATGGCTTTCGGCATGATTGGCGTAATTCGTGGGGTTATTGGCGTATACGCCAAATCCTACGAGCCTACAGTGAAGCCGTCTATCCCACCCCGGAGAAAAAATGCCATGACGTTGCAGATCGGTTTTTTGTTGTTTCCACAGGTTCAACAACTGGACCTGACTGGCCCTTACGATGTGCTCGCCTCGTTGCCGGATGTAAAAGTGCACCTGGTCTGGAAAGACCTGATGCCGATCACCGCCAGCACCGGCCTGGTGCTCAAACCCACCACTACTTTTGAAGACTGCCCGGCACTGGACGTGATTTGCATTCCCGGCGGCAGCGGTGTCGGGCCCTTGATGGAGGATGAACAGACGCTGGACTTCATCAAGGCGCAAGCGGCGGCTGCGCGGTACGTCACCTCGGTCTGCACCGGCGCCCTGGTGCTCGGCGCGGCGGGCCTGCTCAAGGGCAAGCGCGCTACCACGCACTGGGCCTTTCACGATCTGCTGGCACCGTTGGGTGCAACGCCGGTAAAGGATCGGGTGGTGCGCGACGGCAATCTGCTGACAGGCGGCGGCATCACGGCGGGGATCGATTTTGCCCTGACGTTGGCGGCGGAGCTGTTCGATAAGGACACGGCGCAGTTGGTGCAGTTGCAGCTGGAGTACGCGCCAGCGCCGCCATTTGCATCGGGCAGCCCGCAGACGGCACCGGATTCGGTATTGCAGGAGGCGAACAGACGAACAGCAGTGTCGTTAAGGCAGCGTGGGGAGATCGTCCATAGAGTGGCCGAGCGGCTTGGCCTATAGGCACGGGTCTCTACACCGCTACGGCCTGCGGCTGGTTATCCAGCCGATGGCCGCGTTGGCAACACCTGCCACCGCTCCCCTGTCCAGAAGATTGCACGATGAAACGACGTGGCTTCGGCCTTAGCCTGGTGCGTGTGTCATGGCACACCCATCACGAGTACACCGCTCCCGTTTATGGGCCCGGCGGCAGGCAGGGACCCTGCACGCCTGACAAGAGAAAACATCACATCGTCGCCCCCCGAGTTGTTGGTAATCTGGCTCTGGAACGAACCGTTGACTCGCACCGCAGCCCCCCCACGGACAAGGGCGGTCCCCACATCCGGATTGCTCATCGTCAGCAGGCTCGTGCTGAACGAGGACGGCGTGCCTTGGTAGGTGATGGTGATCGGGCTGGTAACACTCCCCGGGCCGGGGCATGAATAGTTCAGCCGTTGGTTCATGCGAACGGTCGATGTCAGCGGATCAGTGCCGATCGCCCTCTGATGCACCTCGTTGAAGTCGATCACGATCAGGTTGTTATTGTTGATCGTACAAGTTGAGGGGGAGATGGTGAAGTTGTTGGCGGCGGTGTAAACGAGCCTTAAAGTTCTCCAGGTGGGGTCATAATTGTTGGTCTGGTCGAGACGCAACGTGCCAAGAATGTCGCCTGTTCGAATATCGATAGGTGTCACTGGATTGTTGCGCAGCAAAATATAGGGCGTTACATTGACCGGAACAGCGGCAGCATTATTCGGCATGGTCGCAATCCGAATCCCCCCCGGAACAGGGGCGTTGTAGAACGTTCCGTTTATTCGCAAGCCGGAGCCCAAGTGGCTGAACTTCGCGCCGGCTGTCCAGGCCGGGCCGAATGTTGTACCGGTTGCCCAGTAATCCTGCGCAGGATTTGGGGTAGACCCCTCAGGGGTGAATCGGCACTCAAGCCTCGCCCCTTCAAGCAGGATACGGGTTGTGTCCGTGTCCGCCCGGACAGTCACCCGGACCTGGAAGTCCACACCATCGCCCGTATTGACCTCTAGCCAGGCTCCGCCATCTATGCGGCATTGATTGGCTTTCACGGTCGTAGTCACACTGATCAGGCCGAGAAGTACAATGATTCCATAGAGTCGTTTCATTACGGATAATCCAGTGTAAAAATAGAGCTCACCCTGTAGGCACCATGCCCAATGGTCTGATCCCTGATGGCATTCGGCTCGCCCTGCACATAGGCTTTGAGCTCAATGATGTTGTTGCCATTGGTCAACCGCTGTTCGTCGCTGGCGGTATTGACGGGCAATAGCCTGTTGTTCAACGTCTCAATACCGAGCCCGATACCTGAGGCACCGCTTCCACCATCCAGTGCGAACAACCCGGGCAGCTCACGGTTTTCCACACCGCCGAACGTGATGCTGACCGACTCGCTGATCGTGGTGTCACAGTCGTCCAGGTGCAGTCTGAAACCTTTGCCTACCGTGCGCGTGTTGATGTAGAGGTGCTTGCTGGCAACGTCCCAGAGTTCCAGCGTGATTGCCTCGTCACCAGGCCGGATCGTGCAGGCCTGCTCGACCAGGTTGCCCTTGAATCTCAGGTTGTCCGCCGCGTGCCCAGTGGAGGTCAGGCCGACGGTCAGCAGTATTGCCAACCCGGCGCATGACCAGCCCTTTTGAACCCTTTCATGTCGCATAGACTCGACTCCTACTGGTATTCGGCCAACAGCGTGGCCACCGCCGTAAACCTGGCGGGGGCCAGAACAGAACCCGGCTGCTTGACGGGTACCACTTCCAATGTCGGCGGTGACGACAAGGTGATGTCCAGCGGCGTATTGAGTCGAAACGGCACGTTGTTTTGAAACAGCCGAATACCCAGTTCGGGCACACTGGTCTGCACCGCTGTGTTGTCAAACGTCGTGGCGGTGCCGTTGATGCTCAACCTCAGCAACCACGGCAGCGTGGAGGGGCCACATCGGATGGTGTAGCCGACCGTCCTGCGGTATTTCACACCGTCGACACGCTTTGTGCCGACATCGCCAAAGTCCACTTCAATCGTGCTTCCAGAATCAATGGTGCAAGGAGGGGGCTCGTTCAGCGTGCCGCTGAACGTCACGTTGGCCGACGCACCACTGCAAAGGCCGATTGAACACAAGGCGAGCAATGCTCGCTGCGACCAAAAAGTCATTGATCGTTCCTCATTATTGGTACTCGACCACAAGGGTGGCGGTGGCATCAAATGCCCCTCCCGTCAGCGTGCTGCCCACGCGTTTGACCGGTACTGCCTGCACGACGGGGAAGTTGGGATGGGTAAATCTCACGGTCGTATTCAGAGGCCAGTCAGCACCGTTGACGAACAGCTTTACCCCAAGGTCCGTCTTGCGGGTCAAGAGCACATTGCTATCAAACGCCGCGCCAACGCCCTTGAGCTCCAGGGTCATCGCATTGCTGTAGACGGGGGGCGTGCAGCTGACGGTATACGGCACATCCCGGCGATACGTGACGCCGTCGATGCGTGTCGTATGCAGGTCATTGCCGAACGGCACATTGAGCGTACTGCCGCCGTTAATCACACACGGCGGAGGCGCAATAATGACTGCGCGGATGGTCAGGTTGGTTGCCGCCTGCCCACTCTGGCTGACGGCCCACAGCAGGCCCCCTCCGATAAACATGGCCCGCGAGCCGGTTAACTTAGCCATCGCTCTGCCCTTACTCATAGTTGAGCCTGAAATCCACCACGGCCCGAAATGCCCCGCTGGTCAATGGCGCGGAAGTGCGCGTGGGCTGGACATTCCAGGTTTGAGTACTGTCGCCCAAGGGCAAAAACAACGGCTCGCCCCTTGAGCCCAGCTGCACGTCCCGCCCCTCGGCATCGGTCAAACGCAGGCCCATCCCGGTGATGCCCTGCACCTTGACCAGCCGTGGATCATCGGCATCGGCGGGCGCGTCAAACGCCACCGACAACACGGGTTGGTGGGCACTCCATGTCAGGTTCCCCGTACGCTCATTGGCGATTTTGCCGGCAGTTCGCTGGCAATCCTTGAAACGCAGCTGGAATGCCTTGGCGGTCGCCTGATCCCCAGGCCGTTGCAGCTGGCCGGCGGAGATGGCGCCCAGATCAATCGTTTGATGAATGGATGTCATCTCCAGGCTGCAAGGCATTTCATGCATGGCCCCACGAATATTCAGCCTGCCCACCATGCCCTCGATCTCTTCTTCATCCAGGGCGTGCGCGCTTGCCATCAAGGCCAGTAACAGACAGCCCAGGACCTTCACGTTGTCTAACTTCATGACTTTCTCCGGCGGCAGGCACTACTGACTGGGCAGCGAGGCTTGCACGTTCACGTTGCACGTCTCGCCACTGCAGGTGAACGCCAGCTGCGGACGTGCGCCGTAATCATTCACGTAGGCCAGATAGGGGGTTGTGCCGAGTGCCTTGGCCGTTGGCCCCAAGGTCTGCGAACCTCTGGGCGGGACCATCACCGGCTCGAAGTCCGGTACGGTTTTACCGTCCTTGCTGCTGCGTGCATCCACCAGGGTCACGTAGTAAGGCGTGGGGTTGTTCACCTGATAAAGGTCGCCTTTTCGGGTAAGGGTCAGCTTTTCCTGCCAGGGGGTGGACAAGTCTTGCTGGCTGGGCGCAATGGCTTGGGGCCGGTAAAACAGTTTGATCCGGGTTTGCAGCGCAATTTGCAGGGTGTTGGCCTTGTCGCTGCGTGGCGGAATTTCCCTCAAGTTGAAGTAGAAGACCGTCTCTCGATCCTGGGGCAGCGACTTGACCGCCGGCAACGCCTGAACTTTCACCTGGCTTTGTTTGCCGGGCTCCAATCGTTGAACCGGCGGCAGCACGATCAAGGGCGAGGTTATTTTTTTGCCCGCTTCATCTTCGATCCAGCCCTGGGCCAGATACGGCAACTGGGTGTTGTTATTGGTGATGTTCACGCTGGTGGCATCCTTGCCCCCATCAAAAATCACTCGGGTACGGTCCAGGGCAACCGCGGCGTTGGCACCCTGGCTCAAGGCCAGAGCCAACAGTGCGAAGGCCTGGCAGGTGAGGCGTATGTTCAGCATCATGAGGATGTGTTCTCCATAGTGTTACGCGTCCCGGTCAGCGCTGCCGGCTCGGGTAAAGATTGTTCAGTGGCTATCCGCTGGCAGGACAGTTGCAGGGCATCGGTCAAGCCATCAATTGGCAAAATGGCCGGGAGCGTGAGGATGCATCCCTCACTCCCCCCCCAACTGACGATCATCTGCTTGCCAGCCTGAATGCCGCTCAGGTAGACATTGCCGCCGTCATTCACAATTCCGGTGTCCTGCTGTTTCATGTTCTTCACCGTCGCGCCGAAGGGCGGTGAACTGCCATCCGGCAAGCGAAGAACCGCCATGGCCTTCGAACCGAAAATCACTTCCAGTGATCGATAACCAATTGCCCCTTCTGTGAGGGTCAGTTGCGTCACTGATTGAGTGGCTTCGACATTGTTCGGCAAGCGCTCCAGATCGACGCTGGCCGCCGTACGCTGATAGCTGCTGATATCGGAAATGACCGCCTTGCCGAAGGCGTTACTGCGGGTCGGCGTGCCATAACCCCGCACAGGCACATCGGACACACCACCGGTGTCGACCATCAGTCGGGTTCCGCCGGTACTGGTTGTACGATGGAGCGCCGCACCGTAAGGCGTGAGCGTGCCGCCGCCGCGAACTGACGCACTGAGGGTTCGGTTATTGCCTTGTTGCGTACTCGCGCTCAGGTCGACGTCGGCCTGGTCCCCGATGTGACTCAGGTAACCACTGGCGGAGTTATTGCTGGCCCCCAGTTGGTAACTATTGCGCTCATCGATGCGATCGCTGAAGCGCGTTGAAAAGCTGTTATCGCCCCCGGATCTATTAGCATCCATCGAGAGTGTGCCGCTGCGCCCGAACGGCAAGCTGACCGTCAGCGACATCCCGTTATCCTTATGGTGATACTCCCGAGTGCGGTAGACATTCAGGGACATGTTCAGGTTTTTGACGGTCCCGAGATTGAAGTAGCGTGACGCAGACAAGTTCCAGCGCTGAGTCTGCGGGCGATTCCAATACGTTTGTTTGTTGTAACTGGCGTATACAGTGGCGCCCAGGTCACGGAACTGCTTATTCACCGTGACCGTATAAAGTGCCTTGTTACCGCCAATCGGCCTCCAGTGTTCAACAAACTCACCGTTCTGGTCATACACGCCCCGCCCGCCGAGTTCGCCGTTCATCCCGTAATGCTTGGCATCCAGGTATTGGCTCATGCTCAAGAAGTTCTTTTCGGAGAATCGGTAACCCGCGAAGGTGACCTGGCTGTCGTACTGTTCGAAGTTCTTGGAATATTGAAGCCGGTAGGATTTCCCCTTGAGCGTCTCGTTCCAAAGGTGTGCACGGGACTCTGTCACGTCCACCGAGATGGCCCCGAACGCCAGCAGATCACGACCCACCCCGGCCGACAGCGCACGGTAGTTGTTATCCAATATCGCACCGCCCAACAGCGACCAGCCGTTGCTGATGCCCCAGGAGAATTCCCCGGTACCAAAGAAGGCACCGTCGTCGTGGTACTGGAGATTGGACGGCTGCCCGGCAGACAGCTTGTAACGAACCTGCCCAGGACGCGTCAGGTAGGGAACGCCTGCCGTATCGAGCTGGAATTTTTGTACCGAACCGTCCTGCTCTTCCACCCGCACATCCAGCCTGCCGGACACGGCGTCATTCAGGTCCTGAATACGAAAAGGTCCTGCCGCCACCAGCGTTTCATACAGCACACGCCCCTGTTGGCTGACGATGACTTTGGCATTGGTCTTGGCGACGCCGACCACTTCCGGCGCGTAACCGCGCAAGTTGGGTGGCAGCTGGCTTTCATCCGACTTGAGCCCGGCCCCGGTAAAGCGAAAGCTGTCGAACAGGTCCGAATACAGGTAGTCCTCGCCTACCACCAGGCGCGCTTTGAGCTCAGGAAGGGCGCGATAAGCGTAGTAACGGCTCCATTCCAGTTTTTGCCGCCTGGCCGCCGACTCGCGGTCTTTCTCGACACGCCCCTGCCAATCCGCCCGCAGGCGCCAGGCACCGGCATTGGCCCCAAGTGTTCCGTTACCCGTGAGGTCATTGCGGGTACCGTCATGCCTGCGGTAGCTCGACTGCGCCGTCATGTTGTAGTCAATCAGCAGCCCGGGCACCCCTTCATCCCAGCGCGAAGGCGGGTCCCAGTTGATGGCGCTGTATTCCAGATAGGCCTGGGGCAGATTGATGCTCAGTGTGGAGGTGGCCAGGTCTGCGCTGACCTCCATACCGGGCAAACCTTGAGGGTCCAGGCACTGCCCGTCTTTCCACCAGCGCAGTTTTGCAACGCCGGATTGTTTCAGGCCCAACTGCTCTACAAGTTCTGGCGATAAACAGGCCTGACTTCCCTTGGGATCATCATCGGGCGGATAGAACGCCACTGACTGCTCAGTAATTGGCTGGGTATTTAACTGCACCACCATCGAGTAGTTGCCGGGCAAGATAAACCCGCTGCGTGCAAACCGAGACAAGTCAATATTGGTTCGATCACTCAGATCAAGAACGTCGGTATTAAACTCAATATCCCCGGCGCCCATTGCAGTTCCTGCCAGTGATATCAACCCGCCAAAGAAGCCCGGGCGAAGCGTATTTATGACTTTCGACGCATTCCACATGCAAGCAACCCATCATTCTTCAAAAGTATTCCAACTTGAACCGCACGGCGGCCGTGTGATCCCCCGCCAATAGCGGCACTCCGTTGCCCACCAAGTGCACCGTGTAGTTGAGCGTCATGTCGCCATCGACCACCGGATGCAGCGCCATCGGCACTCCCGGAACACTCTCCTCACCCGCCGCATCCTGAATATGGAAGGCAACCCCTTGCGAGCTGCCAAAGGCAGCAAAAGAGCGCCCGCCCCTGTCGGCAGGGCCGTCGAATGTCACGCGCAGATGTTCCCAATCCGGCAGCGTTGCGCCGGGGCGCGAGGGATCGGGACGAGTGACCGAGCAATTCACCAGACGCAACTGGAAGGGCTTTTTTTGCCCCTCCCCGTCTCGTAAAAGCCGGCCTATGGGTTCGGAATCCATCTCGATGGTTTGATCGACAGTGGCCGTTTCCAGCCCGCAGGCTGAATCGATGACCACGCCTCCCAGCGTGACGACCCCATCGCCTTGCGCATCCGCCTGCGCGAATACCCAAGGGCTGATGAACATCGTCAATGAGGAGCCGATAGCGAGACTTATGAATGTTTTCACCTGAACCTCCCGCCAGCTTCCCCCCGCCACCCGAAGTGGCGGGGGAAAAACTTACTGATAAGCCAAGGTGAAATTGGTGACCGCGCTGAACTCACCAGGAACAATTGGGCCGGTGGCCTGGCCTTGTACGTGGGCACCGAATTCCAGCGTGTTGTTACCGTCGGAAATGATCTGCGGGGTCGTAGGGGTACCCAGCACAATAGGTCGGCCGCCATGGGTCATCATGATGCCGATGCCGCCCGCGTCGCCGACAGTGCCGATCGCGCCAGGAACAATGGTCGACTGCGCGCCAGTGAAGGCAGTGGTCACCGTCTTGTCAGTGAGGCTGGACAGATCGCAGCCTTCAAGCTCGATAAAAAAGCTGCGGGCTGTCGACTTGCCGCCAGATTCCAGCTGATGCTTTGCGATTGCACCCAGGCGAACCGTCTGATCTACGGAGTCAGGCTTGATAGAGCAAGCACCCGAATGCACCGACCCCAAAAACGTAACCGTTCCATCCGCCGCATGAGCAACAGAGATCGAGCCTGCCAAGAGCCCGAGAGTTAACAGCGTGGTTTTCACTTTAGATTTCATTTGCAGACGCTCACATAATATTGAATATCACAACGGAATCCTGGCCGCGGTTGTGCGCAGGACTTGTTAAGCGCTTGAACAGTTTCCTGAAAGTGTTGGAGCGTTCAATTTTTCCAACTATTTGCATTGCAATTCAGGACACCGCTCAACGCCTGGCAATTATCCATAGCGATGCTTAATAAAAAAGTCGTCCGATTCACTTAATTGCGTAGTCTTGTCACACCAAGTCACGCGGGAAAATTATGGCTATTTGCCAAAACTTTATAGTCGTCCGTAAGAATAAGACTACGCGCGAATTAGTGAGAATTATTTACAGAAAAACACGTCCGTAAGAATAAGATTACATACTCTAAAGAACAACAGTAATTACTGAGGAAGACCAACTAACGAGTTGATGAATGTGTCGAGGGGAGCTGCATCTGGATGGAGGCGAGCAAACGCTCACGGGGGATGACCGTTAGAAGTGCTGGGAGTGGTCAACGCGGCGGAACAGCAAAACCTGCAAAGCGCGGCGGATGTCGAAGGAGCGCGATTGTCGAATTGCAGGATAAATATCTACACATCTTGTATGTGTCACGTCACAGATTTTTTCCGACCCTCTAAAGATGTGTAGATGTCCAGCCTTCAGGGCCTGGCCCGCCCTGCCACGGCAATGACCGTGGCAGGGCGTCAGCAACATGGCTCGGATCACATTGCAACCATCAGCTCGGGTGCGAATTTATAGTACGACTTCCAATGCGCGGGAACTGCTCGGCTGGTGAGCAGAGCATTGACCAGTGCTGAATCACCGCTTTCACACAGGATCAACCGAACGGCCAGTTCCGTGGCCTCAGATACCGGGACCAGATAATTGATGATCAGATTTCGGGCAACCTTGTTGACGGCTTTTTTTTCTTCATCTTCCAGTCCATCCAGGATCCCCATACCGCTGGACGGCTGCATCAATCGGGCCTCCAGCAACGCCTGGGACCCCGTACTGATGAAAACAATGCTCTGAAACTCAGCGCGGTGAAGCGCATCGATTTTTTTAACCAGCCAGCTATCAGCAGGATTACGACGCAAAATGTACTGGATGAAGGCTTTGATGCCGTAAAACGATGGTTCTTTTCGACGGGACTCAAACGCCGCAAGCTTGGCCAGCCGCCTGTAATCCACCAATAGATACTTCAGTCCTACCACGCAAACCCCGGCCAGGATCAGTACCACATTCTCGGCAAAACGCCCCTGAATATGGCCCCAACTCAAGGTTTCAGTGGTCGTGACCAAGGCCTTCATAACGGTCGTATCGTGATACTTGTAGAGCGCCCTGAATACCACCCCGAACCCCAGCATCACCAAGACGATTTTTGATGTCAGGAATGGGTCACCCAGACGTCTCGCCAACCTGAAGGACAATGGACTGACGTCGTCAGCTCGAACAAAGGGGATATACCTTCCCATGCCCTCCTTGAAGAAAGCCAAATATTTGAAGTAACTGTTTGGCACTGTCGTCCGGTTGACTTTCCGGATCAGCACAAACAAGTACCAGGGCGAAAGTAAAATCCACCGAAGGACTTTTGCTGACATGCAGACGCACGATTTCAACCAGCTCCAGCCCGATTTGCACCACCGTCGCAAACGGGCGGCCCCCGAGACCGGAGACTGCGCAATTGGCGTATTCAATACAGGCTGACCGGCCGAGGGTGGCGTGCTTTCGTTCAGGGCGGACTGGGTGACTGAGGCGCTATCGACGGGGGATGACATTGAAATCCTTTCAAGTATTTCGAATTAAAGCGGTTGAGGGTCGAGATAATAGCTTATGGCCACCACTCCAACATCTTTTTACGACGCCCATAAAAAAACCCGCCGAAGCGGGTTTTTCCAAGACCATTACGACTCCCTGTCGTCAGCAATCCTTGCTGTTGGCCGATCATCCATGATCCTGAGCACTCCCTGTGCTGCAGTTGATGGGTTCAGATTAAGCCTGTGGCGGGCACCTGAACAGACGACATGTTCGTGGCCGCGTGTAAGCTTTTGACCATTTGAACGCAGGACTTTTCACCAGACATAAAAAAACCCGCCGAAGCGGGTTTTTCCAAGACCATTGCGACTCCCTGTCGTCAGCGCTCCGTGCTTATGGTCGATCATCCGTGATCCTGAGCACTTCCTGTGCTTCAGTTGATGGAGCTAGATTACGCCTCGAATCCAAAGTGCAATAGACGACATAGCTACCACCGCGTGTAGGACATTCGCCATAGCAACCCTTCCGAAAACCCTTAGGCGTGTCAGATTTCGAGCATCGAGGCCGCGAGATTGGCGACCTGCAGCTGACCTTCCGCCGCCAGGGTGTCGTCATCCTCCAGGAACCACGCCGCCGATAACCCTGCAAACGCCAGCACCCATTGGAGCAATCGCCGGCGCTCCAATCCGGCAGCCTCGGCGACGACGTTGACTTGCCGCCCGAAGCGCCACGGATCAGTTGCAGTAGGCAAATCGGGATTGCAAATCAGGTTGGCGTAGTCGTAACCCCGTTCACCGATCACTCGCTTGGGATCAATGGCCAGCCAGCCTCGCAGGCCAAAATCGAGGACGTTGTCGTGATGCATGTCACCGTGCAATACCACCACATCCTGCGGATCGGCCAGCAATGCTTCGGCGATAGCAAAGCTCAGGGAATAAAGGCCGCCATGGTGGGTAACGGCTTGGCGTAACGAGGAGAACCAAAGAAATAAAGGCACCAGTGGTGGCGGCTCCGATGAGCGCGGAGCATGCAGACGCGCCAGTGCCGAGCAGAGAATGCGGCTTGCCTTGTCGTCCTCGCCGTTGAGCGCCATGTGCATCAGCGAACGGCGACCCATGGCCCGCTCGATCAACAAGCCGTCGCCATGATGTGCCAAGACACGCGCCGCGCCCTCACCGCCCCACCAGGTCATCAACAGGTTGCCGAACTTTTCCTCGGCATCCACGGCAACTTTCAGCATCGCGGGTACATCGCCCCTACGCACCGGCAACAAACGACCGCCCGGCGTGATGATCGGCTCGCCGTCCGGCACCAGCGCCCAACGTGTCAACCAGGGTTCAAACATGCCGGCATCAGCCTCCTTGATGCACATGTGTCTTGGCGGTGGTTGTCAGAAACTGTTCGATGTTGCTCATCTGCTCGTCCCAGCCACGGCTGTCCATGCGGAATGCCTTGAGCCGGCGATATTGGGGGACGTGATCGAAACCTGACTCGGTTACTTTCAGCAACGTACCGTTGTCCATGTCCTGAAGTTCGAACAACACCAGCGTGGTGGGTTCCTGGGTGTAGTCGACGTCCGGCTCCACCGCATAAGGGTGCCAGCGGAACGAAAACACCCGCTCCGGCTCGACCCGTTCGACGAGGACGTTCCACAACAGATGTTCATAACCGGGGTACGTCACCTGCCCTTGCGTCCATTCACCGGCGACAAAACGCTTGCCCTCGAGCGCCACGCCAAACCATTGGCCAAATGCCTCGGCATTGGCCAGAGCGCGCCAGACTTGCGAACGTGGCGCCTTGAGCAGGATCTTCCTTTCGATACGATCTGATGCTGGGTTCATAAGTCACCTCCTGTATTGAACAGTAGGCCTGTAAGACCATAAGTCCAACCCTAAGTTGTATCTGGCGGTGGCTGTCATCCCGCGTTCGGGAAATATCCGGGCGCATTTTCAAGGGCCAAGAAGCAGTAGCCGACCCGCCGAAACTGTTAACGTTTGCAGCATAGTTGAACCGGACAAGGACCGATGACACCTCAATGGCCCTTTGCCTGGCTGAAAGCCTGCTGAGCAAAAAAGGTTTCGACGCAACCGATCAGATGGGCCGTTACCTCAACTGGTGGCAATGGGGGGTATCTGAGTTCAACCGGCGAATGCTTCGACATTGGCATGACGGTAAGGGACGCCCTGAAGCGCTATCAGGAAACCGGTGACCCGTTCGCAGGCTCCTCCGATCCTTGTACGGCCGGCAATGGCTCTTTGATGCGGCTGGTGCCCGTGGTGTTGTACTACTTCCCTGACCTGGATCAGCTCAGCACTCACGCTGCGAACAGCTCACGGGTGACGCATGCCGCGACAGAAGCAATTGAATGCTGTCAGTTGTTCGCCGGGCTGATTGCCAAGGCGCTTCAAGGCTTGTCCAAACCGGATCTGCAAAGGCTGACAGAGACGACGTTCATTGAGCCAACCACTCATGACCGCTCCCGGTAGACACTTCGCTACACTGCAGCTCTACATTCCCTGACACAGCGAGATTTCCCATGCACCTTCGCTTTCTTCTGGCGCTGACACCTCTGTTGCTCAGCCCCCTGGCCCATGCCGTGGACTGCGACAATGCCAGCGATCAGGCCACCATGAATCAGTGTGCCTCCGAGCAGAACAAGACCGCGGATAAAGAGTTGAATACGCTTTATCAGCAAATCACCACGCGATTGAAGGACAACCCGGAGGCGAAAAAACTGCTGGTCGGCGCCCAACGTTCGTGGATCGGTTTTCGGGATGCGGAGTGCAAGTTCTCGGCGTCCGGGGTGGCAGGCGGCAGTGTGTACCCGCTGATCTACAACAATTGCGTCACGGACCTGACCAAGGTGCGGGTCGAGGCATTCAAGAATTACTTGAAGTGTCAGGAGGGGGATATGAGTTGCCCTGTGCCTTCCGCCCCTTGAAAAGATAGACCTCCCCGCTCAATAGCAAAGTGCCTGCTACGCTTGCATTTCGCACATCATGTGCCCTACGCCTCAAACCACCGAAAACCTGAGGAAAGCATCATGGGATCAAAAGGAAATGATCATAACTGCACCCATTGCGGCTGCGAAAACCCGATATGGAAGGCGCTCAAACACACCCTCGACCTGACAGCCCACACGGGCAAGGGGTCCTCGCTCGCACCAGAACCCGGCAGCGAGTCGATCATCTTCACCGGCGGCGTGATTTACCCACTCAAGGACGGCAACATGGATGACCGGGTCGAAGCCCTGGCCATCCATGGAGGCGACGTTGTCGCCTCTGGCAGCCTCGCCGATGTCCGGGCTCGCATGAAAGCCAAAGGCATCAACTGCAAGACTCAACAACTGGAAGGCAAAACCCTGCTGCCCGGGTTAATCGAGCCTCATGTGCACATCGTGCAGACGTCTGCCATACAAGGCTGGCTGGACCTGGGCGCCATCGTGGAGTTATCGCCTGCGGACTTGGCCAAGGACCGGTCGGACCCGGCGGCACTCAAGAAAGACCAGCGGTTGCGCCCCCGTTATGACTGGAACTGGCTGAAGGATGAAATCCGTAAAAACATTCCCAAGGACAGTTCGACCTGGATTCTCGGCCGCATGGTCGACCCGGCGCTGATGCCGTTCAAGGAGGTGAAAAACGATCTCAACCAACTTACGACGTTTTATTGCGACCTCAATGAAACCGGGGACAAGGTCGGCAATCTTGACTGCATCGTGACGCAAAACCCGTTGCTGATGATCAGCGCCTCGATGCACACCATTTATTTGAATACCGCGGCGTGCAAGGCCGTCTACAACAGCCAGAACGCACACAGCAAAGCATTGCGCGAGCAATACCGGACCTTCCAGGCATACCTCGACGCCACCCGTGGCAACCTCCAGGAAGAAGCCGGCATGCTGCCAGCCATCTATTCGATTCCGTTCAAGCAGGCCCTCGACCTGTTGAACATCTTCAGCCACATCAAGGACTATTTCGAACAGGCGTCCCGCCGGGGGGTGACCCTGCTCTACGACGCCATGATGGACAAGGTATCCAAAAATATCCTGAAAGCGTATGACCTGATGCACCACCGCAACGTACGGATCGGTTATGCCGTGCCCTACGACAGTAAAGATTCGAAACAAAAGGCTGATTTCCCTGTTACCAAGGAAGCCGCCAGAAGCTTTTATCAAGCCGGGCTCAAGGTGATATCGGATGGCTCCAACCAGGGGCTGACGGGCTACCAGGCCCAACCGTATTGCTGTAAGACGAAGCCCGAGTTGGGCAACTTCAACTTCTGTGATCCGGATGGAACCACGACCCCGACGGTGATTCCCGACGCTTATCAGGCGACCATCAACGAAGCCATGGCCACCGGCTGGCCACTGATGATTCATGCCAACGGTGACCGGGCAATCAGCTTCACACTGTCCGCCTACGAGACAGCGCTGAAAAAAAGCAGTGGACTTGAAAAAAGACACCGCATCGAACACTGTTCGCTGCTGTCCGACGCCCATCTGCAGAGCATGAAAAAACTGGGCATCTCTCCCAGCTTTTTGATCGGTCACGTCGGTTACTGGGGTTATAGTTTCGAAAAGGCGATTTTCGAGGACAAAGCCACACAGATGCTTGATCTGTGCAAGTCGGCCCTGGAGCACGATCTGAGAATCTCCCTGCACAGCGATTGTTCGGTCACACCACTGGGGCCGCTGCGCTCCATGGAGCAAGCCGTGACCCGAAAAATGGAGGGCATGCGCGATGACCAGGGCCTGTTTATCAGCGACCCGCGTAGGCAACCGATCCTCAACGAAGCCGAGTGCCTGTCACGCAAACAAGCCTTGAAAGCCATCACCTATGACGCCGCCTGGCAATGCCATGCCGAGAACTGGATGGGATCGTTACAGGATGGCCACTTTGCTGATCTGGTGATTCTTGAACAGGACCCGCTCGACGAAAAAGTCCCGGCCACCAGTATCCGCGACATCAAGGTATGCGAAACCTGGAAAGGCGGCCGCAAGGTGTATACCAGCCTGGACAGCTAACCCATAAAAACGTGGATGCGGGCTTGCTCGCGATGCGGGTCGCTCCTTCCTTTTCGATACTGAAAGCGCAAGTCAGTTATTGATTAGGAAGGAGCATGCATCTGCGAGCTTTCGTGAGACAGTGCCGGAAAACATTGGGCCTTAAACGTGAGGATCGCCGGGGGCCTTGGCGGGCGCGGCGTATTGTGGTTTCAGATGCCCCTCCTGATCGAGCAACCAGGCGTCCATGATCTGCCGCACCACTGGGCCGGCGACACGACCACCGGCTTCGCCGTTTTCGATCATCACCGAAATGACAATCTTGGGATGTTCGGCCGGAGCAAAACCGACGAACAAGGCGTTGTCGCGGTTACGCTCCAGGGTTTTCGCCCGGTTGTAGCGCTCGCCCTGCTTGATCGCGACTACTTGTGCGGTACCACTCTTGCCGGCAATACGGTACTGGGCGCCGACGGCAGCTGCACGGGCAATACCGCGCGCGTCGTGCATCACCATCTGCATGCCGTGGTTGACCTGCTCCCAGTCACGCGGGTCCTTGAGCAGGATGTTCGGCATCGGATGTTCGTCCACCGGGGCCACGCCGTCGATGGTCTTGGCCAGATGCGGCCGGTTCCATACGCCTTTATTGGCGATCAGGGCCGTAGCCTGGGCCAGTTGCAGCGGCGTGACCTGCATATAGCCCTGTCCGATACCGAGGATCACGGTTTCACCGGGGAACCACGGCTGACGACGTGTGGCGCGCTTCCAGGCCTGAGAGGGCATCAGCCCTGCTGACTCTTCGAACATGTCCAGCGAGACCTTCTCGCCGAGACCGAACATGGCCATGTAATCGTGCAGACGGTCGATGCCCAGCTTATGGGCCAGGTCGTAAAAATAGGTGTCGTTGGAGCGCATGATCGCCGCGTCCATGTCTACCCAGCCGTCGCCGCTGTGGTTCCAGTTGCGATATTTATGATCGAAGTCTGGCAGTTGGTAATAACCGGGGTCGAACACACGGGTCTGCGGGGTCACCACGCCGGCGTCAAGGCCGGCGATGGCCACTTCCGGCTTGATGGTCGAGCCGGGAGCGTAGAGGCCACGAAGCACGCGGTTGAACAGCGGCCGGTCGATGGAATCGTGCAGCGCCGCGTATTCCTTGAAGCTGATACCGGTCACGAACAGGTTCGGGTCAAAACTTGGCTTGCTGACCATAGCCAGCACTTCGCCGGTGGACGGGTCCAGCGCGACCACCGAACCACGGCGATCACCCAGTGCGTCTTCTGCGGCCTCCTGAAGTTTGACGTCCAGGCTCAGGACAATGTTTTTGCCCGGGATCGGATCGGTGTGCTTGAGCACGCGCAGCACGCGGCCCTGAGCGTTGGTTTCGACTTCTTCATAGCCTACCCGGCCATGCAGCTCGGATTCGTAGAATTTTTCGATGCCGGTCTTGCCGATCGATTGGGTGCCTCGGTATTCCACCGAATCCAGCGCCTTGGACTCTTTCTCGTTGATGCGCCCGACGTAACCGATGGAATGTGCAAAATGCACGCCCAACGGGTAATGACGGACGAACTGTGGTTCGACATCGAGGCCCGGCAAACGGAACTCGTTGACCGCCAACACAGCGATTTGCTCTTCGGTCAATTCGTAAAACAGCGTGACCGGCACGAACGGGTGCCGAGCCTGCTTCATCGCCTTGTCGAACAACGTCCGGTCTTCGGCGGGCAGGTGCAGGAGGTTGACCACTTCGTCCAGCTCGGCTTTGACGTCGGTGGTGCGTTCGCGAGTGATGGTGAGGTTGTAGCTGGGCCGGTTATCCGCCAGCACCACGCCATTGCGGTCATAGATCAGCCCACGGGTCGGGGTGATCGGCAACACGTGGACCCGGTTGTTTTCGGAAATGGTGGAGTGGTAGTCGAATTCGACCACTTGCAATACGTACATGCGCACCACCAGCGCGCAGGTAATAGCGACCACAAACAAGGCGCAGGCCATCAGCCTCTTGTTGACCAGGCGCGTCTCTTTTTCGTGGTCCTTGATGGGTATCGGTTCGGGCATTTCTGCAGCAACTCTTTGACGATTAAAAGGGTGCCGATCCGTAGGCTTGAACTCGGTCCGTTAAAAAACGAGCTGCACCATACCAAAAACTGCGCGATCACTTTAGCGCGATTTTCTCGAACGGTTGTCCTTGAAGGCCAAAACGACAGTCGGACGTGCTTATGGCGCGGTTGTATTTGTGCGTCTTGCTCAAGATTGATGTTCGGGTTCGTGCATTTTTCTTACAGAACGGACTCGGGATACTGGGTGCCTGTTAGTCCTTCCACGGAGTTTTCCATGCATTCACGATTTCAACGATTGTTGGGTAAAAGCGGGTTTTCCATGGGGCTGGAGCTACCGCTGGATAACGATTGGTCGAGCGACGGTCAGCGCCTGCGAATGAACGCAAACCGGCCTTTTGGTGTTCCGGACCTGAAACAACACACGGCCATGGCACGCCTGGCCGACGAAGCCGGGTTTCGAGCACTGTGGATGCGGGATGTGCCCATTTACGATCCTCACTTCGGTGATGCGGCCCAGGTATTCGAAACCTTTTCCTATCTGGGGTATCTGGCCGGGATCACCGACAACATCATGTTGGGTACAGCAGCGGTCGTCCTGCCATTGCGTCAGCCGTGGTTGACGCTCAAGGCGGCCAACAGCGTCGATGAGTTAAGTGATGGACGTTTGCTTCTGGGTGTTGCCAGTGGCGACCGGCCGATGGAGTACCCGTTGTTTGGCGTGGACTATGAGCAGCGAGGGGAAATCTTTCGCGATACAGTCGAGTTGTTGCGCAGTCAGGGCAACGGACGCTTGCCTGAAGGCGCTCGCTTGCTGCCCGAGCGGGATCAGCCCTTTCCATTGTTGGTAGCCGGGCTAGGGCAACAATCCCCAGCCTGGATCGGTGAACATATGGACGGCTGGCTCGCTTATCCCGGCACGCCAGAGGAGCACCGTCGGCGGGTGGGGTTGTGGCGGGAAGTTGGAGGCGAGAAGCCATACATCAGTTTCATTCATCTGGATTTAGCGGCTAATCCACACGCCCCGATGCAACGTGTTCGATTTGGCGGCACGTGCGGGCGATTGGCGCTGATCGATGAGCTCCAGGCATTGCGTGAAGCGGGTGTTCAGCACGTTGGCCTGCATGTACGGCGCAGTGAACGGCCGGTCGCGCAAGTGATTGAAGAGATAGCCGAGTACGTGTTACCGAAGTTTCATTGAAAAGGTTCAAGGGGATTGCCGTGGGCAATCCTTTTCAAATCACTTTCCTGCGGACAAAAACAAAACCCCTACCTGCGTACGCAGATAGGGGTTTCGGAATTTAATCTTGACGATGACCTACTCTCACATGGGGAAACCCCACACTACCATCGGCGATGCATCGTTTCACTGCTGAGTTCGGGATGGGATCAGGTGGTTCCAATGCTCTATGGTCGTCAAGAAATTCGGTAGCCAGCTCGTGTTCCTTACGGATCACGCTCCAGCGAATGGGTATGCGATAGATTTGTGTGTTTGTTTCTCGAACTTTCGGTTCGTTTCGTCTTCACACACCGCAATCTGGTGCTCTTTCGAGTCAGCAAATTGCTTGGGTGTTATATGGTCAAGCCTCACGGGCAATTAGTATTGGTTAGCTCAACGCCTCACAGCGCTTACACACCCAACCTATCAACGTCGTAGTCTTCGACGGCCCTTCAGGGGACTCAAGGTCCCAGTGAGATCTCATCTTGAGGCTAGTTTCCCGCTTAGATGCTTTCAGCGGTTATCTATTCCGAACATAGCTACCCGGCAATGCCACTGGCGTGACAACCGGAACACCAGAGGTTCGTCCACTCCGGTCCTCTCGTACTAGGAGCAGCCCCTCTCAAATCTCAAACGTCCACGGCAGATAGGGACCGAACTGTCTCACGACGTTCTAAACCCAGCTCGCGTACCACTTTAAATGGCGAACAGCCATACCCTTGGGACCGGCTTCAGCCCCAGGATGTGATGAGCCGACATCGAGGTGCCAAACACCGCCGTCGATATGAACTCTTGGGCGGTATCAGCCTGTTATCCCCGGAGTACCTTTTATCCGTTGAGCGATGGCCCTTCCATACAGAACCACCGGATCACTAAGACCTACTTTCGTACCTGCTCGACGTGTCTGTCTCGCAGTCAAGCGCGCTTTTGCCTTTATACTCTACGACCGATTTCCGACCGGTCTGAGCGCACCTTCGTACTCCTCCGTTACTCTTTAGGAGGAGACCGCCCCAGTCAAACTACCCACCATACACTGTCCTCGATCCGGATAACGGACCTGAGTTAGAACCTCAAAGTTGCCAGGGTGGTATTTCAAGGTTGGCTCCACGCGAACTGGCGTCCACGCTTCAAAGCCTCCCACCTATCCTACACAAGCAAATTCAAAGTCCAGTGCAAAGCTATAGTAAAGGTTCACGGGGTCTTTCCGTCTAGCCGCGGATACACTGCATCTTCACAGCGATTTCAATTTCACTGAGTCTCGGGTGGAGACAGCGCCGCCATCGTTACGCCATTCGTGCAGGTCGGAACTTACCCGACAAGGAATTTCGCTACCTTAGGACCGTTATAGTTACGGCCGCCGTTTACCGGGGCTTCGATCAAGAGCTTCGCGTTAGCTAACCCCATCAATTAACCTTCCGGCACCGGGCAGGCGTCACACCCTATACGTCCACTTTCGTGTTTGCAGAGTGCTGTGTTTTTAATAAACAGTCGCAGCGGCCTGGTATCTTCGACCGGCATGAGCTTACGGAGCAAGTCCTTCACCCTCACCGGCGCACCTTCTCCCGAAGTTACGGTGCCATTTTGCCTAGTTCCTTCACCCGAGTTCTCTCAAGCGCCTTGGTATTCTCTACCCAACCACCTGTGTCGGTTTGGGGTACGGTTCCTGGTTACCTGAAGCTTAGAAGCTTTTCTTGGAAGCATGGCATCAACCACTTCGTGTTCTAAAAGAACACTCGTCATCAGCTCTCGGCCTTAGAATCCCGGATTTACCTAAGATTCCAGCCTACCACCTTAAACTTGGACAACCAACGCCAAGCTGGCCTAGCCTTCTCCGTCCCTCCATCGCAATAACCAGAAGTACAGGAATATTAACCTGTTTTCCATCGACTACGCTTTTCAGCCTCGCCTTAGGGACCGACTAACCCTGCGTCGATTAACGTTGCGCAGGAAACCTTGGTCTTTCGGCGTGGGTGTTTTTCACACCCATTGTCGTTACTCATGTCAGCATTCGCACTTCTGATACCTCCAGCAAGCTTCTCAACTCACCTTCACAGGCTTACAGAACGCTCCTCTACCGCATCACCTAAGTGATACCCGTAGCTTCGGTGTATGGTTTGAGCCCCGTTACATCTTCCGCGCAGGCCGACTCGACTAGTGAGCTATTACGCTTTCTTTAAAGGGTGGCTGCTTCTAAGCCAACCTCCTAGCTGTCTAAGCCTTCCCACATCGTTTCCCACTTAACCATAACTTTGGGACCTTAGCTGACGGTCTGGGTTGTTTCCCTTTTCACGACGGACGTTAGCACCCGCCGTGTGTCTCCCATGCTCGGCACTTGTAGGTATTCGGAGTTTGCATCGGTTTGGTAAGTCGGGATGACCCCCTAGCCGAAACAGTGCTCTACCCCCTACAGTGATACATGAGGCGCTACCTAAATAGCTTTCGAGGAGAACCAGCTATCTCCGAGCTTGATTAGCCTTTCACTCCGATCCACAGGTCATCCGCTAACTTTTCAACGGTAGTCGGTTCGGTCCTCCAGTTAGTGTTACCCAACCTTCAACCTGCCCATGGATAGATCGCCCGGTTTCGGGTCTATTCCCAGCGACTAGACGCCCTATTAAGACTCGCTTTCGCTACGCCTCCCCTATTCGGTTAAGCTCGCCACTGAAAATAAGTCGCTGACCCATTATACAAAAGGTACGCAGTCACCCAACAAAGTGGGCTCCCACTGCTTGTACGCATACGGTTTCAGGATCTATTTCACTCCCCTCTCCGGGGTTCTTTTCGCCTTTCCCTCACGGTACTAGTTCACTATCGGTCAGTCAGTAGTATTTAGCCTTGGAGGATGGTCCCCCCATATTCAGACAAAGTTTCTCGTGCTCCGTCCTACTCGATTTCATGACTAAGAGATTTTCGCGTACAGGGCTATCACCCACTATGGCCGCACTTTCCAGAGCGTTCCGCTAATCTCAAAGCCACTTAAGGGCTAGTCCCCGTTCGCTCGCCACTACTAAGGGAATCTCGGTTGATTTCTTTTCCTCAGGGTACTTAGATGTTTCAGTTCCCCTGGTTCGCCTCTTAAGCCTATGTATTCAGCTTAAGATAACCATCTTATGATGGCTGGGTTCCCCCATTCAGACATCTCCGGATCAAAGTCTGTTTGCCGACTCCCCGAAGCTTTTCGCAGGCTACCACGTCTTTCATCGCCTCTGACTGCCAAGGCATCCACCGTATGCGCTTCTTCACTTGACCATATAACCCCAAGCAATCTGGTTATACTGTGAAGACGACATTCGCCGAAAATTCGCGATTAAACTCACAAATTTTACCTTAGCCTGATCCGTTACCAGTGAAAGTAACGTTCAGTCTATCTTTCTATCACATACCCAAATTTTTAAAGAACGATCTAATCAAAGACTAGAAATCAACATTCACCATCACAATGATGGAATGCTCATTTCTAAGCTTTAAACGCTAGAAGCAGTTAGTGGTGGAGCCAAACGGGATCGAACCGTTGACCTCCTGCGTGCAAGGCAGGCGCTCTCCCAGCTGAGCTATGGCCCCGTATTTCTACAGGCGTTTCCCACACAAAATTGGTGGGTCTGGGCAGATTCGAACTGCCGACCTCACCCTTATCAGGGGTGCGCTCTAACCAACTGAGCTACAGACCCAATTTCGAGCTATAAGGCCGACCTCACCCTGCTCTTTACCGCCAAGCATGGGGTGCGCTCTAACCAACCAAGCTACAACCTGTTAAGGCTGCTTCTTTATCGTCTTCTTCAATGAATCAAGCAATTCGTGTGGGAACTTATGGAGCAGCTGATGTCGTCGATTAAGGAGGTGATCCAGCCGCAGGTTCCCCTACGGCTACCTTGTTACGACTTCACCCCAGTCATGAATCACACCGTGGTAACCGTCCTCCCGAAGGTTAGACTAGCTACTTCTGGTGCAACCCACTCCCATGGTGTGACGGGCGGTGTGTACAAGGCCCGGGAACGTATTCACCGCGACATTCTGATTCGCGATTACTAGCGATTCCGACTTCACGCAGTCGAGTTGCAGACTGCGATCCGGACTACGATCGGTTTTCTGGGATTAGCTCCACCTCGCGGCTTGGCAACCCTCTGTACCGACCATTGTAGCACGTGTGTAGCCCAGGCCGTAAGGGCCATGATGACTTGACGTCATCCCCACCTTCCTCCGGTTTGTCACCGGCAGTCTCCTTAGAGTGCCCACCATAACGTGCTGGTAACTAAGGACAAGGGTTGCGCTCGTTACGGGACTTAACCCAACATCTCACGACACGAGCTGACGACAGCCATGCAGCACCTGTCTCAATGTTCCCGAAGGCACCAATCCATCTCTGGAAAGTTCATTGGATGTCAAGGCCTGGTAAGGTTCTTCGCGTTGCTTCGAATTAAACCACATGCTCCACCGCTTGTGCGGGCCCCCGTCAATTCATTTGAGTTTTAACCTTGCGGCCGTACTCCCCAGGCGGTCAACTTAATGCGTTAGCTGCGCCACTAAGAGCTCAAGGCTCCCAACGGCTAGTTGACATCGTTTACGGCGTGGACTACCAGGGTATCTAATCCTGTTTGCTCCCCACGCTTTCGCACCTCAGTGTCAGTATCAGTCCAGGTGGTCGCCTTCGCCACTGGTGTTCCTTCCTATATCTACGCATTTCACCGCTACACAGGAAATTCCACCACCCTCTACCATACTCTAGCTCGTCAGTTTTGAATGCAGTTCCCAGGTTGAGCCCGGGGATTTCACATCCAACTTAACGAACCACCTACGCGCGCTTTACGCCCAGTAATTCCGATTAACGCTTGCACCCTCTGTATTACCGCGGCTGCTGGCACAGAGTTAGCCGGTGCTTATTCTGTCGGTAACGTCAAAACACTTACGTATTAGGTAAATGCCCTTCCTCCCAACTTAAAGTGCTTTACAATCCGAAGACCTTCTTCACACACGCGGCATGGCTGGATCAGGCTTTCGCCCATTGTCCAATATTCCCCACTGCTGCCTCCCGTAGGAGTCTGGACCGTGTCTCAGTTCCAGTGTGACTGATCATCCTCTCAGACCAGTTACGGATCGTCGCCTTGGTGAGCCATTACCTCACCAACTAGCTAATCCGACCTAGGCTCATCTGATAGCGCAAGGCCCGAAGGTCCCCTGCTTTCTCCCGTAGGACGTATGCGGTATTAGCGTCCGTTTCCGAGCGTTATCCCCCACTACCAGGCAGATTCCTAGGCATTACTCACCCGTCCGCCGCTCGCCACCAGGTACAAGTACCCGTGCTGCCGCTCGACTTGCATGTGTTAGGCCTGCCGCCAGCGTTCAATCTGAGCCATGATCAAACTCTTCAGTTCAAACATCTTTGGGTTTTTAAGAAACCCTAAACTTGGCTCAGCAATCGTTGGTTACATCTTTGATTTCTCGCGGAGTAACTTGTGATGCTGATAATCTTGTTGACTATCAGTCTGACTCCACAAGCACCCACACGAATTGCTTGATTCAGTTGTTAAAGAGCGGTTGGTTAAGATCTTTCGTCTCAACCGAGGCGCGCATTCTACAGCAGCCTCTGTTGCTGTCAAGCGGTTATTTTCAGAAGTTTTCAAAGTTTCCCTTGCAACTTCAACCACTTGCGCTTCCGATCTCTCGTTAGCGGGAGGCGAATTCTACAGCGTTACACGCTGCTGTCAACACCTCTTTTTCTCCGCTTTCGACCGAGAAGATCGAACCGTTAAAAGAGCAAAACAACACCACTCTTTCAACTCCTTCTGGGCTTCGATGACCTGAAGCGACTCGCTGTCGAAAACTGCGTAACTCTTTGTTTACCAAGGAGTTTTCCGTTTCGACTGCGCCGGAAGTGGGGCGAATTATAGACTTCCAGAATCTGCCGTCAAGCACTGATTACGCTTTTCTATCAGAGACTTGAATTCCCTGCCTATATATAGACGCCAGCACCACGAATGCGCAGTATATTGCCCAACCCATAAAACACCCCGGACGATGCCTCGCAATGAATGACCAGCCCCGCAGCCTTGCCTCGACGTTGTTCTCGATCGGGCTGCTATTAATAGCCATGGCCTCCATCCAGTCTGGAGCCTCACTTGCCAAAAGCATGTTCCCGATTGTCGGCGCCCAAGGCACCACCACCCTGCGCCTGGTTTTTGCCAGCCTGATCATGCTGATCCTGCTTCGCCCCTGGCGCGCCACGCTCACGGCCAAATCCCTGCGCACCGTCATCGTCTACGGCATGGCCCTGGGTGGCATGAACTTCCTCTTCTATATGTCATTGCGCACGGTACCGTTGGGTATTGCAGTCGCCCTGGAGTTCACCGGGCCGCTGGCAGTCGCCATCTATGCCTCCAGGCGTGCGATCGACTTCCTGTGGATCGCCCTCGCCGCCATCGGTTTGTTACTGCTGATTCCCACTGGTGCCACAACGGCCGCAATTGATCTGACCGGAGCCGGGTATGCTCTGGGGGCAGGCGTCTGTTGGGCGCTTTACATTCTGTTCGGGCAAAAGGCCGGTGCCGACAATGGCGTACAAACCGCCGCCCTGGGCGTCATGATTGCAGCGCTCTTCGTCGCACCGATCGGCATTGTCCATGCCGGCGCTGCGTTGCTGACTCCCGCACTGATCCCTGTAGCCATCGGCGTGGCCATTTTGTCCACCGCTCTCCCCTATACGCTGGAGATGGTCGCCCTCACGCGAATGCCGGCCCGGACCTTTGGCACACTTATGAGCATAGAGCCCGCGTTCGGTGCACTTTCAGGTCTTGTGTTTCTCCACGAATACCTGTCTTTGTCACAATGGATGGCCATCTTGTGCATTATTCTGGCGTCGGTCGGCGCGACCATGACCATGGGAAGCACAGCCAAGCCTGCGGTCGCGGCGGATTGATACAGGATTTGACGAAGCTCTGGCATTTACCGCTCATTTAGGCCATGTTTAGACCCGCAAGCCAATGTCACATATGGATTTTTCAGATAGGGATATCGTAACGCTTCAACGAAAGCGAATGCAGCCAGACCCGGGCGCCAGATCCGGGCCGCTTTAAGGACAGTAATGAAACGAATTTTGCTACTGATCGCCGTATTTGCAGTTGCGAGCTGCGCGGCCACTTCGCAAACCCAGGTCAAACACGGCAAGAAGGGGCTGCATATCAACTGTTCAGGCCTGTCGTCCTCCTGGGACAAGTGCTACACCAGTGCAGCCGATTCGTGCGCACCGAAGGGATACAAGGTGATCGCCAAATCCGGAGACGCCGTGGAAGAGCCTGGCGACTATCCCTTCGGCCTCAATCCTGCCGGCTACACCAGCCGCAGCATGATCGTCATTTGCAAGTAGCCTGTTGCCGCCCTGCAATCTGGCGACCAATCTCGTCATGACTGGATGCGAGCACGGTTCGCTGAATGTCCGGGGTGGCCAACATACGCGCCACGACCAACGCACCGACACATTGCGACAGAATCGCCCAAGCCAGGCTGTCGCTTTCCAGTATCCGCGCCCAACTCTCCTGAAGCCGACAAATCCAGAGCTCCGCCTGCTGGCGCACAACGATGTCCGAACGAGCAATTTCGCTGCCCAGCGTCGGCAATGCACACCCCGCCTCCGGCTGCTCCACATGGGCCATGCTCAGGTAATGCTGAAGACAGCGTTCAAGCCTGGCGCAATCCTGACCGCCCTGCCCGCCCAACCGCGTCAGACTTTGATCCAGCTCGCGCTCAACAATCGCCGCGAACAGCTCGTCCTTCGACGAAAAGTGACTGTAGAAAGCACCACCACTCAACCCGATGGCCTTCATCAGCCCGTCGACACCGATGGTTGAAAAACCGGACTTCTTGGCCGATACCGCACTGCTTTGCAGCAGCTTTTCTTTGGTTTCCAGCTTGTGACTGGGCGAATAGCGCATGGCCTTGTCCTCGTATTGATCACCTTGACGCACGATGGATCGTAGCATAACGTTCGTTTAGTTAACGATCGTTTACCAAAGGGATCCAGCCATGAAAAACAAGAAGGTCGTACTGGTAGTTGGCGCAGGTGATGCTACCGGCGGCGCTATTGCCAAACGTTTTGCCCAGGAAGGATTTATTGCCTGCGTCACCCGCCGTAGTGCAGACAAACTCCAGCCATTGGTCGATAGCATCAAGGACAGCGGGGGCGAAGCCCACGGTTTCGCTTGTGATGCACGCAAGGAAGAGGATGTCATTGCACTCGTCGAACAGATCGAAAACCAGATCGGGCCTATTGAAGCGTTCGTCTTCAACATTGGCGCCAACGTGCCTTGCAGCATTCTCGAAGAAACCGCCCGCAAATATTTCAAGATATGGGAAATGGCCTGCTTCTCAGGGTTTCTCAATGCCCGCGAAGTGGCCAAGCGCATGGCGACGCGCAAACGGGGCACGATTCTGTTCACCGGAGCCACCGCCGGGCTACGTGGTGCAGCAGGTTTTGCGGCGTTCGCCGGTGCCAAACACGGGATTCGCGCCCTCGCCCAGAGCATGGCCCGTGAACTGGGGCCGATGAATATTCACGTTGCTCATGTCGTGGTCGATGGCGCTATCGACACTGACTTTATTCGCAATAACTTTCCGGAAAAGTACGCCACAAAAGATGAGGACGGCATCCTCAACCCTGACCACATCGCCGAAAACTATTGGTACTTGCACAGCCAGCCACGGGACGCCTGGACCTTCGAGCTGGACTTGCGCCCCTGGAACGAACGCTGGTAAGCCCTCCTCCCAAGACAAACAAGAAGCAGAGAGCATCAAGCATGAGCAAAACCGTGGAATTCTATTTCGACGTCGGCAGCCCCACCACCTACCTGGCCTACACACAACTGCCCGGAATCTGCGAACAGACCGGCAGCCAATTGATCTACAAACCCATGCTGTTGGGCGGCGTGTTCAAAGCCACCGGCAATGCCTCGCCGGCAATGATTCCGGCCAAGGGTCGCTACATGTTTCAGGACCTGGACCGCTACGCCGGACGCTATGGCGTGCCGCTGAAAATCAATCCGCACTTCCCCATCAACACGCTGATGCTGATGCGTGCCGTCACGGGTGTGCAATTGCGTCACCCTGAGCGCTTCAAGACGTTCATCGATTGCCTGTTCACAGCGCTTTGGGTGGAAGGAAAAAACCTCAACGATCCGGCCACTGTGGCGGCGGTGCTGATGCAAAACGGGTTTGACCCCAATCAAGTACTGGCACTGACGGCCGATGAGGAAGTGAAGGCAGCCCTCAAGGACAACACCGACAAAGCCATACAACGCGGCGTTTTCGGGGCGCCGAGCATGTTCGTAGGTGATCAGTTGTTCTTCGGCCAGGACAGGCTGGACTTTGTGATTGAAGCATTGTCATGACAGGAGCCGGGCGCTGGAGTCAGCGCCCGGCTTCAAGTGGATCAGATAGCCGCAGTACGAGTGATCAACCACGCCAGCGCCGCGCCGTCGAGCAACGGGCTGAGACGCTCGCGCACCTCGGCGTGATAGGCGTTGAACCACTGCTTCTCGTCATCGGTCAGCAGCGACGGCTCCAGGCAACGAGTATCGATCGGGCACAACGTCAGGGTTTCAAATTTCAGGAACTCGCCAAATTCGCTTTTGCCTGCCTCGCGGTTCAATACCAGGTTCTCGATCCGCACACCCCAGCGCCCCGGACGATAAGTACCCGGCTCGATGGACGTGATCATGCCCGGCAGCATCGCGGTTTGCGGTGCGGCGGCGGCCTGATAGGCGATCACTTGCGGGCCTTCGTGAACATTGAGGAAGTAGCCCACACCGTGACCGGTGCCGTGACCATAATCGACACTTTCTGCCCAGATCGGCGCACGGGCAATCGAGTCCAGCAGCGGCGACAGAATACCGCGCGGGAACTGCGCCCGGGACAAGGCAATCACGCCTTTAAGCACCCGCGTGCAATCGCGTTTCTGCTCAGTGGTCGGCGTGCCTACCGGCACCATGCGCGTGATGTCGGTAGTGCCACCCAGATACTGGCCGCCGGAGTCGATCAGCAACAAACCGTCGCCCTCGATCACCGCGTATTCTTCTTCGGTGGCGTGATAATGCGGCATGGCGCCATTGGCGTTGAACGCGGCAATGGTGTTGAAACTCAGCGACACATAATCCGGGCGACGGGTACGGGCTGCGGTCAGGTGTTCGTCGATGGTCAGTTCAGTGATGCGCTCACGACCCCAGGCCGATTCCAGCCAGGCGAAGAATTCGCACAGCGCCGCGCCGTCCTGCTCCATGGCCTGGCGAATGTGCTCAGCATCGGCCAGGCTTTTCTGCGACTTGGCCAAGGTGGTCGGGTTCAAGCCCTCAATCAGTTTCACGCCACTGTCGAGGTTACCCAGTAAACCGGCAGTGACCCGCGCCGGATCAATCTGCAAGCTCGCACCACTCGGCACATCGCGCAAGGCGTTGGCCACTTCGCTGTAATCGCGCAGCGTCACGCCGTCCTGTTCGAGGATCGCACGCAATTCAGTGCTGACTTTGCTCAACGCCACGAACAACGTGGCCTGTTGCTGGCTGATCAAGGCAAAAGAGACGAACACCGGGTTGAACGACACGTCGCCGCCGCGAAGATTGAACAGCCAGGCGATGTCGTCGAGGGTGGCGATGAAATGCCAGTGCGCACCGCGATCTTTCAGCACTTCACGCAGCTTGGCCAGCTTCTCGCCACGGCTGACGGTCGCCTGAGGCGGCAAGTGCTGATAGATCGGCTCGTTCGGCAGGCGTGGACGATCAGCCCAGACTTCGTCCAACAGGTCGATATCCGTGCGCAAACGAGCGCCGCGCTCCTCCAGTTTGCTGCCCAAGGTACGCGCCGAAGCCACGGCCATCACCGCGCCGTCCACCGCTACCACGCCACCTTCCGGGGTTTGCTCGGCGAGCCAGTCCAGCGGACCGGGCTGACCCGGTTGCAGCTTGACCAGTTCGATGCCGCTGCCGTTGAGTTCCTTGGTCGCCTGTTCCCAGTAACGGCTGTCAGCCCAGACGCCGGCGAAATCCGCAGTGACAATCAGCGTACCTACTGACCCATGAAAACCCGACAACCATTGCCGCCCCTGCCAGTAACCCGGCAGGTATTCCGACAAATGCGGATCGGCCGACGGCACCAGCAAGGCATGAATACCCTCGCGGCTCATCAGTTCGCGGGTTTGCGCCAGGCGCTGGGGAACCGTTCCATGGGTCAAAGGCTGGGTGCTCATCGTTTCTCCTGCTAACCACTTCATCATTATTGTTGGGTGCCGATTCGCGATCGGCGCTTAGGGGCCGACCGCCCAGAATGCCGGGGCACTGGCCGATGCCGCTTTAATCAGTTGAACTGCCTGATCGATATCCTGCTCGGTGGTGAAACGCCCGAGGCTCAAGCGGATGGTGCGACTGGCCGAGCGTGCATCGTGCCCCAGCGCCAGCAGCACGTGCGAGGGTGCATTGCTGGCAGAATTACAGGCCGACGTGGCGGAAAACGCAATCGAATGGCTCAGTGCCGCACTGTTGAACTCGTCTTCATTGAAGGTCAGGCTCAGGGTATGCGCAATGCGCTGGGTCGGGCTGCCGTTGAGGCGCACACCGGGCAGGCTCAGCAATTGCTCAAGCAGGCGCTCGCGCAGATAGGCGATGGTGGCTTTCTCTTCATCGAAGACCGCCGCCGCCAGGGCAAACGCCGCGCCCATCGCCACGATCTGGTGAGTGGCCAGGGTGCCGGACCGCAACCCGCCTTCGTGACCGCCGCCGTGGATTTGCGCCTGCAATCGCTGCTGGGCGCGAGGGCCAACATACAGTGCGCCGATGCCTTTGGGGCCATAGATCTTGTGCGCGGAAAAAGACATCAGGTCCACCGGCCATTCAGCCAGATCGATTGCCACTTTCCCCGCACCTTGAGCCGCATCGACATGGAACAACGCGCCGCGATCACGTACCAACTGGCCAATGGCCGGGATGTCGTTGACCGTGCCCAGCTCGTTGTTGACCAGCATCAGCGACACCAGAAAGGTGTCGGTGCGCATGGCTTCGCTGACCGCCTGCGGGGTAATCAGCCCGTGCGCGTCAGGCACCAGATACGTCACCGCGACGCCTGCGTCCTGCAACTGCCTGGCCGTGTCGAGAATGGCTTTGTGTTCAATCTGGCTGGTGATGATGTGGCCGCCAGAGACACCGCGCCCCTGCGCCACACCTTTGAGCGCCAGGTTGTTGGATTCGGTGGCACCGGAGGTCCAGACGATCTGCTCAGGCGTCGCCCCGATCAGTTCGGCCACTTGCTGGCGGGCCAGTTCAACCGATTGCCGGGCCTGCTGGCCGAAGGCATGGGAGGCGGAGGCCGGGTTGCCGAAGTTGCCGGTGAAACCCAGGCACTCGACCATCACCTTGATGACTCGCTCGTCCACCGGCGTGGTGGCGGCGTAATCGAAATACAACGGACGTTTATTCATAAAAGACTCGCAGAGCTTGTTCCGGGATCAGGTGCAAGCGTTCGGACACAAGCAATACCTGATCGGATGCCGTTAAAGAAGGTCGACTTCATTTAAAAGTGCGTAGGAACGCTCCTGAAGTCGAGCTTAACAGGCATCGGGCGGCAGGTTGAAGCAATGCATCAGCTAAAGCTTTCGAGCAGCAACGGATACAGCGAAACCACCAGCAGCGAGGCCATGCCCCAGTTGAACAGACGCAGCCAACGCGGATCGCGCAACACATTGCGCAACAATGTGCCGCAACCGACCCACAGACCGACGCTTGGCAGGTTGATGATGGCAAACACGGCGGCGATGACAATCACGTTGGTGAAGTAGCCTTGCATAGGCGTGTAGGTGCTGATTGCACCGATGGCCATGATCCAGGCCTTGGGATTGACCCATTGAAATGCAGCAGCGCCCAGGTAGCTGATCGGCCTGCCCCTGCCCTGCTCGCTTTCGGAAACAGGCCCGGAGTTGGCGATTTTCCAGGCCAGGTACAGCAGATATGCCGCGCCGGCATAGCGCAACACGGTGTAAAGCAACGGCCAGGTTTTAAATACTGTGCCCAAGCCAAAACCCACCGCCACCACCAGTACGAAAAAGCCGCAGGTAACGCCGAGCATATGAGGAATGGTGCGGTTAAAGCCGAAGTTCACCCCCGATGCCAGCAACATGGTGTTGTTCGGGCCGGGTGTGATCGAGGTGACGAGGGCAAACAGGGCAAAGCCCAGTAACAAATCAAGGGTGAGCATGCAGGCATTCCATCCGGGTCAGTCAGGTATTGACCCTAGCGCACGCCTTGTCGGAAACCCACAGACAGTTGGGTAAAAGTTGCAGCAGTACAGTCGCAAATCAGCTTGGACGACCGTGCAAGTGTACGGTGCGTTGGACGCTCATTTCGCCTTGAGTGTCGAAACCCAAAGACTTTTGTGGCTGGCCGAGCAATTCGGCTTTTTTCGCCTGGTATTCATCGAAGGACAATCCGCGACGGCTCAAGGATTCGAGTGCCAGCTCTTTGGTTTCTTCGGCGGTGTAAGGCCGCAATTCAGGTGAGGCGTGACTGGCACATCCGGCAAGCACCGAGATGCTGAGCAGCAAGGAAACAGCGAGTAAACGGTTCATGGGGAACGTCCTGACGATCTTGTTTGGCGATGGTTGAAGGCTACGCCGCAGGCTCGATCAGCAGAAATCACCGCGCTTGATAGTGGGTATCGAGATAACCAGAGACATATTCAATAACGATCTATAAATATCCTATTACGGTATTTTGAGGAATATAAGCCAGCCTTTATAACAATCCCCAGCGTTTACCCACTGTTGCCCAGGCAACTGTTCATCAAGCAACAGTCATTCAACAAACAGCGCTGAAAACCGCACAGCGTCGAATCAACGAAACGCTGTAAGCACCGGAATACGGGGCTTCCAGGGATTGGTACAGCTCTTGCTCAGCTCCAGTGACTTTTCACTGCTCTGTGAGCAACTGTTTAAAAAGGAACTGATCATGTCGCGTCCATTGAAAGTCGTTGCCCTCTCCGGCGGCACCTGGCGTCCGTCCCGCACATTGGTGTTGACCCAGGCGCTGTTGAACGAACTGGCCGAACAGCTGCCGGTCGAGAGCAAGCTGATCGAGCTGGGCGACATTGCTCGCCCGCTGGGGGCTGCGTTGTCTCGCCAGGAACTGAGCGCCGAGATCGAAGCCGAGTTGCAGGCCATCGAAAGCGCCGACCTGCTGATCGTCGCCGCGCCGGTGTATCGCGGTTCCTACCCCGGATTGCTCAAGCACCTGTTCGACCTGATCGACCTCAACGCCTTGATCGACACCCCGGTGCTGCTGGCCGCTACCGGCGGCAGCGAACGTCATGCACTGGTTCTCGATCATCAACTGCGACCGCTGTTCAGTTTTTTCCAGGCCCTCACCCTGCCAATTGGCGTCTATGCCACCGAAGCCGATTTTTCGAATTACCAAATAACCAGTGAGCCCCTGAAGGCCCGCATTCGCCTTGCTGCAGAACGCGCCGCGCCCCTGTTCGGCGTGCATCCCAAAAATCTGCTGAAAATCGCTTAAGGATCTGTTCATGGATGTCTTCTGGTTCCTGCCCACTCACGGCGACGGTCATTACCTGGGCACCACCCAAGGCGCGCGCCCGGTGACCCTCAACTATTTGAAACAGGTGGCCCAGGCCGCCGACAGCCTTGGTTATCACGGCGTGCTGATCCCCACCGGGCGTTCCTGCGAAGATTCGTGGGTGATCGCTTCGGCGCTGGTGCCATTGACCGAACGCCTGCGTTATCTGGTGGCAATACGGCCGGGGATCATCTCGCCGACCGTCTCGGCGCGTATGGCCGCGACCCTGGATCGACTGTCCGGTGGCCGCTTGCTGATCAACGTCGTCACCGGCGGCGACCCGGACGAAAACCGTGGCGACGGCAGCTTCCTCGATCACAGCGAGCGCTACGAAGTGACCGACGAATTCCTCAAGATCTGGCGTCGGGTGTTGCAGGGCGAGTCAGTGGATTTCGAAGGCAAACACCTGCGGGTGCAGAACGCCAAAGCGCTTTATCCGCCGGTGCAGAGGCCTTATCCGCCGCTGTACTTCGGGGGTTCATCCGAAGCCGCCCATGAACTGGCCGCCGAGCAGGTGGACGTTTACCTGACCTGGGGTGAGCCACCGGCAGCCGTCGCCGAGAAACTCGCCGATGTTCGCGAACGTGCGGCACGCAACGGGCGCACGGTGAAGTTCGGTATTCGCCTGCACGTCATCGTGCGTGAAACCGCCGAAGAAGCATGGAAAGCCGCAGACAAGCTGATCGAACACATCAGTGACGAGACCGTCGCCGCCGCGCAGAAATCTTTCTCGCGATTCGATTCCGAAGGCCAGCGACGTATGGCCGCCTTGCACGACGGGCGCCGCGACAACCTGGAAATCTCGCCCAACCTGTGGGCCGGCGTCGGCCTGGTACGCGGCGGCGCCGGGACGGCGCTGGTAGGGGATCCGCAGCAAGTGGCGGCGCGCATCAAGGAATACGCGGACCTGGGGATCGAGAGTTTCATCTTCTCCGGCTACCCGCATCTGGAAGAGGCGTATCGCTTTGCCGAACTCGTGTTCCCGCTGCTGCCCGAGCCCTATGCCAGCCTGGCCGGACGCGGCGTCACCAACCTCACCGGGCCGTTTGGCGAAATGATTGCCAATGATGTGCTGCCGGCCAAAGCCACAGTCTGATCCCTGGGCTGTCGGGACGTCCTGTGGCGAGGGGGTTTACCCCCGTTGCGGCGCGAAGCGGCGCCAAAGTCAGTGAATACGGTTTATTCAGACAAACCGTACCAGCCGGTTTACGACTGCTACGCAGCCGAACGGGGGTAAACCCCCTCGCCACAGAAGTCTATCCACCCGTAACCCTGCGTCGATTTGAAGAAGGACACCCGCGTGACTGCCAAACCGCAAAGCGCCCTGCCATCCCCCTTGCAGACCGCCCGCCAACTGGCTGCCGAGTTTGCCCTGACCGCCGTCGAACGCGACGAGCGTGGCGGCACACCGAAAGCCGAACGTGACGCCCTGCGCCATAGCGGCCTGCTCGCCTTGAGCATTCCTACCCAGTACGGCGGCCTCGGCGCGCCCTGGAGTGAAACCCTGACCATCGTGCGCGAGTTCGCCAAGGTCGACAGTTCCATCGCCCATGTCTTCGGTTTTCATCACTTGATGCTCGCCACCGTGCGTCTGTTCGCCCGGCCCGAGCAATGGCAACCGTGGTTCGAACAAACCGCGCGCAAGAACTGGTTCTGGGGCAACGCCCTCAACCCGCTGGACACCCGCACCGTGGTGAAAAACCTCGGCGGCTGGCGCGAATTCTCCGGCAAGAAAAGTTTCTGCTCCGGCGCCAGCGATTCCGAAATGCTGATCGCCTCGGCGGTCGATGAAAGCGCTGGCGGCAAGCTGCTGATCGCCGCCATCCCCAGCGGTCGCAGCGGCATCACTCTGCACAACGACTGGAACAACATGGGCCAGCGCCAGACCGACAGCGGCAGCGCCACATTCGAACGAGTGCGGGTCGAAGAGTCGGAACTGCTGCTCGATCCCGGTCCGCTGAGCACCCCGTTCGCCTGCCTGCGACCACTGATTGCGCAGCTGACTTTCACCCATATGTTCCTCGGGATTGCCGAAGGTGCCTTTGAAGAGGCGCGGCAATACACCCTCACCGAAACCCGGCCGTGGCATAAGTCCAATGCTCAGGATGTGCGTGAAGATCCGTACATCCTTAGTCATTACGGCGAATTCTGGGTGGCGCTCGAAGGCGTGCGCCTGCTGGTGGAACGCGCCGCCGACCTGCTCGACAAGGCCTGGGCCAAAGGCCCGGCGCTGAGTGCCGAAGAACGCGGCCAGCTGGCCACCGCCATCGCCACGGCCAAGGTCGCCGCCACCCGCAACGGCCTGGAACTGTGCAGCCGCCTGTTCGAAGTCACCGGCGCCCGTTCGACCCACGCCTCGCTGCGGCTGGACCGCCACTGGCGCAACCTGCGCACGCAAACCCTGCACGACCCAGTGGATTACAAACTCCATGAACTGGGTGACTGGGCGCTGAACCAGTCCCTGCCCATCCCGACTTTCTATTCATAGGAGCGTGCCTGCCATGCAACTGCTGACCCTACCGCCCTCGCCCGCCCTGGCCACCTCGATCCGCGCCACGGCGCAGGTCTTCGAAGACCCCAAGTCCCAGGCCTTGCTCGCGCATTTGCAGCAGGTCGCGCCGAGTGAAGCCAGCGTGCTGATCATCGGCGAAACCGGCACCGGCAAGGAACTGGTGGCGCGGCACATCCATAACCTCAGCGCCCGACGCAACCGACCATTTGTAGCGGTGAATTGCGGCGCGTTCTCCGAATCGCTGGTGGAGGCCGAGTTGTTCGGCCATGAAAAAGGCGCGTTCACCGGCGCCTTGAGCGCCAAGGCCGGCTGGTTCGAAGAAGCCGATGGCGGCACCCTGTTCCTCGACGAAATCGGCGACTTGCCGATGGCGATTCAGGTCAAGTTACTGCGGGTTTTACAAGAACGTGAAGTGGTCCGGCTGGGCTCGCGCAAGAGCATCCCGATCGACGTGCGAGTGTTGGCCGCGACCAATGTGCAACTGGAAAAAGCCATCAACGCCGGGCATTTTCGCGAGGATCTGTATTATCGCCTCGACGTCGTCAGCCTGGAGCTGAGCCCGCTGCGCGACCGCCCCGGCGACATCCTGCCGCTGACTCGGCACTTCGTCGAAGCCTACAGTCAGCGCCTGGGCTACGGCAGCATCAGCATCAGTAAAGACGCCGAACTGAAACTGCGCAGCTACAGCTGGCCGGGCAACATTCGCGAACTGGAAAACGTCATCCACCACACCTTGTTGATCTGCCGAAACGGCGTGATCGAGCGTGACGACCTGCGCCTGTCGAACATGCGCATCGAACGTCAGGACGACTATCACGGCAACATCGACGACTCGGCACAGGCGCTGCTCGACCGGGCCTTTCAAAAACTCTTTGAAGAACAGGCCGGCGCGCTGCACGAAAAAGTCGAGGACGCCTTGCTGCGGGCGGCTTACCACTTCTGCCATTACAACCAGGTGCACACCGCCGCGCTGCTGGGCCTGAGCCGCAACGTGACGCGCACGCGGCTGATCAAGATCGGCGAACTGGCGGTGAACAAGCGCCGGCCTGCGGAAAATGTGCAAGGCGAACGCTTGATGCAGTTGTCGATTTAATTCACCAGATTGCAGTGCAGCGCATTGTCGTGGCTGCGCTCAATACTGCTCATCACCTGGAATGAACCAAAGGTCACGGTTTTCGCCCGATGGGCGCGGATCAGTTGCCAGAAATCCTGCTCGCCGCTTTCAAAACTCTGGAACGCGGCTTCTCCGGCCTCGCGGGTTTGCCATTGCAGGTAATTGAGCACCCGCCGGCCATCGTCGCTGGCCAGGATGCTGGCACTCAGGAAACCACTGAATCCTTGAGCCAGGCGCTCGGTCTGGACCGATAGCGCCGAAATCAGCGCGGGTTGCTGATGAGGTTCGATCTCGAATTCGATCAATTGGGTGAAGCTGCGGTTTTGCTCTGGCGTTTGCATGGATGAGTCCCCACTGGTGTGTCAGACGGATCTTGCGATCCGAAGGCCTGCAGGGTAAAACCTCAAGTTAACTAGAGGTCAAGGGGCATTTTCAAATGATCACCTCGGAAAAACTGCATAAAGAACTCACCGTCGGCCAGGTCGCGGCCCGCAGCGGCGTGGCGGTCAGCGCCCTGCACTTCTACGAAACCAAAGGGTTGATCAAAAGCTATCGCAATCAGGGCAACCAGCGTCGTTATCCGCGCGAAGTGCTGCGCCGGGTGGCGTTGATCAAGGTTGCGCAACGGCTGGGGATTCCATTGCTGGAGATTGGCGAGGCCCTCAAATCCCTGCCGGACAACCGCGCACCGACAGCGGCGGACTGGAAAGTGCTGTCGGCGCAGTGGAGCCGCGAGCTGGATGAGCGGATCCGGCAGTTGGCTCTACTGCGGGACAAACTCAACGGCTGCATTGGCTGCGGGTGTTTGTCGATGGAGGCGTGTCCGTTGCGCAACTTTGGTGATGTGTTGGGGGAGCATGGGGCGGGGGCGCAGCTTCTGGAATCGGGCAGTCATCCGAAATAGCGGCGCGGCTATCGCGAGCAAGCTCGCTCCCACATTTGATCTGTGGTGTTCACAAATCCCCTGTGGGAGCGAGCTTGCTCGCGATGGTGTCCTGGCGCTAAACGAACATCTAGAAACCGGGCGCAATCTGCCCTTTATAGCGCGTCAGAATGAACTGCCGAACCTCATCGGAATTCAGCGCCTTGGCCAGTTTCTGGATACGCGGGTCGTTGATGTTGTCTGGCCGCGCCACCAGGAATTCGATGTACAGGCTCTTGCCCTTCTCGACGATCAGCGCGCTGTTGGTGTCGATCCCGGCCTCAAGTGCGTAGTTGGCGAAGACAAACGCCAGGTCCACCTGGCTCACCGAACGGGCCAGCAACGCGCCTTCCAGCTCACGAATCTTCAGGTGCTTGGGGTTGTCGATAATGTCCCGCTGGGTGGCCAGGGTGTTGCTCGGGTCCTTGAGTTTGATCAGCCCCGCTTCGTGCAACAACACCAATGCACGCCCGGTGTTCACCGGGTCATTGGGGATCGACACCGTGGCGCCGTCCTTCAGCTCGGCGATGTTTTTGATCTTGGTGGAATAGGCGCCGAACGGTTCGATGTGCACACCAACCACCGGCACCAGATCGGTGTGGCGGGTCTTGTTGAAATCGTCGAGGAACGGCCGGTACTGGTAATAGTTGGCGTCGAGGTTTTTCAGCGCCAATTGCTGGTTGGGCTGGATGAAGTCGGTGAAGACCTTGATCTCCAGGTCCACGCCTTCCTTGGCCAGGGTCGGTTTGACGAATTCGAGAATTTCCGCGTGCGGCACCGGGGTGGCGCCGACGATGAGTTTTTCGTTGGCGTGAACGCTCAACGACATGACGGCAGCCAGAATGGCCAGGGTCTTTTTCATGTTGTGCTCCAGGGCAGATTGAGTGGCCGTCGTGGGGCGGACGTGGGCCTGATTGCTGTTTTTTGAATAGCGTTAATCGAATATTTATCGTCGGCTGTAGCGCGCCACCAGCCGGTCGCCGGTCATTTGCAGGGCCTGGACGAGGATCAGCAGCAACACCACGGTGACCACCATCACGTCGGTCTGGAACCGCTGATAGCCATAGCGGATCGCCAGGTCGCCCAATCCCCCGCCCCCGATCACCCCGGCCATCGCCGTGTAATCCACCAGCACAATCGCGGTGACGGTCACCGCCGCCAGCAGCCCGCCTCGGGCTTCCGGCAACAGGGTGTGACGGATGATTTGCCAGGTGCTGGCGCCCATCGCCTGAGTGGCTTCCACCACCCCGCGATCGACTTCACGCAACGCGGTTTCCACCAGCCGGGCAAAGAATGGCGTGCAGCCCACGACCAGCGGCGGGATGGTCCCAGGTACGCCGAGGGAGGTGCCCACCAGTAACGTGGTCAGAGGAATCAGCACGATCAGCAAAATGATGAACGGCAGCGAACGCAGCATGTTCACCAGCACTGACAGCACCCGGTAAATCCCCACCGCCTGATGCAACTGGCGCTTGCCGGTAAGGAACAGCACCAGCCCCAGCGGCAAGCCCAGCAACACGGTAAACACCAGGGCGGCGCCAAGCATGCTCAGGGTGTCGAGACAGGCCTGGGCGATGTCGGCCCAATAGATGTGTTTCAACCACTCGGCCATGGTCAGGACCAGTCGTGGCGCGGCGGCTTCACGCCATTGAGTAGCCAGTTGCCGACCACGTGGTATTTCCAGCGCACAGGGTCGTGCAGTGTGTGGACCCGTGCATTGCGCCAGTGGCGGTCGAAATTGTGCTTCCTCAGGGTTGAGCGAGTACCGCCGAGTTCGAACAGCTTATTGCTGGCTTCAATGGCGATCTCGGTGGTCAGCACCTTGGCCTTGGCCACGGCCAGTGAAGCACGGGCGACGTTGTCTTCATCGGGCGCCGGACGGGCCGCATCCAGCGCTCGACCGGCCCGTTCGAGCAAGGCTTCGGCTGCTTCGAGTCGGATGTCCAGGGCGCCGACCTGAATGATGGTCAACGGATCTTCGCTGGCCTTTTCCACGCCAGCGTCGATCCATGGCCGGGCGAATTGCTGGACGAACGCGATGGTGTCGCGCAGGGCGGCGCGGGCGATGCCGGCGTCGATGGCCGCCGTCGTCAATTGCGCAAACGGGCCGGCCAGCGTCGGGCTTTCGTAAGAACGATAAGTGGGGAACACATTGAACGGCGCAACGTGCAGGTCCTCGGCCAGCACCGTGCCGCTGGAGGTAGTGCGCTGGCCGATGCTGTCCCAGTCATCGACAATCACCAGACCCGGGGTACCGCGCTCGACAAAGGCCAACTGGCCCTTCTGCTCTTCATCCAGCGCCAGCACCGCCAGCCAGTGGGCGTAGAGCGACCCGGTGCAATAACCCTTGCGTGCGTTGATCACATGACCGTCACCGTATCGGCGGATGGTTGCCTGAATATCCTGGACGTTCTTGCCGCCGGTTTCCGACAGGGCATTGGCAAACCGGTGACCTTGCAACGCGAGGCCAAAGAAATGCGCCTGTTGCTCAGGCGTGCCTTGCAGGCGAATGTCTTCGAGCAGGCAGTAATGATTTTGCGGGATCTGCCCCAGCGACGGGTCGGCCGCCGAAATGATCGCAATCACCTGCGCCAGCACGGCATACGATACCTGCGCACCGCCGAATTCACGGGGCACGCTGATGCCCCACAGACCACTGTTGGAATACAGATCGACGATCTCGGCAGGCACATGACGGCTGCGATCACGCTCGGCGTCTTGCTCCAGCAAAACGGCGGCGACGTGTTCGGCGACACGCAGGGCCTGGGCTTCATCAATGATCCGGTGAGCAGCCGGTGGGTTGATCGGATAGACGGCAGATTCGGGCATACAAGACTCTCGACAACAGTGTTTTGAAGAGGTCATTGCAGCTTCTGTGCCTGACTGCCTGGGCCAGTGTTTACGGTTGTTTTAAGGTGTTTCCCCAGCGTCTGAAGTTGGCAAAGCCGAGCATTCTGCTACTTCACTGTTGATGGCTGAACAGTGGCCTTGTTATTTCCCGCGGGAGCTGCCGCTGGCTGCGATCTTTTGATTTTGATCTATGCAAGATAAAGCCGCCAAAGATCAAAAGATCGCAGCCCGCGGTAGCTCCTACACTTGTAGGTTGGCAATGCATTCGTCCCACAACAACAAACAGGGAGAACCGCCATGAGCGTCAAACCTATTCCAGAGGGCTATCACAGCGTCACGCCTTATCTGGGCATTCAAAAAGCTGCCGAAGCCATCGAGTTTTACAAGAAGGCCTTCGGCGCCACCGAAGTCATGCGTCTGTCCATGCCCGACGGCGGCATCGGCCATGCCGAACTGCGCATCGGCGACTGCCCGATCATGCTCGGCACGCCGTGCGAGCAGGGGCCGTTGCGCAACCCGGACACTTCGCCATCCGTGGGGCTGCATCTGTATGTGGCCGATGTCGACACATCCTTCAAGCAAGCGATTGCTGCCGGAGCAACGGTGGTGTCCGAGGTCAAGGATCAGTTTTATGGCGACCGCTCCGGGACGCTGAAAGATCCGTATGGGCATCTGTGGTTTCTGGCGTCGCGCAAGGAGGATCTGACGCAGGAGCAGATTGAGCAGCGGGCGATGGAGATGTTCAAGCAGAGTTGAGATTTGCAGCGTTTGATCGGGCCTCTTCGCGAGTAAGCCCGCTCCGACATTGGATCTTCTGTGGACTCACTATTTGTGAACACCCGAGATCCCATGTGGGAGCGAGCCTGCTCGCGAAGAGACCCCCGGCAAACACACTTCATGAACACGCACACCACGCTTTGCGCCTTGCCCTGAGGCGCCAACGATTTCAGGATGCAGTCCACTACAACAAGGAGTCACCTTCATGTTCGCCGGATTCCTGAAAGACCAGCGCCACGTCAACGGTGTGGACATCGCCTATCGCATCGGTGGTACGGGTCCGGGCCTGCTGTTACTGCATGGCCACCCGCAGACCCACGTCATCTGGCACAAGGTTGCCGAACAACTGGCCGAGCACTTCACCGTGGTTGCCGCCGACCTGCGCGGCTACGGCGACAGCGGCAGGCCGCCAGCCGACGAGCAGCACAACAACTATTCGAAACGCGAGATGGCCCGGGACGGCGTCGAACTGATGAAGTCCCTGGGCTTTGAGCAGTTCTCGATTCTGGCCCATGACCGTGGCGCCCGGGTCGCCCATCGCCTGGCGCTGGATCACCCGGATGCCGTGCAACGCATGGTGCTGCTGGACATCGCCCCGACGCTGTCGATGTATGCGCAAACCAACGAAGCCTTCGCCCGCGCCTACTGGCACTGGTTCTTCCTGATCCGCCCGGCGCCGCTGCCGGAACGCCTGCTGCAGGCCGATCCCGAAGCGTACCTGCGCAGCGTCATGGGCAGTCGCAGCGCCGGACTCAAGCCGTTCACCCCCCAGGCCTTTGCCGAATACCTGCGTTGCCTGCAACTGCCGGGCAGCGCCCGTGGCATCTGCGAGGACTATCGCGCCAGTGCCAGCATTGATCTGGACCACGACCGCGCCGACATCAAGGCCGGCCATCATCTCAACCTGCCCCTGCTGGTGCTGTGGGGCGCCGAAGGCACGGTTGGCCACTGTTTCGAGCCGCTCAAGGAATGGCAACAGGTTGCCACTGATGTTCATGGCAAAGCGCTGCCCGCTGGCCATTACATCGCCGAAGAAGCCCCGCAGTTGTTGCTCGCCGAAGTGCTGGGGTTCCTGCGCTAGACCCCGCGCCGACCTGACCTGAATCACCGGCCGGTCACTGACCCGCACGGGATCGTCATGCCCGTGCCGCCGAAGCGGCGGCCAGGCCGTCCGCCGATTAATCCACCCCGATGGCGATGCTATGCTGGCGGCTCATGCCGCCAGTGCCCGCTCTGCCATGACCCACAAGAAAGACACCGTGCCCCTGCCCGAAGACCTGCGTGTGTTGCTGACCGTCATTCGCAAAAACGGTTTCGCCGCTGCTGCCGATGAGCTGGGCCTGTCCCCCGCCTACGTCAGCAAACGCATCCAGATTCTCGAAACCACCCTCGGCACACGGCTGCTGCACCGTACCAGCCGGCGCGTCGCCCTGACCGAAGACGGTGAGCGGGTGCAGCGCTGGGCCTTGCGGATTCTCGATGACTTCCAGCAACTGCACGACGAACTCGCCGACGCCCACGACAGCCCTCGCGGGCGCCTGCATCTGTGCAGCAGTTTCGGTTTCGGGCGTAACCATGTGGCGCCGGCCGTGTCGTTGCTGGCCGAGCAGTATCCGCAGTTGGAGATTCGTCTGGACCTGTTCGATCGGGTGGTGGACATCGTCAGTGAAGGCTTCGACCTGGAGATCCGCGTCGGCGACGATATTCCCGGCCAGCACATTGGCCGCCGACTGGTGAGCAATCGGCGAGTGCTGTGCGCGGCGCCCGGATATCTGCAACGCCACGGCACGCCGCTGACCTTGAGTGAACTGGAGCAACATCACTGCCTGGTGATCAAGGAACGCGACAACGCCTTCGGCATCTGGAACCTGGAATGCGACGGGGCTCAGGAAAGCGTGCGAGTCAGCGGGCCGTTGTCGTCCAACAATGGCGAAATTGTCTTGCAGTGGGCACTGGATGGCCACGGGGTGTTGCTGCGTTCTTTATGGGATGTGACGCCGTTGCTGGAGCAAGGTCGACTGGTACAAGTGCTGCCGGCGTACACCCAAAGCGCCAACGTCTGGGCCGTGTACCCGACACGACTGGCGTATTCAGGAAAGTTGCGGGCGTGTGTGGAGTTTTTGCAGGAGCACTTCAGGGAGTTGTCGGTTTAGCCGGAGCAACACAATCTGAAATGAGATGAAAGACCAGTGGGAGCGAGCTTGCTCGCGATGAGGCCGTCAGCTTCAACATCAATGCTGACTGATCCACCGCATTCGTGGGCAAGCCCACTCCCACAGGGGGATCGTCGGTGAGCACAATATTTGTGTTCGACACAAATCCACTGTGGGAGCGGGCTTGCTCGCGATGAGGCCGTCAGCTTCAACATCAATGCTGACTGATCCACCGCATTCGTGGGCAAGCCCACTCCCACAGGGGATCACGGGTGAATATGGTATTTGTGTGTGTTTGACACAAATCCACTGTGGGAGCGGGCTTGCTCGCGATGAGGCCGTCAGCTTCAGCATCAATGCTGACTGATCCACCGCTATCGTGGGCAAGCCCACTCCCACAGGGGGATCACGGGTGAATATGGTATTTGTGTTTGACACAAATCCACTGTGGGAGCGAGCTTGCTCGCGATGAGGCCGTCAGCTTCAACATCAATGCTGACTGATCCACCGCTATCGTGGGCAAGCCCACTCCCACAGGGGATCACGGGTGAATATGGTATTTGTGTGTGTTTGACACAAATCCACTGTGGGAGCGAGCTTGCTCGCGATGAGGCCGTCAGCTTCAGCATCAATGCTGACTGATCCACCGCTATCGTGGGCAAGCCCACTCCCACAGGGGGATCGTCGGTGAATACAATATTTGTGTGTCAGGACAGCCAGGGATTGGCTGTCAGATGTTGGCGTTCGAAAGCCTTGATCTGTTCTCTACGTTGCAAGGTGCTGCCGATGGCATCGAGGCCGAGCAATAGTGCGGTCTTGCGCAAGGTGTCGATCTCGAACGGGATGATCTGATCATCGTGCAGGCGAATCTGCTGCGTCTCCAGATCAACGCTGATTTCAGCACCCTGTGGCTGGCTCACCACCTGAGCGAGGCGCTGCAACAGAGCCTCTTCCAACGTGATCAACAGCACCCCGTTGCGCTGGCAGTTGTCATAAAAGATCCCGGCGAAGCTGGAGCCAATCAACGCCCGGATCCCCATCTGCTTCAAGCCCCACACCGCATGTTCACGGCTCGACCCGCAGCCGAAATTCGGCCCGACCACCATGAAGCTCGCGCCTTGCCAGGCCGGTTGATTGAGCACGAACTCGGGATTGAGCGAGCCATCAGGCAAAAACCGCACATCAAAAAACAAACCGCGATCCAGCCCCGCGCGGTCGATGCCCTTGAGAAACTGCTTGGGCATGATCACGTCGGTGTCGATATTGGCCGCCAGCATCGGCGCGGCTTTGCCGCTGATGCGAGTGAACGGTTGCAGGCTCATGGGCGGTCTCCAAAGTGACGGATGTCGGTCAGGTGTCCGCTGATCGCGGCGGCGGCAACCATCGCAGGGCTCATCAGGTGTGTACGGGCGCCAGCACCCTGACGGCCTTCGAAATTGCGGTTGGTGCTGGACGCGCAACGGTCGCCGGGGGCCAGCACGTCGTCGTTCATCGCCAGGCACATCGAGCAGCCGGACTGGCGCCACTCGAAACCGGCATCGATAAAGATCGCGGCCAGGCCTTCTGCCTCGGCCTGATCCCGCACCTCGGTGGAGCCCGGCACGATCATCGCCCGCACATGGCTGGCAACGTGTTTGCCGCGCACCACGCTGGCAGCGTCACGCAGGTCTTCAATACGGGCATTGGTGCAGGAGCCGATGAAGGCGTGGCTGATGACGATGTCACTCAGCGGCATGCCGGCCTCAAGGCCCATGTAGTTCAAGGCACGGCGCATGTCCTGGCGCAGGATCAGATCGCTGACATCCTGCGGGTCGGGAACGCGAGCGCCGATAGGTGACGCCTGGTCCGGGCTGGTGCCCCAGGTGACCATCGGCTCCAGGGTGCTGGCGTCCAGATGCACTTCGCGGTCGAATTGTGCATCGGCATCGCTGTGCAGCCCGCGCCATTTTTCCACGCCCCGCTGCCACAACTCGCCTTTCGGTACGCGGGGTTTGTCCTTGAGGTAGGCGAACACTTTTTCGTCCGGCGCCATGAAAGCGCCACGGGCACCGGCCTCCACCGCCATGTTGCAGATAGTCATGCGCGCTTCGACGCTCAGGGCATCGATGGTCGAACCGCAAAATTCGATGGCGTAACCAGTGGCGCCCGAGGCACCAATCCGACCAATCAGCGCCATGATCACATCCTTGGACGTCAGCCCCTGCGCCAGCTCGCCGTCCACGGTCACGCGCAGGCTTTTCAGGCGTTTATAAACCAGGGTCTGCGAGGCCAGCAGGTGTTCGATCTCCGAGGTACCTATGCCGAAACCGAACGCCCCAAGGGCGCCATACGTGGTGGTATGGCTGTCGCCAGCAGCGATCACCATGCCCGGCAGGACAAAGCCTTGCTCCGGGGCAATCACGTGTTCGATGCCCTGTCGCTTGTCGAGGATATCGAGCAATTCAATGCCGAAGTCCCGGCAGTTTTGCGCCAGATAAGACACTTGCCGCGCACCACCAGCATCGGGCATCGCCGCGATGCGTTTGGGCGCTGTCGGGTTGACGTGGTCCACCACCGCCAGCGCGGTTTCCGGTCGCCAGACAGCGCGACCGGCTTCACGCAGACCGCTGAACGCCTGGGGACTGGTGTATTCGTTGATCACCTGACGATCGATGTACAACAGGACGTGGCCCTGCTCATCGAGACGGCACACGGTGTGGGCATCGATGTGTTTGTCGTAGAGGGTTCTGGCTGCAGACATGGGATTGGCTCGGACTCGCGGCTGAAAGCATCTGGCTTTCATCATAGAGCGCGGGATTGGGCCATCAATGGGCGGACAGTGATGGCTTGGTACATGTTTCGTGTTGGATCACATTCGCCCAGTGCATGCATAACCCTGTGGGAGCGGGCTTGCCCGCGATGAGGCCAGCAACTTCAGCATTGTTGTTGACTGATACACCGCTATCGCGGGCAAGCCCGCGCCCACAAGTTTTGCGTCAGATCGAATATGTGTGAAATCCCAAGGCCACAGAAATACGAAACATTTACTTTCATATCTCTTTTCGGGATTTCCAATGCTCATACGTCTTATTTAGATGCAGTCAGCCGCGTAGGCAAAAGCCACGGCCGGCGTTTCACGGACCTCATCGCTGCGAAGCCCGTAGCCACGGTCCTCTCATCGAAACAAGACCTTTAATCATGTCGAAGAAATCCCGCTCAAAACTCTGGTTTCTGGTGCACAGCTGGCTGGCACTGCCGATCTGGTTTTTCGTGCTGATCGTCTGCGTGACCGGCACCCTTGCAGTGGTCGCTCAGGAAATCGTCTGGCTGGCCAACCCGCAGATGCGTGCCAGCCAACCATCGGACGATGCGCCGCTGCTCAATTACGACCAGATCGTCGCGGCCATCAAGAAAGCCGAACCCGACACCTTGGTGCAGAGCATCAGCCGCCCCGACGAGTCGCACTTCGCCCTCGACGTGGAAGTCAGCTACCCCGACGGACGCTCAGTGACGGTGTACGTCAACCCGTACAGCGGCGTGATTCAGGGCACCGCCCCTCCATTCGATTTCAAAGCCTTTACCCGCGCACTGCATGGCTGGTGGCTGGTGCCATTCACCAATGGCTATAGCTGGGGCTGGTATCTGGTGTCTTTTCTCGGCGTGCCGCTGCTGGCTTCGCTGGTCACGGGCCTGGTGGTCTACAAGCGCTTCTGGAAAGGCTTTTTCCGTCCGACGTTGCGCATTCGCCATGGCGCACGGATCTTCTGGGGCGACTTCCACCGGCTCAGTGGCATCTGGTCGATCTGGTTCATCGCGGTGATTTCGGTCACCGGTGTGTGGTTCCTGATCAAGGCGATCCTGTTCGACAACCAGATATCGATCACCACCGAGCCTGTGGTGTCGGTGGTTTCCCGCGACAGCGTGCCGCTGATGAGCACCGGCCAGCCAGCGCCGATGATCAGCCTGGAACAGGCGATCAAGGTTGCTCAGGAGCAGATCCCGGGCCTGGAAGCCAGTTTCGTCAGCTTGCCGAGCAACGCCTACAGCCACCTGTCCGTGGGTGGGCGCAGCTGGTATCCGCTGATGTTCCAGACCGCCGAAGTCAATCCGTATAACGGCAATATCGCCAGCACACGGCTGCTGTCCGATCGCTCCAGTCTGGAGTTCGTCACCGAGTCGATGCGGCCGCTGCACACCGGAGACTTCGGTGGGATCTGGATCAAGCTGATCTGGTTCTTCTTCGGCCTGCTGCTGAGCATGATGGTGCTGAGCGGGCTGCTGATCTGGACCAAACGCACGGCGCTGGCCACGGCCAACGCGCTCAAACGCAGTAACAAAAAGCCGCGCGCCGCGACGGTCAACAGCGCCCAACCGGCCATGAATAACCAGACACCGGAGGGCAACCTGTGAGTCGCACCGACAGCGTCACGCCGCCCTCGCGCCTGAATGTGCTGTGGCACACGTGGCGGTTCCACCTCAACATCCTGTTGCTGCTGATCCCCTTGGGTTTCATGCCCAAATACTTTGCCGACGCCTCGCTGTTTCGCGGCGACAGCGGCTTGGGCGAGCGGGAGATCGGCGAAGTGCAGGTGGGCCCCTGGAGCCTGCGCCTGGCCGAGTTGCGCAACGAAGCACCACTGCTCACAGGCCCTGCCGGTTACATGAAAGGCTTCAACGCCGCGCTGTGCGACAGCTGCCGCGAGCAGGTCAAGGCCACTTACCTGCGCATCGGCAAACCGCGCAGCCTGCGCGCCGCCGGGGTGATTTTCTTCGGTACGCCGTACCGCATGGGCGCGCTGTTGCCCATTCCCGAGAAGACCAAAGCCGACGCCGAGCTGTGGATCACCATGGAAGGCTGGGACGGCAGCATGCACCAGGCCGCCGTCCCGCTGAACCAGGCCTCTCCGGCAACCGTCGCCTGGCTGAATAAACAAGGAGGCAAACCATGATCAAGGTTCTACGCCCACTGCACGCCGCGCTGCTGGTACTCGGTGTCGGCTTCAGCGCCAGCGCCCTGGCCCACAATCCGATGTGCGAATGCAAAGCCATCGACGCCGACCAGATCAAGTGCACCGGGGGCTTCTCCGATGGCAGCGGTGCGCCGGGAGTGACCCTGGACGTGATCGGCTACGACGAGACGATCCTTGTGCCCGGCAAGCTCGGTGCCGATTCGACCGTGACCTTCAAGAAACCCGGCGCCGAATTCTACGTGCTGTTCGACGCCGGTCCTGGCCACGTGGTCGAGATTGACCAGGCCGACATCGAGGCACCCGGCACATGAGTACACCCACCACCCACGTCGTCCGCCCGGCCGGTGCCGGCCATGAAACCCTGTACGTGCTGCTGTTGTGCCTGATCATCCTCGCGGTGGCGGGCTCGGTGGTTGCCTGGCACCGCGAGTCCGCGCCGGTGAGCACTGTCAGCAGTCATCAACTGGATGCCCGACGCGACCTGAGCGCCTCGGAACAAGGCATCTATGCCGACCTGCGGGTGACGCTGGACGAGATTCATCTATTGCGTCACGACCAGCAAGCCCTGCCAATGCCGCAAGCGCTGGCCGAAGAAGGCTTTGCGCCGTTCGCCCAGGACGCCAGCTCCGTCAGCCGTGGCGGCCATGCCTGGCAGTTGCTCGACGACAAGGCCTATTTCGGACACAGCCAGACGCCAACGGTGGCCGGCTCGTTCCTGATGCGCCTGAGCGCTGACGACAACGGCGCAGCGGACATCTGGCTCAACCGCAGCAGCACCCTCGCCGCCCCGAACGAGCTGGCCGATGCCGCGCTCGAAAGCGCCGGCTGGCAGCAGATCGTCGCGCAGTTCGATGCCGGCGTGACCCGCCAGCAACGGCACTGATCCCCCGCTTTCACCGAGAGAAGACCGCTTGCCCATGCCTATTTCATCTCACTGCCGCTTGCTGAAAAATGGAACATTTTTGCGCCTGCTGCTGGTCGGCCTGCTGGCCTGCCTGCTGTCGCCTCTGGCCAGCGCCGATCCGGCCAAACGCCTGCGTATCGGCATCACCCTGCACCCTTATTACAGCTACGTGGCCAACATCGTCGGCGACAAGGCCGACGTGGTGCCGCTGATTCCGGCCGGCTTCAACCCCCACGCCTACGAACCCCGCGCCGAAGACATCAAGCGCATCAGCGGGCTGGACGTGATCGTGCTCAACGGCGTCGGCCATGACGACTTCGCCGACCGCATGATCGCCGCCAGCGAAACCCCGAACATCCCGGTGATCGAAGCCAACGAAAACGTGCCGCTGCTGGCCGCCACCGGCACCGCCGCGCGTGGTGCCGGCAAGGTGGTGAACCCGCACACGTTTCTGTCGATCAGCGCCTCGATTGCTCAGGTCAACAACATCGCCCGGGAACTGGGCAAGCTCGACCCGGACAACGCCAAGACCTACACCCAGAACGCCCGCGCCTATGGTAAACGCCTGCGCCAGATGCGCGCCGACGCCCTGGCCAAACTGACCCAGGCACCCAACCCAGATCTGCGGGTGGCCACAGTGCATGCAGCCTACGACTACCTGCTGCGCGAGTTCGGCCTGGAAGTGACCGCCGTGGTCGAACCGGCGCACGGCATCGAACCGAGCCCGAGCCAGTTGAAAAAGACCATCGACCAACTGCGCGAACTGGACGTGAAGGTGATCTTCTCGGAGATGGATTTTCCGTCTACGTACGTCGAGACCATCCAGCGTGAATCCGGGGTGAAGCTGTACCCGCTGTCGCACATCTCCTACGGCGAATACACCGCCGACAAGTACGAAAAGGAAATGACCGGCAACCTCAACACCGTGGTCCGGGCGATACAGGAGTCGGGGTCATGACGGTCAAGGAAAGCATCAGTGCACAGAACACGGACTCAATGAACCCCCAATCCAATGTGGGAGCGAGCCTGCTCGCGAAGGCGTCCCGTCAGTCGACATCATCGTTGCATGGCACACCGCTTTCGCGAGCAGGCTCGCTCCCACAGGGTGCCTTGTCAGCAGGGCCGGCGCTGGAGTTCGCCAGCATCAGCCTGACCCTCGGCCGCACCACCATCCTCGACAACGTCACCTTCAGCGTCCAGCCCGGCAGTGTGCATGCATTGGTCGGCCCCAACGGTGGCGGCAAGAGTTCGCTGATCAAGACCCTGCTCGGGCAAATGCCCCATCAGGGCCACCTCAGCCTGCAATGGCCGGGCGCACCGGGCACCATCGGCTATGTGCCACAGGCGCTGGAATTCGACCGCGGCCTGCCAATGACCGTCGACGATTTCATGGCCGCCATGTGCCAGCGCCGGCCGGCCTTCCTCGGCCTCAGCAAGCATTACGCGGCGGCGATTGGCGAAGCGCTGGAACGGGTCGGCATGCAGGACAAACGCAAACGGCGCATGGGCGCGCTGTCCGGCGGCGAGCGGCAACGGGTGTTGCTGGCCCAGGGACTGATCCCGGCGCCGCAACTGCTGGTACTCGACGAACCGATGTCAGCCCTCGATGAGGCCGGGATTCAGGTGTTCGAGCGTTTGCTGGGCGACTGGCGCCGCAGCGGCATCACCGTGCTGTGGATCGAGCACGATCTGGAAGCCGTCGGGCGACTGGCGGACCGGGTCACCGGGCTCAACCGCCGAGTACTGTTCGACGCCGCACCGCAACAGGCGTTGACCCCGGAGCGTCTGTTGACGCTGTTTTCCACCCACCCACGGGGCGCTGCCTGATGAGTTACGAAGCCTTTCGTTTGATGGTTCAGGGCTGGGCCTCGTCCGGGTATTTGCCGGAGGCGCTGGCCTACGGCTTTGTGGTGAATGCGCTGCTGGCCGGGCTGTTGATCGGGCCGGTACTGGGCGGATTGGGCACCCTGGTGGTGGTCAAGCGCTTTGCGTTTTTCTCCGAAGCGGTGGGCCACGCGGCGCTTACCGGCGTGGCTGTCGGCATCTTGCTCGGCGAGCCCTATACCGGCCCCTATGGCGCGCTGTTCGGCTACTGCCTGCTGTTCGGCATCCTGCTCAATTACCTGCGCAATCGCACCGGGCTGGCGCCGGACACCCTGATCGGCGTGTTCCTGTCGGTGTCGCTGGCGCTGGGCGCCAGCTTGCTGTTGATTCTGGCAGGCAAGATCAACGTGCACATTCTGGAAAACGTGCTGTTCGGTTCGGTGCTGACGGTCAACGGCAATGACCTGCTGGTGCTGGCCGTTGTCGGTTCGCTGGTAATGGCCCTGGCCTTGCCGCTGTACAACCGCATCATGCTCGCCAGTTTCAACCCGCAACTGGCGGCGGTGCGCGGCGTAGCAGTGAAGACCCTGGATTATCTGTTCGTGATTCTGGTGACGCTGATCACCGTGGCGGCCGTGAAAGTCATCGGCGCGATTCTGGTCGGCGCGTTGCTGGTGATTCCGGCCGCCGCCGCACGGTTGCTCAGCCAGTCGCTGAAGGGGTTTTTCTGGTGTTCGGTGCTGATCGCCACGGTCAGCACCCTGTGCGGGATCCTCGCGCCGATTGTCTTCGACCTGCCGATCCCCTCTGGCGCCGCGATCATCCTGGTCGCCGGTATCGCCTTCGCCCTCGCCGCCATCGCGCGCGGTGTCGTCCCCCGTCTGAAAGGGAACCTCGGATAATGACTTTTTCTCTGCGTCAACTGACCCTGGCCATGGCCCTGTGCGGGCTGACGGCCCCCCACGCGTTGGCTGGCGACAGCTTCGAGCCGCTGCGGCTGGTGGCCAATCACGGTGTCGGCAATACGGCGCTGTTCGCCTCATCGTCGGCGCACAAAGTGCTTGTGCTCGCCTCGCTGCCGGTGACTTACGGCCTCGGCACGTTGCTGCTGGACGGCACCGAGGTCGGCATCGAACGCGCGGCACCGGCCAACCTGCCCGGTTCGCGGCAGACCGCCTACTTCACCGGCCGTGGCGCGCCGGCCCTGAGCAAACTGGCGACCGATGCTGATGCGGTGATCGGTCTGCGCTCGTTGTGGCTGGACGACCCGCTGTACCCGAACGCTCGGCGCAGCAACATCCGCATCGTCGAAATCGACGCCGCCCGCCCGGTGGACGGCGCCCTGCCCGGCATCGCCGTGCAGCCCGGCAACAAGGTCGACGGCTTGAACAGTCAGCCGTGGCTGGCCAGTAACAACATGGGGCGCATGGCCGATGTGATGGCCGCTGATCTGGTGCGCTTGGCGCCCGAGGCAAAACCGAAAATCGAAGCCAACCTGGCCGCCCTCAAGCAGCGTTTGCTCAAGCTCAGCGCCGACAGCGAGGCACAACTGGCCAGTGCCGACCGTCTCACGGTGGTGAGTTTGAGTGATCACTTCGGCTACCTGATTGGCGGGCTGAATCTGGAACTGGTCGGCCTGGATGCACGGCCAGATGCCGAGTGGACGCCTGAAGCACTCAAGCAATTGGGCGCGACGCTCAAAGACAATGACGTGGCGGTGGTGCTGCATCACCGGCAGCCGTCGGATGCGTTGAAAGCGGTGATTGCCGAGGCCGGGAGCCGGTTGGTGGTATTGAGTACCGATGCGGCCGATCCGGTGGCGGAGCTGGAAGGGAATGTGGATCTGCTGATCAAGGGGCTGAGCGGAGTTTAAGGTCAGTTGGACCGCGTTACCGTTCTTCGCGAACAGGCTCGCTCCCACAGTGGATGGGTATAAGACTCAGTCCCCATATAGCAGCGGGCTGCTCGCGAAGGCGGTCTGACAGACGCTACAAAACCCCAGCCGTGAAAAAGCCCGCTGACCTGATCGGTTCAGCGGGCTTTTTTTCAGGCAGCGACTCAGTTCGCCACTGCCGCCTGTTCTTCCATCTTCTGGCGCAAGCTCAGTGGACGCATATCAGTCCAGGTTTCTTCGATGTAGGCCAGGCAGTCCTTTTTCAGGCCGCTTTTGCCCACGGCACGCCAGCCTTGTGGCACGGCTTTGTAGTCGGGCCAGATCGAGTACTGCTCTTCGTGGTTGACCACGACCTGAAAGAGGATGTCCTCGCGGTCGAATACTGACGTCATGATGTTTCTCCATCGCGGTAAACATGGGCTGCGCACTGCGCGCAGCCGGTATATAGAAAGAACGTTGCAGGGGGCGAAAAATTTAGAGACTGGCCGTGGCCGCCGTCAGCGCCCGCCCGAAAATCTCGGCCACCTGATCGATTTCCTCGGCCGTAATCACCAGCGGCGGCAGAAAACGCACCACGGCGCCATGACGGCCGCCCAGCTCCAGAATCAACCCGCGCTTGAGGCATTCGCGCTGCACCAGCGGCGCCAGACGGCCGAAAATCGGTGGATGGCCTTGGGCATCCGGCTCGCCAGCCGGGTCCACCAGTTCGACGCCGAGCATCAGCCCGCGACCACGAATATCGCCCAGTTGCGGGAAGTCCCGTTGCAGGGTACGCAGGTGCTGGGCCAGACGTTCGCCCATGGCGGCAGCGTGCTCACACACCTTGTGTTCGGTGAGGTAGCGCATCACCGCAGAGCCTGCGGCCATGGCCATCTGGTTGCCACGGAATGTGCCGGCATGGGCGCCCGGCAACCAGGTGTCGAGCCAGTCGCGGTAGACCACCACTGCCAGCGGCAGGCTGCCGCCGATGGCCTTGGACAATACCACCACGTCCGGGATGATCCCGGCGTGCTCGAAGGCGAACATCTTGCCGGTACGGGCAAAACCGCTCTGGATTTCATCGACGATCAGCGCGACGCCGGCTTTCTCGGTGATGCGTCGCAAGCCACGCAGCCACTCGATGTCCGCCGGGATCACGCCACCTTCACCCTGCACCGCCTCGACGATCACCGCTGCCGGTAATTGCACGCCGGCTTCAGGATCGTTGAGCAGGTTTTCCAGGTAATTGAGGTTGACCTGCACGCCCAAGGCGCCGCCGAGCCCGAACGGGCAGCGATAGTCATAGGGGTATGGCATGAATTGCACGCCACTGCTGAGCAGGGCACCCAAAGGTTTTTTCGGCCCCAGGCTGCCCATCAGGCTCAACGCGCCCTGGCTCATGCCATGGTATCCGCCCTGGAATGACAGCACGGTGCTGCGACCGGTCGCGGTGCGTACCAATTTCAACGCCGCTTCCACGGCGTCGGTGCCGGTGGGGCCACAGAACTGGATTTTCGCTTCAGCGGCCAACGCAGGTGGCAGCAGGCCGAACAGGTCCTGAACAAACTGATCCTTGACCGGCGTGGTCAGGTCGAGGGTGTGCAACGGCAGCTCATCGCTCAGTACTTGCTGGATCGCGTCGATCACCACCGCGTGGTTGTGTCCCAACGCCAGCGTCCCGGCGCCGGCCAGGCAATCGATGAAACGGCGACCTTCGACGTCTTCGACGTAAATGCCCTTGGCCCGTTTCAGCGCCAATGGAATGCGCCGCGGGTAGCTGCGGGCATTGGATTCCTGCTGGTTCTGACGGGTCAGCAGCGGCGATTCGTTGAACTGGTAAAGCGTTTCGGCAGGCTTGGGGGCGACCCGGGCCGGCTGATCTTCGACAAGGCTGGTAGCGACTGACATCTCTCAAACCCTCAATACGCTGTAAATAGTGACCAAAACTGCACACCGGGCAGGTGCGCGTTCCGCTCACGGGGCGCACTTGCAGGTTTTCCTGTTCTGGAAACGCATCAGCGTCTTGAGGATTTACACCCCGGATCAGCTTTCTATACGCAAGATGGCAGCACCTTGTGCATGGGAATGGCTTGCAGGCCCGCCACAGTAAAGGTTTGAGCGCAAACGCGATAACCCAGCCGCCGATAAAATGCCTCACTGGAGCGGGTGCTGTTAAGCCGCGCCAGGTGCACGCCTTGTTGATGCAGCCAGACTTCGAGATCACTAATCAGGGCGTGTCCGGCGCCCCGACGGAACCACTCCGGCTGCACGTAGCAGAACGCAACCTGGCCCCTGATTGCAGCCATCGCCACGCCGACCGGTTTGTCTTCCAGCAACGCGATGTTCAGGTGCAACTGCGGGTCGCTGAGCCAGGCAGCGGCGTGTTCGGTGGTTTTGTTGCGGGTCCAGGTGGCGACGACCTTGGGGTCGTTGCGATGGTCGAGCGCGCAACCGACCCGAATGGAGCGCTCAACGATCCGGCTGATGATGCCAGCGTCAGCGGGTGTGGCCTTGCAGATTTGTATCGATGCATCCATGGCGCTGTTCCCTCAATCCATTGAGTCCAAAGCTGCCGGGGACGATAGCGCCGCGCTGGTCTGCTGACCATTGAAGAGGCGTTACATTTGATGTGTGCAGTGGCTTCCCCGCGGGAGCGGGCTTGGGCATGTTGCTCAGACCGGCTGCAACGGCATGGTCAATTCAACCCGCAAGCCATCCGGGCGGCTGTCGAAATGCAGGGAGCAGGCGCAGCGCTGGACGATCGCCTGAACAATCGCCAGGCCCAGGCCACAGCCCGTGCTCTGGCCATTGCGCCAGAAACGCTGGGTCAGGTGTTGCAGATCGTCTTCGGCGATGCCCGGCCCGTGATCGCGCACCACAAAGCGCGCACGCTGGTTGGCGGTTTCCAGGCTCAGCTCCACGGCGCCTTCGCTCGGTGTATGGCGCAGGGCGTTGTCCAGCAGGTTGCGCAACGCAGCGATGGAAAGCACAGCCGGCATCTGCACTGGCGCCTCGGACAGTCTGTCCGGCAACACCAGTTTGATGCGCTGACGATCACCACTGGCCGCATCCTGGATCGCCAGTTTCGCTACCTGCTCGGCGCTGCATTGCACGCCGTCATCGAACGACAGGCTGCCTTCAACCCGCGCCAGCAGCAGCAATTGTTCCAGGGTGCGATGCAAGCGATCGGCGCCCTCCTCCGCCTTGGCCAGGGATTGATCTCGCGCCGAGCCTTCGGTCATGCGCGCCACTTGCAGGTGAGTCTTGATGGCCGTCAACGGGCTGCGCAGCTCGTGGGCCGCGTCACCGGTCAGCCGTCGCTCGCGCTCGATGGTCTTGCCGATGCGCTGGAACAACTGGTTCTGGGTCTCCAGCAGCGGCTGCAATTCGCTGGGCAAGGGCTGGATCTGCAACGGTTCAAGCGAGTCGGCACTGCGCCGCATCAAGGCATCGCGCATGCGATTGAGCGGCGCCAGCCCCTGACCGATGCCCAGCCACAGCAGACACAGACAACCAAGCAGCGCCACACCGACCGGTACCGAAGCCGCCAGCAACACCGACATGTTCAAGGCTTCGCGCTCGATCTGCCGATCCGCCGTGGTGATTCGCAGATCACCCCGGGCCAGGGTGAAACTGCGCCACGGCGCGCCGTCAATCATCTGGTCGTGAAAGCCCATTTTCTCGGCTTCGAGTTTTTGATCGGGATCGCTATGGCTGCGGGCGAGAATTTCGCCGCGCAACGAACTCACCTGACACGCCATACCGCCCGGAACGTTGAGCTGCGCGGCACTGAAGTGGGTGCCCTCGCCCTTGGTCGGTAACGCCGGCAATTGCTCCAGCAACCCGGCCACCATGCGCGCTGAAGCCACCAGCCGCTGGTCGAGGGAAAACATCATCTGATTACGCAGGTCGCTGAGCATCCAGGCCGCCGCAAGCGCCCATATCAGCGCAAAAGCGGCGCCCAGGGTCAGGCTCAGGCGCAAACGCAGGCTCATCACTTCGATTGATCTCCACCATCCGCCGGCCCGAGGCGATAACCCAGGCCACGCACCGTCTCGACGATGCCTTTACCCAGTTTGCTGCGCAGGTGATGGATGTGCACGTTGAGGGCGTTGCTTTCCAATTCGTCATTGAAGCCATAGACGCTGTCCTTCAACTGTTCAGTGGACAGCACCCGGCCACGGTTGTGCAGCAGCGCCTGCAACAGCGATTGCTCACGGCGCGACAGGTCAACCGGCTGACCGGCAAGCAGCGTTTCGCGGCTGCTCGGATCGTAGGTCAGTGCGCCGTGTTCTATCAGGTTGACGCTACGCCCTGCCACCCGGCGCAACAAGGTGTGCAGACGGGCGGCCAGTTCACGCAGGTCGAAGGGTTTGAGCAGGTAATCGTCGGCGCCCGCCTGAAGTCCGTCGACGCGGTCGGTGACCGAGTCCCGGGCCGTGAGAATCAACACCGGGATCTCCAGACCGTTATGCCGCAACTGCTGCAACAGCTTGAGTCCGTCTTCGTCGGGAAGACCGAGGTCGAGCACCATGACGTCAAATTCGGCCACCTTGAGCATCGCCCGGGCCGACGAAGCCGTGGCCACATGCTCCACGGTCAGGCCTTGGGCGGTAAGACCGGCAACAATGCCACTGGCAATCAGCTCATCGTCTTCGCAAACCAGTACGTGCATGGTGGGACCTTCGCAAAATTGATGATTAAAGAGGGTGCCGATTAACCCTGCATTATGCCGGCCGCCACTCGCGTTGATGCCTGACGTTCAGAATACCGGATGCGATACCTTTATACCGCCCCCCATCCCCGCCTTGCCCCTGGCCAGTGCCGGGTAACACCTGGTACTCGATCAGCTCGAAAAACCATTGGGCGGGGTAATGACGATCCTGAAGATGACAGCCGCCAACGCTTTCGCGTAACAGTGAAGGTTGGCGCCTGCTTATCTGCCTGACAACTTACTATCAAACCCGCCGCGAAGTTTCAGCCAATGTTGAAACAACTTTACAAATAAAACAAAACACAACGCATACATCCAACGGTAGCCTTCAAGACAGCGACACAACGTCAACCCAACCACTACTGAAAGGAATCAGTTCATGCCTGCATTAAAAAATTTCGTCGCCGTTGACTGGCGTTCGGGAAAAGACAAAATCTATTTCTTTTTCAAAGACAGCAACACCTATTCCAAATTCATGATTGACGGAAACCGGGTACTTGATGGATACCCTGCGCCGATCACTTATGGCAACTGGAAAGATTTTCACGTTCATGCCCGGCACCTGCGATTTGGCTTCACTACCACAGCACTCCCACCAGGCAGTCCGCTTGACGAGGATACGCTCTGGCTTTTCTACTACGACGGCTACTGGCCAATGGTCAGTAGCTACAGTCAAGATGAGGACAAGGTTGTCAGGACCGCTCGGCTTGAGGATTCGGACTGGGCAGAATTACTTCCTTACTTTGACCATATCGTTGCCGGTACATGGTGGCAACGCTCAGGAAAAATGGCGCAATTTCGGTTCCTTATGAACAACGGCCATTTCCTGACCCTTGACTGGAACTTATCGATAAACGGCCCCTACTCAGGACCTCCCGATTTCAATCACGGGATACCTGAAATAACCGTCGACCCCATCAATAACAAAACATGGCCGGGCCTTGAACCCTACAAGGACCGCATCATTACCGCGGTGCAGAACGACCGGTCATTTGCTGCCAGTTATTATTATATTTTCCTGACCAATAACGAGTACATCACCTATAACATCGTCCAAAACAAAGTCGAATACGGCCCGTACAAAGTCACTGACGTGACCTGGCCTGGACTGCTGCGCGACTGAGCGTCATCAAGGTCTCATGGCAGCCACGGGCGGCGGTTAATCACCGGTTAATCGCCGCCCACCATTGTGCACTTCACCTGCACAGGGATAAGGCCTACCCATGCGTCGACTGTTTTTCCTTTTTGCTCTTCTGATCTCGGCTGTGGCCCAGGCAGGGACCAATCCGTTCGAGACAAAACCTGAATTTCTCCCGGTCGAGAAGGCGTTCATTCTGACCTCCGAGCACCTGGAGTCCGGTGAAACCCAACTCTTCTGGCAGATTGCCGATGGCTACTACCTGTATCAGAAGCGTCTGAAGCTCGATGGCCTGACACCGGAGCAGCACCCTGTATTGCCGGAAGGCGAGTCCCATAGCGATGAGTTCTTCGGTGAACAACCGGTCTATCGTCAAGGTCTGGAACTGAAAATCCCCGCCGGTGCCACCGGTCAAATCAAGGTCGGTTTCCAGGGCTGTGCCGATGCCGGCCTGTGTTACCCGCCGCAAACCCAGGTCGTGGACCTGGGCGGCGCAGCGCCGGCAGCCGTTGCAAACGAAGCGCCAGATCAAGCCCTGGCCAGCGGTCTGCAACAGCGGGCATTGGGTTGGAGCCTGCTGGTGTTCTTCGGTCTCGGTCTGTTGCTGGCTTTCACGCCCTGCTCATTACCCATGTTGCCGATTCTGGCCGGTCTGATCGTTGGCAGCGGTGCCACGCCAAGACGCGGTTTCGCCCTGGCTACCAGCTACGTGATTTGCATGGCGCTGGTGTACGCGTCGATGGGCGTTCTGGCTTCACTGCTGGGCGCCAATCTGCAAGCGCTGCTGCAAAACCCCTGGCTGCTGGGCAGTTTTGCCGCCGTGTTCGTGTTGCTGGCACTGCCGATGTTCGGCTTTTTCGAACTGCAATTACCGGTGGCGGTGCGTGATCGACTGGAAAACGTCTCGCGCAATCAACGCGGTGGCAGCCTGATCGGGGCCGGTGTGCTGGGGGCCCTTTCCGGGCTGTTGGTGGGGCCGTGCATGACCGCACCACTGGCCGGTGCCCTGCTCTACATCGCGCAAAGCGGTAACGCCATGCACGGCGGGCTGATTCTGTTTGCCATGGGCATCGGTATCGGCGTGCCGTTGCTGTTGCTGGTGACGGTCGGTAACCGCTTCCTGCCCAAACCCGGCGCCTGGATGAACCTGCTCAAAGGTATCTTCGGGTTCCTGTTTCTGGCCACCGCGCTGCTGATGTTGCGCCCGGTGCTGGATCAATCGCTGTGGGTCGGCTTGTGCGGGGCCTTGCTGGTGATTGCCGCCTACAGCGCCTGGAAACAGTCTCAGGGTTTTGGTCACGCTGCCCAGCTGTTTGGCGCCAGCTCACTGCTGCTGGGTTTGTGGGGCAGCCTGCTGGTGGTGGGCGCCGCCGGTGGCAGCGACGACCTGTTCAGGCCATTGCAGATCTACAGCAACACAAACTCAAGCAACGCCGCCAGCCCGATCGGTCACGACGCCTTTACCACCGTCAATAGTCCTGCCGAGCTGCAACGGGAACTCGATGCCGCACGGGCACAGGGCCAATGGGTGCTGCTGGACTACTACGCCGACTGGTGCGTGTCATGCAAGGTCATGGAAAAACAGGTATTCAGCAAAGCCAGCGTGCTCGAAGCCTTGAGTGATGTGCGCTTGCTACGGCTGGACGTGACCGCCGACAATGCCGCCAGCCGCGAGCTGCTCGGCCGTTACAAGGTGCCGGGGCCACCGAGCCTGCTGTGGATCGGTGTCGACGGTGAAGAGCGCCGCAGCCAGCGCATCACCGGCGAGGTCGATGCCGCCACCTTCCTGCAACGCTGGACCACTACCCGAGATGCCCGTTAATGCTGACCTTTACCCTCGGCACCTTTGCCATCGCGCTTAATCACCTGCTATTGATCAGTGCGTTGGCGCTGGCCACTTTTGTGGGCTGGCGGGTAGCCAAACGCGGTGGCGAAAATCCCGAATCGGCATTGTTCAGCCTGTTCCTGCTGGGGATGCTGGCGGCGCGAATCGCTTTCGTCATCACGTATTGGGCTCAGTATCGCAATGATCCATGGCAGATCATCGACCTGCGCGACGGTGGTTTTCTCGCCTGGCCGGGGGTGATCGCGCTGGTACTGGCCGCGCTGCTGCGAGGCTGGCGTCGGCCCGGTCTGCGCCGGCCAATGGGGTTTGGCGTCGCCAGTGGCCTGGCATTCTGGCTGCTGGCGACTTTTTCCCTGAGCCTTTACGAACAAGGCACGCGACTGCCGGAAATCACCTTGCGCAATGCCGCCGGCGAAACCGTGCAACTGAGCGACTACCAGGGCGGACCGTTGGTGATCAACCTGTGGGCCACCTGGTGCCCGCCTTGCCGTCGGGAAATGCCGGTGCTGGAAAACGCCCAGCACCAGCGCCCCGACCTGACGTTCCTGTTCGTCAACCAGGCCGAAAGCATGCAAAGCGTCGCCACCTTCCTTGAAACCCAGGGCCTGAGCCTGTCCAACGTGCTGTTCGACGGCGGTGGCCGCCTGGGTCAGGCCGTGGGTTCCATGGCGCTGCCGACTACCCTGTTCTATAGCAATGACGGGCGCCTGTTGGGCAGCCATCTAGGCGAGTTGTCGCAAGCCAGTCTGGCCCGCGCCCTTGAAAGCTTCGATACCCCTGACGCCGCGATACCGCCAACTTCTGTAAGGAAACTGCCATGCACCGCCTCCGCCACCTGCTGACGCTGACCCTGGGCGCTGCCCTGCTGCACTTGCCGTCGGTCCAAGCCGAAGAACTGCCCGATGCGATCAAGAAGATCGAAGCCAAAGGCGCAAAAATCGTCGGCCAGTTCGACGCGCCCGACGGCCTGCGCGGTTATGCGGCGCAATACCAGAACCGTGGCATGGCGCTGTACCTGACCCCGGACGGCAAGCACGTATTGCTGGGCAATCTGTATGACGCCGACGGCAATGACCTGAGCAGCGCACCGTTGCAAAAACTGGTGTACGCGCCAATGGCCAAGGAAGTCTGGGGCAAGATGGAAGCGAGTAACTGGATCGCTGACGGCAGCAAGGACGCGCCACGCGTCGTCTATCTGTTCAGCGATCCGAACTGCCCTTACTGCAATATGTTCTGGGAGCAGGCGCGGCCTTGGGTCACGTCGGGCAAGGTGCAGTTGCGGCACATCATGGTCGGCATCATTCGCGAAGACAGCCCCGGGAAATCCGCCGCGCTACTGGCCGCCAAAGACCCCGGCAAAGCCCTGCAGGAACATGAAAAAACCGGTAAGGCGAGTCCGCTCAAAGCGCTGAAAGACGTGCCACCGGCGATCCAGGCGAAATTGGCGGCGAACATGAAGCTGATGGACGACCTGGAGTTGTCAGCGACTCCGGCGATTTTCTATATGGACGACAAGGGCGAGTTGCAGCAACAGCAAGGTGCGCCTTCGCCGGAGAAGTTGGTGAAGATTCTAGGGCCCAAGTAGCCAAGGTGGCCGGACGGTCCCCTTCGCGAGCAGGCTCGCTTCCACAAGTGATCGCCTGTCCCTGTGGGAGTGGGCTTGCTCGCGAAGGCGTCAGAGTAAGCGACTAAGTTCTCTCAGCCAAAAACGCCAACAACGCCTCGGTCACAAACCCGGCATTCTCCAGATTGGAGATATGCCCCGCCTGCGGCACCAGCACACAGGGGCAACCGATCAACTCGGCCATCTCCTTTGCCTCCGAGGGCGGTCGCGGCTTGTCCTGATCGCCACACATCACCAGCGTGGTGGCAGGATTCAGCTGCCCCAGACGCGGCAACAAGTCATCCCGACCAAAGGTAATCCGCCCCATCGGTACGATGCTTTCGCGCAAGCGCTCAGCGGGCAATGCCGCCAGTGACGCACGGAAATCCTGGTACAGCGCCGACTGCGGATCGATGCCCGGACGGAAGAAAATCGGCACCACGATATCCAGCAACTGCGGCGAGATCACGCCGGTTTCTTCGATCAGCTTGAACAGCGAAAAGTAATACTGACGAGTCGGCTCCGGCTCGACGCCGACATAGGTGTCCATCAGCACCAGGCCATTGAGTCGCTGCGGTGCCGAGAGCGCCAGGCGCACGCCCCACATGCCGCCGACCGACAACCCAACCAGCATGACCCGGTCAATCTGCAGATGATCGAGCAATGCCAGTGCCTGACGGGCAATGTCATCCAGCGACGTCGTGCCTTCGGGCAAAGGCCCGGACTGACCATGCCCCCACAGGTCCAGGGCAATCACCCGATAGTGCTTCGACAACTCGGCAATCTGCGGCGCCCACATGGCCTGGTCCCACAGATAACTGCCGGCCAGCAACACGGCGGGACCGGTGCCTTGATCGATGTAGTGAAGGGGTTGTCCGTCTACTGTTGCGAAGGGCATCGGCTGTCTCCTTTTTTGAAATTGGGGCTCCGAAAAGCTCAGGCAGCCTGCCTCGCCGCCACGTCACCGTCAATGTCCGCACGTATCAAGAGTTTTCAATCGCCTTCCAGGACATTCGTTCCACTTATAAAAAGAAACAACCCTCGACACGCAAAAACACAACCGTCTGATACGTTAAACACGCTTCATCCCTATCAATTTTCTCAAGGACGAGAACCGTGCTGAGCAACCTCACTCGAAACTTCGACCGCAGCGCCAACATTACCGAACTTACCATCACAGCAAAAATTCATGACAGCTCTTGGTCCGGAACCGATGACAGGATCTATATAAGCATGAGCCACGAGGCCAACCTGCAACTTCTGGCCGAATCGCCCAGAGTTGGCCCTCACCATCGGTATTGATCTGCAACGAATGTTTGGTCCGCCAAAGCGTGCACATCAGTGAACTTGACCATGTCGCGCTATATCAACTACCGGTTGAACATCCCGTGGCCAGCGACGACTGGGAACTCGAATCGTTGACCTTGAACGCCAACGGCGTTTTTACCAATACGTCGTTCAGAAAGGTCAATCGGTGGCTCGACAACCATTCCACTCATTTGCAACAGGTTTGGGCCGCAAACATCGAATGGTCGGCCTGGACTAACCCGGACCACCGGCCGCTCGACCTTAATGTCCAGACCTATCCAATCCGCTGGATGCCCTATATCGCGGACGTCAAGGCCTGGAGAACGTACGACCCATCCAGAATCGAAGGTGTCGGCCAGTTGGTTGGGCAGTGATCGACCGGTCATTTGTGCCGGTGAGTTTTTTTGTTTCGCACGTTAATGGAGAACACTTCGTTAGCAATATCATCGCCACGGTCAATGATGATTCAGGACACTATCAGCCTGACGGCGGTGCATGCCTGAAGTACGTTTCAGAAAAATTCGAAGCGTTGGGTCTTGATATGAGCCATACACAGTGGTTATGGAGAAACGTCGACTCCTGATAATCAAAACTGGCTGCAAGTTGCCAATTTTTTTGCAACTTGCAGCCAGCGAGAACTTCACAACTACAACCCCTCCAGCTCCGCCATCAGGTCATTCAACCGATCCACTTTCTCTTCGGTGATATCACTGGCCGCCAAGCCGTCGATGTACTGCGCCAGCTCCTCCACCGTGCTGCATTCGAACATCGCCCGCAGCGGCACGTTGCGTTGCAGGGCTTTTTGCACCCGCGAGGCAATTTGCGTCGCCAGCAGTGAATGGCCGCCCAGTTCGAAGAAGTTGTCGCGAACGCCGACCTGCTCGACCTTCAGCACCTCGGCCCAGATGTCGGCCAGGGTCTGCTCCAGTCCGGTGCGCGGGGCCAGGTAGTTCTGGCTCTGCAACTGACCGATTTCCAGCGCCGGCAAGGCCTTGCGGTCGAGTTTGCCGTTGGCATTGAGCGGCAGCTTGTCGAGCCACAGCCAGTGCAGCGGCACCATGTACTCCGGCAGTTCGGCGCGCAGGCGTTGCTTGATGCGATCGAGACGCTCAGTCGGATTCAATGAAGAATCTGCCGCCACCAGATAGCCGACCAGGTGTTTACCGTTGACGCCTTCCTGCACCCCCACCGCGCCGTCGCGCACTTCAGGTTGCTCATGCAGGCGCGCTTCGATTTCCCCCAGCTCAATGCGGTAGCCGCGAATTTTCACCTGATGGTCAACCCGGCCGACATACTCCAGCACACCGTCAGTGCGACGGCGAGCCAGGTCGCCGGTGCGATACAGGCGCTCCCCCGGCGCGCCGAACGGGTTCGGGACAAACACCGGAGCAGTACGCAGCGGATCGCTGACATAGCCGCGCCCGACACCGGTGCCGGCGACACACAGCTCGCCCACCGCACCCAGCGGCACCAGTTCGAGTGCGCCGTCGAGCAGGTACAAACGGTTGTTGTCGGTCGGCGTGCCGATCGGCAAGTAACTGCCACGGGTCGACGCCATGTCGACGCGGAAGAACGCCACGTCATCCGAGCACTCCGCCGGGCCATAGGCGTTGACCAGGCCGATGTCCGGGTAACGCAGCAGCCACTGGTGAGCCAGTTCCGGCGGCATCGCTTCACCGGTCGGCAGCATCCAGCGCAGGCCGTCGAGGCTCATGCGGTCCTGGGTGAGCATGCCTTGAATCAGCGACGGCACGCTTTCCAGCACGGTGATGTCCTGTGCCTGAACGTGCGCCAGCAAACCTTGTGGATCATGGGCGATGGTGTTTGGCACGATGTCGACCCGTGCGCCAAACAACGGCGCGGCGAGGAACTGCCAGACCGAAATGTCGAAGCTCTGCGACGCCGTTTGCGCAATCACGTCGCCAGCGCCGAGGTTCAGGTACGGCACCTTGCTCAGCTGGTTGTTGAGCATGCCGCGCTGTTCGACCATCACGCCTTTGGGCAACCCGGTGGAACCCGAGGTGTAGATCACGTAGGCCAGGTTGTCCGGGGCGCTGTAGATGCCCGGGTTCTGCACCGATGCATCGCTTGTTTGCACGTCTTCCCAGACCAGCAACTTCGGTCGATTGACGCAAGCGAACTCATCCAGCAACGCCAGCGCTTGCTCGCGGCAGGCTTGCGTGCAGACCAGCAACGGCGTGCGGCTCAGGTCGATGATCCGGCTCAGGCGCTGGCTCGGCAGGCCCGGGTCCAGCGGCAGGTAACCGGCACCGGCCTTGAAACTGCCGATGATCATGCCCAGCAGATCCAGATTACGTTCGGCCAGCAGCGCCACCGGTTGATCCAGCCCGACGCCGGCAGCGATCAAGGCATGACCGAGACGGTTGCTGCGCTGATTGAGTTCGACGTAACTGTGCAGCCGGTCGAGGCAACTGGCGGCAATCCGTTGCGGATACGCGGCGACCTGGGCTTCGAACAGTTCGACGTAGCTCTGCTCCAGCGGGTAATCGTGTTCGCTCTGGTTGCAACCGTGGATCAGGAAATCCTGTTCCTCGGCGCCCAACAGCGGCAGGTCCGCCATGTCGCCATGGAAGCCCTCGACCAGTGCCAGCAGCAAACGCTTGAACTCACCGAGCATGCGCTCGACCGTGGACTCGTCGAAATAACGCTGGTCGTAGGACAGGTGCAGGCCGAGGTCATCCCCCGGATAGCAGACCGCCGTCAGCGGGAAGTTGGTGTGGGTGCGGCCTGAATCCGAGGTGGCATTGAGGCTCTGCGCACGGTCCAGCACCGACACTTCCACCGGCGCGTTCTCGAACACGAACAGGCTGTCGAACAGCGGCTGGCCCTTGGGCAGCTCGCTGTTTTCCTGGATTGTCACCAGCGGCAGGTATTCGTACTCACGCAGCTGCATGTTGCTGTCGAGCAAACCACTGAGCCACTGGCGAACGCTGCAGCGCTGATCGTCTTCGGGCATTTTCACCCGCAGCGCGATGCTGTTGATGAACAGCCCGACGGTGCGTTGCATCTCTGGCATTTCCACCGGACGCCCCGCCACCGTGACGCCGAACAGCACGTCACGATCACCGCTCAGGCGCCGCAATACCAAGGCCCACGCCGCTTGGGCGAAGGTATTGATGGTCAGTTGATGGGCCTGGGCCAGTTCGCGCAGTTGGGCACCGTCCCGAGCGTCGAGTCGGGTGTAGCGGTCGCCGACGATCATGCCGCCGCTGTCACCGGCGTGTTCGCGCAGGAACGGTCGGTCACTGGGAATCGGCGTCGTGCGTTCGAAGCCTTGCAGGTTGGTTTTCCACCACTGCCGCGCCTCGGCCAGGCTCTGGCGTTGCAGCCAGCCGATGTAGTCGCGATAACGCGGCGGCACCGCCAGTTGCGGCTCGCGGCCTTCGCCGAGCGCCATGTAGATTTCAAAGAAGTCGTTCATCAGCAGCGAACGGCACCAGGCATCGATCAGGATGTGGTGGTTGCTCATCATGAACCAGTAGCGCGCCGCGCCGACCTTGATCAGACGCAGGTGGAACGGCGCCTGATTGAGCAGATCGAACCCGGCCTCACGTTCGCTTTTGAGCAGGGCTTGCAGCTTCGGCTCTTGCTCGGCGTCAGCGATGGCGCTCCAGTCCAGGTACTCGATTGGCGTGCTGCCCGGTTTGTGGATCACTTGCAGCATGTCTTCGCCGACGTTCCAGCAGAACGAGGCGCGCAACGCTTCGTGACGAGCGATCACCGCCTGCCACGCCTGGGCGAAACGCTCGGGGTCGAGTTCGCTGTTGATGCGGTAGCGATCCTGCATGTAGTACAGGCCGGTGCCCGGTTCCAGCAAGGTGTGCAGCAGCATGCCTTCCTGCATCGGGGTCAGCGGGTAGACGTCTTCGATGACGGCGGCCGGGACCGGCAGCGCATCGAGTTGCGGCTGGGTCAGTTTCGCCAGTGGGAAGTCCGACGGCGTCAGGCCGCCCGCGCTGTCTTGCAGGCAATGCTCGATCAGGCTTTGCAGTTCACCCAGATAGGCGTCCGCCAGATCAGCAATGGTTTGCCGATCGTGGCGTTCGGCGCTGAAGGTCCAGCGCAGCAGCAATTCACCGCCGTAGACCTGACTGTCGATGCTCAGCTCGTTGGGCAACGGCGCTTGCGGATCGTGGGCCGCACCGACCGGCTCGTCCAGCGGACGGAACAACGCATCGCTGCCAAAGCTCTGGTCGAACTGGCCCAGGTAGTTGAACGTGATCGGCGCCACCGGCAACGCGGCCATGGTCTGGCGACTCAGGTCATCGGCCAGGTAACGCAGTACGCCATAGCCCAACCCTTTGTGCGGCACGGCACGCAGCTGTTCCTTGATCGCCTTGATCGAAGCACCCTGTTCATTTTCTGGCGTCAGCCGCAGCGGATACGCGCTGGTGAACCAGCCGACAGTGCGGGTCAGGTCGATCTCCTCGAACAGTGTTTCGCGGCCATGGCCTTCGAGTTGAATCAATGCCGATTCGTGGCCCGTCCAACGGCACACCACCCGTGCCAATGCAGTCAACAGCAGGTCGTTGACCTGGGTGCGATAGGCGCTGGGCGCTTGTTGCAGCAGTTGCCGCGTGCGCTCGCTGTCAAGGCGCACGCTGACGGTTTGCGCGTGACAATTCTGCTGCCCGCCTTCAGCACGATCACAGGGCAATTCGACGCTCGGCCCGGCCAGTTGCGCCCGCCACACGTCCAGTTCTTCGCGCAGGGACTCGCTGCCGGCATAGGCCTGCAAGCGTGCCGCCCAGTCCTTGAACGCGCTGGTTTTGGCCGGCAGTTTGACCGCCTGCCCGGCGTCCAGTTGGCGATACACGGTTTGCACATCGTCCAGCAACACCCGCCAGGAAACGCCGTCGACCACCAGGTGATGAATGACGATGAACAAGCGTTGTTGTTCATCAGGCCCATCCACCAGCAAGGCGCGCATCAATGGCCCCTGCTCCAGATCAAGGCTGCGCTGGGCGTCGGCGAACAATGCCGTGCACTTGTCCATCGATGCCACCCGCACTTGCCACAGCACCGCCACATCGGACAGCGCCTGATGCTCGGCTTTCCACACGCCAGCGGCTTGCGTGAAACGCAGTCGCAGGGCGTCGTGCTGTTCCACCACCGCCAGCAACGCCTGTTCCAGACGATGTGGCTCCAGCGCCACGCCCGGCTCCAGCAGCAACGCCTGGTTCCAGTGCTGACGCTGGGGGATATCGGTGTCGAAGAACCAGTGCTGAATCGGCGTCAGACGCGATTCACCGGTCAACAAACCTTGCTCGGCGCGAACTTGCTCGGTGCGGGTCGCCACGGCGGCCAGGGTCTGCACGGTCTGATGCTGGAACAGGTCGCGAGGGCTGAAATGAATGCCCTGCTGCCGTGCACGGCTGACCACCTGGATCGACAGAATCGAATCGCCGCCCAGCTCGAAGAAGTTGTCGTTGAGACCCACCTGCTCGACGTTCAGCACCTCGCACCAGATGTCGGCCAGGGTCAGTTCCAGCTCATTGCTCGGTGCCACATACTGCTGGCGGTTCAGCTCCGGGTCCGGTGCCGGTAATGCGCGGCGATCCAGTTTGCCGTTGGCGGTCAGCGGCATGCTGGCCAGCAGGATCAGGTGAGTGGGCACCATGTAATCCGGCAACTGCGATTTCAGGTGAGTCTTGAGCGATTCGCGCAAAGCCGCCTGGTGCGCTTCGTCCCGTTCAGCGACGTCCGTCACCAGATAGCCAACCAGTTGCTTGCCGCTCGGTGCGTCGAGCGCCAGCACCACCGCCTCACGGATCGACGCATGCTCCAGCAGGCGGGTTTCAATCTCGCCCAGCTCGATGCGGAAACCACGGATTTTCACCTGATGGTCGATCCGCCCCAGGTACTCCACCAGACCATCGGCGCGCTGGCGCACCAGATCGCCGGTGCGGTACAGACGCCCGCCGTTGCCGGCGAACGGGTCGGCGACAAAACGCTCGGCGGTCATGCCCGGACGCTGGTGATAACCCTGCGCCAGGCCGGCACCGCCGACGAACAATTCGCCGGTCGCGCCTTGCGGCACCAACGCCAGGTCGGCGTCAAGAATGTAGGCCACACGCGCACCGATCACGCTGCCGATCGGCACACTGCCCAGGCCCTCTTCCAGCTGCTCGGGAGCCAGGCTGGCCAGTGGCATGACCACGGTTTCGGTCGGGCCGTAGGCGTTGAAGAACAGGCTCGGTTTGAACGCTGCACGAATCCGCGTCAGGTGTTCACCCGTCAGCGCTTCACCGCCGGTGATGCACATGCGCACCGGCAGGGTTTCGCCCTGGGTCGCCAGCCATTGTGCCAACTGGCTGCCATAGCTCGGGGTGAAGCCGAGGATATTGATGTTGTGGCGGCGAATCAGCCCACAGATTTCTTCCGCATCCCATTGGCCTTGAGCGCGCAGTACCACCTGTGCGCCACTGAGCAGAGGCACCAGCAAACGCTCGGTGGCCGCGTCAAAGTTGATCGAATAGAAGTGCAGCTCGCAGTCGTCCGGGCGCATGCCGAAACGCTCGATCACTGCCTGGCAATGCATGGCGATTTCACCGTGGGACACCACCACGCCTTTCGGTTTGCCGGTGGAGCCAGAGGTGTAGATCAGGTACGCCTGATGCTGAGGCAGGCTGATAAACGGCAGCTCGCTGGCCGGGTAGTCGGCCAGTGCCCCAGCGTCCTCTTCCAGGCACCAGCGCGCCACGCTGGACGGCAATTCGCCGAGCGCCTTGAACATCGCCGCGTCGCTGAGCAGCAAACCAATGCCGCTGTCTTCGATCATGTAATGCAGACGGTCCAGCGGGTATTCCGGGTCCAGCGGCACGTAGGCGCCACCGGCCTTGAGAATCGCCAACAGCCCGACGACCATTTCCAGCGAACGCTCAAGCGCCAGGCCGACCCGCACCTGCGGGCCGACGCCACGCTCACGCAGCATCCAGGCCAGGCGATTGGCACGGCTATCGAGTTCGGCGTAGCTCAGGGTCTCACCAGCGAAGGTCAGCGCCGGGGCGTCTTTGCGCGCCAGCGCCTGCTCGCTGAACAGGTGATGAATGCACTGATCCAGACGATGTTCACCCGGCTCGACGCCGAGGCTGTCGAGCAGCTGTTGTTGTTCGTCAGGCGCCAGCAACGGCAATTCGCCGAGACGCTGCTGCGGATCGGCGAGCAGTGCTTCCAGCAGATTGCGCCAATGCCCGGCCATGCGCGCAATGCGCGGCTCGTCGAACAGGTCAGTGCTGTAAGTCAGGCAGCAACCCAGGCGATGATCAAGGTCGGTGACTTCCAGATTGAGGTCAAACTTGGTCGCCCGCGCATCGTTGGCCAGGTACTCGACCGTCATGCCGGCCAACGTGCGGCTCTGCTGGAATTCCCAGCGCTGCACGTTGCACATCACCTGGAACAGCGGGTTGTAGGCGGCGCTGCGTGGCGGCTGCAAGGCTTCGACCAGGTGATCGAATGGCAGGTCCTGATGGGACTGTCCTTCGATCACAGTGTGGCGCACTTGCTCGAACAACTCGCCGACGGACATCTGCCCGTCGAGCTGGCAACGCAGCACCTGGGTATTGAGGAACGCACCGATCAGGCCTTCGCTTTCCGGGCGAATCCGGTTGGCCACCGGGGCGCCGATGCGCAGGTCGGTCTGGCCGCTGTAGCGGTAAAGCAGCACCGCCAGCGCGGCGGTCATGGTCATGAACAGGGTCAGACCGTGTTGCGCATTGAAGGCGCGAACCCGTGCCGCAAGGTCATCACTCAGGTCAAAACGGAACAGTTCACCCTGATGGCTTTGGACCGGTGGACGCGGACGGTCGCCGGGCAATTCCAGCAACGGATGTTCGCTGCCCAGTTGCGCCGTCCAGTAGTCGAGTTGGCGCTGACGCTCGCCGGACTCGAGCCACTGACGCTGCCAGACGCTGTAGTCCAGGTACTGCACCGGCAGCGGTTCGAGCGGCGATTCGCGGTCGTCGACAAAGGCCTCGTACAGCGCGCTCAGCTCGCGGGCAAAAATATCCATCGCCCAGCCTTCGGTGACGATGTGGTGCAGGGTCAGCACCAGATAGTGTTCCTGAGTGGCGGTCTTGACCAGGCAGGCTCGCAGCAACGGGCCAGTCTCCAGATCGAATGGCTTGTGCGCTTCGCTGTCCGCCAGTTGCTGCACTTGCTGTTCGCGCAGGTCAGCCGCCAATGCCGAGAAGTCCTTCCACTCCATGCGCATCCCGGTCTGTGGGTGAACCCGTTGCTGCGCCACACCATTGACGCTCGGGAACGTGGTGCGCAGGGTTTCGTGGCGCAGGATCAGCGCTTGCAGCGCCGCCTCGAAACGCGCCACGTCCAGCACCCCGCGCAGGCGCGCCATGCCGCCGACGTTGTAGGCCGGACTGTCCGGCTCCATCTGCCAGAGGAACCACATGCGCTGCTGGGAATACGACAACGGCACTGGCTGGCTGCGGTCGACGTTGGCAATCGGCGGCTGCTGGTTGGTGTTGCCGCTGGCCTGGATCAGCCGCACCTGTTCGGCGAAGGCACCCAGTTCGCTGTGTTCGAACAGCGCACGCAGCGGCAACTCGACGTCGCAAGCCTGGCGAGTGCGGGAAATGATTTGCGTGGCCAGCAACGAATGGCCGCCGAGGGCGAAAAAGTCGTCGCGCAGGCCGATCCGGTCCAGGCCCAGGACTGCACGCCAGATGCCGGCAATTTGCTGTTCGAGGTCGGTCACCGGTTCGACGTGTTCACGCACTTGCCACTGGGGTTGCGGCAAGGCACGACGGTCGAGTTTGCCGCTGGGGCTCAAGGGCATTTCGTCCAGACGCATGAGTTGCGCCGGGACCATGTATTCCGGCAACTCAGCGGCGAGCGCGGTTTTCAGGCGTGCGGTTTGAGCGTCTTCGGCTTCGCCGCTTTCAGAGGCGGTGTAATAACCGATCAGCTGCCCACCGGCTGCCGTCTCGCGCACCAATACCACGGCTTGAGCAACGCCACCCTGAGCCAGCAAACGGGCTTCAATTTCTTCCGGTTCGACACGGAAACCGCGCAGCTTGATCTGCTGATCGAGGCGACCGAGGTACTCGATCACGCCATCGTTCGTCCAGCGCGCACGGTCGCCGGTGCGATACAGACGAGCGCCCTGCTCGCCCAGCGGATCAACGACAAAACGTTCGGCGGTCAGCGCCGCACGGCCCAGATAACCACGGGCAAGACCCAGGCCGCTGATGCACAGCTCGCCTGGCACACCGGCCGGCAGCGGATTGAGATCACTGTCGAGTACGCGGCACACCACGTTGCCCAGCGGTCGGCCAATCGGCGAGCGCTCGCCATCGGCCGTCGTGCAATGCCAGTGAGTGACGTTGATCGCGGTTTCGGTCGGGCCGTAGCGGTTATGCAGTTGCACCGCCGGCAGTTGCTCCAGCACCCGGTTGCGCAGTTCGGCAGGCAGGGCTTCGCCGCCGGAAAATACCCGGCGCAGGCTGGTGCATTCAGCGCTCAGCGCTTCATCAATGAACAGCGAAAGCAGCGGCGGCACGAAGTGCAGCGTGGTCACGCCGTACTGTTGAACCAACTGCGCGATGCGGTGCGGATCGCGGTGTTCACCGGGGCCGGCGATCAGCAGGCGGGCACCGGTGATCAGCGGCCAGAAGCATTCCCACACCGACACGTCGAAACTGATCGGCGCCTTTTGCATCAGCACATCGCTGTCGTTCAGGCGGTAGGCGTTTTGCATCCATTGCAGGCGTTCGGCAAGGGCCGCGTGGGTGTTGCCGACGCCTTTGGGCTGACCAGTAGAGCCTGAGGTGTAAATCACGTACGCCAGGTTGTCGCCGTGCACATGCAGGCCCGGCGCGTGGCTCGGCCAGTTCTCCAGGTGCAGCGCATCCATGGCGATCACGCTGACGCCGTCGCTGGCCGGCAAACGGTCGAGCAATGCGGTTTGCGTCAGCAGCAGTTCGACGCCGCTGTCGCCGAGCATGTAGGCCAGGCGATCAGCCGGGTAGTCCGGGTCCAGCGGCACATAGGCGCCACCGGCCTTGATGATCGCCAGCAAGCCGATCAGCAACTGCGGCGAACGCTCGGCAGCGATGGCCACGCAGACGTCCGGGCCGACACCTTTGTCGCGCAGGTAATGCGCCAGGCGATTGGCCTGGGTGTGCAGTTCGGCAAAGTCGAACTGACCGCCCTCCCACACCAGCGCGGTGCGTTCCGGAGTCAGCCGCGCCTGTTCGCCAAGCAGTTCCGGCAGCCATCGACTGGCGGGCGCGCACGGCGCAACGCTCCATTGTGCTTGCTGTTCGTGCTCACAAGGCGTCAGCAGTTGCAGGTCGCCGACGGCGGTCCGTGGTTGCTCGCAGACGTTGCGCAGCAGGTTGCTGAAATGCTCGGCCAGTCGTTCGATGGTCGCCGCGTCGAACAGTTCGCTGGCGTAGTCGAACGACAGGCTCAGGCGCCCGTTGCGGTCTTCTTCGCTGTGCAGTTGCAGGTCGAACTTGGCTTCACGGCTGTGCCACGGCAGTTCTTCGGCGAGCAGCCCTGGCAACCGGCGCAGCGCACTCAGGTCACGTTGCTGGTGGTTGAACATGACCTGGAACAGGCCCTGCTCCCGTGCCTGCGGGAAGGCTTCGAGCAGTTGCTCGAACGGCAGGTCCTGATTGGCCTGCGCGCCCAGCGCCGCCTGACGGGTTTGCGCCAACAGTTCGATGAAAGGCAGACGCGAATCGACCTCGGCGCGCAGCACTTGGGTGTTGATGAAGAAGCCGATCAGGCCTTGGGTTTCAAGGCGCGGACGGTTGGCGTTCGGCACGCCGATACGGATGTCGCGCTGACCGCTGTAACGGTGCAGCAAGCTCTGGAACGCCGTGAGCAACAGCATGAACGAGGTGGACTCATGGGCCTGGGCGGTCTGGCGGATGGCCTCGCTCAGGGTTGCGCCCAAGCGCACGCTATGGCGGGCGGCCTGGTGCGTCTGCAGGGCGGAGCGCGGATGGTCGGCGGCCAGGCTCAGGGTCGGATGGTCCTCGCCCAGCTGTGCTTGCCAGTACGCCAGTTGTCGCTCGCCCTCGCCTTGCGCCAGCCACTGACGCTGCCAGCTGCCGTAGTCGGCGTATTGCGTGGCCAATGCCGGCAGGCTGGCGGTCAGGCCTTGGGAAGCGGCGGCATACAGGCGCGAGAACTCGTCGAGCAACACGTTCAGCGACCAGCCGTCAGCGATGATGTGGTGCATCGTCACCAGCAGTTGATGTTCCTCGTCATCGAGGCGCACCAGCGTCACCCACAGCAACGGGCCTTTTTCCAGATCGAACTGGGTATGCGCTTCGTCCTCACGGATCTGCCGGGCACGGGCCTCACGCTCGGCGATGGGCAGGTCGCTGATGTCGATCATTTGCAGGTTGAAATCAGCCGCCGCATCGACCTGCTGCAACGCCACGCCATCGCGCTCGAAGAACCGAGTACGCAGGGATTCGTGGCGCTCGACCAGTTGCTGGAAACTGACGCGCAAGGCGTCTTCGTCGAGCTCGCCACGCAGGTGCAAGGCGCCGGGGATGTTGTAGGCGCTGCTGTGCGGGTCCAGTTGCCAGGTGATCCACAGACGGTTTTGCGCCAGTGATTGCGGCAATGCTTCGCTGCGCGACAGCGGGGTAATCGAGCCTTGGGCCAGGCCGCCATCCTGTTGCTGGCGAGCGATGGCAGCGGCGAATGCGCTGAGGGTCGGGGCTTCGAACAGCAGACGCAGGTTCAGCTCCAGACCGAGCTCTTCGCGCAGCCGTGCAACCACTTGAGTGGCGGCGATGGAGTTACCGCCGAGGAGGAAGAAGTGGTCGTCGCCGTTGACGTGTTTGACGTCGAGTTGCTCGCACCAGATTGGCGCGATCATGTTTTCAAGGTCGGAACCGGACCCGGCTTTTTCCGCCTGCTCGGTGGTCGCCGACGGGAACAGCGCATAGCTGTCGAGGCTGCCGTCCGCCAGGCGGTTGCGGCACGCCGAGCGTTGCAGTTTGCCGCTCGACGTCTTGGGTAACGCACCCGGATTGAGCAGTACCACCACGGCCGGCGCTTCCTGACAGGCCTCGGCCACGGCCTGGCGAATGGCTTTGATCAGCGCCTCGGGCGGCAGGATTTTTTGCACGCTGCGGCTGATTTCGGCGGCGATACCGATGCCTTCCTGACCGTCGATGTTGACCGCAAACGCGGCAACGCGACCTTTGCGCACCACCTCCACTTCGCGCTCGACAGTCTGCTCGATGTCCTGCGGATAAAGGTTGTGACCGCGCACGATCAGCATGTCTTTCAGGCGCCCGGTGATGAACAGTTCGCCGTCACGCATAAAACCCAGGTCGCCGGTGCGCAACCAGGTGCGACCGTCATGTTGCACGAACGTCTTGGCGCTGGCCTCGGGGTTGCGCCAATAGCCGTGAGCGATGCTCGGGCCAGTGGCCCAGAGTTCCCCGACCACATTGTCCGCCAGCGGCGTAAGGCTGTTCGGCTCGACGATCAGAATCGCGTGATCCGGCTGGCTGACGCCGCAACTCATGATCGCGCTGCCCTCGCCCGCTTCGGCACGATTTTGTGCCAACGCCTGATCATCCACCCGCAAGTTGCCAATCCCCTGGCCGCGAGGCGTGCCGGCGACGAACAGCGTGGCTTCCGCCAGACCATAGGACGCCATGAAGCTGTCCGGGGTAAAACCGCAGACGGCGAATTTCTCGGCAAAGCGCTCCAGCGTGTCGAGACGAATCGGCTCGGAGCCGGAATAGGCCACGCGCCAGCCGCTCAGGTCGAGACGCTCAAGTGCTGACTCGCTGACCCGTTCGCTGCACAAGCGATAGGCAAAATCCGGCCCGCCGCTGATGGTGCCGCCGTATTCGCTGATCGCTTCCAGCCAGCGCAGGGGCCGGCCAAGGAAGTACGCCGGCGACATCAACACGCACGGTACACCGCTGAAAATCGGCTGCAACAGCCCGCCGATCAACCCCATGTCGTGGTACAGCGGCAACCAGCTGACGATCACGTCGTCGGGGTTCAGATCAATGCCGAAACCGCGGCGGATCAGCAGTTCGTTGGCCACCAGATTGCCGTGGCTGACCTGCACGCCTTTAGGCAATGCGGTGGAACCGGAGGTGTATTGCAAAAACGCGATGTGGTCGGCTTCCAGCGGCGGCGCCACCCATTGTTGCGCCAGGTTATTGCCAAGGGTATCGACGCACAGCAACGGTGGCGCGCCTTCGATTTGCTGCAAGGCATCGCGCTGGTCGGCGCTGGTCAGCAGCAGGGCTGGCTCGGCGTCGCTGATGATCGACAGCAGGCGTTCCTGATGGTGACGGCGCGTGGACTCAGGCGGATAAGCCGGCACCGCAATCACGCCGGCATACAGGCAACCAAAAAACGCCGCGACGTAGTCCGGGCCGCTGGGAAACAGCAGGACTGCACGATCGCCGAACAAGGCCCGGGCCTGCAAGGCACCGGCAATGGTTCGCGCACGCTGGTCCAGCTCACGATAGCTGAGCACCACCGTCTGATCCGCGGTGTCAGCGAGAAAACGCAAGGCGACCCGATCCGGCGTCAGGGCCGCACGGCGCTGGAGGGCTTGGACCAGTGTGCTTGGGAGTTCGAACGCGTCGGTCATGAGTTTTCCTGCCTGAATTCGGCTTGCAAGTTGGAATCGGTTTTCGTGCGTCATGCCCGGCTGACGGGCTCGCAGGACGCGGTCTTCACCGACCGCGCAAGGCTTGGGAATGCTGGTTTGGCACGGATGCGTGTCCGCAACCATTCACCAATGAGAACGGATGACGTCTTGAAATAATTAGTCGGCAGGCTGCAAGCCGGCGGGGGATGGGTGCGTCAGTGCGTCGCAGTTCACAGTACGCACTTTTTTAAAGCATTAATTCTCCTTCTCAATTGACAATCATTATCATTCAACATAATTTGTCGCTCGATGTGTAGGACGACTCCTGATTTCTTGTCGTCCCACGCCCCTATTTGCAGCAAGGTGATTTCCATGACGGAACAAGTATCCACAAGCAGGTGCGATTCACCGCTACTTCAGGCTTTTGTCGACAACCGACTGATTCTGGTCAAGATTGCAGCCCGCATTACCGGTTGCCGGTCGCGCGCCGAAGACGTGGTGCAGGATGCGTTCTTCCGGCTACAGTCAGCGCCGCAGATCACCTCCTCGATCAAGGCGCAGCTGAGTTACCTGTTCCAGATCGTGCGTAACCTGGCGATTGATCACTATCGCAAGCAGGCGCTGGAGCAGAAATATTCAGGGCCTGAAGAGGAAGGTCTGAACGTGGTCATTCAAGGCGCATCGCCCGAAACCTCGCACATCAATTTCTCGACCCTGGAACACATCGCCGACGCGCTGACCGAGTTGCCGAGTCGTACGCGTTATGCCTTCGAGATGTACCGCCTGCACGGCGTGCCGCAAAAAGACATCGCCAAGGAACTCGGCGTCTCGCCGACCCTGGTGAACTTCATGATTCGCGATGCGCTGGTGCACTGCCGCAAGGTGTCGGGGAGTCGGGCGGATACCTTTGCCCGACGCTAGGATCCGGAATCTCATCGCCCCCATTCGCGAGCAGGCTCGCTCCCACAGGAGATCTTCTGCGAACACTTTATTTGTGGGTCACAGAGATCAAATGTGGGAGCGAGCCTGCTCGCGAAAGCAGGCTCAAGATCAATACAGATCTTGAGCCCTGAGCATCACGCCAACGAACACCGATCAAAAAACCGCTCACGCCCCAGCATCATCAGCGCCGCGCGCTTGTGCGGGAAGTCGAACTCTTTCTCGCAGTGAAAACACTGGTTGTGCATGTACCCGATCATCTTCGCGTTGTCGGCACGCGGCTCGGCGACCACTCGTTGGGTGCGCGGATCATCGAGAAACAGGTAATGCACCAGCGCCGATAACCAGCTCGCCACCTTGTGCGGGCCGCGATGATTTTCTTCACCCACCAGCATGTGGATACCACGGTCGTAATCATCGGTGTCGTAGAACGGCGCAATGCGGTCTTCCTTGGCCCAATAGGCCTCGAAATAGGCGAACGGCTGGTCATCGAAACAGCCGATCAGCGTCAACGTATGCGGATCGGCGTCGAGTTTGCTCAGGTACTCGCGATGTTGCTCGAGGCTGCCCTCCTCCTGCCAGAAACTCGCCACCCGCGGGTTGTTCTGCCAGCGGTTGAAGCGCACCAGATCGTTGTCGATTTCCAGGGTTCGCAAGGACACCCAGGCACCGAGTCGCGCATCGAAACGCCGATAGACTTCGCCGCGTGGCTTGACCGGGCGCAGCGGGTGGCGCTTGCCACCGCTGATCACCCTCTGCTGCGGGTAACTGGCGGTGATCGACGTCCCCAGCCACGGCTGCGGCAACTGCCAGAACAGCGTGCGCTCGCAGCGATACTGGCCAACGATATCGGTCGCCACCAGCAAACCGCTGAGCAAGGCTTCGGTAGGGGGTTCGTCCAGGCACCAGACCAGACGCTGGCACGCAGGATCGCGGGCAAACAGCCAATAACAGGCCGCCCAGAACGCCTGGCCGGCTGGCCGGCTGAAGCGTTCCTCGACCTGCAACTGCAACTCGGGCTCACGCTTCAGGCGCAACGTGATCAGCGGTTGCCCTTCAAGGCTGAGGCTCAGGCGGGTTTGGGTTTCATCAGCGCCAAGCACGCTGCCTGACGGCAAGGCCAGGGTAGACAGGTCATTCAGATTGGACATGGGTCGGGCTCACGGTAATCGTCGACAGTTCAACGAAGTGACGTGAGCCAAGAGGGGAAATTTAAGCGAGGCCGCTCATTTAGCGACCTGCGGCACGCTTGCCGTACCCGGCGCTGACACCGGCACGACCGCGATCTTGTACGGATCGAAAATCTTCAGCATCTGGCCGTTGTCGCGCAAACCCTGCAGCAGCTTGCCAAACGCCTCACCGGTAATGGGCGCCTGCGGCCGGATCAGCGCGTAGTGGTGATAAATCTGATCGGTACGCTGTGACACCAGCAACTGGCCGGCGACCTTCTCGTTGCGCAGCAGGTAATCGAACAGATAAGAACGGGTGACCAGGGCAATGTCTGCGCGCCCACGCAACACCATCAGCAGATTACTGTCGTGGGAGTAGGTCAGCGTGGCATTGAAGTTCTGCGCGAGGAATTTGGGGTCGGCATTGAAGTTGGCGAATTCATAGTGATAACCACTGAACAGCGCCAGGCGCTTGCCCTTGAGGTCGTCGAAATAATTTTGCTGACGGTCGGGCTCCTGTTGTGCGACGAAAATCTCGGCGTCTTCCAGGCCCATGTCGACATTGGTGTGGGGAATGTCCTTCCAGCCCCAATCGGGATTTTCGAAGATCGCCATGTCCACACGGGCCTGCTTGAAGTCGCCGAACCGGCGGGGAATCGACGTGGGCACCAGCACAAACTTGTAGTCGGTTTGCAGCGCATTCAGGGCATCAACCAACTCAGGCAACAGCCCGGTATCGGCGCCGGACTCGGGGCGCACGGTGTAGGGCGGAAAATGCGCGGCACCGACCCGAACTTCCTGTGTAGCCAGGGACGGCGACACCCATAACACCGACAGTATCGCCAGCAATAGCGGCGAGGCCGTGCGAAATGACGAAGACATCAAAACAACCTACTCCCCGATAAAAATAAACATCCATGCATTCAAGCTAGGCGGTTTCGCCGACTTAGCCAGTTTCCTGTCAATACAAACTGCTTATGGCGTCTGCTCCAGCACCAGAATCAAGGCTTCGTCGGCCAATTGATCAAGGCTCATGCTGCCATCGGCGCGAAACCAGGTCGTGGTCCAGGACAGCGCCCCCGTCAGGAAACGCCGGGTGATAAACACGTCGCCGCGAATAAACCCGGCGTCCTTGGCCTCACCCAGGACGTTCAACCAGATTTCTTCATAAATATCGCGTAACGCCAGCACCTGCGCCTGGCCTTCTTCGGACAATGAGCGCCATTCGTAGACCAGCACCGCCATGGCTTCTCCGCTACCGCCCATGATCGACTGCAATTCGCAACGGATCAGCGCCAGCACCCGCTCGCGCACGTTGCCGGCTTCGACCAGGGCCGCGCGCATCAATGCCGTGTTGTAGCGAATCGTTTCTTCCATCACCGCCCGCAGGATTTCGTCCTTGCTTTTGAAGTGATGAAAGATACTGCCCGACTGAATGCCCACCGCACCGGCCAGGTCGCGCACCGTGGTGCGTTCGTAGCCTTTGTTGCGGAACAGGTGGGCCGCCACTTGCAGCAGTTTGCCGCGAGCGCTGTCCGGGTCGGTCAACTGGCCATTATCGACCAATTCGCGCATTACCCTCAGGGCTTTTTGCTCGTCCACCCGTTCTCTCCTACAGTCGATCAGACAAATGCTGCGCTCGCCGCAAAACAGCGGCTTGCGCGGGCAATTTAAGCTGGCGGAGACGACCAAGCAAGCGCTTGGCCAGAAGATATTTCAGACGTTTACAAACCAAGCGCTTGCTTGGTAGTCTCGATACACTTCTTTCGGAGGTGGTTATGCCGTTGACTGTGCCAACTACAATTCGCATCGGTTGCGCCAGCGCATTCTGGGGCGACACCTCGACCGCCGCCGCACAACTGGTGGAAGGCGGACGGCTGGACTACCTGGTCTTCGATTATCTGGCCGAGATCACGATGTCGATCATGGCCGGCGCCCGGATGAAAGACCCGCTGGCCGGGTACGCCAGCGACTTCATTGAAGTCCTCAGCCCGCTGCTCGGCCAGCTCGCCGAACAAAAAATCCGCGTCATCAGCAATGCTGGCGGGGTCAACCCGCAGGCCTGCGCCGCCGCCTTGCAAGCGGCTTGCGACAAGGCCGGCGTGGCCCTGAAAATCGCCGTGTTGCTGGGCGACGACCTGCAACCCCAATTCAAGCACCTGAGCAGCAGCGGCATTCACGAGATGTTCAGCGGTGCGCCGTTGCCACCGATGTGCGTCTCCACCAACGCCTACCTCGGCGCGCCAGGCATTGTCGAAGCGCTACGACTGGGCGCCGATATCGTGATCACCGGGCGCGTGGTCGACAGCGCCGTGGTCAGTGCGGCACTGGTGCATACGTTCGGCTGGTCCTGGCATGACTACGACAAACTCGCGCAAGCCGCATTGGCTGGGCACATCATCGAATGCGGCGCGCAGTGCACTGGCGGCAATTTCACCGACTGGCGCGACGTACCCGACTACGAACACATTGGCTTCCCGATTGTGGAGGTCAGCGCCGACAGCCAGTTCATCGTCAGCAAGCCCGACGGCTCCGGCGGGCTGGTCACGCCGCTGACCGTCGGCGAGCAGATGCTCTATGAAATCGGCGACCCACGCGCCTATCTGCTGCCGGACGTGGTCTGCGATTTCAGTCAGGTCAAGCTTCGGCAACAGGGCAAAAATGCCGTTCACATGCAGGGCGCCAAAGGCCTGCCACCGACCGATCAGTACAAAGTCAGCGCCACCTGCCCGGACGGCTTTCGTTGCACCGCCAGTTGCCTGATCGCCGGGATCGATGCAGTCGCCAAAGCGCGCCGGGTCAGCGATGCGATCATCAACAAGACCTCAGAGATTTTCAGCCAGCGCGGCTGGGCGCCCTATAGCGAAGTGAACATCGAACTGCTGGGCAGCGAAGCCACCTACGGCCCCCACGGCCAGCGTCAGGACAGCCGCGAAGTGGTGATCAAACTCGCGGTGCGTCATCCGAATAAGCAGGCGCTGATCGTGTTCTCCCGGGAAATCGCCCAGGCCGCCACCGGCATGGCGCCGGGGTTGACCGGGATCGTCGGTGGGCGGCCAACGGTGTATCCAGTGATTCGCCTGTTCTCGTTCCTCATCAACAAAAGCGCCTGCGAACTGCAGGTCGATATCGCCGGGCAACGTCATTCATGTGCCCTGCCCGTCCTCGAACCGCTGGACAGCAGCGCCCTGCCTGCGCCTCACGTCCTGCCCAAACCTCAAGGCCGGGCCGACGCCAGCGTGGCGCTGGTCAAACTCGCGGTGGCGCGTTCCGGGGACAAGGGCAACCACAGCAACATCGGCGTCATGGCGCGCCAGCCCGAGTACCTGCCGTGGATCGCCGAAGCGCTGACGCCACAAGTGATTGTCGACTGGATGAGTCACGTCCTTGACCCAATTTACGGTCGCGTCGAACGCTGGTATCTGCCCGCCAGCCACAGCCTGAATTTTCTGCTGGAAAACGCCCTCGGCGGCGGTGGCGTGGCCAGCCTGCGCATCGACCCACAAGGCAAGGCCTTCGCCCAGCAACTGCTGGAAATCCAGATCCCCGTTCCCCGGGGCATCGCCGACCAGGTCAACTAGAGGACCGCCGCCATGGCTTACGACTCGATTTTCAAGGCTGATCTGTTCGCGGGCTTTACCGTCATCGTCACCGGTGGCGGCAGCGGTATCGGCCGTTGCACCGCCCACGAACTGGCAGCCCTCGGGGCCCATGTGCTGCTGGTGGGGCGCAAGGCCGACAAGCTGAAAAGTGTCGCGCTGGAGATTGCCGAAGACGGCGGCAAGGCTGACTGGAAAGTCTGCGATATTCGCGACGAGGACGCGGTCCGGCACCTGGTGAGCGAACTGATCCGCGAACACGGGCCGATACAGGGGCTGGTCAACAATGCTGGCGGCCAGTACCCGTCGCCCCTGGCGTCGATCAATCAGAAAGGCTTTGAAACGGTGTTGCGCACCAACCTGGTGGGCGGCTTCCTGATGGCCCGGGAAGTATTCAACCAGTCCATGAGCAAGCACGGCGGCAGCATCGTCAACATGCTCGCCGACATGTGGGGCGGCATGCCCGGCATGGGCCATTCGGGCGCGGCGCGTTCGGGCATGGACAACTTCACCAAGACTGCCGCCTTCGAATGGGGTTATGCCGGGGTACGGGTCAACGCCGTGGCACCAGGCTGGATCGCTTCCAGCGGCATGGACACCTATGAAGGCGCGTTCAAGGCCGTGATTCCGACCCTGCGTGAACACGTACCGCTCAAGCGCATCGGCACCGAATCGGAAGTCAGCGCGGCGATTGTGTTCCTGCTCAGCCCGGCGGCGGCATTTGTCAGCGGCAGTACCCTGCGCATCGATGGTGCTGCCAGTCTCGGCGGGCGGGCGTGGCCGATCCATAAAGCGCAGAACAGCGAATCGTATAACGGCTTTCATCGCGCCTACATTCCCGACGTGCTCAAGGACAAGGAATAAGCCATGCCGGTGATCCAGTCGCAACTCGACCCGCACAGCGAACAGTTCGCGCAAAACCGTGCGGCAATGCTGACAGGCGTCGAGCAGCTCCGGCTACTTGAGCAGAACCTGCTGAACAGGGCAGCCGAAGCCAAGCCAAAATTCGACAAGCGCGGGCAATTGCTGCCCCGCGAACGGCTCAATCTGCTGCTCGACCCCGGTGCGCCGTTCCTCGAACTGGCAAGCCTGGCCGGCTATAAATTGCACGACGACAAGGATGGCAGTTCCGCCGGTGGCGGCCTGATTGCCGGCATCGGCTATGTGTCCGGCGTACGGGTGTTGGTGGTGGCAAACAACAGCGCGATCAAGGGCGGCACCATTTCCCCCAGTGGCTTGAAAAAGTCCCTGCGCCTGCAACAGATCGCCATGGAAAACAAATTGCCGGTGATCACCCTCGCCGAAAGCGGCGGCGCCAACCTGAATTACGCGGCGGAAATTTTCGTCGAAGGCGCGCGCAGTTTTGCCAATCAGGCGCGGATGTCGGCCATGGGTTTGCCGCAGATTACTGTGGTGCATGGCTCGGCCACGGCGGGCGGTGCTTATCAACCGGGGTTGTCGGACTACGTGGTGGTGGTGCGCGGCAAGGCCAAGTTGTTTCTGGCCGGCCCGCCACTGCTCAAGGCCGCGACCGGTGAGGTCGCCGGCGATGAAGAACTCGGCGGTGCCGAGATGCACGCGCAAGTCGCCGGCACCGCCGAATACCTGGCCGAGAACGATGCCGATGGCCTGCGTCAGGTGCGGGAAATTGTCAGTCTGTTGCCATGGAACGAGCAGTTGCCATGGTTGCCCGAACGGCGTTGGGAAGAACCGCTCTACCCCATCGACGAGTTGCTGGGACTGATCCCCGACGACACGAAAAAGCCCTATGACGTGCGCGAGATCATCGCGCGCATTGCCGACGCTTCGAACTTCCTCGAATTCAAGGGCGAGTTCGATCAGCAAACGGTCTGCGGTCACTTGCAGATTCAGGGCCGCGCTTGCGGTTTCATCGGCAACAACGGGCCGATCACACCCAAAGGCGCAAGCAAGGCTGCGCAATTCATTCAGCTGTGCGACCAGAGCCAGACACCGTTGCTGTTTTTCCATAACACCACCGGGTTCATGGTCGGCACCGAGTCCGAGCAGCAAGGGGTGATCAAACACGGCGCGAAGATGATCCAGGCCGTGGCCAACGCCCGGGTGCCGAAGCTGACCATCGTGGTCGGCGGTTCCTATGGCGCCGGCAACTATGCAATGTGCGGCCGAGGTCTCGACCCGCGCTTCATTTTTGCCTGGCCCAACAGCCGCACTGCGGTCATGGGCGGCGCCCAGGCCGGCAAGGTGCTGCGTATCGTCACCGAAGCCAAACAGCTCAAGGACGGCATGGTGCCTGACCCGAAAATGCTCGACATGCTGGAACAGGCGGCCGCGCAAAAACTCGACAGCCAGTCCACCGCGCTCTACGGCAGCGCCAGTCTGTGGGATGACGGGTTGATCGATCCACGGGATACCCGGACCTTGCTCGGTTACTTGCTGGATATTTGCCATGAGGCCGAAGTGCGGCCGTTGCAGCCCAACAGTTTTGGTGTCGCGCGTTTTTGATCTGATCGCCAGGAGAACAATAAAAATGATCTTCACCCAGGAACACGAAGCACTGCGTCGCACGGTCCGCCAATTCGTCGACCACCAGATCAATCCCCACGTTGAAGAATGGGAAAAGGCCGGGCGCTTTCCGATCCACGAGATTTTCCGCAAGGCCGGCGACCTCGGTTTGCTGGGGATTTCCAAACCGGAAAAATTTGGTGGCATGGGCCTTGATTACAGTTATTCGATTGTCGCCGCCGAGGAGTTCGGCACCATTCATTGCGGCGGTATCCCGATGTCGATCGGCGTGCAGACCGACATGTGCACCCCGGCACTGGCCCGCTTCGGTTCCGATGAGTTACGCGAAGAGTTTCTGCGCCCGGCAATCACTGGCGAACAGGTCGGGTGCATCGGCGTTTCCGAAGTGGGTGCCGGCTCCGACGTCGCCGGGCTGAAAACCGGCGCCCGCAAGGACGGCGACGACTACGTCATCAACGGCAGCAAAATGTGGATCACCAACTCGCCGAGCGCCGACTTCATCTGCCTGCTGGTCAACACCTCGGACGACAAACCCCACGTCAACAAGTCGCTGATCATGGTGCCGATGAACACGCCGGGCATCAGCCTCAGCTCGCACCTGGACAAGCTCGGCATGCGCAGTTCGGAGACCGCCCAGGTGTTTTTCGACGACGTGCGGGTGCCACAACGCAATCGCATCGGTCACGAAGGCGCGGGGTTCATGATGCAAATGCTGCAATTCCAGGAGGAACGGCTGTTCGGCGCGGCCAACATGATCAAGGGCCTGGAGTACTGCGTCGACAGCACCATCGAATATTGCAAGGAGCGCAAGACCTTCGGCAATGCGCTGATCGACAATCAGGTCATCCACTTTCGCCTCGCCGAATTGCAAACCGAAATCGAATGCCTGCGGGCGCTGGTGTATCAGGCCACCGAGCAATACATCAAAGGCCAGGACGTGACGCGCCTGGCGTCCATGGCCAAGCTCAAGGCCGGCCGCCTCGGTCGCGAAGTCAGCGACAGCTGCCTGCAATACTGGGGCGGCATGGGCTTCATGTGGGACAACCCGGTAGCCCGCGCCTATCGAGACGTGCGGCTGGTGTCGATTGGCGGGGGCGCCGACGAAATCATGCTCGGGATCATCTGCAAACTCATGGGCATCCTGCCGGGAAAAAAGAAATGAGCGCCCTGCCCGATTGCCAGACCTTGTTGCTCGAACCCCATAACGGCGTGTTGCACATTACCCTCAACCGCCCCGAAAGCCGTAATGCCATGAGTTTGCAAATGGTCGCCGAATTGCGGGCGGTGCTGGCGGCGGTGCATGACGACCTGGACATTCGCGCCTTGGTCATCGGCGGCGCCGGCGGACACTTCTGCGCGGGTGGCGACATCAAGGACATGGCCAGCGCCCGCGTCCGGGGCGCGAGTGCTTATCGCGACTTGAACAGGGCATTCGGTGCGCTGTTGCAAGCGGTGCAGCACGCGCCGCAAGTGGTGATTACCGTGTTGCAAGGCGCGGTGCTGGGCGGTGGTTTCGGTCTGGCCTGCGTCAGCGATGTGGCCCTGGCCGATCATCAGGCGCAATTCGGCCTGCCGGAAACCAGCCTCGGCCTGTTGCCAGCGCAAATCGCACCGTTCGTGGTCCAGCGTATCGGCCTGACGCAGACCCGACGCTTGGCGCTGACGGCGGCGCGGTTCGATGGTGTGCAGGCGCGGCGCATGGGTCTGGTGCATTTTGTCGAGCATGACCCTCAAGCCCTGGCCGAACGCCTCGACGAAGTGCTGGCTCACGTACTGTGTTGCGCACCGGGGGCGAATGCGATGACCAAAAAACTGTTGCTGGCCAGCGCCGGACAGACGCCGGATGCGCTGCTGGACCAGGCGGCCGAGTGGTTCAGCGAGGCGGTGACGGGAGCTGAGGGGATCGAGGGGACCATGGCTTTTGTGCAAAAGCGTAAACCGGGGTGGGCGCTCTAGAAGCTTCGCGAGCTGGCTCGCTCCCACATTGGTTCTGCTGTGAACACAAAATCTGTGACCGACCGAAATCAACTGTGGGAGCGGGCTGGCTCCGGGCGGCGTTCCGACGAAGAGGCCCTGACATGCACCGCAATATCCAAGGAAAACCCAGCATGCCCACACTCAAAAAAATCCTCATCGCCAACCGCGGTGAAATCGCCTGCCGCATCCAGCGCACCGCCCAGTCCCTGGGCTATCGCACCGTCGCCGTCTTCAGCGACGCCGACGCCGATGCGCTGCACGTTCAAATGGCCGACGAAGCCGTCAACATCGGCCCGGCTCCGGTGCAGCAGTCTTACCTGAACATCCTGGCCATCATCGACGCCGCCCGCCGCACTGGCGCCGACGCGATTCACCCCGGCTACGGGTTCCTCTCGGAAAACGCCGAATTCGCCCTCGCCTGCCAGAACGCCGGCATCACGTTCATCGGCCCCAGCCCCGAAGCCATCGAGCTGATGGGCAGTAAACGCCTGTCGAAAATCGCCATGATCAAAGCCGGTGTGCCGTGCATCAAGGGCTACGAAGGCGTCGAGCAGGATGACGCCACCCTCCGTCGCGAAGCCGAACGCATCGGCTACCCACTGATGATCAAGGCCAGTGCCGGTGGCGGTGGTCGTGGCATGCGTCTGGTGCAGAACGCCGACGAGTTGCACGAGCAACTGCGCACCGCCCGCTCCGAAGCGTTGCACGGCTTTGGCTGCGACGAACTGATTCTTGAACAGGCGCTGATTGATCCGCGTCACGTCGAGGTGCAGTTGTTTGGTGATCAGCAAGGCAATCTGATCTACCTCGGCGAGCGAGATTGTTCGATCCAGCGCCGGCATCAGAAAGTCATTGAGGAAGCGCCCTGCCCGGTCATGACCGCCCAGTTGCGCCAAGCCATGGGCGACGCGGCGCTCAAGGCCGGGCGAGCGGTGAATTATGTCGGCGCCGGCACCGTGGAGTTTCTGCTGGATGCCGACGGGCAGTTCTACTTTCTGGAGATGAATACCCGGCTGCAAGTGGAACACCCGGTGACCGAACTGATCACCGGCCTCGATCTGGTGGCCTGGCAACTGCTCGTCGCCGAAGGTCTGCCGCTGCCGCTGCGACAAGAACAGGTGCAGCTCACCGGGCATGCGATCGAAGTGCGCTTGTATGCCGAAGATCCGGCCCAGGCATTTCTCCCGCAAACCGGCCGTATCTGCGCGTGGGAGCCGGCATTGCAAAACGGCATGCGAATTGACCATGGCCTGATCGAAGGCCAGAACATCAGTCCTTTCTACGACCCGATGCTCGGCAAAATCATCGCCCACGGCGCTACCCGCGAAGAGGCTCGGCGCAAATTACTGCGGGCGGTACAGGACAGCGTGTTGCTGGGCGTGCAGAGCAATCAGCGCCTGCTTGCCAGCCTGCTCGAACACCCGCAATTCATCAGTGGCACGTTCAGTACCGGTTTCATTGCCGGGTATTTCGCCGATCACCCTTGTCTGCTGGCACAAGTGCCGAGCGTCGAAGCGCTGGCGATTGCCGCTGCGCTGTTCTATCAGGCGTCGGCCCGCGCGCATGCGACACCGTTATCCGGCTGGCGTAACAATGCCAGTGTGCCGCTGCACTATCGTATTGGCCTGGGGGATCAGGATTGGACGGTGACATTGAATGCCGTTGCGGGTGAGCCGTGGCAAGTTCAGGTCGGCGAGCGAACGCTGGCTTTACAAGTGATCCATTTCGATCACTGCCAGATCACGGTGCAAATCGACGGCATTCGCCAGCGCCACGCCTATCGTCTGGACGCCACACATCTCTGGCTGTTCACCCGTCCCGGCAGTCTGCATCTGGTGGACCGTACGCAGCTGCCGGTCAGTACTCAGGCCAGCGTCAGCAGCGGCACACTCAAGGCGCCGATGGACGGGGCGATTGTCGATGTGCTGGTCAGCGAGGGGAGCGTGGTCAGCAAAGGCCAACTGCTGGTGGTGCTGGAGGCGATGAAAATGGAGCATCCGCTCAAGGCCGGCATCGATGGCGTACTCAAGCGCTTGCAGGTTCGGGTGGGCGATCAGGTGAAAAACCGGCAGATTTTGCTGGAGGTCGAATAATCCGTCGGATTTGGCTACGCTCAAGCCCTATCAAGGCGCGGATATCGGGAACCCTTTAATGCCTCACTGGCTGGTCATTGATCTGGAAGCCACCACCGATGAGGGCGGCTGGCCGGTCACGGAAATGGAAATCATCGAAATTGGCGCCACGCTGGTGGACCGCACGGGGCGAGAACTGGATCACTTCCAGCGTTTCGTGCGCCCCTCGCGGCGTCCGCTGCTGACCCCATTTTGCCGGGCACTGACCCACATCTCCCAGGCCAACATCGACAGTGCACAGTCGCTTGTCGAGGTCTGGCCGCTGTTCGAACGCTGGCTCGCCCAGCATCACTCGCGCCTGGAAGGCTGGGCCAGTTGGGGTGATTACGACCGCAAGCAATTGCTTCAGGAATGGCAGGGCCAGCAACTGGAGAGTTTCCTGAGCCAGGTGCCGCACATGAACCTCAAGCAGCGCTTTGCCAAGGCCCGGCGACTCGAACGCCCCCTGGGGCTTAATGGCGCGCTGCAACTGGCAGGGTTGCAGTTCAATGGCCAGCAGCACCGGGCGCTGGAGGATGCACGCAATACCGCGCGGTTATTGCCGCTGGTTCTAGACAGGTGACGGCATAAAAGGCCTTGTGCATACTGACTGGCCATTTTTAGCCCTTTTCGAGGAATCGCCCATGTTTAAAGTCAACGAGTACTTCGACGGCACCGTCAAGTCGATCGCCTTTGGCACCGCTGAAGGTCCGGCGACCATCGGCGTCATGGCTGCGGGCGAATACGAATTCGGCACCAGCCAGCGTGAAATCATGCACGTGGTGACCGGTGCCCTGACCGTCAAGCTGCCAGACAGCAGCGAGTGGGAAACCTTCGCCGCCGGCAGCCAGTTCAACGTGCCCGCCAACAGCAAGTTCCAGCTGAAAGTGGCCGTCGACACTGCTTACCTGTGCGAATACCGCGGCTGAACCTGCGGGTTGCACCGGACAAAAAAAATGCCCGCGTTCCTCGGAACGCGGGCATTTTTTGTTGGCAGGGCATTTATTCGAGAATCGTCACCGGCATGCCGACTTCCAGTCGGCCATTGCCATCGTTGACCAGGTTCTGGCCGAACATCGCGCCGTCCGCCTGAGCACGGTACTTCTGCAGCGTGGCCAGTGGTTCGCGGTCGTCGCTGCGCTCGCCGGTCTGCGGATCGATGGTGGTCAGGATGCAACGCGAACACGACTTGACCACGCGAAATTCGACATCGCCGATGCGAATGCGCTTCCAGCCATCTTCGGCAAAGGCTTCACTGCCTTCGATCACCAGATTGGGCCGAAAACGCAGCATCTCCAACGGGCGGCCGACCCGTTGCGCCAAGTCTTGCAGAGAGGCCTGGCCAATCAGCAACAGCGGATATCCATCGGCGAAAGCCACTTGATCATCATCTTTGCCATAACCGGCTTCGGTGGTGCGCGCACGCTCCAGCGGCACTTGCACCAGGCGTGTAGGCTTGCCAATGAATGCACTGACCCAGGCCGCCGCCTCATCGCCGGCGTCGGGCACGCGCAGGGTGTCGCGCCAGATGGTCACGCCACGCAGTTCTGCTTCACGGCCGGGCAAGGCAATTTCAATCGGCGCATGGCCTGGGCCGTTGAGGGTCAGGCCACCTTCGGCATTCCACAGCGCCGAGAGCTGGCTCATCTGAGCCACCGCCCGCTGCGTCAGAAAGCGCCCGCTGGCTTCGTCCACCAGCATCCAGCGTCGGTCACCCACCAGCCCCAGCTTGTCGAGGCTGGCCTGGTTCAGGGTTTCACCCTTGCCGGATTTCAGCGGATAACGATAAAGCGCGCTCAGACGCAGCATGGCCTGCTCCCTGGAGGGTAAAAGCGCCACCCTATACGAGCTTGATCGCCGAATCAAAGGCCGACGTCATGCCAGCCTTTGGCCGGGCAATCAGGCAGGCACTTCGTCAAGCATCAGGCGCTGACGTACCACATCGACAAGTTTGTCCGGCTGGAACTTGGAGAGGAAGTTGTCGCAGCCGACCTTCTTGACCATCGAGTCGTTGAAACTGCCGGACAACGATGTATGCAGGACCACATACAGACCGCGCAGACGCGGGTCGTTTCGGATTTCGGTCGTCAGGCGATAGCCGTCCATTTCCGGCATCTCGGCGTCGGTGAAGATCATCAGCAGCTTGTCGGTCATGTTCACGCCGGTATCGGCCCAGGCCTTGAGCATGTTCAGGGCTTTGAGACCGTCGCTGGCGATGTGCATTTTCACGCCCAACTGACCGAGGGTGTCGCGCAGTTGCGACAGCGCGACGTTGGAGTCGTCCACCAGCAGCACTTCACGGCCACGGGCGCGTTCCAGCACCGGATCTTCAAGTTTTTCGCGGGACACCTTGGCGTTGTACGGCACGATTTCGGCCAGTACTTTTTCCACATCGATGATTTCCACCAACTGGTCATCGACCTTGCTGATCGCGGTCAGGTAATGCTGGCGGCCGGCGCTGGTGGGGGGTGGCAGGATGGCTTCCCAGTTCATGTTGACGATGCGGTCCACGCCACCGACCAGAAACGCCTGAACAGAACGGTTGTATTCAGTCACGATGATGGTGCTGGTCGGGCTCGGCACCAAGGGACGCATGCCGATGGCCTGGGAAAGATCGATGACCGGCAGGGTCTGGCCACGCAGGTTGACCACACCGCAAACAAACGGATGGCGCTGCGGCATCAGCGTCAGTTTTGGCAGTTGCAATACTTCCTGAACCTTGAAGACGTTGATCGCAAACAGTTGCCGTCCAGCCAGTCGAAACATGAGAATTTCCAGGCGATTCTCACCCACCAGTTGCGTGCGTTGGTCTACCGTGTCGAGAATGCCGGCCATTAATGACTCCTGGGCTTTTTTCTGTTGAATTCACTAAAGAGAGTTATCGGCTGTTATTGCCGGACCTTGACCCCCGGATAAAATCCCGCAGCCAGGCATTGATGTCACATTAACATCATGCTTTACTGGCGCCGCAGATTTCTTCTGCTTCCATCCCCTGCGGCGCGACCCCGGTTTGCACGTTAGGTTCCCCTGTGTAAGGGATTCCCCTAGGAAACATCAGGCGCAACCTGATATTCGCGATATCCAATAGCCATTAATGTGACGCCATTCTCATTGCATGAACGGAGTCAGGCTTTTGTGTGCGATCGCAGGTCAGTGGCCATCCACCCTCTCGAGTTCCGCTGCCTGTGCCCAGGCCTGGTGGAGCGCGATCTCACGACGACTCCCGATCGTCGATACACACGACATTCCCTCATCAGACATGACGTTGTGGAGATAAGCATGCCGAACCATAAAGAGTGGGCTAAACGGCTACCCGAATTCCTCGTCGAGGCTGAGACACTCCTGGCCAAATCCGAAGAGTGCCTGAGCCATCTGCAGTTGATCCGCAATGACCAGGACGCCGTCGACTGCCTGCTCAGCACCTTGCTCAAACTGGCGAGCAAGGCCGATATCCTCGGACTCGCAGCGGTATCGGAGTTTTCGCGGCAGATTCATGCCTTGTTGAACCACGCTCAATTGGGCATGACACTGAACCATGAAGCCCTTTGCGCGCTGAAAGACTGTTTGACCCTGATCGCCTGGCAAATGGAGCTTATCGACCCGAAAACCGGTCAGTTGAACCTGGATGACAGCGAGCAGATTTCGCTCATCGAAGCACTGGCTTTTCAAGTCGGATACAGTCAGTTTCAGCCGCTCGCCCGCTGCGCCCCCCTCGCCCTCGCCGCCTTCTCTGAACGGCAGGCTTGAGCGCTTCAGCCGGTCAGGTGGCGCCGGCCGCTTTGATTGCCTTGCTCCCGATCGATAACTTGAGAGTCCATGTCGTAAAACGTATGTCTCATACCTGTTAACGACAAATAGTTATTACGCCCCTACCAGGATTATCTGTTTAGATCTCAGGTAATGCCTGACTATAAAAAAGCAAGATCGGCGTATCGATATCTTTCAGTGACAAATAACGCAACTTTTCCATTGTGGAACCAACGTCCAGAAAGTCCTGATTCCTGACCGTGCGGACATATATACCAAACGCGACCAACGGTACCTTAAGTGGTATTATGCGCGGCGTTAGTTGACTCAATTAATGGCAAAGTGATTTCAGACGAGACAGGCTCATTCAACTTGCAAGCCGGATTTGTGCCACTGGATTCACCCGTTGCGGTTGACGATTCACACCGTAGCGTTTTCAGACAGAGCCCCGTCAACCAGCATGACGGCGCTACCCGCAGCGAACATCCATTGGCTCCATCCGCTATGTACGCCAGCCTCAAGTCCATCATCAAGTGGCCACCCTCCCGAAAAAACGCACGCCGGTTCACACTCCTGCTGTGTACCTGCTCGACGCTGGGCTGCCTGTTGGTCTACAGCCTGTCCACCGATCTGCCAATGAGCCTGCTGCTGCTTAATATTGCAGCATTGACCTGCGTCTGGGTGGGGCATCGCCTCTCGCGCAAATCGATAAAGTTCCAGCCTCAGGAACTGGCCGACCGACTGCTGGAAGTACAGGAAAATGAGCGTCATCGGCTCAGTCGTGAATTACACGACGACATTGGCCAATTGCTGACGGCGGCAAAACTGCAAAGCGAATGGCTCAAGCGTCGACTGCCCGAAGAACTGCAAGACCAGTGTTCGACACTCAGTGAAACGCTGGATGAAACCCTGGCCAAGGTTCGCGATGTATCGGCCATTCTCAATCCCAGGCAACTGGCCAGTCTTGGCCTTGAGGCGAGCCTGCGCGCGCACCTTCTCAAGACGCTGGCCAATACACCGGTGCACTGGAGCCTGGAATGTCATCAGCGCTTGACTGGCATTGCCGAGGAAATGGCCGTGGCGGCCTTCCGGATTACTCAGGAAGCGGTTACTAATATCTTGCGTCACGCCCAGGCCCGAAACCTGCTGGTGCGCCTGCAACGCCTGCCTCAAGGCTTGACGCTGTTGATCAGCGATGACGGCCAGGGCTTTGCCCCGGCCGCCAATCCAGGCCGTGAAGGACAGCGGGGAATGGCCGGCATGGCGGAACGTATCGAACAATTGGGCGGGACCTTGACGGTGACCAGCGAACCGGGCAAAGGCACTCAAATCGAAGCACTCTTCCCCTGGGCGCCCCGTGCGCTTGAGCGGGCCAGTACGAATAAGGTTATGCGTTGACTTGTAACTTACTTCTAGTGGATGACCACTCGCTTATCAGGGCTGGCGTGCGCGCTCTGGTGCTGGATATCCCAGGTTATGCCGTCATTGGTGAGGCCAATGATGGTTCGCAACTGCTGGAGATGGTCGAGCAACTGGTGCCGGACATCGTGTTGCTGGACATTTCCATGAAGGAAACCGGTGGCCTTGAAGCGTTGCAGCGACTCAAGCGCGTTCGCCCGCAGAGCAAGGTGCTGATCCTGTCGATGCACACCGACCCGGCGCTGATCATGCAGGCTCTGGAGTCCGGCGCCCATGGCTACCTGCTCAAGGACACTACGGCCACGGAGCTGGAACATGCCCTCGACGCCCTGCGCAACAACGAGCGCTACCTGAGCCCGGCCATCGCCCATACAGTCATCAATCAGGCGCTGACACGGACACAGAAAAACCTGCCTGAGCTGACAGACACCCACAACCTGACAGCACGCCAGCTGGAGATCCTGCGATTGATAGTGCGTGGCAAATCCACCCGGGAAATCGCCAACGGCCTGGGCCTGAGCATCAAGACGGTCGAAACTCATCGCTCGCAGATCATGAAGCGCCTGCAGATCTACGATGTAGCAGGCCTGGTGCTGTTCGCCGTGCGCGAACAAATCATCAGCCTGGACGATTGATCGCAGTCGTCGAACCCAAGAGTGGCGAGTCAGGCGGCAAATGCACCCGCAATGCCTTCGCACGTGCGGAAAATCGCAGGTTATTGCCTTCCAGCGGCTCGCCATCGAGATTGATGTAAAGGCCTTCCGAAGCCTTGATTTCTATCCATGGCAAACGCGCCCGCACAAACATGTTGTCGATACCAAAGCCGTCCGCCAACAGGGTTTTCAACGTACCTACCAGCTCCTGGGGTGCTGGCAGGATACTGATATCCAGCAACCCGTCATCAGCCAGAGCTTGCGGGCACAAGACATGGCCGCCACCGGCCTGTCGTCCGTTGCCGATACCCAGCGCCAGCAGCTCGCCACGCCAATGAAAGTCCGGCCCCTGCAATTCGCCATAGGCTGCATGCAACTCACTGAAACGCGATAGCCCGGTAAACAGGTACGCCGCGCCACCCAGAATCTTTTTCAGATCTTCCGAGGTGTTGGCCGTGACCTGACTGCCAAATCCGCCAGTGGCCATATTCAAAAAAATCTGCCCGCCGACCTCACCCAGATCGATAAGGCTTGAGGGGCTGTCGAGCAGTTCCAGCGCCTGTGCGGGATCCAGAGGCACGCCCGCCGCACGAGCAAAATCGTTGGCAGTTCCCAGTGGCATCAGCACCAGGCTGATGTCGGAAAATTCCGACGCCATGGCCTCGGCAATATCTCGCAACGTGCCATCGCCACCACCGGCAATCAGTTGCCTGTACCCCATCCCCACCGCTTCCTTTACCAGCCGCAGGGCATCGCCGGCCTCCCAGGTCAATCGAACGGCCAGATCCCAGCCCTGTCGCCGCTTGCCCTCAACAGCCAACCGAACGTCCTCGTTGAGTGCCTGCTTGCCATGCAGAATCAACAGCGCCTTGCGCTCACTCATTGGTATCACTCCCGAATTTGGAATCCATTTGGGAGATGTTGACCTCAGGAGCACGGCAAAAAGTCGGCTGGGTTTGAAAAAATTAACAGCCCGGCGGAGTTGGTCCTACAGCGTGGGATATTTTCTTACGAGTCGTGATGAATCGGCTTAATTGACCGGTCCAGGTGATTAGTACACCTTGGGCGTCGGCGGTATCGATCGTCAGCCAACCAACTGCACAGGGATGTGAGCGCAATGAACAGGAACGTTTCAAGGCTCGTGAAAAACGCAATCAACAAAGGCTGCGGCAACAAGGGCGGCATTGAAACAAGGGGCGGATCAAGCCATGCATAGCCATGACATTCGAATGCCACTTGGTTCTGGTGCCCGCGTCGCAAAAAGCAGTACCCATCAACAGGCCGAGTTAAAAAGCGGTGCCAAACCTACCGGAGAAGTTGATATGGAACCTCGTGTCGTTGAACTGGAAACCCACCTCAAATACATTCGACGCGATATGGAAGAGGTGCGTGGGGACGTCAAATCCATCAAGCACCGTCTCGCTTACTCGACAGGTGCAACAGCCGTGATCCTCGGGCTTCTGGGGTGGGTCGCCAATAGCCGATTCGATCAGCTAGTGTCATTGTTGGCACATTGAGCGGGAGCCGTTGACGCAAGCTCCGGCCAACCGACCGGGCTTGCGTTATCGCGCCATGAAAGGCATCAGCCCAGGACTTCGCTCAGAGGGATAAAATCGACGTAGTCGCCCTCAACCAGCGTTCGATCTTCCAGCACTTCCACCAGCCCCTCAGCCCATGCCGCACTGCGCAGAACGCCGGAACTCTGATTCCTGTAGATCGTTGCCCGACCGTTTTCCAGACGACCCCGCAAGTACTCCCGCCGATTGCCGGCCTTGGGCCAGACAAAACCCGCTGGCACCTGAAACTTCAGCGGCGCGACGTCTTTCACCCCCTGGCGTCGCAGCAGATAAGGGCGAGCCAGCAAGGCGAAGGTCACCAGAGTCGAAGCCGGATTACCCGGTAAACCAATGACCGGCACTCCGCGAAAATGCCCGAACGTCAGAGGTTTTCCGGGTTTGATGGCAAGCTTCCACAGCGCCAGCTCACCCTCCTCGCGCAAGGCGATGCCGAGAAAATCCGCTTCGCCTACAGAGACACCGCCCGTGGACAAGATCAGGTCGACATCCTTCAGCTCTCCCAACCGGGTCCGGGTAGTGGCCAGATCATCTGCGAGGATGCCCGCATCAATCACTTCACAACCCAGGCGCTGCAACCAGCTGCACAGCAACACACGATTACTGTTGTAGATTTGCCCAGGTCCCAGGGCCTGGCCGGGTTCGACCAGTTCGTCCCCCGTGGACAGGACGGCTACGCGAACCCTGCGTACCACCTCCAGCTCAGCACACCCCAGGGAGGCAGCCAAGCCCTGTTCGATAGGGCCCAGGCGCGTACCGGCGCGCAGGACCAACTCACCGACAGTGGTTTCCTGGCCCTGTGGGCGAATGTTTTGGCCAGGCTGCAGGGTCTCAGTGAAATGTATGCGCTCATCCGCCTGAATCTCGGCGTTTTCCTGCATCTCGACACAGTCGGCACCCGCCGGCACGGGCGCGCCAGTAAAAATCCGTGCGCAGGTACCGGGTTGCAAGGGCAGCGGTGCCTGGCCGGCAAAAATCTTCTGGCTGACCACCATCGGCTCGCCAGTCCAGTCGGACAAGCGCAGCGCATACCCGTCCATGGCACTGTTGGGCCAGGGTGGCAGATCCAGCGTCGAGATCAGATCGTCAGCCAATACCCGCCCTTCGGCGTGCGCCAACGACAGACGTTCACGCTCACGGATCGGCGAGGCCTCGGCCATGGCCAGCAATCGCGCCAGCGCTTCCTCGACAGGCATCAAACTGCCTGTTTTACCTGGTTTACCCGCGCGATTCACAGGGTGCCGCCTGTTTCAAATGAGCAACAAAGTTGCAGGGACGATGCCGTGAATCCAGCTGTTCGGCGAGAATACCGTCCCAGCCAGTGCGCACTGCGTTGGTCGACCCCGGTAAACAGCACACCAGCGTGCCATTGGCCAAGCCGGCCAAAGCACGGGACTGCACGGTCGATGTGCCGATATCCGCCACCGAAATCTGCCGGAACAACTCGCCAAAACCATCGACTTGCTTGTCCAGCAGGCAGCTCACGGCCTCCGGCGTACTGTCGCGTCCGGTGAAACCGGTGCCGCCGGTGATCAGCACCACCTGCACCACATCATCAGCAATCCAGGTAGCAACTTGCGCGCGAATTTTGTACAAGTCATCTTTAAGCAATACCCGGGCAGCCAGGTTATGGCCGGCAGCGCTCAGGCGGTCAACGAAGACCTGGCCTGAGGTATCGGTTTGCAGGGTACGGGTGTCGCTAACGGTCAACACCGCGATGTTGAGCGGTGCGAAAGGTACATCAGCCTTGGCTTTCATAGGCTCGTCCAGTTGTAGGGGAAACAGCCCGGTGTTATATCACAGCGCCTCATTTTTTTGCCGCCCCCATGGAGAGCTGCCATGACGTTGAATACACCTCTGCCACCCTGCTCCATCCTGCTGTTGGCAGGTGGGCGCGGTCAGCGGATGGGCGGCCAGGACAAGGGCCTGCTGCAATGGCACGGCGAACCGCTGATTGCGCATTTGCACCGCAAGACGCGCGCGTTGAGTGATGACCTGATCATCTCCTGCAACAGAAACCAACTGGCCTATACGCCCTTCGCCGACCAATTGGTCGGCGATGACGAAATCGGTTTTCCGGGGCCGCTTGCCGGTATCCGGGCAGGCCTCAACGCAGCCCGCCATACTCATTTGCTGGTGTTGCCTTGTGATGTACCGCGCATCGACGCTGCCCTGCTCCACGATATGCGGGAGACCGCCAGCCAGCATCCGGACAAACCGCTGATGCTGCGCCACGGTGAACATTGGGAACCGCTGCTCTGCATCATTCCCGTGGCGCTGTCCGGCGAATTCGAAAAAGCCTGGAACGAAGGGGAACGAAGCCCGGGCCGCATCATGCGCCAGCTCGGTGCCACGGCCCTGCAATGCCCGGAAAACGATCCTCGTCTGGCCAATCTCAATACGCCGGAACTGTTAAGTACGCCTAACACTGTGTCAGACTGACCGAAGAAGGAACTTGCGCACGCTGTAAACGTCTCAAGCTCAGTAACCAAAAGAATTCATATTCGGAGACACACACATGACTCAACGGACCCTCGCCACTTTCATGCTCGCTCTGGGCCTTGCCACCCTCGCCGGTTGCGCATCGCCAACAGTGATCACGTTGAATGACGGTCGCGAAATCCAGGCCGTCGACACGCCTAAATTTGATTCGGATTCGGGTTTCTACGAATTCAAACAGCTCGATGGCAAGGAAACCCGCATCAACAAGGATCAGGTTCGTACCGTTAAAGAGTTGTAATCTTTGCGGCGACACCGGATATGAAAAAGCCCGCATAAGCGGGCTTTTTCATGACTGGAGAAAAGTACGCGGCAGCCGCGACCAATTACCACTGCAGCGTAAGGGTGCTTTCGAATGTGCGCTCTTGCCCTGTCACCGGATCCACAAATCGTAGCCCCTGAGCCAGAAGTTTCAGCGGATTGGCGTAGTCGTCAACGGGATCCTTGAGCACCTGCGGGTAGAACGGGTCGTTGCAGATAGCAGCACCCAGGGCGCTCATGTGTACCCGCAACTGGTGCTTCTTGCCCGTCACCGGGTAGAGCCCGTAACGCCAGAGCTCACCGTTCTTTTCCCGCACGTCCATGGCCGTCTCGGTATTGCTGACACCCGTCCCTTCCTGCATACGAAAGAACGGCTCGCCCTCGACCAACCGGCTTTTATGCACCAACGGGAAAGTCAGTTCCGGCAACGCCGGGGCGATGGCCTCGTAGCGCTTTTCAATTTTTCGCGTAGGAAACAGTGTCTGGTACGCCGAACGACTTTCGGGATTCGCCGAAAACAGCACCAGCCCTGCGGTATGCCGGTCAATACGGTGCAGGGGCACCAGATGCGGGTTATCCAGTCGGCGAATCAACCGCCGCAACAAGGTTTGCTCCACATACTCCCCGGCGGGTGTCACGGGTAGAAAATGCGGTTTATCAGCAACCACCAGATGTTCGTCGGCATACAGGATCGATTCGATCACCGGGATCGGCTTTTCGTCCGGCACCTCACGGAAATAGTGAATCCGCAGACCTTCCTTGTAGGCCAGGTCGACGGCTATTGGCTGACCCTGTCCATCCAGGACACGGCCGCGGGCGATCCGGTCAAGCCACTGCTCGCGGCCGATAGCGCTGAAATGCTCGCACAGGCAGTCAAGCACCGTTTGCCACCGCCCTGGCGGCAGGTAGAGCGTGCTGGCCTGACTGTGTGCAGCAGAAAACGATGACGTGGACATACGAAAACTCTAACCCTCAATGCAGGGCGGCATTATCCAGCAGTGAGCGGATCGAGCCTACAAGAGAATCTCAAGCCGGTATCGACTGCGGCCGTGCGGCGGCGTCGGTAAATTCCTTGAGCCAGCGCAACACATCCACCGCCTCCCAGCGGCTCGGGTCATACAAGGCGTACAGCAAACCCTGATAGCCCACGACATCCAGTGGCCGGTGATAACCCGCGCGCTGGAACAAGGCCTCGATTTCGGCAAAACAGGTGTTGAAATGCAGCTTGTTGAAGGGGGTCTTGCCTTCCGTGACCAAGCCGTCGAGGCGTAGTTCGAGGACAGCCTCGCTCACTACGTCCGCTGACATCCGGTTCACGCTGTTCTTCAATTGTTCGACATTGACCACGGATCATCCCTCTGACTTGCGGGATCACCTGCCGGGCTTCGGCGTCTTTGGGAGACAGGGCGGGTGATCCGGATAACTGTATGCACATACAGTAACCGAATAACCGCCTTTCGCCAACGAATGAAACAGGAAGTGCGACAGATGGGAATGTCTGCCGCTGTCATGACGTCTCAGCGCAAAAACGCGACCACCTGCTCTGCATCAAAGGGCCAGCTCAACTCTGCACCCGTATCGACCCGACGCAGTACCGGAATACGCAAGCCGTAGGCTTCGAACAGCGCCTCACTGTCGGCGATATCCACCAGCTCGACCAACAAACCGTGCTCGACCAACGGCATCAGTTCTTCTTCGGCGACTTCACACAGATGGCAACCCAGGGTGCCGAAAAGCTGACATTCAGGAGGCATGACACATAGACCCGATAAAGTAGAAGGTCATTCTAGGCTCGCCAGCATAAGGCGTCGAGCCGATGCTCGTCGCCCGCTTGAGTCACACCGAGCATCGATTTCAAACCGTTTCGGCAAACGGCTGACATAAATCATCGGCCCCCAATCACGTCTGGGCGATGCTCGTGACTTTTTTACCTCTACGCTGAAGTTGCCTGAAGCCCGTCACCGGAGTGTTCTGTGTTTGCCAACTTGCTGATCATCCTCGCCTCCTCTCTTGTAGTCATTGCGCTGTTCCGACGCCTGCGGCTACCACCGGTGCTGGGCTACCTCTGCGCGGGGTTGATGGTGGGACCGACGGCACTGAACTGGGTCAACGACAGCGAAGAACTGCCGGATCTTGCCGAATTGGGAGTGGTATTCCTGCTCTTTTCGCTGGGGCTGGAGTTCTCGCTGTCGAAGATGCTCGCCCTGCGCCAGGTGGTTTTTGGCCTCGGCAGCCTGCAGGTGGTGGCGTCCGGCGCTTTGCTCGGCGCCGTGCTGCTGATGTTTGGCATGTCAGCCAGTTCGGCACTGCTGTTGGGTGCCGGTCTGGCACTGTCCTCCACAGCCATTGTCAGCAAGGAGTTGAGCAGTCTGGGAGAGATTTTCAGCAGCCACGGCCAGAATGCGATCGGCGTATTGCTGTTCCAGGACGTGGTGGCGGTGTTGCTGTTGACGCTGGTACCGGTATTCGCCGGCACCAGCGATCAGGCCTGGTTCTGGGCGCTGCCATTGACGCTGGGCAAGACGGTCGTGCTGTTCGTTGGCCTGCTTCTGGCCAGTCGATGGTTGCTGCCACGGCTGTTTCATGAGGTCGCCGCGTCGCGTTCTGCCGAACTGTTTGTTCTGCTGGCACTGGTCATTGTCCTGCTGACCGCGTGGCTGACCCATCTGCTTGGCCTCTCCCCCGCCCTTGGCGCTTTTCTGGCCGGCATGCTGCTGGGGGAAAGTCATTACCGGCATCAGATCGAAGCCGATATCCGCCCGTTCCGCGATATTCTGCTGGGCTTGTTCTTCGTCAGCATTGGCATGCTGATCGATCTACAGCTGTTTGCCAGTCATGGGCTGCTTATCCTCGGCCTGACGCTGAGCCTTATGCTGATCAAGGGCTGCGTTGTCGCGCTGCTGGTCAAGTGGCGCGGCAGTGACGGTGAAACCGCCTGGCGCAGCGGCCTGGCACTGGCCCAGGGTGGCGAGTTCTGCTTTGCCTTGATGGCACAGATGCAGCAACACAACCTGATACCCGTCGAGCTCGGCCGCCTGCTGCTGGCCGCCACGTTCTGTTCGATGCTGGTCACGCCCCTGCTGCTGCGCGCCGCGCCGCGTTTCGCCGCACGCTTGCATCGCAAACCCAACGAAGAAGCAAAACTCGAACAGATCAGCGCACTCAATGCCGGGCTGCAGGAGCATGTGGTGATTTGTGGTTACGGTCGGGTCGGTCAGTCCATCGGACGCTTTCTAAGCAACGCCCGACAGCCCTATATTGCACTGGACAATGATCCGGTACGCGTTCAGGAAGCGGCAACCGCTGAGACTTGTGTGCACTATGGCGATTCACGACGCGGCGAACTGCTGGTTGCCGTGGGCCTGGAGCGTGCCCGGCTACTGGTAATCGCCGTGGATCAGACCAGCATTGCACTGCAAGTGCTCAAGGAAGCCCGCCGCTTCAATCCGAACGTGCCGATCCTGGTGCGCACCCGGGACGACAGCCAGTGGGCCGAATTGAAGGCAGCGGGCGCCAGCGAGGTCGTGCCGGAACTGCTGGAATCAAGCCTGATGCTCGCCTCCCGCGCGCTGAGCATGCTGGGCCTGCCCGCGCACCAGGTTCGGGAGCGGGTGGACCAGGTCCGGCATGATCGCTATCGCATGCTGCACGGCTTTTATCCTGGCGCCGAAGACGAGGAAAACTAGTCCTGACTGACAGCGCCGATCTTGTGCACAGACAGGTCGGCGCCGTAATACTCTTCTTCCTGACTCAGGCGCAGACCATGAAACGCCTTGATTGCACCGTAGACGGCAAAGCCACCGACCAATGCCACGACCACTCCCAGCGTGGTGCCGATCAGTTGACTGATCAGACTGACCCCGCCCAGCCCCCCCAGGGAGGCCTGACCGAAGATGCCGCATGCAACACCGCCCCACACACCACACAGACCATGCAAGGGCCAGACGCCCAGTACATCATCGATCCGCCATTTGCTCTGAGCCGCCGTAAAGCACCAGACGAACAACGCCCCGGCAATCGCACCGGTCACCAGGGCACCCACCGGGTGCATCAGATCGGAGCCGGCGCAGATCGCCACGAGACCGGCCAAGGGGCCGTTATGCAGAAAACCGGGGTCATTGCGCCCGACAATCAGTGCCGCCATGGTGCCGCCGACCATTGCCATCAGCGAGTTGACCGCAACCAACCCACTGACGCCCTGCAACGTTTGCGCACTCATGACGTTGAAGCCGAACCAGCCAACGATCAGGATCCACGAGCCCAAGGCGAGAAACGGAATGCTCGACGGCGCGAACGCCACCAATCGGCCATCGCGATAACGCCCCTGACGTGGCCCAAGCAACAGCACCGCCGCCAGCGCCAGCCATCCACCCATGGCGTGAACCACGACGGAGCCGGCGAAGTCATGGAAACTGGCACCGAAGCGCTCCTGCAACCAGGCTTGCAAACCGTAGTTGCCGTTCCAGATCATCCCCTCGAAAAACGGATAAATGAACGCCACGATCAACGCCGTCGCACACAGCTGCGGGACGAAGCGCGCACGCTCGGCGATGCCACCGGAAATAATCGCCGGAATCGCCGCCGCGAAGGTCAGCAGAAAGAAGAACTTGACCAGACCATAACCGTGATCAGCGCTGAGCACCGCCGCCGGTTGCATGAAAGTCACGCCATAGGAAATCCAGTAGCCTATAAAGAAGTAGGCCAATGTCGAAACGGCGAAGTCACTGAGGATCTTCGACAAGGCATTAACCTGGTTTTTTTGCCTGACCGTACCGACTTCCAGAAAGGCAAACCCGGCGTGCATGGCCAGCACCATGACCGCGCCGATCAGAATGAACAACGTGTTGGAGCTATGGACCAGAGTGTCCACAGCGCTTTGCAGATTTTCCATGGAGTTGGCAGACCTGAAGGCTGAAAAAAAGCACCAAAGCAGCTCGCGCGAACGATCAGCGCACCAAATTGCGGCTTGCCAGGATCAACACATTGATCCCGATGAACCGCTTTGGCGCACAACCGCTGAACCTTTGCGCGGGCTTGGATTATTTGAGTTAAGGTTTGCGGCAAAACGTGCCCGGCAACAGCGCAACGACCGGCGCAGGCGCACCACAACAAAGCAAAAGTTGTACCAGTCATTTGTACTGAACCTTCAGGCAAGGCTCATACTCGAACGCATCAGACGCCACTTACGGAGATTCACCCATGGCCAGATTCAAGGCAAAGACCGCTCAAGAAATCCTGATGGAAGATTTTCAGACCCTGGTCAGCGACACCGAACGGTTGCTGGAACACACCGCTTCCCTGGCCGGCGACCAGGCGGACGAGTTGCGCGATCAGATCCACGACAGCCTGCTGCGCGCCCGTGAAACCCTGAAACTGACCGAAGACTCGCTGCGCGAACGTGGCCAGGCTGCGGTGAACGCAACTGAAGACTACGTTCAGGCCAATCCCTGGCAGTCGGTGGGCATTGCGGCGGGCGTGGGCTTTCTGATTGGCCTGCTGGCTACGCGGCGCTGATATGTCGATCGGCGAATCCGGCTCGTCGGCGACGGGCACAAGCTCCTCAACGCGGCGCCTGGGTGCCGCTTTTCTAGGATTGCTGCACAGCCATGTCGAATTGTTCGGCATTGAATTGCAGGAACAGAAAGCACGCACGGTCAGCCTGCTGCTGTTTGCAGGCCTGGCGCTGGTCTTTGCCCTGCTGTTGCTGGTGGGATTGTCGGCGCTGGTGTTGATTCTGCTGTGGGACACCTATCGTCTGGCCGGCATTATCGGGCTTTGCGTGTTTTACACCTTGGCGGCCATCTTCTGTGCCATGCGATTGAAAGCGGCGATTTTCGATGAATCCTCACCCTTCCACGGCACCCTGCAAGAATTGGCCAATGATCGGGAGCGCCTGCTGCCATGAGCCTGCCTGAACTGCCTCACAACAGCTCGCGCGCGGAAATGCGCAAGGCGCTGATTCGCCTGCGCATGGAAATGCATCGTCAGGAAATCCGCCAGGAATCGCGACAGTTGCTGCAACCCCTGCAACGGATGCGCGGCCTGACGCAAAACCTGCAGGACGGTTTCGGCATCAAACATGCCCCGCTCTGGGGCATGGCCGCCGTGACGCTACTGGGTTTTCTGACAGGCAAGGGGGCCAAAAGCGGTGGCGTCAGCAGCCTGACCCGCCTGGTTCAACTGGGCACAAGTCTGGGGCCGCTGATCAAACTGGTCATGCAAGGTTCATCGCGCAAGCCCTGAAACTGGCCACATTCTTGCAATATTCGCTGGATGGACCTTTCTATCGAGAGGTTCCGTCCTGCTCGCCTATCCGGCGATCAGGCTTATCCAAAAACAAGACCTTACCAAGGAGGCCTCGTGATCGACGGGCAACCGCTCGCCTGCTTTCAGCCGTTCATCGATACCGCCACCGGCCGTATCGCGGGGGTCGAAGCCCTGGGTCGCCTGCGCCAGGCAGACGGCCAACTGACCTCGGTCGGACCGCTCTTCTCTGACCCGCGAACGCCCGCCATTGCCCTGCGTCGTCTCGACCGGCAAATCCGCGATAACGCCCTGAGCCGCCTGCATGAAGCCCCTTCGGACTGGTTTCTGAGCCTGAATATGTCGCCGCGCTGGATCAGCCGACTGCGCCCGGACCAGGCGCTGCCGAGCCTCAAACAACTGGCCCGGCATGGCGTCGATCCGCAACGGGTAGTATTCGAGATTACTGAACTGGGTGGCAACAGCCAGCGTCTGGCCGACGTGGTGGCACGCTATCGCCAGGCGGGTGCGCGGATCGCCATCGATGATTTTGGCGCGGGCTACTCTCAACTCGATCGCGTGCTGGCGCTGCAACCGGACATCCTCAAACTCGACATGCGCCTGTTTCAGGCCGCAGCCCTCGGCGGGCCGAGCAGTGATGTGGTCAAGGCACTGGCGCAAATGGCCGAAAAAACCGGATGCTGGATCATCGCCGAAGGCGTGGAAACCGAAGCACAGCTCAATTTCGCTCTGGAATGCGGATCGCGCTACGTACAGGGTTTTCTCTTTGCTCGGGCACAGGTGGATTTTTTTGCCACCGACGCCTTTGTCGAACGCTTCGCCCAACTGCGCCAGCGCTACGTTCAAAAGAAGCTTGTCGAACGTGGACGGCTGATGGTCATGCGCCAGCAACTCAGTGAGCTGATGGCGATTCTGCAGGATTGGGCGCAGGCTCGTGCCCCGCTCAGTGCCTTGCCCCAACTGGATGCGTTCCCGTGGCTGCTGCGTTTCTATCAATGCGACCGCCAAGGCACACAACTCACACCCAATCTGGAGTGGCGCAACAATCGCTGGGAGGCGGATAACCGCTACCTGGGCCACAACTGGTCATGGCGTCCATATTTCTATCACTTGCTCGCCGAAGGCTGGGATGAGCGTCGCCTGACGCTCTCCAACACCTACCGCGATGCCACCAGCAATCAGTATTGCCTGACCGCCGGGCAGTTTTTTGATAATGGCGAGCGCCTACTGCTGATCGACATCGACGCCATCGGTCTGTAGTTCTGCTTGCAGGCACCGATACGAACCGGGAAAGTAGCCCAATCAGTCACCTGACGGAGAGACCAAGCCTTGGATTGGCAAACCCTGCTTAACCGCGAACGTCTGGGAAAGCCGCTGCACAGCCCGCAAGAACTGGGTCGCAGCCCTTTCCACAAAGACCATGACCGCATCATTTTTTCCGGTGCGTTTCGCCGCCTCGGGCGCAAGACGCAAGTCCATCCGGTCACCAGCAACGATCACATCCATACGCGTCTTACTCACTCGCTGGAAGTCAGTTGTGTCGGCCGCTCACTGGGCATGCGCGTCGGCGAAACCATCCGCAGCGCCCTGCCCGACTGGTGCGAGCCGAGTGACCTGGGCATGGTGGTGCAATCGGCTTGCCTGGCTCACGACATCGGCAACCCGCCCTTCGGCCATTCGGGAGAAGATGCGATCCGGCACTGGTTTCAGCAAGCCGCCGGGCGTGGCTGGCTGGATGCGATGAGCGATGTCGAACGCAATGACTTCCTCAACTTCGAAGGTAACGCTCAGGGTTTCCGTGTCCTGACCCAACTCGAATATCACCAGTTCGACGGCGGCACACGGCTGACCTACGCCACCTTGGGCACTTATCTGAAGTACCCATGGACGGCCAAACACGCTGACTCACTGGGCTACAAAAAGCACAAGTTCGGCTGCTATCAGAGCGAGTTGCCATTGCTCGAACAGATCGCTCACAAACTCGGTCTGCCGCAACTGGAAGATCAGCGCTGGGCCCGTCATCCATTGGTGTACCTCATGGAAGCTGCCGATGACATCTGCTACGCGCTGATCGATCTCGAAGATGGCCTGGAGATGGATCTGCTGAACTACGCCGAAGTCGAATCCCTGCTGCTGGATCTGGTAGGCGACGATCTGCCGGAAACCTATCGCCTGCTCGGCCCACAGGATTCGCGTCGACGCAAACTGGCGATCCTGCGGGGCAAGGCCATCGAGCATCTGACCAATGCCGCCGCCCGTGCGTTTGTCGAACAGCAGGAAGCACTGCTGGCTGGCACCCTGCATGGCGACCTGGTGGAGCACATGCACGGTCCGGCAAAACGCTGCGTGTTGAATGCCAAGGACATGGCCCGTAAAAAAATCTTCCAGGACAAACGCAAGACGCTGCATGAAATCGGCGCCTATACCACCCTGGAAATTTTGCTCAACGCCTTCTGCGGCGCGGCCCTGGAGCAACACAACGGTCGCACGCCGTCGTTTAAGAGTCGGCGCATCCTGGACTTGCTCAGTAACAATGCACCGGATCCCCAAGGTCCTTTGCACGCCTCGTTCCTGCGTATGATTGATTTTATCGCCGGCATGACCGATAGCTATGCCAGTGACATGGCCCAGGAAATGACCGGTCGCTCCAGCCACAAATGAAAAAACTTCAATCAGCCGCCGTCGGTCCCATGGGCGGCTGATTGAAGCCTTTAAACTGTATTCAACACCTGCCGTATCCCCCTGCACGTCACGCTGAGCAAACTGATCGCTAACGCGCTGACGTCGAAAAATAATGATTCACAAGAAGTTGCTGCTATTGCTCCTGATGAATAAGCGGCCTCTATCTGAGAGCATTTCGCTCAAGGGAAATCCAATGTTTGAACATGATTTGCGCATCTTGCTGGTGGAAGACCATCCCTTTCAGCTCAAGGCTACTCAATGCCTGCTGGAAAATGCCGGCTTCACCCAATTGACTGTTTCCGACACGGCCGAAAGCGCTCTGCAAAAAATGCTCGGTGCAACACATCCCTTTGATATTTTGCTGTGTGATCAATGCCTGCCAGATCTATCCGGACTTGATTTGATTCAGTTTGCCAGTCATAGAGGAATGATCAAACAGGCTATATTGCTGAGCAGCCTGACCACGCTTGAACTGGATGCACTTGAAAAACAGGCCTGCGAGCGAAAACTGCCCTTGCTGGGCTATTTAATCAAACCTTTGAAACAATCAGACTTTAGAAAACTGTTGACCCTGACACGAATATAAAAACACCCAACCCTCCACTATCCGACCAAAACCAAGTACAACTTGTAATATCAATACGTCATTCTACTGCCCGACTTACACAACCCAAAACTTCAACAGTTCCTCATTCAGATCCTAGTTAGTACGTAGTACCTTTCTGTAAAATTTGTAGGAATTATCCTATATAGCCACTACACCCCTCTCCATTCGTGCTCCCTCCCGGCTATCTGAGCTAAGGTGCGCGCTTTATTTGCGTTCGTATGGGACTTGATTATGAACTCCGTTTTTATTGTCGACGATCACCCCGTCATCCGTCTTGCCGTGCGGATGCTGCTGGAACATGAAGGTTATAAAGTCGTTGGTGAAACAGATAATGGGGTCGATGCCATGCAGATGGTGCGCGAATGCATGCCCGACCTGATCATTCTCGACATCAGTATTCCAAAACTCGATGGACTGGAAGTTCTTGCACGATTCAACGCCATGAGCACACCGCTGAAAACACTGGTACTGACAGCGCAGTGCCCGACACTTTTCGGTATTCGCTGCATGCAGTCCGGTGCATCAGGTTATGTTTGCAAACAAGAGGACCTCAGCGAACTGGTCAGCGCCATCAAGGCGGTACTTTCCGGTTACAACTATTTCCCCAGCCAGGCGTTAAATCCTGTGCGCCCAGATGATGCGCGTTATGCCGAACTGGAGCTGTTCAAGTCAGTCAATGACCGGGAGTTAATGGTGCTGCAACTTTTCGCCCAAGGACGCACCAACAAGGAAATTGCCAAAGGCATGTTTTTAAGTAACAAAACAGTCAGCACTTACAAAAAGCGGCTCATGCAAAAACTCAAGGCGAAGTCCCTGGTAGAACTCATCGAGATGGCAAAACGTAACGCATTGGTGTGAGAAGCAGGATGCCCAGTTGTTTAAAGGACTATCTAATCATATTGAGCGCAGGTTTATGCCTGAGTACCTCGGTGCCCGCGGCATCTGACGCCGCCGAGAACTTCACCCTGCTCAGTCGCTCGACGGCCGGACACACGGACGTCCAGCTGGAACCATCACAACGCCAATGGGCACAAGACAAACGCGAACTGATCCTCGGCACGTCAGCCCCGGATTACCCACCTTTCGACATGACGGTCAGCGGCCAGGATTATGAAGGATTCACGGCTGACTACGCCGGGCTCCTCGGCAAGACGATGGGTTTACCCATCAGGGTTCAACGCTACCCCTCCCGAGACAGTGCCATACAAGCACTGGAAAAAGGCGACATCGACCTCCTCGGCACCGCCAACAGCTACGAGGCGAACAGCACCGACATCGTACTTTCTGCCCCCTATGCGGTTGATCAACCCGTACTCGTGACGCGCACGGAGGAAACCCGTTCCCTGGCCGAGGGACTCGCCGGACTGCGGTTGAGCATGGTGTATCACTACCTGCCGCTGGACGAGGTCAAGGCGCTGTATCCGAAGGCAATCATCACCGCCTATCCGTCTTATCAGAATGCGATCAACGCCGTCGCCTTCGACCAGGCGGACGTCTTTCTGGGCGACACCATCTCGACCCACTACATGATCAACAAGGGTTATCTGAATAACATCCGCATGGCCAATTTCGGTAAGCACGAGGCCCACGGTTTCAGTTTCGCCGTGCACAGGGACAATCCCGAGCTGTTGCAGATCATCAACACGACACTCAAGGCCATCCCCGCCAGCGAACGCGAAATCATTGCCAAACGCTGGAGTGCAGGCAGCGACATTCTGCTCACCGATCACAAGTTGCAACTCTCCGACCGCGAGGAACGCTGGCTGGCCAGGCACCCAGTGGTGCGGGTCGTGGCCAACGAGGCGTTTGCACCACTGACATTTTTTGACAGCGACGGAAACCTTCGCGGGGTGGGCGCCGATCTGCTTGAGATGATCAGGTTACGCACCGGACTCCGCTTCGAAATCCAGCGCAGCCGCAACGACGTCGCCATGATCGAACAAGTCAGAGGCCACAAGGCCGATCTGATTGCGGCGCTGTTACCCAGCAAACAAAGGGAGACGCAGCTGAACTTCAGCCGCCCCTATCTGGAAAACTCCTTTGTCCTGCTGACACGCAAAAATCCAGACAGCCCGACCAACCTGTCGCAATTGCAAGGCAAACGCCTGGCTATCGCCCAGGGTAATCCGCTGGAGAGTTACCTGCGTAGCGAGTTTCCACGCATTCAACTGGTCGAAACACCGGACACCTTTCGTGCCGTCGAGTTACTTGCCGACGGCTCGGTAGACGGTGCGGTCAACTCACTGGTGATTGCGAACTACTTCATTTCATCGCGAATCTTCGAAAACAAACTGCAAATCACCACCACCATCGGCACCCAACAGGCAGCCTTTTCCCTGGCCACTGCGCGAGACAACCCGGAACTCGGCTCCATCATCGACAAAGCGCTGCTGAGCATCGTTCCTGAAGAGCTGGGCATCATCAACAGCCGCTGGCGTGGCTATTCGGCGGCGACAGAAAACACCTGGCGCAACTACCGCATGTTTTATCAAATCGTCATTGGCGCCAGCGTGCTGTTGTTACTGTCCATGGCCTGGAATGCCTGGATGCGGCGCCAGATCAAGCAGCGGCAGGTGGCGGAACGCGCACTCAACGATCAGTTCGAGTTCATGCGTTCACTGGTCAACGGCACGCCCCACCCAATTTATGTACGTGACCGCCAAGGGCTGCTGCAAAGCTGCAATGACAGCTATCTACAGACATTTGGAGCCAAACGCGAAGACGTGATCGGCAAGAGCATCATGCAGGGTAAATTCAGCAATGCCTTTGAGGCGCGGGAGTACCAGGCGGACTATCAACGGGTGGTTGCCGAGGGCACGCCACTGATAGTTGACCGGCCGCTGCACATTGGCGGGCGCCGACTGACGATTTATCACTGGATCCTCCCCTACCGTGATTCGAGTGGTGAGGTGCAAGGCATCATCGGTGGCTGGATCGATATCAGCGAACGGCGCCAACTGTTCGACGAACTCAGAGCCGCCAAGGAGCGGGCTGATGAGGCCAATCGGGCCAAGAGCACCTTTCTGGCGACCATGAGCCACGAGATCCGCACCCCGATGAATGCGGTGATCGGCATGCTTGAGCTGAGTCTCAAGCGTCTGGACAAGGGCCATCTGGACCGCTCATCGATCGAGACCGCCTACAGCTCGGCCAAAGACCTGCTGGCATTGATCGGCGACATTCTCGACATTGCACGGATCGAATCCGGTCGTCTGAGCCTGAGCCCGGAGCGGGTCAACCCTGGCGAAATCGTGGCGTCGGTCATCAGGATTTTCGACGGGCTGGCCAGGCAGAAGAACCTGCGCCTGCTATTGGAATTCAACCCGCCCGATCCAGCGGTCGATGTCGTGCTGGACCCGTTGCGCTTCAAGCAAGTGCTGTCCAACCTGGTCAGCAATGCCATCAAGTTCACCGAACAAGGCGAGGTCAGGATCCGCGTCGACCTGCTCGCAGCCAACGAGCCCGGCCATACGCAGATGCAAGTCCAGGTCCGGGACAGCGGCATCGGAATCAGTGAGGTGGATCAGCAACGCCTGTTCGAGCCGTTCGCGCAGGTCAACAACGCTGGGCAACTGGCCAAAGGTGGTGCCGGTCTTGGCCTGGTCATCAGTCGAAGTCTGTGTGAAATGATGGGAGGCAACCTGCAGTTGAACAGCCAAAAAGATATCGGCACCCAGGTCAGCATCTCGCTGCACCTGGCAACATTGCCGCTGGAACAGGCACCGCAAGGGATTGAAGCGCAGATCAACACCAGTGCAGCGTCCCTGAATGTGCTGGTGGTCGACGACCATCCGGCCAATCGCTTGCTGATGTGCCAGCAGTTGGAATACCTGGGGCATCGGTTCACGGGAGCCGGCGACGGTATGGCCGGGTTGCAGGCGTGGAAAAGCGAGTCCTTCGATCTGGTGGTAGTTGATTGCAATATGCCGATCATGAACGGCTACGACCTGGCCCGCGCGATCCGCTTGCATGAACAACAGGAACAACGGTCCCCCTGCACCGTACTGGGCTTTACCGCCAACGCCCAGCCCGAAGAAATACAGCGCTGCAAGCAGGCAGGAATGGATGACTGCCTGTTCAAGCCTTTGAGCCTGATGGCGTTGAGTCAAAGAGTCGAAGGTGTCAGACCGCCAAGCGTCGACCAACCGTTCAACCTTGAAGGCCTGCACCTGTTGACCGGCGGCAACCCTGCTCTGGCCCGGCGACTGCTGGCTGAATTGCTCAGCAGTAACCGACTGGATCGCCAGGAACTGCTGGCCTTGTCCGGACTTGATGATCGACAAGCGTTGCTGGATGTGGCGCACAAAATCAAGGGCGCTGCCCGTATCGCCCATGCCACCCGGTTGATCGAGTGTTGCGAAGCCCTCGAGACAGCCTGTCGCGATGCAGCCCTGAGTGAAGACATCGCCAGGTGCAGCCAGGCCATAGACCAGGTGATGCTCGACCTGGAGCAAGCCTTGCTGAAACAGATCGATTCCGACGACAAAGGCGCAATGCCCGAGCCTTAACTATGCTGGGACGCTGAGCAGTGCGTTAAAACCATGGAGACTCCGTAATGCCCAGCCCACTGCACCCGGATAAACGACGGTTTCCACTGCACGTCCATATCAGCGTCATGTTCACTTTCCTGTTGCTGCTGACCGGTGTGGTACTGGGCATTTTCAATTACCGGCAAACCACCCAGGTCATTCTGTCCAGCAGCGAAAAAGTGTTCGAACGAATTGAACAGGACGTACGGCTGGACCTCCAGTCTACGTATGTGCCGATCCGGCATTTGCTCAGCCTGCTGGCCGATAACCCGGCTGCCCAGGCGGACGGGCTCGAACCACGTCTGGCGCTGCTCAAGCCGTTCAGCCAGGCGCTCAAGGACAACCCCAACCTTGCCTCGCTGTATCTGGGCTACGCCAATGGCGACTTCTTCATGGTTCGTCCGTTGCGCGGCGATGCACTCAAAAAGCTGCTCAACGCCCCGACCACTGCGGCCTATCAGGTATGGAGCATCGAACGGCGGGCAGGCGACAATCAGGTTCACTCACAATCCTTGTTTTATGATGCGGCCCTGACCCGCATCAGCCGCCAGGACCTCGCCGACGAAACCTATGACCCTCGCAGCCGTACCTGGTTTTCCAGTGCCCTCGAAGACCCGAATCAAATCACGACCGATCCTTACGTCTTTTTCTCCACCCACAACGTCGGCACCACCCTGGCCCGGCGCAGCGACAATGGCGTCGTCATGGGAGCAGACCTGACGCTGGCCGAACTCTCAGCCACCCTGGCTAAACACGTGGTCACCCCCGCCACCGAAATCGTCCTGTTCGACGCTCGGGGCAATGCCATTGCCTACCCCGACAGCCGCAAGCTGATCATCGACGACCAGACCGTCCACCTGAGCAAGGCCGCCGATCTGAGCCCCGCCATCGGCGCCTTGCTCACCGGACACCCAGAAGGAAATCGCCTGGAAGTTAACGGCCGGCAATGGATTGTCGCCCGCAGTAGCATGCAGGAGGGCGGTCCACAGGGTTTGCAACTGGCGCTGCTGGTGCCCGAGGATGAGTTGCTGGTCGACGCCTATCGCATGCGCTGGCAAGGGGCGCTGGTAACGCTGGCGATCCTGCTGCTATGCCTTCCCTTGGGCTGGCTGACCTCAAGACTGCTGGTCAAGCCTCTGCACGCATTGGTGGAAGAAGCCGATGCGATTCGCAGTTTCGATTTCAATTTTCCCGCCAGCCGCCGCTCGCCGGTGCTTGAGGTGGATCAGTTGAGCCTGTCGATGGCGCGCATGAAGGAATCCCTGGGCAGCTTTTTCCGAATCACCGACAGCCTGGGAGCCGAGACCCGCTTCGCGCCGCTGTTGCAAAAAGTCTTGTTCGAAACCGTGAAAATCGCCCAGGCCCAGGCGGGGCTGATCTATCTGCGTGAAGGCGATGACCAGCGACTGGAACCCCATGGCCTGATCATTGATGGCACGCCCGAGGCGTTGTCGTCGTTCGATATTCAGGGCCACGAACCTGAGAGTTCGCAGAGCCCGGCCTGGTTGCTACAGCTATCCAGGACCGACAACCTGGTCACCCACCTGGGCTTCGAACAGGCAGGCGACTTGCAGAGGGTGCTGCTGGCAATCGACAGCCCTCGGGTACACCTGATCGGGATTCGTCTGCGCAATCGTCATAACGAAACCGTGGGGCTGCTGGTCCTGCTGCTGGCCGACAGCGGTAGCCAGAGTGATCTGGAAAAGCTTCGACCTGACCGGATTGCGTTTCTCCAAGCGGTGTCCGGTGCGGCGGCGGTAAGTATTGAAAGCCAGCGCCTGCAAGCCAAACAGAAACAACTGCTGGATGCCTTCATTCAACTGCTGGCTGGCGCTATCGACGCCAAGAGTCCTTACACCGGTGGTCACTGCCAACGGGTACCGGCACTGACACTGATGCTCGCTCAAGCGGCCGCGGCCAGCGAAGCCCCGGCATTCAGCGGATATCAGCCCAGCGAAGATGAGTGGGAAGCGCTGCACATTGCCGCCTGGCTGCACGATTGCGGCAAGGTCACCACGCCCGAGTACGTCGTGGACAAAGCCACCAAGCTGGAAACCCTGAACGACCGCATCCACGAAATTCGCACCCGCTTCGAGGTACTCAAGCGCGACGCCTGGATTGGCTATTGGCAGGCCCTGGCCCTTGGCGGCGATGCACAATCGCTAGCCGAACAGCGCAATGCCAGCCTGGCCGCACTGGACGATGACTTCGCCTTTGTCGCCCGTTGCAATATGGGCAGCGAAGCCATGGCCGGGGCGGACCTGCAACGGCTGAACCTGATCGCCCAGCGCACCTGGAGTCGAACGCTGGATGATCGAATCGGCGTTTCCTGGGAGGAAAACCGGCGCCAGGCTGCCACTGCGGCGCCAACGCTGCCGGTCAATGAACCACTGCTGGGCGACAAACCCGAGCATCTATTCGAACGCGCCGAGGCCGAATTGATCCCGTCCGAGAACCCGTGGGGATTCAAACTCGATGCGCCACGCTACAAATACAATCGCGGCGAGCTCTACAACCTGAGCATCGTGCGGGGCACGCTGACGCGCGAAGAGCGCTACGTGATCAATCATCACATGGTGCAGACGATCCTGATGCTCAGTCACCTGCCGTTCCCGGGCCACCTCAATAGCGTCGCGGAAATCGCTGGCGGCCATCATGAAAAAATGGATGGCACCGGTTATCCCAAACAGCTGAAACGCGAAGAAATGAGCCTGCCGGCGCGGATGATGGCGATTGCCGATATTTTCGAGGCACTGACCGCCGCCGACCGCCCTTACAAAAAAGCCAAATCGCTGAGCGAAGCGCTGGGCATCATGGCTACCATGTGCCGTGACGCCCATATCGATCCCGAGCTGTTCGGGCTATTTATCAACGAGCGGATTTACTTGCGGTACGCCGACCAGTTTCTCACCCCACAGCAGATTGATGCGGTAGACCCCCTCGGCCTGCTGGTCAAGGCAGGCCTGGCAGCCTGATCAGCAATCGGTCAGGCGCAGGAAAATCGCCGCCAGTTGTTCGATACCGGCTTGATCATCAGCGCTGAATCGCGCCAGTTTCGGACTGTCCAGGTCGAGTACGCCAATCAGGCGGCCGTCCTTGACCAGCGGCACGACCAACTCGCTGTTCGACGCGCTGTCGCAAGCGATGTGGCCGGCAAATGCATGCACGTCCTCGACCCGTTGCGTCTGCAAAGTCGCTGCGGCGGCGCCGCAAACACCCCGACCAAACGCAATCCGCACACAGGCGATCTGGCCCTGAAACGGTCCCAACACCAGTTCTTCATTGCGATTGAGGTAGAAGCCGGCCCAGTTCAGGTCCTCAAGCTGGTTATACAGAAACGCCGAAAACTGCGCCGCATTGGCGATGAAATCCCGTTCGTCCGCCAGCAGCGATTCCAGCTGCGCCCACAGCATGCCGTAGCCCTCAAGGCCCTGCCCGCTCTTTTCCAGATTGATCATGCCTTGTGCTCCAACAGCTTAAGCCCAACCCAATAGCGAGCAAATTGATAGGCGCAACGTCCATTGCGATTGCCCCGACCGGTCGCCCAGCGCACAGCGAGGATGTCCAGTTCTTCGTCTCGCTGCCACGCAAGTCCAGCCTTGTCAGCCAATTGGCCGATCCAGTGTTCGACGACGTTGAGAAAGTGTTCCTGAGTGAACGGGTAAAACGACAACCACAATCCAAAACGGTCCGACAGCGCGATCTTGTCCTCCACTGCCTCGTTGGGATGAAGCTCGCCGTCGACCACTTTCCAGTTTTCGTTATCACTTTCCTTCTCCGGCACCAGGTGGCGACGGTTGGACGTGGCATACAGCAGCACGTTGTCCGGCGCCTGTTCGAGGGAGCCGTCCAGGACACTCTTGAGTACGCGGTAATCCCCTTCACCGGCCTCGAATGACAAGTCATCGCAAAACAGCACAAAGCGCTGCGCCAGCTTGGCAATCTGTTCGACCACACGAGGCAGATCCGCCAGGTGATCGCGCTCGATCTCTATCAGCCGCAAGCCGGCTTTTGCATGTTCGGCCAGCAACGCGCGCACCAGCGACGATTTACCGGTGCCCCTGGAACCCCAGAGCAGCGCATGATTGGCTGGCATGCCATCAAGGAATTGTTGAGTATTGCGACCCAGTTGCTCCAACTGCCGGTCAACGCCGATCAGGTCAGACAACCGCATGTCGAGACTGACTTCCAGCGGCAGCAAAAATCCGCTGCGGCCTTCACGTTGCCAGCGCGCCGCCAGACAGTTGTCCCAGTCAATCGCTTGCCGAGGTGCAGGCAACAGCGGTTCGATTCGCGCAAGAACAGCATCGGCGCGTTCAAGAAATGCATTCAATCGGGAGTCCACGTCTTTTCCTCAGGCACGTTTCACAGTAAAGATGGCGATACAGCGACGAAACACAGTGCGCGATTCTCATATCAGCCGTTTGTTAAAGGGTGATTCGGGAGCATCGGCAGGCCTGCATGATCGACTATGCTTGAGCAGCGAAGGGAAACGGAAGTGGTTCAACACCCCATGGATATCAAATTCACTCACCGGCTGTCTTACAAGCAGGCGCGGCTTACCGTGCTGGTCGGTTTCATATTGGGCACTCTGCTCAGTCTGGTGCAAATAGGCATCGATTATGCCAGCGAAGACGCCTCCATCAACCGTGAAATACTTTCACTGCTGGAAATCAGCCACAACCCCGCTTCGCGCATCGCCTACAACATCGACGCCGAACTTGCCCAGGAACTGACCCTGGGGCTGCTGCGTTCCCCGGCGATCATCAGCGCGCAATTGACCGATAACAACAATACCGTGCTCGCCAGCGTCAAGCGCCCGACCACGCAAAGCGGTTACCGGGTCATCAGCGATTTTCTGTTCGGCGCCAATCGCCAGTTCGAAGACCGCCTCTTTCTCGACCACTTGCCTGACGAGTCCCTCGGCGTCTTGCATCTGGACGTTGATACCTATGCCTTTGGCAGCCGTTTTCTGCGCCGGGCCGAAGTCACGCTGCTCAATGGTTTCGCCCGTAGCCTGATCCTGACCGGCATCCTGCTGGCGCTGTTCTACGTCATGCTGACCAAGCCACTGGTACGGGTGATCCGCGAACTCAGTGGCCGCGATCCACGCAGTGCACAGCCGACCTCTCTGGAGTTTCCGGCCGGGCATGAGAACGATGAAATTGGCGTGCTGGTCAAAGTCGCCAATCAACAATTCGAAAATATCGCCACTGAGATCCAGCAACGGCGTACCGCCGAAAATCGTCTGACCGACTACCTCGGGCAACTGGAAAACATCGTCTCGGCGCGCACCGCCGAACTCAAGGCGATCAACGCCCGGCTCAGCCAGTCCAACGAGGAACTGGAAGTCGCTCGCAGCACCGCACTGGACATGGCTGAAGCACGTTCCGCGTTTCTGGCCAACATGAGCCATGAGATCCGTACGCCGCTCAACGGCCTGTTGGGGATGATCGCCCTGTCGCTGGACGGCCCGCTCAATGCCGAACAACAACAGCAACTGTCCATCGCCCACGACTCGGGCAAGGTGCTGGTTGAGCTGCTTAACGATATTCTCGACCTGTCGAAGTTCGATGCCGGTCAGCTGGAGCTCGAACACATTCCATTCGACCTCGGTTCGCTGATCGAAGACACCGCCAACCTGCTTTCACAGAACGCTGCACCGAGTGTCGAACTGACGTGCCTGATCGACCCGCAGTTCCCGGCGCTGGTCCTGGGCGATCCTACCCGTGTCCGACAGATCGTCAGCAACCTGCTGTCCAACGCCCTGAAGTTCACCCGCTTTGGTCGGGTTGACGTGCGCCTGTCGATGTTCGAGGACGGTGTACGCATCGAAGTCTGCGACACCGGTATCGGCATTGCTCAGGAAGCCCAGGTGAAAATCTTCCAGCCCTTTACCCAGGCAGGCGCCGGTATTACCCGTCAATTCGGCGGTACCGGGCTGGGGCTGGCGCTGACCTACAACTTGTGCGAAGCGATGCAGGGACGGCTGACGATCAGCTCCGAGGTCGGCTTTGGCAGCCAGTTCTGTGCCGACCTGCCGCTGCCCTGCCATACCCGAGCCGTGCCGCCCGCTGCGCTGCAAGGCAACATCGTTGCGATCACCACCCCAAGCAGCGGTCTGGCGGAATTGTTACAGGCACTGCTGCCCGGCTGGGGGCTCGACTATCAGCAGCGCACCATTGAAGACTCGCTGCTCGGCCTGACACCCGATGTGTTGATCACCGACTGCCCCGAGTGCCTGTTTGGCCTACGGCCCACGTTTACCGCGCCGATCCTGCTGGTGACCGCCTACGGCAGCTTCATGCCCAGCGAAGAAGCCAGCGCCCTGGCACCCTTGCAGCAACAGGCGCGACCGCTGGCGCGCAATGCGCTCTACCAAACGTTGCGACGGGTTTTACAGCCGGATATCACCACGATCAGCGATGCCCGTCTCGACACGCTCACACCGCAGCGACGTGGTCGGGTATTACTGGTGGAAGACAATCCGGTCAACCAATTGGTGGCCAAGGGCATGCTGGCCAAACTGGGCTGCGAGGTGATCGTCGCCGCCCACGGTGCCGAGGCGCTGGATCAACTGGAGTTGCGTGAATTCGATCTGGTGCTCATGGACTGCAACATGCCGGTCATGGACGGCTACGAGGCCAGTCGCCACATTCGCCGCAGCGGTCGCTGGCCCCAGTTGCCCATCGTCGCCCTGACCGCCAACGCCATGTCCGAAGAACGGGAACGCTGCCGTACGGCGGGCATGAGCGACTACCTGGCCAAACCCTTTCGCCGGGAAGAACTGGCCGCCCTGCTCGATCTGTGGATACCCGCTAAGACAGTGCCCTGATCTGCCCCAAGAGTTGATCGAGGCCGTTGCGCAACTCACTCAGGCGATCCAGGTCGACCCCGCTGTCGCATAACAGCCGAGCCTTGAGCGGCCCGACTTGCTCACGCAAGGCTTTGCCGGCGGGCGACAGGCTCAGGTGCACCTCGCGCTCGTCACGCGTCGAGCGTTGGCGCCGCACCAGTTGCAGTTGCTCAAGACGCTTGAGCAACGGCGTGAGCGTGCCGGAATCCAGCGCCAGGCGCTCCCCCAATGCCTTGACCGTCGGCTGCCCGGGTGCGGATGCCTGCCACTCCCACAGCACCAGCATTGCCAGGTACTGCGGGTACGTCAGGCCCAACTCGTCGAGCATCGGCTTGTAGGCCCTGATCACCGCACGGGAGGCGGCATACAGCTTGAAACACAACTGGCTGTCGAGGCTCAGAGAATCGGTTGGCGCGCGGTTCATTTGAGCAGGGCTTCGATCTCACGACTCAAGTCCTGCGGCTTGGTGGCAGGGGCGAAGCGCTTGACCAACTGGCCGTCCTTGCCGATCAGAAACTTGGTGAAGTTCCACTTGATGCCCTGCGACCCGAGCAGGCCCGGCGCGCGTTTTTTCAACTGAACGAACAACGGGTGTGCGTCGGTGCCGTTGACCTCGATTTTCTTGAACAGCGGGAAACTGACACCGTAGTTCAGTTCGCAGAACTCGGAAATCGCCCCTTCGTTACCCGGCTCCTGCTTGCCAAACTGGTTGCAGGGAAAACCGAGGACCACCAGGCCTTGGTCCTTATAGGTCTGCCACAGCTCTTCCAGACCTTTGTACTGCGGGGTGAAGCCGCACTTGCTGGCGGTGTTGACCACCAGCACCGCCTTGCCGGCGAAATCGGCCAGGGTCTTCTGTTCACCCTTGATGGTCGTGCACGGGATGCTCAGCAGGTTGTCGCTCATGGCAGGGATTCCAACTGTAGGAGTAGAAACCAAACATAGCGAGCAATTGAATTGTGTGCAATTTAATAAATCAATACTTGATCCAGCGCACAGAGGGCCCCTGTGAGAGCGGGCTTGCTCCGGGCGGCATTCCGACGAAAGCGGTGACGAATGGCAGGGGCAAGACAGTTGCTCCCACATGGGGCTGCCCTGCACCGGGTTGCGTGTTTATTCCCGCGGAACGAGGTCCAGACACACCGAGTTGATGCAGTAACGCAGCCCGGTCGGTGGCGGGCCGTCCGGAAAAACATGCCCAAGGTGCGCATCGCATTTGGCACAGACCACTTCGGTGCGGATCATGCCGTGGCTGACGTCACGGATCTCGACCATCGCACTGTCGCCGATTGGCGCGTAAAAGCTCGGCCACCCGCAGCCAGAGTCAAATTTGGTCTGCGAATCGAACAGCGGTTCATTGCAGCAGATGCAGTGGAAAACGCCGTCGACCTTGCTGTCGTTGTATTTGCCGGAAAACGGACGTTCCGTGCCTTTGAGACGGCAAACGTTGTATTGCTCCGGGTCGAGCATCGAGCGCCATTCTTCCAGGGTTTTTTCCAACTTTTCCATTGTCACACCTCAGCGGCTGAAAAAGCCCGATCTGTACCTTTTCCACGGATCGGGCGGCACGTATGATTGCGCCTCGTCAAACGCCAGTCTGGCAGCCAGACCACGCGCATTCAAACGGATTTATGGGTGCTGCCTCTCAAGGCGTCAGGCCTGTGTGAATACGCAGGATTCCCAGTACGGTAGTTCATACACCGCCTGGATCGTTCATTTTCGGGAACACATCGCCATGCAGGTCAGCAAATCGAACAAGCTCGCCAACGTCTGCTACGACATTCGCGGCCCAGTGCTCAAGCACGCCAAACGCCTGGAAGAGGAAGGCCATCGCATCCTCAAGCTGAACATCGGCAACCCGGCGCCCTTTGGTTTCGAAGCGCCGGATGAAATCCTCCAGGACGTGATCCGCAACCTGCCGACCGCTCAGGGTTACAGCGACTCCAAGGGCCTGTTCAGTGCACGCAAGGCCGTGATGCAGTACTACCAGCAAAAGCAGGTAGAAGGCGTCGGCATTGAAGACATCTATCTGGGCAACGGCGTTTCCGAGCTGATCGTGATGTCGATGCAGGCCCTGCTCAACAACGGTGACGAAGTGCTGGTGCCGGCTCCCGACTATCCGTTGTGGACTGCCGCCGTCAGCCTGGCCGGTGGTAACCCGGTGCATTACCTGTGCGATGAAGGCGCCGACTGGTTCCCGGACCTGGCCGACATCAAGGCCAAGATCACCCCGAACACCAAGGCGCTGGTGATCATCAACCCGAACAATCCGACCGGTGCGGTGTACTCGCGGGAAGTTTTGCTGGGCATGCTTGAACTGGCCCGCCAGCACAACCTGGTGGTGTTCTCCGACGAGATCTACGACAAGATCCTGTACGACGATGCCGTGCACATCTGCACCGCTTCGCTGGCGCCGGACTTGCTGTGCCTGACCTTCAACGGCCTGTCCAAATCTTATCGCGTGGCGGGTTTCCGTTCCGGCTGGATCGCTATTTCCGGCCCGAAACACCACGCCCAGAGCTACATCGAAGGCATCGACATGCTGGCCAACATGCGTTTGTGTGCCAACGTGCCGAGCCAGCACGCCATCCAGACTGCGTTGGGCGGCTACCAGAGCATCAACGATCTGGTGTTGCCGCAAGGGCGCCTGCTGGAACAGCGCAACCGCACCTGGGAGTTGCTCAACGACATTCCCGGCGTAAGCTGCGTCAAGCCGATGGGCGCGCTGTATGCGTTCCCGCGGATCGACCCCAAGGTCTGCCCGATCCACAACGACGAGAAGTTCGTACTCGACCTGCTGCTCTCCGAGAAGCTGCTGGTGGTACAGGGTACGGCCTTCAACTGGCCATGGCCGGACCACTTCCGCGTCGTGACCCTGCCGCGGGTTGATGAACTGGATCAGGCCATCGGCCGGATCGGCAACTTCCTCAAGACCTACCGCCAGTAAGCGCCCATTCACCGTGCGACAGGCTCAGGTCGCACGGTGATTAATTCAGCAACACATCTTCACGCCCCCACCGCACCCTGCCGTTTCCATGACCTCCCGATCAGGGGCTTTGCGCTCGCGCCTAATAACGGCGGGGGCTGGCAGCTCAATCGATTCTCAAACGCTTCCTGCAACCACGTCGGAAATGCCCTGCAAACAGGTAGACTGTTGCTGTAGGACACAGTTTGAAATAGTCACTCGGTTGAATAGCCCGGTGCAGCACCTTATATACCCCGCAGTACGCTACATCTTTAGCATGAGGAGATTTCTACAACCATGATGCGCATCCTGCTGTTTTTGGCCACTAACCTGGCGGTCGTGCTGATTGCCAGCATCACCCTGAGCCTTTTCGGCTTCAACGGGTTCATGGCGGCCAACGGGGTTGATCTCAACCTCAATCAGCTGCTGATTTTCTGTGCGGTCTTTGGTTTCGCCGGTTCGCTGTTCTCGCTGTTCATCTCCAAGTGGATGGCGAAGATGAGCACCAGCACCCAGATCATCACCCAGCCGCGCACCCGCCATGAACAATGGCTGCTGCAAACCGTCGAGCAACTGTCTCGCGAAGCCGGGATCAAGATGCCTGAAGTCGGGATTTTCCCGGCCTACGAGGCCAACGCCTTCGCGACCGGCTGGAACAAGAACGACGCACTGGTCGCGGTCAGCCAGGGCCTGCTCGAACGTTTTTCGCCAGATGAGGTGAAAGCCGTTCTGGCTCACGAGATCGGTCACGTGGCCAACGGTGACATGGTCACGCTGGCGCTCATCCAGGGCGTGGTGAACACCTTCGTGATGTTCTTCGCACGGATCATCGGCAACTTTGTCGACAAGGTGATCTTCAAGAACGAAGAAGGCCAAGGCATTGCCTACTACGTGGCGACCATTTTCGCCGAACTGGTGCTGGGCATTCTGGCCAGCTCCATCGTCATGTGGTTCTCGCGCAAACGCGAATTCCGCGCCGACGAAGCCGGTGCACGCCTGGCCGGCACCAACGCAATGATCGGTGCCCTGCAACGCCTGCGAGCCGAACAGGGCCTGCCGGTACACATGCCGGACACCCTGAACGCCTTCGGCATCAACGGTGGCATCAAACAGGGGTTCGCCCGCATGTTCATGAGCCACCCGCCGCTGGAAGAGCGTATTGACGCGCTGCGTCGTCGGGGCTGAGTCGTTCCGCACCAAAAGAAAGGCCCGCAAGTGATGCGGGCCTTTTTTTGTCTGGTGACTTGTGGTGCCCATTCGGCCTTCATCGCGAGCAAGCTCGCTCCCACAGTTGTCCGCGTTAGCTGAATGTACACGGTCCAATGTGGAAGCGAGCTTGCTCGCGATGAGGCCAGCATACACAACACAAATCTTTCAGCTGGAAACCCGATACACCCGCTCTTCAAGCCGCGTAACACCACCCTCCAGGAACTTCTTCCCGTTCTCGTTCAGGACGTCCTGATCTTCCAGTATCTTCAGCTCCCAGGTCGCCCCGAATAACCGTTGTACTTCCTCATTCAGCACGGCAAACGGCGGGCCCTCCAGCTGGGCCTGGTCATAATCCAGGGTAATCAACAACCCCAGAGAGTCCTTGGGGACAATCCGCTTCAAATGCTCGGCGTACTGCTCGCGCATCTTCGGTGGCAAGGCGATCAATGCCGCGCGGTCGTACAGCGCACTGCAGTCGGCAACATCGCCAGCCGTCAACGCGAAGAAATCACCACACCAGATTTCGATCGATCCCGCCCGATAGACGGTAAAGGGGCCTTGATCAGTGACGTCCGGGTCAAATTGATGTTCGTGGAAAAAATCCTCCACTGCTTTTTCCGACAATTCGATACCCAACACTTCGTGACCGCATTTTGCCAGCCACAGCAAATCCAGGGTTTTCCCGCATAACGGCACCAGTACCCGCGAGCCCTCTTCCAGGCCCAATTGTGGCCAGTACCGTTGCAGATATGGATTCACTTCCGGCAGGTGGAAGCCGATCTGATTCGACGTCCACCGCTTGTGCCAAAATTCCGGCTGCATAATTAATCCCGATAATTCGATCAAAAGACGCTAAAACTTATATTAGATTTAGATCAATGATCTGACTGAAGATGGTGCCATCTTACTCTCAGGAGCGCATTCATGTTCCCCAGCCTGTACATCTCTCATGGCTCGCCGATGCTGGCACTGGAACCCGGTGCCAGCGGACCTGCCCTGGCCCGCCTCGCAGCTGAATTGCCCAAGCCAATAGCCATCGTGATCGTCTCGGCGCATTGGGAAAGCAATGAGCTGCTGGTCAGCGGCAACCCTCAGCCTGAAACCTTTCACGACTTCGGCGGTTTTCCAAAAGCGTTGTTCGAGGTGCAATACCCGGCTCCCGGTGATCCAGAGCTTGCAGCCGAAGTCGTCGCACTTTTGAAGGCCGACGATTTGCCTGCACGTATCGATGCAAAGCGACCGTTCGACCACGGTGTCTGGGTCCCACTGTCGTTGATGTATCCGAACGCCGATATTCCGGTGGTACAGGTTTCCCTGCCCACCCGTGGCGGCCCTGCGCTGCAAACACGCGTCGGCCATGCCTTGGCCGGCCTGCGCCAGAGCGGCGTACTGCTGATTGGCTCCGGCAGCATCACGCACAACCTGCGCGAACTGGACTGGCATGCCGGGCCGGAAAGCGTTGAGCCATGGGCCAGGACATTCCGCGACTGGGTGATTGAAAAACTCGCGGCGAACGACGAAGCGGCGCTGCATGACTATCGCCAGCAGGCACCGAATGCCGTGCGCAATCATCCGAGCGACGAGCATTTGCTGCCGTTGTATTTTGCTCGTGGGGCTGGGGGTGAGTTCAGCATTGCGCATCAGGGATTCACCATGGGCGCGCTGGGCATGGACATCTATCGGTTTGGCTGACAGATAGACCGGATTGCCTGCTCGCGAAGGGCACGCCGCCAATTTCAGGCCAGGCACAAACAGCAGGCATAAAAAATCCCCGAACCAGTCGGGGATTTTTTATGTTCGATCAATCAGCCCGGGGGCGGATCAATCTTCGCGATAGCGACGCAGCTTCAACTGCTTGCCAGCAACGCGAGTGTCCTTCAGTTTGGTCAGCAGTTTCTCCAGACCATCTTCCGGCAGCTCGACGAGGCTGAAGCTGTCACGCACCTGGATGCGACCGATTGCTTCACGAGCCAGGCCACCTTCGTTGAGGATGGCGCCCAGCAGGTTCTTGGCAGCGATACCATCACGCGCACCCAGCGCGGTACGGCAACGAGCACGGCCTTCGGCCAATGGAACCGGAGCACGACGCTCACGATCACCACGGTCCGGACGATCACCGGTACGCTCTGGACGATCGCCACGTGGTGCATTGTTCGGCACCAGTGGACGTTCTTTCTCGATGGCAGCCAGGGTCAACGCCTGAGCGTTGGTTGCCTTGCGCAGCAGAGCAGCGGCCAGTGCACGCGGGGTGCAACCGATATCGGCGGTCAGACGATCCAGCAGATCACCGTGGGTCGATTCAGCATCGGCTACCAGTGGCGACAGGCTGTTGGTCAGTTTCTTGATGCGGGCATCGAGAACGGCCTGAGCGTCCGGCAGGCGAACTTCGGCAACCTTTTGACCGGTTACACGCTCGATCACTTGCAGCATGCGGCGCTCACGCGGAGTCACCAGCAGCAGTGCACGACCTTCGCGACCGGCACGGCCGGTACGGCCGATACGGTGAACGTAGGACTCCGGGTCGTACGGCATGTCAACGTTGAATACGTGAGTGATGCGCGGAACGTCCAGGCCACGAGCAGCAACGTCGGTCGCCACAACGATGTCCAGACGGCCATCCTTGAGGGAGTCGATCACGCGCTCACGCTGGTTCTGGGCAATGTCACCGTTCAGCGCAGCGGCTTTGTAGCCTTTGGCTTCCAGGGCGCTGGCCAGGTCCAGGGTCGCTTGCTTGGTGCGCACGAACATGATCAGTGCGTCGAAATCTTCCACTTCCAGCAGGCTCAATACAGCCGAGGTCTTCTGGTCAGCGTGAACCAACAGGTGAGCCTGTTCGATCGCGGTAACGGTCTGAGTCTTGGTCTGGATCTTCACGTGTTGCGGATCGCGCAGATGGCGTTCGGCAATGGCACGGATCGACTGCGGCAGGGTGGCCGAGAACAATACGGTCTGACGGGTTGCAGGCAAGGCCTTGAAGATGACTTCGAGGTCGTCCATGAAACCCAGTTTGAGCATTTCGTCGGCTTCGTCGAGAACCAGGTGGTTCACGGTCGACAGCACTTTTTCGTCACGACGCAGGTGGTCGCACAGACGGCCCGGAGTGGCGACAACAATCTGTGCGCCATTGCGGATTGCTTTCAGTTGTGGACCCATAGGGGCGCCGCCGTAAACGGCCACAACGGTAACGCCCGGCATTTGCTTGGCGTAGGTTTCGAAAGCGGTTGCTACTTGCAGCGCCAACTCACGGGTTGGCGCCAGGATCAGGGCTTGCGGCTCGCGCTTGGCAGGATCGATGCGATGCAGGATCGGCAGAGCGAACGCGGCAGTTTTACCTGTACCGGTTTGCGCCTGGCCAATCATGTCCTGGCCGGCCATGATGATCGGGATCGATTGCTGCTGAATAGCCGAAGGTTCTTCGTAGCCAGTCGCGATGATGGCTGCAAGAATGTTCGGATTAAGATTAAAAGCGGCGAAGCCGCCGGTTTCCTGGGTCATGGGTCTGCCTCTAAGTGCATCCGCAAAGACCCATGCTCCAAAGCTGCGCATGCCGTGTAAGACTCAAGAGTCGCCCTGGCTGCTTTGTCGGCGGGGATTTGCGAAAACGAATGAATGAAAAAGATTCGTCAAGGGAGAGTCCGCTGTGCGGACGTGCAGCCGAAGCTGACTTCGGGGAATTGCGCTACCTAAACGCGGCCCGGTTAAAGGCCGGCGCGCACTATACCGGAATTCGCCCAAAAAGGGAGCATTATTTGTCGGAAAAATGACGCATACGCCGTTGTGTCACAGGCTTTGCGGATAATCATGCAAGAGTCTATTTTTCAAATGCCCGGCCCTGCTGGGGATGGCGCTAAAACGGTTCACCCTTGTGACGCAGACCTTCGGTCTGACGCCCCCTTCCCGCCCGAGGAAATGCCCCATGAATCAGCCTGATTCCAGTCGTGTCAGCCGTGAACGACGCGGTCATATCCTGTTGATCGGCCTGGATCGGGTTGCCAAGCGCAATGCCTTCGACCTTCAACTGCTCAACCAGCTCAGCCTGGCCTACGGCGAATACGAAGCCGACAGCGAGGCTCGGGTAGCGGTGGTGTTCGGCCATGGCGAGCATTTCACTGCCGGGCTGGACCTGGTCAGTGCCAGCGCCGCACTCGCCGAAGGTTGGCAGGCGCCGCCCGGAGGCTGCGATCCATGGGGCGTGTTCGCCGGTCCCAGGGTGAGCAAACCGGTGATTGTCGCAGCACAAGGTTATTGCCTGACTATTGGTATCGAGCTGATGCTGGCCGCCGACATCAACCTGTGCGCCAGCAACACCCGTTTTGCCCAGATGGAAGTGCAGCGCGGTATCTTTCCGTTCGGCGGCGCGACCTTGCGCCTGCATCAAGTGGCCGGCTGGGGCAACGCCATGCGCTGGCTGCTGACGGGAGATGAGTTCGATGCACATGATGCATTGCGCCTTGGGTTGGTGCAGGAAGTCATGGCCAGCGAGGACTTGCTGCCTCGGGCGATTGAATTGGCTGAGAGAATTGCCCGACAGGCGCCGCTGGGGGTACAGGCGACGTTAATGTCGGCGCGCCAGGCGCGGTATGAGGGGGAAACAGCAGCGGCGCAGGCATTACCACCGATGGTGAAGAAGTTGCTGGCCAGTGAAGATGCCAAGGAAGGGGTGCGGGCGATGATCGAGAAGCGGCCGGGCGTTTTCAAAGGGATTTGAGGGATGCAGTGCTTCTGATGGCCTCTTCGCGAGCAGGCTCGCGAAGGGCCGCCCCCATCAAGTAGCCGGCCGAATCGCCTTGATCAACGTCTGCAACGAATACCCCAATCGCGGCGCCAGCCCTTCGGCCCGTGCAATCAAACCCTCCATGTCCAGTTCCTGATCCAGCTCTGAAGGCACGATCAGAATCACATTGCCCTCCTTCACCGGCAGCTCCCAGTAATGTCGGTGATAGAGCCCGCGCAGCAACGCCGCACCCAGCGGCTTGCCATCATCAGTGGCCCACTGGTTGATCACCAGCCAGCCACCCGGATTCAGACGTTTCTGGCAATCGGCCAGAAAACTCCAGGCCAAATGCCCGACACCCGGCCCGACATCGGTATAAAGGTCGACGAAAATCAGGTCCGCCGGCTCCGCCGTGCCCAGCAGCTCCAAGGCATCGCCAACGCGGATGTACAGGCGCGGATCATCATCGAGCCCCAGATATTCAATGGCCAGGCGCGGTACGTCAGGGCGCAGTTCGATGGCTTCGACATCGTCCAGCGGCAGGAACTTGAGGCAGGCCTGGGTCAGGGTGCCAGCACCGAGCCCCAGAAACAGCGCGCTTTCCGGCTGCTCATGGCACAAGGCACCGATCAGCATCGCGCGGGTGTAGTCGTATTCCAGCCAGCTCGGATCGGCGGTGAATACGCAACTTTGCTCAATGGCGTCGCCGAATTCCAGAAAACGGTAATCGGCCACTTCCAGCACGCGAATCACGCCGAACTCATCCTGTACCTCGGCGAGCAAATGCTCGACGCGCTCCTCAGTCATTTCGTCTCCTGATCGTCACCGGGCCCGGCGACACAACAAAACCGCGTAGGTGGCGCGGCAAAGGCGCGATTGTCGGCCAAGCGACGGGAACAGGTCACGCACTAATTGCTGATAACATGGTGCCCCGAGCGTAAAACACTAGAGACCGTGATGAGCCAACCCTGGAGCCCTGACAGCTGGCGTGCCCTGCCAATCCAGCAACAACCCCGTTATCCCGACGCAGCGCATCTGCTGCAAGTCGAGCAAACCCTGGCCGGTTATCCGCCACTGGTGTTTGCCGGTGAAGCCCGGGAGTTACGCCGTCAGTTTGCGCAAGTCACCCAGGGCCGAGCGTTCCTGCTGCAGGGCGGCGACTGCGCCGAGAGCTTCGCCGAGTTCTCCGCCGCAAAAATCCGCGACACCTTCAAAGTGCTGCTGCAAATGGCTATCGTCATGACCTTCGCCGCTGGCTGCCCGGTGGTCAAGGTTGGACGCATGGCCGGCCAATTCGCCAAGCCACGTTCGGCCAACGACGAAACCATCGATGGCGTGACACTGCCGGCCTACCGTGGCGACATCGTCAACGGCATCGGTTTCGATGAAAAAAGCCGTGTACCGGATCCGGAGCGTCTGCTCCAGTCCTATCACCAGTCCACTGCCACCCTGAACCTGTTGCGCGCTTTCGCCCAGGGCGGTTTCGCCGACCTGCATCAGGTGCACAAGTGGAACCTGGACTTCATCGCCAACTCGGCCCTGGCGGAAAAATACAGCCATCTGGCCGACCGAATCGATGAAACCCTGGCGTTCATGCGCGCCTGCGGCATGGACAGCTCGCCGCAACTGCGTGAAACCAGTTTCTTCACCGCCCACGAAGCGCTGCTGCTCAACTATGAAGAAGCCTTCGTGCGCCGCGACAGCCTGACCAACGACTACTACGACTGTTCGGCGCACATGCTGTGGATCGGCGACCGTACCCGTCAGCTCGACGGCGCCCACGTTGAATTCCTGCGTGGGGTGAACAACCCGATTGGCGTCAAGGTTGGCCCGAGCATGAACCCGGACGACCTGATCCGCTTGATCGACGTGCTCAACCCGGACAACGACCCGGGCCGCCTGAACCTGATTGCACGCATGGGCGCAAACAAGGTCGGCGATCACCTGCCGGCGCTGATTCGCGCCGTTGAGCGCGAAGGCAAGAAAGTACTGTGGAGTTCTGACCCGATGCACGGCAACACCATCAAGGCCAGCAGCGGCTACAAGACTCGCGATTTCGCGCAGATTCTTGGCGAGGTGAAGCAGTTCTTCCAGGTGCATGAGGCAGAGGGCACTTATGCCGGTGGTATTCACATCGAGATGACCGGGCAGAACGTGACCGAGTGCATCGGCGGTGCGCGGCCGATTACCGAGGACGGTCTGTCGGACCGGTATCACACCCATTGCGATCCGCGGATGAATGCGGATCAATCGCTGGAATTGGCATTTTTGATCGCTGAAACCCTGAAGCAAGTCCGACGCTAAACCGCGTCAAACCCATCGAGGGCAAGCCCTCTCCCACATTGATCCGCGTCCACCTGGACAACTCGGTCAACTGTGGGAGCGGGCTTGCCCGCGAAGGCGCCCGTTCAATCCCTGCCAATGCTGGCCAATGCCACCCGCAACCGCGCTGCGCTCACCCGCTGACAATTCAACTGCACCCGCTCTAGCCCCAACCAATCCGCCATCTGCCGCAGATTGAGGGCCAACGCCATCATCCCTTCGTCATCCAGCCCCGGATCTTCCTCGTGCACCGCATGCACCGCCAGGCGGCCTGACGCTCGTTCCGCCCGCAAATCCACCCGAGCAGCAATCCGTTCATTGTGCAAAAACGGCAACACGTAATAGCCGAAGACCCGTTTGTCCTGCGGCGTATAAATCTCCAGCCGATAACGGAAATCGAACAGCCGCTCGGTGCGGCTGCGCTCCCAGATCAGCGAGTCGAATGGAGACAACAAGGCACTGGCGTCGACCTTGCGCGGCACCTTGGGCTCGGGCAAGAAAAAAGCCGGTTGGCGCCAGCCCTGAACCTCGCCGGTCAGCAACTCACCGGCCTCCACCAGTTCCACCAGACGCGCGCGACTGTCAGCAGGGCCGAGGCGAAAATAATCGCGAAGGTCTTTTTCCGTCGCCACGCCCAAAGCGCTCGCCGCATGCAACAGCAGACCACGCTGGGCCTCGGCCTCGGTCAACAGCGGTTGCTGCAAAATGGCTGTCGGAATGACCCGTTCCGGCAAATCGTACAACCGCTCGAAACCACGGCGACCGGCGACCGTTACCTCGCCGGCGGCGAACAGCCATTCCAGCGCATGCTTCTCGGCGCTCCAGTCCCACCACGGCCCGGCCCGCTCCTGGCGGGTCGACAGGCTGCCAGCGCCCAGCGCACCGAGCTCTTCAACCGAGGCAAGTACCCGGCGAACGGTGTCTTGCTGTTCACGACCAAAACGCGCCAGTTGCTGATAAATGTCTTCGCCACGCGTCGCCCGCTCCATCCGCCAGCGCATCAACGGGTACATCGACAACGGCAACAGAGACGCTTCGTGGCCCCAATACTCGAATAACGTACGCCGGCGCCCCTGACTCCAGGCAGCCTGGTCGAGCAAGTCGGGTGAGTAGTTGCCGAGACGGGAAAACAGCGGAAGGTAGTGCGAACGCACCAAGGCATTGACTGAGTCGATCTGCAAAATGCCCAGACGTTCAATCAGGCGATTGAGCTGAGCCGGCTTGATCGCCGCTGGCGGCTGGCGCCCATTGAATCCTTGGGCGGCCAGGGCCAGACGTCGAGCCTGTTTGATGGAAAAGGACAGCGTTGCGGGCATGAGCATCTCCTTGTCTGCTCGCAACCTACCTCACCGGGAAGGGGTTTGTGTAGCAACGGCCTCATCATTTATGGATCGGATCATCCCAGAATGGCCTGATCGACTCATGCTCGACGTCGGCACGACTGACGCCGATGTCTTTCAACGCTTCATCGCTCAGACTCGCCAGCAACTCACGTTCACGGTGAAGTTCGTACCATCGGCTAAACTTGTGCAGCAGATCGGACACCGAATGCAGTGCGTGTCCCGTGACTTTTTCTTCCGTTACCGACTCGCTTTGACCTTTCATCATGTCGCCCTCCTTTGGGATGGCCCAAGTCTCGCGCCGGAGCTAAGATCAATCCAACGAATGTTTCTGATGCTATGCATCTCGGAGATTGATGAATGTCCGCCTACCCCAGTATTGACACCGATGTGCTGCGCACCTTCGTGGCCATCGCCGATCAGGGCGGCTTTACCCGTGCGGGAGAAATGGTCAACCGCACTCAGTCGGCCGTCAGCATGCAGATGAAACGACTTGAAGAGGACGTTCTCCAGCGCCAGCTGTTCGAACGCGACGGGCGACAGGTGAAGCTGACCGCAGAAGGCCAGGTGTTGCTGGGTTATGCGCGACGCATCCTGAAACTGCACAGTGAAGTCTTCAATACCCTGCGTGAACCGCACATGGTCGGCACCGTGCGCATCGGTACGCCGGATGACTACGTCATGCGTTTTCTGCCGGGCATCCTTTCGCGCTTTGCGCAGTTCTATCCGCTGATCCAGATCGAAGTTCACTGCGAATCCACCCGGCAATTGTTGCAACGCCAGGACTTGGACCTGTCCATCGTCACCCGCGAACCGGGAACGGAGATCGGCCAGTTGTTGCGCAAAGAGCGTTTTGTGTGGGCCGAAGCGCAGTGTTTCAGCGCTCACGAGCAAACACCGCTGCCACTGGCCATGTTCAACAGTGATTGCTTCTGCCGGTTGTGGGCGTGCAATGCACTGGACGCGATGGGCCGCGACTACCGGATCGCCTACAACAGCACCAGCCTGTCCGCGCTGATGGCTGTGGTCAGTGCCGGGCTGGCGATCACCGCGCAGCTCGAAAGCCTGATCACGCCGGACTTGCGCATCCTCGGTGCCGCCGAAGACCTGCCGCTGCTGCCGGAGGCCAGCATCATGCTGGTGCGCAACCTGCACAATCCGTCGCCGATCACCGAGTGCCTGGCCGAGCACATCGTCGAAGGCTTCAAACTTTAAAAGCGAGCATTACCGCGCACAGCACCAGAAAGCCACAGAACAGCCCGCGAAGCAGCCGTTCCGGCAGCGCATGGGCGACTTTCACGCCCCAGCTGATGCTCAGCAATCCACCGATTGCCAAAGGCAGGCCGATCATCCAGTTCACCTGATGATGCGCGGCATAGGTCACCAGCGTGACCCCGGTGCTCGGCAATGCCAACGCCAGCGACAAGCCTTGGGCCACCACCTGACTGGTGCCGAACAGGCTGGTCAGTACCGGCGTCGCTACCACCGCCCCGCCCACCCCAAACAACCCGCCCATGGTCCCGGATGCTGCGCCCAATACCCCGAGCCACGGCCATGAGTAGTTCATCTGCGAAGCGGCCGGCGGCGTTGCGGTGAACATTCGTATCAGGTTGTAAGTAGACAGTGCGACCAGGAACGCCACAAATCCGATGCGCATGGTTTGCGCATCGATGCCCACCGCCCAGATCGAACCGATCCAGGCAAAGCAAAAACCCGTCAAGGCCAGCGGCAGCGCGTGGCGCAGTTCAATGCGGTTGCGTTGGTGATAACGCCACAGCGCCAGCATCACGTTCGGCACCACCATTACCAACGCCGTGCCTTGGGCGACTTGCTGGTCAAGGCCACAAAACACGCCCAACAGTGGAATCGCGATCAGGCCGCCACCGATCCCGAACAATCCACCCAAGGTGCCCAGCGCCGCGCCAAAAAGCAGGTACATCAAAAACTCAAGCACGGGTCACTTCCTTCTATGTCTGGCAATTCATCCTACGCACTCGCGGCTGGCGGGGAAACGCACAGCAACGCACAATGGCTGTGCCAACTTCGCACAAGCGCATCGATGACATGAACCCCAATCAGCTGACCGAACAACTCGGCCTGTTTCTGGATGTACTGGAAACCGGCAGCTTTTCCGCCGCATCCCGCCGCCATCCGCTGACCCCGTCGGCGGTGGCCCGACGCATCGACAGCCTGGAAAGCGCCGTCGGCAGCCAGTTGTTCCTGCGCAGTACCCACGCAGTGCGTGCTACCCCGGCAGGGCTGGCCTTTGCCGAACGTGCTCGACGGATCGTCGCCGAACTGCGTCTGGCCCGGGCCGAGGCGGTGTCGTTGAGCAGTGCGCCGGAAGGCCTGATTCGCGTAGACGCCCCGGCAGCGTTCGGGCGACGGCATCTGGCGCCGGTCATCGCCGACTTTCTGCTGCTTTATCCCGGCCTTGATGTGCAACTGCACCTGATCGACAGTTTTGTCGACATGCAGGGCTTGAATCTGGGCAAGGTGGATCTGGTGCTGCGTGCCGGGCAAATAGTGGATACCCGGCTGGTGGCCACGCCGCTGGCGAACATGGTGCGCATCGCCTGCGCCAGTCCCGACTACCTCAAGCGCCGTGGCGTACCGACCGAGCCGGCGCAATTGATCGAGCACGATGGCCTCGACTGGAACGGGCTGGCACCGCTCCTTGCCTGGCGCTTCGAGAAAGACGGCCACATGCAGCTGCACCGACCGGCGCGCATCCGCATCAGCGCCAACAACGCCGAAGCCCTGGTCAGTGGCGCATTGGCCGGGCTGGGCATTGCTCATCTACCGACATGGCTGGCCAGTGAATACCTGTTACGCGGCGAACTGCTGCCGCTGTTCTGCGAAAACGGTCTGCCAAAGCCGGAGACAGCCGGTATCTATGCGTTGCGCCTGGAGCAACAGGCCAGCTCCCGCAGCCGGCTTTTGCTGGAATACCTGAAAACCCGTTTCAGCCCGATTCCACCGTGGGATCTTGCCTTGCAGAGCGACCTGAGACGGCACTAGCCGATAATTATCTGGCGCATTAAAGATTCGCCCGCTAGATTCATGACGATGAACGATCAAGGCGCTGACATGAGTAACAAACCCGAGACCCCGGACCACTGCGACCACCTGCTGCTGGATAATCAGGTGTGCTTTGCCCTGCATTCCACGTCGCTGTTGATGACCAAGGTGTACAAGCCGCTGCTGCAAGCGCTGGGCCTGACGTACCCGCAATACCTGGCAATGATGGTGTTGTGGGAACGGGACGGCTTGACCGTCGGCGAAATCAGCACACGACTGCTGACCGATCCGGGCTCTTTGACGCCGCTGCTCAAACGACTCGAGGCCGAAGGGTTGCTCAGCCGGACCCGCAGTCGTGAGGATGAGCGGGTGGTGATTGTCGAACTGACTGACCAGGGTCGCGCCCTCAAGGACCAGGCTCGGGATATCCCGCAGTGCATTCTCGGCGCCAGTGGGCAGACGCTGGAGCAGTTGCAGAAACTGCAAGCGGATCTGCAGGCGTTGCGTCGTCATTTGCAGGACAGCCTCTGAGTTAAAGAACTCCGTTATCCCCCTGGGGGAGCGGGCTTGCTCGCTCCCACAAGGATCTCTGCATACGCCCCGTCGTGGCAGTCTCAAAAAAACATTCCCCCTCTGCCCGCTCTAAATCAGACCTCTTGCCTCTCCCCTTGCCATCAAAGCCAGACATTCCCAAAATTTATCTTGCGCGCAAAATATTATCGAGCTACATTTATTTCGCACTTACTTAGCGCACAAACTATTAGCGCAAAACACACACCCCGATGAGGCTCACACCATGCAAACTCTCTACACCGCCATCGCAACATCCACCGGGGGCCGCGACGGTCGTGCGGTTTCCAGCGACAACATTCTCGACGTCAAACTCGCCACCCCGAAAGAACTCGGTGGCGCCGGCGGTGCGGCGACCAACCCGGAGCAATTATTCGCGGCCGGTTATTCCGCCTGCTTCATCGGCGCACTGAAGTTCGTGGCCAGCCAGACCAAACGCAGCATCCCTGCTGACGCCTCGATCACTGCCCACGTCGGCATCGGCCAGATCCCTGGCGGTTTCGGGTTGGACATCGATTTGCACATCAGCCTGCCGGGGCTTGAACAAGCCGACGCGCAAAGCCTGGTCGACGCCGCCCACCAGGTTTGCCCGTACTCCAACGCCACGCGCGGCAACGTCGATGTGCGCCTGCACGTCACCGTGTAAAAACCTTCAGGCACAAAAAAGCCCGACTCGATGGTCGGGCTTTTTCATTACGCAAGCGGTGCTTATTTAGCACGGCCTTTGTAGGAACCGCCTTCGCGGGTATCGATCTCGATCTTGTCACCGATTTCGATGAAGTCAGCCACTTGCAACTCAGTACCGTTGCTCAGCTTGGCAGGCTTCATGACTTTGCCGGAAGTGTCACCGCGAGCGGAACCTTCGGTGTAGTCAACTACGCGCACGATGGTGGTCGGCAGCTCTACGGACACCAGACGCTCTTCGAAGAAGATCGCTTCGCAAACATCGGTCATGCCTTCTTCAACGAAAGGCAGAACGGCTTCGATGTCTTCAGCGTTCAGCTCGTACATGGTGTAGTCAGTGGTGTCCATGAACGTGTAGGAGTCGCCGCTGATGAAGGACAGGGTCGCTTCTTTACGGTCGAGGATCACATCGTCCAGTTTGTCGTCAGCGCTGTAAACGATCTCGGTCTTGTAACCGGTCAGCAGGTTTTTCAGCTTGGTCTTCATGATCGCGCTGTTACGGCCCGATTTGGTGAATTCAGCTTTCTGAACCAGCCAAGGATCGTTTTCGAGACGGATCACCATGCCGGGTTTGAGTTCTTTACCAGTTTTCATTGCGAATATCCGAATTTGGATGGGATTTACAAAAATCTAGGCCGCGTATCATATCCAATTTACATAAAACTGTACCAGCGCCGTGGCAAGATCGGCCTGCAAGGCTTGTTCCAGACACCACGCCTGAGCATGATTTTGTAGTTCTGCCTCGTGTTTACGGGTGGCCAGCCAGTGTTCGGCCATGTCGGCACCGGCATTCCAAGACCGCCAAAGACCGCTGATCGCCTCGGCAGCAGGCGTTGAAAGGCCTTTTGTGTAGAGCGTCAGGAACGCTTCGAGCTTGTCCAGGTGAATGTCGTCGTCCTGCTGGTAGATGTGCCAAAGCAGCGGCCGAGCGGCCCATTGTGCACGGACGAAAGAGTCTTCACCCCGCACCGCGTTGAAATCACAGCACCACAGCAAGTAGTCGTATTGATCCTGGCGGACGAATGGCAGCACCTGAACGGTCAACGCCTGGCGCACATGCAGCGCCCCCACGGCTAATTCGCCAACACTCAGCCAACGCTCGACATCGCCGAGAACCCGCCCTTCCGGCACCAGCAGATGGGTCGGCGTCGAGTCGGCGGCCAACGTGTCGAGCCAGCTCGCAAGGCCGGTATTTTCATAGGCAAACAACGAGATCAATTGCGCGTCGCACGCACGTTCAATGCCCAGCCCTTGCAGGAATTGCTGCTGAGCCGCCGAACTTAGCTGAAACTGCTGACGTCGCTCCAGCAATCCCCGCTCCCGCAGCAAACCACCCGTGTCTTTCTGGAAACCGGGAAAGAAAAAATACTTCTGTACGTTCTGGTATTTGACCGACGGCAAACCATGGCAGCCAATCACCCAGTCTTCGGCACTCAGGTAATCGAGGTTCAACCACAACGGCGGTTGTTCGCGTGCGGCCATGGCATCCATATAGTCGTGGGGCAACTGGCAGGCGAATGCGCCAATCACCACATCGGCGGCCGACGTGACTGGCCATTCGCTCGGCCAGTGACACACCTCGACGCCTTCCTGCCATTGCTGCGAAAGGTTGATATCGATCTGGGGGCACAGTCGCTCGAAAGCGCGCAGGTCATCGACCCACAGGCGCACATCAACTGAGTGTTCGGCCACCAGTTGCCGGGCCAGGCGCCAGGTCACGCCGATGTCGCCGAAGTTATCGACCACGGTGCAGAAAATATCCCAGCGGGTTTTCAGTTCAGGCATTGCAGGCTCCCGTTGGCAAAGGTGCCGATTGTCCGCATAAATTACCCCGTACAGAAGAGCCGACGACGATTAATCTTCGTGCGACAATCGCCACTCGCCCGCGACCACCCGCCAGGAGGCAGCCATGCCCTATCGTTCAAATACGCGCCGTCCGCTGCCGATTCGCTTCAGCACCCTGCAACTGACCGTCAGCATTGCCCTGGGCCTGTGGCTGGGATTTCTTGCCATTGTGCTGACTTGCTGGCTGGCGTCGCGTTTTGTGTTCCCGGAGCAATTGGCCCCGGTGGCGCAAGCGGTGCAGCGACTGGCCAAACCGCCGGTGGTGCAACCAGCGCCGGATATTCCGCCGCAAAGCCCGCTGTTCGAACAATACAAAGAAAACTTGCGCAAGAACGAGCAGCAACAGGCGCTTGATCAGGCCCGCAGCAACAATCGCAACCTGTCGAACCCCAAGTGCCAGTTCTGGCTGCAACAGGACCAGACCGCACCCAGCGAAAAAACCCGCGCCAATGTTTTGCAATTTTGCGACTGACCATGAATAAGCACATCGTCCATCAACTGATTCTCGACAAACTGCGCATCGACCTCGACATTGCCGAGCGCGCCGCGCAAACCGCCTACGAAACCGCGACCCACGAAGAAAACATCGCCGAAAACAAGTACGACACTCTTGGCCTGGAAGCCTCTTATCTGGCAGCCGGGCAGGCGAAACGAGTGGAAGAAATTCGCCTGTCACTGACCTTGTGCCAGAACCTGACGTTGCGCCCTTATGATGATCAACGGGGAATCGAAGTGGGTACCCTGCTCGGCCTGGAAGACGAAAAGGGGCGTGAACAGTGGCTGTTCCTGGCCCCCGATGCGGCAGGTTTGAAGATCGATGTGGTGGGGCAATGGGTGACCGTCATCACCCCTCGCTCGCCGCTGGGCAAAAGCCTGCTGGGCAAGTTCGAAGGGGACGAGGTGGAGATTCTGGTGGCGGGTGCTCGGCAACAGTTTGCTGTTACCGAGGTGGTCTAGCCGATCAGTGAACCGGCAGTTCGACGCCGTCGAACAGCTCTTCCAGTTCCTGTTTGTTGTGGCAGGCGATGGCCTTGGCCATGACTTCGCGAGTCAGGTGCGGTGCGAATTTCTCGATGAAGTCGCACATGAAACCACGCAGGAAAGTGCCGCGACGGAAACCGATCTTGGTGATGCTGGACTCGAACAACTCGCTGGCATCAAGCACCACCAGGTCGCTGTCGAGCTTGGTATCGACCGCCATCTTCGCCACGATCCCCACGCCCAGGCCCAGGCGCACGTAAGTCTTGATCACGTCGGCATCGGCGGCGGTGAACACCACTTTGGGTGTCAGGCCACGATGGCTGAAGGCTTCGTCGAGTTTTGAACGACCGGTAAAACCGAACACATAGGTCACGATCGGGTATTCGGCCAGCGCTTCGAGGGTCAACTTCGGCAGCTTGGTCAGCGGATGGCCCTGAGGCACGACCACGCAACGGTTCCAGCGGTAGCACGGCATCATCACCAGATCACCGAACAGCTCCAGGGCTTCGGTAGCAATGGCGAAGTCCACGGTGCCATCTGCGGCCATTTCGGCGATCTGCATCGGCGAACCCTGGTGCATGTGCAGGGCCACGTCCGGGTATTGCTTGATGAATGTGCTGATCACCGGCGGCAACGCATAACGCGCCTGGGTGTGGGTGGTGGCGATCGACAGGGTGCCTTTCTTCTCGTTGGAGAACTCCTGGGCGATCTGCTTGATGCTTTCTACCTTGCGTAAAATCTCGCCGGCGGTGGTGATGATGCGTTCGCCGGCCGGGGTGACACGGGTGAGGTGCTTGCCGCTGCGGGCGAAAACCTCGACCCCCAATTCATCTTCCAGCAAACGGATCTGTTTGCTGATGCCTGGCTGAGAGGTGTAAAGACTTTGGGCTGTAGCGGAGACGTTGAGGTCGTGGTGCGCCACTTCCCAGATGTAGCGCAATTGTTGAAGCTTCATATGTATCCCTCAAAGCAGGTAGACGCCACGGGCATCAGCGACGGTATATAACTATATTAATGGTTTGAAGAATAAATCTAGAACTTTTTTATCAAAACGCCATTATTCGTGCGCTTAAAGATCCCCTTGGCGCCGACGTTGCACCAGCGGTACCAGATAGACCGGCACCTGAGCCAACTGCAACACCCGTGCGGCGGTTCTGCCCAGCGGCATATCCGCGCCAGCGCCATGGCTGTGACTACCTACGATCAGCAAATCCACAGAGAGTTTCTGTGCCTGGTCAAGAATCACCTGCGAGGGGTCCCCCTGCAGCACCCGCACCGCCTGAATCCGCTCCAGATCCTGAACGCCCTCCTCGCCCAATTCTTCACGAAAGCTGTCGAGCACCCGTTGCTCGATGCTGGCAATCACCGTACTCAGACCCTGGCTGTGGAACTCGTTCAATGCCTGCTCATCGAGGTAACTCTGCAGCACCGATTCGGCGAACAGCCCCATCGGTTCCACCGCGTGCACCACATACAAGTCGGCATTGAACGTTCGTGCCAGTGCCAGTGCGTGCTGCATCACCAAAGGTGCATACAGGCCGAGGTCAGTGGCATACAGCATCGAACGAATCATATGACCTCCTCGCGTGCCAAGATGGCGGAGATTGATTCAGCTTAGCAGTGCCTTGGCGAATACGACGTGCCGCCCAACGCATTGAATGGCGGGGCTTAAAGCTTCGGCTCGTTACTGATGCCGTGGGGCACGTGACCGGTGGCGACCACCTCGCGCGCCAGCTCGCAATGACCGGCCTGATCATCGAAAAACACGTCGGCGGCAAACGCCTCCAGAAACGCCGATTTGGTCAGGCCGCCGAGGAACAGCGATTCATCCAGACGAATGTCCCACTCGCGTAACGTGCGAATCACCCGCTCGTGAGCCGGTGCCGAACGCGCCGTCACCAGCGCGGTGCGAATCGGGCAGGCGTCATCGGGAAATTCGCGCTGCAACAGATTCAGCGCCGCAAGGAATCCCTTGAACGGCCCACCGCGCAGCGGCTCGCGCGCAGATTCGCGCTCGCTGGCCTGGAACGCCTCCAGACCACCGGACTGATAGATGCGCTCCGACTCGTCGGAAAAAATCACCGCGTCACCGTCGAACGCAATGCGCAACTCATCACTGGCCGCACGGCTCGCGCCGCCTGAGAGAATAGTCGCCGCCGCAAATCCGGCCTCCAGTGCGCTGCGCACGTCTTCGGCATGGGTCGACAGAAACAGGTCGCAACCAAATGCCTTGAGGTACGGATAAGGACTGCGTCCACCGACAAATGCGGCTCGGGAGATCGCCAGGCCGTAGTGATGAATCGAGTTGAACACACGCAGTCCGGTGTCTGCGCTATTGCGCGACACCAGGACCACCTCGACCCGGGCGCGGCCCAGGCTGGCATTCAGATTGAGGAGTTTTTCCACCAGCGGGAATGCGTCGCCGGGTTCGAGGATTTCGTCCTCATGTTCGATCTGGTATTGCCGGTAAGCCTCGACCCCGCTCGACAGGTAAACCTTGTGACTCTCGCTCAAGTCGAACAGCGCTCGCGAAGAAATCGCCAGCACCAGTTTGTCGTCGATGGTCTTTGCCATGCCTTTCTCCCTCAGGTTGAGCGGTTCAAGTATTGCGTCGGTCGATGAAACCCAGACTGCGATACAAGGCATCGATTCGCGGTAACTCGCAGCCCGCGGCTTTGGCCGCTGCCAGTGGCCGGGCGTAAATGGCTTCCAGTTCCAGAGGTCGTTTATGCAGGAAGTCGTGGTACATGCTCGGCCAATAATCGGTCATTTTTTCGGTCATCAGGAACAGGTAGTCGGCGTAGCCCGGTGGCATGTCGTGACCGCAGGCTTTCGCGCCCTGCACCACTTCTGCCATCAATAGCTGAATCAGCGCGCGGCTGTCAGCGTCCGCCATCAACGGCGTGGTGCTCGCCCCAAGCAGCACCGACAGACCGTTATAGGGGATATTCCAGACCAGTTTCTGCCAGCGCGCCTGATGCAGATTGGGCATGGCTTGGGAATCGATGCCAGCGGTACGGAACAGGCTGGCGCCCTCTTCGACAATCGCCATGCGGGCCGCATCATCAAGAGCAGGGCCGCTGTGGTAACCGACATTCACGGAACCGAGGGCCTGATGGGTAATTACGCCCGGACCTTCGCGATGAACGCAGATCAGGCACAGACCACCGAGAAGATGCAGTGAGTCCGGGAGCAACGCCCGCAAGCTGTCTTCGACATCCAGGCCATTTTGCAGCACCAGCACTCTGGCCCCCGGCGCTGCGGCATGAATGATGGCCGGCGCCAGACCGGCGTTGCTGGTTGTTTTCGCCCCCACCAGCAACCAGTCGCAAGACGGCATGTCCTCGGCGGCTGAATAGGCCTGTACCGGGTTCAGCGTCAGGGCGCCATGCACCGCGCTGTCAACGCGCAGCCCATGCTCAGCCACCGCTGAAAACTCACTGCGCAGTAAAAAATGCACATCAAAGCCGGCACGCGCCAGCATCACACCATAGAAACCGCCGATTGCGCCGGTCCCGACAATGCCGATTTTCGGCCTGGCAACTGCTCCCATCATGGCAACTCCTCTGCTGTTCCGGTCAGCGCCTGCACCACGGCTTCATTCAGCTCGGGGCCGGTCAGGCGCGACTTCAGTGCTCCGAAGAACTCACCGTCGCGCACTACAAACAGCGCCGGCAAATGAAAGACCTCATAACGTTCCACCAGACCGCCATTGTTGGCGGCATCGATCCAGCACAGTTGATCCACCGCCAATTCCAGCGCCGGCAAAGTCTGCCGCGCATAACGGCAGCTGGCGCAGCCCACACTGGTGAAAATCACCAGGCTGATGCCGTTCATGGCCAGCAGCCGTTGGTCGGCGTCGAAATCGGTCAATTGCAATTCGACCACTATACTGGGGGAAACAATGTCAAATGGGCGACACAGGGAGTCCGTGTTCATGGGACGTTTCATTCCTCATCCTGACGATGTGCCCGTGGAGTTGACGCTGCTCAAACATGAGTGCATTTCACGGCAACGGCTGCACACTATCAGCCTCGGCGGCATGGCTTGCAATTACCACCGCGCCTGGCGCCACGGCACGGCACTGGAAGTGCGCATGCCGACCCTCAACCCCGACCTGCGTTATCTGGGCTATGTGGCCTGGTGCCTGCGGCGCAAGCGCGGCTATCTGGTGGGCATTGCCTTCGTTGACGAGCAGATGCTGTTCAGCGCCCGAATGGGTGAGCAAGTGTGTCAGATCGAACGCTACTGCCGCCTGCACGAAGACCATGACGAGCTGCAGGATATTCAGGCCATGGCCCTTGAATGGGTCCAGCAGCATGCCAACGAGTTCTCTCACGACACGGTTCGCAAGGCATTTGCTCAGCCAATGCGGGATTAAACCCGTGTCTGCCCATTGTCGAGCAGGCGCCTAACGCGCTAAGGTTCGGCTCCCCGACGCGCTTAATCTGCTGTGCTCCGCCGCGCGGGTTCGCTGGCGGCCGGCACCTGTGACCTGACGAGTAAACGATGGCTGATTTACCGATCAACGACCTAAACGTCGCCTCCAATGAGACCCTGATCACCCCCGATCAGCTCAAGCGTGATATCCCTCTGAGCGACGCTGCCTTGCGCACCGTCACTCAGGGTCGCGAAGTCATTCGCAATATTCTGGATGGCACCGACCACCGCCTGTTCGTGGTGATCGGGCCGTGCTCGATCCATGACCTCAAGGCTGCTCACGAATACGCCGAGCGCCTGAAAGCACTGGCCGCCGAAGTGTCCGATACCCTGTATCTGGTCATGCGTGTGTATTTCGAAAAACCACGCACCACCGTCGGCTGGAAAGGCTTGATCAACGATCCGTATCTGGACGACTCGTTCAAGATCCAGGACGGTCTGCACATTGGTCGCAAGTTGCTGCTGGACCTGGCCGAGATGGGCCTGCCGACCGCCACTGAAGCCCTCGACCCGATCTCCCCGCAGTACTTGCAGGACCTGATCAGCTGGTCGGCCATTGGCGCACGCACCACCGAATCCCAGACTCACCGTGAAATGGCTTCCGGTTTGTCCTCGGCGGTCGGCTTCAAGAACGGCACCGACGGCGGCCTGACCGTTGCCATCAACGCCCTGCAGTCGGTTTCCAGCCCGCACCGTTTCCTGGGCATCAACCAGGAAGGTGGCGTGTCGATCGTCACCACCAAGGGCAACGCCTACGGTCACGTGGTATTGCGCGGTGGCAACGGCAAGCCGAACTACGACTCGGTCAGCGTTGCCCTGTGCGAGCAGGCGCTGAACAAGGCGAAGATCAAGCCGAACATCATGGTCGATTGCAGCCACGCCAACTCCAACAAGGACCCGGCCCTGCAACCGCTGGTGATGGAGAACGTTGCCAACCAGATCCTCGAAGGCAACCAGTCAATCATCGGCCTGATGGTCGAGAGCCACCTGAACTGGGGCTGCCAGGCGATCCCCAAAGACCTCGCCGACCTGCAATACGGCGTGTCGATCACCGATGCCTGCATCGACTGGTCCGCCACCGAAAACACCTTGCGCAGCATGCATGCCAAGCTCAAGGACGTGCTGCCAAAACGCGATCGCGGCTGATCACGTTTACTGCGCACACAAAAACGCCGGGCTAAGCCCGGCGTTTTTTATGGGATGCGTTTACTGATTCAGCTTTGCCGCATGCCGCTGGTGACGCTCCATGTAGCGCTCCACGTAGGAGCACGATGGAATCACCGTGTAACCCATCTCTTCGGCGTACTGCAGCGCCTGCTCGGTCAATGCCGCCGCAATGCCCCGGCCGCGCAATGCGTTGGGCACGAAGGTGCGATAGATATCCAGGGTCTGTTTTCCCAGGTCCATATAGGTCAGGTAGGCACGATGACCGTCCACACTGGTCTCGAACTGATGACCAGCCTGGTCATGGTGGATGGACAACGCCTCGCTCATCACTACTCCTCGCGGGTCTTGAATTCTGACCCCTACCTTACCGATGTTTTTCCGGCGAAGGAACATCTACGCCACCCTGTGCCTGAATGGACACCGAGAAAATCTGCACCGATCTCGCGCAACCTGGCACGTATCAAATAGTAGGCACCATTGGCACAAATGCTCAAGGTGCGCTCGTCATCATGCCGGGTTGGCCGGTACAGCTGTGGGTGACGCAGTAGCCGCTCGACCGAAGATCCCTGTCTAACGCCTGAACATTGCCGGATGTTGAGACTTAAGACGAGCGCCCTTTGTTAAAGTCACCTCAACATGCATAAAGATATGCGAGACGCTACGCAAAACCAGAACAAAAGTGTAGACGAATCCATGTAAAGGGACTTTAGCCGATGCAAAAAAAACGACAATACACGCAGGCAACGGCGGTCCAGACGCCTTGTCTGGCTCGGGTTTTGCCACGGGGTATTTTCGGGACAATGCAGTTAAAAGTTGCTCGAAAAAGAATCAGCGCCTACAATTTTTTTTGCTTCTTGCGCTACGTCAGTTTACTTACTACAAGTAATGGGTAGTATGTACGCCGGCTATTTCCTCACTCTGAGGAGACAGCTACTTAAATAGAAAGTCCTTGAAGGGGAACACGATGAACAACGTTCTGAAATTCTCTGCTCTGGCTCTGGCCGCAGTTCTGGCTACCGGTTGCAGCAGCGCATCGAAAGAAACCGAAGCACGTCTGACCGCTACTGAAGACGCAGCTGCTCGCTCCCAGGCTCGTGCAGACGAAGCTTACCGTAAAGCTGATGAAGCTCTGGCTGCTGCTCAAAAAGCACAACAGACTGCTGACGAAGCTAACGAGCGCGCTCTGCGTATGCTGGACAAAGCTAGCCGCAAGTAATAGTCCTTCGGGATTGTTATCAAGCCGACCCATTTTTGGGTCGGCTTTTTTATTGCCTGGTGTTTCGTGCAGGCCATAAAAAACCCGCCGACGCGGCCAGCGTCGGCGGGTTTTGCTTGAGCGTTACTGCATATCGATCGGCGTACTCGCGGCCACCGGGGCAGCAGTGTTCGGCACGGCGATTTCGGTTGGCAGGCCGTCTTCAGCCGCCACCACGTCACGCACCACATCCCAGTTCATGCGCAGGTTGTTGGTGATGTCCTCACGCTTGAGCATGGCGTTGATCACCGCAGTGTGTTTGTCCACCACCGACGGGTTGCCGCTGTCGTCGAGCGGGGTGTGCGCTTCGAGGTAGACCTTGCCGGCACTCATGCCGAACTTGTACGGGTCGTTGATGATCCGCACCGAGGTACCGACCGGCACCATGCTGGCCATTTCCAGCACATTGTTGTTGAACATGCGGAAGCAGCCGTGACTGGTGCGCATGCCGATGCCGAATTTCTTGTTCGAACCGTGGATCAGGTAGCCCGGCGTCGCCAACGTGAACTTGAACGGCCCCAGCGGGTTGTCCGGGCCGGCCGGAACCACGTTAGGCAAAGGATCACCGTCTGCGGCGTGCTCGGCCTTGATCGACGCTGGAGGGGTCCAGGTCGGGTTCGGGATCTTGCCGGTGATGGTGGTGTGCGCAATCGGCGAGCCCCAGCCCTCACGACCGATACCCAGCGGGAAGGTGTACACCACGTTCCGGCCTTTCGGGTAGTAGTAGAGGCGGTATTCAGCCAGGTTGATGACGATGCCTTCACGCGGGCCAGGCGGCAGGATGAAACGCGTCGGCAGAATGATTTCAGTGCCTGCGCCTGGTAGCCAGGCATCGACGCCCGGGTTGGCCGCGACCATCTCCGAGTAACCCAGGTCGTAAGTAGTGCCCAGGTCGGCGAAGGTGTCTTCGTACTTGGCCTTGATCACCTGGACCTGGCCGATGATGTCTTCACCAGGCGGTGGCAGGGGCAGCTCCAGGGCTGCAACGGGACCCGCCACACACAGGGCGGCAAGAGACAGGCAGCGGGTGACGGCAGGAAAGCGCGGCAACATCCGGAAAATCCTTCGCAGATCGACTAGGGGTTAAGAAGGCGATTGTACACCGACGCCCGTAAATTCGGGGAGATCGGGAATATGGCAGGCGACACATGACATATTCTTCATGCCAGTGTCGGCCATGGGGCAGGCCTAAAGCTCGAAACGCAACTCGGGCCAGATCGGCGATGTGCCGCGCTTTTGCGATTCAAGAATGGCGCGGCACAACGAACACAGGCGCTGATCCTGAAAGACCGTGCGATCAACGCTCGACCAGCGCGGTTGCGCCGGCAGCAGACTGCCGCACAAAGTCCGATCCGCCGAACCGCCGAGTTCCAGTTGACGCGTCACCAGATGCACCCGTACTTCCTGGCAGGCGAACAGATCCAGCTGCTCGTCAGGCTCGATCAGTTGGTAGGCAAAAAGGGACCAGGCAGAACGCGACATCGGGGGCTCCAGATTGGGGGGGCGCCACCTTAGCCGAAAGCCTGCCACTAGAAAAGCGTCATAGCAGCGGTTTTAGCGTCGGCCAGACATTTTCCAGCAACTTGTCCTGAGCCCCCACCGCCGGGTGCAGGCCATCGGCTTGCATCAGCTCCGGATGACCGCCGATCCCGTCGAGAAAAAACGGCACCAGCGGGATCTTTTTCTCGTCCGCCAACTGACCATAAACCTCGGCAAATGCCTTGGTGTAGCGTGCGCCATAATTGGGGGGCAATTGCATGCCCAGCAGCAGCACCTTTGCACCGCTGGCGCGGGAGCTGTCGATCATTGCCGCAAGGTTTTGTTGCAATTGAGTTGGCAGCATTCCACGCAGGCCATCGTTGCCGCCCAACTCCAGGATCACCAGCTGTGGTTTATGCTCTGCAAGCAGCGCCGGCAGGCGTGCCTGGCCACCGGCACTGGTGTCGCCGCTGATGGAGGCATTGACGACTTTATCGTCGAAACCTTCGCGCTTGAGCCGTTGTTCAAGCAACGACACCCACCCCAAGCGTGTATCCAGGCCGAAACCGGCGCTGATACTATCGCCAACGATCAGGACTGTACCCGCCGCTGCGTTCTGGGCCATGCACATCAGGGCCAGGCCAGCACTCAAAAACCATACACGCATCGGATTCTCCATGGGCGCAAGCATTCTCACCGCGAAGAACCTCAGCAAAGTGGTCCCCAGCGCGGAAGGTGAACTGACTATCCTGCACGAACTCAGCCTGGAACTGAACAAGGGCGACAGCCTGGCCATCGTCGGCGCGTCCGGTTCCGGCAAATCCACCCTCCTCGGCCTGCTCGCCGGCCTTGACCTGCCGAGCAGTGGCGAAGTCACCCTCGCCGGGCAGGCCCTGAGCCAGCTCGATGAAGACCAGCGCGCCCGTATTCGCGCCGAGCATGTGGGTTTTGTTTTCCAGTCATTCCAGTTGCTCGACAGTCTCAACGCCCTGGAAAACGTCATGCTGCCGCTGGAGCTCGATGGCCGCAAAGACGCCCGCGAGCGCGCCACCGAACTGCTGCAACGCGTCGGCCTGGGCCAGCGCCTGACCCACTCGCCGCGCCAACTCTCCGGTGGCGAACAGCAACGCGTGGCCATCGCCCGGGCCTTTGCCGCCGAGCCGGATGTGCTGTTTGCCGACGAACCCACCGGCAACCTCGACAGCCACACCGGTGAACGCATCAGCGACCTGCTGTTCGAGTTGAACAAGGAACGCGGCACCACCCTGGTGCTGGTGACCCACGACGAACGCCTGGCACATCGCTGCCGGCGCCTGATCCGCCTTGAAGCCGGCCTGCTGGTCGCCCCTCTGGAGCCTTGATGGCACGCCTGCCGCTGTTGCGCCTGTTCAGTCTCGCCATTCGCCAATTGCTGCGCGACGCCCGCGCCGGCGAATTGCGGGTGTTGTTCTTTGCCCTGCTGGTGGCTGTGGCCGCCAGTACCGCCATCGGCTACTTCGGCGCCCGCCTCAACGGCGCGATGATGCTCCGGGCCACCGAATTCCTCGGTGCCGACCTGCTGTTGGAAGGCAGTTCACCGGCACGCCCCGAACAGATCAAAAGCGGCACTGAGCTGGGTCTCGAACACGCACAAGTGGTGGAGTTTTCCAGCGTCATTGCCACCGACAAAGGCATCCAGCTGTCGAGCATCAAGGCCGCCGATGACGTCTACCCGTTGCGCGGCGAACTGAAAAGCGCCCCGGCCCCCTTCGCACCCGAAATCACCGGGGGCGGACCGAAACCCGGCGAAGCCTGGGTCGAGCCGCGACTGCTGACGGCGCTGGACCTGAAGATCGGCGACAGCATCGACGTCGGCATGAAAACCCTCAAGCTGAGCCGCGTACTGACTTACGAACCGGATCGCGCCGGCAACTTCTACAGCCTGACACCACGCGTGCTGATCAACCTCGCCGACCTGAAGGCGACCGCCGTGGTACAGCCCGGCAGCCGCGTCAGTTACCGCGAGCTGTGGCGCGGCAATGCCCAGGCGCTGGAAACTTATCGGCAGCTGGTCAAACCGGGACTGGCCGCCAACCAGCGCCTGCAAGACGCCCGTGACGGCAACCGGCAGATCGGCGGCGCGCTGGGCAAGGCCGAACGTTATTTGAATATGGCCAGCCTGGTGGCGGTGCTGCTGTCCGGCGTGGCCGTCGCCTTGTCGGCAACACGCTTCGCCACCCGCCGTTTCGACGCCAGCGCCTTGTTGCGCTGCCTGGGGCTTTCTCGCCGGGAAACCATGGTGTTGTTCAGCCTGCAGCTGACCGTCCTCGGCCTGCTCGCCAGCCTCAGTGGCGCCCTGCTCGGCTGGCTGGCACAGCTGGGGCTGTTCGCCTTGCTGCACGATTTATTACCCAGCGATGTGCCACCGGGCGGTTTGTTCCCCGCCATCGCCGGGATCGGCACCGGCCTCGTCGCCCTGGCCGGCTTCGCCTTGCCGCCACTGGCCGCGCTGGGCCGGGTTCCGCCGCTGCGGGTATTGCGACGGGACATGCTGCCGATCCCCTCCAGCACCTGGATGGTCTATGGCGCGGCGCTCGGTGCCCTCGGCCTGATCATGTGGCGCCTGAGTCTGGATCTGGTGCTGACCTTTGCCCTGCTGGGCGGCGGTGTGATTGCGGCGCTGGTGCTCGGTGGCTTGCTGCTGTTGCTGCTCAACAGCCTGCGGCGGATGCTGGCCCGAGCCTCCTTGCCATGGCGGCTTGGCCTTGGCCAACTACTGCGCCATCCCTTGGCGGCAGCCGGCCAGTCCCTGGCTTTCGGCTTGATCCTGCTGTCGATGGCACTCGTGGCGTTGCTACGCGGCGAACTGCTGGACACCTGGCAGAACCAGTTACCCAAAAACGCGCCCAACTATTTTGTCCTGAACATCCTGCCAGCGGACAAGCAGGCCTTCACTGATCACCTGGTCGGGCTTTCTGCCCAGTCGGCGCCGCTCTACCCGGTGGTGCCAGGACGCCTGATCAGCATTAACGGCGAAGCCGTACAGGAAATCGTCAGCAAGGATTCGGCCGGTGACCGGGCGATTCAGCGCGACCTGAGCCTGACCTGGGCCGCCGACCTGCCAGCGGGCAACACACTCACCGCCGGCAGCTGGTGGACACAACAACCAGCGGGCGACATTCCCGGTGTATCGGTCGAAGGCAAGGTGGCCGAAAGCCTGAAGCTCAGGCTCGGCGACGATCTGGTATTCACCGTCGGCGGGGTCAATCGCGAAGCGAAAGTCACCAGCCTGCGGGACATCAACTGGGACAACTTCCAGCCGAACTTCTTCATGATCTTCCAGCCTGGCACCCTGAAAGACCTGCCGGCCACCTACCTCACCAGCTTCTATCTGGCACCGGGCCACGATCAACAGATCGTCGATCTGTCCCGGGCGTTCCCGGCGGTGACCATCCTGCAAGTCGAAGCCTTGCTGGAGCAGTTGCGCAGCATCCTTGGCCAAGTGACCATCGCGGTGGAGTACGTGCTGTTATTCGTGTTGGCAGCGGGAATGGCCGTGCTGTTCTCCGGCTTGCAGGCGACACTGGACGAGCGCATTCGCCAGGGCGCGTTGCTGCGCGCACTGGGCGCCGAGCGACAGTTGCTGGTCAAGGCCCGGCGCATCGAGTTCGGCCTGCTTGGCGCCGTCAGCGGGTTGCTGGCGGCGCTGGGTACGGAGCTGGTCAGCCTGGTGCTTTACCGCTACGCCTTCGACCTGGTCTGGCATCCGCATCCGTGGCTGCTGGTGCTGCCGCTGATCGGTGCCGTGCTGATCGGTGGCGCCGGAGTGTTTGGCACCCGTCGCGCCTTGAACGCCAGTCCCCTGACAGTCTTGCGTGAGGGTTGATAGACTCTTGCGATCTTTCCCTGACAAGAAGCTGTCATGAGCCGCTACCGCCCTCCCCGCACCGCCGGCACCGCGCTGATCACCCCCGAAGGTGAAGCGCGGATGCGCGCCGAGTTTCACGAACTCTGGCATGTGCGCCGCCCGCAAGTGACACAGTCGGTCAGCGAAGCGGCGGCTCAGGGCGACCGCTCGGAAAACGCCGAATACACCTATGGCAAGAAGATGCTGCGCGAAATCGACAGCCGCGTGCGTTTTCTCACCAAACGGCTGGAAGCGCTGAAAGTGGTCAGCGAAAAGCCCAGCGACCCGAATAAGGTGTATTTCGGTGCGTGGGTCACCATTGAAGATGAAGACGGCAAGGAGTCGCGCTATCGCATCGTCGGGCCGGATGAGCTGGACTTGAAGCTGGGACTGATCAGCATCGACTCGCCACTGGCACGCGCACTGATCGGCAAGGCGCTGGATGCCGAAGTCCGGGTCCAGACACCCACTGGCGAGCAATGTGTGTATATCGTGGCGATCGAGTATCAATAAGTTTCAGCGACGGGTAATCAGCCCTTGGCGGGCCACGCGGGTCAGCTGCTTGATAACTTCGGGCGCGTCCGCAAGGCTGGGCGACTGAATCACGGCCAGATCGAAACTGTCATCGGCAAAGCGTGCCAGTGACTCGCCGTCTTCGACAAACTGGATCAGGAACGCGGCAGGCCCACCGGTACGACGCGGCCAGCCGTCGAGATAACGCAGGAGCGTCGGCTGATGTTTGCCGCCAAGCAGGATTTTTGGATTGCGCTGGGTGAGGTGCGCCGTGATCGGCGCCGGGCGTACAACAGGGTTTAGTGCATTCATCGTGTCGTGTCTCTGCCTCAAAATTCTGCATGGCAGGTGAGAGGCAACACCGAACCAGCGCTTTAGCGGTATTTCGAAGCCATGACCCGGCTTCTGTCGGCAACTGTATGAGTCACCTGGCGCCCCGCAAGTAGCTGTTTAAATCGGCGCATAGCAACACTCTAGTGAAGCTGACCGGACGGTGTCAATAATCTGCTGAAACAAAAAAGGCCCGCGCAATGCGGACCTTTTCGTTGAGCCAGAGCGGTCAGCCGGCGATGGCGCGGTCAGCCGACAGTTTGCCGGCGCCTTCGATCAATACCGCGATGCTGCCGCCGAGCAGCGCCAGGGCGAACTCGTAACCGTTGTTGGCCATGAACAAGCCGTTGTGGATGTGCACCGAGAAAATCGCCACCAGCGACAGGATAGTCAGCCCCAGCGCGGCCGGACGCACCAGCAGGCCGATAATCAGTGCCAGACCGGCGAAAAACTCAGTACCGCCAGACAGGGTAGCCATCAGGTAGCCCGGTGTCAGGCCAAGGCTTTCCATGTACTGCGCGGTCCCGGCCAGGCCATAACCACCGAACAGGCCAAAGAGCTTCTGTGAACCGTGAGCGGCGAAGATGATGCCGACAAAGATCCGCAGAACAGTCAGGCCGTAGCCAGCGCGGGTAAACAGTACCTTGTTGATCAGAGTGGTCATGCTGGGTCATCCATTGTGAGTGTGTGTGGGTTGGTCGCCATATTAATCAATATATTTCATGTTAAAAGCGCAAAAAACCCGCCATAACAATCAGTTTAATCGATTATTTACGTGTGGCGACTTTTTGCCTTGAGGGCTCCAACGATTCCCGCTCGCGATCAAACGCCAAGTAGTACTTGTTGACGCTATTCACATAGCTGACCGGCCCCATCCCCACCTGCTCCATGGCAATGCGTTCGACCTGGAAGAACCACTGATTGGGATTCAGGCCCCGGCGGCGAGCTTCGGCGCGCATCGCCTGCACCCGCTCCGGGCCGATGTTGTAGGCCGCCAACACGAAGGCCATGCGCTCGCGCTCATTGAGTTTGGGGCTGGCAAAGAACTTGCGACGAATCATGGCCAGGTACTTGGCACCGGCCTGCACATTGGCATCGAGATTCTGAATATTGTTGACCCCCACCCGCTGGGCCGCGGACGGGGTGATTTGCATCAGCCCGGTCGGTCCGCCGCCGTTGTGGGCCTCGGGTTGCAGGGCGGATTCCTTGAAGGCCAGCGCCGCGAGGTTCAGCCAGTCCATGCCCTGGGAATCGGCGTGTTTCTGCAACACCGGACGCAGTTTTTCCAGACGCTGGCGGTCAGCCTTTGCCAAGGGATAATGCACTTGGTACAGACGCCGATAGATGCGCAGGAACGCCACGTCTTCATCCGACGGCTTCTTGTAAGTGCTCAGGAAGCGATCAATGCTGGCCCGCAACATTGAAGCATCACGACGCACAAACCAGTATTCCTCGCCGGGCTCGCTAATGAGCAACTGCCGGTCAAAGCGCAGCTTGGGCAGAATCTTGCCCCAGCGTTCAGCAATCGGTTGTTCGACGATGGTCAGGTGAAAAATGCCGCCCTGGACCATCTCCAGCACGTCTTCCACCGCGAGACTGGGATCGACCCATTCGATCTTCACCGGCGCCAGTTTGTGCAACGCAAGTTTTTGATTGATCTGACTGACCGCATCACCGGCGGCGCTGCCCGTCGGCAATGCCAGGGTTTTACCGGAGAGTTGTTCGACACGGGTGTAGCGGCGTTCGCCCTTGATACCGACCAGCAGCAATGGCACATGACTGGCAATTGGTTCGCTGGTACTGACGGCATGGCCTGATTGTGGATCGAGCAATTCTCCCGGCGCCACCAGATCCCCTTCACCGCGGGTCAATGCACCGAGCAGTTGGTCTTTGGATTTGGGAATGATCTTGAGGGTGATTTCCTGACCGTCACGGGCGTGGCCGTTGAGATACTGCTCAAAAGCGCGCAGTCGATGATATTCGACGCCAATGGCCTGGCCCTGGACTTCGCCGGAGCTGTTGCGGCTCTGATTGACCAGCACTCGCAGCACGCGGCTGTTACGAATCTCCGAAAGATCGCGCACCTTGCTCGACGGCACGGCTTGCAGCGGCCCGGCCAGACGCGCGACCGCCGGCATCGGCAGCAGCAACGAACAACACAGCAGTAGCAAAACCGAGGGACGTGTCATCCACTCTCCGGAAAGAATACTGGCCGACCTCATGAACAATTCACGAAATCGGACGACAGAAACAGAGCGCCTGGAGCGCTGGCAAAGTGCGAAAGACGGGTACCAACTTGTCTCGCGGCATCAAAAGACAGCTTCAACTCGTTGTAGTTCTTGGCTTTTCTTATAAATCTACAGCTCTGATATGCTTTCCGGCCTTTGGTCCGAGGTAGCACCATGCAACTCATCGATATCGGCGTCAACCTCACCAACCCCAGTTTTGCCGACAAACACCAGGCCGTACTCGACCGTGCCTATGCCGCCGGGGTCTGCCAATTGGTGCTTACTGGCACCAGCGTCGAGGGCAGCGAACAGGCCCTGCAACTGTGCCGACAACTGGATGAAAGCGCTGAACGGTTGTTCGCCACCGCCGGTATTCACCCGCATTCGGCCAGCGACTGGAACGCCGACAGCGCCCAGCGCCTGCGCAGTTTGCTCAAGGAGCCGAACATGGTCGCCGTGGGTGAATGCGGGCTGGATTTCAATCGGGATTTCTCCCCGCGCCCGCAACAGGAAAAGGTGCTCGAAGAGCATCTGGCCATGGCAGTCGAGTTGCAATTGCCGGTGTTCCTGCATGAGCGCGATGCCAATCAGCGCCTGCTGGAAATCCTGCGCGATTACCGTGACCAGTTACCGGCAGCCGTGGTGCATTGCTTTACCGGGGAAAAGAAGGCGCTGTTCAGCTATCTCGATCTGGATCTGCACATCGGCATCACCGGATGGATCTGCGACGAACGCCGGGGCACGCATCTGCATCCGCTGGTGAAAGAGATCAAGGCCGGGCGCCTGATGCTGGAAAGCGATGCGCCATACCTGCTGCCGCGCACCCTGCGACCCAAGCCGAAGAATGGCCGTAACGAGCCGGCGTATCTGACCGACGTTTTGCGCGAAGTGGCGTTACATCGTGGTGAGAGCGAGGAAGAACTGGCGGCACATACCACTGCTTGTGCGCGGACTTTCTTCCGTCTGCCTTCGATCTCCGAGTAACCACAGGGGCAATGGTCTGCTTGTTGATTTGCATCAAGATCCCGCCCCCTGCATAGCGGCACAATGCTGGCACCTTGCCAATGCTGTTTCCGCTATCAGAGAAGACCTCCATGGGTGCCTGGCTTAGCAACATCTCGCTGAAATATAAATTCTGGGCGGTCAATGCGGTCGCCTTTGTCACCACCCTGCTGCTAGTGCTGTACGCCGTGCAACTCGAGCAGCAGGCCCGCAGCCAGGCCTCCCAGGCTTCGGCCCAGGCTCAGGCACGCTTGCTCGGCGCCTGGCCTGCCGGTCAACCGCTGCCCAAGGCCGACAACCTGCTGACATTCAATCGCGGGCAAGCGCCGCTGTTGAATGAGCAGCCCTTGTTGGAACTGACCGACACCCACGGCTGGGTCGAGATCAACTCAATGCCACTGTTCGGCGACAACCCGTTGATGGGCGCCGACGTCTTCGCCCGTGCCGATGGCCAACAAGTCGCGGTGATCGCTTATGGCCCGAGCCTGAGTCAGGTGTTCGGTGAACGCTTCGTCAACTACGCGGCGGCGGTGTTTATCCTGATGCTGGCGATGCTGGGCGCGTCTCAGTTGTTGATCCGCTTTTTGCTCAGCCAGCTCAATACCCTCAAAGACGTCATGCTCCACGTCGAGAAAACCGGTGATCTTTCAGCCCGTGTGCCGCTGGCTGGCAAAGATGAAGTCGGGCAAATGGCCAACGCCTTCAACGCGATGCAGGCAGGCTATCAGCGAGTGGTCAACACCGTTGCCAGTACCGCACGACAGCTGGACGTCGGCGCAGCGCGGCTGGCTTCAAGCATGAATGAAGTGCGCCATGGCATGCTTGGTCAGCAAAGCGAAACCGATCAGGCCGCCACCGCGATCAACGAAATGACCGCCACCGTCTATCACATCGCCCAGCACGCCGGCGCCACCCGCGATCTCTCGAAAAGCGCCGACACGTTGGCAGGCAGTGGCCAGGAAGTGGTCAGCCGCGTGCAGAAGTCGATCGCCGGGCTGTCCAGCGGCGTGCAGCAGACCGCCGAGATGATCCAGCGCCTGGCCGAAGACAGCCAGAAGATCAACGGCGTGGTCAGCGTGATTCACAGCATCGCCGAACAGACCAACCTGCTGGCGCTGAACGCGGCCATCGAAGCCGCCCGGGCCGGTGAAATGGGCCGTGGTTTTGCCGTGGTGGCCGACGAAGTACGCAACCTGGCCAAGCGCGTGCAAGCCTCGACCGACGAAATCACCCTCATGGTCTCCGCGCTACAGGCGGGCACCCGCGATGCGGTGGACTTCATGCAGGAAAGCTCGTTCAAAGCCGACGACTGCGTGCAACAGGCACAAGAAGCTGGCGCGGCGTTGGCGGAAATCACCCGTGCGGTGGCGCAGATGCGTGAGAGCAACACCCAGATCGCGGTTGCCGCCGAGCAGCAGAGTCAGGTGGCGGAAGAAATGAATCGAGCAGTGGTGAGCATTCGTGATGTGACCGAGAACACCGTGCAGCAGACGGTGGATTCGGCCACGACCAGCAATGAGTTGGCGACCTTGGCCGGGGAGTTGAGCAAGGCCATAGGGCAGCTCAAGCTTTGACGGCCCCTTCGCGAGCAGGCTCGCTCCCACAGATAAATCGCATTCCAGTGTGGGTGCGAGCCTGCTCGCGAAAGCGCCAGACCGGCCAACATCAATAGCGAACATGATCCACTATCACCCCGATAGCCAACCTTGATTCGCCGCCCACCCTGCCCACGCCTATTCTTCAATCATGTGTTCAACACCGAATGAGGAGTATTCAACATGGGCAAACGTCATCCGCACCTTCCCGCCTGGCAATGGCGAGTGAACCCGCAGAATCATCAGCACCCGACCCATTTCGTGTTGCAGCTGATTGCGGTGCCGCTGTTCATTATCGGCTTCCTGCTGGTGGTCTCCGGGGTCTTCAGCCTGAACCTGCCAAGCGTGGCAGTCGGTGTTGTCGGCCTGCTCGCCGCCCTCGGCCTGCAACGTCACGGTCACAAGTTCGAGGCGTGAGGGACGCTGATCAGGCGAAGATCGTCACGGTCTGCCGGCTCATGGCAATGAGCCGGCCGTCGGCGCTCCACAGTTTGGCAGCGGCGTGTCCGTAGCCGTCGGCGGCATGGTCGATTTCCACCAGGTACTTGCACCAGTCCAGCGTGCTCAGATCGAGCAACGGCTGGACGAATTCGATGGTCCAGGTCAGCGTACTGCCCATCGCCGGCTTGTTCAGGTGCGGTAACAGGGCCGGTGGCCAGGCATCTACCAGTGCCAGAATGTACGCCTCGGTGACGGCCTCATTCTTCTCCCCGCGCAACCGTACCCAGCCCCCCATTTCCCGGGACTTGTTGCCGGTGAACGGCAAACCGCCGACGCTCCAGCGCATCGCCAGGTGCTTCATGAATTCTGGTGTTATGCCTTTGAGGTAAGGCAGTTCCTGGCAATCGTCCCAGTGTTTCATCTGCGGCGCCGGCTGAGCAGTCACGGCGACTTCGGACGGTCGCGAGGCGCCGAAGCTGCCCTGGATCAGCGTCACCACTTGTCCTTTCTGCATGGCACGGCCCAGCACCTGGCTGACAGCTTTGCCTTCGCGTAATACATCCACTTCAAAACTGACCGGCACATCCGGCTCGACCGGGCCGACAAAGGTGATTGCCAGCGATCGCACCGGGCGATCCATCGGCACCTTGGCGCGCATGGCTTCGTACTGCAACGCCGCCACCAGGCCACCGAAACTGGCACGCCCCTGGCCCCACTCGGCCGGAATCGACAACGACTGAGGCTGACGGCGAACAGCGTCGAGCAGATCGGAAAAGTCCATGGCAACCTCATAAGGCGGAAAAAGGATGACGGGATCTTAACCAGCTGGCGCGCGCGGTACAGCGCTTATTCCGGACAAATAAACTGACAGATAGGCCGTCCTGGCCCAAACTTTCATTCAAATATCAGCACAAAACCCTGTGGGAGCTTGCTCGCTCCCACAGGGTTTTGCATTGTTTTCAGGATTTGAAGCAGGACGCACTGAGTGTGTCGAGAACGCGGTCGGCGCGGCTTTCGGCCTTGGCCATGGTGGTTTTCCATGCCGATACGCAGGGCAGCAAATCCGCCTCGTGCTCAGCCCGGACCAGCCACTGCCAGCAATCATGCCAGTCGCCCAAAGCACTTTGCGCCGCTTTGAGCCGTGGCATGGCCGCGTCCGGCAGACGATCAAGGTCGGGATAGGCTTCAATGCCATAACGCACACGCTTGATCAGCAGGCGCAAGCGATGGCGATCATGGGCAGGGTCGTGCAGCGCCTGATCCAGTTTCTTCCACTGCTTGGCCAGGCGCTTTTCGATGCGCTGGCGCAAGCCCTTGAGCAAGCCCTGACGCTGGGAGGCTCGCAGGAAACGCGGGAAGGCGTCGAGGATCATCAGTAGTTGCGCCAACTCGGGGCTCTCGGCGACCGCGGGATAAGCCGCATGCATCTGCGCCATGCGCCGCTGTGCGGCTTCGGGTTGATGGTGCTCGAGCAAATACGCCGCCAGCACTTCACGATCGCGTAACGGCGTAGTCAGTTGCCCCACGCCGGACGCCGCGGTTTCCAGTTGCTCCACACCCGGCAACCCGCGCAGGGGCCGCAGCAGGCTGCGCAAACGGCGAACCGTGGTGCGCAACTCGTGCAACGCTTCAGGATCGGTATGGGCACTCAAACGTGCCTGGCACGCCATAAGACGCACCTCCAGCCCCAGAACATGCGCCACCAACCGATCAACCAACGCTGACATCACCTGCTCCCTGATGCGAGTTCCCCTTGTCGTGTCTGACAACAGTAGCTGCCGTCAGGCGCATGACCATTGAGCCAGGTCATTGCTTAACGACCAGCGCGGGACTCGCGAATATAAAAACGCGCCTTTTCGGCCTTGCTGGTGCAGCCCTCATAACCTTCGAACTGCTGCTGGGTCTTGGCGCCGGTCAGCAACGACAGGGCCTTGGAGTAACTGACTGTGCCGGCAAAACCTTCGGCCTTGGCCAGGTCCAGCTCGTGCCATGCGCTGTCGAGGTTGCTTGCACAGCTGTCGCGGTAAGCGGTTTTACCGGCACAGCCGGCCAATGCCAGCGCGATCAAAGGCACACAGATCCAGGCTTTCATGAATAACACCTCAAATTAGATAAACAACCGTGCAGGTAAGACGGTGTCGCGGGCAAAAAGTGCCTTGCTCCCATAGTCGAAACTATAGCGCTCGCCAGAATACCCATCGGACAACATCGTGTATCAAAAAACGACGTCATCGCCGTGCCCTGCGACCTTAACGATTGAAGCGGGGCCCTTGATGGGTGCATTGTTGAATCTTGTCAGATGAGGGCGGTTCATGAAAAAGCGTGTCGCACTGGTGCTGGGCTCAGGTGGAGCCCGGGGCTATGCCCATATCGGTGTCATTGAAGAGATCGAACGGCGTGGCTACGACATCGCCTGTATCGCCGGTTGTTCCATGGGGGCGGTGGTCGGTGGCATCTATGCCGCCGGCAAACTCGACGAATATCGCAACTGGATCGAAAGCCTGGACTACCTCGACGTGCTGCGTCTGGTGGACGTCAGTTTCAGGCTGGGCGCGATTCGTGGGGAGAAAGTCTTCGGGCAGATCCGCAAGATTGTCGGCGAGATCAATATCGAAGAACTGCGCATCCCCTACACAGCCGTGGCCACCGACCTGACCAATCAGCAGGAAATCTGGTTTCAGGAAGGCTGCCTGCATCAGGCGATGCGCGCTTCAGCGGCGATTCCCAGTTTGTTCACACCGGTGATGCAGGGCAATCGCATGCTGGTCGACGGTGGCTTGCTGAACCCGTTGCCCATCGTGCCGGTGGTGTCGAGTCATTGCGACCTGATCATCGCGGTCAACCTCAACGCCACCAATCAGCGGCATTATAAATTACCGGTTATCCAGCGCCCACCGGCGTTCAAGAGCCGCTTCGACAACCTGATCAATTCCCTCGGTTCGCACTTGCCGTTTCGGCGCAAACAGGCTGAACAGTTATTGTTGCTGGAACAGGAAGCACTGAAGGCCGACGCGGCGGAAATCAACCCGTGGCTGGAGTCTGCCGAACCTCAAGCGCAGCAACCGGCTGCAGCCCCGGAAACCGAAGGCGCGCCGAAATCGGCCACCGGTTCGTTCATCATCGACAACGTCGGGCCGGCGTCCCTGCTGGATTTGATCAACCAGAGTTTCGAGGTGATGCAGACATCGTTGGCGCAGTACAAGATTGCCGGTTATCCGCCGGACGTGCTGATCAATGTGCCCAAGCGGGTGTGCCGGTTTTTCGAGTTCTACAAGGCGCCAGAGTTGATCGCGCTGGGTCGCGAGATTGCGAGCGATACGCTGGATCGGTATGAGAGTGAGCAGAATTGAGTACCTGAAAAATCTCGGGTGACTGCAAGGGCCTCTTCGCGAGCAGGCTTGCTCGCGAAGACGTCAGCCCAGCCAACACAAAAACTAAAGCCCCCCCTCAATCAACCGATACCCGACCCCCGCCTCCGTCACGATAAACCGGGGCTGGGTCGGATCGTCCGCCAGTTTCTGGCGCAGGTGCCCGACCACAATCCGCAGGTAGTGGCTGTCCTCGGTGTGGGTCGGCCCCCAGATGTCCTTGAGCAGTTGCTGCTGGGTGATGACCCGCCCCGGATGGCGTGCCAGTTGTGCCAGCACCGCATATTCCTTGCGGGTCAGGGCCACTTCGGCGCCATCGAGCAGGACCCGGCGATAGGCCAGGTCCACGGTCAGCGGACCGAAGGTCAGCGCCGCCTGCTGGGCTTCACCAACCGGTGCCTGACGCAATAACGCCCGCACCCGGGCGAGAAACTCCTGAATGCCGAACGGTTTGGTCACGTAGTCATTGGCACCGCCGTCCAGCGCTTCGACCTTCTGCCCTTCGCTGGCCCGCACCGACAACACCAGCACCGGCACCGTCGACCATTCACGGAACTCGCGCAGCACTTGCTGGCCGTCCATGTCCGGCAGACCAAGGTCAAGCACCAGCAGGTCAGGTTTGTTCAGCGCCGCCTGGGCCAGGCCCTCGGTGCCGGTACCAGCCTCCAGCACTTTGTAGCCCTGAGAGGCGAGGCTGATGCGCAGGAATTTGCGGATTTGCGGTTCGTCATCAATGACCAAAATGGTCGCGGTCTGGCTCATGAATTCACATCAACACAAAGAAGTGGCAAGAGAGTAGCGCAAGGTCGATCAGGCTTCACTTTCATAACCTGGCTGTTCCTGCAGCGGCAGGTGCAAGGTGATGCAGGTGCCGCGCCCTTCGATGCCGTCGGCGACGCTGATTCGCCCGCCATGAGCACCGACCATGCCCTGACAGATCGCCAGCCCGAGGCCGGTGCCCTGCCCGCCACGATCACCGCGTGCGGCGGTGTAGAACATGTCGAAAATCTTCGCCCGCTCGTCCTCCGGAATACCCGGGCCTTCGTCGCTGACCGAGAAAAACAGTTCTTCCTCAGCCACACCGGCGCGCAATTGCAGGCGTCCGTGAACCGGCGAAAACCGCGCAGCGTTTTCCAGCACATTGACCAGCGCCTGTTCAATCAGCGCAGCGTGCACATACAGCAACGGCAACTCGGCCGGTACTTCGGTGCTGACCTGCAACGGCGCCAGCACGGCGCGCAGACGATTGATGGAGCTGCCGACGATGTCGGCCGGTGAAACCCAGTCCCGCGCCAGTTTCAGGGCGCCGTGACCGAGACGGGTCATGTCCAGCAGGTTCTGGATGTAGCGATCCAGACGTTCGGCTTCATCGCGAGTGCCTTCGAGCAACTCGCGGCGATCCTCCAGCGGAATCGCCTCGCCGAGGGCCAGCAGACTGTCGATGCTGCCGCGCATGGAGGTCAGCGGCGTGCGTAAATCGTGCGACACCGAAGCCAGCAGAGCGCTGCGCAGTTGCTCGGTTTCGCCGTGCAGGCGGGCCGCTTCGAGATCATCGGCCAGTTGCGCGCGGGCCAGCGCCTGCGCCAGCGGTTGGCTCAACGCAGTCAGCAAGCGCCGACGCTGTCCACTCAAGGACTGGCCCTCTTTGGCGCAGACGCCGAGCAACGCCAGCGGGCCGTCTTCCACCGACAACGGCCACCACCACCAACGGCCGAACGGCAACGTACCGGTGCCTGCCCCTGCCGGTTGATCGTGCTGCCAGGCCCAATCGGCGGCAGCACGCTCGGCTTCGGAAAACTCCAGCGGGCCGCCGGCTTCGACTTTCCAGCCACCCTGACCGTCACGGTTGAGCAGGCACAACTTCAAATCGTTCCAGCCATTGAGGTGCTGGGCGGCGGCGCTGACCACGGCCTGCCGATCGGTGGCCGCGGTGAGTCTGCGCGACAGATCAAGCAGTTCACTGGTCTCTTGCTGGGTCTCGCGCAGAGCCTGCAACTGCCGCCGCTGTCGCGCCGCAAGATTGCCGGTAAGGGCCGCCATCAGCAGGAAAAACAGTAGGGTCAATACGTCTTCTTCACGCTGGATGGCGAAGGAGAAATTCGGCGGGATAAACAAAAAGTCATAGGTCAGAAACGACAGCGCCGCGCAGGCCAGTGACGGGCCGAGGCTGCTGCGCACGGCCACCAGCAGCACGGCGGCGAGAAACACCAGCGAGATGTTCGGCAGTGGCAAGACGCTCGACACCGCCCAGGCCAAACCGGTAGCGAGCACCGTTGCCACCAGCGCCAACGTGTAGTCGAACCACACCACCGACAAGGTCGGACGCTGGCGTGGCAGATGCTGTTGCTCATCGCTGTCGAGGACGTTGATTTCCAGCCCGCGTGCATCACGCAACAAGCGCGACGCCAAACCACCGCCGAACAGCCGTCGACGCAAACGCTGTCGCGACTGCCCCACCAGCACTAGGCTGGCACGGCGTTCGGTGGCGTGCTGGATCAGGGTTTTGGCCACCTCGCCGGCCCGCAGCAGCACCACTTCGCCACCGAGGCGTTCGGCCAGTTGCTGGGCGCTTTGCAGGCGCAGACGCGATTGCTCGTCGCGCACGCGGCCGTTGTCCACATGCACCAGGCTCCAGGGCAGATGCCGACGCTGGGCGACACGGCTGGCGTGGCGCACCAGACGTTCAGCCTGAGCATCGCCATCGACCCCGACCAGCAAACGCCCACGCACTGCAGGCGCTGCCTGGCCGAGCTGGCGATAACCCTGTGCCAGATCGTTATCGACCTGCGCCGCCGCGGTTTGCATCGCCAGCTCGCGCAGTGCGGTGAGGTTGGTCTGGGTGAAAAATGCATCGATGGCCGCCCGCGCCTGTTCCGGCACATAGACCTTGCCGTCGCGCAGCCGCTCCAGCAGTTCCCGGGGCGGCAGGTCGATCAGCAGCAATTCATAGGCTTCTTGCAGCACCCAGTCCGGCAGGGTTTCACGCACTTGCACGCCGGTGATGCCACGCACCTGATCGTTGAGACTTTCCAGATGCTGGACGTTGACCGTGGTGAACACATCGATGCCGGCGGCCAGCAGTTCCTGAATGTCTTGCCAGCGTTTGGTGTGGCGGCTGCCGGGGGCGTTACTGTGAGCCAGTTCATCGACAAGGACCAGCTTCGGCTTGGCTTTGAGCAGGCCGTCGAGGTCCATTTCTTCGAGCATCACGCCACGGTATTCCGAGCGCACCAAAGGCTGTTGCGGCAAGCCGCCAAGCAGCGCTTCGGTTTCGGCGCGGCCATGGGTTTCCACGACGCCGGCCATGACTTTCACGCCTTGACGCAGCTGGGTATGGGCCGCTTGCAGCATGGCGTAGGTCTTGCCGACACCGGGGGCGGCGCCCAGGAACACCTTGAGTCGGCCACGACCGTCGCGGGGCAGGTCTGCTAACAGCGCGTCGGCGCGGCCGGAGTCACTCATGCTTGAAGCTCTCTTCTTTCGGATATTTATGTGGTGCTAGTTATGCCGCCTTCGCGAGCAAGCCCGCTCCCACATTGGAATGCCTATCTAATGTGGGAGCGAGCCTGCTCGCGAATGGGCGCGCCGCCGATTTAAAGCTTCTCAAGCGCGATATTCAACTCAAGCACATTCACTACCGGCGGCCCCACCAGCGGCCGTTCGATGTGGGCATCCATCAATTGCGTAAGCGTGGCTACTGGCAGATCCCGGGCTTGCGCGACACGCGCCAGTTGATAGGCAATCGCCTGCGGTGGCAAGTGCGGATCGAGGCCACTGCCAGAGGTCGTGAGCATCGCCAATGGCACTGGCCCCTGACCAGGCACCAGCAGTTTGTTGGCATCGTCGATCACGCGAGTGGCCAGCGCCGGGTTACTTGGCGAGAAGTTGCTGGCGCTGCTCGACACGGTGGCAAACGCACCTGCCGATGGGCGTGGGTGGAACCAGGCGTCACCGGTGAAATCCTGGGCAATCAGCGACGAGCCACGAACCTTGCCGTCGGCATCGCGCAGCAGGCTGCCATTAGCCTGATCGGGGAACGCAACCTGTGCGACACCGGTCACCACCAGGGGATAGGCGACACCGGTGATCAGGGTCATCAGCACCAGCAGGCTCAGGGCCGGACGTATCATTGTGGACATTTCAAATCCTCGAATTCGGGAAAGCAAATACAGAGTTCTGTCAGATGGACCGAGTCGGGCTCTTCGCGAGCAGGCGCGCTCCCACAGGGGAATGCATTTCAATGTGGGCGAGCCTGCTCGCGAAGGCGGCGTGTCTGACACACCGCATGACAAGGTCAAACCAGATGCAACGCCGTCAACAGCATGTCGATGGCCTTGATGCCCACAAACGGCACCAGCAACCCGCCCACCCCATAGATCAACAGGTTGCGGCGCAACAACGCCGCCGCGCTCGCCGCCTGCACGCGCACGCCACGCAGGGCCAGTGGAATCAGCGCCACGATGATCAAGGCGTTGAACACGATGGCCGAGAGAATCGCGCTCTGCGGACTGCTCAGGTGCATGATGTTCAGCACCCCCAGTTGCGGGTAGATCGCTGCGAACAGTGCCGGCAGGATGGCGAAGTACTTGGCCACGTCGTTGGCGATGGAAAAGGTCGTCAACGCGCCGCGTGTCACCAGCAACTCCTTGCCGATCTGCACCACGTCCAGCAGCTTGGTCGGGTCGCTGTCGAGGTCGACCATGTTCGCCGCCTCGCGTGCTGCTTGCGTGCCGTCGTTCATCGCCATGCCCACATCAGCCTGAGCCAGCGCCGGAGCATCGTTGGCACCGTCGCCGCACATGGCGACCAGACGACCATCGTTCTGCTCATGGCGAATCCGCGCCAGTTTTTTCTCCGGCGTGGCTTCGGCCAGGACGTCATCCACACCCGCCTCGGCAGCAATCGCGGCAGCCGTCAGCGGGTTGTCGCCAGTAACCATGACGGTGCGAATGCCCAGCTTGCGCAGCTCGGCAAAACGTTCACGGATGCCCGGCTTGACCACATCCTTGAGGTGGATCGCGCCCAGCAGCTTGCCCTCGGCGCAAACCAGCAATGGCGTACCGCCGCTCTGGGCAATCTTGTCGATTTCACGGGACAGCGACGGGGCCAGATCGGCGCGCTTCAGACCGACGAAAGCGAGCAGCGAATCCACCGCCCCCTTGCGATACACACGGCCCTGATAGTCGACGCCGGACAAGCGGGTTTCGGCGCTGAACGGCACGACGCTCAGCAACTCAGGGGACGGCTCCGGTTGCGGATGCAGGCCGCGCAGGTATTCGACGATGGATTTGCCTTCAGCAGTGTCATCGGCCAGCGAGGCGAACAGCGCGCCCTCGGCCAGTTCCTTGCCGCTCACACCTGGTGCTGCGTACACGGCGGTGCAACGACGGTTGCCGAAGGTGATGGTGCCGGTCTTGTCCAGCAGCAGGACGTGCACGTCCCCCGCCGCTTCCACGGCGCGACCGGACTTGGCAATCACGTTCAGGCGCACCAGACGGTCCATGCCGGCGATGCCGATGGCGGACAACAAACCGCCAATGGTGGTCGGGATCAGCGTGACCAGCAGCGCCACCAGGAACACCAGCGGCAGGCTGCCGTTGGCGAAGTGGGCAAATGGTTGCAGGGTGACGACCACCAGCAGGAAGATCAGGGTCAGGCCAATCAGCAGGATATCGAGTGCTACTTCGTTCGGGGTTTTCTGGCGTTTGGCGCCTTCGACCAGCGCGATCATGCGGTCCAGGGTCGACTCACCGGGGTTGGCGGTGATGCGTACCAGCAGCCAGTCGGACACCAGTCGCGTGTTGCCGGTGACCGCCGAACGGTCGCCACCGGACTCACGAATTACCGGAGCGGATTCACCGGTAATCGCGGCTTCGTTGACGGCGGCGATGCCTTCAATCACCTCGCCGTCGCCGGGGATCATCTCTCCAGCTTCGACGCGCACCACGTCATCCTTGCGCAGGCTGGTGGCGGGCACCACCTGGAAGGTGCCATTGGACGTTCTGCGCCGGGCGCTCAGGCCTTCGCTGCCCGCCTTGAGGCTGTCGGCGCGGGCCTTGCCGCGACCTTCGGCCAGTGCCTCGGCGAAGTTGGCGAACAACACAGTGAACCACAGCCACAGCGCGATTTGCGCGGCGACGTAGGTGGGCACGGTGCTGTCAGGGATCAAGCACAGCACGGTGGTCAGGATCGCGGTCAGTTCGACCACCAGCATCACCGGCGCGCGCTGCAATTGCCGAGGGTCGAGCTTGACGAAGGCTTGGACCAGCGCCGGACGCCACAGGGCAGCGATTGCAGTTTTCGGTTGCTCCGGTGCCTTGACGAGCACCGGCTTGTTTACGGGCATATTCATCATCTGCTCCTTAGAAGCCCATGCTCAAATGTTCAGCGATAGGACCCAACGCCAGGGTTGGCAGGAAAGTCAGGCCGCCCACCAGCAAGATGGTCACGGTCAGCAAGGTCACGAACAGCGGGCCGTGTGTCGGGAAGCTGTTCTGGCCGATCGGTGCGGTTTTCTTCATCGCCAGGCTGCCGGCCAGGGCCAGTACCGGGAGGATGTAACCGAAGCGACCGATCAACATGCCAAGGCCGAGCATCAGGTTGTGGAACGTGGTATTGGCACTCAGACCGCCGAACGCCGAGCCGTTGTTGGCACTGGCCGAGGTGTAGGCGTAGAGCAACTGACTGAAGCCATGAGGACCGGGGTTGCTGATGGTGCCGGCAGGCCCGGGCAGGCTCGCGGCAATCGCACCGAGGACGAGCACGCCCACCGGCATCACCAGCAGGGTCACTACCAGCAACTGCACTTCCTTGGCCTGTAGCTTCTTGCCGAGGTATTCCGGAGTGCGGCCAATCATCAGGCCGGCGAGGAACACCGCGATCAACACGTTGAGCAACATGCCGTAAAGACCGGCACCGACGCCGCCGAAAATCACTTCGCCGACCATCATGTTGACCAGCGCGACCATGCCACTCAGCGGGTTGAGGCTGTCGTGCATGCCGTTGACCGAACCGTTGGAGGCTGCTGTCGTCGTCACCGACCACAACACGGTGCCAGTGGTGCCGAAGCGTGCTTCCTTGCCTTCCAGCGGCGCGGTCTGCTCGACGGCGGCGTTGGCGAGGGTTGGGTTAGGCTGGTATTCGGCCCACATCGAAACCGCACCGCCGATCAGGAACAGCGTCAGCATGCAGGCCATGATTGCCCGGCTCTGACGCAGGTCTTTCACGTAGTGGCCGAAGGTGAATACCAGCGCGACCGGGATCAGGATGATCGACGCCATCTCGAACAGATCGCTCCAGGCGGTCGGGTTCTCGAATGGGTGTGCCGAGTTGACACCGAAGAAGCCACCACCGTTGGTGCCCAGTTGCTTGATCGCAATCTGGCTGGCGGCCGGCCCCAGTGGAATAACCTGATCAACGCCCTGCATCGTCACCGCATTGACATAGTGCGCGAAGGTTTGTGGCACGCCCTGCCACACCAGGAACAGCGCCAGCAGCAGGCACAGCGGCAGCAGGCCGTAGAGGGTAGCGCGGGTCATGTCGACCCAGAAGTTGCCCAGGGTCTTGCTCGATTTGCGGCCGATGCCGCGGCACAACGCAACCAGCACCGCGAGGCCGGTGGCGGCGCTGACGAAGTTCTGCACGGTGAGGCCGACCATCTGACTCAGGTAGCTGAGGGTTGCTTCGCCGCTGTAGGACTGCCAGTTGGTGTTGGTCATGAAACTGACGGCGGTGTTGAACGCCTGCGTCCACTCCTGGCCCGGCAGGTTTTGCGGGTTGAGCGGCAAGTGATCCTGGAACATCAGGATCGCGAACAGCAACAAAAAGCCCGCCAGGTTAAAGGCGAGCAGGGCCAGGGTGTATTTCTGCCAGCTCTGTTCGGCCTGCGGATCAACGCCGGCCACCCGGTAGCAGCCTCGCTCGACCGGACCGAGAATCGGCGACAGCCAAGTGCGCTGACCTTCCATTACCTTGTAGTAGAAACGCCCCAGAAACGGTGCCGGGATCAACACCACGGCAAAGAAGGCCAAGATCAGCCAATAGTCATAACTGTGCATAGCCGCTCCTAGCCCCGATCCGCGCGCAATAGCGCAACCAACAGATAAATGAACAGCCCCACTGCCAGCAGCAGTGACACCCCGTCCAGAACACTCATGGAAGTTCTCCGTGTTACGGCGTATTGCCGCTTGTGGCGCCATTGTCCGCAGGGTGGCTGTAAAGGAACGAGAGCGAGGGGGTTGGCGGGGCATAAAGAAAGCGTAAAGATCGGGTTTACGGCTTGGTTACTCGAATCTGATCAATAACGCGCTTGCGCAACCCCGCGACTGCCCACAAACTATGCACATTTGCACTATCGACTTATAGAAAAAGGCTGGTCAACATGCGCATCCTCATCACCGGCGGTGCCGGTTTCATTGGCTCGGCCCTGATTCGCGAACTCATTCGGCATACCGAACATGAAGTGCTCAACTTCGACAAGCTGACCTACGCTGGCAATCTCGAATCGCTAAATGACATCGCCACCAACACTCGTTACGAGTTCGTTCAAGCCGATATCGTTGATCAGGCAACTGTTAGCGAAGTGCTGACGCGCTTCCAACCTCACGCGATCATGCACCTGGCAGCAGAATCCCACGTTGACCGCTCCATTGACGGTCCGTCGGATTTCATCCAGACCAATATCGTCGGCACATACAGCCTGCTGGAAGCAACCCGCGCCTATTGGCAGACGCTCGCAGAGCCCGAAAAAAGCGCGTTTCGCTTCCATCACATCTCAACCGACGAGGTCTATGGCGACCTGCACGGTGTAGATGATCTGTTCACGGAAACGACACCCTACGCTCCAAGTTCACCCTACTCCGCCAGCAAAGCGGCATCCGACCACCTGGTCCGTGCCTGGCAGCGCACCTATGGCCTGCCCGTGCTGCTGACCAATTGCTCAAACAACTACGGTCCGTTCCACTTCCCCGAGAAGTTGATTCCGCTGGTCATCCTTAACGCCTTGGCGGGCAAATCTCTGCCTGTGTATGGCAATGGCCTGCAAATTCGCGACTGGCTGTTTGTCGAAGATCACGCCCGGGCGTTACTCAAGGTAGTCACCGAAGGCACAGTCGGTGAGACCTACAACATCGGCGGTCACAACGAACAAAAAAATATCGACGTGGTACGCGGCATATGCGCTTTACTCGAAGAGCTGGCGCCGCAAAAACCTGAGGGTGTCGCGCAGTATTCGGACCTGATCACCTTCGTCCAGGATCGCCCGGGTCATGACCAGCGCTACGCGATTGACGCAAGCAAAATAGAGCGTGAACTGGGCTGGGTGCCCGAAGAAACATTCGAGACCGGCCTGCGCAAAACCGTTCAGTGGTACCTGGATAATCTGGAATGGTGCCGCCGTGTTCGCGATGGCAGCTATCAAGGTGAACGCCTCGGTGCCATCAATACTCGGGAGCTGCTCGCATGATGAAAGGCATTGTTCTTGCTGGCGGGTCGGGCACACGCCTGCATCCGATCACACTCGGCGTCTCCAAACAGCTTCTGCCGGTCTATGACAAACCGATGATCTACTACCCGATCTCGGTGCTGATGCTGGCGGGCATCAAAGACATTCTGTTGATCTCTACACCGCAGGATCTGCCGCAGTACCGCAACCTGCTGGGTGACGGCAGTCAGTTCGGAGTGAATTTCAGCTACGCGGAACAACCATCGCCGGATGGCCTGGCCCAGGCCTTTCTGATTGGCGAAGAATTCATCGGTGATGATCCGGTGTGCCTGATCCTCGGCGACAACATTTTTCACGGCCAGCACTTTGGCGAGCAGTTGAAATGCGCGGCCGCACGCTCCTCTGGCGCAACGGTATTTGGCTACTGGGTCAAAGACCCGGAACGCTTCGGGGTGATTGACTTCGACAGCGAAGGCCGCGCGTTGTCGATTGAGGAAAAGCCGAAAAAGCCCAAATCAAGTTACGCCGTCACTGGCCTGTATTTCTACGACAACGATGTGGTCAGGATCGCCAAGGCGGTGAAACCTTCGCCTCGCGGCGAGCTGGAGATTACCGACGTCAACAATGCCTACCTCGAACGCGGTGATCTGCAGGTTGAGCGTTTCGGGCGCGGTTTCGCCTGGCTCGACACCGGCACCCATGACAGCCTGCTTGAAGCCTCCCAGTACGTGCAGACCATCGAGCACCGCCAGGGACTGAAAGTCGCTTGCCTCGAAGAGATCGCTTACGAAAGCAAGTGGATCAACCGGGAGCAATTACTGGAACGCGCCCGCTATTTTGGCAAGACCGGCTACGGCCAGTATCTCGCCAAGCTGGCCGAGGAGAACAATGAAAATACTCATTAGTGGCCAGCATGGTCAGGTCTCGCGCGAGTTGCAGCGACGACTGGGGGCGGTCGGGGAGTTGATTGTGTTAGGTCGCGATCAAATGGACCTGGCCCACCCCGATCAGATTCGCCAACAGGTACAATGCGCTCGACCTGACCTGGTCATTAATGCGGCCGCTTACACGGCCGTTGATCAGGCTGAAAGCGATCAGCAATCAGCCTTCGCCATTAACGCCGAGGCACCGGGCATCCTTGCCGAAGAAGCGCTGGCGCTGGGCGTACCGCTGATTCATTACTCAACGGATTATGTGTTTGACGGCAGCAAGGCAACGCCTTATGTCGAAGACGATGCCCCCAACCCGCTCGGTGTCTATGGCCACAGCAAACTCATGGGCGAAAGGGCAATCAGTGAGGTGCAGGGACAGCATCTGATTCTGCGCACCAGCTGGGTCTACTCAACCCATGGCCGCAACTTCCTGCTGACGATGCAACGCCTTTTGCAGGAAAAACCAGAATTGCGCATTGTGGCTGACCAGATCGGGGCACCGACCTGGGCGGGCGCAATCGCCGACAGCACCCTTGCTCTGATCGAGCGTTGGCAGACGGGAAACGCCGGGGCCTGGGGTACTTATCACTTGACGGCAGAGGGTGAAACCTCCTGGTTTGGCTTTGCCCAGGCCATCGGCGATGCGTTGCGCGAACAGGGCGCGCGTTGCGCAAACCTGCTGCCAATCCCTTCCAGTGACTATCCGACGCCAGCTGCCCGCCCCCTCAACTCACGCCTGGACTGCACTCGCCTGCAACGCGAATGGGGTGTAAGTCAGCCTGACTGGCTAAGCGCGTTGCACGACTGCCTCGCCGAGCAAGCCTGAACACGACCTGTGGGACCAGCCTGATCGCAATAGCCGCCTAACAGCCAACACAGCGCAGGTACGGCTGTCATATCAGGCATAGAATGGAACCACTGCGAAAATAAATCGCTCAAAGTGGTATGCATGTTGGTCAGCGAACCCTCGCTGACCGGACTGCCCCTCAAGGAGAGCCTTATGCCCTGGTATGCCTGGTTGATTCTGGTCGTTGCAATCGGCTCGATCGTTGGTGGCTTGATGATGTTGCGCGACACCGCCACCAAGGTCGACATGACCGAAGAGCAGCGCAAACGCGTGGCCGAACGCAATGCGGAAATGGATGCCAAGGAAGCGCAGGACCGCTGATAAACAACCCCGCCATGACTGGCGGGGTTGTTTTTTTCCGCTCCGCCCCCCTGAATAACCGACCCGTCATTATCCGTGCCAGCAATCGAGCCGCCCTTCTACGAAGATCGACGCATCTGCATGCTTTTTAGAAGTAGAAGTACAGTCACCATTTAACTTTCCTTGGTTAAGATGGTGCATTGTCGCGGAGATTCGAGATGCGTTACTCGCAGGACCACAAAGCCCAGACCCATCAACGCATCATCAAGGAAGCCTCGGCACGTTTTCGCCGCGATGGTATCGGCGCGACTGGCTTGCAGCCTTTGATGAAAGCGCTGGGATTGACGCACGGGGGCTTTTATTCGCACTTCAAGTCCAAGGATGAATTGGTCGAAAAGGCCCTTTTGGCTGCGGGCGAAGAAGTTGAGGGGCTTTGCGTCGAACTGTTCGCCCAAGAGCATCCACTGGAAGCGTTCATCGACACTTATTTGTCAGAATGGCACCAGACCTCCCCGCATGAAGGCTGTCCACTACCGACCATGTCTTCAGAGCTCGGGCTGCGTGGCCAACCGAGCTCCAGCAGTGATGCAATACTTAATGCACGACTCCAGCAGGTACAAAGCACCCTTGAAGGCGAAAACAGTGCCGAACGCAGTATCGTCATCATGTCGACACTGATAGGAGCATTGCTGCTGTCACGAAGTGTCGAGAGCCCCGAACTGGCCCAGCGGATTCTCGACGTCGCTCGCAACCATCTCAAGCAATCGCGTGATTAGCTCTCCCAACGCTTGAACAGCACGCTGGCATTCACTCCTCCAAAGCCGAAGCCGTTAGACAGCGCATACTCAATAGGCATTGATCGCGCCTGACCATGGACGATGTCCACACCTTGCGCAGCTGCGTCAGGGGTTTCGAAGTTGAGGGTGGCGGGCACGATCTGATCGCGAATCGCCAGAAGGGTAAAAATGGCTTCCATCCCGCCGGCTGCGCCGAGCAAATGGCCAGTGGCCGACTTCGTGGCTGTTACCGCTATCCCGTTATCCGTACCGAACAATGTCTTGATCGCCGCCAACTCCCCCAAGTCCCCAACCGGAGTCGAGGTTGCATGAGCATTGAGGTGCTGAACCTGCTTGGGCGTAATACCCGCCTGAGCCAACGCCAGCGACATCGCCCGCAGAGCACCGCTGCCATCCTCCGGCCCGGCGGTCAGATGATACGCATCGGCACTCGTGCCATAGCCCACCAGCTCTGCAATGGGCTGAACACCCCGGGCCAGCGCATGCTCCAGCGACTCGATCACCAGCAGACCGGCGCCCTCCCCCATGACAAATCCATCACGAGCACTGTCGAAGGGCCTCGAGGCACGCTCCGGCGTTTCGTTGAAACCACTGGACAAGGCGCGAGCCGCAGCAAACCCGGCAAGGCTGACGCGATCAATGGCGGCTTCCGCACCACCACACACAGCGATGTCCGCCTCCCCGCAACGAATCAGTCGCGCCGCATCGCCAATGGCCTGCACTCCGGCCGCGCAGGCAGTGACCGGTGCGCCCAACGGACCTTTGAAGCCATGCTGAATCGACACATGACCGGCCGCCAGATTGACCAGAAACGAAGGAATGGTGAACGGCGATAAACGCCTCGGCCCACGGCTGTCGGTGGTACGTACCGCCTCGGCAATGGCACCGAAACCGCCGACGCCCGAACCGATGATGGTTGCCGTACGCTCTTGGGCATTGGCATCCATCGCTTGCCAACCTGCTTGTTCCAGCGCCTGGCGTGCCGCTTCCATCGCAAACAGGATGAAGCGGTCCATCTTCTTCTGTTCTTTTGGCGGTGTGGCAAGATCGGGGTCGAAACCAGCTTCGGCGTCCTCCGCCATAGTCGGCACTGGGCCACCAACCTTGGCTGGCAGATCGGCTACCACCTCATCCGGCAACTTGCGCAAACCCGAATGCCCCGCCAGCAATCTCTGCCAAACGAGCTCGACGCCGCTACCCAGCGGAGACACCAGGCCCATTCCTGTTACAACTACTCGACGATTACTCATAGGCGCCTCACTTATACCGGGCAGCGGCTTTGTCTTTCGACAGATTCGGTGCCATAACATGACGGGCCGCCACGAAAGAGGCCCATTCGCCTGCATCGGGCAGCGAAGGAATGGTGATCAGTTCACCCTGGTCCAGGCCGGACAGTGATGCATCGACCATCTCCCCAGCCTCCATAACCATTTCAGCCGGGATGTGTGAGGCATCGATTCCCGAGCGCTCCCAGATTTCAGTACGCGTGACCCCTGGCAACACCGCCTGAACCTTGACCCCTGTGCCTTGCAACTCGGCATCAAGCGATTGGGTAAGACTCAGAACATACGCCTTGCTGGCGCTGTAAGTTGCATTGAATCGCTCCGGGAACAACGCCACTACCGAGGCAATATTGATGATCGTGCCGCGCCCGGCCTTGGAAAAACTGGCGGCTGCAGCAGACGCCAAACGTGTGACGGTGGTGATGTTCAGCTGAATCAAGCGCTCCAATTGGTCCATGTCAGCGTTGGCTAACAGCCCATCGGCTGCGACGCCAGCGTTATTCAACAGCAGGGCGATGCTTGAATCAGTACGCAGGCGCTGTTCGAGCTTGATGACATCGCCCTTCAGCGTCAAATCCGCCTTGAGCACTTCGACCTTGATGCCATGGGCGTCACGCAACTTGCTCGCCGCAGCCTCCAGACGCGGCTGATCTCGAGCCACCAACAGCAGATCAAAACCACGCGCTGCCAAGCGCTCGGCGTAAATTGCGCCAATACCGGACGAAGCGCCGGTGACGAGGGCCGTACCTTGGGTCTGGACAGAATTCATGAGCGTGCTCCTGGGTTATAGCGAAAGCAGTATCGCGGTGGACTGCCAATTTATTATAGCTATAATTTAAAGTAAATATGATAGCGGTAATTTAAAAAATGGACAAATGGACAATCCTCATCCACGATCTTTTGTCGACTCAATGTTGCATGGGCTACGTCAATTACTTGGCGAGCGCAGCGATTGGAATCAATACGCCATGGCGCGCCCCAGCCACTATTAAGTTTTTTCGATGAGTGTCAAAAGTCTGTAGGAATTTGTCCGTTTCCATCGTCAATATCTTGCCGTAACAATTTAGATACGCGAGAATGGGAAATATTACCAAATATTTTTCAGCTCCAGCGTTGGCGGATACCTATAAAGTGCTCCTTAACGGTAGCTGAGTTTTGTAACTTGAGGACTTCATGAACTTCCCTGCAAAAATCCATCGTGACAGTGAACATCTCGAAATTGACATTGCAGAATCTCTTCGGCTTTTATGGAAGCAGCGAGGTATTGTTCTTCTATTTTCCGCTCTCTCCACAGCGGTCGCAGTGACTTATGTTTTATTGGCTCAGCCGCAGTACAAAGTCCAAAGCTATATCAGACCTGTCGCCTCAGCGAGCCTGGACACACTGAACGAATCCGGCCTTTACAAACTCAAGCCAGAAGACGCTTTACGACGCGTAGGTTCCTCTATGGAGTCCTATGACGTACGTTTGACATTTTTCAAACTCAACCCGGAGTTGCTAGCGCCATTACAAGTGCCGGGACAGACACTCGAAGAGCTGTTCGAAAAATTCAATTCAAAGGCCTTTACCATTGATGCGATCGACCCTAAAAAAACCGCAAACCTTTCTGAAGCTATCCAACTTGGCGTAGAGTATCCGGCCGGCGTCGACGGTGTTGCTATTGCCAATAAGTTCACCGACTTTGTCGTCAAACGCGAAAAAGAAAAAGTTGAGTCTGACTTAAAAACTCTTATTGCTAACCGCACAGAAGATATAGAAAGAAAGTTAATCTCAAAAAAAGCAGCATACGACGCGGAAAAAGACTCAAAAATCGCGGAACTGCTTGAAAAAGATCAGCTGAAAAAAGAAACACTTCAAGATGAACTGAAAGCGCTGCGCCAGCAATTACAAAGCCGTCGACAAAATCGTATCAAGCAATTGGATGAAGCAATAACAATCGCCAAGAAACTGGGCATTGTTACTCCAACCACGCCGTCAGCCCTGGGCGACTCAAACGAAACCAGACAAGGCAACATGATTCGGACAGAGGTAAGCAACCAACAAATACCTCTGTATTTCATGGGACAATCAGCACTTGAGGCTGAACGTGGAACACTGGTTTCCCGAAATTCCGATGACTTTACAGAGCCACGTGTCGATGAGATTCAAAAGGAACTCAGTCTCCTCACCAACAACCGTCAAGTAGCTCTCTTGAGACAACGTAGTAACGAAGAACTGTTCCTGAAAGGCTTAGGTGAAATACGCGAAGAGTTAGCACACCTGAAAAGCCTGCACATCGACTTCGATCAATTTAATCTGGTGGATATAGACAAAATTGCATCGCCTCCTGAGGCACCTATAAAACCAAAGAAAGCGTTGATCGTCGGCATTGGCTTGATGCTCGGCCTATTACTTGGACTTATGGTCGCCATGGTGCGAGGAATTACACTCTTGAAAGAGCAAAAAAACGAAGCCTGAGACTATGTGTTCCACTTGATAGATGGATAATATTCTAACTTTTTTATTATAAAGGGAGAGATAGACTCATCGCTCCCTTGCAATCAATCTTTGGCACACGCGAAAACGCTTCTCACGTCCCAAAAAAAGGCCGATCAATGATCGGCCTTTTTGCTTACTCTCGTGATTAATTCACTTCTAGCTTGTCACGGTTTCTTTCCAGAATCGCCTTTCCAATCCCCTGGACTTCCAGCAGCTCATCCACCGAGGTGAATGGTCCGTTAGTTTCACGATACGTAACAATTGCATTGGCCTTGGCCTCACCAATACCGGCTAACTCACGGTGAAGCGTCGATGCATCCGCCCCATTGAGATCAACCTTAGCGCTCGTTACCCCTTTGGTGGCAGCCATTACCACGGAAGGCTCAACCGCACCGGGCTTGGCTTCCGGTGCAGCGAGGACGGCCGTAGAAGCACTGCTCAAGAGAGCAAAAACCAAGGAGTAGAAATAGCCTGTACGCATAATGAAGCTCCATGACATCAATTGAAAGAAGCAGCTTTTCCGAAGCTGCCTTCCAAATTTAGTTGATGTCGTGGAGCTGTCAAAAGTGTGTTCGTTACAGGATATGAAACAATCAGGGTTCCAGGCGCCGTTGCTGGTAGATCCAGTCAACGATGTCACCATCAGGCGTGTAACCGCTTACGGTATCGCGAAGCAACTGGCGGACCTTGGTATAGTCATCTTGCTCGACCGCGACCAACAGCTCGCTAAGCCTTGCCTTGAGTACATCCCAGCTGAGGTAGTCTTCGCTGGCAGTCATGATCATCGGATGCTGGGTCGCTGCAACGTTGTCACCAATCAGCAACTCCTCATACAGCTTTTCACCAGGACGAAGGCCTGTGAATTCGATGGAGATATCACCTTGCGGATTCTTTTCGGAACGGACACTCAGACCTGAAAGGTGAATCATTTTCTCGGCCAGTTCGACAATCTTTACCGGCTCGCCCATGTCGAGTACAAAAACATCGCCTCCCAAGCCCATCGAGCCCGCCTGAATCACAAGCTGGGCGGCCTCCGGGATGGTCATGAAATAGCGCGTAATCTTCGGATGAGTGACAGTAAGAGGCCCACCCAACTGGATTTGCTTGTGAAATAGAGGGATGACCGAACCGGAAGAGCCCAATACGTTGCCAAAACGCACCATCGTGAATCGAGTTTTGTTGACACGCGACACATTAGAAGTATCGCCAAACAATACGGGGGCTAGTTCCTGACTCAAAGCCTGAAGCGTCATTTCAGCCAAACGCTTTGTACTACCCATCACGTTGGTGGGCCGTACAGCTTTGTCTGTAGAGATGAGTACGAAGTTATCGACCCCTGCCTGCAGGGCAGCTTGCGCAGTATTTAGAGTGCCAATGACATTATTCAGTACGCCTTCAGCAATATTGTGCTCAACCATCGGCACATGTTTGTAAGCTGCAGCGTGGTAAACCGTATCCACGCGCCAGGTCTTCATGACATCCAGTAGCTTGTCCTGGTTGCGTACGGAACCCAGAATGGGGAGCACCTTCACGGCCAAGGACTCGCGCGCGATACGCTGCTCCAGTTCCGACAAGATGCTGTAGAGGTTGAACTCGCTGTGCTCAAACAGCAGCAGTGTACGAGGCCCCAAAGTCAGGATCTGACGGCAAAGTTCAGAACCGATCGACCCTCCAGCGCCTGTTACCAGGACCACCTGTGTCTTGATACAGTGTTCAAGTAGATCACCCTGTGCAGGCACCGCATCACGACCAAGCAGGTCGGCGATGTCAACTTCCTGGATGTCATCTACCTTTACGCGCCCACTGGCCAGGTCCATAAAGCCGGGAACACTACGGACATGCAAGGGGAACCCTTCGAGATATCCAAGGATTTCGCGGCGGCGCCCACGATTGGCCGACGGAATGGCCAGCAGAATTTCCTGAGCGCCCGTGGCATCGATCATCCGCTGAATATGCTTAGGCTTGTAGACCTGCAGCCCTGAAATAACACGGTCGGCAATACTGCCATCGTCGTCGATAAATGCCACTGGACGCATTACACGTCCCATTCGCAACGCTGCAACAAGCTGATTCCCCGCCGCGCCAGCACCGTAGATAGCAACCTTGGGCAGTCCATTGTCCCGGCTCGTAAATGGTACGTGCTGAGCAGCAGTAAACCAGTCGCCAAGGAAATACTGACGCATGGCCAAGCGCAAACCGCCGATCATCAGCAAACTCAACCACCAATAATTAAAGATGATCGAGCGAGGAACGACATTCTGATGGTTGCTGTACCAATAGACCACCACGCCAAGGATAAGCGCCGAAAGGCTCACGGCCTTTACAATTTCGATCAGCGCATCGTTGCCAAAATAACGCAGTACGGCACGGTACAACCCAAACCGAATGAACAGGGGTATCGCCACAACAGGAGCGCACAAGAACAGCCATGTGTGATCCCTGAGAGGATTGATAATCTCATCAACCCCCAAACGTACGACAAATGCCAACCAAAGCGCAGCCCAGACCAGCAATACATCGGTCACAACTTGCATCAGCCTTTTTTGCCGACGAGGAAGCTGGAGTAGCCATTGGCGAAGCATTTCAATATCCTTTTCTAATAAAGCAGGCGACAAGCTTATAGCTCAAGCGATTTTATCTCAAACGCCTTCAAGGGTTACTCCCCCCCACCGCCAAGCGAAAAACACTGAGTAAGAACCAAACCCGATCAACGCTCGCGTTGACCCGCCTTGAACCGCAAGGCCAACACAACCAGCGGTGCGTAGGCGATCAGCAGAGCGGTAAAACCATCGACTTTACCCATAGTCACCAGTATGCCAATCGGCAGCAACCAAATTACATTGATACAGCTAACCGACAGGGTGACAGGCCGGTGGCCACCATACCGTCGGGTGGCAAATTGATAGGCGTGACTGCGATGAGCTTCGTACACCTTGTCGCCCCTTATCAGTCGGACAAACAAGGTACAGGTTGCGTCAACGATGAATACGCCCAACAGAATCAGCCATCCCCACAACAATACCGGGTTCACCCACGCAGCCTGCAGAGACAGAAAACCGAGTGTAATACCGAGGAAACCGCTGCCCGCGTCGCCCATAAAAATACGCGCGGGTGGAAAATTCCAGTAGAGGAAGCCTGTCACAGCCAGCGCAAGGGCTACCGGCCCCCAGACAAAATCGAGATTGCCGGAAATAACATAGAGAAGCGCACCGCCAAGGCAAACAAATATTGCCTCCAGGCTCGCAAGCCCGTCGATTCCGTCCATGAAGTTGTAAAGATTCAACAACCAGACTAGATAGAAGCTTGCAAACAGGTAGCCCGCCAAACCCAGATTCAAGGCCATACCGAAAAAGGGAATAGCCGGCAACCCATTGAGAAGTACCACCCCAATGATGGCGGCAGTAAAGTGCCCCAATAGCCGCCAGCGAGCGGGAATATGACCGTGATCGTCGAGAAAACCTACTACTGCAACGAGGCCGCCCGGAACAATTACAGCCCATGTCACCCCCCATGCCAGCTCGCCCGTCCAGGCGAGAAAAAGAGCACTCACTACAAAGGAGAGAACGATTGCCACGCCCCCGCCCCGCGGGGTGGGCAACACATGAGAACTGCGTGCATTGGGCACATCAATAAGACTATTTGACAATGCATACCGACGCAGTACGGCGGTGCCCAATAGCGATCCAGCCAGCGCCAATGGCAAAATCCAAAATAAACTTGTCATCAACGCTGTTCCAAAAAGTCTTTAGCGGTTCTTTTCAAAGCTTCTTCTACTGATACAGGTGGATTCCACCCAAGAAGAGACTTGGTTTTCTGAATATCGACCTGCAGCGACCCACACAATCTTTGCGATAACGATCGACGTCCAAGGGCTACAGCGCCCAATACCAGTAACGACGAGGGAATGGGGACAAGACGACTCTTGACGCCAAGGGCATCAGCTGTCCGTGTCAATAGTTCGGTAGTAGAAAGGTCAATACCGTCGCTGACCAAAAATGCTTGCCCGGCTGCATCAGGGTGCTCCAGACAGACTAGAATCAAACTGACAAGGTTTTCGATCGATACCAAGCTACGCTTATTGAAAATGGCTCCGAAAGGTAGAGGAATGCCTTTCTGAAGCCAGCCCATCATATTTCTAAAGTTAGCTTTGACACCAGGCCCATAAATCAAGGTAGGGCGAATGATGACAACTTCCATTCCGGTTTCGGTTGAAATTTTACGGAGCGCTTCTTCCGCCTCCTGCTTGGAAACCCCATAAGGATCGGAAGGTGCTGGGCAATCATCTGCCTTGAAAGGATGCCCGGCGGCCGTACTCTCACCATTCACTTTAATGGAGCTAATAAAGACAAACCGCTTCACACCGGCAACAGCAGCTTGTCGCGCAAGATTAATCGTACCCTCGACGTTAACCTTCCTGAACTCCGCCAATGCATCGGCAGCGACCTCCTTCATTACATGCACCCTTGCAGCAGCATGAACAACCAGAGCCGCATCCTTTAGTCCATCACTCCAATCGGTGTTGGACGATATACCGGGGATGATAAACGAATTTTCCGCAAGCACATCGTTGCGCGGAACTGAGCGTACAGCAGAAATCGGCATATACTTCTGATGATTTTTCAGGGCCTTGACCAACGCCGACCCTACAAACCCGGTAGCGCCAGTCACCACGATTCGCAAAGGCCCTTGAACTGTCTCGATAGTCAATTGAAAAACCTCTTGTACTCGCTAATTAACAATTCGGAACAGGCTTGAGAACCAAAATGGCTTTTCGCACGCTTCCGAGCAGCGTCGCCCATAGCAGACTGCAACGCCGGTTTACCCAATACCGAAAGGATGCCGGCCTGCAGTGAGGCAGCATCTTTGAGGGTAACCAAAACACCAGTTTCACCATCTACGATGGCATCAGACAATCCATAAATATTAGTCCCTACGGTCGGAGTCCCCATCGCTGCGGCTTCAATAACGACCGTACCAAATCCTTCTCGATAACTTGGCAAGCATAGTAGATCCGCAAACGCCATGTACTTTTCGGGCTCGTCTGAATACCCAACAACTTTGATATTATCGCGCACGCTGGCATCAGCAACCCGATTTACAACTTCCTCACCAGCCGACTCAAAGGGGCCGACAAACACTAAAAACACATCAGGGTCTTTACGGACTATTTCATTAAAGGCAGTTATCAGCTCTTTAATACCTTTGTCAGGTGTAATCCTTCCGACGAACAGCAATATCTTTCCGGTATCAGTGATTTGCAACTCATTGCGCATGGCACGGAATTCTTCAGCACTGTAACGAGAGGAATCGAACCGCTGAAGATCAATACCGGCAAGCGAACCAGCCCCTAACACCGATATTTTTTCTGCCTTTATAATCCCATTAGATACAAGAAAATTCTTTTGACTTACACTATCTGCATAACAATGAGTATTCAGGCTTGCAATAACTTTATCACACAGTTTGAGGATCGTTCGTTTCACGCCACTCATCGTGACCCACGGCTGACCTGTAAATGTATGCAACCGTACGCCAGTGCCTGCAAGACGGCCGGCGATAGCACAGAGCAGCCCGGCTTTGGGGGTGGTTGAATGAACAAGATCAAATTTATTTTTCTTAAAAACGCGGATTAACGATACTAAACTCAAAAAATCCTGGATCGGATTGATTTCCCGTTCGATATTGACCGGAATATATGTTGAGCTTTTACTCGCCGCTAGGTCTTCACTCAACTCGTCGCTACTTGCGATCACGGTAACCGCCATACCAGACGCACTCAAGGCATCGATCTGCGCGCTTAACTGGGTCAACACGAAGAACGGCACTGTCGAAACCCGAGCGATTTTTAATTCATCAGCCTGCATTGCAATTTCCCTCTCACGCTTTGGCGCCAACCAATGCCCTGCACCGAACAGGTAAATCCAACCGCTCGCAACCTGCAGGACACGCCAAAAAATAGGCTGATATTTTGTAGCAACTAGAACCAGAACACAATCGATATGACGATTATCGGATTACCGGTTTTCCTCAAAAAGTTCAGCAACAGCGATAGGCACTTCTCTTTCAGGCTTGAACCCGAAGACTCTTTGCATTTTGGTAGAGGGATACGAGGTTCTGGCAACCAGGGCGTCAATACGTTCCTGCGTAACCGGCAGACGAAAAAAAAGATTTAAAATACTGATCATCAGACGCAATGGGGCCTCAGGAAAACTCCACTTAGGCCTTGCGACCCCCTGAGCATCAGCTATCCCATTGATCATGTCCGAGAAGGCACAGTCATTCGAAATATTGAAAACCTCGCACTTAGATCGGACATCAAACCCACATAGCATTAACGCGGCAACGACATCATCAACATGCACATAAGTTGCGATAGCTGTTTTTTTCGAATTACCAACATAAAAAAACTTACCTTTACTTACAAACCGCCCCAACTGCCGAAGGGAGTTATTAGACATGCTTTTGCCAAACACATTGGAGGGCCGTAAAATTGCATAGCTGTAGAACTCATTCCCTCGGTTCTTTACGACAAGGGAATCCGCAATTGTTTTTGTTTCCTCATAGGGTCCCTTCGGATTTTCGATAGTAAGTTCATCCACCAGCCGAACCGCCCCCTGGGCCGGACCATAAGCACCAACACTGCTCAATTGGACGAAGTGGACTGGACGCTCCCTGGTCGCTAAGCGATTTGCAGCTAAAACCATCAACTCTGTGGCATCAACATGCAGAGACCGCATTAATTTTTCGTCGCGGATTTCACCCGCACAATTAAATACAACATCGCACCCGGACAACAGCGCATCATAGTCAACATCAGCGCTTGTCAGGTCAGCATGTACGACCTCTACACTTTCAAAATCGCATTTAAACACCGTACGCGTCACGACTCTTACGTGATGGCCAGCCTCACAAAGACACGTAAGTAAACGACTTCCAATAAATCCTTTGGCACCCGTCAGCAGAACCCGCATCTTAAACTCCTTTATACAAATTCGTTCTATCTTCAATAACGCGCCGCCGACTGCCCCTTAAAATATTAGCGGTAATCGCACGCATGACGTAAGCCAGTTCGATCGGATAGAAAATCCATGCATAGATCCCAAATCGATCATTATAGGCGACATCAAACATCGCTATATGCAAACAAGACAAGAAAGCACAGACATAAAAAATGTATGCCTCTCTTTTATTCATCTCACCCAGCATCTTGATGGCCACTAGAAAAAACACTGACAATGAGGAGAACAACCAGAAATCCCACCTAAAGCCAGTCACATAAGCAATGTTATCAACATTACTGTAATTTATGACCAGCCCATAGCCTGATAAATAATCAAAAATCCATACAACCAATAATGAAAACAACTTAAAGTAAGACGCTAATGAAACCACCAACCACAGAGCCACAACCGAAGACACACGAACTCCGAGAACCAGATTTCTAAATACAAAAAAAGGAAAATAAACAATCGACGACTTATGAAATAGTGCTGCAACAAGGGTAAAAACCCCACCTTGCCGCCAGTTACTACGAACACTTGAAATCAAGGCCAAATTAATAAAACACATTGCAAAACCTTGCCGAATTATATTAGCCGTCAGAGAAAAGAAAAACGGATAAAATAAAACCATACCAAACACGAACAAGGACCAAGAAGATCCACGCCCAAGGACAGATTTAATCAAAGCAAAGTAAGACCACAAAAAAACAAAAGTAATAAAATAAAAAAACGAACTATAATCAAGCTGCAAAAAACAGAAGAGCTTTACGATAGCGAGAAAACCAGGTTCAAATGTCTGAAACGGATTATCCAGCCCCATCCTCATATCGTTATAAAAATTAATATAAACCGCTGTATCACCTTCAATATCAAATGGTCGATTTGAAATATCGAATGAGACGATGGCGATGGTGGTAAACACCACAAACACTTCAACAACCCGAACGATCTCTAAGTTTCGTGCAGCCGGTAACAAAGTCTTCGCTACGGCGAAAAAAAACAAGAAACCCACTATCATATAAAATGCCGTGCCGTACAGGCCAAAACTCATCATTCCTTAGCCTCATCTCACTCGAAATCATATATAGCGTAACTATCAGCGAACTTTGTCCTGCGGCCCCACCCGACCCCTTACCCGAACTGCATCAATGAATTTCTGAGGCCGAAAGTAGTAAATATTCCGGATTAAAAAACCGAGACTGCGCGCGTTGCATTTGTGAGTTGACTTTGCCATCGCCAAAAACGTGACTAGAAAATTCGAATAGAGGTCTGACCGCAAAGCAGGCAAAGCATAAAAATATTCATACAGGTCATTTAAATAAATATTGTATGACTTTAGCTTTCCTTTCGTTGTCGACAAGTAAGATCCTGCCGAAGGATTACACCTGTACTTTACCAATGCTGCATTTATATAAGCTGCAGTACCGCTCGGCAACAGAGAATCCATGGCAAAGTACCACTCCATAGATTCTCGATCACTTAGAACTTTCCTGGAGGTTCTTCGATAGGCGTAAGAACTATGAACGGCAATTGCTCCCCAACGTGCAAACTCTCCCAACGAAATAATGGAAACTTCGCTTTGATCAGCATCTGGGTACTGTGTCTCTGACAGATAAGATCCATCGTCCGAAAAATATATTGCCTTATGAAAGACAACGTTAACGCTTTCATCATTTTCGAATACATCATGTTGACGCTGGAGCTTACCAGGCAGCATGACATCGTCACCATCAAAATGGTAGACAACGTCCCCTGACGCCATTCTATGCACACCGTGATAGTTCAAAGCAGGGCCGACATTTTTGTCTCTTAGAAGAAGCTTAATCCTACCAGGGTGCTTCTCGGAAAATGCGCGAAGCACTTCTTGAGTATTATCAGTGGAGCAATCGTCTGAAACGATAATCTCACATTCGAAGTTAATCTCCTGAGACAGTATACTATCCAGGCACTCTTCGACATAACGCTCCTGATTGTAACAAGAAACCACTACACTTCCGGATAACATTAAACGCTCCTTTTCCTATAAATCGTGAAACCAATAATCGAAACAGTAAAATACAACATATTCATTAATAAGTTAGCAATAAAAACGCCTTCCACGCCTAATCCGCTATGTAGAAAAGCAAGGCCCAAACCACAAAAAACCAATCCTTGAGCTAACTCCCCCACCAGATAAATTCTTAGCGAAGCCTTCGCAATTACAACAAACCCCACAACGTAAGTTGTAACCCGAAACAAATCCGCCAATAACTGATATTTAATAAGCCCTTCAAGATCGGTAAACTCAGCAGAAAGCAGCAATGGGATCAGATAATGCCTAAGCAGAAAAAACACACTTGCTCCGAGTACAAAAATGGCCATAACCATTTTCATAAACTTAAAAACCAAAGGTGCAATCTCCGCCACTTTTTCTTTTTCAGAAATCATCGGCATAAAATACACAGCTAAGAAGATGGTAAAAAAACCCATGTACGCGCTGGATAACTTTATAGATGCCTGCCAAATACCCGCAGCCACGAAGCCTACATGTTCAATGAGCTGTTCTCGGATAACTATCTCAACCAACGGAGCGCTTATCGCCCCCACAGCAGCCATCAAAGTAAATGCAAGTAGCCGTTTGAACCCTTCCGCCTCATATCGAAAGCCTATTTTCAACTTCGAAAATACAGACTTTCGGTAGAAGTACATCGCAGGTATTGAGTAGAGTGAAAAGAAAAACACCATCGACAATGCAGCGCCAACAAAATTGAAGCTTTGGATCAAGATCCAACTGACTGGCAATACAAGGATATTCCCCACAATCTGAATCATTGCGTAGGTTTTGGTATCTCTTAATCCGTTGCTCACTCCAGTAACAAGATTCGTAAACGCAAAACCAAACTGAGCCACGGCCAAAAACAGCACCACCCAGTAATAGTCAGGTGTCTTGAAGATATACCCTGATATATATCTAGAAAAAAAACAACCTAGCAAACAGACAACAGCACAGAATATCAAAGAGTAAGCCTTTGATACCGCGATCATATTTAGTAGTTTCTTAGGCTTTCCTTTGTACTGGGCTACATATTTGATAAGTCCGTTTACAATGCCGCCACCCGCCAGCAACGACAGTATAGTGACCACACTCATAAAATGGCCCAGTTGCCCCATCCCTCCGGCACCTAGATATACTGCAACAAGCTTTATAAATACGAAGCCAACACCAATCTTCGAGACTTGGGCAGTCGTAGTCAAAGCGGCGCTTATCAGCGCGCGCTTTCTATCTGCGGAGTTGGCTTTAACTTTAATGGCAGGATGCATTAACTGCACCGACTACAGCACTAACAACTTGCTCCATTTCTGCCTTACTCATCCCGTACCATATCGGCAGGCGAATGAGGCGCTCACTTTCAACCGTAGTATGTACATCCGCGCCATGAAAGCGCCCCAATCGCAGCCCGGCAGGAGCGGAGTGCAACGGGATATAATGAAAGACTGCGCCTATAGCCAATTCCTTCAGGATACCCAACACATGACTGCGCACCTCGATATCTTTTACCTTAATGTAAAACATATGGGCATTACCGATACAGCCCTCAGGTATCGTAGGCAAATCTATACGACCCGCTTTAAACAGCTCTTGCAATGCTTGGTAATAGTAGTTCCAAACATCACAACGCGCTTTATTGATTTGATCAACTTTTTCAAGCTGTCCAAAAAGGTAGGCCGCCTGCAGCTCACCTGGAAGATAGCTACTACCGACATCTACCCAAGTATACTTATCAATCATCCCTCTAAAAAAGAGACTGCGATTGGTCCCCTTTTCGCGAATGATTTCAGCACGAACAATGAATTGTTCGTCGTTGATGAGCAAAAGCCCACCTTCGCCCCCACTTGTATAGTTTTTTGTTTCGTGGAAGCTGTAAGCCGCCATATGACCAATGGTGCCTAATGCCTTCCCCTTATAGGTCGACATCATTCCCTGCGCGGCATCTTCAATGACAAACAAACCATGCCGATTGGCGATCGACATAATGGTATCCATTTCGCAAGCGATACCAGCATAGTGAACGGGAACGATTGCTTTTGTTTTCTCGGTGATCGCCGCTTCAATAAGCGTCTCGTCGATATTCATTGTGTCTTTTCGAATATCGACAAAAACTATCTTGGCGCCACGCAGCACAAAAGCGTTTGCAGTACTGACGAACGTATAGCTAGGCATTATCACTTCATCGCCTGGCTTTATATCGACGAGCAATGCAGCCATTTCCAGCGCCTGCGTGCACGAAGGCGTCAGCAAGGCTTTCTTGCAATTTAGCTCTTTTTCGAACCATTGTTGACAACGAAGGGTGAACTCACCATCACCAGACATCTTGGCACTGCGCATTGCAGCAATAACATACTGGTCTTCATTACCTGTATAAGGAGGCTTATTAAATGGAATCATGCTCAAACTCTTCATTAAGTTTTGTTTCAAGTTCAATAAGGTCCTTTTTTCGATCCTTAAACCTTCTCGCCGGATTACCTACGTAAATCCCCCATGGCTGTGTACTCTTATTCACAAGCGCCATGGCTCCAACCGAGCACCCCTCAGCCAACTGCACACCTGGAAATATTACAGAGTTTGTTCCGACGATCACATGCCGCCCAAAGGTTACGCTTGCAAATTTTTCTTTCTTGAACTTTGCAGGAACAGTTGGATTAGTTAAACTTTCGCCACTGTAGTCATCGGACTGAGTAAATACTTTAACGCCATAAGCGAGCCCGCTGAAATCCTCAAATGTAATTCCAGGCTCCCCGCCCGCGACAAGACACATAGGTGCTATATGAACAAAGCGTCCAATTTTTACGCTTCCCGATACAACACAAAAATCGTCGATTCTAGAGTTATCGCCGATTTCCATCTGATCAGCGTTATAGATACTAGCCTTATCGCTAATCTTTACATTCAAACCTAGCTGTTTAAAGCCTAGCTCTTCAAGCTGTTGCAGTGTGAGATAAGCCATTACCTTCTCGCCCCTTCAACCCAACTAAAATTTATAAAATCAATAGCTCTTAACCGACTCGCCCACAATACTCAATAGATATTGCCCATAGCTGTTTTTCTTCAGCTCATTACCTGTTTTGGACAGTTCCTCGGAGCTCAGCCAGCCATTATTAAAAGCAATTTCTTCGAGGCAGGCCACTTTGTAACCTTGGCGTTTTTCGATAGTTTCAACAAAATGCGCTGCTTCGAGCAGACTTTCATGAGTACCGGTATCCAACCATGCGAACCCTCGGCCAAGCAGCTCAACATGCAGGTCGCCACGATCCAGATAAGCCTGATTAATACAGGTTATCTCTAATTCTCCACGCGACGACGGTTTGACCTTTTTGGCAATTTCAATGACGTCATTGTCATAAAAATATAACCCGGTTACTGCAAAATTCGACTTTGGCTTGAGTGGCTTCTCTTCGATGGAAATAGCCCTTCGGTCGTCGTTGAACTGAACGACACCAAAGCGCTCTGGGTCCTTAACCTGATAACCGAATACGGTAGCACCCTTTCGGCGCTTTACAACGTCCTGGAGCATCGGAGTAAAACCTTGACCATAGAAAATATTATCGCCAAGCACCAAACAAACAGAGTCCTTTCCAATAAATTTTTCACCAATCAAAAATGCTTGTGCCAAACCGTCTGGATTTTCTTGAATGGCATAGCTCAGCCTTACACCAAACTGGCTACCGTCGGCGAGCAAACGCTGGAATCCGGCAAGGTCTTCTGCGGTAGTGATAATCAGGACATCCCGAATTCCGGCCAGCATCAGCACGGACAGCGGATAAAAAATCATCGGTTTGTCATAGACCGGCAGCAGCTGCTTTGAAACCCCTTTCGTTAGTGGATACAAACGGGTTCCCGAGCCGCCCGCCAAAATGATGCCTTTCATAATCTACCCTTAGCCCTGATCCTAGGCCTCTCACTAACATTGATACAAACACGAGACCGAACAGACGTAATTGTACATCTGTTTCCAATCGTTTTTTATCCCTGCGTGCAGATGTTGAGTAGTTTCCTTTGACGCAAGGTTTAATTCGCCTGACTGGAGGCTCGGGCTAGCCAAAAGACATCACGATTCCAGCATGCAGACAAGCAAAAATAGATAAAAGCTATCAATATATAAATATTGATAGCTTTTATCTTATCTTGCGCTACTGGCGCGCCGCCAATGAGCGATCCATCTGAGGTGTGCTCTTCAAACCTATCGTTCGTTCACATTGATTTTTTTATTCAACACAAGATCCCGAATAAGAGCGGCTACAACACCCAACATCAAACCGAATATAAAACCAATCGATAGAACAAATGCAACCTTCGGTTTTACTGGAGAACCAGACACTTCCACAACACCATCCTCTCTGTAAACTGTGGCTACCGGAGAGGCGTTTTCAAGTTGTTTGTAAAAATTATACTGCGCTTCCAAATTACGTAATCTTTCTAAAAATGGATCGTCAGACTTTCTGTTTTGTAAGTTATCTATCTCAGCTTCCAATGCCTTAGTGCCACGCATATAAACCAGCTCGCCACTCATACTCCCGACAATACCAAGCGATGCTGAAGGATTGCTATTGATGATCGCGGGCTTTTCCAAGCCAATTGCTTTAGCCACCGCCAATGCTTCACGTAATTTGGTCAGCGCATCTTCCCGTGACTTCTCTCCTACTTCGCGCGCCGACAAAATTTCTTGATGAAGATTTCGGGCCTGCACTTCGGCCTCGGTAGATATATTTTTATTAATCTCTTGCACGGCCAGTTCACCTGCACGCGCGATGTACTGCTCTACCCATTTAGCAGCCAACTCAGAATTACCGAATTGCACCACTACAGAATATCGGTCCGCCGCATCCTTACCCACAAGAGATATCAATAAAGACTTTGATAGTTTTTCGTACAACAAGCCTTTAGGATCATCATCGCGCCCTAGTGCGGGAAGGTATGTCTTTTTGAAAAACTCCCTACGTAGCGATTCAGCCTGCAAATTATTTAAAAATACGTTATAAACATCTTTAACTGTAAGTGGAGCAAGATGATTGCTAACTGTTCTACCATAATTCAGACCTTCAATATCGTTCTGTCTTGGCGGCATAACAAACGCTTTCGCTTCATAGACAGGCTCAGCAACAAGCACATAAGCCCCCGCGACAAGGGTTACGAACAGACACACACATACAACTATTAGTCTTTGGCGCCAAAGCGTAAAAATGAGCGCACGGATATCGAGCCCATCTGTCAGCGTCGAGTCTTTGGAATCAACATGCATACTCTCAAACCCTTAAAAACATTGCGAGCCTATTGATATATAAGTCCAGCAGTTACTTTTAGTATATGCAAAATTTTGGAAATGACGCAGGTCAATGCTTCAAAAAAGCGCAATCAAATCGGTTTTTCCTAGACAAGACGAACGCGGCGGGAAAACAAAAAACAAGCAGAGCTGCCTCGAATTTCCGGGGCATCCGACGATCAAGCTTGGGTAATGAGGTAGAGAGGGACTGATGCACCTTATGATCGTCCCATGTGAATCCTCTGCCAAGTTTAGCCCTGAGCCTGGCCACACCTGACAAGAACTCAACGCTCAATCTCGGGAGTTCGGATGAGATGCTTACGCGACACCTTACGTACGCGCCTAACTGCCCACGCGAGCAGCGGCCCAATCAGCATCCCAATCAACAGCGCCAAAATAATCAGCATCGACACCGGCAACTGTGGTCCTGCCCACCCAAAAAACAAGAGTGATATCGATTGCTGGTTTTCCAGAACAAACGCCAAGACCCCGAGAAGCAACAAAAGGATCAGTATTGAGATGAGTATGCGTTTGAGGTTACGCATGAACGACCTCCAGGGTTACAGCTTTCAAAATCCCTCCTCCTCATCCTCATTCACCCGATCCCTTAGCTCCTTACCAGGCTTGAAATGCGGAACAAACTTGCCATCCAAACTAACCGATTGGCCGGTTTTTGGATTGCGGCCTACGCGCGGGGCGCGATAGTGCAGAGAGAAGCTGCCAAAACCACGGATCTCGATACGATCACCGGTGGCCAGACATTGGGACATTTGCTCAAGCATGGTCTTGATGGCCAGCTCTACATCCTTGGATGAGAGCAGCCCTTGATGGGTGACAATTCGTTCGATCAACTCCGACTTCGTCATATTTTTCCCTTCTTTTTCAAGCAGCTAGATCAGCGCTTCAGAGGTTTTAGCACGCCCGGAGGATTTTGAACAGCCCAGGTATTGACATATCTTTTCCGCCAACAAGATGCCCAATTCAAGGGCACGGAATTACTGCTTTACCGCATACGCTCATCGACAGATCACCAGCATAGTGCGTGTTACATAGCCCGCGGGGTTGAAGCCAAACGGAAACTCATCCTCATCCTTGGCGTCATCAGACCTTGCGATAACCTTGTAACCATTAGCCTCACACTCCTTGTCGGCTCGCTTGCGGCACTTGTCCCAGCCCGAGCCCAATCCCGAGCAATCAATCTCGATCCCACTGACACCACGCACCACATGGGTCTTGGTATTAGTGGTACAGCCCGCCAATGTCAGTATTGCTATCGCGACAATGAGCTTGTTCATTCATTTCCTTATGCCTGGCGCCCTGCCAAGCTGTCGTTCGCATCAGACTAAAGCCTAGCTGCAAATAAACGATTGATCCGATTAAAGAAAGAGACAGCAGATCGAGGACATTGGTTTCATGAATAAAGCCTGAGCGGCGCCAGCCACAGAGCGTTTCACCAAATCGCAGGCACAAAAAAGGGCGACCGAAGTCGCCCTTTTTCTATGGTCTGACAGAACTTAGTTCTGTTTTTCCATTTGTGCACGCAACAGGTCGCCCAGAGTGGTAGGACCAGCAGCGATGTTATCCGAAGCAGCTGGCTTGTCGCGCAGGCTCTGGATAGCTTCTTTCTCGTCTTCAACGTCTTTCGACTTGATCGAGAGCTGGATTACGCGGCTCTTACGGTCAACGCTGATGATCTTGGCTTCTACTTCTTCGCCTTCTTTCAGAACGTTGCGCGCGTCTTCAACGCGGTCACGGCTGATTTCGGAGGCTTTCAGAGTCGCTTCGATATCGTCGGCCAGAGTGATGATGGCGCCTTTGGCGTCAACTTCTTTCACGATGCCTTTAACGATTGCGCCTTTGTCGTTCTCTTGAACGTACTCGGAGAACGGATCGCTTTCCAGTTGCTTGATACCCAGGGAGATGCGCTCGCGCTCTGGGTCAACCGACAGGATAACGGTGTCCAGCTCGTCGCCCTTCTTGAAGCGGCGAACGGCTTCTTCGCCCACTTCGTTCCAGGAGATGTCGGACAGGTGAACCAGACCGTCGATGCCGCCGTCCAGACCAATGAAGATACCGAAATCGGTGATCGACTTGATGGTGCCGGAGATTTTATCACCCTTGTTGAACTGACCAGAGAAATCTTCCCAAGGGTTAGATTTGCACTGCTTGATGCCCAGGGAGATACGACGACGCTCTTCGTCGATGTCCAGAACCATAACTTCCACTTCGTCGCCGACTTGTACGACTTTCGAAGGGTGGATGTTCTTGTTGGTCCAGTCCATTTCGGAAACGTGTACCAGGCCTTCAACGCCTTCTTCCAGCTCAGCGAAGCAGCCGTAGTCGGTCAGGTTGGTTACACGAGCGGTAACGCGAGTGCTTTCTGGGTAACGGGCTTTGATAGCAACCCATGGATCTTCGCCCAGTTGCTTGAGGCCCAGGGAAACACGATTGCGTTCGCGATCGTACTTCAGAACCTTGACATCGATCTCGTCGCCAACGTTGACGATTTCGGAAGGATGCTTGATACGCTTCCAAGCCATGTCGGTAATGTGCAGCAGGCCATCGACGCCACCCAGATCGACGAATGCGCCGTAATCGGTGAGGTTTTTGACGATACCTTTGACTTGTTGACCTTCCTGCAGGGATTCCAGCAGAGCTTCACGCTCGGCGGAGTTCTCGGCTTCGAGGACACTGCGACGGGAAACGACAACGTTGTTGCGTTTCTGGTCGAGCTTGATGACCTTGAATTCCAGCTCTTTGCCTTCCAGGTGCGTGGTGTCGCGCACTGGACGGACGTCAACCAGAGAACCTGGCAGGAACGCACGGATGCCGTTAACGTCGACAGTGAAGCCGCCTTTAACCTTACCGTTGATAACGCCCTTGACCACTTCTTCGGCTGCGAAGGCTGCTTCCAGAACAATCCAGCATTCAGCGCGCTTGGCTTTTTCACGGGACAGCTTGGTTTCACCAAAGCCGTCTTCAACCGAGTCCAGAGCAACGTGAACTTCGTCACCGACATTGATAGTCAGATCGCCAGCGTCGTTGTAGAACTGCTCAAGCGGGATGAGTGCTTCAGACTTCAGGCCAGCGTGAACGGTTACCCAGCGAGCTTGGTAATCGATATCAACGATAACACCGGTGATGATGGAGCCTGCCTGAAGGTTCAGGGTTTTTAGGCTTTCTTCAAAGAGTTCCGCAAAGCTTTCGCTCATTTTAATTCCTGTTGAATAAGGGCGAAGGATACGCCCATCTCCACATCCCAGACGACGTGGGTTACGTTCATTTAAAGAAACGACACAGGACTATGACTGGTCCCCTGGGTCGTTTCTTGGTCACCCGGTGATATCGCGAATGGCGATCTCACTCATGATGCGTTCCAGCACCTGATCGATGGATAATTCCGTGGAATCCAGCTGTATGGCGTCAGCCGCCGGCTTGAGCGGGGCTACCGCTCGCTGGGTGTCACGCTCATCGCGGACACGTATCTCATCTAGCAGACTCGACAGACTAACACCATCGACTTTGCCCTTCAACTGCAAGTATCGACGGCGCGCACGCTCCTCGGCACTGGCAGTGAGGAATATCTTCAGCGGCGCATCGGGGAAAACCACCGTCCCCATGTCGCGACCGTCGGCCACCAGGCCCGGCGCCTCCTGAAAGGCCCGCTGGCGCTGCAGCAGCGCATCGCGCACCGCTGGCAGCGCAGCAATCTGGGAAGCCCAGGCACCGACCTGTTCGTTGCGTAAATCATCGGTCACATCGTCACCCTCAAGGATGATCCGTTGCGGATGACCTTCCGTCGCGCCGACGAACTGCACGTCCAGATGAGCCGCCAACAGCTTGAGCGACTCTTCATTGGTCAGGTCGACACCGTGGTTGCGCGCAGCGAACGCCAGCAGACGATAAAGCGCACCGGAATCCAGCAGACACCAGCCCAGACGCTTGGCCAGAATCCCGGCAATGGTGCCTTTACCCGACCCGCTCGGGCCGTCGATGGTGATGACCGGTGGCTTGTTATTCACGACTGAGCCTCTTGAGCAACACGAATACCGACCTGCGCGCACAGCGCGAGGAAGTTCGGGAACGACGTCGCGACGTTGGCGCAATCATGGATACGGATCGGCGCGTTGGCGCGCAGCGAAGCCACGCTGAACGCCATGGCAATCCGGTGATCACCGTGACCATGCACTTCGCCGCCGCCAATCTGGCCGCCGTCGATAATGATGCCGTCCGCGGTTGGCTCACACTTCACGCCCAGCGCCAGCAAGCCATCGGCCATGACCTGAATCCGGTCCGACTCCTTGACCCGCAGCTCTTCGGCACCGCGCAGCACCGTGCGCCCCTCGGCACAGGCAGCGGCGACGAACAGCACCGGGAACTCGTCGATGGCCAGTGGAACCAGCGCTTCGGGAATCTCGATACCTTTGAGTTTAGCTGCTCGCACGCGCAGGTCAGCCACGGGTTCGCCGCCGACTTCACGCTGGTTTTCCAGGGTGATGTCAGCGCCCATCAGGCGCAGGATGTCGATCACCCCGGTACGGGTCGGGTTGATGCCAACGTGCTCCAGCACCAGCTCCGAACCTTCGGCAATCGACGCCGCTACCAGGAAGAACGCCGACGACGAGATATCGCCCGGCACTTCAATATGGGTAGCGGTGAGTTTGTTACCGGACTCGACCGACGCCGTCGCACCCTTGACGCTGACCGGGTAGCCGAAGCCGCGCAGCATGCGTTCGGTGTGGTCGCGGGTCGGTGCAGGCTCGGTGACGGTGGTCTTGCCTTCGGCGTACAAACCAGCCAACAGCAGGCAGGATTTAACCTGGGCGCTGGCCATCGGCATGGTGTAAGTCAGGCCCTTGAGCTTGTGACCGCCGCGAATAATCATCGGCGGACGACCTTCAGCGGCGGTTTCGATCACGGCGCCCATTTCACGCAGTGGATTGGCCACGCGATTCATCGGACGCTTGGACAGCGACGCATCGCCAGTCAGGGTACTGTCGAAACTTTGCGCGGCCAACAGGCCGGACAACAGGCGCATCGATGTACCGGAGTTGCCCAGATAGATCGGGCCCGGCGCAGGTTTAAGGCCATGCAGGCCGACACCGTGAATGGTGACGCGACCGTGGTGCGGACCTTCGATGACGACGCCCATATCCCGGAAGGCCTGCAAGGTTGCCAGGGCATCTTCACCCTCAAGGAAACCTTCCACTTCGGTGGTGCCTTCGGCCAGGGAGCCGAGCATGATTGAACGGTGGGAAATCGATTTGTCGCCCGGTACACGAATCCGCCCAGTCAGGCGGCCACCAGGTTGTGCCAGGAAAATCAGGTCGTTGGAGTTCATAGCGTCCACATAAGCCCGGCGGGCCAGGATTTTACTGAAATGTTCGCGGGCAACCCGGGCGCGCGTGAACACGCCCAACAATTGGTGCCCATCCCCTGCATCGACCGCGTCGCGCAAGGCGTCGAGGTCGCTGCGAAATGTATCGAGTGTGCGCAGGACAGCTTCGCGGTTGGCGAGGAAGATGTCGTGCCACATGACCGGGTCGCTACCGGCGATTCTTGTGAAATCGCGGAAACCGCCCGCAGCGTAACGGAAGATATCAAGATTTTCATTGCGCTTGGCCAGTGAGTCGACCAAACCGAACGCCAGCAAGTGCGGCAAATGGCTGGTCGCCGCCAGCACTTCGTCATGACGCTCGACCTGCATGTGCTCGACATCGGCGCCCAGTTCGCGCCACAAGCGATCAACGACGGCCAGTGCTGCCGGATCGGTTTGCTCCAGCGGCGTGAGAATCACTTTGTGACGACGGAACAACTCGGCATTGGAGGCCTCAACCCCGCTCTGCTCGGAACCGGCAATCGGATGGCCCGGCACGAAACGCGCCGGCATGCCGCCAAACGCCTCGGTTGCCGCCCGCACCACGTTGCCCTTGGCGCTGCCGACGTCGGTCAGAATCGCCTGCCCCAGATCCATGCCGGCCAAACGTGCCAGCATTTTTTCCATGGCCAGGATCGGCACGGCGAGCTGAATCACATCCGCACCCTGACAAGCAGCAGTGAGATCTTCTTCGCAGCGATCCACTACGCCCAACTCGACCGCCAGCTTGCGTGATTGCGGATCAAGATCGACCCCGATCACCTCGCGGCACAGGCCACTTTCACGCATGCCCTTGGCGAACGAACCACCGATCAGCCCCAGACCGACCACCACCAGGCGGCCGATCACAGGTTCAGCAGATTGCAGCGTAGTGACATCAACCACGAGCCAGAACCTTGGTCAGCGCCTCAAGGAAGCGGCTGTTTTCAGCCGGCAGACCAATGGTGATACGCAAGTGATTCGGCATGCCGTAGTTCGCCACCGGACGCACGATCACGCCCTCACGCAGCAGACCCTGGAAGATCGGCGCAGCCACCTGGCCCAGATCGACACAGATGAAGTTGCCCTTCGAAGGAATCCAGCTCAGCCCCAGCTCGCGAAAACCCGCTTCAAGCTGTTGCATGCCGGATTCGTTCAAACGACGGCTTTCGGCCAGGTAGTCGGCATCTTGCAGCGCTGCGCAAGCAGCGGCCAGCGCCAGGCTGTTGACGTTGAACGGCTGGCGAACGCGATTCAGCACATCAGCGACCACAGCGCCAGACAAGCCATAACCCACCCGTAGCGCCGCCAGGCCATAAGCCTTGGAGAAGGTGCGAGATACCAGCAAGTTCGGATAAGCCGCCAGGAAATCCAGACCATCGGGCAAATCGCTGCCTTCGGCGTATTCGATATACGCCTCGTCCAGCACCACCAGTACGTGGGCCGGTACATCCTGCAGGAATTCGTCCAGCGCCTCGGCACCGAACCAGGTACCGGTCGGGTTGTTTGGGTTGGCGATAAAGACAACGCGAGTGTCGGCATCGATCGCCGCCAGCATGGCCGGCAAGTCGTGGCCCCAGTCTTTGGCAGGGATAACGCGTGCTTGCGCACCGACCGCCTGAGTGACAATCGGATAGACCGCAAACGCATGCTCGCTGAACACGGCATTCAGGCCTGGAGCCAGATAGGCGCGCGCCACCAGCTCCAGAATGTCATTGGAACCGTTACCCAGTGTCACCTGATTGAGTTCGACGCGGCACTGCTCGGCGAGCAGGGTCTTGAGCGCAAATCCATTGCCATCCGGATAGCGGGTCAGCTCGGCCAGTTCTTCGCGAATCGCAGCCAGTGCTTTCGGGCTGGCGCCCAGCGGGTTTTCGTTGCTCGCCAGTTTGACGATTTTCGCCGGATCAATGTCCAGCTCGCGCGCCAGTTCGTCCACGGGCTTGCCCGGAACGTACGGCGACAGTTGTTGCACGCCCGGCTGTGCCAGAGCGAGGAAGTTGCCACTCATTTGCTAACGCCCTTAGAGAACTGCTTTCGGGTAGGAACCCAGCACCTTGAGTGCTACTGCTTCCTGACTGATCTTTTCCAACACACTTTTGACCAGCGGGTCGCGGTGGTGGCCGACGAAGTCGATGAAGAACACGTAGGTCCATTTGCCGCTGCGCGACGGACGGGTTTCGATCCGTGTCAGGTCGATACCGTTGTCGTGGAACGGCACCAGCAATTCATGCAACGCGCCGGGCTTGTTGCTCATGGAGACGATGATCGACGTCTTGTCGTCGCCGGTCGGCGGCACTTCCTGGCTGCCGATCATCAGGAAGCGCGTGGAGTTGTCCGGGCGATCCTCGATTTTCTCGGCCAGACGGGTCAGCCCGTAAAGGCCTGCCGCCATGTCGCCGGCAATCGCCGCCGAATTCCACTCACCCTTGACCCGCTTGGCCGCTTCGGCGTTGCTGGACACCGCCACGCGCTCGACATTCGGGTAATGGGCGTCCAGCCACTTGCGGCACTGGGCCAGTGACTGGGCGTGGGAGTAGATGCGGCTGATGCTGTCGGTCTTGGTGTTTTCACCGACCAACAGGTGATGGTGAATCCGCAGCTCGACTTCGCCACAGATCACCATGTCGTGTTCCAGGAAGCTGTCGAGGGTATGGTTGACCGCGCCTTCGGTAGAGTTCTCCACCGGGACCACGCCAAAATTCACCGCACCGGCTGCCACTTCACGAAACACTTCGTCGATGGCTGCCATCGGCTTGCTGATCACTGCGTGGCCAAAGTGTTTCATGGCCGCCGCCTGGGTGAAGGTGCCTTCAGGACCGAGGTAAGCCACTTTCAGCGGCTGCTCCAGCGCCAGGCACGAGGACATGATTTCGCGGAACAACCGCGCCATCTCTTCGTTGCCCAACGGCCCCTGGTTACGCTCCATCACGCGCTTGAGCACCTGAGCTTCACGCTCAGGACGATAGAACACCGGCACTTCGCCTTCGGCCAGCGAGGCCATCTTTACTCGCGCAACTTCCTGGGCGCAGCGTGCGCGCTCACTGATCAGCTCCATGACTTTGGTGTCCAGGGCATCAATGCGAACGCGCAGTGCCTTGAGTTCTTGCTCAGACATTAGCCGTGTTCCTTCTCGAACTCTGCCATGTACGAAATCAGTGCGTTGACCGCAACGATATCGACGGCGTTATAGATGGAGGCGCGCATGCCGCCCACCGACCGGTGACCCTTGAGGTTCAGCAGGCCGCGTTCGTCCGCACCGGCCAGGAATGGCTTGTCCAGGCGATCGTCGGCCAGGCGGAACGGCACGTTCATCCACGAGCGGTCCGACTTGTTGATCGGGTTGCTGTAAAGGCCACTGGCGTCAATGAAGTCATACAGCGTGCGCTGTTTCACTTCGTTGAGCTTGCCGATGGCTTCAACTCCACCCTGCTCTTTCAGCCACTCGAATACCAGACCGGACAAGTACCAGGCCAGGGTCGGCGGAGTGTTGTACATCGAGCCGTTGTCGGCCGCGACCTTGTAGTTGAGCATGGTCGGGCACAGGGAGCGGGCCTTGCCCAGCAGGTCTTCGCGAATGATGTTCACGAGGATGCCGCTCGGGCCGATGTTTTTCTGGGCGCCGGCATAGATCATGCCGAAGCGCGAGATGTCCACCGGGCGCGAGAGGATGTCCGAAGACATGTCGGCCACCAGCGGCACGTCACCGGTTTGCGGGATCCAGTTGAATTCCAGGCCACCGATGGTTTCGTTCGGCGCGTAGTGAACGTAGGCCGCGTCTTTGGACAGCTTCCATTCGTTCTGACCGGGTACAGCGAAATAGTCATAAGGCTTGGCGGTGGCGGCAACGTTGACGTGGCCGTAGCGCGAGGCTTCTTCGATAGCTTTCTGCGACCAGATACCGGTGTCGATATAGTCGGCGGAGCCGTTTTCCGGCAACAGGTTCAGAGGAATCTGAGCGAACTGCTGACTGGCGCCGCCTTGCAGAAACAGCACTTTGTAGTTCGACGGGATATTCAGCAGATCACGCAGATCCTGCTCGGCCTTGGTGGCAATGGACACGAACTCATCGCTGCGATGGCTCATTTCCATGACCGACAGGCCCTTGCCGTGCCAATCGAGGAGTTCACCCTGAGCGCGTTTCAGGACAGCTTCAGGCAGCGCAGCGGGACCTGCACAGAAGTTATAGGCTCTCTTGCTCACATCCAATCTCGCTCTGATTTGGTGGGTCATGCAAACATATCAGTCGACGCAGATCCAATGTGGGAGCGGGCTTTTGTGGCAAGGGGGCTTGCCCCCGTTCGGTTGCGAAGCAATCGTAAACCGGTCACCGCGCTCTCATGCAAGATAGCGATCACTGGTTTCAGGGGCGCTTCGCCCCCCAACGGGGGACAAGCCCCCCTCACCACAAAAGCCCGGCACCCACACGGATCTCCATGGGCGTCGATATTTCATACCGGACAAACAACAAGGGGGCGAATTCTCATCCGCCCCCTGCTTGTCCGCTTATTCCTGCGGTTCTTCGTCAGCTGCTGCGTCGAGTTGCTGGTCTTCGGCAACGTCGTCGATCACGACCTCACCGTCGAACACTGCACCCTCTTCATCTTCCAGCTCTTCGCCTTCGACTTCCGAAGGCTCCTGAACCCGTTCCAGCCCGACCAGCGTTTCATCGCTGGCCAGCTTGATCAGGGTCACGCCTTGAGTGTTACGGCCCAGGCTCGACACTTCGTCGACACGGGTACGTACCAGGGTGCCCTGGTCGGAAATCAGCATGATTTCCTCGCCATCAAGCACCTGTACCGCGCCGACCAGACGGCCGTTGCGGTCGTTGCTGACCATGGCGATAACGCCCTGACCGCCACGCTTGTACTCAGGGAACTCGGTGATCGCCGTGCGCTTGCCGTAACCACGGGCCGAAGCCGTGAGAATCTGGCTGCCTTCTTCCGGGATCAGCATGGAAATCAGCTTCTGGCCTTCCGGCAGACGCATACCGCGAACACCGCGAGCGGTACGGCCCATGGCGCGAACATCGGTTTCCTTGAAGCGCGTTACCTTGCCGCCGTCGGAGAACAGCATGACTTCGCGCTCGCCATCGGTAATGGAGGCAGAAATCAGTACGTCGCCTTCGTCCAGCTCCAGCGCGATCAGGCCGACGCTGCGTTGACGGCTGAAGGATTCCAGCGGGGTCTTCTTCACGGTGCCGTTGGCGGTGGCCATGAAGATGAAGTGACCTTCGGTGTACTCATCGACCGGCAGCATGGTGGTGATGTATTCACCATCACCCAGCGGCAACAGGTTGACCAGCGGACGACCACGGGCAGCACGGGACGCTTCAGGGATTTCGTAGGTTTTCAGCCAGTACACCTTGCCTTTGCTGGAGAACAGCAGCAGCGTGGTGTGGCTGTTGGCAACCAGCAGGTGAGCAATGTAGTCCTCATCCTTGACGCCGGTCGCCGACTTGCCTTTACCGCCACGACGCTGAGCCTGATACGCAGCCAGCGGCTGAGTCTTGGCATAGCCACCGTGGGAGATGGTCACGACGCGCTCTTCTTCCGGGATCATGTCACCCAGGGTCAGGTCGAGACGGGCATCGAGAATCTCGGTGCGGCGCACGTCGCCGTATTCGGCACGGATCACTTCCAGCTCTTCGCGGATCACTTCCATCAGGCGCGTGGCGCTGTTGAGGATGCGGATCAGCTCGCCGATCTGGTTGAGGATCTCTTGATACTCGGCCAGCAGTTTTTCGTGTTCCAGGCCGGTCAGACGGTGCAGACGCAGTTCCAGAATGGCTTGCGCCTGTTCCGGCGACAGGAAGTACTTGCCTTCGCGCAGACCATATTGCGGGTCCAGGGTCTCCGGACGGCAAGAATCGGCACCGGCGCGTTCAACCATTGCCACGACGGCACTGGATTCCCACGCGGTCTTGATCAGCGCTTCCTTGGCTTCCGACGGCGTCGGCGAAGCCTTGATCAGGGCGATGACCGGGTCGATGTTCGACAGGGCAACCGCTTGACCTTCAAGGATGTGACCACGCTCACGGGCTTTACGAAGCTCGAAGACGGTACGACGGGTAACCACTTCGCGACGGTGACGAACAAAGGCTTCCAGCAGATCCTTGAGGTTCAGGATGCGTGGACGACCGTCGATCAGCGCGACGATGTTGATACCGAATACCGCTTGCAACTGGGTCTGGGCGTAGAGGTTGTTGAGGATGACCTCAGGCACTTCGCCGCGACGCAGTTCGATCACGACGCGCATACCGTCCTTGTCGGACTCGTCGCGCAGTTCGGTGATGCCTTCCAGCTTCTTCTCTTTGACCAGCTCGGCGATCTTCTCGATCAGACGGGCCTTGTTCAGCTGGTACGGCAGTTCGGTGATGACGATCTGCTGACGACCACCGACCTTGTCGATGTCTTCGATCATTGAACGGGCACGCATGTAAATGCGCCCGCGACCGGTGCGGTAGGCTTCGATGATGCCGGCGCGACCGTTGATGATCGCGGCGGTCGGGAAGTCCGGACCGGGGATGTATTGCATCAGCTCATCGATGGTCAACTCGGGGTTGTCGATGAGGGCCAGGCAACCGTCGATGACTTCACCGAGGTTGTGTGGCGGGATGTTGGTCGCCATGCCCACGGCGATACCGCTGGAGCCGTTGACCAGCAAGTTGGGAATACGGGTCGGCATGACCGCCGGGATCATTTCGGTGCCGTCGTAGTTCGGCACCCAGTCCACGGTTTCTTTATGCAGGTCGGCCAGCAGCTCGTGCGCCAGCTTGGTCATACGCACTTCGGTGTATCGCATGGCGGCAGCGTTGTCGCCGTCCACGGAACCGAAGTTGCCCTGGCCATCTACCAGCAGGTAGCGCAGGGAGAATGGCTGCGCCATCCGGACGATGGTGTCGTACACCGCGGTATCACCGTGCGGGTGGTACTTACCGATCACGTCACCGACAACACGGGCAGATTTCTTGTACGGCTTGTTGAAGTCGTTGCCCAGCTCGCTCATCGCGAACAGCACGCGCCGGTGCACGGGCTTCAAGCCATCGCGCGCATCCGGCAGAGCACGCCCGACAATTACGCTCATCGCGTAGTCGAGGTAGGACTGCTTCAGCTCGTCTTCGATATTGACCGGGAGGATTTCTTTGGCCAGTTCGCCCATGAGAAGCTCGATTCCTTTTTCTGGTGAAACTTCGTCACATCCATCTGGGACGAACGAAGCTCGCCGCTGCAGGCTGAGTGCCATGCACCGACTTACGACAAATCAACGTGTTAAGCGAAGGATTTGCGCAGTAAAGACAACCCCGCGGGACTGCCTCGGAAAACGCCGGATGTTATCACAAGAGCCGCCACGCACCTATCCCCCTGATGCGCATGGAGCATAGTTAGTTGACCGGTGACAGGCTTAAAGGGGACGAGAGAGGCTTAGAAGCTTGTCCAATGGGGAATTCAGGCTGATTTGTTGACTTTGCGGGCCCTATCGCGAGCAAGCTCGCTCCCACAGATGATCGCGTTCTTCAGTCAGACCCGGTCAACTGTGGGAGCGAGCTTGCTCGCGATAGCAATTTACAAGACACCAGAAAACCTCAATGCAAGCGCTTGCGGCACATCAACTGCGCCATCTTCGCCGCATCAGGGCGCTCAACGATGCCCTTCTCGGTCACGATCGCATCGATCAGGTCCGCCGGGGTTACATCGAATACCGGGTTGAAGGCCTCGACATCCGCACCGACCCGCTTGCCGCCCACTTCCAGCAATTCGCAGCCATCGCGCTCTTCAATCGGGATTTCGTCGCCACTGGCAAGATTCATGTCGATGGTCGAACTCGGTGCCACCACCATGAAGCGCACGCCGTGATGCATGGCGCAGACGGCCAGTTGATAAGTGCCGATCTTGTTGGCCACGTCGCCATTGGCGGTGATCCGGTCAGCGCCGACGATCACCCAGGTCACGCCCTTGGTCTTCATGATATGGGCGGCGGCAGAGTCCGCATTGAGGGTCACGGGAATGCCTTCATTGGCCAGCTCCCACGCCGTCAAGCGCGAGCCTTGCAGCCACGGACGGGTTTCGTCGGCGTAGACGCGCTCGACCATACCTTCGATGAACGCCGCGCGAATCACCCCCAGCGCCGTGCCGAAACCGCCCGTGGCCAACGCGCCGGTGTTGCAGTGGGTGAGGATCGCCTGGGCGTTGCCCTGATGCTTGCGGATCAGGTCGACACCCAGTTGCGCCATGGTCAGGTTGGCTTCGCGATCACTTTCATGAATGGCGATGGCCTCAGCCTCCAGCGCCGCCAGAGGATCGACATCACCCTTGAGACGATCCAGGCGGTCACGCATGCGATTCAAGGCCCAGAACAGATTCACCGCCGTTGGACGGGAATCGGCCAGCAACGCGAAATCCTCTTCCCACGCAGCCTGCCAGTCACCGCCCTCGGCAATCCGGGCGCGAGCTGACAGCACCATGCCGTAGGCAGCACTGATGCCAATGGCCGGCGCGCCACGCACCACCATCGAACGAATGGCCTCGGCCACGCCAGCGGCGCTGGTGTAGGCGATCCAGGTTTCTTCAAACGGCAAAATACGCTGATCCAGCAGATACAGGGCGCCATCACGCCAATCGATGGCCTTAACTTTCTCCGCAGCCAACAGTCGATCGCGCATCCTTCACCCCGCACTCATGAACAAAAGCCGCCGATTATAGCGATCCCCCCGCGAAGACGCTCGGGTATACTTCGCCATCCTTTACAAAAGCACTGGAACTGCCCTCGATGCCGAAACCTGCCGTTGCGCTCGACTTATTATTACTGCCGACCTGGCTGGTACCCGTCGAACCCGCTGGCGTGGTTCTCAAGGAGCATGGCCTGGGCATCCGCGACGGTCGCATTGTGTTTATCGGCCCGCGCGCCGAAGCGCTCAAGTGTAACGCCAGCGAAATCCGCGAATTGCCGGATGTATTGCTCAGCCCCGGCCTGATCAACGCCCACGGTCACGCGGCGATGACACTGTTTCGCGGCCTGGCCGATGATCTGCCACTGATGACCTGGCTGGAGAACCATATCTGGCCGGCTGAAGCCAAGTGGGTCGATGAAGCCTTTGTCCGTGACGGCACGGACCTGGCCATCGCCGAGCAGATCAAAGGTGGCATCACCTGTTTCTCTGACATGTATTTCTTCCCGAAGGTTGCCAGCGAGCGCGTGCACAACAGCGGCATTCGCGCGCAGATCGCGATTCCGATCCTCGACTTTCCGATTCCAGGCGCCAGCACGGCGGATGAAGCCATTCGTCAGGGCGTCGAATTGTTCGGCGATCTCAAGCATCACGAACGGATCAGGATCACCTTCGGCCCGCACGCCCCCTACACCGTCGGCGACGAGAACCTGGAAAAAATCCGGATGATTGCCGAAGAGCTGGACGCAGCAATTCACATGCACGTCCACGAAACCGCCTTCGAGGTGCAGCAGTCGGTTGAGCAGCGTGGCGAACGCCCGCTGGCCCGTCTTGCTCGCCTGGGTTTGCTGGGTCCGCGCTTCCAGGCCGTTCACATGACCCAGATCAGCGAGGAAGACCTGGCGTTACTGGTAGAAAGCAACACCCATGTGATTCATTGCCCGGAGTCGAACCTGAAACTGGCCAGCGGCTTCTGCCCGGTGGAGCGCCTGTGGCAGGCTGGCGTCAATGTTGCGGTCGGCACTGATGGCGCGGCCAGCAACAATGACCTGGACCTGCTCGGTGAAACCCGTACCGCCGCGCTGCTGGCCAAGGCCGTTGCCGGCTCGGCCACGGCGCTGGATGCCCATCGCGCCCTGCGCATGGCCACCCTTAACGGCGCTCGCGCACTGGGGATCGAGGCTGACGTCGGCTCGCTGGAAATCGGCAAGGCTGCCGACATCGTTGCATTCGACCTGTCCGGCCTGGCGCAGCAGCCCGTGTACGACCCGGTTTCGCAACTTATCTACGCCACGGGCCGTGATTGCGTGAAACACCTGTGGGTCGCCGGCAAGCAGTTGCTCGACGACCGGCGCCTGACACGCCTGGATGAAGAACAGCTGTGCGCGACCGCCAAGGCCTGGGGCCAACGCATCAGTGGCCATACCGAATTGTAAGAAGCACCGGACGACAAACCGGGGCAACAGGATTTTTCAAGTTTTTCGAGGATTTAAACCATGAGCAACGTCGACCACGCCGAGATCGCCAAATTCGAAGCCCTGGCTCACCGCTGGTGGGACCGCGAAAGCGAGTTCAAACCGCTGCACGACATCAACCCGTTGCGGGTCAACTGGATTGACGAGCGAGTCAATCTGGCCGGCAAGAAAGTCCTCGACGTCGGTTGCGGCGGCGGCATTCTCAGCGAAGCCATGGCCCAGCGTGGCGCTACCGTGATGGGCATCGACATGGGCGAAGCGCCATTGGCGGTCGCCCAGTTGCATCAACTGGAATCCGGCGTCAGCGTCGAATACCGGCAGATCACCGCCGAAGACCTGGCCGAAGAAATGCCCGAGCAGTTCGATGTGGTCACCTGCCTGGAAATGCTTGAGCACGTACCGGACCCCTCTTCGGTGATCCGCGCCTGTTTCCGCATGGTCAAGCCCGGCGGCCAGGTGTTCTTCTCGACCATCAACCGCAATCCGAAGGCGTATCTGTTCGCTATCATCGGCGCCGAATACATCATGAAGCTGCTGCCGCGCGGCACCCATGACTTCAAGAAATTCATCCGCCCGTCCGAACTCGGTGCCTGGAGCCGCATGGCCGGCCTGACCGTCAAGGACATCATCGGCCTGACCTACAACCCACTGACCAAGCACTACAAGCTGGCGGCGGACGTTGACGTCAACTACATGATCCAGACCCTGCGCGAGGAATAAGCCGATGCGAATCAGAGCAGTCCTTTTCGACATGGACGGCACCCTGCTCGACACCGCGCCGGACTTCATCGCCATCTGCCAGGCGATGCGCGCTGATCGTGGCCTGGCGCCGATGAACGACCAGCACATCCGCGACGAAATCTCCGGTGGCGCCAAGGCCATGGTTGCCGTGACGTTTTCCATGGACCCGGAATCGCCAGGCTTCGAGGAACTGCGCCTGGAGTTTCTGGAGCGCTATCTGGCCGGCTGCGCGGTACACAGCAAACTGTTCGACGGCATGGGCGAACTGCTGGCCGACATCGAGAAGGCCAATCTGATCTGGGGTGTGGTTACCAACAAGCCCTTGCGCTTTGCCGAGCCGATCATGCAGCAGCTTGGATTGGCCGAGCGTTCGGCGTTGCTGATCTGCCCCGATCATGTGAAAAACAGCAAACCGGACCCGGAACCGCTGATCCTGGCGTGCAAGATGCTCGACCTGGACCCGGCCAGTGTGCTGTTTGTCGGTGATGACTTGCGCGATATCGAGTCGGGCCGCGATGCCGGCACCAAGACCGCCGCCGTAACCTATGGCTACATTCACCCGCAAGACAACCCGCGGCATTGGGGAGCGGATGTGGTGGTGGATCACCCGCTGGAACTGCGCAAGGTGCTGGATAACGCGCTGTGTAGCTGCTGACCTGACTGCCTGAGGAACCATCTGTGGCGAGGGGGCTTGCCCCCGATCGACTGCGAAACAGTCGTAAACCGGTGAATACGGTGTTGCTGGGAGAATGCCAGGGAGCGCTTCGCACTCCGACGGGGGCAAGCCCCCCTCGCCACAACAGCGCCCTCGCCACAGGTGCGACGCCTGCCTACTGTTGAATTGTGTGAGGTTTTTAATGTTTGATTATTCCGCTCGCCCTGAACTGCTCAAGGACCGGGTCATCCTGGTCACCGGCGCTGGCCGTGGCATCGGTGCGGCCGCCGCCAAAACCTACGCAGCCCATGGCGCCACGGTACTGCTGCTGGGCAAGACCGAAGCCAACCTGACGCAGGTCTACGACGAAATCGAAGCCGCCGGCCACCCACAGCCAGCCGTGATTCCGTTCAACCTGGAAACTGCCCTGCCCCATCAATACGATGAGCTGGCGGCCATGATCGAAACCGAATTCGGCCACCTCGACGGCTTGCTGCACAACGCGTCGATCATTGGCCCCCGCACGCCGATCGAACAGCTGTCCGGCGAAAATTTCATGCGCGTGATGCACGTCAACGTCAACGCGATGTTCATGCTCACCAGCACCCTGCTGCCATTGCTCAAGCTGTCCCGGGACGCTTCGGTGGTGTTCACCTCCAGCAGTGTCGGACGCAAGGGCCGGGCCTACTGGGGCGCCTATGGTGTGTCGAAGTTCGCTACCGAAGGCCTGATGCAAACCCTGGCCGACGAAGTCGACAGCGTCGCCCCGGTGCGTTCCAACAGCATCAACCCGGGCGCCACCCGTACCAGCATGCGTGCACAGGCTTATCCGGCGGAAAACCCGCAGAACAATCCGACACCCGAGGAGATCATGCCGGTCTACCTTTACCTGATGGGACCGGACAGTACCGGCATCAACGGCCAGGCATTCAACGCCCAGTAACAGCCGTGCGTCGCTTTTGTGCCGTGGCAGATTACCGTCGCGGCACACAAAGTTGCTCGCCATGAGCGCTTTCCAAGTCAAAAAGTTGCCGCACCATCCGACATCCCGCCGCACAGAGCATCTCAAGTAAATGATTTGAAACGTTTTTTATCCGAATGAACTGAATGGCACGACTTTCGCTCTAATTTTGCTCAGACACGCAGTGTGAAAGCAGACAGGGCGCCGCTTGGGCCGACAGGTTACTAATCTTCGGTAAAGCGGATTAAACTCAGGCCACATGTCCTACGGGACTGATGGACCAGTATGACGCGCAGCCCAAAGCCGCTCTCACCCAGCCTGTAAGACAGCCTTACTGCTTTAGGGGCTCACGCCATATGAAATCACCTTCCCAGACCAACGCAATTGACTTCGATAGCGCAAAATTGCAACGCCTGGGCTTTGGTCAGCAGCCACCCCTTCTGGAGCGACCCGTCAGTCTTGCGCAATTGCGTCAGCGGCTGGGTCTGCAACTGCAGACCAGTCTTGAGCCGCAACGCATTCTCGGACTGTTTTTTCGCGACATTCAGCGACTTGTCCCCCTCGATGCCCTGAGCTACCAGCACAAGGCCAGCGATTTGCGCCTGGAATTCGGTCAGCGCGGCCATCATTCGGTCAGCTACAGCCTCAGCCACGAAGGCGAGCCGCTGGGTGATCTGGTGTTTCGGCGCAATCAACGCTTCAGCGAAGTGGAACTGGGCAACCTCGAATCACTGCTGTCGGCGCTGCTGTACCCGATGCGCAATGCACTGCTCTACCGAGCCGCGACCCAAAGCGCCCTGCGCGATCCGTTGACGGACACCGGCAATCGCATCGCCATGGACCAGACCCTGCAACGTGAAATCGAGATGTCGCGTCGGCACCTGCAACCGTTGTCGCTGCTGATGCTGGACATCGACCACTTCAAACTGATCAACGACAACCACGGCCACAGCGCTGGCGATGAAGTGCTCAAGGCCGTTGCCGCCTCGATCAAGGGGCAATTGCGTAACGTCGACATGGTGTTCCGGTTTGGTGGGGAAGAGTTTCTGATCCTGCTGTCCAACACCACTCGGGAAGCGGCGGCCATGGTGGGCGAACGCCTGCGGTTTGCCGCCCAGACCCAGGACTATCATGCTGATGGCCAATTGATCGAACTGACGGTCAGCCTGGGCTGCTCGACCCTGCTGCCCGGCGAATCCGCCGAAAGCCTGTTGCGACGCGCCGACAGCGCGCTGTATGTGGCCAAGCGTGAAGGGCGAAATCGGCTGGCGATGGCGGGTTGAGTATCAAGTGACACCACACATCAATGCGGGAGCGGGCTTGCTCGCGAAGAGGGAGTGTCAGTGGGCATCCAAGCCACTGACCCACCGCATTCGCGAACAAGCCCGCTCCCGCATTTACGTTGTGTTGCCTTGCGATCAGCTTTGCGCCAGCGCCATCCGCTCACGCGCTACCGGCGCCCGTTGCGCATGCTCAAGTTGCATGCAACGCTCCAGGAACAGGAACATGTAGTCATAGCTCTTGCACACGGCCTGGCGCAATTCCGCTTGCAGAGACTTGCTCGGATTCAGGCCCGCCAGGGTACAAATGATTTCCAGCGCTTCCCACGGATGGGCATCGTCGTACTGGGCATGCATCTTCAGCCACTTCATGGCTCGCTTGCGATCTTCCTCCGGGAAAGCTGCCGCGTAGACGCCGCTTGAACAAACCAATGCCGACCACTCCCCGGTCGCGCCTTCAATGGCGTAGTTGGTCGCTGCGATGGCAACGATCAGCGAGTCCGCCGAACTGGTATGCCAGCACCAATGACTCAAGGCATGAAGCTCAGGGGCGACCTGTTGTGCCTGCAGATCTTCTAGGCTGACACCGTGAGCACGGCTCCAGTGCACCCAGTAATCGGCATGGTTAAGTTCGACACGAATGTTGCGCATCAACCAGCGACGCGCCATGTCTTCGCCAGGGTGACGGGCAAAGCGGGTCTTGGTCAGGTTTTGTGCCATATATAACGCGAACTGCTCGACCACCGGCCAGCCACCAATCAGGTACTGACGCATGGTCCGGGCGCTGAGTTTGTTATCTCGCATGCGCTGATACAGTTCGTGTTCGACAACCCGGCGCTTACTCGCGCTGCAGTCCTGGATGAGCTGTTGAGCCCAGGCCGGGTAACTTGCAGCTTCCATGAGTGGTCCGGTTCGGTTGAATGTGTCGATCACTGTTCGGCTCCTTATGATTTGTGATTGTAACGATCAACAAGAGATTTCAGCGGAACGTGCCAGGTGCCTTGAATAACAGCGGCTGCGGTCTCGCGGGCCGACATTGCAAACTGTCGCAGGTCAGCAATTGCGGGCGTTCTATTACGTACCCTTGAGCGTAATCCACCCCGATTTCGAGCAATGCCTGCTCGATCTGCGGTGTTTCAACGAACTCGGCAATCGTGCGCTTACCCATGACATGGCCGATGTGATTGATCACCTCGACCATCGCGCGGTTAATCGGGTCGTCCAGCATATCCTTTACGAAACTTCCGTCGATCTTCAGGAAGTCTACAGGTAAATGTTTCAAGTAAGCGAATGAAGACATTCCGGCACAAAAGTCATCTAACGAAAAGTGGCAACCTAAACCTTTGAGATCATTAATAAATCTGATTGCGCTGCCTAAATTTGCAATAGCGCTGGTTTCTGTAATTTCAAAACAAATCATTTCAGGCGGAATAGAGTAAGTAACAAACTGTTGATGCAAGAAGTCCAGAAACGCCTCATCTCCGATAGTTATACCTGACAGATTAATCGCACACATGGCCAATGGGCCTTTATGCTCTTCGGCAATACATTGGGCAATGACCTTGAAGACGTTTTGCACGACCCACCGGTCCAGGGAGGTCATCAGGCCATAACGCTCGGCGGCGGGGATAAAGCTGTCAGGCAAAATCATGCGCCCCGCCTCGTCATGCAATCGCAGCAATATCTCGATATGTCCTGCGCCCTGCTCGACATGGCCCAGCGGAGCGATTTCCTGGGCGTACAGGCAGAAGCGGTTCTCTTCCAGCGCCATGTGCAGGCGTTGCACCCAAGCCATCTCACCAAAGCGCAGGGACAACTCCGAGTCGTCGGCGTGATAGACCTGAACCCGGTTGCGGCCCTTTTCCTTGGCCATGTAGCAAGCCATGTCAGCCGCACGCAGTGAGGCTTCAAGGGTGGTCGGTGTCTGTGCCACATGCACCAGGCCGATACTCACGGTGGTCAGAAACGGTCGGCCCTTCCACACGAAATGCAGGTTCTGCACGGTCTGGCGAAGCACTTCGGCGATTTTCTCCGCAGCTTCAGGCGCACAACTTTCCAGCAGAATACCGAACTCGTCGCCGCCCAGCCTGGCGAGGGTGTCGCCTTCGCGCAGGCCCGATTGCAGCAACGCGCAGATATGGCGCAACAATTCATCGCCAGCAGCATGGCCACAGGTGTCATTGACCAATTTGAACTGGTCCAGGTCAAGGAACATCAGGGAGTGGCGCCCAGGCGAGCGTGTCAGATTATGCAGCGCCTGCTCCAGGCGGTATTCAAACTCGCGGCGGTTGGCCAGCCCGGTCAAGGCATCGTGGGTGGCCTGCCAGGACAGATTGGCGATGTATTGCCGCTCCTGGGTCATGTCGTGCAGCACCAGCACCGTGCCACTGACTTTGCCGGCATGACGGATCGGCGAGCCTACCAGCGTGACCGACACTGTGCTGCCATCAAGACGCTGGATCAGTTTGGAGTGCTCGCTGCCGCCACTGAGCTGACCGCTCAGGATGTGTTCGATCAAGGTAAAACCGTCGGCCTGGGCGTTCTCATCCAGCAGATTGAACAGCGCCGCCAGCGGCAACCCGATGGCCTGCTCGGCTTTCCAGTGCGTCAGGGCTTCGGCGGCCGGGTTCATATAGGCGATTGCGCCTTCGACATCGGTGGTAATCACCCCGTCGCCAATCGATTGCAGCGTGATCTGCGCCCGGTCCTTTTCAAGCTGCAGGGCCTCGGCAAAGGCATGACGCTGCTTGAGCAATTTGTGGGTGCGCAGCAACGCCAGCACGATCAGCCCCAGCGCAGTCGCCAGGTTCGTCACCAGCAACAGCCGCAGGATCACCCGCGAGCCCTCGCCCAAGGCATCGCTGAACGCTCTGGCAGCCGGAGTCACCCCGTCGTTGATGGCGAAAATCTCGGATTTCCAGCGTTTGATATCGGCGTCGTCAGCCTGATTATCGAGTACGCCCCGGTGCATCTCCTGCGCCACGTTATCGAGCTGCACCAGATAGGCGTCGCCAACCCGCCAGCGATCAATGGCTTTTTCCAGATAACTGAAATGCCGAAAATTGAGGTACAGCCAGATCAGGCTGGAGACGTCATCAGGATGGTTGCCGCCCTTGAGAATGCCCCGCCGTGCCGCGTCCAGGTCCGGTGGCTGCTGGTCGAGGGCAAGCCGCAATTCATGGCCCCCCTGGGGCACCGAGATTGCATTGCGGTACTTGAGGAAAATCTGCTCGTCGCGACTGTCGGCATACAGATTGAGGTAATAGATGGCGTCTTTCTGGCCTTTGGACCACAGGCTTTCACCGGCTACATAGCCGCGAACCGCCGACAGCACATAGAGGCTGACGCCGCCCAGCAACGCTTGAAACAGCACGACGGCGATAAACGGCCAGACGATGCCCAACAACCGTGGCGTTCCGAGAGTCCGTTTTGGCTTCATGGGGTCCCTTGCATAGGCACTGCCTGATTGTCGTCAAGAGCCGACCTACCAAGACTAGGAGGCGTTTAGGCTCCCGGCAAGGCGGCGCGGTACGACAATACCGATATGTAGCACCATGATGCACATTGAAGCCATGAATTTGACACTTCATTCACGTCTAAAATGGAGAGTGTCCTTTCAGGTGGGAACAGGCCTGCTCGCGAAGGCAGCCTCAGCTTCAACAGCAATGTTGACTGACACACCGACTTCGCGAGCAAGCGCGCTCCTGCAGGCTCTGCGTCTGCCAACCTATAGTTGCTGCAAATGCCCATACAGCCGGGCGTACAAACCGCCCTCGGCAATCAGTTGCTGATGGTCGCCATCTTCGGCAATACGCCCACCGTCGAATACCAGCACGCGGTCGGCCTGCTTCACCGCCGACAGCCGATGGGCAATGATCAGGGTAGTACGCTCGCTGAGGAACTTCGCCAATGCCTGATGCAGGTTGTATTCGGTGGCGGCGTCCAGCGCGGAGGTGGCTTCATCGAGAATCACCACCTTCGGCTCGGCAAGCACCATCCGCGCAATGGCCAGACGCTGACGCTGGCCGCCGGAAAGGCGTACACCAGAACGGCCAACGATACTGTCCAGGCCTTGGGGCAAGGCGCGGACAGTGCCGTCGAGCTGAGCGATTTCCAGCGCCTTCCAGCATGCATCGTCGCTGCGTTCGCGGCCCATGGTCAGGTTGGCCCGCACCGTGTCATTGAACAGCGCCGGGTGTTGCAGCACCACGGCGACATTTTCGCGCACGGTTTCCAGACCAATCTCCTGCTGGGTCGAACCGCCGAAGCGGATGGTTCCGGCCAACGGCGTGTACAAGCCCAGCAGCAATTGCACCAAGGTGCTTTTACCGCCGCCGCTGGCACCAACAATCGCGACTTTTTCACCGGGGGCAATGGACAGGTTCATCTGGTTCAACACCAGCTCATCGCCGTAGCTGAAACTCAGCCCCTGAATATCGATACCAACGGTGTTGCGCCCCACAAACGGATCGACGCCACCGGGGTATTGCGGCTCATCGGCACGGGCCAGCAACTCGTTGATTCGCGACAACGCGCCACCGGCGGCATAGAAGGCGTATTGCAGGTTCAGCAGCTGTTCCACCGGGCCGATCATGAACCACAGGTAGCTGAACACCGCGAGCATCTGGCCGATGGACAGGTCGGAGAACAACACGGTGAGCATGGCCGCGGCGCGAAAAATATCGATACCGAACTGAAACAGCAAACCACTGGCGCGGTTCGACGCATCGGTTTTCCACTGGGAATTGATCGCGTAATCGCGCACTTCCCGGGCGCGCTGACCGAGCCGCCCGAGGAAAAAACCCTGCCGGTTACCGGCGCGCACTTCCTGAATCGACTCCAGGGTTTCGGTCAATGCCTGCGTGAAGCGCGAGGTGCTGTCGTTCTCGAGCTTTTTCAGGTGCTTGACCCGCTTGCCCAACTGCACCGTGGCGTAGATCACCAGCGGATTGAACAGCATGATCAGCAGCGCCAGTTTCCAGTGCATCCAGAACAGAATGCTCGCGGTGCCGACCAGCGTCAGCATCGCCACCAGGAAACGACTGAGGGTCTCGCCGACAAACTTGTCCAGGGTGTCCAGGTCGGTGACCAGGTGCGTGGTCACCGTGCCGCTGCCCAGGCTTTCGTATTCGCCCAGGGAAATACGCTTGAGCCGTTCGATCAGCCGCACACGAATGCGATAAACGATGTCCTTGGCCAGCGCCGCAAACAACTTCGCCTGCACCACGTTGAACAGCAACGCCGCGCAGCGCAGGCTGAACGTCACCAGCAACATCAGGCCGATATAACCGGCGGCTTTCTGCCAGACGTCAGGCAGCGCGTGGTTCATGATTTTCAGTGCGCTGTCGCCGTGGCCCAACAGCACTTCGTCCACCAGCAACGGCAGCAGCAACGGAATCGGCACACTGCACAGCGTCGCCAGCACGGCGACGCCATTGGCGATCCACAGGGATTTCTTGTGATGCAGGGCCAGCCGGCGAATTTCCGCCCAGCTCAGGCGATCGACCGGCTTTGCAACAGGTGCTTCATCAAGCGAGTCAGGCACAGGCAGCGCGCTCCAGCCAACGGCCGAGCAGCGGTGACAATTCACTCAAGGGTTGATAACCATTGGTCAGCAGCGCCAGTTGACCATCGCGCTCGGCGAGCAAGGTCGGGAACCCGGCGATACCCAGGTCCTGGACCCAGATGAAATCGGCGGCCGTCGCAGCGTGCATATCGGCACGGTCGAACGCAGCGGCAAACTCGATGCGCGGCAGGCCGGCCTGTTCCGCCAGTTCCACCAACACGCTGGCGTGAGTGACGTCGCGGCCCTGGGCGTAAAACGCGTGCTGGATCAGCCCGAGCAGGGTCCAGGCACAATCCGCCGCCAGACTGCGCGCCGTCACCAACGCGCGACAGGCGGGTTCGGTATCGTAGACAAAGCCGTCGGGCAGTGCGCCTTCAAGCTTGAACGGCTGGCCGGTGGCTTCGGTGACCGCCGCCCAGTGCTCAAGAATATAGCGTCGGGTGGTCGGTTCCAGCGCCGCACCACTACCGGTACGTAAACCGCCCACCACCAGATGCACGTCCACTCCCGCCGCCTGCGCCTGCTCGACCAGCGCTTTGGCGACGGGCGCAAAACCCCAGCACCAGGAACACATCGGGTCCATCACATAAAGCAGGCGGCGAGCAGACATGGTTCAAGCCTCGGAAGGAGTTTGCTTGTAGTTGTAGCCAATCGGGTGCGGCAGGTTGCGCGCCTTGGCCAGCTCGATCTGCTTCTGCCGGTCGATGGCACTGCGGCGGGTTTTCTCGCTCAGCTTATCCCAGCAATGCGGGCAACTGATGCCGGCCACGTAATGCTCGGATGCACGGTCTTCGATGCTGATCGGAGTACGGCAGGCATGGCACTGATCGTAGTCGCCTTCGCTCAGGTCGTGACGCACGGTCACGCGGTTATCGAAGACGAAGCAGTCGCCCTGCCACCTGGTTTCTTCCTGAGGCACCTCTTCGAGGTACTTCAGAATTCCGCCTTTCAAGTGATAAACCTCGTCATAGCCCTGGCTGAGCATATAGCTCGACGCCTTCTCGCAGCGTATGCCGCCCGTGCAGAACATCGCGACTTTCTTGTGCACGGCCGGGTCGAAGTGCTCTTTGATGTAGTCCGGGAATTCGCGAAAACTGGTGGTTTTCGGATCGATGGCGCCTTCGAAGGTGCCGATCGAAACTTCATAGTCGTTACGGGTGTCGATCAGCAGCACTTCAGGGTCGCTGATCAGGGCGTTCCAGTCCTGGGGATCGACATAGGTGCCGACCTGCTTGTTCGGGTCCACGCCCTCGACGCCGAGGGTGACGATTTCTTTCTTGAGTTTGACTTTGGTGCGGTAGAACGGCTGGTCATCGCAATACGACTCTTTATGGTCGATGTCGTCCATGCGCGGGTCGTTCTTGAGCCAGGCCATCAGCCCGTCAATGCCTTCGCGGCTGCCGGAGACGGTGCCGTTGATGCCTTCTTCGGCGATCAGCAGGGTACCTTTGATGCCATTGTCGACCATCGCCTGCAACAGTGGCTCGCGCAGGTCGACGTAGTTTTCCAGGGTGACGAACTTATACAGTGCCGCCACGACAATCTGTTGTGTCATGGGTGATTCTCCAGGTGGCTACCCTCGTAAAGGGTGAACCGGATGCGAAAAAAAACGCGCCGGGTGAGCGGCGCGTTGCGGATTCTAGCAAAAAACGTGTGATTTTAGGACTGCGGGATGCTCTCGTGGCGAGGGAGCTTGCTCCCGCTCGGCTGCGAAGCCGTCGTCATGTAAACGACTGCATTCTTTCAGACGAAACGCTGTCGCAGTTTTTGGGACCGCTTCGCGCCCCCGCGGGAGCAAGCTCCCTCGCCACAACAGCCGTTCAGTTCTGCACTATTTAATGCTTGCTGCCGCCAGCACAGGTCGGCGAGGCCGGGGCCGCGTCGATCTGTGCCCATTCCTCAGGCGTGTAGGTATGCAGCGCCAACGCATGGAATTCACCCATCAGCTCGCCCAGGGTGCCATACACCTTCTGGTGACGCTTGACGCGGTTGAGCCCTTCGAACTGCGCGCTGACCACCACGGCCTTGAAGTGGGTCTGCAACCCACGGCTGTGCATATGGCTTTCATCCAGCACTTGCAGATGCTCGGGCTGCAACAGCCCCAGGGTTGATTCAATGCGTTGTTGCATGGTCATACCGAACTCCGCTTACGGCTTTTTCTTGGCTGGAGCAGCGGCGCCTTTAGGCACCAGCTCGTTGGTCATGTCGTCCAGCAACTTGTTGACCACGGGCACCGCGCTTTCGAGCTTGGCTTGAGTCATCTGAGCCGATTGCTGAGTCAGCTGCGGCATTTTTTCCAGGACTTTCTTGCCCAGTGGCGACTGGTAGAAAGCAACCAGGTCCTTGAGCTCGGATTCGCTGAAGTTGGTGGTATAGAGCTTGACCATGTCAGGCTTGAGCTTGTTCCAGCCAATGGCTTGGTCCAGCGCGGCGTTGGCCTTGGCCTGATAGGTTTCCAGCAGGGCTTTTTTCGATTCAGGGGCTTTGGTCTGTTCAAAGCGCTGAGCGAACATTTGCTGCACTTGTGCGTACACCGGAGTGCCCAATTTGTCAGCGTGCGCCAGGGTCAGGAAAGCTTCGGCACTGGCGTTGTGGCTGGCGGTATCGGCAAAAACCTGGCCGCTGGCGCAAACCAGTGCAACCGCGGTACAGATGGCACGAAGACGAGTCATCGAGTTTCCTTTTCTAGCAGGCGAGGTAAGACCCCAAGGGCGCCCATTCTGCGCCTAAAAAACGCCGTGGCTCAACCCCCCACCCCTGATGGGGCCTGATTTGCAGGCTCAGCGGTCATAAAACACGGCAGATGGAACCACAGCCGTCGATCAGGGCCTAAACTGCCCAATCAGACCAACAGGAGTGTGAGCGATGAGCCGTATCGAAACCGACAGCCTGGGCCAGGTGGAAGTCCCGGATGAAGCGTACTGGGGCGCTCAGACCCAACGTTCGCTGATCAACTTCGCCATCGGCCAGGAACGCATGCCCTTGGCCGTGTTGCACGCCCTGGCGCTGATCAAGAAGGCCGCCGCCCGGGTCAACGACCGTAATGGCGACCTGCCCGCCGACATCGCCCGGCTGATCGAACAAGCCGCCGACGAAGTCCTCGACGGCCAGCATGACGACCAGTTTCCGCTGGTGGTGTGGCAAACCGGCAGTGGCACCCAGAGCAACATGAACGTCAACGAAGTGATCGCAGGGCGCGCCAATGAACTGGCCGGCAATGCCCGTGGCGGCAAGATCCCGGTGCACCCCAACGATCATGTGAATCGCTCCCAGAGCTCCAACGACTGCTTCCCCACCGCCATGCACATCGCTACCGTCCAGGCAGTGCAGCAGCAGTTGTTGCCGGCGATCAGCGAGTTGTCCGGTGGGCTGGCAGAGTTGTCGGCGCGGCACATGAAACTGGTCAAGACCGGTCGCACGCACATGATGGATGCGACGCCGATCACCTTTGGCCAGGAAGTTTCAGCCTATATCGCGCAACTGGATTACGCCGAACGGGCGATCCGCAACGCATTGCCGCAGGTCTGCGAACTGGCCCAGGGCGGCACCGCTGTCGGCACCGGGCTGAATTCACCTCACGGCTTTGGCGAAGCGATTGCCGCCGAGCTGGCCGCGCTGTCGGGCTTGCCGTTCGTCACGGCACCGAACAAGTTTGCCGCCCTCGCCGGCCATGAACCGCTGACCACCCTGTCCGGCGCGCTGAAAACCCTGGCCGTGACCCTGATGAAAATCGCCAATGACCTGCGCCTGCTCGGCTCCGGGCCACGGGCCGGCTTGGCCGAGGTGAAACTGCCGGCCAACGAACCGGGCAGTTCGATCATGCCGGGCAAGGTCAACCCGACCCAGTGCGAGGCATTGTCGATGCTCGCCTGCCAGGTCCTGGGCAATGACGTGGCGATTGGTTTTGCCGCGAGTCAGGGTCACCTGCAACTGAACGTGTTCAAACCGGTGATCATCCACAACCTGCTGCAATCGATCCGTCTGCTGGGCGATGGCTGCAGCAACTTCCAGCAGCACTGCATCGCCGGGCTGGAACCGGATGCGGCGAAAATGGCCGAGCATCTGGAACAGGGTTTGATGCTGGTGACGGCGCTGAACCCGCACATCGGTTACGACAAGTCGGCAGAGATTGCCAAGAAGGCGTATGCCGAAGGGCTGACCTTGCGTGAGGCGGCATTGCAGCTGGGGTATCTGACGGATGAGCAGTTTGATGCCTGGGTGCGGCCAGAGAATATGCTGGAGGCCGGGACAAAGGGCTGAGTTGTGTAGCGCCTGACAGGCCGCCTTCACGAGCAAGCCCGCTTCCACAGTTGACCGGGTTGCAACAGAAAAACCCGGTCACCTGTGGGAGCGAGCCTGCTCGCGAAGAACGATAACGCCATCTCCCACAGAAGCACTCAGTCACCTGTGGGAGCGTGGCTTGCCCGCGAAGAACGATAACGCGGTCTAACCTGCCGTCATCCGAACCCGCCGCGCCCTGAGCCCGGCAATCAACGACGGCCCCAACGCCACCAGTGCCGAGCCGAACACCACCAGCACCGCCCCGCCATAGCCCAGGCCATTGATCGTCTCGGCATGCACATAGTCAGGCCACAACCAGGCCGCCATCGCCACCGCCGCAAACGTCACCAATGGCGTAATCGCCAGGGTCGCACTCACCCGCGACGCCTCCCAATGGGCCAGCGCTTCGGCAAATGCGCCATAGGCAATCAAGGTATTGAGACAGCATCCCAACAGTAGCCAGCCCTGCAGCCGGCTCAATCGCAGCGCCTCCAGCGGATGCACCCATGGCGTCAACAGCAGCGCGCAAAACAGGTAGATCACCATCATCACCTGCAACGAATTCCACACCGTGAGCAATTGCTTCTGGCCCAGCGCATAAAAGGTCCAGACCGTCGACGCGGCCAGCACCATCAGCACCCCGGTGGTGTAGTCGGTCAGGGACGTGAGCAACTCGGCCAGTCGCTGATTGAAAAACAGCGCGAAGCCGATCAACAAAACCAGCAGGCCAATCCCCTGCCCCACGCTGAAGCGCTCCTTGAACACGAACAGGCTGGCGATCAGCAACAGGATCGGGCCCATCTGCACCACCAGTTGTGCGGTGCCAGGGCTCAGCAGGTTCAGGCCCATCAGATACAAAACGTAGTTGCCAACCAGCCCCAGCACCGCCATCAGCACCAGCCAGCCACCCTTGGGACCCAGCACTTTGCGGCTTGGCAGGCGCCGTGTCGCGGCCAGATACAGGAACAGGCAACCGCCCGATACCAGCAAGCGAAACCAGGTGACTGTCACCGGGTCCATCACCAGCAGCACCTGTTTGAGTTTGATCGGCAAAATCCCCCACAGCAGCGCGGTCAGCAGGGCCAGAAACAGACCGTAAACCCAGCGACCCGATGAAATGTGCATGCTGCCCCCAAAGCCAAGTGGCGAGAAAAGCCATTCTAGGCCCGGCGCCGTCACGTACACAGGGACAGTTTCCCGCTGGCGCGAATGAAACGGTGCAGGTCGCACCCTTTAATTGACGCATTGCCGTCGATCAGATCGACAGGCAGCGCAAGTGGTTCAGGCATAAGCTGATTGGATCCGCAGTCCCCCTCAGGAGAACAGCCATGTACGGCATGCGCGCCCGCGACAACGCACCGGCGATCCACTTTCGCAGTGACCGGTTATGTCGGGTCAATGGGCAGTTGTACTTCAGCACTCGGGAAAACACCCTGGAGGGGCCGTTTGATAATCCAGAGCTGGCTGAGCGGGAGATTCAGGCTTATATCGAGCGGATGCAGCTGTTGAGCACGACTCACTGAACCGGGGCGCCGGGATTCGCGAGCAGGCTCGCCCCCAAAAGCATCTGGCATATGGCACAGATCCAAACTGGGAGCGGGCTTGCTCGCGAAAGCTATCGGACAAGCAACACAAATCCCGGAGCCTTAACGCACCGCCTCAAACAACCCCGTAGCCCCCATCCCGCCGCCGACACACATCGTGACGATCCCGTAACGCACGCTGCGCCGTTGCAACTCCCGCACCAGATGCCCTACCTGCCGTGAGCCGGTCATGCCGAACGGGTGGCCAATCGAAATCGAGCCACCATTGACGTTGTACTTATCGTTGTCGATTTCCAGCCGATTGCGGCTGTACAGGCACTGCGACGCAAACGCTTCGTTGAGTTCCCACAAATCGATATCCGCGACCTGCAAGCCCTTGGCCTTGAGCAGTTTGGGCACCGAGAACACCGGACCGATACCCATCTCATCCGGCGCGCACCCGGCCACGGTAAAACCACGGAAGAACGCTTTCGGTTTCAGCCCCAGCGCCAGGGCTTTTTCCAGGCTCATCACCAGCGTCATCGACGCACCGTCCGACAACTGCGACGAGTTGCCCGCCGTCACCGAGCCGTCCTCGGCGAACACCGGCTTCAAACCTGCCAGACTTTGCAGCGTGGTGTCCGGGCGGTTGCAGTCATCGCGCTCAACGATCCCGTCAATGATTTGCACCTGTCCGGTGGCCTTGTCTTCCACTCGGTATTTCACCGCCATCGGCACGATTTCATCATCAAACAAACCGGCCGCCTGAGCCTGTGCGGTGCGCTGCTGGCTTTGCAGCGCATAAATGTCCTGCGCCTCGCGGCTGACGTTGTAACGACGGGCGACGATTTCGGCGGTCTGGCCCATCGGGAAGTAGATGCCGGGCACCTGCTCTTTCAGCAGCGGGTTGATCAGGTTGTCAGTGTTGACGCTTTTCATGGTCAGGCTGATGGATTCGACGCCACCGGCAACAATGATCTCGCTGCAACCCGAGGCAATCTGGTTGGCGGCGATGGCAATGGCCTGCAAGCCCGAGGAGCAGAAGCGATTGAGGGTCATACCCGCCGTGCCGATGCCCAGACGGGACAACACCGCGACGTTGCGCCCGATGTTGTAGCCCTGGGCGCCTTCGTTGGAGCCGGCACCGACGATGCAATCCTCGACGCTGGCCGGGTCGATGTCGTTGCGCGTCAGCAGCGCATCGACGCAATGGGCCGTCATGTCATCCGGGCGGGTCATATTGAACTTGCCGCGAAAGGACTTGGCCAGGCCGGTCCGCACGCTGTCGACGATCACCACTTCACGCATGGCCTGCCTCATTGTTGTTGTCGGCTGAGAGTGGATCGAGCATAAATCCACTCCGTCGCCGACCGCGACAATCATTCATCCCGCGTATGCGTCGCCATCGGCTCAGTGCTTGTGCTTTTTCGCCTTCTTGTCGGACTTCTCGAACGCCTCTTCCAGCGCCCGATTGATCGTGCGCAAGACCTTGACCCGCGCCCAGCGCTTGTCGTTGGCTTCGACCAGGGTCCAGGGTGAGATCTCGGTGCTGGTGCGATCAACCATGTCGCCCACCGCCCCACGATAAGCGTCCCACTTGTCGCGGTTGCGCCAGTCGTCTTCGGTGATCTTGAAGCGCTTGAAGGGGATCTCTTCCCGGGCCTGGAAACGTTCCAGTTGCGTCTGCTTGTCGATGGCCAGCCAGAACTTGACGACGATGATCCCCGACTGGGAAATCTGCTCTTCGAAGTCGTTGATTTCGCTGTAGGCCCGCAACCAGTCGGCTGGAGGGCAGAAACCCTCGATGCGCTCCACCAGCACCCGGCCGTACCAGGAACGGTCGAATATCGTGAACTTGCCCTTGGCCGGCAGTTGTCGCCAGAACCGCCAGAGGTAGGGCTGGGCTCGCTCGTCTTCAGTGGGGGCGGCAATCGGCACGATGTTGTACTGACGTGGATCGAGCGCCGCCGCGACCCGACGGATCGCCCCGCCCTTGCCCGCCGCATCATTGCCTTCGAACGCGGCCACCAGTGCGTGCCGACGCATGCGCTTGTCGCGCATCAGGCCGGAGAATCGCGCCTGCTCGGTAATCAGCTGTTCTTCGTAGTCGTCCTTGTCCAGGCGCAAGGTCAGATCAAGGCTGTCGAGCAGGTTCATCTGATCAACAGCCTGGGTCGGTAGCGGCGCGGCATTGACCTTGTCGGGATGGAGACTGGACCGCGTCAAAGCATTTTGCAGGCCCTCAAGCAGAATCTTGCCCACCGTCAGACTGCGGTAATGGGCGTCCACGCCTTCGATGACATGCCAGGGCGCGTAATCGCGGCTGGTGCGGCGCAACACGCGCTCGCCGTATTTCACGAACTTGTCGTAGGTTTCGGATTGCTGCCAGTCCAGCGGACTGATGCGCCAGCTGTGCAGTGGGTCATCTGCCAGGGCTTTGAGCCGCGCTTTCATTTGCTTCTTGGAGAGGTGAAACCAGAACTTGAAGATCAGCGCGCCTTCATCGCAGAGCATTTTCTCGAAACGCTCGGACTGGTTGATCGCCTGATCCAGCACCGGGTCCTTGAAGTCGCCATTGACCCGACCTTGCAGCATCTGGCTGTACCAGTTGCCGAAAAAAATCCCCATGCGGCCCTTGGCCGGCAGCATTCGCCAGTAGCGCCAGGCCGGAGGCCGCGCCAGCTCTTCATCGGTCTGCTGATCGAACGTGCGGACCTCGATCAGACGCGGGTCCATCCATTCGTTGAGCAACTTGATCGTCTCGCCCTTGCCGGCGCCTTCGATGCCGTTGATCAGAATGATCACCGGAAAACGCTTCTGCTGCTGCAGTTCGTACTGCGCTTCAAGCAGGGCTTCGCGCAGCGTCGGCACTTCGGCGTCATAGGTTTCTTTGTCGATGGCGTGACCGATTTCGGCGGATTCGAACATGGGCAGCTCCTTCCAGGATTGAGCAAGACTAGCGGATTGGGCAGGTGGTCAGTGCAGAAGTTCGTCACAAAAAACCGGCGGCGAATTTTCCCTGACCGAGTGGCTTCGGACATTGCCATGGATCAAGCACTCAAGCCCCGATCAGATAGAATGCCCGCCTTGCCGTTGCCGAGCCTGCCATGAACCCTGAATTGCCCAACGCCCAGCTCGACTGGGACGACCAAGGTCGCCCGTACTCGCGGGTATTCGATGATGTGTATTTTTCCGACCTCTCGGGGCTGGACGAAACCCGCTATGTGTTCATCGAACAGAATCGTCTGAAAGAGCGCTTCGCCGCGTTGCCCGCCGATGGGCGACTGGTGATTGGCGAGACCGGTTTCGGCACCGGGCTGAATTTCCTTTGCGCCTGGCAATTGTTTGAAGAGCAGGCCGTGACCGGTGCCCGATTGCATTTTGTCAGCGTGGAAAAATACCCGCTGACCGCCCCGGACCTGAAACGCGCGCTGGCGTTATGGCCAGAACTCAAGCCGTTCGCCGATCAGTTAATGGCGCAGTACGTGGCGATTCATCAGGGTTTTCAACGGCTGGTGCTGGATAACGGACGAGTCACCCTGACCTTGCTGATCGGTGATGCGCTGGAACAGTTGCCGCAGCTGGACGCACAGATCGATGCCTGGTTTCTGGACGGCTTCGCCCCGGCGAAAAACCCCGACATGTGGACCGCCGAGCTGTTTGCCGAACTGGCGCGCCTGGCAGCGCCTGGCTCGACCATCAGCACCTTCACCAGCACCGGCTGGGTACGCCGCTTGCTGAATGCGGCGGGCTTCAAGATGAAACGCACGCCGGGCATCGGCCATAAATGGGAAATCCTGCGCGGTGCTTTTGTCGGCTGGCCTGCCGAGGTGGCCGCACCTGCGCCCGCCAAGCCCTGGTTCGCGCGCCCCGCACAACCGCAAGGCGAACGCCGCGCACTGGTGATCGGCGCCGGTCTGGCCGGTTGTGCCAGCGCTGCCAGTCTGGCGGCTCGGGGCTGGCAGGTGAGTTTGCTGGAGCGCCATGCCGACATCGCCCAGGAAGCATCGGGCAATCCTCAAGGGGTGCTGTATCTGAAGCTGTCGGCGCACGGCACGGCGTTGTCACAGCTGATTGTCAGCGGTTTCGGCCATACCCGGCGGGCGCTCGAACACCTTCATCGTGGCGTCGACTGGGACGGCTGCGGGGTGCTGCAACTGGCCTTCAATGCCAAGGAAGCCGAGCGTCAGGCGCAACTGGCCGCAGCGTTTCCCGCCGACCTGCTGCACCGGCTGGATCAGCCGCAAGCCCAGGCCCGGGCCGGCATCGCGCTGGCCCATGGCGGATTGTTTTACCCCGAAGGTGGCTGGGTTCATCCGCCCGCGCTGTGCCGCTGGCAGGCAACGCACCCTAATGTGCAATTGCTGACCCACCGCGAGGTGCTGGCGCTGCGCAAGGTCGATGACCAGTGGCAGGCGTGGGACGGCGACACCTTGCTGGCCAGCGCGCCGGTGGTGGTGCTGGCCGGCGCGGCTGAGATCAAACGCTTCGCCCAGAGTGCCGAGCTGCCGCTCAAACGCATTCGCGGGCAAATCACCCGGCTGGCGCAAACCACCGAAAGCCAGAGCCTGGCCACCGTCGTCTGCGCCGAAGGCTATGTGGCGCCCGCACGACTGGGCGAACACACCCTCGGCGCCAGCTTCGATTTCAATAGCGACGACCTGACGCCAACCACCGCCGAGCATCTGGGCAACCTGCAATTGCTGGAAGAAATTTCCACCGACCTGGTCACCCGCCTGCACGCCGGACAACTGGACGCCGAACAGCTGCAAGGCCGCGCGGCGTTCCGTTGCACCAGCCCGGACTACCTGCCCATCGTCGGCCCACTGGCCGATGGCGAGGCGTTCAATCAGGCCTATGCCGCCCTCGGCAAAGACGCCCGGCAAGTGCCAGACGTTGTGTGCCCATGGCTCGACGGTTTGTACGTCAACAGCGGTCACGGCTCACGCGGCTTGATCACCGCGCCGCTGTCCGGCGAGTTGTTGGCCGCCTGGCTGGAGAATGAACCGCTGCCCTTGCCGCGCAGTGTGGCCGAGGCGTGTCACCCGAACCGCTTTGCCTTGCGCCGGTTGATTCGCGGAAGCTGAACCCGTCAGGATTCAGGAACGGCACATACCCCCAGGTCGACCAGCTTGATGGCGTCCTGGGTCAGCTTCTCCAGCACCGTTTTCTCGGCTGCGGCCTGCTCACTGTTGAGGGCATCGATCTGCTGCCGGTAATCAACATCCTTCAAACTCTCGGCCTGATCGAACACACTTTGCAGGCGGACCTGAAGAGGGTCATTGACCTTGGCAAACTGGCGTGGGTAGTGGCTTTTCAAGTAGTCCGCCCAATAGGGCCACTGCACCATGAACTTCAGCAGCTCGGAAGACAACTCGGCTGTTTTCACCACATGCTGTGCCGTAGCCAGATCTGCCGCCGCCACGCCACTCAGGGAAGCGAACCGCATATGTCGAGGTTGCCCTGGCAGGTCAAACGTATCGGCCAGGCCGGTTCGATAGGCCAGACTCACTTCAAGCGGATCCACCGTCGGATTCTTCTGGATGTGTGACTGCGCGACCTTGTCCAGTTGGTCAAGCCGGAACAGCCCTCTGCCCAGCTTCAAAAGTGGGGCCGCTGACTGCGCAGACCTCGAAGTACCGACAACCTTGTCGACCGCTACTGCCACTTCCAGATGACTGAAATTCATTGCCGCCGAGTCGGTGCAATTGATCGGGCTGGCCGCCAGGTCGAATAGCTGCTCACGCAGCGCACCATGGCCCTCGGTAGCCTCCAGTATCGACCAGACTCGGGTGGTCATGTCTTCACGCACATACTGGGAATCTGCGGTATTACCCACTTCGGCCAACAACTGAAACAGGCCCTCGGAGCGAGGATCATCCTTGAGCGTCGCCCAAATGGGGCCACGTCGGGGGAACGTCACGCTAACGTCTTCAGGCAGCCAGAGCTTTTTGGCTTCCTGTTCATTCATCCGCGCAATGTCGTCTTCAAGAAAACCCATGCCGACCCCTGTACGGTCGCGATAGCTCTTGAGCTTGATACGGCTGATGGTGTCCAGAGGATTGGTTCGCAGATTGACCACCTCACTGAAACGCTTGGGAACGAAGAACAACCATTCAGGCAAGGCCGTTATCTCGTTATTACGCAAATCCACATGATCCAGGTTAGGCAGACGGTTAAGCCCTTTGGGCAGCTCCGTGGCCCGGGTGTCACGCAACGACAACATACGCAGGTCGAACATCTTGCTCAGATCCGGCGTCGCCCCGAGTCGGTTGTTGCTTAGATTCAACGACGTCAGCGTGCGCATCGAAGCCAGCTTCGCCAACGTATGTTCCGTCAGTACCAATTGGTTGTCCTTGAAGCTCAAATGCTTGAGCTTCGGCATCAACGAAAGCACCTCGGGCAGCGTCTTCAGTTTGTTGTTATCCAGCTCCAGCACCTCCAGTGCCTTGAAGTGTTTGAGGAAATAGGCCAAGTCATCAGCTTGCTCCATGCCTTTGAGGGAAAGATGCTTTATATGACTGAAGTCCAGGTCCTGCGCCAGCGTCGGCAGCTTGCCAACGCGCATGCCGTCCAGCCTGATCCCGGGCACGCCGATGCCCCGCTCGTCACGAAGAACCACCAGACGCCGCCAACTGTTCACGATGGCATCGGCCACTTGCCGGCGACTGTGTTGATACTCGCCGAGGTTGCCAGCCAGCTTGCGCATTTCGACGTTATCGCTGCACCAGACCTTGAGCAATTCACGCAGCTTTTCAAGTTGGCGCTGACGCTGCTGTATCGCAGTGGCTCGGGTGAGGTGATCCGTGCCTAAACCGTCGAGCAAGGTATCAATCTCTGTTTCACTCATCAGCGGGTAAAGCTTTCTGGTTTTACGCAACAGGGCAGAGGCATGTCTGGACGACGGTGCCGCGGGATCTGCCTGTACACAGGAAACCGGCTCCGGCGTATCGACCACCGGCTCACCGGCCAATATCCGGGCAGTCATCTGACGCTCTTCTGTGGCGCGGGCCAGCAATTGGCTGCGTAAACGCCAGGCATCCTCCGGCAATAAAATGCCACGCCCCATGGCCGTTCGCTGTGCCTGAGGCAGCGCTTGCACAATCGTTGCGTACAACGCATCCGGGCCCTTGGCGACCGCAGCCAGAGGGTTGGCATCGCCGTCAAAAGCCTGGTAGCCAGAGGCTGATTGGACGATGGTTCGTTTGAAGGCACTGTCTGGCTTGCCGACACGCTGCAGCACTTCGCCGGTCACCGAGCCCTCACGAACCTCAAGCAACAGCTTGCTGTCCCAACCGCGTAAATGTTCCAGCAAGGAGAGCGCCAATTTGTTTGTCTCAGCGCCGGCGATTTCCGGGAGATAAAATCCGCTTATGGCCTGGTCCAGCCGAATCTGCGCCAAGGCTTTGCGGGCGTTGTATGCCAGCGCCAAGGGGACACGCCTGGTCGTGCGCAACCGCAAGCGTTCGACACTGCTGGCCTGATCAACCAGCTCCTGCGCCATAGCGGTGGGCAGTCGGGGGAATGCCGTTTTGAGGAAGCCCGCATCGCCACCGCTGCCGCTGCCGCTGCCGTGAAATTCATACAAACGGTCAAATAACGGCAATCGATCCGCCTTCACAGACGCCGCAAGTTTTTTGGCGAGCGCCTCGCTTTCCGTTTCGGTGACCGCCTTGTTGACGAGCAAGGTGTCGACTTCACTCTGGTACAAGCTCGCCACCACGGTTTCAAACAACTTGCCTTGTGCCAATTGGGTGACCGAGACATCCACCGCCAGATCCGCGTCGGCGAGCCGAGCCGTCGGCGGGTAAAACGCAGTCACATTCTGCTCGGCATCGAGTACCCGGATGAAACGCCCTTGCGGCCAATCCTTCATCAACGGCAAGGCATGCAATTGTTCTGACAGGTAAGCGGTGCTGCGTGAATCCCCCCGCTCCAGATCCGCGATAAAGTCACGAATACGCTCATCCAGGCGAAAGCGCCGGATCGTGTCCTTCAACCGGGCGTTCAAGACCTGGCCTTCCTCGCTCAACTGATGCAGCTCGGCGATGGAAGTGCCACACACGCTGCGAATCTTCTCCAGCCGGCTGTCCTCCTGCGCTGCAAGGCGCGCGTCCAGACGCTTGAGCGCGTAACTTCCCGTGCGCCATTGCTGCGGTTGCTCGAACGAGAGGCGCCAGCCACCCTCGCCGTTGTGCTCCAGCACCGGAGAAAAGGCATCAGGCCGCAAGGGGTGCCGTACCCGCCACTTTTTCAGCATCGGGTCGTATTGAATCCGGTAGACATCGTCGTCGATCCGGATGTGCGGCTGCCCGTCCACCTGATAAACCCCCTCCCAGTCGGCGGCGTGTCCGCTCAGGGTGCTGAGGGGACGTTTATACGGATCAAGGCCGGATCGCCAGAGCCGGGGTTTGCCATGAGTCACCGCTTCGAACCGGCTGAAAAACTCCGGGTGTTCGCGCACGGTTTTCCTGATCAGCGAGCCGACCACTTTGCCGCCCACTGCAAAGGTCGTCATCAGCGCGATGTTTTCCGCGACGCTGAACAGGTGAGAAAGCGCCTCCTGTTTGTCGCCGTGCTGCCAGTCCTGGACACCGTCATACACTTCGCCCAGCAACATGCCGACACTCACACCGATCATCAACTGCCCCAGCACCGGCACAAAAAAAGCCGCGACGTTGGCAATCGTCAGCCCTTGCTCCAGATAGCGCTCAAGACGTTTCTTGCGAGCTTCCTCATCAATATCGGCGGTCGGCACGGCCAGTACCCGCGCATCGACCTGCATCTTGCCGAGTGAACTCTGAATCATGAACTGGAACAGCGGCAGGGTAATCGGCAGCGCCTTGAAGGTGTCCAGATTACCGGACTGTGCAAACGACTTGGCGAATGCCTGCTTGCGGTCTTCTTCAATCCCGTGGGCAAAGTAGTCCATATAGCCGGTCTTTTTCAGAGCCCCGATCAAGTACGACTTGAACTCGGCGAAGGTGCTGTATTCGTGGAGGGGCCGATCAGGCTCGTTGGGCATGTACACGACACACCACTCAGTGGGCCAGGCCTCGACCGAGCGCCTGGAAAACACCACCACACCCCAAACACAGGTGCTGAACAATTCCATGCCCTGAATGATCAGCGATTCGGTACCGTGAAGTATGCTCTGAACGCCCGCTTCAGCGCCTGTCCCGCTGTGGATATTCAGCAGGAGAAGCGATTTGTAGGCCTCTTGCGTGATGTGTTTTTTCAGATAGGCAAGGTGAGCATCCACCTTCAACTTCATGAGTTTGAGCGACTTGAGGTCATTGCTCAGCGTGCCCGAAGTGGCCGACAGATTGAACACTTCGCTGATATGTGCCTGATAGCGCTTGCCCAGATCAAGTTCACGACAGAACGTGGCAAAGGCCTGCGGGGTGAGCGCCGTCACACCTAGCGGGGCCGAGGCGACTTCAAGGGTGCTGCCTGCCGGAAAGCCGCCCGGCGCACTTTCGTCGGCGGTGAAATTCTGCATCGCCGCCTGTAGCAGGCTGTGCCTTGCCATCAATACTTTTTCGATGCCTTCGACTTCCGTCGACGTTGCTTCGCAATCACAGTCGACGCCGGGAAGCACCAGCACATCGTTGTCGACATCAAAGGCCACCGTCCATTTTTTGGTCAGGGCGGCCGATAATTGGGAGGCACAGAAACCATCCAGCGATTGCAGCGTGTGCATCAGCAGTTCGCACTTTTGCTGGTAGATCAGCAGTGCCTGAATATCGGTATCCAGCGCTGCGAGGACAGGTGAGCCCCCCTTGAGCAGCCAGTCAGGCATTCCCTTTTGCAGCACCTGAGCCTTGTCCAGATCCCCTGTTGCTTCAAGCAGCGCGGCAAGGATTTCGGTTTGACTCAATGAGCGGTTCACAGGCACCGCCGCGTCCATATTCAACATCTGCAATCTTCCTTGTTGCGAGTCAGAGGCCCTTAACCTATCGACTCTCTCTCAGGAAAAAAAACAGGAAATCCCGGTCGGTTCAGCCCTGCTTCAAGCAAGACTTTGCATGTTTGGCATCACTATGTACCGCATGGCTCCCTGCCTTTTGTGCCTGCTCGCTCCATCACCGCCACCGGCCTGCTTATAACCTATCGATCTAAAACTCCCACCTACCCACTGGGGTCAGCTTCTGGGTACCCGCCATTTTTGGCGGGGTAACGATCGACCCTCCCCAACGGAAAAACCGGTAAGGACTTTATGTGCGGATTAGCTGGCGAGTTACGCTTTGATCATCAACCTGCGGACCTTGCAGCCGTTGAACGAATCACCCATCACCTGGCCCCTCGCGGTCCTGACGCGTGGGGTTTTCATGCCCAAGGGCCGATTGCCCTGGGCCATCGTCGCCTGAAAATCATGGACTTGTCGGACGGCTCGGCGCAGCCGATGATCGACAACCAGCTCGGCCTGTCCCTGGCCTTCAACGGCGCGATCTACAACTTCCCGGAACTGCGCACGGAGCTTGAAAGCCTCGGTTATGCCTTCTATTCCGGCGGTGACACCGAAGTGTTGCTCAAGGGCTATCACGCCTGGGGCGAAGCCCTGCTGCCCAAGCTCAACGGCATGTTCGCCTTTGCCATCTGGGAGCGCGATGCCCAGCGGCTGTTCATTGCCCGCGACCGCCTCGGCGTCAAGCCGCTGTACCTGTCGCGCACCGGCCAGCGCCTGCGTTTTGCCTCGGCATTGCCGGCGCTGCTCAAGGGCGGCGACATCAACCCGATCCTCGATCCGGTGGCGCTCAATCACTATCTGAATTTCCATGCCGTGGTTCCGGCCCCGCGCACCCTGCTGGCGGGCATCGAAAAGCTGCCGCCAGCGACCTGGATGCGCATCGAGGCGGACGGCAGCACCGAGCAGAAAACCTGGTGGACCTTGCCCTACGGCCCACACGCCGACGAGATGAACCTGACCCTGGAAGACTGGCGCGACCGTGTACTCGACAGCACCCGAGACGCGGTAGCGATTCGTCAGCGCGCCGCGGTGGATGTCGGCGTGCTGCTTTCCGGCGGCGTCGATTCGAGCCTGCTGGTCGGGCTGTTGCGTGAAGTCGGCGTGGAAAACCTGTCGACCTTTTCCATCGGTTTCCAGGATGCCGGCGGCGAGCGTGGTGACGAGTTCCAGTACTCGGACCTGATCGCCAAGCATTACGGCACCCGGCACCATCAGTTGCGCATCGACGAAAAGGAAATCATCGAGCAACTGCCTGCCGCCTTCCGGGCGATGAGCGAGCCGATGGTCAGCCACGACTGCATCGCCTTCTACCTGCTGTCCCGCGAAGTGGCCAAGCACTGCAAAGTGGTGCAGAGCGGCCAGGGCGCGGACGAGTTGTTTGCCGGTTACCACTGGTATCCGCAAGTGGACGGTGCCGCCGATCCGTATAGGGCTTATCGCGATGCGTTTTTCGACCGCAGCTACGACGACTATGCCGCCACCGTGCAGCCGAAATGGCTGACGGCCAACGACGCAGCCGGCGATTTCGTGAAAGAACACTTTGCCCAGCCCGGTGCCGATGCGGCCGTGGACAAGGCGCTGCGTCTGGACAGCACGGTGATGCTGGTCGACGACCCGGTCAAACGTGTCGACAACATGACCATGGCCTGGGGCCTGGAAGCGCGCACGCCGTTTCTCGACTATCGCCTGGTGGAGTTGTCGGCGCGGGTGCCCGGCAAATTCAAACTGCCCGACGGCGGCAAACAGGTGTTGAAAGAAGCGGCGCGACTGGTCATTCCAAGCGAAGTGATCGACCGTAAAAAGGGTTATTTCCCGGTGCCGGGCCTCAAGCATTTGCAGGGCGACACCCTGAACTGGGTGCGTGAACTGCTGCTGGATCCGAGCCAGGATCGCGGCCTGTTCAACCCGGCCATGCTCGACCGTCTACTGACCGACCCGCAAGGGCAACTGACGCCATTGCGCGGCTCCAAGCTGTGGCAACTGGCGGCCCTGAACCTGTGGCTCAGTGAACAAGGAATCTGATCGATGAAACCCCATGCCACGGCCTACAACCAACGCTTGCTGCGTGGCCAGGCCCCTTCCTACGAACGCTTGCAGGCGCGCCTGGCCGAAGACGGCAGCGAACTGGGCGCCGCGCCGATTGCCGTGCACTGCGGCTGGGGCCGGTTGTTGATCGGCCATACATTCCCCGACCCGGCCAGCCTGGCTCAGGAGTTGCTCAACGAACAGCAGGGCGAACGCGACATTGCCCTGTACGTCGCCGCGCCCCAGCAAGTGCTGGGCCTGGAGCCGGCGCAGCTGTTTCTCGATCCGTCCGACACGCTGCGCCTGTGGTTCAGCGATTACCGCCAGGCCACTCGCGTGTTTCGTGGTTTCCGTATTCGCCGGGCCCAGAGCGACAGCGACTGGCAGGCAATCAATCAGCTGTATCAGGCCCGCGGCATGCTGCCGATCGATGCCGCACGACTGACGCCGCACGCTCAGGGCGGCCCGGTGTACTGGCTGGCCGAGGACGAGGACAGTGGCGCGATCATTGGCAGCGTCATGGGCCTCAATCATCACAAGGCCTTCAACGATCCGGAAAACGGCAGCAGCCTGTGGTGCCTGGCGGTCGACCCGCATTGCTCGCGCCCCGGCGTCGGTGAAGTGCTGGTGCGGCATTTGGTCGAGCACTTCATGAGCCGTGGGTTGAGTTACCTCGATCTCTCGGTGCTGCACGATAATCGGCAGGCGAAAAGTCTTTACGCCAAGCTCGGCTTTCGCAATCTGTCGACCTTCGCCATCAAGCGCAAGAACGGTATCAATCAGCCGCTGTTCCTCGGCCCCGGCCCCGAGGCCGAGTTCAACCCCTATGCGCGGATCATCGTCGAGGAAGCCCATCGTCGTGGCATCGATGTGCAGGTCGATGATGTCGATGCCGGCATGTTTACCTTAAGCCATGGCGGGCGTCGGGTGCGTTGCCGTGAGTCACTCAGTGACCTGACCAGCGCCATCAGCATGAGCCTGTGCCAGGACAAGAGCCTGACCCACAAAGTCCTGAAAGCGGCCGGCTTGAACCTGCCGTGCCAGCAACTGGCCGGCAATGCTGATGACAACCTGGCGTTCCTCGATGAGCACGAACGGGTGGTGGTCAAACCGCTGGATGGCGAACAGGGCCATGGCGTGGCGGTGGATCTGCGGACCATCGAGGACGTTCAGCAAGCCATCGAAGCCGCCCGCCAATTCGACAGCCGAGTGCTGCTGGAAAGTTTCCACGAAGGGCTTGACCTGCGGATTGTGGTAATCGGTTTCGAGGTGGTTGCCGCCGCCATTCGCCGCCCGGCCGAAGTGGTCGGCGACGGCCAGCATTCCATCGGCGCGCTGATCGAAGCCCAGAGCCGGCGCCGTCAGGCAGCCACCAGCGGTGAAAGCAAAATCCCGCTGGACCACGAAACCCAGCGCACCTTGCACGCGGCGGGTTACGACTACAGCACGATCCTGCCGGCGGGCGAGCATCTGTTCGTACGCAAGACGGCGAATCTGCATACCGGCGGGGCTCTAGAGGACGTCACGGCGATCCTGCACCCGACGCTGGTGGATGCGGCGGTCAGGGCGGCGCGGGCGCTGGACATTCCGATGGTCGGGCTCGACCTCATGGTGCCGGCCGCCGATCAGCCGGCGTACGTGTTTATCGAGGCCAATGAACGTGCCGGGTTAGCCAATCATGAACCGCAGCCGACGGCGGAGCGGTTTGTGGATTTGTTGTTTCCGCATAGTCAGCCGGCCCTCTCATAAATGTGTATCGCTTGAACTGACGCCTTCGCGGGCAAGCACGCTCCCACAGGGGAACGCATTCCAAATGTGGGAGCTGGGCTTGCTCGCGAAGGGGCCGGCACAGGCAACCCACATTCAGCAGTCCCTCATCGAAACCATCGATGCCCTCAACTCATCAGGAGTTTCCATGACCAGTAAAATCCCCGAACCGGACCTCAACTACCTGCAAAAAGTCCTGCTGGAAATGCTCGCCATTCCCAGCCCGACCGGGTTCACCGACACCATCGTACGCTACGTCGCCGAGCGTCTTGAAGAACTCGGCATTCCGTTCGAAATGACCCGGCGCGGCACCATTCGCGCCACGCTCAAGGGTAAGAAAAACAGCCCGGACCGTGCCGTTTCCGCGCACCTGGACACCATCGGTGCAGCCGTACGCGCGGTGAAGGACAATGGCCGCCTGACCCTGGCGCCAGTGGGCTGCTGGTCCAGCCGTTTCGCCGAAGGCAGCCGGGTCAGCCTGTTTACCGACAACGGCGTGATTCGCGGCAGCGTGTTGCCGCTGATGGCCTCCGGGCACGCGTTCAACACCGCCGTGGATGAAATGCCGATCAGTTGGGACCACATTGAGTTGCGCCTGGACGCCTATTGCGCCACCCGTGCCGATTGCGATTCGCTGGGCATCAGCGTCGGCGATTTCGTCGCCTTCGACCCGCTGCCGGAGTTCACCGAAAGCGGTCATATCAGCGCCCGCCATCTGGATGACAAGGCAGGGGTTGCCGCATTGCTGGCGGCGCTCAAGGCGATTGTGGACAGCGGTGAAGAGTTGATGATCGACTGTCACCCGCTGTTCACCATCACCGAGGAAACCGGCAGCGGCGCGGCGGCTGCATTACCGTGGGACGTCAGCGAGTTTGTCGGCATCGACATTGCGCCGGTCGCACCGGGCCAGCACTCCAGCGAACACGCGGTGAGTGTGGCGATGCAGGATTCGGGCGGGCCGTATGACTATCACCTGTCGCGGCATCTGCTGCGCCTGGCCAGCGACAACGAGTTGCCGGTACGGCGCGACCTGTTCCGTTACTACTTCAGCGATGCACATTCGGCGGTCACCGCCGGTCATGACATTCGCACCGCCCTGCTGGCCTTCGGCTGCGACGCCACTCACGGCTATGAACGCACCCACATCGACAGCCTTGCAGCACTCAGCCGCTTGCTGGGCGCCTACATTCTGAGCCCGCCGGTGTTTGCCAGCGATGCGCAACCGGCGAAGGGCTCGCTGGATCGCTTCAGTCATCAGATCGAGCATGAGACGCAGATGGAAAGCGATACACGAGTGCCGTCGGTGGACAGCCTGGTGGGGCAGCGAACTGATAACTGAGTCTGGATTTTGAGATTTTGGGTGCCTGATCTGATGCCTTTGCGAGCAGGCTCGCTCCCACAGGAAACCGCATTCCCATAGGTGAACGCGGTCAAAATGTGGGAGCGAGCCTGCTCGCCAAAGCGGTGGATCAGGCAATGAACAAGCCCAAGCTAGCCGCAATGACCCATTCACCGTAGCATCGCGACATTGTCTTGCCCGAGGTGCCTATGCTCATCCCCCACGACCAACTTGAAGTCGACACCCTCACCCGCCTGATCGAAGACTTCGTGACCCGCGACGGCACCGACAACGGTGACGACACGCCGCTGGAAACCCGTGTGCTACGGGTTCGCCAAGCCTTGACCAAGGGGCAGGCGCTGATTGTTTTCGACCCCGAGAGCGAGCAGTGCCAATTGATGCTCAAGCATGACGTGCCCAAGCATCTGTTTGACTGAGCCCGCCTAGCGGACCTTGCCTTCGGCCTGCTTGGTCTGGATCCGTTTATAGACTTCGGATCGATGCACATTGACGTTTTGTGGCGCTTCCACACCGAAACGCACGTTGCTGCCACTGACAGCCAGAATGCGTACGGAAATGTTGTCACCGATGGAGATCAATTCACCCACAACGCGACTGAGTACTAGCATGGTATTGGTCCTTCAGAGTTACCGGACTCTGAAGATGCCGCGACCGTTGCGGACCTACAATGCGCCGCCTGCAAATCAGTCATGCCCTACAGCGACTGAAAAACAACCCTTCAGACATTTCCTGCAAAACATGAAAAAGCAGGACCGATCTGTCAGGACGCGGAGAAACGCGGGCCGAAGAGGATGACAGACGCACCGATGACGCACAGCGCCACGCCGATCCAGTCCGAGCCCAGCGGACGGACCCGCTCGACCACTGCCAGCCAGCCAATGGATGCAATGATGTAGATGCCTCCGTAGGCGGCATAGGCACGGCCGGCGTAGGTGGCTTCGACCCGGGTCAGCAACAGTGCGAACACCGTCAGGCTCAATAAGGCCGGGATCACCCACAACGCGCTTTTACCCTGACGCAGCCACATCCAGAAGGCGAAGCAGCCGGCGATTTCAAACAGCGCGGCAAGGAAAAACCACAGGTAATTGAGCATAGAGACGTCTCGTAAGGATGACCGTTGGCGGCCACCCTAACGACGTAGTAACGCAGGGGCAAGTTCAGTTGGCGGGGTGTTTGGCCTTGGCGCGCATCTTGTCGGCCATGACGGTCATTTCGTTGTAGAGCAATTGCGGGTTCTTCTGCTTGATCGCCCAGGCCATACGGCCCTGCTCATGGGGCAGAATCATGAACTCGCCGTCGGCGACCTGCTTGAAGATGTAGTCGGCAATGTCGGTGGCAGTGATCGGTGAACTCTCGAGCAACTTGCCGACCTGGGCCTTCATCGCCGGGGTCGGGCCTCGAAAAGAGTCCAGCAGGTTGGTCTGGAAGAACGAGGGGCATACCACATGCACGCCAACTTCCTGCTGCGCCAGTTCGATCAGCAGGCTTTCGGACAACGCCACCACGCCGGCCTTGGCCACGTTGTAATTGCTCATGGCCGGGCCCTGCATCAAGGCAGCCATCGAGGCGATATTGATGATCTTGCCTTTGCTCTGTTCCAGCAGCGGCAGGAACGCCTTGCAGCCCTTGACCACGCCCATCAGGTTGATCGCGATCTGCCAGTCCCAGTCTTCAAGGGACAGCTCGCTGAAGAAGCCGCCCGACGCCACGCCAGCATTGTTGACGATGATGTCGATGCCACCGAGTTTTTCTTCGCAGGCCTGGGCAAACGCCGTCAACTGGCTGTAGTCACGCACATCGCAACGCTGGGTGAAGCCATCGCCACCTGCCTCACGCACCCGCTTCAGAGTTTCTTGCAGGCCCGGCTCGCTGACGTCCGACAAGGCCAGTTGCCAGCCCTCGCGGGCCCAGCGCAGCGCGATTTCGCGACCCAGGCCGGAGCCCGCGCCAGTGATCATCATGCGATTTTGCATAGCGAACAGCCTTGTTGTTCCGGGGAGATCTGGCGAGTGTAGCGAAGGAACTTACCCGAGCCACGCTCCATCAGATTGCTGAATGGCCCAGGCAAAGCCGGCGATCACGGTGCAACTAAAAGAAATAACGCACTTTTCAAAAAAACATTAAAAAACTTGGAATTTTCTTTCAGCTACACCAGTCGGATTTATTAAGCAGTTCGGATTCATTCCAGTCCAGCTGACAGTTAAGAGCTACGTCATTCCAGAACACTTCGAACAAGGAAATAGACATGGGCACCATTCTGATCGTTATTCTAATTCTGCTGCTGGTCGGCGGTTTGCCAGTCTTCCCGCACTCAAGAAGTTGGGGTTATGGCCCGTCAGGCATTATCGGTGTGGTATTGATTGTGCTGATCGTCTTGCTGTTGATGGGCAGGATATAGAGATTTAGCAGGCAAAAAAAAGAGGCTCTTGAAGAGCCTCTTTTTTATTGCCTGAAGTATTAGTCCGGCTTGCCGTTAACCACACCGGCGGTGTTGTCCAGCAAGCTCTTGGTCGCCGTTTGCAGGAACGCTTCGAGCTTGAGTTTCAGCTCGGCGGTCCGCGGAGCATCAGGGATGATCTCAGCGTGCGGATTGGCACCCAGTTCGTACTGGTACATCTTTGGCGCCATTTCCTTTTCCTTCGGCAGAACCAGGATCTGGTCAGCAGTGACGATGGCGGTGGTCTGTTCGCTGCCCGAAGGCTTGATCACACCAAAACCGGTATCGCCTGCAGGCAGGTTGAGCAAGTCACGCCCCCAGCACTGATGACGCACTTCACCACCGATGCGCCCCATGATGGTCGGCACGATGTCGATCTGCGTACCCACGGTGTGGTCACGCTGACCGAATTTTTCCTGGATGCCCGGCGCGATCATCAGCATCGGCACGTTGAAGCGGCCCAGGTCCATTTCGGTGATCTGGCGCTCGTTGCCGAAACCGTGGTCGCCCACGATCACAAACAGGGTTTCCTTGAAGTACGGCTCCTTGCGGGCCTTTTCAAAGAACTGCCCCAACGCCCAGTCGGCGTAACGCATGGCCGTCAAATGCTCGTTCAGGCTGCCACGATCGGTCACAGGCTCAACCGGCAATGGCGTCGGCAGCGCATACGGGGTGTGGTTGGACAGGGTTTGCAACAGCGCATAGAACGGCTTGCCGTTTTCCCGCGCCTTGAGCTCTACCAGACCACGGTCGAACATGTCCTGGTCGGACACGCCCCAGGTCGGGTCGGAGAACACCGGGTTGACGAAGTCGTTACGGCCAACGAAGTTGGTCATGCCCTGGTTGCTGAAGAAGCCGGACTGGTTATCCCAGGCGAAATCACCGTTATAGACATACACGTCGTCATACTTGCGCGCGCTGAGCAGCTGCGGCAGGCCCGACAGTTTGTGGCTGCCTTCGGGGGTCTGCATCAGGTATTCGAAACCCGGCAGGTTCGGGAAGCAGGCCATGGTGGCAAACATGCCCTGGTGGGTATGGGTGCCGTTGGAGAAAAAGCGGTCGAACAACAGGCCTTCCTTGGACAGTTTGTCCAGGTACGGCGTGATGTTGCCCGGTGCGCCCAGCGCGCCGACCGAGTGACCGGCCATGCTTTCCATCAGGATCACAACGACGTTCTTGATCGGCAGGGTCTTTTCGGCTGGCGGCGTGTAGTCGCGACGCACAGCGGCAATGTCGGCATCCACCAGTTTTTCGTCCGCAAGCACCAGCATGTCACGTACCACTTTCTGCGCTTGAGCTTGCGGCAGGGTGGCCTTCCAGATGTTGTCGCGATCTTCGGACATCCGGTCCTTGGCCGCTGCGATCAGCGACAGCGAACCGTTGAGGCCCAGCTGGTTGGCGAAGTTCGAATCGGTGGTGTAGACGTCACCCCAGCGCAGTGGCGGGCCTTGACGCAAGGTGCCACGGGCGGCAACGACGCAGATCAGCAGGCAGACCACAAACACCGCGATGCGCGCGTACCAGGGGGCAATCTGGCGAGTGCCGATGCTGCCGCCGCTGAACGGACCGCGTGGACGGGTGGCGCGGTCGGCGCCCTTGAACGCCAGGGTCAGGATCACGGTGCCCACTGCCCAGGCCAGCAGGTAGCGAACCACCGGGAAACCGTACCAGAGCATGCTCATTACGGTTTTCGGGTCTTCCTTGACGTACTGGAAGACCAGGCCGTTGAGGCGCTGGTGGAATTCGCGGTAGAAGTCCATCTCCATCAGGCCGAGGAACAGCGCGATGCTGGATGCGATGGTCAGCCAGAAACGGAAGAACCCGCGAGCGGCCATGGCACGTGCGCTGAACAGCGCCAGCACCAGCGGAACACAGATGTAGACCACCAGGCGCAGGTCGAAACGCAGGCCGTTGGCGAAGGCTTCGAAAAAGGTCGAGGCCGGGGTGTCGAGGATCATCTCGCGGTTGTACACCAGCAGCGCGACGCGCAGCAGGCTGAACATGACCATCATGACCAGAGCGCACAACAGCGTGTAGGCCAGATGCGATTTGACGGTCGGTTGCAGCAGGCGACTAGAAGCTCGCTGCTGATTCAGGGCGTCCGGGTTTGCCATGTCGTTTTAGGACCCATTGGAAGTTTAAGTTTCAAAAATACAGCTGCGCCCTGCCCTCTGTTGGCCAGAACTCGGCCTCGGGGCTTGCGCGGTGCGCAAATGTTGCACGATCGTTCGCGCCATTGCCATTGATTACTGTCCGCAACAGCGAACTCTGTGCTGCGGCGCTCTGGAACAGGGACTTTGATGCAAAGTTCAGGGGGAAATCACGAGTGCGAATTGTCTTGGAGGCTTTGTGAAAATTTCGTACAGCGCATATTAGGTAACACAATAAACCCCAGCCAGAGGCAGAAACTGTGGGAGCGGGCTTGCCCGCGAAGAGGCCCTCAACTTCAACATCAATGTTGAACGTGCCGACGCCATCGCAGGCAAGCCAGCTCCCACAGGGATTGTGGGCAGCCGCGTCTTTAAAGCAAAACGCCCCGAACCAGTCGGGGCGTTTATCGAAGCCGCTACGCCGTCACTTCTCCGCGCGCGCCTTCAAGGCTTTCAAGGTGTTGAACGGCGCATCAACCACGAACTTGTTCGCCACCATCGCTGGCACGCTGCCGCCAGGCTCGGTGTGGACCTGGTAGGTCACTTCGACCTGGTCGCCCTTGGGCACGAACTTCCAGAACCCCTCAACCTGAGCAACCCGCACAAAGCCTTTTTCTTCAGGCACGTAGGTCGGCACGCCTTCAAGTTTGCGGGTCAGGCTGCCATCGGCGCCTTCGACGGTGGTGACATGCAGCACCGAGTCACGCGGGGTAACGGGCCATGGGGTATTGAACTGCGTGTAAGTCCAGCTCTGATCGCCGTCGTGCTTGAGCAGCTTCTGCATCTTGCATTCGTGAATCCAGGAGCAGGCGCCCGCCACGTCTTCCTGCAACGCGCGCAGTTTGGCCATGGTGGTTTTCATCAGGGTGACGCCCTGATAGGCCTTGTAGTCGGAGCCAGGCACTTCACTCAAGGAAACCTTGATACCGTCCTCGTTCTTGGCGACTTTCCAGTCCTCGGCCCAAGCGGCCGAAGTGGCCAGCACTGCCGTCAAACCACACAGCACAGCAATACGATGCAGCGAACCCATAGTCTTATTCCTTATTGTTGAAGTTCCGTTCGTAAAACACATCACGCCGCTGTCATTTGCTCCCACCAGCCAATCAGCCTGATGGCTTCTTCGCTGCTGTTTCCACAGACGTCGGCATCGGCCTCGAAAGCAGAGCAAACGGCCGGACGCTCGGCCTGGCCAAAAATAGTGCACAGATTTTCGACAGACAGTTGCACGCAACGTTCTCCGGCGGGCTTGCCATTGGGCATGCCTGGAATCGGTGAACTGATGGAAGGGGCAATACAACAGGCGCCACAGCCTTCACGGCATTTCATGACGGCAGCTCCTCGCGACGGGCAATGTGTTAAAGGGACCAAGGGGCGTTCTCAATCAGTTTTCCCGCGACGGGAAAACTGATTGAGAACGCCCCCTATGCACAGAGTAACCGCTAAAACGGTCGTTTTAAATTACCTGCGCCCGGGTTTTTACGCTTAAACGAACGTGACTGACCAGTCTCCGACAAAGCGTCTGGTCTGTGGGTCACGCTCGGGAAGGATTTATTGCTTGAATTCGAAATCCAGCGCCGCGCCTTCAACATCGCGACGCTCTTCGTTACGCAGTTGCAGCTGCATTTCGTTGCTCAGCAGGCGACCGTTGAGCTGGAACGGACTGCTCTTTTCACCAAACATTTGCGGCAACACCGCATCGTGGCGGGGCAGTTGCACGGTGCCCACCGGTTTCATGTCCTTGACCAGTTCCGGCGGCAGACGCAAATCGAGCTTGGCCGCTGGCAATCTGGTTTTTGCCACTTCACTGGCGGGTTTCGATTTGGACGCAATCGGCGCGCGTTTCTTCACCGCGGCGGCTTTCTTTGTCGCCGGGGCCGTTTTTTTCGTCGCGACCGGCTTCTTCGGCGCTGTCTGGGCGCTGTCCGTGGCCGGTTTATCCGGGACAGTCGCAGCCATGACAGAGACCGGCAGAACAGTGGTCAATAGACAGATCGACAACCAGGCGGCAGAAAAAATCGTTTTCATGGACCCTACGACACTAACGGCAGAGGGCCATATGCTCGCCTGTTGCGCGCGACATGACAAGCGCGGGCAGTTCATGAACTGCCTGGCCAGTCAAAAACCGCTGGAGGTCTCCTGGCACAGCTGGGTCGCCAGCAGCCCGAGGGTCATCAACGCCCGCTCGGCTTCACGGTTCCACGGAATGCCGCAGTTCAGGCGGATGCAGTGGTTGAACTGCTCGGTATTACTGAAGATCAACCCCGGCGCGATGCTGATGCCTTGCTGCAACGCCCGCACATGCAATTCCTGGGTATTGACCCGTCCCGGCAGGCTGACCCACAGAATGAAACCGCCCGTAGGCCGGGTCATTTGCGTGCCTTCGGGAAAGTATTGCTGAACCGCCAGTTGAAAGGCGCTGAGGTTCTTGCGGTATTCCTGGCGGATGTAGCGCAAGTGCCGGTCGTAGCCGCCGTTCTCCAGATACGCCGCAATGCCCATTTGCGTGACGCTGCACGCCGAATGGGTGCTGAACGTCTGCAAACGCTGGATCTCCTGCTGATACTTGCCGGCAATCATCCAGCCGATCCGCACACCCGGCGACAGGGTTTTGGAAAAGCTTGAGCAATAGATCACGCGGTCCAGCCGATCATAGGCCTTGAGGGACTTGGTGCGACCCTGTTCGAACATCAGCTCGCCGTAGATATCGTCCTCGACAATCTGGATATCGAAATCCGAGGCCAGGCGCAGCAATTGTTTCTGCCGCTCTTCGGGCATGGTGCCACCCAGTGGATTGCTCAGGCGCGTGGTCAATACCAGCGCCTTGATCGACCACTGGTTGGCCGCCAGTTGCAGGGCTTCAAGGCTCATGCCGGTGGCTGGATCGCTGGGGATCTCGATGACTTTGAGGCCCAGCAGGTCGGCCAGTTGCAGCAAGCCGTAATAGGTTGGCGACTCGGCGGCGATCAGATCGCCCGGTCGGGTCAGTACCCGCAGCGACATCTGCAACGCATCGACGCAGCCGTGGGTGATCACCACTTCCGAGGGGTCGACCACCACGCCAGCATCGCGCATGCGAATCGCCACCTGACGGCGCAACGGCTCGAAACCGGGGCTGAACATGTAGCTGAACGCCCGAGGACTATGGAAACGGGTGACTTTGGCCAGTTGCTGGTGCAAAGCTCGCACCGGTAGATAATCGACACTCGGCACCGCCGCGCCCAGCGGGAAAACGCCTTCGCGGCGCGACTCGACCAACACTTGCTGAATGATGCTGCTGCGGGTGACCAGGCCGGGCCGCTCGACCCGTGCAATGTCCGGGGTCGGCGCCGTCAGGGCCGGGGTCTGGTGCACGTAGTAACCCGATTGTGGACGGGCGCGGATCAGCCCCTGGTCTTCCAGGTTCGCGTATGCCTGCAACACTGTCGCGTGGCTGACGTTGAGCTGCGAACTCATCTTGCGCACCGATGGCACGCGCTCGCCGGGTTGATAGACACCGCGGCGGATATCTTCGGCCAGCTGTTGAGCAATACGTTGGTACAGCAAGAGATTGGTCATGACGCAGCACTCGATTTCACGGGCATTTTATTTTTGTGTGAAACAATACCGGAACAGTTTAGAAGTGTACGGGGACAGTTGCCACAATAGTCGACCGTACAGTGCAGTGACAGAAAAAACTGTACCGTTTTTTCAGGCAGTGAGCACTGATCGACAGGCGTAAAAAAACCCGGCGTTGCAGGGCAAGCCGGGCTTTCCAGTAACGCCGTCCTTAGCGGGCGGCGCCGAGCTGGCCTTTTTCGTCGGAGAACACAATTTCCACGCGACGGTTCTGTGCACGCCCACGCTCGGTAGCGTTCACGTCCACCGGGTATTCGTCGCCATAACCTTCGACCTGAATGCGTTTGTCCTCGATGCCCAAATCCATCAGCACGTCCGCCACCGCTTGCGCACGGTCGCGGGACAGCTTGAGGTTTTCCTGTTTGCCGCCGGTGCTGTCGGTGTAGCCCTCGATGCGCACTACCCGCTTGGGGTTGAGCTGCAGAAACTGGACGATTTTCAGCACGACACGATTCGCCGAGTTTTTCAGCTCCGCTTCACCGGTATCAAACAGCACGTCCCCCAGGGTCATCACCAGACCGCGCTCGGTCTGGGTGGTGGCCAACGCCACGATCTGTTCTTCGAGCCACTTGCCCTGCTGCTGCACGCTGAGCAACTTGGATTCGCGCAGGGCCAACTGTAAGCGCTGACGCTCCAGTTCGAGCTTTGCCGCCTTCTCTTCGTTGAGCACCTGATTGGTGTGTTCACGCGCAATTTCGCTGTAACGCCGGCTCAGGTAGGCGTACTGCTCGACATCCGCGCCGCTGCCCCAATAAGTGGACAACCGATCAGCGCGGGCCAGTGATTCACCGGCGCGGATCACATCCTTGGGCGCGATGCGCAGCACGCTGGAGTCTTCCTTGACCTTCTGGAAATCGGCGCTGGCCTGCTGCAAGGCGGCTTCGCTGTGCTGACCGGCGCAACCGTAGAGGCTGGCCATGCTCGCCAGGATCAAACCACCGAGGGCTTTGGACTTGAGGCTCATTGGGCATCTCCCAGTTGCTTGCGCAGGCGAGCGATGCGGGTGTCGAGGACGTTCAACTGCTCCTGGCTCTTGAGGGTCAAAACCCGGGCTTCGGCCAGACGCGCGTCCAGCTCGGCCTGTTCGGCCCGCATGCGCGCGTTCTTGAAGGACTCGTCGACCATGTTGCCCTTGGCGCGGTTGAACTTGTCCTCGGCCAGCTTCAGCTCGGGCACGGCGTCGGTGGTGGCACCCACGGCCTTGGCCTGTTCGATGGCCTGTTCGGCCAAGCGTATCTGTTCATTCGGCGCCGGATCGGCTGCACAACCCGCCAGAGCCAGAACGGCCAGGGCAGCGAAAAGAGGTCGAATACTCACTAAAAATCCCTACTGTTTTGGGGTACTGACGGGGGGTTGCCGCTGGGAGACTTGGGTTTTCCAACGCTCGATATTGCGCAGCAGCGCAGCCTCCGTCAGTCCGGACGCGGGCAATTCTGTCATCTTTTTGGCCAGCTGTCCGCGCAGCCACGGATCGTTGCAGGCCGAGTTATGGGAAACCGCCAGGAACAGGCCGGGTTTGTCGACCGGTTGGGTAAAAGCCAGCAGGTCGTTGGCCATGCCCAGGCTCTGTGCGGTCGCCATGCCCGAGTAACGCCCGGCCAGCACATAGTCGACCTCGCCCAGCAGCAACTTCTGAAAGGCCAGGGTCAGGTTGGGCGTGCGCACCAAGGTCAATTGCTGCTCGGCGAATGTGCCGAACTCTGCCGTCATCCGGGCCTTTTCCGATACGGCGCCGGGATGGCCGTGCAGATCGCTCGCGTCGGTATAGGGCAGCGTCGAGCCTTTGCGGGTCCAGACCAGGTAGTCGTTTTGCAGCAGTGGCGGATGGATGTAATCCAGGGACTCCAACTCTGTGACCGTCAACGGCGCGTCGGCGAGCATGTCCATGCGCCCGCTGCGCACTTCATCCAGCGCCTGGGCACGCTTGCCGGCGTAAAGCAGTTCGACCTTGATGCCCAACTCCCCCGCCACTTGCTGCAACAGATCGGCACTGGCGCCGATCAGGTGTTTGGGATCTTGCGGGTCCTGCCACAGGTACGGTGGCGCGTCCGGGCTGCCGGTCACGACCAGCCGCTCGCACTTGCCCGCCGCCATCGACAGCCCCGGCAACACGATCAAACCCGGTAACAGCATGCAAGCCCACCAGCGGCGCAGATCCATGGCAAAACGCTCCCACTCAAATCCAAAGCAAAAAAAAGCCCGACCAGAAGGCCGGGCTCTTTATAAGTGAAGCCGCTGGATTAGACCAGCTTCTCCAGCTCGGGAATTGCTTCGAACAGGTCTGCCACCAGGCCATAATCGGCCACCTGGAAGATCGGCGCTTCTTCGTCCTTGTTGATCGCAACGATCACTTTGGAGTCTTTCATGCCGGCCAGGTGCTGGATCGCGCCGGAGATACCGACGGCGATGTACAGCTGTGGAGCAACGATCTTGCCGGTCTGACCGACCTGCATGTCGTTGGGTACGAAACCTGCGTCGACCGCAGCGCGGGAAGCGCCAACAGCAGCGCCCAGCTTGTCGGCGAGGGCGTACAGGTGTTTGAAGTTGTCACCGTTCTGCATGCCGCGACCGCCGGAAACGACGATCTTGGCAGCGGTCAGTTCCGGACGATCGGACTTGGCCAGCTCTTCGCCAACGAAGCTGGAAGTGCCAGCGTCGTGGGCAGCGGCAACGGCTTCAACGGCAGCCGAACCACCTTCAGCGGCAACCGGGTCGAAACCGGTGGCACGCACGGTGATGACTTTCACCGAAGCGTTGGACTGAACGGTAGCAATGGCGTTACCGGCGTAGATCGGGCGCTTGAAGGTGTCAGCGCTTTCGACCGAGATGATCTCGGAGATCTGGTCAACGTCCAGCTGCGCGGCAACGCGCGGCAGGATATTTTTGCCGTTGGAGGTCGCGGCAGCCAGGATGTGGCTGTAGCTTTTGCCCAACTCGGCTACCAGCGGCGCTACGTTTTCCGGCAGCTGATGCGCGTAGGCGGCGTTGTCGGCCACCAGCACTTTGGCCACGCCGGCGATTTTCGCAGCGGCTTCAGCGACGGCGCCAACATTCTGGCCAGCGACCAGAACGTGGATATCACCACCGATTTTGGCGGCAGCGGCCACGGTGTTCAGGGTGGCCGGAGCCACAACCTTGTTGTCGTGTTCAGCGATTACCAAGATAGTCATGATTAGATTACCTTCGCTTCGTTTTTCAGTTTCTCGACCAGTTCAGCCACCGACTTGACCTTGATACCCGCGCTGCGTGCAGCGGGCGCTTCGACTTTCACGGTTTTGTTGGTGGAGGCGGTGGAAACGCCCAAAGCGTCCGGAGTCAGCACTTCGAGAGGCTTCTTCTTGGCTTTCATGATGTTTGGCAGGGACGCATAGCGCGGCTCGTTCAAACGCAGGTCGGTGGTGACGATGGCCGGCAGTTTCAGGGAAACAGTTTGCGCGCCGCCGTCGATTTCACGGGTCACGGCAACGCTGTCGCCAGACACTTCAACCTTGGAGGCGAACGTGCCCTGACCGTAACCGCTCAATGCCGCGAGCATCTGGCCGGTCTGGTTGTTGTCGCTGTCGATGGCTTGTTTGCCGAGGATCACCAGCTGAGGCTGTTCCTTGTCGACAACAGCCTTGAGCAGCTTGGCGACGGCCAGCGAGGTCAGATCTTCAGCGGATTCGACGAGGATGGCGCGGTCGGCACCCAGAGCCAGCGCGGTGCGCAGTTGCTCTTGTGCAGTGGTCGGGCCGATCGAGACGACGACGATTTCAGTCGCAACGCCTTTCTCTTTCAGGCGCACGGCTTCTTCCACTGCGATTTCGCAGAACGGGTTCATCGACATCTTCACGTTGGCGAGGTCGACGCCGGAATTGTCCGCCTTGACGCGAACCTTGACGTTGTAATCCACAACGCGTTTGACAGCTACAAGAACCTTCATGGATTCCTCGTTACTCTCCGGTGAAAAGAAAGTCGCCTAGGCGAACCTGGCGGTTGATGCTCGTCGGTGCAAGGGCACCTCTAAAAACGCTGGCATCTGAATGGGTGACATCGTTCACGAAGGGTGATGACCGTTCGTCAGTGGTGACCGACAAGTCATTCATTATCGTGGCGTGTAAACTGCGCGCCAAAAGCGCGCGGCTCATCACCGTTTATGGCCATCGCCCTGTCTTTAGAGGTGCTCCTGAAGCCTTTAGTCGGCCTACGGGATGCGCAAAACCGCCCGTATCTTGACCGGAACGCCTATTCCGGTCAATACGGCAAAATGGCCGTTCATAAGCCGCGCTTCTTTGATTTCTCTGGCTTTGAGCCAATTCAAACAAACGTTTGTATTGGACGCTGAGAGTGGTGTAGATATAATGCGCCACCCAGAGAGAAAGGTGGGTCATCCATTGCCTCCTTCAGCACTTTCACGAAGGAAATAATGGATGCAACGCCAAACCTCCAATTAGAAAAAAAACTGTTGAGCCTTGAGTAGGAGATAGCCTGTGGAACGCGAATACATGGAATTCGACGTGGTCATCGTCGGTGCCGGCCCCGCTGGCCTGTCCGCCGCCTGCCGCCTGAAGCAGAAGGCCGCCGAAGCCGGTAAGGAAATCAGCGTCTGCGTGGTCGAAAAAGGCTCCGAAGTCGGTGCGCACATCCTCTCGGGCGCTGTCTTCGAACCCCGCGCCCTGAACGAACTGTTCCCGGACTGGAAAGCGCTCGGCGCGCCGCTGAACACGCCAGTGACCCGCGACGACATCTTCGTGCTCAAGAATGCCGACAGCGCGCAGAAAATCCCTGACCTCCTTGTGCCCAAGACCATGCACAACGAAGGCAACTACATTATCTCCCTGGGCAACCTGTGCCGCTGGCTGGCCCAGCAGGCCGAGAACCTGGGCGTGGAAATCTACCCAGGCTTCGCCGCGCAGGAAGCCCTGTTCGACGAAAACGGCGTGGTCCGCGGGATCATCACCGGCGATCTGGGCGTTGACCGCGAAGGCCATCCGAAAGAAGGCCTGTACACCCCAGGCATGGAACTGCGCGCCAAGTACACGCTGTTCGCCGAAGGCTGCCGTGGCCACATCGGCAAGCAGCTGATCAAGCGCTTCAACCTCGACAGCGAAGCCGACGCCCAGCACTACGGCATCGGCCTGAAAGAAATCTGGGAAATCGACCCGGCCAAGCATCAACCAGGCCTGGTGGTACACACCGCCGGCTGGCCGCTGGACATCATGGGCACCGAGAACACCGGCGGCTCGTTCCTCTATCACCTGGAAAACAACCAGGTGGTGGTCGGCCTGATCGTCGATCTGTCCTACAGCAACACTTACCTGTCGCCGTTCGACGAGTTCCAGCGCCTCAAGCATCACCCGGTGCTCAAGCAGTACCTGGAAGGCGGCAAGCGCATCAGCTACGGCGCGCGTGCCATCGCCAAAGGCGGCCTGAACTCGCTGCCGAAAATGGTCTTCAAGGGCGGTGCGCTGATCGGTTGCGACCTCGGCACCCTGAACTTCGCCAAGATCAAAGGCAGCCACACCGCGATGAAGTCCGGCATGCTCGCCGCTGATTCCGTGGCGCAGGCGCTGTTCGCCGAGAAAGACGGCACAGAAGAACTGACCACTTACGTCGACGCGTTCAAGAAGAGCTGGCTCTACGACGAACTGTTCACCAGCCGCAACTTCGGCCCGGCGATCCACAAGTTCGGCGCCATTGTCGGCGGCGGATTCAACTGGCTCGACCAGAACATCTTCGGCGGCAAACTGCCGTTCACCCTGCGCGACACCAAACCGGATTATGCCTGCCTCAAGCTGGCGGCCGACTGCAAGAAGATCGACTACCCGAAACCGGACGGCAAACTCAGCTTCGACAAACTCAGCTCGGTGTTCATCTCTGGCACCAACCATGAAGAAGAGCAGCCATGCCACCTGAAGCTGACCGACCCGAGCATCCCGATCAGCAAGAACCTGCCGCTGTACGATGAGCCTGCCCAGCGCTACTGCCCGGCCGGCGTGTACGAAGTGATCACCAAGGAAGACGGCGAGAAGCGCTTCCAGATCAACGCCCAGAACTGTGTGCACTGCAAGACCTGTGACATCAAGGATCCTTCGCAGAACATCACCTGGGTAGCACCGGAAGGCGCTGGCGGCCCGACTTACCCGAACATGTAAGCCTGAGCGCTGAACAACAAGGCTCCCGACATGGGGGCCTTTTTGTTGCCTGCAATTGTGGCAACGACACAAAACCAATACGGGAGCGAGCTTGCTCGCGATGACGCAGGCACGTCCAAAATCAATGTAACTTACAGACCGCTATCGCGAGCAGGCTCGCTCCCACAGGGGGTAGTGGACTACAGGGATCATCGGGGGGGCGTGTCAGGCAGCCCGCTCATCCCCCGGACTGCGGTCGAAATAGCGCTTGTACTCGCGACTGAACTGCGACGTGCTCTGATACCCCACCCGATGCGCCACCTGCGCCACGCCCAGCCCTTCGCCCAGCAGCAATTGCTGCGCCTTGAGCAAGCGCAGACGCTTGAGGTACTGCACTGGCGACAACAGCGTGCTGCGCTTGAAATGCTCGTGAAAGGTCGACGCACTCATGTTCGCGCAACTGGCCAGCGTCTCTACGTTCAACGGCTCGGTGAAATGCCCGTGCAGGTGGTTGAGCGACGCCGCGATCCGTGCGAACTGCCCCTGCTGCTCCACCAGTGCGCGCAACACATCGGCCTGCGGCCCGCGCAGGGCGACGAACAACAATTCACGCAACCGCGCCTGACCCATGATCTGGCATTCCAGCGGATCGTGCAGGCAGCGCAACAGCCGCTCGACACAGCCACGCATGGCATCGTCGAGTACCGCCGAGGTCATCGACTCCGGTGTTTGTGCCGCAATATGCCGCCCCGGCGCCAGGCCCATGGCCAACACCAGTTCGCCGAGTACCACCCGGTCGATGGCAATGGAAACCCCCAGCATCGGCCCGTCCGGCGCCGCAAATGTCTCGCACTCGAACGGCACCGGCAGTGCCTGAATCAGATAATGCCCGGCGCCATATTCCAGCCTGCGCGGCCCCAGATACGCCAGTTTGCTGCCTTGGGCGATGATGACCAGGCTCGGTTCATAGATCTGCGGGCCACGGGCTACATCGCAACTGGCGCGCAATACCTGCACGCCCGGCAACGCCGTGGGGGCGAAGCCGTCACGGGTGGTCAGGGGCTGGACCAGGGACACCAGCGTGGCATTGGCATCAAGGTGACGGGTCAACAACATGGGCAACACTTCACAGAAAAAGACATGGAAAAAGGGATGAAAGCATCATCGCAGGTCTGAAGACCCATTTGACCAATCGCACGCTTATCCCGGAGGAATAGGCATGACACCCGGAGGAATCGCCATGGCCGCTGCCCGATACCGCGCACAGAATGGCCCACCTCAACTGTCACTGCTTTTGCGAGGTTCCTCATGTACACCGCCATCGGTTATGCCGCTCAATCGGCCACCACTCCCCTCGCCCCTGTGAAGTTCGAACGCCGCAGCCCTCGGGCTGACGACGTGGCGATCGAGATCCTGTATTGCGGCGTCTGCCATTCCGACATCCACCAGGCGCGCAACGAGTGGGGCATTGCCGTTTACCCGCTGATGCCGGGCCACGAGATCGTCGGCAAAGTGACCGCCATCGGTACGAATGTCACCCGGCACAAGGTCGGCGATCTGGTCGGCGTCGGTTGCATGGTCGACTCCTGCCGCAGCTGTGAAGCGTGCCAGGCCAACCTTGAACAATACTGCCTCGAAGGTCCGACCATGACCTACGCCACCCCGGACAGGGTCGATGGCAGCAACACCATGGGCGGCTACTCCGACAGCATCGTGGTCAGCGAGCACTTCGTGGTGCGCATCCCGGAAAAGCTCGACCTGGCCGCCGCCGCGCCGATTCTCTGCGCCGGCATCACCACCTACTCACCGCTCAAGCACTACGGCGTCAAGGCGGGCGACAAGGTCGGGATTCTCGGCATGGGCGGCCTCGGCCACATGGCCATCAAGTTCGCCAAGGCCATGGGCGCTGAAGTGACGCTGTTCACCCGCTCGGCGAGCAAGGCTGAAGAAGGTCGTCGTCAGGGCGCGGATCATGTGATCGTCTCCACCGATGCCGAACAGATGAAGGCCGCCGCCGGTCATTTCGACTTCCTTCTGGACACCATCCCGGTGCAACACGACCTCAATCCGTACCTCGATACCCTGCGTTTCGACGGCGTGCACATTCTGGTGGGTCTGATCGAACCGATTGATCCGCCAGTGCACGCGGCCAAACTGGTATTGGGCCGACGCGTACTGGCCGGCTCGCTGATCGGCGGCGTTGCAGAAACCCAGGAAGTGCTGGATTTCTGCGCCGAACACGACATCACCTGCGACATCGAAATGCTCGACATTCGCCAGATCAACGAGGCCTACAGCCGCATGATCGCCGGTGATGTGAAGTACCGTTTCGTGATCGACATGGCGACGCTCAAGGTCTAAACCTTCAAGCCAAGCTCCGCCGAAAGCCGGGCTGTGACGCCTTTGATCAGGGGAATCAGCTCGGCCATTTTTTCCAGCGGCATGTACGGCACGGTGCTGGCGATGCTGATACCGGCGACGATGCGTTTGCTGGCATCGCGAATCGGCGCCGCCACGCAACGAATCGACGGTTCGTTGTCTTCCAGATCGAACGCATAACCGCCCGCCACGTACTCAACCATGCGCTGCTGAAACTGCTCCCAGGACTGCTCCGGGTGCTGCGGCCAGAACTGACTTTTCCCACCTGCCGGCAGGCTGACTTCGTACAGCCGCTTCCAGTCTTGCTGCGAGTCATCGAGCATCAGCGCCTTGCCGATCCCGGTGCGCGCCAACGGCATGCGATGGCCGACCCGCGAACGCATTTCCGGGCCATTGCGCCCCGGATTCTTGTGCAGGTACAGCACCTCGTCGCCTTCGCGAATCGCCAGGTGCACCGTGTCGCCGGTCAACGCCGACAACTCGTCCAGATACGGCCCCGCCAGCGTCACCAGCGGCAACTCTTCGCGCGCCTGAAAACCCAGTTCGATCAGCTTCGGCCCCAACAGGTAGCCGACTTGTGGCACCACGCGCAAGTAGCGCTCGTCCACCAGACAACTGGCCAGACGATGAGTGGTACTGCGGGTGGTGCCGATCAGACGGGCAATTTCCTTCAGGTCACGGGCACCACTGGCCACGGCCTGCACCACACCCAGACCACGCAGCAGCGTCTGAGTACCGGTGGGCGCATTGTCCTTGGCGATTTTCGGGGCATCTTCCTGCATATCCAGCCTTTACCGTTGAGCGAGTGAACGGGCGGCATTATGGTCGCCCGACTGGCGGGACTACAACTTGATACGTTCGACCTTGCCCACCAGCAACACGTAGGAAAGTGCCCCGATCAGCGCCAGCACCGCGATATAGGTGATGGCCGGGGCAAACGAATCACCGCTGGCAAGAAAGCCGATGACGATGGGCGTGGTAATGGCCGACAGGTTACCAATGAAATTGAACACACCACCGGTCAAACCGAGCAACCGCGCCGGGGCCAATGTCGACACCAGCGACCAGGTGATCGAGGCCAGTCCGTTGCCGAAAAACGCCAACGCGAGGAAGGCGATCACCATCGGCGTCGAATCGACAAAGTTCGCGCCAATGATGGCCGTGGAAATCAACAGACCGCCAATGATCGGCAATTTGCGGGCGAAGCCGACGGTGTAGCCACGACGGATCAGCCAGTCGGAGAAAAAGCCGGAACACAACACACCGACGAAGGCAGCGAGAAACGGCAGTGACGCCAGCAGACCGGACTTGATGAAGTCCATGCCGCGATATTTCACCAGGTAGGTCGGGAACCAGGTCAGGAAAAACCACAGCGTCGAGTTGAGGCAGAACTGGCCGAGGTAGATGCCCCACAGCTTGCGTTTGCTCAGGACAATGCCCAGGTCGGTCCAGCTGAATGTCGCCTTGACCCTAGCGGTTTCAGCCTGAATATCCACCAGCCCGCCGCCTTCGCGGATCAGGTCGATTTCCGCGTCATTGGCGCCCTTGAAATCCCGTGGCTCGCGGTACACCGCAAACCAGATCAGCGCCCAGATAACGCCCACCACCCCGGTGCTGACGAACACCATGTGCCAGCCGTACTGGTGTTGCAGCCAGGCCAGTACCGGGGTCAGAAACGCCAGCCCGACGAACTGTCCGGAGGTGTAGAAACCGATGGCCGTGGCCCGTTCGCGCTCGGGGAACCAGGTCGTCACCACGCGGCTGTTGATCGGATAAGCCGGCGCTTCCAGCGCGCCCACTGCCATGCGCAAGACGAACAACGCGATGAAGCTGGCGGCAAAGCCGAGCATCACCGTGGCCAGCGACCACAGCAACAGCGCGACGCTGTAGAGAATTCGTGGCGGCACCCGATCCACCAGCCAGCCACCGGGGATCTGCATGGCGGCGTAGGTCCAGCCGAATGCGGAAAAAATCAGCCCGACGTGGATCGGATCGATGCCCAGTTCGGTGGTCAGCGCCGGGGCGGCAATCGACAGGTTGCTGCGGTCCAGGTAGTTGATCACCACCGTGATGAACAGCAGCACCATGATGAAAAAACGCTTGCGACTGGGCGTCACCAACGACGCCTGCCCGGTAAGGGTTTGCGGTTGCATGGGGTGTGCCTCTTTTTATGATTATTGAAGGCGATATAGCGACTTACACCGATGCCCTGTGGGGACCGGTCTTTATGGGAGCGAGCCTGCTCGCGAAAGCGTTCTGTCAGTCACATCATTGCTGGATGTGCCACCTTCGCGAGCAGGCTCGCTCCCACAGGGTTCGCAGTGATTCAGACAGCGCTCACCACTCCGCAAAACTGCCATCGGCATGCCGCCAGATCGGGTTGCGCCAGCGGTGGCCGACGGCGGCGCGTTCGATGACGTACTCCTCGTTGATCTCGATCCCCAGTCCCGGGCCGTTGGGGATTTTCACGAAGCCTTTGTCGTAATCGAACACCCGTGGGTCTTTCACATAATCGAGCAGGTCATTGCTCTCGTTGTAGTGAATGCCCAGGCTCTGCTCCTGGATGAAGGCGTTGTAGCAAACCGCATCCAGTTGCAGACACGCCGCCAGCGCAATCGGACCCAACGGGCAATGCAGCGCCAGCGCCACGTCATAGGCTTCGGCCATGTTGGCGATCTTGCGGGTTTCGGTAATGCCACCGGCGTGGGACGCGTCGGGCTGGATGATGTCGACATAACCTTCGCTGAGTACGCGCTTGAAATCCCAACGGGAAAACAGTCGCTCGCCGAGGGCTATGGGTGTGCTGGTCAGCGGCGCCAGTTCCTTGAGCGCCTCGTAGTTTTCGCTGAGCACGGGTTCCTCGATGAACATCAATTTGTACGGATCGAGTTCCTTCATCAGCACCTTGGCCATGGGTTTGTGCACACGACCATGGAAGTCCACGCCAATGCCGACATTGGGGCCCACCGCATCGCGTACGGCCGCCACGTTGGCCAGCGCCAGGTCGACTTTTTCGAAGGAGTCGAGAAATTGCAGCTCCTCGGTGCCGTTCATCTTCACCGCCGTGAAACCGCGCTCGACCGCTTCTTTCGCCGCCCGCGCCGTGTCCGCCGGACGGTCGCCGCCGATCCATGAATACACCCGAATCTTGTCCCGCACCTGCCCGCCCAACAAATCGCTGACCGACACGCCCAGGGCCTTGCCCTTGATGTCCCACAGTGCCTGGTCGATACCGGCCAGCGCACTCATGTGGATCGCGCCACCACGGTAGAAACCGCCGCGGTAGAGCACGGTCCAGATGTCTTCGATGTTGCGTGGGTCTTTGCCGATCAGGTAATCGGACAATTCTTCAACGGCAGCCGCCACCGTGTGAGCGCGGCCCTCGACCACGGGCTCGCCCCAACCGGTCACGCCCTCGTCGGTTTCGATCTTGAGGAAGCACCAGCGCGGCGGAACGATGAAGGTGGTGAGTTTGGTGATTTTCATCTTCTGCTCTCTTCTTATCAATACAGCTCTTGTTAGGTGCAGAGCCTTAACGCAAAGCGTTCCAGGCGGCGACGTAAGCCTTGGCATTCACGGCCACTTCCTCGACCGTCATGCCCGGTTTGAATAACCCGGAACCCAGGCCAAAGCCTTTGACGCCCGCATCGATGAACACCTGCATGTTGTCCGGGGTAATCCCGCCAACCGGCGCCAGAATGGTCCCGGCCGGCAGCACCGCGAGCCAGGCTTTCACAACAGCCGGGCCCATCTGCTCGGCCGGGAACATTTTCAGTACATCGGCGCCTTCAGCCAGCGCGGCAAAGGCCTCGGTCGGTGTCGCCACACCCGGCGACAGATAGAGCCCCGCTGCCTTCGCGGCACGCAACACCCTGGGATCGCTGTGTGGCATGACGATCACCTGACCGCCCGCCGCCTTCACCTGTTCAACCTGTTCCGGCGTCAGCACCGTGCCCGCACCGATCAGGCAATCGGCGGGCAACGCACTGCGCAGGATGCGGATACTTTCGTACGGCTCGGGGGAATTAAGCGGCACTTCGATGACGCGAAATCCTGCGCTGTACAGGACTTCGCCAATAGCCACCGCTTCTTGCGGACGCAGGCCACGCAGGATCGCGATCAGGCCGTTTTGCGCCAGGGCTTGCTTGAGCATGTCAGAGCTCCAATCAGGGTTAACGGGATGGGGTTTTCGTGATCAGTCCGGCAGCGGCCGCCAGCTGCCACAAGCCGCGTTCGGTGGCTTGTTCGGCTAATGTCACGCGGTCGAAACCGCAGGCATCGAGGGCCCGGCTATAACGAGCGCAGAGTTGGTCATTGCCAATGAGAACGACGGCCGGCAGGTGCGCGCTGTTGCGCCGACGTCGCTGAGTCTGGGCCAGCGCCGACAGTTCATGACCGATCAACAGACCAGACAGATAATCCGCCTGGGCGCTGGCACCGAGTTCGCCGGTCAGGCCCAGGCTGCGGGCACTGAACAGCGTCGAGAGCGGTCCGATCTCGCCGTCCACCGACAGTGCGACCTGCACCCCGCGATCAAAGGCTTGGCCGTCAAACGACGCGCCCTTTTGCTGGGTACGTCCAAGAATGCTGTGTTCGCTGAGCACGGCAAAGATTTCGCCGGTCATGAAGGTGTCGAAGTGCACGATGCAGCCATCGGCCACTTCCACCCATTTCGAATGACTGCCCGGCAGGCCGATCAACAGATCACTGTTCGCCCCGGCCCGCAGATTTTGAAGCGCGCCCAGCACTTGGGTTTCTTCGCCGCGCATCACGTTCGGCAGGTGCGAACGCTGAATCACCCCCGGCACGATGTGCACATCGACACCGCTAAGACTGCGAACCACTTGTAGGGAATGTCCGAGATTGGCGACGTTTGCGGGCGTGTCGCAGTAGACCGCTTCGCGCCAGCCCTGTGCGCTGCCGACCATGCCACAGGCAATCACCGGCAACTCGGGCTGCGCATCGAGCCAATCGCCGCAGGCCTCGTCAAAGGCCAATTCAAAACCATTGGCGCAACGCTGACCCTTGATGAGTCGCGGCGTTTTGGGCAGCTGCATGATCCCCGACGACAGCGAACGCTGTTCGAGCACCAGGCCATCCGCGCCGAGTTTGTAAGCACGTAATGAGGTCGTCCCCCAATCGAGCGCGATCAATTGCGCCAGCATCGCTTCACCTGTTTTGTTTTTGGCAGTGAGTGCGCTGGACTATAAACCCGGAAGGCGGATAATCTCAATATATAAATATCTATCCCATACTATGGGACAAAGACAAAAAAGATCGCAGCCTTCGGTAGCCCCAACAGATTCGGTGTGTGCCGCAAAAAACGGCTGAACACAGCTCTGGGGTTGCCAAAGGTTGCGATCTTTCAGGCTCGATTAATTACCCTCGGCAAACTCGCGCAACACTGCCCCATCCATTCGATACCGCACCCACTCTTCCTGCGGTTGGGCGCCCAGGGATTTGTAGAAATCAATCGCCGGGGTGTTCCAGTCCAGGACGCTCCATTCAAAGCGTCCGCAGTCGTTGGCGCAGGCGATTTTGGCCAGATGGCGCAGCAAAGTCTTGCCGGCGCCGCCGCCTCGTTGTTCGGGGGTGATGTAGAGGTCTTCGAGGTACAGGCAGTTACTCCCCAGCCAGGTGGAGTAGCTGAAGAAGAACACTGCGAAACCGATTGGCAGACCGTCGCGCAGGCAGATCAGGCCGTGGGCGGTGGCGCCTTCGCTGAACAGGCTGCGTTCGATGTCGGCGACGCTGGCGATGACTTCGTGGCGGGCACGTTCGTAGTCGGCCAGTTCAGTGATGAACGCGAGAATTTGCGGGGCATCGCTGGGAGTCGCCGGGCGGATTTCGATCGTCATGGACGGGCCTTGTCGGGGAGGGAAAACGCCATATTATGTCGGCAACTCGCGCCCGTCACACGGGAACGCAAAAAGTACGCTTGAACACATCTCTCCTGTGGGAGCAGGCTCGCTCCCACAGGAGGGCTGTGTTGTTTTCACAAATGAGTTTGAGTCAAAGGATGGTCATGTCGATCGCTTTCGCCCCGCTGCAATCACTCGCCGATACGCTACTGCCCCACGCTCTGGAACCCTCGGAAGACGGCGCGCACGATCTGTCGCACCTGCAACGGGTGTGGCACAACGTGTGCCTGTTGCAAGCTGAAGAAGGTGGCGATCTGGAGGTGTTGCTGGCGGCGGTGCTGTTGCACGATTGCGTGGCGGTAGAAAAAAACTCGCCGTTGCGATCACAGGCCTCACGGCTGGCGGCGCAGAAAGCGTCAACGGTGCTGAACACCCTGGCGTGGTCCGATTCAAAAATCGCCGCCATCGCTCACGCCATCGAAGCGCACAGTTTTTCCGCCAATATCACCCCGACGTCGCTGGAAGCGAAAATCATGCAGGACGCCGACCGTATCGACTCTCTGGGCATGCTCGGTGTCGCGCGCACGTTCTACGTCGCCGGGCGCATGGGCAGCGCGCTGTACGACCCGCACGATCCGCAAGCCAGGGAAAGGGACTACGACGACACACGCTTTTGCCTCGATCATTTCCAGACCAAGCTGCTGCACCTGGCGGATGGTTTCCAGACCCGCACGGGACAACGTCTGGCGCGGGTTCGTCATGAGCGTTTAAAGGGATTCATGGAGCAGTTCAAGGAAGAGATCGGCATCGACTGAACCCGTTTTTGGCTGATCAGCGCGCTGAATCGGCTGATCGGCATGGGCCGACTGGGCTGGCGGCGAATCATAGCGCTCGGGTGACACCGCGGGCTTGAACCGTTCGTCGTTCATCAGGCACCAATGCCAATCGAGGGCGGACCAACTTCAGGTAAGGACTCTAATAATTGGAGACGACACCATGATCAAGTCCACATTGACCGCCCTCGCTCTCGCTTCCCTGCTGTCCTCTGCGGCATTTGCCGCCACCGCTTCCGGCACCGGCCCGACAGACCCGGTCCAGCCACCGAAAGCGCCCGCCATTCAAAGTGCCCCTAACATGAACACCAATGGCGCCGACATGGACAACAGCCTGCCCCCTTCCACCGGCACCGACCCGCGCATCCAAGGCGGCGACATGGGTCGCCAGGGCGGCATGAATACACCGGACAACCAGACACCCGATAACGCCGGCCCTGGCGTCGGCTCAAAAACCACTACCGGTGGTTCGGGCTCCGAAGGCACCGGCCAATAATTCGCGCCCGCGAGCACGCAAGACCTGTCCATCACCATGAAGAGGTAAGCATGAACGTCGATAAGAACCTGGAAAAAGAAGTCCTGACCCGCCTGTTGCACGCCCATCCCAGCGGTTTGGGCAAAGAGCTGCTGGATAACTATCGGGGCGAGAAAGTCGTGGCCAGTACCCTCGCCACCCTGCAGGACCGTGGGCTGATCCAGCATGGACACGTGACCTGCAACGAGGCTGGCGAGCATGCGTTGAATCTGCCGATCAAGTTGAGTGCCGCGGGTGTTGAAGCGGCGCGCAAGCTCGATAGCTGATATTGAACACCGTGGGAGCGGCGGCAGGTTGCGGTCCTGGCTTCTGAAGATCAACAGGTCGCAGGCTTCGCCAGCTCCTACGGATCACGGTCCTGACGCAAGGAGAAATCCCATGCCTCGTGGAAGCAAAGACACATACACCGCCGAGCAAAAACGCAAAGCCGAACACATCGAAGACAGCTACGAACATAAAGGCCTGTCCAAAGACGAGGCCGAGGCGCGGGCCTGGGCGACGGTCAACAAACAGTCTGGGGGCGGCGAGCGTGCCGGTGGTTCCGGCCGCAAGAAACCGGCCAGTGCGAAGAAGGAAGATCGCCAGGAATCGTCCCGCCGCGCCGTGGCCAGCCGTGAAGGTCATTCGCGTAACAGCCACACTTCGCGAGCTACGCAAACGGTCGACAGTTTGAGGAAAGAAGCGCAGGCGAAGAAAATTCCCGGACGGTCGGGGATGCGTAAGCAGGCGTTGATTGAGGCGTTGCGCAAGGCTGGGTAGACCCAGAAATTTATGGTGCAGGTAACGGCCTCATCGCGAGCAAGCTCGCTCCCACAGGGGATGGGCGGTGAACGCTAACTTCTGAGCACCGCAGGACAAATGTGGGCAGGCTTGCTCGCGATGGCGGTCTGTCTGGCACATTGATGTTGGATGTGCCGACGCCTTCGCGGGCAAGCCCGCTCCCACAGGGATCGTCGGTGGGCACGGTTTCTGGGTAACACACAAATCAACTGTGGGAGCGAGCTTGCTCGCGATGGCAGTCTGTCTGGCACATTGATGTTAGATGTGCCGACGCCTTCGCGGGCAAGCCCGCTCCCACAGGGATCGTCGGTGGGCACGGTTTCTGGGTAACACACAAATCAACTGTGGGAGCGAGCTTGCTCGCGATGGCGGTCTGTCTGGCACATTGATGCTGGATGTGCCGACGCCTTCGCGGGCAAGCCCGCTCCCACGGGGATCGTCGGTGGGCACGGTTTTTGGGTAACACACAAATCAACTGTGGGAGCGAGCTTGCTCGCGATGGCGGTCTGTCTGGCACATTGATGTTGGATGTGCCGACGCCTTCGCGGGCAAGCCCGCTCCCACGGGGATGGTCGGTGGGCACGGTTTCTGGGTAACACACAAATCAACTGTGGGAGCGGGCTTGCTCGCGATGGCGGTCTGTCTGGCACATTGATGTTGGATGTGCCGACGCCTTCGCGGGCAAGCCCGCTCCCACAGGGATCGTCGGTGGGCACGGTTTCTGGGTAACACACAAATCAACTGTGGGAGCGAGCTTGCTCGCGATGGCGGTCTGTCTGGCACATTGATGTTAGATGTGCCGACGCCTTCGCGGGCAAGCCCGCTCCCACGGGGATCGTCGGTGAACGCTAACTTCTGAGCACCGCAGGACAAATGTGGGAGCGAGCTTGCTCGCGATGGCGGTCTGTCTGGCACATTGATGTTGGAGAGGCCGATGCCTTCGCTCCCACGGGGATCAGCGTTGTTTCAAGCGGTCGATGACGACGGCCAGCAGCAGTATCGAACCCCGGATCACGTACTGATAAAACGTGTCGATGTTCTTCAGGTTCATCGCATTCTCGATGATCGCCAGGATCAGCACCCCGGCAATCACATGGCGAATCATGCCAATCCCGCCGCTCAGTGACACTCCGCCCAGTACGCAGGCCGAGATCACGGTCAGCTCGAAACCCTGGCCGATCATCGGCTGCCCTGAGGTCATGCGTGAGGCCAGAATCACCCCGGCCAGTGCCCCGATCACCCCGTGTACGGCGAAGATGATGATCTTGGTCCGGTCCACGTTGACCCCGGCCAGCAGCGCCGCTTCCTGGTTGCCGCCGATCGCCATCGTATTGCGCCCGTAAGTGGTGTAGTTCAGCAGCCAGCCGAAAAACAGGAAGCAGGCAACGGTGATCAGAATCGGCACCGGCACACCGAACAGCTGGCCGTTGCCGAAGACAAAGAACTGCTCCTGAGACACGCCCACTGCTTTGCCATTGGCAAAGATGTACGCCAGACCGCGCACGATCTGCATGGTCGCCAACGTAGTGATCAACGCATTGACCCGCAACTTGGCGATGACGATGCCGTTGATCAGCCCGACGATCAGCCCCATGAGCAACGCGGCCACCACGCCCAGAAACACGCTGTTGGTGTCGCGCATCACCACCGCCGCCACCACGCCGGCACAGGCAATCACTGAACCCACCGACAGGTCGAAGTGCCCGGACGCCAGGCAATACAGCATGGTGCACGCGGCAATACCGGTGGTGGAAATCGCTAGGCCGAGCCCGCGCATGTTCAGTGGCGAGAGGAAGTTGTCGATCAGCAAGGTGCAGAGCACGAAGATGCCGATGGCTGCCAGCAGCATCACCCAGTCATCGAGAAAGCGCCGAAGGTCCAGAGGTTTGCGCTGGGTGGGCAGTGCTTTGTTTTGGATGGTCATCATAGTCACCTCTCAGTTCGCCACGCCGTCAGCGCGTTGGCGCGGCAAAGCCAGTTGCAGCAGGTTGGATTCGTTGGCCTGTTCGCGGCTCAGTTCGCCGCGCAACGCGCCCTCGCACAGGACCAGAATGCGGTCGGAAATGCCCATGACTTCCATCAGGTCGCTGGACACCACGATCACCGCGATGCCGCTGGCCGCCAAGTTATGGATGATCTGGTAGATCTCGGCTTTGGCGCCGATATCGATGCCGCGGGTGGGTTCGTCGAGCAACAGCACTTTCATCGGCATTGACAGCCAGCGACCGAGAATCGCCTTCTGCTGATTGCCGCCGGACAAGTACATGATTTTCTGCGCCGCGCTGGGTGTCTTCACTTTCAGCGCCTTGATCTGCTGCTCGGCATTGTCTTTTTCCCATACGCCACGCAGCAGGCAGCCGAGCGTGGAATGCGCGCCGCGAGCGCTGATGTTGATGTTCTCGGCGACGCTTGCGAGCGGCATGATGCCCTCCTTCTTGCGGTCCTCGGGGCACAGCAGCACACCGGCGGCAATCGCATCACGGGGTGAGCGCAGCTTCAATTCATGGCCGCGCAGTGCCAGGCGCCCGGCAGTGTTGCGCGTGAGTCCGCTGAGCATGCGCAGCAGCTCGGTACGACCGGCGCCCACCAGACCGAACAGACCCAGAATCTCGCCTTTGTGCACCTCGAAACTCACCGGCTCGCGCAGTCCCGGCCCGAGCAATCCATCGACCTTGAGTGCCACCGCGCCGCGCTGACGTGGGCGGTAGTCGTAAATGTCCTGAATGTCGCGCCCGACCATGCAGGTGACCAGTTGATCGTGCGTCAGCTCGCTCATGTTATCGAACGTGCGCACGAAGCGGCCGTCCTTGAACACCGTCACCGCATTGCAGATGCGGAACACTTCTTCCATGCGATGAGACACGTAGAGCACCACTTTGCCTTCATCGCGCAGGCGCCCGATGATCGCCATCAGGCGGTCGATTTCACGGGACGAGAGGCTGCTGGTCGGTTCGTCAAAGGCAATCACATGGGCGCCTCGAGACAGGGCCTTGGCGATTTCCACCAGTTGCCGCTGGCCCAGAGACAGACGTCCGACTTTGGTTTGCGGATCGATTTCGTCGGCCAGGCCCTTGAGGCAGGCCAGGGCTTGCTGGCGTAATGTGCCGCGATTGATCAGGCCGAAATGCGCAGGCAGATGACCGAGAAACAGGTTCTCGGCGACGGTCATTTCCGGTACCAGGTGCAGTTCCTGGTGAATCACCGCGACGCCGCTGACGATGCTGTCAGCGGTGGATTTGAACTGCATCGTCTGCTCGCCGATTTGCAGCGAGCCACTACTGGGGCTGTAGGCGCCACCGAGAATTTTAAGCAGCGTCGACTTGCCGGCACCGTTCTCGCCCATCAGGGCATGGACCTGCCCTGGATACGCAACGAAGCTGATGCTGTCCAGCGCCTTCACGCCGGGAAAAGTCTTGCCGATCCCGTTGAAGCGCAAGCTGCCGCCGAGGGTTTGTTCGTGTGTCTGGACTTGCGCGTGCATACATCCACCTCATCACACCGACCGGGCGACCCCGCTGCCGGGGCCACCGATGAAATCAACCGTGTTTCAGTTCCACAGGCCGATCTTTGTCAGCTCTTCCTGGAAGTTTTTGCGGGTGATGAGCGTCACTTCATCCATAGCGGTGTATTTCGGCGGTTCCTTGCCGGTGGTCACCCACTCGTACATCATGGCCGCGGTGTTGTAGCCCTCGATGTGCGGGCTTGGCAGCATCGAGCCGAAGAAGCCGCTGTCGGGCTTTTTCAGTTCGCCGATGGCGTCAGTGCCGTTGATGCCGATGCCGATCACGTTGGCTGCGGTAAAGCCGGCGCTCTCGGTGGCGCGCACGCCGCCCAGCACGGTGTTGTCGTTCATGCCGCCGATGATCAGGTTTTTCGCGCCGCTCGGCAGTTTCACCAGCGCCGAGTTGGTGGCGTCCATGCTGCCCGGTACGTCCAGGGTTTTCTGCGCGGTGTATAAGATGTGGTCTTTCGGGAAGCCTGCATCTTCCAGCGCCTTGACCGAACCGTCGGTGCGTTTCTTGCCGGTGTCGAGTTCGTTAAAGGTGTTGATCACCGCATAGGTGTCTTTCCAGTCCCAACCGCGATTTTTCGCTTCAGTGGCCATGGCGGCGCCCTGTTTCTGGCCGACCTCGAATGCGGCCATGCCCAGGTACGGCACGTCTTCCATGAATTTGCCGTTGGCATCGACAAAGCGGTCATCGACCGCGATCACCTTCAAGCCGTTGGCCTTGGCTTTAGCGACGATGGCCGGGCCGAGGCCGACGTCTGGCGGGCAGATCACAAAGCCCTTGGCGCCGTTGGCGGCCAGGCTGTCGATGGCCGACAGGGTTTTCTCGCCGTCCGGCACGGCGATCTTGATCACCGTGAAGCCCTTGTCCTTACCGGCTTTTTCGGCGAATGCCCACTCGGTCTGGAACCAGGGCTCTTCCGCCTGCTTGACCAGAAAGCCGATTTTCACTTCCTCGGCCGCCAGCAGCGTACTGCTCAGGCTGACCGCAGTGACCGCCAGAGCGGCACAGCACAGGGAACGGATCCCGCGACGACGATTCATAAGCTGACTCCTTGTTATTTTTGTTGAGCGTTATTTGCAACACAGGTCCAGCGGTGCAGCCAATAGTCATATCATATGATGATTGGATTTCAGGCGGAGTTCCGCGCCCGAATCCGCGCTCTTCAGTCGTGATACATCACCGAGCGACCACCATCGATGGTGATGCACGAGGCATTGATGAATGGCGCCTCATCGCTGGCCAGGAACACGGCGGTCATTGCCACTTCCATCGGCTGACCGATTCGGCGCGGCGGATGCAAATCGAAAGCGCGCTGACGTTCGGCATGCGGGTCGGCAAAACCGTTCCAGTAATCGACGTTGAGCTGGGTTTCAATGTAGCCCGGTGCGATGGCATTCACGCGGATGCCTTTGGGTGCGTATTCGATGCCCAAGGCACGGGTCAGGCCGAGCAGACCGTGTTTGGCCACCGGGTACGGAAAGCAGCCGGGAATGATGTGGGTGGAATGGGTCGAGGCGATGTTGATGATGCTGCCAAGGCCCTGCTCGATCATCTGCGGCAACACGGCCTTGCAGCCGAACCAGGCGCCATCGAGGTCGATGGCAAAGCAGCGGCGCCAGTCCTCTTCGGTCATTTCCAGCGGGTCGCGGAACACGTTCACCCCCGCGCAGTTGACCAGCACGTCGATGCGACCATGATGTTCGACGGCCAGTCTGGCCATGGCATGCAGTTCCTGCTGGCTGGAAACATCCACCCTGATTGCCTGGACGTCATGACCCTTGTCGCGCCAGTGGGCGGCAACTTTCTCGACCTTATCACCCTGAATATCGCTGATGATCAGCTTCGCCTGTTGGGAAGCGAAGGTCGCGACAATCGCCTCGCCGATGCCCTGGGCCGCACCGGTCAGCAGCACGACCTTGTTTTTCAGGCGCTCGCCCTTCGGCGGTTCGGGGACTGGAGGCAGGGAAAGAGGTTCAGCCACGGATCAGGACTCCTGTTCGAAGGCACGACGAAAGCCGGGCATCTGCGGATGTCCGGTCGAAAGGCTTCTGATAGCTGTTTTTTTCAGGCACAGAGGCAGGCGCGAAACCGCCTGGGCGCCGAGGCGGCCTGAAGCACTGAACCCCCAAGGGAGTGCGGTGGCATATCGTTGCATCACTTCACCTGTTTTGTTTTTTTAAGTGTGAGTGCGTGTCACTGATGGAGCCGACTATAAACCCGACCGACAAATAATCTCAATATATAATTTTGCATCCCATATTATGGGAATCAGCCAGAAAATCGATGACAGCTTTTTCCGGGCACATCGAGGCGAATCGACAGCACGGCCCCGTCCAGCGGATGCTCAAGCGGGCTGGCGGCGCTAGTAATGTAGAGGGTTTTCAGGTCTTCACCGCCGAACACGCAACTGGTGGGGCGGCTGACCGGCAGTTCGAGCACCCGGTCCACTTGGCCGTCCGCTGTCAGCCTGAGCAGGCAACTGCCGTCCCAGCGTGCGTTCCAGACAAAGCCCTCGGCATCCCACGCCGAGCCGTCCGGGACGCCACGCTGGTGAGGGCCAAACCAGGGCTGCGCCGGATCGAGGCTGCCATCGGTACGGATGAAATGCTGATACAGCGTGCCGTCGAGGCTGTCGCCGAAGGTCAGGCGTGTCAGGTCATCGCTCCACAGCAATGTGTTGGGGATGCCCAAACCCTGGAGCAGCGGCGTAACCCGCGCATCGCGATCAATGCGAAACAGACCACCGCAGCGACGCACGACGGGCAGGTCTTCGCCATTTTCACCGATATTGGTCTGCATGGTGCCGAGCCAGAGTCGGCCCAGTGCATCGCACCGGGCTTCGTTGGGACGGTTGCCGGGCTGTGGGTCGGCGATGCAGAACAGGGTCAGCTGCGGCTCAAGCCCAGGGGAATCCAGATCCAGCCGGTAAACGCCACTGCTCAGGGTCACCAGCGCATCACCACTGTCGCAGGGAATGAAGGCGGATATGTGCTGCGGCATCTGCCAGATCTGCACGTTGTCGCCGATCAGCCGTAGCGCCTGCCTACCGGCGATGTCCACCCAGTAGAGCGCCTGGGTCGGCGCATCCCAGAACGGGCTTTCGCCGAGTTGCGCACGGTGTTGGGTAATTGCGGTCCACGTCATGCTGCCTCCTTGATTATTGTTTTTATGGGGGAGCGAGCGTTGTTGTCAGCTCGCCTTTTTGTCGGCCATCACTTGCGGGTAGTAGCGTTTGATCGCCAGGTCAGCATTGTCGATCAGGGTCATGCAGGCCCACACACCCCGCGCGGCGTCCCGGGCGGCGATGGCGTCGGCCATGTCTTTGTGGATCGGCAGCGTACGGCGCAGCTCGTCCGGGTCGGCGGCGGACACCTCGAAGGACACCGCCAGCAACGCACCGAGCGCCGGGACCATTTGTTCGATGAACTGATTGTGGCTGGCGGCGAGGATGCACTCGTGGAACAGCTGGTCGGCACGGTTGTAATCGATGCCGCTGTCCACCGCTTGCGCCAATGCCTTGTAGGCCTGCAGCACGGCGTGTACCTGCTCGGCGGTCGCCCGCTCGCAGGCCCAGCGCACGGCCATGGGTTCGATGGTGCGGCGCAGGTCGAGCAGGTCGTCAACGAAATTTTCCGGCAGGCCACTGCGCGACAGCCAGCCAACGACTTGCGGATCAAAGAGGTTCCAGCGCCGCACCGGCAACACTCGCGTGCCGACCTTCGGCCCGACTTCCAGCAGGCCTTTGGCGACCAGGGTCTTGATGGCTTCACGAATGACGGTGCGGCTGACGCCAAGTTGCTCGCCCAAGTCGGCTTCGACCTTGAGGGTGTCGCCAGGCTGTACCTGGCCGGTGGCGATCCAGCTGCCGAGCCAGTCGACGGTCGATGCATGAAAGCTGCTGGACATGGACACCCCAAGGCGGATCGCGATGGGCCCACGCTAATGATCATATGATTGGGTGTCAATTTGATTTTTTGAGACGAATACAAACCCAGTGTGGGAGCGGGCTTGCTTGCGAAAGCGTCGTCACATTCAACACGGATGTGTCAGACAAACCGCCTTCGCGAGCAAGCTCGCTCCCACATTTTTTTACGGCTTACGGTTCCAGACCGATGGGGAAGAACTCCCCACCACTCCACACACCCAGCCACGTCTGCCCTTCGATCTCACGACTCACCGCCAGCTCCACCAGTTGGTAGAACACATTGCGATGAATCAGCGCTTGAAGGTTGGTGCGGACATGCACGTACGGCGCAGGTTCCTGGGTAATCGGGTCGATCAGCACACGGATCGGGTGCTCCGTCCCGGCCTCGGCGGTCTCGTCGACGTTGGTGGTAAAGCGCAACAACTGGGCCTCGCCCTCGCCTTCCACGTCGACAGCAATCGCCACAAACGGAGCGTCATCGACCTTGATGCCGACTTTTTCCACTGGAGTGATCAGGAAATAATCATCGCCGTCGCGGCGGATGATCGTGGAGAACAGCTTGACCATCGGTTTGCGCCCGATCGGGGTGCCCAGGTAGTACCAGGTACCGTCCCGGGCGATGCGCATGTCGATGTCGCCGCAGAAGTCGGGATTCCACAGGTGGACCGGCGGCAAGCCTTTGGTCTTGGGGATTTGCCCCAACAGGTCGTTGGCTTTTTGCGGGCCACTCATGGCGTTCTCCTTGATATTACTGGTCGCTTATACCGATCAGGCTGCGCGCGTATTCTGCCAACGGCGGCCCAATGAGGTCTTGCGGCTTGTGATCGTGGAACGTCAGTAAACCGCCACGACTCTTGATCCGTGCAGTATCAATCAAATACTGGGTGCTGGTCTCGATCAACATGATCTGAATCACACCGCTGTCGATGCCCAGGCGATCCACCGACTCCTGATCCAGCCATTCGTCGGAGTTGCCAATACGATCATCTGCCTTGGCGAAACGGGTGTAGAGCAGGTAGTGGGCACCGGCGGCACGGGCTTCGATCATGGCCTCATCAAGGCCTTCCGGGGCGCGGGCGCGACGGACCATCGGGAAATATTCGACAAAGCCGTTGAAGGCCTCTTCCGCCACCACGTTAGGTCGCGGGTATGAGCTGCCAGGTGGCGCGAAGGCTCCCTGGGCGATGAAAATGAACGAGTCCGGCTGGATACGCAGATTGTTCACGCGACGGCTGTCGCTGTGATCCAGCAGCCCCGAATCGCTCATGTGATAGCGAACACCTTCGCCCATATCGCTGACATTCATGCAGCCACCAAGCGCCAAAACGGCCAGCAGCAAAACCAGGCTACGCATCCTACCCTCCAGAGGCCGGTGACGGAAAACCGGCGAATGGTCGAAGGATGCAGCTTCCGCGCCAGCTCAGGATTATCATCGCATGATGGAATGCAAGCACGGGCAAGCCAAGCGCCCACAGGTAACTGCACATGACCTGTGGGAGCGTGGCTTGCCCGCGATGAGGCCGGATCAGCCGCCGATGATCTTCATGATGGTCGCGCCACCGGAGAATGCCACTTCCTGCTTGTCGCCCAAGGCCTTCACCAGCAGTCGCTGCAACGCCGGCAGAGCCTGATGACGCGGCTTGTCCAGCAAGTCGCCGACATAGTGCCGGTTGCTCGACGACAGGCAGCCATGCAGCCATCCCGTGGAAGACAGGCGCAACCGCGAGCAGGTCCGACAGAACGGCACGCTTTCGTTGGCGATCACACCGAAGTGCCCCTGCCCGGGAATTTCATAGCGAACAGCCGTGGCATCCACCGGCGCATTGGCTTGCAGGTATTCATAGCGCTCGCCGATCAGGCTCAGCAACTGCTGGAGGCTGACGAACTGCTGGAGAAACGCGTTGTTGTCAGTGGCCAGGTGGCCCATGCGCATCAATTCGATGAACCGCAGCTCGTAGCCACGCTCCAGGCAGTAATCGAGCAACGGCATCACCTGATCGAGGTTCTGCCCGCGCAGCGGTACCATGTTGACCTTGATCTTGATGCCGGCCGCAGCGGCCTGATCCATGCCATCGAGCACCGTCGCCAGATCGCCGCCACGGGCAATGCTGCGGAACGCACTGGCGTCCAGGGTATCGAGGGAAACGTTGATGCGGCGTATGCCGGCATTCACCAGCAGGGGGAGTTTTTTTCGCCAGCAACTGGCCATTGGTGGTCAGGCTGATGTCTTCCAGACCCATTTCCCCGACAGCGGTCATGAAGGCTTCGAGCTTGGGGCTGACCAGCGGCTCGCCACCGGTGATGCGCAAGCGCTCGATACCCGCCGCTTCGATCAGATAGGCCACGCCGCGCGCCATGGCCTCTGCCGACAATTCATCCTGCGCAGCCACCAGCCGCTTGCCGTTGGGCACGCAGTAGGTACAGGCGTAGTTGCAGGCTGAAGTCAGGCTGATCCGCAAATTGCGAAAACGCCTGCCTTGACGGTCAACGATCATGAGCACTCCGGCAGAAGTCAATGTGAGCCGCTAAAACTTGACTCACAAATCAAGTTTTAGCAAGCCCCAAGCCTGAGTATATTCCTGTGGTACTGCGCCATGTAGCGAATTAATGGCGCGATCAGGCAGCTGAATGGATCAACTGCTCGGCGTGTCGGTATCGCGCTTGCGCTTGTTGCCCATGCGTACGCCAATGTCCATCAGGAACTGGAAGAAGCCTTCCTGATCTTCCAGCACATTGCTCCAGAACGGCGAGTGATACAGGGCTACCGCGCCGTGCACCAGCGCCCAGGACGCGCAGTAATGGAAGTACGGTGGCACATCCTCAAGCTTGCCTTCGCTGATCCGGCCCTTGATCAACAGGGTCAGGCGTTCGAAATTCGAGGCACGGATCTTGTGCAGCTCCTCGACCATCTCCGGCACCTGATTGCCCTTGACCACCTTCTCTTCCAGGCGATCGAACAATCGATAGCGTTGCGGATCGCGCATGCGGAATTCGAAGTAGGCCCGGGACAGCGCTTCCTTGTCCTTGTCGACATCGGCTGAATGCAGCAACTCATTCAAATCGCGCTCGTAGTCGAGCATCAGGCGCAGGTAGATCTCCGCCTTGGATTTGAAGTGCTTGTAGATCGTGCCTTTGCCGATACCGACGGCATCAGCAATCATCTCGACGGTGACACTGTCTTCACCTTGGTCGAGGAACAGCTTGAGCGCGGTATCGAGAATTTCTTGCTCGCGGCGACGAAACTCACGGACCTTACGAGGTTCTTTATGCATAAGAAAAGGTCTGTTGGGGTCAAAATTCGAAGCCGCGTATTATGCCTAACTTGCGCAAAAATGCACGGATCATCCGAGCTTATCTGTGTTTCTTGTTCAATTCAGGCAAACCCACCGCTTGATGAGAACTCAACCGAAGCGCCCGTATTCCAAATTTGTTTAAAAACCGGGGCAGGTAAACTGGACTCGTCGAGATACTGATCAATACTTGAACTGTCGGCGGGGCATCTCCCCCAAGTGCCGCGCTGATAAAGGTACCAAAGGACCGCGTGCCTTTTGTTTTACTCCTAATGGTCTTAACCCGGATTCACCCCCCAGAACCCGGGTTTTTTTTGCCTGCGATTCACCCTTTCACATGCGCCAGCGGAAACAATCGCTTGAAGTTCTGCGTCGTCTGCTCGGCAAATCGCTCATAGGATTCGCCGCGCAGCATTGCCAGAAACTCCGCCACCTCACGTACATACTGCGGCAAATTCGGTTTGCCGCGATACGGGATCGGGGCCAGGTACGGCGAGTCGGTCTCTACCAGCAGACGGTCAGCCGGGACTTTACTGGCCACATCGCGCAAGGCGTCGGCATTGCGGAACGTGACAATCCCGGACAGGGAAATGTAATAACCCATGTCCAGCGCCGCCTTGGCCATGTCCCAGTCTTCGGTAAAGCAATGCAGCACACCGGCCTGGGGAAGCGCTGCATCACGCAGCAAGGTCAGGGTATCGGCGCGAGCGCCACGGGTGTGGATGATCACCGGTTTGCCGGTTTGCTGAGCGGCTTGCAGGTGCAGCCGAAACGATTCCTGCTGCAACTCGGCAGCTTCCGGCTCGTAGTGATAATCCAGGCCGGTTTCACCGATGGCCACGACACGCGGATGATTGAGTTCGCGCAGCAACCAGTCCAGCGCCGGAGCAGCACCCGGCTGCACGTCCAGCGGATGGACGCCCACCGAACAATCGACGTCGTCATACCGCTCGGCCAGGGCCTTGACGTCGGCGGCGTTGTCGACACTGACGCCGATACACAGAAAGTGCCCCACCCCGCGCTGCCGGGCCGCTTCAAGGGCGGCATCCAGAGAGCCATCGTGGGCGGCGAGGTCGAGACGATCAAGGTGACAATGGGAATCTACAAGCATAGAAAAGGCGGCTACTTACATCGTATGAGTGGGACGGTCGGACTTGAGGGCTCCGGCCAGATGGGTTTCGATTCGACTGCGAGCGGTGTTGTCGCCGTCATTGAACTGCACGCCAACGCCGGCCGCACGATTGCCCTGGGCGCCTTTGGGGGTGATCCAGGCGACCTTGCCGGCGACCGGGATTTTCTCGGCTTCATCCATCAGGTTCAGCAGCATGAAGACCTCGTCGCCCAACTTGTAGCTTTTGTTGGTCGGGATAAACAGGCCACCGTTCCTGATGAAGGGCATGTACGCCGCGTACAGCACGGACTTGTCCTTGATGGTCAGGGACAAGATGCCGTTACGCGGTCCCTGGCTGACGGGTTCATTCATGCAGACCTCCACCATTGATGCTCAGAGTCTAGTCACTTCTGGCCAGGCAAAGACACCCATTGCACCAGCAATGCTTCGAGCAGCAGTACCCGGTTGAGGTTGGCCTTGCTCATGACCTTCTGGCGCTGGGCGAGAATCCAGTCCTGAATACTCAAGACTTTGTCTTGAGCCGTTTTCTGCGCCAGGTACTGAACCACCTTGCGCATGTCGGCCAGCCCCAGGCCGTCTTCATCCTGAGTCAACTGATAACGCAGGATCAGGCTCGACCAGTCGCAGAACCAGTCGAACAGCAGCAACAGCGGTATCGCATTCCAGCCTTCGGCCAGTTGCGTTGGCGATTGCTGCTGCTTGAGCAGTTTTTTCACACCATCGACCACCAGCGCCCGCTGCTCGCGCACGCCCTGTGCCTGCAAGCTGACCGCTGCCAACGGCGAACCGGCGGCCAGGGTCAGCAGTTCGATGCGCTCGTCTTGCGAACAATCCGGCAAGGCGCTGGCCAGCCAGGCAAGGCTCATGGCCTCGCTGGGCAATGGACAGGCCATTTGCTGGCAGCGGCTCTTGATGGTCGGCAGCAGACGGCTGGTCTGGTGGCTGACGAGCAGCAACACGGTATCGCCGGACGGCTCTTCAAGGCTCTTGAGCAAGGCGTTGGCGGCGTTGACGTTCATCGACTCGACCGGCTCGATCAACACCACCTTGCGCCCGCCCATTTGCGAGGTCTGAACCACGAAACTGACCAGATCGCGGACCTGATCGACCTTGATCGCCTTGTCCGCTTCTTCCGGCTCCAGAATGTAGTTATCCGGGTGACTGCCAGCCCTGAGCAGCAGGCAGGATTTGCATTCGCCGCAGGCATCGTGAGCGGCGCTCGGGCGCTGGCACAGCAAACTGGCCATTAGCCGCTCGGCGAGCGCGCGCTTGCCGATCCCGGCCGGACCATGCAGCAGATAGGCGTGTGCATGCTGTTTGCGACCGGCCATCTGCTGCCAGAGGCTGTCCTGCCACGGATAAGCTTCAGCCACGAGCCAGCTCCAGCAGACGCGGCAGCAAAGCGTCCAGCGACTGCTGAACCTGCGCCAGTGGCTGCGCGGCGTCTACCAGCACATAACGCGTCGGATCAGCCTCGGCACGCTTCAGGAAAGCGCTGCGCACCGCATCGAAAAAGGTCCGGCCTTCGAGTTCAAAGCGATCCAGACGACCCCGAGCGCTGGCACGGGCCAGGCCGACTTCTACGGGCAGATCGAAAATCAGCGTCAGGTCCGGATGCAAGGCGCCCTGGACGAAGGCTTCCAGGGTGGCGATGCGTTCGAGCGACAAGCCCCGACCGCCGCCCTGATAAGCGTAGGTCGAATCGGTAAAACGATCACACAGAACCACCGCGCCACGGGCCAGCGCCGGGCGGATCACCTCGGCCAGGTGCTGGGCGCGAGCGGCGAAGACCAGCAGCAGCTCGGTGTCAGGGTCCATGACTTCGTCCACCGGTGACAGCAGCACGTCGCGGATGCGTTCGGCCAGTGGCGTACCGCCCGGTTCACGGGTCAGCAGCACCTCGACGCCGGCGGCGCGCAGGCACTCGGCCAGGTAGTCGCGATTGGTGCTTTTGCCGGCGCCTTCCGGGCCTTCCAGGGTAATAAACAAGCCAGTCACAGGCAGTCCTTAGTCAAAGTCATTGCGCGTTTTGCGGCGTGGCGGCGTCAGGCGCAGGGGCCGGCGCAGGCGTTTGCGGCGGCACCTGTGGCACGACCTCCGGCGCGGTGTCGGGCGAAGCTGCCGGGATCGGAGCTTCGGCCTCCGGCGTTACCGGCGCGGTGGTCGGCGCCGGACTGGAACGGTAATCGGCGCGGCGCTTGAGCTGAAACTCACGCACGGCGGTGTTATGAGCGTCGAGATCATCGGAAAACACATGGCTGCCATCACCACGCGCAACAAAATACAGACTGTTGCCCGCCACCGGGTTGAGCGCCGCATGAATCGCTTCGCGCCCGACCATGGCAATGGGCGTCGGCGGCAAACCGCTGATCATATAGGTGTTGTACGGGGTCGCCTCTTTGAGATGGGCGCGGGTCAATTTGCCGGTGTAGCGGTCACCAAGGCCGTAGATCACGGTCGGATCGGTCTGCAGCAGCATGCCAATGGCCATCCGCCGCACAAATACCCCGGCGATCTGCCCGCGTTCTTGCGGTACGCCTGTTTCCTTTTCCACCAGCGAGGCCATGATCAGTGCCTGATAGGGTTCGGTATAGGGCGCATCGACAGAACGCTTGTCCCACTCTTTGGCGAGAACTTCGTCGAGACGCTCATAGGCCTTCTTCAGCAACTCGGCGTCGGTCATGCCGCGTACAAAGCTATAGGTGTCCGGAAAGAAGCGGCCTTCTGGGAACACGCCGCTGTGGCCAAGCTTGTCCATCACCTGGCTGTCGCTCAGACCGGTCAGGGTTTGCTTGAGTTTGTCGTCCTTGGCCAGCGCGGCGCGTACCTGGCGGAAGTTCCAGCCTTCGACCAGCGTCACGTTGTATTGCACCACTTCACCGCGCTTCCACAGATCAATCAGACCGTCGACGGTCATGCCGGGCAACATGCGGTATTCGCCACTGTGGATCGGGGTGCCGGCGAGATTGAAACGCCAGTAGATACGCAGCCAGAAGGCGTCCTTGATCACGCCGTCGGTTTCCATCCGGATGAACGTACCGGTCGGCGTGGCGCCTTTGGGCACGTCCAGCAGCTCTTCCTGAGTGATGTTCAGCGGCTGTTCCAGCGCCGAATGGATTTTCCAGGCAGAAGCGCCCAACAGCAGGCCTGCCAGAACAAGTCCGGTTTCCAGCAGCAGCAAGAGTTTACGTCTCACGTATCAGGCATCCAGTAGTGCGCGGGCAAGGGTTTGGAGTTTACGGGTGAGCGGCCCAACCGGCCAGCTCAGCGCTGCATAGGCGCGTACCGGCCAGACACCGTACACGCTGTTGCAGACAAAGACTTCATCGGCCCATTGCAGCTGATCGAGGGTGATGTCGGTGATTTGCGTCGGGATTGCCGCCGACTCGGCTTGAAACAATAATTCAGCGCGCATCACGCCGGCAACGCCGCAACGTTTCAGATCGGCGGTCATCAATACACCGTCGCGCACCAGAAACAGATTGCTGAACACGCCCTCGATTACCCGACCAGCGTGATCGAGCATCAAGCCTTCGGCGTGTTCGGTGTCTTGCCATTCGGAACGGGCGATCACCTGCTCCAGGCGATTGAGGTGCTTGAGGCCGGCCAGCAGCGGCTGCGTGGAAAGCCGTGTCGCGCAGGGGAACAGGCGGATGCCCTCCTCGCCAAGTGCGGCAGGATAAACAGACGGAGGATTGCCTTGCAGAATGCGTCGGGCGCAAGCCGACGGATCAGGTGCGTAGCCGCGCAAGCTGTCGCCGCGCGTGAGGATCAGCTTGAGAACGCCCTCACCCAATGCACCGGCATAGGCCAGCAGCTCGCTGCGAATCAGCGCGTGATCGGCAGCGATTGCCAGACGCGAACAACCCTCGGCCAGTCGCGCCAGGTGCCGGTCCAGCAACATTGGCTGCCCGCCACGCACCGCGATGGTCTCGAACAGACCATCACCGTAAGCCAGGCCGCGATCTTTCAGCGACAGAGCGTCAGCCGGCTGACCGTCGACCCAGCTGTCCATCAGCCGGCGAACCGGCGGAACACCAGCGAGCCGTTGGTACCGCCAAAACCGAAGGAGTTGGACAACACCACGTCGATGTCCATGTTGCGCGCCGTGTGTGGCACGAAATCAAGGTCACAGCCTTCATCCGGCTCATCGAGGTTGATGGTCGGCGGGGCTACCTGGCTGTTGATGGCCAGCACGCTGAAGATCGCCTCGACCGCGCCAGCAGCACCCAACAGGTGACCGGTCATCGACTTGGTCGAACTGACTGCCAGCTTGTAGGCGTGATCGCCGAATACCGACTTGATCGCGCAGGCTTCCGCCAGGTCGCCGGCCGACGTCGAGGTGCCGTGGGCGTTGATGTACTGGACTTGATCGCCATTGACCTTCGCATCGCGCAGGGCATTGGTGATGCAACGTGCAGCACCGGCGCCGTCGGCGGGAGGCGAAGTCATGTGGTAGGCGTCGCCACTGGTGCCAAAGCCGATCAGCTCGGCGTAGATGGTCGCGCCACGGGCCTTGGCGTGCTCCAGCTCTTCGAGCACCAGCGCACCGGCGCCATCGGACAACACGAAGCCATCACGGCCCTTGTCCCATGGACGGCTGGCGCGGGTCGGCTCGTCGTTGCGGGTCGACAGTGCACGGGAGGCACCAAAGCCGCCCATGCCCAGACCGCAGGCGGCCATCTCGGCGCCACCGGCAATCATCACGTCGGCTTCGTCGTACATGATGTTGCGGGCCGCCATGCCGATGCAGTGCGTACCAGTGGTACACGCGGTGGCGATGGCGTAGTTAGGCCCCTGTGCACCCAGATGGATGGACAGGAAACCGGAAATCATATTGATGATCGAGCCAGGCACGAAGAACGGTGAAATTCGACGGGGGCCGGAATCATGCAGGGTGCGGCTGGTTTCTTCGATATTGGTCAGGCCGCCGATACCCGAACCCATGGCCACGCCGATGCGTTCACGGTTGGCGTCAGTGACTTCCAGACCACTATTGCGTATTGCCTGAAACCCTGCGGCCAGACCGTACTGAATGAACAGGTCGAGCTTGCGCGCTTCCTTGACCGACAGGTATTCCTCGACATTGAAGCCCTTTACCGAGCCGCCAAAGCGGGTGGAATAGGCAGAAAGGTCGGTGTGATCGATCAGACCAATGCCACTGCGGCCAGCCAGAATGCCCTGCCAACTGCTCGGCACATCCGTGCCCAGTGGCGACAACATACCCATACCGGTGACTACGACGCGTCTACGCGACACAGCACTCTCCTTTTTCAAATGACGACTTTGCATCAGGCCTAAAGAAAAAACCGCACGCCGTGATGGCAGTGCGGTTTTTCCATGACAGCAAACAACGATTACAAGCTATTAAGCCTGGTGGTTAGTAACGTAATCGATTGCAGCTTGTACAGTAGTGATCTTCTCAGCTTCTTCGTCAGGGATTTCGGTCTCGAATTCCTCTTCCAGAGCCATCACCAGCTCAACGGTGTCAAGGGAGTCGGCACCCAGGTCTTCAACGAAGGAAGCAGAGTTAACCACTTCTTCTTCTTTAACGCCCAGTTGCTCGGCAACGATTTTCTTGACGCGCTCTTCGATGGTGCTCATACCTTGTTTTCACTCCTAATGGACAAATTCAGGCAGCTGGCCAGTGGGTAAGTGTATAGAAAGACTTTTCAGCTTTTCAACTGAAAGCTTCACTCCTCAAACCCTGCGACCCGCTGCCTATAAATAGATTGCAGCTTTATAACGGATTTTAGACAGCTCGTATGACATTTTTTTGAAGCAATCCGTCACATTTTAACTTACATGTACATCCCGCCGTTAACCGGGATTGTAGCCCCGGTCACGTATGCCGCACCATCGGATGCAAGAAAAGCGACCACCGAAGCGATCTCTTGGGCCTGCCCCAGGCGGCCCAGCGGAATTTGCGTCTGCAAGGCTTCGCGCTGCGCCTCGGGCAATTCGCGGGTCATATCGGTGTCGATGAACCCTGGGGCTACCGAGTTGACCGTAATCGAACGCGAACCGACTTCACGCGCCAGTGCACGGCTGAAACCTTCCAGACCGGCCTTGGCGGCGGCGTAGTTTACTTGGCCTGCGTTGCCCATGGCACCCACAACCGAGCCAATACTGATAATTCGACCCCAACGAGCCTTGGTCATGCCGCGCAATACGCCCTTGGACAGGCGAAACAGACTGTTCAGGTTGGTATCGATGACGTCATGCCACTCGTCGTCTTTCATGCGCATCATCAGGTTATCGCGGGTGATGCCGGCATTATTGACCAGGATCGCCGGCGCGCCGAACTGCTCCTGAATGCTCGCCAACACGGCCGCCACGGACTCGTCGCTGGTGACATTGAGCTCCAGGCCTGTGCCTTGAACACCATGCTCTTTCAGGGTCGCGGCGATGCGCTCGGCACCCGCTGCGGAGGTCGCGGTGCCCACAACGATGGCACCCTGACGACCCAGTTCCAGGGCGATGGCCTGGCCGATACCACGGCTGGCGCCGGTGACCAGTGCAACTTTACCTTGCAGACTCATGCAAGCTTCTCCTGATTCAGGCCAACGCTGCGCAGGCGGCAGCGAAAGCATCTGGGGTATTGAGGTTGGATGTCGCCACGCCTTCGGCGCAACGCTTGTTCAGGCCGGCAAGCACCTTGCCAGGACCACACTCGACCAGTTGGGTCGCGCCCTTGGCCGCCAGTGCCTGGACCGATTCGACCCAGCGAACCGGCTTGTAAAGCTGCTCAAGCAGATCGCGCTTGAGGGTTTGCAGATCCGCAGGCACATCGGCGCTGACGTTCTGCACCACAGGAATCTGCGGTGCCTGCCAGTCGATGGCCGCGATGGACTCGGCGAAACGCTCGGCCGCCGGACGCATCAATTCGCAGTGAGACGGCACGCTGACCGGCAACGGCATGGCGCGCTTGGCACCACGCGCCTTGCAGCCTTCAATGGCACGCTCGACCGCAGCCTTGGCACCGGCAATAACGACCTGGCCCGGGGAGTTGAAGTTGACCGCACTGACCACTTCGCCTTGTGCTGCTTCAGCGCAGGCCGCCAGAACGTCAGCATCGTCCAGACCCAGAATAGCGGCCATGCCACCCTGCCCGGCCGGAACGGCTTCCTGCATCAGTTGGCCGCGACGCTCTACCAGCTTCACCGCGTCGCCCAGAGTCAGGCTGCCGGCCGCGACCAGCGCGCTGTATTCACCCAGGCTGTGCCCGGCGACATAAGCCGGACGTGCGCCGCCTTCAGCCAGCCACAGACGCCACAGGGCGATCGAAGCGGTCAGAATGGCCGGCTGGGTTTTGTCGGTTTGATTGAGTTGTTCTTCCGGCCCCTGCTGGGTCAGTGCCCACAGGTCGTAACCCAGGGCATCGGAAGCTTCTTTGAACGTTTCGAGGACCACCGGGTGTTGCGCGCCCAACTCGGCCAGCATGCCGAGGGACTGCGAACCCTGTCCTGGAAAGACAAATGCGAGGGAAGCAGACATGTAACAAGCCCCTAATGATCTTGTCGTCGGAGAATTGACGTCCCGCCTTGGGGACGCAAGAAACTGACAGTTGGATGGCCAATTGAACTGAGCGGTCACATTTAAGCATTGTCCGACGAAAACGCCTAAAGCAACAAATCCTCCAGACGACCGTGAAGACGCTGCGGCAGATTCTCCTGGATCTCGATCAGCGCACGCTCAATGGCGCTCTGAAAGCCCTGGACCCCGGCCGAACCGTGACTTTTCACCACGATGCCCTGCAAACCGAGGAAGCTGGCACCGTTATGCCGCGCAGGTGCCAGATCGGCCTGCAAGCGCTTCATCAACGGCAACGCCAATGCACCCACCATGCGTGAGGCGAAGTTTTTGCGGAACAGCGCCTCGATACGCCCGGCAATCATGGTCGCCAGGCCTTCGCTGGACTTGAGCAGGATATTGCCGACAAAACCATCACACACCACCACATCGGCCTCGCCACGGTACAAACCATCGCCCTCGACAAAACCGATGTAGTTGATACCGCGAGCGGCCTGCAACAAGGTTGCCGCCAGCTTGACCTGCTGATTGCCCTTGATGTCTTCGGTGCCGATGTTCAGCAGCGCGACGCGAGGCCGGACGATGCCCAGCGTTTCAGCGGCAACCGAACCCATCACTGCAAATTGCAACAGGTGCTCGGCACTGCAATCGACGTTGGCGCCCAGATCGAGCAACTGGCAATAACCCTTCTGGGTTGGAATCGCCGCGACCATCGCTGGCCGGTCGATGCCCGGCAAGGTTTTGAGCACAAACCGCGACAAGGCCATCAGCGCACCGGTATTACCGGCACTGACGCAGGCCTGGACCTTGCCATCACGCAGCAACTCCAGCGCCACACGCATCGACGAATCCGGCTTGCCGCGCAACGCCTGGGCAGGCTTCTCGTCCATGGTAATGACTTCGCTCGCAGGCGTTATCGACAGGCGCGCGCGATCCACAGCCGAATGACTGGAGAGCAGTTCTTCCAAAAGGGTTGGTTGACCGACAAGGGTCAGGTGCAGCGAGGGCGTAGCAGACAGGCAAGCAAGACTGGCCTGAACAATGCTGCGGGGACCGAAGTCCCCGCCCATTGCGTCAATCGCGATGACTTGAGCAGACAAGTGATTACTCGTCAGCGCCCTTGTCGATCACTTTACGGCCACGGTATACGCCTTCTGGCGATACGTGGTGACGCAGGTGAATTTCACCAGTGGTTTTTTCTACAGACAGAGTGCTTGCCGTCAGGGCGTCGTGCGAACGACGCATGTCACGGGCAGAGCGGGATTTTTTGTTCTGCTGAACAGCCATAATTGATTAACTCCTAAACGTTTGGGTCACGCTTTAACTGCGCCAATACACTGAACGGGTTGGACCGCGTTACCTCGTCCTCGCTCGGTTCGGGCTCATCGAGACCCGCCGGCTGCTGGCATTCTTCCGGATGATGAGCAGGCACAATGGGCAAGGCGAGCAGAAGCTCCTCCTCGATCAGTGACTGCAGATCCAAAGGATCTTCGCCCAGTTCCAGCACGTCATAACCTTTCGGCAACGACTGGGTATTCGCACCCTCCTTCACCACAGCATAACTGCATTCGCTGTGGATCGGCAGGGTGACCAGCTCAAGACAACGCTGGCAAACCATTTTGACCTCGGTGTCGATAAAGCTGTGGATGACCACAGATTTACGTTCATCTCGTTCAAAAACGAATTTAGCCTGCACCGTACCGACAGTGTCGGAAAGCGGGTCGCAGAGTCTCTCCAAATCGGCCAGCAGCATTTCACCTTGAAGGGTGGTGCCACGATCAGCCAATTTGCGCGGGTCAACGTGAGGTGGAATCGGGTCATTCAACATAGGCGCAGCATTATAGGGATGCACCCAGCCATGTCAAAGGAAATTCAACCCTGTCCGCCACTTGGAAGCCCCGCTAGAATTCGCCCCTGCCTTTTGGAGATGCGCATGCTGCCTTTATTACTCGCTTCAAGCTCGGTCTATCGCCGGGAATTGCTGGCCCGCCTGCAGCTACCGTTCGTCTGCAGCGCTCCTGATATCGATGAAAGTCACCGCCCGGGCGAGTCCGCCATCGAACTGGTAAAACGCCTCGCCAAGGAAAAAGCCCAGGCCCTGGCCGACAGCCACCCCGCTCACCTGATCATCGGCTCGGACCAGGTCGCAGTACTTGGCGAACGCATCATCGGCAAGCCGCACACCTTCGAAAAAGCCCTCGAGCAGTTATTGGCCGCCAGCGGCGCCAGCGTGACATTCCTGACGGGCCTCGCCCTGCTCAACAGCCGGACCGGCGACTGCCAGGTTGATTGCGTCCCCTTTACCGTGCACATGCGCACACTCGATCAGGCACGCATCGAGCGCTACCTGCTCGCCGAGCAGCCCTACGACTGCGCTGGCAGCTTCAAGGCCGAAGGTTTGGGGGTGAGCCTGTTTCAGAGCACCGAAGGCCCTGACGCCACCAGCCTGATCGGCCTGCCGCTGATTCGCCTGATCGACATGCTGCTGGCCGAGGGCGTGCAGATACCCTGAAGGTCAAAAGATCGCCGCCTTCGGCAGCACCTACAAAGGCTGCGATCTCATGATGCTAAAAAACCGGCCACGAACGCCAATGCCGGTCAGTTAAGGATTTGGACACCATAAACCTTGCGGGAGCGAGCCTGCTCGCCCCCACAGGTTTTGTGTCTTAACTGACCGGCATTAGCCACGAAGGCCGGTTTTTTTTGTGCAGCAAAAATACTTAGCGCAAGGACGGACCGCCAAAACCCATCCACATCGCCAACTGCTCGGCAACACTGGCACCCAGCTTTTTCGAGAAGCGGTCAAACGGCGATTCCTGAACGGTGAAGTCCACCACTTCCTTTTCGCCAATCACATCACGCGCAACCGAGCTGGTATTGCCCAGGCCATCGATCAAGCCCAGCGGCAAAGCCTGCTCGCCCGACCAGACCAGCCCGGAGAACAGCTCGGGATGCTCTTTATCCTTGAGACGATCACCACGGCCCTTTTTCACGCTGTCGATGAACTGCTGGTGCGTCGTGTCCAGCACGCTTTGCCAGAACTTGGTTTCTTCAGGCTTTTGCGGCTGGAACGGATCGAGGAACGACTTGTGTTCGCCCGAGGTGTAGGTACGGCGTTCGACGCCGAGCTTCTCCATCGTGCCGACAAAGCCGTAACCGGCCGCCGTCACGCCAATGGAGCCCACCAGACTCGCTTTGTCGGCATAGATCTGATCCGCCGCACTGGCGATGTAGTAGGCACCGGAAGCACCCAGGTCCGAGATCACCGCATACAACTTGGTATCAGGATGCAGAGCGCGCAGACGCTTGATTTCGTCGTACACATAGCCCGACTGCACCGGACTGCCACCCGGGCTGTTGATGCGCAGGATGATGCCCTTGACCTTGGTATCTTCGAACGCAGCACGAAGTGCACCGACAATATTGTCAGCACTGGCCGGCTCCTTGTCAGCGATCACACCGGTGACGTCGATGACCGCGGTGTAGGTGGAGCTGCGACTCGCACTCTTCTCCATGTCCCCCAATGGCACGAACAGCAGCAACGCGCCAAACAGATACACGAACGTCAGCAATTTGAAGAAAATCCCCCAGCGACGCGAACGACGCTGCTCCTGCACGCTGGCCAGCAGGGTCTTTTCCAGCAGCCTCCAGCTTCTTTCGTCACCGCTCTCTGCGCTCGCCTTGGCGGGCGCCTTCCATTCGTCGGTCATGCCATCTACCCCAGCAAAAATCCATTAAGCCCGCTGAGTCAGCCAGGCGTGCAATTGCGAAAAATGATCAATGGCCAATCGCGGCTCGAATAATTTAAGCGCATCAATCGACTGCGCGCCGTAGCTGACAGCCACCGAATCCATGCCGGCATTACGCGCCATCTGCAAGTCGAAGGACGAATCGCCCACCATCAGCGCCTGCTCCGGGCGAACGCCGCAATGGGCAAGGATCTGCTCAAGCATCAGAGGGTGAGGCTTGCTGGCGGTTTCATCCGCGGCACGAGTGATGTCGAAATATGTTTCCCAGCCGTGCGCTTTCAGCACCCGGTCCAGACCGCGACGCGCTTTGCCGGTGGCGACCGCCAGGTGATAGCCGTCGGCACGAAACGCCTCCATTGACTCGACAACACCCTCGAACAAGGGCGAAGGGACGGCTTCGGCGGCAATGTAGTGATCGGCGTAGTGCTGGCGGAAGGCGATCAGCTCGTCATCACTGATGTGCGGGTACAGGGTGCGAATCGCTTCCGGCAACCCCAGGCCGATAATGCCTTTGACGGCAAAATCGTCACACAACTGAAATCCGGAGCGCTCGGAGGCGACATGCATCGCCTCGACAATCCGACCAATGGAATCGGCCAGCGTACCGTCCCAATCGAAAATCAGCAGTTTGTAATCAGATGGGTGCACTCAGGCGCTCCACGGTTTTGGCCCACATCTCGTCGACAGGCGCCTGCAACTTCAATTCGCCACCGTCGGGCAGCGGCACGGTCAGCATGTAAGCGTGAAGGAACAGGCGCTTGCCGCCCAGATCGCGGATTTCCTTGCTGAAATCGTCATCGCCGTACTTGGTATCGCCGGCAATGCAGTGCCCGGCGTGCAAGGTGTGTACACGGATCTGATGCGTACGCCCGGTGATCGGCTTGGCTTCGATCAGGGTGGCAAAGTCGCCGAAACGACGCAGGACCTTGAACACGGTCACCGACTCCTTGCCCTCCTCTTCGTCGACCTCGACCATGCGCTCGCCGGAGCGCAGATTGCTCTTGCCCAGAGGCGCACGGACCTGCTTGATCGAGGCCGCCCAGTTACCGCGGACCAGCGCCATATAGCGCTTGTCGATACCATCGCCGCGCAACGCCATGTGCAAGTGACGCAGCATGCTGCGTTTCTTGGCAATCATCAGCAGGCCCGAGGTGTCACGGTCGAGACGGTGAACCAGCTCAAGCTCCTTGCAATCGGGACGCAACTGACGAAAGGCTTCGATCACCCCGTAAGTCAAGCCGCTGCCACCGTGAACCGCGATGCCGCAAGGCTTGTTGATCACGATCAGCGCCTTGTCTTCGAAGATAATCGAAGCCTCAAGGCGCTGCAGCAAGCCTTGAGCCAACGGCACAGGCTCGTCGCGCTCGGGCACGCGAACCGGTGGCACGCGCACGATATCGCCCGCCTGCAGCTTGTATTCGGGCTTGATCCGACCTTTGTTCACCCGCACTTCGCCCTTGCGCAAAATGCGGTAAATCAAGGTCTTGGGCACGCCTTTGAGCCGAGCGAGAAGGAAGTTGTCAATTCGTTGGCCGGCATATTCCGGCGAGACCTCAAGCAGTTGTACGCCTGGGGTCGTAGGGGCAGTAGTCGTCATGGCGCGGATGATAACAATTTTTTATGGAATTGAAGCACTTAATCATTGCTGCTATAGTCGCGAACGCCGCCAAAAGCGGCCTGGCCAGCGGACTAACGGTCAAAAACCGGCCCTGACCAACGCAATTCACCAGGACGCGAGGCCGTCCTACGGGGCTTTCGCTACGTAACGGTGGAGTTTGCAGCTGTAACAAGCGCAGGTGACATGAGGCCTGAATCAAACCGCAAGGCAGAGTTTTCACTCGTTTTGCGCGCCAATATTCACGGCCAGTTCACAAAGTGCAGTCAGTTGCGAATGACCCCGAGCGAACGCTTCGGAAACAACGCCTAAATTAGCCATGATGCGTGACCTCCCCTTTCGGAGCTCACGGTAAATGCCAACCCGCTGCGGATTCTGCGCGCGGCAGCACCCGAATTATCAGGGATACGTGTAGGGTGGAGATGCACAACCGCTGGACTGTGTAGCAATAGGCTTCATCAAGACGCTTCATCTCGTCCACAGCCGCTGGTTGATTCCTCCTCCTGACTGAGTGCTTAAGTAGCCACAGCAAGCAGGACGCGTACGTCGCAACACCAGCCCAATTGGTTGGGGTTCGCTAGACACTGGAGTGTCCAACCACTCCTGACGCACCTGACACCGACCGTGAGAAGTCGTGTGTGCCGAACGCCGTTTCCGGCAGCCCGGAAACCGACGGTACTACATGAAAAGAATGCTGATTAACGCAACTCAACCCGAAGAGTTGCGTGTTGCACTGGTAGATGGCCAGCGCCTCTACGACCTGGACATCGAATCCGGTGCACGCGAGCAGAAGAAGGCCAACATCTATAAAGGCCGGATTACTCGCATCGAACCAAGCCTTGAGGCTGCCTTTGTCGATTTCGGCTCCGAGCGCCACGGCTTCCTGCCCCTCAAAGAAATCTCCCGCGAATACTTCAAGAAAGCCCCCGAAGGCCGCGTCAACATCAAGGACGTCCTGACCGAAGGCCAGGAAGTCATCGTCCAGGTTGAAAAAGAAGAGCGTGGCAACAAGGGCGCCGCCCTGACCACCTTCATCAGCCTGGCCGGTCGCTACCTCGTTCTGATGCCTAACAACCCGCGTGCCGGCGGTATCTCCCGCCGCATCGAAGGCGAAGAGCGCAACGAACTGCGTGAAGCCCTGAACGGCCTGGTCGCACCGGCCGACATGGGTCTGATCGTGCGCACTGCCGGCCTTGGCCGCAGCAGCGAAGAAATGCAGTGGGACCTCGACTACCTGCTGCAACTCTGGACCGCCATCAAAGAAGCCTCGCTGGATCGCTCCGCGCCATTCCTGATCTATCAGGAAAGCAACGTGATCATCCGCGCCATCCGCGACTACCTGCGCCAGGACATCGGCGAAGTGCTGATCGACAGCGTTGAAGCCCAGGACGAAGCCCTGACCTTCATCCGCCAGGTGATGCCGCAGTACGCCAGCAAGATCAAGCTGTACGAAGACAGCGTTCCGCTGTTCAACCGTTTCCAGATCGAAAGCCAGATCGAGACCGCTTTCCAGCGCGTCGTTGAACTGCCTTCCGGCGGCTCCATCGTTATCGATCCAACCGAGGCCCTGGTGTCCATCGACATCAACTCGGCGCGCGCCACCAAAGGCAGCGACATCGAAGAAACCGCCCTGCAGACCAACCTTGAAGCCGCCGAAGAAATCGCCCGTCAGTTGCGCCTGCGCGACATCGGCGGCCTGATAGTCATCGACTTCATCGACATGACCCCTGCCAAGAACCAGCGCGCCGTGGAAGAGAAAGTCCGCGAATGCCTGGAAGCCGACCGCGCTCGCGTGCAAGTCGGTCGCATCTCGCGCTTCGGCCTGCTGGAAATGTCCCGTCAGCGCCTGCGTCCATCGCTGGGCGAAAGCAGTGGCATCGTTTGCCCGCGTTGCAACGGCACCGGCATCATCCGTGATGTTGAATCGCTGTCGCTGGCGATCCTGCGCCTGATCGAAGAAGAAGCCCTGAAAGACCGTACCGCCGAAGTTCGCGCACAAGTGCCAATCCCGGTGGCCGCGTTCCTGCTCAACGAAAAACGCAACTCGATCACCAAGATTGAACTGCGCACCCGTGCCCGCATCGTCATTCTGCCGAACGATCACCTCGAAACGCCGCACTTCGAAGTTCAGCGCCTGCGTGATGACAGCCCGGAAGCCCACGTCAACCAGTCCAGCTACGAAATCGCTGCTGCCGCTGCTGAAGTGGAAGAAGTCCAGCCAGCCGCTGCGACCCGCACCCTGGTTCGCCAGGAAGCTGCGGTCAAGACTGCTCCGGCCCGTGCCAACGCACCCGTGCCGACCGAAGTCGTCGCAGCTCCGGTTGCAGCTCCAGCCGTCGCGCCAGAACCAAGCCTGTTCAAAGGTCTGGTGAAGTCGCTGGTCAGCCTGTTCGCCACCAAGGAAGAGCCTGTTGCACCGGTAGTGGTTGAAAAACCGGCCACCGAGCGTCCGGCCCGTAACGAAGAGCGTCGCAACGGTCGTCAGCAGAGCCGCAACCGTAACGGTCGCCGTGATGAAGAACGCAAGCCACGTGAGGAACGTGCACCGCGTGAAGAACGCGCACCACGTGAGCCACGCGAAGCCCGTGAAGAAACCCCGGCAGTAGTAGCCCGCGAAGAACGCGCTCCACGTGAAGAGCGTGCACCACGCGCCCCTCGTGAAGAACGTGCACCGCGCGCGCCACGCGAAGAGCGCAAGCCACGAGGCGAGCGCGAAGAGCGTCCGGTTCGTGAACTGCGCGAACCTCTGGATGCTGCTCCGGCTGTTGCTGGTGTTGCTGTTGCTGCCACCGCTGAAGAGCGTCCGGCCCGTCAGCCACGTGAAGAACGCGCGCCACGCCCACCGCGTGAAGAGCGTCAGCCACGTGCCGAGCAAACCGCTGCTGCCGTCGCCGAAGAAGAACTGCCAGGCAACGAAGAGCAACTGTCGGAAGACGGTCAGGACGGCGCCGAAGGCGATCGTCCACGCCGCCGCTCCCGTGGTCAGCGTCGTCGCAGCAACCGTCGCGAGCGTCAACGTGATGCCAACGGCAACGTGATCGAAGGTTCGGAAGAGTCCGAATCGGCTGAAGGCACCGAAGCTGGCGATGCGCCAAGCGCTGCCGATCTGGCTGCAGGCCTGGCGGTCACCGCCGCAGTTGCCAGCACCGTGATCAGTGCACCGGCTGAAGCACAAGCCAACGAGCAAGCTGAACGCGCTACTGCTGCCGTTCAGGAAACCGCTGCTGTTGAAGCGCCAGTGGTTGAAGCAACGACGCCGGTAGAAGCTGTTGTTGTGCCGGAAGTTGAAGTCGCTCCGGTTCGTGAAGCCCAGCCAGAAGTGGCAGCGTTTGCAGAACCTGCCATCGTGACTGAAGCGCCTGCCGTGGTAGCCGAACCGGTTGTTGAAACCGTTTCTGAAACCGTGACCGAGGCTGTTCGCGAAGTTCGTGAAGAGCAAACCGCGTTCAACTGGGTTGCCGAGCCAGCGGTCGTTGAAGCACCAGCACCAACGCCAATCGTTGAAGCTCCAGTTGCAGAAGCCATGGTTTCCGAACCCGTGGTTGCTGCTGCCGAGCCTGCGGCAGTGGTTGAAGCGCCGGTTGTCGCCGAAGTGGTTGCACCGGTAGTTGAAGCCGCTCCAGTCAGCGCCCTGACTGAAAATGGCCGTGCACCGAACGATCCGCGTGAAGTGCGTCGTCGCAAGCGTGAAGCCGAGCGTCTGCAGAAGGAAGCCGAACTGGCAGCCGCTGCGGCACCGGCTGCTGCTGAAGCGGCACCGGTCGTAGCTGAAGTCGTCGAGGCAGCCCCTGCCCCGGTTGCCGAAGCGGCTGCTGAACCTGCTGCCCCGACCACTGACGAAGTGGTAGAGCAACACGCCCCGGCCCTGGAAAAAGAGCACGAGCATAAACCCCTCGCCTGATTCCATCGGCCACTAAAAAGCCCCGCCTGGTGACCCAGGCGGGGCTTTTTTATGTCTGAACATCGGGCGAGCTCGCTCGCGCGGGGTTCGAGGCGGGTCACAGAAGAGCAACCGCCCCCTTAGATATGCATCACGCTTGCTTGAAGACCAACGCCTGCGGCACATCCACATCCCACAACACCCCAGGATCATCCACTGCCACCTCGACCACCCGCGCCTGCGTAAATAACGGACTGGCCCCACGATCACCGGACAGCACCATCAACCCCGGCCCCAGACTTCGGCCAAACCCCACCGGGTGCCCATACTCGCCTTCCAGCACCGGTACGCTGACGCCATCTTCCACAATTCCCGCCACCACCCGCTCAATCGTCGACGGCAGAATAAACGGCATATCACCCAGCACCACCAACCAGCCATCAAGCTGCGGACACGCCGCGACCCCTGCGGCAATGCTGTCGCCCATGCCCGTGGATTCGATCAGCACAATTTCGCACCCATAAGCCTGGGTCATGCGAATCACCTGCGGGCGATCCTCGGTGGTGACCAGCACCCGTCGCTCAAGCGTCGCCGGCAAATTCCCCAGTACCTGCTCAATCACCGAGCGCACAGCACCATCACGACCCGTGCAATCCGCCAGCAGCTTGTCTTTGTCGGCACCGGCGACGTGTCGAAAGCGACTGCCCTGTCCCGCCGCCAACACAATGACACCCACCGCCTCGCTCATACGCCCTCCTGCACCGGTTTCTTCTGCTTCAATTCGACGCCGTTCTTGATTGCCACAATCTCTGACATCAACGACAAGGCGATTTCTGCGGGTGTGTGGCTGCCGATATGCAAACCAATCGGCCCGTGCAAGCGCTCGATGGACTGTGGAGACAGACCCAGAAGCGCCAGATTCTCCCGCCGCTTCTGACTGTTGACCCGAGAGCCCAGGGCGCCGACGTAGAACGCGCTGGAGTCCAGTGCCGTGAGCAGGGCCATGTCGTCCAGACGCGGGTCGTGGGTCAGGGCAACGATGGCAGTGCGCTCATCGGTCTGGATGTTCAGTACCGCTTCATCGGGCATGCCCGGGACAAAGCGGCCATGCTGCTCTTCCCAGCCATGCACAAACTCGCTGCGCGGATCACAGATCAACACTTCGAAATCCAGCAGCCGGGCCATTTCTGCCACATACCGCGACAATTGCCCCGCGCCAATCAGCAACAGTCGCCAACGCGGTCCGTAAATGGCGCGCAGGGTGCTGCCATCAAAGCTCAACACATCGCTCTTGTGCGCCGGCTGCAACACCACCTCACCAGTAGCGATGTCCAGCGAACGGGCGACAATTTCATGGGCCTCGCACCGGGCCAGCAACTCGGCCACCCACGCTGGATCGCCGATCCGCTCTTCGGTCAGGCGCAAGGTGCCACCGCAAGGCAAGCCGAATCGCGCGGCTTCCTCACGGGTCACGCCATAGGTGATCATTTGCACGGGCGGACCGTCCGGCGTAATGCGCCCATCGTGCAACCGCGCAATGACGTCGTCTTCAACGCAGCCACCAGACACCGAGCCGATCACCGCGCCATCCTCACGCAGCGCCAACATGGCACCCGGTGCCCGAGGCGCAGTGCCCCAGGTCTGGACCACGCTGTAGAGCATCACCCGCTGTCCGGCACGCCGCCATTGCAGCACAGCGCGCAAAACGTTCAGGTCAACGCTGTCCATCAGGCTTCAGCCTTCTGCCAGCCTTGCAACTGATAGCGAACCGGCAAATTGCGAATGCGTTTGCCGGTCGCGGCGAAGATCGCATTGCACAGCGCCGGGGCAATTGGCGGCACACCCGGCTCACCGACACCGCCCAACGGCACATCCCCCGGCTGCGTGACCAGATGCACTGCCACCTCCTTCGGCGCCAGCGACATGCGCGCCACCTCGTACATATGGAAGTTGTCCTGCTGGACCTTGCCGTCCTTGAAGCTGATCTCACCCAATACCGCATTGCCCAGGCCCATGACGCAGGCGCCTTCGAACTGTGAGCGAATCCGCTCGGGGTTGATCTGCGGCCCGCAATCCACGGCGATATCCGCCTTGTGCACGATCAGCGTACCGTCATCCTTGACCTCGACCTCAATCACCGCCGCCACATAGGTGACGAAGCTGTAATGCACCGCCAGACCCAGGCCTCGGCCCCTGGGCAATGTGCGCCCCCAGCCAGCAGCCTTGGCGGCGGTTTCCAGCACCGTGCGCAGACGCCCGGTGTCGATTGGATAACGCTCCGGGGATTCACCGTAGTTCCACTCTTCGCTCAAGGTACGCGGATCGATCTGTCGGTCCGGACCCAGCAAGCTGATCTGATACTTGAGCGGGTCCTGCCCGGCCTTGTGCGCCAGCTCATCGACAAAACTCTGAATTGCAAAACCGTGGGGGATGTTCGACACCGAGCGATACCAGCCGACCCGGGTGTGGACCGTGGCCTCCGGGTTTTCCAGACGCACATTGGGGATCGCGTAGGCCATGTTGGTGAAACCCATGCCCAGCTCGAAAGCCGCTTCGTGATTCATCCCCGGCGCGAACAACGCGGTGATACTCGGCGCCACGGTGCGATGCAGCCAACCGGAAGGCAGGCCGTCTTTGTTCAGGCTGGCTTTCAGGTATTCGGCGGACACGGTGTGGAAATACGAACAATGGATGTCGTCTTCACGGGTCCATTGCACACGCACAGCCTTGCCGGGAAATTCCTTGGCCAGAATCGCGGCTTCGATGACGAAATCCGGCTTGGATTTGCGACCGAAACCGCCGCCCAGCAACGTGACATTGAAGGTGACGTTATCGAAGGGCAGCCCCAGGCGTTCGCTGATTCGCTCGCGAGTGACCTGCGGTGCCTGGCTCGGCGCCCAGGCCTCACACACGCCATCCTTGAAACGGGCAATGGCAACCATCGGCTCCATCGGCGATTGCGCCAGGTGCGGCAAGTAGTAGGACGCTTCGAGCGTGCTGCTGGCTGCGCTCAACGCCTTGTCGATATCGCCGGTATTTCGCACGACTTTGCCGGGCTTGAGCGACGCCGCTTCCAGCTCCTTGCGATAGGCAATCGAGTTGTAACTGGCGTTCGGACCATCGTCCCACTCGATTTTCAACGCGTCGCGGCCCTTGATGGCGGCCCAGGTATTGCTGGCGATCACGGCGATGCCGCCCAACGGCTGAAACTCCGATGGCAACGGGCGGCCTTCTATCTGGATAACCTTGATCACGCCGGGCACTTTCAAGGTCGCGCCGTCATTGAAGGATTTGACCTTGCCGCCATAAACCGCTGGGCGGGCGATGGTGGCGTAGAGCATGTCGTCGAAATGCACATCAGCGCCGTAGACCGCCCGACCGCTGACGATGTCTGCGCCGTCGATGGCCCTGACGCCCTCCTTGCCGATGTAGCGAAACTCTGACGGTTGCTTGAGCCGCAGGCTGTCACGGGCCGGCACCGCCAACGCACCCGCTGCGACAGCCAGGGCACCGTAGCCCAGTTCGCGGCCGGTCGGTTGGTGGATGACTTTGTGCAGTTGCGCGCGGCATTCACCAAGTGGCACTTTCCACTGATCAGCGGCGGCCTGTTCGAGCATGGTCCGGGCGGCGGCACCGCAACGGCGCATCGGCTCGTACCAGTGGCGCATGCTGCGCGAGCCATCGGTGTCCTGGTTGCCGTAGCGAACTTCATCACCCGGCGCCTGTTGAACCTTGACCAGCGCCCAATCGGCGTCCAGTTCGTCGGCCACCACCATGCTCAGGCTGGTGCGTACGCCCTGGCCCATTTCCGAGCGGTTGCACACCACGGTCACCGTGCCGTCGGCGGCGATGCTGACATACACCTTCGGGTCATCGACCCAGCCGTTGGGCATGCCATCGGCGCCGAACTGCTTCGGCTTGTCTTCGGCGAACGCGTCCTGCCAGCCCCAGCTCGCAGCCAGCACCAAGGCGCCGGTCGCGCCCACACCTTTAAGAAAGCCGCGACGACTGAGATTCGTCAGGTTGCTCAGGGCAAAATCATTCGGTAGCTGGCTCATGCCTTGGCCTCTTTCAAGTGAGTCGAGGCCTGGCGGATTGCGGTCTTGATGCGGTTGTAGGTGCCGCAACGGCAAATATTGCCAACCATCGCTTCTTCGATCTGCTCGTCGCTGGGGTTCGGGTTGACCTTGAGCAGCGCGGTGGCGGACATGATCTGCCCGCCCTGACAGAAACCGCATTGGGCCACGGCAGTGTCGAGCCAGGCTTGCTGGACGATCTGGCCAATCGGGTCGTTGTGCAGTTCATCGATGGTGGTGACGTTTTGCCCGGTTACCGCGCTGATTGGCGTAATGCAGGCACGCGCTGGCTGGCCGTTGATGTGAATCGTGCAGGCCCCGCACAAACCCATGCCGCAGCCGAATTTTGTTCCTGGATGACCGCCCGCCACATCACGAATAGCCCAAAGCAGCGGCATCTCGTCAGGAACGTCCATTTTGTGTGGTTGACCGTTGAGTATCAGGGTATTCATGGGCACGCCCTTTTGGTTCGGTTATGGGCCCGGCAATCTGCCGCCGAAGGTTGGCGGTGGTTCACACAGATCGACTCAGGCTGGTGGGGCTCTCTTATGCAGGCGACATCATCTGCATCGGGCCTTTGGTGGAGCGAAGATTTGCATCGTTAGGTGGCTAAGTTAACCCGGCATTAACAAAAAAGCCCTGCACAATGAAGTTGTGCAGGGCTTCGATGATCGCTTTGAAGCGTAGCCTCAATAGCGATTGGGCTCCATTTCCAGATCGACATGGAATCGTTGCGAAATGTCTTTCTGGATGCGTTGCGCCAGCTCCAGCAATTGCAGCCCGGTCGCAGTGCCGTAGTTGACCAGCACCAGCGCCTGCAACTTATGCACACCAGCATCGGCTTCGCGGAATCCTTTCCAGCCAGCCCGCTCGATCAACCAGCCCGCCGCCAGCTTCATCTGCCCGTCGGGTTGCGCATAGGCCACCAGGTCCGGGTATTCCAGCTTGAGCTGTGCCACCAGCGCCGCCGATACCAGCGGGTTCTTGAAAAAACTGCCGGCATTGCCCAGCACCCGCGGATCAGGCAGTTTTTCGCTGCGGATGCTGCAAATCGCCTGGCTGACATCGCTGGGCGTCGGATGATCAATGCCCTGTTCGGTCAGGCGCTGACGCACCGGGCCGTATTCCAGGTGCAGATGGGCGGTTCGACTCAAGACAAAACGTACCCGCAGGATCAACCAGCGCCCCGGCAGTTGCTTGAACAGGCTGTCACGGTAACCGAAGTTGCAGTCATGCAGACTGAAGTCGCGCAGCTCGCCGGTCTGGCGATCCAGCGCGGTGAGGCCGGCAAATACGTCCTTGATCTCGACACCGTAAGCGCCGATGTTCTGCATCGGCGCCGCGCCGACGGTGCCGGGGATCAGGCTGAGGTTTTCCAGTCCCGACAAACCCTGCGCCAACGTGTGCTGTACGAACGGATGCCAAGGCTCGCCTGCCTCGGCTTCAATCACGACCTTGCTGGCGTCATCGCTCAATATCCGAATGCCACGCGTGGCCATGCGCAGCACCAGCGCCTGGACATCCGCCGTCAGCAACAGGTTGCTGCCGCCACCAATCACCAGCAGCGGCACCGCGCTTGCTGCCGCACAAGCCAGCGCTTCACGCACGTCGGCATCGCTGTGCGCCTCGGCAAACAATTGTGCGCGAACGTCCACACCAAAGCTGTTGAACGGTTTCAGGGAAACCTGTGACTGCACCTGCAAACTCATAGCCGTCCCTTCAGTTCGATCACCAGCAGATCGCAGGCTTGTTCGATCAAGTCCAGCACCTGTTCGAAGCCCTGCTCGCCGTCGTAATACGGATCCGGCACTTCATCGACTGTCGATTCGTAACGGCGCAGGAACAGATCCAGCTCGGCCTTGCCCTTGGCCGGTTGCAGGGCCTTGAGGTTGCGCAAGTTGCTGTTATCCATCGCCAGGATCAGGTCGTAGGCGGCGAAATCGGCACGGGACACTTGCTGGGCGCGTTGGGCCGAAAGATCGTAGCCACGCAACTTGGCCGCCGCCTGGCTGCGCTTGTCCGGGGCCTTGCCGACGTGCCAATCACCGGTGCCGGCGGAGGCAACTTCGACCTGATCGGCCAGCCCCGCCTCGCGCAGCTTGTGCCGCAATACACCTTCAGCCGTGGGCGAACGGCAGATGTTGCCCAGGCAGACGAACAGAACCTGCATCAGGCCTCCAGAATGCGACGAACGCGTTCGAGGTCTTCGAGGGTGTCGATACCGGTAGGGGGTGCAATGAGTGCATCGCCGACATGAATCCGCACGCCATGCCACAGCGCTCGCAGCTGTTCCAGGGACTCGGTATTTTCCAGCCAGCACGGGCCCCAGCTCACGAAGTCCTGCAGGAAACCGGCGCGGTAAGCATAAATGCCGATGTGGCGGCGATACGGCACGCCTTCCGGCAGTTTTTTCCGGGTGCTTGGCAAACGCCTCACGGGCCCACGGCAATGTCGCCCGACTGAACGTCAGCGCCAGGCCGTTGAGATCGGTAACGACCTTGACCACGTTGGTGTTGAACAGGGTTTCGACGTCTTCGATCGGCTCGGCCAGGGTGGCCATGCGCGCTTCGGCATGAGCCGCCAGGTTGGCGGCGACCTGATCGATCACGCACGGCGGGATCAACGGCTCGTCGCCCTGAACGTTGACGACGATGGCGTCCGGCGCCAGACCCAGCTTCGCCGCGACCTCGGCCAGACGGTCGGTGCCGGAGTTGTGGTCTTCACGGGTCAGCACCACGTCGGCACCAAACCCCTTGCAGGCCTCGACAATGCGCGCATCGTCAGTGGCTACGACTACGCGCTGGGCGCTGCTTTTGCTCGCCTGTTCCCAGACGTGCTGGATCATCGGCTTGCCGGCGATCAGCAACAGCGGTTTGCCCGGCAGGCGGGTGGAGGCGTAGCGCGACGGGATGACAACGGTAAAGACTGGGGTCATTTATCCAGACGCTCATCGGTGGTCAGGGTACGGGCCTCGGTTTCAAGCATCACCGGAATACCGTCACGGATAGGGTAAGCAAGGCCGGCGCCTTTGCTGATCAGCTCGGTCTTGTCGGCGCTGAGCTTGAGCGGGCCTTTGCAGACGGGGCAAGCGAGGATGTCGAGCAATTTGGTGTCCATGAGCATTCCCTGGATAAAAACGGAGTTAAGGCAAAAGTCGGGCCGGCAGCAGACGCATCAGCTGCGTGTCGAACCAGGCCACGAAGGCCGGCGACGGCACGGCATCGACCGCCAGATACCACCAATCGGCGGCAGCAAAGGCGCGGCACTTCACCGCGTCCTTTTCGGTCATCACCAACGGCAATGACGGGGTGAAATTCAAGGCCTGCACGCTGTATTCGGCGTGGTCGGCAAACGCGTGGGGCACGGGCTGCCAGTGTAGCGTTTCGAGGGTTTTGAAGAAACGTTGCGGGTTGCCGATCCCGGCCACGGCATGCAGGCGCTGGCCTGGGGCGAAGTGGTCCAGCGACTGGCGCTCGCCGGTTTGCAGATTGACCAGGGCGCTGGGCTGCAACTGAAAGGCAAACCCGTCATTGCGATCCGCCAAGGCGCCGTTATAAAGCACCGCGTCGACACTTTGCAGGCGCTCGACTGGCTCACGCAGTGGACCGGCAGGCAGGCAACGTTGATTGCCCAGGCCGCGAGCGGCATCGATCAGCACCAGTTCCAGATCCCGCGCCAGGCGGTAATGCTGCATGCCGTCATCGGACAGGATCAGGTCCAGCGGTTCGCTGGCCAGCAGCGCTTTGACGGCATTGCTGCGATTGGGGTCGATCATCAACGGCACGCCGGTGCGCTGCACGATCAACAATGGCTCGTCGCCGGCGACGTCGGCGCTTTGATCGGCCTCGACCCGCCACGGCAATTGAGGCGGTTTGGCGCCATAGCCACGGCTGACCACGCCAACCCGCAAACCGCTGCGTTGGCAGTGCTGGATCATCCACAGAATCAGCGGCGTCTTGCCGGTACCGCCCACCGTGATATTGCCGACCACGATCAATGGCACTGGCGGCTGATAGATTTCGCCCTCGCCCGCCAGAAAACGCTGGCGCTTGCCCATGACCACACGCCGATACAACCACTCCAGTGGCCGCAGCAGTTTCAGGGCCGGATGGCCGTTGTACCAGGCGTCGAGCAAACGATCGGACATGGCCATCAGTGCGCCGGCGCCGCCTCGACAGTGGTCATGCGCAAGTGGCTGAAACCGAGCTTGCCGGCAGCGTCCATGGCGGTAATGACGGCTTGATGCTGCGTCTTGCCGTCAGCGCTGATGGTCAGCGGCAGCTTGGTGTCGCCATTGGACTCTTTCTGCAAAGCGTCCATCAGGCTGGCCAGATCGTTCTTGGGCAACAACTGGTTATTGACCGAAAACACGCCGTCGGCGTTGATCGCAATCTCCAGTTGCTTGAGCTGCTGGTCTTCTGCGGGCGAGCCACTGACGGCTTCGGGCAGGTCGACGCGCAATTGGGTTTCACGGGTAAAGGTGGTGGTCACAACGAAAAACAGCAGCAGGACAAACACCACGTCGATCAGCGACACGAGATTGATGTCCACGTTCTCCCGTTGCTTGCGGCGGAATTTCACGCTTTGCCCTCGGCCAGATCAACGTCACGGTCACCCTGCACCACTTCAACCAGCTTGATGGCTTCCTGCTCCATCCCCACCACCAGCTCATCGATGCGCCGTTGCAGGAACCGGTGGAAGAATACCGACGGGATACCGACGATCAGGCCCGATGCCGTGGTGATCAAGGCTTTGGAAATACCGCCGGCCAGCACCGCAGCGTTGGTGGTCATGCCCGTACTCATGAACGAACTGAAGATATCGATCATGCCCAGCACCGTGCCCAACAGACCCAGCAACGGCGCCATGGCGGCGATGGTGCCCAGCGCATTGATGTAGCGCTCCAGCTCGTGGATAACCCGGGCGGCGGCCTCTTCGATGCACTCTTTCATGATCTCGCGACCATGTTTGGAGTTGGCCAGGCCCGCGGCGAGGATCTCACCCAGCGGCGAATTGGCGCGTAATTCCTTGAGTTTTTCCTTATTGAGCTGCTTGTCCTTGATCCAGACCCAGACCTGCCCGAGCAGATGCTCCGGGGTCACACGGCTGGCGCGCAGGGTCCACAGACGTTCGGCGACGATCGCCATGGCCGCGATGGAGCTCAGAATGATCGGCAGCATCATCCAGCCGCCGGATTTGACCAATTCCCACACAGTGACAGCCCCCTCGAAAAAGTGCGCCACTCTAACATAGGGGGATCGGTCCACCGAAGACTGTGATGTCGCATCCGGTCGGGCTTTCATAACGTGCGGTTATGGACCAAGGGGTGGCGGATCGCGCCAGAAGCGCCGCTCCAGGCGCATCGTCGAGGGCGGCTGGAAACTCCCCAGTTGCAAACGAATGGCACCGTGCTCGGCGCTGTCGTAGATCGCCATCCCAAGTTTTGCATAGCGTGCAATGACAGTCGGGTGTGGGTGGCCGAACGAATTGCCCTGGCCACGGGACACCAGTACCGCCTTGAATTGCAGCCCGGCCAGCAACGCCATCGACGACGAACTGCGGCTGCCATGGTGCGGCGCCTGCAACCAGTCGGTTGGCACCGCAAGCGGGCTATCGAGCAGCGCCCGCTCGGTGGGGACGTCGATGTCACCGGTCAGCAGGAGTCGCTCGCCGCTGGCCTCAATCTGCAACACGCAGGATTTTTGATTGCTGTCGCTGGCCGCCGACCATTGCCAGAGCTGGAAGTGGACACCGTCCCAGACCCATTGCTCGCCACTTTCGCAAGGTCCGGCCTGCAATGCGCTGGACAGGCCATCGGGGTCACCGCTGACTGTTCGCTGTACTGGCAGCCCGTTGGCCACGGCGTGTGCGCCGCCGGCGTGATCGGCGTCGGCGTGACTGATGAGCATCAGGTCGAGGCCCTTGACCCCGAGTTTGCGCAACGCGGGCAACACCACCCGCTCCCCCAGATCGGAATCGCGCAAACGCGGCCCGGCGTCATACAACAACGTGTGATGCCGGGTGCGGACGAGAATGGCCAGCCCCTGACCGACATCCAGTTGCCAGACCTCGGCCATGCCCTCAGGCAGCAACTGCCGGGGTGGAAAAACCAGCAACAGCAGCATCGGCCATCCCAACGGTCGCAACGGCACGCCACGCGGCAGCAATAACAGGACGGCCCCCAGAGCCCCTATCGCCCAGCACCAAAGAGGAATGGCCACTGGCACCCACGCGGGCAGTTGACCGGCCATCAACGCCAGCCCCTTGAACATCAGTTCGATCAAACCGCCCGCCAGCCACAGCAGCCACTCCCCCACATAAGGCAGCGGCAGCAACAATGTCCCCAGCAGGGCCGGAGGCAGCACCACCAGACTGATCCAGGGCACCGCCAGCAGATTGACCAATGGCCCGCTGACACTGATCGGCAACCCCAGCACCAGCAACAGCGGACACAAGCCGATTGCGATCAGCCATTGCGCTCGGGTCCAGGTCTGCCACCAGCGCCAGGGACCGAGGCGGCCGCCAAACGTGAAGATCAGCACCGCCACCGCAGCAAATGACAACCAGAACCCCGGTTGCAGGCTAGCCAACGGGTTCAGCAGCAGAACACCGTCAAAGGCCAGCAACAGCGGCCACCAGGCCCCGAGATGACGAAAGCGCAGGCGCCACAGCAACACCAGACCGATCATCACGCAGGCGCGCCGCACCGGTACATCGAAGCCGGCCAGCAAGCCATAGCCAAGCGCCGCCGCGAACGCCAGACCACAGGCCCATGGCAACCAGGGCAAGCGCCCGGGCCACAGCCCATAGCGGGCCAACCCGGCGATGAGCAAATAGACCGATCCGGCCAGCAAGCCGATGTGCTGCCCGGAAATCACCAGCAAATGAACAGTGCCGGTGTCCTGCAACACCTGCCAGTCCTCGCGGCTCAGCCCGGCGCCGTCGCCCAACACCAATGCCGCCAGTGCCCCCTCCCGCCCCTGAGCGTCAACACTGAGCAGGCGCTGTCGGATACCGTCGCGCCAGGCCCGCTGCGCCGGGGCCAGGCGCTGACCATCCTTGACCGAGCCAGTCGCGCCGATGCCTTGCGCCAGCAGCCAGGCCCCATAGTCAAAGCCATGAGGGTTGAGCAGCCCGGTCGGGCGCTTGAACTTCACCGCCAGGCGCCAGCGCTCGCCGCTCTGGACAGGCGGACCAGCATGCCAGGCCAGACGCATCAACGACGGCAATGTCCCGCGCCGCGACTGTGCATCTGCGAGTTCGAAGCGCACCACCGTGTCGTTACTCTGCGGCAAGCCCGTGACCCGCCCTTCGACCCAGCGCGTTTCGCCATCAAGCTTGATCGACAAGCGGTCATTCAACGCCGACTGCGCGTAGCCACAGGCCCAACTGAAGCCGAACAGATAAAACGCCAGTGGATACGTTCTGAACGGCAGGAGCATCAACCCCACCACCGGCAGCAACAGCCAAACCCATACCGGCGGCAATGCCGGTAAAAAACGTAACGTCAGGAGCCCGAGCCCCAGCGCCACCATCCCTGTGCGCATAAGCCCGTCCTTGAGAGTCCCCTCCCTAGGCATAGCCGTCCCGACGCATGGCTGTCGTTATCAATTGTCACAAAGTCTGAATGGGCGCTTCATGGAATCCAGACATACTTGCCGCCTGAACCGACCGAGAAGCCTTATGCCCCGGCGCTTATTCAAACGTTACATGCCAGACCCAACCAGCATCAGGGAACACAAATCCTTACGCTTTCTCGGCACCCTGCTGCATGACCCGAACCTCTGGCACCTCAATCGCCACTCGGTAGCCCGGGCCATGGCGGTGGGTCTGTTTGCCGCGTTCCTGCCGATTCCGTTGCAGATGCTGGTGGCGGCGATTCTGGCCATCATGGTCCGGGGCAACATGCCGATTGCCGTCAGCCTGGTCTGGCTGACCAACCCGATCACCATGCCGGCCGTGTTCTTCTGCACTTATAAGACCGGTGCCTGGCTGATGAATGTGCCCGCCCGTTCGATGCCGGACGCATTGACCTGGGAATGGATCAGCGGCGAGCTTTCGACGTTATGGCAACCATTTCTGCTGGGTTCGGTGGTAACGGGGCTGGTGCTGGGGGCATTGGCCTATTGCCTGACCATGCTGTATTGGCGCTGGTGGGTGGGGCGGCAGTGGAAGCGGCGCAAGCAACGCCGGATGTGAGAATGCAAAACGGCCTCCGAGGTGGAGGCCGTTTTTTTGTGGTGTCTGGACTGACCCCTTCACAAGTAAGCCCATGCCCACAGGGGATCTTTGGTGCGACATGGATCCAGTGTGGGAGCGAGCCTGCTCGCGAAAGCAGGCGACACGGTCAAACGTCAGGTACGCATCCCGCGCCCACTCACCAGCAACCGCGCACAACCGACATACAGCACCACGGTCGCCACCAGCATGAAGGTAATCGCCACGCTGATCTTGATGTCCGACACCCCGAGAATGCCGTAACGGAAGGCGTTGACCATGTGCAACACCGGGTTGGCCAGGGACACGGTCTGCCAGAAAGGCGGCAGCAAGGTGATGGAATAGAACACCCCGCCCAGGTACGTCAGCGGCGTCAGTACGAAGGTCGGGATGATCGAGATATCATCGAAGTTGCGTGCAAACACGGCGTTGATGAAGCCCAGCAGCGAGAAGATCGTCGCCGTCAGCACCACCACCAGCAGAGTGATGCCCAGGTGATGCACCTGCAAATGGGTGAAGAACAGCGACAGCAGCGTCACGATAACCCCGACCATCAACCCGCGCAGCACGCCGCCCAGGGTGTAGCCGATCAGAATCGTGTGCGGCGATACCGGCGACACCATCAATTCCTCGATGGAGCGCTGAAACTTGCTGCCAAAGAAACTCGACACCACGTTGCCATAGGAGTTGGTGATCACCGACATCATGATCAGCCCCGGCACGATGTACTCCATGTAGGTGAAGCCACCCATGTCGCCGATCTGCCGGCCAATCAGGTTACCGAAGATGACGAAGTACAGAACCATGGTGATCGCGGGCGGCAGCAGGGTCTGCGGCCAGATCCGGGTAAAACGCCGGACCTCACGGTAAACGATGGTATTGAGCGCGACGAGGTTGGGCTGCAGCTCGGAACTCATACCGCCACCTTCGACAGATTTTTCTCCACCAGGGACACGAACAACTCCTCAAGGCGATTGGTTTTGTTGCGCAGGCTCAGCACTTCAATGTTCTGCTGCGCCAGTTGGGTGAACAGCGCGGTGATGCCCATGGCCTTGTCCACCTGCACTTCCAGCGTATGGCCGTCGACAAGGCGGGTCGGATATCCCAGCAGCTGTGGCGTGGTGTTCAGCGTGTTCTTGACGTCGAGCAGGAAAGTTTCCACATGCAACTGGCTGAGTAACTGCTTCATGCTGGTATTTTCGACGATGGTGCCGTGGTCGATGATGCCGATGTTGCGGCACAACTGCTCAGCCTCTTCCAGATAATGCGTGGTGAGGATGATGGTAATGCCTTTCTGGTTCAGTTCGGTGAGGAACGTCCACATCGAACGCCGCAGCTCGATATCGACTCCTGCCGTCGGCTCGTCGAGGATCAACAGGCGCGGTTCGTGAACCAGTGCGCGGGCGATCATCAGCCGGCGCTTCATGCCACCGGACAGCGAACGGGACGGCACATCGCGCTTGTCCCACAGGCCCAGTTGGGTCAGGTACTGTTCGGCGCGTTCCTTGGCGATTTTCGCCGGAATGCCGTAGTAACCGGCCTGGGTCACGACAATGTCGAAGGTCTTTTCGAACTGGTTGAAGTTGAATTCCTGGGGCACCACGCCGATGGAGCGCTTGAGCTGCGCAGGATTCTTGTCCAGGTCGTGACCAAAAATATTCACTGTGCCGCTGGTCTTGTTCACCAGGGTCGAGAGAATGCCGATGGTCGTGGATTTGCCGGCGCCGTTGGGGCCGAGCAAGGCGAAGAAGTCACCTTCGGCAACATCCAGATCGATACCACTCAAGGCCTGGAAACCGTTGCCGTAGGTTTTGGTTAGCTGCCGGATGGACAGAGCGGAACTCATATCGGATTTACGCACCAAGAAGGGAAGAAAGGAATAAACAAGGGCGGGCGGCGACTGAAACAACCACGGCGCATGAATGCAATGGTGCTTGTCGCCGCCACACAAGTACAGTCAAGTGTGTCGATAGTGAGTATTAAGTCAACGCAGTCATGACCGCTTTTTGGTACGCCGGACGTTGTTTCAATCGGCCATACCAGGCTTCAAGGTGTGGCGCGGGCGCACGTTCGATGGGCATTTCGAACCAGGCATAAATGAAACAGCCAAGCGGGATATCGCCCATGCCGATCTCGTCGCCAGACAGATACGGTTTGCTCGCCAGCGCCTGATCGGCCATGGCCAGCAACTGCTCGCACTCCTTGATTGCCGCATTGATGGCCGGCCAGTCCTGTTTGTCCTTCGGGGTGCGCAACACGCCCCAGAACACGGTGCGAAACGGGCCGGCAAAACTCGAAGTGGTCCAGTCCATCCATTTTTCCGCCGAGGCGCGAGCCTGGAGGTCTGCCGGATACCAGGCCGAATCACTGGCATGCCGGGCCATCAGGTAACGAACGATGGTGTTGGATTCCCACAACACAAAACCGTCATCCTCGATCACCGGCACCCGGCCGTTGGGGTTCATCGCCCGGTATTGCGGTGTGTCCACGACACCAAAGGCGCCGCCCGCATCAATCGCTTCATAGGCCAGGCCGAGCTCTTCGGCGGCCCACAATGGCTTTCTGACATTCGACGAATTTTTCCGACCCCAGATCTTCAGCATGACCGCCTCTTTTTGGATGAATGCGCAGGCAGCATACGCCGGATCAGCCGCGACTCAAATCGCTCTGCATGTCGCCCAGCAGCGTAGGCGACTGCTCGCCGAACAAATGCGGATAGCACTTTTGCAGGTGCTCGAAAAAGAACACTTCGGGGACATCGGCGAACTGGCCATGATCCACCAGATACTCCATCAACTGCTCACCGTCGCGGTTGAAAGGGTGGAAAACACTGTCGTTGATCCCGTCGAACTCCAGCGGCGCCACATTGAACAGTTCACAGAGTTGCTGATTGAACGCCGGCGTCGCCTTGACCCAGCGATCATTGAGATACAGTTCGGTGTAACCGTGCATGGCGAACATGTCGCTCTTGAGCAGTTCGAGCAGGCGCGGCGTAGACAGGTGATTGCGCACGTCCGCCAGGCCGATGCGCGCCGCAATGCCGCAATGCCGCGCCGCACCGGCCAACAACGTGGCCTTGGGCACGCAATAACTTTCCCCGGTCGCCAGCGCATAGCTGCCACACAAGGTGTTCGGGTTGCGGCTGAAGGTATAGGGGTTGTACCGCACGGCTTCGCGCACGGCGTAATAGAGATTGATCGCCTGCTCGAGCGGGTTACGACTGGCACCGCGGTGTTCTTCGGCGAACTCCATCACTGAGGGATGGTCACTATCGATGAAGCGGCCGGGACGCAGATACTCGTGCATGAGAACGATCTCCTGGGGAAGCCCCGAGTCTAGCGACAGGTTCAGCACAGAGATAACGACGTTTCGGCCAAACATGGGCGCATTGCCGCGCAGTTGGCGAACGATTTCCCACGCGTGTTGCCCACCGAACCTACAAATTTCATCCATGGTTTCCCACGATTTCAAACACATCGCTCTGACCACCCTGTTTTGCGGATGCCGTCTAAGCTCTGAAGGTTGGTTTTGCCTTGGTTTCACGGAGGATTGAATATGCTGTTGTTGTGGATACTGGTTTTGGTGGTCGGCGTGGCCTTTCTGGCTCATCGCCGTATCGCCCCGCTGCCCGCCTTGGGCATCGTTGCCGTTTATGTCGTGGCGATGGGCGCCTTCAGCCGTGCGCCGGGCTGGTTGCTGCTGATTTTGTGGATATTGATCGCCGCCGTCGCGGCGCCGTTGCTGCTGCCCGACTTGCGTCGCAAATTCTTCAGCGCGCCGCTGTTCAACTGGTTCCAGAAAACCTTGCCGCCGATGTCGCAAACCGAGCGCGATGCCATTGATGCCGGCACGGTGTGGTGGGATGGCGAGCTGTTCAGCGGGCGTCCGGACTGGAACAAACTGCTGTCCTATCCAAAAGCGCAACTGAGTGAAGAAGAACAGGCCTTTATCGACGGCCCGACCGAAGAACTCTGCGCCATGGTCAGCGACTGGCAGATCGGCCAATCCATGGATCTGCCGCCCGAAGCCTGGAGCCACATCAAGGAACACGGCTTTTTCGCCCTGATCATCCCCAAGGAGTTCGGCGGCAAGGGCTTCTGCGCCTACGCCCACTCCCAGGTCGCGATGAAACTGGCGACCCGCAGCGGCGACCTCGCGTCCACCGTGATGGTCCCCAACTCCCTCGGCCCGGCCGAGCTGCTGCTGCATTACGGCACCGACGAACAACGCAATCATTACCTGCCGCGGCTGGCCCGTGGTGACGATATCCCGTGCTTCGCCTTGACCGGCCCGCTGGCTGGCTCCGACGCCGGGGCGATGCCCGACACCGGAGTCATCTGCAAAGGTGAATGGGAGGGCAAGGAAACCCTGGGCCTGCGCCTGAACTGGGAAAAACGCTACATCACCCTGGGCCCGGTCGCCACCCTGCTCGGCCTGGCCTTCAAGGCCTATGACCCGGACCACCTGCTGGGTGACAAGGAAGACCTGGGCATCAGCCTGGCGCTGATCCCGACCGATACCGCCGGCGTTGAAATCGGCCGTCGTCACCTGCCGCTGGGCGCCGCGTTCATGAACGGGCCAAACCAAGGCAAGGACGTGTTCATTCCGTTGGACTTCCTCATCGGCGGCCAGGAAATGCTCGGCAAGGGCTGGATGATGCTGATGAACTGCCTGTCGGTTGGGCGTTCGATCTCGTTGCCGGCAGTCGGCACCGGCGCGGCCAAGTTCACCAGCCTGGTGACCGGCCAGTATGCGCAGGTGCGTGAACAGTTCAACGTCCCGCTGTCGGCCTTCGAAGGCATTCAGGAGGCCATGGCCCGTATTGGCGGTAACGCCTGGATGATGGACGCTGCGCGGATGCTCACCGCCAACGCGGTGGATCTGGGCGAAAAGCCCTCGGTGCTGTCGGCGATTCTGAAATATCACCTCACTGAGCGCGGCCGTGAGTGCATCAGCCACGCCATGGACGTGCACGGTGGCAAGGCAATCATCATGGGGCCGAACAACTACCTGGGCCGCAGTTGGCAAGGCGCGCCGATCTTCATCACCGTGGAAGGCGCAAATATTCTCTCGCGTAACCTGATGATCTTTGGCCAGGGGGCGATTCGCTGCCATCCTTTCGTTCTCAAGGAAATGGCCCTGGCAGGTCGTGAAGACAAGGATCAGGCACTCGTCGAGTTCGATGGCCTGCTGCTCAAGCACATCGGTTTTGCCGTGAGCAATGCCGCCAGCACGCTGGTGTTGAATCTTGGATTCGGGCATTTCGAACACGCGCCGGGCAACAAGCTGAGCCAGAATTATTTCCGCGCCCTGAACCGTCAAGCCGCCGCATTCGCCATGCTCGCCGACCTGAGCATGATGCTGCTGGGCGGCGAACTGAAACGCCGCGAACGCCTGTCGGCACGGCTGGGGGACGTACTCAGCAACATGTACCTGGCGTCCGCCGCGCTCAAGCGCTATCACGACCTCGACTCACCGGAGCACATGGCGCCGCTGTTCGCCTGGGCGATGGAAGAAAGCCTGGGCCAGTCGGAACGTGCGCTGGATGAACTGCTGACCAACTTCCCGAGTCGGGTGTTGGGCGTGCTGTTGCGGGTGATCGTGTTCCCGTTTGGTCGTCGCCACAAAGGGCCGTCGGATAGACTCGACGCCGAAGTGGCGGCCGTGATTGGCCGAGCCAAAGGCGATCCGACGCTGGAGGAGTTGCTGGCCGGGTGCTACCGCCCACAATCAGCTGACGACCCGGTCGGCGCGCTGCAACATGCCAGCAACCTGCTGAGTGCCGCACAACCGTTGCAGAAAAAACTGCATGTGGCGCTCAAAAGCGGTCAGGTCAAACCGACAGCTGGCGAACATGCCATCGATGCGGCCCTGGAGGCCGGCGTGTTGCAACCGGTTGAAGCGCAGACCCTGCGAGACGCCGAAGCGGCGCGACGCAAGGTGATCGACGTCGACGATTTTGCCAAAGAGGAACTGGCACCAGCTGAGGGCAAAATCCGCTGATCGGACGAGCCATCATGTCACTCACATGTAGCTCTTCATATAAAATCGGGCGCAGGGGCTTTATACTCCCGCGCCCGTTTTGCTCTTGAGGACTTATCTCGTGTCCAACGTCGTTGCCGATCATCTCGTCTTGCTCGACCACCTGCGCAGCATCCTGGTCGCCGTGGGTGAGGCCGAACAGGTTCCCGAAGAAAGCCATGCCCTGTTCCTGGAGCGCTTCGACGAACTGCGTGCACTGCTGCCGGTCGACCCGATCGAAAGCCAGTACCTGGGCCAGGACATCCTGTGCCAGGTCATCACCCGTTACCCGCAAATTGCCCACCTGGTCCCGCGCGACCTGCTGTGGTACTTCGCCGGCGACTGCCTGCATTACATGCCCGATGACGAAATCGACCTGTATCAAGCTCTGGAAGAGCGTCGTTTCGAAGCCGAACAGAACGACGAACCGTTCGACTGGAATCAGGAAAAACAGCTGCTGGCGATGTCCAATCAGGACAGCAAGCACTGATCCCGAATCAGTGATGCAAAAGGCCCGCATGGTGATCCATGCGGGCCTTTTTTCATGTTCAAAGATCAAAAGACCGCAGCCTTCGGCAGCGCCTGCAAATGATCGGCGCAGGCTGCGATCTTTTGATGTTGTTTCAGAGCAACCCATCGCCCTCTGGCAACTCGTATTGCGCCGCGACCACGCCCAAGGCACTTGGCTTGCCACGCTTGCTCAAGGTCGGCTCCTTCTCCAGGCATTCCACCAGATAGTCGATAAACACCCGCAGCTTGGGCGGCAGGTAACGAGTGGGCGAATGCAGCAGCCAGGCGCCGCCATGGTAGGAGGCCAGGAACGTCCAGTCCGGCAACACCTGCACGATCAGGCCCTGCTCCAGTGCATAACGCGCAGTGAAATACGGCAGGCTGCCAATGCCGATGTGCTGCAACACCGCACCCAATCGCACGCCCGTGTGGTTGGCGGCATACCGCCCGCGCACACCGACGGTCACCGCCTTGCCGCCCTTCTTGAATTTCCAGCGCGCATCGCTCGGGGTTTCGCCCAGATAGATGCAACTGTGGTTGAGCAGATCGTGCGGATGAGTCGGCGTGCCGTGTTCGGCCAGGTACTGCGGCGTTGCGCAGAGCAAGTGGTCAATGGTCAGCAGTTGACGTCCGACCAGCCCGGCTGGAGGGCGATCGGTTATCCGAATGGCCAGATCGACGTTGTCATCGATCAGATCCACCTGCCGGTCTTCGAGCAACAATTCCACGTCGACTTTGGGATAGCGCCGCAAAAACTCCGGCATATGCGGGTGAATCACAAAGCGTCCCACGGCTTTGGGCACACTGACCCGCACCAACCCTTCCGCCTCGTGGGTGAACTGACCGCTGATTTCCATCACCGACTTGGCAGCGCTGACCATCTCCTGACAACGCTTGAACACCTCTTCACCGCCATCGCTCAAGCGCAACTTGCGTGTGGTGCGCTGCAACAGGCGGGTGGCCAGGGCCTTTTCCAGACGCGAGATGCTGCGGCTGACCGCCGAAGGCGAAGAACCCAATTGACGAGCCGCTTCGGAGAAACTGCCGGTCTCGACGACTTTGACGAAAATCGCCATTTCACCCAACAGCGGTAGCGGAAGATTTATGCTCACAGCGCAACAGTCCTTTGATGTTTGAACGGATTATCACGCAATTCCACGCTTCATATAATAAAAATAGAAACTTTAATAAGGGCATGGAATATGACGCTTCGCCTCTTTTTCCATAGTGATGACCTCAAGGCCAATGTGGAAGTCCTGGATTGCACGCCCCACGAGAATGAGTTTGCAGTCGTTTTGCGCGCCACGCTGTTCCACCCTCAAGGTGGCGGACAGCCCTGTGATACCGGCTGGATCGGTGAAAGCCAGGTGCTGCGCGTGGTGCAGGACCCGGACCGGATCATCCATTTTGTCGACCACCCGGTAAAACTCGGCATGACCCAGATCCGGGTCGATGAGCAACGCCGCCGATTCAATACCCGCATGCATTCGGCCGGTCACCTGATCGGGCACTTCGTGCAAGCCATGGGCTGGATGCCGATCAAGGCCCACCACTGGCCGGATGAAGGTCGCGTGCAGTTCAAGCCGGGGGACGCGGCGCAGGAGGTCGACGCCGACACTCTCCAGCACGGCATCGAACAGTGGATCGCCAACGACCTGCCGCGTCTCACGTCCTTGCGCGAAGGCGCCCGGGAAATCGGTTTCGGTGAGCTGCCGGCCTACGGCTGTGGCGGTACCCATGTACGCAGCCTGAAGGATCTGGGCACGGTCACGATCGCCTCCCTTTCGCAGAAGAAGGGAACGCTGTCAGTCCATTACTCAGTGGATTGAGCATTTGGGGCGATGTCGGATTGTCATCGCCCGACGCCGGGGGAGCCCGTACTCACGGGCTTGGTTGACTAACCGTTAGATGGACCTGAACCATGATGCTTGACGTCGAGCGTCTCGATGAGACGTGCATAAAAAAACTGGCCAACGAAGAAGTCCTCGCCATCCGCGTCAAAGGCTTTGTGCCTCAACCGCTGGCGATCGAGATAGGCGACAAGATTCTCGCCCCCGGTTTCGAGGGCTACATCAACGCACCCAGTATCGGCCGCATCGGCATGGCGTTTTATGAAGCGGAAAACCAGCCACTGCTGATCGAAGACTACTTCGAACGTGCTACCAGCAACATTGCCGAACTGCGCAGCCGTTGTGCACCCTACTCCTCCCCCGTCGACACCCTGCGCTGCATGCTGGATGAGTCCTGGCCGGCGGGCGCACACCTGGAAAATCTCTACGGTCGCAAGATGTATGTCGGATTGTCCCGGGTAGTGAAACCCGGCGTGTGTTTCCTGGCCCATCACGACATTTTAGCCAAGGACGCCCCCGACAGCTTTCAGGCCAGAAGCCTGGAGGCGCAGTTCGCCTGCAACGTCTATCTGAACATGCCCAGCGAAGGCGGCGCGTTGCAGATGTGGGACCACGACATCACCCCGGATCAATTCGATGAAATGCGCGGCGACAGCTATGGCATCGACCCGGCATTACTCGGCCCACCCACCCTGGAAGTTCGCCCTGATCCAGGTGATTTCATCATGTTCAACTCGCGCTGCATGCACTCGGTAACGCCGGGCGTAGCAGACCCACGCTTGAGTCTTTCATTTTTTGTCGGCTATCGCGGCAATGCTTCCCCCCTGACCTTCTGGAGTTAAGATGCCTTCGAATTACCTGGGCGAGTTTCTGGCGCTGGCGACCATTCACTTTCTGGCCGTGGTCGCTCCCGGTCCCGATTTCGCCGTGACCATCCGTCAGAGTGTCCGTTTTGGCCGACTGGTCGGCATTTGCACCGCGCTGGGCATCGGTGCGGGTATTTCCGTGCACGTGCTCTATACCTTGCTAGGCGTTGGTGCGCTGATGCACACCACGCCATGGCTGCTGACCGTGGCCAAGGTGGTAGGCGGCGCCTACATCTTGTACCTCGGTGTCAGTTTGCTGCGCAGTAAACCCAAGACGGTCCTGGAGGGAGACAAAGTGGCAGATGAGCCGGTGGTCGAGCAGACGCTGATGAAGGCGTTCACTACCGGTTTCCTGACCAATGCCACCAATCCGAAAGCGACGCTCTTTTTCCTGGCGATCTTCACCACCATCGTCAGTGCAACGACACCACTGCAGATTCAGGCAATGTACGGAATGTGGATGTGTTTCGTGAACGCGCTGTGGTTCGTCATCGTCGCGCTGTTCTTTTCCAGCGCCAAGGTGCGCTTGCTGTTCATGCGCATGGGACACTGGTTTGAACGCACCATGGGCGTGATTCTGATTCTGTTCGCCGGGCGGCTGATTCTGTCGATGTAAGCTGCCAAACATACAAAAGGCCCGCTCAGTCTGACTGAGCGGGCCTTTTTACAGGGTGAAGCCAAATAACGCGCAAACAAAAACGCCGCTCAATGAGCGGCGTTTTTGTTGAATATGGAGCGGGAAACGAGACTCGAACTCGCGACCCCGACCTTGGCAAGGTCGTGCTCTACCAACTGAGCTATTCCCGCAAATGGCGTCCCCTAGGGGACTCGAACCCCTGTTACCGCCGTGAAAGGGCGGTGTCCTAGGCCACTAGACGAAGGGGACACGCTAACTGAAACACATGGTGTGTATTTCAGTGCCCAAATACGCATCCGAAGATGGCGTTTCTGGTTTCACTCAGTGCTGCCCGAAAGCAACACTGTTTAAAATTGGAGCGGGAAACGAGACTCGAACTCGCGACCCCGACCTTGGCAAGGTCGTGCTCTACCAACTGAGCTATTCCCGCAATGGCGTCCCCTAGGGGACTCGAACCCCTGTTACCGCCGTGAAAGGGCGGTGTCCTAGGCCACTAGACGAAGGGGACACACGTACAACATTCACTCCCTACCGCGTTTCGCTGTGTGCTTTACGCTGTAAGTGGCGCGCATTCTATGGATGGATTGAGGGGTCGTCAACCCCCTGAGATAAATTTATTTAAATCAATGACTTCGCCCTGCTTTAAGGCCCGATTCCAGCTTTTCCGTCGACCGGGGTTTGACGCCTATATTCTGGCACTCGCCAAGGCGCTATAGTCCACCTCAGGTTATAGATGATGGCAATCTGCACATCGACCGCTATTACTTATATAAGCAGCCAGGCGGCCGATACAGGCAGAGCGACAACCGATTCAACTCGTCGAGCGGCTCTATGCGCCCCCAGGCCAAGCCACTACACTCGCACGCGAACCCTATAAAGAGGTCTTACCGGTGACACCACTCATGATCACCCTGCTAGTCGTAGCCGGGATCGCACTTTTGATCGCCATTGGCTACATGAACCATGTGGTGGAAAACAACAAGCTGGAAAAGGCCCGTACCAAGGTTGAACTCAACGACCGCCTGCGTCGCTGTGGCGAAATCACCGAGACCTTTCCCGGCCAGTTGATGACACCGGCGCTCAAACTGCTGCTGACCCGACTGGAACTGAACGTCTGCCAGCGTTTGCTGAACCTGGACAAAACCAGTGCCAACCTCAAGGCGCGGATTGCCGAGCTCAACACACTGGTTGCCCAGGGCGAATCGATCCCGGTGAATAATCCACCGTCGCCGATTCAGACCGAAGCCAAAGCCAAGGACGTACGCTTCCTGCTCGAAGCCCTGCACGGCCAGATTACCCGCGCCGCCCAGGACGGTTTCCTGCCGACCAACGAAGCCAAACGCTGGATCCGCGAAGTTCGCCACATCCTGGTACTGCTGCACATCGAGTTCTTCAACAACCTCGGCCAGCATTCCCTGCAACAAAACCAACCTGGCCAGGCCCGCCTGGCCTTCGAACGCGGCGTGCAATACCTGCGCAAACAGCAGGAACCGCAGATCTACGCCGAACAGCTCGAATACCTGGAAAAACTCCTGGCCCGCGCCAATGCACAAGTCATGGACAAAACCGCACCGGCTGAAGGTGAGGTGAACCAGTTGACCGAAGGCTTGAAAGACGTCGAGGCCGAGGCAGACTGGAAGAAGAAAGTGATCTACGACTGATCTGATCAGTTAGATGAAGCCACCGGGAGGTGGCTTTTTTTTGCCTTGGTTTTTTGGAATTTGGGTGTTGCCGGGAGGCGCTGGGCGGCTGGCAGGAGGCCTTCGCAGGCAAGCCAGCTCCCACAGTTGGACTGGGTGCATCAGGAGGAGATTGGTCGGCTGTCAGGCCGCCTTCGCAGGCAAGCCAGCTCCCACAGTTGGACTGGGTGCATCAGGGGGAGATTGGTCGGCTGTCAGGCCGTCTTCGCAGGCAAGCCAGCTCCCACAGTTGGACTGGGTGCATCAGGGGGAGATTGGTCGACTGTCAGGCCGGCTTCGCAGGCAAGCCAGCTCCCACAGTTGGACTGGGAGCATCAGGGGGAGATTGGTCGACTGTCAGGCCGCCTTCGCAGGCAAGCCAGCTCCCACAGTTGGACTGGGTGCATCAGGAGGAGATTGGTCGGCTGTCAGGCCGCCTTCGCAGGCAAGCCAGCTCCCACAGTTGGACTGGGTGCATCAGGGGGAGATTGGTCGGCTGGCAGGAGGCCTTCGCAGGCAAGCCAGCTCCCACAGTTGGACTGGGTGCATCAGGAGGAGATTGGTCGGCTGTCAGGCCGCCTTCGCAGGCAAGCCAGCTCCCACAGTTGGACTGGGAGCATCAGGGGGAGATTGGTCGACTGTCAGGCCGCCTTCGCAGGCAAGCCAGCTCCCACAGTTTGGACCGGGTGCATCTGGGGGAGATTGGTTGGCTATCAGGCCGCCTTCGCAGGCAAGCCAGCTCCCACAGTTTGGAGTGGTGTACATCAGGGATGTGATTGGTTGGCTGGTAGGCCGCCATCGCGAGCAAGCTCGCTCCCACAGAAAAAGCAAAAGCAAAAGCAAAAGCAGAAGCAGAAGCAGATCCGCATACCCCCCCGCTCTTCACCACTCAACAGGCCGAGCGTTAGCTCGCCTGCAGCTCTTGATCTACCCGCCCCTTCGGGAGGCCGAGCGGAGGTGTTCATCTGGGGGTGGGCGCGTAGCGCCGTGCGGCGAAGCCGCACACATCGAGAGGAGGTCGTCGCGAAGCAGACCGTAGGCGATGCCCCCAGATGAATACCGGAGCGAGGGAACGCCGAGCCCTAGCGAGGCGCCGTACGCTCGGGGCGAGACTTTTTGGTTCCTTTTGTGGCGCTTGACAAAAGGGACTCGCCGTAAGGGCGAAACCATAATCCGCCATGACCGCAGCAACGGATATACACCCAAACCCCAGGAGCATGGTCGGCCCAAAGGCCGCCAAGGACACACCAAAGATCAAAGGCGAAAGTGCCCAACCATGCCCTTCAACTCAACCCCCAACTGCGCCAGCTCAATACTCGAAGCCGCATTCCCACGCATCGCCAACGAAGACTGATCCGCACTGGCACGAATACTGGTGACACTGCGATTAATCTCCTCAGCCACCGAACTCTGCTCCTCAGCCGCCGCCGCAATCTGCTGATTCATCTGCTGAATCAACGACACCGCCGCCGCAATACTACCCAAGGCACTCTCAGTCTGAAGCGCATCACTGACCGCCAGCTTCACCAACTCCCCACTGCTCTGAATCTGCTGCACCGACGATTGCGCCGCCGAACGCAAGGCACTCACCAACCGTTCAATTTCTTCAGTCGATTGCTGAGTGCGCTTGGCCAGCGCCCGCACCTCATCAGCCACCACTGCAAAGCCCCTGCCCTGCTCACCCGCCCGCGCCGCCTCGATGGCCGCATTAAGCGCCAACAGATTGGTCTGCTCGGCCACACTTTTGATCACGCCAAGTACCGTGCCGATGTTCTGAATCTCGGCACTCAGGCTTTCAATACTGGAACTGGCCGAGGTGGCAGAGTCCGCCAGTTGCTCGATCCGAGCCATGCTCTGACGCACCACCTGCTGACCGTTTTCGACCTTGTCATCCGCCGTCTGCGCGGCCTGGGCGGCCTCTTCCGCGTTTCGCGCCACGTCATGCACAGTCGCAGTCATCTGGTTCATGGCCGTCGCAACCTGCTCGGTTTCTTCCTTCTGGCTGCTGACTTCCAGATTGGTCTGCTCGGTAACCGCCGACAACGATTGCGCGGAACTGGCCAACTGCTCGATCCCTGCCTGCAAACCACTGACAATACTGCTCAGACCGGCGCCCATTTGTTGCATGGCCTGCATCAACTGGCCGATCTCATCGCGACGGGTCACTTCCACCGTCGCACTCAAATCCCCCGCGGCAATCTGCTGTGCCACGCGGATCACACTGCGCAACGGTGCCACAATCAATCGGGTAATCACCCACGCAGCGATCAGCCCCGCCAGCAATGCCAGCGCCGACGAGCCAATGATCAGCAACGAGTTCTTTTTCAGCTCAGTCTGCATCGCCCCGTCTTCAGCAACATAGGCTTGGTCAACCCGCTCGACCACCTGGCCGGCGCGCTGATGCAATTGCTCATAAACGGTCTTTTCCTGTTCCAGCAGACCGGTGTACTCGGTCAGTTTGTCGCTGAAACTGGCGATATGACCGGCAACTTCATTGAGAACGGTTTGATAGCCCTCATCCTTGACCGTGGTTTTCAATTGCCCGACCTGGGTCAGCGCTTGATCAGCCTGCTCGATCTTGCCCTTGCCGCCGCTGTCATCGCCCTTGCGGCTCTGGTCCAGACGAACTCGCGCTTCGTTCATGGCTTGTAACATCAGCCTTGAAACCTGGCTGACCTGATTGGCCTGCTCAATGAACTGGGCACCGTCCTTGCCTTCGGAATCCTTCAAGGCATAGGCGCCATCATCTGCCAGCCCTGCCTGCAACACATCGAGGTTATTGGCGACGCTGGACACCGACCAGCTGGCCATTTCCAGGGCCAGGTCCTTGGCTTGGGTCAGTGACACGAACTCATCAAACGCCTTGCGATAGGCCTGCAGCGACTGCTCGACATCGTTCATCACCGGCACGTTGACCACCGACTGCGCCTTCAACTGGTCAGCCAGGGCAATCAGCGCATCCACTCCCTGATGCAGGGCATCAGCGGTCTTGGGGTTGCCGTGCAAGGCGTACTCCTGTTCAAGCAGGCGCACCTTGAGCAAACCGCTGTTGAGCGACGACATCTGCTTCAGACCGTCAAAGCGATGGCTGATGGTTTGCAGCGACCACACGCCAATCGCCGCCACCAGCGCCGTCAACAGCAGCACCAGTACAAACCCGACACCCAGTTTTTTCGCCATACCGAGGTTGGCAAAACGTCCTTGCACGGCCGAAATCATTGCGCGTAGCCCCCTGCCATAATCTGTTACCGGAGATTCGCAACGGCCTTACCTCAGCACAAGTCTCTGGCATCGGAATAATGGCAAAAAGCTACGTCAGCGTCGCTTTCAGGACGCTGGAGGTCGATCCGAAGCGGTGGCCTGGAAAAATCCGCGAGCACGCGGGTCGCACGCATAAGCCACATTGATTCGCAGCCAGTTACCGGCCTCGCCACCGGGGCTGAAGGCCGTGGCAGAAGACAACAAGATGCCGAAGCGGCGTGCCTGGATTTGCACCTGAGCGTAGTCGCACACCCGCGACCTTGCCCAGATGAACAGTCCTCCCGCCGGCTTGCCAAAAACCTGCCAGCCGGCGTCTTCCAGTATTTGCAAGGCAGCAGCCCTGTCGGTGTTCAGGCGCTGACGCTGACGCTGGACCAGTTTGCGATAGGCGCCGCTGGCCAACAGGCTGGCCAGCACCGACTCGCAAAACCGTGAAGCGCCCATGCTGCTGATCATCTTGACCTCGGCGAGCCTTGAAACAACCTCGGCGCCGGCCACTACAAAACCCACCCGCAACGAGCTGCTGAGGGTCTTGGAGAAACTGCCTACATAGATTACTCGCGCGTCGTCCAGCGCCGCGAGGCGTGTGCCGGGAGGATTGTGCAAGTCAGCGTACACATCGTCCTCGATCACCAACATGCGATGGGCGTTGCTCAACTGCAGGACCCGCTGTGCCACTGCGAGTGTCAGGCTGCTGCCGGTCGGATTTTGGTGAAAGCTGTTGATGAATAATGCGCGTGGGCTGTTCTCGACCAACAACCGTTCCAAAACCTCTGTATCAGGTCCGTGTGGTGTGCGCGGCACCTCAAGCATGCGAATCCCGTGTAATCGGAGCAAATCGAACAGGTGGGCAAATCCGGGACTCTCCACCACGACGCAATCACCGGATTTGAGCAAGGTGCGTACGATCAGATCGAGCCCCTGAGTGGCACCGGCCGTGGTCAGGATCCGGCTTTCATCCACCGAGATACTCAACAGCTTGAGACGTTTGAGAATTTGTTGTCGCAACGTGGGTAAGCCCAGTGGCGTGCTGTAATTGAACAACCCGGCCATATCGGTGCGCGTCACCTGGCGGATTGCGTAGCTAAGGTCGTCCGTCTCGCGCCAGCTCTCGGGCAGACCGCCACAACCGAGCCTCAACTGAGTCGGCGGCACATCGGAGCAGTCCGCCACCGCAGCACCTTCCAGCCAGGGAAGATCCGATGCCCCCTTCAGCTCGGGTGCCGACGTGGCAACAAAGAACCCCGAACCATGGCGCGAGGCCAGAATGCCTTGGGCGACCAGCCGCTCACAGGCTTCGACGACACTGGACTGACTCAGCAGATTATTGCGGGCGATATGCCGTACAGAGGGCAAGCGAGTCGCTGGGGGCAGGCCGTTCTGGCGGATCCATCCAGCGAGTTCATCGACGATTTGCTGTACGACTGGCACCATCGCCTGTCGATCGATTCTCAACTCCATGAGCTAGCAAACTCCTGTCCGTTTTGCTGAAAACAGTTAATCACAGGAGTACGTCGGAAGCCGTGCGACAAAGCCGCCAAAGATGGCAAATCTAACCATTTGAAACACAATATCCGGCGCTACTGACGGAACCGCCGGCACCTTGAAAAAAACCGCACCAATGCGTTTTTTCCTACACCGTCTTTCAAAAAGCGGTAACACCGCCATCGACCGCCAGCGAATGGCCCGTGGTAAATGCCGCCCCGTCACTGCACAGATAAAGCACCGCGCTGGCGATTTCCTCGACCTTGCCGATGCGCCCTACCGGGTGCATGGCGTTGGCGAATTCGGCTTTTTTCGGGTCCGCTTCGTAGGCCCGACGGAACATGTCGGTGTCAATCACCGCAGGGCATACCGCATTCACGCGGATTTTTTTCTTGGCGTACTCGATGGCTGCCGATTTGGTCAGGCCGATCACCGCATGCTTGGAGGCCGCGTAAATACTCATTTTCGGTGCCGCACCCAGGCCTGCCACTGACGCCGTATTGACGATGGCGCCGCCGCCCTGAGCCAGCAACAGCGGCAACTGGTACTTCATGCACAGCCAGACGCCCTTGACGTTGACGCCCATGATCGCGTCGAACTCATCGAGCGTGCCGTCGGCCAACTTTCCTTTTTCGATCTCGATGCCGGCGTTGTTGAAGGCATAGTCGAGACGACCGTAGGTGTTTACGACTTCATCCATCAGATTTTTTACATCGCTTTCCACGGTGACATTACAGCGCACGAAGGACGCTTCACCTCCAGCTGTACGAATCAACGCCACGGTGCCCTCGCCGCCAGCAGTGTCCAGATCCGCCACCACCACTTTCAGCCCTTCAGCGGCGAACGCGAGGGCAGTCGCCCGGCCAATACCATTGGCCGCGCCGGTGACTACGGCTACCTGACCGGAAAACGTCATGCTCATTGCTGTGTCCTCGAAGAGAGATTGCGCGGATCGCATGATTACAGTCTAGGCACAGAGGCCTGCGGGACGGCAGCACTATCAAAAGCCCGGTTAAGCGTTCATGAGTGGCAGTGATAGAACCCGTGGGCCAACTATCACCACACTGGATCGACTTGCATTCGCCAGGTCAGCCAACCTTGCGGCATCGCAGATGAAGGTCTATCAACAAGGCTTCATTCATCTTGAGTGTTTGTCATGACTACCCAGACCAATCGCCAATTCTTGCTCGCCAAACGTCCGGTGGGCGCGGCGACCCGAGAAACGTTCACCTATCAGCAGGTTCCGGTCGGCGAGCCAGCGGCGGGGCAGATCCTGGTCAAGAACGAATATCTATCTCTGGACCCGGCCATGCGTGGCTGGATGAACGAAGGTAAATCCTACATCCCGCCGGTGGCGATCGGTGAAGTCATGCGCGCCTTGGGCGTAGGCAAAGTCATCGCCTCGAACAACCCGGGATTTACGGTCGGCGACTACGTCAACGGTGCGCTGGGTGTGCAGGATTATTTTCTCGGCGAACCCCGGGGTTTCTACAAGGTTGATCCGAAACTGGCACCGCTGCCACGTTACCTGTCGGCGCTTGGCATGACCGGCATGACGGCTTATTTCGCCCTGCTGGATGTCGGCGCGCCGAAGGCCGGCGATACCGTGGTGCTGTCGGGCGCGGCCGGTGCGGTAGGCAGCATTGCCGGGCAGATTGCCAAGATCAAAGGGTGCCGAGTGATCGGGATTGCCGGTGGTGCGCACAAGTGCAAATTTCTGATCGATGAGCTGGGTTTTGACGGCGTCATCGACTACAAGAACGAAGACCTGCTCGCCGGTCTCAAGCGTGAATGCCCGAAAGGTGTAGACGTGTATTTCGACAACGTCGGCGGCGACATTCTTGACGCCGTGCTCAGCCGCCTGGCAATGAAGGCACGGGTGGTGATTTGCGGCGCAATCAGCCAGTACAACAACAAGGAAGCGGTCAAAGGCCCGGCCAATTACTTGTCGCTGCTGGTCAATCGTGCGCGCATGGAAGGCTTTGTGGTGATGGACTACGCGACGCAGTTCGCCGCCGCCGGGCAGGAGATGGCGGGCTGGATGGCCAAGGGGCAGCTCAAGAGCAAGGAAGACATCGTCGACGGACTGGAGACATTTCCAGAGACGCTGATGAAGTTGTTCAGCGGGGAAAACTTCGGGAAGTTGGTGTTGAAGGTTTAACCCAAAACCAATGTGGGAGCGAGCCTGCTCGCCCCCACATTTTGATCTTCAGTGTTTGATCAGGCGATTTCGGCAACCACAGCCGCCAATGCCTTCGCCGGATCCGCCGCCTGGCTGATCGGGCGGCCGATCACCAGATAGTCGGAACCGGCAGCCAGCGCCTGGCGCGGAGTCAGGATGCGGCGTTGATCGTCCTGGGCGCTGCCCGCTGGACGAATCCCCGGCGTCACCAGTTGCAACGACGGATGTGCCGACTTCAGCGCCTGGGCTTCCAGGGCCGAGCAGACCAGACCGTCCATCCCGGCTTTTTCAGCCAGAGCGGCCAGGCGCAGCACCTGTTCCTGCGGCTCGATGTCCAGGCCGATACCCGCCAGGTCCTCACGCTCCATGCTGGTCAGCACGGTCACGCCAATCAGCAGCGGCTTGGGGCCGGTGAGCTGGTCGAGCACTTCACGACAGGCCGCCATCATGCGCAGGCCGCCGGAGCAGTGTACGTTGACCATCCACACGCCCATTTGCGCGGCGGCCTTGACCGCCATCGCGGTGGTGTTCGGGATGTCGTGGAACTTGAGGTCCAGGAACACTTCGAAACCCTTGTCGCGCAGGGTGCCGACAATTTCCGACGCGCAACTGGTGAACAGTTCCTTGCCGACTTTGACCCGGCACAGTTTCGGATCCAGTTGATCGGCCAGTTTCAGTGCGGCGTCACGGGTGGGGAAATCCAGGGCGACGATGATAGGAGTCTGGCAGACGGACATGTGCGGGCTCTCAGGCAGGACGAAATCGGCGCGCATTGTAGCGGAACCAGCGGCGCTGCGGGACCCGATGATCGGTAAATCATCGACGCTGTTGTATCCAGACTAGACTCTGAAGTAATTGTGTCAAAACAGATACACACAGGACACGCCTGCAACATGTGCCCTGACTACCTTCGGTAGCCGAAACACCTCCCTACAGCACTTCCCGCCTTCGGGCAGGACGCCTATGCTGAAGCCACAACCTCGCAGCCCATCTTTGTGGTTGGCAGCCTCTCTGGCAGATGAATTCACGCATGCAGAACATTCAAGCACCTGTGAACGATGATCAAAAAGCACTCGGCGACGACAAGCGCTGGAGCATCCGTGCGCTGATCGTCGACGATGACGTCCCGATTCGCGAACTGATGATGGATTACCTGGCCCGCTTCAATATCAACGCCAGCGGTGTCACCGACGGCGCGGCCATGCGCCAGGCACTGCAAGCGGAGCATTTCGACGTGGTCGTGCTTGATCTGATGCTGCCCGGCGAAGATGGCCTGTCCCTGTGCCGCTGGCTTCGCGCAGAGTCGGATATCCCGATCCTGATGCTCACCGCACGCTGCGAACCTACCGACCGGATCATCGGCCTGGAACTGGGTGCAGATGACTACATGGCCAAGCCCTTCGAACCTCGGGAGCTGGTCGCGCGTATTCAGACAATTCTGCGCCGGGTGCGGGACGATCGTACTGAACAGCGTGCGAATATTCGCTTCGACAACTGGCGCCTGAACAGTGTGCTACGCCAATTGATCGCTGCCGACGGCCTGGTAGTGCCGCTGTCGAACGCTGAATTCCGCCTGCTCTGGGTCTTCATCGAACGCCCGCGTCGAGTGCTCAGCCGCGAACAATTGCTGGATGCTGCCCGTGGCCGCTCGATCGAAGCCTTTGATCGCAGTATCGACCTGCTGGTCTCGCGCCTGCGGCAGAAACTCGGCGATGACCCCAAGGCCCCGCAGTTGATCAAGACCGTTCGCGGTGAAGGTTATCTGTTCGACGCACGAGACATCGGCTAATGCGGGTGCGCTTCGATACGCTGTTCGGACGCCTGTTTGGCGTGCTGTTGGTGGCGATTATCCTGGCGCACCTGTTGGCGTTTCTCTGGTTTCACCATTACGGCCCACCGCCGCCGCCGCCCTTCCCGCCTGAATTTGCCCATCCGCTGGACGGACAACGTCTGCCAATGGATCCGCGTTTTCAGCCGCGACCACCGCGCCCCTGGTTCGGCGGCCCCCTGGTACCGCTGACCACTCAGTTCATCTCGCTGATCATTGCGGCCTGGTACGGTGCCAAACTGCTCAGCCGACCCATCCAGCGCCTGAGTGATGCTGCCGAGCGCCTGAGCGAAAACCTCGACAGCCCGCCACTGGATGAATCCGGTCCACGCGAGGCACGACAAGCCGCCCATACATTCAACAAGATGCAGCAACGCATCCGAGAACAGGTGCAACAGCGCTCGCGGATGCTCGGGGCGGTGTCCCATGACCTGCGCACGCCGCTGTCACGGCTAAAGCTGCGGCTCGAACAGATCGACGACGAAAAGCTGCAAGGCCAGATGCGTCAGGATCTGGATGACATGATCCACATGCTCGACGCCACCCTCACCTACCTGCACGAACACCGCACCAGCGAAGCCCGGCAGTGGATGGACGTGCAGGCGCTGGTAGAGTCCCTGTGTGAAAACGCCCAGGATCAGGGCTCGGACGTGCAGGCCAGCGGCCATTGCGCGCCGCTGCAAGTGCAGCCGATGGCATTGCGTTCCTGCGTCAACAACCTGCTGGATAATGCCCTGCGCTACGCGGGGCAGGCGCTGATCGAACTGCAGGACAATCGCGAGCAACTGATCATCCGGGTGATCGACCATGGGCCGGGCATTGCGGCGGATAAACGCGAAGCGGTGTTCGAGCCGTTCTTTCGTCTGGAAGGCTCGCGTAACCGCAACTCCGGCGGGGTCGGCCTGGGCATGACCATCGCCCGCGAAGCGGCGGAGCGTCTGGGCGGGCAGTTGAGCCTGGAAGAAACACCCGGTGGTGGCCTCACCGCCGTGATCAACCTGCCGCGCACCTGATCGCACACAAATCCCACAGGATTCAGCCCCGTTTGATACGTGTGTGTACCCATCGGTACAAACCCCACAAACCCACGACAACTTGCCCCCTGAGGCTGCATGAGCCGGTGCCCCCGCCGGTTTTTCATCCCAGGGAGTCAGTCCAATGGTCGGTAGCATCAGCAGTAACTACCCGAGCTATACCAGCACGAGTACCAGCACCACCGCGGCCGATAGCGCCCGCCGCGAGCAGTTCCAGAAAAACCTGTTCGCCAAGCTCGACACCAATGGTGACGGCACCGTCAGCCAGGACGAACTGAAGGCCGCTCAGGCGAAGAAGCCCAACAGCCACATGCTGGCGAACCTGAGCAAGAACTTTGCCGCTCTGGACAGCGACAACAGCGGTGGTCTGAGCAGTGAAGAAATGGCGGCGATGGCACCGCCCCAACAGTCGCAGGATCAGCCGCCGAGCACGGAACTGGCTGATGCGCTGCTCAGCGTGCTGGACACCAATGGTAATGGCTCAATCAGCAGCGACGAGCTGAACAAGGGCTTGAGCAGTGTTGGCAGCAGTGCCGACAGCTCGCAGATATTCTCGGCCCTGGACACCAATCAGGACGGCACCGTCAGCGCGGACGAACTGGCCGCCGCCCTGTCCCCGCCGCCGCCACCGCCTCAGCAGGTGTCGGGCGACCAACTGTTCAGCCAGCTCGACAGCGACGGTGATGGCAGCATCAGCGCAACCGAACTGAGCAGCGCCCTACAGGCCAGCACGGGAACTTCGTCGACTTCAACTTCCACTGACACCAGCGCCGCGTTACTCAAGGTACTGGACACCGACGGCAGCGGCGGCGTCAGCAGCAACGAACTCAAGGCCGCGCTGCAAGCCGGTCGTGAGCAAAACAGTGGCAGCTCCTCCGCTCAGTCGACGTTGAAAGAAGCCCTGAATGCAATGATCGCCAGCATCAGCAAGCAATACGCCCAGGAAAACGTCACGACCGTGGGTACAAACCTGAACGTGACGACCTGAGTCAAAAGCATCGCGCCTACGCTGAACCACAAAATCCCGTAGGCGCTGCCGCAGGCTGCGATCTTTTGATCTTGAAAATCAACAGATCGCAGCCTGCGGGAGGCTCAGCGTCGCTCGTCCAGGCGTGCCTGACTCTTGCTCCAGTCCGTCAGCAGGCTGTAAGCCACCGCCAACAGCGTCGGGCCAATGAACAGGCCGATAAACCCGAACGCAATCAATCCGCCAAACACCCCCAGCAACACAATCACCAACGGCAGGTTGCCGCCGCGACTGATCAGGTACGGCTTGAGCACGTTGTCCACGCCACTGATGATGAACGTCCCCCAGATCCCGAGAAACACGGCCATGCCGTACTCGCCCTTCCAGGCCAGCCACGCCGTGGCCGGAATCCAGATCAGCGGCGGTCCCATCGGGATCAGGCTCAGCAGGAACGTCACGATACCCAGCACCAACGCACCCGGCACACCGGCAATCAGGAAGCCGATCAGCGCCAGAATCGCCTGGGCCGCCGCCGTACCGATAACGCCGTTGACCACCCGCTGCACCGTACCGGCCACCAGTTCGATGTAATACCCGGCGCGCTCGCCGATCAGCCGTTGCAGCAGGCCGTGAACAAAGGCCGCCAGCCTTGGCCCGTCGCGGTAGAAAAAGAACACGAAGACAATGCTCAGCGTCAGCTCGAGGATGCCGCCGCCGATCTGCGCACTGCGCGCCAGTAACCAGTTGCCGACCTGCCCCAGATACGGCTTGATCGCCAACATCATCGCCGCGCCCTGCTCGTCGATGCTGTTCCAGAGGCCAACCAGCCGCTCACCCACCAGAGGAATGCTTGCCAGCCAGGTCGGCGCCTCGGGCAGGCCATCGACTTGCACATCCTTGATAAACACCACGGCATCGCGCACGTGGTCGGCCAGGTTCAGCCCCAGCCATACCAGCGGCACCGCCACCAGCAACATCCAGCCCAACGTCAGCAGCGCCGCAGCCAGGGATTCTCGGCCATTGAGCCAGCGGGTCAGCAGACGCATCAGCGGCCAACTGGCAAACGCCAGCACCGCGCCCCAGAACAGCGCCGACCAGAACGGCGCCATCACCCAGAAGCTCGCGCCAAACAGCACCAGGAGCAGGATCTGCACCAACAGCCGATCGTTATTGAGCATGTAGGGTCTCGAAAAAGTCAGTCAACAGAAGAGTAGGCGAACGCGCGGAACGCGCTCGCCGGATGCAGCTTATCGCAACAGCTCGATGTGCAGGCCAGTGCCTTCGAGGCTGCCGGTTTCCATGCGCGCCGCTCGCACGCCTTGGGATATCAGCGCCTGTCGCCAGGCTTCGGCGCTGGGCCCGGAAATACTGATACGCAAGGTGGTGTCCAGGTTCAGGCCACGGGACAGCAAGCGCAGCCAGTTGTCATCCGGGGCGCCCTTGAGCCTGAGCAATTGCAGGTCGCCGGTATCTTTGAGCTGGCGCAGCAGTGTCGCGGAGGTTGGCAGCAACTCGCCCAAGGGCGTAGCCGCTTCAAACTGCTCGACATGCAGGTACGCTTTGCGATTGCCACGAGTAATGCTGTACAGCGCCACCAACGTATCGTCCTTTGGCGCCGCCAGTCGGAGCAGCAAATACGCCTGTTGTTCATCGGCACCGAACAGCTTGGAATTGCCGAAGACCTCATTGGCCCACAGGCTGCTTTCGCCGCAGTCCCGGGCCTGGCACCAGAACAGCAGTTCGGCGCCCTGCTTCTGCAAGGCCTCGCGGGCCACCGTAAAGGCTTCGGTGGCCGAGTGTTCGGGTGGCAATTCGTAGGTCACCGACGTGGTTTGGCCACGGGCGCTGACCTGACCGTCGAAACGCAGCTGCCCGCTGATCTTGCGGATGGAGCCCAGCGGATAGACCCGCTCAAGCTCCACTGGCGGGCGATAGTCGACGATCTGCGCATCGGCCAGGCGCGGCACGATCGGCAGGTCCTGGCTACCGGGTACGTCGGCGGCAAATAGCAAAGGACTGAAACAACACAATGTCAGCAGGCTGAGTGAACGCATCGGCCGGGTCATCGGATCAGCATGCCCTGGGCACCCTTGGAGTCACTGGTGTTGTGGCCATTCGGGGTCGCAGCAGTGTAAAGCTCTATCATGGTTGTCTCCCATTTCAACCCGCCCAGCCTCGACAGTTGCCCGGCGCAAGTCAAGGAACGGCGAAGAACCGATTGAAACAGTCTGCGACAAGAGCGGCGCCGGATTCATCATTCAGGTGCAAATGGTGGCCGCCTGGCAGCTGTTCACGGCTAAAGGGTAGACGCTCCAGCAATTCGGAGTGCTTGGCGAGCATGCCGTCAGCTGCAAACACCAATTGCGCAGGACAACTGACCCGCTGGACGAAGGCCATGGCCTGCTCCTGGGTCAGACGCAGCGGCGAGGCCAGGGTCAGTCGGTTGTCAGTGCGCCAGGTGTAGCCGCCCGGCACCGGCATCAAGCCGCGCTGGGCCAGCAGTTCGGCGGCTTCTCGACTGACCGCCACCAAGCCTTTCATCCGCGCTTCAACCGCCCGCTCCAGGGTGCTGTAGACCGGTTTGCGTTTCTCTCGTAGGTCCAGCTGAGCCTGTAGGGCCATGCCCATCCGTTTGGCGGCGTTTTCGCCGCTGTCCGTAGGAGGAATTACACCGTCGATCAAGGCCAGATGGCTCACCCGTTCCGGTAACGAACCGGCCAGCACCAGAGAAACGATGGCCCCCATGGAATGCCCCAGCAGTCCGAAACGCGTCCAGCCGAACTGCTCGGCGACTTGCAACACATCATGGGCGTAGTCCCACAGGGCATAACCGGCGCCAGGCGGGCGATGTCCGGAATGACCGTGTCCTGCCATGTCCAGGGCAATGATGCGCAAGCCGTGAAGCTTGGGCGCCAACCGGGCGAAGCTGTTGGCGTTGTCCAGCCAGCCATGCAGGGCAATCACCGGCAAGCCGTCTTCAGGGCCGAACAAGTGCGCGGCCAGTTCAATGTGCGGCAAGCTCAGGCGAACTTCTTCGACGACGTGGCTCATGCGCAATCCTGTTGACGGCGACCTTCCCAGCGGCTGAACAGGTTTTTCAGCAGCGTGGCGGTGTCCTGTGGGCGTTCAAGGGGAAACATGTGGCCGCCGGGCATGCTCAGGGATTCGCCCAGGGGCATGCGCCCGACGGAGCTGGCGTGGTGGCGCATGACCACACGGCTTTTATGCCCGCGCACCACCGCCAGCGGCACTTTCAGCTGGCGGGCCCGGCCTGGGCTGGTGTGAGGCACACCACGATAGATGCTGATTTCCGTGGCCGGGTCGAAGCGCAGCCGCAGTTTGTCGCCGACCTTGTGCAAACCGTGTTGCAGGTAAGCGTCAAAACACTCTGGATCGAAACCGCGGAACAGGGTCTTACCGGCGAAATAGCGGCGAGCGCTTTCAAGATCGGCAAACTCTTCCCGACGCCCCAGCGTACGACCGGCCGGCGTCAGGCGATCGATGAAACCAAAGCGCTTGGCGGCAAGAATCACCCATTGATCGGCGCGGGTAAGTACCGGTGAATCCAGCATCACCACCCCGCGATACAGCTCGGGGCAACGCAGGGCGGCGTGCAGGTGCAGTACGCCGCCGAAGGAATGGCCAACGCCCCAGACCGGCTCCGGCTGCTGTTTCAAATGATGAATCAGCTCGTCCACCAGGTTGTACCAGTTGTCATCCGCCGGGAAACGCGGGTCGTGGGCATGCTGCTCCAGATGCGTCACCTGATACTCAGGTGCCAACGCCGCGAACAACTTGCCGTAGGTGCCCGAAGGAAACCCGTTGGCGTGGGCGAAAAAGATCTGCTGCGACATACCGGTCAATCCATCAACGAGAGCAAGCGTTGATTGTCCGCAAGACGACGCCCTACAGCAATGACCGTAACTGCCAGGAATGATGACAGTCAGGCCAGGGTTATGAGCAACGCTGGATCACCCGGGAAAATTGTGGCGAGCGAGCTTGCTCGCGCTCGGGGACCTGGTAGCCGCAAATCCGGCGCATGCGCTACCACCGGGATACCGTGGTGGCAAGGCTGGAGCCGCTGCGCGACCCAGCGGGAGCAAGCTCCCTCGCCACAGAGTTTCATCCCTGCCATAGGTCTTTGTGCAGTGATCAACGCGCAGGCGGATTCTCGCCCAATGGCACCACTGCCATGGTCAACCGCGACACACAACTGGCCTTGCCTTCATCACTGCTCAAACGGATATCCCACACATGCGTGGTGCGGCCAATGTGAATCGCCCTGGCCACTGCCATCACCCGCCCGGTGCGCAGGCCACGCAAGTGGTTGGCGTTGATTTCCAGGCCCACGCAATAAAACTTGCTGGCATCGATGCACAGGTAGCTGGCCATGGAACCGACTGTTTCGGCCAGCACCACCGAGGCACCGCCGTGCAGCAAGCCGTATGGCTGGTGAGTGCGATGGTCGACGACCATGCTCGCGGTCAGGGACTCGTCATCAAACGCTTCGAAGCGAATATCCAGCACTTCGCCGATGGTGTTTTTCTGGATCGCATTCAGCTGTTCAATGTTGGGAGCGGTACGCCACAGACTCATCGCAGACTTCCTTTATGGATGTTGTTCGTGCCTCAATCCTGCCACAGCACCGCCTCGCTACGCTCACTCCATTCTTCAAAACGGGCGCCGTAGGCGGCTTCGATCACGTTGCGTTTGATCTTCAGGGTCGGCGTCAGAAAGCCGTTTTCCACCGCCCAGCTGTCCTTGACCACCACCAGACGGCGCAAGCGTTCGTGCTTGTCGAGAACACCGTTGACCTCTTCCAGGAGTTTTTCCAGGCTCGAATGCAGCCCCGCCCGCGCCGTGCCGCCCGCATCCTGCTGCCCCGCCGCTGACAGCACGCACAAACCCAGCGGCGCGCTCAGGCCATCGCCCACCACGCACACCTGTTCGATGCGCGAATGCACCGCCAGACGGTTTTCAATGGGGGCCGGGGCGACGTATTTGCCTTTGCTGGTCTTGAAGATTTCCTTCAGCCGCCCGGTGAGTCGCAGGTTGCCGTCGGCATCTTGTTCGCCCTTGTCGCCGGTGCGCAGGAAGCCGTCATCGGTGATGGTCTCGGCGGTTTTCTGCGGTTCCTTGAAATAGCCGAGCATGGTCGCGCCGCTGCGCACCATGACCTCGCCCGTGTCGTCAATCCGCACCTCGACTTCGGGACAAGGCTTGCCGATCCAGCCGGGCTTGTTATCACCCGAGCGGCCAATGTGCGAGTAACCGCAGCTTTCGGTCATGCCATACACCTCCAGCACGTCCAGCCCCAGCTTGCGATACCACATCAACAAGGTCTGCGGCACCGGCGCGGCGCCGGACAGTGCAACGCGCAAGGCGTCCAGGCCCAGACCGGCGAGCACCTTGTGCCCTACTCGCTTGCCGATGATTGGCAGACCCAGCAGAAAATCCAGACGCTTGGCCGGGATCTTGCCGTACACGCCCATCTGGAATTTGGTCCAGATACGCGGCACGCCGAACAGCGCGGTGGGCCGTGCACGCTGCAGATCAATCAGGAAGGTGTCGAGGCTCTCGGCAAAGAACACGGTTTGCCCGGTGTAGATCGACGCCAGCTCGACGAACATCCGCTCCGCGACATGGCACAGCGGCAGATACGACAGCAGGCGATCCGACTCGTTGAGGCCGAACAATTGAGTGCCGTGAGTGGTGGCGAAACCCAGGTTGCCGAAACTGTGCATCACGCCTTTGGGCATGCCGGTGGTGCCGGAGGTATAGATGATGGTTGCCAGTTGCCCGGCGGCGGGTCTGGGGTCGTCACGGATCGGCGAACTGGCTTGCAGGTCGGCCCAACTGAAATCAAACGTGCCGGGCGCATGCAGCGGCAGGCTGACCGTCGGCAGATCGGCGCTGACACCACGGGACATGCCGGGCCAGTCATCGAGTTTGCCGATGAAGGCCAGCATCGCTTGCGAGTGGTCCAGCACCTGAGCCACGGTTTCGGCGGTGAGATTGGGATAGAGCGGCACCGACACATGCCCGGCCATCCAGATGGCGAGGTCGGCGATGATCCAGTGGGCACAGTTTTTCGAGATCAGGGCGATGTGGCTGCCTTGCGGCAATTCCCGCGCGCGCAACCAGTGGGCGGCGCAACGCGCCTGATGGCCGACATCGGCCCAGGTCAGCGTTTCAACCTGACCGCCGCCAACGGGCTGGACCAGAAAGCGCTGGCGAGGGTGACGGGCTTCGCGCTCGTAGAAGACGTCCAACGGCAAACGAAAATCGGCAGACATGCGACTCGCTCCTGTGATTTTTGGTCTGGAGCAAGCGTAGTCAACCAAGCAAGTGCTTGGTTGACTATTTCACATAAAAATCAGCAGCAACGCTGGACCTGTGGGAGCGTGGCTTGCCCGCGAAAGCATCGACCCGCTCTGTCTGATACACCGCATCGCGGGCAAGCCACGCTCCGACAAAAAACGGTTCAGGGGTGTTTGATGCCGTTGAGTTTCATGGCGCCCGCCAGCGGCATATCCCCTTCCAGCTCGGCCAGGCCGGCGGTCTTTACCGCTTCCGGCTCTTGCACATGGCCGTGCTGCAAATAACCCAGCAGGTTGCCCACCAGCGGGTTGTGACTGACCAGCAGGGCATAATCCATCGACACCAATTGCTCGGCCACCGCTTGCGGGCGGTTGTCCGGGGTCAGCCATTCGACCGTGCGAATTTCCGGCTCGAAACCCAGCGCCTCACGCACCAATTGCGCCGTTTGTTGCGCTCGCAGATACGGGCTGGCGTAGATGGCGCTGATCGGCTGGCCGATCAGTTCGGCGGCGCTGCGCAGCGCTTCCTCGCGGCCATGGGCGGTCAGTGCCCGTTCGGAGTCCGGGCGCGAGCCGTAGGGCTCGGCCTCACCGTGACGCAATACCCAGAGTTTCATAATTTGGGTTCCTCATCTCGGACCGGATGCGGCGCCGCTGCCACCACATGTGGCGCTTCGCCTTCCGGTGTGCGCGGCGCTGGCCAGTCGGCGAACGGCCAGGGTTTCTGGTCGCTGTGGAAACTGCCGAAACGGCCGATCTGCGCCAGGAACTGACTCAGGCTGTCGCCGAAATTCATCAGGCTGGCGCTCGGCGCGCCGTAGATCAAACGGTAGATCAGCTGCACCAGCACCACCGCGCCGAGGATGAACTGCGCCACCTGCCAGACCAGTATGTAGACGATCATCCACAGCACTCGCAGCAGGATGGATTCATATTTGGCTTCTGCTTTCGGATCGTTCATGTCTCGCTCCTGCTCCGGCACTCAGTTGAAACCGCTGGTGGAAATGAAATCGACATCGGTTTTCGGTTCGCCACGCATCAACAGACCAATCACCTGCTCAAGCGTGCGCCCTTCAAACAGGATCGCGTGCAACCCGGCGACCAGCGGCATGTACACCCCGACCTCCTGAGCCTTGGTCTTGAGCACCTTGAGCGTATTGACGCCCTCGGCAACTTCTCCCAGGCGCGTGACGGCGTCTTCCAGGCTCAAACCCTGACCGAGGGCAAAGCCGACCTGATAGTTGCGGCTTTTAGGCGATGAGCAGGTAACGATCAAATCGCCAACGCCGGCCAGGCCGAGGAATGTCATCGGGTTGGCGCCCTGATTCACTGCAAAGCGGGTCATCTCCGCCAGCGCCCGGGTGATCAGCATGCTCTTGGTGTTTTCTCCCATGCCCAGCGCCACCGCCATGCCGGCAATGATCGCGTAGACGTTTTTCAGCGCCCCGCCCAGTTCCACGCCGAAACGGTCGGCGCTGGCATAGACGCGAAAAGTGCGACCGTGCAGGGCTTCCTGAACCCGCTGGCACAGTTCTTCGTCTTCGCTGGCGACCACCGTGGCGGTCAGTGCGTGTTCGGCGATTTCACGGGCCAGGTTCGGCCCGGACAGCACGCCGATGCGCGCCTGCGGAGCGATCTCTTCGAGGATCTCGCTCATCAGTTTGAAGGTGTGGGCCTCGATGCCTTTGGTCAGACTCACCAGCAACTTGCCGCTCAACTGTTCGGCATGGGGCATCAACACCGAACGTAGCGCGCTGGATGGCAGTGCGACAAAGCACAGGTCGCAGTCTTGCAGGGTTGCTTGCAGGTCAGTGACGGCGGTCACACCCGGCAGAATCTTGATGCCCTTGAGGTAGCGCGGGTTCTCGCGATTGACCCGAATGGCCTCGGCTTGCTCGGGGTCACGCATCCACTGCCGGACCTGATGCCCGTTCTCGGCCAGAAGATTTGCCACGGCGGTCCCAAAACTTCCGCCTCCCAGGACCGCAATTGGGCGCTGTTCAGTCATATGCAATCCGTTTATCCATACCAGTGGCGATGTCGGCATTATACGGGGCGGTCCAGTGGCGGACAGCCCCCGCGTCAATTACCGACACTTGTAGGAAGAAGACCAACAAAGCCGAGGAAAATGCCAGCAACGTGAATGAAAAGTCGTGTCGCTCGGTTAACATGCGCGCCACTTTATCGCTATCAAGGCCGTGTCGTGTTTTTTGCTTCTTCCTCTCCTCGCTCGCCGCTGCTGCTGGCGCTGATCTTCAGCCCGCTGTCATTGGCCGATGACCTGTTTGTCGACAACGAGCCACTGCCCCAGGTGCTGACCGCCACGCGCCTGAAGCAGTCGCCGGCCGCCGTGCCGGGGAGCATGACAGTACTCGACAGTGAGCTGATCAAGGCCAGCGGTGCCCGGGATATCAGCGAATTACTGCGCCTGGTGCCGGGGATGATGGTCGGCAACATCAGCGGCAATCAGGCGGTGGTAAACTACCACGGCACCAACGCCAGCGAAGCGCGACGCATGCAGGTGCTGATCGATGGCCGCTCGGTGTACCGCGCCGGGCTGGCCACCGTGGACTGGAGCGATATTCCGGTGGCCATGGAGGACATCGAACGCATCGAAGTCTTTCGTGGCCCCAATACCGTCAGCTATGGCGCCAACGCGCTGATGGCGGTGGTCAACATCATCACCCGCAACCCGGCCGACAGCCATGGCACGCGGCTGAAAGTCACCCGTGGCCAGCGTGGCATTGATGACTTCTACGCCAGCCAGGGCGTGGGTTGGGACGGTGGCGACCTGCGCCTGTCATTGTCCGGCCAGCAGGACGATGGCTTCGACAGCGACCGTACCGGTGCCGACTATCGCGACAGCCGACGCCTGAACCGCTTCAATCTCTCGGTCAGCCAGACGCTCAACGAACAGCAGAGCATCGATTGGCAATTGAATGCCAAGGACGGCACCAATCAGCGGCCCTATACCTATCGCCCGGTGTTCTCGGGGATTACGGCTGCCGGTAACAATTCTGACGTGATCGCCAATGACTACGCCGGCTCCCTGCGCTGGAACCTGGACCTCAATCCCGATCACAGCCTTTATATACAAGGCTCGGCCCAACACTGGGATCGTCAGCAGACCTGGCGCGCCTGCGACGCCGAAGTGTCGTTCAGCCCTGAGCTGACCGAACTCTGGCAACTCAACCCCAATTACGCCGAACGCCTGGCCCGTAACATGGAGCGCTATACCGGCCCCGGCGCCCCGGCCGGCACACCCGCGGAACAGGCACTGGCCAATCAGGTGCTGGGGCAATGGAAGAACGGCGCCCGGCAAACGGTATGCGGTGACATTGACCAAAGCGCCCGAGAGTCGCGCTACGACCTCGAACTGCAAGACACCCTGGCCCTGTCCGATAGTCTGCGGCTGGTCAGCGGCATGAACTATCGTTACGACCGTGCAGACTCCGAGACCTACTTCAATGGCACGCTCGACGACACCACCTGGCGCGCGTTCGGCCAGCTCGAATGGCGCGCCACCGAGCACTGGTTGCTGCAAGGCGGCGCCATGTACGAAGACGCGCAAATGATCGGCAGCTCGCTGACCCCGCGCGTGGCAGTCAACTACCTGATCAACCCGCGTCACGGCCTGCGGGCGGTGTATTCCGAAGCGGTGCGCTCGCCGGACATGTTCGAGAACAATGTCAACTGGAGCTATCAGGTGACCGACCTGCGACCCGGTGCCTACGGCCAGAGCAGCGCACGCTATTTCGTCAAGACCCGTGGCCCCGGCAACCTCGACCAGGAACGCATGCGCTCTCGGGAGATGGGCTACAACGGCTACTTCGTCGAGTTGGGTCTGGCGATGGACGTGAAACTGTTCTACGACGAAATCACCAGCATGATCAGCGAGCCGCTGCGCAACAATCAGTACATTGCCAGCAACTCGAACAACGCACGTTTCTCGGGCGCCGAGACCCAGATGGACTGGCGGCTGAGCAGCGTCGATCGCTTGCGCCTGACCTACGCCTACGTCAACGCCCAGGCCAGCAACCCGTTGGACCAGCAACTCACCGCCCGCAACAGCGGCTCCGCCGGCTGGCTGCGCAACTGGGGGCACGGCTGGAACAGTGCACTGTTCTATTACGGTGACGACGCCCTCAACGGCTATCGCTTCGAGCGCATGGACAGCCGCATCGCCAAACGCATCGGCCTGGGCAAGGCCAACCTGGAACTGGCCGGCATCCTGCAACAACGCCTCGATAATCAGCCCACCACCTTCGTCGACAACCGCTACGACGAACGCCGGGTGTTCTACTTCAGCGCGCAGCTGGAATTCTAGGATGCAGTCGCGCGCCTCCCGCCCAATGCCGCGCCTTGGCTGCCTGCTGGCCGGGCTGTGCCTGGTACTGAGCGGTTTGCTGGGCAGCCTGCCCAGTCGGGCAGCGGATATTTTGTTGACCGCCAGCGCCGACAGTGCCGGCGTGCAGTCTTTCACCCAGGCCCTGAGCGAATTGCGCCCGACCGACACCGTGCGCTTCCAGCCGCTGGCCAGCCTGCCGGCACCGGGCAAACTGCCGTTCAACACGCGGCTGATTCTGCTCGATCTACCCAGCCTGGACTGGCGCATGCAAGACAGCCAAGGCCCGGCCACGTTGGTGCTGCGTATCAGTCGCCTGCAAGCGCGCAAACGCCTGAACAATCTGTTGCCGGAACGGTTGAGCCTGCTGTGGAGCGATCCGCCTCTGGAACGTCAATTGCGCCTGACCCGGTTGATTCTGCCCCAGGCCCGCCGCGTGGGTGTGCTGTATGACCGGCACAGCGAATTCCTGCTCAAGGAACTGCGCCAGGCCGCCGCGCCTCTGGGCCTTGAGATCGTTACCGAGCGTTGGGACAACACCAGCGACAGCCGCCCGTTGCAGGCCCTGCTGAATAAAAGCGATGTGCTGCTGGGTCTGGATGACCCGGATGTGTACAACCCGAAAACCGCGAAAAACCTGCTGCTCAGCAGTTATGCGCGCCAGCAGGCACTGATCGGCCCCAACGCTGGCTTCGTCAAGGCCGGCTGCCTGGCCAGCACCTACAGCGACCAGACCGACTGGCTGGCGATTCTCGACGAATTGCTTGATCGCCCGCCAGCCACCTGGCCGCGCACGCTGTACCCCAAACACTTCAAAGTCTTAACCAACCCGCAAGTGGCTCGTTCATTAGGTATCGAACTGATGAATGAAGCGTCTGTTGCCACGCAGTTGGCCGAAGGAGAACAACGCCCATGACCTTCCGACGCCGTTGGGACATCAATACCCGCACCCAGATCATCAGCCTCGGCCCTGCCTTGCTGCTGACCTTGCTGCTGATCAGCTTCTTCACCTTCGTGCGCATCCAGGACTTGCGCCAGGAGCTCAATCACACCGGCCAGTTGATCGCCAACCAGTTGGCACCGGCCACCGAGTACGGCGTGATTTCCGGCAACAACGAGGTGTTGGAAAGTCTGCTCAAGGCCACCCTGGCCACGCCGAACGTGCGTTTCCTGGAAATCCAGGACAGTGCCAACCGGATTCTGGTGTACGTCGAGCAACCGTCGGAGAACCACAATCGTTCGCAACAGGTCGAGGTGTTCCAGGCGCCGGTACGGCTGCAACGGATTGCCCTGAGCAATGATTTCCTGCAAGACACCCGGGCCAACAGCAACGGGGCCGGCGAGGACTATCTGGGGCGGGTGATTGTCGGCCTCTCGAATGACGCGTTCAACCAGCGCCAGCAGGAAATCATGCTCAAGGCCGGGATTCTGGCGCTGTTTGCCCTGTTGTTTACCTTCATCGTCGCCCGACGCCTGGCCGGCAGCCTCTCGCAGCCGATCCGCGACATCGGCAACGCCGTCAAGGCAATCCAGGACGGCGACTATAAAAAGACGCTGCCGATTGTCGACGACACCGAACTGGGGGCCTTGTCGCAACACATCAATAACCTGGCCGGCGGCCTCGAACAGGCCAGTCGCGAGCAGCACCAGGCGATGGCGCAACTGATCCAGACCCGGGAAGAGGCGGAACAGGCCAACAATGCCAAGTCCGACTTCCTGGCCATGATGAGCCACGAACTGCGCACACCCATGAACGGTGTGCTGGGCATGCTGCAATTGCTGGAAACCACCGAGATGACCGAGGAACAGGTCGAGTACGCGGCGATGGCCTCGGAGTCCACCGAACACCTGCTCAAAGTCATCAACGACATCCTCGACTTCTCGCGTATCGAGCGCTCGGAACTGGAGCTTGAGCACATTGCCTTCAACCTTGTGGACCTGATCAGCAGTTGCGCCCAGTCTTTCCAGCACAGTGCCGTGCAACGCAAGCTGGAGCTGCACCTGTTGATCCCGCAGGACATGCGCGCCTTGCAGGTGCAGGGTGATCCGACACGGATCCGGCAAATCCTGGTCAACCTGATCGGCAATGCACTGAAATTCACCGAACAGGGGCGCGTCAGCATCGAAACCCAGTGGCAATCCCTGGATCACGAACTGCTGTGGTTTACCTGCACGGTGCGTGACAGCGGCATCGGAATTTGCGCCGCCAGCCTGGAATTGATGTTCAACGCCTTTCAACAGGCCGACAGTTCCATTTCAAGACGTTACGGAGGCACGGGCCTCGGCTTGCCGATTGCCCGCACCCTGGCCGAACGTATGGGCGGTACTTTGCGAGCCCAGAGCGAGGAAGGTCGCGGCTCGGTCTTCACTCTGGAAATCCCCCTGGCGCTTTATAAACAGCCGCTACCCACGCTGTTGCCACGCCAGTCGACGAACAACGATCACGGTGAAGGGCGCCATGTATTGCTGGTGGAGGACAATCCGGTGAACCGCACGGTCGTCGAGGCCATGCTGCGCAGCCTGGGCTTTACCGTCAGCGTTGCCACCGACGGACTGCAAGCGGTGCGCAGTGCCGAAAGCCTGATTTATGAAGCGATTCTGATGGACTGCCGGCTGCCGATCATCGACGGCTATGAAGCCACCCGGCAGATCCGCCAACTGCCCGGCTGCGCGGACTTGCCGATCATCGCCCTGACCGCCAATGCCTTGCAGGGCGATCGCGAGGCCTGTCTGTCGGCGGGCATGAACGATTACCTGGCCAAGCCGTTCAAACGTACTGATCTGCAGCAGATTCTGCAGCGATGGGTGCAGTAGTGCAGGCTTTTCGACCATCTGCGACTGGCGTGAAAGGCGAAAGTGCGGCAGTCTTAGGCACCCGAACATGCCCCAAAAGGGGCTTGAATAAAAATTTCAGTGCACAAGTGTACATTCATGTCCTTGGTGCTGTGACTTTCACCACAACGCAATAGTCTATGAGTAGGCTGTCGACTCAAGGCATGAATGCCTTGGTCGGTCGGGAAGATTTGCCCCACCTGCCGCATGGGATTATTGAGGAGCTCGCATGACCAAACAAAACGCCTTTACTCGGGAAGACCTGCTGCGCTGCAGTCGCGGTGAGCTGTTCGGCCCAGGTAACGCGCAACTGCCCGCGCCGAACATGCTGATGGTGGATCGCATCACCCATATCAGCGAAGAAGGTGGCAAGTACGGCAAAGGTGAATTGGTCGCCGAGCTGGATATCACCAAGGATTTGTGGTTCTTCGCCTGTCACTTTGAGGGTGATCCGGTGATGCCGGGCTGCCTGGGCCTCGACGCCATGTGGCAACTGGTCGGCTTCTTCCTCGGCTGGCAGGGTCTGCCGGGCCGTGGTCGCGCACTGGGTTCGGGCGAAGTGAAATTCTTCGGCCAGGTCCTGCCGACCGCCAAGAAAGTTACGTACAACATTCAGATCAAGCGCGTCCTCAAAGGCAAGCTGAACCTCGCAATTGCCGATGGTTCGGTCAGTGTCGACGGTCGCGAGATCTACACCGCCGAAGGCCTTCGGGTCGGCGTTTTCACCTCCACTGAAAACTTCTAAGGGTTATCCGCATGCGCCGCGTCGTTATCACTGGTCTGGGCATCGTTTCGTGCCTGGGCAATGACAAAGAGACCGTCTCCGCTAACCTGCGTGCAAGTCGCCCGGGCATCCGGTTCAACCCGGAATATGCCGAAATGGGTCTGCGTAGCCAGGTTTCCGGCTCCATTGACCTGCCCCTCGAAGAGCTGATCGACCGCAAGATCTATCGCTTCGTCGGTCACGCGGCGGCTTACGCCTATCTGGCCATGAAAGACGCCATCGCGGACTCCGGTCTGACCGAAGAGCAAGTCTCCAACCCGCGTACCGGCCTGATCGCCGGCTCCGGTGGCGCCTCCACGCTGAACCAGATGGAAGCGCTGGACATCCTGCGCGAGAAAGGCGTGAAACGCGTTGGCCCATACCGTGTAACGCGGACCATGAGCAGCACCGTTTCCGCTTGCCTGGCCACACCGTTCAAGATCAAGGGCCTGAACTACTCCATCGCGTCTGCCTGCGCCACCAGTGCTCACTGCATCGGTACGGCCATGGAACAGATCCAGATGGGCAAGCAGGACATCGTTTTCGCCGGTGGCGGTGAAGAAGAGCATTGGAGCCAGTCGTTCCTGTTCGACGCGATGGGCGCCCTGTCCAGCCAGTACAACGAAACCCCGGAAAAGGCTTCCCGCGCCTACGACGCCAAGCGTGACGGTTTCGTCATCGCTGGCGGTGGCGGCATGGTCGTGGTTGAAGAGCTGGAACACGCTCTGGCCCGCGGCGCGAAGATCTACGCGGAAATCGTTGGCTATGGCGCGACCTCCGACGGCTACGACATGGTCGCACCCAGCGGCGAAGGCGCCATCCGCTGCATGCAGATGGCCATGTCCACCGTTGATACCCCGATCGACTACCTGAACACCCACGGCACCTCGACTCCGGTCGGCGACGTTGCGGAAATGAAAGGTGTACGTGAAGTATTCGGCGCCAACGCTCCGGCCATCAGCTCCACCAAGAGCCTGTCGGGTCACTCCCTGGGCGCCGCCGGCGTTCACGAAGCGATCTACTGCATGCTGATGATGGAAGGCAACTTCATGGCGGGCTCCGCCAACATCGAAGAACTGGACCCGGAAGTGGCAGACATGCCAATCCTGACCAAGACTCGCGAAGACGCCACCATCAACACCGTGATGAGCAACAGCTTCGGTTTCGGTGGCACCAACGCCACGCTGGTACTCAAGCGCTGGGCTGGCAAGTAACAGCCACGCCGCTTCGCTGCACAAAAAAACGCCCCGACTGGTTCGGGGCGTTTTTTTGTGCCTGGAAAAAGGGTTCACCTATCAACACAGAACCTGTGGGAGCGAGCTTGCTCGCTCCCACAGGGGACTTGCGTCTGGTTCAGGCAATGGTTTTCTTCATCGCGAACATGAAACTTTTGTCATTAAACTCAGCCACCTGCGACCGAATGTCGCGGATTTAGCGGGCTGCAAGACTTTTACCGATTTCGCAAATATTCGTTACCGAACACAGACGTTTACTTAGCAAGCTAACAAAATATATAACAGAGCCCTGCACACGCCTTGCTGCAGATAACAGAGATTGGAGCTAGCAGATGACTGTAAAAGTAACTGAACGCGACGATTCACATATGTCCCACGAAGGCGTAGCCGCCGGTATCCGCATCTGGGATGTACATCAACAAGACATGCTGGTCGGCATGTTCCACTCCGAGACCGATGCCCACAGCTACAAGGCCGAACTGGAAACACTGGAACAGAAACGCGAAGCGTCGAGCGTCTGAACCTGCGTTATCGCACAAAGCGCCTGCCCGGCCACGCACTGCGGCAGGCGACTTTTTAGAATCCGAATCAGCTCAGATCCACCACCGCCAGGTGCAGCGTGTCCTCGATGATCGTCGAAGGCAGCAGATGGCTGATCTTGCCCCCCTCCACGTGAGCGAATTCACAACTGCCCTTGTCCATCCCGTCATTCCTGACGGCAAACCGAACGCTCTGCGGGTAACGCTTCTGGTCGCCGAAACCCATTCCGCAGGCAATCAGAAAATCAATTTTCGAATCGATGCTTTCAAGTTCATCATTGCGCTGGCCACTGTTGAGCATGGCGTAGTCGAGGCATACATTGATACTGAACGTACACTCATCAATCCACGTATTGGAAAATGTCGGGCTATAACCTGCACTGGAATTTTGTTCGGCAACCGCAGAACCTACAGCCTTGACCTTGATCTTCAGGCCTTCTGAAAGTTTGAAAAGCCAATGCCCGGCATTATAATCGCCCTGACCGAAGTCGATACCCGAAACATAGCGCTTTGGCCACATCGCAAGTTCCGGCATCCCGTCACTGTGATGCTTGAAATTATTGACAGCCAGCAAAAAGTTGATCACATCAAAATAAGCATCCTGCCCTTCCCCCACTTTGACCAACGTAGCGCAAGTACCGGCCAGCAATACCACTTTTCCATACGGCTCCAAAGGCTGCCCACTCATCAGCATCGCCATGCTTTCAGACATCCTGTCCATGCACGCCCAGCTGAGCTCCAGCAGCTCCTCCTCGTTCCGGGCGCTGCTCCACGGCACATTCCAGAAGAACTCGGGCAATGTGAAGAACAGGCACTGGCTGTCCGGGTGCTGATCAATCGCCGCTTTGGCAGCAACTTGAAGCCGGTCACTGACAAACTGAACCCTTCTGTGAAGTTCCTGACTGACATAATCCGTCATGGACTGACCGGGCTGTCGCGGCCAGGAAAACTCGGAGTGGAAGGTGGGTTGTTGCAAAGACGCAATAGTCACTAACATGAAAAATCCCAGAGTTAATTATCGGATACACCTCCTTCTCGACGAGTAGTTGAATAGTTTATGAAACAACACACACTGCAATAAAACCCGAGACCACCTATATCTTTCAGATGTTTTATCACGCGCAAAAAGAAGAACCCGAAAGAGCGTACTCATACACTTTTTCGGGTTCAACACATTTCATATCTGAAGTAATAACGCGTGTGTAGTTACACAGCTTCAGGCACTTACCACATCAGATCATCAGGAATCTGATACGCCGCGTACGGATCATCTTCGACCGCCACTTCTTCGGTCTTCACGTTCAACTGCACAATGCGCTGAGGATCGCGCTCCTGAATTTTCAGCGCCGCTTCACGCGGGATAACTTCGTAACCGCCGGCGTGATGCACGATGGCCAGCGAGCCGCTGCTGAGCTTGTTACGCATCAGGGTGTTCACCGAAATCCGCTTGACCTTCTTGTCGTCAACGAAGTTGTAGTAGTCCTCGGTGGTCAGCTTGGGCAGGCGCGAGACTTCGATCAACTGCTTGACCTGCGCGGCGCGGGCCTTGGCCTCGACCTTTTCCTGTTGCTGCCGATTCAGCTCCTGATCGCGCTTGACCTTCTCGGCCAGCGCTTCCTGAGCCAGGCGCTGCTGGGTATCGTCCTGCTCGATCTGACCTTTATGGACCAGACGCTGCTGCTTCTGCTTCTCTTTGCCGACCTGCTTGGCCTGCTTCTGGTTGACCAGCCCTGCTTTGAGCAACTGGTCGCGAAGGGAAATGCTCATGGTGCTTACTCACTTAGGCAACTGCTCAACCGCAGCTGGGCAAATTCTTTTCCTGACGTTTGGCTTCACCCCACAGGGCGTCCAACTCTTCGAGGGTGCAATCTTCTATGGGACGCAGGGTATCGCGCAATGCCTGTTCGATAAATCGGAAGCGTCGTTCAAATTTTACGTTGGCACCGCGCAAGGCGGTTTCCGGATCAACCTTGAGATGTCGCGCCAGGTTGACCACGGAAAACAACAGATCGCCGACTTCATCGGTGATCGCTGCCGAATCATTGTCGGCCATGGCTTCGAGCACTTCATCGAGCTCTTCACGGACCTTGTCCAGCACCGGCAAGGCGTGCGGCCAGTCGAACCCGACCTGCCCGGCACGCTTTTGCAGCTTGGCCGAACGGGACAGGGCCGGCAGCGCCGTGGGCACGTCGTCGAGCAAGGACAGCTGTTGCGGGGCGGCGGATTTCTCGGCGCGCTCCTGGGCCTTGATCTCTTCCCAGCGCTGCTTGACCTGCTCTTCATCCAGACGCGGGACGTCCAGCGGCGCATACAAGTCGCCGGTGGGGAACACATGGGGATGACGACGAATCAACTTGCGGGTGATGCTGTCGATGACGCCAGCGAATTCGAAGCGCCCTTCTTCCCGGGCCAACTGACTGTAATAGACCACCTGGAACAGTAAATCCCCCAACTCGCCCTGCAGGTGATCGAAGTCACCGCGCTCGATGGCGTCGGCGACTTCATAGGCTTCTTCCAGGGTATGCGGGACGATGGTCGCGTAAGTTTGCTTGATGTCCCACGGGCAGCCGTACTGCGGGTCGCGCAGGCGGTTCATCAGGTACAACAGGTCTTCAAGTGAATACATCAATCAGTCTCTACACAAACCCTGTGGGAGCTGGCTTGCCTGCGATGGCATCAGCTCGGTGTTCCAGAGAAAACCGAGGTGTCTGCATCGCGGGCAAGCCCGGCTCCCACAGAAGTACGGCGTGGAATAAAGGCGACCGCTTCACGGCGTGCGATTACGCCGGGTTTCGATGATGTTCGGCAATTGGGAAATCCGCCCCAGCAACCGGCCCAGTGCATCCAGCCCCGGAATCTCGATGGTCAGGGACATCAACGCGGTGTTGTCCTCTTTGTTCGAGCGGGTGTTGACCGCCAGCACGTTGATCCGCTCGTTGAGCAGCACCTGCGAGACGTCACGCAACAAACCGGAACGGTCGTAGGCGCGGATGATGATGTCCACCGGGTAGGTGAGCACCGGCACCGGGCCCCAGCTGACCTGGATGATCCGCTCCGGCTCACGCCCGCCCAGTTGCAGCACCGAGGCGCAGTCCTGGCGGTGAATGCTGACGCCACGACCCTGGGTGATGTAACCGACAATGGCATCCCCCGGCAGCGGCTGGCAGCAGCCGGCCATCTGTGTCATCAGGTTGCCGACGCCCTGGATCTGGATGTCGCCGCGCTTGCCTGGCTTGTAGCCGGTGGCCTTGCGCGGGATCAGCTCCAGCTGTTCGTTGCCGCGCTCCGGCTCCACCAGTTGCTGGGCCAGATTGACCAGTTGCGCCAGACGCAAGTCGCCAGCACCCAATGCGGCGAACATGTCTTCGGCGGTTTTCATGTTGGCTTTTTCGGCCAGCTTGTCGAAATCCACCGCCGGCAGACCGAGACGCGTCAGTTCGCGCTCCAGCAAGGTTTTACCGGCTGCGACGTTCTGGTCCCGCGCCTGCAATTTGAACCAGTGAACAATCTTCGCCCGCGCTCGCGAGGTGGTGACATAACCCAGGTTCGAGTTCAGCCAGTCGCGGCTCGGGGTGCCGTGCTTGCTGGTGATGATCTCGACCTGTTCACCGGTTTGCAGGCTGTAGTTGAGCGGCACGATGCGCCCATTGATCTTCGCACCACGGCAGTTGTGGCCGATTTCGGTGTGCACGCGGTAGGCGAAGTCCAGCGGCGTCGCGCCCTTGGGCAAGTCGATGGCATGGCCGTCGGGGGTGAAGATGTACACCCGGTCCGGTTCGATATCGACCCGCAGTTGCTCGGCCAGGCCACCGATGTCGCCCAGTTCTTCGTGCCACTCCAGCACCTGACGCAGCCAGGAGATTTTCTCTTCGTACTGGTTGGAGCCGGCTTTGACGTCGGTGCCCTTGTAGCGCCAGTGCGCGCACACCCCCAGCTCGGCCTCTTCGTGCATGGCGTGGGTGCGGATCTGCACTTCCAGCACCTTGCCTTCAGGGCCGATCACCGCCGTATGCAGCGAGCGGTAGCCGTTCTCTTTCGGGTTGGCGATGTAGTCGTCGAATTCTTTCGGGATGTGCCGCCACAGGGTGTGGACGATGCCGAGCGCGGTGTAGCAATCGCGCATTTCCGGCACCAGCACGCGAACGGCGCGCACGTCGTAGATCTGGCTGAACTCCAGACCCTTGCGCTGCATTTTGCGCCAGATCGAATAGATGTGTTTGGCCCGGCCACTGATGTCGGCGTCGACGCCGGTGGCCTGCAATTCGTTCTTCAGTTGATTCATCACGTCGGCGATGAAACGCTCGCGATCCAGACGCCGCTCATGGAGCAACTTGGCGATCTGTTTGTACTGGTCGGGCTCAAGGTAACGGAAAGACAAGTCCTCCAGTTCCCACTTGATATGACCGATACCGAGGCGGTGAGCCAGTGGCGCGTAGATGTCGAACACTTCGCGCGCCACGCGGTTGCGCTTCTCGTCGTCGGCGGTTTTCACTGCACGGATAGCACAGGTACGTTCGGCCAGTTTGATCAGTGCAACGCGCACGTCATCAACCATCGCCACAAGCATTTTGCGCAGGTTTTCCACCTGGCCCTGAGTGCCCAGCACCATGGATTGGCGCGGGCTCAGACTGGCGCTGATCGCCGCCATGCGCAACACGCCGTCGATGAGTTTGCCGACCACCGGACCAAAGCGCTGGCTGACCGCCGGCAACAGGATCTGGCCTTCGCGCACACCGCGGTACAGGATCGCGGCGACCAGCGAATCCTGATCGAGTTTGAGGTCGGCGAGAATCTCGGCGATCTCAAGGCCGGTGCGAAAACTCGACGTCCCTTCGGACCAGAGATTTTTTGCCGCATTGGCTTGCTGTTCGGCCTCACGAGCGAAATCGCAGGCTTCTTTCAAGGCTTCGCGATCCAGTGCCGGATCGACACTGACCGCGTGATCGAGCCATGCCTCGAGATTGATACTGCCGTCAGTGTTGATCGGCTGGTGTTCTCTCACCTGTACCATCTTGCTTACCTTCCCTACGACGCAGATTCAATGCGTCTAATCGCTGACCTTTCAATACCCGTGAGGGCTCGCCGGGCTAATGCGAGCGCTTCACGGATGGACCAGTCGGACCAGACGAGCCATCCTGGCTCGCTTCAAATAACGCCATGGCCTCGACATGTGCCGTCTGAGGAAACATATCGAGAATCCCGGCACGTTTTAACCGGTAGCCCTGCTTGATCAATTCGACCGTATCGCGCGCCAGAGTTGCAGGGTTGCACGACACATATACCAACCGTTCGGCACCCAGGGACGCAAGCTTGCGCACGACCTCGAAAGCACCGTCACGCGGTGGGTCCAAGAGTACCGCACAAAAGCCTTCGCCGATCCATTCGGCATCGGTCAAAGGCTGGGATAAATCGGCCTGAAAAAACTTCGTGTTATGCAAATTGTTGCTGGCGGCGTTCGCCGCAGCCCGCTCCACCATGGCCTGCACGCCTTCCACTGCGACGACTTCGCGCACGGTCTTGGCCAGCGGCAAGGCAAAGTTGCCAAGCCCGCAGAACAGGTCCAGAACCCGCTCATCGGCTTGCGGCTTCAGCCAGTCCAGCGCCTGGGCAACCATGGCCTCGTTGACCCCGGCGTTGACCTGAATGAAATCTCCAGGCCGCCAGGCCAGGTCCAGATTCCATTGCTCCAGGCGATAGCCCAGGGTTTCACCGGCATTCACCGGTTGCGGCTCGCCGTCACCGTGCAGCCATAACTGCGCTTCATGGAACGCGCAGAAATCCTTGAGGAGGGTCAGGTCGGCCTCGGACAACGGCGCCATGTGCCGCAGCAATAGCGCCAGACTTGAACCGCTGAACAACTCCACATGCCCCAGCGCCTGAGGCTTGCTCAAGCGGCGGAGCATCTCCGGCAAGCGGGTCATGATCGGCTGCAAGGGCTGTACCAGCACCGGGCATTCGTTGATCGCAACGATGTCCTGGCTGCCGGCGGCACGGAAACCGACTTCGAGTTTCTTCGCCTTCATGTCCCAGCGCACGGCCACGCGAGCGCGACGGCGGTAGCCAAATTCAGGGCCACTCAATGGCGCAGCCCATTGTTCGGGCTCGACACCGGCGACCTTGGACAGTTGCTCGGCGAGCATGCGCTGCTTCAGGGCGAGTTGTTCGCTGTGAGGCAAATGCTGCACGCTGCAACCACCGCAACGACCCGCGTGTGGGCACGGCGCCGGGCGACGCAGTTCGCTGGCCTGGAACACCCGCTCGGTGCGTGCCTCGACGATTTTGCCGTGGGCGCCAAGCACCCGAGCTTCGACTTCTTCACCGGCCAAAGCGCCGAGAACGAACCAGGTACGACCTTCGAAAAACGCGATACCGCGACCGTCATTGGCCAGGCGCTCGATGCTCAAGCGCTGTTTTTTGCCGGTCGGGATTTGCGGGGCCTTGCTGCCGCCCGTGGGCTGGAAGCGCAGGCCTCTCTCTTGCTTGGCCATCAGTTGGGCGCGTCGAAAATGCCGGTCGACAGGTAACGGTCGCCACGGTCACAGATGATCGCGACGATCACCGCATTTTCAACTTCCCGGGACAAACGCAGCATTGCCGCCACGGCACCGCCGGACGACACGCCACAGAAAATTCCTTCTTCGCGGGCCAGACGACGAGTCACGTCTTCCGCTTCGCTTTGCGCCATGTCGACGATGCGATCCACGCGCTCAGCCTGATAGATCTTCGGCAGGTATTCCTGCGGCCAGCGACGAATACCCGGAATTGCCGAGCCTTCCATCGGTTGCAGACCGACGATCTGCACGCTGTCGCTCTGCTCTTTCAAGTAGCGCGAAACACCCATGATGGTGCCGGTCGTGCCCATGGAGCTGACGAAGTGGGTGATGGTGCCCTGGGTCTGGCGCCAGATTTCCGGGCCGGTGGTGGTGTAGTGCGCCTCGGGGTTATCACCGTTGGCGAACTGGTCCAGCACCTTGCCACGGCCTTCGGCTTCCATCCGCTGGGCGAGATCGCGAGCGCCTTCCATGCCCTCTTCCTGACTGACCAGAATCAGCTCGGCGCCGTAGGCCGTCATCGCGGCTTTACGTTCGGCGCTGGAGTTGTCGGGCATGATCAGGATCATCTTGTAACCCTTGATTGCCGCCGCCATGGCCAAGGCAATCCCGGTATTACCCGAGGTCGCTTCGATCAGCGTGTCGCCGGCGTGAATCTGCCCGCGCAACTCGGCGCGAGTGATCATCGACAACGCCGGCCGGTCCTTGACCGACCCCGCCGGGTTATTCCCTTCGAGCTTGAGCAAAAGGGTGTTGCTGGTGACGCCAGGCAGGCGCTGCAAACGGACCAGCGGAGTGTTGCCGACGCAATCGGCGATGGTGGGGTACTGCAAGGTCATGGCGTATTCGCAATCCAGACTGCGGGGGCGCCTATCATACCGGCAAACGTTGGCAGGCCATATCACGCAAAGTGATGGGCTTATGGTTTATGGGAATAAGGGGTTGGCCAGCGGGGTATTTGGCTGAAATCATCAGGGCGACGATCGGGACAATTGTTGCTCCAGTGGTGCGACTTTCTTTCAGCCTTTGAGATGTCGTACCAAAACCAGAGACCGAACCCGACAAAATCAGCTCAGTGGTGGTCTTAAGGACGTCTTCGCGAGCACGCTCGCTCCCACAGGGCTCAGTGGTTGTCAGGCCCTTTGCGGCTGAGTCAGGTCCACTGTGGGAGCGGGCTTGCCCGCGAAGGCGTCATCACTGACGCCCTCAAAATCGGCCACCAAGCGCATAGTCAATCGCAACCCCGCCCCGGCATTTTCCGCCCAGATCGACCCGCCCTGGCGCTGCACGGCATTCCTGGCAATGCTCAACCCCAGTCCGAACCCGCCATTGCCCGGTCGTGAACCGTCGAGGCGAATGAACGGTGAAAAGATTCGTTCAAGATCCGTCTCGGCCACGCCGCCGCCTTCGTCCTCCAGCCATAGCAGCCAGAACTCGCCATCACGTCGTCCGCCCAGACGCACGATGCCGTCCTTTGGTGAATGGCGGATGGCGTTGCGCAAACCATTTTCCAGTGCCTGGGCCAAGGTGTTGAGGTGGCCGCGTACCCAGCAGGACGCGTCCACTGCGCAATACAGCTGATGTGCCGGCCAGTCACTTTCATAACAGGCGTTTTCGGCGAGCATGTCCCACAACGCCTGGATCTGGATCGGTTCATCAGGCAACGGTGTGCGTTCAGTATCGAGCCAGGCCAGTTGCAGGGTGTCTTCGACCAGACGCTGCATGCCGTCGACCTCACGTGCGATCCGCTCGCGCAATTGCGCCAGCCCCTGCTCGCTTTCGCTGGCAACCCGCAGGCGACTCAGCGGCGTGCGCAGTTCGTGGGACAAGTCGCGCAACAATTGTTGCTGCAAGGCCACGGTGTTTTGCAGTCGCTCGGCCATGTGATCGAACGCCCGTCCCAGCTCACCGAGTTCATCGTTGCGATTGGTGGTTCGGCTCGACAGGCGCACATTCAATGGGTCGGCACGCCAGGCATTGGCTTGTTCGCGCAGGTTGTTCAGGGGCACTACAAGCAACCGATACAGGCCGACGCACAGCAACAGGGTGAACAACCCCGGAATCACGCCGTTGGTGATCACCCGCCAGAGCAGCCGGTATTGTCCCGGCACAAAGCGCTGCGGCAACTCGACCACCAGGCTGCCGGCCGACGGATTGCCGGGGAACGGCACCCTCAGCCACGGCAGGTTTTTCGAGCGACGACTGACCGGCCACTCCAGGCCGCGCAAAAACGTCAGGTGCTGGATTTGCTGATCGCTCAGCGGGTCGCTGCTCAAGGACTGCAAATCACCGCCGATGACCGCGAACCGGGTCGACTCACGGCGATTGATACTCCTTAACCAGCTATCGACGCCGGCACTCTGGTCCTCACTCCAGGCGCGCTCGGCTTCGGCGGCGTAACGCGCCAACGTGCCTCGCGCTTCGTCGGACAGGAACAGGTTTTTTTCCTCCATATACCGTCCCCAGGACCAACTCAGCCAGATCATCAGCAGACAGAACGCCACCAACAAGCAGGCAAGTTTCCAGAACAGCGAGTGGCGGCCCGGCAGATCAGGCCACTTCATCGGAGGCACTCAACACATAGCCCTTGCCCCACACCGTGCGTACTTCGCGTTCGGTATAACCGATGGCCCTGAGCTTGCGGCGGATCTGACTGACGTGCATGTCCAGACTGCGATCATGGGGCGCGAACCCGCGCTGTAACACATGCTGATAAAGGAAGGCCTTGCTCAGCACTTCTTCGACATTGGCATTGAGCGTATCCAGCAACCGGTATTCGCTGCGGGTCAGGCCGGCCTCTTGATCGCGGTACAGCACGTCACAGATATCCGTGTCGAAAACCAGACCGTGCACCGGCGCGGACATCGGCGCCGACAACGGACGGCGGTCCAGAGCAACGCGGCGCAAGATGGCTTCGATGCGCACGCGCAGCTCGGCCATGCTGAACGGCTTGGGCAGATAATCGTCGGCGCCCAGGCGAAAACCGCTGATACGGTCCTCTTCAGCGCCCAGCGCCGACATCAGCAGCACAGGCGTCGAATGGCTTTGACGCAGTTGGGTCAACACATTCAGGCCATTGAGCCCAGGCAGCAGAATATCCATCAACACCACATCGAACGGTTGCCGGCGAGCAATGGCCAGGCCTTCCTGGCCGTTCTGGCACCAGGTGACCTGAAAGCCACAACGCCCCAGATGCTCGTGGACATAGGCACCGAGTACGAGATCGTCCTCAATGGACAGGATGTGGGGACCGGCAGTGATGCTTGTCATAATCATCTGCAAATAATTCTCAATTGCTGATTATTCAAGATTGATTCGCCAGGGGCAACCCAAGGTTTGCCTCGTAGACGAAAGCAACGGACCTGCCGACGAATAACGACATCAATTTACGAAGATTGCCCGCAAGCAAATCGATACACTGCGCAGGTGCCGCGGGCCGGATGCTCGCGGGGGTCATTAAACAGCTGGATGCGGGAGAGTTGCGTGCTCAAGAAACTGGGAATTAAAGGCCGCGTGCTGTTGCTGACCTTGCTTCCGACCAGCCTGATGGCATTGGTGCTGGGCGGCTACTTCACCTGGATGCAGCAAACCGACCTGCAAAACCAGCTTATGCAGCGTGGCGAAATGATCGCCGAACAACTTGCACCGCTCGTCGCCCCGGCCATGGGCCACAAGGACAGCGAGTTGATGGAGCGCATCGCCACCCAGGCGCTGGAACAATCTGATGTGCGCGCGGTGACGTTCCTGGCACCCGATCGAACCCCGCTGGCGCATGCCGGCCCGACCATGCTCAATCAGGCGCCGGTCGGCAATGGCACACAGATGCTGCGCCGCAGCGGCAATGACGCCACCCGTTACCTGCTGCCGGTATTCGGCAAGCACCGTAATCTGGCAGGTGAACTGATCCCCGACGAAACCGACCGCCTGTTGGGCTGGGTCGAACTTGAGCTGTCCCACAACGGCATGCTGTTGCGCGGTTACCGCAGCCTGTTCGCCAGCCTGTTGTTGATTGGCGCCGGCCTGGCCGGTGCCGCGTTACTGGCCTTGCGCATGGGCCGCACCATCAACGGCCCGTTGGGCCAGATCAAGCAGGCGGTCGCGCAACTCAAGGACGGTCACCTCGAAACCCGTCTGCCACCGCTGGGCAGCCAGGAACTCGACGAACTGGCGTCCGGTATCAACCGCATGGCCGGCACCCTGCAAAACGCTCAGGAAGAATTGCAACACAGTATTGATCAGGCCACCGAAGACGTGCGCCAGAACCTGGAAACCATCGAGATCCAGAACATCGAGCTGGACCTGGCGCGCAAGGAAGCCCTGGAAGCGAGCCGTATCAAGTCCGAATTCCTGGCCAACATGAGCCACGAAATCCGCACGCCGCTCAACGGTATTCTCGGCTTCACGCATCTGTTGCAAAAAAGCGAACTGACCCCGCGCCAGCTCGACTATCTGGGCACCATTGAGAAATCCGCCGACAGCCTGCTGGGGATCATCAACGAGATCCTCGACTTCTCGAAAATCGAGGCCGGCAAGCTTGTGCTCGACAACATCCCCTTCAACCTGCGCGACCTGTTGCAAGACACCCTGACCATCCTCGCCCCGGCCGCTCACGCCAAACAGCTTGAGCTGGTGAGCCTGGTGTATCGCGATACGCCACTGTCGCTGGTGGGCGATCCATTGCGGCTCAAGCAGATCCTCACCAACCTGGTCAGCAACGCGATCAAGTTCACCCGTGAAGGCACCATCGTCGCCCGGGCCATGCTGGAAGAGGAACACGAAGACAGCGTGCAACTGCGCATCAGCATTCAGGACACCGGTATCGGTCTGTCGAACCAGGACGTGCGCGCCCTGTTCCAGGCGTTCAGTCAGGCTGACAATTCGCTGTCGCGACAACCCGGCGGCACCGGGTTGGGGTTGGTGATCTCCAAGCGTCTGATCGAGCAGATGGGTGGCGAGATCGGTGTCGACAGCACACCGGGCGAAGGCTCGGAATTCTGGATCAGCCTGAGCCTGCCCAAAACCCGTGACGACGCCGAGGACCTGCCCGGCCCGCCATTGCTCGGGCGCCGTGTGGCGGTGCTGGAAAATCACGAACTGGCTCGTCAGGCCTTGCAACATCAACTCGAAGACTGCGGCCTGGAAGTCACGCCGTTCAATACCCTGGAAAGTCTGACCAATGGTGTCACCGGCGCCCATCAGACCGATCAGGCAATCGATCTCGCGGTACTCGGCATCACCAGCAACGACATGCCGCCGGAGCGCCTCAACCAGCACATCTGGGACCTCGAACACTTGGGTTGTAAAGTGCTGGTGTTGTGCCCGACCACCGAACAGACGCTGTTCCATCTGTCGGTGCCCAACCCCCACAGTCAGCTGCAATCCAAACCGGCCTGCACCCGCAAACTGCGCCGGGCCTTGTCGGATCTGGTCAACCCGCGTCAGTTGCGTATCGAGCCCGGCGAACCGATTTCCAGCCGTGCGCCGAAAGTGCTGTGCGTGGACGACAACCCGGCCAACCTGTTGCTGGTGCAAACCTTGCTCGAAGACATGGGTGCCAAGGTGCTTGCCGTGGAAAGTGGTTATGCCGCCGTCAAGGCAGTGCAGAACGAAACATTCGACCTGGTGCTGATGGATGTGCAGATGCCGGGCATGGACGGACGTCAGAGCACCGAAGCGATTCGTCAGTGGGAAAGTGAGCGCCATTGCACACCGCTGCCCATCGTCGCCCTCACCGCTCACGCGATGGCCAATGAAAAACGCGCCTTGTTGCAAAGCGGCATGGATGATTATCTGACCAAACCCATCAGTGAGCGGCAACTGGCTCAGGTGGTGCTGAAGTGGACGGGGCTGGCGTTGCGCAATCAAGGCCCGGATCGGGTCAACGACAACTACGGCGTGGGCAGTGACTTGCTGGTGCTCGACCACGAAGAGGGCTTGCGCCTGGCCGCGGGCAAGGCCGATCTGGCCGCCGACATGCTGGCGATGCTGCTCGCATCCCTCGAAGCGGATCGCGAGGCGATCAGTGTCGCCCGTGAAAGCAATGACCAGAATGCCTTGATCGAACGGGTCCACCGCCTGCACGGCGCCACCCGATATTGCGGCGTACCGCAACTGCGCGCCGCCTGCCAGCGTACCGAAACACTGCTCAAGCAACAGGACCCGAAATCCGTGGCGTCACTTGATGAACTGGAGCACGCGATCAATCGTCTGGCCGCGCAGGCGCGTATCAGTGCCTGATTCAGAGAGTGACCGCCGAGGGCATCAGACTAGAACGCAATACCTGTGGGAGCGAGCTTGCTCGCGATAGCGGACTGCCAGTTCACTCATATATTGACTGATACGCCGCCATCGCGAGCAAGCTCGCTCCCACAAGGATTGCGGTGTGATATTTCCAGGAGGACACCCATGCGCACGATTCTGTTCAGCAGCCAGCCCTACGACCGCGACAGCTTCCTTGCCGCCAACCTGCCGGCCGGCATCGAGTTGCAGTTTCAAGCGGCACGCCTGAGCCTCGATACCGTGGCCCTGGCCGAACAGCACGAAGTGGTCTGCGCTTTTATCAACGACGACCTCAGCGCCCCGGTCCTCGAACAACTGGCAGTTGGTGGCACGCGCCTGATCGCCCTGCGTTCGGCTGGTTACAACCATGTTGATCTGGCGGCGGCCAAGCGCCTGGGGCTGGCCATCGTGCGGGTTCCGGCCTACTCGCCCCATGCAGTTGCCGAACATGCCGTGGCGCTGATTCTGGCGCTCAACCGGCGCCTGCATCGCGCCTACAACCGCACCCGCGAAGGGGATTTCAGCCTGCACGGCCTGACCGGTTTCGATCTGGCGGGCAAGACCGTCGGCATCGTCGGCACAGGGCAGATCGGCGCCACCTTCGCGAAAATCATGAACGGTTTCGGTTGTGAGCTGTTGGCCCATGATCCGTTCCCCAATCCACAGGTCGAAGCGCTCGGCGCCCGCTACCTGAGCTTGCCGCAACTACTGGCCGAGTCGCAAATCATCAGCCTGCATTGCCCGCTCAACGAGCAGAGCAAGCACCTGATCAACGCCCGCTCACTGGCGCACATGCAACCGGGGGCGATGCTGATCAATACCGGGCGCGGCGGTCTGGTCGACACACCTGCGCTGATCGACGCCTTGAAGGACGGCCAACTGGGGTATCTGGGACTGGACGTTTATGAAGAAGAGGCGCAGCTGTTTTTCGAGGACCGCTCGGACCTGCCGCTGCAAGACGATGTGCTGGCGCGATTGCTGACATTTCCCAACGTCATCATCACCGCCCACCAGGCGTTCCTGACCCGAGAAGCGCTGGACGCCATCGCCGCGACGACACTGCAAAACATCTGGGCCTGGGCCAGCGGGGCACCTCGCAATCAGGTCGTGGGCTGACCGTATCAGACTTTGGAGAGCAGGATCATCAGGCCCAGCCAACCGAAACCGATCAGACGCTGTTGCAGGGAATGACCTGGCCGTAGCAGGAACCAGACAAAAAACGGCGGCAGCAGAAACACCATGATTTTCAGCCAGCTTTCTACTGGACGCGGCCATGTCGGTGTCACCGGTTCGACCCGGCGTCGGCGGCTGACAGGGACCGGCGCTTCAGGCACAGGTACGACCTTGGGCGCAGGCTCGAACATCCCGGTTGCCACCTCAGGCACTTTTTCATCCCTGGGCAGACGGCCAAAGGTGATCGGCGCCGCCTTGGCGGACGGCTTCAATGGCGCGCCGCAATGAATGCACACAGGTGCCTCGGAGCTGATGCTCTTCTTGCATTCATAACAGTCGATCAACGCCATTTCCATTCCTTAGAGAACCAAAAGCGGCAGTGTGCCATGACTGGCGTGTCGTTTGAACCTGATCGAAGGTCACAACCATGCGCCATGCTGCGCTGATGCCCGTGCTAGCATACCGCGCATATTTGGAGGACCCATGGTCGAACACGATTTCCGCTACAGCCTGATGAACCCGCAGCACACCCTGACCGAATGCCGCGCCCTGGTACCGGGGCGTTATCAAGTCACCGGTAACGGCGGCTCGATTCGCAATAACGATGTGCTGGTGGTCACTCTTAAAGGCAGCAAGGACTTGTCCATGCGCCTGACCGTTGAAACCGTCCGCCACCTGATCAACCCGCCAGGCCAATGGGTCGCGGTGGCCAGTGGTCCGGTGTTCGGCGAACTGGCAATCCACACCTGGAACGTCAATTGCGACAGCTGCGCCAAGGCGCTGAGCTTCGAATTCGCGGTGGATGCCAAGCTCGGCAACAAGGCTGAAAAACCCGCCGCCACGGCACGTATCGCCGAGCTGGGCTGGTCCACCGTTGGCGACAAGCACCTGTGCCCGAAATGCCAGGAGCCCGCGTGATGAAACGCCTTGCCCTGACCGCCATGGTCGGCGCCGGCCTGATGGGCTGCGCCGCCGAGCCGGTGCAATTGCAACAAAACCACAGCTACATTCTGGAGTGGATCGGCGAACGTCCGCTGATGGATTACAGCCACCTGACCATCACCCTTGGGGACGACGGTCGGGCCTATGGCAACGGCGGCTGCAACCACTGGTTCGCGCCGTACACCCTGGATGGCGACAAGCTGAGCTTCGGCAAGATCGGCAGCACCCGCAAGATGTGCGGGGAAGCCTTGATGGAGCAGGAAAGACGTTTCCTGCAAGCGCTGGAACAGGTGCAGCGCTGGGACATCTCGCCGATCGACCAGATGCGCTTCTGGCCGGCCGAAGGCAAGCCGCTGCGTTGGTGGCTTGAAGAGGGTTGATTGCCCTCGACGCTGATAATTGACTCACTGTGGCGAGGGAGCTGGCTCCCTCGCCACAAAAGCTCGTCCGAAACGAGCTGAAATCAATTTTTCGCCTGTAACGCCTCAAGTTTTGCCATCACCCCCGCCGCTGTCTGCTCGCCCATCAGTTGTTCGCGCACCTTGCCTTTGTTATCGATGATGTAAGTCACCGGCAAGGCCTCGCTGCGTGGCAGATCAAACAGATCCGCCGGGTCCTGGGCCAGTACCGTGAACTTGATCCCCAGTTTTTCGGTGGCGCTTTTCAGGTCATCGCCCTGCACATTGTCGAAATTGACCCCGAACACCCCGATTTTCTTGTCTTTGAGCTGTTCTGCCAGGCCGTTCAGCTCCGGGATTTCAGTACGGCACGGGCCACACCACTCGGCCCAGTAATTGAGCACCAGCCATTGTTTGTCGAGGTGTTCGGCGGCCACTTTGTGGCCATTCTGGTCGATGCCATAGTCATTGCCGCAGCCCCCCAGCATCAGCGTCCCGATAATCGCCAATGCCGCTGCCAATCGCCTTGTCATGTCGTGATCCTTGTCAAAAGTTGAATGCGCCTGCGACCCATCGCCTCCCACGGTTCTGGATTGCGCGCTGCACAGTTAGAATAGCCGCCACCTTACGCAAGATGCGACCCGCACATGACCGATCTGACGCTTTATCACAACCCGCGCTGCTCGAAATCCCGCGGTGCGCTCGAACTGCTCCAGGCCCGTGGCCTGGCCCCTGACGTGGTCCGCTATCTGGAAACGCCGCTGGACGCCGCGCAAATCCAGAGCTTGCTGAAAAAGCTCGGCTTCAACGCCCGGCAACTGCTGCGCACCGGCGAAGACGAGTACAAGACCCTCAACCTGGCCGACGCCACCCTCAGCGAAGCGCAATTGATCGCCGCCATCGCGGCCTATCCGAAACTCATGGAGCGGCCGATTCTCGAAGTCGGCGACAAAGCCATCGTCGGCCGTCCACCGGAGAACGTGCTGGAGTTGCTGCCGTGAGCGCGCCCTACATTCTGGTGCTGTATTACAGCCGTAGCGGCTCGACCAACGAAATGGCCCGGCAGATCGCCCGGGGCGTTGAACAGTCGGGCATGGAAGCGCGCCTGCGCACCGTACCGGCGATCTCCAGCGAATGCGAAGCGGTGTCGCCGGACATCCCGGACGAAGGCGCGCTGTACGCCAGCCTCGACGACCTGAAGAACTGCGCGGGCCTGGCCCTCGGCAGCCCGACCCGCTTCGGCAACATGGCAGCGCCGCTCAAGTACTTCCTCGATGGCACCAGCAACCTGTGGCTGACCGGCGCCCTGGTGGGCAAGCCGGCCGGGGTCTTTACCTCGACCGCCAGCCTGCACGGAGGCCAGGAAACCACTCTGCTGTCGATGATGCTGCCGTTGCTGCACCACGGCATGCTGATCACCGGCCTGCCCTACAGCGAATCGGCCCTGCTGGAAACCCGTGGCGGCGGCACGCCGTATGGCGCCAGTCATCACGCTGGCGCCGATGGCAAAAGCGGCTTGAATGAACACGAAGTGGCGCTGTGCCGGGCGCTGGGCCTGCGGTTGGCAAAAACTGCACAGAAACTGGGGAACTGACGTGGCGAAGAAGCCAAAGATTTTGCCATCCATTGAATGGCTGGAGCCGCGCGTTCGGGCGATGCGAGCCATCAGCCTGCTGTGCTTTTTCGGCCTGGTGGGACTGCTGTGCGTCTACTACCTGGCGGTCGCCGACCTGCATGGCGCACGGCCGTGGGTGATTCTGCTGATCGAACTGGTGCCGCTGCTGTTGCTGGCGCCGGGGATGATGATCGGCAGCGCGCGCGGGCATTCGTGGATGTGCTTTGTGGTGAACCTGTATTTCATCAAGGGCGCCCTGGCGGCCTATGACCCGAACCGGCAGCTGTTCGGGTTGCTGGAGATGGGCGCAAGTTTGGCGGTGTTCTGCTCGGCGCTGCTGTATGTGCGGTGGCGGTTTCAGTTGAATCGCAAGTTGGCTGGCGAGGGCGAGATCTCCGTTGCCTGATCGGGCCCCTTCGCGAGCAAGCTCGCTCCCACACTGGATCTGTGGCGTTCACAAATCCCCCTGTGGGAGCGAGCCTGTTCGCGAATGAGACGATTCGGTGTCAATGATTCACTGTGTAAGCCAGCATCATCGAAATCTGGCTCATCGCCCGCCCGCCACTCTGTTCATGCCACTGGTTGAACACCTCTTGCACCAACGCCAGATCCCTCTGGCTGGTCGGCACCTTGTCGACGATCTTCTGCGCATTCAACCCGGCCACCACGTCATAGCTGGGCACAAACGTATCCTTGCCGACCATGCGCAAAAAGCGCGGAGCCGAGAGCCCGCCCAACTGATGACCGTGTTTTTTCAGGTAGGTCCACAGGCCGACGATATCGGTCACCGGCCAATCGGCGATCAGCGCGCCGAAGCTGCCCTTCTCATGCGCCACGTCGAGGATGAACTGCGCATTGCGCGGCACGCTTTTGAGCTTGCCCAGATGGCGGATGATCCGCGCGTCCTGCATCAGGCGCTCAAGGTGCTCGGCGCTCATCAGCACGACTTTTTCCGGGTCGAACTTGAAGAACACTTCTTCGAACATCGGCCACTTGGCGTCCACCAGGCTGTGCTTGAGCCCGGCGCGGAACACCCGCAGCGCCATGGTCGAGAGGTAGCGATCGTCGCTGATCTTGCGCAATTGCGCCGGGGTTTTCGGAACCGGCAGATGGGCTTCCAGTTCAGCCGCCGAACCAAAGCGGTTCAGACAGTATTCGTGCAGCCATTTGTAATCGCGCATGCCCTCTCCTGGGGATTGAAATGAAAAACCTGTGGGAGCGAGCTGGCTCGCGAAGCGCAGTGTCAGCCGCCATCTCAGTTGAATGGCACACCGCTTTCGCGAGCCAGCTCGCTCAGGCTGCTTAGAGGTTCACTACGTTGACGAAGCGCGATGCCGCCGATTCGTCGATTCGCAGGTTTGTGAAATCGAACAGGTTGCGGTCCGCCAGTTGCGACGGAATCACATTCTGCAGGCTGCGGAAAATGCTTTCGGTGCGCCCCGGGGTCTTGCGTTCCCAGTCTTGCAGCATGTCCTTGACCACCTGGCGTTGCAGGTTTTCCTGGGAGCCGCAGAGGTTGCACGGGATGATCGGGAATTGTTTGAAGTCCGAGTAGGCCTGTATGTCTTTTTCGTTGCAATAGGCCAGCGGGCGGATCACCACGTTGCGCCCGTCGTCGGCCCGCAGTTTCGGCGGCATGGCCTTGAGCGAGCCGTTGAAGAACATGTTGAGGAAGAACGTCTCGACGATGTCATCGCGATGGTGACCGAGGGCCATCTTGGTCGCGCCGATTTCGTCGGCAAAGGTGTAGAGCGTGCCACGACGCAAGCGCGAGCACAGCGAGCAGGTGGTCTTGCCTTCCGGGATCAGTTCCTTGACCACCGAATAGGTGTCTTTCTCGACGATGTGGTACTCGATGCCCAGTTCCTTGAGATAGGCCGGCAGCACATGCTCCGGGAAACCTGGCTGTTTCTGGTCCATGTTCACGGCGACGATCTCGAACTTGATCGGCGCGACCTTCTGCAAATGCAGCAGCACATCGAGCATGGTGTAGCTGTCTTTGCCACCGGACAGGCAGACCATGACCTTGTCGCCGTCTTCAATCATGTTGAAATCGGCGACAGCCTCACCGGCCTGACGGCGAAGGCGCTTTTGCAGTTTGTTCTGGTTGACCGTGAGAGTGCCCATGACGCGAAATCCGTGAGGTGTGACGAAAGGCCGACATTTTACGCAAAATCACTGCCGGGGCGAAGAGTCCCACAATTCACTGTGGGATCGGGGATACAGACCCGGCGGCGATTAACAGAGTTGTTTACAGCGCGATTTGCTCTAACCCCCCTACTTCCGCCAAGGGAACTCCTTTCTATACTGCGACATAAGGTCGCACACATATTCAGACCTTTACTTACTTGGCCGCGCTGGCCCGTAGGCGCTCCACTGGGGGGCGATGGTAAAAACAAGAGGAGTGACTGGCATGATCCATCACGTAGTGGGGCTCTTCACCCACCCTGATCAAGAATGGAAGGAAATCCGTGGCGACCAGGAGGAAAGCATCAGCCACATGTACCTGACCCACACCCTGATTCTGGCGGCCATTCCGGCGGTGTCGGCGTTTATCGGCACCACGCAGGTCGGCTGGGTCATTGGCAGTCGGGCGCCGGTCATGCTGACCGTGGAAAGCGCGATCTGGATGACGGTCATGTCGTACCTGGCGATGCTCGGTGGCGTGGCGGTGATGGGTGCGTTCGTGCACTGGATGGCCCGCACCTACGATGCCAATCCAAGCCTGGCCCGATGTGTGGCGTTTGCCACGTACACCGCAACCCCGCTGTTTGTCGGTGGCCTGGCGGCGCTGTATCCGCATATGTGGCTGGGGATGATCATCGGTACGGCGGCCATTTGTTACACGGTTTACCTGTTATATGTCGGCTTGCCGACCTTCATGAATATCCCGTCGGATGAAGGCTTTCTGTTTTCCAGTTCGGTGCTGGCCGTCGGGCTGGTGGTGCTGGTAGCGATAATGGCCTTTACCGTCATCGTCTGGGGACTCGGCGTGGGGCCGGTCTATACCAATTAGAGGCTCGTGCACCCAAAACAAGATCTGCCGACACAGGCCGCCGCGAGGCGGCCTTTTAATGCGCCACACGACCATTCGGCAGTTCGGCTTTTCGTATTCCCGGGAGTTTGCGCCATACTCGGCCACTCTGGAGACCCATCAAGCATGCCCGAGCCACTCAATACCCGCGTCGAAGACTGTTTCCTGCAAGCCGAATCCTTTTTCAAACGACCTTTCAAACGCCCCGTGGTGAGCCTCAAGCTGCGCGGGCAAAAAGCCGGTGTCGCGCATTTGCACGAGAACCTGCTGCGCTTCAACCCGCAGTTGTACCGGGAAAACACCGAAGACTTTCTCAAGCAGACCGTGGCCCACGAAGTGGCGCACCTGATCGCACATCAATTGTTCGGCGACCGTATTCAGCCCCATGGGGAGGAATGGCAGTTGATCATGCGTGGCGTATACGAACTGCCGCCCAATCGCTGCCATACCTATGACGTCAAACGCCGCAGCGTGACCCGCTATATCTATAAATGCCCGTGTGCCGACAGTGATTTCCCGTTCTCGGCGCAGCGCCATGGCCTGGTGCGGCAGGGACGCAGGTATTTGTGTCGGCGGTGTCGCAGTACGTTGGTGTTTAGTGGGGAGATGCGGGTCGAGTAGCTGTATTTGTGGTGTTTGAGCTGGCCTCATCGCGGGCAAGCCCGGCTCCCACAGGGATCTCAGGTGTTCACAGATTCTATGCCCACTGAAGCTCCAATGTGGGAGCCGGGCTTGCCCGCGATGAGGCCGCTACGCCCCCTACACAATCACCTTGGCACGCCGCAGCGCTTCTATCCGCTGCGCACTGAACCCCAACTCCCCCAACACCTGATCCGTATGTTCCCCCAACCCTGCACCCATATGCCGAGGCTCGGGCAAGCCGCCTGAAAACTTCAACGGGCACGCCATCTGCGCCTGACTGGAGCCATCGCCCCGCGGCACCTGCTTCACCAGATCCCGCGCCCGCACCTGCGGATGCCGCACCGCCTCCCCCAGGCGCAGCACCGGCTCGACACACGCATCGACCCCGGCAAACAATTCGCACAGTTGGGCAAAGTCATGTTTCTCGAACTCGACCCTCAACTCATTCTTCAGCGCCTGCTGTTGCGCAGGTTGGGGCGACAGGCCTTGCGCGGCAAGCTCCGGGCGACCGAGTGCCGTACACAGTTGCAGCATGAACGCCGGCTCCAGGCTACCTACGGACATCCACCGCCCGTCTCGCGAGCGGTAATAATCATAAAAGCTGCCACCGTTGAGCATCTGGTCTTCCGGCCCTGGCTCCGCGCCACAGGCCAGGTACCCGGCGCCGGCCATGGCATTCAGGCTGAACGCGCAGTCGGTCATGCTCACGTCCAGGTGCTGCCCCTGCCCCGTCTGCTGTCTAGCAATCACCGCTGCCAACAAGCCAATGACCCCGTGCAACGAACCACCAGCGACATCCGCCACCTGCATACCCAACGGTAACGGGCCACTGTCGGCGCGGCCGGTGTAGCTCGCCAGCCCCGCCAGGGCCAGGTAGTTGATGTCGTGTCCGGCGCGGTCCTTGTAGGGGCCGGTCTGGCCGTAACCGGTGATCGACACATAGATCAGCTTCGGGTTGATCGCCTTCAAGGCCTCATAGCCCAGGCCGAGGCGTTCCATCACGCCGGGGCGGAACTGTTCCAGCACGATGTCGTGGTCCCGCAACAGCGACCTGATCACCTCCAGCGCCTCGGGCTGCTTGAGGTCCAGCGCCAGGCTGCGCTTGTTGCGGTTCAGGTAGGCGTGGCTGGCCGAAACGCCCTGATCGTGGGGCGGCAGCACTCGCAGCAGGTCCAGGCGGGTCGGCGACTCGATGCGCAGCACCTCGGCGCCCATGTCCGCCAGCAGCAACGAAGCGAACGGCCCCGGCAACAGTGTCGAGAAATCCAGAACCTTGAGTGATGCCAGTGGACCGGGCATTGGGCGTTCTCCTTATGCGATGCCTCCAGCCTAGGCAGCGGATGGCCTGGCGGCAATCACCTTATGCATCAGGGGCAGTGACCGTTGCGCTCAATCGCGCTCATGAAAAAACCCGCCGAAGCGGGTTTTTTCATTACAGCGCGTGTTACTTGACGCTGGTTGGGGCCGGGCCTTCAGCCACGCCCAGGTCGTCGTCTTCACGGGTGTCGGAGATACCGCGACCACCGGAAGCCAGTTCGGTGTGCAGTTTGTCTTCATCCAGTTCCTTGACCCACTTGGCCACGACCAGGGTCGCAACGGCGTTGCCCACCAGGTTGGTCAGGGCGCGGGCTTCAGACATGAAGCGGTCGATACCCAGGATCAGCGCCAGACCGGCAACCGGCAGATGGCCAACGGCGGACAGGGTAGCTGCCAGCACGATGAAGCCCGAACCGGTCACGCCCGCAGCGCCTTTGGAGGACAGCAGCAGGACCAGCAGCAGGGTGATCTGGTGGGTGATGTCCATGTGGGTGTCAGTCGCCTGGGCGATGAACACGGCAGCCATGGTCAGGTAGATCGACGTACCGTCGAGGTTGAACGAGTAACCGGTCGGGATGACCAGGCCGACGACGGATTTCTTCGCACCCAGGCGTTCCATCTTGATCAGCATGCGTGGCAGAGCGGATTCCGAAGAGGAAGTACCCAGCACGATCAGCAGTTCTTCACGGATGTAGCGAATCAGTTTCAGAACACTGAAGCCGTGAGCACGGCAGATGGCGCCCAGCACGAAGACCACGAACAGCACGCAGGTGATGTAGAAGCAGATCATCAACTGGCCCAGTTGCACCAGCGAACCGACACCGTAGGCGCCGATGGTGAACGCCATGGCACCCAGCGCACCGAGTGGCGCCAGCTTCATGATCATGTTGATGATGTTGAACATCACGTGGGCGAAGCGATCGATGAAGTCCAGTACCGGCTTGCCGTAGGCACCCAGGCGATGCAGGGCGAAACCGAAGATCACCGAGAACATCAGCACTTGCAGGATGTCGCCGTTGGCGAACGCGCCGACGATGGTATTCGGGATTACGTTAAGCAGGAAGCCGACGATGCTCTGGTCTGCGCCAGCCGTTACATAGGCAGCGACTTTCGAAGCGTCAAGGGTGGCGACGTCGATGTGCATGCCGGCGCCCGGCTGCACAACGTTGACCACGACCAGGCCGATCAACAGGGCAATGGTGGAAACGACTTCGAAGTACAACAGCGCGTAGCCGCCGGTTTTACCAACCGATTTCATGCTCTGCATGCCAGCGATACCGCTGACAACGGTACAGAAGATGATCGGGGCAATGACCATTTTGATCAGTTTGATGAACCCGTCACCCAGCGGCTTGAGCGCCACACCGGTCTGCGGGTAGAAGTGACCGAGCAGGATGCCGATGGCGATGGCAACGATCACCTGGAAATACAGGGATTTGTACAGTGGCTGACGAGTCGTCATTGCAAAGTTCCTCAAGAGCGTCCCGCGACAACCTCCATCTGTTGTCAGCGGCACCTCATTTGCGAACCCTCCTGCACTGGAGGGATTTGTTTTGTCGAGCTGCGCAAAGGCAGGCTTCTGTCTCGTCTATCGCAAAGCCCGTGCCACTTTTGCCGAAAAGCTTGTAAGCCTTTTGACATCAAGGCCCGCAGCTTTTTCCTCGTCACCAGGCCGTTACAAAGATATGGCGGATTTCCGCCTATCATCCCGATCTCGTCCTACAATTTGGCGGATATCCGCCTTGTTCATCGTCAGCCCACACGGCTACCATCCGCCGCTCAATGGACAGATGCCAGCAGCCATGCGCGAACGCACCATCGCCAGTCATTTCGCCCGCGCCGCCCTCGGTGGCGCCCGCAAGCGTGGCTACGATTACTCAAGCCTTTTGCAGCAACTCGGGATCAGCGCCGAGTTGCTGGATGAGCCGCGGGCACGTCTTGCGCCGGAGCAGTTCACCCGGTTGATCCAGAACCTGTGGCTGGCACTGGACGACGAATACCTGGGTTTCGGCCCGGCCCCGAGCAAGCCTGGCAGTTTCGCGATGATGTGCCATGCGGTGATTCACTGCCGCAACCTGGAGAGGGCACTCAATCGTGGCTTATTGTTTTATAGCTTATTCCCCGAGGCTCCGCGCCTGTGCCTGAGCCGCGAAGACGAATGGGTGCGCCTGAGCCTGGACGATTCGCAGCTTTGGGACCCGGATCACTTCCTCACTGAGTGCCTGCTGGTGATCTGGCACCGCTTCGCCAGTTGGCTGATCGGCCAGCGTATTCGTTTGGAACAAACGACGTTCAGCTACCCGAGGCCCGGACATGGCGCCGAATACGACCTGTTGTTTCCCTGCCCCCAGGTGTTTGCCGCAAATCGCAGCAGCCTGCTGTTTCACAGTCGTTATCTGCACATGCCGCTGTTGCAGGATGAACGGACGCTCAAGCATTTTCTCGAACGCTCCCCCGCCGACCTGCTGTCGCGCCCGGACGACGGCGACAGCTTGAGCAGTCAGTTGCGCCGCTTGCTCAGCCGCGACAACGCGCGCTGGCCCGATCTGGAAACCGTGGCGGCGCACCTGCACATCAGCCCGCAGACATTGCGCCGGCATTTACGTGAAGAGGGATCGAGCTTTCAGGAGTTGAAGGATCAGTTGCGCCGGGACATCGCGATTTATCACCTGGGGCGGGCGGATCTGTCGTTGCAACAGATTGCCGAGCAGTTGGGATTTTCCGAGCCTTCGGCGTTTCATCGGGCGTTCAAGAAGTGGACCGGGGTGACGCCAGGGGCCTATCGCGCGCAGGAAAATTGAGTTTCGCCAACAGATACCCGGCTGCTTTGACGGGCGCCATCGCGAGCAAGCTCGCTCCCACATCTGTTCTGCGGTGCTCAGAAGTCAGCGTTCACCGCGAATACCCTGTGGGAGCGAGCTTGCTCGCGAAGGCGTCGGCACATCCAAAATCATTGTGCCAGACAGGTCGCCATCGCGGGCAAGCCCGCTCCCACAGGGACCTTCAGTGAACTCATGCTTGCGTGAACACTTGAGATCTAATGTGGGAGCGAGGCTGTTCGCGAAGAGGCCTGTGAGAACGTCATCAAACCACCGGAAAATGAATCCGGAACGCCGCCCCGCCCATCGGTGAATCACCCAGGGTCAACTTGGCGCTATAGCTTTCGATGATGTCCTTGACCACCGCCAGACCAATGCCCTGCCCCGGATGCTGGCGGTCCAGGCGTTCGCCGCGCTGGAGGATGCGTGCACGCTGGTTCGGTGGCACACCGGGGCCGTCATCTTCGACACACAACTCGATCATGCTGTGGGTTTCGCGCACGCTGATGCGCACTTCACTCAGGCACAGGCGATAGGCGTTTTCCAGCAGGTTACCCAGCATTTCCAGCAACGCACCCTGCTCGATCGGCACATAACACGGGTCCGGCAGGTCGAAGGCGACCCGCACGCGCTTGTCGCGATAGACCTTGTCGAGCGTGTCGCACAGGCTTTGCAGCACCGGGCGCAGGCGTACCTGGTGGCGCACCAGACCGCTCTTTCGCAAGCTGGCCCGTTGCAACTGGTAACTGATTTGCTGACTCATGCGTTCGATCTGCGATTGCAGCACCCAGGCCTGATCTCGATCCCGCGGACGCAGCGCCATATCTTCGCTTACGCCTTGTAATACCGTTAACGGGGTCTTCAGGCTGTGGGCCAGGTCGTCTAGGGAATCGCGGTAACGGCTGCGCTGTTCACGTTCACTGTGCAGCAAGCGGTTGAGGGAGCCGGTCAGGCGCAACAACTCACGCGGGTGTTCTTCGCTGAGGCTTTCGCGGGTGCCGCTTTCGATCTGATCGAGCTCCTGGCTCAGCCGGCGCAAGGCTTGCAGACCCCAGGTCAAGCCAATCCACAGCAATGACAACAGCACCAGCAACGCCGCCCCGAACCCGAGGTAGAGGTTTTCCCGCAGGCCTTCGAGGGTGGCTTCGTATTCGCGTACCGGCTGCAACGCGACGAAGCTGAATGCCGCGTTTTTACCCCCCAGCAATTTGACCTCGACGTCGTAGACGAAGAACTCCTCGCCATCGGTCTCGCGAATTCTGGCGAACTCGTTACCTTGCCCGTCATAACGCGGCTTGTAGTTGATCTTTTCTTCCTGAGTGGCCCGCGAGCGCCAGACCAGATGAGCTTCACGGTCATAGACATAGCCGAGCAAGCGGCTGTCGGTAAGATTGAAGCGCTCATCAGGTAATTGCGCCGGCATGACCAGATGATTGTTCTCCACCCGGGCGGCGGAGATCAGCGTGGTGACGTCAGACGCCAGGCGCTGTTCGATCGAATCCTGCAACGCCAGACTGAACGCACCCTGCATGGCCGGTAACAACGCGAGCATGAACAACACCGCCAACAGCGTGGCGGCGAGCATCAAGCGTACACGCAGGGAGCGAATCAAGCGCAGCGCTCGTTAAACAGGTAGCCCAGGCCCCGCACGGTGTCGATCGGCTTGAACCCGGCCGGACCTTCGAGTTTGCGGCGCAGACGGCCGACCAGCACTTCGATCACGTTCGGATCGCGCTCGTCGTCGTCCGGGTAGAGCTGTTCCATCAGGCGGTCCTTGGACACCACTTGCTGATGATGCAGCATCAGGTATTCGAGAATTCGGTACTCATAGGCCGTCAGCGCCAACGGCTGTTCGTCGAGGAGCGCCTGCTTGCGATTAAGGTCCAGCGCCAGCGGCCCGGCGGTGATGGTCGACTGCGTAAAGCCGCTGGAGCGGCGCAGCAAGGCGTTGAGCCGGGCATCCAGCTCTTCGAACTGGAACGGCTTGACCACATAGTCATCCGCACCGGCGGCCAGGCCCTCGACCTTGTCCTGCCAGTTGCCGCGTGCGGTGAGGATCAGGATCGGGAAGGTCTTGCCCTGCGAGCGCAGATGACGAATCAGGTCCAGACCGCCCATGCCTGGAAGGCCGAGGTCGATCACCGCCAGATCATGATTGAACTGCTCGGTCTGATACAACGCCTCCTCGGCGTTGGCCACGGACTCAACCACGTGGCCACCATCTGTCAGGCGGGTTTGCAGGTGATGGCGCAACAGCGCTTCATCTTCGACGACCAGCAGTTTCATAACGCTCTCCCGGGCAAAACAACATCTCCTGAGGTACGGCATGTACCTCGATGACCAATATGGCAACGCCGGATCACCCTTTTCGGGGAATCCGGCGCTGGTCGGGCGAACTACCTGTTAGAACATGTAGTTGGCCGACAGGTACGTCTGGGCGCTGCTGTTCAGGGCCAGCGACCCTTGTTTGCTGCCACCGCGCTCGCTCATTTCTGTGCTGGCGTTGCTGCGCAGATAACGGTAACCCAGCTCGACCGAGGCGTTTTGTGAAACTTGCTGCACCACACCGACCTGACCGCCGAGGGCGTAGCCAATATCGCTGTCGCGGCTGAAACCTGGCGATTCCTGGGTCATTTTGGTCAAACCAGCAGTGGCACCGCCAAACAATTTGGTGCTACCGCTCACTGGATAGAACAGATCGTAGCTGCCCAGCAGGTTTTCCTGGCGCAGTTTAATGCCATTGTGCGCGCCCGACACGTTGTCGTAGGTAGCGTAGTAGCGACCCTGACTGTTTTGCTGACCCAGACGCACACCCCAGGTGGTGTCCTTGCCGATCACGCCGTCGGCGTTCGGGTGGTTGAGGTTGTCGTTCAGGGCGTGGGATTTTTTAACCTTGTCGCTGGTTTGTCCCAGCGTCAGGCTGGCGAAAGTATCGTCACTGGCGTGAGCTGCGGCGCTGGCGCCGAGCACGGTGAAGGCCAGAAGCACTTTTTTCAATAAAGTCATAGGGAGTTTCCTTATGTGCTTTGCTTTTTGGGTACGGGGCAAGGTTACGCACCCGCCGCTGAACGCACTCTGAACGCACTCTGAACCTTGGCTGAATCAAATGGACTAGGCTGTTTCAACACATTTCATTCAAGGAGATCTCACCATGCGCCTTTTGCTTGCCCTTACCTTGCTGGCCCTCAGCGGGCTGACCCAGGCCGCCATCCAGACTCAGGAAATTCCTTACGAGAGTGCCGATGGCACCAAGATGATCGGCTACTACGCCTTCGATGACGCGATCAAAGGCCCGCGCCCCGGCATTGTGGTGGTGCATGAGTTCTGGGGCCTCAACGATTACGCCAAGCGCCGCGCCCGTGACCTGGCCGGCCTGGGCTATAGCGCGCTGGCGATCGACATGTATGGCGGCGGCAAAAATACTGAACATCCGAAGGATGCGATGGCGTTCATGCAAGAGGTGTCGAAGAACAGCGCCGTGGCCAGCGCACGGTTTCAGGCGGGGCTTGATCTGTTGCGCAAACAGCCGCAAACCGATCCGAACAAACTGGCCGCCATCGGTTATTGCTTCGGCGGTGGCGTGGTGTTGAATGCGGCGCGTCAAGGCTTGCCGCTGGCCGGTGTGGTGAGTTTCCACGGAGCCCTGACGACCAATACGCCGGCGACACCGGGCAGCGTGAAAGCCAAAATCCTGGTCGAGCATGGCGCCAGGGACAGCATGGTCACAGCGCAGAACGTCACCGCTTTCAAAGCTGAAATGGACAAGGCTGGCGCCGACTACAAGTTCGTCAGCCTGGCAGATGCCAAACACGGCTTTACCAACCCGGATGCCGATCGCCTGAGCCATGGTGATCATGGCGGGCCGGACATCGGCTACAACAAGGCGGCGGATGAAAGTTCGTGGAAGGACATGCAGGCGTTTTTCAAGAAGATTTTTGGTTGAAGGCTTGGCACTGCATCGTCAGTTAAAGACACAACACCTGTGGGAGCGAGCTTGCTCGCGATAGCGGCATCACATTCGAGATGGATGTTGATTGACACGACGCCATCGCGAGCAAGCTCGCTCCCACAAGGATTGCAGTGTTCAAATCTTTAACTGAACGGCAAAATGTCCATCATGATCCCTATCCTCCCCACCTGCTGCACCCCACTCGACGCCCATTGGCCGCTGCCCTTCGTGCTGCCCGATACGGTGTTGCTCAGTACCCATTTCGATCCGTCGCAACTGGCCATCGATGATTTCCTGCGCAGCGCCATCGCGCCGCCGGCGAGTATTCAGCGTTCAGTGGCCAAGCGTCAGGCGGAGTTTCTGGCCGGGCGTGTCTGCGCCCGGGCGGCGCTGCAGCAACTGGAAGGACTGAACTTCATCCCGGCCATTGGTGATGACCGAGCGCCCGTCTGGCCATCGCACATCAGTGGTTCGATCACCCACAGCACGGGTCGAGCGGCAGCGATTGTCGCGCACAAAACCCAGTGGCGTGGCCTGGGCATGGACCTGGAAAACCTGCTCGACCATGATCGGGCCGAACGCCTGGCCGGGGAAATTCTCACCCAACCCGAGATGCAGCGCATGGCCGCCGCCGAGCGCGATCAATTGGCGCAGTGGGTCACGCTGACGTTTTCGGTGAAGGAAAGCCTGTTCAAGGCGCTGTACCCGATTGTGCAGAAGCGCTTCTATTTCGAGCATGCTGAAATGCTGGAGTGGACCGAGGGCGGTGAGGTACGGCTGCGGCTGCTCACTGATCTGTCCAGTGAATGGTGCAGCGGCACTGAGCTGGATGCGCAATTTGCAGTGCAGGATGGGCAGTTGTTGAGTCTGGTCAGTATCAAGGCCTGAAGTCCTGGCTGTTTGACAGGGCCCCTTCGCGGGCAAGCCCGCTCCCACAGGGTGCTTTGGTGTGACGTAGATCCAGTGCGGGAGCGGGCTTGCCCGCGAAGAGGCTATCAGCTTCAACATCCATATTTACTGACACAGTGCCTTGCTCAACGCCGCTCCTGATTCCTCGGCCAACTCAGGCTGAAGCACGCCCCACCCAGGCTTTTGCTCTTGCTGATCAGCGCCCGACCGTCATGCCAATGCACAATCCGTCGCACGATCGACAACCCCAACCCGTGGCCACCAGAAGCACGAGTACGGCTGTCGTCAAGGCGCAGAAAGGGCGTGAAGATTTTCTCCCACGCGGCTTCCGGCACGCCCGGCCCGTCATCCTCGACATCCACCCGACAGCGCTGCTGCCCCACCTGATAGCTGACGGTCACCTGTGACTGGGCATGGCGCATGGCGTTGCTCACCAGGTTTTGCAACGCCCGATGCAGGTAGCGCGGTTCGGCCTCGACCCAGGCATCGTCGCAATCGGCGGCCGACAGGCACAGGCCACGCTGCACCGTCACGCCGACGCGCAACGGCGCCAGTTCGGCGATGACCTGATTGACCAGTGCATCCAGATCGACTCGCTGAAAATCCAGCGCCGGCGAGCCCTGCTCCAGCCGTGCGTAGGTGAGCATCTCGTCCACCAGACGGTCGAGGTCCTCGATGTCGTGGTCCATGCCCTCGCGGTATTTTTCCAGCGCTTGCGGCGTAGTGGCCGAGCCGATCATTTCCAGGCCGAAACGCAACCGCGCCACCGGGGTGCGCAGCTCGTGAGAGACGGCGCGCACCAGTTCTCGCTGGATCGCCAGCAACTGCTGCAAGTGCTCGGCCATGCCGTTGAACGCCTGGGCCAGACGTCCCACCGAGTCGGCGCCTCGAGCCGGCACGCGGGTTTCCAGGCTGCCCTTGGCGATGCGCGTTGCGGCGGCTTCAAGACCGCGCAAACGACGCTCCAGTTGCCGCACCAGCAAATAGACGATCAACCCGATCAGGCTCAAGCCCAATGCGGCAATCAGCACCAGCCATTCAGGCGGATAAGGATTCATTTGATACAGCGGGCCGATCTCCAGTACCCACGGCGTACCGACCATGCCGGCGAACACCCGGATCGAATCACCGCCCTTGCCCAACGCCATCACCGTGTCGCCCTCGGACACGCGTCGGCTCTGGTCCTCGTCCATATCGGCCTGATCGATGGTGACCAGTCGCAAGTCGAAGCCAAAGCCTTTGTCTTCTTTAAGCAACGCCAGCCGCTCGGGCTGCTCGGCCACCGGGTAGCGCACCAATTCATCGGCCAACAGGTAGATGGTCGCCCGGGCCAGTTGCTCGCTGATCTGCTGCACCTCCCCTGTCAATACAAGCTGTTCCTTGTCGCTGACCAACCGATAGACCTTCGCCGCGTGTGGCCCGGTCTGCTCCACCAGGGCCTGGCCGCGCTGTATGCGGGTACGCTGGGTGAGGTCGAGGTCGGTCTGGGCGAACGTCTGCAACGCCAGCGGAATGCCCAACAGGCGCTCCCACACCAGCAAGGCACGGTGGCGCTCGGTTTCATTCATCGGTTGCAGGTTGTCGGCCATCAACGAGAACGTGCCGTGGGCCAGGCGCTCGCGGTATTGCTCGCTGCGCACCTGATTGAGCAAGTGCAAAGCCAGCACGCCGAGCAGCGCTACCAGAATCAGCGCCGCACACATGCCGCCATAGATGCGCAGGAAAATCGAGTTCACAGGGCCAGGTCTGCGCAGGCTTCAGGGACGAACAGGTAACCCTTGCTGCGAACGGTCTTGATCAACCGCGGGTGGTCCGGGTCGTCGCCAATCTTGGGCCGGATGCGCGAAATGCGTACATCGATGGAACGGTCCTGGCCGTCATAGCCAATGCCGCGCAGGGCGGTGAAAATCTCTTCGCGAGAAAGGATGCGCCCGGCATTGGCCACCAGCAGCCACAGCAGGTCGAACTCGGCGCTGGTCAACTCGATGCCGTTGCCCTGCAACCAGGCCTCGCGTAGGGCGTTGTCCACCACCAGCGGGCCGAACTGCAGACGACGCTGTTTTTCCGGCGCGGCCTCGGGGGCCTCACTGCGCCGCAGCAGGGCCTGGATACGCGCCAGCAGCAGGCGCGGACGCACGGGTTTGCACACGTAATCGTCGGCGCCCAGGTCCAGGCCGAGAATCTGGTCGGTGTCGTCGGTGCGCGCCGTGAGCATCAGGATCGGGCCGTCATAGCGGTCGCGGACCTTGCGGCAAATACTCAAGCCGTCTTCGCCGGGGAGCATCAGGTCGAGGATCACCAGGTCCGGTTGTTCCTTGATGATCCGCGCCGCCGCCAGCGCGCCATTGCCTTCTATTTCCACGCGCAGGCCGTTGACTTGCAGGTAATCGCGAGTGAGTTCGGCCAGACGCTGGTCGTCCTCGACAATCAATATCTGCCAGGCTTCTTGCTCCACGGTGACCTCTGCTTGCCAATACAAAAAGGGCGGATCCTCCCGTCTTTTTGTAATGAATAAGGAGGATAAGAATGCGTATGTGCCGCCCGATTGTATAAACGCCGATCAGCGAGAACACAAGTCGGTAAATGCGTTCGGACAAGCCGGTTTTTTGTGATAGGGTTCGCGCCCTTAAAAAACCGCCCAAGCCGTTTTGGATCGTGAAGAAACGATGACAAACGGTGCAATGCAGCAGGGTCGCGGCCTACACGCTCGTTCCACGTTTCACACACAATTTACGCACAGGTTTATCCACAGGTAGTACGTTGCAACACCCCCCAAAACGCATTATCTTGTAGCTCGGCGCCAAAAAAACCCTACATGTAGGGTTTTGCGCAAAAAACCAAACACAAATCAGGCACCAAACTCAAGCGCTTTATTGCCTCTGCCTGGTTGAACCAAACGTATTTTTAGAAGACCAAACCGCGCGTGCGGATGGCGGCTGTTTTCTGCACAAATCGGCGAAAACGGTACGGGTGTTGCAGTCCTTGACTGTCACCCACAGGAATCCGGTTTCCAGCTTACGGCTGGTCACCCAAGACTTCGGCATGGAAGCGGCGCTCCAAAGGCCCCCTTCCTGAACTGTCCCGAGGTCGTTATGCCCGGCGCTGCCGGTTGTAGTGCTTCAGGACGGAACGGTGGGCACCGTGATGGTGCCCAAACAAACATAGAGAACGTGGAGACACCCCCCCATGCAAACCGACACAACTCGCGAGAACCCGCAGGGCACCTTGCCGCAGGCCGCTGATTCGAATTCGGATCTGTCCGCCACCGCGCCTGGCCAACTGCGCGTGATCAAGCGTAACGGCACTGTCGTTCCTTATACCGATGACAAAATCACCGTCGCCATCACCAAAGCGTTTCTCGCAGTTGAAGGCGGCACCGCTGCTGCCTCGTCGCGAATCCACGACACCGTTGCCCGCCTGACCGAACAGGTCACCGCGACCTTCAAGCGTCGCATGCCATCGGGTGGCACCATCCACATCGAAGAAATCCAGGACCAGGTCGAACTGGCCCTGATGCGTGCCGGCGAGCAGAAAGTAGCCCGCGACTATGTGATCTACCGTGACGGTCGTTCGAAAGAACGCGCCACCCGCGCCCCGACCGAAGAAGCGGTCAACGCGCATCCGTCGATCCGCATCACCCGCGCCGACGGCACTTTTGCACCGCTGGACATGGGTCGCCTGAACACCATCGTCACCGAAGCGTGCGAAGGCCTGGAAGAAGTCGACGGCGACCTGATCCAGCGCGAAACCCTGAAGAACCTGTACGACGGCGTGGCCCTGACCGACGTCAACACCGCCCTGGTAATGACCGCCCGTACGCTGGTCGAGCGTGAGCCGAACTACTCGTTCGTCACCGCCCGCCTGTTGATGGACACCTTGCGTGCCGAAGGCCTGAGCTTCCTGAACGTTGCCGAAAGCGCGACCCACCACGAGATGGTTGACCTGTACGCCAAGGCTTTGCCTGCGTACATCGCCAAGGGTATCGAATTCGAATTGCTGAACCCGGTCCTGGCCACCTTCGACCTGGAAAAACTCGGCAAGGCGATCAACCACGAGCGCGATCAGCAGTTCACCTACCTGGGCCTGCAAACCCTGTACGACCGTTACTTCATCCACAAGGACGGTATCCGCTTCGAACTGCCGCAGATCTTCTTCATGCGCGTGGCCATGGGCCTGGCGATCGAAGAGAAGAACAAGGAAGACCGTGCGATCGAGTTCTACAACCTGTTGTCGTCCTTCGACTACATGTCCTCGACCCCTACCCTGTTCAACGCCGGCACCCTGCGTCCACAGCTGTCCAGCTGCTACCTGACCACCGTGCCGGATGACCTGTCGGGCATCTACCACGCGATCCACGACAACGCCATGTTGTCGAAATTCGCTGGCGGCCTGGGCAACGACTGGACACCGGTTCGTGCGCTGGGTTCGTACATCAAGGGCACCAACGGCAAATCCCAGGGCGTTGTACCGTTCCTGAAAGTGGTGAACGACACCGCCGTTGCCGTCAATCAGGGTGGCAAGCGCAAAGGCGCTGTGTGTGCCTACCTGGAAACCTGGCACATGGACATCGAGGAGTTCATCGAACTTCGCAAGAACACCGGTGATGACCGTCGTCGTACCCACGACATGAACACTGCCAACTGGATCCCTGACCTGTTCATGAAGCGCGTCTTCGATGACGGCAAGTGGACCCTGTTCTCGCCATCCGAAGTACCGGACCTGCACGACCTGACCGGCAAGGCCTTCGAAGAACGCTACGAGTACTACGAAGCCCTGTCCGAGTACCCGGGCAAGATCAAGCTGTTCAAGACCATCCAGGCCAAAGACCTGTGGCGCAAGATGCTGTCCATGCTGTTTGAAACCGGCCACCCATGGCTGACCTTCAAAGACCCGTGCAACCTGCGCAGCCCGCAGCAGCACGTGGGCGTGGTTCACAGCTCGAACCTGTGCACCGAGATCACCTTGAACACCAACAAGGACGAGATTGCCGTTTGCAACCTGGGCTCGATCAACCTGCCGAACCACATCGTCAACGGCAAGCTGGACACCGCCAAGCTGGAACGCACCGTGAACACCGCTGTTCGTATGCTCGATAACGTGATCGACATCAACTACTACTCGGTGCCGCAAGCGAAGAACTCCAACTTCAAGCACCGTCCGGTCGGCCTGGGCATCATGGGCTTCCAGGACGCCTTGTACCTGCAGCACATCCCTTACGGTTCCGACGCTGCCGTCGAGTTCGCCGACAAGTCCATGGAAGCGGTCAGCTACTACGCGATCCAGGCTTCCTGCGACCTGGCTGACGAGCGCGGCGCCTACGAGACGTTCCAGGGTTCGCTGTGGTCCAAGGGCATCCTGCCGCTGGATTCGCAACAGATCCTGATCGAGCAACGTGGCCAGAAGTACATCGACGTTGACCTGAACGAATCCCTGGACTGGGCACCGGTTCGTGCCCGTGTACAGAAAGGCATTCGTAACTCCAACATCATGGCCATCGCACCGACCGCAACCATCGCCAACATCACTGGCGTCTCGCAGTCGATCGAACCGACCTACCAGAACCTCTATGTGAAATCGAACCTGTCGGGCGAATTCACCGTGATCAACCCGTACCTGGTTCGCGACCTCAAGGCTCGCGGGCTGTGGGACTCGGTCATGATCAACGACCTGAAGTACTACGACGGTTCCGTGCAACAGATCGAGCGCATCCCGCAAGAACTCAAAGAGCTCTACGCGACGGCCTTCGAAGTGGACACCAAGTGGATCGTTGACGCCGCCAGCCGTCGTCAGAAGTGGATCGACCAGGCTCAGTCGCTGAACCTGTACATCGCCGGCGCTTCGGGCAAGAAGCTGGACGTGACCTACCGCATGGCCTGGTACCGTGGTCTGAAAACCACTTACTACCTCCGTGCCCTGGCCGCAACCAGCACCGAGAAGTCGACCATCAACACCGGCAAGCTGAACGCTGTTTCCAGCGGCGGCAACCACGGTGAAGATTCGGTCCTGGCAGCCCCTGCCGGTCCGGCGCCAGTGCCCAAGGCCTGCGCGATTGACGAGCCGGATTGCGAAGCTTGCCAATAAGCTGAACCGGTAGGCGCTTGACGGCGCTGACCTGAAACCCCCGATGAGCCTCTGGCTGGTCGGGGGTTTTCTTTTGCCTGGTGAGAAAGCGCCAGGCACAAAAAAAACGGCGAGACCTGAATGACAGGTTTCGCCGTTTTTGTTAAGTGCCGCGTGGCCGTCAGACCATCGACAGCTCGGACGCCGCCTGCCCTACCACTGGAATGGTGAACGAGTCGCCATTGACCGTGGTAAATGACTCGATGGTGTTGGAACCCGCATACCAATCAACAAGAATCACCGCGTTGCTCTGGTTACCGGCTTTCCACTCCACGGCATTGTAGATCAGGGCGTTGGTCCCATCGGACTTGAAGATCACGTCCGCATAAGACTGGATATCCAGGAGCTGGACCACGTCACGACCCGAACCACCGTCGTCCTTGATCATGACGCTGGTAGACGATTGCACTTTGTAAGTGTCGCCGCCCTCGCCGCCATTGGCATAGCCACCACCCAGCAGGGTCAGGGTGTCCGAACCGGCGCCGCCATACAGCTGGTATCCACGCCCCTCGCCCATCAACTTGTCATTGCCTTCGTCGCCATAGGCAATGCCCACGTAGACACGAAGTGTGTCGTTGCCGGCATCGCCATGCAGGATGCTCCCCATGTCGTTGTTGGCGCCCCACAGGGTGTCATCGCCATTGCCACCCCAGAGCTGATCCGCTTCGGCGGTGCCGCTGCGATCCGGGCCGTTGAAGGCAAATGGCTCATACTTGCCACCGTAGAGGTAGTCGTTGCCGTCGCCACCAAAGATCTGGTCATTACCTTCGCCGCCATAGATTTCGTTTTGAACGGCGTTGCCGGTCAGGGTGTCGGCGAATGCCGAACCATGCAGACCTTCGATATTGACCAGCACATCGCCGGTGGCATCGCCCCCGGTAACCGTGCCTGCCAGCATGTCGATTTGCACCGCCGCCGAACTGCCGATGTACCAGGCTGCATCGGCAGTCCCTGCCCCTCCATCGATAAAGTCAGCGCCCTTGCCCCCAATGAACGTCTGGTCGCCAGCTCCACCGATCAACGTATCGTTGAACGCAGTGCCTTCCCAGTTCTCGATATTGGTATAGATGTCACCTGCCGCTGCCCCAGTCAAAGGCTGGGTAAGGTCCAGTGTGATGGCCGAGCTTTCAAAGGCAAAGCTGACGGTATCGCGCCCCAGAGCACCATCGAAGTTATTGGCCAGTTCGTTACCGATAAAAGTATCGTCGCGGCCCGACCCTACGATCTTCTCGATGCTGTCGAAGGTATCGCCCTTGGCGATCGCCGTATGCTCGCCAGTCTTGAGGTTGATGGTCACGCCGATCGGTCCGATGTCGTTGTAGCTGACAGTATCGAAGCCCGCCCCGCCAATGAACGTGTCGCCTCCATCGCCGCCCATCAGGGTGTCGTTACCCGCCCCGCCAGTGATGATGTTGTCCAGGGCATTACCCCATGCCTGGAAATTGGCCGTGCCGGTATACGTCAGGCGCTCGATGCCTGCGTTGAGCTGGTAAAGCGCCTGATTGGTGCGCACTTCATCATTACCGCCACCGGCAAGTTCGACGATAGCGCCGTAATTGGCGTTGTTGAGAATGTAGACATCGTCACCCGCCCCGCCCTGTACCGTAAAACCGGCCGAGTTGGTGTTGGCCATGAAGACGTCGTTGTAGGCCGAGCCCACGACCTTCTCGATCCCCGTGAAGCTATCGCCTTCAGCATCGCCCCCCATGCCGGTTCCGGTTCCAACACCGGTTGCACCCAATGTCAGGGTCACGCCCTGGCTGGATTGCGAGTAATCCGCCACGTCGATTGCGGTGCCTGCTCCACCGTCGAATTTGTCCGCCAACGCACCGCCCATGAACGTGTCGCCATACTGCGAGCCCCGAATCAATTCGATATCGGTGTAGGTGTCGCCCGCTGCAATACCGCTGTGCACGCCGGTCTTGAAGTTGAGCGTCACGGCAACGGTGCTGTCGTCATAGCTGACGGTGTCGGTGCCACTGCCGCCGATGAAACGGTCGGCGCCACCCCCTCCCAGCAAGGTGTCGTTACCCGCGCCACCGGTGATGATGTTGTCCGTGGCGTTGCCGCGACCGGTGAAGTTGCCAGTACCGGTGTAAGTCAGACGCTCGACGTTGTTGGACAGGCTCAGGCTGGCCTGGTTGGTCCGTACTTCATCGTCACCGCCGCCGACCGCTTCGATAATCACGGCCGAAGCGCTGTTGTTGACGATGTAGACGTCGTTACCAGCCCCACCCTGCAGGGTCAGGGTGCCTGTCGTGGAATAGCTGAACACATCATCGTAGTCCGAACCGATCACCTTCTCGATCCCGGAGAACGAATCACCCTCGGCATCGCCACCCAGGCCAGTGCCGCCTCCGGAAACCAGGGTCAGGTTAATGGCCGCGGAGGACAGCGAGTAGTCGACGACGTCCACGTCGCCCATGTTGGCATTGCCACCGTCGAACTTGTCGACGCCGGCGCTTGCGAAGAACGTATCGCTGTACCTGGAGCCGCGAATGATTTCGATGCCGTCAAAGGTGTCGCCAGCAGCAATGCCTGTATGAACGCCGGTTTTCAGGTTCACCGTCAGGCCGACGGTGGAGTCGTCGTAACTGACCGTATCGGTGCCGGCCCCGCCGATGAAAGCATCAGCACCCGCGCCGCCCATCAGCAGGTCGTTGCCCGCACCACCGGTGATGATGTTGTTGCCGGCATTGCCAGTACCGATGAAATTGCCGGTGCCGGTGTAGGTCAGGCGCTCGACTTCGGCGCTCAATGTCATGTTCAGCAGCGAGGTACGTACCTCGTCGTCACCGCCACCTGCGGCCTCAATCACGGTTTGATAGGCAGGGCCGTTGATGATGTACAGATCGTTACCCGCTCCGCCCTGCAGCGTGAAGCTCGCGGCACCGCTGGTGAATACATCGTCCCGGGCCGAGCCGACGATTTTCTCGATGTTGATAAACGCATCGCCTTGAGCGTCGCCACCCCGCCCGCTGCCCACGCCGAGTGTGGTGAGGGTGATGTTGACGGCCTCAGCGGACGTCGAGTAATCAACCGTATCAACAGCGTTACCCGTGCCGCCGTCAAAGGTAATTGCTTCTTGGCCGCTGACGAACGTGTCACTGTTCTGGCTGCCACGGATGATCTCGATACCGGAGAAAGTATCGCCCAGGGCGAAACCGGTATGGACACCGGTTTTCAGGTTGATGGTCACGCCAGTGGAATTACTGTCCTCATAGCTGGCCGTGTCGATACCGGCGCCGCCAATCAATTGGTCAGCGCCCGCGCCACCGATGAGCAGGTCGTTGCCGGCGCCGCCCGTGATGATGTTGTCCCCGGTATTGCCGCGCCCGGTGAAGTTGCCAGTGCCGGTGTAGGTCAGACGCTCGACTTCAGCCCCCATACCCATGCTGGCCTGGTTGGTCCGAATCTCGTCGTCGCCGCCGCCGGCCAACTCGCCGACCGCTGCCGACCCGGTGCCGTTGATGATGTAGATGTCGTTACCGGCGCCACCGTTAAACGCCATGTTGCCGGCGTTTACGGTCAAGACGTCATCGTAAGCCGATCCCGTGATCACCTCGATGCTGCTGAACGTATCGCCTTGCGCATCGCCACCGAGCCCGGTGCCTGCACCGTTGGCCACGGTCACGTTGACCCCTTGGCCGGAGCCGACAAAGCTCAGGGTATCGTAGCCATTACCCCCCTCAAAAGTGGTAGCGCCAGCGTCGCTGACAAAGGTGTCGGTGTAGCTGGAACCACGAAACACTTCAATGCCACTGAATGTATCGCCGGCAGCAAAGCCCGTGTGAACACCGGTTTTCAGGTTGATCGTCACCCCTGTACCCGAGACGATATCTTCGTAACTGGCAATGTCGATGCCCGCGCCGCCAATCAATTGGTCGGCACCCGCACCACCGATGAGCAGATCATTGCCCGCGCCGCCAGTGATGATGTTGTCCCCGGCATTGCCGCGCCCGGTGAAGTTGCCAGTGCCGGTGTAGGTCAGGCGCTCGACTTCAGCACTCATCCCCATGCTGGCCTGGTTGGTACGAATCTCGTCGTCACCGCCGCCGGCCAACTCGCCAACCCCTGCCGACCCGCTGCCGTTAATGATGTAGATGTCGTTACCGGCGCCACCGTTAAACGTCATGGTGCCAGCGTTCAGGGTAAAGACGTCATCGTAGGCTGAACCTGTGATCACCTCGATGCCGCTGAACGTATCGCCTTGCGCATCGCCACCGAGCCCGGTGCCTGCACCGTTGGCCACGGTCACGTTGACCCCTTGGCCGGAGCCGACAAAGCTCAGGGTATCGTAGCCATTCCCCCCCTCAAAAGTGGTAGCGCCAGCGTCGCTGACAAAGGTGTCGGTGTAGCTGGAACCACGAAACACTTCAATGCCACTGAATGTATCGCCGGCAGCAAAGCCCGTGTGAACACCGGTTTTCAGGTTGATCGTCACCCCTGTACCCGAGACGATATCTTCGTAACTGGCAATGTCGATGCCCGCGCCGCCAATGAGTTGGTCAGCGCCCGCGCCACCGATGAGCAAGTCATTGCCATCCCCACCGTTCAGGATATCGTCGCCTTCAAACCCGCGTATTTGATCATCGCCCGCAGTACCTATCAGCGTGTCTGCAGCGTTGGTACCATTGATTACCGCCATTACATTCTTCCTTGTGTGTGTGTTGGAATAGAGAACGCTTATTGCGACGCAAACAAAAAAGCCCCTTTCAAGAAAGGGGCTTTTCAGATCTGACTAACTTCCACTCAACAACTGTATGGCGGCGCCAGGACACATCGCCGCCATTCACTTACGGACGGCAACCGCCATTGTTGTACGGACCGGACATGCGAATCCAGCCTGTCGGCTGGGGTACGTTACTGCATATGAAGCGACCGGTAGATGCAGATTGATACTTCCACCAGGAAGCCGGCTTCGCCTGAACACACACGGCGGCCAACAGCAAAGTAGCGGCCAGAGTAAAACCCAAACCTAAACGCAGTGACATAGTAAGTTCCCTTTCACATAACCCCTCGTACTCGAATCAGACAGGTCGCTTCATGCAACGCATAAAATCGCTGATTCAACGAGAGACGGTAACGAGGGGCCCGTCATTTGGCCCCCTCACATCATCAAGGACGGCAAGCCGCATTGTTATAGGAGCCAATCAACTTGATCCAGCCCGCCGCTTGAGGAACGTTACTGCACATGATCCGGCCCGTTGATGCGGATTGATATTTATGCCAGGCCGCTGGCGCTGCCTGAACAGACACCGCACCCAACAACAAATTAGCAGCCAGAACAAATCCCAAACCCATACGCAGTGACATAACAATCTCCCTTTAAAAAAACGCCCTGCACCCGATACTGCCAGCCAGCCTGTCGGCAACTTGCAATCCGAACGATTAATAATTCGCACCCATCAAGGGCCGCAACCGCAGCGCACCACTGCCACCGTAAACAGCACGGCACCAGCAGCAACTTCCACAGTTACTTAAACCTCGAAAAGAGCGCGCACCTTACTCCACCACCCCCGTCAAAACAACATCAACTTCAACCAGGCACACAGGGGTATTTATTAATTAAATAGCACAAACAAAAACAGCAACCAAGCAACCCCCTACAACTTATATTGCATGGAAAGCATTGACCCACATCAACTAAATTAACTAACTACGCCCAGACATTCGACACAATCTTCCTTAATTGCAAATCGCTCACATGAAAAACTAACGTTACTGCGCTGATTAAATTTAGCGACCGAAGCCCCCACCCAGTGCCAGATAAAGACCCATTTGTGCCTCCAGGCGATCAAAGCGGTTCTGCGCGAGCGTGATTTGCGCCGCGCGGCGACTCTCTTGCAGGTCCAGCCACTCCTTGATCCCCGTCTGCCCACTGCGATAACGAACCTCGGCCAGCCCCTCGGCCCTGACCGCAGCGGCCAGGGCTTGCTCACGCAACACACCCTGCTCCGCAAACTGCACCCGTGCCGACAGCGCGTCCTCAACGTCAGCCAGCGCGGCATACAGCCCTTGCCGGAATCCGACGACCGCCGCTTCGTAGTCGACCTTCGAAATCCCAACGGTGTACTTGCGCACGTTCCATTGCAAAAAGGGCAGTGTCACCCCGACACCCAACATGCCCGTGGGGTCGCTGAGGACATTGCTCAGCTCTCGACTGCCGCCGGTAGCCAGGCTGCTGGTCAGCGTGAAGCCGGGGTAGAAGCTTGCCCGCGTTGCGTCATAGTTCGACAGCGTCTGACGCAATCGCCATTCGGCGGCCTGTAGATCCGGGCGACGATCAACAAGATCTGCCGGCAACCCCGCCGGGACGTTCTCCAGTGCCGCCGAAGGCAACTGCTCAAGCTCGAAAAGCCGGTGCTGGGGCGCCTGATCAAACACAATCGAGAGGGCGTTGCGCGCCACTTCCCGTTGCTGCAGATAATCGGTCAGTACCGCACGCTGCGTGGCCAGCGCCTGCTCGGCCTGCGCCTCTTCCATTCCCGTCGCCGCGCCCACCAGGCGCTGGGACTGCACCAACCGCAGGGTCTGTTCGGCGTATCGAATACTCTCTCGGGCGGAACCGGCCAACTCGTTGAACAGCCCGATGCGCCAATACAGGCGAGCGGTAGTACCGATCAAGCTCAAGGCACTGGCACGCCGGTCATATTCGGTCGCAAGCACCTCCCACTCGGCGGCATCACGCGTACTCGCCAGCCGCCCCCACAAATCGACTTCGTAGCGCACCGAGGTAGTGCTGGTAAATCGACGCTCGCTTGAGCTGCCACGGCGCATAGCCCTGTTCCAACCCGCGCCCAGGCCAACTTCCAGGTCAGGGCTGACATTGGTGCCGGTCAAACCGGCCTGAAGCATCGCCCGACGCACTCTGAGGGCTGCGACAGCGAGATCGTTGTTACGCGCCAACGCATCGTCGATGAGCGAATCCAGACGCGGATCGGCAAATGCCTCCCACCATCGCTCACCGGTCGCCAGCGTTCGCCCGTCCGCGGCCTCGCCGAACCAGTAGGCAGGTGTCTGCACCGGAGGCTGACGGTATTCGCTGTGCAACAACGCGCCACAACCTGCCAACCACACAGGCAGCAATAGCACCGATACCCATTTATATGTCGTGTCCTTCATTCTCGGGCCAACGCATGAATAGGATCGAGCCGGGCCGCGTTGCGCGCCGGGATATAACCGAACATGACGCCCACCAACAAAGAACACAGGCAGGCAGATACCATCGCCAGTGCCGTAAATTCCATGACGATCATTTGCACGAAGTAACCAAACACCTGGCTGATCAACAGCGACAACAACAGCCCCAGCAGGCCACCCAGCAAACACACCAGCACGGCCTCGATCAAAAATTGCTGCAGGATGTCTGCCCGTCGCGCGCCCACCGCCATCCGAATACCGATCTCTCGGGTGCGCTCGGTCACCGACACCAACATGATATTCATCACACCGATGCCGCCCACCAACAGAGAAATAAAGGCCACGGCCGAGATCAGCAGCGTCAGGGTGTCCGTGGTCTTGCGCACGGCCTTGAGGATGCTGTCGCTGGAGTTGAGGAAAAAATCCTGGCGGCCATGGCGCGCCAGCAATAACGTTTGCAGGGCTTGCTCTGCGGCGCCGCTCACCACCTGATCCTTGAGCCGGACCTTGATCGCATTGAAATGGCTCTGCCCCAACAACCGCCCCATGACGGTCGTATAAGGCAGATAGACCTGCAGGCTCGGCCCGAAAAATCCGTCATCACGACTTTCCATGACCGCTACCACCGTGCACGGCAGGCTGCCGACAAAGATCACTTTGCCCAGCGGTTGCTCCCACTCCTTGAACAACCGTTGCCGAGTGTTGTGGTCAATCACCAGGGTCTGGCCCTGACGCACCACATCGCTTGCGCTGAACGCCGACCCTTTGGCCATGTTGATGCCCATGACCCGGAAGTAATCCTGATTGACACCGCTGACCGAGGCGTCGACGTGCTGATTGCGGTATCGAATGGTCCGGTTGCCGCTCACCATCGGTGTAACGCTGTCGACCCAGAACTGCGCCTGGATGATCCGTAAATCCACGGGTTGCAGCGTGCGGATCGATGCAGCCTGTTCGTCCCCCCAGTCCTTGCCCGGGTACACGTCGATCGTGTTGGTGCCCATAGCACTGATGTCACGCAGCACCCGGGTTTGTGCGCCCTGCCCCAACGCCACCACCGACACCACCGAGGCGATGCCGATGATAATGCCCAGCATGGTCAGCAAGGTGCGCATTCGATGGCTGCACAGGGAAATCCAGGCCATTTTAAAGGCCTCGCCAAATCGCCGCCAATACACCGCAAGCCCGTCGCGCACTTGATCTTGCGAACTCGCCGCAGGTTCGATGGGCCGCTGCACAACGATCTTTGAATCGGCGATCAACCGATCGGCAACGATCTCGCCGTCATGGATCTCGATGACTCGGTCGGCGTACTGCGCTATGTGCGGGTCGTGGGTCACGATGATGATCGTGTGGCCGTTCTGATGCAGCTCACGCAGGATCGCCATCACCTCCTCGCCACTGCGCGAGTCCAGGGAGCCGGTTGGCTCATCGGCCAGAATCACCGCGCCGCCATTGATCAATGCCCGGGCAATGCTGACCCGCTGTTGCTGCCCGCCAGAAAGCTGTCCCGGTCGGTGATGCAATCGCTGCCCCAATCCAAGGCGCTCAAGCAAGGCTTTGGCCCGCTGCTGATGCTCGCTGAAGGGTTGGTCGGCATATATGGCCGGGACCTGGACGTTGGCCTCGGCACTGAGGTGAGACAGCAAGTGAAAACGCTGGAAAATGAAACCGAAATGCTCACGGCGCAGCGTCGCCAGGTCATCGCTGCTCATCTGGGCCATGTCGATGCCATTGATGCGGTAGCAGCCAGCGGAGGGACGATCCAGGCACCCGAGGATGTTCATCAGGCTTGATTTTCCGGAACCGGAAGGACCGACAATCGCCACCATTTCACCGGCTTCGATAGCCAGGTTTACGTCACGCAGAACGTGAGTCCTGGCCTCGCCGTCGGCAAACCAGCGCTGCACCCCTTCAAGCAACAGCAGCGGCATGACCGGCGAAGCGTCGTCGCTCAGGAGCCTGGGGCGCAGTCGCCCGGCGTCATTGGCGTTGCTCATAGTGGCGCGAGCTCTTCACCGAGCACGACTTCGTCGTGTTCCTTGAGTCCGTCCAGCACCTGGACGATCAGGTCGTTGCGCAGCCCGGTTTTCACCAGCACGGTGTGCGGCTGACCATCGATCAACTGGCGCACTTCATAGCGACCGTCAGCGACACGCTTGCCAAGCGCGGCCACGGACAGCGTCGTGGCCTTTTGCGCCGAGTTCAGCAGCACGCTGACTTGCGCAGTCATCGAGGTGCGTAATGAGCGATCTTCATTGGGCACCTCAAACAGTGCGTTGTAATACACCGCCGCATCGGCACTGCCCGCCGCCGAACCACCCGAGCCCTGCATCTGATCCTGACGGACAATGGATTCCGGAGCCGGCTCAACCGCGCGTATATGACTTTCAAAACGCCGATCCGGGTCGCCCAAAACGTTGAAGGACACCGATTGACCGGGCTTGACCCGCACCACATCAGCCTCGGAGATCCGCGCCTCGACAGTCATCCGGTCGAGCTGAGCAAGGATCAGTAACGTCGGAACACTCTGCGCGGAAACAACCGTCTGACCTTCCTTGGTCACCACGGAAATCACTTCGCCGTCCATTGGCGCATTGATACGCGTGTAGCCCAGGTTGACTTCGGCGATCCTGATTTCTATTTCAGCCTGGGCGATTTGTGCCGCCAGGGAAGCCAGTTCCGCACGAGCGCTTTGCAACTGCGCCTCGGCGATCTCCAGATCAGCGCGCGAGCCCGCCTCGCTGGCGACCAGGCTTTGCTTGCGGCGAAAATCGAGTTCGTACTGGCGGATCATTGCCTGTCGGGCCCGATGCTGGGCACGAACACTGAGCAGCGCGGCGCGCGCCTTGAGCAACTCATTCTGCGGCAACAGGGGATCGATTTCGGCCAGCAACTGACCTTGGCGCACGGTATCGCCCAACCCGGCCTTGAGGCTTTTCAGTTGACCGTTGACCTGAGCACCAACGCTGACTTGCTGGAAGGGCTTGACCACGCCGCTGGCCAGCACCGTCTCGTCCAGGTTTTCGACCGTGACGGTGGTGGTCAGGTATTTTTTCGGGGAAGGAGCCCAGTAGCTCCAGGCCAACCAGGACAACAAGGCACAAACCAACAGTGTTGCGAACGCAATGCGGGAGCGAGAAAAAAAAGCCATGTATTAATCGTTACATCCCTGTCAGCGGCTGGGCCAACCACTCAATGATGCCCTGGCACTTTTGTCATGGTGAGGCTCGAAACGGGTCCGAAACACCTTGGCAAAAACAGTGGCCGAAGCTGCAAGCCATCGGCGCGGTGCATTAAACAAGAAAGCCCCTCAAAGAGGGGCTTTCGGTTACAGCTTTTTACAAAGCACCAACATCAGGTCATCTGAATGATGGTCTGCATGATGGTGCTCTGGGTGGAGATGGTCTTGGCGTTTGCCTGGTAGTTGCTCTGCGCCGTGATCAGGTTGACCAGTTCGTTGGTCAGGTTGACGTTGGAATCTTCCAGGGAGTTGGACTGGATAGAACCCAGCGTTCCGGTTCCCGGAGCATCGTAGCCCGGGATACCCGAGGCGAAGGTTTCTTTCCAGCTGGTGCCGCCTACCGCCTGCAAGCCTTGCTCGTTGGTGAAGCTGGCCAGCGCAACCTGGCCGATAGCCTTGTTCTGGTTGTTGCTGAAGTTGGCGAACAGGGTACCGGTGCCATCGATGGTCAGGTTGGTGATCGTGCCGGTGGCATAACCGTCCTGAGTCGGGATCGAGCGGGCGGTGTCAGCGTTGTACTGAGTGGTGCTGGCCATGGAGATGGTAATGCCTGCCGGGTTGGCGGCTGCGCCGTTGGCCGTAAAGACGCCATTGGTCACCGTGCCCGGTACCCAGCCAGTCATCTTCAGGTCGCTGCTGATGATCGGAGCGCCACCGGCAGGGTCAGGTGTGCTCACCTGAGTCAGCTTGCCGTTAGCGTCGAACGTCAGCGTAGAGGCAACTGGCGGGGTGGTTTTTGGATCGCTGCCGGTGGCATCCGGGTTACGACCATCTACCAGGGTGTAGACCTTCCAGGTGTTGGATCCAGTCTTCACCATGTACTGAGTCATGGCATGCTGGTTGCCTTGGCTGTCATAGATCGGGGTGCTGAACGAGCCTGGGTTGGCGAAGGTCGCGGTGTTCGTCGGGTCAAACTTGTTGGCTGCAACGGTGTCATCAATAACAGGCACTGTGGAGTTCAAGTTGATTGTCGACGTCACCAGGGAGCTGGACTTCGGCGCCAGGTTCGAGGTGTCGATTTTCAGGTCGGTCAACACGCCGTTGATGATATTGCCGTTGCCGTCTGCACCGTAACCCTGCAAACGGGCTGTTCCGCCGGTATTGGTAATGAAACCATTCTTGTCGACCTGGAACGTACCGGCACGGGTGTAGGACGTCGAACCGTTGCTGCTCAGGGTAAAGAAGCCCGAACCGTTGATGCCCATGTCCAGTACGTTACCGGTGTTGCTGATGTCACCCTGGGTGAACTGCTGGGAAACGTTGGCCAGGGCCACGCCGCTGCCGACCACTTTGCTGCCGGTGCCCAGTTTGGTCGCCGAGTAGACATCGGCGAACTCGGTACGCGAGGATTTGAAACCGGTGGTCCCGACGTTGGCAATGTTGTTACCGGTTACGTCCAGTTGTTTGTTGGCTGCATAGAGACCGCTAAGGCCGATATTGAAAGACATATTCCACTCCTTTGTGCCGGTTAGTCGGCTCTATATACCAATGGTTTGAACTTTGGACAGGGCGACCGGGCCCAGGCCGGCGAGGTTGAGCGTCAGCTCGCCGCCGGTCTGGCTCAGGGTCACGCTGTTGACGGTGGCCGGCAGGTAAACTGCCAGGTCAGTTGCCGTACCGTTGATCGGCGCACTGGCCTTGACGGTGTATGTACCGACAGGAACCGTGGCACCGCTCGAATCCGTGCCATCCCAGGTGAACGCAGCACTGCCGGCTGCGCGGGTGCCCAGGTCAATGGTTTTGACGGCCTTGCCGGTGCTGTCGCTGATGGTCACGGTGCCGCTGGCAATGGACGACGTCAGGTTGACCGAGCCGTTGACCGCTTTGGTCGGATCATCGAGCTGAAGGCTGTTGGTCTGCACGATCACTGAACGGCCGACCAGGGACGACGCCTGCAACGCCTGCGAAGAGCTGGCGTTGCTGGCAATCGAGCTGACGGTGGTGTTCAGCGTGGTGATGCCTTCCAGGCTACTGAACTGGGCCAACTGGGCGACGAACGCACTGTTGTCCTGCGGGTCCAGCGGGTTCTGGTTTTTCAGCTGGGTCACCAGCAATTGCAGGAACGCATCCTTGCCCAGGGTCTGGCCGCCGGTCGCGGCAGTGGCCGCCGAAGCAATGCCGCCCGTAGTGGAAGTCGGTGCCTTGACGGACGAGTTGGCCAGAATGTCAGTCATGCTCAAGCCGCCGGTGGAATCAGTAACACTCATCTGCGTAGCCCCTTATCACTGACCGAGGGTCAGGACCTTCTGCATCATGGTTTTGGCGGTGTTCATCATTTCGGCGTTGGTCTGGAACGAACGGCTCGCGGAAATCATGTCGGCCATTTCTTCGACGACGTTGACGTTCGGGTAGTAGACGTAGCCCTTGGCGTCGGCAGCCGGGTGGTTCGGCTCGTAGCGTGCTTCCAGGTTGCTCTGGTCTTCGACCACGCCCAGCACTTGCACGCCTTGACCGGCGGCGTCCTGGTTCTGGAACAGCGAATCGCTGCCGCCGCTCTGGCCACCCTGGAACATGGTGGCGAACACCGGGTGACGGGCGCGGTAAGTCTGGTCGATGCTCGACGAGACGGTTTCGGCGTTGGCGATGTTCGAGGCGACGGTGTTCAGGCGAGTGGTCTGGGCACTCATGCCGCTACCGGCAATGTTGAAAACGCTGGCAAGAGACATGACTTATTCTCCACGCAGGGCTGAAACCAGCCCTTTGAATTTGCTGTTGAGCAGGGTGAAGCTGGCCTGGAAGCCCACGGCGTTTTCCGCGTAGTTGGACTGTTCCAGCTGAGCATCCACGGTGTTCTGGTCGATCGACGGTTGCATCGGCGTGCGATACAGCAGCGACTCGTCACCATTGCCCAGGCCTTGCGCTTCGATATGACGGCTGTTGGTCATGTTCAAGGCAAAGGTGCCGTTCTGGGTTTTCTCGTTCTGTGCGGCAAGCACTTTGGAGAAGTCCAGGTCCCGAGCCTTGTAGTTCGGGGTATCAGCGTTGGCAATGTTGTTGGCCAGCACTTCGGCACGCTGGGCGCGGAAGCCCAGTGCCTGTTCGTGGATACCGAGCGCTTTATCGAAGCTGATGCTCATGTCGGGAAACCTTCGGGTGACCTGTTTTTTCGTAACAGAGACATAGCAAGCCGCGTGCCAATCCACACACGCCCGTAAACCGGGGCTTTGCCGGTCGTGGCAAAGCCGCAATGCCAGAAAAGCGGCAACGGGTTTCCGCCGTCTGCCGCTTTTCTGCCGCTTGGGCACTGGCAACCGCGCTGTTCAAAAGGATTTGGCAGACATACATATGTACCGCTTCAGAGCTGCATCACCTCGATAGCCTGTGCTGGTAACCCCATTTCAACAAGCACAGGTACTGACAATGCACACCCACACTGATGAACTTACGGCGCTACATACACTTATCTCTTCCATGCACTCGCTGATGTCGACGTTGACCGATCCGCAAAGAGCGGCCAGGACACGAGGCCTGAACCGCTACCATCTGCGCGAGTATCTGAACGCTGAAAGCGACCTGACAATCGCCGCCACGGCAGGTGATCGCGACTCACAATATGCGCTGGGCGAAATTTTCCGGCGTCGTGAAGGCAATAGCACAGGCACGGCCAAACACTGGTATCAACTGGCGGGGGCGCAGGATCATGTCTATTCGCTGTTGCGCCTGGGCGATGCCGACTCGCGTGAGAAAGCCAGGGAACTGGCTCAAGCGGCGATCGACGCTGGCGATGCCAGTGCCCTGCTGCAGATGTACGAATTGACCCAGGATATGGCCTGGCTGAACAAGGCTGCCGTCGCCAACAATGCAGAAGCGATTTACATCCAGGCCCTGCTCTATGAAAAAAACCCAGCGCTCAGGCCACCCAATGCCAGATGGGAAAGTCTTCTGGACGTCATACTGAGAAAGGCCGCCAATGCCGGTTTTCCCCCAGCCATGTACTGGCTGAGCAATCGAGCAGGCATGTACCGCAATATCCCTTATCAGCAGTACTGGCTGAACAAGCGACTGGAGCACAACGATCTCAACGCCGTACTCAACTATAGCTACGCGCTGTTGCATCTGTTCGATACCGAACAGAACCTGGATCGCTACAACTTCAACTACGACCCGATCAAGGGTTATGGATTGCTGTGGCTGGTCGTCGCCAACACTCGGGAATACATCCGCCATCGCGAGGCGGCAGGCGTCCTGGAAACCGTCACAAGCGAGTTGACGCCTGATCAGATCAGCGCCGGCAAGGCGTTTGCCCAGGAGTGGCAAGACACCCATCCACCGCTGTCGGCGTATCCTTTGACCTACAGCGACCTCAGGTAATCATGGGTTGCTATCGAAAACGTCAGGCGCTGCATGCCCACCAAAAAAAATGCCAGTCAGTGTGACTGACTGGCATTGCTGACCTGAAAACATCCGCTTTCGGGCGTCGAACAGTTACTTCGCCTGGTAGATGATCCCCGGGCTGCACTGGACCATCTGGTAATGATCCGGCAAACCGTTCAGCGCTTCGGAAGCACCAAGGAACAGATAACCTCCGGGCTTGAGCGTGCTGTGAATGCGCAGCAGGATGTCTTTCTTCACCTCGGCGGAGAAGTAGATCAGCACGTTGCGGCAGAACACAATGTCGAACTTGCCCAGGCTGGCGTAGCTGTCCAGCAAGTTGAACGAGCGAAACTCCACCCGGCTCTTGATCGGTGCCTTGATTGCCCAGCGGCCCGGCCCTTTCGGGTCGAAAAATCGCTGCAGGCGCTCGGGCGACAAACCGCGACCGATGGCCAGGCTGTCGTACTCGCCGGTTTTGCAGTTGGTCAGCATGGTGCCCGAAAGATCGGTGGCAACAATCTGCACGCCCATCTTCAGCTGGCCCATGTTGACCCGCTCGAACTCGTCGATGGACATCGACAGCGAGTACGGTTCCTGACCCGACGAGCAGGCAGCCGACCAGATTCGCAGACGCTGGCCCGGAGCGGCCTTGATTGCTTCGGGCAGTACCTTGTTTTTCAAGACTTCAAACGGATAGGTGTCGCGAAACCACAGGGTTTCGTTGGTGGTCATGGCGTCCACCACCTGCTCGCGCAAACCACTGCGCGGCTGGGTCTGGATACGCTGGACCAGTTCACCCAGGGACTTGATACCCTGCGTTTCCATCAGTTTGTTGAGACGGCTCGAAACCAGGTACTGCTTGTTTTCACCGAGCAAAATGCCACAGGCTTTTTCCAGAAACACCCGGAACTGTTCGAAATCCAAATTACCCGTAGACAAAGATGCCGCCTCTTAAATCGTGTTGACTGCCAGGGGCAAAAGGCCCCTAGCTGATATCTGCTGCTTTGATCCGGTCGACTACCCGGGATGCCAGGTCATCAGGGCGGAACTTGGCCAGGAAGTCATCGGCACCGACTTTCTTGACCATCGCCTGATTGAATACCCCGGACAACGAAGTATGCAGGATGATATGAAGCTTTTGCATGCGCGGGTCGCCGCGGATCTCGGCCGTCAGGGTGTACCCGTCCATTTCCGGCATCTCGATGTCGGAAATCATCATCAGGAACTCTTCTTCCGGCTTCTTGCCCTCATCGACCAGCTTGCGCAGATAATCCAGCGCTTGTCGACCGTCGTTCAACGCCACCACTTCAACGCCGATCGTCTGCAGGCAACGGGTCACCTGCTTGCGTGCCACCGACGAGTCATCGACTGTCAACACCCGCAACGACAGCGCCTTGTGCTGGGTTTCGACATCCACCACGCCCACCGAAATCGCTTCCGGTGTCGGCGCAACTTCCGCCAGGATTTTTTCGACGTCGATGATTTCGACTAACTGATTGTCGACCCGAGTCACAGCGGTGAGGTAATGATCGCGTCCCGTGCCCTTGGGTGGCGGATGGATCTCCTCCCAGTTCATGTTGACGATGCGCTCCACCGACCGGACCAGGAAGCCCTGGGTCTTGGTGTTGTACTCCGTGATGATCACGAAGGGATTGCTTTGATCAAGCAGCCGACCGGAACCGGTCGCCATCGCCAGATCGAGGATCGGGATGGTTGCCCCCCGAATATTCGCCACACCGCACACGACGGGACTGGACTTGGGCATCACGGTCAGTTTGGGGCATTGCAGCACCTCACGAACCTTGAACACGTTGATCCCATAAAGCTGCTGGCCGTCGAGACGGAACAACAACAGCTCAAGGCGATTCTGCCCTACCAGTTGCGTGCGCTGGTTTACCGAATCCATTACACCAGCCATGCCCAGACTCCTACACCAACAACGCCAAGTATGTGTTGCGACGCACATTCATCACTAAACGGCACGGCGCTTGCTTTTTAACCTGTATGAACGCACAAACGACATTTTTCCGACACCTGACATCAAACTACCGCAAATGGCTTTGCGCGGTGTCTGCCGCCTGCCTGTTCACCTGTGGCAGCCCTGCCCTTGCTGATGCGGTTACCTTGCCTGACATACTTATCGGCGTCACTCAGGGCTTTCTTGAATTCACCGTAGAGGACTATCTGGCCACCAGTCAAACGCAAGGTCGCTACGAAATTCAGGTGAATCAGATTGATCCGCGCCTGCGCATGCCTATGTGCGACAAGGAATTGACAGCCAGCCTTGAGAGCCCGGCGATCCCGATCGGCCGGGTAACGGTCAAGGTTCGTTGTGAAGGAACATCGCCGTGGTCAGTGTTCGTGCCCGCTCAAGTGCGCCTGTTTCGTGAGGTTGTGACCACTACGCGACCGCTGCGACGCGCCGGCATTATCGAGCCCGGTGACGTGGCCATGCGTGAACGCGACATCAGCCTGATCAATCAGGGCTATTTCACCGCCCTCGATCAGGCCATTGGACAGAAACTTACCCGACCAACGGTTACCGATCAGGTCCTGACGCTGGTTCATCTGGAACAGGCAGAAGTCATCAGCAAGGGCGACCAAGTGGTGATTACCGCCCGCAGTGGTACGCTCAGCGTGCGCATGCCGGGTGAAGCCCTGTCCAATGGCGGGCTGCGGGAACAGATCCGGGTGAAAAACCTCAATTCCCAGCGAGTCATCAAGGCACAGGTCATGGCACCGGGGCAGGTGGAAGTGGCCATGTAGGACTCTCTGCTCGTGAAGATATGGCGCCAAACCCGGCTGTTGCCTAAACTGTGCCCAAGGCGCGACAAGCGCTGGCGCATGCAGACTCATTGATAAATGGGCCTAAAGTTTTCGCAGGGAACGCCGAAAACATGGCAAGCGTCCAAATACCCAGAGGTTTTTTTTATCATGGTCATCGATTTCAGCCGTTTGAACAGCTCCTCGTCACTGACGGGCAGTACACGTACCAGCGCCAGCAAGGACACCGCCGACGCCGGCAAATCCGCGCCGCTGACTACTGCGGCCGAACAGGCCAGTACCACCCAAAGCGGGGAATCGGTACATCTCAGCAATGAGGCTCAACAGTTGCAGAAGGTCACTGACACGCTGCGCGATCAGCCTGCCGTCGACAACGCCCGTGTGGCGCAGTTGAAAGCAGCGATTGCCGATGGCAGCTATAAAGTCGACAGCAACCGTGTAGCCAGCAAACTGCTCAACTTCGAAGCCCAGCGCTAGGCCTCGCGCCGCGCCAGGCTTTTGGACGCTTAAAACCCAAGGCCAGCCATGCACGACACTAATTTACTGCAACTGATCACCGACGACTTTGCTCCAGCTCAACATTTGCTGGGGTTACTGCAAACCGAGTCCCTCGCCTTGCACGGTCGCGACATGCCACTGCTCGAAGAAATTCTGGCGCAGAAACAGGCATTGATCATTCTGCTTGAACAGCATGGCCGCAAGCGCAGCGAAATCCTCGCCAGCCTCAACCTGCCGCTTACTCGCGAAGGCCTGGAGCAACTCGCCAGCCATTCGAGCATTGGTCAGCAGTTGATGGAACAGAGCGATGTACTGACCGATCTGCTGGCTCAATGCCAGGCGGCCAATCTCAAAAATGGCCTGTCGATCCAGATACAGCAGGCCACCACGGCCAATCAGCTGAAAATCCTCACCGGCGGTGAACCGCCAGCGCTCTATGATGCGCGCGGATCAACTTCCAGGATGGCCGGGCCTCGTCCGCTAAGCCAGGCTTGATCTCTTGATGAGTTCGCTCTATCAACACGTGAAACATGCTGGCAAAATGCTGGCTCGCCGTAGTCATATTTTGTCTGGAGATTGATGAACCGTGTTCAATGCCTTAAACGCGGAAGACGCTCCGCAGCCACCCAAGGTGCTCACCACACCACTGGAAATCTCCGGCAACCTGCGCCAGCTGCAAGACAGCCATGACCCGCTGATCATCACGTTCCACGAGCGCAGCCAGCGCTTCCAGAGTTATCTGGTGGATGTCGATCGTGACAGCAACATGATTGCCCTGGACGAAATGATTCCCCGTGACGGCGAGCGTTTCCTGTTGGCCGGCGAACCGTTTCGGGTCGAAGGTTTTCATGACGGCGTGCGGATCGCCTGGGAAAGCAACGGCCCGCTGACCATCGACGAATCTGGCGGTGGCCGCTGCTACCGTGGCGCGCTGCCTGATGAAGTGGTTTACCACCAGCGTCGCAATGCCTTTCGCGCAGCACTGAAACTGGCTCAACTGGTGAACGTCGAGCTGGGCGGCGAAAAGCTCAAGGCGCCAATCAACGGCAAGCTGCTCGACATTTCCGCCACCGGCTGCAAGCTGCGTTTCGACGGCGATATCACATCCAGCCTGCAACTGGGCCAGGTCTACGACCGTTTCATCGCCGCCCTGCCCTTCGGCAGCATGACGGCACCCGTAGAGCTGCGTTACCTGCACTTCGAAGAAAGGATCAACACCACCTTTGCCGGCGTGCGCTTTCACAACATGAGTGGCCTGGTGCAGCGCCAGGTTGAGCGCTTTGTCTATCAGTTGCAACGTGAAGCCCGACGCTTCGACAAAGACGACATCTGATACACCATCAACAAAAAACGGGCAGTCCCTTGCGGTGACTGCCCGTTTTTTTATGCCTGGCGTTTAAGGCCTGGCCTCGGTGAAACTTTGCTCGCGGGGCGCATTCGGATCATCCGCAGGTGGATCGGTTTCGGGAGCCGGATCAGGTTCAGGAGCTGGATCAGGATCGATCGGGTTCTGCATCTGATCCTGCACCACTTGTTCATCGACACGCGGGTCAAGCGCTGCGACCAGCGGCGAACTGGACATGCTGTCGGGCATGGCCACATGGTGCAGCGGCGCGTCGTCCACCTGATGCAGATTGGTGACGGCTTTCGGGCGAATCCGCCACACCAGCACCAAGGCGAAGAAACTGAAGAACGCATACAGCATGTGACTGCCGAACAGCTTCATCAAAACGCCGGCCACCAGCGGCCCGATACTCGCCCCCACGCCGTAGGTCACCAGCAACATCGCCGTCAGGGACACCCGGCGATCACCTTCGACGTGGTCGTTGGAAAAAGCCACCGCCAGCGGATACAGGCAGAACTGCACCAGCGAACACAGGAAGCCGGCAATAAACAGCACCTCCAGCGGCACCTGGGTCATGATCGCCAGCGGCAAGGCAGCCACCGCCAGGCAAAGGGCAAAGCAGCGGATCAACAACGCCCGATCATAACGATCGGACAGCCACCCCAGCGGCCACTGCACCAGCAGGCCTGCAAAAATGCAGCTGCCCATGAACAGACCGACTTGCTCCGTGGACAGTCCTTGCTGCGATGCGTACAGCGGCGCCAAACCGTAGAACGAGCCGACGATCAGCCCGGCGCCCATTACCGTACTCAGCGACTGCGGCACACGCTTGATGAAGAACCGTGGCTCCATTGGCGCCGGATGCAAGGGCGCCGGGTGAATGCGCCGTGTCAGTGCGACCGGTACAAGACACAAGGCAAAGCACAGCGCCACCAGCATCAGCAGCTCAAGGCCCAGCGCCGGGTGCAGGACCAGAATCAGTTGCCCCAAGACCAGCCCCAGGTAGGAAGCGATCATGTAACCGCTGAACACCAGCCCGCGCTGCTTGGCTTCCGCCTGCTCGTTCAGCCAGCTCTCGATGACCATGTATTGGCACATCATGCCGAGGCCGACGATCACCCGCAGAAACAGCCAGGCCGGCAACCAGTTGATCAAACCGTGCCCCAGCACCGCCGCGCCGACGATCCCGGCACACGCGGCATAAGCGCGGATATGCCCGACCCGGGCAATCAGTCGGTGACCGATCTTGCCGCCCAGTACCAGGCCGAAATAGTTGGCCGCCATCAGGGCACCGACCCACAAGCTGTCGACATGATCGGCTGCCAGGCGCAAGCCCAGGTAGGTACTCAACAGGCCCGAGCCGATCAACATCATCAGCGAGGCGAAATACAGCGCTCGAAAGGATTTCCAGATTTGGCGCATCGGCGTTCCGAGCGGCTCCTTGCGGTGAGGATCGGGCTATCGAAAACGATAGCCCGAAGACGACGAGGCGTCAGGCCTGGGCAGCTAGAACACGGCGTTCCCAGGGAGTAATTTCATCAAAGAAGCTAGTCAACTCCATGGTCTTCGAAGCGATGTAGCCTTCGATGAACTCCTTGCCGAACAGTTCCTTCGCCAATTGACTACGTTTCAGACGCTCAAGGGCAGCGTGCAAGGTACATGGCAACGAAAGATTATCCGGCACGACGAATTCGCCCTGAATCGCTTCGCTCGGTTCCAGTTCGTGCTCGATGCCATGCAGCCCCGCCGCAAGGCTCGCGGCGATGGCCAGGTACGGATTGGCGTCAGCCCCAGGCAAACGGTTCTCGACCCGGCGCGCTACCGGCGAACTGGCCGGAATGCGCAACCCGGCCGCACGATTATCGTGGGACCAGCAGGCATTGTTGGGCGACGCATACGGGTGGCACAGGCGCTGATAGGAGTTCACGTTGGGCGCGAACAACGCGGTGAAATCGGCCATGCCGGCCTGTTGTCCACCAATGAAGTGGCGGAACATCGCGGTCGGCTGGCCGGCCTCGTCGCTGAACACGTTACGCCCGCTGCCAATCTCGACGATGCTCTGATGGATGTGCATCGAACTGCCCGGCGTATGCGCCAGTGGCTTGGCCATGCACACCACGGTCAGACCGTGCTTGAGCGCGACTTCTTTAAGCAGGTGCTTGAACAGGAAGGTCTGGTCCGCCAGCAGCAACGGATCGCCATGCAGCAGGTTGATCTCGAACTGGCTGACACCCATCTCGTGCATGAAGGTGTCACGCGGCAAACCGAGGGCCGCCATGCATTCATAGACTTCGCCGAAGAACGGCCGCAAACCGTTATTGGAGCTGACGCTGAACGCCGACTGCCCATCCTCGCGGCGACCGTCCAGGCCAACCGGTGGCTGAAACGGCTGCGTCGGGTCGGTGTTGGGAGCGAAGACAAAGAATTCCAGCTCGGTCGCCACTACCGGTGCGAGACCGCGAGCAGCGTAACGCGCAATGACCGCCTTGAGCTGGCCGCGCGTCGACAGACGAGAGCTTTCCCCGGTCAGTTCGTCTGCATCGCAGATAGCGAACGCCCGAGGCTGCTTGCTCCAGGGCAAAGGATGAATGTGTGCGGGATCAGGCACCAGCGCCAGGTCGCCATCATCGCTGCCGTAGAAGCGCGCGGGCGGATAGCCGCCCATGATGCATTGCAGCAGCACACCTCGCGCCATCTGCAACCGCCGCCCTTCGAGGAAACCCTCGGCAGTCATTACCTTGCCCCGTGGTACGCCATTCAAATCCGGCGTGACACATTCAATCTCATCAATGCCCGTCAATCGCTGCGCGAGTGAACGCTGGCCATCGGTTGTCATGACGCAATCCTTGTTGTTGTGCGAGCCGCGAACGGCGACCCGTACAAAATAGGCTCCGCGTGTTCGGAATATCAAGCAACGGCAAACAAAAAGAATGCGTCAGGGCAAGTAGAGGCTGAAGACGCCGCCGCCCAGCGCCCCGCCATTGCTGATGCGGGTATGCCCACCGACGCCATTGCGCTGATGCAACGCGGCAATCCGTCCGGCGAAGTACAGACCCAGACCGGTGCTGCCGCTGCTCTGATTGATGCCCTGCACATAATCGGCCTGGCGCTCGATCATCTCAGGCGGATAACCCTCGCCATCGTCGTTGATGGTGATCACCAATTGCCCGGCTTCGTCACTGACCGTAATCAACAGCGACTCACGCGCATAACGAATGGCGTTGTTGATGCTGTTGGCCAGGACCGAGGCAATCAGCTCGCGGTCGAAGAAACCCAGCGGACTCAGCGGATCCACTTCATAGGTCGCGATAATGCCGCGACTGGCGAACACTTCCTGATGAGAGGCGAGTTGCGCTTCGATGAAATCGTCCAGTTCATGGTAGGCCGGCTGCAGCGGCATCTGATTGACACCGAGTTTGTATAGCCCAAGCAACTGCACCAGCATGCCGTTGAGATGAGCGAATTCAAAGTCGATGACGCCCTGCTCCGGGGTTTGCTGCTGTGCATCGGGCAAGCGTGCCAGCCATTGGCTGTGCGCCTGCATCAGCATCGCCAGGGAGTTCTTCATGTCGTGAACGGTGGAGGCAATCACCGTGGAAAAATCGAGTGCCTGTTCGTTGTCGTTCATTCGCCAAACGCCTTGCTTCGCAGCTTCTGGTAACGGGGATAACGCGCATCAGTGTCAGGCATCAGGCCTACCGTTTTCAGGCAGGCCCGGCACTCTTCGAGCTCCGCCGAAGGGACACTGGTGTCGGTGCCATGCAGCAGCGACTGCGCCATGTTCAGAGCAATACTGATGTTTTTCGGTTGCAACGCCAGGGCCTTGCGGAACACGTCCCGCGCCTCAACCAGGTTGCCGGTCTTGTACACCCGCACACCTTGACGGTTGAGGTCAGCCGCCGCATTGCCGGCATTGAGGATAGTCGGGTCGTCAGTCAGCTTGGCGATCCCCTGCATGACCGATGGATCATCGCCATAGATTTCCGCACAGTTCTTGAGCATCGAAGCGCCGGCGCTGGCCTGCCCAAGCATCTGCAATTGCTTGGCCACCAGGAGCGCGGCCTCGGCGCTCATGAATTGCTCCATGCCATCGAGGCGCATCATCGCCTGCTCGGTGAGTTTCTCGGCCGTCTCGGCATCGTTGAGCAACAGGCTGGTAGCCTTCATCAACCGCGCGCGAATTTGCAGTCCCGGGTCGGAGGGGTTCTCTTTGGCCACGGCACTGAGGGTGGTGTTGATTTCCAGGCGAGTGCGGGTGTCGAGTCCCTTTTCACTGCCTTTGCTGATCAAGGCGTGAGCCAGGCCAAGGTTGCTTTCGGCGTCCTTGAAGCGTGACTGGGCGCCTTGCGACACCGCCTGGCGATAGGCCTTGGACGCGGTGTCAAAATCTTCGTTGGCCATCGCCAGCTTGCCCAGCAAGGCTTGCCGGCGCACCGCCAGCGGGGACAGGCGAATCGCCTCTTCCAGCACTCTTTGCGCGCCTCGGGTATCCCCTTCAGAGACCAACACGTCGGCCATGCCGTCGTAGAGCGCCGGCATCATCGGAAACACTTTCAGGGCTTTTTCGTAGACGCCTTTGGCCTGGCTGACCTGACCGCGTTTGAACAGTAGTTTGCCCAACCCGGCAAACGCCCATGGCAGCGGCCGGTCGGCGATGATGCTGTCGTAGAGACGCTCCAGCGCTTCGTTCTGATTCAGATCGCGCAGGGCATCGGCGCGATAACGCAGGCACAGTGGCGAATAGCGGATGTCCTGCTTGCACAGGGCGATGCAGGCGTTGAGCACTTCTACCGGTTTGCCACGGTCGAGAGCCTGCAGGATCGGCTTGAGCAAGGTCTTGCGCTGCACCAGCCGCTCCAGCCGCTGAGCAAGGCCGGAGCGATTGAACGGCTTGGTCAGGTACGCATCCGGCTCGTGTTCCAGCGCACTGAGGACCATGGCCTGACTGGTCTCGGCGGTCACCATGACAAAGACGCTTTCATGGCTGATGAGCTTTTCGATCATCAGGTCTTCGAGCACCTGCTGACCGTTCTTCTTGCCATCACCGAGGTGGAAGTCCTGCAAAATGAAATCATAGGCCTTCTGCCCGCACATGCGCAGTGCCTGTTCACCGGTATCCGCGGTGTCGACATCCTTGACGCCCAACTCCCGCAGCATGGACCTGACCGAGCTGCGGAAATCCGAGAAATCATCGACGATCAGAAAACTCTTTTGGTGATACGACTGCATCGAAGATTTCCAGGCAATTTAAGAAGAACCCAAAGGTAAATACGGACGAGCTCAGCTTCGCTGCCTCTTTCGGCGCGCAGATGATAGCTGGAGGCCTTTAGCTATCAAGCGATTTCTCATCAACCGGCAAGCACGCCTGCCGGTTGCCGTGGCAAAGATTGCAACGACCGTTGTGGGGTTATCGGCCAGCAAGGCCGTTCCCTTGAAGCATTGGGAGCGTAATTCCATACGTGGTGCTTCAATGAATACGCACGACCCAGGCGATGCACTAAATATTTGAAGGTGTTATTGAAAATCGGGATTATCCTGATTCACCAGTGTGCACCTTCAATACGCTTGAATGCGCAAGCTCTCACCGCCGACAAAGGCAGATGTCATGACCAACTCCCCCCAGCACTCGGCCAACTCAACCGAGGGCAGGCTTCTGACACGCAGTCACCTGGACTTTCCGGTGGTTGGCATCGGTGCATCGGCGGGAGGGCTGCAAGCGATCAAGTTGTTTTTTGAAAACATGCCCCAGGACAACGGCATGGCGTTTGTGATCATTCTTCACTTGTCCCCCGACCATAAAAGCATTGCCGACAAGATCATCCAGGAATCAACCAAGATGCCGGTCCTGCAGGTGACCGAAACCGTCCCTGTCGAAAAAAACCGGGTGTACGTGATTTCTCCGGCCCAGCGCCTGGCGATGAACGAAGGCAACCTTGAGGTCTGCGCCAATGACCCACAGCAAGGCCGTCACGCATCGATCGACCTGTTCTTTCGTGACCTGGCGGCAGTGCACCGCGAGCGCGCTTTTTGTCTGGTCTTGTCAGGCAGCGGCTCCGACGGCGCCGTCGGGCTATCGCGGATCAAGGAACACGGCGGTATCACCATGGCCCAGGCGCCGGAAGACGCCGAGTTCGATGGCATGCCTCGCGCGGCCATCGACACGCGCATGGTCGACCTGGTGCTGCCGGTGGTGGAAATGCCACAAAAGCTGCTGGAATTGTGGCGTAACTCTCAGGAAATCACCTTGCCAACCCGCAATGATCCCGAACTACAAGATATTGCCACCGTTTCCGAGCGTGAAGCCGCCATTGCCGAGCAGACGCTGCACGATATTCTGATTCAATTGCGCGCTGGCACCGGTCATGACTTCAAGCACTACAAGCGCGCTACCGTGCTGCGGCGGATCGAGCGGCGCATGCAGGTCACGGCACAACCGGACCTGAAAGCCTATTACCACTACCTGCAAAACAATCCAGACGAAACCAAAGCGTTGCTGGGCGACATGCTGATCGGTGTGACCAATTTTTTCCGGGACCGCGAAGCGTTCGAAGCCCTGGAGCGTGATGTACTGCCGCAACTGGTCAGTGCTGCGGTGTCGGCATCCGGCGCTAACGAAGAGATCCGCATCTGGTCCGCCGGTTGCTCCACAGGCGAGGAAGCCTATAGCCTGGCGATCCTGCTTAATGATCAGTTACAACTGGACGCCAGCAAGGCGTCGTTGCAAGTGTTCGCCACCGATATCGATGAACGCGCTATCAGCGCCGGCAGGGCGGGCCTATACCCGCAAGCGATCATCACAGACGTACCGCCGACGCGGCTGCGACAGTACTTCGTCAAGGAAGACGAGCACTATCGGATTCGCAAGGAAATTCGCGAAAAAGTGCTGTTCGCCAAGCACAGCCTGCTGTCGGATCCACCCTTTTCGCAAATCGATCTGATCGTTTGCCGCAACCTGCTGATCTATCTGGATCGAGAAGTGCAGCGCGAAATATTGCAGATGTTTCATTTCGCCTTGCGTTCCGGCGGCTTCCTGTTTCTCGGGTCATCCGAAAGCGCCGATGCCTGCCACGAACTGTTCACCGCGGTCGATAAACGTAACCGGATCTTCCGCGCGAAAACCGGGGCTGCCAACAGCCGCCGTACTCCGACCATGCCACGCGGCGGCTACGTGCGCACCAATGTTGCCCAGCAGCCGCCGCCAAACCATGTGCAGCGTAAATTGTCCTTCGCTGACATCCATCAGCGTGCCCTTGAACGCACGGTGCCGCCAAGCATGATCGTCGATGCCAATGCCGACATCCTGCACATGAGCGAAAACGCCGGGCGTTTTCTGCGCTACGTGGGCGGTGAGCTGTCGCGCAATCTGCTGACACTGATCCTGCCGGAACTGCGCCTGGAAATCCGCACCACACTGTTTCAGGTTCAGCAGACCGGATTGACTGTCATGTCCCGGGGAGTACCGATCAAGCGTCAAGAACGGGCCTACAAGGTCGATTTGGTTGCACAACCCTATAAGGACGAAGAGTCAGACGGCGAATTCATCCTGGTGATTTTCGAAGAAGTCGAAATCGATCCTTGCGACGTCACGACCTCCACCCTCTTGCAAACCGAAAGCCTGGTGCTGTCCAACCTGGAGCGCGAGCTGCAACGCACCAAGTTGCACTTGCAGGACACTATCGAACAATCAGAAGTCTCCAGCGAAGAGCTCAAGGCCTCCAACGAAGAAATGCAGGCGATCAACGAAGAACTGCGCTCGGCCACCGAAGAGCTGGAAACCAGCAAGGAAGAACTGCAGTCAATCAATGAAGAGCTGCTGACGGTCAATTACGAGCTGAAAACCAAGGTTGAAGAAACCGACAAGATCAACGACTACCTGACCAACCTGATCGCCTCCACAGACATCGCCACGGTATTTGTCGACCGCAGCATGCGCATCAAGTGGTTCACGCCGCGTGCTACCGATATTTTCAGCATGTTGCCGGTAGACACCGGTCGCTCGCTGCTTGATATCACCCACCGCCTGAATTACCCGAACCTGACTCGCGATGCGACCCAGGTGTTCGAGTCGTTGAACATGATCGAACGCGAAGTCAGCAGTACCGATAACCACTGGTACATCGCACGTCTGTTGCCCTACCGCTCCAGCGAAGACCACATTGACGGCACCGTGCTGACCTTCATCGACATTACCAAGCGTCGCGCCGCTGAAGAGGAGTTACGCCTGGGTGAAGAACGCATGCGCCTGGTGGCCGAAAGCACTCGCGACTACGCGATTATCACTCTCGATGAACAGGGACTGATCACAAGCTGGAACAAAGGCGCCGAGCTGATCTTCGGCTACACCAAGGCCGAAGCCGAGGGTGCCTATTACGACTTTATTTTCTCTGCCGAGGATCGCGCTGCGGGCGTGCCTGAAGCTGAACTCCAGACTGTCCGCACTCAGGGCCGTACCGAAGATGAGCGGTGGCACCTGCGCAAGGACGGCAACCTGTTATTTTGTAGCGGTGAAGCGACCCTGCTCAATGGCGACAATCTTCAGGGTTACGTGAAAATCGCCCGGGATCTCACTGGGCACAAACGCTAGTACAAGGAACGGAGCCAGCAGTTGGCCGAGACTCTGCACGCGGACGCCTGAGCGGCCTCACGATCTTGCTGGTGGACGACTCCGCCATGGTCTTGGAAACCATGAAGATGCTGCTGGAAATGGAAGATGCCGAGGTGGTTGCCATCGACCAGCCACTGGCCGCGCTGGATGCAGCCAGGAGCATGAGCTTCAATCTGATTATCTCCGACCTGGGTATGCCGGTCATGAGCGGTCATGAACTGATGAGCGCGCTGCGTCAGTTACCGCAGGTCAAAGATATACCGGCCAGCAGCGATGTCCGGAAGTCGCGGGAGCCGGGGTTCAATCACCACATTGGAAAACCCGTGGCCTACGATGATTTGATTGAGATCATCGAAACCCTGTGCGGTGCCCATGATCTTGAGTTCGATACCATCGTAGCCAGGCGCTCTGCCCCAGACACGTCCAAGTACTGCAGGCCATTTAGGCGCTCGGTTCACTCGCGCACAAAAAAGCCCCGCCGGAAGGATCACTTCCGGCGGGGCTTTTGATTACTCGCGAGACGGTTGTCTTATCACAGCGATGAGCCGTTCAGTGTTGCTTCTCGCCTTTCCTGCGGACAAAAACAAAACCCCTACCTGCATACGCAGATAGGGGTTTCGGAATTTAATCTTGACGATGACCTACTCTCACATGGGGAAACCCCACACTACCATCGGCGATGCATCGTTTCACTGCTGAGTTCGGGATGGGATCAGGTGGTTCCAATGCTCTATGGTCGTCAAGAAATTCGGTAGCCAGCTCGTGTTCCTTACGGATCACGCTCCAGCGAATGGGTATGCGATAGATTTGTGTGTTTGTTTCTCGAACTTTCGGTTCGTTTCGTCTTCACACACCGCAATCTGGTGCTCTTTCGAGTCAGCAAATTGCTTGGGTGTTATATGGTCAAGCCTCACGGGCAATTAGTATTGGTTAGCTCAACGCCTCACAGCGCTTACACACCCAACCTATCAACGTCGTAGTCTTCGACGGCCCTTCAGGGGACTCAAGGTCCCAGTGAGATCTCATCTTGAGGCTAGTTTCCCGCTTAGATGCTTTCAGCGGTTATCTATTCCGAACATAGCTACCCGGCAATGCCACTGGCGTGACAACCGGAACACCAGAGGTTCGTCCACTCCGGTCCTCTCGTACTAGGAGCAGCCCCTCTCAAATCTCAAACGTCCACGGCAGATAGGGACCGAACTGTCTCACGACGTTCTAAACCCAGCTCGCGTACCACTTTAAATGGCGAACAGCCATACCCTTGGGACCGGCTTCAGCCCCAGGATGTGATGAGCCGACATCGAGGTGCCAAACACCGCCGTCGATATGAACTCTTGGGCGGTATCAGCCTGTTATCCCCGGAGTACCTTTTATCCGTTGAGCGATGGCCCTTCCATACAGAACCACCGGATCACTAAGACCTACTTTCGTACCTGCTCGACGTGTCTGTCTCGCAGTCAAGCGCGCTTTTGCCTTTATACTCTACGACCGATTTCCGACCGGTCTGAGCGCACCTTCGTACTCCTCCGTTACTCTTTAGGAGGAGACCGCCCCAGTCAAACTACCCACCATACACTGTCCTCGATCCGGATAACGGACCTGAGTTAGAACCTCAAAGTTGCCAGGGTGGTATTTCAAGGTTGGCTCCACGCGAACTGGCGTCCACGCTTCAAAGCCTCCCACCTATCCTACACAAGCAAATTCAAAGTCCAGTGCAAAGCTATAGTAAAGGTTCACGGGGTCTTTCCGTCTAGCCGCGGATACACTGCATCTTCACAGCGATTTCAATTTCACTGAGTCTCGGGTGGAGACAGCGCCGCCATCGTTACGCCATTCGTGCAGGTCGGAACTTACCCGACAAGGAATTTCGCTACCTTAGGACCGTTATAGTTACGGCCGCCGTTTACCGGGGCTTCGATCAAGAGCTTCGCGTTAGCTAACCCCATCAATTAACCTTCCGGCACCGGGCAGGCGTCACACCCTATACGTCCACTTTCGTGTTTGCAGAGTGCTGTGTTTTTAATAAACAGTCGCAGCGGCCTGGTATCTTCGACCGGCATGAGCTTACGGAGCAAGTCCTTCACCCTCACCGGCGCACCTTCTCCCGAAGTTACGGTGCCATTTTGCCTAGTTCCTTCACCCGAGTTCTCTCAAGCGCCTTGGTATTCTCTACCCAACCACCTGTGTCGGTTTGGGGTACGGTTCCTGGTTACCTGAAGCTTAGAAGCTTTTCTTGGAAGCATGGCATCAACCACTTCGTGTTCTAAAAGAACACTCGTCATCAGCTCTCGGCCTTAGAATCCCGGATTTACCTAAGATTCCAGCCTACCACCTTAAACTTGGACAACCAACGCCAAGCTGGCCTAGCCTTCTCCGTCCCTCCATCGCAATAACCAGAAGTACAGGAATATTAACCTGTTTTCCATCGACTACGCTTTTCAGCCTCGCCTTAGGGACCGACTAACCCTGCGTCGATTAACGTTGCGCAGGAAACCTTGGTCTTTCGGCGTGGGTGTTTTTCACACCCATTGTCGTTACTCATGTCAGCATTCGCACTTCTGATACCTCCAGCAAGCTTCTCAACTCACCTTCACAGGCTTACAGAACGCTCCTCTACCGCATCACCTAAGTGATACCCGTAGCTTCGGTGTATGGTTTGAGCCCCGTTACATCTTCCGCGCAGGCCGACTCGACTAGTGAGCTATTACGCTTTCTTTAAAGGGTGGCTGCTTCTAAGCCAACCTCCTAGCTGTCTAAGCCTTCCCACATCGTTTCCCACTTAACCATAACTTTGGGACCTTAGCTGACGGTCTGGGTTGTTTCCCTTTTCACGACGGACGTTAGCACCCGCCGTGTGTCTCCCATGCTCGGCACTTGTAGGTATTCGGAGTTTGCATCGGTTTGGTAAGTCGGGATGACCCCCTAGCCGAAACAGTGCTCTACCCCCTACAGTGATACATGAGGCGCTACCTAAATAGCTTTCGAGGAGAACCAGCTATCTCCGAGCTTGATTAGCCTTTCACTCCGATCCACAGGTCATCCGCTAACTTTTCAACGGTAGTCGGTTCGGTCCTCCAGTTAGTGTTACCCAACCTTCAACCTGCCCATGGATAGATCGCCCGGTTTCGGGTCTATTCCCAGCGACTAGACGCCCTATTAAGACTCGCTTTCGCTACGCCTCCCCTATTCGGTTAAGCTCGCCACTGAAAATAAGTCGCTGACCCATTATACAAAAGGTACGCAGTCACCCAACAAAGTGGGCTCCCACTGCTTGTACGCATACGGTTTCAGGATCTATTTCACTCCCCTCTCCGGGGTTCTTTTCGCCTTTCCCTCACGGTACTAGTTCACTATCGGTCAGTCAGTAGTATTTAGCCTTGGAGGATGGTCCCCCCATATTCAGACAAAGTTTCTCGTGCTCCGTCCTACTCGATTTCATGACTAAGAGATTTTCGCGTACAGGGCTATCACCCACTATGGCCGCACTTTCCAGAGCGTTCCGCTAATCTCAAAGCCACTTAAGGGCTAGTCCCCGTTCGCTCGCCACTACTAAGGGAATCTCGGTTGATTTCTTTTCCTCAGGGTACTTAGATGTTTCAGTTCCCCTGGTTCGCCTCTTAAGCCTATGTATTCAGCTTAAGATAACCATCTTATGATGGCTGGGTTCCCCCATTCAGACATCTCCGGATCAAAGTCTGTTTGCCGACTCCCCGAAGCTTTTCGCAGGCTACCACGTCTTTCATCGCCTCTGACTGCCAAGGCATCCACCGTATGCGCTTCTTCACTTGACCATATAACCCCAAGCAATCTGGTTATACTGTGAAGACGACATTCGCCGAAAATTCGCGATTAAACTCACAAATTTTACCTTAGCCTGATCCGTTACCAGTGAAAGTAACGTTCAGTCTATCTTTCTATCACATACCCAAATTTTTAAAGAACGATCTAATCAAAGACTAGAAATCAACATTCACCATCACAATGATGGAATGCTCATTTCTAAGCTTTAAACGCTAGAAGCAGTTAGTGGTGGAGCCAAACGGGATCGAACCGTTGACCTCCTGCGTGCAAGGCAGGCGCTCTCCCAGCTGAGCTATGGCCCCGTATTTCTACAGGCGTTTCCCACACAAAATTGGTGGGTCTGGGCAGATTCGAACTGCCGACCTCACCCTTATCAGGGGTGCGCTCTAACCAACTGAGCTACAGACCCAATTTCGAGCTATAAGGCCGACCTCACCCTGCTCTTTACCGCCAAGCATGGGGTGCGCTCTAACCAACCAAGCTACAACCTGTTAAGGCTGCTTCTTTATCGTCTTCTTCAATGAATCAAGCAATTCGTGTGGGAACTTATGGAGCAGCTGATGTCGTCGATTAAGGAGGTGATCCAGCCGCAGGTTCCCCTACGGCTACCTTGTTACGACTTCACCCCAGTCATGAATCACACCGTGGTAACCGTCCTCCCGAAGGTTAGACTAGCTACTTCTGGTGCAACCCACTCCCATGGTGTGACGGGCGGTGTGTACAAGGCCCGGGAACGTATTCACCGCGACATTCTGATTCGCGATTACTAGCGATTCCGACTTCACGCAGTCGAGTTGCAGACTGCGATCCGGACTACGATCGGTTTTCTGGGATTAGCTCCACCTCGCGGCTTGGCAACCCTCTGTACCGACCATTGTAGCACGTGTGTAGCCCAGGCCGTAAGGGCCATGATGACTTGACGTCATCCCCACCTTCCTCCGGTTTGTCACCGGCAGTCTCCTTAGAGTGCCCACCATAACGTGCTGGTAACTAAGGACAAGGGTTGCGCTCGTTACGGGACTTAACCCAACATCTCACGACACGAGCTGACGACAGCCATGCAGCACCTGTCTCAATGTTCCCGAAGGCACCAATCCATCTCTGGAAAGTTCATTGGATGTCAAGGCCTGGTAAGGTTCTTCGCGTTGCTTCGAATTAAACCACATGCTCCACCGCTTGTGCGGGCCCCCGTCAATTCATTTGAGTTTTAACCTTGCGGCCGTACTCCCCAGGCGGTCAACTTAATGCGTTAGCTGCGCCACTAAGAGCTCAAGGCTCCCAACGGCTAGTTGACATCGTTTACGGCGTGGACTACCAGGGTATCTAATCCTGTTTGCTCCCCACGCTTTCGCACCTCAGTGTCAGTATCAGTCCAGGTGGTCGCCTTCGCCACTGGTGTTCCTTCCTATATCTACGCATTTCACCGCTACACAGGAAATTCCACCACCCTCTACCATACTCTAGCTCGTCAGTTTTGAATGCAGTTCCCAGGTTGAGCCCGGGGATTTCACATCCAACTTAACGAACCACCTACGCGCGCTTTACGCCCAGTAATTCCGATTAACGCTTGCACCCTCTGTATTACCGCGGCTGCTGGCACAGAGTTAGCCGGTGCTTATTCTGTCGGTAACGTCAAAACACTTACGTATTAGGTAAATGCCCTTCCTCCCAACTTAAAGTGCTTTACAATCCGAAGACCTTCTTCACACACGCGGCATGGCTGGATCAGGCTTTCGCCCATTGTCCAATATTCCCCACTGCTGCCTCCCGTAGGAGTCTGGACCGTGTCTCAGTTCCAGTGTGACTGATCATCCTCTCAGACCAGTTACGGATCGTCGCCTTGGTGAGCCATTACCTCACCAACTAGCTAATCCGACCTAGGCTCATCTGATAGCGCAAGGCCCGAAGGTCCCCTGCTTTCTCCCGTAGGACGTATGCGGTATTAGCGTCCGTTTCCGAGCGTTATCCCCCACTACCAGGCAGATTCCTAGGCATTACTCACCCGTCCGCCGCTCGCCACCAGGTACAAGTACCCGTGCTGCCGCTCGACTTGCATGTGTTAGGCCTGCCGCCAGCGTTCAATCTGAGCCATGATCAAACTCTTCAGTTCAAACATCTTTGGGTTTTTAAGAAACCCTAAACTTGGCTCAGCAATCGTTGGTTACATCTTTGATTTCTCGCGGAGTAACTTGTGATGCTGATAATCTTGTTGACTATCAGTCTGACTCCACAAGCACCCACACGAATTGCTTGATTCAGTTGTTAAAGAGCGGTTGGTTAAGATCTTTCGTCTCAACCGAGGCGCGCATTCTACAGCAGCCTCTGTTGCTGTCAAGCGGTTATTTTCAGAAGTTTTCAAAGTTTCCTTTGCAACTTCAACCACTTGCGCTTCCGATCTCTCGTTAGCGGGAGGCGAATTCTACAGCGTTACACGCTGCTGTCAACACCTCTTTTTCTCCGCTTTCGACCGAGAAGATCGAACCGTTAAAAGAGCAAAACAACACCACTCTTTCAACTCCTTCTGGGCTTCGATGACCTGAAGCAACTCGCTGTCGAAAACTGCGTAACTCTTTGTTTACCAAGGAGTTTTCCGTTTCGACTGCGCCGGAAGTGGGGCGAATTATAGACTTCCAGAATCTGCCGTCAAGCACTGATTACGCTTTTGTTGCAGAAGATACCTATTCGGGCACCAAACGCAGGATTTGCGAGCCTGCAGACCTCAGGCACTCCTTCGTTGCTGCGCTTCTATATATAGAAGCAGACCTACCGCTCAGCAGACCAAGCGAAAGAAACCCGCCTCTCCCACAAGCACTAACGCCAGGGCATACAGGGTCAGGCAAAGGGAGGTAGTACCGAAACCAGCCGACAGGCAACGTAGCTGCCAAAGTGAAAGCAGTGCCAGCGCCTGATAAAGACGCTGACTGCCTTGAGCTATATAGGTGGTGTCCCAGGGCAGGTTCGAACTGCCAACCTTCCCCTTAGGAGGGGGATGCTCTATCCAATTGAGCTACTGAGACACAAATCGTGCGCGAGGAACGAAGCACGATAGACGGCGTGCATGTTAACGGGGGACCCAGCTTTTGTCATGTCGTCCGTAGGCTTTTTGAATGTAGGCAATCTCCCTAATGGCCCGCCGAATAGCCCGCCGTGCAAATTACCCTCCTCTGAATCTGCCGCTATTGCAAATTGCCGCGTCACTCGCTCGTCAAAACATCTCAATGCCTTGTTTTTAAAGAGCTTAATAGCCATTAAACTGTTGGCACGAGAGCTGCTTTCTTTCGAGAGCAACGAAGAGCTTCCAGCAAAGCTCATGAACGCCCCCCTTTACTGCGAGTACAAAACGGTTCCCCGCGCCAACGGTCAGCCATCCACGCCATACACCGGTTGCTGACCGCCTTGTACTTTACCCCCCTTCACAAGGAGCAACACATGTCCAAATCAGCGATAGGGTTTTTCATCCTCGCCCTGCTGAGTGGCATTCTTCATCTGGCTACAAATCAGGCGACGACCATCACCCTCCCCCTGATCGGCTGCGCTGCTTTCAGCTCATTGTTCGTTGTGGCGCTGATCATCGGACGCAGGATCAAATTCGATCCGGTATTGCGCTGAATCGCCGTCGCCCAAGCGCATCATGGACAAGCCAGCCTGCCATCCATCCTGAAAACGCCCATGTAACAGGTTCAGCTCTAGTAAATCGGCCAATTGCCACTATCCTGTACAGGGTAAGGAACGCTGATTGAATCCGCATAACATGACCTTCGAACGCCTTCGGGCGCTATTCGCAAGCCAAGAGGACGCGGTCAGAACCACGGACCCAGGCAATCTTTTCCAACCAGTCCGCATTTCTGATAATTGGTGCTGGCATAACGCCTTTATCCAGTTCAATATTTGTCACAGAATTGACGCCAATGATCTGGCAAGTTTGAGGCATGATGCGAGCCTCTATCAATTCAGGTTGAACATTTGGCCAAAGTGCTTGTCGTATCAGACATCCCGCGGCCAATCCCGAGAACCGCTCCCCTGAACTAACCGGTTAAATATATGCGCCCATTGAAACAGGCAATTTATTCCAGCCGTACGGCTGACAAGTTCGTCGTACGTCTGCCAGACGGAATGCGTGAACGCATTGCCGAGGTGGCTCGCAATCATCATCGCAGCATGAACTCCGAAATCATTGCGCGCCTTGAGCAGAGTCTTATTCAGGAAGGCGCACTGGGCGAAGAGCTGAGCATGCGCCTCGACAGCCCCGAGCTGTCGCTGCACGAACGCGAACTTCTGCAACGTTTCCGTCAACTCTCCCACCGCCAGCAAAATGCTCTTGTTTCGCTGATCGCCCACGACGCTGAAATGGCCGCAGACGCTTCCTGATTCAGCCAAAAAAATTCAAGCCAGCCTGATCGCTGGCTTTTTTTTGCCCTGAATTCGAGACATAAAAAAGCCCGCCAATTTGGCGGGCTTTGAAAAAACGGATCAGAGCAGGAAAATCGTCGCCAGCCCAAGGAAGATGAAAAAACCACCACTGTCGGTCATGGCGGTGATCATCACACTGGCGCCCATTGCCGGATCCCGCCCAAGGCGTGCCAGCGTCATGGGAATCAGCACCCCCATCAATGCCGCCAACAACAAATTGAGTGTCATGGCCGCAGTCATCACCACGCCCAAGGACCAGCTGCCATAAAGCAGGTAGGCAACGATGCCAATCACCCCGCCCCAGACCAGACCATTGATCAAACCAACCGCAAGCTCCTTGCGCATAAGGCGCGAGGTGTTACCAGTGCTGACCTGGTCCAGCGCCATCGCCCGAACAATCATGGTAATTGTCTGATTGCCCGAGTTACCTCCGATCCCGGCCACGATCGGCATCAAGGCCGCGAGCGCCACCAGTTTTTCGATGGATCCCTCAAACAGGCCAATCACCCGTGAAGCGACAAACGCGGTAATCAGATTCACCGCCAGCCAGGCCCAACGGTTGCGCAGGGATTTCCACACTGACGCAAAGATATCCTCTTCTTCCCGCAGACCGGCCATGTTGAGAACTTCGTTTTCGCTCTCTTCACGAATCAGGTCGACCATTTCATCGATGGTCAAGCGACCGATCAACTTGCCGTTCTTGTCGACCACCGGAGCGGAGATCAAATCGTAACGCTCAAATGCCTGCGCGGCGTCATAGGCGTCTTCGTCCGGATGAAAGCTTACCGGATCGCTGGCCATGACTTCGGAAACCTGCTTGTCCGGGTCATTGACCAGCAAACGCTTGATTGGCAATACACCCTTGAGCACGCCGTCGTAGTCAACCACGAATAGCTTGTCCGTGTGACCTGGCAGCTCCTTGAGACGACGCAGGTAACGCAGAACCACTTCAAGACTGACATCCTCACGGATAGTCACCATCTCGAAGTCCATCAGCGCACCGACTTGTTCTTCATCGTAGGACAACGCGGAGCGAACGCGCTCACGCTGCTGGCCATCGAGGGTTTCCATCAACTCATGAACGACGTCTCGCGGCAGCTCGGAGGCCAGGTCAGCAAGTTCGTCGGCATCCATGTCCTTGGCCGCAGCCAGGAGTTCGTGATCGTCCATGTCGGCGATCAGGGTTTCACGAACCGAATCAGATACTTCAAGCAGGATATCGCCGTCACGATCAGCCTTGACCAGTTGCCAAAGCGTCAGACGATCGTCCAGCGGCAGTGCTTCAAGGATGTAGGCGACGTCGGCGGAGTGCAGATCATCGAGCTTGCGTTGCAACTCGACGAGGTTTTGCCGGTGAACCAGGTTCTCGACCCGGTCGTGATGCGCACCTTCCTGGCGATGAGTCAGGTCTTCGACCACCCGCTGACGCTGCAACAACTCAACAACCTGAGCAAGGCGATCCTGCAGGCTTTCTTGTGTTTTCTTTACTTCAACATCGGACATAGGCGAACTCCACTCCCAGCAGCGGGGCACGCCGGAAGGATCAATCAGTCAATTCATGATTGTAGAAACGGGATACTGAGTAACTACTGGGTAAGTCCATGGAGGTTTTCCATAAGCCCCGACGGGGCTGACGGGCGCAATGATACACCGCCTACCGGTTTAAAACGCTTAAAAAATCGTGCTTGAAACAAGCGGTTGCGAGACAAACCTGTGTGCCACCCTGATCCATGGAACTGCGACGACTCATCCTGAAAAGAAAACACACCCTCATCGAAAAATGCAGCAGCTACCCTTCGACTACAAACGTCACGGAGGACGCCCAATGCCATCTCGAACATCCTGTTTCTTGCTGATCGCCCTGCTCTGCCTGCCTTCCTCGGCACTGGCGACAACCATTCATCGATGCGAGGCATCTAACGGCCACATCACCTTCACCACGATGAGCTGCGCGGCAGGTGAGCGCTTTGAACATCAGCAAGTACGCCCATTCACGCCCGGCAGCGTTGTTGCCATCTTGCCCGACGCCAATTACCAGGAAACCGAAGACACGAGCACAAAAAGGACGGAGCTGACCGTCATAGGCCAACCCGAGGAAAAATGCGCAAACGGCATTGATGCCAAACAACGTCGCGAAGCGATCATCAATCAACGAGTCGTCGCCGGCATGAGCCAGCAGGACGTTGAAAGCGCTCTCGGCAAGCCGAACAAGATCAGCATTCGCAATTCAGCCACCCGCTATCACTACGAACCCAACCGAGGTCGTAGTGCGAATGTGGAGTTCGACGAGAAAGGATGCGTCAAAGGAAAAGCCAAATCCCAGACGGCAAAAAGCCCGCGTTAAACGCGGGCTTTTTGGTGTTTGGTGCACTCGACAGGATTCGAACCTGTGACCGCTCGGTTCGTAGCCGAGTACTCTATCCAGCTGAGCTACGAGTGCATTTTGTGTTTTTAGACCAGACCACAACTGGCTGAAGCAAAGTCGCCCGCATTACTGCAAACAACCCTTAAATGGTGCACTCGACAGGATTCGAACCTGTGACCGCTCGGTTCGTAGCCGAGTACTCTATCCAGCTGAGCTACGAGTGCATTTGTTGCCGCGCATTATAGGCCGTCTAATCTCTATGTCAAACACTTTTTCTAGTAATTTCAACAACTTACCGAAGAAGCCAGATTACAACGTACTACGCAAATAATGGCGGAGAACGGGGGATTCGAACCCCCGACACCCTTTTGAGGTGTACTCCCTTAGCAGGGGAGCGCCTTCGGCCACTCGGCCAGCTCTCCGCAACACGGGGCGTATCTTAACCAACCTTTTCCCCGTTTGCAAACATAAAAAACGATAAAAATTAATGGCTTGGTTCTTCGTCCTTCTCTTTCTTGATACGCAGGTAAATTTCCTCACGGTGAACAGCCACCTCTTTCGGGGCGTTGACACCAATACGCACTTGATTTCCTTTGACGCCGAGCACGGTCACGGTGATTTCGCCATCACCAATAATCAGGCTTTCTGCGCACCGACGAGTCAGAATCAGCATACCTTTCTCCTCACGCATTTCATTCAGGGACAACAGTCTGCAAAAAAAAGGCATTCGACCTACAACCGAAACGATCGCAGCCCTACATGCCTGAGTATTGACCAGCGCGAGCAAAAGAACAGAGTCCTGGGTCGCGCCATTCAAAAAAGACGAAGGGCGCGGTCAGACCGCGCCCTTCAGGAAACGCTTTACTCGCCCTGGCGGGCCGGCGCGTCCAGCTCGAAAGCCGTGTGCAGCGCGCGCACAGCCAGTTCCAGGTACTTCTCTTCGATCACCACGGAGACTTTGATCTCCGAAGTCGAGATCATCTGGATGTTGATGCTTTCCTTGGCCAGGGACTCGAACATACGACTGGCCACACCGGCGTGGGAGCGCATGCCGACACCGACGATCGAGACCTTGGCAATCTTGATATCACCCACCACCTCACGAGCACCGATCTCGCGAGCGGTGTTTTCCAGCACGGTTTGCGCCGCCTGGAAGTCGTTACGGTGCACGGTGAACGTGAAGTCGGTGGTGTTATCGTGCGCAACGTTCTGCACGATCATGTCGACTTCGATGTTCGCCGCACTGATAGGCCCGAGAATCTTGAACGCCACGCCCGGGGTGTCTGGCACGCCACGGATGGTCAGCTTGGCTTCATCGCGGTTGAAAGCGATGCCGGAAATGATCGGCTGTTCCATGGTTTCCTCTTCATCAATAGTAATGAGGGTGCCTGGACCCTCCTTGAAGCTGTGCAGTACGCGCAGCGGGACGTTGTACTTGCCGGCGAACTCGACCGCGCGGATCTGCAGCACCTTGGAACCGAGGCTGGCCATTTCCAGCATCTCTTCGAAGGTAATCTTGTCCAGGCGCTGAGCCACGGACACGACGCGCGGGTCGGTGGTGTAGACACCGTCCACATCGGTATAGATCTGGCATTCGTCAGCCTTCAGGGCCGCTGCCAGCGCCACGCCGGTGGTATCGGAACCGCCACGACCGAGGGTGGTGATGTTGCCGTGCTCGTCGACGCCCTGGAAACCGGCGACAACCACCACGCGACCGGCCTTCAAGTCACCGCGAATTTTCTGATCGTCAATCTGCAAGATACGCGCTTTATTGTGCGCGCTGTCCGTCAGGATCCTTACCTGGTTGCCGGTGTAAGACACCGCCGGTACGCCGCGCTTGATCAGCGCCATGGCCAACAGGGCAATCGTCACCTGCTCACCGGTGGAGACGATCACATCCAGCTCACGGGGAACCGGTTGGCCGTCGCCACTGATTTGCTTGGCCAGATCGATCAGACGGTTGGTCTCGCCGCTCATTGCAGACAGCACAACCACCAGGTCATCGCCAGCATCGCGGAATTTCTTAACCTTGTCGGCTACCTGTTCGATTCGCTCGACAGTGCCGACCGAGGTGCCTCCAAATTTCTGTACGATCAAAGCCATTTCAAAGCCGCCTCTGCCCATGAAGGGCGCCCAATAATCACTCAAACAGCCGTCGGGGCTGCCACTAGACGACGGCCCCGACGCACTGCCTTATAAACCCTGCTCTACAAACGGAACAGTCAGGGCCAGTGCCGCGTCCAGCGCGCCGGCGTCAACACCACCGCCTTGCGCCATGTCTGGACGACCACCGCCCTTCCCGCCCACTGCCGCAGCGGCTTGCTTCATCAAATCACCGGCTTTGAGTTGGCCAGTCAGGTCTTTGGTTACGCCTGCAACCAGAACGACCTTATCCTCATGGACACTGCCGAGCAGGATCACTGCGCGGCCGAGTTTGTTCTTCAGCTGATCAACCAGCGCCAGCAGCGCCTTGCCGTCCTGACCATCCAGACGCACGGCCAGCACTTTCACGCCTTTGACATCAAGCGCAGCAGCCGACAGATCGTCGCCCGCCGCACTGGCGGCCTTGGCTTGCAACTGCTCGAGTTGCTTCTCCAGCTGACGATTGCGCTCCAGCACAGCCGACAACTTGTCGATCAGGTTGTCGCGGCTACCCTTGACCAGGTTGGCCGCTTCCTTGAGTTGTTCTTCAGCAGCATTCAGATAAGCCAGTGCTTGCGCGCCGGTCACCGCTTCGATACGACGCACGCCGGAAGCCACACCGCCTTCACTGATGATTTTCAGCAGGCCGATGTCGCCGGTACGGTTGGCGTGGATGCCACCGCACAGCTCGACGGAGAAATCACCGCCCATGCTCAGCACTCGCACGTTGTCGCCGTACTTCTCGCCAAACAGCGCCATGGCGCCTTTTTTCTTGGCGGTTTCGATGTCGGTTTCTTCGGTCTCGACGGCAGAGTTCTTGCGAATCTCGGCGTTGACGATGTCTTCCAGCGCCTTCAGCTGTTCAGGCTTGATGGCTTCGAAATGGCTGAAGTCAAAGCGCAGGCGCTGACTGTCGACCAACGAGCCTTTCTGCTGAACGTGTTCGCCCAGCACCTGACGCAACGCGGCGTGCAGCAAGTGCGTCGCCGAGTGGTTCAACGAGGTGGCGTGACGTACATCGGCATCAACGTGGGTTTCTACTGGCGCGCCGACCATCAGGCTGCCCGAGGCCAACACACCGTGATGCAGGAATGCACCGCCGGTCTTGGTGGTGTCACGCACGTCGAAACGCGAAGCGCCTGCCTGCAGGAAACCGCAGTCGCCGATCTGTCCGCCGGATTCAGCGTAGAACGGCGTCTGGTTCAGAACGACCACGCCCTCTTCGCCCTCACTTAATACGTCGACCGAGCGGCCATCTTTATAGATGGCAACAATTTTGGCCGAACCGCTGGTGGCTTTGTAACCGGTGAACTCGGTGGCCACGTCAACCTTGACCAGCGTGTTGTAGTCCAGACCGAACGAACTGGCCGAACGGGCACGGACGCGCTGGGCTTCCATCTCGCGTTCGAAACCGACTTCGTCGACCGTCAGGCTGCGCTCGCGGGCGATGTCAGCGGTCAGGTCCATCGGGAAGCCATAGGTGTCATACAGCTTGAACACCACGTCGCCCGGCACCACGGTGCCCTTGAGTTCCAGCAGGTCCTGCTCGAGAATTTTCAGGCCGTGCTCCAGGGTCTTGGAAAACTGCTCTTCTTCAGCTTTCAGTACACGCTCGATATTGGCCTGCTGTTGCTTGAGCTCGGGGAACGCTTCACCCATCTCGGCGACCAGCGCCGCAACGATCTTGTAGAAGAAGCTGCCAGTGGCGCCCAGCTTGTTACCGTGACGGCACGCGCGACGAATGATCCGGCGCAGCACATAGCCACGGCCTTCGTTGGACGGCAGCACGCCATCGGCAATCAGGAAGCCGCACGAACGGATGTGGTCCGAAACAACCTTGAGCGAAGACTGGTCGTCATTGCTGCAACCGATTGCCTGGGCCGAGGCGCTCAACAGGTTCTTGAACAGGTCGATTTCATAGTTGGAGTGAACGTGCTGCATGACCGCACTGATCCGCTCCAGGCCCATGCCGGTGTCAACCGACGGCGCTGGCAACGGATGCAACACGCCATCGGCGGTGCGGTTGAACTGCATGAACACGTTGTTCCAGATTTCGATGTAACGGTCGCCGTCCTCTTCCGGCGAACCTGGTGGGCCACCCCAGATGTCGGCGCCGTGATCGTAGAAAATCTCGGTGCAAGGGCCGCATGGACCGGTATCGCCCATGGTCCAGAAGTTGTCGGAGGCGTAAGGCGCACCCTTGTTGTCGCCGATGCGGATCATGCGCTCGACCGGCACACCGATTTCTTTGGTCCAGATGTCGTAGGCTTCGTCATCGCTGGCGTAGACGGTCACCCAGAGCTTTTCCTTGGGCAGTTTCAACACGCCGGTGAGGAAGGTCCAGGCAAAGGTGATGGCGTCATGCTTGAAATAGTCGCCGAAGCTGAAGTTACCCAGCATCTCGAAGAATGTGTGGTGACGAGCGGTATAGCCGACGTTTTCCAGGTCACTGTTCTTGCCACCGGCACGCACGCACTTCTGGCTGCTGGTCGCACGGGTGTACGCACGTTTTTCCTGGCCCAGGAAACAGTCCTTGAACTGGTTCATCCCCGCGTTAGTGAACAGCAGGGTTGGGTCGTTGCCCGGAATCAAAGAGCTGGAGGCTACACGGGTGTGGCCTTGCTCTTCGAAGAAGCGAAGGAAGGCTTCACGGATTTCTGCGCTTTTCATTAGGTTCTTCCACGGAGGCTGCGGCCAAAGGCCTGTGCGAAACGTCAACAGACGAAGCGACGGCAAAGGGCCGCATTATATCGGCCCTGCGCGCGGGGTACAGCGTGTTTATACGATAGAAACGGTCAATTGGACGGCTAACGCTGTCAGTTGCGCGAAAACTCGACGAATGTCGCGACCACTTGGTCGATTTGCGCACGGCTGACGTCCATGTGCGTGACCATGCGCAAGCGCGAAGCGGCAGTCAAGCTGATGCCACGCTCAGCGGCAAATGCCTTGAGCGCCCCCGCCTTGTCACCCATTTGTACATAAACCATGTTGGTCTGTACCGGCTCGACGTCGTAACCGGCTGCGCGCAAACCATCGGCCAGCGCTTGGGCGTTGGCGTGATCGTCGGCCAGGCGCTGAACGTGGTTGTCCAGCGCATAAAGACCGGCCGCCGCGAGAATCCCGGCCTGACGCATACCGCCCCCGACCATTTTGCGCAGACGTCGCGCCTTGCCGATCAACTCCGCCGAGCCGCACAGCACTGAACCGATCGGTGCGCCGAGGCCCTTGGACAAACAAACCGAAACAGAATCGAAATGCCGGGTAATTTCCCGCGCATCAACACCCAGTTTAACCGCCGCGTTGTAGAGCCGGGCGCCGTCCAGGTGCAAGGCCAGGCCGTGTTCGCGGGTAAACCGGCGCGCCTCGGCCAGGTACGCAAGCGGCAGGACCTTGCCCTGCATGGTGTTTTCCAGCGCCAGCAACCGGGTGCGGGCAAAGTGAAAATCGTCGGGCTTGATCGCCGCAGCGACGTGGGCCAGGTCCAGCGAACCATCGGCCTGCACTTCCAATGGTTGCGGTTGAATCGAACCGAGCACCGCTGCGCCTCCCCCCTCGTACTTATAGGTATGTGCCTGCTGGCCGACGATGTATTCATCACCGCGCTCACAGTGGGCCATCAAGCCCAACAGATTGCTCATCGTGCCGGTCGGTACGAACAACGCCGCCGCGAAACCCAGGCGCTTGGCCAGTTCCGCCTCAAGCCGATTGACCGTTGGATCTTCGCCATACACATCATCACCAGTGGCCGCCGTGGCCATGGCATCGAGCATTGCCGGGGTTGGTTGGGTGACGGTGTCGCTACGAAGATCGATAACACTCATGAATCAGGCCTCGGTCAGCAGGGGAAAATCCCCTTCAAGCAGGAATTACTGCGGTCATCTCGATGAATAATCAACCCCGGCGCCAGGAAAAGACGGATTCAATCTTCAAAAAACCCGATGTCTATCATCAGAAAGCAGCAATGCGCATGTTGGAAATATGTGTTAAAAACGCTTCGCCGCCAAACAAATGGGCGGCAAAACGTTCTCAGGGCGGGGTGCAACTCCCCACCGGCGGTAATTGCGCGCAACGCGCATAGCCCGCGAGCGCTTGGCGGCAGACATTGCTTGGGCGATGAATGACGGCAAGGTCAGCAGACCCGGTGTGATCCCGGGGCCGACGGTCATAGTCCGGATGAAGAGAGAACGGGATTGGCGCCAAAGGGCCGTCCGCGGGCATTCGTGCGAGCGTGCGTACCCTTAAATCCCATTCGATTCATATGCCCTGTTTTTCACACAAACAGGAGTCAGAACATGCAACCCACCGCAATTGACAGCAAAAGCAAAAACCATCACGGCGAGCGCGTTGCGTTCGTCCAGGCCTGCTGGCACAAGGAAATCGTTGATCAGAGCCGTAAAGGCTTCGTGACCGAAATGCTTGCTCAGGGTTATCAGGAAGCGGACATCGACTTCTTCGAAGTCGGCGGCGCCTTTGAAATCCCGCTGCACGCCAAGATGCTCGCCAAATCCGGCCGTTATGCCGGCATCGTTGCCGCAGGCCTGGTGGTGGACGGCGGGATCTACCGTCACGAATTCGTCGCCCAGTCGGTCATCAGCGGCCTGATGCAGGTTCAGCTGGAAACCGAAGTGCCGGTGTTCTCCGTGGTTTTGACCCCGCATCACTTCCATGCCGGCGAAGAACATCAGAAGTTCTTCTTTGAACACTTTGTGCACAAGGGCCAGGAAGCGGCGAAGACGTGCGCGGATACGCTGCACAAGATGCGGGCGTTGCGTCGTAGTGAACATCGCGCGGTAGCGGTCTAAACCGCCCTGGGTGAGGCCTTTGGCTTCACCCACATCAACGGTGGGAGCGCGCAGGCTCGCTCCCACCTTTGTTTTGTGTTGCGCTTAAGCGAGATCTTCGTCAGTCGTCGGCACAATCAGGATGCCGGCGCGCAGGCCGTTCTTCACCTTGGGGTTCGGGAAGATGATCCGGGCGCCCTTCTCTTCGATGATCCAGCGGGTCTGGGCGATGTCTTCGGCCAGCACGTACCCCACTTCCAACTCCGAAAAGTTCTCGATGTCCGCGGGTAGATTCAGACGGAAACTGTCGCTGTGCTTGATGATTTCCCGCGCCACGCTGAACAGCTGCAACCCCTCCAGCCCGTCGCCATTCATTGAAGGCTCGTCGCCTTCGATGATCTGCTTCAGGCGGGTTTCCAACAGGGAAACGTTCACCCCTTCGTTCTGCCCGAATGGCCGGGCCTTGCCCAGCTCCAGGGTGAAAGCCTCGGCACCGAGTTTGTCGTAGGTGTAGGAGCTGAACACGATGGACGGTTTGTTCTGCAGCAACACCGCTTCCATCCCGGCAGCGCGCAGACGAGCCAGTTGCAGACGCGAATGCGCGCGCCCTTCTTTCCAGGGATACAAAGCAAACTGTTCGATCTTCGAACCACGAATCGCCGTGTGCAGGTCATAGTGCAGACGCTCGCGGTCTGGCAGGCTGAAGAAACTCGCCGCCAGCCGCTCCAGCTCACAGGCGCGCAGGGCTTCGCAGCCACTGCTTTGTTCGTGACGGCCATTGAACAGCCGATTGACGTCCTGCTCGATAAAACGCTCCCCGCGACGGATCGCCTCGGGATTGCCGAACAGGAACAGGATACGTGCGCGGGGTTTCAGGTCGCCCCGTGCGATGTCATGCAGCAACCGATCCAGCAACTCGATCGGCGCGGTTTCGTTGCCGTGGATCCCGGCTGACAGCAGCAGGTCCAGGCCATTGTCGCGCGCTTCAGGTGGCCGGACTTCCAGTGCACCTTCGCTCAACCAGCGCATCCGCACGCCTTCGACAGTCAGTTGAGTCTTCTCCGCCGGTTCGCGGCCGGCGAGGGTCAGTTCAAGCAGTTTGCCGAGGGCGAGCATAGAGCGATTTCCTTAATGGTCGTGATTGCAATCCGGACCGTGAACGTGGTCCTCGTCATCGCCGACGTCGGCCGGTTCCATTTCCAGTTGCAGACTTACCAGATTAGTCGCCAATGGGCGCAGCAGCAGGTTGGCGTATTCGGCGTCGCCTTCTTCAACGTCCACGCCGATCAACAGCTGGCCACGGCCGTCCTGCTGGATCCACAGCTCTTTGCCTTGCCAAATGACTGCGACGCGGGTGCAGGATGTTTCCAGTTGCGTGCCGTCGGTGTCTTCAAGGATCAGCTGCAGGGTATCGCTCATGTTTTTTTACTCGTTTGGGAGATAGAACGGCAGGCGGTTTTGATTGGCCTGCCGCTTCTTTCAATTGATCTGGAATGGATAAACCGCGCCCAGTTTAAGGATTTGCGTGAGTTCATCCAGTGCCGTCCGGCATTCAAGCAGCAATTGCGGGTCCGCAAGATCGTTTTCGGTCATGCGGTCGCGATAGTGCTTCTCGACCCACTCGGTCAGCGAGCCGTACAGCGGCGCGGTCATGATAACCCCTGGGTTGACGGCCGCCAGCTCGGTTTCATTCAGCGCAACGCGCAAACGAAGGCAAGCCGGGCCACCGCCGTTCTGCATGCTCTGCTTGAGGTCGAAAACCTTCACCTCGCGGATAAGCCCGCCAGAGCTGGTCAAGCCTTGCAGGTATTGCCAGACACGCTCATTGCCACGGCACTCTTCCGGCACGATCAATAGCATCGAGCCGTCAGGACGCGACAGCAACTGGCTATTGAACAGGTAGGAACGAACGGCGTCTTCCACGGTTACCGCAGTGCGAGGCACGCAGACTGACTGAAATTTCCCACCCGCTTTTGCGAGCTTTGCAGACAGTTCGGCCAGCATCTGCTCGGTGTCGAGGAACGCGTCCTCGTGATAGAACAACACTTCACCGTTCCCGACAGCAATGACGTCATTGTGGAACACGCCCTGGTCGATTACCGCCGGGTTCTGCTGGGCGTACACCACACCGTCATCGCTCAGGCCGTGCAGGCGGGCAACCGCCTGGGACGCTTCGAGGGTCTGGCGCGCCGGGTATTTCTGCGGCGCCGGGTAGCGGGTATCGAACGCACTGCGACCGAACACGAAGAACTCGACACCGGCTTCGCCATAGTCACGGCAGAAGCGGGTGTGGTTGGCCGCGCCTTCATCGCCGAACTGCGCCACTGCCGGCAAGGCAGCGTGGTGAGCAAAGTGTTTCTGATCAGCGAACATCGCCCCCAGCACGCGACTGGTGGTCGGATGTTCAATGCTGCGATGGTATTTGCAGTTCAGGTTGGCGGCAGTGAAATGCACGCGACCGTCAGCGGTATCGGCGCTCGGGCTGACTGTGGCGGCGTTGGCCACCCACATGCTCGATGCCGAGCAACTGGCGACCAGCAACGGCATCGCCTCTTTGGCAGCCCGCTCGATCACCTGCGCATCGGTGCCGCCGAAACCCAGACGGCGCAAGGCGGCCACGTCCGGGCGCTCTTGCGGCGCCAGCACGCCTTGTTGAAAGCCCATTTCCATCAGCGCTTTCATTTTTGCCAGGCCTTGCAGCGCGGCTTCCTTCGGGTTCGAAGACTGCTGGCTGTTGCTCTGGGATGCGACGTTGCCGTAGGACAAGCCGCCGTAGTTATGGGTCGGCCCCACTAGACCGTCAAAATTGACTTCATAGGATTTCATCAGCGAGGCTCCACGAGAATCTGTTGTTATAGGCATCAGGTAACAATTCAGTCAGACCGGGTTGCGGCTTTCGCGAGCAGACTCGCTCCCACATTGGATCGGTGCACACCAAATCTTTATGGGAGCGAGCCTGCTCGCGAAGGCGGTCTTACGACATGCGCACGCCAGGGGTCAGTGCGGCCGGCAAGGTCAGGCTCGGCGTTTCCAGCGAGGCCACCGGGTACGCGCAATAGTCGGCTGCATAGTAGGCGCTGGCGCGATGGTTGCCCGAAGCGCCGACACCGCCGAACGGTGCGCTGCTCGCAGCACCGGTCAGTTGCTTGTTCCAGTTGACGATACCGGCACGGCTTTCCAGCCAGAACTGCTGATAACGCGCTTCGGAATCCGACAGCAAACCGGCCGCCAGACCATAGGCCGTGGCATTCGCCTCGGTGATCGCTGCCGCAAAATCGGTGTAGCGAATCACTTGCAGCAGCGGGCCAAACAGCTCTTCGTCAGGGCGGTCAGCCACCGCCGTGACATCCAGAATGCCTGGGGTCAGCAATGCAGCCTGAGCCTGTGGCTGGGTCATTTCCAGCAGGGTCACCGCGCCATTGGCCAGCAGGTGTTCTTGCGCTTCCATCAACGCTTTGGCAGCGCCCAGGGAAATCACCGAGCCCATGAATGGCGCAGGCGTCTGATCGAATGCCCCGACTTCAATCGTCGAGCTGACCGCCACCAGACGCTCCAGCAGCTTGTCACCCCAGGCGCCCTGCGGCACCAGCAACCGGCGCGCACAGGTGCAACGCTGACCGGCAGAAATGAACGCCGACTGAATGATGGTGTAAACGGCTGCATCGAGATCAGCGACCTCATCGACCACCAGCGGGTTGTTACCGCCCATTTCCAGCGCGAGGATCTTGTCCGGGCGACCGGCAAACTGCTGATGCAGGTGATTGCCGGTGCGGCTTGAGCCGGTGAAGAACAGGCCGTCGATGCCCGGATTCGCCGCCAGGGCGATACCGGTTTCGCGAGCGCCTTGCAGCAGGTTCAGCACACCAGCAGGCAGGCCGGCTTCGATCCAGCACTTGACCGTCAGCTCGGCGACTTTCGGCGTCAGCTCGCTTGGCTTGAACAGCACGCTGTTGCCGGCCAGCAGCGCCGGCACGATATGACCGTTCGGCAAGTGGCCAGGGAAATTGTAAGGACCGAATACCGCGACCACACCGTGGGGTTTGTGGCGCAACACGGCGGTGGCGTCGCCCAGCGGGCCGCTCTTCTCGCCGGTACGCTCACGGTAGCTCTGCACCGAAATCGCGATCTTGTTAACCATGCTGGTGACTTCAGTCGACGCTTCCCACAGCGGCTTGCCGGTTTCTTCACCGATGCACCGCGCCAGTTCGTCAGCGTGACTTTTCAACGCAGCGGCAAAGGCTTCGAGTACGCCGATACGCTCTTCCAGCGTGCGCCGGGCCCAACCGGGAAATGCCTGACGCGCGGCTTGCACGGCCGATTCAACCTGGGCGGTGGTAGCACCTTCGCCGGTCCACAGCACCTGTTGGGTCACCGGGTTCAGCGATTGAAACGCTTCGCCCTGACCGGCCAGCCACTCACCTGCAATGTATAGCGAATTCATTATTTCGACTCCCGGGCAGCGGACAACGGAACGGCGCGCACTTGATCGCCGGCGTTGAGTTGAAGACGTTTGGCGGTCAGCGGATCGACCACCAGCGTACCGGCGGCGAAGCGTGCTGGCGCAGCAGTGATGCGGCAGTCTTCGCGCTTGCGGTTGTGAATCAGGAATGGCGTGGCGTCGTCACCCGGCGTGCCGATGGCCAGCACCAGCGCCTCGCTGTCACGCACCGCGCGGATCTTGCCGGTTTCGCACTCCACCGCAGGACCGGCGTCGAAAATATCGACGTAGCCCTGATAGCTGAAGCCTTCGCTCTTGAGCATGGCCAGCGCCGGCTCAGTGTCCGGATGCACCTGGCCGATCACGCTGCGCGCATCTTCGGAAAGAAAGCAGGTGTACAACGGGAATTTCGGCATCAGTTCAGCGATGAACGCTTTGTTGCCGACACCGGTCAGGTAATCCGCCTGACTGAATTCCATCTTGAAGAAGTGCCGGCCCAGACTTTCCCAGAACGGCGAGCGCCCGGCTTCGTCGGAGACGCCGCGCATTTCGGCAATGATCTTGTTGCCGAACAGCTGCGGAAACTCGGCGATGAACAGCATCCGCGCCTTGGCCAGCATGCGGCCGTTGAGGCCATTGCGGTAATCGGCGTGCAGGAACAGCGAGCACAGCTCGGAGTTGCCGGTCAGGTCGTTGGCCAGGAACAGCGTCGGAATTTCGCGATAGATGTTCAGCTCTTGCGAAGCGCTGACGGTCAGGCCCACGCGAAAGTTGTACCAGGGCTCACGCATGCCGACGGCACCGGCGATAGCGGAAATACCGACCACCCGGCCATTGTCGTCTTCGAGCACGAACAGGTAGTCCGCATCGCCCCGCCCGGCTTCGCCACGAAAAGTCTTCTCGGCCCAGCCGACCCGATGGGCCAGACGCTCTTCATTGGCCGGCAAGGTGGTCAGGCCAGTGCCGGTGCTGCGGGCCAGGTCGATCAGAGCGGGTAAATCGCTGCTGCGTACGGGACGAACGATCATGCTATCTCCTCAAACGGGTCGCTTGCGCCACCCGCGAAACTCGCTGCTTTCCAGCAATTCTTTGCAGACATCGCAACAGGCGTTAAACCGCCACCAGACGCACGCTGGCACCTTCACCGACGCCTAGCGCCTCGGCGGCTTCCAGATCCAGAGTCACGGGTTTGCCCGGCGCGTAATCAAGCTCCAGCAACACCGCGCGGTAATCCTGCAACTGCGCATTGGCCACCAGGTACTGGCGCCCGACGCCCTTGACCGGCTCGCCGATCTTCACCGGCACTACTCGGCTCTGGGCAATCGAACGAATCCCCGAGACGCGGGCATGCAGAGTCGGGCCGCCGTCGAAGATGTCGATGTAGTGATCCGTCTCGAAGCCTTCGCGCATCAGGATGTCGAAGGTAATCTGCGCACGCGGGTGCACCTGGCCCATCGCTTCTTGAGCGGAGTCCGGCAGCAGCGGTACGTAGATCGGATAATGCGGCATCAACTCGGCGAGGAACGTACGGCTTTTCAGGCCACACAGACGCTCGGCAGCGGCGTAGTTGAGGTCGAAGAAGTTGCGGCCGATGGCGTCCCAGAACGGCGAGTCACCATTTTCATCGCTGTAACCGACAATCTCGGTCACGACCGAATCGGCAAAGCGCTCCGGGTGGCTGGCCACGAACAACAGGCGACCACGGGAGTTGAGTTCCGACCACGCCGAACCCACCAGCTCCGGCAACACGTAGAAACTGGTCAGCAAGCTGTTGCCAGTCAGGTCGTGGCACTGCGAGAGCACGTGGATCTTGTTGTGGATCTTCAGCTCGCGGGAAGCGTGTACGAACGTTTCGTTACGAAAACTGTAGAACGGCTCGGAATAACCAGCCGAAGCGACGATGGCCGAGCAGCCGGCGAGCTTGCCGGTGGCGGTATCTTCAAGGACGAAGAAATAGCTTTCTTCACCGTTGAAGCTGACTTCGGCGGCAAACGAGGCTTCGCTTGCGGCAATCTTGTCGCTCAGGCGTTCAACGTCATCCGGCAAGGAAGTGACACCAATCGGGCTGTCCGCAGCCAGGCGCTGTACCTCGCCCAGATCAGCCATTTGCGCGGGGCGCATCACCAGCATGGTGTCACTCCTTTCTTGAAATATTCTTAGAGGAAAAAAAAACGGGCAGCTATTGAAAGCACTCATACTCAACGGTGGGAGCGAGCCTGTGTGGCGAGGGGGCTTGCCCCCGTTGGGGTGCGAAGCCCCCCTAAAACCAGTTACCACGATCTTTCAGTCAGAAAGAGGTGACCGATTTACGATTGCTTCGCAACCGAACGGGGGCAAGCCCCCTCGCCACAACAAGTCCACTCCCACATTAAATCCGGCCCGGCATAAAAATCGGGTTCGGCGCCCGAACACTCGGGCGTCGAAGGGTCTATCAGGCTTGCGTCAGTTTTGCAGCCGCACGCTCGAAACGATCCAGACCTGCATCGATGTCCGCGTCTTCAACCACCAGGCTCGGGGCGAAACGAATCACGTCCGGGCCGGCTTGCAGGATCATCAGGCCTTCACGCTCGGCGGCGTTGAAGATGTCTTTGGCCTTGCCTTTCCAGGCATCGCTCAGTACGCAACCGATCAACAGGCCCAGACCACGCACCTGAGTGAACAGGCCGTACTTCTCGCCGATCTGCTCCAGGCGGGTCTTGAATTTGTCGTGCTTGGCGTTGACGCCGGCCAGCACTTCAGGGGTGTTGATCACATCGATCACCGCTTCAGCCACCGCGCACGCCAGCGGGTTACCGCCGTAGGTGGTGCCGTGGGTACCGACGACCAGGTGCTTGGCCAGTGCTTCAGTGGTCAGCATGGCGGCAATCGGGAAACCGCCGCCCAGGCTCTTGGCGCTGGTCAGGATGTCCGGGGTTACGCCGAAATGCTGATAGGCGAACAGATTGCCGGTGCGGCCCATGCCGGTCTGCACTTCGTCAAACACCAACAGCGCGTTGTGTTCGGTGCACAGCTCGCGGGCGCCTTGCAGGTAAGCCAGCTCGGCCGGCAATACGCCGCCCTCGCCCTGGATCGGCTCCAGCACCACGGCGCAGGTCTTGTCGGAAATGGCCGCTTTCAGCGCTGCCAGATCGTTGAAAGGCACGTGAGTGATGCCGGTGATTTTAGGACCGAAACCGTCCGAGTACTTCGATTGGCCACCGACGTTCACGGTGAACAGGGTGCGACCGTGGAAGCTGTTCAGCGCGGCGATGATTTCGTACTTTTCAGTACCGAAACGATCGAAAGCGACGCGACGGGCCAGCTTGAAAGCGGCCTCGTTGGCTTCGGCGCCGGAGTTGCAGAAGAACACACGCTCGGCAAAGGTGGCATCGATCAGCTTATGGGCCAGGCGCAGGGCCGGCTCATTGGTGAACACGTTGGACACGTGCCACAGCTTGTTCGCCTGCTCGGTCAACGCACCGACCAGCGCCGGGTGCGCATGGCCCAATACGTTGACGGCAATCCCGCCAGCGAAGTCGATCAGCTCGCGACCGGCCTGGTCCCAAACGCGGGAACCGGCGCCACGCACCGGAATGAAAGCGGCAGGCGCGTAGTTGGGAACCATTACCTGGTCGAAATCGGCGCGTTGTACCGCAGCGTGCTCAACGGACATCGGAGTCTCCTGAAGAGGAACGCCCACCTGAAACTGGCGAGCGATGAGGGGGATTGTAAGGACAGTTTTCAGCCCGGCCTTGCCGCCAAGCGACAACTTCTTATAGCGCAAACCCCGGTTTCAGCCGGGTTTACGGCAATGCGACATATACCGTCGCAAAGGCGCAGTTTAAACCGATGCGCACGGTTAGCGGCAGCGCGTACAACATTAGATTTCAAGCCGTTGGCGGGTGTGCGGTAACTATGTACCGCACCTCTCATTGCCGAAACGGGTTTGCTTGAGTCCCGGCATCTTCAAGGACGAATCCGTGAATCTCTCCAACGAGTCGCTAACCCTGACACCCGAGGCCCTCTGGCCTCTTCCTGCTGACACTCATTACGAACATCTGCTGACTGCACTGCCGCATTGGCTGGTCAAGGCCCCCGCCAACAGACGCAAGGCGTTACGCAACGCCGCACCGCTGTTGCGCGACGAATTCCGTAATGCGTCCAGCCAGCAGCACGCCGTATTGAAGCGCCTTAACGCCGCCTATTGGACGGCACAAACCCGCGTGGACGAACGCCTGGCAATCCTGACGGATGCCCACACCTTTGCCGAGCCACTGCTGCGCGAAGCGATCAGGCAGCGTCACGGGCTGGACCTCGACGTCAAAAACACATTTTTGCGCCTGTACATTCCGGCGACAATTCCCTGGTTCCCGGTCAAATCCGGAGCTGCCAGAACCTGGACCGTGTCGCTGCTGGACGCGGCGCTGCACAACTTCGAAGCCGCCGAAACCACAGGCGACGCTTACGAGGCCGGTTCCGCGTACATCACCCCACCCTCTGCCAGCGGTCAATTCGACCTACTGAGCCACATCAAGGACAAGCTTTCGATCGCAGCTTTCACCCGACTGTGCCGCGAACTGGACATCGGCAAGCAATACCAGACCTGGCTTGAAGATAATCTTGGCATCCGTAACCCCGTGGTCGATGCCGTGCTGCGCCCGGATATCAAGCAAAGCCATCAAGGTGCCCTGCGCCTGGCACTGGAACTGGCCTTGCTGCAAAAAACTGCGCTCACGGCAGACGCCTGCCACTCGATTCTGGGCATCGTTGACGGCATCCGGGGCAGGTTGCTCAACGGCAAAACCTTGCTCTGCCATGACTTGAGCATCATGTCCGCGAAGCTGACCGGCATCGTGCTGTTTGCGCCAGACCTGGAACACCATCGCGGCACCGAACGCGTGGTGGCTTATATTCCCGACGATCCGCAGCAGCCGATCAAGGAATACGCGTCCACCGGCGACTTCATGGCCGACCTCAGTACAAAGTTGCGCTCCAGCGATTACCAGCATTTTTTCAGCCGCTTCGTCGATCACGAAGATCGCGGTCATTTCTTTGGCAACCTGAACAGTCGCCTGACGCAGATCACCTGGCACCCGCACGAACCGGGCGACCCGCGCCCCTCATGGCGCGAGTCCGCCGTATCGCGTGCAAATCTGCAACTGGTCGCCATCCCCATCGCCGGCGACCTGTGGGAACACCTTCACCAGAGCAAGCTCGACAAGATTCTCAACGATGCGCGCACCATCGCCGTATCCACCGCCAGCGCCAACCGCAAGGCGCGTTGGGCGCTGTGGGACTCATTCAGCAACATCGTCCAGACGCTCCTGCAGGTGGCCGCGTTTGTGGTGCTGCCGTTTATCCCGGTCCTGGGCGAAATGATGATGGCCTACATGGTCTATCAGCTGCTGGACGAGGTCTTCGAAGCGATCATCGACTGGTCGCAAGGCATCACCCGGCAGGCCATAGAACATACGCTGGGCGTCGTCGAAGCACTGGTTCAGTTGGGAGCATTCGCCGCAGGCGGCAGCATTGTGGCCGGTGAGTTTCGTAACGTCCTGCCCAAAGAATGGGTGGCGTTCATTGACCGTTTTCTGCCGGTGAAAAGTACCGACGGCAGAACCCGTTACTGGGACCGCAACCTCAAGCCCTATGAACAAAACATCGCCCTGGCCGGCAGCCGCCCCGACAAGTTGGGCCTGCACGCCCTTGAAGGTAAAAAAATCCTGCCACTGGCAGACGCCCGTTACGCCGTTACCCTCGACACCGCAACAGGTCGTTTTCAAATAGACCATCCAACCCGGCCCGGCGCCTACAAACCGCGCCTGCAACACAACGGCAGTGGCGCCTGGCACACCGAACTCGAACACCCGCTGAAATGGGGCCGTACAACCCTGCTGCGCCGAATCGGTCACGCCGCCGACTCGCTGTCCGACGCCGAGCTCGAACAAGTGCTGAGGATAAGCGGTCACGACGAAAACAGCCTGCGGCGCATGCACGTCGACCATGAGTCACCACCGCCCTTGCTGGCCGACACCCTCGCCAGGTTTAAAATCGACAAGGACATCCAGACCTTTATTGAACGCATTGGTAGCCACCACACCGAGACCTATCTGACGGCGGACCCGCAAACCCAGCTGCAATTACTGACCACCCACCTTCCGTGGCCTGAAACCAAAGGCCTGCGCTTGCGGGGCAGCCACAACGAAGTGTTGTGGCAATACGCACCTGAGCAAGTGTTGAACGCCACGTTTGTTGAGGTACGGATCGACGATGGCGATGTTTTGAAGTCGGCGCTTGGGGGATTGACCCGCGCAGAAACCAAAGCCCTGCTCAAAGAGCCGTTCGGCACCCCGCCCCAGTCACCGGATAGCTATGCCCGTATCCTGCGAAACGAGATTGCCCGGGTGGCGCTGACCGAGCAAAGCACGCTGTTCGACAGCCGCTACCGAGCGCTGGAGCGCGAGCCTGACCCGCTGACCGAGCGGCTCATCGAGGACACGCCCGGACTGCCCGACAGTACGGCCAAAGAATTGCTCAACAGCGCAACCGGCATCGAGCTGCAACTGCTGGAACAGGGCACGGTAGCCCCCCGGCTCAAGCAACTGGCGAACTGGGCACAACAGCAGGTACGGGCCGTACGTGCCAGGGAAAGCCTGGAATTGAAATCGCCGGCCACCCCTGACGGCGAACGGCTGGCTCTGCATTCAATGGCACGTCTGCCTGGCTGGTCGGGGGACGTGCGTATCGACGTCAACCGCTATGCCTTCAACGGGGAAAACATCGACAATCTGGGTCGACTGGATGCGCCTGAACGCAAGGTCATGGTGCTACTGGAGAACGGCGACTATCAGGCTTACGATGAGATCGGCCAGCCACTGTCTGGCGCGAACGATTTCTACACGTGCCTGCTGCAAGCCCTGCCCGACAGCGAGCGCACCAACCTCAAGCTGAATATCGGGCAGGGCTCACAACTCAGGCAGCGCCTGGTTGAACACGCCTTGAGCCACGCTCAATTGCAGCAAGTCCTGGCAGAGCACCCAGTGCTCAAACCGCATTACGACCCCAAGGTCATGCGCCTGCCAGGCGGTGGTGACGGCTATATGATGTCCCATCCCGGATCGACTTCATTAAGCGACTGGGTGCGGCTCACCTACCCCTCCTTCACCGAAGCAGAGATCGACACGTTTGTTCTGCAACTGCAGCACAATCCACTGGGCGCGCGCATCGTCCTCAGCAACCTGCATAGCGAGTATACCGCCCTGTCCAACCAGCTGGAGCTGTGGGCCGCGGCGCCCCCCACCCACCACCCGACGACTGGCCTGTTGCTCAGCGTCGCCGAGTACCGAACCGCCCGGGACAACCGTCGACAGTTGATGTTCGAGCTGCAGCGCTGCTGGCGTCGACAGACCGCGCTCAATGACGGACCGGAGGATGTCGGTAATCGTGCTTATATGCTGCGGTTCACGCGCCCGATCATTGGTGAGCTGCCCCGTATTCAGGCGGACTTCAGCCATGTGGTGCACCTTTCTCTGGAGGGTAGTGACGCAACACGAGGCATCCATGAATTCCTGCGTGGTTTTACTGGCCTGAAGCGTCTTGAACTGCGCAGACTCTCCTTGGGCAGACTGCCAGACCTCGAGCCCGCACTGGCGAATCTGACACAGCTGATCCTGCCCGAATGCGGCATCGTTCTGACGGCGCAATCCCAAGCCACCCTGTCCTCACTCAGCCGCTTGCGCAGCATCGACCTGCACAGAAATCCTCTCGGGCGAGTCATCGACGTCCAGGCAATGAACGACCTGATCTACATCGACCTGAGCGAAACCGGCACGACCAGCCTGCCTCCCGGATTGCTCAGCCGCCCCCTGCTGGAAACAGCCGTTTTCACCGAGAACCTGATAACAGAACTGCCCACGGAATTATTCGAACTACCCACACACAAGGCATTTGCTTTCGAGCTGGGTGAGAACCCGCTGTCCACCGGCACCCGAGAACGAATCAAAGCCTTTTATCAGCAAACCGGCACGGACCTGGGCGTCTACGCGGAACAAGTGGACCGGGAGCGAGCGAGTGCGCTGTACCCCACCCTTGATCTTGAAACGGCCAGCGACTTCATCTACAAGCTGCCCGGCACCCTGGAAGACGGCCGCGCCGAATTGACACGCCTGGAGGCCGAGTACGCCACCCTGACCAGCCAACTCGCGGCCTGGACTGGAAATACGCCTGCTGTCCACCCGGTCAGCGGCCAGCCAATCACCCCAGCGCAGTTGGCGGTGGATCAGAGCACTCGTGACGAATTCAAACGCACTGTCGAAAAAGGCTGGCGCCGGGAGACCGAACTGGATGACTTCAATGAAACACTGGAGCCCAGTTTTGAGCTCAACCTGTCACTGGTCGTCGCCGGAGATTTGCCCACACTAAGCGCCAACTTCAACCATGTCTCGCACCTGTATTTATACAGTTACAACGGCATGACCAGCGCATCGGACGGATTTCTGAGGTGCTTCCCAAAACTCAAGGGCCTGACCATCCGTGATTATAATTTGGGCAACATCCCGTCGTCGGTATTCGACATGGGTGAGTTGAGAGCATTGGTACTGCCCGAGTGCCGTATCACCCTGACCGCAGGGACCGCCAGTGAGCTGGCTGGCATGGAGCGGCTGGATTTTCTGGACCTGAGCCACAACCCGCTGGGCATTACGCCCGACATCAGTCAAATGCCCGACATGGCAACGCTGATACTCGACAGCACCGGCATTACCGAACTGCCCAATGGTTTGCTGAATCTGCAATTCCTCGACATCGCCAACCTGAGCAATAACGCCATCGTCGAAGTGCTCGCTGACATTCTCGAGTTACCGAGGGAGACCGCCGAAAGCATCAACCTGCGCGGCAATCCGTTGTCCGGGCAAAGCCTGAAATTGCTGCTGGCTTACTTCAAGAAAACCGGCAGCGACTTCAACATCGACTCCATCAGCGAAACCGCAGAAAGGGAGGTGACAGACTCGGATGATTCAGAGGTCGAGTCATGAAGCCATGCAAACCGTGATTTCAGCCGCGCTCTGAAGGCACCGAGGACAATTCGAACGGGCTGCTGCTGCGCCGCTGGTTGCGATCTTCCCGCGGCGTGGCGCCGAAGAAGTTGCGGTAGGCGCTGGAGAAATGCGGCCCCGAAGAGAAGCCACACGACAGGCCGATCTGGATGATCGACTTGCTGGTTTGCATCAACATCTGCCGGGCCTTGTTCAGGCGCAACTCCAGGTAATACTGGCTCGGCACACGATTGAGGTATTGCTTGAAGATCCGCTCCAGCTGGCGACGGGACACGCACACATGCTGGGCGATTTCGTCAGTGGTCAGCGGTTCTTCGATGTTGGCTTCCATCAGCAACACGGCTTGCGTGAGCTTCGGATGGCTGGAACCGAGACGGTTTTGCAGAGGAATGCGCTGGCGCTCGCCGCCCTCGCGAATGCGCTCCACCACCAGTTCTTCCGACACCGCACCCGCCAGTTCGGCGCCATGGTCACGGGCCAGCACCGCCAGCAGCAAGTCGAGTACCGACATGCCACCGCAAGCGGTCAGGCGATCACGATCCCAGTCGAACAGATGACTGGTGGCAATGACTTTCGGGAAACGCTCGGCGAAATCGTCCTGCCAGCGCCAGTGCACAGCCGCGCGATAACCGTCGAGCAAACCCAGTTGCGCCAACGGATAAACACCGGCCGACAGACCACCAATCACACAACCGGCGCGAACCAATTGCTTCAGCGCGCTGCTGAGTGCCGGCGCAAGTGCGGTCGGTGGCTCATCGGCGAGCAGAAACAGTTTCTGGAAGTTTTCCAGCTTGCCGGCCCACGGCTCACCCGGCAATTGCCAGGCGCCTTCGGTCGGCGGTTCGGCCTGCAGGAACGACAGTTCGTAGACCACGTCCGGATGCACGCGCTGAGCGACACGCAAGGCCTCCTCAGCCAGCGCAAGCGTCAGAGCTTTAGTGCTGGGCCAAATCAGGAAACCAATTCGATGGGCAGTCATGGCGGGCGATCCGAAACTAAAACAGTGTTAAAGGCCGAAAGCGGCTGCAACCAAATTAGACCATCTGGCGCACGGTGCGCAGCATGACCTAATTTGGTGCGTAACGGGAGCGATTACTTGAGGCTGCCTGAGAGGAATTGCTGCAAGCGTTCGGACTGTGGATTGACCAGCACTTCACGCGGGTTGCCGCTTTCTTCGACGACACCTTTATGCAGGAACACCAGTTGGTTCGACACTTCGCGGGCAAAGCCCATTTCGTGAGTCACCACCACCATGGTTCGGCCTTCCTGGGCCAGGGCCTGCATGACTTTCAATACGTCGCCGACCAGCTCCGGGTCGAGCGCCGAAGTCGGTTCGTCGAACAGCATCACTTCAGGCTCCATCGCCAGCGCACGGGCAATTGCCACGCGCTGCTGCTCGCCGCCGGACATATGGCCAGGGTAGGCGTCCTTGCGATGAGACACGCCGACTTTGGCCAGGTAATGCTCAGCCTTCTCCCGGGCTTCGGCCTTGGACATGCCAAGCACGTGGACCGGCGCTTCCATGATGTTTTCCATCGCGGTCATGTGCGACCACAGATTGAAATGCTGGAACACCATCGACAGACGCGAACGCATGCGTTGCAGCTGTTTCGGGTCGGCAGCCTTCAGCGCGCCTTCCTTGTTGGCAACCAGTTTCAGCTCTTCGTTGTTGAGCAGAATCCTGCCCGCGTGCGGCTGCTCAAGCAGGTTGATGCAACGCAGGAAAGTACTTTTGCCGGAGCCACTGGAGCCGATGATGCTGATCACATCACCCGCCGCCGCTTTCAGGGACACGCCCTTGAGCACTTCGTGACTGCCATAGCGTTTATGCAGGTCTTGGACTTCAAGTTTGTACATGCGGTCGGTTCTCACAAAAACAGTCAGTCAGTCGTTGAGCAAGCGCCCGTGACGCAGCGCTTCGCGCCCCGCCACCTTGGCCAGCCAGAAACCGGGTTGGGCATAACGTAGCCGTTCAACGGCAAACAGCACCCCGGACGTACCAGCACACACGGTGCTGACGCGATCGGACAAGGGATCGATCACTTCAAAAATCTCGTCGCCCGCCTCTACCCACTCACCGGGTTTGCGCAGGAAACTCACCACACCCGGATGCGGCGCAAACAGTAATTCAGTGCCTTCGAACGGCATGCCTTCGCACGCCTCTTGCGCAGGCTGCGGCCATTCACCGCGAATCAAACCCTGCTCGGCGAGGAACGCCAGAATGCCGTCGGCATAGGCCTGGGCTTCAGGACGACCGGTGTCGGCCTGACCACCCAACTCAATAGTGGTCGCCAGACACGCCAGCGGAATCTGCGCGTCGGGGAACAACCGCGAAAGACGCAACCACGGCAGCGAACAGGCTTCGTCAAACGAACTGCCGCCCGAGTCTTCCGCCAGCAAACCGACCCGCACATTCAAATGCGCGGCCAGCGAACGCCACTGTGGCCAGTGTTGCGGCAAGGCGTACATGTGCAGCGCCGCCTCGGCGTCGCAATGCAAATCCAGCACCACGTCGGCGGTGCAGGCGTGGCTGAGCAAGATGCGCTGCATGCCCTGCAACTGACTGGCGGCGGGCGGCAATGCGCCCAGCGCATCGCTCATGGCCTCACGGATCATTCGGATATTGGCGTGGGCATCATCACCCAGGCGCCCTTGCAGCTCGGCGGCGACGGGCGCGCTCAACTCGACGAAATCGCGGTTGAAATTCTTGCCGCTGCCCGCCTCGAAACGCCCTTGGTGGTTGCCTTGAAGCAGTTGACCCAGACCCAACGGGTTGGCCACCGGCACCAGCTCAATCACACCGTTGAGCAAGCCCTGGACTTCGAGTTCGGTCAGGCGCTTTTTCAGCTCCCAAGCCGTGCGCATGCCCGGCAGTTCATCGGCGTGCAGACTGGCCTGGATGTAGGCCTTGCGCTCGCCGTTGCCGAAGCGGAATACCGAGATATGGCGTTCGCTGCCCAGGTGGCTCCACGGCAATACATGATCGATGCGTTCCATATCAGTGCTTCCGCGGGGCCAGATAGCCCAGCCAGCGGCGCTCGGCCAGCTTGAACAGGCGCACCAGAATGAACGTCAGGCACAGGTAGAAGACGCCTGCAGTGATGTACGCTTCGAACGGCAAGTAGTACTGAGCGTTCACCGTGCGCGCGGCACCCGTGATGTCGATCAGGGTCACGATGGAGGCCAGACTGGTGGTCTGCAACATCATGATCACTTCGTTGCTGTACTGCGGCAGCGCCCGGCGCAGGGCCGACGGCAGCAGGATGCGCTTGTACATCTTGTAACGCGACATGCCCATGGCCTTGGCCGCTTCGATCTCGCCGTTCGGCGTGGCCCGCAGGCTGCCGGCGATGATTTCAGCGGTATAGGCGCTGGTGTTGATCGCAAACGCCAGGCACGCACAGAAGGTGGCGCTGGACAGAAACGGCCACAAGAAGCTTTCACGTACCGCTTCGAATTGCGCCAGACCGTAGTAGATCAGGAACAACTGCACCAGCATCGGCGTGCCGCGGATCACATAGGTGTAGAGCCAGGCGGTCATGTTCACGACCGCGTTTTTCGAGACGCGCATCAAGCCCAGCGGCAGGGCACACAGCAGACCGAAGAACAGCGATATTCCCAGCAGTTTGAGGGTCGTCAGCAAGCCAGCGAAGTACAGCGGCAAGGCCTCCCAAATGACGTTGTAGTCGAAGATCATAGATCAGCCGCCCTTACGCCTACCGAGTAGCGCTTCTCAAGTTGACGCAGGATCAGCAACGAAACGCTGGTGATGACCAGGTACATCGCCGCCACTGCGAGGAAGAAGGTGAAAGGCTCGCGGGTGGCATCAGCCGCCTGCTTGGCCTTGAACATCATGTCTTGCAGGCCGACGACCGAAATCAGCGCGGTGGCCTTGGTCAGTACCAGCCAGTTGTTGGTAAAACCCGGAATCGCCAGGCGAATCATCTGCGGCACCAGCACCCGGAAGAACACCTGGAAACTGCTCATGCCATAGGCCATGCCGGCTTCCGCCTGCCCCTTGGGGATCGCCATGAAGGCGCCACGGAACGTTTCCGACAGGTATGCACCGAAGATGAAACCCAGGGTGCCGATACCGGCCGCCAGCGGGTTCAGGTCGATGTAGTCGTTGAAGCCGAGCAGCGGTGCGACGCGGTTGAGCAAGTCCTGGCCGCCGTAGAAAATCAGCAGGATCAGCACCAGGTCGGGAATCCCGCGGATCACCGTGGAATACAGGTCGCCCAACCAGGCCAGCCAGCGCACCGGCGAAAGACGCAGCGAAACGCCGATCAGACCCAGAACGATGGCCAGGGCCATGGACGACAAGGCGAGCTGAAGCGTCAACCATGCGCCATCGAGGATGACAGCCCCGTAGCCTTTCAACATGATTCAGGTCCTCGAAAGTTGGGATGAAAAAATGGCGCAAACCGCAGAGATCCTGTTGCTTGCGCCATTTCTGACTTGTCGCGCGGACGTGTTACTTGCCGTAGATATCGAAGGCGAAGTATTTGTCCTGGATTTGTTTGTACTTGCCGTTCTCGCGAATGGCAGCGATCGCGGTGTTGATCTTGTCTTTGAGCGCGTCGCCCTTGCGAACCGCGATACCCACACCGTCACCGAAGTACTTGACGTCGGTGAAGGCCGGACCGACGAACGCGAAGCCTTTGCCGGCGTCGGTTTTCAGGAACCCATCGTCCAGCAAGGTAGCGTCAGCCACGGTGCCATCGAGGCGGCCAGCGGCCACGTCGAGGTAGATTTCGTTCTGCGAACCGTAAGGCTTGATCTCGGCACCCAGCGGGGCCAGGACTTCGCGGGCGAAACGCTCGTGGATCGAACCACGTTGCACGCCGATGTTCTTGCCCTTGAGCTCGGTCAGGCCGTCGCTGACTTGAGTGCCAGCCTTCATGACCAGACGCGCCGGGGTGTTGTAGTACTTGTTGGTGAAGTCCACGGACTTCTTGCGGTCTTCGGTGATCGACATCGAAGACAGAATGGCGTCGATCTTGCGCACTTTAAGCGCCGGGATCAGACCGTCGAACTCTTGCTCGACCCACACGCACTTGACCTGCATCTGCTCGCACAGGGCGTTGCCGATGTCGTAGTCGAAACCGACGATGCTGCCGTCCGGTGCTTTGGAAGCGAACGGAGGGTAAGCCGCTTCGATACCGATCTTCAGTGGCTTTTCATCAGCGAAGGATGGCAGGGACAGCACGGACAGTGCCAGGGCGCCAAGCAGCACAAGTTTCTTCATCTTGGGACTCCATCGGTAAAGGGCAAAACGGCAGAGTGAGCGACAGCCCAATATGCGAATGGGTGAAACGGAAAAAGCAGTGCTGCGTCCTGGTGAAGCCGCGTTGAATTTCAACCCCGGCGACGACGAGCGAGTGATCGGCATTCTAACGACAGGCCCGAAGCCGATATTTCTTCAATGCGACAACAAATTACAGATGCACCGAGAAAGCCACTTGGGGCCGTTGACAGCCTTGCAAATTCATGCAAGAGCAAAAGATTGTGAACCAATCAATGTTGCAAATTGCGGGCCTATTATTGGCAAACCCTTCTAATCCGGCAAGCGTAGCGTGATGTCTAATTTTTTACAGGGTGCTGGAAGGCCCTGAAACGGGGCTTTGCGTTTCTCTATGCCCCGGAATGGGCCGGACGGTTACACATTTAGTTACTTGGAGGACGGCGGGTAACAGTAGGAAATGGCTGACAAGGGATATCGATATTTATTGGTCGTTGTTATGCAGTGCCTGACCGATCGCTTTCGCGGGCAAGCCCGCTCCCACAGGTGGCCTTCTGTGTGCTTGGGATTTGTGCCAGACGCAGATCTATCGTGAGAGCGAGCCTGCTCGCGAAAAGGCCAGCACAAAAACATCAGGCAATAAAAAGCCCCACCAGACTCACCACCTGGCAGGGCCTTCACCCCCTCAAAACCAACGCTTACGCGACATTCATGGTCTTGTGCGTCTCAATCAAATGCTGCACCACACCCGGGTCCGCCAAGGTGGAGATATCACCCAACCCATCGTATTCAGCGGTAGCGATCTTGCGCAAAATCCGGCGCATGATCTTGCCCGAACGCGTCTTCGGCAGCCCAGGTGCCCACTGAATCACATCCGGAGAAGCAATCGGGCCAATCTCTTTACGCACCCAGTTCTTCAATTCCAGACGCAACTGCTCGGTCGGTTCCTCCCCCGCGATCAAGGTGACGTAGACATAAATGCCCTGCCCCTTGATGTCGTGCGGCACCCCCACCACCGCCGCTTCCGCGACTTTCGGGTGGGCGACCATGGCGCTTTCGATCTCGGCAGTGCCCATGCGGTGACCGGAGACGTTCAGCACGTCGTCCACACGACCGGTGATCCAGTAATAACCATCGGCGTCACGACGGGCGCCGTCACCGGTGAAGTACATGCCACGGAACGTCTTGAAGTAGGTGTCGACAAAGCGGTCATGGTCGCGATACAGCGTGCGTGCCTGGCCCGGCCACGAATCGAGAATCACCAGGTTGCCCTCGGCCACGCCTTCGATGATGTTGCCCAGGTTGTCCACCAGCGCCGGCACCACGCCGAAGAACGGACGTGCCGCCGAACCCGGCTTGAGCGCGTGAGCACCCGGCAGCGGACTCATCAGGGTCGCACCGGTTTCGGTCTGCCACCAGGTGTCGACGATCGGGCAGCGCGATTGCCCTACGTTCTTGTAGTACCAATCCCACGCTTCCGGGTTAATCGGCTCACCGACTGAACCCAGCAGACGCAGACTGCTGCCATCAGCCCCTTCAACAGCAGCGGTGCCCGAGGCCATCATTGCGCGAATTGCAGTCGGTGCGGTGTAGAGGATATTGACCTGGTGCTTGTCGACGATCTTCGCTACCCGGGTGATGTCCGGATAGTTCGGCACGCCTTCGAACAGTAAGGTGGTCGCGCCATTGGCCAGCGGGCCGTAGACGATATAAGTGTGGCCGGTGATCCAGCCGACATCGGCGGTGCACCAGTAGATTTCGCCCGGACGGTAGTCGAACACCCGCTCGTGGGTCATGGCTGCATATAACAGGTAACCGCCCGTGGTGTGCTGCACGCCCTTCGGCTTGCCGGTGGAGCCGGAGGTATAAAGGATGAACAGTGCTTCCTCGGCGCCCATCTCTTTCGGCGCGCAGACGCTGCCCGCCACTTTCATCAGGTCTTCGTACCAGATGTCGCGGTGCTGGTTCCACTTGATGTTGCCGCCGGTGCGCTTGCACACGATGACTTTCTGGATACTGCTGGTTTCCGGGTTGGTCAGCGCATCGTCGACGTTGGTCTTGAGCGGGATTTTCTTGCCGGCACGAATGCCTTCATCAGCGGTGATCACCACCTTCGATTTGCAGTCGATGATGCGACCGGCCAGCGCTTCCGGCGAGAAACCGCCGAACACCACCGAGTGAATCGCGCCGATCCGGGTACAGGCCAGCATGGCGACCACGGCTTCGGGGATCATCGGCATATAGATAGTCACCACGTCGCCGCGATGCACATCCTGGCCGCGCAGGGCGTTGGCGAACTTGCAGACTTCTTCGTGCAGTTCACGGTAGGTGATGTTGCGGCTTTCGGACGGGTCATCCCCTTCCCAGATAATCGCGATTTGATCGCCGCGCTCGGCCAGATGACGGTCGAGGCAGTTGTAGGAAACGTTCAGGGTGCCGTCGGCGAACCACTTGATGTCGACATGGTGATCGTCGAACGAGGTCTGCTTCACCGTGGTGAAAGGCTTGATCCAGTCGAGGCGCTTGGCTTGTTCGCGCCAGAAGCCGTCCGGGTTGACGACCGACTGCTGGTACATGGCCTTGTAGGTCGCCTCGTCAGTCAGCGTGGTGGCTGCTACCTCGGGACGAACGGGATACAGGGAAGCCGCACTCATCTTTCTTACCTCGGTGAAATAGTTGTTTTTGTATGACCCCGTTGTAGCCGGGCCGGGGCTATAGAACCATTCGACGATGGTAGTAACAAGCCCCTACAAAACGTGCCTATACCCCGGCAACGCCCTCAGACTCCTTGATTCAAGGGGCGTTGGTGGATTGTGAAATTGCCTTCACTTGCGGCCAAAACTTCTTTTCGGGCGATTGTTACCAAATATGCCAAAGGTGTTTATCAAAACCACGGGTATATGAATCAGCACCCCACGCCTAAAATCAGCCTCGCCAACAAGGCAAAGTGATTAACCCAGTTGCAGCCCCCACGAAGGCAGTTAATCCAAGTAACCAACCCTAAGTTACACACGCAATCCCAAAAAGATTGCGTGACCCCACTCGACCTTAAAAAGGTAAATCTGAAATGAAAGCTTTATTAGTTCTGGCCCTCAGCAGTCTGTGCGCAACCGCCATGGCCGACGAGGTCCCGACTGATGTCGCACAGCAACAACCGGCCGTTGAGGAATACACTTACTCCACCCACCTGGACATCGCCGAAATCATCTCCATGAGCGAAGTTCCGGATGTCTGCGAAGTTGTTCCGATGAAGATGGAATACAACGACTCCAAAGGTCAGCGTCATATTCTGCGGTACAGCGTGATGGGTAACGGCTGTTCCAATGGGTGATTCACTTTTTCAGGCTGGCGAAAATCCATGTGGGAGCGGGCTTGCTCGCGGAAGCGGAGTCTCAGCCAACATCAATGTTGGATTTGACGACCCCTTCGCGAGCAAGCCCGCTCCCACAGTTTTTTGCGCTTCGAGTGACAGACCGGCGTTGTGCCTGAAGACGCTGAAAGACCTCTAAAAACACAACATGTAGTGAAATCAGCGTTTTTTGGTTATTTTTTAAACAAAAAATAGCCCTGACAATTTCCATCTCGATCTGCACACAATTGTGCCTACAAAACCGCTGCAAGCCACGCCCATCAAGGCCTCCAGCCAAATACCCCCAAACACCCCCATCAACCCCGCTCGTACGACGTCAAAAAAAGCCAAAAAAAATCTGCATCGGCCAAAGCCCCGTGGTGCCTTGCTCCGATGGGAATGCACGGTGCGCGAAGGCCTGCATGAGCCATTTCGCCGCAACACAGCCGCTAAAAACTCCCTATAATGCCGCCTTAAACGGGGTCGCAATATTCCCTTACAGGGATTGCAAACAGCCGCCAGCCACAGGCCGAAGCTGTTCACGTTTCTGCGCCCTTCAGCGGCACGGCAACCTCCGTACAAAATTCTTGTTTGATGCCTGCGTATAGCTGCTGCAAAAAACGATTCCTTTAGATCCAACGCGGCCAGTGCGGTCGTGTGAACAACCATCACACGGGCACACTGGCCCTCACGCAGGAGACGACACGTCATGCTGAGCTGGGACGAATTCGACAAAGAAGACAGCGGCGAAACCGTGGTTAAAGGCGCCAACGCCGGCCACGCGACTGAAGCCAACATGGACCGCCTCGACACCGCCGGCGGTGTTGCGGCCCAGGAAGCTCGCGCCGTCACCGCGTCCGACTCCGCCGCCATCGCCCGCGCCAAGGCCGCCCTGGACAACCTCGACGTCGCCGAAGGTCTGGCTGAACTCGAAGGCGCCTCCGCCCGTGTCGCCGTTGACGAAAAGCGCATGATCAACTGCCGCGCCGACCTCAACCAACTCGTGCCATTCAAGTACGACTGGGCCTGGCAGAAATACCTGGACGGCTGCGCAAACCACTGGATGCCGCAAGAAGTCAACATGACCGCCGACATCGCCCTCTGGAAAGATCCGGAAGGCCTGACCGACGACGAGCGCCGCATCGTGATGCGCAACCTCGGCTTCTTCTCCACCGCCGACTCCCTGGTTGCCAACAACCTGGTCCTGGCCGTGTACCGCCTGATCACCAACCCGGAGTGCCGCCAGTACATCCTGCGCCAGGCCTTCGAAGAGGCGATCCACACCCACGCCTACCAGTACTGCATCGAATCGCTGGCCATGGATGAAGGCGAGATCTTCAACATGTACCACGAGATCCCGTCGGTCGCGAAAAAAGCCACCTGGGGCCTGAAATACACCCGTTCGATCTCCGATCCGAAGTTCGAGACCGGCACCGTCGAAACCGACAAAGAACTGCTGCGCAACCTGATCGCCTACTACTGCGTCCTGGAAGGCATCTTCTTCTACTGCGGCTTCACCCAGATCCTCTCCATGGGCCGTCGCAACAAAATGACCGGCGTCGCCGAGCAGTTCCAGTACATCCTGCGCGACGAATCCATGCACCTGAACTTCGGCATCGACGTGATCAACCAGATCAAAATCGAAAACCCACACCTGTGGGATGCTGAAATGAAGGAAGAGGCTTCGCAGATGATCCTGCAGGGCACTCAACTGGAAATCGAATACGCCCGCGACACCATGCCTCGCGGCGTACTGGGCATGAACGCGGCGATGATGGAGGACTACCTGAAGTTCATCGCTAACCGTCGCCTGAGCCAGATTGGTCTGAAGGAAGAGTATCCAGGGACGACTAACCCGTTCCCTTGGATGAGCGAGATCATGGACTTGAAGAAAGAGAAGAATTTCTTTGAGACGCGGGTTATTGAGTATCAGACGGGTGGGGCGTTGAGCTGGGATTGATTTCTAGCGTTGGCCGCGATTTGGCGATAGCTAGTTGAGTCGACAAATCGAAAAAAAAGCCCCGACTGGTTCGGGGCTTTTTTATGAGTCCAAAAAATGTTTCTGCTCTTACTGCATTTACAGCTCCGGCCGTAAGTCATCGTGGCGGAAGACTTTGAAGAAGTTTCAGTCTTCGAAGCATCCGGTGGGTGAGTGCTGCGATGTCGGCTGTAGGATCTGTCGAAGGATGCATCTCTCTTTCTTGTAGGAATTTTCGTAGACAGTGGTGATGGCCACTCAGTATCGTCCAAGGGTTTTTAACCCTCGGCGATTGTATGAGCGACAAGAAAAAAGACAACGACTGGAGCGTTCTTGAAATTAAGGCAGCGGTTGACGCCTATTTGAAGATGCTTGAGCTAGAGCTAACGGGCCAAAAATTCAACAAGGCACATGAGAATCGCGTACTGCGTGACTCAGCCTTATCGACCCGTACTAGAAGCTCTATCGAATTCCGGATGCAGAACATTTCTACAGTTCTGATGAGGATGGATCGGGAATTCATCACGGGATACAAGCCTGCCAGAAACGTTGGCTCGAACGTTGAGCAGTCAATCCGGACGGTGCTAAGTGAAAGAGGCGTTCAGCCTGGCGACCCTAAAGCTCCAACTGCAGATGAAGAAACGCTGGAGCGCCGCACTGCTGCACTTCAAAAACAAAAGATAAAAGAGCCACCGAAGGGTATTAAGAAACCGAAGCGAACGGCAAGCACTCGCACGGCATATGTTCGTGATCCCGAGGTTAGGGCCTGGGTTCGAAATGAAGCCGAAGGTCATTGCGATGGGTGTGGCGAGCCCGCTCCGTTTCAAAAGCTTGGCTTACCTTATCTGGAAGTTCACCACGTTAAGCCGCTTGCTGAAAAAGGCTCAGATCAAATTACCAACGCTGTGGCGCTTTGCCCGAACTGTCATCGTCGTTGCCATCATTCGAGTGACAGTGAGGAATACACTGCTTCGCTTTACAGAAAAGTCGCCCGGCTAATTCCCGAGTAGCCGGACCTCTCGACCCTGTGGCAAAGGATGCGATGCTGCAGTGTCGGCGTCAGGATCAGAGATCACGTTGTTGCCGTCAATCGCAAGCAAGCTCGCTCCCACAGCGTTCGTGTGTTGCCCCAGGTTTCGTGGTGTGTTGCAAATTGTGGATGCAACACGCCTCACCTCCCGCTATTAATACCCTCCCCCACTCAAGGACCCGAGCCCGCCATGAAATTTGATCTCGCCTACTGCCTCAGCCTCGACGACAAGTTGTCGATCTATGACGTGCGGGATTTGAATTTCGATGAGTCGGTGGCGTTCGATTCGGCCAAGGAGCATTTCCAGTGCCCCAACGATGCCTGTCGTTTGGCCTTTGATGCGGCGAATGTGTTGACGACGTTCAACGCCAAGAATGTGAATTACGTGCGTACGCCGCATTTCAAGAACACGCCTGGGACTCGGCATGTGGCGGAGTGTCCTTATGTCAGTCTCAAAGCGCCGACGTCGGGTGTAGAGGCGGACGGAGCGGAGGTGGATGACGGTCGGGAGGAGCACTTTCCGTCGGAGTTGTTGCTGACTCGGCGTGAGTATGTGCGCAAGCCGGCAAGCCCTGCGGTGGCGGCGGATATGATACGGGACGACGTGAAACCAGCGTCAGCGGCCAGTGACGTCGAGCACCCGAGTCGCGAATCGGCGCCGGACAAGACCAGCGTCTTCGCCCATCCGGTGGAGTGTTTTGTGTCGAACTTTGCGGACAAGGAGTTGCTCAAGCGTATGCCGTTGAAGATTGGCGAGCATACGGCGCCGTACAGTTCGTTCTTCAAGAAGATCGAGTATTTGCAGGACAACAAGGGGCTGATCTACTGGGGCAAGATCAAGGAGATACGGGATTACACCCAGAGTTTTCGCATCGATTTCGAACAGAAAGTCTGGTTCAAGCAAGCGGACGACGCGAAGAAGAAGCCTTATTCGGTCAACGTATACCTGAGCAAGAAGCTGATCGACAACTACCGCAAGCGCAAAGCGTTTCTGGAAGAGATCAAGCACGCCATCGACAGCGATAAAGAGTTGTTCTGCTTTTTCTATGGCGTGACGCCGGAGTTGAAGCAGGTTCCGAGCAAGAAAAACCCCGAGCAGACGTTCGGGGTGTTCAGTGCCAACATCGAGAACCTGGATCACTTCATTGTTCGGGAAGCGCCGGGGTTACTGGATTAACCCACTATCAGGGCAATTGCAGGGCTACGCCGCCTGGGTGTTGTTTTATGAGGCTATAAGGCAAAACGCTCCAGCCAATGTTTGCGCACACAGCCGCCGCGTGAGGGTAGGAAGGCGCCAACCTGATACCGTTTTCAGCGAATTCCCAGCCAGAGAAACGCCAAGGGTCCTCGTCGCTATAATTGCAATCGTCCTCCCCTTCTGGCGTCTTCGTCATTTGATCGGGATAGAGTTTGAGCAATTGCGCCACCAGCCAAGGGGCCAGCTCTTTAGAACGGTATTCGGAATAGGGGTCGAATAACGTGGATGAATATTCATCGTCATCGTAGTTTTCTTCAAAATGCAAAGGCTTGCCCTGCCCTACCCACAGGACATCTTCAAGCGTCAGGGCCTTGCCCGTCTTGGTATCAAGATTGAGCGCCTCGTTGTTCTGGTCGGGGTATGCGCCCCCACAGTAGTACTCGGATGAGGTAACGACACTCATCACATTAGACGTCATCCACATTGGCTGGCTTTCCTGGGTGTAAGAGCCCGCAGCACCATTGATGGTGCACCCGAAATACTGCACAACGCCTTGCCACAAATGCGCCATCAATTGCTGATTGATGCGTTGAAGCGCTTGTGGGGAATAACCTGAAACCACTTCAAACAGCGCTATGTTTGATTGCGGCTCGCTCCACCATTGCAGTGTGTAGCCCATAAAGGTTTCGGTTTGGCCTTGTTTCAGCTTCAGGCCTTGCAGGCGAAGGTATTCATACGGCGACTTGTCATGAAGTCGGATGAGATAGGGCAACGTGCCGCTGGCAACAGGCGCCATTCTGGCTTGCTGCAGTTCAATCTTCAGGGTCTTGCCCTTCGGACTGGTCCAATCACCAGACCATCCATCAGGCTTGGCCTTCAAGCGAATTTTTGACCGAGGCTCGTCCTGATCGCCCTCATCCAATAAAAGTGTATCTCCCTCCTTCGTGCCGCTGAGTACCAGGTCCTGACGATACTTTTGATAGAAGTAGCGCCCATCACCGTTGGTGGTATTCACTTCCAGCACGATTGGCATTTTGCCCAAGGTTCCGGTGTAAACATGGGTACCGTTTTCAGCGCGCAGTGCGGTAGAAAAGGTGGAACAAGCCAACACGATCAAACCAGTCAGACAACACAATCCTTTGAGCATCAAATCATCCTTGGATAAACGAGCACCTGCTCGCGAAAAATAGCCGCGAATTATGGCGAAGCGCCGCCGGATAATCGACAAGAAGCAGCACCGTTTTCACTCAACTCAGGCACATGCTGATCATCACCACCACCAACAACCCAACATAAACCCACGCATGCACCCGATCCGGTATCCGCCCGATCCATGGGGTCGCCAGCCTGATCCCCACCAACGCCCCCATCGTCAGCACCACAAACGCCAGCACGTCCACATACCCGATAAACCACGGTCCCAGATCAAACCCGGTGAACCCGGCCAGCGCCATGTAAGTCAGTGTTCCAGCCATAGCGACTGGCAAACTCAGCGGATTGGCCATCGATGTGGCCTGGGACATGTTCAGCCCACAGCGCCGCAGCAGCGGCACGGTCATGACGCTGCCGCCCACGCCTAGAAAAGTGGCGATGGCGCCAATGCCTAACCCGCCGCCAGTCACTTCAAACCTGCCCAATCGCCTTGGGATTCGGTTGCCGGACAGCGTAAGAAAGCCGCGTCTGAACAGACAGTCCACGATCGTCACGCCCAGGTACAGGATGAACGCATAACGAATCACCGCCCCACTGGCCCACATGGCGCCGGCTGCTCCGATGATCGCGCCCACCCCGATAAACCCGCCCAATGGCCACAGGTAATGACGGATCAAATGACCGGCCCGGTGATGTTTGCCGGTAGCAAGCAGGGCGTTGACGATCATCACGCAGGTCGAAGTGGCAACCGCAATGTGCATGGCCGACTGGCCAATGGGATCTTCTGCGCCGTGGCTGGCCAATAGCATGCGATAAAGCAGCGGCACCACGACGAATCCTCCGCCGAAGCCGAACAGCACGGCGGTGACGCCGGTCATGCAGCCAAAGAGAGTGAGCAAGAGATAAAGCATCGCGCATCGTCCGTTGTTTGAGAGTGGCCGACGATAAAACGATGCGCCATGACCTGCTTCAGCAAATCAGCCAATAATGTTTGTGTTTACGCCAACGTTGGATGTCGTCGCGATGCGCAATGTTTCGATTGATGAGCTGGACGATACGCCCCGCGTGGTGGTGGCTATCGGTACGGATTATGCCCACGGTCACTTGTTAGCCCGCCATACGCACCGTCGGGCACAACTGCTGTACGGCGCCACCGGAGTGATGCAAGTCAGCACCCATGATGGGAGCTGGGTGGTACCGCCACAGCGGGCGGTCTGGATCCCGGCTGGGGTCGCCCATGAAGTGTTGATGCTAGGGGTCAGCACCCGCAGTTTGTATATCGAGCCCGAGGCGGTTGATCTTGGAAGGCAGTGTCAGGTAATCGATGTTTCGCCGTTGATGCGCCACTTGCTGATGGAGGCCGTGGAGGCCCCGCTGAATTACGACGAGGCCGGGCGCGACGCAGTACTGATGGACTTGCTGCTGCATGAGCTGGCCCGGAGTACTCACCTGCCGCTGCACATTCCGCTGCCGGTTGAACCCCGGCTGCTGGGGTTGTGCCAGGCGTTTGTCCAACAACCGAACGCACATCAATCACCCCGGCAATGGGCCGATCAGTTACACATCAGCCTGCGCACTTTCAACCGGTTGTTCCGCCAGCAGACAGGTCTGAGTTTCAGCCAGTGGCGTCAACAGGCCTGTGTGGTATTGGCGCTGGCACGTCTTGCCACTGGCACGCCCGTCACCCGGATTGCCCTGGATTGCGGCTATGAAAGTCCGGCAGCTTTCTCGACCATGTTTCGCCGAATATTGGGTCAGGCGCCGTCAGTCTGGTTGGCCGCGACAAATAGCTGAACAGTCGCAGCACCCATGCCTGCCCGGTGGCCGAGCGACGACGTCACCCGCCCCTCTAGGGCCTGAAAGCTGGAATCTGCCGTGCCTCAGAGGCCTGCTCATAACCATGAGCCAGTGCCAGCAACCTGGCATCACTCCAACGAGTTCCGAAGAAGAGCACCGAGGTCGGTACACCCTCTTCGTCCATTCCCGAAGGCACCATGATGCTGGGGTAACCCGCCAGCGCTATGGCGTTCAAGCCGGGCGAGCCGACATCCATTACCAACGCATCCAGTTGATGCGCTACCAGCAAACTGTCGATCGCTGCCGCATTTTCACGCTGGATTTTTCGCCATAACCCGTTGTAAACACCGACATCAAACTCAATGTCATTGGCGGCACTCAATATGGCTTGGCCATACGCGCCGGCACCGGGAGTCTGCTTGTTGTATTGCAACAGGTCCTCAAGGCTCTGGACCGGGAGGCCGGCTCGCGCTGCCAGATACTCGGGCAGATGCCGTTTGAAACCCATGGCGAAGGCCTCATCCATGCGTTCCGATACGGGATCATTGAGTTGCACCGGGATCAAGGTGGCGCCGGCGGCCTGCATGACTTCCAGCGCACGGGAAAACTGAGGGTCGCTCTGCGCCGCCTCGCCGCCTGTATCGAACTTGAGCGGAAAACCAATGCGCCGTCCCACCAGCGCGTCCGGGCGCAGCAATTGTGTGTAGTCGACAGCGCTGATGGCTCGAGGTTTTTTGATCGGTTCGGCGGCGTCATTGCCGGTCATTGAATTCAACAGCAGCGCGGCTTCGCGCACGGTGCGTGTCATTGGGCCGGGCGTATCCACGTGCAGATTGACCGGAATGATGCCTGTGCGGCTCAGCAGGCCAACCGTAGGTTTGAGGCCGACAATGCCGTTGAGGGAGGCCGGGCAGATAATCGAACCGGTGGTTTCCGTGCCGACGGTCAAGGGTGCAAAACCGGCAGCGACAGCGGCGGCCGAACCCGAACTGGAGCCGCATGGGGTGGCGCTCAATACATGAGGATTTCGGGTTTGTCCGCCTCGGCCACTCCAACCGTCGGGAATGCCGGCATCGCGAAAATTCGCCCATTCACTGAGGTTGGTTTTTCCCAGAATGACCGCCCCGGCGGCCCGTAGTCGTTGCACGATGAAGGCATCCTGCGCGGCGGGTTGCCCGACCATGGCCAACGAACCGGCGCTGGTCTGCATCTGGTCGGCCGTGTCGATGTTGTCCTTCAACAGCACCGGAACGCCATGCAGCGGACCGCGGACATGGCCTGCTCGGCGCTCCTGGTCCAGCGATTGCGCGATGGCCACTGCGTCCGGATTGAGCTCGATGACCGCGTTGATCGCCGGCCCCTGCTTGTCCAGCGCCTCGATACGCTGCTGCAGATGCCGCACCAGCGCCACGGCACTCAACTCATTGCGAGCCATTCTCTGGTTGATCTGATCGACGCTCAAATACTCCAGCCGCGATTCGGGGGCGGGGGTCTGCGCATAGGCTGCGCTGGCCATGGAAAACAGAACAATCTGGGCCAGCCGCGTCCTGCAGCTTTTTAACGTTACGTCCATGTGAAAAAGATCCTGTGATGATGGATGACGAGTGAAGAAACTCCCTCGCGATCTAGCCTACCGACGCGACTGGAAATGTCCGTCATCACTTATCGCCGGAGCGCGTCTGAAAATTCGCCACCCGCTGCAGCCATTTTACTGGTGAGGCCCCTCGAACCACCGTCTGTCTGGTTGACCGGGCGCAATCGCCAAAATGTTTGATCCGGACCCAAAACAACTGTACAAAAACACAGTACGTATTTACCTGACACTCTCGAGCCCGGAGCACACCATGGCCTCTTTTGCGATGAACATTACCCTGGAACGTATCGCCCTTTTCCAGTTCACCCCTGCCCACTGCGCCCAGGCCCGAGCGATGTTGGGCTGGCGCGTGGAAGAGTTGTCCGAAGAATCCGGGGTGGGTGTGGAGGCCATTCAGCGCTTCGAGGCCATGCAAGACATACCGGATACGGCGCGCTTGAGCTTGGCCTATCGGTTTGAATCGGAGGGTCTGGTGTTCTTCCCGGGGTTTGCGCCGGGCTGGGGAATGAATGTGAAAGGGTCTACACCGAACCCGGTGGGGCGCACGGATTATGCGATGGTTGAGTAAGGTGATTGGCAGATGAATGTAATGGAAGCAAGCAGCAGCGGCGATACCGACGTAGGAGACAGGCGGGTCCACGCTGACTATCTCATGAAAATCGGCATGCGCCTGAAAGCCGGTGAGCTGACCGAAGCTGAAGCGGCAAAGAAACTCGGGCTGTCTGCGGACGAGCTGACTGAGGTACTCAGCGGAAAATCCAGTGAACTGACCGTGACGAAGATCTGGAAATATCTGGACCTGCAACAGACAGAACGCCAGTAGTTCGTTACGAAGCTCCGGGCCGATCCCCATTTGGAAAGGCCCGGTAACGCAACATCAGGCGTTTTGCGCCGTCACCGGATCACTCTCGTTTTCCACGCCCAGCCACCAGGCGCCACCCCGCAGGGGCTGGACGATATTGAAAGCCTCGCCCATTTGCGGCGTGGCGATCGAAACACTTCGTTCCCAGGCCAACGCCAGGATGCGGTCGAAGGGTTCGTGCCAGGCGTGCATCGACAGATCAAAGGTGCCGTTGTGAATCGGCAGCAACCAGCGGCCCTTGAGGTCGATGTGGGCTTGCAGGGTTTCTTCCGGTTGCATGTGCACATGCGGCCACTCGACGTTGTAGGCGCCGGTTTCCATCAAGGTCAGGTCGAACGGGCCGTACTGTTCACCGATGCGTTTGAAGCCATCGAAGTAACCGCTGTCGCCGCTGAAGAAGACGCGCGTGTCGCCGTCGATCATCACCCACGAAGCCCACAGCGTGCTGTTGCCGTCGAAAAGGCCACGACCGGAAAAGTGTTGCGAAGGCGTGGCGACAAACTGCATGCCATCAACGTCAGTGCTTTGCCACCAGTCCAGTTGACGAACCTTGCTGGCGTCGATGCCCCACTTGATCAGGGTGTCGCCCACGCCCAGCGGCGTCAGGAAATACCTGGCCTTGTCTGCCAGTTTGAGCACGGCCTGGTAATCAAGGTGGTCGTAGTGATCGTGGGAAAGGATCACCGCTTCAATCGGCGGCAATTCTTCGAGGCTGATCGGCGGCTGGTGAAACCGCTTGGGGCCAGCCCATTGCACAGGCGATGCACGCTCGGCGAAGACCGGGTCGGTGATCCAGAATTTGTCTCGCAGCTTGAGCAGCAAGGTGGAATGGCCGAGACGCCAGACGCTGTGATTGGGCGCGGCGATGAGCGCGGCGCGAGTCAGCGCCTGCACCGGAACCGCTGAGCTCGGGCGGGTGTTGCGCGGTTTGTGGAAGATCATGTTCCACATGATGCGCAGGGTTTTGCGAAAATCTGCGCGCGTGACAGGCGCATGGTTTCGGAAATGCCCTTCTACCTGACGAGACGCTTCAGGCGTTGCAGCATCGCTCGCGAGGGAAGTGCCCGATGGGGGAGTGAGAGTGGCCATGAATGAGTGACTCCAGAAAACCCGCAGAATTCGCGGTTTCCGCTTTGGGGCGATAAATGGCCAAGGCACGCACGCATCAGCCGGACGTTCTATTTGTCGCTGCGCAGGATTAACAAAACATTACACTGCACAGTGTAGTTTCTAGGTTGCATCAAAGCCGATCACAAGTAAACTGCCGAGTGTAATTCTCACCCTTTCCTGCCGAAGCGTATTTATGACAGCTCCACAGCGCCTCACCGACCGAAAACGCGAAGCCATCATCCAGGCAGCCATCGCCGAGTTTCGCGCCAACGGTTTTGATATCACCAGCATGGACAAGATTGCCGCCACAGCCGGGGTGTCGAAGCGCACGGTGTACAACCATTTCCCGAGCAAGGAAGAGTTGTTTGCCGAAATTCTCAGTCAGTTGTGGGCACGGGTTTCTGCCGAGCAGGAAAGCGCTTACCGTCCCGACCTGCCGCTACGCGACCAATTGCGTCCTATGCTGATGATCAAGATGCAGATGCTGGCCGACAACAATTTCCTCGACCTGGCACGGGTCGCCATCGCTGCAACCATTCACTCCCCAGAGCGGGCGCAGAACATGGTGGCGCGCATGGGCGAACGCGAAACCGTCCTGACCGTGTGGATTCGTGCTGCCCAGGCCGATGGCCGACTGAAGGCGGTCACCCCCGATTTCGCCGCACAACAGGTTCAGGGGCTGCTGAAGGCGTTCGCATTCTGGCCGCAGATTTCCATGGGCCAGGCAGGACTGTCAGTCGACATGCAAAATACCGTCGTCGAGTCCGCCATGGACATGTTCCTCGCCTGCTATAAGCTCTAATTCAAGGCACCGCCGCATTTGCGTTCACGGTAAATGGCTTGGAAGGACACTGATTATTCCTTATGGAATAAATGACAATGTCTGACAATTTACCGATGAGCGGTAGCCTGAAAAGCACGCGGCAAAGTGTTTCAGAATGAATCTGGCGCGGACCATCATGGAAAACCAACGCGGCAAGGGCTTGTCGTTTGCCCGACGCATTTACCTGCCCCGTACCATCGGGCTGGGCATCGGCAGCCTCAGTGTAGGAGCGGCTCTCTATACCTTGAATATGCCGGCCTGGATTTGGGCCTTCCTGCTGTTCAACGGCTTTATCTGGCCACACCTGGCTTTTCAACTCTCGACCCGCTCCGCATTTCCCTACCAGGCCGAACGCCGCAACCTGTTTTACGATTCGTTGTGCGGCGGGTTCTGGGCGGCCACGGTGCAATTCAACCCGCTCACAGCGGTCACCGTGCTGGCGATGATGTCCATGAACAACGTCGCAGCGGGCGGCCTGAAGATGTTGCGCCTGGGAACGATTGCCCAGGTCGCGGGGGTGCTGGTGTCGTGGATGATCTTCGGCCCGGGCTTCAATCTGGTGACGACGCCTATGCAGGTGTGGGCCTGTTTGCCGATGCTGACCCTCTATCCATTGGCGCTAGGGATGGTCTGCTATCAATTGGCAATCAAACTCGCCCAGCATAAACGCACCCTGAGTGCCCTGAGCCGTACCGACAGCCTCACCGGCCTGCTCAACCACGGCGCCTGGAAAGACCTGCTGCGTATCGCTTTCCAGCAGTGCCGCCAGCACCAGCAGCCGGCGACTATTGCCCTGATCGACATCGACTACTTCAAGGGCATCAACGACACCTACGGGCATATTATCGGCGACTCGGTATTGCGTCAGTTAAGCATTGAAATCAAAAACAACCTGCGTGACAGCGACATGGCCGGGCGTTATGGCGGTGACGAATTCTGTGTGATTCTGCCCAACATGCCATTGCATCAGGCCCGGGATGTCATGGAGCGCTTACGCGAAGTGCTCCATGACTATCGCCATCAACAAGTGCCGCAACTACGAGTCAGCCTGAGCATTGGCCTGGCCGCGTATCAAACATCATTTGCCGATGCACTAGCCTGGCTGGATGATGCGGACAAGGCGCTGTACATCGCCAAAAACACCGGTCGCAATAAAATCAGTATTGCCCCCTGCCTCTCGGCTTTGGGCAGCTGAAACGGGGTAGCTGCGCAAAAAACTTGTACAAGTGGTCAAAAAATCGAATTCTTGTACAATTTTATCCGTTTTTGTATAAGTATTTCCTGTCTTCATGGAAGGTGGACATTGAGCGGACAACGCCGAAGACAAGCTTGGTCTTCGGCCTGCACTCGACGGAATAGGGACTGACTCCTTGTTGTTCCCCTCACCTCTCGAGTACCGCCGCCATGCTATTCAATCGCCATAAATCCACCATCGACGACCTCCAGCAAACCATCGCCGGCCAGACCGGCCTGCTTGAAGCGATTGATCGCTCGATGGCGGTCATCGAGTTTGACCTGGACGGTGTGGTACTACGGGCCAACGACAACTTCCTCAAGACCATGGGTTTCAGCCGCGATCAAGTGATTGGCAAGCCGCACCGTCAATTCTGTACCCCGCAATTCAGCCGCAGCAGCCAGTACAGCCAACTGTGGTCACGGCTGAAAAACGGTCAATTCGAGTCAGGCACCTTTGAACGGGTCAACGGCGCCGGGCAGCCGATCTGGCTGGAGGCCAGCTACAACCCGATCAAGGACGCGTCCGGGCGCGTGGTGAAAGTGGTCAAGTACGCCATGGACGTGACCGCTCGCGTCCAGCATGAAAGCGAATCCGAGGCCAAGTTGCAGGCCATCGACCGCGCAATGGCGGTCATCGAGTTCAATCTGGACGGCAGTATCATCACCGCCAATCAGAACTTCCTGAGCCGAATGGGTTACACCCTGGCCGAACTCAAGGGCAAGAATCACCGGTTGTTCTGCACCCCTGAACTGATCAACAGCAGCGCTTACCAGGATTTCTGGCGACGCCTGAATCAGGGCGAACTGTTCAGCGGCCAGTTCGAGCGGGTGGACAAGCATGGCCGGACGGTGTGGCTGGAAGCCAACTACAACCCGGTGTACGACGCCGGTGGTCGGCTGTGCAAAGTGGTGAAGTTTGCCTCCGACGTCACCGCCCGTGTCGAACAACACGCCCAGGATGCCCGCAGCGCGACCGAGGCGTATCACATCTCGGTGCAAACCCGGAAAGTCGCTGAGCAAGGGACTCAGGTGATTCAGCAGGCAGCCAGTGAAATGCGCGAAATTGCCAACAGCATTGCCGAGTCGTCGACCTTGATCGCCCTGCTCGGCGAACGCTCCGAACAAATCACCGCCATCGTCAACACCATCCGCGCGATTGCCGACCAGACCAATTTGCTCGCGCTCAACGCCGCCATTGAAGCGGCGCGTGCCGGGGAACAAGGGCGAGGCTTTGCGGTGGTGGCCGATGAAGTGCGACAACTGGCGGCGCGCACCAGCGGCTCCACCGCCGAGATATCGACCATGATCGGTCTGATCCAGACCGAAACCCGGCAAGCGATCAAGAGCATGGACGGCACCCGAGATCGGGCGGCCGAAGGGGTTGAACTGGCGAATCAGGCTGGCACGGTGATCCTGCAAATTCGTGACGGCGCGAGCAATGCGGTGCAGGCGGTGAGCATGTTTGCCAATGAGCGGGCGCCGGACTGAGGCTTTTCAAGCGAGGAAACCGTGGCGGCCCCATCGCGAGCAAGCTCGCTCCCACAGGGGAATGCATTCCAAATGTGGGAGCGGGGTTGCTCGCGAAGGCGTTCTCCCGTTCAACATCGATTCAGCTACCCGACGCTCACGCAGGGCTATAGTGACTCCACGTCCAAAAGCCTTGCAGAGAGCCCCATGAGTTCAGACAAAAACGAAACAAAAGACCCCGCCGATCACCTGCGCTTCCATCGTCCCCACGCCCATCTATCGTCAACCTTCGGCAACGACGCATTCGCCCTGCGTGCCGAGTCCTTTGCGCGGTTCTTCGGCACACCGACCTTCCTCGGCGCGCAAACCCTGATCGTGGCGATATGGATCGGGCTCAACCTGGCCGGCATCACCACCTTCGACGTCTACCCGTTCATCCTGCTCAACCTGGCGTTCAGCTTGCAGGCAGCCTATGCCGCACCGCTGATTTTGCTGGCGCAGACCCGTCAGGCCGCGCGGGACAAGGCGCAGTCCGACGCCGACGCGCAGCACCGTGAAGCGCTGGCCACGGCCAACACCGTACGTCAGGCCCAGGCAGAGAAGAACACCGAACAACTGTTGGCGCTGCTGGAGCAGAACACCAAACTTACCGAAATGACCAAGGCGCTGACCGAGCGCATCGAGAACCTGACGTCTGAAATGCATGAGCATTTCGTGCGCAAGGAACCGCCTCAGGCCTGAGTCGTTTCATGGCAGTTTCAGCGCCCGCCCCAACTCGTCGAACAACGTCACCACCGAGCGCAAGGCACGGCAGTCCGGGCGGGTCAGCAGCCAGAGGGCGGTGTCACATCCGGGCAGTGGATCGCTCAGCGGCTGCAAGCCGTCGCCGATCAAAAAGTCCGGCAACGCCGCCACGCCGAGTCCGGCGCGCACCAGCTCGGTGACCGACAGCATGCTGTTGCAGCGATAACCCGGCACCACGCCGGGCCAATGCTGACGGCGCCAGGCGATGGTCGGGTGATCGGGCAGGAAGTCGTCCGGGGCAATCCAGGTCAGCGCCGTCAGTTCTTGCTCAGTGATCGTTTCCAGATAAGCCGTGCTGCCACAAACCCGATAAGAAACCTGCGCCAGGCATCGGCCCACCAGATGCTCGGGCGGTGTGCGGGTCAGGCGCAAGGCGATGTCGGCATCCCGGCGGCTGAGGTTGGCGAAGTCGTTGGAGGTACTGAGTTCGAGGGTCAGCGCCGGATAAGCCGGCATGAACTGCGCCAGCGCCGGCAGCAACAAGCCTTGCAGGACCGAATCGGTACACGTCAGGCGCACCGTGCCGCTGATGATTTCACCGCCCTGCTCCACGCCGATGCGCGCCGCGTCCAGCGCCTGCTCGGCCCGCTCCGCCTGTTCGGCGAGGGTCTGCGCCAGGGATGTCGGCAGGTAACCGGCGCGGCTCTTTTCAAACAATTGCTGGCCCAGCGCAGCCTCCAGGCGCCTGACCGCGCGAAACACCGTGGACACGTCTACCTTCAACAACTGCGCAGCCCGGGCCAGAGAACCGCCGCGTACCAAGGCGAGGATCAGTGCCAGGTCCGGGTAGTCCAGCCGATAGTGCGTCGGTGCATTGATCAATTGGGATAACGCCAATATTGAGTGCGTGAACGCCAATCTATAGTGGCCGCCAGGAATCAACAAGCGCAGAGAACTGACATGGACAACAACGCCATCCGCATCGCCCTGATCGGCGACTACGACCCGCAAGTCACCGCCCACCAAGCCATCCCCGTCGCCCTCGGCATGGCCGCCGAACACCGCGGCGCCAACGTGCAGTTCGAATGGCTCGCCACCGAGCAGATCAATGCCCAGACAGCGCTGGAGCACTTCGCCGGTTTCTGGTGCGTGCCCGCCAGCCCTTATCGCAACGTTGACGGCGCATTACGGGCAATTGGTTTTGCCCGCGAACAGCAACACCCGTTCCTCGGCACCTGCGGCGGTTTTCAGCATGCGGTGCTGGAATATGCCCGCAATGTAATGGGCTGGACCGACGCCGAACATGGCGAAACATCCCCCAATGCCAAGCGGGCGCTGCTCACGCCACTGACCTGCTCGCTGGTGGAAGCGGTGGACAGCATTCATCTGGTGGCAGATTCGTTGATCGCACGGGCGTACGAAAATACCGAGATTCATGAGGGATATCGCTGCCGTTACGGCGTGAATCCCGAGTTCGAGCATGAGTTGCTGAGCCAGCAATTGCGCGCAGTGGGCCACGATTCGGCGGGGGATTTGCGGGCGGTGGAACTCAGCGGTCATCCCTTCTTTGTCGCCACGCTGTTTCAGCCGGAACGTGCAGCGCTCAAGGGCACGTTGCCGCCGCTGGTCCGGGCATTTGTCGAGGCTTGCGCGAGACAGCAGCCATGATCGCCGAGACGCCTTCGGGCAGCTGTTATGCGGTGATCTTCACTTCCCTGCGCACCGATGGCGATCAGGGTTACGCCGCCGCGGCTGAACGTATGGTGGAGCTGGCCCGCGGGCAGCCGGGCTTTCTCGGGGTCGAGTCGGCTCGGGGCGAGGACGGGCTGGGGATTACCGTGTCGTACTGGAGCAGTGAGGCGGCGATTCTGGCCTGGAAGCAGCACCCGGAACATGCTGCGATTCGTGAGCGTGGGCGTTCGACCTGGTATTCGGCGTGTCATACACGGGTGTGCAGGGTTGAGCGGGAGTATCGGTTTCAACAGTGAGGGCAGTGCTGCTCTTCAGTCAGTCTTCGCGAGCAGGCTCGCTCCCACAGGGGGAACTTCAGCGACCGCAAAATATGTGAACCCTGAAGATCTCATGTGGAAGCGAGCCTGCTCGCGAAGAGGCCAGCACAGTCACCGCAGATCTCAGCCCCCCACCAGACTGCGCACCGCCGAAATCTCCGGCACTTCCCGCCGATTCATATACACCCGTAACGGCTCGGTAATGTTGATCCGGTCATCGATATTCTGGTCCAGCAACAGCTGAATCAACTCACGCTTGAGGGTCATGGCCTGCGCAGGCCCGGCAACCCAGACGAACTCACTGGTGGGAATGATGCCGTCGTCCGCCACGTCCATGCCGAATGAGTCTTCGCTGAAACGCACGATGTACTGGCCGGTTTTGCGATTGAGCCCGACGAAGCCTTTAAGCAGATCGGCAGCCTCACAGATGAGCTGGGAAGTGATGCGCATGATAAACCTCACAAAAGGCCCGAAAGGCCGGTGAACAATGGTTTACACGCAGGACAAGCAAACGGGTTTTCCCTCTGGTGGGGAAACTGCCGTGGCCAAGAGTACTGCAAAGAAGTGCACAGTTGCGCTGAAAAATCCGTTTTAAACAGGTTTATGTCGGTCTGGCGATGGCGTTGGCGGCATTCAGTTGTTAAAAGGTACGTCTTTGAAATCTACCTGCGAAAGGACCTCGACCATGCCTGCCACTTTCACCAAAAGCGCCCTGCTGCTGAGCCTGATGCTCGGCCTAGGCCAGGCGCAGGCCGCCGCCCCCTCCAGCGCCACCGCGCTGGCCACCACCCTTGGCATTCCGCACCCGGCCGTGATCGCTCACCGTGGCGCGTCTTTCGATGCCCCGGAATCCACTGCTGCGTCCTACAAACTGGCCCGTGACCTGGGTGCCGACTACCTGGAAATGGACCTGCAACGCAGCAAGGACGGCGTGCTGTTTGCCCTGCACGACAACAACCTGCAACGCACCACCGACGTCGGCAGCAAATTCCCTGAGCGCAAGGACAGCCCGGCCAACGCCTTCACCATGGCCGAACTGAAAACCCTCGACGCCGGCAGCTGGTTCAACGCCGCTTACCCGGATCGCGCGCGCCCGGCTTACGTCGGCCTGAAAATCCTCACCCTCGATGAAATCATCGACATTGCCGAAAGCAATCCGCTGCACAAGCCCGGCCTGTACATCGAAACCAAGGAGCCGAAGCAATTCCCCGGCATCGAACACGACCTGCGGGAAAAACTCCAGGATCGTGGCTGGCTGAGCCCGGCCGGTTCAAAACTGGCGAAGAGCGAGCTGGCGGTTGGCCAGGGCAAAGGCAAGGTCGTGCTGCAAACCTTTGAGAAAAGCAGCCTCGAACTGCTGCAAAAAGAAATGCCGCAAGTGCCGAAGATCCTGCTGCTGTGGGTCGGCGAAGGCAGCATCGAACCGAAGTCCAAAGTGACGTTCGCCGAATCCGGCGACAAGGACAAAGCCACGTTCTACGCCAAACAGGAGCCGAAATCCAAAGCCGAATTCCAGCAATGGGTCGAGTACGCCAAGGCCCAAGGCGCGATCGGCACCGGTCCATCGGCGGCACTGACCAAGGGTGGCGATCAGAGCTACTCCGACCTGGTGCAGCCGTGGATGAACCAGTACACCCATGATCAGGGCATGCTGGTACACGTCTACACCATCGACGACGCCGTGGATTATCAGAAAGTGATGGACGCCGGTGTCGACGGCATCTTCACCAACCGCGCCAGCGAACTGCTGAAGTTCTACAAGCGCCCGGCCGCCGCCAGCGTTGCGCAATTGCTGAAGAACAACGGTTATTGAGTGACCGCCGACATCGAATGGACAGGACGCCTGTGGTTAGGCCGTGATTACGGCCTGATCCACGGTGTTCCGGGGCGCACCGCGCCCCATGCCCATTACGCCCATCAACTGATTCTCGCCCCCGGTCGGCCGCTCACCGTCAGCCTTGATGGTGTGATCCAGACCGCCCGCCGCCTGTTCATTCCGTCCCACGTCAGCCACGCCATTGTCGAGGCAACGGACGCCGTATTCACGGTCTACGTCGAGCCGCAGGCATTCGACGTGCAGGCATTGCGTGACGCGCTGTTTGACACCGTTGCAACACCGCACAACCTCATCAACGCCCTGCACGACTGCCCTCGTCGCGCCTTGGGCGATCCCCGACTTGAGCGCGCCTTGTCTACTCTCGACAGCTTGCTGACCGACAAAGTCCAGACCCGCGCATTGGCCGACGAGGCGCACCTGTCGTCGAGTCAACTGCAACGGCTATTCGCCAGTCAACTGGGCCTGCCGGTACGGCGACTGGTGCTGTGGCGACGACTGCGTCGGGCGATGGCGCTGATTCTGGCGGGGCGTTCGGTGACTGAGTCTGCTCACGAAGCCGGTTTTGCCGACTCGGCGCATTTTTCCCGCAGCCTGAAAAAACTCTTCGGTGTCACCGCGCGCCAGGGTTTGCGCCACATTGATCTGCAACTGCTGGACTGACTCAGCGGCGTAACCCCTCAGGCACCATGGGCTCCTTGCTCAGTACCGCCGGCCGAAAAGGGTCGCGCAATTGCGCCAGGTAATCCTTCGGAAAGTCCGGGCGACTGCCGATGCCCAGGTCGCCGTGGCGGATTTGATAGTCATCGCAATGAAAAGCGCTGCCCAGCACAACGTCCCACAGATTGAAGAACAAGCCGAAATTCACATCGCCAGCCCGCCCGTACTTCATGTGGTGAAACCGATGCACCGGCGCCCAGGCGAACACCCGGCGCAACGGCCCCAGGCGCATGTCGACATTGGAATGCTGCAACAACAGTTGAATGGCGATGGCAAACGCCAACAGTGCGGCTACTGGCAGCGGAATGCCGAGGACCAGTAATGGCAACAGCCCGGCAGACGCTTCGAACAATTGGTGCAAAGGGTGTTTCATCAGGCCGTTGAACCCGTACAGCCGTTCAACGCTGTGATGCACCGCGTGCAGGCGCCACAACCACGGCACTCGGTGGCTGGTGTAATGCATCAGGCTGATACCGGCATCGGCAATGACAATCGCCAGCGCCAGTTGCAACCACAGCGGCCAGCCATCCGGCCAGATCCCGTCAAACGACAACAGCGCCACCAGCCCCGGCAACGCCAGCAAACCAAGGGCGTTCAACGCTTCGTTGACCAGCCCGTGAACAATGTCACGGGCACGATCACCTACCGGGTGATTCCAGCGGGGCTCATACGGCAGCGCCCATTCGGCCAGAAACGAGACCGTCAGGGCGACGAGAAACACCGGCAGCAAGCAGACCGGCGACACCCCCATGTCACCCACCAACCACAAGCCCGCACCCAGGCATCCGCCCCAGAACAGTGGCGCATACAACACTGCAACGATTCGTTTCATCCGTACCTCCGTTGATCGAAGGCACAGCTTGAAACGACGCGAGCTGACGGAATTGAACAAACGACGCAATCGAACCCTTAGGCGTTTTTAAGGGTCAGTTAAGTTCGGCTCGCTAATCTGGCCCCACTTAAACAACTCACCCAAGGAAAGAACCTCATGAAAACATTGACCGCCCTGTTCGCCACTGCTGCCCTGACCCTGACAGCGGGCCTCGCCCAGGCCGATGTGCGTCCGGACCTGATTGCGGGCCTGATCAAGGACGGCAGCGTCATGGACTTGCAGAAACTCAACCAGGCCGCCCTCGCCCAGCATCCAGGCGCCACGGCGGCGAACATCACCGACACCGAGCTTGAGCAAAAAGGCAGCGCCTACGTTTATCAGGTGGAAATCCGCGATGCCAAAGGCCTGAAGTGGGACGTGGACCTGGATGCCAAGACCGGTCAGGTGCTGAGCAACAAACAAGACACCTGATCACGGCTTACCCGAATCAATGTGGGAGCGAGCCTGCTCCCACATTGGTCTTGTGTTCAATTGGAATGAAAACGCGCCAACCGCACCCCATGTCGCTAGAATCCGTTCACGGCGTTCAGGCAAGAGACAGGAAAATGGGACAGACAGCGGCAGCAGACATCGCCACGATCGGGCAGATCAGTGCCGTACCGGCGATTCTCCAGGTGATCCGCGAAATGACCGGCATGCGCTTTGCCGCCGTGGCTCGTGTTACAGAAGACTCGTGGACCGCCTGCGCCGTGCTGGATCAGCTGGATTTCGGCCTCAAGGTCGGCGGCGAACTGGACGTGGCCACCACCCTGTGCCACGAAATACGTGCCGCCCATGTCTCGGTGGTGATCGACAAGGCCAGCGAAGACCCGCTCTATCGCGACCACCACACCCCACGCCTCTATCAATTCGAAAGCTATATCTCGGTCCCGGTGTTTCGCACCGACGGGCGGTTTTTCGGCACCATTTGCGCCCTCGATCCAAAACCCGCCGAACTCAAGAGCAGCGCAATCCAGACCACCATGGAGTCCTTCGCCCGGCTGCTGTCATTGCAGATCGAAGCCGAGGAAACCCTGCAACTGACCGAACAGGCCCTGTACAAAGAACGTCAGACCGCCGAGCTGCGCGAGCAATTCATCGCGGTGCTGGGCCATGACCTGCGCAACCCGTTGTTCGCCATCAGCGCCGCCGCAGAAATGCTGCAGCGTAAATTCCCCAACCCGGCCAGCGACAAACTGGTGCAGCACATCCTCACCAGCAACCGCCGCGCTGCGCAGCTAGTGGATGACGTCCTGGACTTTGCCCGTGGGCGTCTGGGCAATGGCATACCGGTCAGTATCAAGCCTTGCTCGGACCTCGCCGATGCCTTGCAGCATGTGATTTCAGAGATACAAGGGGTGCACCCGCACAGGCACATTCGCGTCTCGATTGGCGACTTGACGGGTATCCATTGTGATCGCGAGCGCGTCGCACAATTGTTGTCCAACTTGCTGGCCAATGCCGTGACCCATGGCGACATCAAAGGCGATGTCGAGATCACCGCGCGGGTGGACCAGGGCGCCCTGATGCTGGCGGTGAAGAACCAGGGGCAAATCCCCGACGAGGTTTTGCCGCATCTGTTTCAGCCGTACTCGCGGCCGACCCGGGACACGCCCCAGGCCGGCCTCGGTCTGGGCCTCTACATTGCCAGCCAGATTGCCCAGTCCCACGGTGGACGCCTGCATGTGGCGTCCACCGCGCAGCACGGCACGCTGTTTACCTTCAGCTTGCCGCCGACGGTTTAAGCCGTCGTGCTGACTGACGAACCGGCGGTGCTGCTGCCTTCTTGCTGCAGCGCCTGCATCAGGGCCGCCGTGACCGTTTGCAGCGAACCCGAGGTCGCCGAGATCTGCGACTGCGCCGCCGACACGTCTGCCGCCTTGGCATCAGCGCTTTCCTGTTTGGACTGAGCGGCTTCCAGCTGCTGCTCTTGTTCCTGCAACTGCTTTTGCAAGGCAGCCATCTGCTTGCGCAGCTCTTTCACGGTGTCCGAGTCGGAGCTGCTGGAACTGCTGGAGCTGTCGCCACCGGCCGGTGCCGCACCACCGGACGCCTTGGTGGTGTCGCCGGTGGCGCTGGCCGAAGCGGTTGCCGTGGTGCTGCTGTCGTCAGTGCTGCCGTTGATGGCAACCTTGTTCGATGAAGGGGTCGACAGGGTCGAATTGATCGTCACAGAGGTAATGCTGACCATGGGGTTTATCCTTTTTGGGTTAAGGTTAATTCCATCATCGACATCCAAAGGCCTGACTTGAGATCGACTGTGTACCGATCAGGTAAGCAAACCGGTACACAGCCCCTGGCCTTACGCACTCAGGCGTGAAGTCACTTCATTCAACTGCCCCGACAACCCGTGCAGGTTGTGGCTGGCGGCTTCGGTGCGCTGCACGTTATCCAGGTTGGTGCTGGCAATACTGGTGATCTCAGTGAGGTTGCGCGAGATGTCTTCGGCCACTGAAGTTTGCTCTTCGGCGGCGGTGGCGATCTGGCGGTTCATGTCGCGAATGGCTTCCACGGCATGGGTGATACGCTCCAGCATGGCACCGGCCTGAGTCACTTGGGCGACACTCTCTTCGCTACGCGACTGACCGCTTTCGATGGCCTGAGCCGCGTCCACTGCACCGGTTTGTACGGTCTGGATGATCTGGTTGATCTCGATGATCGACGCCGCCGTGCGCTGGGCCAGGCTACGCACTTCATCGGCGACCACCGCAAAACCGCGTCCGGCTTCACCGGCACGCGCCGCTTCGATGGCGGCGTTGAGCGCCAGCAGGTTGGTCTGTTCGGCGATGCCGCGAATCACTTCCAGCACCTTGCCGATCCGCCCGCTGTCGGCTTCCAGACGACGGATAACGGTGGCGGTGTTGGCGATTTCGCCACGCATCTGGGTAATGGTGTGGATGGTCCCCTGCATGACTTTCTCGCCCTGCTGGGCGGACTGATCGGCGTCATCGGCGGCACGCGCAGCATCGGCGGCATGCCGGGCGACTTCCTGCGCGGTGGCAGACATTTCGTTCATGGCCGTCGCTACCTGATCGGTGCGGTTGAACTGCTCGTTGGTGCCGCTGGCCATCAAGGTCGCGATGGAATTCAACTCGCCGCTGGCGCTGTCCAGGTCCGACGCACTGCGTTGCAGTCGATTGAACGTTTCGGCAAGGAAATCGCGCAGGGTATTGGCCGCCATCGCCAGCTTGCCCAATTCGTCTTCACGGTTGCTGGCCACACGGTCGGCAACCTTGCCGCGACTGAGTTGCGCGACGTATTCGATCAGTGTGCGAATCGGCTCCACCAGGTTGCGGTTGATCAGCCACAGGCTCAACAGGCCGATCAGCACGCCAGACACGAGCATCACGATAATCCCCAGCAACACGGTGCGATCAGCATCGGCACTGATGATTTTCGATTGCTCGTCACCGTGTTTGCGCAGTTCGCCGACCAGATCACTCATCTGGTCACTGGTCGCGCGGTCCACACCTTTGACGGCGCTGTCGCCCGCTGTCGGGTCGGCACCGGCGGCGACATATGCATCGCGGCCCTTCTGGTACGCGGTGCCCAACTGACGGTGTTCGTCACGCAAGCGTTCGATGCGGCTCTTGAGTTGCGCATCAATGCCCTTCTGCCCTGCCAGCTCACCGAGAATGCCCTGCACGTCACGCTGGCGGTCTTCGAATTGCTTCCAGTATTTGTCCAGGTCCGCCGGCTGCTTGCCGCGCAGCAGGACGTTTTTCCACTCCTGAACCTGAACCTTGAATTGCAGGTTCGCTTCGTCGATCAACTGCGATGTGTGCAGCGGGCCGTCGATCAGATTGGCGTAGCTCTGCACGCCGCTGGAGAGAAAGTGAAAGCAGGCCAAAGCGATCAGCAACATCGCCAACAGGCTGCCACCGAGCAACGCGAGGATCTGGGCTCTCAGGGATTTTTGCAGCATCGAGTGATACTCATGACGGGGATGAGGCACGCCTGATTGGGCGTGAACGTTGTCCGGACATCCCTGTCTGCGCCCTTGGCTCATGGCCAGGGCGATGCAAGTTAACGTAAGCGTCATCGGCGTGCCAGAGCGCTTCTTGAGTCATTTCCGACCACCGGCGAGAGGCAGTTTTCCGGCGCCATGCAACCGTCACAAAACTGTCAAAACCGAGTACAAACAAAACGTGAAGGACAGCTGATTCATTGATACGCCACGCTCCCACAGTGACCGTGCTGGATTCTGATCAACGGATCGGCCAAACCACCCAAACACTGACCCAACGCAGCCTCTCTGTAACATTTAGCAACGATCATGGCGAACACTCCTCCCCTCCTCAGGATCGTCCGTCATGGCCACGCCTTCCTTGACCGCCGCCCAGGCCCGCGCCCGTAGCGCCAGACCACACCTTGATAAAAAGCCCGGCCTGCTGACGCTGGTGATTTTCTTTGCCGTACTCGGCAGCGGATTGCTGTTTACCGCCTACAGCCTGATGCACGACATGCACGAACTGGGCACGGTCGTGACCACCTGGACGCCGTTTCTGTTGCTCGGTGTGGCGCTGCTGATCGCCTTGGGCTTTGAATTCGTCAACGGTTTCCACGACACCGCCAACGCCGTGGCGACAGTGATCTACACCAACTCCATGGCGCCGAATCTGGCGGTGGCCTGGTCCGGGTTCTTCAATTTCCTCGGGGTGTTGTTGTCCAGTGGCGCAGTGGCGTTCGGCATCATTGCCCTGCTGCCGGTGGAGCTGATTCTGCAAGTCGGTTCGTCCGCCGGTTTCGCCATGATCTTCGCCCTGTTGATCGCCGCCATCCTGTGGAACCTCGGCACCTGGTGGCTGGGCCTGCCGGCCTCGTCATCGCACACGCTGATCGGTTCGATCATCGGCGTCGGCGTGGCCAATGCGCTGATGCACGGTCGCGACGGCACCAGCGGTGTGGACTGGGCCCAAGCCACCAAGATCGGTTACGCGCTGTTGCTCTCACCGCTGGTGGGCTTCGGCTTTGCCGCGCTGTTGCTGCTGGCCTTGCGTGCCTTCGTCAAGAATCGTGCGCTGTACAAGGCGCCGGTGGGTGACGCTCCGCCACCGTGGTGGATTCGCGGTCTGCTGATCCTGACCTGCACCGGCGTGTCCTTCGCCCACGGTTCCAACGACGGTCAGAAAGGCATGGGCCTGATCATGCTGATTCTGGTCGGCACACTGCCGATGGCGTATGCACTGAACCGCACCATGCCGGCGGACCAAGCCTTGCAGTTCGCCGCTGTGGCCGAAGTCACCCAGCAAGCCTTGGTGAAAAGTGCGCCGCTGCCGGCACCGGCCGATCCGCGTGCGGTGCTGTCCGATTACGTGCGCAGCAAGCAAGCGACGCCACAACTGGTCCCGGCCCTCGCCGCGCTGACCGGCAATATCGGTAACGAAGTGAAGGGTTATGGCTCGCTGTCGAAAGTCCCGGTCGAGGCCGTGGGCAACGTGCGTAACGACATGTACCTGACCAGCGAAACCATTCGTTTGATGGACAAGAACCAGGTCGGCCACTTCGACGCCGACACCCGCGCCAATCTGCAACTGTTCAAGCAACAGATCGACAACTCCACCCGGTTCATTCCGCTGTGGGTGAAAATCGCCGTGGCCATCGCGCTGGGCCTGGGCACCATGGTCGGCTGGAAACGCATCGTGGTGACGGTCGGCGAGAAAATCGGCAAGACCCACCTCACCTACGCCCAGGGCGCCTCGGCAGAGACTGTGGCGATGCTGACCATCGGCGCTGCCGACATGTTTGGCCTGCCGGTGTCCACCACCCACGTGTTGTCCTCGGGCGTCGCCGGGGCCATGGTGGCCAACGGCGGCGGCTTGCAGATGAAGACCATCCGCAACCTGATGATGGCCTGGGTGCTGACGTTGCCAGCAGCGGTCTTGTTGTCGGGGAGTCTGTACTGGTTGTTCACCAAGCTGTTCTGACTGGGCGCAGACCGCCGCGCAGGAGATAAACAATGACGCATCCCGGCCCATTCCTGTGCCGGGATTTTTTATCGTCGGCCAGAGCATTTCGCTGCAATCATTCGCAACCGCAGCTTTATTGATCCAGCAGGCGATGGATTGCACTTCAGTTTGTTACCGTGGTGCCGATGATTAAAAGACTCGATGCATTCAGGAGCGAGAACGTGAATCTGTACATCAATCAGCTTCAGCACAAAGCTGACTTCAAAGAAGCTATCTACGCAGGCGACATCTTCCTGAACACCCAGTTGAGCGCTGCCAGGGAACTCTGCGCGTTCGCTCAGGAAAGCATCACCGAAGCCTTCAACGGCGAGACCCGCCATCAGGCACTGCACACCCTGATGCCAGTGGAAGAATTCGTGGTACTGGTGACCCGCCTCAAGGGCCAGTTCACCAACAGCCAGCGGGCCAAGGACTTGATCCAGAGCTTCATCGATGAAATCGGTGTCGACCCGCGCGAATATATTTTCGACGTGCCGCGAATCCGCGTAGTGCCCAACTACGAGTACCTGCACGCGGGCGTCAGCTATGCCTACAAGCCCCATCGCGACACCTGGTACGGCAGCGTCGATTGCCAGATCAACACCTGGATGCCGGTGCACACCATCAGCCCCGACCAGACCATGATGATCAATGGCGGCTATTTCGACGTTCCGGTGAAAAACACCTCGAAGGACTGGAGCCTGTCCGACTGGATCAACAACCAGCGTCATCGCGCCAAGGAAAATCTCAAGGAAGAAGTACGGGTTCACCCGGTTCCACTGCAAGAGATCAACGCCTCTTCGGAACTGCGCGTGGCTGCCAATACGGGCGAAATGCTGATATTTTCCGGCTCGCACCTGCACGGCACCGTTCCCAACCATACGCAACAGACCCGCTTCAGCGTGGACTTTCGCCTGATGCACCTCGACGACCTCAAGCACAAGCGCGGCGCCATCAACGTCGACAGCGCCTGCCCTGACGTCGGCGCCGGCTTCAAAGATTATTTCCACGCCCACAACTTTTCGAATTTCCAGGGAATCCAGCAATGACCAAGCGTCGCATCACGCCCGCCGAGGCCCAGTACAACGAAACCCGCGCCAACGTCCTGAAACGGGTCGATGCCGAGTATGTGGCCGATGCGCCGTTCGTCTTTGCCAACCGCATTGGCGTGACCGCTGCCCTGTCGCGCATGGAGCTGTTCAAGAAAGTCGCCGAAATACCGGGCGCGATCATCGAGTGCGGCGTGTACAAGGGCAACTCGCTGATGCTCTACATGCACTTGTCGATGATCCTGGAACCCTATGCGATCAACCGCTCGATCATTGGCTTCGACACGTTCGAAGGCTTCCAGAGCATCGACAAGAAAGAAGACCCGGCCGACGTCAACGAGACCATGTTCTCCGACACCGACCAGTCGCTGATCCAGGACATGATCGACGCCAACGACCTGCTGCGCCCGGTCAACCGTATCCCGCGTTGCGAGCTGGTCAAGGGCGACATCGTCAAGACCGTGCCGGAGTGGGTCAAGACTCGCCCGGACCTGGTCGTCGCCATGCTGATCCTCGACACCGACCTGTACGAATCGACCAAAGTCGCGCTGGAGACGTTCCTGCCGTACATGCCAAAAGGCGCTGTCGTGGTGCTGGACGAAGTGGCTTACCGTAACTTCCCGGGCGAAACCAAAGCCCTGCGCGAAGTGCTGGACCTGAACAAGATCGAACTCAAGCGCCTGCCGTTTGATTCGTGCGTAGGCTACTTCCACGTTTAACGCATAGCCGGCCAGCCCGGCTACAAAACCTGTGGGAGCAAGCCCGCTCCCACATGGGTTATAGGGTGTTCTCAGGGTGTGGGGTGGATCACCTGCCCCAACCACGCCATGAACGCCCTCACCCGTAGCGGCAGATGTCGTTGCCGCGCATACAGCAGCGACACCTGCATGGACGGCGCATTGAACTGCGGCAACACCGCCACCAGTTCGCCACTTTGCAGGTACGGCTGCATGCCCGTCAGCGGCACCTGAATCAGACCGAAGCCCCCCAGACACGCCGACTCGTACCCATCAGTGCTATTGACCGTGACACTGCCGGCCATCGGCAACCGATGCACCTGCCCATCCATTTCATACACAAAGCCTTCCGGACGCGAGCCCAGCACGCCGACGTAATGCACCAGCCGATGCTGCGCCAGGTCCTCGAGCGTTTCGGGCACGCCGTAGCGTTGCAGATAGGCGGGGCTGGCACAGTTGACCATGGCAAAGTCGCACAGATGCCGGGCAACCACCGATTGATCCGGCTGCGCGCCGACCCGCACCACACAGTCAAAGCCTTCGGCGAGTAGATCGACACGACGGTCGGTGCTGCTGATCTCCAGCTCCAGATTCGGGTGTTTGGCCATGAACTCCGGCAGGCGCGGCAAGACGATCCGACGGGCCAGGATGTTCGGCATGTCGATACGAATGCGCCCGGCCAGTGACGCTTCGTCCTGGCGAAACAAGCCCTCGATCTCGTCCATGTGCGACAGCAGATCCTTGCTGCGTTCGTACAACACCAGGCCATCCTGAGTCGACTGCACCTTGCGCGTGGTGCGATGCAGCAGGCGCGTGCCGAGCAGCGCTTCCAGGGCCTGAACGTGCTCGGACACCGTAGAGCGGGGCAAGCCCAGGCTTTCACCGGCGAGTGTGAAACTCGACATTTCGCTGACACGGACAAAGGTGCGCAGCAGTTCCAGCTTATTCATCAGCCTTACCTATTGTTCGATATGAGCGACCAGTGATTCCGACTTCCTCCTGTTTATCACCCTGTACCGGATAAATAAACTTCCTCACATCAACCGCCCATTACCGTGAGGAAATCCCATGACCCGTAAAATCGCATTGATCACCGGCGCCAGCCGTGGCCTTGGCAAAAGCGCCGCCCTGCATCTGGCAGCTCAAGGCGTCGATATCATCGGCACTTACAACAGCCGCGCCGATGAGGCTCAGGCGCTGGTTGCACAGATCGAAAGCCTGGGCGCTCGTGCGGCCATGCTGCAACTGGATGTCAGCCAGAGCGAGCGTTTCAGCGCCTTCGGCGACGAAATCGCCCAACTGCTGCACAAACACTTCGATCAGCCGCACTTCGACTTTCTGATCAATAACGCCGGGGTGGGCAGCTATGCGAGCTTCGCCGAAACCACGGTCGAGCAGTTTGACCTGCTGATGAACATCCATTTGAAGGGGCCGTTTTTCCTGACCCAGACCTTGTTACCGTTGCTGAATGACGGCGGTCGCATCATCAATATTTCCACCGGCCTGACCCGTTTCAGCCTGCCGGGGTACGGCGCTTATGCGGCGATGAAAGGGGCAATGGAAGTGCTGACGCGTTACCAGGCCAAGGAACTCGGCGCGCGCGGGATTGCCGTCAACACCCTGGCGCCGGGGGCTATCGAGACTGATTTCGGTGGTGGCACGTTGCGTGATAACGCCGTGGTAAATCAGATGGTGGCGAGTAATACGGCGCTGGGTCGTACTGGCAAACCAGACGATATCGGCGCGGCGATTGCGCTGCTGCTGTCGCCGGGTGGGCAGTGGATCAACGGGCAGCGTGTCGAAGCTTCGGGCGGGATGTTTCTTTAAACGGCCACGTTTCATCAGATGAAACCCACTCCCTTGTGAGAGCGAGCCTGCTCGCGAAAGCGGTGTGTCTGTCAGCAATGATGTTGAAGCTGACGTCCTCTTCGCGAGCAGGCTCGCTCCCACAGGTTTTGTGTTTATCCGACTAGAGTGCACGGCTCATCATCAACCGCGCCCGCAGCACGTCATACCCCCAGTGATAGACATAGGTGTAGGGCAGGAAGAACAGCAGCACGCCGATGTCCAGCAGGAACGCCTGCCACAGGCTGACGCCCAGCCACCAGGCAATCAGCGGCACACCCATCGCAACCAGTCCGCCTTCGAACAACAGCGCGTGCACCACCCGGCTCCAGGCGTTGTGCGCGATTGCGTAACGCTTGAGCACGCGGTCAAACATGCCGTTGAACACCACGTTCCAGGCCAGCGCCAAACCGGCAATCAGCACCGTAACGAGGCCCATTTCCAGCAGCGGCTTGTCCATGATCCAGGCCAACAGCGGCGTGCAGATCAGAATGGCCAGGCACTCGAAACCGATGGCCTGGATAATACGTTCAGTGATGGATTTGTTGGCGTTCATGGCCGAACTCCGTGAGTGACTGTGGTTGCCATGATCCATCAGCACACCGATACTCCATAACCAATAACCATCGATCAAGGCGATAGTTCATGGCCTCCCATGAAGTGCTGTTGGCGTTTGTCCAAGCCGCGACCCAGGGTTCGTTTTCCGCCGCTGCGCGCAAACTTGGCCGCAGTCAGTCGACCGTCAGTGCGGCAGTGGCGAGTCTGGAAATCGATTTGAACCTGACGCTTTTCGACCGCAGCAGCCGCAAGCCGAGCCTGACCCCGGCCGGGCATGTGATGCTGCAACGGGCCGAGGAAATACTGGCGGCTACCAGCCGTATGGAAATGAGCGCCAGCCAGTTGTCCCAAGGCATCGAGCCGAAGCTGACGGTGGCGATTTCCGACACCTATCAGTCGGTGCGTTTCGAGGCCGCCTTGAGTGCATTCGAACAGCGTTACCCGGACCTTGAGCTGGAATGCCTGATCGCCGAGTGCGATGACCTGGTGGCGTTGGTGCAAAGTGGCCGCGCCCACGTCGCGTTTGCCGAAATGCAGGATCGCTACCCCCCGGACCTGGTCAGCAACACCGTGGAGGAACGCACGGAAATCGCGCTGTTCGTATCCCCGGCGCACCCACTGGCCGCGCTCACTCATGTCGATCAGAACGTGCTGCAACAGCACCGCGAGTTGCGTCTGGCAACGATCGTCAATCCGTATGAAAGCCGCGCCAAGGGCCGGGTCTGGTCGGCGCCGAGTTACCTGATGCTGCTGGAAATGGCCCAGGGCGGATTCGGCTGGGCGCCGCTGCCACGCTGGCTGGTGGAGCGGTTCGGCGCCGGGTCATTGGTGGAACTGGATGTGCGTGGCTGGCCAAAACCGGTGTTTGTCGATGCGCTGTGGTCGCGGCTGCATCCCCCGGGGCCGGCGGGGAGTTGGCTGTTGGGCAAGATGCTGGAATAGCGGTGCGGCCATTCGCGGGCAAGCCCGCTCCCACATTTGATCAGCTGTGAACGCAGATACGGTGGGCACCTCAGATCCAGTGTGGGAGCGGGCTTGCCCGCGAAGGGGCCAACAGCCACAGCATATATCCCGGATCAATCCAGCAACCTCAACCGCCCCTCGATAAACCGCCGCTCCGGCACCTGCTGCGTCAACTCAAGCGCCCGCTCATACGCCGTCCGCGCCTCCTCCACCCGTCCCAACTGCCGACAGAACTCCGCCCGCGCCGAATGTGCCAGGTGGTAGTCCAGCAACTGCCCCCGCGCCAGAATGCCTTCGACCAACGTCAGCCCCGCCAACGGACCATCACGCTGGGCCAACGCCGCCGCACGGTTCAGCTCGATCACTGGCGACGGCACCGCCCGCAACAGCACGTCATACAGCCCGACGATCTGCAGCCAGTCCGTTTCCTGCGCCGTAACCGCTTCGGCGTGCACCGCCGCAATCGCCGCTTGCAGGCAGTAAGGCCCAAAGCGCCGAGTGGTCAATGCATGCTGCACCAGGGCGCAGCCTTCGGCGATCAACCCGGCATCCCACAACGTGCGGTCCTGCTCATCCAGCACGATCAACTCACCGGTTTGCGAGGTCCTGGCCGGGCGCCGCGACTCGTGCAACAGCATCAACGCCAGCAGCCCCATGACTTCCGGCTCGGGCAGCAACTCCATCAATAATCGACCAAGACGAATCGCCTCACGGGTCAGGTCATCACGGGTCAACTGCGCGCCAATGGACGCCGAATAGCCTTCGTTGAACACCAGATAAATCACCCGTAACACACTGTCCAGACGCTCCGGCAATTCGGCCAGCGACGGCACCTGATAAGGAATTTTTGCGTCGCGGATCTTGGCTTTGGCGCGCACGATGCGTTGGGCGATGGTGGCGGGTGTCGAGAGAAACGCTCGGGCGATTTCTTCGGTGGTCAGGTCGCAGACTTCGCGCAGCGTCAGCGGTACTTGCGCATCGGCGGCCAGGGCCGGGTGACAGCAAGTGAAGATCAGGCGCAGGCGATCATCTTCCACGTCTTCGTCACTCCAGTCGGCCTGCTCCAGCGCCTGCATCTGAGCGATCAACATGGGCTGAGAGGCGTTGAACCGCGCCCGCCGGCGCAACCCATCGATGGCCTTGAAGCGCCCGGTGGACACCAGCCAGGTGCGCGGGTTATCCGGCACGCCATCGCGTTGCCAGCGTTCGACCGCGACGAAGAACGCCTCGTGCAAAGCCTCTTCGGCAAGGTCGAAATCGCCGAGCAAGCGGATCAGGGTCGCCAGAATCCGCCGCGAATCGTCGCGGTAAACCTGCTCGACCCGTGCCGAGACCGACTCCCCCGACATCAGTCGGGCATGCCTTCGGTCACCAGCGTCACCAGACGGTCGAGGCTCTGCCCCCACCCGTCGTGGAAGCCCATGGCTTCGTGCGCCTGGCGATCCTCTTCGTTCCAGTGCATGGCACGGGCGGTGTAGAGGGTTTTGCCACCCTGCTCCTGCAACGTCACTTCAGCCGACATGAACGGTTTGCCCGACGGGATCCAGCCGGGAATAAAAGCGTCGGTGAACACCAGTCGCTCCGGGGCGACGATCTCCAGAAACACGCCCATGGTCGGGTATTCACTGCCGTCCGGGGCGCGCATCAGGGTGCGAAACTGGCCGCCAACCCACAGGTCCATTTCGCACTCGGGGGTGGTCATGCCGTGCGGTCCCCACCACTGGGCGAGCAGCGCCGGCTCGGTCCAGGCGCGGAATATCTTGCGGCGCGGTGCGTTGATCAGGCGGCTGATGGACAACTCGTAAGGAGCGGCTTTCTGTTGTGCGGTCATGGGTGAACTCCTGTTTGTATTTTTTTATTCAGGGATCGTCGATCAAGGATTCAACTGGCGAACCGGGCGAACTTCGACACAGCCCACTCGGGCCGCCGGGATATTGCCGGCCACCTGAATGGCTTCATTGAGGTCACGGGCATCGATCAGGTAGAAGCCGGCCAGTTGCTCCTTGGTCTCGGCGAACGGGCCGTCGGTAATCGACAACTTGCCGTTGCGCATGCGCACGGTAGTGGCGGTTTGCACCGACTCCAGCGCTTCTGCGGCGAGCATCCGGCCGCTGCCCTGGATCGATTCGGCATAGGCCATGCACTCGGCATCCTTGGGGCTGTCGGGCAACGTATGCAGTTCGCGCTCGCTGCTGTAAACCAGGCACAGGTATTTCATCGCGGCTCTCCATTATCGGCTGGTCAACTATGGCTGCTGTCGGGAGTTTCGGCGAAAATCCCGACGATCAGGGTTGCGGACTGTTTTTTGCAGACACCCTTAGTCGTGTGGCGAAGGCCTGAATCGACAGCCGAAAATAAAAAAACTCGCCGAAGCAAACTCGCTAGAATCCGAAGCTCATCCGTGTTGGAAAAAGGACACTCCAGTGACAGCCCGACTCGTGCCTTACGAAAGCCTGAACGCGCTCCAGCGCCAGCAGGTCGAGGCCATTGAAATTCACGCCGAGCAAATAAAATTCTCCGGCGACATCCACGGTGCGCTGCACACCCTGTTGTCCAAACCCGGCCCCGGGGTCAAAGGCTTCGCCCTGCTGGTCGAGGATATTCCAGTGGCGTTCCTGCTGCTCAAGCGCCCGCCGGTCTTGCCGGACTGGGCCAACGAACACAGCGCCACCCTGCACGCCCTGCAAGTCGATCAACGCGCCCAGGGCAAAGGCTTTGGCAAAGCCTGCCTGCAAGCCCTGCCCGAAGTGGCACGCCAGGCATGGCCTGAGATCAAGGGGCTGGAGTTGTCGGTGGATGCGGACAACGACGCGGCCATCGCGCTGTACAGCCAGTTCGGCTTTATCGACAGCGGCGAGGCGTACAAGGGCCGGATCGGTTACGAACGGCGGATGGGGAGGGTGTTTTGATTGGTTGAGGGAAACGCACGGAGGCAGCTATGGACAACACTTCAAGGGTTCAGGCCATCATCTCCAGCGATCCTTTGCGCTGGCGCCTGCTTCAGCTCGTTCATTCCCTGAACCTGCCGGATTGCTTACGTTGACTGAACGGGCGCATTCGCGAGCAAGCCCGCTCTCACAGGGGATATTCGGTGGCTGACAGATCGTGGTTATAGGGTCAGCACCATCTCATGCCACGCCATCCCGCCATGATCCGACGCCGACGGCTGGATGTAGGCGAAGCCGAATCCGGCGTACAGCGGGATGTGCCGTTCCTTGCACATCAGGTGGATATTGGTTTTGCCCATGCCGCGCATCCGTTCGATGAACTCGCCCATCAGGCGTTTCGCCAGGCCCTGCCCCTGATAATCGGGGTGTACCACCACCGACATGATGACCACGTGCGGGCCGGCCGGGTCGTGGCCGATCAGTTCCTTGAAGGCTTCGTCTGACATTTCCACCTCGAACGCCGCACCGGAGTTGATGAAACCGGCTACGACGCCGTCGACTTCGGCCACGATAAAGCCTTCGGGCCAGGTGGCGATGCGGGTGGCGATCTTTTCCCGGGTGGCGGCTTCGTCGCCTTCGTAGGCCAGGGTTTCGATGGCGTAGCAGCGGTCCAGGTCAGCGGGGGTGACGTGGCGGATGACGGGGTTCATGGCGGCTCGAAATCAGCTGGGGAAAGGCTGCAAATGATAAAGGAATAAGGTGTTCATATCGATCACCCGCGGGGCCGTAAAGCCTGCGTATAGGCGCTTTCCTTGCCATTGGGTTCGGACTATTTGTATTCCCTGTCTCTGATCATCAATAGGGGAATCACCATGAGCAGCGTTCAGGTAGGGCTTCTTATGCTGTTGGGTATCAGCAGCTTCGGCTTTATTCATCTGGCCATCGACCTGTTGCGGGCGCGACGGTTGAAGCAGGGTAAATAAACAATCGAGAGGCGGACCAGCGGTCCGCCTCTCGCTGCTTTCAAGCCTTGAGCGGCAGCCAGATTTCCAGCACGCCGGTGTGCAGCTTGGGATTGTAGTCCTCGCTGTATCGCTCGAATTCCGGGGCATCCGCGGCTTCATGCCCGGACTGCGGCAGCCAGGTTTTCCAGATGTAATGAAAAGTGCGGGGCAAGTCGTCCAGCGAGCCTTTGTGCTGAAACACTGCGTAATGCTGGGGTTGAACCTCGATCCAGCGGTACTTCTCGGGCAAGTCGTCGAGTTTGCTGATTTCGACGCCGGCGATGTATTCGAAACTGCCCTTGCCATCGGGATTGCAGCAGATGCCGTAGGTTACTTCGTTCTTTTGCCCTGGAATTTTCCCCAGATGCGGGATGAATCGCTCCCAGAGTTCGGGGATTTTGTGCGTCGTCTCCGTGGTAAAACGCCCACCCAGCCCGGCGATGAGCAGAAAGTGCCCGTTTTCGAAGCGTGGTTCGGCCGTTTCGACGCGTGTTTGCTCATCCATGACTCGACTCCTGAAAACGATAAAAAAGTTGGGGTGCGGCAAAGGAGTATAGAAGCCAAACCCGATTCGCCCAATGACAGGCCCGCAAGCCGCCCGACGGCTGGTTTATTGCCTTACGCTCGGAAAAATCTGCTTACACAGTCTGGACAGGTTGCCATCACTGCCCTTATCTTCCGCCACAGGCCACCGCAGTGGCCAGCGTCGCTCGGACGGTTCCGGGCGCTTACGTTATTCCGAGGCAACAATGGCCGAACAAGGTTCGCCGCGCCGCTTTGCGCGCATAGATCGACTCCCCCCTTACGTGTTCAACATCACCGCCGAGCTGAAGATGGCCGCCCGACGTCGTGGCGAAGACATCATCGACTTGAGCATGGGCAACCCTGACGGCCCTACCCCGCCGCATATCGTTGAAAAACTGGTCACCGTCGCCCAACGCGAAGACACCCACGGCTACTCGACATCCAAGGGTATTCCGCGCCTGCGCCGGGCGATTTCCAACTGGTACAAGGATCGCTACGCGGTCGATATCGACCCGGAAACCGAAGCCATCGTCACCATCGGCTCCAAGGAAGGCCTGGCGCACTTGATGCTGGCCACCCTCGACCAGGGCGACACCGTTCTGGTGCCCAACCCCAGCTACCCGATTCACATCTACGGTGCCGTGATTGCCGGCGCCCAGGTGCGGTCGGTGCCGCTGATCCCGGGGGTGGACTTCTTCGATGAACTGGAGCGTGCCATTCGCGGCTCGATCCCGAAACCGAAGATGATGATCCTCGGCTTCCCGTCCAACCCCACCGCCCAGTGCGTGGAGCTGGACTTCTTCGAGCGGGTCATCGCCCTCGCCAAGCAGTATGACGTGCTGGTGGTGCACGACCTGGCTTACGCCGACATCGTCTACGACGGCTGGAAAGCCCCCTCGATCATGCAGGTGCCTGGCGCCAAGGACATCGCGGTGGAGTTTTTCACCCTGTCCAAGAGCTACAACATGGCGGGCTGGCGGATCGGCTTCATGGTCGGCAACGCGGAACTGGTCAACGCCCTGGCGCGGATCAAGAGTTACCACGACTACGGCACGTTCACCCCGTTGCAGGTGGCGGCGATTGCCGCGCTGGAAGGCGATCAGCAGTGCGTCAAAGACATCGCCGAGCAGTATCGCCAGCGTCGTAACGTGCTGGTCAAAGGCCTGCATGAGCTGGGCTGGATGGTCGAAAACCCGAAAGCGGCCATGTACGTCTGGGCCAAGATCCCCAAGGAATACGCGCACCTGGGCTCGCTGGAGTTCGCCAAGAAGCTGCTGGCCGAGGCCAAGGTCTGCGTCTCGCCGGGTGTCGGGTTTGGGGAATACGGGGACGATCATGTGCGCTTTGCGCTGATCGAAAACCAGGACCGGATTCGTCAGGCTGTGCGCGGGATTCGCGGGATGTTCAGGGCGGATGGGCTGGTACAGAAAACCATCAGCTGACCTGGATCATTGTGGGAGCTGGCTTGCCTGCGATGCAGGCACCTCGATGTGTCAGGAATACCGAGGTGATGCTATCGCAGGCAAGCCAGCCCCCACATTTGACCGAGTTCCTGCATTGGTTCAGCGGTGTGCTTAAACGAACAACGACAGCAGCATGATAAAGCCCAGCGCCACGATCGACAGGATGGTCTCCATTGCGGTCCAGGTCTTGAACGTCTCGGCCACGGTCATGTTGAAGTACTGTTTCACCAGCCAGAAACCCGCGTCGTTGACGTGGGACAGGATCAGCGAACCGGCGCCGGTCGCCAGCACCAGCAGCTCGCGGTTCACCCCCGGAATCATGCCCACCACCGGCACCACAATGCCCGCGCCCGTGATGGTCGCCACGGTTGCAGAGCCGGTGGCCACGCGAATCACCGCTGCCACCAGCCAGGCCAGCAGGATCGGCGAGATCTGCGCGTTCACCGCCATGTGGCCGATCACGTCACCCACGCCGCTGGTGACCAGCATCTGCTTGAAGCCACCACCGGCACCGATGATCAGAATGATCGCGGCGGTAGGCGCGAGGCTCGCATCCAGCAGTTTGAGGATCTGTTTCGAACCGATGCCCTGACGGTGGCCAAAGGTGTACAGCGACAGCAACAACGCCAGCAACAACGCCGAGATCGGGTGACCGATCAGGTCCATCCAGCCGCGAAAGAAATGCCCGTCCGGCAGCGCGACGTCGGCAAAAGTCTTGAGCAGCATCAGGAACACCGGCAGCAGCACGGTGACCAGGGTGATGCCGAAGCTTGGCAGCGTCGCCGCTTCCGGTTCACGGGCCAGTTGATCAACCAGCTCCTGATTGGCATGGCCCGGAATGTATTTGGAGATAAAGGTGCCGTAGATCGGACCGGCGATGATCGCCGTCGGCAACGCCACGATCAGACCGTACAGAATGGTTTTACCAATGTCGGCACCGAACACGCCAATGGCCAGCAACGGCCCCGGATGCGGCGGAACCAGGCCATGCACGGCGGACAGGCCAGCCAGCAGCGGGATACCGATCTTGATGATCGACACGCCGGTACGCCGGGCAACGATGAACACCAGCGGAATCAGCAGCACGAAGCCGATTTCGAAGAACAGCGGAATGCCGACCAGGAACGCCGCGAACATCATTGCCCACTGCACGCGCTCTTTGCCGAATGCGCGAATCAGCGTCTGCGCAATCTGATCTGCCCCGCCCGATTCGGCCATCATCTTGCCGAGCATCGTGCCCAGTGCCAGGATGATCCCGACAAAGCCCAGCACCCCGCCGAAGCCGTCCTGGAACGCCTTGAGGATGGTGCCCACCGGCATGCCGGAAGTCAGGCCGAGAAAGGCTGCCGCGATGATCAGGGCAATGAACGGATGCAGTTTGAATTTGGTGATCAGGACGATGAGTCCGATGACCGTGACCACTGCGTCAACCAGCAGGAACGTCTCGTGGGACATGCCAAACATTAGGGGTGTCTCCTGTTTGTTGTTGTTATTAAAACGGGGAATTCGCACGCCATCAGCGTAGCGCCAGCTCTGTTAACAAGATTCATACCGCGAATTTCAGGCCGTGTTGCAGCCACCAGTGGTGGGCCTGACCGGCCAGTTCAGCGACGCTGTGATGGGAGGCATCGAGGGCCAGGGTCAACGGCTCGCCGACCGGGGATTCAAGGGTGGCGAACTGGCTGTCGATCAAGGTCGACGGCATGAAGTGGCCGGGACGATGGGACACACGGTCGGCCGCGACTTCAGGCGTCAATTCCAGGAACACGAAACCCAGCCCCGGCAAGGCGCTGCGCAGACGTTCGCGGTAGCTGTGTTTGAGCGCCGAACAGGTCAGCACCGGGCGTTCGCCGAGGGCATCAACGCGGCGCAGTTCGTCGCACAGGCTGTCGAGCCAGCCGGCACGGTCTTCGTCGTCGAGGGGAATGCCAGCGCTCATCTTGGCGATGTTGGCGGCAGGGTGGAAAGTGTCGCCTTCAATGGCGGTCGCGCCGCTGAGCTGGCACAAGGCCTCGCTGACGCAGGTCTTGCCGCAACCGGCAACGCCCATGATGACCAGGGCGGTGATGGGATGATTCATGTAACACCTCAGCACGCAGACAGCGCTACCTTTGCCAGTTATGACACTAGACCAAAAGTAGAAGTTGCCGACGCCTTCTTGTCATTTTTGTGGGTTGCAGCATGTTCGTTCCCAACGCCGAAAAGCGAGGTTCAGGCAGAACTCGCTTACGCATTTGCAGCTGCTTCGGGACAGCGCTACCTTAGTGTCTTGAATTTTGTTTGGCAAGCCGTCTGATGACCCCCTCTAAAAACGATAAAAATACTCGCACTACCGGCCGTCCTACCCTCAATGAAGTGGCGCGCCTGGCCGGTGTCAGCCCGATTACCGCTTCGCGCGCCTTGCGCGGCGTCAGTACGGTCGCCACCGAACTGGTGGAAAAAGTGCAGAAAGCCGCGCTCGACCTCAACTACGTGGTCAACCCCGCCGCCCGTGCCTTGGCTTCGGCCCAGGGCCATTCGGTGGTGGTGCTGGTGCCTTCGCTGTCCAACCTGCTGTTCATCGATACCCTGGAAGCCATTCACCAAGTGCTGCGCCCCAAAGGCTTCGAAGTGCTGATCGGCAACTTCCATTACTCGCGTGATGAAGAAGAGAACCTGCTGCGCAACTACATGGCGTATCAGCCGCGTGGCCTGCTGCTGACCGGCTTCGACCGCACCGAAAGTTCGCGGCGGATGATCGAGGCCAGCAACATTCCCTGCGTCTATATGATGGAGCTGGACACTGCAGCGGGGCTTAATTGCGTCGGGTTTTCGCAACTGAACGCCGGGGAAACCGCTGCTGAACACCTGCTGTCCCGTGGCCGCAAACGTCTGGCCTACATCGGCGCGCAACTGGACCAGCGCACCCTGCTGCGTGGCGAAGGTTTTCGTCGCACCCTGCAAAACGCCGGTCTGTATGACCCGGACCTGGAAGTGCTGACGCCCCGTGCCTCGTCCGTGGGGCTGGGTGGGGAGTTGTTCCTGCAGCTGATGGCGGCGCATCCGGATGTCGATGCGATTTTCTTCGGCAACGACGACCTGGCCCAGGGCGCGCTGCTGGAAGCGATGCGGTGCGGGATCAAGATCCCTGAACAGGTGGCGATTCTCGGCTTCAACGACTTGCCCGCCTCGGAACACATGGTGCCGCGCCTGAGCAGCATCAGCACCCCGCGCGAAGCGATCGGCCGGCGTGCGGCGGAATTGATGCTGACGTTGCTGGCGGGCAACCCGGTGGCCAAGCCGGTGCAGGACATGGGGTTTGAGTTGAAGGTGCGTGAGAGTACTTAAGGTTTGAGACTTACCTGGTGGGAGCAACTGTCTTGCTCGCTCCCACAGGGAATTGCGCTGCACCTTAGACCTGTGCAGACATCAACTTCACCAACGCCAGCGCGCCCTTCTGCAACGGCTGGCTCTTGAGCCACACCGCATGCACCGGCAGCACCAGGCCATTGTCGATGTTGCGGAAACTCAGACGTTTGAGGCGTCCGGCATCCAGCAGCGGCTGCACCACCGACAGCGGAAAATTGCCCCAGCCCAGGCCCGCTTCGACCATCTCCAGCGCAGCGCTTAACGTGTCGGTCCGCCAGCAGGACTCGGCCACCAATGGCCGGGTGTCGCTGATCGGCAGGTCGCGGCTGGCGACGAAGATCTGCCGCACATGCACCAGGTCTTCAAGAAATACATCCTGGCCCTGCAGCAATGGGCTGTCCGCCGCCAGCGTGGCGATGATCCGCTCGCTGCCGACAAACTGGAAACGCTCCAGCGCGTTCATGCTCAACCCGGCGAACGCCAGGCAGACGTTGACCCGGCCGCTGTGCAGCAGCGCCAGCACGTCATCCTGAGGCGCGCTGAGCACTTCGATTTCCAGCAGCGGATGACGCTCGGCAATCGCCTTGATTGCCGCCATCAAGCGGCCCTTGTGGATGTCTGCCACCACGCCGATGGACAGCTTGCTCTCCAGCCCCAGCGACAACTCCAGCGCATGCACCTGCAACTGCTTGAGCTGCCCGGCAATCAATCGCGCATGAGGCACCAGAGCGTTGGCCATGGCGGTCGGCACCGGCTCGCGATGGCTGCGGTCGAACAGCAGGTAACCGAGTTCGGCTTCCAGGTTTGCAATGCCCATGCTCACCGCCGAAGGCACCTTGCCCAGCGCACGCGCCGCAGCGGAAAACGAACCGCGCTCAATCACTGCAAGAAACAGTTCAATGCTGTCGCTGTTGAAGTTCATTACTTGTCCTGTCAATAAAACTGAAAGCTTCCGACTTTTTCTATCACCTCTATTGAAGCTATCTTTCGTCGTCCAAGCCAGCGCCTTTTCTGCAAGCTGGCCCGGATTCGCAAGAAAGAGGCTACTCACCATGCAAGGCATCAAACGTAAACTGGTCTATGTAGCGCTGTTCGAAATGTTCGGCATGACCTTCTCCGCCCTTGGCCTGGCGCTGTTGTCCGGCACCTCGCCCAGCAGCACCGGCCCGTTGGCCGTGATCATCACCACCATCGCGGTCACCTGGAACTTCATCTACACCACGCTGTTCGAGCGCTGGGAAAGTCGCCAGCCCTCGCGCACTCGCACCGTCAAACGGCGTATCGCCCATGCCGTGGGTTTTCAGCTGACACTGATCGTGTTTCTCATCCCCCTGATCGCCTGGTGGATGAACATCACACTGGTAGAAGCGTTCCTGCTGGACCTGGCGCTGATCCTCTTCATCCCCTGCTACACCTTCGCCTTCAACTGGCTGTTCGACCGCACCTTCGGATTGCCGGCCTCGGCGCTGCCGGATCCTGTCGAGAATAATTGAGGTCGCTCATTGGCGAACACGCTGATAGATTCCTCAGGCGTCGATTCGCCACAGGAGCAGCGTCATGGAACACGCACTGAAAATTCTGGGAAAGGCCTCGTCCATCAACGTCAGAAAAGTCCTCTGGACCTGCGAGGAACTGGGCGTTTCCTACGAGCGTGAGGATTGGGGCAGCGGTTTCGCCTCGACCCACAGCCCCGAGTTTCTCCAGCTCAACCCCAACGCCCAGGTGCCGGTAATCATCGATGACGCCGGGGTGTTGTGGGAATCCAACACCATTTGCCGGTATCTGGCGGGCAAACAGCACAGCACTGACTTGCTGCCCAGCGAACCGGCGGCGCGTGCCCGGGTAGAACAGTGGATGGACTGGCAGGCCACCGAACTCAATCGGTCCTGGAGCTACGCCTTCACCGCGCTGGTACGCAACGATCCCGAGTATCAGGACCCGCAGCAGATTGCGCTCGGTGTCGATGACTGGAACCGCAAGATGGGCATTCTTGAACAACAACTCGCGGCCACCGACGCTTATGTCGCCGGGCCACGGTTCACGCTGGCCGACATCGTTATCGGCCTGTCGGTCAATCGTTGGCGGATGACGCCCATGCAGCGGCCCGACTACCCCGCTGTCGAGCACTATTTGCAACGCCTGGCACAGCGCCCGGGGTTCCTGAAATACGGTTGCAACGGCGTGCCGTAACCCGGAAAACCTCGCCCTGATACCCGTCAATCACATCGTTCCATAAACCTGTGGCCATCCTTCACTGACCGATATCCCTCCCCCAACAAGAGACACATATGAACGGACTCAACGTACTGCTCACCGGCGCCTGCGGCAGAATCGGCAAGACCTTCTTCGAAGCCTCGAAGGATCGCTACACGTTCGTGCTGGCTGATCGCATCGAGCCCGACTTTGCGGTCGAGGCGCCCCACCGCTTCGTGCGGCTGGATCTGGCTGATCCAGCCGCTGTCGGTGCCGCTTTGGAAGGCATCGACGTCATCGTCCACCTCGCCGGCATCCCCCACGCCACGGCGACCTTCGATGAACTGCTGCCCAATAACATCCTGGCCACCACTTACCTGTTCGAGGCCGCTGCGAATGCCGGCTGCAAACGTCTGGTGTTCGCCAGCAGCGCGCAGACCATCGAAGGTTATCCGGTGGACCGGCAGATCACGCCGGGCATGCAGGTCATGCCCGCCAACCTGTATGGCGTCAGTAAATGTTACGGCGAGGCGCTGTGCGCGTTCTACGCCGCCAAACGTGGGCTCTCGACCATCGCCATTCGCATCGGCGCATTCGAATTCCCCGAACGGCATGAACTGACCAACGCCCGCGATCTGAGCGCCTGGCTCAGCCCACGGGATGCGGTGCAATTGCTGCAAAAAGCGGTGGAAGTCGAAGGCGTGCAGCACCTGATTGCCCATGGCATTTCCAACAACCGCTTCAAACGTCTGGACCTCAGCGAAACCACACGGGTGCTGGGCTATCAGCCGATGGACGACGCGTTTCAGACGTTTGATATCCCCATCGCGCCATAAACCGTTAAAACCCAAGCCGTTAGAGCAATTCCCCGGCGCATTTCGAAAAAAATGCGCCGGGATTCACAAGCAATGATTTCAGATAGCAGGCTAAGCTTCCCGTTCAACACGCATCGGATCAGCCCATGACTGCCCACGCCCCTGCCGCCGTTCAATCAGACGGTATCGACCCCATTCGCGCCGCACACATTTCTGCCCGCATCGACCGGCTGCCCGCCGTGGCCACGATCTGGCGCCTGGTGGCGTTGCTGTCCATCGGTGGTTTTTTTGAGCTTTATGATCTGTTTCAGACGGCCTATATCAGCCCCGGTCTGATCAAGGACGGCATCTTTGCCACCGGCAGCCAGGGCGTGTTCGGCTTTTCCGACCAGGCCGCCTTCGCTTCGGCGACCTTTCTCGGGCTATTCCTCGGTGCGAGTCTGCTCAGCCCCTTGGCCGACCGCTTTGGCCGGCGGGCGATTTTCACCTTTGCCTTGATCGGGTACACGGTCGCCACGGTGCTGATGGGCGTGCAGAGTTCGGCGCTGGGCATCATCTGCATGCGCTTTCTGGTGGGGATCGGCCTGGGCATCGAGCTGGTGACCATCGACGCCTACCTCTCGGAACTGGTGCCCAAGCGCATGCGCAGTTCGGCGTTTGCCTTCGCCTTTTTTGTGCAGTTCCTGTCGGTGCCGGCGGTGGCGCTGATGTCCTGGTGGCTGGTGCCGCAAGCGCCGTTCGGCGTGTCGGGCTGGCGCTGGGTGGTGCTGGCCAGTGCGGTGTTTGCGCTGTTTATCTGGTGGCTGCGCAAGCGGCTGCCGGAGTCGCCGCGCTGGCTGGCGCAGCATGGGCGGTTCGATGAGGCCGGCAAGATCCTCGATGGCATCGAGGCGCGCTGTGTGCAGGACCAGCGCAAGCCGCTGGATGAGCCGGAGCTGGCGGCGGTGGATGTTCAGGGCACTGGCCGTTTCGCCGACATCTGGCAGCCGCCCTATCGTCGCCGGGCGTTGATGCTGATCGTCTTCCATGTGTTTCAGGCCATCGGCTTTTTTGGCTTCGGCAACTGGCTGCCGGCGCTACTTTCCGGTCAGGGCGTGAGCGTGACCCACAGCCTGATGTACGCCTTCATCATCACCCTCGCCTATCCGCTGGGGCCGCTGCTGTTCGTGAAGTTCGCCAACCGTTTCGAGAACAAATGGCAGATCGTCGGCTCGGCCCTGGGCGCCATGACCTTCGGTACGCTGTTCGCCCTGCAAACCAGCGCGCTCGGGCTGATCGTCTGCGGGGTGATGATCACCTTCTGCAATGCGTGGCTGAGCTTCGCTTATCACTCCTACCAGAGCGAACTGTTCCCCACCAACATCCGTGCCCGGGCGGTGGGTTTCTGTTATTCCTTCAGTCGATTGTCGACGGTGTTCAGCAGTCTGCTGATCGGGATTTTCCTCGAGCACTTCGGCACGCCGGGGGTGCTGGCGTTCATTGTCAGCAGCATGTTGATCGTGATGCTGACCATCGGTTATTTCGGCCCGCGCACCCGCAACCTGGCCCTGGAAAACATTGCCCATCGCTGACGCCGCGGCGGTCGACTGCTGCCGCCAAGCGGCAACGCTTGACCGCATGGTGCGCCCCCAGCCCGCGTAAATCAGGGGTTCGGACAACGGCACGCTAATTGCTGCTGCCCTCGGGACAGCAATCACTTACAGGCTTACCCATCATGTTGGTCAGTGCCCAGAAAGCGACAATCATTCAGCCCACCCTGCGCCAGGACATGGACCCGACCACGGCCGCCGCCAGCGCGCTGTACAGCGGTCTAATCCAGAGCGCGCAAAACAATGCCGTGCCGCAACCGGCCCAGGACAGCAACGATGCCCTGGCGTCCGATCTGGCTTCGGCTACCCAGCAAGTCGGCGCTGCATCGACCATCAGTGACAACATTGATGAGGCGTTCGCCAAGACCCGGGTCAACCTGCAAGCGACTGACGCGTCAACCGCCAGCACCGCGGCCACCTCGACCGACAGTGCCGCGATGACCGACTTCAAGGACTACATGAGCAAGACGCCGGAACAGCGTCTGCGCGACAGTGTCCTGCAGGAGATGGGCATTACCGAGGACCAATTGAAAGCCATGCCGCCGGAGAAGCAGCTGGCCGTCAGCAAAGAGATTGCCCAGCGCCTGGAAGACAAGGTGAAACTGGCCAAGGCTGACAACGAAAACGGCAACACCGGCACCGATGTCAACCAACCTCAGGCGACTGAAAAGTTGCTGGCTTCGCTCTGACAGGTCTCGCTGACAACTGATATTTGTCGGCCAAACACAAAACCTGTGGGAGCGAGCAAGCTCGCTCCCACAGGGTATTGCAGTGTTTTCTAGTTCAGTTGCAACGTCGAGTTGAACTGGCTGATCGCATCCACCACATGCCGCGATCCTTGCTGTATCTCCAGAATCACCTCCCCCGCCTCGTTCGCCAGTTCCACGCCCAATCCGGTTCGGCTCAAGCTCGATTGCATGCTCGACACCGCGCTCAATGACAAGTCATGGTTCTTGCGCACCACTTCGACGATCTCCAGCGTCGCCTGACTGGTGCGGGCCGCAAGGCTGCGGACTTCATCGGCCACCACCGCAAACCCGCGCCCGTGCGCCCCGGCTCGCGCGGCTTCGATGGCCGCGTTGAGCGCCAACAGATTGGTCTGGTCAGCGATGCCACGAATGGTCTGGACGATGGTGCCGATGATGTCGGACTGCTTGCTCACCGCATCGATACTCAGCGCCGCTGCGTTGAGGTCGCGGGAAATGTCTTGAATGATCTGCACGGTTTGCTGCACCACCTGCGAGCCTTTCTGCGCGCAGGCGTCGTTTTGTACCGAGGTGCTGTGGGCCGATTCGGCGGCGGTCTGCAGGGTCGTGACCTGATGAGTGATGTCGCTGGCGAACTTCACCACTTTGTACAACCGGCCTTTGGTATCGAACAACGGGTTGTAGGACGCTTCGAGAAACACCGTATGACCGTACTTGTCTTTGCGCTCGAAACGGTGCGAGTGATATTCGCCACGGTTGAGTGACGCCCAAAACGCCTTGTACGCCGATGACTCTGCTTCGGCACGGTGGCAAAACATGCTGTGGTGCTGGCCGACGATTTCATTGAGCGAATAGTGCATGGTTTTCAGAAAGTTTTCGTTGGCGGTGATGACCCGACCGTCCGGGGTAAATTCGATCACTGCCATGGAACGACCAATGGCCGCCAGCATGCTTTCGTTTTCGTGTTCCTGGTCAATCCGGGCGGAAATGTCCGCAGCCACTTTGATCACGCTTCTGACCTGGTGATCGGCGCCGTACACCGGCATGTAACTGGCTTCGAGCCAGATCTCCTTGCCGTTTTTGTCCAGCCGTAAAAAGGTGCCGCTGAGCGGTTCACCGCGCGCCAGATCACGCCATAATTTCGCGTATTCCTCGCTGCGATAGAACGCTTCTTCGCAAAAGATCCGATGATGTTTGCCGCGAATTTCTTCGGCACTGTAGCCCATGGTTTTGCAGAAGTTTTCGTTGGCATCGAGTATCACACCGTCGGGGCTGAACTCGATCATCGCCATGGACCGGCTGACGGCTGCCAACTTGGCATTGGTCTCGGTCAATGCACAGTTGAACCGTTCAATCTCCAGCAAGTCAGCCTTGTGATGTAGGTTAAACATGGTTGTATCACCTTCAGCGCGGTCTTTTGATGAATGAAAGTTGCTGGTCTTTCAAGATCCACTACGTCCCACGGAACAGCCACACGCGTCCCTCCAACGGAAGGATTTGTCAGGTGATAAAATGATGTTTAATCGGAGCGTCCATGTGGCAACACTCTTATCAAGACATCCTGCTCTTGATCGCCCGGCGTCGGGCCAGCCCTAACTTTTCCCAAGTAACTCCATGTATTTGACGCTCCCTGTTGCTCGGTATGAGGCGCCTTGAAATGCGCACTCTTGACAGTGCTTTTCCACGGCCCCATGCGCGCGCGAATCGTTTACATGGCGGCCGACATAATGAGTTACGAGTCAGCATAGACAGCCCCCCGACCGGCGCAAGGCCATTAGTCGGCCAGTATCCGGGGCTTTCAGGACAAAAGCCGGACTGGATAAGCGCTGTGCACGGCAGCTCAATCCCTGGCGTTCATTTAAAATTTCATTTTACGAAGTGCGCTGACGGACATGACACTGCAAGGCTTCGTCCAACAGAGCACATTCCATGAAGTTATATTTCTCCCCGCAAGCCTGCTCCCTGGCGCCGCACATTGTGCTACGCGAACTGGATCTGCCGTTCGAACTGGTCCGTGTCGACAACAGCACCAAGAAGACCGCCACCGGTGACGACTTCCTCGCCATCAACCCCAAGGGTTATGTCGCCGCCCTGCAACTGGATAACCGCCAGGTGCTGACCGAAGGCCCGGCGATCCTGCAATACCTGGCGGATCTGCGGCCCGAGGCCAACCTGGCACCGGCAAACGGCACCTTCGAGCGCGTGCGGTTGCAGGAATGGCTGAACTTCGTCTCGACCGAGGTTCATGGCGGGCTCGGGTGGCTGTTCAATTCGCAGCTACCCGATGAGGTGAAAACACTGATCAAACAAAAACTGTTCAAGCGTTTTGCGGTGTTGAGCCAGACCCTGGAACAACAGGATTACCTGCTGGCGAGCGGGTTCAGTGTGGTGGATGCGTATCTGTTTACGGTGCTGCGCTGGACTCGGGTGTTTGATATCGATCTGGGTCAGTGGCCGGCGCTGGCCAGGTTCCAGGCCCGAGTGGATTCGCGGCCTGGCGTGAAGGCGGCGTTGGCGGCTGAGTTGGCGTAGGGCTTCAAACCATCGCGAGCAAGCTCGCTCCCACATTTGACCGAGTTCTCTCATGAAATCCCGGTTAAATGTGGGAATGGGCTTGCTCGCGAAAACGGCTGAATGGGTGTAAGGCTTCAGATCATTCGCGAGCCTGCTCCGGGCGGCGTTCTGACGAAAGCGGTAGATCGGTCAATACAACATCACCAGAAAAAACTACAAACTCCCACTCACCTTGGCAGCCACCTCCCCCGGCACCCAGGCCTTCCACACCTGTGGCTGATCACGCAAAAACGCCTCGGCCACCTGCCGTGGCTGCTGACGCTTCTCGCTCATCTGCGCCAGCGTCTGGTTCAGCAGATCAATCGGCAAGTCGACCTTTTCAAAGAACGCCACCAGATCCGGGTACTGCGCCTTGAACGGTGCGGACACGCCAATCGCCAAGCTCGCCGGCATCGAGCGGGTGCCTTTGGGGTGCGGGTTGTTGGCGTCGGCCAGGGTCTTCCAGGCTTCGGCGTCGAACGGCGGCTCTTCGAGTTTCACCAATTTGAAACGCCCCAGCAGCGGTGTCGGCGACCAGTAATAGAACAGCACCGGTTTGCCCCGGCGAATCGACGACGCAACCTCGGCATCCAGTGCCGCGCCGGAACCGGTGCGGAAGTTGACGAAGCTGTCGGTCAGCTCATAGGCCTTGAGCTTCTGACTGTTGACGATTTCCGAGGTCCAGCCGGTGGGGCTGTTGAGGAAGCGGCCTCGGCTGGGGTCTTCCGGGTCACGGAACACATCTTTGTAGCGCGCCAGGTCGGCGACGGATTTAAGCTCCGGCGCCAGCGGTTTGATGCCGCGTTCCGGGTCGCCCTTGATCACGTATTCCGGTACCCACCAGCCTTCGGTGGCGCCTTTGACCGTATCGCCAAGACCAAACACCTTGCCCTCGGCTGACGCCTTGACCCAGGCCGGACTGCGCCCGGCCCATTCCTCGCCGATCACCTGAATGTCGTTCTTGGCAAGCGCTGCTTCGAGGCTGACGGTGCTGCCCGGCAGTGTATCGGTCGGATAGCCGTAGCCCTTTTCGACAATGATCCGCAGGATCTCGGTGATCAGGCTGCCGCTTTCCCAGGTGATGTCGCCGAAGTGGATAGGGGCGGCTTTCTCCGCCGCCGGGGCCTGGGTGGCCACCAGGCTCAGGGCCAGCAGCGAACTGCCGAGCAGGTTTTTTATTGATCTCATGCGGACCTCATTCGATTCACGGATTGATTGGCGCTGTGGCGCAGGCACAGGGCGTGGGAGCGAGTCATGTACATACTCACCGAGCGCTGGGAAATGCCCAGTTCGGCGGCGATTTGCGGGTAGGTCAGGCCGTCGAGGCGGGATAACAGAAATGTCGCCCGGACTTTGCCCGGCAGACGGTCGAGGGTGCGGTCGAGGCTCTGCAGGGCTTGCGTCAGTTGCAGCAGGTCTTCAGGGGACCTGGCCTGGGCGCAATCATCGTCTTGCAGTTGATCGAGGTGCTGGCGCTCCAGATCCCGCCGACGCCAGAGCTGATAAATCAAGCGCTGGGCGATGGTGGTCAGCAAGGCACGCGGCTCGCGGATCGGCGTCAGGCCGGGCGACTCCAACAGAATCACAAAGGTCTGGGCGGCGATGTCTTCGACACAGGAAATGGCCCCCAGATGTCGGTACAGGCGTGTGCACAGCCAGGAGTAATGAGCGCAGAACAATGCGCCCACGGCGTTGCGATGGGAAAAGTCGGCGCCGGACATAAGGGCTCCTTGGATGAAGGGTCGCTGGATGTCCGGTGATCCGGTGGCGCGATCCTAGCAAGGTGCCTTATTCTTTAATAATACTTAAAAAGCATTTTTATATTCGATTAGTGCATTTCAACGTAGACGCCCATACCCCAGCGATTCGGCTTCCTGCTGATAGTCGAGCAGCACCTGATAATCGCCGTCGCTGGCCGGCAAAATCTCTTGCAGGCCGAGGACTTCGGCGACCTCGGGCAGTTCGTGCAGGGCGCTGTTCATCACCCGTCGAAGCGCCTCCAACTGTTGATCGCTGGCGGTTACGGCGGTGATGTACGGCAAGGTCGGGCTGAACGCGCTGCGAGCAATGACCCGCAGGCCGGTCACTTCCTCTTCGGCGTGCCGGGCCAGGTAGGCGAACGTGACGCTGTCGATGGCGGCCAGATCCGCCAGATCATCGCGCAGCCAGCGCAGGCTCTCGCGGTGGCTGCCGCTGATACCCACGCTGGCGAAGAACCGCCCTTCGCGGTGCAACGGCGCCAGGCGATGGCGCAGCAGGTTCATGCCGCTGTTGGAGTCTTCGCCGTTGATCACGCCACGGCTGTCGAAGAATGCGGGCAAGGTTCGTCGCGCATCATCGGCGCGACTGATCAGCAGGCTGCAGTGGTTGCCGCCGTTGGCATCGGGCAGTTCGTAGCGAGGGCGGCCGACGACCCGGACCTGGCCGCGCAGGGCGGTCATGAGTGGGTAGCCGCAAGTTTGGGTGAGTAGCAGGTCGGGGGACAACCAGATGTCTGGCAACGAGAGATTTTGTGCCTCCAGACGTGTGCTGTTGAGACGCTCAAGGATAAGCGCCAGCCAGCGTTCGTTGGCCTGGCGGATGGGCTCTGGGGCGACGTACATCAATAGCTCGGCGATGTGAGATGTCATCAAAATCTCCCTGCAAAAAAATATCCCTCGACTGTGAGTGTATTTCAATCAGTGAAATGGGTGCTTCGGGCTGTCGATGGCCTTCAATCCGTTTTCGCGCCACAACTGCCCATACCCCAGCACCACAAACCCACCGCTGCGCGCCTGCCACTGCTCGCGGCGGGCGCGATAAGCCTTGGGCAGGTCATACCAGGGCAGCCCCGGTAAATCGTGGTGCACCAAATGAAAATTCAGGTTCAGAAACAGCCAGCGCCATGGCCAACCCGCTTCGTTCAGCACGGTACGTTGCTCAGGCTGCGCGTGGGGACGGTGTTCATAGTAGGAGCGGATCATCGCAATCGACAGCGCCGGCACGCTGACCAGCAACAGGTAATGCCACACCGGCAGGAGGCTGTAGCGGGCAATGAATACCAGCATCAATACCGTAAGCATGCCGTGGGTCAGCCACATCCACCAGGCCTGTCGCTCAGCGTTGCGCAGGCGGCGCAGCTCTTCTTTGGCCAGGCTGAACAACGCCAAGGGAGCGCCGAGCATGAAACGACCGAATACGGTTTTGTTCAGCCAGTGCAGGTTTCGCTCGAACAGCGAACTGTGCCGCCAATCATGCGCGGTGAGATAGCGACTTTCAGGGTCGCGGCCAGGGATGGTCAGGTCTTCGTCGCGGTGGTGCAGCAAATGGCTGTCGCGATAAAGCGTATACGGATACCAGACGGCAAACGGGGCGTAACCGAGGAGTTTATTGAGCGTCAGCCAACGCGTGGGGTGGCCGTGCAACAACTCGTGCTGGACCGACAGCCACAACACCAGCAGCGGAATCAGCAAGGCGGTGCTCCACCAAACTCCCAGTCGGTTGCTCATCAGGACGAGGCTGAACCAGCCGACATACACGCCGATCAACAACAGCCAGGTTGGCCACTCGGTGCGAGCGGTCAGGCGTTGGCGCAGGGTTTCGATTTCATTGCGGTGGGCGGCATCGAAATAATGGGGCATGGCTTTGCTCAGAACGGGGATCTTTCCCTTCTGTGCAACAGCGTGTGGATTTCTTGCAGATTATTTGATTATTTCAACACCCCCCGTAGAAGCTGCAGAAGGCGGCTCCTACGGGGAAGGGTCTGTGTGGCTTAATGACCGAACACGTCCACCTTCTTGGCCTTCTTGTCCGCGCGTTTTTCATCGGCGGTCTTTGCCGGTTTTTTCTTCGCTGCTTTCTTTGAATCCATGCCTTTGGCCATGATACGTACTCCACTCATACGGGATGTGAGATCAGGTATACACCTATCGCCTCGCCCGCGTTCTTTTATAATCCCCCGCTTTGTGCACCGACAGTCAGAAACCATGCCCGACACCCAATACACCCTGCTCGCCGAGCCGTTATGGCCGCTGATGAACAAGTTTTACCGCGCCCACCAATCGCCGATGAAAGCAGTGCGCGATGCGCAACTGTGGGTGGCCAGGCGTGAGGAGATCGTCGCTGCGCTGTGTTTGCGGCCCGTTGCTGGCGGGCATTGGTTGACGGGGTTGTTTGTCGATCCGGCGTGCCGTGAGCAAGGTGTGGCGGCGGCGTTGATCGCTCGTGCCATCGAAGGCCTTGAGCAGCCAGTCTGGCTGTTCTGCCACCCGGATTTGCGCGGGTTTTATGAGCGGCGCGGGTTTGCGTTCAATCCGCAGTTGCCTCAGGCAATGGCTGAGCGCCTGAGCCGCTATGCCCGGAGCAAACCAATGATCAGCATGGGCTTAGAACCGTTGGCGAGGTCGTCCATCGATAATGGGTGATCGGCCTTTGATTGCTGCGTGCTAGCCTCAGGGTCGACTTCGACTTCAACAGGACGCGCCATGAAACCCGCCCTTCTGACCCTGACCCTTGCCGCACTGCTCGCCCCGGTCCTGGCGCATGCCGCCGATACACAAGCGATTTCCAGCGAACGCTACGCCGAGGTACTCAAAGGCACCTGGCGCGCGCCGCAGAACGGGGTGCGCGACGCCTACCGGCATCCGCAGCAGAGCCTGCAGTTCTTTGGTCTGCGCGCGAACCAGACGCTCATCGAAATCACCCCCGGCGCCGGTTGGTACAGCGAATTGCTGGCGCCGTTGCTCAAGGATCAAGGCACCTACATTGCGGCTGTCCAGGCGCCGAGCGTCAGTGACTCCGCGCGCAAGAACGAACAAACCCTCAAGGAAAAATTCGCTGCCTCCCCTGCGCAATACGCCAAGGCCCAGGTGGTCGAGTTCGACCCCAAGGCCCCGGTGCTCGGTAAACCCGGTTCGGCGGACACCGTGCTGACTTTTCGTAACGTGCACAACTGGGTGCTGGCCGACACGGCGCCACTGATGTTCGAGTCGTTCTTCAAGGTGCTCAAACCCGGTGGCGTACTCGGCGTGGTGGATCACCGGGCCAGGGACGGCGCTTCGCTGGACGAGATCAAGCACAGCGGTTACCTGACCACCGCCTATGTGGTGAAACTGGCGACCGATGCCGGATTCAAGCTTGAGGCCAAGAGCGAGATCAATGCCAATGCCAAGGACGCCAAGGATTACCCTGAAGGCGTCTGGACCTTGCCGCCGACGCTGACACTGGGGGAGAAGGACAAGGCGAAATACCTGGCGATTGGCGAGTCGGACCGGATGACGTTGCGGTTCGTCAAACCTGCGAAGTGAAGATTTAACAGTCAATAACAATCAAATGTGGGAGCGAGCTTGCTCGCTCCCACATTGTTATGTTGTGAATTCATTCGTCCGCGTTGGGATCCAGCTCCGGGAACAGCACTTCGGTATACCCGAACTTGCTGAAATCGCTGATCCGCGACGGGTACAAGCGGCCAATCAGGTGATCGCATTCGTGCTGCACCACCCGCGCATGAAACCCCGAGGCAATGCGCACGATGGGCTGGCCCTTGGGATCGAATCCCTCGTAGCGAATGTGCTGATAGCGATCCACCGCACCGCGCAGTCCCGGCACCGACAAGCACCCCTCAAAGCCTTCTTCCAGGCTCGGATCAAGCGGTGTGATCAACGGGTTGATCAGAATGGTCTGCGGCACGGCTTCAGCGTCGGGATAACGCTCGCTGTGCTCGAAACCGAAGATCACCAGTTGCAGGTCGACACCGACTTGCGGCGCAGCCAGGCCGACGCCGCCAACGCTTTCCATGGTCTGGAACATGTCGTCGATCAATTGCCACAACTCGGGGCTGTCGAACATCTCGGACGGCACCGGCGGGGCAATGCGCAGCAGGCGTTCATCGCCCATTTTCAAAATTTCACGGATCATGGTCAGGCTTCGTCAGTGGTCGGTTTGAGCGAGTGGTCCCGTCCCAGTCCCGATACGTGTTGTTTGTCGTCGTGCTCGCCAGGGACTTTTTCGCCGGGGTCCTTGCCTTCGCTCGACATGTGTTCGATCACCGCATTCATCTCCGCGCCGAGCAGCAGCACCGCGGCGGAAATGTAGAAGTACAGCAACAGCACGATGATCGCGCCGATACTGCCATACATGGCGTTGTAGTTGGCGAAGGTCTTGACGTAAAACGCGAAACCCAGGGACGCGATAATCCACACCACGACCGCCAGTACCGAGCCCGGCGTGATGAAGCGAAACTCCTGTTTGACGTCCGGGGTGACGTAGTAGATCAGCGCCACCGCGACCATCATCAGGATCACGATCACCGGCCAGCGGGCGATGGTCCACACCGTGACGATAAAGTCTTCCAGCCCGACCTGCGAGGCAATCCAACCCATCACCTGGGGCCCGAGCACCATCAGCGCGGCGGCGGCCAGCAACATGCCGGCGATGCCGATGGTGTAGAAAACCGACAGCGGGAAGCGCTTCCAGATCGGCCGGCCCTCGACCACGTCATAGGCCGCGTTCATCGCGTTCATCATCAGCCGCACACCGGCCGAGGCGGTATAAAGGGCGATCACGATACCGACCGACAACAGGCCGCCCTTGGATTGCTGCAATTGGTCGATCACCGGGTTCACCTGATCCAGCGCCTGGGGCGGCAGCACCAGTTCAGATTGCAGGCGCAACCAGGTGAAGAAGTCCGGCAGGTGCAGGAAACCGATCAGGGCGATCAGGAACAGAATGAAGGGGAACAGCGAGAACAGCATCTGGTAGGCCAGTGCCGAGGCGTAGGTCGACATTTCATCGTCGATGAATTCTTTGACCGTGCGCACCATGACCAGGTGCAGGGGCTGGCCTTTCATGTCCGGGAAAATCATTAGCGTCTCCTTTCGCCGCAAAAAGGTTGAAGTCGTGGCGACTCAGGGGCCGTTTTCTACATCAAAGTAGCCTAATTGGCGACTTTGAAACAATTTCGTTATTTAACCGAGGCGGCTGACGCAAAAACGGCCATCCGAGGATGGCCGTTTCGGTGTGCCTGAAAGGACAGTCACATCAAGACTTATCAACGGCTTTCTTGACGGCGTCCTTGGCTTTGCCCACGGCTTGCTGAGCTTCACCTTTCTTTTCCTGCACTTTGCCTTCGACCTGCAGCTTGGTGCTGTCGGTGGCTTTACCCACGCCTTGCTTGACCTTGCCAACAGCTTCGTTTGTCGCGCCTTTAACTTTATCGCCAGTGCTGCTCATGGTGTTTCTCCTGTGAACAATTAACGGGGAAAGTCGTTACAGAAAGATTGACCAGCGGGATTTGCGCGGAGTTTCATTTATTTTTCACCGCAACATTTCATCGCCGCGCAAAGGTTGGGCTTTATGTTTGCCGCCCAACCCACGAGAATGTGCGACGTATTCAGGCCCTGGCACTGAAGATCCAATCCCGTAGGAATGTTATGAAACTCGATAAAAAGCAGGCCATTGCCCGCAGAAACCTGGAACTCGGCGGTGCTGTGCTTGGCGTCAACAACTGCCATTTCACCGAATTGAACCGCAACCGCAACATCTGGTGGTTCGACCTTCCGGTGGCGCGTCTGGCCGTTGGTCAGTACGAATGGATTCACCTGCTGATGCACACCCCGGACACCGACGAACTGCTGCACCTGAAAGTGCCGACGGTGTTCCTGCGTGAAAAGCTCGAAGGTCTGGTGGTTCGCAATGAGGGTAAGCGCAAAGCGGCCCTGAGCCTGGAACTGAGCGCCGACAAGGACTCGTACCTGCAGGACATGCGTCCGGCGGGCACCAACGTCAATTTCGCGCCGTTTCGCCAGTAAAGATCAAAGGCTTCGCGAGCAGGCTCGCTCCCACGGTCAACCGGGTTCTTCCAGACAGAATCCGATCACATGTGGGAGCGAGCCTGCTCGCGAAGGCGGTCTGACAGACGCTGAAAGCCCCAGACCAACAACAAAAAGCCCCGCATCAGCGGGGCTTTTGTGTTTCTGCGAGGCGTTTACTTCTTCAGGCCCAGCTTCTTCAGTTCTTCATCACGCAGTTCGCGGCGCAGGATCTTGCCGACGTTGGTGGTCGGCAGCGCATCGCGGAATTCAACCGAGCGCGGGACTTTGTAGCCGGTGACATTGGCGCGCATGTGCTCCATCACCTTCTCCTTGGTCAGGGTCACGCCTGGCTTGGCAACGATGAAGATCTTGATCGCCTCGCCCGATTTCTCGTCCGGCACACCGATAGCGGCACATTGCAGCACGCCCGGCAGGGTCGCCAGCACGTCTTCCAGTTCGTTCGGGTAGACGTTGAAACCCGACACCAGAATCATGTCTTTCTTGCGATCGACAATGCGCATGTAACCGTCAGGCTGGATCAGCGCGATGTCGCCGGTCTTCAACCAGCCTTCGCTGTCGAGCATTTCATCGGTGGCTTCCTGACGCTGCCAGTAGCCCTTCATCACCTGCGGGCCTTTGACGCACAGCTCGCCGATTTCGCCCAGCGGCTGCTCGACACCGGCGTCGTCGATGACTTTGCACTGGGTCGATGGCACCGGAATGCCAATGGTACCGACCTGGATGTTCTGGATCGGGTTGACCGTGGCCACCGGGCTGGTTTCGGTCATGCCATAGCCTTCGCAGATCGCGCAGCCGGTGACCGTTTTCCAGCGCTCGGCGGCGGCCAGTTGCAGGGCCATGCCACCGGACAGGGTGACTTTCAGGTTCGAGAAGTCCAGCTTGCGGAAGCCCTCGTTGTTGCACAGGGCCACGAACAAGGTATTGAGGCCGACAAAACCGCTGAACTTCCACTTCGACAGTTCCTTGACCATTGCCGGCAAGTCACGCGGGTTGCTGATCAGGATGTTGTGGTTGCCGATCAGCATCATTGCCATGCAATGAAAGGTGAAGGCATAGATGTGGTACAGCGGCAGCGGGGTGATCAGGATCTCGCAACCTTCGTTGAGGTTGGAGCCCATCAGCGCCTTGCACTGCAGCATGTTGGCCACCAGGTTGCGGTGGGTCAGCATGGCGCCTTTGGCCACACCGGTGGTACCACCGGTGTATTGCAGTACGGCGACGTCACCGCTGGCCGGGTTGGCTTCAGCCACTGGCTGGCCATGGCCCTTGCTCAATACGTCGTTGAACTTGACGGCCTTGGGCAAGTGATACGCCGGGACCATCTTCTTCACGTACTTGATGACGCTGTTGATCAGCAGACGCTTGAGCGGCGGCAGCAGGTCGGCCACTTCGGTGACGATCACGTGCTTGACGCCGGTTTTCGGCACCACGATCTCGGCCAGATGTGCCATGTTGGCAAGGCACACCAGGGCTTTGGCACCGGAGTCGTTGAACTGGTGTTCCATTTCCCGCGCGGTGTACAGCGGGTTGGTGTTGACCACGATCAGCCCGGCGCGGATGGCACCGAAGACGGCGACCGGGTACTGCAGGACGTTGGGCAGTTGCACGGCGATTCGATCACCGGGCTGCAAGTCGGTATGCTGTTGCAGATAAGCGGCAAAGGCGCCGGACAATTCGTACAGTTCACCATAGGTGATTGTCTTGCCCAGGTTGCTGAAAGCCGGCTTGTCGGCGAAGCGTTGGCAGGATTGCTTCAACACTGCCTGAATATTCGGATACTCGTCTGGATTGATGTCGGCAGCAATCCCGGCAGGGTACTTATCCTTCCAAAAGTCTTCGATCATGGAAGCCCACTCCTCAGCAACGCGAATTCATCACCGCATTTGATGCGATTATTATTGGTGTGTGTTTTTTATTGGTGAGTCTGGCTTTTACATAGGCCGAGAGGTCACAAAGCGCGCCGAGAGTAGCAGCTTTGCCAAGGGCCGACTAGAGCCAAAAGCAGGCTCTACGGTCACTTTAATGACTCAAGACTGAGCAGTGGTTCTTTTTAGAGCAAAAATTCTATAACACCTTGAAAGCCCCTGAAACCGGGGCTTCCGGCAAAAAAAATCGCGAGCGGGCTCGCTCCCACAGGACCACCGATAACCTGTGGGAGCGAGCCCGCTCGCGATTGCGCGAAGCGCAGCTTTATAGCGTCAGGCGATATCGCGTAACTCGCGCCGCAGAATCTTGCCCACCGCCGTCATCGGCAACGACTCACGCAACACAATGTGCTTGGGGACTTTGTACGCCGTGAAGTTCTCCTTGCAGTACGCCTTCAGCTCTTCAAGACTGACCCCTGATTCGCGCGCCACCACGAACAGTTTCACCGCCTCCCCGGAACGCTCGTCCGGCACGCCAATCACCGCGCAGTTGGCAACTTTCGGGTGGGCCATCACCACGTCTTCGATCTCGTTGGGGTACACGTTGAAACCCGAGACGATGATCATGTCCTTCTTGCGATCAACAATGCGCACGAACCCGTCCGGATCGATCACTGCAATGTCACCGGACTTGAACCAGCCCTCGGCATCCAGCACCTCGGCGGTCGCCTCGGGTTTGTGCCAATAGCCCTTCATGATCTGCGGGCCCTTGATGCACAACTCGCCCCGCTCACCCAACGGTTGCTCGACGCCTTCCTCGTTGATGATCTTCAGCGTGGTGCCCGGCACCGGCATGCCGACAGTGCCCAGGCGTGATTTGCCGCCATACGGGTTGGTGCAGGCCACTGGCGAGGTTTCGGTCAGGCCGTAACCCTCGGTGATGCGGCAACCGGTCAATTGCTCCCAACGCTCGGCAGTGGCCTTCACCAGCGCGGTGCCGCCGGAGTTGGTGAGTTTGAGGCTGGAAAAATCCAGGGTCTTGAAGTCAGGATGCTCCATCAGCGCCACGAACAGCGTGTTGAGCCCCAGCAACGCCGAGAAACGCCAGTTCTTCAGCTCCTTGATGAAGCCCTTGATGTCCCGTGGATTGGTGATCAGCACGTTGTGGTTGCCGGTCACCATCATGCACATGCAGTTCGCCGTGAACGCATAGATGTGGTAGAGCGGCAGCGGCGCGATCATCACCTCCTGCCCTTCACGCAACAACGGCTGGCCGTCATCACCGAACTGCCCCAGACACGCCCGCGCCTGCTGCATGTTGGCCACCAGGTTGCCGTGGGTCAGCATCGCGCCCTTGGCCAGGCCCGTGGTGCCGCCGGTGTATTGCAGCACGGCGATGTCATCGAGGCTGACTTTCAGCGGCTTGATGCCCAGGCCGCGGCCCAGACGCAGCGCGCTCTTGAAGGAAATGGCCTGGGGCAGCGAATACTCCGGGACCATTTTCTTGACCTTGCTGACCACGGTGTTGATCAGCCAGCCCTTGGCGGCGGGCATCAGGTCGCCCATCTTCGCTTCAATCAAATACTGGATGTCGGTGTCGGCCAGCACTTCCTGGACCTTGGACCCGAACATGTTCAGGTAGACCAGCGCCCGGGCACCGGAATCCTTGAACTGATGACGCATCTCCCGCGGGGTGTACAGCGGGTTGGTATTGACCACGATCAGCCCGGCGCGCAACGCGCCGAATACGGCAATCGGGTAATGCAGCACGTTGGGCATCTGCACCGCGATGCGATCCCCCGGCACCAGATCGGTGTGGGCTTGCAGGTAGCCAGCGAAGGCGGCGCTGTGGCGTTCGAGTTCGGCGTAGGTCAGGGTCACGCCCATGTTGCTGAACGCAGGGCGATCGGCGAACTTTTTGCAGGAACGCTCGAACACCTCGATCACCGACTTGTACGCCCCCATGTCGATATCCAGGGGCACGCCGGCCGGGCGTTTGTCATTCCAGAAATCAGGTTGCATTGTTCTTGTCCTCTTTACCTGAATCTATCCGGGCCACTTTCTGTCATTTCTGAAAAAACCAGAAAGCGAAAAGCGGAGCTCCACCGACACTAGCAGTTATGGCCAATCAGGCAAATACGCCAAACGGCGTCATAGATCGTGTGAATCTTCTGGCCGTGCCGTGGCCTGATCGGACGCCGGGCAATGGATGCGCTATACAATGCAACCGACTCTGCGCAAAGGAATCGCCATGATCCACGACACGTTCTGGCTGACAGCCAGTGACCATAGCCGCCTCTTCGTCAACCAGTGGCTGCCCGACGGACCGCTCAAGGCCGTTGTCCTGCTGGCCCACGGCATGGCGGAACACAGCGGTCGCTACGCTCGATTGGCGCAGCAGTTCTGTGATCAGGGCTACGGCGTCTATGCGCCGGACTTGCGCGGACATGGCAAAACTGCCGAAAACGGCACGCTCGGCCATTTTGCCGACGATGATGGCTGGTGCAAGGTGGTCGGCGACCTCGCCAGCCTCAATCAATACATAGGCCAGCAGCATCCGGGCCAGCCGATTGTGTTGCTGGGGCACAGCATGGGCAGCTACATTGCCCAGGCTTACTTGCTGCACCACAGCGCCAGCCTGCACGGGGCGATTCTCAGTGGTTCGAACTTCCAGCCAGTGGCGCTCTATGGCGTGGCGCGGCAGATCGCCCGTTTCGAAAAACTGCGCCAAGGGCCCAAGGGTCGTAGCGCGCTGATCGAGTGGTTGTCGTTCGGCTCGTTCAACAAGGCATTCAAGCCGGCGCGCACGCCGTTCGACTGGCTGAGCCGCGACCCGGTGGAAGTCGACTTGTACGCCAACGATCCGCTCTGTGGCTTTCGCTGCACCAATCAGCTGTGGATCGATTTGCTCGGCGGCTTGCAGCAAATCAGCAAAGCGTCCAATCTCGCTCAGCTTGATCCGGGCCTGCCACTGCTGGTGATCGGCGGTGAATGTGATCCGGTAAGCCAGGGCAAGCGTCTGAAAGATCTGGCCGACGCGTTGCGTGAGGCCGGCAGCCGGAGCTTGCAACTGACCATTTACCCGCAGGCCCGGCATGAATTGTTCAACGAGAGCAATCGCGATGAAGTGACCGCCGATGTGCTGAGCTGGATCGCCCAGGCTCTGAGCAATCGCCGGCCCACCAGAACCGAATAGTTTTTTATGGCTTTTTTGTGGATTTATTTCATTTGTCACAGGAATCAACACCGATGACCCAGGTTACCAACACGCCTTACGAAGCCCTTGAAGTCGGCCAGACCGCCAGCTACAGCAAGACCGTCGAAGAACGCGACATCCAGCTGTTCGCAGCGATGTCCGGCGATCATAACCCGGTGCACCTGGACGCCGAGTTCGCTGCCGGCACGATGTTCAAGGAGCGTATCGCCCACGGCATGTTCAGCGGCGCGCTGATCAGTGCGGCGGTGGCGTGCGAGCTGCCTGGGCCGGGGACTATCTATATCGGGCAGCAGATGAGCTTTCAGAAGCCGGTGAAAATTGGCGACACCCTGACCGTGCGTCTGGAAATCCTCGAGAAACTGCCCAAGTTTCGCGTACGCATTGCCACTCGTGTGTTCAACCAGCGTGATGAGTTGGTAGTGGATGGCGAGGCGGAAATTCTGGCGCCGCGTAAACAGCAGACGGTGACATTGCCTGTCTTGCCGGCGATCAGCATTGGCTGAAGCACCGTGCTTGGGTGATGAATTAAACACGTCGTGGCGAGGGGGGCTTGCCCCCGTTGGGGCGCGAAGCGTCCCTGAAATCTGCAACGCGGTGTATCAGGTACATCGATTGCGATGGTTTACGACTGCTGCGCAGCCGAGCGGGAGCAAGCTCCCTCGCCACAGTGATTGGCAGGCATAAAAAAACGCCAGTGCAGACTGGCGTTTTTTTTGTCGCTACGAACGCTTAAGAACGCGCACGAGCCTGGTTACGCAGGGCTTTTACTTGATCGTGGTTGCGTTGCACGCCGTGGTACTGGCGCTCGACCAGGTCACGAATGCCCACCAGGTTGTGCTTGTTGATCTTCTCGATCGCTTCCTTGTACGCCTTCAGCGCGTGGTCTTCACCGCGTTCGGCCTCGTTCAGCACGGCCTCTTCGTCCTTGCCGGTGAACATGGATTTCACGTCCACCCAGCGACGGTGCAGATCACCGCTGACGCTGGTCGAGGTTTCCGGATCGCCACCCATGGAACGCACAGTGCTTTGCAGTTCGGCAGCCGCGGTCGCGCAATCGGCGGAGCGCTGAACAAACAGGGTCTTGAGTTCTGGGTGTTTGATGTCTTCGGCGCAAGTCTTGAACCCTTCCTGACCGTCTTTGCAGGTTTCGATCAGGTCGTTGAGTACAGAGATGGCTTCTTTGTTGAGGTCGGTCATTTTTCAATTCCTTGCGGGTTGATGAAAGATGCAATATCCATTGCAGCGTGCATGCCAGCTTTGAATTGATAATTTATCCGTTATTTTTCAATAACTTATACTTTTATCAGAAATCTGCATCCGCGTTATTTGCATGATCTGTCATTTGGCCTGCATGCAGAATGCCTGTATTTTCCAGACTGTTTGAATCACGACGACTGATTGATGAATCCTGAAAAGCTCGAACTGCTGATTACCCGCGAAATGCCCTTTGGCAAATACAAGGGGCGCATCATCGCCGACCTGCCCGGCCAGTACCTGAACTGGTTCGCCCGAGAGGGATTTCCCCACGGCGAACTGGGTGGCTTGCTGGCGTTGATGCAGGAAATCGACCACAACGGTTTATCGGAACTGCTCGAACCGCTACGCGCCAAGCTAGGCAAACCAGCCCCCCGCCACTGAATCGACCGAGTAGCCCATGCCCGATAACACCCGCCGTGCCCGTGATGAAGCCTTCTGGCAGACGTTTGCTGACCGCTATGCTGTAGAACCCGGCCCCATCAACCTGGAGAACGGCTATTTCGGGCGCATGTCCCGCACTGTGGTCGAGGAATACCAGCGCAACATCGAGCTGATCAATCGCAGCAACTCGGTGCACGTGCGCCAGCGCTTCGAGCAGGGCGAAAGCCTGGATATTCGCGCGCAACTGGCGGAGATGATCGGCGTGCGCGCGCAATCCGTCGCCCTCACCCGCAACGCCAGCGACGGCCTGCAATCGCTGATCCGTAACTACAACCGGCTAGAACCGGGGGATCAGGTGCTGCTGTGCGACCTGGAGTACGACACGGTCAAAGGCGCCCTGCGCTGGCTGGCCCGCCATCGTGGCGTGGAGGTGATCGAGATCGAACACAGCCACCCCGCCAGCCATGAGAGCCTGCTGGCCAGCTACCGCGAAGCCTTCGAGCGCTATCCACGACTGAAACTGATGGCCCTGACCCACGTCACCCATCGCACCGGCCTGGTAATGCCGGTGAAGGCCATCGCCGCCCTGGCCAAAGAATATGGCGTAGACATCATTCTCGATGGCGCTCACGCACTGGGCCAGATCAAATTCGATCTTGAAGACCTCGGCATCGCTTTCGCCGGCTACAACCTGCACAAGTGGATCGGTGCGCCGCTGACTCTGGGGTTCATTTACATCGCCCCACAGCGCCTGGCCGACATCGACCCGGACATGGGCGAGATGCATTTCCCGGTCGGCGACATCCGCTCCCGTACGCCCTACAGCACCCCCAACATCCCGGCGTTGCTGACCTTGCCGCTGGTGTTCGAAGAGCATCAGGCCATGGGCGGTTCCGCGGCCAAGGGCGCACGGCTCAACTATCTGCGCAACGTGTGGGTGAACGCCGTGCGCGAGCTGCCGGGCATTGAAATCATGACCCCTGACGACCCGCGCCTGTATTGCGGCATCACCTCGATGCGCTTCACCCGACATGCCGATCAGCAGGTGATGGCCGAACGCTTGCTCAACGACTACAACCTGTTCACCGTGGTCCGCAGCGGCGCCGCCTGTGGCCCGTGTATCCGCATTACACCCGGGCTGACCACCACCGCCGCCGAAATCGAGGTCTTGACCCAGGCGCTGACCGAGCTGCGCTGAGCGGCCTACACCGTGTACTTGTCGAAGTCTTCGGGCTTGATCTGCGTCGATACCGCAAAGGTATCGATGCCAATCGTCAACTGGCCGAAAAAGCCGTCATCAAGGCTGTCTCGACTCACGGGGTGAACGTTCAGGGTCGACGCCTCGCCGCCCATGTCGGCGTAAAACATGTCCTTGTCGTTGGTCAGCACCGGGATCGCCCGCCCGCGGTACTCACGAGCGTTAAGCACCGACCGTGACGCCGACTCTGGAAAATACAGCTGACCAACCCAGGCAACATGCCGTTCTTCCAGATAGTTGTTCCCCGCCACGATGCGCACCGCTACATGAAGGTGCAGGGCGCGGCCAGCGTAAAACCCCGGATAAATGGTGGTGAATCTCACGATGCCGCCCTGATCGCTGAACTGCCCGCCGCGCAGGTACGTGTCGTCATCCGTGCGCGGGACCGAACCGATATCACCGGAATCCACCTTCTTGTCCGGATCGATCTTGCTCCAGCCCGAGTAGGCACCGCGGGCATTGCAGTGCCAGACATCCACCAGGGCGCCCGTGACCGGTTCGCAGGTCATGGCATCGACAATGGTCAGGCGCAGTACCAACGGGATACCGTCGGCGCCTTCGCTGATGTTGCGCCTGATCAGTTTCGGGTTACGGAAATACGGGCCGGCGATCTGTTCCGCAGACAGCAGGCACACAGGTTGTTTTGATGAAGCAGGGATTGTGACGTCCATGTCGTTCTCTCTTCCATAAGATGAACGCAGGTTAACGCTGGGTGGCGGTCAGGGTGCGGTAACTATGTATCGCATGATTTCCCCGGGGGTGGTTGGCCGGCCCACGAAGCAACAGATACACCGCGTTATCGTTCATCGCGGGCAAGCCCGGCTCCCACCGTTTTTTTTTGCAAAAAAAAACGGTGCACCGACCAAGCGCACCGTAAAGCCGTAGAACACACAACGAAGTGTTTGATCGAGCAATCAGTCCAGCAGCGCCAGGGCCTCGGCGGTGCATTCCTGAATGCGGGCCCAGTCGCCGTTCTTGATCCACTCGGGATCAAGCATCCAGCTACCGCCCACGCACATGACGTTTTTCAACGCCATGTAGCTCTTGATGTTGGCCGGGCTCACGCCGCCGGTCGGGCAGAATTTCACCTCACCGAACGGGCCGCCCAAGGCCTTGATGGCTGCCACGCCACCGCTGACTTCCGCCGGGAACAGCTTGAAGCGACGATACCCCAGGCCATAGCCTTCCATGATGCCGGAAGCGTTGCTGATGCCCGGCAGCAGCGGGATCGGGCTGTCGACACTGGCTTCGAGCAAATCACGGGTGATACCCGGCGTGACAATAAACTGCGAGCCCGCGGCTTCCGCCGCGGCCAGCATCTTGCGATCAAGCACCGTGCCCGCACCGGTCATCAGCTCCGGACGCTGCTCACGCAGAATCTGGATGGCCTTGAGGCCGAACTGCGAACGCAGGGTCACTTCCAGCGCGCTCAGGCCACCAGCGGCCAAGGCGTCGGCCAGAGGCAGTACGTCCTGTTCGCGAGCGATGGTGATCACCGGCAGGATCCGCGCCTTGGCGCAGAGGCTGTCGATCAGGGCAACTTTATCCGCCATGGAAACGGTCGGGGATGGGTTTGTCATAGCGGCTGATCCTTGGCTCATGGGCACCAGTAAATCTCTAACGTAGGTTGCAGAAAGGCACGAATCGGCATGGCGGCGACATCGTCACCGGCCAATGCGGCATTCAGGGTGGTCAACTTGGACTGACCGGAAATCGACAGCACTTTGTGGGTGGCCGATGCCAGCAGTGCGCGGCTCATGCTCAGGCGTTGATGAGGCACGGTCGGCGCCAGCATCGGCCAGCAGCGACGGCTGCCATCAAGCTTCAAGGCGTCCGCCAGGTTCGGGCTGTCGGGGAACAGGGACGCAGTGTGGCCGTCATCGCCCATGCCCAGAATCAGCACGTCGATGGGCGGCAATTCGGCGAGCAGGCGATCCGCATTCTGCGCAGCCTCTTCAAGGTTGGCAGTGGCGCTGTACAGGCTGAGAAATTTCGCCCTGGCCGCCGGGCCTTGCAGCAGGTAGCGCTTGAGCAGGCCGGCATTGCTGTCGGCGTGTTCCACGGGCACCCAGCGTTCGTCCGCCAGGGTCACCACGACCTTGGACCAGTCCAGCGCCTGTTTGGCCAGGTTCTGGAAAAACGCGACCGGGCTGCGACCACCGGACACCACCAACACAGCGGTGCCACGGGCTTCGATCGCTGCGCGCAGTTGCTCGGCCACTTTCAACGCCAGACCGTCGGCCAACAGCACCGGGTTCTTGAACGCATGGGCGCTGACGCCTTGCGGCAGTTTCAATTCAGATATCGCCATACCATGACCTCCCGTCCCGCGTGATCAGTGCAATGGAGCTCATCGGTCCCCAGGACCCGGCCGCGTACGGCTTGGGCGCATCACCGGATTTTTTCCACCCGGCGATCAACTGGTCACACCACTTCCACGCGGCTTCGATTTCATCTTTACGGACAAACAGGTTCTGATTGCCCCGCATCACTTCCAGCAACAACCGCTCATAGGCATCGGGGATCCGTGCGCTACGCCAGGTGTCGGAAAAGTTCAGTTGCAGCGGACCGCTGCGCAGTTGCATGCCCTTGTCCAGGCCTTGTTCCTTGGTCATCACGCGCAAGGAAATACCTTCGTCCGGTTGCAGGCGGATGATCAGTTTGTTGCTGATCTGCAGGCGCTGCTCAGGGGCGAAGATGTAGTGCGACGGCTCTTTGAAGTGAATGACGATCTGCGACAGCTTTTGCGGCATGCGCTTGCCGGTACGCAGATAGAACGGCACGCCGGCCCAGCGCCAGTTACGAATGTCGGCACGCAAGGCAACAAATGTTTCAGTGTCGCTCTGGGTGTTGGAATTCGGCTCTTCCAGATAACCCGGCACCGGCTTACCTTCGCTGTAACCGGCGATGTACTGGCCGCGCACCACTTGCGTGGTCAGGCCTTCCGGGCTGATCGGCGCCAGGGCCTTGAGCACTTTGACTTTCTCGTCGCGGATGCTGTCGGCGGACAGGTCGGCCGGCGGGTCCATGGCGATCAGGCAGAGCAGTTGCAGCAGGTGATTCTGGATCATGTCGCGCAGCTGACCGGCCTTGTCGAAGTAGCCCCAGCGGCCTTCGATACCGACCTTCTCGGCCACGGTGATTTCCACGTGGGAGATGTAATTCTGGTTCCACTGGGTTTCGAACAGGCTGTTGGCGAAGCGCAGCGCGATCAGGTTCTGTACCGTCTCTTTGCCCAGGTAGTGGTCGATGCGGTAGGTGCGATTCTCCGGGAAGAACTGCGCCACCGCGTCGTTGACCTTGCGCGAGGACTCCAGGTCCGAGCCGATCGGTTTTTCCAGCACGACACGGGTGTTTTCCGCCAGGCCGACCCTGGACAGGTTTTCGCAGATCGCGCCGTAGACCGCCGCCGGGGTGGCGAAGTAGGCGATCACCCGTTGAGCGGTGCCGGCCTGTTCGGCCAGGGCGACATAGTCGTCCGCCTTGAGGAAGTCGACGTGCAGGTAGCTCAGTCGGGCCAGGAAGCGCTCGACCACGGCTTCGTCCAGCTCCTTGGCATCGACGTAGCGGCGCAGTTCGCTGGCAATAAAGGCCAGGTGCTGCTGCTCGCTGCCGGGTTCACGGGCCAGCGCGATGATTCGCGTGTTCTCGTGCAGCAGACCGGCGCCGTCAAGTTGATAAAGGGCAGGAAACAGCTTGCGTATGGCCAGATCGCCAAGGGCGCCGAACAAGGCAAAGGTGCACGGTTCAACCGTAATCGAAGGCATGATGTTTGTTCTTTTATCAAGTTAAGCTACAAATACCTTTTTTCAAGGCATCACTCAAGGAAAAATGTAGTAATAAACACAACATTTTCGCAAAATACAGATTCCGTGTGGTGGTCCGCCGGAGCCATCAGTAGGATAGGCCACCGTGACGGGCCGCATCAAAGGCCCAATTTGCATAGCAGAGCGCCTTTTCGTAGGTGAACCAAGGAAACATATATGGACCGCGTGCGAAATTTACTGGAGCAGATCCAGAACCGCCTGGAAGACCTTAACAAGGCCGAACGCAAAGTCGCCGAAGTGATCCTGCTCAACCCACAGCAGGCCACCCGCTTCAGCATCGCCGCCCTCGCCCAGGCGTCCAAGGTCAGCGAACCGACCGTCAACCGCTTCTGCCGTTCGTTCGGCGTCAGCGGCTATCCCGAACTCAAGCTGCAACTGGCCCAGAGCCTGGCCAGCGGCGCTGCGTATGTCAGTCGAGCGGTAGAGGCGGATGACAATCCTGAAGCCTACACCCAAAAAATCTTCGGCAGCGCCATCGCATCGCTGGACAGTGCCTGTCAGGCGCTGGACCCGAACCTGATCAGCCGAGCCGTCGATCTGTTGATCCAGGCTCGCCAGATCCACTTCTTCGGCCTCGGGGCTTCGGCGCCGGTCGCCCTGGATGCACAGCACAAGTTTTTCCGCTTCAACCTGGCGGTCACTGCCCATGCCGATGTGCTGATGCAACGCATGATTGCCTCGGTGGCCCATACCGGCGAATTGTTCGTGATCATTTCCTACACCGGCCGCACTCGCGAACTGGTGGAAGTGGCGCGCATTGCGCGGGAGAACGGCGCTTCGGTGCTGGGTTTGACGGCCGAGGGCTCGCCTTTGGCCAAGGCCAGTACCTTGAGCCTGAACATCCCGCTGCCGGAAGACACCGACATCTATATGCCAATGACGTCGCGGATCATTCAGTTGACCGTACTGGATGTGCTGGCGACGGGCATGACCTTGCGCCGGGGTGTGGATTTCCAGCCGCATTTGCGCAAGATCAAAGAGAGCTTGAATGCGAGCCGGTATCCGGTTGGGGATGAGTTTAATTAGTCCAGTATCTTTAGTGCCTGATCTGACGCCATCGCGAGCAAGCTCGCTCCCACATTTGAAATGCATTCCCCTGTGGGAGCGAGCTTGCTCGCGATGGCGTCATCTGCAGCACCGAAACGCTTGAACTAAGCTCCAACCCGCGCCTGCAAACTCAAATGCGCCCGCTCCCCCGGTGCCAGGCTCAGGCTATCGGTCCCGCCGCTCGCCGCCTCGACACAGACAAACTCACACACCTCACTCCAGCTCACCCCCAGCAACGGCCGCGAGCCCGGATGCCAGACCACTGTGTCGCCATCGTCACCGGTATCAATGCACAACTCGCGCTGCCAGGCGTGATCCTTGATCTGTAGCTCACCGTCGTGCTGGAACACCCGCTGACAGCCACCGTCAACCCGCAACTCGCCTTCCTGCTGACAGACCTGACGATTCAACTGGTCATAACCTTGCGCACCGTCGAGCCCAGACAGCGCTACCTCAGCAACGTCACCAATACGCCAATAAGCATGCAAAGCCTGGCTCAACTGGCATGGCAGGCTGTCCTGATGCTCGGTGCTCAGGCGCAGATCCATCCCTTCACCCAGGTGCGCGTGCAGCTCTACCGTCCAGTCGCACAACTGCAACTGCCAGTGCAAACGCACGCCGTCGTCATCGCTGCTGCTGTCGAGCAATTTCCAGTCGAGCAGCCGCGCCCAGCCATGGGACGGCCAGGCATTTTCGCTCGGGTGACGGCCGTACCACGGCCAGCACACCGGTACGCCACCGCGAATGGCCCCCACATGCGGCCACTTCGCCGCGCACCACAGCCAGGGCTTCTGGCCCTTGGGCTGAAAGTGCAGCAACTGCGCGCCCTGGCGACTGAACACTGCCTGACACAACGGGTGATCGATCACCAACACGTCGCGCACCTGATAGCGCTCCCACGCAAACACCGGACGTTCGCGCAAGGACTTGAAGAAGCGTTGTAGCGGATGCTCATGCATGTGCCACGGTCCTGAAAATCAACTACCCGGGCTGCGCCGCCCCAAAAAAAAGCGGACAGCCTTGGCTGTCCGCAAATATGCGCACATAGAGAGGAGCTTATCGCAACAACGTTAGAACACCGACTGAATTTTCAGACCGGCCACCAGGGCGTTGTCGACTTCATCGACACCGCCTGGGTGAGTGACGTATTGCAGGTTAGGACGCACGGTCAGCCAGTTGGTGACGTGGAAACCGTAGTTGATCTCGTAGTTGTATTCAGTGGAACGCAGCGGCGAGAACAGCGGGTCGTCGTAGTTGGTAGCACCATCAGCAACGTTGAGCAGCTCGGCGTTTTTCTTCACGTCATCGTTGACATGGATACGGGCGAAACCGATACCGACGTCGTCTTTTGGACGTGCATCGAACGGGCCCTTGTACACAAACATCAGCGACTGGTAGTTGTCGACGACGTTGGTGTCCTTGTCATGGAAGGTGGCGTTGGCCGCGACGTTCAGGCCGCGCGAAGCATCACCGTTGTGGCTGGTGAGTTGCTGCTGCGCCACGAACCAGTAGCCGTGCTTGCTATCGTGAACGCGATACGGTTCACCGGTGGTTGCAGCGTCGTTGCCGTTGGCGTCTTTAAGCACGTCATCAGCAGGGGCAGTGCTTTTGTAGTAACCGACACGGTACTCGCCCGGCAGGCTGTTGACCTTCGGCGACCAGACCAGTTCGACGGGCAGGACGGTGCCTTTGGTGCCACTGCCGCTGAGTTTGAAGCCGTTACCGTGCTCCAGTTGCGACGGGTTCTGGTTGTAGGCACCGATCTGCGCATACAACTCAGGCGTGATGTTGTACTTGATGCGCAATGCCGCCTGGCTGACCGGCCAGTTGTACCAGATGCCGGTCGCCCAGTTACCCACCTGGGAGCCGCAGAACGCCAGGTTCTGGAAGTCACACGGGAAGGTGTTGAAGTCTTCGCCTTCGCCGAAGTAACCGGCCTTGATGTCCAGTTTGTTGTCGAGGAACTGGTGCTGAACCCACAATTGGGTCAGACGAACCATGTGGCCACGGCCATAAACCTCTTGAGAGGAACTCAAGGTGCCGGCACGCGGATCGCCGACGCGGTCATTGGAAATGTTTTCACCGTTACGGTTGGTGAGCTGGACCTTGGCCTGGGTGTTATCCCAGCCGAGCAGTTTTTGCAGGTCCAGCGCCACGCCCAGACCAAACTGGTCGCTGTAGCGCGCCGTCTTGTCGTTGTTGTAACCGCCGTGGAGGTTGCCGCCCACTTCACCAACGTAGTCGGCCTTGATATCGATACCTTGCTCGATCAGCTTGGTCCGCTCGCCACCCCAGTCACCCGTCATCCACTGGGAATCCTGGCTGAACGCGTCAGCCGCGTGAACGCTACCGGCCAGGGTTATTGCCGCCGCAACAGCTGACAACTGGCAGATACGCACATTGGTGTTCTTTTTCATCCCTACATCCTCGTCTTTATTGTTATTAACTGTTTTTATCTAACGCGGTTTACATCAATTGCGACGAACGACAGGCCGCCCACCGCGTGCTCCCTCTGGAAGCTGGACCCTGTGGGAGCTGGCTTGCCTGCGATGGCATCAACCCAGTTCGGCACTGAACCGAGTTGTCTGCATCGCGGGCAAGCCCGGCTCCCACAGGTCCTGCTCCCACATTTGATCTTCAGCGACCTTTGAATTGCGCGATGTTGCCTACCGATGCTTCGGTTTTTGGCACACCCGCAACCCCCAGGCGCTCCCCTGTCTGGGCATCAAACAGCAACACCTTCGACGGATCGAATTGCAACGTCAGGGTCTCACCAACACCTGGCGCGACATCCGGCGCCAGACGGCAGCAGACCTTGGTGTCGTTGAGATTGACGAACACCAGCGTGTCCGGCCCGGTCGGCTCGGTGACTTGAACTTCAGCACGAATAGTCGGCAAGCCATTGGCCTCGCTGCCCGCCAGCACGATCTGCTCCGGGCGCATGCCGAGGATCACTTCGCGATCTTCAAGGCCGGCGTCCTGCATGCCCAACGGCAATTCGCAGCGCGCCTGACCGCTGTCGAGCAGCGCCACCAGACGCCCGTCCTTGCGCTGCAGACGCAGTGGAATGAAGTTCATCGGCGGCGAACCGATGAAGCTCGCCACGAACAGGTTAGCTGGATTGTTATAGATGTCTTTCGGCGTACCGAACTGCTGGATGATGCCGTCCTTCATCACCGCCACTTTGTCACCCAGGGTCATGGCTTCGATCTGGTCGTGGGTCACGTAGACCGTGGTGGTTTTCAGGCGCTGGTGCATCAGTTTCATTTCGGTGCGCATCTCGACCCGCAGCTTGGCGTCGAGGTTGGACAGCGGTTCGTCGAACAGATAGATCTTCGGCCGGCGCGCCAGGGCACGCCCCATCGCCACGCGCTGTTGTTGACCACCGGAGAGCTGGCCGGGTTTGCGGTTGAGCAAGTGTTCGATCTGCAACAGCTTGGCCACTCGCGCCACTTCCGCTTCGATGTCGGCAGCGGGCATTTTGCGGATCTTCAAGCCGAAGGCGATGTTCTCGCGCACGCTCATGGTCGGGTACAGCGCATAGGACTGAAACACCATGGCAATGTCACGGTCTTTCGGGCTCATGCCGCTGACGTCCTGGTCACCGATCATGATCGCGCCGCCGGTGATGGTCTCAAGGCCGGCGATGCAATTCATCAGGGTCGACTTGCCGCAACCCGAAGGCCCGACAAGGATCAGGAACTCACCGTCCTTGATCGACAGCTCGATGTTCTTGAGGGTGTCCGGCAGGCCTGGGCCATAGGTCTTGTTTACGTTGCGAAGTTCGAGCGTTGCCATGATTACCCCTTGACTGCGCCGGCCGTCAGCCCGCGCACGAAATACTTGCCTGCGACCACATAGACCAGCAGGGTCGGCAGCCCGGCGATCATCGCCGCCGCCATATCAACGTTATATTCCTTGGCCCCGGTACTGGTGTTGACCAGGTTGTTCAGCGCCACCGTGATCGGTTGCGAGTCACCGCTGGAGAACACCACGCCGAAGAGGAAGTCGTTCCAGATCTGGGTGAACTGCCAGATCAGGCAGACCATGATGATCGGGGTGGACATCGGCAGGATGATCAGGCGGAAGATCGTGAAGAAACCCGCGCCATCGAGCCGCGCCGCCTTGACCAGCGCATCGGGAACACTGACGTAGTAGTTGCGGAAAAACAGCGTGGTGAATGCCAGTCCGTAGACGATGTGCACAAACACCAGGCCGGTAGTGGTACTGGCCAGGCCCATCTTGCCAAGTGTGAACGAGGCCGGCAGCAGGACGGTCTGGAACGGCAGGAAGCAGCCGAACAACAGCAAGCCGAAGAATAGTTGCGACCCCCGGAAGCGCCACATTGACAGCACATAGCCGTTCAGTGCACCGATCGCGGTGGAGATCAGCACCGCCGGGACGGTGATCTTGATCGAGTTCCAGAAATACCCGTCGACCGTGGCCCAGGCCTTGACCCAGCCAATGCCGGTGACCACGGTCGGCCAGCTCAGCAGGTTGCCGGTATTGATGTCTTCCGGCGTCTTGAAACTGGTCAACAGCATGACCACCAGCGGTATCAGGTACAGGAATACGGCAAGGATCAGCACGGCGTAGATCGCGATGCGACTCAGGCTGATGGAAGGTTTGGCAGCGAAACTAGTCATGACGCTTGGTCCTCAGCTCGGAGTACAGGTAAGGCACGATGATTGCGAGAATCGCACCGAGCATCAGAATCGCACTGGCCGAGCCCATGCCCATCTGGCCGCGACTGAAGGTAAAGGAATACATGAACATCGCAGGCAGGTCGGAGGAATAACCCGGGCCACCGGCGGTCATTGCCGCCACCAGGTCAAAACTCTTGATCGCGATGTGGGCCAGGATCATCACCGCACTGAAGAACACCGGGCGCAGGCTCGGCAATACCACTTTAAGGTAAATGCGCGGCATGCTCGCGCCATCGATCTGGGCGGCACGGATGATCGATTGATCAACCCCACGCAGGCCGGCGAGGAACATCGCCATGATAAAGCCCGAGGCTTGCCATACCGCAGCGATCACCAGGCAATACACCACGCGATCCGGGTCGATCAGCCAGTCCAGGCGAAAGCCTTCCCAGCCCCAGTCACGCAGCAATTTGTCCAGGCCCATGCCCGGGTTGAGCAGCCACTTCCAGGCGGTACCGGTGACGATCATCGAGAGCGCCATCGGGTACAGGTAAATGGTGCGAATGAAACCTTCGCGACGAATGCGCTGGTCAAGAAACACCGCCAGCAGCACTCCGATTACCAGGGTGATACCGATGAACATGCCGCCGAACACCGCCAGATTCTTGCTCGCCACCCACCAACGGTCGTTGTCGAACAGCCGCTGGTACTGCGCCAGGCCCGCCCATTTGTAAGTGGGCAGGAAGGTCGACGTGGTGAACGAGAGGACGAATGTCCACAGGATATAGCCATAAAAGCCCACCAGAACGATGAACATGCTGGGCGCCAGCACCAGTTTGGGGAGCCAGCGCTGCAGTGCATCGAACGGCGAGGCCTTGCTGAACACAGCAACAGAACTCATGGGAAGATCCAGTACGAGAAAAAGAGACTACTTATGTTATGCACGCCTTGTGGGCAGGCTCTTGTGGGAGCTGGCTTGCCTGCGATGGCATCACTCGGTTGCAACGGGTACACCGAGGTGTCTGCATCGCGGGCAAGCCCGACGCCCATAAAAGCCTTCCACAGGGGACGGCGGCTCTAACAGTTACTTGGCAGACTTGACCGCTGCGCCGAGTTTCCTGGCGGCATCGGCAGGATCAGCTTTTGGATCGTTGATGTAGTTGGTCACGACATCAAAGAACGCGCCCTGTACGGCCAGCGTGGTCGCCATGTTGTGCGCCATGCTTGGTTGCAGGCCGCCGGTCTTGGCATCTTCCAGGAAGTCCTTGGCCGCCTTCTGGGCACACTCGTCGAAGCCGAGCTTGTCCATTTCGTGGAGCATGTCGTTGCGAACCGGGATCGAGCCTTTGTTGATGCTGAAGACTTTCTGGAAGTTCTCACCCAGCACGATTTTGGCAATGTCCTGCTGCGCGGCAGCAGTGCCCGCGTTCTTCTGCTTGAACACGGCCAGGGAGTCGATGTTGTAGGTGAACGCCTTGTCAGTGCCCGGGAACGCTACGCACTCGTAGTCCTTGCCAGCGACTTTCTTGGCGGCTGTCCACTCGCTCTTGGCCCAGTCACCCATGATCTGCATGCCGGCCTTGCCGTTGATGACCTTGGCCGCTTCCAGGTTCCAGTCCTGGCCTTTGCCGTCGACGTCCATGTAGGTCGCGACTTTCTTCAGCTCGGTCAGCGCCTTGACCATGCCAGGGCCGGTCAGTGCGTCGTTGTCCAGGTCCACCAGGGCTTTCTTGTAGCCATCAACGCCCATGACCGACAGCACCACCGCTTCGAACACGGTGCTGTCCTGCCAAGGCTGGCCGCCGTGGGCAAGCGCAATGAAGCCCGCAGCCTTGAGCTTGTCGCCGGCCGCGTAGAACTCTTCAAGGGTAGTAGGTGGTTTTTCGATGCCGGCTTTCTTGAAGACTTCCGGGTTGATCCACAGCCAGTTGACGCGGTGGATGTTCACCGGCACGGCCACGTAGTCACCGTTGTACTTCACAGTATCAGAGACTTTCTTGTCGAGCAGGCTGTCCCACTTCTCTGATTTGGCGGTGTCTTTCAGGACGTCGGTGTCGAGCAGGCCGGTAGACGCCCATTCCTGGATGTCCGGCCCCTTGATCTGCGCAACGCCTGGCGGATTACCGGCTACGGCGCGGCTTTTGAGAACGGTCATGGCCGTGGCACCGCCACCGCCGGCGACTGCGCCATCTTTCCAGGTGAAGCCGTCTTTTTCGACTTGGGCCTTCAGTACATCGACCGCGGCTTTTTCGCCACCGGACGTCCACCAGTGAACAACTTCCACCGAACCTTTGGAGTCGGCGGCAAGCGTACTGAGGGGAAATGCACTGAGGGGAAGCAATGAGGCAAGAGAAATGACAGTAGCGAGGCGAGAAATCGCATTCATCTAGAAGTACCTTTCTTGTTGTTATGCATGCAAGTCTGGTGCTTGCGCTGCACGGATTTTAAACAGAGGGTAGCCCTTCTCAGGTAACGAAGGGACGCGGGAATGTCACCATATGGTTACATGGAACCGCTCTGGGACACGCTCCGGGACAATTGCGCCAGAGCAATAGCCATGCTCGGCGCCAACGGCAGGCGCGGAATCAGCACTGCTTGCCAGGCGTGATACAGGTCCGGCTTGCCGGCCCAGATATCGGCGCTCGGGCGGTTTTGCGGGTCGAGTTCGTGATGCCAGCTGCCGTCACAACGGTCGATGAAATGACTGTCACAGAAGTCCCACAACAATCGATACCAGTGTTCATATTGCTCCTCGCCGGTACGTTGTAGCAGCGCACTGGCAGCGGCGCTGGCTTCGCAATGGGTCCAGTGCAGACGATGGCGGACCACGGCGCGGTTGTCCCAGTCGAGGGTGTAGACGATGCCCGGCAAGCCGTCGACGTCCCAGCCATGACGACAGTTGTGCTCGAAAAGTTTCTGCGCATCAGTGACCAGCCAGCCCGGCGTGAGCATGCCCGCGCGCACTCGCGCCGCTTCCAGGTGCAGCACCAGCCGCGCCCACTCGAAGCCGTGGCCAGGCGTGGTGCCGTAGGGGCGGAAGCCGTCGGCCGGGTTATCGTGGTTGTATTCACGCAGGGGCTGCCAGTCGCGGTCGAAATGCTCGATTACCAGATAGCCGTTGGCGGCGGCATGACCATGGATCAGCCGCTCGACAATGCGTTGCGCACGGACCAGCCAACGGTTGTCGTCGGTGACATCGGCCAGGGCCAGAAATGCTTCGGTGGCGTGCATGTTGCTGTTGGCGCCACGATAGGCCTCTTCTTGCGCCCAGTCGCGGCTGAAGGACTCGCGCATGGCGCCCTCCTCCTCGCTCCAGAAATGGGTGTCGATGATGTTGATTGCGTCATCAAGCAAGGCTTCGGCGCCAGGACGCTGGGCAACCACGGCGGAACTGGCGGCCAAGGCAACAAAGGCATGCAGGTAAGCGGCTTTGCCGGTGTTGTTATCGCGATGATGGGCAACGGCGAACCAGCCCCCATGCCTGGCGTCGCGCAATGGGCCACTGAGGGCTTTGACGCCGTGATCCACCAGTTCGGCAAACCCGGGCAGGCCCTGAATATGGGCCATGGCGAAGCTGTGGGTCATGCGCGCGGTGTTCATGGTTTCGGCATGGGCATTGGCAGGCAAGCGGCCTTTTTCGTCGAGGTTGCCGAAGCCTTCGGGGAGCCTGGAAGCCTTGGCGAATGCCAGCAGGCGCTGGCCTTCGGCGGCGAGCCATTGCTGGTGGGCAGGGGCTTTCAGCCAACTGCTGAAGGCGGGTTGGAAGGAGTCCATAGGGTGCCTTTTTTTGTTGTTTTGACGGGGGGAGTCTAAACAACGGGCAGGGATGGGCAGGTAACGAAGGGGACGAGTTATGTCACCGGATGGTGACATTCAGGTATGAACAGTACTGCCTGATCTGACACCTTCGCGGGCAAGCCCATTCCCACAGGGGTTTCGTGTCGTACACGAATCCAATGTGGGAGCCGGGCTTGCCCGCGATGAACGATAACGCAGTCCCTGCTAGTCAACACTGCGCGGCAACTGCAACGTCACCCTCAACCCGCCCTCGCGCAAATTCTGCAGCGTCACTTCACCGCCATGGCTGTGGGCAATGTTGCGTGCAATCCCCAGCCCCAGCCCATACCCCTGCTGCTGTCCAGCCAGTCGAAAATGCGGTTCGAACACCTGCTCCAGCCGCTGCTCGGGCACGCCCGGTCCTTCGTCATCGACATGCAGGACAAACGCGCTGTCATCGTCGTCGATGTGCAAATGCGCGTTCTGCCCGTACTTCAAGGCGTTGTCGATCAGGTTGCCGATGCAGCGTTTAAGCGCCAGTGGTTTACCCGGATACGCCGCCAGTGCACGGCCATCCTGGGTGACGCGGCCATTGCCATTGGGTGCCAGGTACGGCTCGACCAGGCAATCAAGCACATGATTGAGGTCCACCGGCTCGATATTTTCGTGGATGTCGGTGTCTTTCACACATTGCAGTGCGCCTTTGACCAGCAGCTCCAACTCGTCCAGGTCGCGCCCGAACTTGGCTTGCAGCTTCTCGTCTTCGAGCAGTTCGACCCGCAGCCGCAAGCGGGTGATCGGCGTACGCAAGTCATGGGAAATAGCACTGAACAACTGGCTGCGTTCGGTCAGGTATCGGCTGATGCGCTCACGCATGGCATTGAAGGCACGGCCGACCTCGATCACTTCACTGCCGCCGCCCTCGGCCACCGGCTCGACATCGGCGCCCAGGGACATGTCCCGCGCCGCACGGGCCAGGCGCTTGAGCGGCCGGCTCTGCCAGTGCACCAGCAAGCCGATGAACAACAGCAAGAAGCCGCTGGTGAGGACGATAAACCACACCTGCTGCGCCGGCAGCCCCTGCTCTTCCAGGCTGGTGTAGGGCTCGGGCAACAGCGAGGCGATGTACAGCCATTCGCCGGGCGCCATCTGGATCTGCGTGACCAGCACCGGTGGGTTCACCGGCTCCAGGGTCAACGCGTAGTGCGCCCAGGAACGCGGCAACTCATCGAGTTTCAGCCCGCTGTTGAAAATGCGCAGGTCTTCGGGGCTGACAAAAGTCACCGAGATGTCGACGTCCTGGCCCAGCGACTCACGCAGTACCTGATCGACTGCATTGAGCACGGCTTGCTTGCGCGGGGTGATCGGCAGCACTTCCATGCCCAGCGGTTTGTCATTGAGCGTCACCACGAACCGGGTGCCGCCCATGCTGCGCAACTGGTCGAGCACCAACGGGCGGAACGCCACCGGCAGCGAGCGCAAATAGCTGACGCTGGCGGTCATCGAATGCGCCAGGCTGCGGGCGCTGGTCACCAGCCCTTCGAGCTGGGTGGCGCGCAGTTGCGAGACCCAGATCACACTGGAAAGCGCCTGGGCCGCCAACACCACCAGCAAGGTCAGCAGCAACATCCGGCCCAGCAACGAATGCGGCACCGGCACCCGACCCGCAAGTTTTCGCAGGCCGTCAGTGACCATTGCTGGCAACCACATTGGCTGCCAGTTGGTAGCCACTGCCGCGCACGGTACGGATCAGTCGCGGCGGCTTTTCGGTGTCGCGCAGACGTTGACGCAAGCGGCTGACCGCCATGTCGACGATGCGATCCAGCGGCATCAGGTCGCGGCCACGGGTGGCGTTGCCGATGGTGTCGCGGTCGAGAATTTCCTGGGGGTGATCGAGGAACAGTTTCAGCAGGGCGAAATCGGCGCCGGACAAGATCACTTCTTCGCCATCAATGTGAAACAGGCGATGACTGACCATGTCCAGCCGCCAGTCGTCGAAAACCAGCACTTCCGGGCCGGATCGCTCCTGACCAAACTGCGCACGACGCAACAGCGCCTTGATCCGGGCCTGCAATTCTCGTGGGCTGAAGGGTTTGCCAAGATAATCGTCGGCACCGAGTTCCAGGCCGATGACCCGGTCGGCCTCGTCGGAACTGGCGGTGAGCATGATGATCGGCACCTGCGCCTGACGCGGGTGCTGGCGAATCCAGCGACAGAGACTGAAACCGTCTTCATCCGGCAGCATCACATCGAGAATCACCAGATCGCTCGGCGCATCGTTCATGGCTTGGCGAAAGCCTGCGCCATCGGGCGTGGTGCGCACCTGAAAACCTGCACGGGTCAGGTAGGTGTCCAGCAACTCGCGTATCTCTTGATCGTCATCGACCAACAAAATCGACTTGTTGACTGAGCTCACTTCGAAGGCGTCCTTGTTTTTGGTATTGGGGCGGATTATGCCTGATGAACCCTGAATATTTGTTGCCTGTTCTGGCCCTATCGCGAGCAAGCTCGCTCCCACAGGGGTCATGTGATCGACACAAAACCAATGTGGGAGCGAGCTTGCTCGCGATAAAGGCGACTCGGTATCAAGCCTGCTCGAGCGCCACACCCGCACCCATCAGCCCGGAATACGGTGCTGTCACCAGCCACACCGGAATGCCCTTGAAGTAGTCGCTCATGCAGCCCTTGTCGGCAAAACACCGGGCGAAACCGCTTTCGAGGAAGAAATCGGCAAACCGAGGAATCACCCCGCCGACGATGTACACACCGCCGCGCCCACCGACCGTCAGCACGTTGTTGCCCGCCACGCGGCCGAGCCAGCAGCAGAACTGCTCCAGCACTTCCAGCGCCACCGGGTCACCGGCCAGCCCTGCCGCCGTGATGGCTTCCGGGGTGTCGAACTGCGGCTCATGACCATCTACCGCGCAGATCGCCCGGTAAACCCGGGGCAGCCCGCCGCCGCTCAACGCGGTCTCGGCGCTGACATGCCCGATCTCATTGAAGATGTGTTGCCACAGCTGGGTTTCACGCGAACTGCTCAAGGGCAAATCAACGTGACCGCCCTCCCCCGGCAATGCCGCGAAACGGCCTTCGCCCAGGTGCAGCAACGTGCCCACACCCAGCCCCGTGCCCGGCCCGATCACCACGGCCGGGCGCAACGGCTCCGGCGTGCCTTCGCAGACCACCCGAAACTCGTCTGGCTGCAAACGGGTCATGCCCAGTGCCATGGCCGAGAAATCGTTGACCAGCAGCAACTGGTCCACCTGCAAGGTCTGGCAGAACGCCTTGCGGCTCAGGCGCCAGTGGTTGTTGGTGAACTTGAATTCGTCACCGCTCACAGGCCCGGCCACCGACAGGCACACCGAGCCAATGGCGCCCGGCTTGAGGCCGAGGCCAGTCAGGTAGACGCCGATGGCCTCTTCCGGACTGGTATGTTCCGCCGTCGGCAGCACCTGGATCGATTCCAGTTGCTGGTTTTTCCACAACGCGAAGCGTGCGTTGGTCCCACCGATGTCACCGACCAAAGCCAGTTTCAATTAAGCGTCTCCAGGGCAGAAGTAAAGGCGCTGGCGCCCTGCTCTGCCGAGCTGAAAGCCATGCGCATGAAACCGAACAGTTCGCGACCGCTGCCAATGTTATTGCCCAACAGGCCCTTGGCCGGGGTGCGTGCTGCGAATTCGTCAGGGTCCACCTTAAGCTCCAGGGTGCCTTTGACGCCATCGACGCGGATGATATCGCCCTCTTGCACCCGCGCCAAAGCGCCGCCGACATAAGCTTCGGGACTGACGTGAATGGCCGCCGGGATTTTCCCCGAGGCGCCGGACATGCGCCCGTCGGTCACCAGTGCGACCTTGAAGCCGCGATCCTGCAACACGCCGAGGAACGGCGTCATCTTGTGCAGCTCCGGCATACCGTTGGAACGCGGGCCCTGGAAGCGCATGACGGCAACAAAATCCTTCTCCAGCAAACCGGCCTTGAACGCATCGGCCAGGTCCTGCTGGTCCTGGAACACCATCGCTGGCGCCTCGACAATCTGGTTTTCCAGCGCCACAGCCGAGACCTTCATCACACCGCGACCGAGATTACCTTCCATCACCCGCAGGCCGCCTTCTTGGGAGAATGCGCGTGCCACCGGACGCAGAATCGTTTCGTCGAGGCTCTCGATCGGGCCTTCGCGCCATACCAGTTCGCCGTTATCGAGGAACGGCTCCACGGTGTAACGGCTCAGGCCATGACCCAGCACAGTGTTGACGTTTTCGTGAAGCAGGCCCGCTTCCAGCAGTTCGCGGATCAGGAACGACATGCCGCCTGCTGCCTGGAAATGGTTGATGTCGGCTTTGCCGTTCGGGTAGACGTGGCTCAGGGTCGGCACCACCTCGGACAGATCGGCCATGTCCTGCCAGGTCAGCTGAATGCCTGCCGCCATGGCGATGGCCGGCATGTGCAGCGTGTGGTTGGTCGAGCCGCCGGTGGCGTGCAGGGCCACGATGGAGTTGACCAGCGAACGCTCGTCGACGATTTCGCCGATGGGCATGAAGTCGCCGTTCTGCTTGGTCAGACGCGTGACCTGATGCGCCGCCTCGCGAGTCAGGGCGTCGCGCAACGGTGTGTTCGGATTGACGAAAGAGGCACCCGGCAAGTGCAGGCCCATGACTTCCATCAGTAACTGGTTGGTGTTGGCGGTGCCGTAGAAGGTGCAGGTGCCGGGGCTGTGGTAGGAGTTCATTTCCGACTCCAACAGCTCTTCGCGGCTGGCCTTGCCTTCGGCGTAGCGCTGGCGCACATCGGCTTTCTGCTTGTTGGAAATCCCCGAAACCATTGGCCCGCCCGGCACAAAGATGGTCGGCAGATGGCCGAAACGCAACGCGCCCATCATCAGGCCCGGCACGATCTTGTCGCAGATGCCCAGCATCAGCGCGCCGTCGAACATGTTGTGGGACAACGCCACGGCGGTGGACAGCGCGATCACTTCGCGGCTGGGCAGACTCAGCTCCATGCCGGGCTCACCCTGCGTCACGCCATCGCACATGGCCGGAGTGCCGCCCGCGAATTGACCGACGGAGCCGATCTCGCGCAGGGCTTTCTTGATTTGTTCGGGAAAGACCTCGTACGGCTGATGCGCCGAGAGCATGTCGTTATAAGACGAAACAATAGCGATGTTGGCGGAGTTCATCATCCGCAGGCTGTGCTTGTCCTCGGTGCCACACCCGGCCACGCCATGGGCAAAGTTGGCGCATTGCAACTTACCGCGCATCGGGCCATCGCTGGCGGCGCCGCGAATGAGCGCAAGGTATGCCTCACGGGTTGCACGGCTGCGGGCAATAAGCCGTTCGGTGACCTCAAGTACGCGGGGATGCATGTGTAGAACTCCAGGCTAACGGATGTGGCGACCTGATTGTCTATGCTGATCAAGGACCGGTGTCGATGGGATGACGGACGGTTTTCTTGATCGATCGGACCAGTTGATTCAGGTCACTCGTTGTAGATTGAACAAAATATTGCCATTAAAAAGGCTTGTTTTCTATTTTTATGCGAATAATCTTGTAATTCCAACAACAAAACCACGGCGGCGCTGTAAATGACTCTTCGAATCGCAATCAATGGTTTTGGCCGTATCGGCCGTAACGTCCTGCGCGCACTGTATACCCAAGGCTATCGACAGGATCTGCAGATCGTCGCCATCAACGACCTGGGCGACAGCTCGATCAATGCACATCTGCTCAAGTACGACACCGTTCACGGCACATTCGACGCCGATGTTCAGCACGACAACGAAAGCCTGACCGTCAATGGCGACCGCATCTCGGTCAGCGCCATCCGCAACCCGGCGGAACTGCCCTGGGCTGCCGAGAAAATTGACGTGGTGTTCGAATGCACCGGTCTGTTCACCGACCGCGCCAAAGCCGCCGCGCATATTACCGCTGGCGCCCGCAAAGTGATTATCTCGGCCCCGGCCAAAGGCGCCGATGCCACCGTGGTTTATGGTGTCAACCACGACATTCTGCGCCAGTCGCACCAGATTATTTCCAACGCGTCGTGCACCACCAACTGCCTGGCCCCGGTGGCCCAGATACTGCACCGCGAGTTGGGCATCGAAAGCGGTCTGATGACCACCATTCATGCCTACACCAACGACCAGAACCTGACCGACGTCTATCACACCGACCCGTACCGCGCGCGTTCGGCCACCCAGAACATGATCCCGAGCAAAACCGGCGCCGCTGAAGCGGTGGGCCTGGTGCTGCCGGAACTGGCAGGCAAACTGACCGGCATGGCCGTGCGTGTGCCGGTGATCAACGTGTCACTGGTGGATTTGACCGTGCAACTCAAGCGCGAAGCGTCGGCTGATGAAGTGAATGCGCTGCTGAAGGAAGCCAGCCAGCACTCGAAAATCCTTGGTTACAACACCCTGCCGCTGGTCTCCAGCGACTTCAACCACAACCCGCTGTCGTCGATCTTCGACGCCAACCACACCAAAGTCAGCGGCAAGCTGCTCAAGGTGCTGGCCTGGTACGACAACGAATGGGGCTTCTCCAACCGCATGCTGGATAACTGCCTGGCGCTGTGTAACGCGGAATAACCCACGGCCCCCTGTGGGAGCGAGCCTGCTTGCGAAAGCGGTGTGTCAGTAAACATTCGCGTCGACTGACACGCCTTCTTCGCGAGCACGCCGGCTCCCACAGGTTTGAAGGTGTTACATCGCGGTCACAAATCAGCGCTTGACCATTCGAGCAGATGATAAGCATTATCATTCGCTAAAAATGGATCAGGTCCTCCCGTGAGTCAATCGCGCTTCAATCACGTCTTCATCGCCCAGCGCCTCTCGTTGCTGCGAACCCTGGAGCGGATGGTCAACAATCACAGCACCGCCGAAGACCTGCTGCAGGAAACGTATCTGCGCGTGACGCGGGCGCTGAGTGAACGGGCCATCGATCACCTTGAACCTTTCGTATTCCAGACCGCCCGCAACCTGGCGCTGGACCATTTGCGTGCGCGGCGCATTCAGTCACGCACCCTGGTCGACGATGTGCCGCTGGACGTGGTGCAAAGTATTGCCGCACCCACCAGCAGCGCCGAAGACGCTGCCCACGCCGAACAACTGCTGGAACGCCTGAACCTGAGTCTCGGTGAGTTGAGCCCGCGTCAGCAGCAGATCTTCATCCTCAGTCGCCTGCACGGCCACAGCTACCTGGAAATCGCCGAACAACTCGGTGTGTCGTTGAGCACCGTGCAAAAGGAATTGAAGCTGATCATGGCGATCTGCATCGGCGTGGCGCAACGGTTGAATGGCGATTGAGTCTGCAGCAGCGGCTGCTCAACACCGTTGATCAACTGCGCGCACGCTCAGGCTTTGCTACCCTTGCGCTACTTTCAAGCTGACTAAAAAACAGCGGTGCACAGACACTGCCGAGGAAACACCGTGACCGACACCCACCGCTCCCAAACGCCCGACCCGGCGCGGGACCCTGCACAGGCGATGGACCAGGCGCTGGACTGGTTGATCGTGATGGGCAGCCCGAGCGAGGAACAGGCCCGGGCATTTCACCAGTGGTTGGTCGCCGATCCGCTGCACGCCGAGGCGTTCGCCAGGGCCCAGATGATCTGGGACAGTCCGCCAATCAGCCTGTGCGCACAAAATCTTGCCGCCGCGCCTGCAACAGTGACCATGCTGTCGCGCCTGCGCCTGCACTGGAAACCGCTGGCCACCGCGGCCGTGCTGGTGCTCGGCCTGTTCAGTTTCACCAATCTGCCAATGCGCATTCAGGCCGATCATCTGACGGTGGTCGGCGAGCGCCAGCGTCTGCAACTGGAGGACGGTTCGAAAGTCCTGCTCAACACCAACTCGGCGTTTTCCAGCACCATCAACGATCACCAGCGCGTAGCCCGTTTGTATCAGGGCGAAGCGTTTTTCGAGGTGCCCGCCAATCGCCCCGGCTCACTGGAAATCGATGCCGGCCCGGTCAAGGCCAGCGTGCGTGATACCACGTTCGCCGTGCGCTACCTTGACGGCATCGCACAAGTCCAGGTGCAGCGCGGTGACGTGGATTTGCGCGCGACCCGGGACGACACGCGGGTACGGCTGTCGGCCGGCGAAAGCATTCGCATCGGTCCGAACGGCTTCGACCGCCCGGCCAAACTCGATGCGGCCACTGACCTTGCGTGGGTCCAGGGCCGGTTGGTGTTCGAGAACTGCCCGATGAGCCAGGTACTGGCGGAACTGCGTCGCTACTATCCAGGCTGGATCATCAACAATAACGAGCAGTTGGCCGATGTCGCCGTCACCGGCAATTACCGACTCGATCAGCCGCTGGATGTTGTCCGCTCGCTGGCCCATATCACTTCGGCGCGACTGCAGGAATTTCCGTCCCTGATGATCCTGAACTAAATGATAATTATTTTTACTCGATAGCTGAAGCTCGTTCGTCTAGTTATAGCCAATGCAATTGATTCGCATCTCGATATGCCAATCAGCACCTATAAAGATTCGTGCGACACGGAGCGTTATCGATGTCCTCTCGCCTTACCCGCCAGTCCTCTTCACCTTCTCGCGTATTGTCACTATTGACCGCCGCCATCCTGATGGCCGGGGCCACACCGTTGATGGCCGCCACGGCCGCCGACCAGCCGAGCCACAACATGGGCGACTACGCGTTCGCCATTCCACAGCAGTCTTTGGTCTCGGCGCTCAACGCGTTTACCGCCGTGACAGGCTGGCAGGTCGGCTTGCCAGCCGAACTGGCGCAAGGCGTTTCCTCGCCGGGCGTGCGCGGTTCACTGCCACCGGAAAAAGCCCTGGATCGCCTGTTGGTGGGGACCAACCTGAGCTATCGCAAGCTGAGCAATAACAACATCGTGCTGGAACGCCGCGCCAACAGCGGCTCGCTCAACCTGCAACAGGTGACCATCAGCGCCACTCGCCAGGAACAAAGCATCGACAGCGTACCGGCCACCGTCACCGTGCACACCCGCGACGAGCTGGACCGCAACAACGTCAACACCATCAAGGAACTGGTGCGCTACGAGCCGGGCGTTTCGGTGGGCGGCGCCGGTCAGCGTGGCGGCATCAGCGGTTACAACATTCGCGGCATCGACGGCGACCGCATCCTGACCCAGGTCGACGGCGTCGAAATACCGGACGGCTTCTTCAACGGTCCGTACGCCAAGACCCAGCGCAACTACGTCGACCCGGAAATCATCAAGCGCGTCGAAATTCTTCGCGGCCCGGCCTCGGTGCTGTACGGCAGCAATGCCATCGGCGGTGCGGTCAGTTATTTCACCCTCGATCCGGACGACATCATCAAGCCCGGCAACGATGTCGGCGCCCGCCTCAAGACCGGCTACAGCTCCGCCGACGACAGCTGGCTGAAATCCGCCACCATCGCCGGCCGCGCCGACCAGTTCGACGGTTTGCTGCATTTGAGCCAGCGCGACGGTCACGAAACCGAGTCCTATGGCAGCAATAACGGCATCGGTCTGGAACGTACCGCCGCCAACCCGGAAGACGTGAAAACCACTAACGTACTGGCCAAACTCGGCTGGAACTACGGCGACGGTTCGCGTCTGGGCCTGACCTACGAGAAGTACAAGGACGATCGCGATACCGATCAGAAAAGCGCCTACGGCGGTCCCTACGACAACGGCAAGCCGGCTATCCCTGGCTTGCCGGGTGGCATGTATCAGTGGCGAACCGGCAACGACACCGTTACCCGCGAGCGTTTCGGTCTGCAAAACAGCTTCGAGCTCAACAGCCTGCTGGCGGACAACGTCAAGTGGAGCCTGAACCACCAGGTCGCGAAAACCGATCAGAGCACCGAAGAGTATTACTACCCGATGTCGCGCAAGGTGCTGCGTACCCGGGACACTGTTTATGAAGAGAAACAGTGGGTCTTCGACGCGCAGCTGGATAAAGCCTTCAGCATCGCCGACACCGAACACCTGCTGACCTACGGCACCACCATCAAGCAACAGAAAGTCACCGGTTCGCGCAGCGGCAACGGCACCTGCGTGGCGGTCGGCCGCGGCTGTACCGCCATCGGCGCCGTCAGCCCGGCGGATGTGCTGAAAAAATCCAGCGACTTCCCGGACCCGACCATCAACACCTACAGCCTGTTCGCCCAGGACCAGATCAGCTGGAACAAGTGGACCTTCCTGCCGGGCCTGCGCTACGACTACACCCAGCTCAAGCCGCACATCACCCAGGAATTCCTCAACACCGTCAATCCCGATGGCAAAGGCACCGTCAGCGACGAGAACAAGACCTGGCATAAAGTGTCGCCGAAATTCGGCCTGACCTACGCCCTCACCGACCAGTACACCTGGTATGGCCAGTACGCCGAAGGTTTCCGCACGCCGTCCGCCAAGGCGCTGTACGGCCGCTACGAGAACTCCATCATCGGCTACAACGTGGCACCGAACCCGAACCTGGAACCGGAAAAGAGCAAGAGCTTCGAGACCGGTTTGCGCGGCAATTTCGAATCCGGCTCGTTCGACGTGGCAGTGTTCTATAACAAGTACCGCGACTTCATCAACGAAGATGCCGTGACGCCCGGCTACAACGAGATGACCTTCCAGAGCAACAACATCAAGCACGCCACGATCAAGGGCGCGGAGGTCAAAGGTCGCCTGAACCTCGATGCCTTCGGCGCACCCCAAGGCCTGTACACCAAGGGTTCGGTGGCTTACGCCTACGGTCGCAACAACGACACTGGCGAGCCGATCAACAGCGTCAACCCGCTGACCGGCGTGTTGGGCCTGGGCTACGACCAGGACAACTACGGCACCCTGCTGAGCTGGACCCTGGTGAAAAAGAAGGACCGCGTCGACGACAGCAACTTCAAATCGCCGGACGGCGTCAGCAGCCAGTTCAAGTCGCCGGGCTTCGGCATCCTCGACCTGAGTGGTTTCTACAAAGTGACCGACGATGTGACCGTCAGCGCCGGCGTCTACAACCTGACCGACAAGAAGTACTGGCTGTGGGATGACGTGCGCGGCTACGACAGCGTGGGCGAAGCGGCGGTATTGAGCCCGGCCAACCTTGATCGCCTGACCCAGCCGGGTCGCAACTTCGCGATCAATCTGGTCTGGGATATCTGATCCACGATCCCTCACTGCGCGGTTTCAACCCACCGCGCAGTGAGGTTTTTTTACTGTCAGGCGCCTTCTTGTTCGTCTCGTTACCAAGCGCCTCTTTTTCTCAAGGATTTGTCATGACCACTCAGGACACTGCTCAACGCCCTGCTCTGCGTTCACAACGTTTGAACCAGATCACCAACGAGCCGCACACCCGGCTCGATGCTCTGGTCAAAGCCCACGCACCGTTTGAAACCCAGGCCAACTTCGCGCGCTTCGTCGTCGCTCAGTACCTGTTCCAGTCGGAACTGGTGTCGCTGTACAACGATGCTGAACTGACCGCCATCGTCCCGGACCTGCCGGCCCGTTGCCGTGCCGAAGCGGCCAAGGCTGACCTGGCGGATCTGGACACCGACGTACCGGCGCCAGTGGCCGGTGCGGTGAAAAATCCAACCAAGGCTGCGGCGCTGGGCTGGTTGTTCGTGTCCGAAGGCTCGAAACTGGGAGCCGCGTTCCTGATCAAGCGTGCAGTGGGGCTGGGCTTGAGCGAAACCTTTGGCGCCCGCCATCTGGGCGAGCCGGCCGGTGGCCGTGCTGAAGGCTGGAAGCGCTTCGTGAAAACCCTCGATGGCCTGGAACTCAGCGCCGAGGAAGAAGCCGAAGCAGAACAAGCCGCCGTCGATGCGTTCACCCGCTTCACCGTGCTGCTGGAACAGGCGTATACCCCGGAACTCGCCTGACGAAACCAATCCCCCTGTGGGAGCTGGCTTGCCTGCGATGGGGGTGGATCAGTCGACATCCCTGTCGGCTGACATACTGCAATCGCAGGCAAGCCAGCTCCCACAATGGTTCTGGATACACCGCAAGACCCAATCAACACTTGCCGATCGTGCACCACACTGGTCACCATAAGCCCCATGCCTCACCTAGCCTCCTCCAAACTCGCCCGCCTCCTCTTCGGCCTCCTCGCCTACGTCAGCCTGGGCATCGGCCTGATCGCCATCATCGTGCCGGGCCTGCCAACCACCGAATTCATTCTGCTGGCCGCCTGGGCCGCCACCAAGAGTTCGCCGCGTCTGAGCGCCTGGCTGGAAAACCATCGGTTGTTCGGGCCGATCCTGTGCAACTGGCGCAACGGCAAAATCATCGCCCGCAAGGCCAAGGTTAGCGCCACCGTCAGCATGCTGCTGTGTGCAGGCCTGATGCTGGTGATGCTCGATCACGGCTGGCCGATTTACCTGGCGATTGCCGGCATGAGCCTGGGCAATCTGTGGATCTGGTCGCGGCCAGAGTCACTGCCGCAAGTATCCTGACACTTCTGAACACCTGCCAATAACAGCCAGCCACAGCACTTTCGAAACTGCCTACTTATTGTTCGGAATATTCCTACGTGTTTATCAGGTCACCCATTTCCGGGTCTGGCCGTTAAGCAACATGGAACCCCCTACAATGAGAAATTGATATGAATATAAGCAGCGCTGCATCCTTTCAAACTCCGTATCCGCAAATAGCGAAAGCGAGCATGGAAAAAAACCTGACTGAGAAAATCGAAGGTCCGGTAATAGATGAGGGAAGGGTGATGTTGACCATAGAGAAACTCATGCACCCTACAGTAATAATAGAAATTACCATCGAAGAACTCGATGAGCTGGATGAGTTCTTGAAGACGCCCGAAAACCTCCATAGCGTTAGACTAGATAATGATAGAAAAAATGCAGTTAGGTTTGGATGCTTTCGGTCTAAAGAGTTCCACGCAGGAGAAACACTCCGCAAAATGGAAGGAATTTACTCCGAATTCAAACAAGACCTGCGGAGCAAATGGCCCGACCTGGCCGATAAAGTAACCGGCTTCACGGTGGACGAAGACGGTCGTTTGAAAGTAACTTCGCCCCCCAACACCCTGGATACCAAAGAAGAAGAAATAATGAACACCCTGCTGAACGGGACCAAAGACTTACAATCCTTGACCCTCAAACACGCCAAAGTCGTGATTGAGCTGGTCCAGATGGATAAGCAACAGTTCGAAGGCAAGGTAAAAGTGAACCTGAGTAATTTCCATAAGCTGATTGACTATGGGTTATTATTGAACAAAGGCGCGCTACACATGGGGAAAACAGACTCTTGGCTGGATCAATTGAATAAAAGTGCAAACATTGAGCAGCACGAGAAGAAACAGGGGCTGCACATCGAGGCCTGATCGTTTGATAACACCCGGGAAAGCGAATATGCCCAACCGCTTTGCCGGGTGCGTGACAGCGTTAGTTTCGCAACATCCGCTGATAACAGATATGAGCGAATGACACGTTCGGCACATTGGGGCCTCCCACTCCCGAAGCCGCTTTGCCTTGAACCTCGATCAACCAATACCCCCGGTTGTATTCAACCTCCCACTGATAGTGATACTTGCCACTGCGGGTCCAGAAAGGATCGGACTTCAAACCTCCATGACACCGGCCCAACTGTATGACACCCTCAGCGTTACCAGTGCTGTCGGTTATGAGGGCGAAGCGGACCTCCCCCGCCCCCTTGTTCAATATCAAAGTAGCCGTAGCGCCTTCAAGCGCCTGCCCTGTCGAGTCCCTCAACCGGACCGACCAGTTCAAGACTCTGTAGGCCTGTGTAGTCGCCCAGTACAGCGGCAACTGACTGGCGTCGCCCTGCACGAGACTGCCGTCATAATAAGGCGCCGAACCAAACTCAAGGGTGTAAGAATCACCCGTCACGAACGGAACAGACGGCGTCTTCGAGATGCGAACCTGGACTTCCTGATTCGGCTGTAAGCCAGACACTGTAAAAGGTGTTCCCCAAGGGATAGCCGCCCAGTTTCCATCGCTTTGGTATTCCAGCGTCAATGTCGCGCCTTTGCTCCCCCCCGCATGGATCCACACATCCTGCCCCCGTAACGCCACAAAGCTGTAATGCTTCACATCCGCCTCGTCAGCCAGACGGTCCTCAAGGGTATTCAGTTTGTCCGGCAATACCGTTGCCGCTGCCGGTAGGTAAGAGGCCACGACCGGAATCGCTGCCGTGCTCAAAAAAGACATCGCCGGTGCCGAACCTGCCGCCAACAACACGCCCCAAAACAATAACACCGAGCGTAACCCGGTACTTTTAACGTCAATAATCCGCATGATGACTTTCTCATTATTAAAACCAGATGCCAGAAGCAAAAAACTTCCGGAAGAGTTCCACCGAAGTGGGCATCTGTATTCAAGCGCTGCTCGCTGTGTAAAAGGCGGTACATATGTATCGTGTGAACTTCATTGAACGCTCGACATAACCGACATGGGCGTCGATGACGAACTGATGACCGCTCATCGGCTCTGTCTCATGCAAACGCACCGCAAGCCGATGTTTCGGGTAAGGCGCTGAATGGATTTGGCGGCACGAGTCATCCCGGCTCACAGCTAATCAGCCATCCATTCGCGAGTTCGCCCTATGTTCGACGCTCTGTCCATCCGCCTGAAAATCGTCCTGCTCTCGGGTCTGTGCCTGCTCGGCGTCGTTGCGCTGATCGTCGGCATGAACCTGTACCAGACCAGCCGCAATGACGAACTGGTCAGCGCCTCCAGCAGCAAAATGCTCACCAACAGCGTGCAGAACCTGCTGCAGGCCAAGGCTGCCGAGCAGGCGGTGCGGTTGCAGAAGACGTTTGGCGAAAGCCTGCTGGTGGTGACCGCCCTGGCCGACCAGATCAAGGACATGCGGACCCTGGCCGCCAAGCGCTCACTGGCCGCTGGCGACCTGCGTGAGGAACTGAACCAGAGCCTGAAAACCGCCTTCGAGCGCAACAGCAAGGTGCTGGGGATCTGGCTGGCATTCGAGCCCAACGGCCTGGATGGCAAGGACAGCGAGTTCGTCAACGATGCGGCGCGTCAGTCCAACGAGGCCGGACGTTTCGCCAGTTACTGGAGCCGTGCCGGTGGCGCCGGGATCAACACGGTCATGGTCGAAGACGACATGACCAAAACCACCCTGAGCGTCAGCGGCACGCCGTATAACAGTTGGTACACCTGCCCTCGCGACAACAAGCGCACCTGCCTGCTGGACCCGTATGCCGATACGGTCGCCGGCAAGGAAATGTTGATGACCACTATTTCCGTGCCGCTGCTGGTGGACGGCAAGGCCATCGGCGTGGTCGGTGTGGACATCGCCCTCGACGCCCTGCAAGCGGCAGCCGTGGATTCCCAGCGCGACCTGTTCAACGGTGCCGGGCACATGCTGATCGTCTCCGGCAGCGGCGTACTCGCCGGTTTCAGTGTCGACGCCAGCAAGGTCGGCAAAAGCATGGGCGACACCTTGGGCGCCGACGGCAAGGACGTGCTGCAACTGCTCGCCAGCGGCACACCGAAAATTCTCGAACAAGGCGACCTGATCCGCGCGGTGTACCCGGTCAGCCCGATCAGCGACTCGAAAGCCTGGGGCGTGGTGATCGACCTGCCCAAGCAAGTGTTGCTGGCGGATTCGGTGAAACTGCAAACGCTACTCGATGACGCGCAACAAAGCGGTCTGATCAAGGCGCTGCTGGTGGCGATCGCCGCCGGGCTGGTCGGCTTGCTGCTGATTTGGCTCACCGCCTCCGGCGTGACCCGGCCAATCAACAGCGTGGCCCAAATGCTCAAGGCAATTGCCAGCGGCGACGGCGACCTGACCCAACGCCTGCACTACAGCAAGCAGGACGAACTGGGCGAACTGGTGAGCTGGTTCAATCGCTTCCTCGACAAACTGCAACCGACCATCGCGCAGATCAAGCAAAGCATTACCGACGCACGCACCACCGCCGATCAGTCTTCGGAAATCGCCCGTCAGACCAGCGAAGGCATGCAGGTGCAGTTCCGCGAAATCGACCAGGTAGCCACCGCCTCCAACGAAATGAGCGCCACCGCCCACGACGTCGCCAACAGCGCTTCGAATGCTGCCAACGCCGCCAAAGGTGCCGATCAGTCAGCCCGTGACGGCATGCAGATCATCGAGCGCAGCACCCACGACATCAATCTGCTGGCCGATGAAGTCAGCAAGGCAGTGACCGAAGTTGAGGCACTGGCGGTCAACAGCGAGCAGATCGGATCGGTACTGGAAGTGATCCGCAGCATCGCCGAGCAGACCAACCTGCTGGCGCTCAACGCAGCGATCGAAGCAGCCCGTGCCGGCGAAAGCGGTCGCGGCTTTGCCGTGGTGGCCGACGAAGTGCGCAACCTGGCCAAACGCACCCAGGATTCGGTGGAGGAAATCCGCATCGTCATCGAGCGCATACAGACAGGCACTCGCGGCGTTGTCGCCACCATGCATTCGAGCCAGACCCAGGCCCACAGCAACGCCGGGCAGATCCAGCAAGCGGTCCAGGCACTGGGTAAAATCAGTGACGCGGTGACGGTGATCAGCGACATGAACCTGCAAATCGCCAGCGCCGCTGAACAGCAAAGCGCCGTGGCCGAAGAGGTCAACCGCAACGTCTCGGCGATCCGCACCGTTACCGAAACCCTGACCGGCCAGGCCACCGAATCAGCGCAGATCAGCAGCCAGCTCAATGCACTGGCCACCCACCAGATGAAATTGATGGATCAGTTCCGGGTTTAAAGGAACACCACAGTCCCCCCTGTGGGAGCAAGCCCGCTCCCACAGGATTGAGTGCAAGACAGAGCATCGGGGGAATTCATCTGGCAGATCTTTTTTTTGATCTATCATCGAGCCCTCACCCCGGAGGGCCTTCGATGACTGATTTACTCACGTCCATTCAAGCCGCACTCGGCTTGCCGCACACCCCGATTCCGTTCACCTCGAGCGGCGCCCTGCCCTCGGCGTTTGCCGTTACCGACCTGGCCTGCGCCAGCATCGCCGTCGCCGGCCAAGCCGCCAGCGAACTGCTGCACCAGCAAACCGCTCGCCTGCCCACGCTCGAAGTCGACCGCCGCCTCGCCTCTTTCTGGTTTGCCTCCTCGATCCGCCCGACAGGCTGGAACGTGCCGCCGTTGTGGGACCCGATTGCCGGTGACTACGCGACCAAGGATGGCTGGATTCGCCTGCACACCAACGCCCCTCATCACCGTGTCGCCGCCCAAAGCGTGCTTGGGGCCTGCGCCGACCGCGCCGCGATGGCGAGCAAAGTCGCGCAGTGGGCGAAAACCGATCTGGAGCACGCCGTGGTCGAGGCCGGTGGTTGCGCCGCCGAGATGCGCAGTTGGGCACAGTGGCAGGCTCATCCACAGGGCCTCGCGGTGAACGCCGAACCGTTGGTGCAATTCACCGCAGCCAGCCAGCCACGCAGCACGCCGTGGCAAGGTTCGGTGGCGCAACCGTTGGCCGGAATCAAGGTACTGGATTTGACCCGTGTACTCGCCGGCCCAATCGCCAGTCGCTTCCTCGCCGGGCTGGGCGCCGACGTCCTGCGCATCGACCCACCGACCTGGAACGAACCTGGCGTGGTCCCGGAAATCACCCTGGGCAAACGCTGTGCTCGGCTGGACTTGCACGATGCGGCGGATCGCGCCGTGTTTGAAAGCCTGCTCAAGGACGCCGACATCCTGCTCCACGGCTACCGCGCCGACGCCCTGGAGCGTTTGGGCTACGGCGCCGAGCAACGCCAGCGCCTGGCACCCGGCCTGATCGACGTGTGCCTCAATGCCTACGGCTGGAGCGGCCCGTGGCAGCATCGGCGCGGCTTCGACAGTCTGGTGCAGATGAGCAGCGGGATTGCCGAGGCTGGCATGCAGTGGAAAAAAGCGGACAAGCCGACACCGCTGCCAGTGCAGGCGCTGGATCACGCGACCGGGTACTTGATGGCGGCCAGTGCGATCAAGTTGTTGGCCAGCGGTGGTTCGGCGCGGCTGTCATTGGCGCGTACGGCGAAGCTGTTGATCGAGCAAGGTGCCGGGACGGATGAGCCGTTGCGGGCTGAGGATGAACAGGATCAGGGGATGTTGATTGAACAGACACCGTGGGGGCCGGCGCATCGATTGCAGGTGCCGCTGAGGATCAGTGGGACGCCGGTGCAGTGGGCATTGCCGGCAACGGAATTGGGTGCGCATCGCGCACAGTGGTGGTGACTGAACCGGCCCTTTCGCGAGCAGGCTCGCTCCCACACTTGATGGCATTCCACCCTAGAACCCGGTCACCTGTGGGAGAGCTTGCTCCCACATTTGACCGAGTTCATCTGGAGAAACGCGATCACCTGTGGGAGCGGGCTTGCCCGCTCAATCACCACACACTCCAGATCAGCTCAATCAGCCCGACTCAAAGAAGTCCAAACAAGCTGCGCCGCATACCCCCGCCACGGCCGCCAATCCTCAGCCCGGCGCAACAACTCCCGAGCCGTCACAGGCTGACCCTCCAGCGCCGCCAACCCATTGATCAACCCCACATCGCCACCGGGAAACGCATCCAGATCCCGCAACTGGCGCAACGCGATGTACTGCGCCGTCCAGTCACCAATCCCGTGCAAAGCCCGCAACCGTGCCACGCCATCGGCCCGCCCCGGCTCAAACAACAACGGATCATCAAGCAATGCCTGCGCCACGCCAGACAGCGTTCGCCCACGGCTTTTGGGCATGCCCAGCGTCGCCAGATCCGCCGCCGCCAACACCGCCGCATCGGGAAACACATGGCTCAAGCCCGGCTGCGGCGCACGCAATGGTGCGCCATATTGCGCCACCAGTTTCCCCGCCAATTTGATCGCAGCGACGACAGTAATCTGTTGCCCCAACACCGCACGAATCGCCAGCTCCAACCCGTCCCACGCCCCTGGCACCCGCAGTCCCGGACGCTGGGCGATCAAACTTTCCATCAGTGGATCAACCGCCAGTTGCCGATGAATCAACGGCAGATCGGCATCCAGATCAAACATCCGCCGCAATCGCACCACGATCTGCGGTACGGCGCCGGGATCGGGGAAGTCCAGCGTCACCTCCAGCCCGTCGCCAATACCTGGCTTGATCGAAAAGGAACCGTGAACACCGTTCAAGCTGATGCTGCGCGAATACACGCCATCGACCACGGTTTCCATTCCGGCAATCGCCCGCGCCGACAAGAAGCCAAGCATCGCCGGCCAGTCATAGGGCGGCTGATAGTCGAGTCGCACGTTCACAGCGACAGCAACCCGCTATACAGCCCATACGCGGCCAACCCTGCCCCGCTGACGACACAGGCAAAGATCCCCTTCTCGACATGGGTGAACAATGGCTCGCCCTGCTCGCGTTTGGCCTTGGCAAACAGAATCACCCCCGGCGCATACAGCAGCGCTGACAGCAGCAGGTATTTCACCCCGCCGGCATACAAAAGCCACACGGCATAGCTCAGGGCGATGCCGCCGATCAGCAAGTCCTTGGTGCGTTCGGCCGAGGCGTGTTCATAGGTTTCGCCGCGCCCGCTCAGCAGTACGGCGTAGGCCGCCGACCACAGGTACGGCACCAGAATCATCGAGGAGGCGAGGTAGATCAGGCTGGTGTAGGTGCCGGCGGAAAACAGCGTGATCAACAGGAAAATCTGGATCATGCCGTTGGTCATCCACAGCGCGTTGACCGGCACATGGTTGGCGTTTTCCCGGGTCAGGAACGCCGGCATGGTCTTGTCCTTGGCGGTGGCGAAAAGGATCTCGGCGCAGAGCAATGCCCACGACAGCAACGCCCCGACCAGCGATACCGCCAGACCGACGCTGATCAGCAGCGCGCCCCAGGGCCCGACGATGTGTTCCAGCACCGCCGCCAGCGACGGATTCTGCAAGGCGGCCAGTTCCGGTTGACTCATGATGCCCAGCGACAACACGTTCACCAGCACCAGCAGCGCCAATACCCCGAGAAAACCGATGACGGTCGCCCGGCCCACATCTGTGCGCTTTTCGGCCCGGGCCGAGTAAACGCTGGCGCCTTCGATGCCGATGAACACGAAGACGGTGACCAGCATCATGTTGCGCACCTGGTCCATCACCCCGCCAAAGCTCGGGTTGCTGTGGCCCCAGATGTCGCGGGTAAAGACGTCTGTCTTGAACGCCACGGCGGCAATCACGATGAACATGATCAGCGGCACGATCTTGGCCACAGCCGTCAGTTGATTGATGAACGCCGCCTCCTTGATCCCGCGCAACACCAGGAAATGCACCGACCACAACAGCAGCGAAGCGCAGCCGATGGCAATCGGCGTGTTGCCCTGGCCGAAGGCCGGGAAGAAATACCCGAGGGTGCTGAACAGCAGCACGAAATAACCGACGCTGCCCATCCAGGCGCTGATCCAGTAACCCCAGGCGGATGAAAAGCCCATGTAGTCGCCGAACCCGGCCTTGGCATAGGCGTACACACCGGAGTCCAGTTCCGGCTTGCGGTTGGCCAGGGTCTGGAACACGAAGGCCAGGGTCAGCATGCCGACGGCGGTGATCGCCCAACCGATCAATATCGCCCCGGCATCGGCCCGTGCCGCCGTGTTCTGCGGTAATGAAAAAATCCCGCCACCAATCATCGACCCGACCACCAGCGCGATCAGCGCACTCAAGCGAAGTTTTTGTGTCGGTTGCGACATGACGGCCTCTTTCCTTTTTTCAATGTGCTTTACAGGGCCTGACGCAAAACGTGTGGCGAGGGAGCTTGCTCCCGCCGGGGCGCGAAGCGGCCCCCAAAAAAGGGTCTGCTACGCAGTCCAGCGGGAGCAAGCTCCCTCGCCACCATTGCAAGGCTTTAACTAAATAGATAAAGCTTCAAGTCGTTTATTCATAACGCCAACAACTCTATGTTATTGAAAACCGATCAATCTATCCGCATAGAGCTCGCCAGCAGTTTTGTGCGCTTAAACCAATAAATCAATTCTGTACTGAAAACAGATGCGGAAATTTGCCAATTCGTGAAAACGAACTAGCTTCAACAGCTCCACGCGATAGGAGTCATTACCGTTTGTTCTGAACCGAAGCGTCTGGACCGGGCTTTTCACTCAGTACAGTTATGCCCGTAAATAGTTCATAAGTCTTTCATTAACAATGGAATGTGCCCATGCACTGATCTAGGTCAGCTGATTGAACTGCTAACAGATTTACTCTGTTGTCTCTCTTCTCCTGCACTGGAGTCATGCAATGTCTGAATCCCCCGGAAAACTGCGACTTGGCGCCCTGGTGGCACTGGTTGTTGGCTCAATGATTGGTGGCGGGATCTTCTCTTTGCCGCAGAACATGGCCGCCAGTGCCGACGTCGGTGCCGTGCTGATCGGTTGGGCGATTACCGCTGTCGGCATGTTGACCCTCGCTTTCGTCTTTCAAACCCTCGCCAATCGCAAGCCTGACCTGGACGGCGGTGTCTATGCCTACGCCAAGGCCGGTTTCGGCGACTACATGGGCTTCTCGTCCGCCTGGGGTTACTGGATCAGTGCCTGGCTGGGCAACGTCGGCTACTTCGTGTTGCTGTTCAGCACCCTCGGTTATTTCTTCCCGATTTTTGGCGAAGGCAACACGGTTGCCGCAGTGGTCGGTGCTTCCGTGCTGCTGTGGGCCGTGCACTTCCTGGTCCTGCGCGGCATCAAGGAAGCGGCGTTCATCAACCTGGTGACCACCGTCGCCAAGGTCGTGCCGCTGGTGCTGTTTGTGCTGATCGCGATTTTCGCCTTCAAACTGGACATCTTCACCGCTGACATCTGGGGCAGTAAAAACACCAGCCTGGGCAGCGTGATGAACCAGGTGCGCAACATGATGCTGGTCACCGTCTGGGTGTTCATCGGCATCGAAGGCGCGAGCATCTTCTCGGCCCGCGCGGAAAAACGCAGCGACGTGGGTAAAGCCACCGTCATCGGTTTCATCACCGTGCTGTTGTTCCTGGTGCTGGTGAATGTGTTGTCGCTGGGCATCATGACTCAGCCAGAACTGGCCAAGTTGCAGAACCCGTCAATGGCTGCCGTGCTGGAGCATGTGGTCGGTCACTGGGGCGCGGTGCTGATCAGTATCGGCCTGATCATATCCCTGCTCGGCGCGCTGCTGTCCTGGGTGCTGCTGTGTGCGGAGATCATGTTCGCCGCCGCCAAGGACCACACCATGCCGGCGTTTTTGCGCCGCGAAAATGCCAACCATGTGCCGGCCAACGCCCTGTGGCTGACCAACGCCATGGTTCAGCTGTTCCTGATCATCACCCTGTTTTCGGCCAGCACTTACCTGTCGCTGATCTACCTCGCCACCTCGATGATTCTGGTGCCGTACCTGTGGTCGGCGGCCTATGCGCTGCTGCTGGCGGTGCGCGGCGAGAGCTATGAAAACGCCCTGGCCGAACGCAAGAAAGACCTGGTCATCGGCGCCATTGCCGTGATCTACGCGGTCTGGCTGCTGTATGCCGGCGGCATCAAATACCTGCTGCTCTCCGCCCTGCTCTATGCCCCCGGCGCGATCCTGTTCGCCAAGGCCAAGATGGAAGTGGGCAAACCGGTTTTCACCAATGTCGAGAAGCTGATTTTCGCGGCCGTCGTCGTCGGCGCCCTGGTGGCTGCCTACGGGCTGTATGCGGGTTTCCTGACTCTGTAATTGCTGATTGTTTCAATCTGGAGGATCACTGTAATGACCACGGAAAAAGTGAAGTACGGCGTACATTCCGAAGCCGGCAAACTGCGCAAAGTCATGGTTTGCTCCCCAGGTCTGGCCCACCAGCGGCTGACCCCGAACAACTGCGACGAACTGCTGTTCGACGATGTGCTGTGGGTCGCCCAGGCCAAGCGTGACCACTTCGATTTCGTCACCAAGATGCGCGAACGCAACGTCGATGTACTGGAAATGCACAACCTGCTGACCGACATCGTCGCCATCCCCGAAGCGCTGGACTGGATTCTTGAGCGCAAGATCACCGCCAACACCGTTGGCCTCGGCCTGGTGAACGAAACGAGCTCGTGGCTGCGCAGCCTGGAGCCGCGCAAGATCGCCGAGTTCCTGATTGGCGGCGTGTCCGCCGATGACCTGCCGACCAGTTTCGGTGGCAAGACCATCGAGATGTTCCGCGACTTCCTCGGCCACTCCAGCTTCATTCTGCCGCCGCTGCCCAACACCCAGTTCACCCGCGACACCACTTGCTGGATCTACGGTGGCGTGACCCTGAACCCGATGCATTGGCCGGCGCGCCGTCAGGAAACCCTGCTGGCCAGCGCCATCTACAAATTCCACCCCGAGTTCACCAACGCCGACTTCCAGGTCTGGTACGGCGACCCGGATCAGGAACACGGCAACTCGACGCTCGAAGGCGGCGACGTCATGCCCATCGGCAACGGCGTGGTGTTGATCGGCATGGGCGAACGCTCGTCCCGCCAGGCCATCGGCCAGCTGGCGCTGAACCTGTTCAAGCACAAAGCCGTGGAGCGAGTGATCGTTGCCGGTCTGCCGAAATCCCGCGCCGCGATGCACCTGGACACCGTGTTCAGCTTCTGCGACCGCGACTTGGTGACCGTCTTCCCGGAAGTGGTGAGCCAGATCGTTGCGTTCACCCTGCGCCCTGACGAGAGCAAACCCGGCGGCATCGACATCCGCCGCGAAGAAACCAATTTCCTCGACACCGTGGCCCAAGCCCTGAACCTCAAGGCCCTGCGCGTGGTGGAAACCGGCGGCAACAGCTTCGCCGCCGAACGCGAGCAGTGGGACGACGGCAACAACGTGGTGGCCCTGGAACCGGGCGTGGTGATCGGCTACGACCGCAACACCTACACCAACACCCTGCTGCGCAAGGCCGGTGTGGAAGTCATCACCATCAGCGCCGGCGAACTCGGACGCGGCCGTGGCGGCGGCCACTGCATGACCTGCCCGATCATTCGCGACCCCATCGACTATTGATTCGTATGCCCTGCTTCGCGCCCATAACGCGTGAAGCAGGCGGATAACCGAAACCCAAGGAGATCCAAAATGGCTTTTAACATGCGTAACCGCAGCTTGCTGAGCTTGATGCACCACACCACTCGCGAGCTCAACTACCTGATCGACCTGTCCCGCGACCTCAAACGCGCCAAGTACACCGGCACCGAGCGTCCACACCTGCAAGGCAAGAACATTGCCCTGATCTTCGAAAAAACTTCGACCCGCACCCGTTGCGCCTTCGAAGTCGCGGCCCACGACCAGGGTGCTCACGTCACCTACATCGACCCGGTGTCGTCGCAGATCGGCCACAAGGAAAGCATGAAAGACACCGCCCGCGTCCTGGGCCGGATGTTCGATGCCATCGAGTACCGTGGCTTTGAACAGGAAATCGTCGAAGAACTGGCCAAGTTCGCCGGCGTGCCGGTGTTCAACGGTTTGACCGCTGAATTCCACCCGACGCAAATGATCGCCGACGTACTGACCATGCGTGAGCACAGCGACAAGCCGATGCATGACATCAGCTACGCCTACCTGGGCGACGCACGCTACAACATGGGCAACTCGCTGCTGATGATCGGCGCCAAACTGGGCATGGACGTGCGCATCGGCGCACCGAAAGCGCTGTGGCCACACGCCGACTTCATTGCCCAGTGCAAGGCCTTCGCCGAAGAAAGCGGCGCACGCATCACCATCACCGAAGACCCGAAAGAAGCGGTCAAGGGCGTGGACTTCATCCACACCGACATCTGGGTGTCGATGGGTGAGCCGGTGGAAGCGTGGGACGAGCGCATCGAGCAACTGCTGCCGTACCAGGTCAACACCAAGATGATGAAGGCCTCGGGCAACCCACGGGTGAAATTCATGCACTGCCTGCCGGCCTTCCACAACAGCGAAACCAAGGTCGGCAAGGACATCGCCGCCCGTTATCCGCACCTGGCCGGTGGCGTTGAAGTGACTGAAGAAGTCTTCGAATCACCCGCCAACATCGCCTTCGAGCAAGCGGAAAATCGCATGCACACCATCAAGGCCATCCTGGTGTCGGCATTGGCGGATATCTGATAGCTATCGCTATTTGCTCTCCTGTGGGAGCCGGGCTTGCCCGCGATGGCATCGCCTTGGTCTGTCAGATAGACCGAGGTGATGCCATCGCAGGCAAAGCCAGCTCCCACAGTGACCGGGTTTCAACAGGTAACCGAGTCGCCTGCATCGCGAGTAAGCCCGGCGCCTACAAAGGCCTCTCTTTAGAAGGACTGCACTATGCGTATCGTCGTTGCTCTGGGCGGTAACGCCCTGCTCCGCCGTGGTGAACCCATGACCGCGGACAATCAACGCACCAACATCCGCGTCGCCACCGAACAGATCGCCCGGATCCATCCCGGCAATCAACTGGTCATCGCCCACGGCAATGGCCCGCAAGTCGGCCTGCTGTCGCTGCAGGCGGCGGCCTACACCTCGGTCTCCCCTTACCCGCTGGACGTGCTCGGTGCCGAAACCGAAGGCATGATCGGCTATATCATCGAACAGGAACTGGGCAACCTGCTGGACTTCGAAGTGCCGTTCGCCACCCTGCTGACCCAGGTCGAAGTGGACGCCAACGACCCAGCCTTCAAGAACCCGAGCAAACCCATCGGCCCGGTCTACTCCAAAGCCGAAGCCGAAGCGCTGGCCGCCGAAAAAGGCTGGGCGATTGCCCCGGACGGCGACAAATTCCGTCGCGTGGTGGCCAGCCCCAGACCCAAACGCATCTTCGAGATTCGCCCGATCAAGTGGCTGCTGGACAAGGGCAGCATCGTGATCTGCGCCGGCGGTGGCGGCATCCCGACGATGTATGACGAGAACCACAAGCTCAAGGGCGTCGAAGCGGTGATTGACAAAGACCTGTGTTCGGCGCTGCTGGCCGAACAGCTTGAAAGTGATTTGCTGGTGATCGCCACCGACGTCAACGCCGCCTACATCGACTTCGGCAAACCGACCCAGAAAGCCATCGGCCAGGCCCACCCGGACGAAATGGAAAAACTCGGCTTTGCTGCCGGTTCCATGGGGCCGAAGGTCCAGGCTGCCTGCGAGTTCGCCCGCCACACTGGCAAAACCGCGGTGATCGGCTCACTCTCGGACATCGAGGCCATCGTCCAGGGCACCGCCGGAACCCGGATCAGCACGGCCAAACCGGGCATCACCTACTTATAAGAAACTCCAGGGGCAGGCCTGTGGTCTGCCCTTCTCCAATGCCTTCGAAGGAGAAACGCTTATGGCCATGTTCGAACCCGGTCACTTGCATATCGAGCGCCACGCGCTGAATAAAGACGATTACAGCTACAACCTGTGCATCGACTACGAAGTCACCAACGATCCCAGGGAAGGCAAAGGGATGTTGTTCAAGATGCACGGCAGCATCGAGGGCAAGGACCTGAAGGAAGAGTTCTTCCTGCCCAAGGACCAGGCCTTCGACTTTGCCCGCCATGCCATGCAGATCGCGCAGAAGCACGGCATGCCTGCTACCGCGAACATCGCCTCGATGCACAAGACCTACGACGAAATGTTCGAGGATGTGCGCAAGCAGTTGGATGTGAAATCCGGCGATCCGGTGAAGCCTGAGCATCTGGAGTAAACACATTCATCAGAGTGAACACTGAACCTGTGGGAGCGAGCCTGCTCGCGAAAGAGGAGTGTCAGGCACATTGATGCCTGCTGATACACCGCTATCGCGAGCAGGCTCGCTCCCACAGGGGATTTTCGCCATGCCGAGGATCTGCGCCAGATTTCACCTAACCCCCTCCTCCAAGGCATACTGGCCACCCTCCGCATTGCAGAATCAAAAACCGCCCCATGCGTATCCACGTCAGTTTCATCGACCGCGTCGGCATCACCCAGGAAGTCCTGGCCCTGCTCGGTGGGCGTAATCTCAATCTGGATGCGGTGGAAATGGTGCCGCCCAACGTCTACATCGACGCCCCGACCCTGAGCCCGCAAGTGCTCGAAGAATTGCGCGATGCGTTGTTCAGCGTGCATGGCGTGCAAGCGGTGACGGTGGTCGATATCCTGCCCGGCCAGCGCCGGCACTTGCAGCTCGATGCCTTGCTCGCCGCCATGACTGACCCGGTACTGGCGCTGGACAGCGCCGGCAAAGTGCTGTTGGCCAACCCGGCACTGATCGCCCTGTACGGCCGCGAACCGGCCGGTGAAAGCGTCGCCGAGCTGTTCGCCGATCCGGCGCTGCTTGAAGCGCTATTGGAAAACGGTTTTCGCCTGCCGCTGCGCGAAATCACCGTCAACGGCCAGACCCTGCTGCTGGACGCGACACCGATCACCGATGCCGGCGCTCTGCTGACGCTGTACCAGCCCAATCGCATCGGCGAACAACTCTCGGCGCTGCACCACGACCACGCCGAAGGCTTCGACGCCTTGCTCGGCGAGTCCCCGGCGATCCGCACGCTCAAGGCCCGTGCCCAGCGCGTGGCGACCCTGGATGCACCGTTGCTGATTCAAGGCGAAACCGGCACCGGCAAAGAACTGGTCGCCCGCGCCTGCCACGCCATCAGCGCTCGCCACAGTGCACCGTTTCTGGCGCTGAACTGTGCGGCATTGCCGGAGAACCTCGCCGAAAGCGAACTGTTCGGCTACGCCCCCGGTGCCTTTACCGGCGCGCAACGAGGCGGCAGACCGGGGCTGATGGAGCTGGCGAACCAGGGCACGGTGTTTCTCGACGAGATCGGCGAGATGTCACCGTACTTGCAGGCCAAGCTGCTGCGCTTCCTGAATGACGGCAGCTTCCGCCGGGTCGGTGGCGATCGTGAGGTGAAGGTCAACGTGCGCATTCTCAGCGCGACCCACCGCGACCTGGAAAAAATGGTCAGCGAAGGCACGTTTCGCGAAGACCTGTTCTATCGCCTCAACGTGCTCAACGTCGAAGTCCCGCCGCTGCGTGAACGCGGCCAGGACATTCTGCTGCTGGCCCGCTATTTCATGCAGCAGGCCTGTGCACAGATTCAGCGCCCGGTCTGCCGCCTGGCACCGGGCACTTACCCGGCGTTGCTGGGCAACCGCTGGCCAGGCAATGTGCGGCAATTGCAGAACGTGATTTTCCGCGCCGCGGCGATTTGCGAAAGCAGCCTGGTGGACATCGGCGACCTCGACATCGCCGGCACCTCGGTGGCGCGTCAGAGCGACACCGAGGTCGACAGTCTTGAACAGGCGGTGGAAGCGTTCGAGAAAACCCTGCTGGAAAAACTCTACGTCAGCTACCCATCGACCCGACAGCTGGCCAGCCGGCTGCAAACCTCGCACACGGCGATTGCGCATCGGTTGCGCAAGTACGGGATTCCGGGAAAGCCGTAGGCATTTGGGCTGGAACACAACTTCCCAAACACCATACCCCCCCTGTGGGAGCGAGCTTGCTCGCGATGAGGCCGTGTCAGCCAACATCAATGTTGACTGACCTACCGCAATCGCGAGCAAGCTCGCTCCCACAAGTTTTGTGTGGTGCCTTATAAATCGGGTTCAAAAGCGACCTGCGTCTGTACTGAAAGCGCTACAGCGGAACGATATCGATACACCCTTCTTTGATCACCGCTGTGCAAGGCTTTGATCCTCCTCGGCTTTTCTCTTCGTCACAGGCTGTATCGATTTCGCTACAGCGTTCAAATCTCCAGCGATCACTCGACCAACTAACTTATTGATTTATATCAATAAAATAACTTTGGCCGCGATCTTGCTTAGTAACCACTCATAAATCAGGGCCTTGGCCCAAGCATTCAATCGCGTCCACCAGACGAGTCTGGCCCCCTTAGGAGTTTCCATGAGCGAATTGCGTTTTACTGAAGATCACGAATGGCTGCGTACCGAAGCTGACGGCAGCGTCACAGTCGGCATCACCGCTTTTGCGCAGAACGCCTTGGGCGACGTGGTTTTCGTACAACTGCCTGAGCTGCAGTCCTACGACAAAGGCGCCGAAGCCGCCACCGTGGAATCGGTAAAAGCGGCCAGCGGCGTGTACATGCCACTGGACGGTGAAGTGCTGGAAGTGAACCCGGCGCTCGAAGACAGTCCGGAACTGGTCAACGAAGATCCGCTGGGTGAAGGCTGGTTCTTCCGCTTCCAGCCAAGCGATGCCTCGGCTGTTGCCAAGCTGCTGGATCAGGACGCCTACGACCGTCTGATCAAAGCCAACGCACAAGCCTGAGGAGCGCCTACCCATGTCTCAAATCAATCTCGGCACTGCCAACGAATTCATCGCACGCCACATCGGCCCGCGTGCAGGCGATGAGCAAGCCATGCTCAACAGCCTGGGCTTTGATTCTCTCGAAGCCCTGAGCGCCAGCGTCATCCCCGAGAGCATCAAGGGCACCAGCGTCCTGGGCATGGACGACGGCCTGAGCGAGGCCGATGCACTGGCCCTGATCAAGACCATCGCCGCCAGGAACCAACTGTTCAAGACCTACATCGGCCAGGGCTACTACGGCACTCACACGCCGTCGCCGATCCTGCGCAACCTGCTGGAAAACCCGGCCTGGTACACCGCTTACACCCCGTACCAGCCTGAAATTTCCCAGGGCCGTCTCGAAGCGCTGCTGAACTTCCAGACGCTGATCAGCGACCTGACCGGCCTGCCGATCGCCAACGCCTCGCTGCTGGACGAAGCGACCGCCGCTGCCGAAGCCATGACCTTCTGCAAACGCCTGAGCAAGAACAAGGGCAGCCATGCGTTCTTCGCCTCCAGCCATTGCCACCCGCAGACCCTCGACGTCCTGCGCACCCGTGCAGAACCGTTGGGCCTCGACGTTGTCGTCGGCGACGAACGCGAACTGACCGACGTCAGCCCGTTCTTCGGCGCCCTGCTGCAATACCCGGCCAGCAACGGTGACGTGTTCGACTACCGCGAACTGACCGAGCGCTTCCACGCCGCCAACGCATTGGTGGCCGTGGCCGCTGACCTGCTGGCCCTGACCGTGCTGACCCCGCCAGGCGAGTTCGGCGCCGACGTGGCCATTGGCAGCGCACAACGCTTTGGCGTACCGCTGGGTTTCGGCGGTCCACATGCTGCTTACTTCTCCACAAAGGACGCGTTCAAGCGCGACATGCCGGGCCGTCTGGTCGGTGTTTCCGTGGACCGTTTCGGCAAGCCGGCCCTGCGCCTGGCGATGCAGACCCGCGAGCAACATATCCGCCGCGAGAAAGCCACCAGCAACATTTGCACCGCGCAAGTGCTGCTGGCCAACATCGCCAGCATGTACGCCGTGTACCACGGCCCCAAAGGCCTGACGCAGATCGCCCAGCGCATTCATCACCTGACCGCCATTCTGGCCAAAGGCTTGAGCGCATTGGGCCTGAGCGTCGAGCAAGAACATTTCTTCGACACTCTGACCCTCAAGACCGGCGCCAACACCGCCAAACTGCACGACAAGGCGCGTGCCCGGCAGATCAACCTGCGCGTGGTCGATGCCGAGCGCCTGGGCCTGTCCCTGGACGAAACCACCAGCCAGGCCGACGTCGAAACCCTGTGGAGCCTGCTCGCCGACGGCAAGGCGCTGCCGGACTTCGGCGCCCTCGCCGCTTCGGTGGTCAGCACGGTTCCGGCCGCTCTGGTTCGCCAGTCGCCGATCCTCAGCCACCCGGTGTTCAACCGTTATCACTCGGAAACCGAGCTGATGCGCTACCTGCGCAAGCTCGCCGACAAGGACCTGGCACTGGATCGCACCATGATCCCGCTGGGTTCGTGCACCATGAAACTCAACGCCGCCAGCGAGATGATCCCGGTGACCTGGGCTGAGTTCGGCGCCCTGCACCCGTTCGCCCCGGCCGAGCAAAGCGCCGGTTATCAGCAACTGACCTTTGAGCTGGAAGCGATGCTCTGCGCCGCGACCGGCTATGACTCGATCTCGCTGCAACCGAACGCCGGTTCGCAAGGCGAATACGCCGGTCTGCTGGCCATTCGTGCCTACCACCAGAGCCGTGGCGAAGACCGCCGCGACATCTGCCTGATCCCCTCGTCCGCCCACGGCACCAACCCCGCTACCGCCAACATGGCCGGCATGCGTGTGGTCGTCACTGCGTGTGATGCCCGTGGCAACGTCGACATCGAAGACTTGCGCGCCAAGGCCATCGAGCACCGCGAACACCTCGCCGCGCTGATGATCACTTACCCGTCGACCCACGGCGTGTTCGAAGAAGGCATCCGCGAAATCTGCGGCATCATTCATGACAACGGTGGCCAGGTGTACATCGACGGCGCCAACATGAACGCGATGGTCGGCCTCTGCGCGCCGGGCAAGTTCGGCGGCGACGTTTCGCACCTGAACCTGCACAAGACCTTCTGCATTCCTCATGGCGGTGGCGGTCCTGGCGTCGGCCCGATTGGCGTCAAGTCGCACCTGACTCCGTTCCTGCCGGGCCACGCCCAGATGGAGCGCAAGCAAGGCGCGGTCTGCGCGGCACCGTTCGGCAGCGCGAGCATCTTGCCGATCACCTGGATGTACATCCGGATGATGGGCGGCGCAGGCCTCAAGCGTGCATCGCAGCTGGCGATCCTCAATGCCAACTACATTTCCCGTCGCCTGGAAGAGCACTACCCCGTGCTGTACACCGGCAGCAATGGTCTGGTGGCACACGAGTGCATTCTGGATCTGCGTCCGTTGAAAGACAGCAGCGGCATCAGCGTCGATGACGTGGCCAAGCGCCTGATCGACTTCGGCTTCCACGCCCCGACCATGTCGTTCCCGGTGGCTGGCACGCTGATGATCGAGCCGACCGAAAGCGAATCCAAAGAAGAACTGGACCGCTTCTGCGACGCCATGATCCGCATCCGCGAAGAAATCCGCGCAGTGGAAAACGGCACCCTGGACAAGGACGACAACCCGCTGAAAAACGCACCGCACACCGCTGCGGAAATCGTTGGCGAGTGGACGCATCCGTACAGCCGTGAGCAAGCGGTATACCCGGTTGCGTCGCTGATCGAAGGCAAATACTGGCCACCGGTCGGCCGCGTCGACAACGTGTTCGGCGACCGCAACCTGGTGTGCGCCTGCCCGTCGATCGAAAGCTACGCTTAAAGCTGTGTGGGGGCGGTCCAACCGCCCCTTTCAAGAACACCGCATACCCGTGTGGGAGCTGGCTTGCCTGCGATGGCGGTAGGTCAGTCACATCTTTGTTGCCTGACCCACCGCCATCGCAGGCAAGCCAACTCCCACAGGATCGCAGCACACTTCAAGATCTGTGCCGATCCCCATAACAAGAAACCGGAGAACCACTCATGTCGTTAAGCGTGTTCGACCTGTTCAAGATTGGCATTGGCCCCTCCAGTTCCCACACCGTCGGCCCGATGCGCGCCGCTGCCCGTTTTGTCGAAGGCCTGCGCCGTGAAAACCTGCTGGGCGTCACCACCTGCGTCAAGGTCGAGCTGTACGGCTCGCTCGGCGCCACCGGCAAAGGCCATGGCAGCGACAAGGCCGTGTTGCTGGGCCTGGAAGGTGAACACCCGGACACCGTGAACACTGAAACCGTCGCGGCCCGGCTACAGGAAATTCGCGGCAACGGTCGTTTGAACCTGCTCGGCGAACACAGCATTGCGTTCAACGAGAAAGAACACCTGGCGATGATTCGCAAGCCATTGCCCTATCACCCCAACGGCATGATCTTCCGTGCGTTCGACGCTGCGGGCCTGCAAATCCGCAGCCGCGAGTACTACTCGGTGGGCGGCGGTTTTGTCGTTGATGAAGACGCGGCCGGTGCCGACCGCATCGTCGAAGACGCCACACCGCTGACCTTCCCGTTCAAAAGTGCCAAGGACCTGCTCGGGCATTGCGCGACTTATGGCTTGTCGATCAGCCAGGTAATGCTGACCAACGAAAGCGCCTGGCGCCCGGAAGCGGAAACCCGCGCCGGTCTGCTGCACATCTGGCAAGTGATGCAAGACTGCGTGGCTGCCGGTTGCCGCAACGAAGGCATTTTGCCGGGTGGCTTGAAGGTCAAGCGCCGGGCAGCGGCGCTGCATCGGCAACTGTGCAACAACCCGGAATCGGCGCTGCGTGATCCGCTGTCGGTGCTGGACTGGGTCAACCTTTATGCACTGGCGGTCAACGAAGAAAACGCCAACGGCGGGCGTGTCGTCACGGCGCCCACCAATGGTGCGGCGGGGATCGTCCCGGCGGTGTTGCATTACTACATGCGCTTCATTCCGGGCGCCAACGAAGACGGCGTGGTGCGCTTCCTGCTCACCGCCGCCGCGATCGGCATTCTGTATAAGGAAAACGCCTCGATCTCCGGCGCCGAAGTTGGCTGTCAGGGCGAGGTCGGCGTGGCCTGCTCCATGGCGGCCGGTGCTTTGTGCGAAGTGTTGGGCGGCAGCGTTTCGCAGGTGGAAAACGCCGCCGAGATCGGCATGGAACACAACCTCGGCCTGACCTGCGACCCGATTGGCGGTCTGGTGCAAGTGCCCTGCATCGAACGCAACGCCATGGGCTCGGTGAAAGCCATCAATGCGGTGCGCATCGCCCTGCGTGGCGACGGGCAGCACTTCGTCTCCCTCGACAAGGTGATCCGCACCATGCGCCAGACCGGCGCCGACATGAAAAGCAAATACAAGGAAACCGCCCGTGGCGGTTTGGCGGTCAACATTATCGAGTGCTGATGCGCGCGCATCGGCATCTGCACACTTTTTCAGGAGCTGAATATGTCCACCGAACAATTGCTGAAAACCCCGCTGCACGCACTGCACATCGAACTCGGCGCGCGCATGGTGCCGTTCGCCGGCTACGACATGCCGGTGCAATACCCGCTGGGCGTAATGAAAGAACACCAGCACACCCGTGATCAGGCCGGGCTGTTCGACGTGTCGCACATGGGCCAGATTCGCCTGACCGGCGCCAACGCCGCCAAGGCGCTGGAAGCCCTGGTGCCGGTGGACATCATTGACCTGCCGGTGGGCATGCAGCGCTACGCGATGTTCACCCATGAAAACGGCGGCATCCTCGACGACCTGATGGTCGCCAACCTGGGCAACGACGAGCTGTTCCTGGTGGTTAACGCCGCCTGCAAGGATCAGGACCTGGCGCACCTGCGCAAGCACATTGGCGAACAGTGCAGCATCGAGCCGCTGTTCGAAGAGCGTGCATTGCTGGCCCTGCAAGGCCCTGCCGCCGTAACAGTGCTGGCGCGCCTGGCGCCTGAAGTGTCGAAGATGACCTTCATGCAGTTTGCCCGCGTTAAATTGCTGGGCGTGGACTGCTTTGTCAGCCGTTCGGGCTACACCGGTGAAGACGGTTTCGAAATCTCCGTGCCGGCCGCCAACGCCCAAGCCCTGGCTCGCGCCCTGCTGGCCGAACCGGAGGTGGCGGCCATCGGCCTTGGCGCGCGTGACTCGCTGCGCCTGGAAGCCGGTCTGTGCCTCTACGGCCACGACATGAACACCGAGACCACGCCGATTGAAGCGAGCCTGCTGTGGGCGATCTCCAAGCCACGCCGTGCCGATGGTGCGCGGGCTGGCGGCTTCCCCGGCGCTGAAACCGTGTTCGCGCAGCAGCAAAACGGTGTCAGCCGCAAGCGTGTTGGCCTGCTGCCGCAAGAGCGCACGCCAGTACGTGAAGGCGCAGAAATCGTCAACGAGGCCGGCGAGATCATCGGCACCGTTTGCAGCGGTGGCTTTGGCCCGACCCTGGGAGGCCCGCTGGCCATGGGTTACCTGAACAGCGCGTACATCGCACTGGACACACCGGTATGGGCGATCGTTCGTGGGAAAAAGGTGCCTTTGCTTGTAAGCAAAATGCCATTTGTTCCACAACGCTACTATCGCGGTTGATTGACTGTTTCTATAAGTAACGCGGTTGCATCAACAGTGCACTAATCTGTCACGCAACCGCCATAAAACAGTGCACGCTTTCGCTTATGAACTTGGCTTATAACGTTCGAAAACAATTGAACACCGTTATCGAATAAGCCCGCACTAGTGAACATACTAAGCGCCACCAAGCCGAGCAAAACCGGGCCCCTCACGGGGGGTTGTTTTTTCTCCCGTAGTTGGCGTAGAGTTTGTTCACTGTGTTTGCATGGGTCGCTTGGAATCGTGACCTGGGCAGTAGCCTACAAGTTAGCTACATCCCGTTCGACGTCTTCTTACTCTCCTGCAACCAGCCCCAGTACTCTTTCATGAGAAGGAGGCTGTCATTAATTTTTTGCGTCAAAGGAATAAGAAATGTCCACACGTCAGAGCGGTACCGTCAAGTGGTTTAACGACGAGAAAGGTTTTGGTTTTATCACTCCAGAAAGCGGTCCGGATCTGTTTGTGCATTTCCGCGCTATTCAGGGCAACGGCTTCAAGAGCCTGAAAGAAGGCCAGAAAGTGACTTTCATCGCCGTGCAAGGCCAGAAAGGCATGCAGGCTGACGAAGTACAAGCAGAAGCCTAACCTTCTGTAACGAAAAAGCCCCTGATATTGATATCAGGGGCTTTTTTGTGCGCGCAAATCCGTAAAATGGCTTCTTTTTTCGCATCGAGGCAGTCATGTCGAAACACCTGCTTACCCCTCAGGGCGACTTTCCCGCCGCGACCCTGGGTCGTCGTCTGGCAGCGATGTTCTATGACTTCCTGTTGTGCACCGCCCTGCTGATCGTCACCAGTGGCCTCTACAAGATGATTCAGATGGCGATCATCGGCGAAGAGAAGATGCGCAGCCTGACCGAAGCCGGTGCACTGGATGGTGATCCATTGCTGTCGACGGTGTTGCTGTTTGTGCTGTTCGGATTCTTCGCCAAGTTCTGGACCTGGTCAGGCCAGACGCTGGGCATGCAGGTGTGGTGCATCCGCGTGCAGAACGCCGACGGCTCGGCGATCAGCCTGTGGCAGGCGTTGCTGCGGTTTGTGGTGTCGATTGCGTCGTGGCTGTGTGGCGGGCTGGGGTTCTTCTGGTCGCTGTTCGATAAACAAAAACGCAGCTGGCATGACATGTATTCGAATACGCAGCTGGTGCGGATTCCGAAGAAGACCAAGTAAATCAGCAGTACGAAAACCACTGTGGGAGCGAGCAGGCTCGCTCCCACAGTGATTGCTGGCGTGTCAGGCCTTAGGCATTCCCCGCCAATTTCATCCGCGCTGCCTGGGTGAAATCCAGCATGCGCTTCAACGGGCGGATCGCCTGGGGGATCAACGCCGGATCAACAAAGATCTCGTTCGTCCCCTCTTTCAGGCTCTTGAGCGTGCGCTCCAGGGTGTTCATCGCCATCCACGGGCAATGCGCGCAACTGCGGCAGGCCGCGCCGTTACCGGCGGTTGGCGCTTCGATGAAGACCTTGTCGGGGCACAGCTGCTGCATCTTGTAGAAGATGCCGCGGTCGGTGGCGACAATAAACGTCTTGTTCGGTAGGGTTTGCGCCGCCGCGATCAGTTGGCTGGTGGAGCCGACGGCATCCGCCAGTTCGATCACCGAAGTAGGCGACTCCGGGTGCACCAGAATGGCTGCGTCAGGGTACAGCGCTTTCATGTCTTCAAGCTGCTTGGACTTGAACTCCTCGTGCACGATGCAGGCACCGTCCCACAGCAGCATGTCGGCGCCGGTCTTGCGCTGGATGTAGGTGCCCAGGTGCTTGTCCGGGCCCCAGATGATGGTCTCGCCGTTGTCCATCAGGCTTTCGACGATTTCCAGCGCGCAGCTGGAAGTCACCACCCAGTCCGCCCGGGCTTTGACTGCCGCCGAGGTATTGGCATAGACCACCACGGTGCGTTCCGGGTGCTGGTCGCAGAACGCCGAAAACTCGTCCACCGGGCAACCCAGGTCCAGCGAGCAGGTCGCTTCCAGCGTCGGCATCAATACGCGTTTTTCAGGGTTGAGGATCTTCGCGGTTTCACCCATGAACTTGACGCCAGCGACCACCACTGTCTTGGCCGGGTGAGCGTTGCCGAAACGGGCCATCTCCAGGGAGTCGGAAACACAGCCACCGGTTTCTTCGGCCAGGGCCTGGATGATCGGGTCGCAATAGAAATGGGCAACCAGCACCGCGTCCTGAGCCTTGAGCTCGGCGGCGATGGCGGCGCGGTAGTGGGCCTCTTCCTCGGGCGTCAGCGGCTTGGGCTGCTTGGCGTCGAGGTGGGCTTGAACCAGAAGGCGTTCGGAAATCTGCGTCATGTTCGCAAGACCTGCAGGCGCTTTCGCGCGAAAGTCGAGTATACACCCGGCTCCGGACCCTACTGGGTACCGCCGGGAAAGTGAGTATCATCAGGTACGGACAGCGTTGAAGCTGCGCAAGGCTACAGAATATCCCGTTGATGCAAAAGATGATTCTGAGTGTGGGGGATTGCGCTTAGCAGTCCGTTAACCGATAGACCAGCACTTCTGCTTCGACGGTGATCATGACTTCATCACCTGGCCTTGGACACAGATGCCCCGGCAAACGTGAAGTCAGCACGGTCGATGACCCGTCTTCGCCGGCAAGGCTCAGCCGCACGCAGGCATCGTGACCGTAATAATCGACCGTCAGCACCCGGCCTCGGGCCTTGGCCGCACCGATGCCCACGCCGTCATGAACCGGCACCAGCCGTATCTGTTCCGGGCGCAGCAACACCTCGACAGCCCCTTGCGGCATCCCGGCCATTACCTGCAATCGCCCCAAGGCACAGCTCACGAAACCGCCTTCGGCCACACCCGGCAACAGCACCGCATCGCCCACAAAGCGCGCCAGCTCAGGGTTCACCGGCGTCCGGTACAACTGTTCAGGCGTCGCCACCTGCACCAGCCGCCCCTCCAGCAACACGGCCACCTGGCTGCCCATCGACAACGCCTCGGACTGATCATGGGTAACCAGCACCGCCGTCGCACCCGCCGCCGATATCGCTTGCGCCACGGCTTGCCGGGTCTCCACCCGCAACGTCGCATCCAGCGATGAAAAAGGCTCGTCGAGCAGTACCAATGCTGGCGCTGGTGCCAGCGCTCGCGCCAACGCCACCCGTTGCTGCTGTCCACCCGACAAGGCATGAGGCGAGCGGCTGGCAAAGCTGGCGGGCAAGCCGACCAGCTCCAGCAATTCATCGACGCGGTGCCGGGTCTTGCGCAAGTGCCGTGGCAGGCCGAAGACGATGTTGTCGGCGACCGACAGGTGCGGAAACAGCGCGCCTTCCTGCGGCACATAACCGATGTGGCGTTTCTCGGACGGTACAAACAAGCCGGGGCCGGTGACCGTCTGGCCGTTGATCCGGATCGTCCCCGCATCGGCACGCTCGAACCCGCACAACAGCCGCAAGAGCGTGGTCTTGCCGCTGCCCGAGGGCCCGAGAATGGCCACCAGGCTGCCGGAGGACACCGACAAGTCGACGCCGCGCAACACGGCGGTACTGCCGAACTGTTTGCTGATGCCGTGAATGTGTAGATCAGCCATGAACCGTGCCTATGGTTGGATACCACCCAGCACTGCCGATTTGCCGAACAGCGACATCAGCAGCCAGGTGGAAAAAAGCGAAATGCCGACCAGCAGCGCGGCGTACGGTGCGGCGGCGGCAAAGGCCAGCGCCGACGTATCGACCCACACTTGCGTGGCCAGGGTGTGGGTGCCGATGGGCGACAGCAATAAGGTCGCGGTCAGCTCAGTGACAATGGTGATAAACACCATCGACGCCGCCGCACCGATACCCGGCCCGGCCAGCGGCAGAATCACTCGCCATGCGGTTTGCCAGCCGTTCAGCCCCAGCGAGCGGGCGGTGTCTTCAAGACGCGGCTCAATCTGCACCAGTGCCGCATGCACGCCGACCAGCGCGAGCGGCAGGAACAGGATCGAATAGGTGAGCACCAGCAACGCCGAACTCTGATAAAGCGGCTGGATGACATGGATCGAAATCGAAATCACCGCCAGGGCGATCACGATCCCGGGAACGCCCTGCCCCAGATAAGAAATACGCTCCAGCAACGTGGTCAGCCGGCTGGGGTAACGCACCAGCAAAAAGCCCAACGGCAATGCGAGCAGCGTGGTCAGCACGGCCCCGGCCAGACCAAACCCGAGCGACGCGCAGGTGGTGCTGATCAGTTGTTCCACTGACACTTCGACCGGCGTCACCGCCGCCTCACTGTGCTGCAACAGCCAGTAACCGATCATGCCCAGCGGCACGCCCAGTGTCGCGACGGTCAGGCCGGTGAAGCCGCTGAAGACCAGCCACTTCTTCCAGCCCAGCTCATAGCGAATAGTGGAGCGGCGCGCGCCCCGGTCTAGCCGGTCATAACGAGCCAGCCCGCGCACCTTGAATTCCGCGATCAGGCAAATCAGGCACAGCAGCATCAGAATGCATGCCAACACCGCCGCCCCGGCACCGTCGAAGCTGGCGCGGTACTCGGCGTAGATTTCAGTGGTGAAGGTGCGAAAGCGCAGCAACACGAATGCGCCGAACTCGGACAACACACTGAGGGCGACCAGCAACACGCCACCGAGCAATGCCGGTTTCAGTTGCGGCAACACCACACGAAAAAAACTGCGCCACGGGCCAAGTCCGAGGGAGCGGGCCGTTTCCTCCAGCGCCGGGTCCATGCCCCTGAGCGCGGCCGCAACGGGAAGATAGACCAGCGGAAAATAGGCGGTGGTCACGACCAGCAACGCGCCGCTGAAATCCTGCAGCGACAGGCTGAAAGACAGCCACGCATAGCTGGTGATAAACGGCGGAATCGCCAGCGGCACAGCTGCCAGCACTGCCCAGAAGCGGTAGCCGGGCAGGTGCGTCCGTTCGACGAACCAGGCCACGGCCGTGCCGATCACCGCCGAGGCAACCGTCGCCGCGACAACGATGAACAAGGTATTGAGGGCCAGCTCGCCCACCAGAGGACGGAATACCAGTTCAATCGCGTCCTGGTAGCCAAAGCTCGCTGCCTGTTTCAAGGTGAACGCCAGCGGCACCAACACCAGCAGCGCCACACAGCAACAGACGAACAAAAGCCCGAACGGCGTACGCCGTTCGGGCTTGACCGCAATGGCCAGGTTAGCCATTTACAGCAGGCCGGCCTGACGCAGCAACTTGACCGCCTGGGTATCGTCACCCAGCGCTTTCATGTCCAGGGCGGGTGGTGACAGCTGGCTGAACGGCGTCAGCAAAGGATCAGGCGCCACACCGGCACGCAACGGATACTCGTAGGTCACCTTGTTCTGCGCCATCAACTGCTGTGCGCCTTCGCTGGTCAGGTAAGCCAGGAACTTGTTCGAGGCGTCCCTGTTGTGCGTGGTCTTCAGCACGGCTGCGCCCGACACGTTGACCAGCGCGCCGACATCACCGTTACCAAAGTGATAGAGCGCGCTGTGCGTGCCTTTATCACCCAGCTCGGCATGCAGGCGAGCCCAGTAGTAGTTGTTGATGATGCCAACCGCCACACCGCCACGGTTGACGGCGGCGGTGACACCTTCGTCGTCATTGAAAATCTGCGAGTTGGTGCGCAAGCCCTTGAGCCATTCCAGCGTCGCGGCATCGCCCTTCAACGCAAGTACGGCGCTGACCACCGGCAGGAAATCGCCATCGGATGGCGCGATGGCCAGCTTGCCTTTCCAGGCAGGGCCGGCCAGATCCAGCAGCGATGCCGGCAAATCAGCAGGCTGGATCAGCTTGGTGTTGTACGCCAGCACGTTCTCACGGGCGACCACACCGACCCATTCGCCGCTCGGCGAGTTGAAGCGTGCCGGGATGGTGGACAAGGTGGCGGGCTCGACTTTCTCCAGCATGCCTTTGCCTTCCAGCAACATCAGCTCGGGGGAGTTTTCGGTGAAATACACATCGGCGGGCGAGGCGCTGCCTTCGGCCAGCAATTGCGCCGCCAGTTCCGGACCTTCGCCGGTACGGACTTTCACCGAAATACCGGACTGCTTCTCGAAGTCCTTGACCAGCAGATTGACGGTCTGCTCGTGCTGGGCGCTGTACAGGGTCAACGAGGCCGCCTGGGAAACGCCCGACGCCAGCAGTGCTGCGGCTACGCAAGCGAGTTTGAACGTGCCGTTGAAAACGTTGAAAGACATTCGCAATGCTCCAAAAACCAAAGATGAGTACGCCCCACTGTGGGAGCAAGCCCGCTCCCACAGGGGTTTCGCTTAACTGACTGATTTGGGTGTTTACCCGGTCAGCCCTTCGAACAGCGCCGCGCCAATGAACGAGCCCTCGGCAGCCCCCGGCGGGCAGGCAAAAATGCCGCTGCCGACGTGGGTGGTGTACTGGTTCATGATGTCGAGGGAGGCCAGTTTCTTGTTGATCCTGATAAAGCCGGTGCGTGGATCCCGCTGATAGGCGACGAAAAACAACCCGGCATCCAGCATCATTCCCTGGCGCCATGGCGGCCAGCGTTCGGCATAAAAACCGACACCGTCGTTGAAGGAATAAGCGCGACGCAGGATTTGCGAACCGTCGTTTTCAGCGGCGGATGACAAGCGCGAATGCGCGGTTGCCGGGATCACCGGGTTGCCGTCCTGGTCCTCGGCGTCCAGGTCCAGCGGATCGGTTTCATGGGTCTTGCCCAGCGGCGCGCCAACGGCCTTGTCTCGACCGACGACTTCCTCCTGAAAGCCCAGCTCGGTCTTGTCCCAGTGCTCCAGCGCGATACGGATGCGCCGTACCACCACATAGGAGCCGGCCTTCATCCAGCCGCCTTCGTCACCGACCCAGAGCATCTTGCTCATCAGGTCGTTGTCGTGGGTCGACGGATTGTTGGTGCCGTCCTTGAATCCCATCAAATTGCGCGTGGTGCCGCCCGCAGGCGGTGGACTGGTAAAGCCCGATTGCACCCACTTGATCGTGGCGATGCCGGTCGCCAGATTGAGCAGTTCGCGCAAGGCGTGAAACGCCACTTGCGGATCATCGGCACAGGCCTGAATGCTCAGGTCACCGTCAGATTTTTCCGCAATCAGCTGGTCGCCATTGAATTTCGGCAAGTCGACCAGCGCTTCCGGCCGGCGTGCCGCCAAGCCGTAGCGATCCACGCCATCACGGGTGAACAATCCCGGCCCGAAGCCGAACGTGATGGTCAGGCGAGCCGCTGCAAGCCCCGCTGCCGAGCCGCCATCCAGCGCTGGAGCGTCCTTGGGCTGGCCCAACGGCTGCGCGGTTTCGCCACGGCTCATGCGATTGGCGGCGTCGGTCCAGCGCTTCAGCAGCGTGATGACATCGGCCCGTGTGCTGGTGTCGAGATCGAACGTGGCGAAGATCGAATGCGTCTGCTGCGGCGTGACGATGCCGCTTTGATGCACGCCATAAAACGGTTCAACCATGGACGCCGGACTGGCCGGCTGATCACGCCGGGTGAAGCGATCGGCAGCCGCCATGCCGCCGGCGCCGATGGCCCCGGCAGCAATGGCCAGGCCACCAGCGGCAGTCAACAGACCGCGCCGGGACAGACCGCTGTTAGTGTCGACGGGCTTGTTCATTTGGCCAGTACGAGCGTATTCACGTCGTCTTCCACGTAGTAGAAACCGTCGCCCGTCGGGGTCATGGCAATGCCGAACAAATCGCCGTTACCCGGTGGCACCTGAGCTTTGTTGGCGTCGATCCACTGCGCATAGAGTTGCTTGCCGGTTTGCGGGTCGATCTCGACAACCTTGCCGTTCAAACCGTTGGTGGTCAGCAAGTGGCCATTAGGCGCGGTGGCCAATGCCAGCGGACGCATCAACAAACCATCGTGGGTCAACGTGCGGCCGACACCGGCGCTGGTGGTACGGGTGGTCGCATCCCAAATTTCGCTGATGCGGTTGGCAACGGTATCGGAGACGTACAGCTTGTCGTCCTTGCCCAACGCCAGGCCGGTAGGGCCGACGAGGAACACGGCTTTGTCCGCCTGGGCGCTGAAGCCACCCGCTACCACTGTCTGGTTCTTGATAACCGGTGGCTTGCCATCGGCGATGGACAGTTCAAGACGCAATACCGTGGACTGGGTGACCACCGGCGGCGTGCCCTTGGAGCTGCCCATGCCGAAGCCTGCGTTGCTGACAAACAAGGTCGCGCTGGAGCCGTTGTCGATCACCGCCATGTTGCCCCACGGGTCGTTGATGTTCGGCCCCGACCAGACATCAGCAACCTTGCCGTTCGGATCCAGCACGATCAGGCAACCCGCGCCCTTGGTGTCGGTCGTACCGTCGTTGCTCGGGGTGCTGCCGACGATCACCCAGCCGCTCTTGAGCATGGTCATCGCTGTGCTGAGGCCGACGCCGCCCGGGCACTGAGGCAAGTCGTGGGGCAACTGGGCAAATAGTGACAACTGCTTGCTGGTCGGGTTGTAGTCAACAATGGTAGTGCCGACACCTTGCAGGTTGGCGGCGTTGTTGAAGTTGTCGACCAGCACGTCATCCTTCTGGATTTTCCCGGCGGACACCGGCGCGACGACGATCGCGTACGGGTTCTGGTCGCCGTTGTCCGGCACCGTGGACGTCAGGGTCAGGTGCTTGTGAATATTCTGCAGAAAACCTTGCGGCTCATCGGCCTGTGCCGAACCAAAGACGCACAGCGTGGCCAGCACCGCGATGCCTTTGCCAAGGCGCGGAAAGTTCAAATGTGTCATGCAATACTCCTGATATCTCGAACTCGGCAGGACCCGTGGGTCAGGGTCCGATTCATTTGTTCCCGGCTTAAGCGTTCACACCGCTACAGCGTGATGTTGGTGCGCAAGCCCCAGACAAAGGTGTTGCCGAGTCGCTGAGTCGGGTCGTTCGGGTTCTGCCCCGCGCCTGGATTGAGCGTGTATTGAATGTCCGGTTGCAGTTGCCACCATGGGGTCAACTGGTACTGGTAGGTCGCTTCGATGTAGGTCTCGCCGTGACGCTGGCGGTTGCCGGCATCGGCATCCAGCCCGCTGGCATAATTGCTGACCCTGGCGTAACCCATGCCCAGGTTGACCGTATCGGTATCACGTCCGGCAAAAGGCGCCGTCAGGCTGACGCCGGCGTTGGCACTGAAACCGATCAGGTTGCGATCACCCGGTGCGCCCATGACACGGGCAAACACGCCCAGCGCTTGCGGGCTGTCGTCGGCCTTGCGCCAGACCATCTGGTCCGCCACGGCGTAGACGCTGTAGTCACCCTTGTGCTCGGCCGGATTGCCGCTGCTGGCCGGATCGGCAAGCGAAAGCCCGTCGGCGTCGTAACGCTGATCGGCGAACTTCTCGTTGTTGTACCAGGCGCCAAGCTTGTAGGTGCCCGGCAGACCGTTTTTGCCACCGGTATCCAGTTGCCCGACCGAAGGCTGATTGACCCCGTACTGCAACTCGCCGATGAACATCGCACCGTCGTGGGTGTTGAAGTTGGTGCCGTGGGCGTTCGCCCGTTGTGGATCGCCCACGTTCGTACCGGCCGGGTTACCGTCGTATACGCCACCGAGAACGGTCAGTTCATCGGTCAGGTGAGCGCGCAGACGCACACCCAATGCGGACAGCGGGTAGGCAGGGCCGCCGGCTGGCATGTCGTAGGAAGGCACGGCCGGCCAGCCGAACATGGTGTTGACGAAGGTACCGGCGTACTGACTGACCATGAACTCCTGGTCGATACTTTGCTGGCCGGCGCGGATATCCAGCGCGTCATCGAGGAATTTCTGCTGGTACCACGCCTCCCACAGACGGGTGCCGGTGTCCGCTTCGATGCCGCTGGCGGTTTGAATACTGCCGAGGTTGTTCTGGCTCAGGTTGCGGCCGTGCACATTCACCGCGCTGACGTTGAGGGTGCCGCCCGCCAGGCCGAAGGCCTTCAGGGTGTCGAGTTTCAGCGTCATGGTCGTCAGGCCGTCATAGGCCCCGCCGCGCTTCAAACCACCGTTGGCGTTGTTCAGGTATTCGCTGGTTTCCGTCAGACCGAGGGTCACACCGTAGCCTGCCAGGACGGAACGCAAACCGCCGATATCACCGAGCATGTTTTGACGGGTCCAGAACCCGGTCCACTGATCGGCGGGCGCGGCCTTGATGGTCAGATCCGCTTCAGGCAGATCAGCCGGGTTGACGTCATCGGCCGCTGCAGATTGCGCTGCAAACGTCGGGCTGATCCAGGCGCAGGCGAACGCACAGGCGATGGCCGTCGCGAGGCCTGTCTTGCGGGCTGAAAATGAATCGGACCGGGTTATTGTTCGGTATTGTTTTGATCGGTGGAAAGACATCGCCCGCATCTATAGCTCCGTATCCCCTGGCCTGCCTGCGCCCTGCACCACCTCTTGGCGGGTGGTAGTCAAAGCTAGGCATGCATGAGAATAATAATGAGAATGACTATCGAAAACGCGCGAATATTAGGCACCGGCCCTTTTAAATACAATTTGTTTCAGATGACACTTTTTTCATGTTGGAGAGGCGGGATTTTTGCGCGTTCTCAGCAGGCTTGGAGACTGTCGGCCGAGCAGGCGACAGGTCTCAATGCTGTCGCATCAGACCTGCACAGACGTTGCGCTGGGGCAGGGTTTAGTATTTTGGGGGGAGATACAGGACGAGGCACGTTGACGTACACCGCCACTTGCGCGCTCTGATTTTTAGGCAAAAAAAAACCCGGAAATCCTCACTTTCGTGGGCCTTCCGGATTTTCTAAACTGCTATAAAAATGGTGGGTCGTGTGGGATTCGAACCTACGACCAATTGGTTAAAAGCCAACTGCTCTACCAACTGAGCTAACGACCCGCTGTGTGGTGGCGCGTATAATACTGATTTTTAAGGACTATTCAACACTTAATTTGAAATAAATCAAAAATAAGGTGTTGGGTCACTCACACCGGCCGCCGCAAAGCCTTCTGCACGCAGTCTGCAGCTGTCACATTTGCCGCACGCATGGCCATTATCGTCGGCCTGATAGCAGGAAACGGTCAGCCCATAATCAACGCCCAGCTTCACACCAGCCTGGACGATCTGTGCCTTGCTCATGTTTTGCAGCGGCGCCTGGATACGGAAACCATTGCCCTCGACACCGGCCTTGGTCGCCAGATTGGCCATGCGCTCGAAGGCTTCGACGAATTCTGGACGGCAATCCGGGTAACCGGAGTAATCCACCGCATTCACACCAATGAAGATGTCACGGGCGCCGAGCACTTCGGCCCAGCCCAATGCCAGGGACAGAAACACGGTGTTGCGTGCGGGCACATAAGTCACCGGGATGCCTTCGCTCGGAGCCTCTGGCACGTCAATGGAGCTGTCAGTCAATGCCGAGCCACCGATGCCGTCGAGGTTCAGGCCGATCACCTTGTGCTCGATCACACCCAAGTCACGAGCCACACGCTCGGCAGCATGCAGTTCGGCGCGATGGCGCTGACCGTAGTCGAAGCTCATGGTGTAGCAGCGATAGCCTTCAGCGCGAGCCATGGCCACCACTGTCGCCGAGTCCAGGCCACCGGACAGCAGGATCACTGCACGTTTTTCAGTGGTATTCAGTTGTTCAGTCATCTCAGCGCCCCGGCTCGTCATTCCAAAGATATTTATGCAGCTGCAATTGCAGGCGTACTGGCAGGTTGTCCGCCACCACCCAGTCAGCCAGGTCCCGTGCATTCAGGTCGTGGTGACTCGGCGAAAACAGCACTTCGCCGGCACGTCGCTCAAGACCGTACTGGATCAGCTTGGACACGGCCCAGTCATAGTCTTCCCGGGAGCAGATGACGAATTTCACCTGATCATTCGGCGTCAGCAGTTCGATATTCTCGTAGCGATTACGGTGTGCTTCTTTTGAACCCGGGGTTTTCAAGTCGACAACGCGACTGACCCGCGAATCGACGGCCGAGATGTCCAGAGCCCCACTGGTTTCCAGTGACACTTCGTAACCGGCGTCGCACAACTGCTTTAGCAATGGGATGGCGTTGGGTTGGGCCAGCGGCTCGCCACCGGTCACACAGACGTAACGCGGGCGAAAACCGGCCACTTGCTCGAGTATGTCGTCGAGTGAGCGCACCGTGCCGCCACTGAAGGCGTAGGCGCTGTCGCAGTATTGGCAACGCAATGGGCAACCGGTCAGGCGCACAAAAACAGTGGGCAGCCCGGCAGTCCGCGTTTCCCCCTGCAAAGAGTAGAAAACTTCGGTGATTCTCAATGTGTCTTGCATAGTCGCCACGGGCGTAACAGCTAAACAGGCTGTCCGCCTCCGTCAGGCACTTCAAGGAACCTCGCCAACGCGCAGATCCCAAAAAGCGGTGTTTCAGAAAAAGGGCGTGAATTCTAACGAAAAAACCCGCGGCAAGCGCGGGTTTCTTCAAAACGGGTCAAACAGGCTTACATGCGCTGCAAATCGCGCTGGGCCAACTGCGCGGCGGAAGTGCCCGGATATTGGGACACTACCTGTTGAAGAATACCTTTTACCTTGTCGGTATGACCAAGGCGGCGTTCTACGTCAGCCAGCTTGTACAGCGAATCAGGCACTTTGGCGTGCTTGGGGTACAGCTGCGAAACCTTGGCAAACGCCTGACCTGCACCTTGCAGATCGCCTTTGGCCAGGTTGACTTCGCCCAACCAGTACTGGGCGTTGCCCGCGTATTGGCTGTTCGGGTATTTGCGCAGGAAAGCGGCGAAGGCCTGGCTGGCCTTGTCGAAGTCCTTGGCTTTGATCAGGTCGAAGGCAGCATCGTAATAGAGCTTTTCCTTCGCCGGATCACCCGGTTCGCTGCTCGCGGCCGGGGCTTGGGCGGCTACCGCTCCTGCACCTGCTGCTGCACTGGGGGCATTGAGGTTGCCACCAGTGGAAGAATTATCAGGAGTCGCGGCTGGTGCAACGCCGGTTCCTATGCGCCGATCAAGATCCTGGTATCGCTCCAGGTTTTCCTGCTTCATGCGCGCTACATCATTTTGCAGAACTTCGATCACACCCTGTTGACGCGAGATCTGCTCCTGCATTTGTTGCAGTTGGTTGAACAGCTCGCCCTGTGCCGAGACAGGGGCCGAAACCCCTCCCCCGGCATAGGCGCCGTTCGTACCGTAACCCGCAGGCGGATAACTGCTCCCGCTATTGTTATAACCGGAGTTGTCATCGACCACAGGAACCGCAGCCCACACCGCAAGCGGTGCGAGACTGAGAGCCAGAACAGTTACAGCACGACGGCACGTTCGCATGACGAATTACTTACGCAGTTCGACGCGACGGTTTTGAGCCCAGGACTGCTCGTCGTTGCCAGTAGCAACTGGACGCTCTTCGCCGTAGGAAACCAGTTCCAGCTGAGCTGGGGAAACACCTTGCAGTACCAGGTAGCGCTGAACGGCTTTCGCACGACGCTCGCCCAGTGCCATGTTGTACTCACGAGTACCACGTTCGTCGGTGTTGCCTTCCAGAACAACGCGAGCGCCGTTTGCTTTCAGGTCTTTGGCGTGAACGTCCAGAGCGCGCATGGCTTCTGGCTTCAGGTCCGAGCTGTCGTATTCGAAGTAGAAGGTGGTGATTGCGCGCAGAGCAGCTTCTTCGCTCAGGGAACCGTCAACGGCACCAGTGTTTGCGCCGTAACCAGCGTTTGGATCAACAGCGCCTTGACCGGCGTTGTCGCCGCCTTTGGACGAGCAACCTACAGCTACAGCCATGGCCAGAGCCAGCGCAGCAAATTTACCAAACTTCAGCATTTCCATCGTGAAACTCCTAATGAACCCCAGTGTGTTAAGTAAAACGTGTAGCGCCGCGTCAGTTCAGGTAAGGGGACCAGGAAGGTTCTCTGACTTCGCCTTGAGCGGTAGGAAGCGGGAGCCTTACGCGTCCATTAATGGACACGAGCATCAAGACTCCCCGGCCCTGCTGGCGGGTGGCGTAGATTACCATGGTGCCGTTGGGCGCAACAGTAGGCGACTCGTCCAGAGTGCTATCAGTTAGGATTTTTACGCTGCCGCGCTGCAAATCCTGGGCTGCCACCTTGAAATTAGTGAAGCCGTCCTGGCGGTGAATCATCACCAGGGTCTTTTCGTCAGCCGAAAGCTTGGGGTTGGCGTTGTAGTTACCAATAAAGGTCACACGTTCCGCACCGCCGCCACCGACGCTGGTTTTGTAGATTTGCGGCTTGCCGCCACGGTCGGAGGTGAAGTAGATGGTCGAACCATCCTTGCCCCAGAACGGTTCGGTGTTGATGCCGGGACCGGCAGTCACACGAGTGATCTGACGCGAACCCAGGTTCATCACATAAATGTCCGGATTACCGTCTTTGGACAATACGAATGCCAGGCGATTGCCATCCGGCGACCAGGCTGGCGCGCCATTGAGGCCTTCGAAGTTGGTGATCTGCTCACGGCGACCGGTGTCGATGTTCTGCATGAAGATCCGTGGACGCTTCTGCTCGAACGAAACATAGGCGATGCGTTTGCCATCGGGGGCGAAACGCGGCGACAGGATCGGCTCGCGCGATTGCAGCAGGGTCACGGCGCGGGCACCGTCGTAGTCCGAACGTTGCAGCGTGTAACGAGTGTTTTTCTCGGAGAAGCGCTCGGCGGTCACATACAGCAGACGCGTCGAGAATGCACCTTTGATACCGGTGAGTTTTTCAAACGACTGGTCCGCGATGAAGTGCGCCATGTCACGCAGTTGCTCGACACTACCCGACACGCTACCGGCCAGCACTTGCTGCTCGGTCGCGACGTTGAACAGTGCGTATTGCACCTGCAGGCGACCGCCCGCCGGAACAATGCTGCCGACCATGACGTACTGGGCACTCAGTGCCTTCCAGTCACGGAAGATGATTTCGCTGGCCTGGGTCGGCTGGCTGATCATGTTCTGCTTTGGAATCGGCGAGTAGTAACCCGAGTTGCGCAGGTCATTGCCGATGATTTCAGCCATGTCGTCCGGCAGCACGGTGCCGCCCTGGAAACCGAACGGTACGACGGCGATCGGGGTCGCCCGATCACTGCCGCTGGTAACCAGAATGTTTTTTTCATCCGCCGCCGCTATCCCTGCCAGGCAGCAAATAACGACAAGCATTCCTCGAAGAAGGTTTCTCACAAGGCTAGATCCTCAGGTGTGAATGTCATCTTGAATGAACGATACGGAGCAAAATCGCTCGGCTTCATTCCCTGCATTTCTGTCAAACGTCCAATATTCTTGACCGCAGCCACGGCTGACGCGTCAAACGGACCGTCGCCACTGGACTTGAGCACGCTGACAGAAGTCACCGTACCGTCCGGCAACATGCCGATTTGCAACACGACCGACATACCCTTGCGTGCCGAAGGTGGACGAGCCCAACCCTCTGCTGCACGAGAACGAATCAGGTCATCGAAACTACCCGCGACTTCGTCACCCTGCTCATCGGCCAAGGCCTGCTGGCGCTGCGGCGTGTCGGAAAGCAAATCTGCCAGGGCCTGAGCCTTTTTGTCCTCGGCGGATTTACGTGCCGCGTCCTGCGATTTTTTCTTCGCAGCATCGGCAGCAGCTTTCTTCTTCGCGTCTTCGGCGACTTTCTTCTTCGCCTCTTCAGCTTCAGCTTTCTTCTTGGCGTCTTCAGCGGCTTTCTTCTTCGCGTCTTCGACGATCTTTTTCTTCGCTTCGTCAGCGGCCGCTTTCTTGGCCTCTTCTTGCGCGGCTTCCTTGGCTTCTTCTTCAGCTTTCTTCTTGGCTATATCAGCCAATTGTTTCTGTTCTGCCTTTTTGGCTTCGGCGGTCTTCTTCGCGTCGTCGGCTTTCTTGGCTTCATCAGCCTTTTTCGCCTCGTCCGCTTTCTTCGACTCGTCGGCCTTCTTGGCTTCCTCGGCCTTTTGAGCCGCTTCTTCTTTCTTTTGTTCCGCAGCCTTCACCGCTTCCTGCTCGACCTTCTTCTGTTCCATCTGTTCGACTTCGGTTTGACGCGCAGCAGATTTCTGCGCTTCACCCGCAATCTTCTGATTGGTCTGGGTGGTCGCCCGACTTTTCGATTTCAGCTGGTACAGGGTCGCCTGGACAATCGGCTTGGCCGGCGGCAACTCAGGCGTCAGGGCAAAACTGACGAACAGCATGCCGAAAACCAGCACATGCAAGCCAATTGCCCAAACGCTAGGCCAGAAGTAGCTTTCCGAGGCTGTTGGCTCTCGTTGTTGCTGCATCAGGGCGCCTCGGTAATCAAGCCAACATTCCCGACCCCGGCTTTCTGCAACCCGCCCATGGCACCCATGACAGAGCCGTAATCAACGGACTTGTCGCCACGAATGAAGACCTGGGTGTGCTTGCCGCCTTCGTTGCCGACGCGAATGATCTTGGTCACCGCATCAGTCATCTGCGGCAAGGTCATGGCCTTGTCCTGCTGCTTTTCGGTGTCGACTTCGCTGCCAAGGTTCCAGTAGTAGGTCTTGTCAGCCTTGATCGAAATGGTCAGGACCTGGGTGTTGTTGTCCTGCGGCAAGGCTTCGCTGGAAACCTTGGGCAGATCAACTTTCACGCCCTGATTGAGCATCGGCGCGGTCACCATGAAGATGACCAGCAGTACCAGCATCACGTCGATGTAAGGCACCACGTTCATCTCGGCAACCGGCTTGCGCTTTTTGCGAGCTCGAGCGATTAAAGCCATTGGAAAATACCTGCTTATTCTTCGCTGGTGTGCACTTTGCGGTGCAGGATCGCCTGGAATTCGTCGGCGAAGGTGTAGTAACGGCTCAGCAGGGTTTCACTGCGGGCAGAAAAACGGTTGTAAGCGATAACCGCAGGGATTGCCGCGAACAGGCCGATGGCGGTAGCCACCAGTGCTTCGGCGATACCCGGGGCCACAGTGGCCAGGGTCGCTTGCTGGGCAGTCGCCAGACCACGGAAGGAGTTCATGATGCCCCAGACCGTACCGAACAGACCGATGTACGGACTGACGGAACCGACGGTGGCAAGGAACGGCAAGCTCTGCTCGAGCTTTTCTTCTTCGCGGGAGATGGCCACGCGCATGGCACGGGCCACGCCTTCCATGACCGCTTCCGGGTCAACGCCTGGCTGCTGACGCAGACGGGAGAACTCCTTGAAGCCGGCGCGGAAGATTTGTTCGACGCCCGAATCCGGATCAGGGTTGCTACCGGCCTGACGGTAGAGTTTGGACAGGTCGATACCGGACCAGAAGCGCTCTTCAAAGCTCTCCAGGGCACGTCGACCGGCACGTATCAGATTGCTACGCTGAAAAATCATGATCCATGAGGTCACCGATGCGGCTACCAGAATCAGCATTACCAACTGCACCACGACGCTGGCATTGCTGACCAGGCTCCACATGGAGGAATGGTCGACGACGTTAGCTTCCACGCTTTATCTCCTGCTTTGAGTGTGTACCCGCGCCGCTCACGTCGGCAAAGGCCGCACGTAGAGCTTCGGGAATGGCCCGGGGTTTCAAACTGTTAGTGCGCACACAGGCCACCAAAAACTGCCCTTCACAGAGCAGCACATTATCCGTAGCCCGCCTGACCTGCTGTTTAAAGCGCAGGCTGACACGGTTCAATTCGATTACTTCAGCGCTTACCAGCAACTCGTCGTCCAGTCGCGCCGGCGCGTGGTAACGCGCTTCGCTGGAGTGCACGACGAACAACAGGTCCTCCCCTGCAAGCTGGGATTGGGCAAAGCCCAGGTTCCGTAGCCGCTCGGTTCGAGCCCGTTCCATAAACTTGAGGTAATTAACGTAATACACGATGCCGCCGGCATCGGTGTCCTCGTAATAAACGCGACAACGATGTGCGAACGGCCCAAGCCCGTTTTGCGCGCGCATACTCTAGTGCTTACTCCTCAGGTTGCCAATCCGGCCAGGCAACTGTTTTTCATTGTTCAGCGGCTTTCGAGTGAAAGATTCGTCATATGAGCCACTAGGACCACACATCCTGCGAATAAATCACAACGCAACGCTCATTAATCGTCCACTGCATCGAGAAACTCGTCTACCACTGGCATTTCGCCCATTCGTGACGGAATGTTTAAACCAAAATGCAGGTACGCATGCCGGGTCACCACCCGACCACGCGGGGTGCGCATGATGTAGCCCTGCTGGATCAGGTACGGCTCCAGCACGTCTTCAATCGTGTGCCGCTCTTCGCTGATGGCCGCTGCGAGGCTGTCCACGCCCACTGGACCGCCGTCGAACTTTTCGATCATGGTCAACAGCAAGCGCCGATCCTGGTGGTCGAAGCCACGTTCGTCGACATCCAGCAGGTTCAGCGCCAGATCGGCGATGGGCTTGGTGATATGGCCCTTGGCACGGACTTCGGCGAAATCCCGAACCCGGCGCAACAGACGGTTGGCAATACGCGGTGTGCCGCGGGCCCGACGAGCGATTTCAAACGCGCCTTCCGGGTCCAGTGGCAAACCGAGGATGCTTGCCGAACGACTGACAATCGTCGCCAGGTCGGCCGTGCTGTAGAACTCCAGACGCTGGACGATCCCGAAGCGGTCACGCAACGGGTTGGTCAGCATGCCGGCACGAGTGGTCGCGCCAACCAGGGTAAACGGCGGCAGATCAAGCTTGATGGAACGGGCGGCAGGGCCTTCGCCGATCATGATGTCGAGCTGGAAGTCCTCCATCGCCGGGTACAGCACTTCCTCGACTATCGGCGATAGCCGATGGATTTCGTCGATGAACAGCACATCATGAGGCTCAAGGTTGGTCAGCAGCGCCGCCAGATCACCCGGCCGTTCCAGCACCGGACCCGAGGTGCTTTTGATCGACACGCCCATTTCCTGGGCAATGATGTTGGCCAAGGTGGTTTTACCCAGCCCCGGCGGACCAAAGATCAGGGTGTGGTCCAGGGATTCGTTGCGCCCGCGAGCTGCTTGGATGAACAACTCCATTTGCTCGCGAACGGTCGGCTGACCAATGTATTCAGCCAGGCTGACGGGACGAATTGCCCGGTCCTGGACTTCTTCGCGGTCACGAGGGCCGGGGGCGGCGGCGATCAGACGATCAGCTTCAATCACTTAAATCATTCCCTTCAGGGCACGGCGAATCAGGTCTTCACTGCTCAAGCCTTTCTCCTTGATAGAAGAGATGGCCTTGCTGGCCTCCTGCGGCTTGTAGCCCAGGGAGATCAACGCGCTGACAGCGTCATTTTCGGCGCTGGCCACCGAGGCAGGCGCGTCTGGCCCACCCGGCTGGTTTGGCACCAGCGCGAACATCGCCGGCACGGTTTCCCAGGCCTTGAAGCGGTCCTTGAGTTCCACCAGCAAACGCTCGGCGGTCTTCTTGCCGACTCCGGGCACCTTGGTCAGCGCCGAGGTGTCCTGAGACTGCACGCAACGCACCAGTTCGTCGACTTCCAGGCTCGACATCAAGGCCAGCGCCAGTTTCGGTCCGACACCGTTGAGACGAATCAGCTCACGGAAAAAGTCTCGCTCACGCTTGCTGGCAAAGCCATAGAGTAACTGCGCGTCCTCGCGTACGACCAAATGGGTGTGCAAGGTCAGCGGTTCACCGACCGACGGCAAGCGATAAAGGGTGGTCATGGGCACTTCCAGCTCATAACCCAGACCGTTTACATCCAGAATCAGGTGCGGCGGCTGTTTCTCAGCCAGGGTGCCGCGCAAGCGTCCAATCACGTTTCAGATCCTTGAGCGTTGGCCAGCCCGAGGCCAGCGACAGACAGAACAAGGGATATGCGCCGACAGGACAGGCGCAAAACCCCTCATTCGCTAAAAATGATTGCTGATGCTATCAGAGACGCAGGCGTCCGCCACGACTACGTGCCGTGCCCAAGCCGTGCGGCAGCAGGCTGGAGCGGGTGTGAGCATGACAAATGGCAATGGCCAGGGCGTCGGACGCATCGATTTGCGGTTTGCTGGTCAATTTCAACATGTGCATGACCATCATCTGCACCTGCTCTTTATTCGCAGCGCCTGTACCGGTGACCGCCTGTTTGACCTGCGTCGCGGTGTATTCGGCAATTTCCAGGCTTTCTTCAGCACCGGCAACTATGGCCGCACCACGCGCCTGACCCAGCTTTAGTGCCGAATCGGCGTTGCGCGCCATGAAGACTTTTTCGATGCCCATGGTGACCGGACCATAGGTCTGAATCACTTCGCGCACGCCGCGATAAACGATTTGCAGACGTTCGTGCAACTCGCCGGAGCCGGTACGAATGCACCCCGATGCCACGTACACACAGCCACGCCCGGTATCGCGTACCACGCCATAACCGGTGATGCGCGAACCGGGGTCGATACCAAGAATTAAAGTCATAACGCCTGCGGGTTAGGTAAGAGCACTACATTCAATACAGCGAATAACAAATGTGGGAGCTGGCTTGCCTGCGATAACGCAGGCACATCAAACAATGATGTAGCCTGACACGCCATCATCGCAGGCAAGCCAGCTCCCACATTGAATCTTAGTCGCCCTTAACCGAGCTGTGCGGCCACCGACTCCGGAATATCCGCGTTGGAGTAGACGTTTTGCACGTCATCCAGGTCTTCCAGCATGTCGATCAGCTTCAACACCTTCTCGGCGCCTTCCAGGTCCAGTTCGGCACTGGTGGTCGGCAGCATCACGATTTGCGCATCATCCCCCTTGAAACCGGCCTCTTCCAGCGCGTTACGCACGGAATAGAAACCGGCAAACGAGGTAAATACGTCAATGGAGCCGTCTTCGTGGGTGACCACGTCGTCGGCATCGGCTTCCATGGCGGCTTCCATCAGCGCGTCTTCGTCCACGCCCGGCGCGAAGGAAATCTGCCCCTTGCGCTCGAACAGATACGCCACCGAACCATCAGTACCGAGGTTGCCGCCGCACTTGCTGAACGCATGGCGCACAGCCGCGGCCGTGCGGTTGCGGTTATCGGTCATGCATTCGACCATCACCGCCACGCCACCCGGGCCATAGCCTTCGTAGCTCAGTTCGACCATGTCATCGGTGTCGGCAGCACCGGCACCGCGAGCGACCGCGCGATCAATGATGTCGCGGCTCATGTTCGCGCCAAGGGCCTTGTCCAGCGCCAGACGCAGGCGCGGGTTGGAGCCGGGATCACCGCCTCCCTGACGAGCCGCAACGGTCAGCTCACGAATCCACTTGGTGAAAATCTTGCCCTTCTTGGCATCCTGACGTTCTTTGCGGTGCTTGATGTTCGCCCACTTGGAATGACCCGCCATAACTCGCTCCGAATTCTCTTTGAAACATTGCCCGCTGCGCCATGACGCGCCGGCCGGCAAACAAAAAATATCGACCAGCCAATGAAAAAGGCGCATCCGAAGATGCGCCTGCAAGGACTGATTTACTCAGCCTTTGGTGTTTCGCGCAGACGGATGTGCAGTTCGCGCAATGCCTTGGCATCCACCACACCCGGCGCTTGCGTCATGACATCGGCAGCACTTTGGGTTTTCGGGAAGGCAATCACTTCACGAATCGACTGGGCACCGGTCATCAGCATTACCAGACGATCAAGGCCGAAGGCCAGGCCGCCGTGTGGTGGTGCGCCGTATTTCAGGGCGTCGAGCAGGAAGCCGAATTTCTCTTCCTGTTCCGCTTCATTGATACCCAGCAGGCGGAAGACCGATTGCTGCATTTCCTTGCGGTGAATACGGATCGAACCGCCACCCAGCTCGGTGCCGTTCAGCACCATGTCGTAGGCACGGGACAAAGCCGTCGCCGGGCTGGCTTCCAGTTCTTGCGGCGTGCATTTCGGCGCAGTGAACGGGTGATGCAGGGCGCTGAAGCTGCCGTCGTCGTTTTCTTCGAACATCGGGAAGTCGACAACCCACATTGGCGCCCACTTGCAGGTCAGCAGGTTCAGGTCGTTGCCGACCTTGATCCGCAGTGCACCCAGCGCTTCGCTGACGATCTTCGACTTGTCGGCACCGAAGAACACGATGTCGCCATCGACCGCACCAACGCGATCAAGGATCACGTTGAGGTTGGCTTCAGGGATGTTCTTGACGATTGGCGACTGCAGGCCTTCAACGCCTTTGGCGCGCTCGTTGACCTTGATGTACGCCAGACCCTTGGCACCGTAGATGCCAACGAACTTGGTGTAATCGTCGATCTGCTTGCGTGGCATGCTCGCGGCGCCTGGAACACGCAAGGCGGCAATGCGGCATTTCGGGTCGTTGGCCGGGCCGCTGAACACCTTGAAGTCGACTTCCTTGAGCTGATCGGCAACGTCAACCAGTTCCAGCGGGTTACGCAGGTCTGGCTTGTCGGAACCGTAACGGCGCATGGCTTCTTCGAAGGTCATGTGCGGGAACTCACCGAATTCCAGGTCCAGCACTTCCTTGAACAGGTTGCGGATCATCTGTTCGGTGATGCCCATGATCTCTTTTTCATCGAGGAAGCTGGTCTCGATGTCGATCTGGGTGAATTCCGGCTGGCGGTCGGCCCGCAGGTCTTCGTCACGGAAGCACTTGGCGATCTGGTAGTAACGGTCGAAGCCGGCCACCATCAGCAGTTGCTTGAACAGCTGCGGCGATTGCGGCAAGGCGAAGAACGAACCGGCGTGGGTACGGCTAGGCACCAGGTAGTCACGGGCGCCTTCCGGGGTAGCACGGGTCAGGATCGGCGTCTCGACGTCGAGGAAGCCGTTCTCGTCCAGGAAGCGACGGATGCTGGTGGTCATGCGCGAACGCAGGCGCAGCTTCTCGGCCATTTCCGGGCGACGCAGGTCGAGGAAGCGGTAACGCAGGCGTGTTTCTTCACCAACGTCGGAGAACTCGTTCAACGGGAACGGCGGTGTTTCCGACTCGTTCAGCACTTCCAGTTCGTAGCCCAGGACTTCGATCATGCCCGACGCCATGTTGGCGTTGGTGGCACCGGCCGGACGCAGGCGAACCTTGCCGGTGATTTTCACGACGTACTCGCTGCGCACGCGATCGGCGGCGGCGAAGCTCTCGGCGCGATCCGGATCGAACACCACCTGGGCCAGACCGTCACGATCACGGATATCGAGGAAGATCACCCCGCCGTGGTCACGGCGACGGTGAACCCATCCGCAAAGGGTAATTTCCTGGCCTTCCAGGCTTTCGTTCAGTTGGCCGCAATAATGGCTGCGCATCATGGTAGTGGTTCGCTTCTCGTAATTCGAAATTCGGTTGGAGGCCTTGCGTACAGCCTGACCTTTATAAAGGTGCAAGATGATGCAAGAACTCGCGCGTATCGTTCAACTCAGGTTCCAGACCTTAGTCAGCCTTGTCGCCGCCGGCCAGATTCTTCTTGGAACCGGTCTTGAAGTCGGTTTCATACCAGCCGGTGCCGCTGAGGCGGAAACCCGGCATGGACAGCATCTTTTTAAGCTCTGGCGCCTGGCAGGCGGGGCAGTCGACCAGCGGTGCTGCGCTGATCTTTTGAATGGCTTCCAACTGATGACCACAGGAAGCACATTGATAGTCGTACATCGGCATGGGGTTGTCTCGGCGATCAGATTGCTACCGCACACGCTGGGTTTTGCGGCAAAGAGCGGGATTATATCCATTAAATGCGGCCTGTGCAGCCGTAAGACTGCACAGGCCGGTGCCGCACTCGATCCGCGGCCCCGCTCATGCGTCATGGCGACGGTCGCGCGCTATTTCTGGCTGTGCACAACGCACACAACCCGCACCAACCCGCTGAAATTCTTCACCCCGCCGTGACGCAGGTGCACCTCTCGGTCCACATGGGACAACAGGGCGCTGACTGAACAGCAGTTTTCCCGCGCCATGTCAGTCAGGATGTTCCAGTAGACCTGTTCAAGCCGCAGACAGGTCGCATAGCCGTTCAAGCGCACCGACCGCGACAAAGGCTGCGCCAGCCCCATGTCGAACTCGCTGACAAACGGATCAATTCTTACATCATGATGCGAGCCGGACGTCCACTCGCTTCTCCTTTCTCCATACTCCATACGCTCGACACTCCTTTGCCGTCTTTGCTTTTTATAAAGAGCAACCTCCTGTTTCCTTATAAAAGCGCAGACACAAAGTTATATCCAGACGACTTTATGACCGTCTGCGTAGGATAAGCCAACAGCACCAAGAGGAACCTGGACAGCGTCCTAGGACGGAGCATTTCCTACATCAGCGAGAACTTTTTCGTGGCTTGAAAGTAACGCGACACACACAAAAATGCGCGAAGGCTGCCACAGGCGCCATTCGCGCCTCTACTTGGGTTAGTGGTCCAGCAGCGAACGCAGCATCCACGCGGTTTTTTCATGGACTTGCATACGCTGGGTCAGCAGATCGGCGGTCGGTTCGTCACTGACCTTGTCCAGCAGCGGGAAGATCCCGCGTGCGGTGCGGGTAACCGCCTCCTGACCCTCAACCAGTTGCCGGATCATGTCTTCGGCAACGGGCACCCCCGACTCTTCCTTGATAGAAGAAAGCCGCGCGTAAACGGAATAGGCGCCGGGCGCCGGAAAACCCAGCGCACGGATACGCTCAGCTATTGAATCGACCGCCAGGGCCAGCTCGTTGTATTGCTCCTCGAACATCAGGTGGAGCGTGCGAAACATCGGCCCCGTGACGTTCCAGTGAAAGTTATGGGTTTTCAGATAAAGCACATAGGTGTCCGACAGCAGACGCGACAGCCCGTCAACGATGGACTTGCGATCCTCTTCACTGATACCGATATCGATTGCCATGTTTACCCCCTAAAGGCGATGAAATTCATCCAACAGGTGCAGGACCACTGTAGCAAGGCTCCCCTCGCCCTGCAGCCCTGATTACCCCATGCACCTGCGACAAATCGACCATATCGCCACCACCGGACGCCCTGATTTGAGTAGCTGCCGGCTTTACTGTTAAATAGGCAGTGTGTCGCTACGCCCCTGGTTTTCGGGACATCGCGCATAGGCTGATAGCGGGTACGTGTCCAACGCCTCTTATTTGTTCCGAAGCGAACCGCACTCAATCAGCTCTTCCTTGTGATCCGTCTTAACGTGAGTCAATCAAAATGTTGAAAATCGTCCACCTGCTAATGGGCGCAGCAGCCTTGCTGTTGTCCTTCATCCCTAGCTTGCGATCCGAAGCTGTTCCTTACCTGCAACAACCCGATGCACTTTACCTGGCCTTTTTCGGCCTGCTCAACCTCACCCTCGCTCCGGTTATTCCGTACTGGAACAAAGGCCCACGCCACCAGCTGCAAAACCTGGTCAGCGCCCTGCTGGTCCTGGCAGTGGTACTGCAAACCCTGACACTGCTCGCACCGATGCCGGTTATCGCCGGTCAACCTGCGGTGCTGTTCAGCCTGATGGTGACCCTGGTTGCCGTTCTGCTGCACCTGGCTGTCAGCTTCTACAAATCTTCACCGGCCGCCGCGTCGCCAAGCTACGACATGACCAACCGCGATACCGGCACCGTCAAGTGGTTCAACACCTCCAAAGGCTTCGGCTTCATTTCCCGCGATTCCGGTGACGATATTTTCGTGCACTTCCGGGCCATCCGCGGCGAAGGTCATCGTGTTCTGGTCGAAGGCCAGCGCGTTGAGTTCTCTGTCATGAATCGTGACAAAGGCCTGCAAGCCGAAGATGTGATCGCAGCACTGCCCCGCCGCTGATTCCAGCGACAAAAAAAACCGCGAGCAGCCAGGCTGTTCGCGGTTTTTTATGGCCTGTATTTGCCGAGGCCGATTTCAGTAATGCGGTGGTGGAGCCTCTTCTTCCGAGGATTCGAACTGGCCGACCATCTCCTCCTGGCGCCGCAACAGGGCAGCCATTTGTAACTGCAGACGCTCGACGACCCGCTGCTGAACCACCAGTACATCGTTCAGCGACTGGATGGTGTCGTCCTGGAACGCCAGCCGGCTTTCCAGATCGTTAACCCGCTCTTCCAGGCTCATGATCAGCCCTCCAGAAACGTGAATTCATCGGTCAGGACCCGCCGCAAGCGCTCGCGAATCACCGCGACCTGCTCGACACTGTACGGCTTGGCCGGGTGTTTGCCCCAGACTGGCGCAGGCCAGGCGGCGTCGTCGCGCCTGCGCACGATCACATGCATGTGTAACTGGCTCACCACATTGCCCAAGGTCGCGACATTCAACTTGTCGGCATCGAATGAATCCTTGAGCAACTCCGCGAGCGCAGTCGTCTCCTGCCACAACTGCTGTTGATCGGCGACATCCAACTGAAACAACTCGCTGATATCGTCGCGGCGCGGCACCAGGATGAACCAGGGGTAATTTGAATCGTTGGACAACAGCAACCGACAGAGAGGGAAGTCCCCGATCGGTAACGTGTCTTGTTGAAGTCGTGGATCTAAAGCGAACACTGTGTGCACTCCCGCCTGTTTCATCATTTTCAGCTTGGCGCCCCTCAACCGAGGCCGCGCCAGCGACAGGCCTGCAGCATACCTGCGAATGCCAACGGCTTCACGGCGAACCGACGCGCCAACATGAGACATTTCAATGACGATCGCACCAATACGGCACCGTAACACTGACCCGAATCACTGAGATGTGCTCAGAACTGGCTATCGTTCGATGCAGGTGATCCGCCGCACTGTATGAATTCAGTACAGCAAATGAAATTTTTTGCACCAAAACCGCACAGCGCGTCTACGCTCTGTCGGTCAGGTATCCGCCAATTACTCACTTTTTGGGGTGAACCGGTAACGTTTTGGGTTGTCACGCTTTTGACTCAGGACCGCAACACAATGTAAATCATGGCGTCAAGCGTCATCAGAACTCGCTTGTAAGCCCCGGTTTTATGAGGTTTTTACGGCAACCAGCAGGCTCTCGGAAAAAATAGGCAACAATTTTCTGATTTGTGCACGCTTGTTGCATTCACACTCACATCGCTTTTAAGGGCGCCACCGGATGTGGCTACCGTAGAGGCAATAAAAACAGCGGCAGGGTTGCCCGATGGAGATTCAAACGTTTCACCAGGGACTCTTTTTACCGACGCTCAAGCCTTGAAAAACAACGTCAAAAGTTGTCAATTCGGTTGCGTCGGGGCAGTCAATTTGCGACCTCTACCCAGTCATTCACGACACCGTCGTAAAGAAGCTGAAAGGTTAGAAGCGCAAGTATCGCCAACATTGTCTGCGTGATATAACTTTGCGCCGACACAAAAAGAAAGAGCCGCCCAGATAATAAAACAGGTGGGACGGCAGTACTCTTCTAAAAACCAAAGGAGCAAATCACGATGCGCGTGATGAAGTGGAGCATGATCGCACTGGCCGTTTCAGCGGCAGCCAGTACTCAGTTAGCTACGGCCGCACCTTTTGTAAGCGACCAGTCCGAAGCCAAGGGTTTTGTTGAAGACAGCACGGCAAACCTGCTGCTTCGCAACTACTACTTCAACCGTAACAAAAGAGACGGCGCCAACGACCAGAAAGACTGGACTCAAGGCTTCCTGGGCAACTTCAACTCCGGCTTCACCCAAGGTACGGTCGGCGTTGGTATTGATGCCTTCGGTTACCTGGCAGTCAAACTGGACGGCGAAGACAAGTACGCAGGTTCGGGCAACCTGAGTGTGGGTGCTGACGGCAAAAACAACGACAGCCAGGGTAAAGCCGGCGCCGCTGTTAAATTCCGCATCTCCAAAACCGAACTGAAAATCGGCGACATGCAGCCAACTACCGCTCCGGTATTTGCTGTAGGCGGCTCCCGTCTGTTGCCTCAGACTGCCAGCGGTTTCCAACTGCAGAGCAGCGAAGTCAAAGACCTTGACCTCGAAGCCGGCCACTTCACCTCGTCGACCAGCCAGAACAGCAACGCCCGTGACGGCGGCCTGTGGGCGACCTATGCAAACGTGGAAGCCAAGAGCATCGACTTCGTCGGTGGCAAATACGCCATCAACGAAAACCTGACCGCATCGCTGTATGGCGCAAAACTGGAAGACATCTGGAACCAGTACTACGCCAACGTGAACTACACCCTGCCAATGGGTGGCGATCAGTCGTTGAACACTGACTTCAACATCTATCGCACTACCGATACCGGTAGCGCGCTGGCTGGTGACATCAGCAACACCGCGTTCTCCCTGGCTACCGCTTTCTCGTTCCTGAAAGCACACACCGTTACCCTGGCTTTCCAGAAGGTTAATGGTGATACACCGTTCGACTACATCGGTGTAGGCAAGAACAACAAGGGTGGCGACTCGATCTTCCTCGCCAACTCCATCCAGTATTCCGACTTCAACGGTCCTGGCGAGAAATCCGTACAAGCTCGTTATGACTTGAAAATGGCCGAATACGGCGTACCAGGCCTGAGCTTCATGGCTCGTTATGCTTATGGTTGGGACATCGACGGCACCAAAATGGCCGCCGACAGCCCATACCGTGCATACGGCTACGGCGAAGATGGCAGACACCGCGAAACCAACCTGGAAGCCAAGTACGTTGTTCAGTCCGGCCCAGCCAAAGATCTGTCCTTCCGTATCCGTCAAGCATGGCACAGAGGTAACACCGACCAGGCTGAAGGCAACATCGACGAGTTCCGCCTGATCACCGAGTACCCACTGAACATCCTCTAATCGTCACTGGTTAAAGTTTGTCAGCATAAAAAAAGGCCCATCTTCGGATGGGCCTTTTTTATTGTCTGCGATAATGCGCCTAGATAATTAGCTTGCTATCAAACATGACTGACCCAAAGAGTCAGCCATGCCAATCAAGCCATCACTTTACCGCCGCATCCTGAACCATACGAACGACCCGCTGTGGAAACGGAATTTCAATACCCGCGGTCTTCAAACGATTACGAGACTGTTCGTTGAACAGGAACATTACATCCCAATAGTCCGCCGTCTTGACCCATACCCGCAGGGAAACAGTAATCGAACTGTCGCCCAGGGTCGAAATAACAGCCTGTGGCGCAGGCTCGGTCATGATGCGCGAGTCCTTGGCCAGCTCCAGCAATACTTCACGGGCCTTCTGCAAGTCCGCCTCGTAATCCACACCCACATCAAACACGACTTTACGAGTCGGCTGACGGTTGGTGTTGGTGATGATGCCGTTGGACAACACACCGTTAGGCACGATGACTGTCTTGTTGTCGCCTGTGCGCAGGATTGTGTGAAAGATCTGAATGCTGTCGACAGTGCCGGCCGTGCCCTGAGCTTCGATCCAGTCACCGATACGGAACGGGCGGAACAGCAGAATCAACACGCCGCCAGCGAAATTCGCCAGGCTGCCCTGCAAAGCCAGGCCAATGGCCAGACCGGCAGCACCGATAGCGGCCACGAACGAGGTGGTTTCCACACCAATCATCGAGGCCACGCTGACAATCAGCAGCACCTTGAGAATGATGTTCGCCAGGCTGCTGATAAAACCTTGAAGCGCCAGGTCGGCATTGCGCAGCGCCAACAGGCCACCGAGCTTTTGCGTGAGCTTGTTGATCAACCACCAGCCGATGGCCAGGGTGATGACCGCCAGCAACACGCGGCTGCCATATTCCATGATCATCGGAATCCAGGCTTGAGACGCCTTGACCAGACTATCCACTTCAGCATTCAAATCCATCTACGTTCTCCTGATTTCCGGCTACCCGGCACGCGAAAAATGAGCGGCAGAAAAGACCGTCCTCCATGAGGCTCAATCGTTTCTGCCATTGCTTGGGCCTCGGACGCCGAAAACGCCAGGAGGTTCCCGCTTTAAGTGGTCAGTCGCGGAAGTTATTGAACTGCAGCGGCATGTCGAAGGTCTTGGCGCGCAAGGCCGCGATGGCTTCCTGCAAATCGTCACGCTTCTTGCCGGTAATGCGCACCTGCTCGCCCTGGATGGCGGCCTGGACCTTGAGCTTGGCGTCCTTGACGTGAGCGACGATTTTCTTCGCCAGCTCTTTGTCGATGCCTTCCTTGAGAACCGCTTCCTGCTTCATCAGTTTGCCCGAGGCATAGGAATCCTTGACCTCAAGGCACTGTACGTCGATCTTGCGCTTGACCAGGGCCAGCTTGAGGATCTCGATCATCGCCTCGAGCTGGTAGTCAGCCTCGGCGGTCAGGTTGACGGTCAGGTCCTTTTCCTTGAACTCGAAAGTGCCTTTGCCTTTCAGGTCATAGCGACGATCGAGTTCCTTCACGGCGTTCTCGACCGCGTTGGTGACTTCGTGTTTGTCCAGTTCGGATACCACGTCGAACGACGGCATGTAATCTCTCCAATAAAAAGGCGCGCTCGATAGCGATGGAGCGCGCTTGGCTTGCGGTTAAAATCGGGCTCATTATAACGGGTCTTTCCCTACCAATACGGCGAGCCGCGCATGCCAGCCTCAAACCGAGTAAAAAACTGATGTCCACTCCCTGGCATGTGCTGGGTGCCGGCAGTCTTGGCACCTTATGGGCGGCTCGTCTGGCACGGGCGGGCGTGCCGGTCAGGCTGATTTTGCGGGACACCGCGCGCTTGCAGGCTTATCAGGCCGCTGGCGGATTGACCCTGGTGGAACACGGCGACGCGCGGCTTTATCCCGTGCCCGGCGAAACACCCGACAGCAGCGAACCGATCCATCGCCTGTTGGTGGCATGCAAAGCCTACGATGCTGAACAGGCGGTGGCTCAATTGTTGCCGCGCCTGGTGCCTGGCGCCGAGCTGATCCTGCTGCAAAACGGCCTTGGCAGTCAGGACGCGGTTGCCGCGCAAGCGCCCCAGGCACGGTGCATTTTTGCCTCCAGTACCGAAGGCGCCTTTCGCGATGGCGCCTGGCGCGTGGTATTCGCTGGCCACGGTTACACCTGGCTGGGAGATGCTGCCCATCCGGTAGCGCCCATCTGGCTTGATGATTTGCAGGCGGCGGGCATTCCCCATGAGTGGAGTACCGACATCCTGACCCGGCTGTGGCGCAAACTGGCGCTCAACTGTGCGATCAACCCACTGACGGTCCTGCACGATTGCCGTAACGGCGGGTTGCAGCAGCACCACTGCGAAGTTGCAACCTTGTGCCTTGAGCTGGGCGAACTGCTACAGCACTGCGGGCAACCGGCCGCTGCCGAAGACCTGCAACCGGAAGTTGAACGCGTGATTCAGGCCACCGCCTCCAACTACTCGTCGATGTACCAGGACGTCGCCAGCCAACGCCGTACCGAAATCAGCTATTTGCTGGGGCACGCCTGCAAAGTGGCCGCACGGCATCAACTGAATCTGCCCCATCTCAATCAATTGCAGCAGCGTCTGATCGCCCGCCTGCACAGCCTTGGATTGCCCAGCGACTGAGCAGCGGCTACGCTGGCCACTTGTTCCTTTTCAGCGACGAACCTGATGCCATTGCGCCAGCGCCTTGAAAACCTGCCAGTCGGCCAGAAACTGCTGGCCGCCCTGCTGGTGCTACTGACCACCGTCCTGCTAGTCGCCAACCTGACTTTTATCAGCGCGGCGTACTACATCTCCCAGGAAGCCATGGCGCCCCAGGCCCTGCAAACCATCGGCCGGCTGGTGTCCAATCCGAGCCTGATCGGTGATGCCCTGCAATCGCCACAAAACGCCGACCGTCTGCTCAACGAAATCAGCAGCTATTCACCGCTGCGTGCGGCTGCACTGTATGACGGCAATGGCCAGCGCATGGCGCAGTTGCAACACGGTGACAAACTGAAACTGCCCGACCACTTCCGGCACCTCGATGCCTGGCAGGCCACCGAATTTCGCAGCAATCAGGTGATCACCCTGCCCCGCCCCGGCACTCAGCCGGGCCACCTGCTGCTGGTGGCCAGCAGCGAACTGCCGATGGCGTTCTACACCGGCACCCTGACCGCAAGCCTGGGGATCCTGATTTTCAGCGTGCTGTTATGGCTGGTGATTGCCCGGCAGATCAAACGCCTGATCACCCGGCCGATCCATGAACTCGAAGAGTTGTCACGCCAGGTTACCCGCGAAGAGAACTACGCCCTGCGCGCCTCGAAGGGCAACCATGACGAAATCGGCAGCCTCGCCGAAGCCTTCAACACCATGCTCTCGCGCATCGAGGCCCGGGAGCAGCAGCTCAAACGCGCCCGCGATGACTCCGAGGCCGCCTACGACCAGGCTCAGGGGCTGGCCGAAGAAACCCGCCACACCAACCGCAAGCTGGAACTGGAAGTCCAGGTGCGCAGCAAGATCGAGAAAAAACTCACCGGCTTCCAGAACTACCTCAACAGCATCATCGACTCCATGCCCTCGGCGCTGATCGCCCTCGACGAACAGCTCTACGTGACGCAGTGGAATCAGGAAGCCAGTGCACTGTCCGGCACGCGTCTGGATGAAGCCCTGAACCAGCCGATATTCCTCGCGTTCGAGCCGCTCAAGCCATTTTTGCCGCAGCTCAAGCAAACCGTCGAAGAACACACGGTGGCCAAGATCGAACGGGTGACCTGGTTCAAGGATGACGAGCCCAAGCATTACGCCCTGACCTTCTACCCACTGATGGGCGGCGCCGGACGCGGCGTGGTGATCCGTATCGACGACATCACCCAGCGTCTGTCCCTGGAAGAAATGATGGTGCAGTCGGAAAAGATGCTCTCGGTCGGTGGCCTCGCCGCCGGCATGGCCCATGAGATCAACAACCCGCTGGGGGCGATCCTGCACAACGTTCAGAACATCCGTCGCCGGCTATCCCCGGACCTGCCGAAAAACCTCGAAACCGCTGAGCAACTGGGGATCGAACTGGATGTGGTCAATCGCTACCTGAAAGGTCGCGAGGTGCCGCAATTGCTCGATGGCATCCAGCAGGCCGGTGCGCGTGCGGCGAAGATTGTCACCCACATGCTCAGTTTCAGCCGTCGCAGCACCCGGCAAATGGCGCCATGCGACCTTCCGGCACTGATTGATCAAGCAGTGGATATCGCCGGTAATGACTTCGATCTGGCCATCGGTTTCGACTTCAAGGGGCAGGCGATCATTCGACAGTTCGACCCGGCGTTGGGGCCGGTGCCCGGTACAGCCAACGAACTTGAACAAGTGCTGCTCAACTTGCTGAAAAACGCCGCCCAGGCCATTCACCAGCGTGAGGATGACAGTGAACCGGGACGGATCATCCTGCGCACCAAACTCAATCCACCGTGGGCGGAGATCCAGGTCGAAGACAACGGCATCGGCATGAGCGAAAACGTGCGCAAGCGCACTTTCGAGCCGTTCTTCACCACCAAGGAAATCGGCCAGGGCACCGGCCTTGGGCTGTCGGTGTCGTATTTCATCATCACCAACAATCACAAGGGCCAGATGGAAGTGCAATCGACTCAGGGACTGGGCACCTGCTTCACCCTGCGCCTGCCCCTGACCAGCACACCGACGCCGCTCGTCTCTCAAGAACTCAATCAGCTACCGAGGTAATCATGGGCTTTCGCTTGTCGAAGATTTACACCCGCACCGGCGACAAAGGCGAAACCGGCCTCGGCGATGGCCGCCGCGTACCGAAGGACCATCCGCGCATCGAGGCGATTGGCGAGGTGGATACGCTCAACAGTCAGGTGGGCGTGTTGTTGGCCGGGCTGGCCGCGGAAGCTGACCGGTGTGCTGGTTTGAATGAACTGATAGACGTACTGGCGCCGTGTCAGCATCGGTTGTTCGACCTCGGCGGTGAACTGGCGATGCCGGTGTATCAGGCACTGACGGCAGCGGAAATAGAACGGCTGGAAGCGGCCATTGATAGGTGGAACGAAGAGCTGGGGCCCCTGGAGAATTTTATCTTGCCGGGTGGCTCGGCGCTGATCGCTCAGGCCCACGTCTGCCGTAGCCTGGCCCGCAGTGCCGAGCGGCGATGTCAGCATTTGAACGCGGTTGAACCGTTGGCCGGGGTTGGCCTGGCGTATATCAATCGGCTGTCGGATTTGCTGTTTGTAGCGGCGAGGCTGATTGCCAAGCGGCAGGGAGTTGCTGAAATTCTTTGGCAGGCGGCGGTGAAACCTCAGGTTTAGTCGGCGTCTGTCAGGCCTTATCGCGGGCAAGCCCGCTCCCACAGTGACCGGATTCTTCCAGTAGGAACGCGATCAACTGTGGGAGCGGGCTTGCCCGCGATAAGGCCAGTCGCTACACCAAAGAATCAGGCCAAAACGCCCGAATCCCCGCCACACCCTGGGCCCCTGCCGTCCAGGCCTTCTCAAGTTCAGCCGGCCCGACACCACCGAGCAGGAACACCGGTTTGCTGAAGCCCTCGATCAAGCTCGAAGCCTGCTCCCAGCCCAGTGGCTGTGCATCCGGGTGAGTCTGGGTCGGCTGCACCGGCGACAACGTGACGAAATCCACGCCCATCTGTTCGGCCAGCGCCAGCTCTTCAGCGTTATGACAAGACGCCGCCAACCAGCGCGAGGCTGGCAGCGGTCGGCCCGCCGCCGCGTATTTACGCAATTGCGCAGCGGTGATGTGCCAGCCCGCGGACGGGAAATCCCCGAGCCACTCGAACGGTCCCTTGATCATCAACTGCGCTTTACCGGCGCACAGCCCCGCTGCATCCACCGCCAGATCGCGGTACTTCGGGTCGTAGCCGTTGGGTGCCCGCAGCTGGATCAGCTTGATACCACCGGCGATGGCTTTCTGAATACCCCGTAGCAAGGCCGGGGTTTCCAGGTCTTGCGGAGTAATCAGGTACTGCGCCGGCAAACGTGCAGCCGCGACAATCGGCTGGTTGGCCGCAGGAAATTCATAATCCGTCAGGTCACGGGGCGCCACCCACGCCAGGGGCTGGCCCTCGGCCCCGTGAGGTTCGCCGCTGAATGCCGACACTTCCCAGACATCCAGCAACACCTGCTTGTCCGGGTAATCGTGTTGAACCTTGATCAGCGGTCGCGCTGCATTGACGACAATGCCCAGCTCTTCGTGAAGCTCGCGAGCCAGTGCTGTTTCAACGGACTCGTCGGCCTCGACCTTGCCACCGGGAAATTCCCATAGACCCCCCTGGTGCTGGGTGTCGGCGCGGCGGGCGATCAGTATCTTGCCGGCGCCGTCACGGATGACCGCTGCGGCTACATGGACTCGTTTCACTGTCCGACCTCCTCAAGACCCGCCGTGTGCCAGGCCTTGAAGGCCGGCCACTGGTAAATGGTTTCGACATAAGCGGCGGCATCAGCCGGCAACTTCACCTGATAGGTGCGCAGGCGCACGGCAATCGGCGCGAAGAACGCGTCAGCCAACGTCGCAGCGCCGAACAGGAACGGACCGGTTTCGGTGGCGACCGCCCGGCACTCTGCCCACAGCGCCAGCATGCGTTCGATGTCCGCCTGAACATCTGGCGGCGTCGAGGCCAGCGGCGCATTGCGGGTCAGGTCGAAGGGCATGTTGCCGCGCAAGGCGAAGAAGCCGCTGTGCATCTGGGCACAGGCAGAACGGGCCTGGGCACGGGCAGCAATGTCCTTGGGCCAGAGACCGGCATCGGGAAATTGCTCGGCCAGATACTCCCCGATTGCCAATGAATCGGCGATGGTGCCGTGTTTGGTTTTCAGCAGCGGGACCTTGCCGGTCGGCGAATGCTTGAGCAGGCGTTCACGGGTGTCCGGCTGACCCAGCTTGATCAGTTCTTCAGTGTAGGCAGCGCCGCTCAGCTCGAGTGCCAGGGCGCCGCGAAGGGACCAGGAGGAATAGAGTTTGTCGCCGATGATCAGGTGCAGGCTCATGGTTTGGCGCCTTTTCTTTAATCGTTGGAGTCTGACAGGCCGTCATCGCGAGCAAGCCCGCTCCCACAGTGAATCTCCAGTGAACACAGATGTTGTGTAAGGCGGAAAACCTGTGGGAGCGAGCTTGCCCGCGATTGCAGCAACTCGGTCCTGACTTTTAAGTACGGTACTCGGCGTTGATCTTCACGTATTCGTGGGACAGGTCGGTGGTCCAGATGGTTTCGCTGCAATCGCCGCGACCCAGCTCGATACGGATGGTGATTTCTTCCTGCTGCATCACCGCCGCGCCCTGGGCTTCGGTGTAGGTCGCCGCACGCGCGCCACGACTGGCGATGCATACGTCGCCAAGGAACACGTCGATCTTGCTCACGTCCAGATTCGGCACGCCGGCACGGCCCACGGCAGCCAGGATACGGCCCCAGTTCGGGTCGGAGGCGAACAGCGCGGTCTTGATCAATGGCGAGTGCGCCACGGTATAACCGACGTCCAGGCATTCCTGGTGATTGCCGCCGCCGTTGACTTCAACGGTCACGAATTTGGTCGCGCCTTCGCCGTCGCGCACGATGGCCTGAGCCACGTCCATGCAGACTTCGAACACCGCCTGTTTGAGCTTGCCGAACAGCTCACCGCTGGCGGAGGTAATTTCCGGCAGCGCTGCCTGACCGGTTGCGATCAGCATGCAGCAGTCATTGGTCGACGTATCGCCGTCGATGGTGATGCGGTTGAACGACTTGTTGGCGCCGTCCAGCAACAGGTTTTGCAGTACATCACGCGACACTTTGGCGTCGGTGGCGATGTAGCCGAGCATGGTTGCCATGTTCGGGCGGATCATGCCGGCGCCTTTGCTGATACCGGTCACAGTGATGGTCACGCCATCATGTACGAACTGGCGACTGGCACCTTTTGGCAAGGTGTCGGTGGTCATGATGCCGGTCGCAGCGGCTTCCCAGTTGTTGACCGACAGATCGTCCAGCGCCGCTTGCAGCGCGCCTTCGATTTTCTCTACCGGCAGCGGCTCACCGATGACGCCTGTGGAATACGGCAGCACCAGGCTTGCATCAACGCCAGTCAACTCAGCCAGTTTGGCGCAGGTGCGCTCCGCGGCGGCCAGGCCAGGTTCGCCGGTGCCGGCGTTGGCGTTACCGGTGTTGGTCAGCAGGTAGCGCACCGGGCCTTGCACGCGTTGCTTGGCCAGAATCACCGGAGCTGCGCAAAAAGCGTTCAGGGTGAACACGCCAGCGACGGTCGAGCCTTCGGCACAGCGCATGACCACGACATCCTTGCGCCCCGGGCGCTTGATGCCCGCCGAGGCGATACCGAGTTCAAAACCGGCAACCGGGTGCAACGTTGGCAAAGGACCAAGACCAACAGCCATGAATGCGCTCCTTATCGATGATGTCTGCACCGTCGCCGTTCGTATCGTTGAAAGGCAGGACGGTGGTTTAAATGGCAAAACGCCGCGACGGCTGATGCCGGTCGCGGCGCGGGTATATCAGCGTATGAAACGGGTTTTACTGGATCTGCCCGTGGCAATGCTTGAATTTCTTGCCCGAACCGCAGTAGCACAGTTCGTTGCGGCCCAACTTCTGCTCGGCGCGTACCGGTGCGTTGGCGAGGGCAACATCGACCTCTTCACCCAACAGTTCCGGCTGGTCGAGACCAGGCGCCTCGTCGTGCTGGAACTGCATGCGGGCGGCCAGAGCTTCGGCTTCCTGACGCAGGCGTTGTTCTTCTTCGATCGGGTCTTCGCGGCGAACCTGAACGTGGGACAACACACGGATCGAGTCGCGCTTGATCGAATCCAGCAGCTCGGAGAACAGCGTGTACGACTCGCGCTTGTACTCTTGCTTCGGGTTCTTCTGCGCATAGCCACGCAGGTGGATGCCGTGACGCAGGTGGTCCATGGTCGACAGGTGGTCTTTCCACAGGTCGTCCAGAACGCGCAGTACGATTTGCTTCTCGAAGGTGCGCAGGGCTTCGATACCCGCCTGATCTTCTTTCTCGTGGTACGCGGCCATCAGCTCGTGCATCAGTTTTTCGCGCAGGGTTTCTTCGTACAGGTGATCGTCTTCGTCGAGCCATTGCTGGATCGGCAAGGCTACACTGAAGTCGCTCTGCAACGCGGCTTCCAGACCGGCCACGTCCCATTGCTCAGGCAACGATTGCGGCGGAATGTGAGCACTGACGGTCGCATTGAGTACGTCCTGACGGAAATCGGCGATGGTCTCGCCAATGTTGTCGGCGGCCAGCAACGTGTTACGCATGTGATAAATCACTTTACGCTGTTCGTTGTTGACGTCATCGAACTCAAGCAGTTGCTTGCGAATGTCGAAGTTACGGCCTTCAACCTTGCGCTGGGCTTTCTCGATGGCGTTGGTCACCATGCGGTGCTCGATCGCTTCACCGGACTGCATGCCCAGGGCCTTCATGAAGTTCTTGACCCGGTCAGAGGCGAAGATGCGCATCAAGCTGTCTTCCAGCGACAGGTAGAAGCGGCTGGAACCGGCGTCACCCTGACGACCGGCACGACCACGCAGCTGGTTGTCGATACGGCGCGACTCGTGACGCTCGGACGCGATCACCTGCAAACCACCGGACTCCAGCACTTGCTGGTGACGCTTCTGCCAGTCGGCCTTGATCTGGGCAATCTGCTCAGGGGTCGGGTCTTCCAGGGAGGCAACTTCGACTTCCCAGTTACCGCCCAGCAGAATGTCAGTACCACGACCGGCCATGTTGGTGGCAATGGTCAGGGCGCCAGGACGACCGGCCTGGGCGATGATTTCAGCTTCTTTTTCGTGGAACTTGGCGTTCAGGACCTTGTGTTCGATGCCTTCCTTGTTGAGCAGATTGGACATGTGCTCGGAAGTTTCGATCGTCGCAGTACCCACCAGCACCGGACGGCCGTGGGTCATGCACTCCTTGATGTCGTTGATGATCGCCGCGTACTTCTCGTCGGCGGTCAGGAACACCAGGTCGTTGTAGTCTTTACGCGCCAGTGGCTTGTTCGGCGGAATCACCATGACCTGCAGGCCGTAGATCTGGTGGAACTCGAACGCTTCGGTGTCGGCCGTACCGGTCATGCCGGACAGTTTGTTGTACAGACGGAAGTAGTTCTGGAACGTGGTCGAAGCCAGGGTCTGGCTTTCAGCCTGGATGTTCAGGTTTTCCTTGGCCTCGATGGCCTGGTGCAGGCCTTCGGACAAACGGCGACCCGGCATGGTACGGCCGGTGTGTTCGTCGACCAGTACAACCTGACCGTCCTGCACGATGTATTCGATGTTGCGATGGAACAGCTTGTGCGCACGCAGACCGGCATAAACGTGGGTCAGCAGGCCCAGGTTATGCGATGAGTACAGGCTCTCGCCTTCAGCCAGCAGGCCGATACGGGTCAGCGTTTCTTCGACGTACTGGTGACCGGCTTCGTTGAGTTCGACCTGACGGGTCTTCTCGTCCACGGTGTAGTGGCCAGCCTTGGTAACTTCGCCTTCAACTTCTTCGACGTGCAGTTCCAGCTGCGGGATCAGTTTATTGACCTCGATGTACAGCTTGGAGCTGTCCTCGGCCTGACCGGAAATGATCAGCGGCGTACGGGCTTCGTCGATGAGGATGGAGTCGACTTCGTCGATCACGGCAAAATTGAGTTCGCGCTGGAATTTTTCTTCCATGCTGAACGCCATGTTGTCGCGCAGGTAGTCGAACCCGAATTCGTTGTTGGTGCCGTAGGTGATGTCGGCAGCGTAAGCCAGACGCTTCTCTTCCGGCGGCTGGAATGGCGTGACCACACCGACCGTCAGGCCGAGGAATTCGTACAGCGGGCGCATCCAGTTGGCGTCACGACGAGCCAGGTAGTCGTTCACGGTAACAACGTGCACGCCCTTGCCGGACAGCGCATTGAGGTAAACACCCAGTGTTGCCACCAGGGTCTTGCCTTCGCCGGTGCGCATTTCCGCGATCATGCCTTCATGCAAGGTCATGCCGCCGATCAGCTGGACGTCGAAGTGACGCATACCCATGACGCGCTTGCCGGCTTCGCGGGCGACCGCAAAGGCTTCTGGCAGCAGCTTGTCGAGGGTTTCCCCTTTGGCGATGCGGGCCTTGAACTCGTCTGTCTTGGCACGCAATTGATCGTCCGAAAGGGCTACCATTTGCTCTTCGAAGGCATTGACGAATTGCACCGTCTTGAGCATGCGTTTGACTTCACGCTCGTTCTTGCTTCCAAAAAGTTTCTTTAACAAAGGCGCAAACATATCGGCAGGATCTTCCACACTAAAGGGATGGAGGGCGGCCCCGTGAGTCGCCCGTGCAGCCCTCATGGCCGCATGCGAACGAGCATTCTACCCGGAAACGATGGTGAGGAAAGTGGCGTTATTCCACGATGCATGCACTGCGCTGTGACGGGGCTCACTTAAAATAAGGGCTTTTTGCGTAACTTCAACCCGCAGAAGGAAGAAGTTACCTGTTGATTTAATGGGTAAAGCGCTCGCAAAGCAATGGGGCGGGCGTACAGAGTGCTTTCTGCTACCATGGCGATTCTGTTACTTCAGGTGTTCGATCATGGCATTTCGCCCTCTCACGGCCAGAGCACCCGCCGTTCTGCTTCGCGAAGCCAAACCGCTGAAAGCCATCTTCGGCCACGCACAACGCCTGGGTCATTTACAGCGCCTGGTGGAAAGCCAGTTGCAGCCCGCCGCTCGCGAGCATTGCCACGTGGCGTCCTGGCGCGAAGGCAGCTTGTTGCTGATTGTCACCGACGGCCATTGGGCCACTCGCCTGCGTTACCAGCAAAAGCGCCTGCAACGCCAGTTGCAGCTGTTCGACGAGTTCGCCAGCCTGACCCGCATTCTGTTCAAGGTACAGCCACCGACGGTCCAGCAAGGGGCCGTCGGGCACACCATGGATTTGTCCACCGATGCAGCGGCGACCATTCAGGCTACGGCCGATGGCATTACTGATCCGAATTTGCGCGCGGCGCTGGAGCGACTGGCGGCACATGCGAAACCCAAGGACTGACAACTATCTAATTTTGTGGGAGCGAGCTTGCTCGCGATGACGGCGTCACATTCAACATCAATGTCGAATGATCTAGCGCTATCGCGAGCAAGCTCGCTCCCACAATGACCGTCAACCATCAGGATTTATTTACGTTTGTTGCCGCCGAGCAACGACCCCATCAAACCCCGCACCAACTGTCGCCCGAGTTGATTGGCCGCCTGTCGCATCGCTGATTTGAGGGCCTGGCCCGCCGCCGTGCCCAGAAACTCGCCAGCCTTGTCGGTGAGACTCGGCTCTTGCGGCACCGGTTTGCCCGGCGCTGTTTCGGTCTCAGGTGCCAGTTCCTTGCGCGCCATCAACACTTCATAAGCAGACTCGCGATCAATCGGCTTGTCATAGCGGCCCTTGAACGGTGAACCGGCGATCAGCATCGTGCGTTCGGTCTCGGTCAACGGCCCGATGCGTGACTGCGGTGGTGCGACCAGCACGCGCTGGACCATCTGCGGCGTGCCCTTGTCCTGCAACGTGCCCACCAGCGCCTCGCCGATCCCAAGCTCGGTCAGCACCGACAAGGCATCGAACGCCGGGTTGGGCCGGAAGCCCTCGGCTACCGCCCGCAAGGATTTCTGCTCCTTGGCGGTGAAGGCACGCAAACCGTGCTGAACCCGCAAACCCAACTGAGCCAGCACGTTGTCCGGCAGATCCCCCGGCGACTGGGTGACGAAATACACGCCCACGCCCTTGGAGCGAATCAGTCGCACCACTTGCTCAAGACGATCCTGCAACGCTTTCGGCGTACCGGCGAACAACAGGTGCGCTTCATCGAAAAACAGTGCCAGTAGCGGTTTGTCGGCATCGCCGCGTTCCGGCAATTGCTCGAACAGTTCGGCCAGCAACCACAACAGGAAAGTCGCGTAGACCTTGGGGGCCTCGTGTACCAGACGACTGGCGTCGAGCAAATGAATGCGCCCGCGGCCATCCGCCGCCGGTTGCAGGATGTCTTGCAGTTGCAGCGCGGGCTCACCGAACAGCGCTTCGGCGCCCTGCTGTTCCAGGGTCGCCAGCCGCCGCAACAGGGCCTGGCTGGAACCGGTTGTCATCAGCGCCGCATCGTCGCCGAGCATTTGCGGGTTATCACGCAGATGATTGAGCAGCGCCTTCAAATCCTTGAGGTCGAGCAATAACAGGCCTTCACGGTCTGCCACCTTGAACGCGGCATACAACGCCGACTGCTGACTGTCGGTCAATTCCAGCAGGCTGCCTATCAGCAACGGTCCCATTTCACTCAGGGTGGTTCGCAATGGATGACCGGACTGACCGTGGATATCCCACAAGGTCACCGGATAAGCCTGAGGCTTGTAGTTGAGCCACGGCATCCCGGCAATCCGCTCGGCGACCTTGCCCTGAGGCTTGCCGGCAGCGCCCAGACCGCACAGGTCACCCTTGATATCCGCCGCGAACACCGCCACGCCTGCATCACTGAAGGCTTCGGCCAGACGCTGCAATGTGACGGTCTTGCCGGTACCAGTGGCGCCGGCGATCAGCCCGTGGCGGTTCGTCAGGCGCATGGCCTGGGCGATCGGCTGCCCCGCAAGATCGGCGCCGATAACCAATTGCGATGAGTCAGTCATTTTGTCACCAAATATTAATCTTTAAGCCGGCACGGCCGATAAATAGAACGATAGATCTGACAGAAAACCAGGCAGGACATTTCCCAAGGAGACGGAAATATCAGCTTATTTTTCACACCGCCCGTTTCCCGTGCCTTTATAAAAGCACGCCCTGGACATCAAGACCTTAGCGGAACCCCAAGCCATGAATAAAAATCTGCGCTTCAGCCATAAAATCCTGCTTGCCGCCGCCCTCATCGTCATTGCCGCTTTCGCCTCGTTTACACTGTACAACGACTATTTGCAGCGTAACGCCATCCGCAAAGACCTGGACAACTACCTCAATGAAATGGGAGAAGTCACCGCCGCCAACATTCAAACCTGGCTGAGCGGCCGTATCCTGCTGATCGACAACCTGGCGCAAAACATCGCCATCAACCCGGACCCGGCCGCCGTCGCCAGCCTGCTGGAACAGAAAGCCCTGACATCGACGTTCATGGCGTCCTACCTGGGTGATGCCACCGGGCACTTCTCCATTCGTCCGGACGCGAAAATGCCGGACGGCTTCGATCCACGGGTTCGCCCTTGGTACAAAGGCGCCGAAAGCAGCAGCACCGCCACCCTGACCGAACCCTATATTGATGCGGCCACCGGCCAGACGATCATTTCCATCGCCACCGCCTCGAAGAAGAACGGCCAAAGCGTAGGCGTTGTCGGTGGCGACCTGAGCCTGCAAACCCTGATCGACACCCTCAGCGCCCGTGACATCAGCGGCATGGGTTATGCCTTTCTGGTCAGCGCCGACGGCAAGATCCTGGTACACCCGGACAAGTCGATGGTGATGAAATCCCTGAGCGAGGCGTACCCGAAAGACACCCCACGTATCGGCAAGGGCTTCAGTGAAGTGGAAGTCGACGGCAAGACCCGCATTGTCAGCTTCACGCCGATCAAAGGCCTGCCGACGGTGAACTGGTACATCGGTCTGTCGGTGGATAAAGAAAAATCCTTCGCCATGCTCAGCGAATTCCGCACCTCGGCGGTCATTGCGACCATCATTGCCGTGGCCATCATCATGGCCCTGCTGGGCATGCTGATCCGCATCCTGATCCAGCCGCTGCACGTCATGACCCGCGCCATGGAAGACATTGCCGACGGTGAAGGCGACCTGACCAAGCGCCTGACGATTCAGAATCAGGACGAGTTCGGCATGCTTGGCACTGCGTTCAACCGTTTTGTGGAGCGCATTCACACCTCGATCCGCGAAGTGTCCTCGGCCACCGGGCAGGTGAATGAAGTGGCATTGCGCGTCGTTGCCGCCTCGAACTCGTCGATGTTCAACTCCGATCAACAGGCCTCGCGCACCAGCAGCGTCGCCGCAGCGATCAACGAACTCGGCGCCGCGGCGCAGGAAATTGCCCGCAATGCCGCGCAAGCGTCGAACCAGGCCAGCGATGCCCGCAGCCTCGCCGAAGACGGCCAACAAGTGGTGGATCGCAGCATCAAGGCGATGAATCAGCTGTCGAGCATGCTCAGCGCATCGAGCAGCAACATTGAGTCGCTCAATAGCAAAACTGTGAACATCGGGCAGATTCTTGAGGTGATCACCAGCATCTCCCAGCAAACCAACCTGCTGGCGCTCAACGCCGCCATCGAAGCGGCACGGGCCGGTGAAGCAGGACGTGGTTTTGCGGTAGTGGCCGACGAAGTGCGTAACCTGGCGCATCGCACCCAGGAATCGGCGCAACAGGTGCAGACCATGATCGAGGAGCTGCAAGTCGGCGCCCGGGAGTCCGTCAGCACCATGAGCGACAGTCAGCGTCACAGTCAGGACAGCGTGGAAATCGCCAACCTGGCCGGCGAGCGCCTGAACAGCGTGACGTTGCGCATCGGCGAAATCGACGGCATGAACCAGTCAGTGGCCACTGCGACCGAGGAGCAAACGGCGGTGGTGGAATCAATCAACGTCGACATCACCGAGATCAACACGCTGAACCAGGAGGGCGTGGAAAACCTGCAATCCACCCTGCGCGCGTGTGCGGACCTTGAGCAACAGGCGGCGCGTTTGCAGCAGTTGGTGGGCAGTTTCCGGATCTAGTGTCTGAATGACCACCGACCCCTTGTGGGAGCGAGCCTGCTCGCGAAAGCGGTCTGCCCGTCAGTATTGATGCTGAATGTGCAGCCCTTCGCCAGAAGGCTGGCTCCCACATGGATCGCGGCTGACTGACAGCATCAGGACAAGCCGCTCCCTCGCTGCCCATCAACCCAAACGAACATCTATTCTTCATAAAGGTCAATCAAGGAGAGACAAGGACCGGAGGGATGTTCATCGTGCATATCGCCGACATAACCATGTTCTACGCCCCTGCCAGCGGCGGCGTGCGCACTTATCTGGATGCCAAACACCGTCGCCTGGGCGTCAAGCCGGGCATTCGCCACAGCCTGCTGATCCCCGGCCCGCACCCAAGCGAACAGGACGGCGTGTACGAGGTGCCGGCCCCCGCCCTGCCCTTCGGCAAGGGCTATCGCTTCCCTCTGCGCCTGGCCCCTTGGCGAAACGTCCTGCACGATTTGCAGCCCGATCTGATCGAAGTCGGCGATCCTTACCTCACGGCCTGGGCGGCGCTGGATGCACGACGGCAACTGGATGTGCCTGTGATCGGCTTTTATCACTCGGATTTACCGCTGTTGGCCGGTAACCGCATGGGCCATTGGGTAACGCCGAATGTCGAAGCGTATGTCAGCAGGCTCTACGGCAACTTCGACCGGGTTCTGGCCCCAAGCCAGGTGATGGCCGACAAACTGATCGGGCTCGGGGTTCGTAACGTCTACGTGCAACCTTTAGGTGTGGACCTGCAAACCTTCAACCCCGATGCCCGTGATCCGGGTCTGCGGGCCGAACTGGGCATCAATGATGACACTCGCCTGCTGATCTTTGCAGGGCGCGGGTCCAAGGAAAAGAACCTGCCTGTACTGCTCAGTTGCATGAAACGTCTGGGGCATCGTTATCACTTGTTGCTCGTGGGCTCTTCGATGCCGAACCAGGTGCCACGCAATGTCACTGTTATTGATGAGTTTTGCTCGGCGACGCAGGTCGCACGCTTGATGGCCAGTGCCGACGCACTGCTGCACGCCGGCGATCAGGAAACGTTCGGGCTAGTGATTCTTGAGGCCATGGCCAGCGGCATTCCGGTCGTAGCCGTGGCGGCCGGGGCGTTTACCGAAATTGTCACCGATCAATGTGGCCTACTCTGCACACCGGACAATCCCCTGGCCATGGCCAACGCTGTGCGCGAACTGTTCAGCCAGGGCAGTACGCACCGGGGTCAGCAAGCGCGGCGCCATGTCGAGCAGCATTATTCCTGGGATACGGTGGTCAACAGCCTGCTGGGGCACTATCACGCCGTGCTCGGCAGCCAGTTGCCGCTGACCGCCAATGGCTGATCCCGCGAACCCGCCTGCCCTGTTGCTGGTGCTGCACGACGTGGCGCCTGCTACCTGGGCCGATTACCAGCCATTCGTCGAAGCGGTTGATGCCCTCGGCGCCATACCGATGACCTGGCTGGTGGTGCCAGACTTTCACAAGCACAACGCCCTTGAGGCACACCCGGGTTTTCGTCGCCTGTTGAGCAGCCGCGTCCAGCAGGGTGACGAACTGGCGTTGCACGGCTACTTTCATTGTGACGACGGCCCGGCGGCGGCAACTCCACGAGACTGGTTCATGCGACGGATCTACACCCACGAAGGCGAGTTCTACGCGCTGGCCGAAGACGCGGCCCTTGCCCGCCTGCGCGCCGGCATCGAGGTCTTTGTACGCTACAACTGGCCACTGCACGGATTTGTCGCCCCGGCCTGGCTGATGAGCGATGGCACCCGCCAGGCCTTGCGTCAACTGCCGCTGACGTACACCAGCGATGCACAGCATCTTTATCGTCTGCCGGATTTCACCGCCCTCGATGCGCCCGGACTGGTCTGGAGCGCCCGCAGTGCCTGGCGGCGTGGATTGTCAAAAATACTCAGCGACCAGCGCCAACAGCGTTGGCGGCACGCAGCGGTAATTCGCCTGGGGCTGCACCCGGTGGACATGCGCCATGAGTTCTCACGCAACTATTGGCTGCAAACCCTCAAGCGTTTGCTCGAAGAAGGCCGAGTGCCGATGACCAAAGCCGCCTGGCTCGCCTTGCAAGCCGCCCGCCCTGGTCGCGCCGCATGAGTCGCGCCATTGTGTTGATCGTCGCCTTGCTGGCGGCGGTACTGATTCCGGCACTGTTGGGCGGTGGCGAAACCTGGTCGCGACTGGGGCACTTTCCGCTGACGTGGCTGCTGGTGATGTTCGGCATGATCCTGTTGTGCTGGCTGATCAACACCCTGCGCCTGCGTTTGTTGCTGGGCGATCAGCGTGACCGGGTCAGCCCGGTCAAAAGCCTGGGCGTGGTAATGGCCGCCGAATTCGCCTACTGCGCCACGCCGGGCGGCAGCGGCGGGCCGCTGACGATCATGGCCCTGCTGGCGCGCAATGGCGTACGTCCGGCCAGAGGCAGCGCCGTATTCGCCATGGACCAATTGAGCGACCTGCTGTTTTTTCTGTGTGCCCTGAGCGGGATTTTCATTTATGCACTGTTTCAACACCTCAGCCAGCGCATGGAATGGATGCTGACGGTCAGCGCCGTTTCGATGTTCGCCGGGCTGTTCACTTGCGTGCTGGTTGCTCGCTATCATCGATTGCTGATTCGCCTCAGTGGCCGACTGCTCATTCGCCTCAATATCAAGCCGGCCACACGGCTGCGCTGGGCGCGCAAACTGCTGCACTTTCTGGCGGCTTTCACAGACACGCTGAAGTTGCCCTGGCAAACCCTGATCACGGTATTTGCCCTGACCTGCCTGCATTGGGCGCTGCGTTACAGCGTGCTGTATCTGGCGTTGCGCGGGTTGGGCGCGGACGTGCAATGGGCCTGGAGTTTTCTGATCCAGATGCTCTCACTCAGTGCCGGGCAGTTCAGCCTGCTGCCGGGGGGTGCCGGGGCAGCGGAATTGACGTCGGCAGCACTGCTGGCGCCGATGGTGGGCAAATCCACTGCAGCGGCGGCGATTCTGATCTGGCGGGCGGTGACGTATTACTTCTATTTGATTGTCGGCGGGCCGGTGTTTTTGCTGATGCTTGGGCGCCCGCTCCTGAAAAAGCTGCTGAGGTTCAGACAGGCTTAGGTTCATCGTCAGGCTGTTCCTGCAATTGCTCCCACAACTCGGCAGCTCCCGGAAAATCCGTCCCGTCTTCCGGGCCCATATCCTGAGGGTCATAGCGACTCAAACAGCCCTCTCCCAATGTGGCGGGCGCGCGGGAAGTGGCTTTGTCCAGTGGATCGGCCATGGTCATGTCCTCAGAGCAGAAACGGCGAAGGGCCTGAAGCGATTGAACGCCCAGGCCCTTCGAATTTCAACCGTGTCGTGCGCTGATCAGAACACCACAGTCTTGTTGCCGTGCACCAGCACCCGGTCTTCAAGGTGATAACGCAGACCGCGGGCCAACACCATCTTCTCGACGTCACGGCCGAAACGCACCATGTCTTCAATGCTGTCGCTGTGGCTGACGCGTACCACGTCCTGCTCGATGATCGGACCGGCGTCCAGCTCCTCGGTTACGTAGTGGCACGTGGCACCGATCAACTTCACACCACGCAGCGACGCTTGATGATAAGGCTTGGCGCCGACAAACGACGGCAGGAAGCTGTGGTGGATGTTGATCACCTTGTGCGCATATTCGCTGCACAACTCCGGCGGCAGGATCTGCATGTAGCGGGCAAGTACAACGACTTCGGCATCATGCTGTTTGACCAGGCGCGAGACTTCGGCGAAGGCCGGTTCCTTGTCCTGCGGATTGACCGGCACATGGTAATAAGGAATGCCGTGCCACTCGACCATGCTGCGCAAGTCGTCGTGGTTGGAAATCACGCAGGAGATTTCACAGTCCAGTTCATCGCTGTGCCAGCGGTGCAACAAGTCGGCCAGACAGTGGGACTCACGACTGGCCATCAACACCACGCGTTTTTTCTGGGCGGTATCGGTAATGCGCCAGTTCATCGAAAACTCTTGCGCAATCGGCGCAAACGCTTCGCGGAACGCTTCGATACCGAAAGGCAGCGAATCGGCACGAATTTCGTGACGCATGAAGAACCAGCCACTGAGATTGTCCGAGTGATGGCTCGCTTCAGTGATCCAGCCGTTATGTGACGCCAGAAAGTTACTGACTTTAGCAACGATGCCGACGCGGTCCGGGCAAGCAATCACCAGCCGAAAAGTGCGCATGAGGGGGAAACTCCAGAACTTCGCAAAGGCCGCCATTCTAGCGATTGCGCAGCAAAACTGCAGTATTGATGACGCCCCGCCTTGAATCCTGGCGAATCAAAGCACCTGGCAGCGCCGTTGCTGCACCGTCAGGAGGCCGCTTGCCCCGCATGTTCAGGCGCACAAATGTGAATATGTGTGTTGACTGCATCACACTATTTAACTGCACAACGAGTTTATGTCCCTGTTGAGGGTAACTAATTTAAATAAAACTCGGGTTAAATGTTTACTTGATGAAACACCCTGACTATTATTGCCCCACTGTTCCCTGCCATCCAACATCCCGCATAAGGTAATCCTCATGTCCTTGATCAACGAATACCGCGCCACCGAAGAAGCTATCAAAGAGCTGCAAGCCCGTTTGAAGAACCTGTCCCAAGACGACAAACTGCAAACCGAGCTGGAATTCGAAGGTAAACTGCGCACCCTGATGGGCGAATACTCCAAATCCCTGCGTGACATCATCGCGCTGCTGGATCCAGAGTCCAAAACCAAAGCGCCACGTGGCGGCGCAGTCAAAACTACCGGCACCAAGCGCGCTCGCAAAGTTAAACAATACAAAAACCCGCACAATGGCGAAGTCATCGAAACCAAAGGTGGCAACCACAAAACTCTGAAAGAGTGGAAAGCCAAGTGGGGCGGTGACGTGGTTGAAGGCTGGGCTACCCTGCTGGGCTAAGCCGTACGGCCTGTCGCAGACGTATGCGCGACAAAAAAAAACGCCAGCTTGTGCTGGCGTTTTTTTATGCCCTGAATTCAGGCATCAATATGCAGCCATTCAAAGACCCAGACGTTTGCGTAATCCCTGAACATGATCCTGCCATTCATTCAGCACCTCCTGCTGAATCGTTGAAGCACTAATCGCCAATTGAGCGGCGGCCTGCGCAAAAGAATCCAGCGTATTGGGCGCGCCCCACTCAGGTGCAGTCAAACGTTGCTGACAGAATAATCGCCAGCGTTCCTGCTCTTCAAAATTCAACGTGTCGGGGAAGTTACGTGCGCGATATCGAAACAATAATTCGGGCAAACGTTCATCATCGAAAGGCCATTGTTCTTGCGCCAATTGTGCCGGGTCCGCGCTTCTGACTTGCTCACAAAGACGCCGATCACGGTCGCCAATAAAACCGTCGTATAACTGCTGTTCCGGGTCCTGGCTGCTGGCGAAATCTTCGCTCGCATAAATCGCCCGGACTTTATCCTGCCAAACTTGTTGTGCGTCACTTAGTCGCAGCGAACGCTCCTGATAAAGCGCCATGTCCAGCCCCAGGCGTTGTTGATCTTCAGGACGAAGTACCGACAGCGGCGCCACCACCGGGCATTTGTTGATATGAATAAGCTTGAGTGGCACCGGCAACTCACCTTCAGCCAGATCATCATGTCGGGTATAAAGACGCTTGCGCAGGGACTCGGCATCCAGATCAAGCAAGCCCTGGGGATCGAGGTGCAGATCGCAGACAATCAGCGCGTTCTTGTTACGCGGGTGCCAGGCCAGGGGCAGCACCACGCCCACATAACTGCGAGCGGCCGAAAAGCGCCCGGATATATGCACCATCGGCTGCAATAGCCGAACCTGATCCATGACCTTCTGTTTGCTGCGTAGCTGAAACAGCCAGTCGTACAACTTTGGCTGCTTTTGCCGAATCAGTCGCGCCAGGGCAATGGTGGCGCGAACGTCAGACAACGCCTCGTGGGCGTTACCGTGATCGATATCATTGGCCACCGTCAGACGGTCAAGCTTGAGCGTCACGCGCCCCTCGTCGTCCGTGGGCCAGACGATGCCATCCGGACGCAAGGCATAAGCCGCACGCACCACATCGATCAGATCCCATCGACTGTTACCGCCCTGCCACTCACGGGCATAGGGGTCGAAAAAATTCCGGTACAGACTGTAACGGGTCATCTCATCGTCAAAACGCAAGGTGTTGTAACCGGCGCCACAGGTACCGGGCGCCGCGAGCTGAGCATGCACCCGCGTCATGAAATCGGCTTCGCTCAAGCCTTGCCTGGCCAGGTGGCTCGGCGTAATACCGGTAATTGCGCAGGCCGCCGGATGCGGCAGGATGTCATCGCTGGGCTGGCAATAAAGATTGACCGGCTCGTCTATTTCGTTGAGATCGAAATCGGTACGAATCCCTGCCACCTGCAACGGGCGGTCGCAACGGGGATTGATGCCAGTGGTTTCATAGTCGTACCAGAAGATGGAGGTCACGGGCTGTTCCTGAACTGAAGACCGGCGAAGTCTAGGCGCAGACATACCGCTGCGGCCAGTCATCTTGCCATTCAATCACCTCGCGTCACGCACCGTGCAATACATAGTTATGTCGTTTTCCCCCAAGAGGCTGCTAGCATCGGACGGACATTGAATCCCGATCCGGCCACACTTTCAGGTTGCCCATGCTCGAGACCACAGCACTGCCACGGACTGCAACGCTGTCCCCGCCACTGGACACGCGGTATCACGTCGAAACGCCTGAAGGCGTCGACCTGCCGCTGCGCCCGGCCGGGTTGATGGTCCGTAGCCTGGCGTTCGCCATCGATCTCGGGATGCGCGGGCTGATCCTGAGCCTGCTGTTTATCATCCTGGCATTTCTCGGCAAGCTGGGGGTCGGGCTGGGCTCGATGCTGTTGTTCGTGGTGAGCTGGTGGTACATGGTGCTGTTCGAGGTGCTCAACCAGGGTCGCTCGCCCGGCAAGCAGTGGATGGGTCTGCGGGTGGTGCAGGATGATGGCACCCCGGTTGGCTGGTCGGCCTCGCTGTTGCGCAACCTGCTGCGGGTGGTCGATTGGCTGCCGTTCGGCTACTTTCTCGGGGCAATCAGTTGCCTGCAACACCCCACCTTCAAACGCCTCGGCGACCTGGCCGCCGGCACGCTGGTGATCTACCGCGAGCGCCCGCTTGCCCGCCCCGACCTGCCCGATGCCGAACCGCGACGCTCGCCTGTCGCCCTGACACTGACCGAGCAGCGCGCCATCCTTGGTTTTGCCGAGCGCCAGGGTCAACTCTCGCCAGCGCGGATCAACGAGCTGGCGTCCATTGTCGCCCAACCTTTACACATCTCGGCGCCAAGGGCCGTGGCCGAACTCAATGGCATCGCCCGCGGCTTGCTGGGTCCCACATGAAGCAGAGTCTTTTCGAAAGTCGCCACAAAGCCGGATGGGAGCAATTCGCCCTGACTCTGGACCGTCTGGAACGTGGCAAAAACGCCTCTCGCGTCGCTACCTTTGCCAAAGACTATCGCCGACTCTGCCAACACCTGGCCCTCGCCCGGGAGCGTGGCTACAGCAGTTTCCTGGTGGATTCGCTGCAACAAATGGCGCTGCGCGGGCACCAACAGCTTTACCGGCATCGCAGCCGTTTGGGCGCTAACGCGCTGGCGTTCATCCTCGCCGGTTTCCCGCGACTGGTGCGTGAACAATGGCGCTTTGTGCTTGCCGCCGCCCTGCTGTTTTTCGGCAGTCTGATCGGTTTCGGCCTGCTGGTGTACCTGTTCCCGGACCTGATCTACAACCTCATCCCGGTCGAACAGGTCAACGAGATGCAAAGCATGTACGACCCGGTCGCCGGTCATCTGGGGCGCACCGCCGAACGGGCAGCCAGTGAAAACTGGGTGATGTTCGGTTACTACATCATGCATAACATCGGCATCGCCTTTCAGACCTTCGCCAGCGGTTTGCTGCTCGGTGTGGGCAGCGTGTTTTTCCTGCTGTTCAACGGCCTGATGATCGGTGCCGTGGCAGGGCACCTGACCCAGATTGGCTACGGGCAGACCTTCTGGTCTTTCGTGATCGGCCATGGCGCGTTCGAACTCAGCGCCATTGCCCTGTCCGGTGCGGCCGGCCTGCAACTGGGCTGGGCATTGATCGCGCCGGGGCGTCTGCCCAGGGGCGAGGCGTTGCGGCTGGCAGCACGAAAGAGCGTGCTGATGATCTGCGGCGTCATGTTGTTTCTGCTGATGGCTGCGTTCATCGAAGCCTACTGGTCGTCCCTGACGACACCGGCTCCGATGACCAAGTACCTGGTCGGCGGCGCGCTCTGGTTGCTGGTAGCGGCCTATCTGATATTCGCCGGACGGGCCCGCCATGCGCGTGAGTGATGCCAGCGTGGTGATTCGCCCGCGCACAACCTGGGAAGCCATGGACCTGGGGGTGCTGCTGAGCCAACGGCACCGTCGCCTGCTGATGACCAGTTGGGCCGTCGTGACCTTGCCGGTTTTCGCCCTGCTCAGCCTGATCCTTTGGGATTCGCCCTCCCTCGCCGTGTTCATTTTCTGGTGGCTGAAACCGGCATTCGAGCGACTGCCGCTATACATACTGTCCAAAACCCTGTTCGGTGAAACGCCCACCCTGAGACAAGCGCTGCGCCAATGGCCACAGCTGCTCAAGCCGCAACTGCTGGCCAGCCTGACCTGGCGGCGCCTGAGCCTGAGGCGCAGTTTCCTGATGCCGGTGGTGCAACTTGAAGGTCTTGACGGTCAACCGCGACAACAACGCTTGCACGCGTTGCTGCAACGCAATGCTGGCGCCGCGCAATGGCTGACGATCATCGGCGTGCATCTGGAGGCCGCGTTGTGGATCGGCTTGATGGTGCTGTTCTATATGCTCCTGCCGCAACAGATCGAAATCGACTGGAGCTGGCAAACCCTGATTGCCGCCGCCGACCACGACTGGCGTTGGCTGGAACACTTGACCAACGCCCTCTACGCACTGGTGCTGGTGGTCTGGGGGCCGATCTACGTCGCCTGCGGTTTCAGCCTTTATCTGAACCGACGCACCGAACTTGAAGCCTGGGATATCGAACTGGTGTTCCGCCGCCTGCGCCAGCGCCTGAATGCCAGCGTCATTGCCCTGTTGCTGGCGGTGATCCTGTGGGTGCCCGCCACGCAAACGGTCTGGGCCAGCGAGTCGATCATTTCGCCGGACAGCCCGCGCCTGTTGGATCAACCGCTGACCAGCCAGGCTTCCCGGGACAGCATCAAGACAATCCTCGATCAACCGCCGTTCAAGAACAAGGAGTCTGTCACCCGCTATCGTTTTGGTGACGAGGCGCCAGGCAGCAAATCCGCTGACGACAGCAAGGCACCTGGCTGGTTGACGGCCCTGCTCAGGCTGCTCGATAGCCAGCGTTTTGGCGCACTGGCCACGCTGCTGGAAGTACTGTTGTGGGGCGCGCTGATTGCAGGCGCCGGCTTGCTGATCTGGCGCTACCGGGACTGGTTGCAGGCGTTTGTCAGCCGTCGGCCGGCACTGCGGCGCAAGGCTGATCGCTCGATGCCAACGCAATTGTTCGGCCTGGATATCCATCATGAAAGCCTGCCTGCCGATGTCGCGGCGAGTGCTGAAATGCTCTGGCAGACCAACCCTCGCGAGGCCCTCGGGCTGCTGTATCGAGCCCTGCTAAGCCGTTTGCTGCATGATTTCAACCTGCCCTTGAAAGACGCTGACACCGAAGGCCAGGTACTGCAACGCATTGGCCAACTGCAACAACCTGCGTTGCTGGCGTTCAGTCAGAACCTGACTCGCCACTGGCAGAACATGGCCTACGGGCACCGCCTGCCGCCGGCACAATTGCAGCAGGAGTTGTGCGATGGCTGGCGAGCCCTGTTCAACCCGCAGGCTGCCCATTGAGCCGCCGTGGATGGCAGGCGCTCGGCGCGCTCTGTGCGGTGTTGTGCACTGCACTGTGTCTTTATCTGTATGTGAAAGCCACGCCTTATCAGGAAGTCATTGATCACGGTGCCTCGCCCGAAGCCAGGGCCAACCCGTATCTGGCCGCAGAGCAGTTCTTGCGTAAACAGGGCCTGAGCGTGAACCATGCCAACAGCCTCGACGTGCTGCCCGGCATCGATCCACGCCAACACAGCCTCTTGTTGCTCGGGGATCGCTCAACCATGACGCCGCGTCAGGTTGATCAGGTCCTGAACTGGACCCGGGCCGGTGGCCGCCTGTTGTTCATTGCCGAAGCGCTGTGGGATGAAAAGACCGGCCAGAGTCAGGACCTGCTACTCGACCGCGTACAGCTGCATCAGGTTCTCAGCAAAAACCTCAAGGAGCCCCCGCCCGGCCTTGACGAAGACCCGTATCCAAAGCTGACCAAACTCTATCTGGAAGACGAAGACGCGCCGGCGTATATCGGCTTCGATACCGCCTTCCACCTCGAAGACCCGAAAAATCTCGCCCAGGCCTGGGCCAACAGCGCCAAGGCCACGCACATGATGCAACTGAACCACGGCCTCGGTTCGATCACCGTGGTCACCGACGCCGACCTGTGGAAAGCACCGGCGATCGAACAATACGACAACGCCTGGCTGCTCTGGTATTTGAGCGCGGATACCAGCGTGACGCTCCTGTACAACACCCATCACGACTCACTGCTGACCTTGCTGGCGCGCTATTTCCCACAAGCGCTGCTGGCATTGATTGCGCTGATCGGCCTCGCTGGCTGGCATTTCGCAGTGCGCCACGGCCCAGTGCTGGCACCGGCGCCTGGCACACGCCGAGAGCTGCGGGAACATCTGCGCGCCACTGCCGATTTCATGCTGCGCCACACCGGGCACAGCAGCCTGTTGCAGGCCTTGCAGCAAGACGTCCTGCGTCGTGCACGACACCGTCACCCCGGTTTCGAACAACTGCCGGTTGCCGAACAATGGCTGGTGCTCGCGCGCCTGACCCGGCAACCCACCCGCGCCATCAGCCAGGCCCTGAGCCCGCGTACGAAACAGCGGCTCTCCAGCGCTGAATTCAGCCGCCAGGTCGCCCGTCTGCAAACCTTGAGGAACGCCTTATGACCGAGATCGAGCCCGGCACCCCGAGCCACGTCGCCCAGCAACGTCAGCGTGCCAGCCAGTTGGCACAAGCGGTGCGAAGCGAGTTGCAAAAAGCTGTCATCGGCCAGGACATCGTGATTGATGACGTACTCACCGCGTTGATTGCCGGTGGTCATGTGCTGCTCGAAGGCGTACCGGGGCTGGGTAAAACCCTGCTGGTACGCGCCCTCGCCCGGTGCTTTGGTGGCGAGTTCGCACGCATTCAGTTCACCCCGGACCTGATGCCCAGCGATGTCACCGGGCACGCGGTGTACGACCTGCAAACCGAGCAGTTCAAGTTGCGCAAAGGCCCGCTGTTCACCAACCTGCTGCTGGCCGATGAAATCAACCGCGCCCCGGCAAAAACCCAGGCCGCGCTGCTTGAAGCCATGCAGGAGCGGCAAGTCACCCTCGAAGGCCGCGCCCTGCCCATTGCTCAACCGTTCATGGTACTCGCCACGCAAAACCCCATCGAACAGGAAGGCACCTATCCCCTGCCGGAAGCCGAACTCGACCGGTTCATGCTCAAGGTGCGCATGGACTATCCGGACGCTGAGCAAGAGCGGGACATGGTCCGTCAGGTCACCCGCTCGACCCGCGCCGACATGCTCGATGTGCAGCCACTGCGCACGGTATTGCAGGCCAAGGACGTACTTGCGCTACAGCGTATAGCCAGTGACTTGCCGCTGGACGAACAGGTGCTCGACTACGCCATCCGCCTGGCCCGTGCTACCCGCAGCTGGCCTGGTTTGACCCTTGGCGCCGGGCCTCGCGCCTCCATTGCGCTGGTGCGTTGCGCCCGGGCGCGGGCACTGTTGCGTGGTGGCGAGTTCGTGGTCCCGGATGACATCAAGGGCTGCGCCCTGGCGGTGCTGCGCCACCGGGTACGCATCGCCCCGCAGCTGGATATTGAAGGGCTGGAGGTGGATCAGGTGCTTGGCCAAATGCTTGATCAAGTCCTGGCGCCGCGAATTTGAGACCCTCTCGCCTGCTGCTGATCTGGCTCGCAGTGCTGCTGGGCCTGGACATTCTATTGGGCGCTACGCGCGCGCTCGGGTTCGAGGTGCCGCAAAACCTGCAATCCATCAGTTGGGGATTGCTGCTGGCGCTGCTGGTGTTGAGCCTGCTTGACGCCGTGCGCCTCAAGCGCCTGCCTTCGCCGCGCCTGAAACGGCAGATGCCCGGCAGCCTCGCGCTCGGGCGCTGGAGCGAAATACGACTGGAGATCGAACACGACTTCACGCAACCGCTGGAGGTGCGGCTGTTCGATCATCTACCTGGTGGCCTGAGCTTCGAACATCAACCCATCTCGGTCGAGCTGACACCTGGACGACACAGCCAGATCAGCTACCGACTGCGCCCACTCAAACGTGGCCACTTCAGTTTTGAACGCAGTGAAATCAACCTGCCGAGCCCGTTGGGCCTGTGGTCCGACAAACGCTTGCTGAACGTGCCCGACCATACCCGCGTCTACCCGGACTTTGCCCGCCTCTACGACAGCCAGTTGCTGGCGGTGGACAACTGGCTCAGCCAACTTGGCGTCCGCCAGCACCAAAGGCGCGGCCAGGGACTGGAGTTTCATCAGCTACGCGAATTTCGCGAAGGCGACAGCTTGCGTCAGATCGACTGGAAAGCCACCGCTCGCCAACGCACGCCAATTGCCCGGGAGTATCAGGACGAGCGCGATCAGCAGATCATTTTCATGCTCGATTGCGGCCGACGAATGCGCAGCCAGGACGATGAACTCAGCCATTTCGACCACGCGCTCAACGCCTGCCTGCTGCTCAGCCATGTCGCCCTGCGCCAGGGTGATGCGGTGGGCCTGAGCACTTTCGCCACGGATCAACCGCGCTACCTGGTACCGGTCAAAGGTGCAAACCAGCTCAAGGTATTACTCAATAGCGTCTACGACCTGGACAGCAGTCAGCACCCCGCCGATTACCAGGCCGCTGCCAACCACCTAATGGTTCGGCAAAAGCGTCGCAGCCTGGTGGTACTGGTCACCAACCTGCGCGATGAAGACGATGAAGAACTGCTCGACGCGGTCAATCGCATGAGCCGCCAACACCGGGTACTGGTCGCCAGCCTGCGCGAAGACGTACTCGACAGCCTGCGCCAGGCCCCGGTGCAAACCTTGTCTGAGGCACTGGACTACTGCGGGACCGTGGACTACCTGAACGTACGCAACGAACTCCATGAACGGATGAGTGCTCATGGCGTGGCAGTGTTGGATGCCCGTCCTGATGAATTAGGGGCAAAGCTGGTGACGCAGTATTTGAGCTGGAAGAAGGCCGGTGAGCTTTAACTGCTGAGATTAGTACGGGAAGACCAAAAAGTTGCGAGGCGCAGAAAGCTCTGACCGGCTGTCGTCGTTGGTCTGACGAGCCACCAAAAAGTGAGGCCCCTGAGTCAGCCCCCCGAAAACCACCTCCCAATGGTTCTGGTCATTTACATTCAATACCTTCACCTCTTCAAAGCTTTCGTCATCCGTCTTCCTGAGAATCACTTCGACGTGGGTGGCGTCTTTTTTACAACTACCCTTGACGAGAGTTTCACGGTCTCTGATTACTTTATTCTCCGGCGGGATAGTGATGGCAGGTGGCGGCAGTTGTTGTTCGCTAGTCATGGATTGATCTCCCTTACTCATCGGAGTCGATGAGGTTCCTGCACATTCAATCCGGCTCAGCGCCCCGTGCCTACCTGTGATAAATGACAGTCCAGACGAACGGTAACCTGCCATTCAAACTGGCGATGGTGCTCTATCCGTTGAGTGAGTTGGGTCTGCTGCGGGCGGATAAGACGCTTGAGCGCGAACTGGCGATGGACGCAGGTTGGCGTTCAAACCCGATCAGGTTTTGCTCGCATCAAGGCCTTCGCGAGCAGGCTCGCTCCCACATTGAAAGGCATTTCTTTGTGAGAGCCCGGTGGCGATGGTGGCATCAAACACAAGTTTCCTTCAGGCCGAAGCAGGCAACGACTGAAAGCTGAAGTACTGCCGCAACGCCGCCACCAGCTGCCCATACTCCGGCGATGCCCGTTGCAGGCTGAATCCGGCGTCATAGTGCTTGGGGGTGGCGTCTTCATGGCACCACAGACAGCTCGCCCGCAAATCAATGACTTGAAAACAGCCGTCGCTGGCCGGGATTTTCAGACGCAAGTCAAAGTCAGCACCTACCATCATCGGCAACTGGCTGATGAGCATCAGCCCGTCTTCGGACAGGTTGCCCAGGAAGCCGATGGGTTTGTCGGTGATGCTGTTGAACACTTTCAGAAAATACGGCAGTTGATGCCGCTCGATCCGGCGGTCAGTAAACATGCTGAATTCGCTACGCAAGGTCCTTAAGCAGGACCGCACTAATGCTTCGGAACGCGCCTCTGCGGACACGCTCTCCCCGTTCCCGGTGCGACATTCGATCAATCGCTGCCGCTTATCGCCGCCAGTCACAGGTGTCACGCCAGTGTAGAGGGGAGGCTCCAACACCGGATCATTCGACTATAGCTCACCGCCAACGCTCGGCCAGGCTTTAAATGATAACTGCCATCAGAATTGCGTCGGACGGGCCACCGCAGTCGCGCGCGGCGGGTAATGCCCCAGGCTCTGCAGGGTTTCCAGGCGGGCACGAGCGCGGTAGGCGTATTCGCTTTGCGGGTAGGACGCGATGATGAATTGGTAGGTCTGGGCAGCGTCGATATACAGCTTCTGTCGTTCCAGACACTGGCCGCGCATCATTGACACCTCCGGCCATACATAAGGCCTTGCACGGCTGTCGCGCTCGACCTTGGACAGCTCGAGCATCACCTGCTCGCAATTGCCACGGTCATAGGCACTGTAGGCGTTATTCAAATGATGGTTCATCGACCAACGGGTGCAGCCCACAACACTGAGGGCAAGGACGGCAATGAGCGCGAATCGCATGGGGGTTCTCCTGTCTTGAGCTCTGTATCGACCCGTTGCGCAAAATCTTCAGGCTGGTGGTCAGCAAAAATGTTCGTTTAAAGATATAAAAGTAGTGCAAACGAACAATGACTACAGACACGGAGCATAGTAGCCTCACTCAGCGCTTGAACTCAGGAGTCTTTGCATGTCCGTCCGTCGTACCAAAATCGTCGCTACCCTTGGCCCGGCCAGTAACTCGCCGGAAGTTCTCGAACAGCTGATTCTGGCTGGCCTGGACGTCGCCCGCCTGAACTTCTCCCACGGCACCCCCGACGAGCACAAGGCTCGCGCGAAGCTGGTGCGTGACCTCGCTGCCAAGCACGGCCGCTTCGTTGCCCTGCTGGGTGACCTGCAAGGCCCGAAAATCCGTATCGCCAAATTCGCCAACAAGAAGATCGAGCTGAAGATCGGTGATCAATTCACCTTCTCCACCAGCCATCCTCTGACCGAAGGCAACCAGCAAGTGGTCGGCATCGACTACCCGGACCTGGTCAAGGACTGCGGTGTGGGCGACGAGCTGCTGCTCGACGACGGTCGCGTGGTCATGCGCGTCGATACCGCTACTGCGACCGAACTGCACTGCACCGTGCTGATCGGCGGTCCGCTGTCGGATCACAAAGGCATCAACCGTCGTGGCGGTGGCCTGACGGCTCCAGCCCTGACTGAAAAAGACAAGGCCGACATCAAGCTCGCCGCGGAAATGGAAGTCGACTACCTCGCCGTGTCCTTCCCGCGCGACGCCGCCGACATGGAATACGCCCGTCAACTGCGCGACGAGGCTGGCGGTACTGCCTGGCTGGTGGCGAAGATCGAACGTGCCGAAGCCGTGGCCGACGACGAAACACTTGATGCGCTGATCAAGGCGTCCGACGCGGTGATGGTTGCCCGTGGTGACCTGGGTGTGGAAATCGGCGACGCCGAACTGGTGGGCATTCAGAAGAAAATCATTCTGCACGCACGCCGCCACAACAAGGCCGTGATCGTCGCGACCCAGATGATGGAGTCGATGATCCAGAACCCGATGCCGACCCGCGCTGAAGTGTCCGACGTGGCCAACGCCGTGCTCGACTACACCGACGCCGTGATGCTCTCGGCCGAAAGTGCTGCCGGTCTGTACCCGCTGGAAGCCGTGCAGGCAATGGCACGCATCTGTGTCGGCGCTGAAAAGCACCCGACCAGCAAGACCTCCAGCCACCGTATCGGCAAGGTCTTCGAAAGCTGCGACCAGAGCATCGCCCTGGCCGCCATGTACACCGCCAACCACTTCCCGGGTGTAAAGGCCATCATCGCCTTGACCGAAAGTGGCTATACGCCGTTGATCATGTCGCGCATCCGTTCCTCGGTGCCGATCTACGCATTCTCCCCGCACCGCGAAACCCAGGCCCGCGCGGCCATGTTCCGTGGCGTCTACACCGTACCGTTCGACCCGGCATCGCTGCCGCCTGAGCAAGTCAGCCAGGCCGCGATCGACGAGTTGCTCAAGCGCGGCGTCGTGGAGAAAGGCGACTGGGTCATCCTGACCAAGGGCGACAGCTACCACACCATCGGCGGCACCAACGGGATGAAAATCCTGCATGTTGGCGACCCGATGGTCTGAATGACCGGCGGCTGAAAAACAAAAGCCCCGCCATGTGAATGGCGGGGCTTTTTGCTTTCTGATCCTGAAGCTGTGTGGTCAGGGCTGGCGCCATCGCGAGCAAGCTCGCTCCCACAGGTTATGTGGTGAATACATAATCTGAGCACAGCCCAGATCAACCGTGGGAGCGAGCCTGCTCGTGAAGAAGCCCGCCTAATCACCACAAAGCTCAGTGCCTGTTGATAAACCCCGACAACGCCGCCACCGCCTCCGGTGAACGCAATCGCTGGGTAAACAACACGCCCTCCTCTTCGATCACCTGGCGAATCAACGCCCGATCCGGCGCCTTCATCAAGTGCTTGCTGACTCGCACCGCTTCCAATGGCAGCGACTCAAACCGCAACGCCATCTCCCGCGCCTTGGCCAGTGCCGTTTCGCCACTGCCCAACGCTTGGGTGGCAATGCCCCACGCCGCAGCCTGTTCACCACTGAAGCCTTCACCGAGCAAGAGTAATTCGGCGGCTTTTGCGTGGCCAAGCAAGCGCGGCAGGATGAGGCTGGAACCGAACTCCGGGCATAGCCCCAGGTTGACGAACGGCATACGCAGCCGCGCATCACGGCTGACATATACCAGATCGCAATGCAGCAGCATGGTCGTGCCGATGCCTACCGCGGCCCCGGCCACGGCGGCGATCACCGGTTTGCGGCATTCGAGCAGATTGAGCATGAAATGGAACACCGGACTGTCGAGATTGCCCGGCGGTTGTTGGAGGAAATCGGCGATGTCGTTGCCGGCGGTGAAGCACTCGGCAGAGCCTGTGATCAGCACGGCGTTGATTTCAGGATCAACGTCAGCCTGTTTCAATGCCTCGGCCAAGTGGCTGTACATGGCACGGGTCAGGGCGTTTTTCTTGTCGGGACGGTTGAGGCGCAGGGTCAACAGACCGCGTTCACGCTCAAGTTGGATGGCATCGGTCATGGCGAGTCTCGCGTCGTTAAACGATCCGCGCTCAACCACGGGGCAAGAACACATCGGCCAGCAGTTGATTGCGCGGCAGTCCCGCCAGGTACAGACGCCTGGCAAAGGCGTCGACGCTGTCGGGTGAACCGCAGAGTAAGGCCAGGGTTTGCCGGGAAACAAGCCGCAGTTGTGCCAAAGCCGCGGGCAACATGGCCGGGGTCCACAGCTCGACACTCAGGTTGGCACGCCCCTCGGCCATGGCCTGCAGGGGTTTGACCAGATAGTGTTCATCCGCATCATGGGCCAGGTGAATGACCCGGATGGCGCCCTGATGATCCTGGCGCAGCGCTTCACGCAATACGCCGAACAACGGCGCCAGACCCGTACCGGCAGCCAACAGCCACAGTGGACGGCTGTGCCAGTCGGGGTCGTATTGCAAAGCGCCGCCACGCAGTTCACCGAGGCGGACCGGATCGCCGATCTTCAACAGTCGCGCCGCATCGCTGAACTCGCCGGGTTGGCGGCAATCGAGGTGAAACTCCAGATAACGGTCTTCTTCCGGCAAGCTGGCCAACGAGTATGGCCGGGCCACGTTGCCCGCCCACAACACCAGATGCTGGCCGGCGCTGTAGCGCAACGGCCGTTGCGGGGTCAGGCGCAAACGCAGCACGCTGGCGCTCAACCAGTCGACGGCGGCCACTTCAGCCGGGCGACCATCGCGCTGCGGATCGAAGGTCTGCACCTGCAAGTCTTCGATCACCTGACACTGGCACGCCAGACGCCAGCCTTGCTGACGCTGTTCAGCGCTCAAGGCATCGGGCCGACTGTCAGCAGGCAGGCCCTGGACGCACTGCACCAGACACGCGTGGCAACTGCCGGCGCGGCAACTGTAGGGCACCGCCGCACCGTGCTGATTCAAGGCATCGAGCAGGTTACTGCCCGCCGCCACCGTCCATCGATTTTCGCCGATCCGCAACTCAGGCATCGAGATTCTCCCACGCCGCCGCGCAACGATTGCGCCCGTCAGCTTTGGCGCGGTACAGCGCCTGATCCGCACGTTGCAAGGCGTCATCGAGATCATCACCCAGCTCCAGCAGAGTCATGCCCGCCGACAGGCTGAGATTGCGCACATTCAAGCCAACCAACTCGACATCGGTGAAAGCGATGCGCAGCCGCTCGCAACACGCGGTCAAACGCTCGGCATCGCAGTCCGGCAACAGCACCACGAACTCTTCGCCACCATACCGGGCCAAGACATCGCCATCGCGCAGACAGGCACCAGCGACGCCGGCGAAGGCTTGCAGCACCTGATCGCCAGCGGCATGGCCGTGAATGTCGTTGATGCGTTTGAAGTGGTCGAGATCAATCAGCGCCAGGCCATGCACCACGTCGGCGTCCATGGCATTCAACTCACGGGAGGCCAGGCGCAGAAAATGGCGACGGTTGAACAGACCGGTCAACTCATCGGTGGCCACCAGGTCTTCAAGCTGGCGCATCATCCCGCGCAGGGTGTCCTGGTGCGCCTGCAAGGCGAAGCGCCGTTGACGCATGCGCTGGCGCGAGACCTGAACGTAACGGGCGTAGAGCACCAGCCACACCAGCACGATCAGCAGCACGCACACCTGCAGCAGCGCCAGGGCCGGATTGGGTAGCTGGAAATGATAGCCCTCCCACAGCGTGATGGTGCTGAAACTGAAGAACACCAGCACGGCGCAGCGAATAAAGGCACGGCGTGACAGGTGGAACAGGCCGAATAGCAGAATCAACACGTAAAAGACCAGGAACGCGCCACGAGCATCGCCCAGATGGGCGATCAGCCAGGTTTGCCAACCCAGGCCCAGCAGCACTTGAGCTTCGGTCAGGCTGGGGTCGGAAAAACGCAGGTTGCAGCCGCTGTAAAACAACGCAAACAACGCCGCCTGACTGATGACCACCAGCGCACTGCCGATGGCCACGCTGTTGAGCGGCGCATCGTAGTGACCGGTGAAAAACGCCAGCCACAGCAGCAGCAATGCCAGGGCATAGGTGCCGGCCGCGAGGGCAAAACGTTTAAGCAACAGGCGCTGGATGGCGTTATGGGTCAATCGTTGACTCACCGGAAAAGGGAGGCTGTCGGAGTGTCCTACTCTACAGGCCGAATGCCACTTTAGTGACGTGCCTGATAAATAACCATTCAATTTTAGGCGCGAAAAAATGGCGTCAGAAGCCTGACCCTTTTGCTCCGTATTCATGGACTTTTGATACCTGCGTGGCAGCCGGATTACCTGTGGCGAGGGGGCTTGCCCCCGTTCGACTGCGCAGCAGTCGTCAAATCTACCGATGCGGTATATATGAAGGAATGCTGGGGGAGCGCTTCGCACTCCAACGGGGGCAAGCCCCCTCGCCACAGTAGCCTCTGCCACAGCAATTACCTCACCACAGCAAGCACGTCACCACAGGTCGTCTCCAACCAAAAGCCAATGTGTACCCGCCACCGAGGCGCGGTATACTGCCGCGCCTTTTTAGCGTCGCGCCAGCTGCCCCGGCGTGCCTTGAAAGGTGCTTGCAACCGACCGATACACCCAAGCTGCAAGCACCTTATTGAATGTTCCCGTCTTTTAGAGGAGCGCGACTCATGACCGTGATCAAGCAAGACGACCTGATTCAGAGCGTTGCCGACGCCCTGCAGTTCATTTCCTATTACCACCCCGTGGATTTCATCCAGGCGATGCACGAAGCCTACCTGCGCGAAGAATCGCCAGCGGCCCGTGACTCCATGGCGCAGATCCTGATCAACTCGCGCATGTGCGCCACCGGCCATCGTCCGATCTGCCAGGACACCGGCATCGTGACCGTGTTCGTGCGTGTGGGCATGGACGTGCGTTGGGATGGTGCCACCATGGGCCTGGACGACATGATCAACGAAGGCGTGCGCCGGGCTTACAACCTGCCGGAAAACGTCCTGCGTGCCTCGATCCTCGCCGACCCGGCGGGCGCTCGCAAGAACACCAAGGACAACACCCCGGCCGTGATTCACTACTCCATCGTTCCGGGTAACACCGTGGAAGTGGACGTGGCTGCCAAGGGCGGCGGCTCCGAGAACAAGTCGAAAATGGCCATGCTCAACCCGTCCGACTCGATCGTCGACTGGGTTCTGAAGACCGTGCCGACCATGGGCGCCGGCTGGTGCCCACCGGGCATGCTCGGTATCGGCATCGGCGGCACCGCCGAGAAAGCCGCGGTCATGGCCAAGGAAGTGTTGATGGAATCCATCGACATTCACGAGCTGAAAAAGCGCGGCCCGTCCAACCGTATCGAGGAGATGCGTCTGGAGCTGTTCGAGAAGGTCAACCAACTGGGCATCGGCGCCCAGGGCCTGGGTGGCCTGACCACCGTGCTCGACGTGAAAATCATGGACTACCCGACCCACGCAGCCTCGCTGCCGGTGTGCATGATCCCCAACTGCGCCGCCACCCGTCACGCCCACTTCGTGCTCGACGGCTCCGGCCCGGCGTCGCTGGAAGCGCCACCGCTGGACGCCTACCCGCAAATCGTCTGGGAAGCCGGCCCGTCGGCCCGTCGCGTCAACCTCGACACCCTGACCCCGGAAGACGTGCAGAGCTGGAAGCCGGGCGAAACCGTGCTGCTCAACGGCAAGATGCTCACCGGTCGCGACGCTGCGCACAAGCGCATGGTCGAGATGCTGAACAAGGGTGAAACCCTGCCGGTGGACCTCAAGGGTCGCTTCATCTATTACGTCGGCCCGGTTGATCCGGTGCGCGAAGAAGTAGTTGGCCCTGCCGGTCCGACAACTGCTACGCGGATGGACAAGTTCACCCGTCAGATCCTCGAGCAAACCGGCCTGCTGGGCATGATCGGCAAATCCGAGCGCGGCCCGACCGCGATCGAAGCGATCAAGGACCACAAAGCCGTGTACCTGATGGCCGTCGGCGGCGCGGCTTACCTGGTGGCGCAAGCCATCAAGAAATCCCGCGTTGTCGCGTTCGCCGAACTGGGGATGGAAGCCATCTACGAGTTCGACGTCAAGGACATGCCGGTCACCGTTGCGGTGGACAGCAAGGGTGAGTCGGTACACATCACCGGTCCTGCGATCTGGCAAAAGAAGATCAGTGAAAGCCTGGCGGTGGAAGTGCAGTAAGCACTTTCCCTTCCTTAAAAAAACCGGCCTGTCGGCAACGACAGGCCGGTTTTTTCATGTCTGACAAAAAGCGCTTGAACGGTCGCCGTTATCTCCCCCGACAGGTTCGCCATGCTATGGTGCCCGCCCGACTTTCTACCTGTTTGCGCCAGCATGCTGCCGACTTCCCGTACCGTACGTTTGTCGTTGTATATCCTGTTGATTCTCGCCGGCACCGCCCTTGCCGCCGGCATCGCCATGCGTCACGCCGAGCATCAGGCGATGGAAGAGGATGCCGACCGCGCCAATCAGCAACTGGCGCTGTATGCCAACTCCCTGCACTCGCTGATCGACCGCTACCGCGCCCTGCCCGCCGTACTGGCCCTGGACCCGCAACTGCGCAGCTCGCTCAGCGGCCCGATCAGCGCCGAGCAGCAAGACCTGCTGAACCGCAAACTGGAAAAGATCAACGGCGCCGCTAAATCCTCGACCCTGGAACTGCTCGACCGCACCGGCCTGGCCGTGGCCGCCAGCAACTGGCGCTTGCCCAGCAGTTACGTCGGTCACAACTATGGCTTTCGCCCCTACTTCAGCCAGACCAAAACCCAGGGCACCGGGCGCTTTTATGCGGTCGGCGTGACCAGCGGTATTCCGGGCTATTTCCTGTCCAGTGCGGTGACGGGCGATAACGACGAGTTCCTCGGCGCCATGGTGGTCAAACTGGAGTTCCCCGAACTCGAACACGAATGGAGCCTGGGCAGCGACACCCTGCTGGTCAGCGATGCCCGTGGCATCATCTTCATCGCCAACCAGCCGGGCTGGCGTTATCGCCATTTGCAGCCGCTGAACGCCGGCGATCACGCCGAGATCAAGGCCACTCGCCAATACGACAAACAACCGCTGACGCCACTGGACTACCAGTCGCTGCGGCGCTTCGACGAGAACAGCGAATTGGCGCGGGTCGATGGCCCCGAAGGTTCGGCGCAGTACCTGTGGGAGTCCCTGCCGCTGACAGCCGAGGGCTGGACCCTGCACCTGCTGCGCCGCCCGCAGGTCGCCTTCGAAGACAGCCGCAACGCCGGGCTTGCTGCCGCGGGCGCGTGGCTGACACTGGTGTTCCTGGTGCTGTTCCTCAATCAGCGCTGGCGCCTGGCGAAGATGCGCCAACGCAGCCGCGAAGAGCTGGAGCAACTGGTGGAAGAACGCACTCGCGACCTGCGCACGGCGCAGGACGGCCTGGTGCAATCGGCCAAACTTGCGGCGCTGGGGCAGATGTCGGCGGCGCTGGCCCATGAAATCAATCAACCACTGACCGCGCAGCGCATGCAGCTGGCGACCTTGCGTCTACTGCTTGATCACGGTCGTGTGGATGATGCATATAAAGCACTGAAACCGGTGGATGACATGCTGACCCGCATGGCCGCCCTCACCGGTCACCTGAAAACCTTCGCCCGCAAAAGCCCCAGCGGCCTGCGTGAGCGGCTGGACCTGGCGGCAGTGGTCGACCAATCCTTGCAACTGCTGGACGCGCGCCTGCGCGACGAAAACGTCAGCATCGTGTTGCACCTGACGCGCCCGGCCTGGGTGCGCGGCGATGCAATTCGCCTGGAACAGGTACTGATCAACCTGCTTCGCAACGCCTTGGATGCCATGCAGGACAAACCCTGCAAGCGCCTGCAAATCCGCCTCGAAGCCGATGAACAACTGTGGCTCCTGAGCGTCGCCGACAACGGTGGCGGCATCGCCGAGGAACATCTGGCGAATGTGTTCGACCCGTTCTTCACCACCAAGCCGGTGGGCGATGGCCTGGGCCTTGGGCTGGCAGTATCGTTCGCCATTGCCCATGAATCCGGTGGCCGCTTGAGCGCCGCCAATCAACTGCAGGGCAGCGGTGCGGTGTTCACCCTGACCTTGCCGATTGATCTGGAGGCGCATCTGTCATGCTGAATTCGGTGATCGTGGTCGATGATGAAAGCAGCATCCGTAGTGCCGTCGAACAATGGCTGAGCCTGTCCGGGTTTGAGGTGCAGCTATTCAGCCGGGCCGATGAGTGCCTGGCGCAACTGCCGGCGCATTTTCCCGGGGTGATTCTCAGCGACGTGCGCATGCCCGGCATGACCGGCCTTGAGCTGCTGGCCGAAGTGCAGCGCCGCGACCCCGACCTGCCGGTAATTCTGCTGACCGGTCACGGCGATGTGCCAATGGCGGTCGAAGCCATGCGCGATGGCGCCTATGACTTTCTGGAAAAACCCTTCAGCCCGGAAACGCTGCTGGGCAGCCTGCGTCGCGCGTTGGAAAAGCGCCGGCTGGTGCTGGAAAACCGCGCCCTGCACGAACAGGCGGACAACCGCAGCAAACTCGACGCGACCCTGCTGGGGGTGTCCCGTGGTTTGCAGACGTTGCGCCGGCAAGTGCTGGACCTGGCAGCGCTGCCGGTCAACGTGCTGATTCGTGGCGAAACCGGCAGCGGCAAGGAACTGGTCGCCCGCTGCCTGCACGACTTCGGGCCTCGGGCCGACAAGCCGTTCGTGGCGCTGAACTGCGCGGCGATTCCCGAACAACTGTTCGAAGCCGAGTTGTTCGGTCACGAGAGCGGCGCATTCACCGGCGCCGCGGGTCGGCGCATCGGCAAGCTCGAATACGCCGACGGCGGCACGTTGTTTCTCGATGAAATCGAAAGCATGCCTTTGGCGCAGCAGGTCAAATTGTTGCGGGTATTGCAGGAACAGAAGCTGGAGCGACTGGGTTCCAATCAGAGTATTGCCGTGGACTTGCGCATTATTGCCGCGACCAAACCCGACTTGCTGGACGAAGCCCGCGCCGGGCGTTTTCGCGAGGACCTGGCGTATCGCCTGAACGTCGCGCAACTGCGTCTGCCCCCGCTACGCGAGCGTCGGGAAGACATTCCGCTGCTGTTCGACTCATTTGCACACAAAGCTGCCGAGCGCCTGGGCCGGACGTTCCCGCCGTTGAGCGGGCCGCAATTGAGCCATTTGTTGAGCCACGACTGGCCAGGCAACGTACGCGAACTGGCGAACGTCGCCGAGCGTCAAGTGCTGGGGCTCGACGAGCCGGAGCCTGCGGGCGTCGAACCGGGGCAATCCCTGGCCGCGCAGCAAGAAGCGTTTGAAGCCAATTGCCTGCGAGCGGCGCTGACCCGCCACAAGGGCGATGTGAAAGCGGTGCTGGAAGAGCTGCAACTGCCGCGCCGCACCTTCAATGAAAAGATGCAGCGCCATGGGTTGGCGCGCGAGATGTTCCTGCCTCATAGCTGAGTTTTGTGCTGCTTGTTCCGGCCTCATCGCGAGCAAGCTCGCTCCCACAGTGGGTCTGTGTACACCTGATCATTGTGGGAGATGTTCCTGCCTGGGAGCTGAGTTTTGTGCTGTTTTGACTGGCCTCTTCGCGGGCAAGCCCGCTTCCACATTTTGGCTCTTCGGGATTTTCGAGTTTTCTGGTTCCGACACAAACCTACTGTGGGAGCGAGCTTGCTCGCGATAGCGTCCTGCCAGTCAACCTCTACATCAGCTGACAAACTGCTTTCGCGAGCAAGCTCGCTCCCACATTTGGTCTGTGTACACCTGATCATTGTGGGAGATGTTCCTGCCTGGGAGCTGAGTTTGTGCTGTTTTGACTGGCCTCTTCGCGGGCAAGCCCGCTTCCACAGTGGTCCGGTGTACACGGATCAAATGTGGGAGCGGGCTTGCCCGCGAAGAGGCCGGTACAAACAACACATATCCACAGGTGGATAAGCGACTTTCCGCCCACTACCCCGCCACAACAAGCGGATTTCCGCTCACCCACCGCGTCTACCCCCTCTAAACCGGCCCTTCCCCCGTTGGCACAGCTCCTGCTATAGCCCCCACAGGCTGCGTTTTAACGCGCTCCACAAAAACAATTAAACGAAGGATCCTTCAATGGATAACTCCAATACCCTGCCTCTTGGGGCGGCTGCCGTGCTGGCCAAGCCAAGAACCACCACCAGCCGTATCAAATCGATTTTCAGCGGTTCGGTCGGCAACATGGTCGAGTGGTACGACTGGTACGTTTACGCCGCGTTCTCCCTGTACTTTGCCAAAACCTTTTTCCCTGCTGGTTCCACCACCGCGCAATTGATGAACACCGCGGCGATCTTCGCCGTGGGCTTCCTGATGCGTCCGATCGGGGGCTGGCTGATGGGGCTTTATGCCGATCGCGTCGGCCGTAAAGCCGCGTTGATGGCCTCGGTCTACCTGATGTGCTTCGGCTCGCTGCTGATCGCGCTGAGCCCCGGTTATGAAACCATCGGCATTGGCGCGCCGATCCTGCTGATCTTCGCCCGTTTGCTGCAAGGCCTGTCGGTCGGTGGCGAATACGGCACCTCGGCCACTTACCTGAGCGAAATGGCGACCAAGGAACGTCGCGGCTTCTACTCCAGCTTCCAGTACGTGACCCTGATCTCCGGCCAGCTCATCGCGTTGGCAGTATTGATCGTGCTGCAACAGGTACTGACCACCGAACAACTGTACGCCTGGGGCTGGCGCATCCCGTTCGCCATCGGCGCGCTGTGTGCCGTGGTGGCGCTTTACCTGCGTCGTGGCATGGAAGAAACCGAGTCGTTCACCAAGAAAGAGAAAGCCAAGGAAAGCGCCATGCGCACCTTGATGCGTCATCCCAAGGAACTGCTGACCGTCGTCGGCCTGACCATGGGTGGCACGCTGGCGTTCTACACCTACACCACCTACATGCAGAAATACCTGGTGAACACAGTCGGCATGAGCATCACCGACTCCACCAGCATTTCCGCCGCCACGTTGTTCCTGTTCATGTGCATACAGCCGCTGGTCGGCGCGCTGTCGGATAAAATCGGTCGCCGGCCGATCCTGATCGCCTTTGGCGTACTTGGTACGCTGTTCACCGTACCGATCCTCATGACCTTGCATACCGTCCAGACCTGGTGGGGCGCGTTCTTCCTGATCATGGCGGCGCTGATCATCGTCAGCGGCTACACCTCGATCAACGCGGTGGTCAAAGCCGAACTGTTCCCGACTGAAATCCGTGCCCTGGGCGTCGGTTTGCCGTATGCACTGACCGTGTCGATTTTCGGCGGTACGGCCGAATACATCGCCCTGTGGTTCAAGAGCATTGGCATGGAAACCGGTTACTACTGGTATGTCACCGCGTGCATCGCGGTGTCGCTGGTGGTCTACGTGACCATGAAAGACACCCGCAAGCATTCGCGGATCACGACGGACTGACCGTTGCATAGATGGGGCTGTCATGGCCCCATCGTCGGAACGCCGTACGCAGTCCGCTCGCTCCCACATCGGTCGGTACACCAAACCCATGTGGTAGCGAGCCTGCTCGCGAAGGCCCAGACCTGGTCTATCAGGTCAGCCCCGCCACCTCTCGCTTGCCATACTTGTTCTGCGCAAACGCAGCCCCCGCAATCATCACCACCAAAATTCCCGCCAACACCAGTGACGAGCCGACCGTGCCAAAATCCAGACCACCTTTTTCATGGGGCTTGGTCAGGAAATCGCCCAACGTCGCGCCAAACGGTCGCGTCAGCACGAATGCCATCCAGAACAGCAGCACCGACGAAATCTTCGTGAAGTATTTGAGCAAGACCACCACCGCGATGGTCGAGCCGATCAGCAATGCGCCGCCAGCAAAACCCAGGCCCGAGTCGTCGGCCAGGTAATCACCCAAGGCTGTCCCCAGGGTGTTGGAAAACAGAATCGCCATCCAGTAGAACATCTCGCCACGGAATGTCTGGACCTTGCTGACATTCAGCGAATCACCGCTCAAACGCCAGGCGGTGAAGATCGCCGCCAGAATTGCAATCAGGATCATCGACCCCATCGCATAACCGAGCCCGAGGGAGCGGTCCATGAAGTCAGACATGGTGGTGCCGGCAGTGCTGGTGGATAAAATGACCAGCCAGTACAGCACTGGCTTGTAGGTTTTCGACAGTAACTGCGTGACCAGCGTCAGCACGAACACGCTGATCAGAATCAGCGAACTGATGGCGTAGCCGACATTGAGGGTCATAGACAGTAGATCCCCGGCGGTTTCCCCCAGGGTCGTCGCACAGATTTTCATCACCCAGAACGCAAGGGTGATTTGAGGCAGCTTATTCATTACGGGAAATACTCCAGTTCGGATGGCGAGCGGCTCTTGTGGTTATGGCCGGCGTGCAGACTGGCGGTGCGGCAGTGAAAAATAGGTTGGTGCCATATGAAAAAACTGTCACGCAAGGCGCCCCGGGGATTAATCATCGGTTAATGCGTAAAAACCATCCTGCAATCGTCTGCTCGATTAATCCGATGGAGTTACTGAAATGAAAACCCGACTGATGTTTGCCCTTGCCCTGTCCGTCCTGGCCGCCAATGCCTTCGCCGATGATGGTTTCGACAAAACCGGCACCGCGGCCTTCATCTCCCAAAGCACCTCGACTCAATCCGGTTCCTCAGTTGCCTCCGATGGTTTCGACCACACCGGTACGGCTGGCGCTGTCGCGGCTAGCGGGGGTGGTAACGGTGGGGCTGACGGCTCCGATAAAACGGCCCTTGGCCGTATCGACAGCTGATACCTTGAGAGGACTTCAGCGCCCGGCTTCGGCCGGGCCTGGTTGTTTTTGGAGAGAGCAAATACCTGATAATTGCCGAAAAATCCCGTGGGAGCGAGCTTGCTCGCGATAACGGTAGACCGATCAACATTGATGTTGAATATGAAATAGCTATCGCGAGCAAGCTCGCTCCCACAGAGTTCTGTATTCGACTGGAAATGGGTGGCTCGCCCTTGCACTATGGCCGCATCTTGAAGACCTCCAGGAATCCCCTGCCATGCCCGACGACATCCACTACTACGAACCCGCCAACGGCCACGGCCTGCCCCACGACCCGTTCAATGCGATCGTCGGCCCGCGCCCCATCGGCTGGATTTCGTCCCAGGATGCCAACGGCCGCCTGAACCTGGCGCCCTACAGTTTCTTCAACGCCTTCAACTACATTCCGCCGATCATCGGATTTTCCAGCGTCGGGCGCAAAGACAGCCTGAACAACATCGAACAGACCGGCGAGTTCGCCTGGAACCTGGCCACTCGCCCGCTGGCCGAGCAGATGAACCAGAGCTGCGCGATGGTGCCACCCGAGGTCAACGAGTTCGAACTGTCCGGGCTGACACCCGTGGCCTCGAACATCATTCAGGTGCCACGGGTCGCAGAAAGCCCGGTGTCCTTCGAATGCAAGGTCACGCAGATCATTCAGTTGCAGCGTGCAGACGGGAATGTGGTGCCGAGCTGGCTGATTCTCGGCGAAGTGGTCGCCGTGCATATTGCCAAGTGGCTGTTGAAAGACGGGGTGTACGACACCGCCGCGGCAGAACCGATTCTGCGCGGCGGCGGGCCGGCGGATTATTTCCAGCTGGGGCCAGAGGCCTTGTTCAAGATGTATCGCCCTGGGGCGAACAAATAATTACCAGAGCAGGTCGGCGTCTTCTTTGACGTCTTTGAGGCGGGTCAGCTCTTTGGCGGCGGCCAGATCGGCCTCGTTTGCGGTCTTGAAGATTTGCCCCTCAAGCACTTTGTGAAAACGTGGCGCGCCCGATCCACCCAGGGCTTTGACGGCGATCGCGGCGTGGTAACCACCCTCGCCCGGTACTACAGCAGAAACAGCTTCAAAATGATCAAAGGCTTTACGTGCCATGTCGCGAGTCCTGGTGAAGTGAGAATGGGCTCATTAAACCCTCAACCCGCCAGTTTGTGTACCCACGCCCCGGACTGGCCGGTCGCTTCAAAGGCCGAAACCTCCTTGAAGGTATGGAAATCCAGGCTGTTGACGACCAGGTCCTGTACCAGCTCGGCAAAAATTTCCATGGCCGGGGTATTGAAGTAAGCGGTCATGGCCTGCTGATGGGTCCAGAAGCCGGACACCAGCCACAAGTCGGGATCGCACTGCGAGTGCTGCAGCGAAAAACTCAGACAACCCGCGGCGGCGCGGGATGGTTCGATCAGCGCACTCAGGCGCGCACCGAGTTCTGCCGAACGCCCGGCGCGGGCACGGACGAAAGCCATATGACTGACGGGGATCTGCTTGGACATGTTCAACCCTCCGAGGGAGTCGCGTAGTAGCCGGGGAACGGGCTGCGACAGGATCAAAGGTTAGGCGGCGCAGCGCAGGTGCCGTTAGTCGATTCCTGCCGGCTTGTTGCACAATCCTGCGACATTGCACAAAACTGCGGTGAATACCGCCCGCCACGTGCCACCCCCATGACATACCGGTTTCAAGCAAGACTGTCTTGCCATCGGCATTACTGTCTACACACGTGCGGCCTGGTGAATTACCTGTGACGAGGGGATTTATCGGCCCAACGGGGTGGTGCGGCATTCCGATAAATCCCCTCACCACAGAATCCGCCAATGAAACCTATACAGTCCTGTCAGCAGCCAATACCCACCCCATGCAGAATCAGGCAAGCTTTTCGCAGGATGTGTCTACCACTTCTGCTTGCACAAACATAAGCTGCGTCCATCTCCAATGCCCCCACCGAGGATGCCTTGCATGTCGTCGCTCGATCATTTCCAAGCCCCGCTGGACGCCGACATGGAGCGCCAGCGCGTGGAGTTGGCCGACATCATCCGTCGCAACACCCAGGAAGATGGCACCTATGCCACGGCCGTGGGTTCGCTGTGCATGTCGCGCCACAGCCAGTCTCACGACTTCGCCCCGGTGCTCGCGCAACCGGCACTGTGCATCATGGCCCAAGGGCGTAAAGAGGTGCGGCTGGTCGATGAGTACTTCAACTACGACCCGCTGAATTACCTGGTGGTCTCAGTCTCGATGCCCCTGAGCGGGCGGGTGGTGAACGTCACCAGCGAAGAACCGATCCTGGCGGTGCGGCTGGATATCGATCCGGCAGAAATCACCGCATTGATTGCCGACGCCGGTCCACTCGGCGTTCCAACCCGGCCCACAGGGCGCGGGCTGTATGTCGAGCGTATCGATAGCGCGATGCTCGACGCCGTGCTGCGCCTGGCCCGCCTGTTGGACACACCGAAAGACATCGCCATGCTCGCGCCGCTGATTCGCCGGGAAATCCTCTACCGTTTGTTGCGCAGCAAACAGGGGCACCGGCTGTATGAGATCGCCATCGCCAACAGCCAGAGCCATCGCATCAGCCAGGCGATCAAATGGCTCAACGGCCACTATGAACAGCCGCTGCGCATTGATGAGCTGGCGAAGGAAGTGAACCTGAGCGTGTCGACCCTGCACCATCGCTTCAAGGCGATGACGGCCATGAGTCCGCTGCAATATCAGAAGCAATTGCGCCTGCAAGAGGCGCGGCGGCTGATGCTGGCCGAGGGGCTGGAAGCGGCGGCGGCGGGATATCGGGTGGGGTATGAAAGCCCTTCGCAGTTCAGCCGTGAGTACAGCCGATTGTTCGGGGCGCCACCGCTGCGGGATCTGGCGCGGTTGCGATTGACCGTCTGATCCGGATTTTTCGGTGTAGTGACCGGCCTCATCGCGAGCAAGCTCGCTCCCACAGGGGGTCGGAGGTGCTCACAGACTCTGTGTTCACAGCAGATCCAATGTAGGAGCGAGCTTGCTAGCTCCTACAGGCGGTCGGAGGTGCTCACAAATTCTGTGTTCACGGCAGATCCAATGTGGGAGCGAGCTTGCTCGCTCCCACAGGGGGTCGGAGGTGCTCACAAACTCTGTGTTCACAGCAGATCCAATGTGGGAGCGAGCTTGCTAGCTCCTACAGGCGGTCGGAGGTGCTCACAAATTCTATGTTCACGGCAGATCCAATGTGGGAGCGAGCTTGCTCGCGATGGGGCCAGTACAAGCCCCTCACCTCTAACGTCAGGCGCTGAGTACCCGACAAGCCTGTGGCGGCAGCGTCACCGAGACCGGATTGCCGATACTCAACCCCAACCCCTGGCACGGCGTACTCAGCGCGGTAAACGACACCCCGGAACACTCTACTGTGGTTTCAATCGTCGCGCCGATATCGCGCACAAACGTCACCTTGCCCAACAGCCGATTGCCCGCCGTAGCCTGCGGTTGCGACAGCTGCAGATCCTCTGGGCGAATCAGCATCTTGATCTTCTCCCCCACCACAATGCTGCTGCAGATCGGCACCTCCAGGGCATCACCGCCCGGCAGCCCAATCTTGCCGTTACCCAGCGCCGTGGCCGCAAAGATGTTCCCGGAACCGATAAAGTCCGCGACAAACTCATTGGCCGGGTGGCGATAGATTTCAATCGGCGTGCCCACCTGCTGCACCCGATGCTCACCCAGCACCACGACGATATCGGCCATGGTCATCGCTTCACGCTGATCGTGAGTCACCATGATCGTGGTGATGTTCAGCCGTTGTTGCAGCTGACGAATCTCCACCTGCATGGATTCGCGCAACTTGGCGTCCAGCGCCGACAACGGCTCGTCCAGCAGCAGGATTTTCGGTCGCGAGGCGATCGCCCGGGCTATCGCCACGCGCTGACGTTGGCCGCCGGAGAGTTTCGCCACTGGGCGATCAATCATTTCCTGCAACTGAATCAGCTCCAGCAATTCCACCACCCGCGCTTGCTGATCGGCCTTGCTCACGCCACGCAATTTCAGCGGATAGGCAATGTTTTCCCCCACCGTCATGTGCGGAAACAGCGCCAGGGATTGAAACACCATGCCGAAATTACGCAGGTGCGCAGGCGTATGACCAATGTCTTCACCGTCGAGGCGAATCTCACCGCCGCTCAGGGTTTCAAGCCCGGCGATCATCCGCAGCAACGTGGTTTTGCCGCAACCCGACGGGCCGAGGAAACACACCAGTTTGCCCTCGGGCAAATGCAGGTTCACATCCTTTACCGCGCAGGCCGAGCCGTAGTGTTTCTCGACGTTTTGCAAAATCAGACCAGTCATGTTGCACCTCAAGAATCAGAACGAAACGCCACCTTCACCGACCAGCTTCTCCAACGCCCAGATCAGGACGAAGTCGATCAGCACGATCAGCACGGCAAACGAGAAGACGGTAGGGTCGAGCGATGACACGGTGCGGCTGTACATCCAGATCGGCACGGTCATGACATCGATGGTGTAGAGGAAATAGGTCACGGTGAACTCGTTGAACGAGACGATGAACGCCAGCAGCATCCCCGCCAGAATTCCCGATTTCATCAGTGGCACCACCACATCGACGATCGCCCGGGTCGGCGAGGCCCCGAGCATTTGCGCGGCCTCTTCGACTTCACTGCCGATGGAGAGCATCGCCGCCGTGCAGTTCTTCACCACGAACGGCAGCGCCAGGATCACGTGGGCAATTACCAGGCGCGAGGTGGTCATCTGGAACGGCAGGCTGTCGAACACCAGCAACAACGCCAGCCCCAACACGACCATCGGAAATACCAATGGCAGCGACATCAATTGCAGGGCCACGGCCTTGCCACGGAACTCACAACGGGTGAGCGCATACGCCGCCGGCACCGCGATGATCGTGGCGAAGACCATGGTCAGGCACGCCACCATCAGGCTGGTGGTCATGGCTTTGCCCAGGCTCAGCACATCACTGGCGTCCGGCGAAACAAAGGTGTGCCAGGCCGCGCGATACCATTGCAGGCTGTAGCTGCTGGGCGGGAAGTCGAGGTTCGACGCGCCGCTGAACGACATGACGATCATGGTCAGGATCGGCAGCACCGCCAGCAACAGGATGAAACCGGACAGTACGCCTGCGAATTTGCCTGTATCGCCAGGCAGCAGCGAATGACGTTTCTTGATCAACGTGCTCATTGCGAAGCCTCCAGCATGCGCCGACGACGGCCAGTGATGTATTCAGACAGCGTCATGATCGCGAGCGTGGTGACGATCAGCACCACACCGGCAGCGGAGGCCGCCGGCCAGTTCATCAACGGCGCTATCTGGTCATGGACCATCACCGCCAGCATCGGCACACGCCGGCCTCCGAGCAGCAGGGGCACGACAAAACTGCTGGCGTTGTAGGCAAATACCAGCGTCGCACCGGTGATAATGCCCGGCAGGCTCATGGGCAACACCACTTGACGGAACACCTGAAAGCGACTGGCACCCAAGGTGGCGGCAGCCTCCTCATAGGTGCGGGCAACGCCACGCATGGCGCTGGCAATCGGCAGCACAGCCAATGGAAAGGCCGTCTGCACCAGGCCCATCAATACGCCGTTCTGGTTATAGAGCAACATGATCGGACGCTTGATCAGGCCCAGGCCCATCAGTGCCTGATTGAGCATCCCGGCAGGTCCCAGAATCACCAGCCAGCCGTAGCTTTGCAGCAGCAGATTGACCAGCAATGGCAGCAGCACCGCCGCGAGAAAAATGCGCCGCAACAACGGCGAGGTCAGTCGCGACATGGTGTAGGCCACCGGAATCGCCAGCAGCACCGCAATCACCGCACTGAACAGCGCCAGGCGCAACGTCAGCATCAGCGACTTGAGGTAGTACGGCTCCAGCAACTGGGCGTAACTGGCCAGGCTGAACCCGGTCCATTCCGCGCCTTTGGTGCCGACGCTCATGCGCAGTACCAGCAGGCTGGCGGCAATCAGCACGCCGAGAAACAGCATGGAGGGCGAGAGGAAAAACCAGGCGCGCGTCGTCGGCGACACACCACGGCGTGAACGCGCTGGCACGCCGGCGAGCGGATGAGTCAGAGGTTGTGGGTGTTCCATAGCAATGGTCTCGTCAATGGAAAGCAGCTGACGAACACAAGACTTCAAACCAGATCGCCCCCACAGGGGATCTTCGGTGGCTCAAGACCCTGTGTCCGCCACTCGATCAGGAGGAAAAGATTTCCGTGTAACGACGAATCCATTGGTCATGCACGGTGGCCAGGAAGGCGTTGTCGTGCATGATCGCCTTGTCGGCAATCTGCTCCGGGGTGAGGATGAACGGGCTTTTGCGCGCTTCGGCGGAGATGATCGCCTTGGCATTGACCGGGCCGTTGTAGATGTCTTCGGCCATCTTGCCCTGCACCAGCGGGTCCAGACAGTGGTCGATGAAGGCGTAGGCCAGGTCGGTGTCGCCCGGACGGTTCTTCGGCATCACCGATTGCATCAGGTCGGTATAGAAACCTTCCTTCATGCCAAAGGTTGCACTCAGACCGTAGGCCGGGTCGCGGATCTGTTTCGGAAAAAACGCCGGGGCGTACAGACCGCCCATGTCAAGGGAACCGGTGCGGAACAGCTCGGCAATCTGGTTCGGATTTTCGCCCAACGTCACCACACGGTCCTTCAGCTCGGCGAGTTTCTTGAAGCCCGGCTCGATGTTGTGTTCGTCACCACCGGCCAGTTTGGCGGCGATGATGATCAGGTCCATGGCCTCGGTCCAGTTCGGCGGCGGCAGGAAAATGTTCGGGGCCAGGTCCGCATCCCAGAGGGCGGCGTAGCTGTCCGGGGCTTCTTTCTGGGTACGGGTGCTATAGACCAGGCTGTTGCACCACAGCAGGTAACCGATGCCATGACCATTGGCGCCGGTGCGGTATTTCTCCGGCACGTCCACCAGGTTCGGAATGCGATTGAGGTCGGGTTTTTCCAGCAGTCCGGCGGCGGCCAGACCTTCGGCGCCAACGCCGGCCAGGGTGATGATGTCGTACTGCGGACGATCACCGCCGGCCTTGAGTTTGGCGACCATTTCCGAGGTGCTGCCGGTACGGTCAGCGATGACCTTGCAGCCGTATTTGGCTTCAAAGGTCGCCGCAATGTTGCGCAGTGCCGCAAGGCCGGTGTCGTCGGACCAGGTCAGCAGACGCAGGGTCTTGCCCTGGAAGCGGGTGTCACTGGCGTTGGCCCGGATGAAAGGCATGCTCATGGCTGCGGCTGCTACCGAAACCACGCCCACGGTCTTGATGAATTGACGCCTGTTCAGATCATGCTGGCCCATGAAGGACTCCCTTTGTTTTTTTAAGTATGAGGTTGGTCGCAACCGTTGCATTCCGCGCGGTCAAAGCTGCTTGAAGCCCCGATTCAAAAGGGCTGTGGCTGAGCCGACGGGTTCATCCTGAGGTCGTGCAAAACACCTGACTATCGATAAAAACTCATTGAAGCCATGACGCTGGCGCATGCCTCCTTTCGAGGCATGCGCTCACCTTTTTCGAGCAGTCAGAGCGCCCGAATCACGTGTTTTATTTCCTGGAACGCCTGCAAACCCCACGGCCCCAACTCGCGGCCGATGCTGCTCTGTTTGTAGCCACCCCAGGCGGTCTGCGGGAAGATCACTTGCGGCGCGTTTATCCACACAAGCCCTGCCTGCAATGCGTTGGCCACCCGATCCGCCGCTGCGTCGTCACGCGTCACCACGCTGGCCACCAGGCCGAACTGACTGTCGTTGGCCAGGGCAATCGCCTCGGCTTCAGAGGAAAAACTGCGCACACAGATCACCGGACCGAAAATCTCCTCACACCACAACGCACTGTCGAGGGGCACTTCGGTGAAAATCGTCGGCTGTAAAAAATAGCCCCGTGTCAGGTCTGCGGGACGATTGCCGCCGCAGACCAACCGGGCGCCAGCGCTCAAACCGCGATCAATGTGGCCGAGCACGCGCTGGTATTGCGCCTGATTGACCAACGCGCCCATTTCCACGTTCGGGTCGAACGGGTCGGCCACGCGTATCGCCTCAGCCCTGGCCTGCAAACGCAGCAGAAGCTCATCCGCCAGTTCATCGGCCACCAGCACGCGGCTGGTGGCGGAACACATCTGCCCGGCGTTGAAAAAACCACCGCCACAGGCCAGTTCCACCGCCAGTTCAATGTCGGCATCCGCCAGCACCAGCAAGGACGATTTGCCGCCCAGCTCCAGGCTCACGCCCTTCACGGTTTCGGCGGCGCGTTGCATCACCTGCACGCCCACGGCGTTGCTGCCGGTGAACGAAATCTTGGCAATGCGCGGGTCTGCCGACAGCGGTGCACCGACCGCCAGGCCCGTGCCGCAGACCAGGTTGAAGACACCATCGGGCAGACCGGCCTGGGCAATGATCGCCGCCAGTTCCAGCTCCGGCAGCGGTGTGACTTCCGAAGGTTTGAGCACCACGCAGCAACCGGCTGCCAGCGCCGGGGCGAGTTTCCAGGCCGTGGTGACCATCGGGAAATTCCACGGCACGATCAGGCCCACCACGCCGCAGGGTTCGCGGCGCAAGCGAGCGCTGAAGTCGTTGCTCGGCAACGCCACGTTGCTGTCCTGTTTCTCGTCGAGGCCTTCAGCCAAACCGGCGTAGAACTCGAAGGTGGCGATCACGTCATCGACATCGATGGCCGCTTCAAACAGCGGTTTGCCGTTGTTGCTCGACTGCAAATACATCAGTTGCTCGCGACCGGCCTGCACGCCCGCAGCGATTCGGCGCAGGATCGCACCGCGTTCGGCACCCGTGGTTTTGGACCAGTCGGAGAAAGCGCGGGTCGCGGCGTCGACCGCTTGATCCACCGCTTGCGCATCGCCGCCATTCACTGTGGTCAGAAGCGCTTCGGTGGCCGGGTTGATCACCCGCAGATGTTCGCGGCCAGACGACCATTGACCGTTGATAAACAGACCGTCCAACGTAGTAGCAAAACTCATTTCGACACCGCCTTCATCCACTGGCTCTGGTCGATTTCAATCAGGGTCGGGCCCTGACGGTCGGTGGCGGCGCGTAATGCATTACGCAACGACTCGACGCCGCTGACCGCTTCAGCCGCACAGCCCAGCGCCTTGGCCACGGCAATGAAATCCGGGGTATAAATGTCGACGCCCACCGGCTCGATGGCGCGGTTGACCATGTACTTCTTGATCTCTTCATAGCCCTGGTTATTCCACAGCAGCACGATCACCGGGGTGCGCGCTTCCACAGCACTGGCCAGTTCCGGCAGGGTGAATTGCAAGCCGCCGTCGCCGATCAGACACACGACCGGCGGACGTGCGCCGCCTTCGGTGCGACCGCCCAGCCAGGCGCCAATCGCCGCCGGCAAGGCGTAACCCAAGGTGCCGTAACCGGTGGACGAGTTGAACCAGCGACGCGGGCGCTCCGGGTTGAAGGTGAGGTTGCCGGTGTACACCGGCTGGGTCGAGTCGCCGACAAACACAGCGTTGGGCAGTTCGTGCAAAACCGTTTCCAGGAAACGGGTCTGGGCCAGCGTAGGCGCATCCCAGGTGGCAGCCAGTGCGTCACGCAAACGGGCGGCACGCACCTGCCCCCAGTCATTGCGGCGCTCAGCCAGCGAGTGCCGGGACAACTCGCTCAACAGTGCTTGCACGGCGTTGCGCGAGTCAGACACCAGTGCGACGTGCGGCGGGTAGTTGCGTACGGTCTGGTCCGGGTCGATGTCCACCCGCAACAGTTTCCCGGGGATGTCGAAACCACCGGCGAAGGTCACGTCATAATCGGTTTCAGCCAGTTCGGTGCCGATGGCCAGCACCACGTCGGCTTCAGCCACCATCGCACGGGTCGCTACCAGACTTTGAGTCGAGCCGATCAGCAACGGGTGGCTGGAGGGCAGCAGGCCTTTGGCGTTGATCGTCAGCGCCACTGGCGCGTCCAGCAGCTCGGCCAGTTCGGTCAACTCGGCGCCCGCATCAATGGCGCCGCCACCGGCCAGGATCAATGGTCGTCTGGCGCCGGCCAGCCACTCGGTCATACGGGAAACGGCCGTCGGCGAAGCACCGGCGCGGTCGATGTTCACCGGCAGGCTGGCCAGCAAGTCGTCGGCCTCTTCGACCAGGACATCCAGCGGGATTTCGATATGCACCGGACGCGGTCGGCCGGCCTGGAACAACGCGAATGCCCGGGCCAGCACCACCGGCAATTCAGCCGCCGACATCAAGGTATGGGAAAACGCCGCCACACCGCCGACCAATGCGCTCTGGTTCGGCAACTCATGCAGCTTGCCGCGACCGCCGCCCAACTGGCTGCGCGATTGCACACTGGAGATCACCAGCATCGGGATCGAATCGGCGTAGGCCTGACCCATGGCAGTGGTGATATTGGTCATGCCGGGACCGGTGATGATGAAGCACACACCGGGCTTGCCGCTGGTGCGTGCATAGCCGTCGGCCATGAAGCCGGCGCCCTGTTCGTGACGCGGCGTGACGTGGTTGATGCTCGAACGAGCCAGCCCGCGATACAGCTCCACGGTATGCACGCCAGGAATGCCGAACACCTGCTCGACCCCGTAATTCTCAAGTAATTTGACCAATACTTCGCCGCAGGTCGCCATGTGGTTGCCCTTGTTGTTCGAGTTGAGACGCCGGGCCTGCCGAAGCGCTGAACCTGTGGGAGCGAGCCTGCTCGCGAAAGCGGTGTGACAGTCACCATCACTGTTGAATGTAATGCCGCTTCGCGAGCAGGCTCGCCCCCACATTGGATTGCATTGCCATGCCCGCTATTGCCCTCATTGAAACGGGCGACCCATAGCCGCAACAATGGATAAAAAGTCATACTAGCCATGTCCCTACGTCATGCCTTGGATGCCCATGAAACGACTGCCCCCCCTGCCCGCCCTGCATACGTTTCTGATTACCGCGCAATGCTGCAACTTCACTCGCGCCGCCGAGCAGTTGCACATTACCCAGGGCGCAGTAAGCCGGCAGATTGCCGGGTTGGAAGATCATCTGGGCTATGCACTGTTCATCCGTCAGGCCCGCGGCCTGTTGCTGACCGCCGAAGGCCGGCAATGGCTGCCGAGGGTGCAGCAGGTGTTTGGTTTGATCGGCGAGGCGGTGGAGCAGATCGGCGTGCAGCGCGAAACCCTGCAACTCAAGGCGCCGACCTGTGTCATGCGCTGGTTGTTGCCGCGCTTGCTGCAATGGCAAAAGGAACGCCCGGACGTGCCGGTGGAACTCACCACCACGGTGCGCCATGGCGTGGATTTTCAGCGTGAACAGTTCGATGCGGCGGTGGTGTATGGCACGCCACCGGACAGTGCGCTGGCTTCACGGCATCTGTTCGATGAACAACTGACGCCCGTGTGTTCCAGCTCGCTGACACTGCACGCACCGGCGGACCTGCGACACCAGCTGTTGCTTCACCCCACTCGTGACGAACGGGACTGGAAGACCTGGTTGAATGCGGCCGGTATTGACCCGACCAGCGTCGGCAAAGGTCAGCATTTCGAAACGCTGGACATGGCAATGTCGATGGCGTCTCAGGGGACGGGGGTGGCGATTGGCGACTGGTCGCTGATCGGCGATGACCTGAACGCCGGGCGGCTGGTCATGCCGTTTGAATTGAAGGTGAAGACGGGGTTGGGGTACTACCTGGTTTTTCCGCAAAAGCCTGGGCCGTCGGCGAAATTGCAGGAATTGACGGGGTGGTTGGTGGAGCAGGCGCAGGCCCGATAAGTCTGAAAAGCTTCGCGAGCAGGCTCGCTCCCACATTTGATCTCTGTCGCCCACAAACCCTGTGTCCGCTGAAGATCCCTGTGGGAGTGAGCCTGCTCGCGAATGCTCTGAGCCGCTATCAGTAACCCACAGCAAACCGCTGGCGCGAATGCTTCGGTGTTTGCACCTCATCGAGCAGCGCAATCGCGTAATCGGCGAAAGTGATCCAACTGCGCCCTTCGGCACTTACCAGCAGGTCATCCTTGCCCAGACGAAACTTGCCCGTGCGCTCGCCTTCGACAAACTCCGCCGACGGCGACAGGAAGGTCCAGTCCAGCTCCTTTTCCGCTCGCAGGTTTTCCAGGAACACCGCACCGGCACCGGCCTCAGCCTTGTACGCCTCCGGGAAACCGGCACTGTCGATCACGCGAGTACCGTCCGGCAGCAACAACGAACCGGCACCCCCCACCACCAGCAAACGCTTGACCCCGGCCTTCTTCACCGGCCCGATCAGGGCACTGGCCGGCAGCGTCGAGAAATGCGCCGCGCTGATCACCACATCGTGACCGGCGACGGCCGCTTGCAGAGCCTCAGGATCGAGGGCATCGACGTTCTTGGCGACAACACCGGCACGCTGGCCGATCTTCGAGGTGTCGCGGGCGATGGCGGTAACGCTGTGGCCACGACGCAGGGCTTCTTCCAGCAGTTGGCTACCGGCACGGCCGGTGGCACCAATGATTGCGATCTTGCTCATGACGTTCTCCAGTTGGCTTGAGAGTATCTGTTGGGTGACACAAATTGCGTGACTGATGAGACTTCTGTGTTGAGGGGCTTGCCCCCGTTCGGCTGCGCAGCAGTCGCAAACCTGAGAATTCGGTCTGGCTGAAGGAATGCAGGGGAGCGCTTCGCACTCCAACGGGGGCAAGCCCCCTCGCCACCGGTAATCATCTGCACTTCAAGGCGCTGTCAGCTACAGGCAAAGCGGGTTACCACTTCATCTCGCCCTTGGCGACCTTGGCACTCAGCTCCAGCGAGCTTTCTTCGCCCAGGTTCGGGTAGCGTTTTTTCATCGCGCCAATCAGCTCGGCAGAGTCCTTGGCCTTGGCGGTTTCTTCGTCGAAGGCCTTGATGTAGTCGGCAGTGAACCGCACGGCGGCCAGCGAACGAGCGCTCTCACCCAGGTAGTGACCCGGCACGATGGTCGTCGGTTTCAGGGTTTCGATCGAATGCAGGGTCGCCAGCCAGTCAGCATGGGATTGCGCTGTTTGCGTATCAGCCATCCACACGTGGATGTTCTCGGCAACGACCACACCACCGACCACCGCCTTGATCGACGGGATCCACACAAAGCTGCGGTCCGGCTGCTTGCCGTCCAGGCCGATCACCTGCAACTTCTGCCCTTCGAGCATCAGGCTGTCGCCCTTGAGTACGCCCGGCACGATGGTCTTGGCTGGTACGTCGGCGCCCATTTTCGGGCCCCAGAACGCCAGTTTGCCTTCAACGGTTTGCTTGATGTGATCCACGGTCGGTTGCGAGGCCAGCACCTTGGCGTTCGGGAAGGCAGCGGTCAGGGTGTCGAGGCCGAAGTAGTAATCCGGGTCACCGTGGCTGATGTAGATGGTTGTCAGCTGTTTGCCGCTGGCGCGGATTTTTTGCACCACTTGCTCGGCCTGGGATTTGCCGAACTGGGCATCCACCAGAATCGCGTCTTTCTCGCCGCTGACCAGTACCGAAGTCACCGGGAAGATCGCCTTGTCGCCTGGGTTGTAGACGTCCAGGGTCAAGGTCGACGCCGCTGCCGCATGGGCCGCGAAGCCGAGGGTGGCGGTGGCCAGCAGCAGTCGTTTGATTGAAGTGAAGCCGATCATGTGTTGCTCCGTTGTCTGAATGCCGTGTCTGGCGATGGGACAGAGCTTAGTTGCCTGAGGCAGCACAAAAAATGCGATGCTTGAACATAGTTTGTTTCTGAAAGCGGGCAAATCATGGATCGTCTACAAGCAATGCGGGTGTTCGTCACGGTGGTGGACCTGGGCAGCCAATCGGCGGCGGCCGATCATCTGGACCTGTCGCGACCGGTGGTTTCACGTTATCTGGCGGAGCTGGAAGACTGGGTCGGCGCCCGGCTGATGCACCGCACCACGCGCAAATTGAGCCTGACCGCGGCCGGTAGCGAGATCCTGCCGCGTTGCCGGCAGATGCTCGACTTGTCCACAGACATGCAAGTGGCGGTCAGCGAACCGGACGACGCGCCCCGTGGCCTGCTGCGTATCAGCGTCAGCACCTCGTTCGGCCAGTCACAACTGGCGGATGCCATGGCGGCGTACGTCAAACGTTACCCCGGCGTCAGCATCGACCTGCAAATGCTTGATCGCACAGTGAACCTGGTGGACGAACGCATCGACCTGGCGATCCGCACCAGCAACGACCTGGACCCGAACCTGATCGCCCGCCGGTTGACGGTCTGTCGCTCGGTGATCTGCGCCTCCCCCGCCTACCTGCGCGAGCACCCGACGCCGCAACGGGTCGAGGACCTGAGCCGGCACAATTGCCTGACCCACTCCTACTTTGGCAAAAGCCTGTGGCATTTCGAGGAGGATGGCGAACCGGTGTCAGTGCCGGTGCAAGGCAACATCAGCGCCAACGAGGCCAGTACCCTGATGCGCGCCGCAATGGCCGGAGCCGGCGTGGCGATGTTGCCCAGCTACCAGGCCGGCGTGCATATCCACAGTGGCGAACTGGTACGGCTGTTGCCCAAGGCTGAACCGCGGCAGATGAACATCTACGCGGTGTACGCCTCGCGCAAACACATGCCGGCGGCGTTGCGCAGCATGCTGGACTTTCTGGTCTTGAGATTTCCGCAAGCGCCGGAGTGGGATACAGGCCTGTAACCCGATCAAAAAAATGTGGGAGCGAGCCTGCTCGCTCCCACAGTGGAATGCGGTGCTCTGACTACCGCGTAATTTCCACTCGGCTGGCATCTCACTCCCCCTGACCTATGCTGAACGTAATACCCAAGGGTATTCGTTCAGAGGTCAATCACCATGAACATCAAGACAAGAAGGTATTTCGCGATTTTCATCACCTGCGCCGCCACGCTGGCGCTGTATGGCACCGCCGCCTGGCGTGTCGAACAGATGCGACAACTGCCCCGCGAATTCGCGAGTTGCAACTTCGAGCGCTGCCTGCCCCACAACGGGACCCTCAACGCGCTGCGTTAAACCTGTGGGAGCGGTGGTGCGACGATTCGACTTGCTCGCGAAATCGGTCGTTCAGCCAAACTGATGTGTTGAATGACACACCGCTTTCGCGAGCAGGCTCGCTCCCACATCGATTCAGCGGCGAGTTCAGGCCTCGTTATCCTGATCGGCCTTCAGCCGGTCGCGGAACGCCTTGGGCGAAATCCCCACCCGCCGTCTGAACAGCCGTGTGAAGTTGGTCGGATCGGAAAACCCCAACACATCAGACATTTCGTAAATGGTCATGCTGGTGTAGGTCAGCAGGCGCTTGGCTTCCAGCAGCTGGCGTTCGTGCATGATCTGCAACGCCGGTTGCCCCGCCAGTTCACGGCAGGTGCCATTGAGGTGAGACACGGAAATCCCCAGCCGATGCGCCAGGTCTTCGACCTTGACGTGCTGACGATACGTCTCTTCGACCAGTTGAATGAACCCGTTGAGATATTCCCGCGCCCGTTGCGGCCGCTGACTGGCGCTGCGCCGCTCAAGCACCTGGCGGCTGACCCAGACCATGATCACGCTGACCAGCGAATGCATAAGCATTTCCCGACCCGGTTGATGACCGGTGTATTCGCTCTGCAACGCGCTGAACAAGCTATTGAGGTACTCGCTGTCCTTGCCCGCCGGGTAGCTTTCGGCCTGTGCCAACGCATGCACGGCGCTGCCCAGTTGTGCCTGTAGATGGCTGACCAGCGGCGCGGCCAGCGTGACGACGAAGCCTTCCACACCCTCGGAAAACCGATAACCGTGCACCGATAACGGCGGCAGGATCAGCATGGTCGGCTCGTTCAGTTCGGTGCGGTTGCCTTCGATTTCAAGCTCGGCCTGACCTTTGAAGACGAAGAGCAACTGGCACAAATCGGCGTGGCGGTGGGGTTTGATTTCCCATTGATGTTCGCGGCTGCGTTTGGAGATGGTTTCGCAGTGCAGCAAGTCCGGGGTGGGCCAATCCAGGCCTTCACCATAAAGCTTGAACACTGGAATAGAAGGCAAGTCAGGCTTGTTCATCACTTCAATCCAGGCCTCGGGGTTGCGGGCGATAATCGCACCGATTGGCAGAATGTACAGGTATCCGCTCAGTTTTCACCTTCAATTGACAGACCCACGGGGGAAAAATGCAAGCACTCGATCCATAAAAATTGTTCACCGGCTCTGGTCGCGTGACGCTAGCGAGTCATGACAACAATGAAAATACTGAAAACCCAAATCGCTATCATTGGCGCCGGCCCTTCCGGTTTATTACTCGGCCAGTTGCTGCACAACGCCGGCATCGACACGCTCATTGTCGAGCGGCAAACCCCGGATTATGTGCTGGGGCGAATCCGTGCCGGCGTCCTCGAACAAGGCATGGTAGAGCTGTTGCGCCAGGCAGGCGTAGGCCAGCGCATGGACGCCGAAGGACTGGTGCATGGCGGTTTCGACCTGGCCCTCGACGGGCGTCTGGCGCACATCGACCTGCAGGGTTTGACCGGTGGCAAAACCGTGATGATCTACGGCCAGACCGAAGTCACTCGCGACCTGATGGCCGCTCGTCGGGAGGCTGGGGCGCAGACCATTTACGGCGCCAGCGATGTCGTTCTTCACGGCATGAAAAGCGACGAGGCCTTTGTCACTTTTGAAAAGGACGGCGAAACCTGGCGCATTGATTGCGACTACATTGCCGGTTGTGATGGCTTTCATGGCGTGGCGCGGCAGTCGATTCCCGCCGACTGCCTGAAGATCTTCGAGCGGGCTTACCCGTTCGGCTGGCTGGGTATTCTGGCCGACACGCCCCCCGTCCACGACGAACTGGTCTACGCCCGCCACGAACGCGGTTTTGCCCTGTGCAGCATGCGCTCGACCACGCGCACCCGTTATTACCTTCAGGTGCCGGCCGAGGAGCAGGTCGAGAACTGGTCCGATCAACGCTTCTGGGACGAACTCAAATCGCGCCTGCCGCAAGCCCTGGCGGACAAACTGGTGACCGGTCCTTCCATCGAAAAAAGCATCGCGCCACTGCGCAGCTTCGTGGTGGAACCGATGCAATACGGACGGATGTTCCTGGTCGGCGACGCCGCACACATCGTCCCGCCCACCGGCGCCAAGGGGCTGAACCTGGCGGCCAGCGACGTCAGCACGTTGTTCAATATTCTGCTGAAGGTGTACCACGACGGGCGCACGGACTTGCTGGAAAAGTACTCCGCCATCTGCCTGCGCCGGGTCTGGAAAGCCGAACGATTTTCCTGGTGGATGACTTCGATGCTGCACCGTTTCGATGAGCACGATGCTTTCAGCCAGCGGATCAGCGCCTCGGAACTGGACTACTTTGTCGGCTCCGAAGCCGGGCGAAAAACCATTGCAGAAAATTACGTCGGGCTTCCGTATGAGGCTATCGAATAGCTTGCTATCGACTTACACTGGCGAGCAAATCCCCCGCTCGCCTGCCCAGGTTCTGTCCGTGACCAACCTCAACCAGCCTGAAACGCCCAAACCGGCTATTCGCAGTGTGCTGATCGCCCTGATGTTGGCGATTTTCCTCGGCGCGCTCGACCAGACCATCGTCGCCGTGTCGATGCCAGCCATTTCCGCACAGTTCAAGGACGTCAGCCTGCTGGCCTGGGTGATTTCCGGTTACATGGTGGCGATGACGGTGGCAGTGCCGATCTACGGCAAGCTCGGCGATTTGTACGGGCGACGCAAATTGATGCTGTTCGGCATGGGGCTGTTCACCCTGGCCTCGCTGTTTTGCGGCATGGCCCAGAGCATGGAGCAACTGGTGTTGGCGCGGATCGTTCAGGGCATTGGTGCCGGCGGCATGATTTCGGTCAGCCAGGCGATCATCGGCGACATTGTCCCGCCTCGTGAACGGGGCCGCTATCAGGGTTATTTCAGCAGCATGTACGCGGTGGCCAGCGTGGCCGGGCCGGTGCTCGGCGGCTACATGACCGAGTATCTGTCCTGGCGCTGGGTGTTCCTGATCAACCTGCCGTTGGGCCTCGGCGCCTGGCTGGTGGCCAATCGTACGCTGGTGGGACTGCCAGTGCCGCAACGCAAACCGATCATCGATTATCTGGGCACGCTGTTGATGATCATCGGGCTGACGGCGTTGCTGCTGGGCATCACCCAGGTGGGCCAGGGCCATTCGTGGCGCAGCACCGAAGTACTGGGGTTGCTCGGGTGTGCGGTGGTGGTGCTGGGGATTTTTGTCTGGCATGAACGCCGGACACGAGAGGCGTTGTTGCCGATGCATCTGTTTGCCAACCGCAACGCGATCTTCTGCTGGTGCACGATTTTCTTCACCAGTTTCCAGGCCATTTCACTGATCGTGCTGATGCCGTTGCGCTTCCAGAGCGTCACCGGCGCAGGCGCGGACAGTGCGGCGCTGCACCTGTTGCCATTGGCGATTGGCTTGCCGATTGGCGCCTATTTCGCCGGGCGCATGACCTCGGTGACCGGGCGCTACAAACCGATGATCCTCGCTGGCGCGCTGTTGATGCCGATCGCGATTCTCGGCATGGCCTTCAGTGCGCCTCAAGCCGTGGTGCTCAGTAGTCTGTTCATGTTGCTCTGCGGAATCGCCAGCGGCATGCAATTCCCGACCTCGCTGGTGGGCACGCAAAACTCGGTTGAACAACGGGACATCGGCGTCGCCACCAGCACTACCAACCTGTTCCGCTCGTTGGGTGGCGCGATGGGTGTGGCGTTGATGTCGGCCCTGCTGCTGGCGCTATTGCAGGATTCGAGTTTTGCCCACCTGGCGGGCTCGTCGCTGATGGTCGAAGGCCGTTCAGGCAGTGTCTTGCTGGACGGCCTGAACGCTGCGCCGGGGGATGCGCAAAACGCGTTGCGAGCGGAACTGCTGCTGACCTTCCGGCATTTGCTGATGGTCAGTGCGGCGGTGTCGTTGCTGGGGTTGGCGGCGGCGATTGCGATGCCCAATAAAGTGCTGCGGGGGCGTGAAGACAAGGTTCGATAGGTAGACCGCGTCGCCTGTATTCGCGAGCAAGCTCGCTCCCACATGGGTCCGGTGTCCTGCACAAATTCTGAGTCACCGACGATCAACTGTGGGAGCGAGCCTGCTCGCGATAGCGGTGGGTCAGTCAACATTGATATCACTGACCCAACGCCATCGCGAGCAAGCTCGCTCCCACACGGGTTCTGTGTCCTGCACAAATTCTGTGTCACCGACGATCAACTGTGGGAGCGAGCTTGCTCGCGATAGCGGTGGGTCAGTCAACATTGATATCACTGACCCAATGCCATCGCGAGCAGGCTCGCTCCCACACGGGTTCTGTGTCCTGCACAAATTCTCACCGACGATCAACTGTGGGAGCGAGCTTGCTCGCGATAGCGGTGGGTCAGTCAACATTGATATCACCGACCCAACGCCATCGCGAGCAAGCTCGCTCCCACATGGGTCCGGTGTCCTGCACAAATTCTGTGTTACCGACGATCAACTGTGGGAGCGAGCTTGCTCGCGATAGCGGTGGGTCAGTCAACATTGATATCACTGACCCAACGCCATCGCGAGCAGGCTCGCTCCCACAGGTATGCGTTTTAACCGAGCTATTGTGCCCGCGCATTCAGTTGCTGCTGCAGATTCTGAATCTGCGCCTGAAGGGTGTTGATGGTGCGGGTGGTCTGGCCGCGGAAGGCGTCGAACTCGGCGGTGTTGGTGCTGCCCTGGGCGGCGGCCGGGCGGTTGTCCTGCTCGCTTTTGAGTACGACGATCTCCTGCTCCAGACGGTCGATGGCGGCGCTTGGGTTGCCCTGCTTTTTCAGGTTGGCAATGTCGGCATTGAGGCTCTTGAGCTCGGCGTCGATTCTGCCGGTATCAGCCGGGGCGCTTTTCAATGCGGCGAGCTCAGTGCCCAGTGCTTTGACCTGTGCCTGCAACTGGGTATTGGCGGTTTGCAGCTCGGTGGTCTGGGCGGTCATTTGTGCCAGGCGTTTATCCAGCTCACCGGTCTGGCCAAGCACACCCTGCTGCTGTTGGCTCTGATCCTGGAGTTTGCTTTCCAGCTGTTTGATTTGCAGCTTCAGGGCTTCGCTGTCGCTGGTGACGTTGGTCTGACTGGCGACAACCTTGCCGGAAATGTCCTGCAAGCGTCCGGCCGCTTCCTCACTGATGCGGGCGAAACTTTCCTGGGTCGCCACCAGTTGCTGTTCCATCAACGAGATCTGCTGGAAGCTCCACCACGCCAGGCCAATGAAGGCGAAGAACAACGCCCCGACCAATGCCCACAACGGGCCGGTGCTCGGGCCTTTGACCTTGACCACAGGCGCTGGCCGCGAGTGCACGCTGGTGCGTTCGCGGCCAGCGTGGGTGAGCGGAAAGTCGTCATCGAGGGGATCGGCACGCAGGCTCGGTACATCGTCGAAGTCGTCGTTGGCATCGTTACGCATGGACATTGAATCAACCTTTGTGGAACGCGGTGATGGCATATTGCGGCGCAGTATACCCTCCTGCGGCCACACGGATTGACCCTCAACCCCGAACTCGGTTCAGCATGGATGTTTCAGCGGATGTCCTGGGCCTTCCACCAGCCACAGAACTCGTCGAGCGCGGTCCAGAGGCTGACTTTCGGATCGTAGTCCAGATAATGCCGGGCACGGCTGATGTCCAGGGTGAAATTTTTGTTCATCACCTGCATGCCCAGGCGCGACAGGGTCGGCTCCGGACGCCCAGGCCACAGTTTGCACGCGCCCTCGTTGAGCGCCGCCACGCTGTAGGCCAAGCCGTATGAGCGATAGCGCGTGACCTGTGGGACTTCCATTTTGCGCATGACGTAATTGACCACGTCCCACAATGGCACGGGCGCGCCATTACTGATGTTGTAGGCCTTGCCCAGCGCCGAGCCGCTGGCCAGCAAGCTGCCGAGCAGGGCTTCATTGAGGTTATGCACGCTGGTGAAATCGACTTTGTTCAGGCCGTTGCCGACGATGGCCAAGCGTCCCTTGCGCTGCATTTTCAGCAGTCGCGGGAAGATGCTCATATCACCGGCGCCGGTCACGAATCGCGGGCGCAGGGCGATGGTTTCAAGGCCGAATTCCTGGGCGCCGAAGACCTTCTGCTCGGCCAGGTATTTGGTGGCAGCGTAATGATGTTTGAAGCGCTTGGGCACTTGCTCTTCGGTCAGGCCCAGGTGATCGCGGCCATCAAAATAGATCGACGGCGACGACAAGTGCACCAACCTGCGCACCCGTTGTTTCAGGCAGGCTTCGACCACGTTTTCAGTGACCTGGACATTGCCCTGGTGAAAGTCCTGATAGCGGCCCCACAGCCCGACCGCTCCCGCACAATGGACCACGGCTTCGACGTCTGAGCAAAGCTCGCGCACCAGTTCCGGGTCGCTCAGGTCGCCCTGAACGAACTCCGCACCCCGGCGCACCAGATGCTCGACGCCCTCGGCCCGACGACCATTGACGCGCACGTCCAGGCCCTGCTCCAGGGCGAAACGCGCAAAACGTCCGCCGATGAAGCCGCTTGCGCCGGTGACCAGAATTTTCATGTAAAGCTCCGATGTCTTTCGTTTTGCGTAATGCGTGAGTCTTGACGCTGTCGGTCAGTCCAACGGCACCAGCCATTGCTTCGATGAACGCACCAATTGCTCGGTCAACAGGTTCAACAACTGACCGCCGTTACGCCAATGATGCCAGTACAGCGGCACGTCGATGGGCTTATCTGGCAACAACTCCACCAATTCACCGCGCTCCAGTTGTTCTCGCACCTGTAATTGCGGCACCAACCCCCAGCCTAGCCCCGCTTCCGTCAAACGGATAAAGCCTTCGGAAGATGGGCATAAATGGTGCTCAAAACCGCCCTCCACGCCCACGGACGCGAGGTAGCGGTGCTGCAGGAAATCGTCCGGGCCGAATACCAGCGCCGGGGTTTTCGCCAATTGCTCGGCCCGCACGCCAGTCGCAAAGTGCCGGGCGATGAACGCAGGGCTCGCCAGCGCTCGGTAGCGCATGGCGCCGAGCAACACGCTGCGGGCCCCGGCCACCGGACGTTCGCTGGCACACAGGCACGCCGCCACTTCACCGGCACGCATGCGTTTGAGGCCGACGGTCTGGTCCTCCACCACCAGATCCAGCAACAGATGTTGCTCGGCGCAGAACTCACCCACCGCTTGCGCCCACCAAGTGGCCAGGCTGTCGGCATTGAGGGCGATTCGCAGGCGTTCCGGCAGGCCTTCTTCGTCCAGCGCCGGCACCAGGGTTTGCAGATCGCGCTCCAGCAAACGCACCTGCTGCACATGGTTGAGCAAGCGCCGGCCAATCTCGGTGGGCGCGGGCGGCGTCACCCGCACCAGTACCGGCTGGCCGACCCGAGCCTCCAGCAGTTTGATGCGCTGGGAAATCGCCGATTGCGACAAACCCAAGACCTGCGCGGCGCGATCAAAACCGGCTTGCTCGACGACAGCGGCCAACGCGGAAAGTAATTTGTAGTCGAACATCAGTTTTCCTAATGAGCGATCAGGACTATTGGTTTTTCTTATACACCGCCACCACGCAGAATGGCCAGCAAGCACTCTTGAACAGGAACATCCCCATGGCTGGCGAAACATCTTTGGCAACCCTGCTGCGCAGCATGAGCCCACAGCTCAACGCGGGCGAATACGTGTTCTGCACCCTGCGCGACGGCTCGCTGCCGGCGGGACTGGAGATCATCGGCAGCTTTCGTGAACAGGAAGGTCTGACAGTAATCCTCGAACGTTCCCGCGCCGAACAAGCCGGTTTCAGCTTCGACTACGTCGCTGCCTGGATCACCCTGAACGTGCACTCGGCCCTCGAAGCCGTCGGCCTGACCGCCGCGTTCGCCACGGCCTTGGGCCAGGCGGCAATCAGTTGCAACGTGATTGCCGGCTATTACCACGACCATTTGTTCGTCGGTCAGGCCGATGCCGAACGCGCCATGCAGGTGCTGCGCGATCTGGCAGCCAACGCGGAGTAAAACCTCATGTGGCAAAGTTATGTAAACGGCCTGTTGGTCGCTGCGGGGCTGATCATGGCGATCGGCACGCAGAATGCCTTTGTGTTGGCCCAGAGCCTGCGTCGCGAACATCACCTGCCGGTGGCGGCGCTGTGTGTCGTCTGCGATGCATTACTGGTGGCCGCTGGTGTGTTCGGCCTGGCGACGGTGCTGGCGCATAACCCGACGCTGCTGGCGGTTGCGCGTTGGGGCGGCGCGGTATTTCTGATCTGGTATGGCAGCCAGGCATTGCGCCGGGCCTGTTCGAAACAGAGTTTGAATCAGGGCGAAAACCAGACCGTGCGCTCGCTGCGGGCCGTGCTGCTCAGCGCCTTGGCGGTGACCTTGCTCAACCCGCACGTTTATCTGGATACGGTGCTGCTGATCGGCTCCCTCGGTGCGCAACAAACCGAGCCCGGCGCCTATGTAGTCGGTGCGGCCAGTGCGTCGCTGTTGTGGTTTTTCACCCTGGCGCTGGGCGCCGCATGGCTGGCGCCGTGGCTGGCACGGCCGAGTACCTGGCGGATTCTCGACCTGCTGGTCGCCGTGATGATGTTCACTGTGGCGTTCCAGTTGATCACTGCAGCCTGATTACTTCCAAACGCTCTGGAACCTCTATCCCACACAGTTGTTGCGTGGTTATGCCGCACCCCCGGTGCTATGATCCGGTTCGATGCGCCGCAAAGAGTACAAACTCCCCGGCGCTTGTCTGGCCGCCCGTGATCGGCCTTGCGCTCACCGCAACTGACCTGATTAGGAGAATCATCATGGCTTTCGAATTGCCGCCGCTGCCCTACGCACACGATGCCCTGCAGCCGCACATTTCCAAGGAAACCCTGGAATACCACCACGACAAGCACCACAACACCTATGTCGTGAACCTGAACAACCTGGTGCCAGGCACCGAGTTCGAAGGCAAGACCCTGGAAGAAATCGTCAAGTCTTCTTCGGGCGGTATCTTCAACAACGCCGCTCAGGTCTGGAACCACACTTTCTACTGGAACTGCCTGGCGCCAAACGCTGGTGGTCAACCTACCGGCGCACTGGCTGATGCCATCAACGCGGCCTTCGGTTCGTTCGACAAGTTCAAGGAAGAGTTCAGCAAGACTTCCATCGGCACCTTCGGTTCCGGTTGGGGCTGGCTGGTGAAAAAGGCTGACGGTTCCCTGGCCCTGGCCAGCACCATCGGCGCCGGCAACCCGCTGACCAGCGGCGATACCCCGCTGCTGACCTGCGACGTCTGGGAACACGCTTACTACATCGACTACCGCAACGTTCGTCCTAAATATGTCGAAGCGTTCTGGAACCTGGTCAACTGGAAGTTCGTGGCTGAGCAGTTCGAAGGCAAAACCTTCACCGCTTAAGCTCGACGCCAGTCAAAAAACCCGGCTTTTGCCGGGTTTTTTTATTCGCTCGAATCGTCTTTTCCTACAATGAAACCCGCCGTCGCCTCCTTGCCCCAACGCCACAGAGGACTAACATCAATCAGAAGGAAATATTCTCCCGCGCTTCCTCAAGTTGAAGGCCCCGGCAACCGACACAGTACAAATAGGGCAAAAACTCAAAAACAGCATATTGGCCAAGCTACAGGCAAAATCCCCTGAGCTTGATTGTCCCTTTGACTGCCAACACGGGATTGCCAATACTCATGGCAACTTGACGCTACCCGCACGGAACAAGGAATAACCCTTTGAAGCTGGAACTCAAGAACAGCTTGTCGGTGAAGTTGCTCCGGGTCGTGCTCCTGTCGGCATTGATCGTCGGCGTGGTCTTGAGCTGCGCGCAGATCGTTTTCGATGCCTATAAAACCCGCCAGGCCGTGGCTGGCGACGCCCAGCGCATTCTCGACATGTTCCGCGACCCCTCGACCCAGGCCGTCTATAGCCTCGATCGTGAGATGGGCATGCAGGTAATCGAGGGCCTGTTCCAGGACGATGCCGTGCGTCAGGCCTCCATCGGCCATCCCAATGAAGCCATGCTCGCGCAAAAATCCCGCGAGCTGCAGCACTCCAACAGTCGCTGGCTGACCGACCTGATTCTCGGCCAGGAACGCACTTTCACCACCCAACTGGTGGGTCGCGGGCCCTACAGCGAGTACTACGGTGACCTGAGCATCACCCTCGACACCGCCACCTATGGTCAGAGTTTCATCGTCAGTTCGGTGATTATCTTCATTTCCGGGGTGCTGCGTGCACTGGCCATGGGGCTGGTGCTGTATCTGGTCTACCACTGGCTGCTGACCAAGCCGCTGTCGCGAATTATTGAACACCTCACCGAAATCAATCCCGACCGCCCCAGCGAACACAAGATCCCGCAGATCAAGGGCCACGAGAAAAACGAGCTGGGGATCTGGATCAACACCGCCAACCAGCTGCTTGAATCCATCGAGCGCAACACTCATCTGCGCCACGAAGCGGAAAACAGCCTGCTGCGCATGGCCCAGTACGACTTCCTCACCGGTTTGCCCAATCGCCAGCAATTGCAGCAACAACTGGACAAGATCCTGGTGGACGCCGGCAAGTTGCAGCGCCGGGTCGCGGTGCTGGTGGTCGGCCTGGACGACTTCAAAGGCATCAACGAACAATTCAGCTACCAGACCGGCGACCAGTTGCTGCTGGCCCTCGCTGATCGGCTGCGTGGCCACAGCGGCCGCCTGGGCGCCCTCGCCCGTCTGGGCGGCGATCAGTTCGCGCTGGTTCAGGCAGACATCGAACAACCCTATGAAGCCGCGGAGTTGGCGCAAAGCATTCTCGATGACCTGGAAGCGGCGTTTGCCCTCGATCATCAGGAGATCCGCCTGCGCGCCACCATCGGTATCACCCTGTTCCCCGAGGACGGTGACAGCACTGAAAAACTGCTGCAAAAAGCCGAGCAGACCATGACCCTGGCCAAAACCCGCTCGCGCAACCGCTATCAGTTCTATATCGCCAGCGTCGACAGTGAAATGCGCCGTCGCCGAGAGCTGGAAAAAGACCTGCGTGACGCGCTACTCCGTGACCAGTTCTACCTCGTCTACCAGCCACAGATCAGCTATCGCGATCATCGGGTAGTGGGTGTCGAGGCGTTGATTCGCTGGCAGCACCCCGAACACGGGCTGGTGCCGCCAGACCTGTTCATCCCGCTGGCCGAACAGAACGGCACCATTATCGCCATCGGTGAATGGGTGCTGGATCAGGCTTGCAAGCAGCTGCGTGAATGGCACGATCAGGGGTTCGTGGATCTGCGCATGGCGGTCAATCTGTCCACGGTGCAGTTGCACCACGCCGAGTTGCCGCGAGTCGTTAACAACCTGTTGCAAATCTATCGCCTGCCACCGCGCAGCCTGGAGCTGGAAGTCACCGAAACCGGCCTGATGGAAGACATCAGTACCGCCGCCCAGCACCTGCTGAGCCTGCGTCGCTCCGGCGCGCTGATTGCCATCGACGACTTCGGCACTGGCTATTCGTCCCTGAGCTATCTGAAAAGCCTGCCGCTGGACAAGATCAAGATCGACAAGAGCTTCGTGCAGGACCTGCTCGATGACGACGATGACGCGACCATCGTGCGGGCGATCATCCAGTTAGGTAAAAGCCTGGGTATGCAGGTGATTGCCGAGGGCGTGGAAACCGCCGAGCAAGAGGCCTACATCATCTCCGAGGGCTGCCACGAAGGTCAGGGTTATCACTACAGCAAACCGTTACCGGCACGAGAGTTGAGTGCCTACCTGAAACAGGCCCAGCGCAGTAATGCGGCTATTTTGTAAAAGTCGAAAGATCGCAACAAATAATTCCAGACCCAGCCTTTACACATAATGCGAAAGATTTGCATTATGTCGCAGCTTTTGCGCTCCCCAGCGCTAGTCCACTCAATTACCGAAGCAGGATGTTCGCCATGATTCGTATGCCTCTGGCTACCGCCAGTCTGTTGGCCATCGCTATTTCCCTCGCCGGTTGCGGCGAAGGCAAAGACAAGGCTGGCGCGCCGCAAACGCCGACCCCGGCTGCCAGCACCGCCGCTCAAGCGCCAGCCACTGCCGGCAAAGTCGACGAAGCGGCCGCCAAAGCCGTGGTCGCGCACTACGCCGACATGGTTTTCGCCGTCTACAGCGATGCCGAATCCACCGCGAAAACCCTGCAAACCGCTGTCGACGCATTCCTCGCCAAGCCTGATGCCGCGACCCTGAAAGCCGCTCGCGAAGCCTGGATCGCGGCGCGCGTTCCGTACCTGCAAAGTGAAGTGTTCCGCTTCGGCAACACGATCATCGACGACTGGGAAGGTCAGGTAAACGCCTGGCCACTGGACGAAGGCCTGATCGACTACGTCGACAAATCCTATGAGCACGCACTGGGTAACCCGGGGGCCAACGCCAACATCATCGCCAACACTGAAATTCAGGTGGGTGAAGACAAGGTCGATGTCAAAGACATCACCCCGGAAAAACTCGCCAGCCTGAACGAGCTGGGCGGTTCCGAAGCCAACGTTGCCACTGGCTACCACGCCATCGAATTCCTGCTCTGGGGCCAGGACTTGAATGGCACCGGCCCTGGCGCCGGCAACCGTCCGGCGTCGGACTACCTGGAAGGCGCAGGCGCCACCGGCGGTCACAATGACCGTCGTCGCGCTTACCTCAAAGCCGTGACCCAACTGCTGGTCAGCGACCTGGAGGAAATGGTCGGTAACTGGAAGCCGAACGTGGCTGACAACTACCGCGCCACCCTGGAAGCCGAGCCGGGTGAAACCGGTCTGCGCAAAATGCTGTTCGGCATGGGCAGCCTGTCCCTGGGCGAACTGGCGGGCGAGCGTATGAAAGTTTCCCTGGAAGCCAACTCCCCGGAAGACGAGCAGGACTGCTTCAGCGACAACACCCACAACTCGCACTTCTACGATGCCAAAGGCATTCGTAACGTGTACCTGGGCGAATACACCCGCGTTGATGGCACCAAAATGACCGGCGCCAGCCTGTCGTCGCTGGTGGCCAAGGTCGACCCGGCCGCCGACGCCGCGCTGAAAGCGGATCTGGCCGCTACCGAAGCCAAGATCCAGGTCATGGTCGATCACGCCAACAAGGGTGAGCACTACGACCAGTTGATCGCCGCGGGCAACACCGCTGGCAACCAGATCGTGCGTGATGCTATCGCGTCGCTGGTCAAGCAGACCGGCTCGATCGAACAGGCCGCCGGCAAACTGGGCATCAGCGACCTGAACCCGGACAACGCTGATCACGAGTTCTGATCAACGCTGGCTGAACAGAAAGGCGACCTTCGGGTCGCCTTTTTTGTGGGTCTGAACACCGATCATTGTGGGAGCGAACCTGCTGGCGAAGAGGCCAGCACAGGCAACATCTTCAGCGCGCCAAACACCGCTTTCGCGAGCAGCCTCGCTCCCACAGGGGAATTGTGGTGGTCAGAAAAACACTGCCCCACATCAACCAAACGATAATTCCTCTTATTCAAACTCCCCTGCCCTGTTAGACTTTGCGCCCTTGTTTTGCTTGTCCCGCAGGAAGTCTGATGCCGTCGTTGTCTCTTCGCTGGTGCACCTTGTTCATGGCTTTGAGCCTGAGTGCCTGCGATGACGCCCCGCGTTTTACCAAGGCCGAGCCCGGTGAAGCCCGCTCTGGTGGCAGTGCGACGGTGCGCAAGACTGATCAGAACTCATTCTCCCTGCCGTCCGCCAACCTGGCGCCGACCCGGCGGCTGGACTTCAGCGTCGGCAACAGTTTTTTTCGCAGCCCCTGGGTGATCGCGCCCTCGACCACCACCGCCCGTGACGGTCTCGGTCCGCTGTTCAACACCAACGCCTGCCAGAATTGCCACATCAAGGACGGCCGTGGTCATCCGCCCGCGCCGGGCGCCGATAACGCGGTGTCGATGCTGGTCCGCCTGTCGATTCCGGATACACCCGCCTTCGCCAAACTCATCGAGCAAGTCGGCGTAGTCCCGGAGCCGGTCTACGGTGGTCAGCTCCAGGACATGTCGATCCCCGGCGTCGCGCCCGAAGGCAAGGTACGGGTCGAGTACACCCCTGTGCCCGTGCGTTTCAAGGACGGCACCGAAGTCCAATTGCGCAAACCGGCCTTGCAGATCACCCAGCTCGGCTATGGCCCCATGCACCCGGACACCCGCTTCTCGGCACGGGTCGCGCCGCCGATGATTGGCCTGGGGCTGCTCGAAGCCATTCCTGAAGAGGCGATTCTGGCCAATGCCGAAACGCAGGCCCGTGAAAAAAACGGCATCAACGGGCGCCCGAATCGGGTGTGGGATGACGCACAGCACAAGACGGTCATCGGACGATTTGGCTGGAAAGCCGGGCAGCCGAATCTCAATCAACAAAATGTTCACGCGTTTTCTGGTGATATGGGCCTGACCACAAGCCTGAGACTGTTCGATGACTGCACCGACGCGCAAACTGCCTGCAAACAGGCGCCCAACGGCAATGGCCCGGATGGCGAGCCGGAAGTCAGCGACAACATTCTGCGGCTGGTGCTGTTCTACAGCCGCAACCTTGCGGTGCCAGCACGACGTGACGTCAGTGCCCCCGAAGTACTGGCGGGCAAGACTCTGTTTTTCCAGGCCGGCTGTCAGTCCTGTCACACCCCGAAATACACCACGGCGACCAACGCCGCAGAACCTGAGCTGGCCAATCAAGTGATTCGCCCCTACAGCGACCTGCTGCTGCATGACATGGGGGAAGGCCTGGCCGACCATCGGACCGAGTTCCAGGCCAGCGGCCGCGACTGGCGTACCCCGCCGTTGTGGGGCATCGGCCTGACACAGTCGGTCAGCGGTCACACCCAGTTTCTGCATGACGGCCGTGCGCGCAACCTGCTCGAAGCCGTGCTCTGGCATGGCGGTGAAGCGAGCGCCGCGCAGCAACAGGTTTTGTCTTTCAATGCCGGGCAGCGCACTGCGTTGCTGGCGTTTTTGAATTCTCTTTAAACACTTATAAAAGAATCGGGAGCCCGACATGTTCCGCCCCAAATTGTTGTTCACCAGCCTTGCCGCCCTCGCCCTGGGCGCGTGTTCTCCCCAGGACCCGCAAGCCGTCACTTCGGCAGCCATCGCCAAGCAAGTGATCCTGCCGACCTACAGCCGCTGGGTCGAAGCCGACCGGCAACTGGCGGTCAGCGCCCTGGCCTTCTGTGAAGGCAAGGAAAACCTTGAAACCGCCCGCGCCGACTTCCTGCACGCGCAGAAAGCCTGGGCCGAGTTGCAGCCATTGCTGATCGGTCCATTGGCCGAGGGCAACCGTTCCTGGCAGGTGCAGTTCTGGCCGGACAAGAAAAATCTCGTTGGCCGCCAGGTTGAACAACTGGTCATCGCGCAGCCGCAAATCGATGCCGCCGCGCTGGCCAAATCGAGCGTCGTGGTGCAAGGCCTGTCGGCCTATGAGTACATCCTGTTCGACAGCAAGATCGACATGGCTGACGCCACCCAGAAAGCCAAGTACTGCCCGCTGCTGACCGCCATCGGCGAGCGTCAGAAGCAACTGGCCGAAGAGATCCTGTCGCGCTGGAACACCAACGACGGCATGCTCGCGCAGATGAGTAAATTCCCGAACCAGCGCTACGCAGACTCTCACGAAGCGATCGCCGATCTGCTGCGGGTTCAAGTCACCGCGCTGGACACCTTGAAGAAAAAACTCGGTACGCCGATGGGCCGTCAGACCAAGGGCATTCCACAGCCATTCCAGGCCGATGCGTGGCGCAGCCAGTCGTCGTTGCAAGGTCTGGAAGCCAGCCTGGCGGCCGCGAGAACTGTCTGGGTCGGCGTCGACAACAAAGGCCTGCGCGGCCTGTTACCCGCTGAGCAAAAGCCGTTGGCCGAGAAGATCGATGCCGCTTACGCAGCCTCGCTGAAGCTGTTTGCCAGCAACCAGCGTTCGCTGACTGAAATGCTTGGCGACGACGCCGGCCGCCAACAACTCAACGATATCTATGACAGCCTCAACGTCGTCCATCGCCTGCACGAAGGCGAGCTGGCCAAGGCCCTGGGCATTCAACTGGGCTTCAACGCCAACGACGGTGACTGATGAGGACCGCTGCGATGCTCAGGCGTCAGGCTCTGACATTAGGTAGTTTGCTGCTGGGCGCGGTGACGCTGGGCGGCTGGACGCTGTTCAAGCAAAAGGACAAGAGCCCGCTGTTGCTCTCGGCGCGGGACGACACCGACGGCAAGCACTATGCCGTCGGTTATCGGCTGGACGGCACCCGGGTGTTTGCCACCCAGGTCGGCCAGCGCTGCCACGACATCATCAATCATCCGACGCTGCCAATCGCCTTGTTCGTGGCTCGTCGTCCCGGCACTGAAAGTTACCTGATCGACTTGCGCGACGGCACACTGCTGCAAACCGTGGTCTCGCAGCCGAACCGGCACTTCTACGGCCACGCGGTGATTCACAAGGACGGCGACTGGTTGTACGCCACCGAGAACGACACATCCGATCCGGGCCGTGGCCTGCTCGGCGTGTACCGGTTCGACGGTGAGCGGCTGGTGCACAGCGGCGAGATTTCGACTCACGGTGTCGGCCCGCATCAGGTGTCGTGGATGCCCGACGGTGAAACGCTGGTGGTGGCCAACGGCGGCATTCGCACCGAGGCTGAAAGCCGGGTCGAGATGAACCTCCATGCCATGGAGCCGAGCCTGGTACTGATGCAGCGCGATGGCACTCTGTTGAGCAAGGAAACGCTCGCTCAGCAGATGAACAGCGTGCGGCACCTGGGGATCGCCAGCGACGGCACCATCGTTGCTGGCCAGCAGTTCATGGGGGACGCGCACGAATCGTCGGAACTGCTGGCGATCAAGCGTCCGGGCCAGCCGTTCGTGGCGTTCCCGGTGCCGGAACACCAATTGCAGGCCATGGGGCATTACACCGCCAGCGTGGCGGTGCACAGTGAACTGCGGCTGGTGGCGCTGACAGCGCCACGGGGCAACCGCTTTTTCATCTGGGACCTGGACAGTGGTGAAGTGCGCCTGGACGTGCCACTGCCCGATTGCGCCGGCGTGGGCGCGGTGGCAGACGGGTTTGTCGTGACCTCGGGTCAGGGGCGCTGCCGGTTTTACGATTGTCGCCAGGTTGAACCGGTGGTGAAACCGCTGGAATTGCCGGCAGGGCTTTGGGATAACCACCTGCATCTGATCTGACCCAAACCGGGGGCACCACAAGATCCCCAGTATTGAACAGTGCATGACCTGAAAGCCGGACAAAAAAAAGGCCTCGCAACTGCGAGGCCTTTTATTTGGGCTTCAATCGGGTCAACTCTGTGGCCTCATGCCTTGGGAAAGGCCGAACATGAACAGCAATAAATCATGGTCGGGTTTTTGATCCACGGAGACTTTGGCCACCCGTGGCAATGGGCAATGAGCGTCACCGTTCATGGCGCTCAGAACCTGTGTGCGTGGCTGCTCCCAGGCAGCCACCGCAAGGGAAGCAACTGCCAAGGCTCCAACCAGAAACAAACCTCGTGCAATTTCGAGTTTCATCGCTATAAACCTTTGATAGCGCTGCCAAACGCCGTCTCATAAAAGTAGACCAGATTCTTCCAGTCTGTATCGCTGAACGACGAATGGCGGCGCAATTGTTTCAGGTCGTGAGCCGCCGCACGCTGTGCGGTCAAGCGCCGCCGGCACTTCTCCAGATCGATCAGGGCGATCTCGACAGTGGCCGCTTCGCCTTCACCGGTCACCCGGACAAATACGTGTTTGATGTAGATGCAACTATGCTGCCAACGTCCCTTGTGCATCCGTGCCAGATTCTCGGCCAGGTCCTTCAGGACCCGCTCGTGAACCGCCTCGCCATGACGCTCACGTCCACCGCCGGCGTACCAGTGTTCGATTTCCTCGAAACCGTCCAGTGACTTGGTCACCAGCAACGCACGCCACTTGTGCACAGGATCGGTCTGCGCACCGCAGAAAACGATGTCGGGAACGCGCACGTTCAGTTCACGCAGGCCGATCAGGGCATCCTGCTCGCGCAGCACCGTCGGTCGCCCGAAGGGGTGCAGCCAACTGCGATAGATATGCCCGGTCTGGCGCTTGGCGTAGAGCAACGTTCCATCATCGCCTCTGACCCGCTGCACACCGCTTTCCCCGCCACGACGGACGTTGGGTTCTTCCACCCACTCACCGCGCCGATTCCAGAAATACTCAAAGCGGTCCTGAGGAGCGACGTCCGTTTCTGCTGCACATTGAACTGCCATTTGTTACCTCTTGCGTAGTACGTAAACCCGCCACATGGCATAGAGCGGTATAAAGTCCAGTTGTTCCTGAATACGGAAGCCTGCCTGCTCAAATTCCTTTTCTACTGTAGCAACCGGTAACACAAAACGGTTTTGGTAGCCTTGCTGCCCACGAGCACGTTCGGCGCGCTTGCGCTTCCAGGCCTTGAAATTGCCATCTACCCACAACGATACGATCACACTGTCCCGGGTGACGCGTTCGAATTCGCGCAAAATCGCCAGTCGGTGCTCCGCTTCACCGATGTGGTGCAGCAGTCGCATGCAAAAAATGCTGTCGACGGCGTTATCGGGCAATGCAATGTCGAACGCAGAAGTGTGCAAGGGTTGTACCCGTTTTACCACTTCGTCCGGCTGAGACTGTGTAGCAATCTTCAGCATTGATCCCGAGTTATCGGCGCCGATAATGACACGGTTGTGCTTTTGCGCCAGCAGTGGCCAGAAACGCCCTGCACCGCACGGCAGATCAAGCACCAGGCCCGGCTCACCCGTCAGGGTCAGTGCCTTGCGGGCCAGTTGTTCGTCACGCCAATGAGACAATCGACGACCGAGGCCTTCCTGATGCTTTCGCAAATAGCGCTGAGCATGCTGATCGTCATACTTCTCGGAAAAATCCAGCTTGATCTGGTCGGTCATCATCAAGGTCTCTTGAATTGAATAGCTGATGACAACCACCTTAGGTAGCACCGTGTCAGCGACAAGTCATGACCTTGTGAAAACTTCGTTGTGTACAACCGTGAAGTATTTCAGGGTTTTACAGGGGATAAATAGTAGCTCGGGGCCAGCAAGGACAAGATTTTCTGCAGCGGCCCGAGCCTGCGGTTGCGCCTAGACCAACACCACCTCAAACCGACAACCGTTCGGTTCCATAGTGGTCAGGCTGACCGTCCAACCCTGGTTTTCGCAGATCCGCTGTACCAGCGACAGGCCCAACCCCAGGCCTTCGCCGCGTTTCTCGCTGCCACGCACAAAGGGCTCGAACATCGCCTCGCGTTTTTCCTCGGGGATGCCGACACCGCTGTCTTCAACAACAAACCCGGTGGGCGTGAGTGTCAGGCGAATGAAGCCGTTTTCGGTGTAGTGCAATGCGTTGCGCAGCAAATTGCCCATCACCGCGTGCAGCAGAGTGGCGTTGTAACCGTTGCCCGGCGGATGGCCCGGCACGAAGCTCAGTGCCAGACCTTTGCTCTCAATCGGTTCGCGCCACAGGCTGAGCAAGCCGTCTGCGACCTGACTGACGGACTGCTGCGGCGACATGCTGGCATCTTCGCGCTGCGCACGGGCGAGCATCAGGAACGTTTGCACCAGCTCACGCATTTCTTCGCAAGCCCGGGCAATTCGTTCGACCTGGGCCCTGCCGCGCTGATCGATGCCCGGGTTTTCCAGCAAGAGTTCGCAAGAGCTGGCCAGGACCATCAACGGCGTGCGCAGCTCATGGCTGACGTCACTGGTGAACAACCGCTCACGGGTCAACGCCTGGCGTAGACGCCCGAGGGTGGCGTCGAAGGCCACGGCCAGTTCGCCCACTTCGTCGGCGGCGTAGTCCGGCGCGAGCGGCGGTGCCAAGCCCAGCAACTGGTCGCGGTGGCGTACCTGACGTGCCAGCCGTACCACCGGCGCCATCACTTTGCGCGCCAGGACCCAGCCAAGGAATACCGCGAGGGCCAGGCTTAGCACGAACCCCACCAGCACCACGGCAAACAGCACCCGCTCGCGTTCTTCGAAATCGCTCTGATCCTGCAACAGCACGTAACGCCGACCGTCGACGATCTCGACCATCGCGTGATACGACAGGTGCTCGCGAAACACTTCATGAAAACCGGCGTCCAGATGACGCAGGTCCTTGGGCAACTCGAAGTCCCCCGGGCCTCCGCTGAAGTAGAACAGCTGGTCCGGTTCGGGGCGGTGGCTCCAGTCAGTGACGCTGTCCATCAGCAACAGGCGTTGCAAATCACCGCCCAGGCCTGCCGAAATCAGTTTTTCTTCCACCAGGTGCACGGTGGCGACAATGCCCATGGCGAATGCACCGGCCACCAGTGCACTCATCAGCGCAAAGGCAATGATGATCCGCTGAGCGAGGCTCTGCTTAAACTCCATCTCGGCCCTCGGCCAGGCGATAACCAACACCGTGTACGGTTTGCAGCAAAGGCTTGGCGAACGGTTTGTCGATTACCTGGCGCAGTTGGTGAACGTGGCTGCGCAGGCTGTCGCTGTCCGGGCAGTCGTCGCCCCACAGCGCCTCTTCGAGAATCTCGCGACGCAGCACGTGCGGGCTTTTCTGCATCAGCACCGCCAGCAACTTGAGGCCGACCGGGTTGAGTTTCAGCAGGCGGCCTTCGCGGGTCACTTCCAGGGTGTCGAGATCGTAGCTCAGGTCACCGACCTGCAAGGCGCGCCGACCGCCGCCCTGGGTACGGCGCATGACCGCTTCGATGCGCGCTGCCAGTTCAGACAGGGCGAACGGCTTGACCAGGTAGTCGTCGGCACCGGACTTGAAGCCCTGCAAACGGTCATCCAGTTGATCACGGGCAGTCAGCATGATCACCGGCGTGTCGCGCCGGGCGTCTTCGCGCAGGCGCTTGCACAGGGTGTAGCCATCGATACCGGGCAGCATGATGTCGAGCACGATCAGGTCGTAATGCTCGGTTGCCGCCAGGTGCAGACCCGACAAGCCGTCCTGCGCGCAATCCACGGTATAGCCCTTGAGCCCCAGGTAATCGGCCAGATTAGCCAGGATATCGCGGTTGTCTTCAACCAATAGAATTCGCATGGGCACTCCTCCGTACACAGTAACGGCCATCTCGGCCCGCGCAGCTTAAGGCCTCCGGTGGCTCAGGGCTAGGGCCGGGTACGCTTCAAATCAATTCCTTCAACCAGTTGCTCTTGATGACAAGTTTTTCACTATCGATTCACAACCTGATTACAGTAGTGCACCTAAAGTCCCGCGCCTGAATAAAAAAGGAATGCTACAGATGGATGTTTTCAAGACGGCGCCAATGCGTTTTCTGCTGCTCGTTACCGGCCTGTGGCTGGCTATTTTTTTCCTGACCCGAACGGTTCTACTGCTGACTCATCTGGGTGAAGCCGGCAGCGGTTTCGCGTCAGTGTTCGGTATCGGCCTGCTTTACGACCTGGGCTTCCTGACCTACGCGGCGTTGCCGATGGGCCTTTACTTGCTGCTCTGCCCGCCAGCCTTGTGGCGCCGGCGTGGCCATCGCTGGTTCCTGCAAGGCCTGTTGACCGTCAGCCTGTTCGCCATGCTGTTCACTTCGGTGGCGGAATGGCTGTTCTGGGACGAGTTCGGCGTGCGTTTCAATTTCATCGCCGTGGACTACCTGGTTTATTCCGACGAAGTCTTGAACAACCTGCTCGAGTCGTACCCGATTGGCACACTCCTGAGCATCCTCGCCGTCGTGGCGGTGGCGTTGAGCATTGCACTGCGCAAGCCTTTCAACGCCGCGCTTGATGCCCCGCTGCCGCCGTTGCGCCGACGCCTGGTCAATGCGCTGGGGCTGTTGATTGTGGCCGGCCTGAGCATGCAGCTACTGAGTCAGGACGCGCCTCGTGCCCAAGGGGGCAATGCCTATCAGAATGAGCTGGCGAGCAATGGCCCGTATCAGTTCTTCGCCGCCTTCCGTAACAATGAACTGGATTACCAGCAGTTCTACAAAACCCTGCCATCCGACGTCGTGGCCAAAGAGATCCGTGCCGAACTGAGTGAGCCAAACGCGCGCTTCATTGGTCAGGACCCGCAGGATATTCGCCGGATCATCGATAACCCTGGCACCCCGCGCACCCCCAACATCGTACTTGTGACCATCGAAAGCTTCAGCGCCAAGTACATGGGCAGCAACGGTGACGGGCGTAACCTGACGCCGAACCTGGACGCGCTGCGCAAACAGAGCCTGTACTTCAATAACTTCTACGCCACCGGGACCCGTACCGACCGCGGCCTGGAAGCCATTACCCTGGCTATCCCGCCAACACCGGGTCGCTCCATCGTCAAGCGCGTAGGCCGAGAAAGCGGTTTTGCCAGCCTGGGCCAGCAGCTCAACGCAGTGGGTTACGACAGCGTGTTCGTCTATGGCGGGCGCGGGTACTTCGACAACATGAACGCATTCTTCAGCGGCAACGGCTACCGCGTCGTCGATCAGAGCAGCGTCGACGAGTCGCAGATCCACTTCAAGAACGCCTGGGGCATGGCCGACGAAGACCTGTACACGCAGACGCTGAAACTGGCCGATGCCGACTACGCCAAACAGCAGCCATTTCTGTTGCAACTGATGACCACCTCCAACCACCGCCCTTATACCTTTCCGGACAACCGGATTGACATCAAGTCCGGCAAGGGTCGAGACGGTGCGGTGAAGTACACCGACTATGCGATTGGTCAGTTCCTGGAACAGGCTCGGCAAAAACCATGGTTCGACAATACGATTTTCGTGTTCGTCGCCGACCATACGGCGGGCAGTGCCGGCAAGGAAGACTTGCCGATCGCCAACTATCAGATTCCGTTGTTCATCTATGCACCTGCATTGATCGAGGCCCGGGAGAGTGCGCAACTGGCCAGCCAGATCGACCTGGCGCCAACCCTGCTGGGGCTGTTGAACATGGATTATCAATCGACGTTCTTCGGTCGCAATCTGTTGCAGGACAACCCGCTGCCGCCGCGCGTGGTGGTTGGCAACTATCAGCATCTGGGGTTGTTCGACGGCAAGGACCTGGCGATCCTCAGCCCACGCCAGGGTCTGCGCCGTCATGATGATGCACTGAGCGAAAGCCGCGAATCCCGTGCCGAGGCCAGCGACCCGCTGATTACCCGTGCCATCACCTACTATCAGGTCGCCAGTTATGGCTTCAAGCAGCAGTTGCTAGGCTGGAAGCCACCCAAGACGGGCACTGACGCAGTCGGTCAGCGCTAACCCGAAAGCCCCGGCCTGATGTGCCGGGGCTTTTCTTTTCAGACAGATTTACCCATCTCCCTGCTCGACCAGCCCCCCCCTGTGGGAGCGAGCCTGCTCGCGAAGACTGCGGCACATCCATCATTGATGTGACCCTCAGGCCTCTTTCGCGAGCAGGCTCGCTCCCACGGGGGATTGAGGCGGACTTGAAGTACGGGCAATAAAAAACCCCGCCTGCTTATCGCAGGCGGGGTTTTTTCGTACGGGGTGAGGCTGGCTTACATCATGCCGCCCATGCCGCCCATACCGCCCATGTCTGGCATACCGCCGCCAGCTGGTGCGTCATCCTTGATCTCGGCGATCATGGCTTCGGTGGTGATCATCAGGCTGGCAATCGACGAAGCCGCTTGCAGAGCCGAACGAGTCACTTTGGCCGGGTCCAGGATACCCATTTCAATCATGTCGCCGTATTCGCCGGTAGCAGCGTTGTAACCGAAGTTACCCGAACCCTGCTTGACCTTGTCCACAACAACGCTTGGCTCGTCGCCGGAGTTGGCAACGATCTGGCGCAGTGGCGCTTCAACAGCGCGACGCAGCAACTGGATGCCAACGTTCTGGTCATCGTTGTCGCCTTTGAGCTCGCTGATGGCTTGCAGGGCACGAACCAGTGCCACGCCGCCGCCAGGTACCACGCCTTCTTCAACGGCTGCACGGGTAGCGTGCAGGGCGTCTTCAACGCGGGCTTTCTTCTCTTTCATTTCAACTTCGGAACCCGCGCCAACCTTGATCACTGCAACGCCGCCGGACAGCTTGGCCAGACGCTCTTGCAGTTTTTCACGGTCGTAGTCGGACGAAGTGTCGGCCACTTGCTGACGGATCTGCAGAACGCGAGCCTGGATATCAGTCTCAACGCCGGCACCGTCGATCACGGTGGTGTTTTCCTTGGACAGGATCACGCGCTTGGCATTACCCAGGTGTTCCAGGGTAGTGCTTTCCAGGCTCAGACCGATCTCTTCGGAGATAACGGTACCGCCGGTCAGGACAGCGATGTCCTGCAGCATGGCCTTGCGACGGTCGCCGAAGCCTGGAGCCTTGACGGCTGCAACCTTGACGATGCCGCGCATGTTGTTCACAACCAGAGTCGCCAGGGCTTCGCCTTCAACGTCTTCGGCCACGATCAGCAGTGGACGGCCGGCTTTGGCAACGGCTTCCAGTACTGGCAGCATTTCGCGGATGTTCGAGATCTTTTTGTCGACCAGCAGAATCAGCGGACCGTCCAGCTCGGCGGTCATGGTCTCTGGCTTGTTGACGAAGTACGGGGACAGGTAGCCACGGTCGAACTGCATGCCTTCAACAACCGACAGTTCGTTTTCCAGGCCCGAGCCTTCTTCAACGGTGATCACGCCTTCTTTACCGACTTTTTCCATGGCTTCGGCAATGATGTCGCCGATGGAGCTGTCGGAGTTGGCCGAGATGGTGCCGACCTGAGCGATGGCCTTGGTGTCAGCGCAAGGCTTGGACAGGGCTTTGAGCTCTTTGACGATAGCGATGGTCGCTTTGTCGATGCCGCGTTTGAGGTCCATCGGGTTCATGCCGGCAGCGACGGCTTTCAGGCCTTCGTTGACGATCGACTGAGCCAGAACGGTAGCGGTGGTGGTGCCGTCGCCTGCGTCATCGTTGGCACGGGAGGCAACGTCTTTGACCAGCTGCGCGCCCATGTTTTCGAAGCGATCTTTCAGCTCGATTTCTTTGGCAACGGAAACGCCGTCCTTGGTGATGGTCGGAGCGCCGAAGCTCTTCTCGATGATCACGTTACGGCCTTTAGGGCCCAGGGTCGCTTTTACTGCGTCAGCCAGGACGTTGACACCGGCGAGCATTTTCTTACGGGCGGAATCGCCGAATTTAACTTCTTTAGCAGCCATGATCGATATTCCTTAAATACTTTGTAGTAGCGGGAAAATGAGCGGGAAATCAGCCTTCGATAACAGCGAGAATCTCGTTCTCAGCCATTACCAGCAGGTCTTCGCCGTCGACTTTCACAGTGTTGCTGCCGGAGTACGGACCGAACACAACCTTGTCGCCCACTTTAACGGCCAGTGCACGCACTTCACCGTTGTCCAGCACGCGGCCAGTGCCGACTGCCAGAACTTCACCGCTGTTGGCTTTTTCAGCAGCCGAACCTGGCAGGACGATACCGCCAGCGGTTTTCTTTTCTTCTTCGCTGCGACGGATGACGACGCGGTCATGCAGAGGACGAAGCTTCATTGTCGATCTCTCCTAATTGTGGTTTTCATCGGCCGGTGTATTCCCGGCGGGTTTAACAAATCCGGCGGTGCCGGGTGCGGCTCGTCGAGCGAGACGCGGAAGTCTGTCTGGCGTGATCGCCAGAAACCTTTCGGTGACCGTTACATAAGGGCGCATCCGCTTATTACAAGAGCGGGCCAGGAAAATTTTTCATGTCCAGGCCCCGTGAACGAACACGGCACCCGAAGGCGCCGTGTTGATGAAGCGATTACTTGGGATCGCGGTGTTCGAACTCGCCTTCGATCACGTTGGGCTCGCGGCCCAGCGGCTGACGGGGTGCAGGACCGCCCCGTGGTTGCAGGTCATCGGCGAAGGCACGCTGACGGATCGCCTGTTCTTCGGCACGCTGGCGCATTTTATTGGCCAGCAGACGACGGGAGATCGGTGCCAGCATGATCAGGCCCAGCACGTCAGTGACGAAGCCCGGCAGGATCAACAGACCACCGGCCAGGGCCAGCATCAGGCCCTCCAGCATGGTCTGGGCCGGCAGCTCGCCGCGATTCAGGCTTTCACGAGCACGCAGTGCGGTGGCCAGACCGGCGATGCGCAGCACGAACACGCCGAGCATCGAGCCGAGAATGATCAGCAGCAGGGCCGGGAAAAACCCGATAGCCCCTGCCACCTTGACGAATACGAACAGCTCCAACACCGGAAACAGTACAAAGAGCAATAAAAAAGGGCGCATCAAATGGTTCCTCAACGCAAGAATGCCTTGCCAGTACACCCTAGATGACGTCGTCCTTTCGTGAATTCAAGCTTGGGCCACTGTATTTTTCGGCCAATGATCGGCGTGAGCCAGGAAAACCAAGGCCTCGCGTACTTGTGTCGGCGTATTACAAGGCGCTTGAAACGGTAGCCAGTACAACGCCTGACCGATGCGCAGGTGCATGCCTTCGGTGTCGATACCGGCCAGTTGCGCCGCAGTGGTCGTCGGCAAACCCGCCAGCTCGACGTAATGGGCGATGGCTTTGCTGTGGTCGGCGTTCATGTGCTCGACCATGCTCACTTCGGCCTTGCCGGCGAACGGGTTGGCCAGCGTCACTTGATCGACCCAATGAATCGCCCCGAAACCACCGATGTAGCGGTGACGCACCGGCTTGAGTACCCAGAAATCGAAATCATGGGCCTGGTGGTAATTCTGCGAATCCGGGAAGTAGCGGTAGTAACGCTCGGCGGCGACCTCGATGGCGGCGGGGTCTTCGAGCTTTTCGGCTTCGGCCAGATACGTCAGTCGGCCAACAGCTTGCACGTCATCCGCTTCACGCTCACCCACCAGCAACGAGCATTTCGGATCTTTTTGCAGGTTGTGGGTGTGCTGGGCGATGCGGCTGATCAGGATCAGCGGCCGGCCTTGCTCGTCCAGGCAGTACGGCACTACCGAGCCGAAAGGGAATCCGGGCATGGCCTTGGAGTGTGTCGAAAGAACTCCACGGTATTCCTTGAGAAGCAATTCTCGGGCATTCTTCGCCGCTTCAACGCTCAATTTATGACTCCTTATATAGAATCCGTCGAAAAAACGGACAGGCGCCTGGTGAAAGTTCCAGCACGCCATCGGGGCAGTTCTCATGTGCAGCCAGGCCACAGCGGGCGCAGATCGAGAGGCCCTCTACAAGGAAACCACTCAGACCTGCTATCGGGGCATGCGAATGCAACTCACTGACAAAGTAATCATTATCACTGGCGGTTGCCAGGGTTTAGGCCGTTCCATGGCCGAGTATTTCGCCGCCAAGGGCGCGAAGCTGGCGCTGGTCGACCTCAACCAGGAAAAACTCGACGACACGGTAGCGGCCTGCAAGGCCAAGGGCGCCGAGGCCCGCGCCTATCTGTGCAACGTCGCCAACGAAGAACAGGTGACGCACATGGTCGCCCAGGTGGCTGAAGATTTCGGTGCGATTCATGGCCTGATCAATAACGCCGGCATTCTGCGCGACGGCCTGCTGCTGAAGGTCAAGGACGGCGAAATGACCAAGATGAGCCTGGCCCAATGGCAGGCGGTGATCGACGTCAACCTGACCGGCGTATTCCTGTGCACCCGTGAAGTCGCGGCGAAAATGGTGGAGCTGAAAAACAGCGGCGCGATCATCAACATCTCATCGATTTCCCGCGCGGGCAACGTCGGCCAGACCAACTATTCCGCCGCCAAGGCTGGCGTGGCAGCGGCCACCGTGACCTGGGCCAAGGAACTGGCGCGCTACGGTATTCGTGTGGCGGGCATTGCGCCCGGCTTTATCGAGACCGAGATGACCCTGGGCATGAAGCCCGAAGCGCTGGAGAAAATGACAGCCGGGATTCCACTCAAGCGCATGGGCAAGCCGGAAGAGATCGCCCACTCGGCGGCTTATATCTTTGAGAACGACTACTACACCGGTCGGATTCTGGAGATGGATGGCGGGTTGCGCATCTAAGACCACGGCAAGACAACTGTGGGCTTAATGGGGCGAGGGAGCTTGCTCCCGCTCGGCTGCGTAGCAGTCGCAAAGCGTTTGGGATCGCTTCGCAACCCAGCGGGAGCAAGCTCCCTCGCCACATAAGCCACAATTGCGTTTCGTCAGCGACTCAATCGTCGCTGATGGTGATGTTCGGCATTGCCGGCGTCGCCGCTTCCTGCAACACGATCCGCGCGCCGACGTGGCGGGCCAGTTCCTGGTACACCATGGCAATCTGGCTGTCCGGCTCGGCGATCACCGTCGGCTTGCCGCTGTCGGCCTGCTCGCGAATGACCATCGACAGCGGCAACGATGCCAGCACTTCAACGCCGTATTGGTTGGCCAGTTTTACCCCGCCGCCCTCACCGAACAGATGCTCGGCATGTCCGCAGTTGGAGCAGATGTGCACGGCCATGTTTTCCACCACCCCAAGCACCGGGATGTTGACCTTGCGGAACATCTCCACGCCCTTGCGTGCGTCCAGCAATGCCAGGTCCTGCGGGGTGGTGACGATCACGGCACCGGCCACCGGGACTTTCTGCGCCAGGGTCAACTGGATGTCACCGGTGCCTGGCGGCATGTCGATGACCAGGTAGTCCAGGTCGCCCCAGGCAGTCTGTGTCACCAGTTGCAGCAGTGCGCCGGAAACCATTGGTCCGCGCCAGACCATCGGCGTGTTGTCGTCAGTCAGGAAGGCCATGGACATGACTTCGACGCCATGGGATTTGATCGGCACGAACCACTTCTGGTCCTTGACCTGTGGTCGGGTGCCTTCCGGGATGCCGAACATGATGCCCTGGCTCGGGCCATAGATGTCTGCATCGAGAATCCCGACCCTGGCCCCTTCGCGGGCCAGTGCCAGCGCCAGGTTGGCGGCGGTGGTGGATTTGCCTACGCCCCCCTTGCCGGACGCCACGGCCACCACGTTCTTCACGTTGGCCAGGCCCGGTATTTGCGCCTGCGCCTTGTGCGCAGCGATCACGCTGGTGATCTCGACACGGGCGGTCGTCACACCGTCCAGCCCTTCAATGGCCATTTGCAGCAACTGCGCCCAGCCACTTTTGAACAGGTCCGCGGCGTAACCGAGCTCCATCTGGACGCTGACGCGATCGCCCTGGATATCGATGTTGCGTACGCACCCGGCACTGACCGGGTCCTGGTTCAGATAAGGGTCGGTGTATTGGCGAAGGACGGCTTCCACCGCTGCGCGATTGACGGCGCTCATGGGCAACTCCGATAGCAAGACTGGAAAATCAGGCGAGTATCGTACGCCGGACACACATTTGTGGCGAACTGATTACTCTGACTGAAAAGCGTCCTGTGGTGAGGGGGCCTGCCCCCGTTGGGCGGCGAAGCAGCCCCAAAACCTGATACCTCGGTGTGTCAGATACACGGAGTAGTCTATTGTCACGACTGCTGCGCAGCCGAACGGGGGCAAGCCCCCTCGCCACAAAGACTGTTTTGTAACAACAAGCCCTCGGGCCTCGGGGGTGAAAATTCTGCGCCAGCGCTTTATAGTGGCCGACCTCCGTTTCATCAAGTAGCCGAGCCCCATGTCCGAGCCACGCAAGATCCTCGTCACCAGCGCCCTGCCCTACGCCAATGGTTCGATCCACCTTGGCCACATGCTGGAATACATCCAGACCGACATGTGGGTGCGTTTCCAGAAGCACCGCGGCAATCAATGCATCTACGTCTGCGCCGACGACGCTCATGGCTCGGCCATCATGCTGCGCGCAGAGAAAGAAGGCCTCACCCCGGAACAATTGATCGCCAACGTCCAGGCCGAACACAGCGCCGACTTTGCCGAGTTCCTGGTGGACTTCGACAACTTCCACTCCACTCACTCCGAAGAAAACCGTGAGCTGTCGAGCCAGATCTACCTGAAACTGCGCGACGCCGGGCACATTGCCCAACGCTCGATCACGCAATATTTCGACCCGGAAAAGAAAATGTTCCTGGCCGACCGCTTCATCAAGGGCACCTGCCCGAAATGCGGCACTCCCGATCAGTACGGCGATAACTGCGAAAAGTGCGGCGCGACCTACGCACCGACTGACCTGAAGGACCCGAAGTCCGCCATTTCCGGCGCGACCCCGGTACTCAAGGACTCCCAGCACTTCTTCTTCAAGCTGCCGGACTTCCAGCAAATGCTGCAAGCCTGGACCCGCAGCGGCACCCTGCAAGACGCCGTGGCGAACAAGATCGCCGAATGGCTGGATGCCGGCCTGCAACAGTGGGACATTTCCCGCGATGCGCCGTACTTCGGTTTCGAAATCCCTGGCGAGCCGGGCAAATACTTCTACGTCTGGCTGGACGCGCCAATCGGCTACATGGCCAGCTTCAAGAACCTCTGCGCCCGTCGTCCGGACCTGGACTTCGACGCATTCTGGGCCAAGGACTCCACCGCCGAGCTGTACCACTTCATCGGCAAGGACATCGTCAATTTCCACGCCCTGTTCTGGCCAGCCATGCTTGAAGGTGCAGGTTTGCGCAAACCGACCGGGATCAACGTACACGGCTACCTGACCGTCAACGGTCAGAAGATGTCCAAGTCCCGCGGTACGTTCGTCAAGGCACGGACCTATCTGGACCACCTGTCGCCGGAATACCTGCGCTACTACTACGCAGCCAAGCTGGGCCGTGGCGTCGACGACCTGGACCTGAACCTTGAGGACTTCGTGCAGAAGGTCAACTCGGATCTGGTTGGCAAAGTGGTCAACATCGCCAGCCGTTGCGCCGGTTTCATCCAGAAAGGCAACGCCGGTGTGCTGGTCGCGGGGAATGCCGCGCCTGAACTGACCGACGCCTTCCTGGCCGCTGCGCCGAGCATCTGCGACGCCTATGAAGCCCGTGACTTCGCCCGTGCCATGCGTGAAATCATGGGCCTGGCCGACCGCGCCAACGCCTGGATCGCCGACAAGGCTCCGTGGTCGCTGAACAAACAGGAAGGCAAGCACGACGAAGTCCAGGCGATTTGCGCCCTGGGCATCAACCTGTTCCGTCAACTGGTGATCTTCCTCAAGCCGGTACTGCCATTGCTGGCCGCCGACGCCGAGGCATTCCTCAACGTCGCGCCGCTGACCTGGAACGACCACACCACCCTGCTCAGCAATCATCAGTTGAACGAGTTCAAACCGTTGATGACCCGCATCGACCCGGTGAAAGTGCAAGCCATGACCGACGCCTCGAAAGAAGACCTGACCGCCAGCGCAACCGACACCGGCGAAACCGCCCCGGCCGGTAATGGCGAACTGGCCAAGGACCCGCTGTCGCCGGAAATCGAGTTCGACGCCTTCGCTGCCGTGGACCTGCGTGTTGCGCTGATCCTCAAGGCCGAAGCCGTGGAAGGTGCCGACAAGCTGCTGCGCCTGACCCTGGACATCGGTGACGAGCAACGCAACGTGTTCTCCGGGATCAAGAGCGCCTACCCGGACCCGGCCAAGCTTGAAGGTCGCCTGACCATGATGATCGCCAACCTCAAACCGCGCAAAATGCGCTTCGGGATCTCCGAAGGCATGGTGATGGCAGCCGGTCCTGGCGGCGAAGAGATCTACCTGTTGAGCCCGGACAGCGGCGCCAAGCCGGGTCAGCGCATCAAGTAGACCTTTGCCGTAAACCGATCCCGCAGCCGTGCCTGACACGACTGTGGGATTTTCATGTCTGGCCCACCATAATAATGCTTGCCGTACCTTGTAGGAGCGGCCGGAGGCTGCGATCTTTTGATCCTTGAAAACAACGATCAAGAGATCGCAGCCTCCAGCCGCTCCTACGGGGTTTATCAGCAGTCATCAACCATGAGTGCACGACAGATCATGACCGAACTGCTTCTTACGCTTGTCAGCACCGCCCTGATCAACAACCTTGTGTTGCACTGGCCGCTGGGCGTCGATCCGTTGCTGGCCAGCGAAGAACGCCGGCAAGTGCATGCACTGGGATTGGCCACCACGAGCCTGATGCTGGTCACCGGCATGTTCGGTTATGGGCTCTATCAATGGTTATTGGTGCCGCTGGCGCTGACGTCGCTGAAACTGTTCGTATTTGTGCCCCTCAGCGTGTTGCTGATCGGGCCGCTGCTGAAATTGCTTTCACGGTTGCTGCCGCAACTGTCCTTCGATGGCCTCTGGCCCCTGCTGCTGGGCAATGCCGGAGTACTCGGGCTGACGCTGCTCAATGCCCGGGACGATCATGGTTTTTTCCATGCCAGCGCCATGAGCCTCGGTGCCGGGCTGGGTTTCTGGCTGGTGCTGGGCCTGTTCTGCGATTTGCGCCAGCGCACTTTCGATAACGATGTGCCCCTGCCCTTTCGCGGCCTGCCGATCCAACTGATCAGCGCCGGACTGATCGCAGTGGCTTTTCTCGGCTTCAACGGACTGATCAAAACATGAGTCTGATTCAATGCATCGATGCGCTCTTGCCGCAGACCCAATGCGGCAAGTGCGGCCATCCCGGATGCAAGCCCTACGCCGAAGGCATTGCCAGCGGCGAGCCGATCAACAAATGCCCGCCCGGTGGCCGCGAGACCATCGAGGCCCTGGCCGACCTGCTGAAAGTCCCGGTGCTTGAACTGGACATCAGTCGCGGCTCGGCACCGGCGCAGATCGCCTACATCCGCGAGGCCGAATGCATCGGCTGCACCAAGTGCATCCAGGCGTGCCCGATCGACGCCATCGTCGGCGCGGCAAAACTGATGCACACGGTCATTATCGATGAATGCACCGGCTGCGACCTGTGCGTAGCACCCTGCCCGGTTGACTGCATCGAAATGCGGCCATTGCCGCTCGCCACGGTACTGCCGATTGTCGGCGGCCTGGCGACAAGCCTTGAAGACATTCAGGCCCGCACCGCTAAACGCAATCACGCCCGACGCCGCTTCGAGCTGCGCAACGCCCGCCTGCACCGCGAAGAACAACAGCGCCTCGCCGAACGACAGGCCCGCGCGCAGCGCACTGTGCAACACACTGAGGCGCCCCTCGACCCGGTTCAGGCCGCGCTTGAACGAGTCCGCACGCAGAAAGCCGCCAACGCTGACGCTTCGCTGAAAAAGGCCAAAATCGATGTGGCGATGAGTCGGGCGCAATTGCACAAATCGCTGAAAGCCTTCGGGCATCCACCAACCTTTGAGCAACAGTCGCAACTGATCGTCCTGCAACAGCAGTTCGAAGCGGCAGAGCAGGCCCTGGCACAACTGGAAAGCAGCGCACCGCCAGTGCCAGTGCCCGTTGCTCCGGCAAAAGACGCTGACCTGAAACGGGCCAAAATCCAGCTGGCGATGCGCCGCGCCGAGCTGAAAAAAGCGCAAACCAATGAAGCACCCGGTGAACAGATCAAGGCACTGGAGCAAGCTCTCAAGGACGCCGAACATGCCCTGCACGCGGCGCAAGCCGCAAGCGAGCAGCCTGTGCCTGAACTGACCCGGGTCGAAAAGCGCCCCATCGACAGCCAGCTTCGACAGCTGAAAACCGAGCTGGCCTACGCACGGGCTGATGTCAGCAAACTCGAACGAGGCACCCACACGTCCGCCGAGCTACTGGACAAGGCCCGCGCCCGATTGCTGGAAGCAGAGCGTCACGTGGAGGCCTATGTCGCCCCTTGAAGCGGTGGACGAACGTCTTCAGCAGGCCATGAATCGGGTATTGCTGGCCACCGTGCCGGGGATGCTGATGTTGTTTTGGCTATACGGCTGGGGGGTGCTGATAAACCTGCTGTTGACGGTTGCGACGGCGCTGGCGGTAGAAGCCGTAGTGATGCGCCTGCGCAACCGCCCTCTTGCAGTGCTGAGCGACGGCAGTGCGCTGGTCACCGCGACGCTGCTGGGGTTGGCGTTGCCGCCTTATTGCCCTTGGTGGTTGACCGTCAGCGCTGCCGCCAGCGCACTGCTGTTTGGCAAACATCTGTTCGGGGGTGTTGGCAAAAATCCGTTCAACCCGGCCATGCTGGGTTTTGCCCTGGTGCTGGTGAGTTTCCCGCAACAGATGACGCACTGGCCGTCGACCCACGGTCTGGACCTGCTGGGCGGCCTGCAACAAATCTTCGGTTTCAACGTTGGTCAGACCCCGGATGCGTGGGTTCAAGCCACCGCGCTGGACAGCTTGCGCATCAACAAAAGCCTGACCATGGATGAGCTGTTTGCGGGCAATCCGGCGTTCGGCCATTTTGGTGGCCGAGGGGTGGAATGGGTCAACCTGGCGTTTCTGGCGGGCGGCGTCTTTTTGCTGCAGCGCCGCGTGTTCGGTTGGCACGCACCGGTCGGCATGCTTGCCAGCCTGTTCCTTATCAGCCTGTTGTGCTGGAACGGTTCAGGGTCGGACTCTCATGGTTCGCCACTGTTTCATCTGCTGACCGGCGCCAGCATGCTCGGGGCGTTTTTCATCATTACCGAGCCGGTGTCCGGTGCAAAAAGCCCGATGGCCCGCCTGATGTTCGGCGTCGGCGTGGGTCTGTTGACCTACCTGATCAGAACCTGGGGCGGTTACCCGGACGGCGTTGCGTTTGCGGTGTTGCTGATGAACCTGTGTGTGCCGGCGCTGGAGCGCTTTGTGGCAGCCAGACAACAGCAGGCTGCCCCATGAGTCGGCTATTGAGCGCGGTGATCCTGGCGCTGCTGGCGAGCCTGGGCGTGGGCATGACGTATTGGCTGCAACAGGGCAGCGCGACACACATTGCCGCCCAGCAGCGCCTGATCGACAGCCATGCCCTGCTGGACGTACTGCCTGGCGCCAGCTTCGACAACCAGCCGCTGGATCACCCACTTGCTTTCACTGACATCGCGCTGACCCACAGCACACTGCTGGGCGGGTATCTGGCGACCAGGGCCGATCAGCCCAGCGCGGTCCTGCTGCGCAGCCAGACTGTCGGGTATGCCGGCTCGATCGAATTGCTGATCGCCATCGACATCAACGGCAAGCTGTTGGGAGTCAAAACCCTCAAGCAGGCGGAAACCCCGGGGCTTGGCGGTCGACTTGCCGAATGGCCGAACACCTGGCTGCAAGTCTTTACCGGCAAGTCGCGAAACGAGCCGGCCGACAGCGGTTGGGCCTTGAAGAAAGATCAGGGACAATTTGATCAGATGGCCGGGGCGACCATCACCTCAAGGGCCGTCGTCAACGCCTTGCACGATGCCTTGCGTTATTTTGATGAGCACCGCCAAGTGTTGCTCGAGAACGGCGCCCATGAATAAGACGACGCCACAGAATTCGTTGATGCTGGCACCCCTGCTGGGCGTCACGGACTTGCTGGTGAGCGGCCTGGGCGTGTGGCTGGTGTTCATGCTGGTCACGGGGGCCTTTGGCTTGGCGATGCGTGCGCTAAGATCCAGGCTCATGCCGGCGACACACGTGGCCGCCAGTGTGTTGCTGGCCGCCACGCTGACCAGTTGCGCCGACCTGCTCATGCAAACCTGGTCGTTGCCATGGCAGCAACACATCGGTTTGTATATCGGCTTGCTGGCCTTGCAATGTGTCGTGCTGGAACACAACGGTTTTTTCCTGAGCCACTGGCGCGAGCGCTTGCGTCTGAGTGGGCTGTTTGGCGTGCTGATGATCAGCCTGGGCCTGCTACGCGAGCTCATCGGCAACGGCACTCTCGGCGCTCATCTCAACTGGCTGGCCGGTGCAACACAAGATGATTGGCAAGGATTCGTTCTGGGTAGCGATGGTGGCTTGCGCCTGGCGACCCTGGCACCCGGTGGCCTGATACTGCTGGGACTGTTGATCGCGGCGTGGCGAGCCTGGCCTCGCCCGACGCCCGCAAACTGACTGCTTTCGAGGAAACGCATCATCCATGAATGCCGCAAAACGTTATGAAATTTTCCGCAGACTGCACGAAGACAACCCGGAACCGAAGACTGAACTGGCCTACTCGTCCCCCTTCGAGTTGCTGATTGCCGTGATTCTGTCGGCGCAGTCCACCGATGTCGGCGTCAACAAGGCCACGGCAAAACTGTTTCCGGTGGCCAATACGCCGGCAGCGATTCACGCCCTGGGTATCGAGGGCCTTTCGGCATACATCAAGACCATCGGCCTGTTCAACAGCAAAGCGAAGAACGTGATCGAAACCTGCCGCCTGCTGGTGGAGCGCCATGGCAGTGAAGTGCCGCAGACGCGTGAAGAACTCGAGGCGCTACCCGGCGTGGGTCGCAAGACCGCCAACGTGGTACTCAATACCGCGTTTCGCCAGCTGACCATGGCTGTGGACACCCATATCTTCCGCGTCAGCAACCGTACCGGCATCGCCCCGGGCAAGAACGTTGTCGAGGTGGAGATGAAGCTGATGAAGTTCGTGCCCAAGGAGTTTTTGCTCGATTCCCATCATTGGCTGATTCTTCACGGACGCTACGTTTGCCTGGCCCGCAAGCCTCGTTGCGGCAGTTGCCGTATCGAAGATCTGTGTGAATACAAACAAAAGACCTCGGACGATTGAGCCGCTATTGGGTTTATGGATTGATCGATTGAAAAAATCTTTTTTACCCGCCGATGGATTGTCGATATAAGGAGCGCCAATGGCAGTCTTAGCCTGGAGTTAACGTTATGAGCACTGGCAAAGAGCAATTGGACGTAGAAGACGACTTTCCCGCCGTTGAGACCGACGACGCCGAACCGGTGGTCGAGGTAGCGAAGACCAACCTGAGCAAACGCCGCACCATCGACAATCTGCTGGAGGAGCGTCGACTGCAAAAGCAATTGGCCGATTACGATTTTGACCTGTAATACCTGAAAGCCTCCCGAAACGGAGGCTTTTTGCTATGAGGCACTCCCTGGCTCATAGCGCGTTACGCAACAGTAACGCATTCACACCAGACCATTACGCTGGGCCAATTCAATCAGGTCGACCAGAGAGCGGGCATTGAGTTTCAACAACAGTCGGGTTTTGTAAGTACTGACTGTCTTGTTACTGAGAAACATGCCATCGGCAATTTCCTTGTTTGTCTTCCCCCGCGCCAGCTGTTGCAACACCATCATTTCCCGACCGGACAAACGGTCCACCATGTCGGCTTCGCTGGCATTACCCAGACTGGCACGAACGGTATGTAACGCTTGATTGGGAAAGTAACTATAGCCTGACAACACGGCCTTGATCGCGCTGAGTAACTCAGTGAGATCCTGTTGTTTGCAAACATAACCCGCTGCACCCGACTGCATGCAGCGCATGGAAAAATGCCCGGGCGCCTGAGAAGTCAGTACCAGCACTTTCAAGGGCAACGCTGTCGAGGTCAGGCGTGCAATAACTTCCAGCCCATCCAGTTTCGGGATGCCTATATCCAGAATAACAATATCCGGCATATGTTCACGAGCAAGTTGCAATGCATCTACGCCATTGTCTGTCTCTGCGACAATTTCGTAGCCATGACGTTCCATTAACAAACGCACCGCAAGACGAATGACAGGGTGATCATCTACGATCAGCACTTTATTCATGGGCAAGTCCAATTTCGCTGTTCGAATTTTTAGAGCCCGCACAATAGCCTAGTCGTTTCACCCTTGGCATGTCGTCCCCCCCGAGCGCCCACACCGAGAGACAAGCCCTACAAATAAGACGGATTTATCCTACAAAAAACCTTGAATACAGCGTACTGAAAAAACGTGCCAGGTCATTTATGAGCGAATTCCGGCTGCGTTTTTTGTATCGACTTACGACCACCAATCACCGTACCCGTGAAACCCCCAACTGATTGCGCAGACTGAAAACAGTAGCCCGCCTTCAAAATCAACGTATATTTTCCGACCCTGAATTCGTACCGGAAGCATTGCGCCTTACATAGCCTCTTGCATCATAAAAAAAGTCACTCACCATTCTTTTACTACACCCCTCCCTGACACAATGGCGCCCGACACTGGAATATCACCAGCACTAAAATCACATCAGAAAATTATAAAAAGCCTATACAAGCCTGACAACACAACAAACAATGCACACTCAACCACGGTCTTTAACACCAAACTTCAACCTACGAGAATTCAAGTTAATCATGAGTAAATCACATGACAAAATTCAAAAAAAGCATCTCAAACCCCATGACAATTATTGCCATATTCGCAACACTTTCCGAAACATCTGCCGCTATTTCCCTGCCCTTCCTTGACAACGACGAACGGGAAATCTATGTCTGGTTCCTGATCAGCTTTCCATTCTACATGCTGTTTCTTTTCTTCATTACGCTCAACTTCAACTATCGATCGTTGTATGCGCCATCGGACTTTGAAAAAGAAAAAAACTTCCTGAAAGTCATCGATAAAGTTGGCGACACCCCGCCCCTACACCCTCATTCAGACGCGGTCACTCCCTCCAAGGCCGACGCATTTCGTGGTCGATTCAGCAGAGCCCAGGCACCACCGTCCGCCATCCGTCTATGCACCAGCCGGTTGGTGCGACACAACGTATTGCTGCCGGAATCGTTAGCAGACTTGAGCATCGTTGACGCTCGCTGGATGAACTCCAAGGTCGACCTGACAAGCCTGCTGGACAGCCTGCAGGGGCCGAACGATAAATCCACGGGCGTGATTGTGTTTCTCGCCTGTGACGAATCGGAGCGATTGCTGAAGGAGTACACGTTCAAATCGTTGAAACACGCCAGGACAGCGACTCGCGCCACGTTCTGCATTGTTTACAACTTGGATTCACATGACGTGAAAGTGCTGGGTCAAACACCATGAAACACCAGCAAGCATGCTTGATGCTTGATGCTTGATCCCGCCGGGAGGCAAAAAACCGGAATGCAATGGGACAGGCCCATAGAGGGGAAAGATTTCCTTGAATCGGCTGCCTTGTCGAGGACAGGGCAGCCGTTTCAATTACCGCAACAAGGGTCTCAGAACAGCTTGCGACCTTTGTTCGCCGCGATGCGCATGCGCAGGGCGTTGAGCTTGATGAAGCCTGCCGCGTCGGCCTGGTTGTACGCACCGCCGTCTTCTTCGAAGGTGGCAATGTTGGCGTCGAACAACGACTCATCGGACTTGCGACCGGTAACGATCACGTTGCCCTTGTACAGCTTCAGACGCACCACACCGTTCACATGGGCCTGGGACGCATCGATCATCTGTTGCAGCATCAGACGCTCAGGGCTCCACCAGTAGCCGGTGTAGATCAGGCTGGCGTATTTAGGCATCAGCTCGTCTTTGAGGTGAGCGACTTCGCGATCCAGGGTAATCGATTCGATTGCCCGGTGAGCGCGCAGCATGATGGTGCCGCCTGGGGTTTCGTAGCAGCCACGGGACTTCATGCCCACGTAACGGTTCTCGACGATGTCCAGACGACCGATGCCGTGTTCGCCACCGATACGGTTCAGGGTCGCCAGCACGGTGGCCGGAGACATTTCGACGCCGTCCAGTGCGACGATGTCGCCGTTGCGGTAGGTCAGCTCAAGGTATTGTGGTTTGTCGGGCGCGTTCTCCGGGGAGACGGTCCATTTCCACATGTCTTCTTCGTGCTCGGTCCAGGTGTCTTCCAGCACGCCGCCTTCATAGGAGATGTGCAGCAGGTTGGCATCCATCGAGTACGGGGATTTCTTCTTGCCGTGACGCTCGATCGGGATGTTGTGCTTTTCAGCATAATCCATCAGCTTTTCACGCGAGAGCAGGTCCCATTCGCGCCAAGGGGCGATCACTTTTACACCCGGTTTCAAGGCGTAGGCACCCAGTTCGAAACGAACCTGGTCGTTGCCCTTGCCGGTAGCACCGTGGGAAATGGCGTCAGCGCCGGTTTCGTTGGCGATTTCGATCAGGCGCTTGGCGATCAACGGACGAGCGATGGAAGTACCCAGCAGGTACTCACCTTCGTAGACGGTGTTGGCACGGAACATCGGGAACACGAAATCTCGCACGAACTCTTCGCGCAGGTCATCGATGTAGATTTCTTTTACGCCCATGGCCTGAGCCTTGGCGCGGGCCGGTTCGACCTCTTCGCCCTGACCCAGGTCAGCGGTGAAGGTCACTACTTCACAGTTATAAGTATCCTGCAGCCACTTGAGGATCACCGAAGTGTCCAGGCCGCCGGAATACGCCAGAACGACCTTGTTTACGTCCGCCATGCCATCACTCCACGGGGTTCTACGGAAAGCCGAGAAGTCTACCGCTCATAAGAAATAATTTACAGTACCGCGACAGCTAATGACGACGAAGCGACAGATTATGTCGAGCGAACGACGAAGACAGCCGGTTCAGGAGGTCGCAGCAGCACCCGCGGAAGCGGTGGCCTGAGGCACCGGTTTTTCGGTGGGCGCCACACGTTCAAGGCGTACGGCGACCCGGCGATTCTTGGCCCGGTTGGCCGCATTGGTGTTTGGCGCCAACGGATAACGCTCACCGTGGAAGCGCATGGTGATCTGCGACTCCTGAATCCCGTTGGCCTTGAAGAAGTCCATGACCGCCAATGCACGGCGCCGCGACAGTTCACGATTGGTCAGGCGGTTGCCGCTGTTGTCGGAATGGCCATCGAGTTCAATGTGATTGACCGTCGGATCAGCCTTGATGAATTCCAGCATGACCTGCAACTTGGCTTTGGCTTGCGGATCCAGCTCAACGCCTTCGCCCGGAAAGCCGATTTGCGATTGCTTCACTTGCTCGAAATTCTGCGGCAGCAATTTGGCCACGCAGCCCTGGAAGTCGCCAAACGCCTTGTGGAATTTGACGGGTAGCAAGCGGACTTCCGAGACCCGGCCATCGCCCGTGGCATGGCGAATGACTGGACTGCGTCCGTCCATCAGGCCATTGATCAAGCCTCCGGCCTGTACCTGTGAAGTGTTGAACAGTACGTTGCCGCTGCCGATTCGCACCGAGCCCAGATTGATGTCGCCACGCCCCGGCTGCCATGGCGCAGCAGCGGCCAGCAAGGTTGCCGATCCACCGCCGATCATCGAGTTATAGGCTTTGAGACGAAAGATCGCCTGCTCACCGGCGCGGCGCACGAACTCACCGGAACCGAAATCGGTAATCGGCTGAGTCAGGCGGCACTCGAACTTGTCGCCTTCGACCGTCCATTCGATGCTCTCCAGACGGGTCTGGAAAGTGAGCGCCATCGCAGGAAGGCTGGCAAACACACTGAGCAAGGCTAAATAACGCTGGCGCACGAGAGGCTCCACTGGCTTCTACAACAAAAAGACCGACACATACGTTTACGGCATACCTATTGGCTATCGGTACGATCCTGCAAAACTTGATAGCGAGTGCCTGCAAGAGTCTTTTCCGGTAGCATTCCCTTCAGTTTGACCCGCCTGGAATCCCCTCATGTCCGACCGCCTGACCCTGCTGCGTCCCGACGACTGGCATATTCATCTTCGCGATGGAGCCGTGTTGACCAATACCGTCGCGGATGTCGCGCGTACCTTTGGTCGCGCCATCATCATGCCCAACCTGGTTCCTCCAGTGCGTAACGCCGCTGAAGCCGACGCCTATCGCCAGCGGATCCTCGCTGCACGACCGGCCGGCAGCCGTTTCGAACCACTGATGGTGCTGTATCTGACCGACCGCACTCAACCCGAAGAAATTCGCGAGGCCAAGGCCAGCGGTTTCGTTCACGCCGCCAAGCTGTACCCGGCCGGTGCGACCACCAACTCGGATTCTGGCGTCACCAGCATCGACAAGATCTTCCCTGCGATCGAGGCCATGGCCGAAGTCGGGATGCCCTTGCTGATTCACGGTGAAGTCACCCGTGGCGATGTCGACGTGTTCGACCGCGAAAAAATCTTCATAGATGAGCATATGCGTCGTGTGGTCGAGCGTTTCCCGACGCTCAAAGTGGTGTTTGAACACATCACTACCGCCGATGCCGTGCAGTTCGTCAACGAGGCTGCGGCCAACGTCGGCGCGACCATCACCGCTCATCACCTGCTGTACAACCGCAACCACATGCTGGTGGGCGGGATTCGGCCGCACTTCTATTGCCTGCCGATCCTCAAGCGCAACACCCACCAGGAAGCCCTGCTCGACGCCGCCACCAGCGGCAGCGCGAAGTTCTTCCTCGGCACCGACTCGGCGCCTCACGCGCAGCACGCCAAGGAAGCCGCTTGCGGCTGCGCTGGCTGCTACACCGCGTATGCCGCCATCGAGATGTATGCCGAAGCGTTCGAGCAACGTAACGCGCTGGACAAGCTCGAAGCATTCGCCAGCCTCAACGGCCCCCGCTTCTACGGCCTGCCGGCGAACACCGACCGCATCACCCTGGTCCGCGATGAGTGGACCGCCCCTACCAGCCTGCCCTTCGGCGAGCTGACCGTAATCCCGCTGCGCGCCGGTGAAAAACTGCGCTGGCGCCTGCTGGAGGAACACCCGTGAGTGAAGACCATTACGACGACGAACAGGACGGTCATGGCGGCGGAGGCGGTTCCCGTCACCCAATGGCAGCCAGGTTTCGTGGCTACCTGCCGGTTGTCGTCGACGTAGAAACCGGTGGTTTCAACTCGGCCACCGACGCCCTGCTGGAAATCGCGGCAACCGTGATCGGCATGGACGAAAAAGGCTTTGTGTTCCCCGAGCACACCTATTTCTTCCGGGTCGAGCCATTTGAAGGCGCCAACATCGAAGCGGCAGCCCTGGAATTTACCGGGATCAAGCTCGATCACCCACTGCGCATGGCCGTGAGCGAAGAAGCGGCCCTGACCGATATCTTCCGTGGCGTGCGCAAGGCGTTGAAGGCCAATGGCTGCAAGCGGGCGATTCTGGTCGGGCACAACAGCAGCTTCGACCTGGGCTTCCTCAACGCCGCTGTCGCGCGTCTGGACATGAAGCGCAACCCGTTTCATCCGTTCTCCAGCTTCGACACTGCAACGCTGGCTGGCCTGGCTTACGGTCAGACCGTATTGGCCAAGGCCTGTCAGGCTGCCGACATCGACTTCGACGGTCGCGAGGCCCACTCGGCTCGCTACGACACCGAGAAGACCGCTGATCTGTTCTGCGGCATCGTCAATCGCTGGAAACAAATGGGCGGCTGGGAAGACTTCAACGACTGATTGCAGTCGTCGCGTTTAACCCGCGCATAAAAAAACCGGCCCCTGGAGGCCGGTTTTTTTGTGCGTCGAACGTGCCTTACAGCGCGGCAGCGTTCTCGGTCAGGTAAGCCGCAACGCCTGCTGGCGAAGCGTTCATGCCTTTGTCGCCTTTTTTCCAGTTGGCAGGGCAAACTTCGCCGTGCTCTTCGTGGAATTGCAGAGCGTCAACCAGACGGATCAGCTCTTCCATGTTACGGCCCAGCGGCAGGTCGTTGATGATCTGCGAGCGGACAATGCCTTTGTCGTCGATCAGGAACGCGCCACGGAAAGCCACGCCACCTTCGGACTCTACGTCGTAGGCCTTGGCGATTTCGTGCTTCATGTCGGCAGCCATGGTGTAGCGAACCTGGCCGATACCGCCATTGTTCACCGGGGTGTTGCGCCAGGCGTTGTGGGTGAAGTGCGAGTCGATCGAAACAGCGATCACTTCAACATTGCGTGCCTTGAAGTCCGACATGCGGTTGTCCAGAGCGATCAGCTCGGACGGGCAAACAAAGGTGAAGTCCAGTGGGTAGAAGAACACCAGGCCGTATTTGCCTTTGATGGCCGAGGACAGGGTGAAGCTGTCAACGATTTCGCCGTTGCCGAGTACGGCCGGTACGGTGAAGTCCGGGGCTTGCTTGCCTACGAGTACGCTCATTGGATCTCTCCTGGTCTATTAACGTGAAGAACTGGGTTCGCGTCAGCCTGCCACCCTCAGGCGACAGCCCTGTGACACCAACCCCCTTCGCAAGGACCGACCATCATACACGGCGTTTTTGAGCTGTCCTTAACGGTTTTTCAATAGGCCGCCAAATTTGCTGCCAGGGAATTTACTGGCGCATTGCCCAGCCACAAACCGTTCGTCAGTCACGCGCATTTGTCGCAAAGAGTTTACAGAAACCACTTTGACAATCATTCTCGTTAACATTAAGATCCACCGCAATTGAGTCACAACCAGCGACGGTTCTCACTTATGTATGTCTGCCTCTGCACTGGCGTCACCGACGGTCAAATCCGCGAAGCGATCTATGAAGGTTGCTGCAGCTACCGTGAAGTACGTCAGGCCACCGGCGTTGCCAGCCAATGCGGTAAATGCGCCTGCCTTGCCAAGGAAGTGGTCCGCGAAACCCTGACCAAATTGCAAACCGCCCAGGCCGCGATTCCTTTTCCCGTAGAATTTACCGCCGCTTAAATAACGCATTTTAAAGAACCGGACTTGATGTCCGGTTTTTTTATGCCCGAAAATCAATTGCTTAGGCGCCAGACGCGGAACTTAGTCATTCTTATTCGGATTTATTTTCACTTATTATTCAATAACTTAGGTTTGACACTTATAAATACGCGGCTCAAACTCTGCCTTATATACCGCGAATACAGGGCAGGACCCCATCATGAAAGGCGACATTACAGTCATCCAGCATCTCAACAAGATCCTTGCCAATGAGCTGGTCGCGATCAATCAATACTTCTTGCATGCGCGCATGTACGAAGATTGGGGCCTGAACAAGCTCGGCAAGCACGAGTACAAAGAATCCATCGACGAGATGAAGCACGCCGACAAGCTGATCAAGCGGATTCTGTTCCTTGAAGGCCTGCCGAACGTCCAGGACCTGGGCAAGCTGCACATCGGCGAACACACCAAGGAAATGCTCGAGTGCGACCTGCGCATCGAACGCACCGGTCACGCGGATCTCAAAGTTGCCATCGCGCATTGCGAAACCGTGGGTGACTTCGGCAGCCGCGAGCTGCTTGAGGACATTCTTGAATCCGAAGAAGAACACATCGACTGGCTGGAAACCCAATTGGGCCTGATCGATAAAGTCGGTCTTGAGAACTACCTGCAATCGCAGATGGGCGAAGAGTAATTCATCGCTCGCTAAACTCGAGGCACTAAAAAGCCCCGCCCTCTTTCCAGAGGCGGGGCTTTTTCATATCCGGACTTCAGACCTGCCGAAAACCCGCGTGGGAGCGGATTTGCTCCCACATGGATCAGGCTTCGGTCTTGGTCGCAGCCGCCGCTTCAACAGCCGCCTTGATGGTGGTCTGCAGCGAACCGTCAGCGGCCATCTCGGTCATGATGTCGCTACCGCCGACCAGCTCACCGCCAACCCACAGTTGCGGGAAGGTAGGCCAGTTGGCGTATTTTGGCAGGTTGGCGCGGATTTCCGGGTTCTGCAGGATGTCCACGTATGCAAACTTTTCGCCACATGCCATCACGGCCTGCGCGGCCTTCGCGGAGAAGCCACACTGCGGGGCATTCGGCGAGCCTTTCATGTAAAGCAGAATGGTGTTGTTGGCAATCTGCTCTTTAATCGTTTCGATGATATCCATGGAGCACCTCGGCTGAACTTTCCGACTCAGTGGTCGGCACGGTGGCGCATTGTAACGGAATCCCGAGCGCCCTGCTCGGTCTCCCCGACAGACATGCTCAAGCCGCCGCCACCGTGACCGGCACACCGTTCAACGCAGCGTTGCCCGACAACTCGTCAAGCTGACACTCATCGGTCAGGTCGTTGGCACTGGAGCCCGGCTGGCTGCTGGCAATCGTCATCTGCACACCCGGTCGCGCATGACCCCAACCGTGGGGCAGGCTGACCACGCCTTTCATCATGTCCAGGCTGCCCAGCACTTCAACCTCAATCATGCCCACCCGGGAGCTAACCCGCACTCGCTGCCCGTCGCTGAGCCCGCGACTGGCCAGATCGTCCGGGTGCATCAGCAATTGATGGCGCGGCTTGCCTTTCACCAGGCGGTGGTAATTGTGCATCCACGAGTTATTGCTGCGCACATGACGCCGGCCAATCATCAATAACTCATCGACGGCCGGCGCCCGCAGCGCCGCAAAACGCGCCAGGTCGGCAAGGATCGCGGCAGGCGCGGCCTGCACCTGTTGATCGACCGTCTTCAGGCGTGGCGCCAGGTTCGGCTTGAGCGCGCCGAGGTCGATGCCATGGGGATGATCGAACAACGTCGCCAGTGACAGCTTGTGCGCAGAAGCATCGCCATAGAGGCCTGCCCGCAAACCACGGTCGATCATCTGTGCCGGCGCAATGGTCGGCTTGAGCGCCTTGCCGGCTTTTGCAGCGAAGGCCTTGGCCAGCCCGACAAAAATCTCCCAGTCGTGCAACGCGCCTTCGGGCTTGGCCAGAATCGCCCGATTGAAACGAGTGACATTGCGCACGGCAAACAGGTTGAACGTGGTGTCGTAGTGATCGTTTTCCAGCGCCGAGGTGGACGGCAGGATCAGGTCGGCGTAGCGCGTGGTTTCGTTGATGTACAAGTCGATACTGACCATGAACTCCAGCCCGTCCAGCGCTTGCTCCAACTGCCGGCCGTTGGGCGTGGACAACACCGGGTTGCCGGCCACGGTGATCAAGGCGCGCACCTGGCCCTCGCCTTCGGTGAGCATCTCTTCGGCCAGCGCCGACACCGGCAGCTCGCCCGCGTATTCGGGACGACCGGACACCCGGCTCTGCCACTGATTGAAATGCCCACCCGAGGTGGTCGCCACCAGATCGACCGCTGGCTCGGTGCACAAGGCGCCGCCAACCCGGTCGAGATTGCCGGTGACCAGATTGATCAGTTGCACCAGCCAATGGCACAGCGTGCCGAACGCCTGGGTCGAGACGCCCATGCGCCCATAGCACACTGCCGTCGGCGAGCCCGCAAAGTCCCGCGCCAGCTGGCGAATCTGCTCGGCAGGCACCGCGCACAATGGGCTCATGGCTTCAGCGGTGAACGTGGCAATCGCCTGCCGAACCTCGTCCAGGCCCGCCACCGGCAGATGGCTGTCACGGCTCAGGCCTTCGTCGAACAGCGTATTGAGCAGCCCGAACAGCAGCGCCGCATCGCCACCAGGGCGCACGAACAGATGCTGATCGGCCATCGCGGCGGTTTCACTGCGGCGTGGATCGACCACCACTACTTTGCCGCCCCGGGCCTGAATCGCCTTCAGGCGCTTTTCCACATCAGGCACGGTCATGATGCTGCCATTGGACGCCAGTGGGTTGCCGCCCAGGATCAGCATGAAATCGGTGTGATCGATGTCCGGGATCGGCAGCAACAAACCGTGGCCGTACATCAAATGGCTGGTCAGGTGATGGGGTAACTGGTCGACCGAAGTCGCAGAAAAACGGTTACGGGTTTTCAACAGGCCGAGAAAGTAATTGCTGTGGGTCATCAGCCCGTAGTTGTGCACGCTGGGGTTGCCTTGATAGACCGCCACGGCGTTCTGCCCGTGCCGCTGCTGAATGGCTGCCAGACGTTCGGCGACGAGATCAAACGCATCCTGCCACTCCATCGGCTGCCACTCACTGCCTACCCGCCGCATGGGCTGATGCAGGCGATCCGGATCGTTCTGGATGTCTTGCAGCGCCACCGCCTTGGGGCAGATGTGGCCGCGGCTGAAGGTGTCCAGCGGATCGCCCTTGATCGAGGTGATCTGCACGTCGCCGCCTTCGCCCTCGGTGGTTTCGATGCTCAGCCCGCAAATGGCTTCGCACAGGTGGCAGGCACGGTGATGGAGAGTCTTGGTCATGGCCAGTCTCTGTCTTGTTCTGGGCGGGCAGGTCGACCGCGAGAACAAAACTATGGCGCGCACGCCGCCGTTGCGCCAGCGACGTTCATCTTGTGAATCGGTCCTCATCAGGTCGGCCGATAGCGGCCGGCCTCAACTCGACGGCAGTCGGGGTGGCGCCTGCAACTGGAGTTCCTGAAGGGTTTCGATCTGCTCGTGCGGAACATGCACGCCAGTGAGTTCGCCGATCAGTCGCCAATGTTCGTCGAGCCCGGCGCTGATGGTGGCCATTCGGTCGATCATGCGCCGACCGGCGGCCTTGGTAATTTCGTCTTCACTGCGCAGCAACTCGAACGACATCGAGGTCATGGACGCAGTGAGATGGGTCAGGGAGCGGGCCGTGAGACCGAGTAATTCCATTAACAGCTGTTCTTTCGATTCCATTCCGAAGTCTTCCTGCGTCGCTCGTGGAGTAGTTATAACCCAGCACTTTGCATTAGCAAATGTTTCAAAGCAGACAAAGTGCCACTACGAGCTCCGGATCATAGGTCAAAAACCGACCGCGACCATGCCGTCCCCGCCCCGTTTGATTGCAATGCCCCGCAAGCCCGGTGTACAAATGGGTCGCAGCGGTCAGGAAACAGGCTTCAAAAGCGCTATCGAGGTCACCCCGTAGCCCCTCCGAATCCCTTAAAAACCGTAGCCTATTGGAAAAACGCGACATTTAATTATAAGATCGCGCCTCCCCCTATTTCGTCGCCCCGTGCGGCTTACGCCGCAGGTCTCGCCCGTTTTTCAAATAAACAAGGCTTTGAGTATCTGCGGTCTGTTGCAAAAGGTAGTCAATGATGAGCGCAAGGCACTTTCTCTCCCTGATGGATTGCACGCCCGAAGAGCTGGTCAGCGTGATCCGTCGAGGCGTTGAGCTCAAGGACCTGCGTAACCGCGGCGTACTGTTCGAGCCCTTGAAAAACCGCGTCCTGGGGATGATCTTCGAGAAGTCCTCGACCCGCACCCGGATCTCGTTCGAAGCCGGCATGATCCAGCTCGGCGGCCAGGCAATCTTCCTCTCGCCCCGCGATACCCAACTGGGTCGTGGCGAGCCGATCGGTGACTGCGCCATCGTCATGTCGAGCATGCTCGACGCCGTGATGATCCGTACCTTTGCCCACAGCACCCTGACCGAATTTGCCGCCAACTCACGCGTGCCGGTGATCAACGGCCTGTCCGACGACCTGCACCCGTGCCAGTTGCTGGCCGACATGCAGACCTTTCTTGAGCACCGCGGCTCTATCCAGGGCAAAACCGTGGCCTGGATCGGCGACGGCAACAACATGTGCAACAGCTATATAGAAGCGGCGGTCCAGTTCGACTTTCAGTTGCGCATTGCCTGCCCGCAAGGCTATGAGCCAAACCCTGACTTCGTGGCAAAGGCCGGCGATCGTGTGACCATCGTCCGCGATCCTCAAGATGCCGTGCGCGGCGCCCATCTGGTCAGTACCGACGTCTGGACCTCCATGGGCCAGGAAGAAGAAACCGCCAAACGCCTGAAGCTGTTCGCACCGTTCCAGGTCAACCGCGCCCTGCTCGACCTCGCCGCCGCGGACGTGCTGTTCATGCACTGCCTGCCCGCCCACCGCGGTGAAGAAATCAGCCTCGACCTGTTGGACGATCCGCGCTCGGTAGCCTGGGATCAGGCGGAAAACCGTCTTCATGCACAAAAGGCCCTGCTCGAATTCCTTGTCCCGCCTTCGTACCACCACGCATGAGCCAACCATTACTGCTTAACCTGCGCAACCTCGCCTGCGGCTATCAAGACCAGCGCGTGGTACAGAACCTCAATCTGCACCTGAACGCAGGCGACATCGGTTGCCTGCTCGGCTCCTCGGGCTGCGGCAAGACCACCACGTTGCGCGCGATTGCCGGTTTCGAACCGGTGCACGAAGGGGAAATCCAGCTGGCCGGGGAAACCATTTCCAGCGCCGGTTTCACCCTCGCCCCGGAAAAACGCCGGATCGGCATGGTGTTCCAGGACTACGCGTTGTTCCCGCACCTGAGTGTCGCGGAAAATATCGCCTTCGGGATCCGCAAGCATCCGCAAAAGGATCGCGTCACCGAAGAGCTGCTGGAACTGGTCAACCTGAAAAACCTCGGCAAGCGCTTCCCGCACGAATTGTCCGGCGGCCAGCAGCAGCGTGTTGCACTGGCCCGCGCCCTGGCACCGGAGCCCCAGTTACTGCTGCTGGACGAACCGTTTTCAAACCTCGACGGCGAACTGCGACGCAAGCTCAGCCACGAGGTGCGCGACATTCTCAAAGCCCGGGGCACCAGTGCGATTCTGGTGACTCACGATCAGGAAGAAGCCTTCGCGGTCAGCGATCATGTCGGCGTGTTCAAGGAAGGTCGTCTCGAACAATGGGATACGCCCTATAACCTGTATCACGAACCGCTGACGCAGTTTGTGGCCAGTTTCATTGGCCAGGGATATTTTATTCGCGGTCAGTTGAGCAGCCCGGAATCGGTGCAGACCGAACTGGGTGAGTTGCGCGGCAATCGAGCTTATACATGGCCGCTGGGTGGCGCTGTGGATGTACTGCTGCGCCCGGACGATATCGTTTACGCACCGGACAGCGCATTGAGAGCCCGGATCGTCGGCAAGACCTTCCTCGGCGCCTCAACCCTGTACCGCCTGCAACTGCCCACCGGCGCACAGCTGGAGTCTATCTTCCCGAGCCATGCCGATCATCAGGTCGGTGCGCAGGTGGGAATTCGGGTGGCGGCCGAGCATCTGGTGTTGTTCCAGGCATCCGGCAGCACGGCGGCGCAGATTCCGGTGGTGGAACAAGGGGTTCGGCGGTATAGCACTGCCTAACGACTCGCTGACGATTAATGGGGGAGCTGGCTTGCCTGCGATGCTATCAACTCGGTTCCAGGTAAAACCGAGTCGCCTGCATCGCGGGCAAGCCCGGCGCCCACAAAAACTTGCTCCACACCTGGTTGAGGTCAACCCAGAATCAGTGTTCCACTCGCAACCAGCGTCGCGTTTCCGCCAATTTTCACCCGTTCCCCCTCCAGCCGGCAAAACAACTCCCCGCCCCGTGCCGAGCGCTGGCACGCTGTCAGACTCGACTTGCCCAAACGTTTCGACCAGTACGGAATCAGGCTGCAATGAGTCGAACCGGTCACCGGGTCTTCGTTGATACCAATCGCCGGAGCAAAATAGCGGGACACAAAATCATGCTGATTGCCCTTGGCGGTGACAATCACCCCCGGCCACGGCAGTTTCGCCAGTGCCACCATGTCGGGCTGACAGTCGAGCACCGCTTGCTCGGACTCCAGCACCACGAACAATTCGTTTGAGCCCAGCACATCGACCGCTTCCACACCCAGTGCGCGCTCGACGTCCAGCGTCACGCCCACTTCTGAAGGCACGATGGCCGGGAAGTCCAGCCACAAACGCCCGCCGTCGCGAGTCACACTCAGCGGCCCGGACTTGCAGGTAAAGTCCAGACGCTCGGCAGTCTCTTGATAGATTTCAAATAACACATAGGCACTGGCCAGCGTCGCGTGTCCGCACAGCGGAACTTCGGTCGTCGGGGTAAACCAGCGAATGTGCCATACCGGGCCTTCACGCACCAGGAAGGCGGTTTCGGCGAGGTTATGCTCGGCGGCGATCTTCTGCATCAAGTCGTCGGCAAGCCAGGCATCGAGCCGATACACCATCGCCGGGTTGCCACTGAACGGCCGATCACTGAACGCATCGACCTGATGAAACTCAAGCTGCATAACCTTCTCCCTATTGTCCGGACACCGAGCATGAAGCCCACGTCAATCCTGCACCAGTGACAGAACAGGCTGATTTGCACCATACAGTGCCGGCGTCAGGGTCGACCGATATCGGCGAATTTCGCCTGAGTGTGTTCGGCCAGGACTGAGGGCGCCAATTCAACTTCGAGACCGCGTCGCCCGGCGCTGACAAAAATACTGGCAAAGGGCTGCGCCGAATGATCGATAAAGGTACGCAAGCGCTTCTTCTGCCCCAGCGGACTGATCCCGCCCAACAAGTAACCGGTGGATCGTTGCGCGGCGGCGGGATCAGCCATTTCGACTTTTTTCACTCCGGCGGCCTGAGCCAGGTGTTTTAAATCCAGACTTCCGACGACCGGCACCACGGCGACCAGCAATTCACCCTTTTCACTGGCCGCCAGCAGCGTCTTGAACACCTGCGCAGGGTCCAGCCCCAGTTTTTCCGCGGCTTCCAGCCCGTAGGAAGCTGCCTTCGGATCATGTTCGTAACTGTGCACGCGATGTTCGGCACGAACTTTTTTCAACAAATCCAATGCAGGGGTCATGGCAGCTCCAAGCCGAGTGGCAGAAGAAAAATACTGGCCAGGATTCTAGGACATCGGTCGTCAAAAGGCTCTATTTCGGCATTATTTCAAAGGCCTGCAACGCCCGTTTCCGGGGATCAAACGCAGGTTTGGCGAGTCTGCGTCGCGATCATTCACCGGCCCGACAGATGAATTGTGACTGATGGTTCACTTTCGACCTTTGACAGCAGTGTTTCTTGTCTATATTTTTTCGAATGTGAATACTGTACGAATGATCCAAAGTAGCACCCGGCAGTAAGCCAGGAACAGGATGGGGATCCTGTCTCGGTGAAAATCGCGCTTTGACCCTGATGAAAAAGCGCCCAACAACAAAAACAATGAGGTTTTCGATGACAACTGCTCTGAAACAACCGTCGCTCTCGAGCCAATGCATGGCCGAATTCCTGGGCACCGCCCTGTTGATCTTCTTCGGTACTGGCTGCGTTGCTGCGCTCAAGGTAGCGGGTGCAACTTTCGGCCTGTGGGAAATCAGCATCATCTGGGGGGTCGGCGTGAGCATGGCGATCTACCTGACCGCTGGTGTTTCCGGGGCGCACCTCAATCCTGCCGTCAGCATTGCCCTGAGCATTTTTGCCGACTTCGAAAAGCGCAAACTGCCCTTCTACATCTTCTCCCAGGTGGCCGGCGCATTCTGCGGGGCACTGTTGGTTTACACGCTGTACAGCAATCTCTTCTTCGATTTCGAACAAACTCACCATATGGTACGTGGCACTCAGGCAAGCCTTGAGCTGGCGTCGGTGTTCTCCACCTTCCCGCACCCAGCCCTGTCCACCGCCCAGGCATTCCTGGTTGAAGTGATCATCACGGCCATCCTGATGGGCGTGATCATGTCCCTGACCGACGACAACAACGGCCTGCCCAAAGGCCCGCTGGCGCCACTGCTGATCGGTTTGCTGATTGCAGTGATCGGCAGCTCCATGGGCCCGTTGACCGGTTTTGCGATGAACCCTGCGCGTGACTTCGGTCCTAAACTGATGACGTTCTTCGCTGGCTGGGGTGAAATCTCCTTCACTGGCGGTCGCGATATCCCGTACTTCCTGATTCCGATTTTTGCACCGATTGTCGGTGCCTGCCTCGGCGCTGCCGCTTATCGCGGGCTGATTGCCCGTCATCTGCCAAGCGTCACACCTGCTGCACAGGACGCCACACCGGCCATTGACGGCAAGCAACGAATTTCCTGAACCAGTCGGCGCGCAATCCTGCCAATCTGATGGTGCGCCACGGCCCTTTCCCTTATTTCGTCCAAGGCAATCGACATGACCGACATTCAGAATAAGAACTACATCATTGCCCTTGATCAGGGTACGACCAGCTCCCGCGCGATCATTTTCGACCGTGACGCGAACGTGGTCTGCACCGCCCAGCGCGAGTTCGCCCAGCATTACCCGCAAGCCGGCTGGGTCGAACACGACCCGATGGAAATCTTCGCGACCCAAAGCGCCGTGATGGTCGAGGCCCTGGCTCAAGCCGGCCTGCATCATGACCAGGTCGCTGCCATCGGTATCACCAACCAGCGTGAAACCACCGTAGTCTGGGACAAGACCACCGGTCGCCCGGTGTACAACGCCATCGTCTGGCAGTGCCGACGCAGTACCGAAATCTGCCAGCAGCTCAAGCGCGACGGGCATGAGCAATACATCAGCGACACCACCGGCCTGGTCACCGATCCGTACTTCTCCGGCACCAAGCTCAAGTGGATCCTCGACAACGTCGAAGGCAGCCGCGAGCGCGCCCGTAATGGCGAACTGCTTTTCGGCACCATCGACAGCTGGCTGATCTGGAAATTTACCGGCGGCAAAGTACACGTCACCGACTACACCAACGCCTCGCGCACCATGCTCTTCAACATCCACACCCTGGAGTGGGATGCGAAGATGCTGGACGTGCTGGATATCCCGCGCGAAATGCTGCCGGAAGTGAAGTCCTCGTCCGAAATCTACGGCCACACCAAGAGCGGCATCGCCATCGGCGGCATTGCCGGCGACCAGCAAGCGGCCCTGTTCGGCCAGATGTGTGTCGAGCCAGGCCAGGCGAAAAACACCTACGGCACCGGCTGCTTCCTGCTGATGAACACGGGCGACAAAGCCGTGAAATCCAAGCACGGCATGCTGACCACCATCGCTTGCGGCCCGCGTGGCGAAGTGGCTTACGCCCTTGAAGGCGCTGTGTTCAACGGTGGTTCGACCGTGCAGTGGCTGCGTGATGAACTGAAAATCATCGCCGACGCCACCGACACCGAATACTTCGCCAGCAAGGTCAAGGACAGCAACGGCGTGTACCTGGTGCCGGCCTTCACCGGTCTGGGCGCTCCGTACTGGGACCCGTATGCCCGTGGCGCACTGTTCGGCCTGACTCGCGGCGTACGCGTGGATCACATCATTCGTGCCGCACTCGAATCGATCGCCTACCAGACCCGCGACGTGCTCGACGCCATGCAACAGGACTCCGGCGAACGCCTGAAAGCCCTGCGCGTGGACGGCGGTGCGGTAGCGAACAACTTCCTGATGCAGTTCCAGGCCGACATCCTCGGCACGCAGGTTGAGCGTCCGCAAATGCGCGAAACCACGGCACTGGGCGCCGCTTACCTGGCCGGCCTGGCGTGCGGCTTCTGGGGCAGCCTGGACGAGTTGCGCGGCAAGGCTGTCATCGAACGCGAATTCGAACCGGCCCTGGAAGAAACCGCGAAGGAAAAACTCTACGCCGGCTGGAAAAAAGCGGTCAGCCGCACCCGTGACTGGGAACCTCATGAAGGCGCTGAATAAGCCAAGCTGAGGACCCTGATAGGGTTGTAACTGGTAGGGAGCGGATTCCTGCGGCATCATGGGCAAATTTTGCACGGCAGCCCAAAGGAAGCCCCATGAATCTGCCTCCCCGTCAGCAGCAAATCCTCGAACTGGTCCGCGAACGCGGCTATGTCAGCATCGAGGAAATGGCTACGCTGTTCGTCGTTACACCGCAAACCATCCGCCGCGACATCAATCAGCTCGCGGAAGCCAATTTACTGCGTCGCTACCACGGCGGTGCAGCTTACGATTCCAGTGTCGAAAACACCGCCTACGCCATGCGTGCCGACCAGATGCGCGATGAAAAACAGCGTATCGGCGAAGCCATTGCCGCGCAGATCCCCGATCACGCCTCGCTGTTCATCAATATCGGCACCACCACCGAGTCGATTGCGCGAGCACTGCTCAATCACAATCACCTGAAGATCATCACCAACAACCTGCACGTGGCCTCGATGCTCAGCGCCAAGGACGACTTCGACGTTCTGCTGACCGGCGGTAACGTGCGGCGCGATGGCGGCGTGGTCGGTCAGGCGAGTGTCGACTTCATCAACCAGTTCAAGGTCGATTTCGCCCTGGTCGGCATCAGCGGCATCGACGAAGACGGCAGTCTGCTGGATTTCGATTACCAGGAAGTGCGGGTGTCGCAGGCGATCATCGCCAACGCCCGGAAGGTGATTCTGGCGGCGGACTCCAGTAAATTCGGGCGCAACGCCATGATTCGCCTGGGACCGATCAGCCTGATCGATTGCCTGGTGACTGATCAGCAGCCGGTTCCGGCGCTGGTGCAGTTATTGAATCAGAACAAGATTCGGCTGGAAGTGGTTTAACCCCCCCTTTCGAAAGCAGTGCGCTCCCTTGTGGCGAGGGAGCTTGCTCCCGTTCGGCTGCGCAGCAGACGCAAATCAGACGACAGGCTCTTTTCGAAATACCGCCATTGCCAATTTTAGGGCCGCTTCGCAGCCCAGCGGGAGTAAGCTCCCTCGCCACAGAAGCACTCACCCCCCTCGCTCAATGTTCGTAAATTTTCCTTTAATGGCCCTTCGATCAGTATTTTCAATCGAAGTTGACTAGCTGTGGGCGCCTTTATGGGCTACCATTTTCGTAAATGAACATTAATGTTCGAATTACAAACCGAAAATCATAAAAGCCCGAGGCCAGCCGATGCCCACTTCTACCTTGCCTACGCCCCCTCTCGCCGAGGTTTACGATATCGCCGTCATCGGCGGTGGGATCAATGGCGTGGGGATCGCAGCAGATGCCGCTGGACGCGGCCTCTCGGTGTTTCTTTGTGAAAAGGATGATCTGGCCAGCCACACCTCATCGGCCAGCAGCAAGCTGATCCACGGTGGCCTGCGCTACCTCGAGCATTATGAATTCCGTCTGGTGCGCGAAGCCCTGGCCGAGCGTGAAGTGCTGCTGGCCAAGGCGCCGCACATCGTCAAGCAAATGCGCTTTGTGTTGCCGCACCGCCCGCACCTGCGTCCAGCCTGGATGATCCGCGCCGGCCTGTTCCTGTATGACCATCTCGGCAAGCGCGAAAAACTCGCCGGCTCGAAAAGCCTGAAGTTCGGTCCGGACAGCGCCTTGAAAAGCGAAATCACCAAAGGCTTCGAATACTCCGATTGCTGGGTCGATGACGCCCGCCTCGTGGTCCTGAACGCCATGGCCGCCCGCGAAAAAGGCGCGCATATCCACACCCAGACCCGTTGCATCAGCGCCCGTCGCACCAATGGCATGTGGGACCTGAACCTGGAACGCGCCGATGGCAGCCTGTTCTCGATCCGCGCCCGGGCGCTGGTGAATGCGGCCGGCCCATGGGTCGCCAAGTTCATTCGTGACGACCTGAAGATGGACTCGCCGTACGGCATCCGCCTGATCCAGGGCAGCCACCTGATCGTGCCGAAACTGTACGAAGGCGAACACGCGCACATTCTGCAAAACGAAGATCAGCGCATCGTTTTCACCATTCCGTACCTGAACCACTTCACCCTGATCGGCACCACCGACCGCGAGTACACCGGCGACCCGGCAAAAGTGGCAATCACCGAGGGCGAAACCGATTACCTGCTCAAAGTGGTCAATGCCCACTTCAAGGCACAAATCAGCCGCGACGACATCCTGCACAGCTACTCCGGTGTGCGTCCGCTGTGCAACGACGAATCCGACAACCCGTCGGCCGTGACCCGCGACTACACCCTCGCGTTGTCGGGCAGTGCCGAAGAAGCACCACTGCTGTCGGTGTTCGGCGGCAAGCTGACCACCTACCGCAAACTGGCCGAGTCAGCCATGGCGCAACTGGCGCCGTTCTTCACGCAGATGCGTGCGAGCTGGACCGCCAGCGCCACCCTGCCGGGCGGCGAAGACATGACCACCCCGCAGGCGCTGACCGCGTTGATCCGCGACAAATATGACTGGGTGCCAAGCGAAATCGCTCGTCGCTGGGCCACCACCTACGGCAGCCGCACCTGGCGCCTGCTGGAAGGCGTGCAGAGCCTTGCCGATATGGGTGAACACATGGGTGGCGGCCTTTACACCCGCGAAGTCGATTACCTGTGCAGCGAAGAATGGGCGACCACGGCGCACGACATTCTGTGGCGCCGCAGCAAGCTGGGCCTGTTCACCACCCAGGCCGAGCAGGAAAAGCTGGGGGAATACCTGAACAAGGTGGAACTCAACCGCAGCAAGATCGAAGCGGCCTGATCTGTAATCCGGTTAAACGAAAAGCCCCTGAATCGTGAGATTCAGGGGCTTTTTGCTGTCTGTCATCCGCCAAATATCCAAGTGGGAGCGAGCTTGCTCGCGATGGCGGTCTGTCAGGCACCATCAATGCTGAATTTCATGGCCTCATCGCGAGCAAGCTCGCTCCCACAGGGGATTAGGGGTCCTCCATCAAGATTTCATTCGGATTTCCGAACGCGGCCACCCTACTCATTCGGTTAACCGGACTACCCAGGCACCAAAACCAGCGTCTTAAATATTTAATCTCCTTATAAATCAATGTACTAACGAGTGCAGCCCTGCCTGGCACGACTCATGCTCTACACTCCTCCGACGAATGCCTGCCGCGCCAATACTTCAGGAGCCGTCAGGCATTCGAAGCACAAAAGGGCCGACGAACTGGCTCCATAAAAAAAACAATGTCGAGGAAAATTTGATGCGCATCGTTCCCCATATCCTGGGCGCAGCCATTGCTGCCGCTCTGATCAGCACGCCAGTTTTCGCTGCCGAACTGACCGGCACACTGAAGAAAATCAAAGAATCCAACACCATCACCCTCGGGCATCGTGACGCCTCCATTCCGTTCTCCTACATTGCGGACGCCACCGGCAAACCGGTTGGCTACTCTCACGATATCCAGTTGGCCATCGTCGAAGCGATCAAAAAAGACCTCGACCTGCCGAACCTCCAGGTCAAATACAACCTGGTGACCTCGCAAACCCGTATCCCGCTGGTGCAGAACGGCACCGTGGACGTCGAATGCGGCTCCACCACCAACAACGTCGAACGTCAGCAGCAAGTTGACTTCTCCGTCGGCATCTTCGAAATCGGTACGCGCCTGCTGTCCAAAAAGGACTCGACCTACAAAGACTTCGCCGACCTCAAGGGCAAGAACGTCGTGACCACCGCCGGTACCACGTCCGAGCGCATCCTCAAGTCGATGAACGCCGACAAGCAGATGGGCATGAACGTCATCTCCGCCAAAGACCACGGCGAGTCGTTCCAGATGCTGGAATCGGGCCGCGCTGTTGCCTTCATGATGGACGACGCCTTGCTGGCCGGTGAAATGGCCAAGGCCAAGAAACCGACCGACTGGGCCGTAACCGGCACTCCACAGTCCTACGAAATCTACGGCTGCATGGTCCGCAAGGGTGACGAACCGTTCAAGAAGGCTGTGGACGACGCCATCGTCGCTACCTACAAATCGGGCGAGATCAACAATATCTACGCCAAGTGGTTCACCCAGCCAATCCCGCCAAAAGGCTTGAACCTGATGTTCCCGATGAGCGACGAGCTCAAGGCCCTGATCGCCAATCCGACCGACAAAGCGGCTGACGACAAGAAGTCCTGATTACTGACTAACCTTATCCCGGAAAAGGCCGCTGCCCTTTCCGGGATTGTCACTCCCTGCTGGCATATTTTTGGAAAACACTCGAACCGGTGGCTGTCGAGCCGATCGGGTGTGCCTGACTCTCAAGGTCGGGCGGGAATGGAGCTTCCCCAGGCGGGCACTTGTACTCTGATCGATCCGAGGGGAGACCCTAATGAATTACAACTGGGACTGGGGCGTGTTCTTCAAGTCCACCGGCGTGGGCAGCGAGACGTATCTCGACTGGTTCATCTCGGGGCTTGGCTGGACCATTGCCATCGCCGTCGTGGCCTGGATTGTCGCGTTGCTGCTGGGCTCTATTCTGGGCGTCATGCGCACCGTGCCGAACCGCATCGTATCGGGCATCGCGACCTGCTACGTCGAACTGTTTCGTAACGTGCCGCTGCTGGTTCAGCTGTTCATCTGGTACTTCCTGGTGCCCGATCTGCTGCCGCAAAACCTGCAGGACTGGTACAAACAGGACCTGAACCCGACCACTTCGGCCTACCTGAGCGTCGTCGTGTGCCTGGGCCTGTTCACCGCCGCGCGCGTTTGTGAGCAAGTGCGCACCGGCATCCAGGCCTTGCCTCGCGGCCAGGAATCCGCCGCTCGCGCCATGGGCTTCAAGCTGCCGCAGATCTACTGGAACGTGCTGCTGCCCCAAGCCTACCGGATCATCATTCCGCCACTCACCTCGGAATTCCTCAACGTCTTCAAGAACTCCTCCGTGGCGTCCCTGATCGGCCTGATGGAGCTGCTCGCGCAGACCAAACAGACCGCCGAGTTCTCGGCCAACCTGTTCGAGGCCTTCACCCTGGCCACGCTGATCTACTTCACCCTGAACATGAGCCTGATGCTGCTGATGCGCCTGGTCGAGAAGAAAGTTGCCGTACCGGGCCTGATCTCCGTAGGGGGTAAATGATGGAATTCGATTTCAGCGGCATTATTCCCTCCCTGCCCGGCTTGTGGAACGGCATGGTCATGACCCTGCAACTGATGGCGCTGGGCGTCGTCGGCGGGTTGGTCCTGGGCACCATCCTGGCGCTGATGCGCCTGTCGTCGAGCAAGCTGCTGTCGCGGCTGGCCGGCGCCTACGTGAACTATTTCCGCTCGATCCCGCTGCTGCTGGTAATCACCTGGTTCTACCTGGCGGTGCCGTTCGTGCTGCGCTGGATTACCGGTGAAGACACGCCGATCGGCGCGTTCACCTCGTGCATCGTGGCCTTCATGATGTTCGAAGCGGCGTACTTCTGCGAAATCGTCCGCGCCGGTGTGCAGTCGATTCCCAAGGGCCAGATGGGCGCCGCCCAGGCACTGGGCATGACCTACGGCCAGATGATGCGGTTGATCATCCTGCCCCAGGCGTTTCGCAAGATGACGCCGCTGCTGCTGCAACAAAGCATCATCCTGTTTCAGGACACCTCGCTGGTCTACACCGTCGGCCTGGTGGACTTCCTCAATGCTTCGCGGGCCAGTGGCGACATCATCGGCCGCTCCAATGAGTTCCTGATCTTCGCAGGTCTCGTGTACTTCACAATCAGCTTTGCCGCCTCGCTGCTGGTCAAGCGTCTGCAAAAAAGGTTTGCCGTATGATCTCTATCAAGAACATCAACAAGTGGTATGGCGACTTCCAGGTACTGACTGATTGCAGCACCGAGGTCAAGAAAGGCGAAGTGATTGTGGTCTGCGGCCCGTCGGGCTCGGGCAAATCCACGCTGATCAAATGCGTGAACGCACTGGAGCCGTTCCAGAAAGGCGACATCGTGGTCGACGGCACGTCCATTGCCGACCCGAAGACCAACCTGCCAAAACTGCGTTCGCGTGTCGGCATGGTGTTCCAGCATTTCGAACTGTTCCCGCACCTGACCATCACCGAAAACCTGACCATCGCGCAGATCAAGGTGTTGGGCCGCAGCAAGGAAGAAGCCACCAAAAAGGGCCTGCAACTGCTGGAGCGCGTCGGCCTGTCCGCCCACGCGCACAAGCACCCTGGCCAGCTTTCCGGTGGTCAGCAACAGCGTGTGGCAATTGCCCGTGCGCTGGCGATGGACCCGATCGTCATGTTGTTCGACGAACCGACCTCGGCGCTGGACCCGGAAATGGTCAACGAAGTGCTCGACGTGATGGTGCAGCTGGCCCACGAAGGCATGACCATGATGTGCGTGACCCACGAAATGGGCTTCGCTCGTAAAGTGGCCGACCGAGTGATTTTCATGGACGCCGGCAAGATCATCGAAGACTGCCCGAAAGAGGAATTCTTCGGCGACATCAGCGCCCGTTCCGAGCGTGCGCAGCACTTCCTTGAGAAGATTTTGCAGCACTAAGGCACCCGTCACGTGCTCGATACCGCACCAATCCCCTGTGGGAGCAAGCTTGCTCGCGATAGCGCACTGACATTCAACATCAATGTTGACTGTAAAGGCCTCATCGCGAGCAAGCTCGCTCCCACAGGGGCCGGCGGTGGCTCGCGATCAAGTGTTGTGGTTGACCCAAGGCATCTGTGATGAAATGCGACCCCACCCTCTATTGCGCCGCGCCGCCATCACTCGCCGTGAAACCCCGTCTGATTCGCCACCTGCTCCTGCCGCCGCTGATCATCGCCCTGATGATCGGACTGGGTTACGTCGGCTTCTGGACCAGTGAACACTATGGCATTCGCAGCCTCAGCGAGAACGGCCAGCGTCAGCTAGAACTGCATGCCCGCGCCGTCGAGAGCGAGATCAGCAAATACACTTATCTGCCCAGCCTGCTGGAACTCGAATCCAGCGTGTCCAGGCTCCTGGACGACCCGTCCCCGGAGAACCGTCAAGCGGTCAACGATTACCTTGAAGGCTTGAACCGGCGCAGCCGCAGTCGGGCTATCTATGTAATGGACACCACGGGCCGCGTGGTCGCCACCAGCAACTGGCGCGATGTCGACAGTTACCTGGGCGAAGATCTGTCTTTCCGAGCCTATTTCCAGGACGCCGTTCGCGGTCAGCCCGGGCGTTTCTACGGCATTGGCAGCACCAACGGCGAGCCCGGTTACTACCTGGGCCACGGCCTGGAAGAGCACGGCAAGATCATTGGCGTCGCCGTGGTCAAGGTGCGCCTCGAAGCCATGGAAGAACGCTGGCAGCGGGCGCGTCTGGAGGCCTTTGTCAGCGACGAAAACGGCATCATCATTCTGTCCAGTGATCCGGCGCGGCGGCTCAAATCCGTGGTGCCATTGAGCGACGACACCAAGGAAAAACTCGCCCGCAGCCTGCAGTACTACTGGTTCCCGCTCAACGAACTGGAACCGCTGGCCCGGGAGACCCTGGCCGAAGGCGTGGAGAAACTGACCTTTCCCGCCAACAGCGAAGTGGCGTCCGATGAACAGGACATCAGTTACCTGGCCCAGACCCGGCCCCTGAGCGACACCCCATGGAATTTCACCCTGCTCACGCCACTGGCAGACTTGCGCCGTGAAGCGATCAATCAAGGCATTCTGGTCGCCGTGGCCTTCGCGCTGGTGGCGTTTCTGCTGATTGCCTGGAACGAGCGGCGCAAAGTGATCGCTACCCGCCTCGCCGCCCGCGAAGCCTTGCAGGAAGCCAACAGCCAGCTTGAACGTCGGATTACCGAACGCACCACCGACCTGCGGGCCAGTAACGAGCGACTCAAGAGCCAGATCCGCGAACGCCGGCAAGCTGAAGAAACCCTGCGTCGTGCCCAGGATGAACTGGTGCAGGCTGGCAAACTCGCGGCCATCGGCCAGATGTCCACCAGCATCGCCCATGAACTGAACCAGCCATTGGCGGCGCTGCGCACGTTGTCCGGCAACACCGTGCGTTTTCTGGAGCGCGGGCAACTGGACGTGGCCAGTACCAACCTCAAGACCATCAACGAACTGATTGACCGCATGGGCCGGATCACCGCCAGCCTGCGCTCCTTCGCCCGCCGCGGCGATGATCAGGGCCAGGCCAGTCTCGGCAAGGCCGTGGACGCGGCCCTGCAATTGCTGGGCAGTCGCATCGATAACAATCAAATGAAACGGCATCGTGAATTCGCCGATGTGCAGGTACGGATCAGCCAGACACGGCTGGAGCAGATTCTGGTCAACCTGATCAGCAACGCCCTCGACGCCATGCAGTCGCAGCCGCTGCCGGAGCTGTGGCTGGAAGGCGACGAGTTCGACGGCAAGTATCGCCTGCGCGTGCGCGACAACGGCCACGGCATTGATGCGCACGCGCGCAAGCACCTGTTCGAGCCGTTTTTCACCACCAAACCCGGCGCTCAGGGCCTGGGCCTCGGCCTGACCCTCTCGGCCAGCCTCGCCGCCGCCGCCGGCGGGCATCTGGGTGTCGAACACCCGGCCAGCGGCGGCACCACCTTCGTCCTCAGTTTACCGTTGGTAAGCCCCACTCCCGCCGAGCCAATATGAACAACGACCTTAGTGTGCTGATTGTCGAAGACGATCCCCATGTCCTGCTCGGCTGCCAGCAGGCGCTGACCCTCGAAGACATTCCCTGCATCGGCGTCGGCAGTGCCGAAGAAGCGCTGGAGCGGGTCGGCGACAACTTTGCCGGCATCGTCATCAGCGACATCCGCCTGCCGGGCATCGATGGCCTGGAACTGCTGACCCGCCTCAAGGCCCGGGATCGCAGCCTGCCCGTGGTGCTGATCACCGGCCACGGCGACATTTCCATGGCCGTTGGCGCGATGCACAAAGGCGCCTACGATTTCATGGAGAAACCCTTCTCCCCGGAACGCCTGGTGGATGTTGCCCGCCGCGCCCTGGAGCAGCGCAGTCTGGCGCGCGAAGTGTCGTCGTTGCGTCGTCAGTTGGCGGAGCGTGATTCACTTGAAGGGCGGATCATCGGACGCTCGCCGGCCATGCAGAACCTGCGCGAATTGATCGCCAACGTCGCCGATACCTCGGCGAACGTGCTGATTGAAGGGGAAACCGGTACCGGCAAGGAACTGGTCGCCCGTTGCCTGCACGATTTCAGCCGGCGGCACACCCGACCGTTCGTCGCGCTCAACTGCGGCGGCCTGCCGGAAAACCTGTTCGAAAGCGAAATCTTCGGCCACGAAGCCAACGCTTTCACCGGCGCCGGCAAGCGGCGGATCGGCAAAATCGAACATGCGGACGGCGGCACGCTGTTTCTCGATGAAGTGGAAAGCATGCCGCTGCCGTTGCAGATAAAACTGCTGCGGGTGTTGCAGGAACGCACCCTCGAACGTCTCGGTTCGAACCAGAGCGTGGCGGTGGATTGCCGGGTGATTGCGGCGACCAAATCCGATCTGGACGAGTCGAGCCGCAGCGGCGAGTTTCGCAGCGACCTGTATTACCGCCTCAACGTCGTGACCCTGGAACTGCCGCCACTGCGCGAACGTCGCGAGGACATCCTGCAACTGTTCGAACATTTCCTGCAGCAGTCTTCGCTACGTTTCGACCGTGCAGTACCGGAGCTGGATAACCAGACCCTGTCGCACCTGATGAGCCACGACTGGCCGGGTAACGTGCGCGAGCTGCGCAACGTCGCCGAACGCTTCGCCCTCGGCCTGCCGGCGTTCAAAAAAACCGGCGCCAGCGGCAGCAATCACGGTCTTGCCTTTGCCGAAGCGGTGGAAGCCTTTGAACGCAACCTGCTCAGCGATGCCCTGCAACGCAGTGGCGGCAACCTGACCCAGGCCAGCCTGGAACTGGGCATGGCCAAGACCACGCTGTTCGACAAAGTGAAGAAGTACGGGCTGAGTCACTGATGGACCTGATTATAAAGGCCGCCCTGGGTGCGGCAGTGGTGCTGATCCTCGCCGCGCTGGCGAAGACCAAAAACTATTACATCGCCGGGCTGGTGCCGCTGTTCCCGACCTTTGCGCTGATTGCCCATTACATCGTTGGCAAGGGCCGTTCGCTGGATGACCTGAAAACCACCATCGTGTTTGGCATGTGGTCGATCATTCCGTACTTCATCTACCTGGCGACCTTGTATGTGATGGTCGACCGGATGCGGCTGGAGGCGTCGCTGGCGGTGGCGGCGGTGGCGTGGTTGATGGCGGCGACGGTGCTCGTCACGGTCTGGCTGCGCTTTCAAGCCTGACCACCACCCCCTACTCGCGAAGGCCGAGTGTCAGGCGACATCATTGCTGATTGACCCACCGCCTTCGCGAGCAGGCTCGCTCCCACATTGGATCTCAGCATTACAGACAGCTGGCCCGGCCCTTGCATTTGCCCCTCAAAGCCTTCCCGGTGTGCGGGAGGATCTGCCAAGGGTAAACCTGACGTTGAATATTTTCCCGACCGCTCAGGCCCTGATCGAGGGCCGACACCCATGACCTTGACCGTTATCCTGCTCGTCGCGTTTTCCATCGTGCTGGACGTCATTGGCCAGCTCTGCTTCAAACTCGGCCTGGACCGTTTGCCGGAACTGGAAGGCGGCTTTCGGCTGAACGCATTCTGGGGCCAGGTGTTTAACGCGCCGCTGCTGTGGGCTGGCATCGGCGCCTATGCGCTGGAGTTCTTCGTCTGGCTCGAAGCGCTGTCCCGTGCACCGCTGAGTCTGTTGTTCCCCGCCGGGGCCCTGGCCTATTGCGGCGTGGTGCTGGCAGGCAAGGTGGTGCTGGGCGAAACCGTCAGCCGTCGGCGCTGGCTCGCCACCCTGGTGATTACGGCGGGCGTGATGCTCGTGTGTGCCGGCCATGCCTGAGGCTCAATTGACGATCAAAAGGAACAACTCGATGGATTGGCTGCACGGGCGACTGGGCACAGTGGTGCTGTGGGCGCTGCTGATCATTCTGGAAAGCGCCGGGCAGATCGCAACCAAAGTCGGCGGCGATCAACTGGGGCAAATGAGTTTCTCCCTGCAATGGCTGCAATCGGTGGCGGTCGATCCCGGCGTGTTGTTGGCGGTGGGTTGTGGCATCGGCGCGTTTTTTGTCTGGATGCTGATCTTGCGCCGCAGCAGCCTGTCGCTGGCGTTTCCGCTCAGTTCGCTGGTATTTGTGGGGGTGTTGCTGGGGTCATGGCTGGGGTTGGGCGAGCAGATCAGCGCCCTGCACTGGCTGGGTGTTGCGGTGATCATTGGCGGGATTGCGTTGCTGGCCGAGGGGGAGCAGGCCTGAGGCCTCTCCCCAATTCTTGTCAATTCACACAATCCCACAGGTTTTACGTTCACCTGTTCAGATCAATGAAACTTATAGGCAATCGCTACCTGCGCTTCGCCCTGATCTTCATGGCCTTCCTGCTTGACCAGGCTGCTGTCCGCCGCCGAGCCGGTCAGATGAATCCAGCTGACGCTGGTCAGCAACGACCAATTGTCGGCCAGGGGAAACTCGAAACTCTGAGTCAGCGTCACGTTCTGAAAGCCGCCGCTGGCGTTGTACCGGGCAATGCCGCTATTGCGCGAGGCATGGTTACTGACGCCAAAAAACGCCTGATTCTGCTGCGCATCGGCAAAGTGTGCGGTCAATTCACTGCTACCGATCACGCCTGCGCCCAGCGGATAACCCAGCTCGCCACCCAGGCGTCCCACAATACCTTCCAACCCGCCGACGGTCTGGCCCAAGGAGGCAAACAGCCGCCAGAAGTCAGCCGGGGCATACTGAACAAAGCCACCGACCACGCCCATATCCGGCACGTCGTGAAAGCCTTGCAGACTGCCGTTGGCGGTGCGTCCCGGCAGGTAATTGAGGAACGGGCCGGCGCTGAAACCATTGCTCTTGAGCGCGCTCCAGGTCAGGCCGTCATCGGTACTGAGGCTGACGTCGCCCCAGTCCAGGTCGAGGTAGGGGATGGGCCGGACTTCGGTGCGACTGCCCGTCGGGTCATGGGGCTGATAGCTGAGCCCCAGGCCCGCTTCACCGGTAATGCCGTCGGCCATGGCACAGGCCGATAGCCCGGTCAGCGCAAAAAATACAGCGCAAGTGATCCTCTTCATGAGGCGATTCCTTATCTGAACATGCGCGCATCAATCCCCAGATGCCCCCCGTCGCGCAAGCACTCATGTTGTTTGTAGCAACCTACAAAAATTGTAGCTTGATTTGATACAAACACCGCATCACCCCCGCCAATACGGGGCCATCGGTACTTGGCACAGTCCCTGCTCTACCCCTTCGCAAGCGCAAACAGCGCGCCCTGAGCACTGTCTCGACAGAAGTAGGTAATACAGATGATTGACTGGCACATTGTGTGTGATTTCGACGGGACCATCACCCGCACCGACGTGATCGACAGCATTCTCCAGCGTTTCGCCGACCCGAGCTGGGAAGCGATCGAAAACGAATGGCTGGCCGGTGACATCGGTTCCCGTGAATGCCTCAGCCGCCAGCTTTCGCTGGTCAAGGCCACACCGACCCAATTGCTTGAATTCTTCGACAGCATCGACATTGATCCGGATTTCCCCGACTTCGTCGATCACGTGATCGGCCTCGGCGCCTCGCTGGAAGTGGTCAGCGACGGCATCGAACAAGGCATCGCGCGGATCCTGGCACGCAACTACGTCACCCTGCTGCCGATCCTCGCCAACCGCCTGCGTCAACTCGATCACGAGAGCTGGCGCATCGACTTTCCGTATTCAAGCGATGCCTGCCGCGCTGCGTCCGGCAACTGCAAATGCAAATCCACACCCAAGTCCAAGCGGGTGCTGGTGATTGGCGATGGCCAGTCCGACATGTGCGTGGCGTCCACCGCCGACTTCGTGTTTGCCAAAGACCGTCTGGCCGAGTACTGCGAGCGCAACGCCATCCCGTATGCGCGCTTCGACAATTTCGCTGAACTGCCGGCCCTGCTCGCCGCGCTGCCTACCGGCCGCGCCGCCAACGCCACCGCTTTCGCTCTTGAATCCTCCGAACTTTCGACTCAAAACCAGGAACTCTTCCATCATGTCTGATATTCGAATTGCTACCCCGGAAGACCAGATTCTTCTGGACAAAGAAGCCAAATATTGCTCCTACGGCGACACCGTTCACTACATCGATCCGCCGCGCATCTTCAGCCGCTGCGAAGGTTCCTACGTCTGGGACACCGAAGACCAGGCTTACCTCGACCTGCAAATGTGGTACTCGGCCGTCAACTTCGGTTACGCCAACCCGCGCCTGAACAACGCGCTGAAACAGCAGATCGACACCCTGCCGCAGATCGCCAGCCAGTACTTGCACAAAGGCAAGATCGAGCTCTCGGAAATGATCGCGGTCGATGCCAAGAAGAAGTTCGGCCTCGACGGTCGCGTGCACTTCAACGTCGGCGGTTCGCAGTCCATCGAAGATTCGTTGAAAGTCGTGCGTAACGCTTCCAACGGCAAGAGCCTGATGTTCGCCTTCGAAGGCGGCTACCACGGCCGTACCCTCGGTGCTTCGTCGATCACCTCCAGCTTCCGCTATCGTCGCCGCTACGGCCACTTCGGCGAGCGTGCCAACTTCATCCCGTTCCCGTACCACTTCCGCGGCCCGAAAGGCATGACCAAAGAAGAATACGGCAGCCAGTGCGTGAAGAATTTCGCTCGCCTGTTCGAGACCGAATACAACGGCGTCTGGGACCCGAAAACCAACCAGTGCGAATACGCAGCCTTCTACGTCGAGCCGATCCAGGGCACCGGCGGCTACGTGATTCCGCCAATGAACTTCTACAGCGAACTCAAGCAAGTGCTGGATCAGCACGGCATCCTGATGGTCGTCGACGAAATCCAGATGGGCTTCTGGCGCACCGGCAAGCTGTGGTCGATCGAGCACTTCGACGTCAAGCCGGACGTGATCGTCTTCGGCAAAGCACTGACCAACGGCCTCAACCCGCTGGGCGGCATCTGGGCCAAAGAAGAACTGATCAACCCGAAAATCTTCCCGCCAGGTTCGACTCACTCCACCTTCGCCTCCAACCCGTTGGGTACTGCGGTAGGTCTGGAAATGTTCAAGATGACCAGCGAAGTCGATTACGGCGCGATGGTCATGGCCAAGGGCAAGTACTTCCTCGAAGGCCTGAAAGACCTGCAGAAACGCTACCCGATCATCGGCGACGTCGATGGCCTGGGCCTGGCACTGCGCTGTGAAATCTGCGGCCCGGACGGCTTCACACCGGACAAGGCAACCCTGGATTTCATGGTCGACGAAGGCATGAAAGGCGACATCGAAATCGACGGCAAACGTCTGGGTCTGATCCTCGACGTGGGCGGTTACTACAAGAACGTGATCACCCTGGCACCGTCGCTGGAAATCAGCTACCCGGAAATCGACCTCGGTATCGCTCTGCTCGACCGTCTGCTTGATCGGGCCATGAAAAGATGATCCACGACGAGATCGATATGGGCGAAGGCAACGCCGGTTTCGTTCTCGGCACAGGGGAGGTCGCGGTGTTGTTGATCCACGGCCTCACCGGCACCCCGACGGAACTCCGTCGGGTGGCCATGGGCCTGGCGAAAGCCGGGCACACGGTGTATGTGCCGACCCTGGCCGGGCACTGCGGGGGCAACGCCGACCTGCAAGCCACCGGCTGGCGCGACTGGTATGAAAGCGCGCGTAACACCTTCACCGGCGTGCGCCGCAAGCACGAAAAAGTCTACGTCGGTGGCTTGTCCATGGGCGCAGTGCTGTCGATGTACATGGCTGCCGAACATCCGGGGCAGATCGAAGGCTTGCTGCTGTATTCGACCACCCTGCGCTACGACGGCTGGAGCATCAACAAGCTGGCGTTCCTTACGCCGTTGCTGATGAAAATCCCGTTCGGCGTGCACCTGTGCAGCTTCGAAGAAAAACCGCCCTACGGCATCAAGAATGAGCGCCTGCGAGCCATCGTCGAACGCCAGATGAAAGAAGGCGAAAGCAGCCAGGCCGGCTTGCTGACCATGGAAGGCGTCACCGTGCGCGAACTGCACCGGCTCAACGCCGTGGTGAAAAAATGCATGCCGTCGATCACCACACCGGCGTTGGTGCTGCACTCCATCGAAGACGACATCACCAGCCGCTGGAACGCCGATTACGTCGAACGCAAACTCGGCGGCCCCGTGGTCAAGGTGCTGCTGGACGACTGCTATCACATGATCACCGTCGACCTGCAGTACCGCCGCGTGATTGAACTGAGCGTGGACTTCATCGAACAGCGTTTCATGCAACAACGCGCCACCCCACAACCCCTGCGCGAAGAGTATCGGCAGCTGGCGTAATGGTTGAGTACACAATGCTTGATGACAGGCTGACTCCCCCCGTGGGAGCGGACTTGCTCGCGAAAGCGGTATGTCAGCGACGTTGATGTTGACTGACACCACGCTTTCGCGAGCAAGCCCGCTCCCACAGGGATTGCGTCTGTTCCTCATGTTTTCCAGCGATCAAAAGACGTGTAGATAGCCACAGAAATCCAAGGAAAGAACGTGATCACTGCCCTTGCCTTCTCGACCATCGAGGCCATCGACCGCTGCGCCTGGAATGATTGCTTCGCCGATGGGCCGCAGGACTGGGATTACTATCGCTGCGTTGAACAGGCCGGGATCACCGATTTTCAGTGGCGCTACCTGGCGCTGTATGAAGACGACGTGTTGATTGCGGCGGCAGTGGCGTTCATCACCGCCTATTCGCTGGACACTCGCGCGCAGGGATTGGGCAGGCGCATCTGCCAACAGCTGCGTCAATGGTGGCCGGGCTTGTTCGAGGTGCGCACGTACGTACTCGGCGCACCATTGACCCATGGCTCTCAGGTGGCGACCGCCCCCTCCATTGACCCGTCCCGGCGCCCGGCACTGCTGGACCAACTGCTGAGCCTGGCCAGGTCTGATGCCGATCATGCCGGGATCGGGCTGTTGGCGGTCAAGGATGCCTCTGACCGTGATCCACAATGGCTGCAAACCTGCCGCGAAGCCGGCCTGCAAAGCCTGCCCGAGCGACCCGATGCCGAACTGTCGGTGGCCTTCGGCTCCGTCGACGCCTATCTGGGCAGCCTGGACAACACCACCCGCAGAGACCTGCGTCGCCTGCTGCGCGGCCAAGGCCCGCGCGTCGAATGGCGGCGTTCTGTCGAGGATGTACTGCCGCGCATGATGGCGCTGTATGAAACCAGCCTGGCCCAGCGCAAACAGTCAGCACAACGCCTGCCGCCGGCCTGGTTTCAACAGCTGTTTGAACACCTCGATAGCCGCGTGGTCTGTGTGCTGTACTGGGTCGGCGACGAGCTGGTGGCGTTCAATCTGGTCATGCTGGACAAACAACGACTGGTGGACAAACTGTTCGCCCATGATCAGTCACGTACGGTGGATCAGCACTGGCCGCTGCGGCGCTGGCTGGTCAATGTCAGCTACTGTATTGAACACCGGATCGCGATCTACGCCAGTGGCAAGGCCACTGACGCCAACACGCGGCACCTGGGTTGTTCGTTGACCGGTAATACCCTGTTTTTCCGCCATCGCAACCCGGCGCTTGATACGCTGTTGCGCGTGGTGAAAGTGTTGATTCGAGCGGACCGATCCGCCCCCGTCATGGCTGCTGCGATAAGCGAAACCCGATGATCAAAGACCACCGCACCAAAGCCCGACCTTTTGCCCTTTCCGGCTGGAGCCTGCAACGCAAACTGGTGTTGGCGTTCTGGCTGGTCAGTGTGATCCCGACCATGATCGCCGCCGAACTGGCCGCCACCACCCTGTCGCAGATTTTCGACAGCAACGTGCGGATCTGGCTGCAGGAATCGACCAAGATCGTCCAGGACGAAATCACCGAGATCCTGCGCGACAACGCCCGGGTCGCGCAGCTGTTCCTGCGTTATACGCGCCCGCCCACCGACCGCCAGTCGGCCAAACACGACAAGCTGACCACTGACATCGCCGATTCCATGGGCATAGACGTGGTGGCACTGATCCGCGACAGCGACAACAAAGTGGTATTCAGCACCGCCGCCGACGATATCGTGCGCCAGATCAGCACCGCCCCCAAAGCCGTGTTGCAAACCCTGCAACTCAGCGGTATTGCCACCGGCACCGTGGTCTCGACCTTTGCCACCGAACAGGCTGGCGTTGACTACAAACTGGTGATCGCCACCTATCTGGACAGCAGTTTTCTCACCAGCGTGGCCGATGTGCACTCTCTGGACCTGCGCCTGTACCTGGCCAAGGGCGATCGTTTTTCAGAGATTTTCTCTACCCAGCGCTTCGAAGACCACCCGGCGGTCGTGCCGGAAAAAATTCAACAAATCCTCAGTACCACCCACCAGCCGACCGAACAATTCACCAGTCGCTACAGTGGCATCTACCGGCCGATCCTCAGCGAAAGCGGAGAATTGCAGGGCGTGATCTTCAGCGGTCTGCGGCGCAATACCAGCCTGGTCGGGCTGGTGAACCAGAGCAACCTGTTCATCCTGATTTTCATCCTCAGCTCGGCGGCCTCGCTGGCAGTTGGCTGGCTGGTCTCCCAGCGCCTGACCAAGCCGTTGCGCGGTCTCTCCAATGGCGTGCAGGCGGTGATTGCCGGCGATTATCGACAGCGTCTGCCGGTCACCGGTGGCGACGAACTGGCGGAACTGAGCAGCACCTTCAACCACATGAGCGAGCGTCTGGAGGAACTGCAGAATCTGGAATCCCAACTGCGCCGCCGCGATCGCCTGCACGCCTTGGGTGAAGTGGCCATGGGCCTGGCCCATGAAATCCGCAACCCGCTGGGCATCATCAAGACCGCCACGCAGCTGTTGCATCGCCGGGCCGACTTGCCGGAAACCGACAAACGTCATCTGGAATACGTGGTCAGCGAAGTCAGCCGGATCAACGACCTGATCACCGAGTTCCTCGACTTCGCCAAACCCAGTGCACCGATGCGCTCCACCCAACCGGCGCGCACGCTGGTGGATGAACTGGTCGGCTTCTGCGCCCCGGAACTGGCCAGCCACAACATTGACGTGCGCATCGACGATCAGGCGCCCGGCGCGACGATTTACGCCGACGCCCGGCAGCTCAAACAGGCCGGACTGAACCTGATCGTCAACGCCATCGATGCCATGCCCGATGGCGGGCGGCTGACCCTGTCGATCCGCAACGACACCACTTACACCATTATCGGTGTGACAGACACCGGCCAGGGCATCGAAGCCGATATGCTGGAACGCATCTTCACACCGTTCGTCACCACCAAGGCCTCGGGCACCGGCCTGGGCCTGGCCAAAGTCTTTTCGATCATGGAAAACCACGACGGGCGTATCGAATGCATCAGCGAAAAAGATGCCGGCGCCACGTTCAGCCTGTACATTCCGGCCCATGGCGAAGACTTCGATGAGGGCAGCGATGACGCATAACATACTGGTGGTCGACGACGAGCCCAAGCTCTGTGACCTGCTGGCATCGGCCCTGAGCCAGAACGACATCACCGTCTTCACTGCCAGCAACGGCCTGCACGCGCTCAAAGTGCTGGAGGCCGAAGACATTGATCTGGTGATCAGTGACTGGCGCATGCCCGGCATGGACGGTCCGCAACTGCTGGCGGAAATCAAAAACCGCTTCCCGCAGTTGCCCGTGATTGTCATGACCGCCTACAGCACGGTGAAAAACGCCGTGCAATCGATGCGCAACGGTGCCTTCGACTACATCGCCAAGCCGTTCGACATTGATGAGCTGGACATCACCGTCAGCAAGGCCCTGCAATTTCGCGACATCCTCAAAGACAACCAGCGCATGCGCGCCGAACTCGACGAACACCAGCAGATCGACAGCCTGGTGGGCGATAGCCCGAGTTTTCGGCAGGTGTTGCAAGCGGTGGATTCGGTGCGCGAAAGCAACGCGACCATCTTGCTCACCGGCGAGAGCGGCACCGGCAAGGAAATGGTCGCCCGGGCCATCCATAAGCATGGCAATCGCGCCGACAAACCCTTTGTCGCGGTCAACTGCGCGGCGATTCCCGAGGGGCTGCTGGAAAGCGAGATGTTCGGCCACCGCAAAGGCGCCTTCACCGGCGCGGTATCGGACCGGATCGGGCGTTTTCAGCAAGCCGACAAGGGCACGCTGTTTCTCGATGAAATCGGCGAAATGCCCTTGGCCTTGCAGGCGAAAATCCTGCGTGCCCTGCAGGAGCGAATCATCGAGCCAGTGGGCGATCCGCGGGAACGCAAGGTCGATGTGCGGGTTATCGCCGCCACCAACAAAAACCTGCTGGACGCGGTGGCCAACAAGGAGTTTCGCGAAGACCTGTATTACCGCCTCAACGTGTTCCCGATTCCGTTGCCGGCCCTGCGCGAACGGCTCGAAGACATCGCCCCGCTGGCCCGGCATTTCGCCAACACACTGGGCAGCGCCGCCGGTAAACGCTTCAGCGGTTTCAGCCCCGAGGCGTTGCAGGCCATGGCCAGTTACTCGTGGCCGGGCAATATTCGAGAGCTGCAAAACTGCGTGGAGCGGGCGACCATTGTCGCCTCGGGCACGGTGATCGAAGAGCAAGACCTGCCAGCCTACCTGTTCGCCTCACAACCGGCTGACAGTAGCGCCCTGACCAGCGACGTCAACGGCGTGCCGGCAGACCTGGAAGCGGCGCTGGCGGAAGTCGAAAAGACCTACATCCTCGCGGCGCTGCAACAGAGCAACGGCGTACAGGCTGCAGCTGCGCAACTGATCGGGATTTCCGAGCGCAGCTTCTGGTATCGGCTGAAGAAGCTGGGCATTCATGTGGACAAGATTGTCCGCTGATCGCTCAAGACGTTTCATGGCGAGAACGGCGTGATCATCTGCTGACGGCTACTGTCCACGGCTTGATAAAACGCCTTGGACAGGCTGGAGTAGGTTGGCTCATCCCACTCGCCATGGGCGGCCAGTACCGTGGCAAAAGGTTGAAACCACAGCAGTTTGTTGTCACTCAGATCGATCAGCATGCCCTGCCCGCTCACCTGTGCCTTAGGTACGCTGAGCGGTATGTAGACGTAGTAGCTGCGGGTGGCGCCGACGGTGAAGACATTCAGCAGCAACAGACGATCCACGCCGTAACGGGCCTTGATCGCCGACATGTCATGGTCCATGTAGCCTTCGCGAAAACCGGTTTCCTTGTAAGCACTCAAATCCACCGGCTCGTAGATTCGCCTGGCTTTGTAGCCCTTGGCTTGCAGCTTGGCGACGATGACATCCGGCAAGGTGTTGAGACTGCTCACCTGCCATTTTTCGACGGCATCAATGAGCCTGCTGTTCACACCCCGATTGATGACATAACCGAGAATGCCCTGATGGCCGGTCACGGCCAGTTCCGGCTCCGGCATCACGGTGATCGCCACGCCGATGGTCGTCTCTTTGGCGGCCCAGAATTGTGGGTCCAGCGGTACGGGAGGTTGTACATGGGCGCAACCGGTGAGAATCAGGCACGCCAGCACCGTGATAGCTGCCCGGATGCGCAGAGCGTGAGTGTTCATTAATCATGTCCATATGATTGATAACGAAGCGCCTGTCAGGGCGGCAACCGTATTGATCATAGTGGCTCAGCGGTATGTCCTGCGCACCTTCCGACACGCGGGCTTCAGCTCACCGTGCCGCCCTTGGCCTCGCTCATGATCTGCCGGATCGCCCCGACGAACGTTTCCACCGGCTGCCCGCCGGTAACGGCGTATTGCCCGTTGAAGACCACCGTCGGCACGGAACTCACCCCGCGCGTCAGCCACAGCTGTTCTTCTTCGTGCACTTCTTTGGCGTATTCGTCCGAGGCCAGGATCGCTTCGGCTCGCTGCCGGTCCAGCCCCACGCTTTCGGCGATCTGCGCCAACTGGCCGTGATCCGACGGGTTACCGCCGTCGGTGAAATACGCCTTGAACAGTGCCTCCTTCAGATTGAACTGCAAGCCCTCAAGCGTCGCCCAGTAGAGCAAGCGATGGGCATCGAAGGTGTTGTAGATCCGGCTGTTGCCGTCGGTGCGAAAGGCAAACCCCACTTCGGCACCCCGGGCGCGGATCATCTCGCGGTTCTTCTGCGACTGCTCTTTGGTCGAGCCGTACTTTTCGGTGATGTGTTCGGTGATGTTCTGGCCGTCGGGGCCCATCTTCGGGTTCAGCTCGAATGGCTGGAAATGAATCTCGGCCTGCACTTCATCGCGCAGCACCTCAAGCGCCCGGGTCAGGCTGTACAGACCGACGGCGCACCAGGGACAGGACACGTCGCTGACGAATTCGATTTTCAAGGGGGTACTCATGACACACCTCGCAGACTTGAGCAGGACCGCAAAGGTTGCACGATACACCCGCTATCTCGTCCTCCCACAGGGGTTTGGTGTGTAACAGGGGAATTGGGGATTACAAAAGATTCGGCACCGCCGCCGGATCGATCTGCGCCCAATGCGAAGTGTCTTCGCGATGCGCCTGCAAGTACGGCAGTACTGCCGCCAGCAACGGCGCCTTGAACGCCTCCTGGAAACGATGGGCCAACCCCGGAATCAACTTCAATTGGCTGCCATGAATATGCGCCGCCAGATGGATGCCATGCATCACCGGCAACAGCGGATCGGCGGTGCCGTGTACCACCAGCGTCGGCACGCGCAGTTGATTGAGCAGCGCCACCCGGCTCGGTTCGGCGAGGATTGCCATGATCTGGCGCTTCACGCCTTCGGGGTTGAACGCGCGGTCATAAGAGGCCGCCGCCTGTTGCAACAGCATTTGCCGATCATCGTGCACCTGCGGGCTGCCAAGCGCGGCGAGCAAGTCCGCTTGCTGTTCCAGCGCCACTTCGCGATTCGGCGCGCTGCGACGCGACAACAATTGCACCAGCGCCGCACTCGGTGCCGGCAAGCCTTCGGCGCCGGAGCTGGTCATGATCAGGGTCAGGCTCTCCACTCGCTGCGGCGCCATGGCCGCCAGATGCTGGGCGATCATCCCGCCCATGCTCGCGCCCAGCACATGGAATTGCTCGATGTGCAACGCGTCCATCAGCCCCAGCGCGTCGTCGGCCATGTCCGTCAGCGTGTACGGCGCCGCCACCGGCAAGCCGAGTTTGTAACGCAGCACTTCGAAGGTCAGGTTGGCGCTGGCCGGAGCCTGGCGCCAGGTGGACAGGCCGACATCGCGGTTGTCGTAACGAATCACCCGAAACCCCTGCTGACACAGCGCCACGACCACTTCGTCCGGCCAGTGGATCAGCTGTCCTCCGAGCCCCATCACCAGCAGCAACGCCGGGTCCGAGGCGCGGCCAATGCTCTGGTACGCCAGGCTCACCTGCGCCAGATCGACGTGCTCGGTCGGGACGTTGACATCGCACCGCGAAGCCGCAAACGACGGCAGGCCGAACAGCAGCGCGGCCAGAAAAATCACTCGTGATAAAAACATGAAAAACACCGAAACGCAGAACCCCAGTAGAGCGCGAGTCTGATGAACTTTGTTGTGGCGCGCTGCCACAGTTGCGTGACAGTTTGATGAAGATTGCCCAGCGGTACGTGGGGCGCTCTGACGGTCGGGTAACCGGCTAAACGTTCAGCCCTTGTCGACAGCACGCTTACCATGAGACAAACTCACTCTTTTTGCCTTTATCACAAATTTTCCTCATGGAGCCCCCGGTGCTTGAAATTCGTCACCTGAAGACCCTGCACGCCCTGCGCGAAGCCGACAGCCTGGTGGATGCCGCCGACAGGCTGCACCTGACCCAGTCCGCCCTGTCCCACCAGTTCAAGGAGCTGGAAGAGCGCATGGGCATGCCGCTGTTCGTGCGCAAGACCAAACCGGTGCGCTTCACCAGCGCCGGCCTGCGCCTGCTGCAACTGGCCGATGCCACCCTGCCGCTGCTGCGCGGTGCCGAGCGCGATATCGCCCGGCTGGCCGGTGGCACCGCCGGGCGCCTGCACATGGCGATCGAATGCCACAGTTGCTTTCAGTGGCTGATGCCAACCATCGACCAGTTCCGCGATGCGTGGCCGGAAGTCGAGCTGGACCTGGCGTCGGGCTTCTCGTTCGCCCCGCTGCCGGCCCTGGCGCGCGGCGATCTGGATCTGGTGGTGACGTCCGACCCACTGGAACTGGCCGGCATCACCTATGTGCCGCTGTTCACCTATGAAGCCATGCTCGCAGTGGCCAATCAGCATCGACTGGCGAGCAAGGCCTACATCGTCCCCGAAGACCTGCTGTCGGAAACCCTGATCACCTACCCGGTGGAGCGCGACCGGCTGGACATCTTCACCCGCTTCCTGGAACCGGCAGACATCGAGCCGGCACAAGTGCGAACGTCGGAGCTGACGGTGATGATGATGCAACTGGTGGCCAGTGGTCGCGGCGTGTGTGGCATGCCGCACTGGGCGCTGCATGAATACAGCTCACGCGGCTATGTGAAGGCCAAGCGGCTGGGGGACAAAGGCCTGTTCGCGACGCTGTACGCCGGCATCCGCGCCGACATGCTCGACGCGCCGTACATGCGAGACTTTTTGCTGACGGCGAAAGACACGTCGTTTTCGACGTTGGATGGGGTGAGTGCGGTGCGTTAATTCGGATAATCGGGGCAACATGGAACAAATGTGGGAGCGAGCTTGCTCGCGATAGCAATGGGACCGTCAGCATCTGCGTTGAATGCTCAACCGCTATCGCGAGCAAGCTCGCTCCCACAGTGGTTTTGTGTGGGTGTCAGATTTCGCGCCAGAGGTGAAGTACGGTGAAATCAGACCTCGCGCCACATGTGGATCTTGTCGAAATACTCCTCGCCCACCCGCACCGCCAGCGGCTCCAGGCCGTACTGGATGAAGCCGCAACGCTGATACAGCTTGACCGCGGCATCGTTGCCAGCCGTGACGGTCAACTGGATCAGCCTCAGGCCCTGATGGTTTTGTGCTTCAGCCAGAGCGGCCTGCACCAGTTCAAATCCAAGCCCGCGCTGGCGAACCTTGCCTGATACGTACATGCCAAACAGTGTCGCCTTGTGCCGGGCCTTTTCCCGGGGTTCAAAGGCCAGGCCGACGATACCGGCCAGCACCCCGTCTTCAAAGGCACCGAGTACCCGATCCAGCTTGCTGCTCAGGCGCGCCTCCCACCAGCTCAACGGCATGACCGCCCGTTCACGCACGCTGGAGGTGAATGCCTGCGGGTGCAGCTCATAGGCCTCAAGCATCAGTGCCCGATACTCCAGGGCATGGCTGGCGTCCAGTCGTTCAATCCACATGTTCAAGTCGCCTTGGGTTGTTCAAACATCAACCATACGGCCAGATCATTCAGCCAGAACGGATCAAGCCATCGCAGTCAACGAAGCCCGATAAAACGGCAGGATCACGTCCCGTGTCAATGGCGCCAGGACGACATTGCCATCGGTGGCCGGATCGATCCAGATCACCTCTTCAATCTCGGCGGCCGGGGACACGTCTGAATGGATGGTCAGTAAAAACAGCTCGGCCTGTACGACAAAACCCGGCTCATTGACGGCGGGCGCCGAGAACTGACCGAGGAACGTCGCCTGCGCCGGGTCAATCTCCAGACCCAGCTCTTCGTCCAGCTCACGGGCCAACGCGTGGGCAGGCCGCTCAAAAGACTCGATCTTGCCACCCGGTTGCATGAACGCCTGGGTGCCGCGTTTACGCACCAGCAGCGTACGGCCATCAGGGCCGATCAACAGGGCGCAGGCGATGCGGATGAGATTGGGTGCAGCGGTGGTTGAAAGAGGCATGGATGCAGAGGGACCTTGGTGAAAAAGACGCAAGGATCACATGGGGGTTGGCCGCTCGTCACGCTGAAACAATTTCTGCATACCTGTACCGCACTCCCTGTGGGAGCGAGCTTGCTCGCGATAGCGATGGGTCAGCCTACATAGATGTTGGATGTCAGGCCCTCATCGCGAGCAAGCTCGCTCCCACAGGAGAACAGTGCAGATCAGGACATTCAACCCACCTCCAGAATCCCGCCCTCCTCTTCCTCCGGCACTTTCACGAATACGCTGTACTTCGCGCCTTCCATGGATTCGAAGGCAATCAACTTGTCCACCAGCGGCCCGTTCAGCACCTTGCCGGCGTTGAGCAGCAGCATGCCGTTGTCGGCGTTGAGGTTGCGCGCCAGGATCATGCCTGGCGCCAGTTCCCGGGTGGTCAGCACCTTGACCGACGGATCGGCCAGCGTCACATCGCTGAGGAACGCGGCGCAGACCTGAATGAAGTCTTCGATCAGGTCCGGGTCATAGAGCCGGCCGGCGTACTGGCGGATATACACCAGCGCCTCATCGCTGTTCATCTGCCGCTCCAGGATCAACCCGCGCTGCAACTCGATGAAATCCACCGCCAGTTTCAACAGCCGTGAACCGAACGGGATCGCTTCGCCCTTGAGCCGGTCGGGGAACCCGCTGCCGTCCCAGCGCTCCTGATGGTGCAGGATCAGACGAGCGGCGTCTTTCATCGGGTCGAGGGTCATCAACAGTGACTCGCTCTGCTTCGGGTACGCACGATAGCGGTCGCGGTCAATATGATGCAGCAGGTCCGAAGGGGTGATCATCATGCTGTCGGTCCAGCTCAGCTTGCCGATGTTGTAGAGCGCGGCGGCCATGGTCAGGTCGCGGCTGCTGCCCTCGTCCAGCCCATGGCGTTTGCAGTACACCCGCACCAGTTCGATGATCTGCCGGTTGGTCTGCTTGGCCGGCGGCAGACGCAGGTTGGCCAGCAACGAAAACACCTCGGTGCCGGTGACGTAGCTGTGCTTGAGCTCCTCGTAGGCCAGGTCCAGCATGTCGGCGGTCTGTTGCAGCTCGGCCGTGCGCGACACCACGTGTTTTTCCAGCGTGGCATTGAGGGTTTTCAACTGCTCGTTCTGCAGGCGGGTCAACTTCAACAGACGCAGGCGCTCGCGCTCGGAGTGCTGGAGCTCCAGAGCCTGGCGCAAGGTCAGCAGCAGTTCTTCGTCATTCCAGGGTTTGCTGATGTAGCGATGAATCTGGCCTTCGTTGATGGCCTTGATGATCGTCGGCAGGTCGGCATAACCGGTCAGCAAGATACGCGTGGTGGCGGGATGGCGCTGATGGATCTGCGCCAGCAGCGTGGCACCGTCCATGCCGGGCATGCGCGCGTCGCTCATGACCAGGTCGACGGGATGCTGCCCCATGATTTCCAGCGCCTGGGCACCGCTGCTAGCCAGCAACACATCATAAGGCTGGCCGCGCAGCAGGCGGCGCAGGCTACTGAGAATTGATTCCTCATCATCGACCAGCAGCACCTTGGGCTTGTCGATTACGGACGAGGGTATTTGCTCTTCCATGGCGTTACCTCAAGTAAAACGGGCAAATTCGTCGCGACAGGACTCGGCCAGACATCCGCTATTACCGGAACATGGCCTACAGGCTAGATGATTTTTGCCCCGACCCGGAAAATGATTACGGCCAACAGGCAGGGTGAAGTCCTGCCGAACGACTATGCTCAGTTCACTCGGATCCATAATCTGTACCCGTTCGGCCAGGTGATCAGGGAAAAGGATGCCCCTATGAGCACACGCAAACCCACTGCTGCCTGTTCCGGTGCATGTCGATGAACACGCTGTTGGCACGGGCCAATCGGCGGATCCTCATCGTCGACGATACCGCCTCGATTCATCAGGATTTCATCAAGATCCTCAGCCCGTCATCGACCGAAGACGAACGCCTGGACAGCGCCGAGATGGCCCTGTTCGGCACCACGGCGGTGGCTGCGCTGCAAAGTTTCGTGCTGGAGTCGGCCTTTCAGGGCCGCGAGGCGCTGGACAAGGTCGAGACCGCCCTGGCCAATGACTTGCCCTATGCCATGGCGTTTATCGACATGCGCATGCCTCCGGGCTGGGACGGCCTGGAAACCATCGAACGGCTGTGGCAGGTCGATCCCAAGCTGCAAGTGGCGCTGTGCACCGCCTATTCCGATTACTCCTGGGAAGATATCGACGAGCGCCTGGAACTGGGCGACCGTCTGCTGATCCTGAAAAAACCCTTCGATGCCATCGAAATCCGCCAGATGGCCAGTGCATTGACCGCCAAATGGCAGATGACCGAAGACGCCGCGCTGAAGATGTCGTTGCTTGAGCAGGCTGTCGAAGAGCGCACCCGGGAGTTGTCCGACGCCAACATCATCGTGCAGAACAGCCCGACCATCCTCTACCGGCTGCGCGGCGAGCCCTCGTTTCCGCTGATGTACATCTCGCACAACATCACCAAGTACGGCCATGTCGCGGCGGACCTGGTGGCCTCGGCCAACTGGGCCAAGGAGTTGGTTCATCCCGACGACCACGCGGTACTCGATTCGGCCATGGCCCGGGTCCTGGACCGCCATGCCGTCGGCGCCTCTATCGAGTTTCGCATGCGCACCGGCGACGGCGGCTGGCGCTGGGTCGAGAACCGCTATATCCCGGTGCGCGACAGCGAAGGCCGGTTGCTGGAAGTCGAGGGCATCGTCATCGACATCACCGAGCGCAAACTGGCCGAAGAAAAAATCGCCCTGCTCGCCCGCACCGACGGGCTGACCGGGCTTGCCAACCGCGCCACCCTGATCGACCGGCTGCACCAGGCCTTCGCCGCTGCCCGGCGGGGCGCCGCTGCGTTCGCCATTTTTTACCTGGACCTGGATCACTTCAAACGCATCAACGACACCCTCGGCCACCCGGTGGGCGATCTGCTGTTGCAGGAGGTGGCGCGGCGGATCAAGGCCTGCGTGCGGGAAAACGATGTGGTCGCCCGGCTGGGCGGTGACGAGTTCGCCATTCTGCAACTGGACGTCAGCGACCCGACCCAGTCAGCCGCCATGGCCGCCAAGGTCCGCGATGCGCTGGTGCTGCCTTACTCCCTGGACGGCAACGATGTGCGAGCCTCGGTCAGCATCGGTATCAGCAGTTGCACCCCGGACACCCTCAGCGCCGAAAGCCTGCTGACCCAGGCCGACATGGCGTTGTATCGCTCCAAGGAGCAGGGCCGCAATCAGTACCACTTCCACTCCGAGGAGATCAATCAGGAAGTGGTGGAGCGCATGGCCATCGCCAGCGACTTGAAAGCCGCCATCGAAAACGGCGAACTCGAACTGCACTACTGGCCGGAAGTGGATCTGAGCAGCGGCAAGATTCTCGGCATGGAGGCGCAGGTCAGCTGGAACCATCCCGAACGCGGTTTGCTGGATGCCCCCGCGTTTCTGCCGGCGGCGGAAAAGACCGGCACCATCGTTGTCCTGGGGCATTGGGTGCTGGATCAGGCCTGCCGGCAGATGCGCCAGTGGCGAGACGAGGGCATGGCGCCGCCGGTGATTGCGATCAAGCTGTCGCTGGCCCAGCTCAAGAGCGGGCCTGAACTGATCTACGACGTGTTGCGCACCACCGCGCGCTGGGAACTTTGCCCCTGGGACCTGCGTTTTGACGTCACGGAGGCGACCCTGGCGCAGACCAAGTGGACCCACAACGATGTGTTGCCACGCTTGCGCGAGTTGGGGGTGAAGATCGCCATTGACGACTTCGGCACCGAATATTCGTCGTTCGACTACCTCAAGACCTACCAGGTCAACCACCTCAAACTCGCCCAATCGTTTCTCGACACCGCCGCCCGGGACCCGGCCAGCGCAACGACGCTCAAGGCCATCATCAATTTCGCCCGCGACGTGGGGATCGGCATCATCGCCGAAGGCATTGAAACCCAGGAGCAACGCAGTTCGCTGATGGCCACCGGTTCGCCGATGAACGCCCAGGGGTATTTCTTCAGCAAGGCCGTCAGCAGCCAGCAAGCCGCCGAGCTGCTCAAGGCCGGCAGCATTTTGCCCGGACCGGGCAGCCCGCGGCAGCTCACGGAGGATGAGGAATGAGAACCGCATCCGTGCGAACCAACCGGCGCATTCTGATCATCGACGACACGCCGTCGATCCATCAGGACTTCCGCAAGATCCTGGGCCCCGATACAGAGGGCGAAAAGACCCTGGCCGGCGCTGAAGAAACGCTGTTCGGCACCCCGGTTCGCGAGCGCCTGACCTTCCAGCTCGACTCCGCCTATCAGGGCCAGGAAGCACTGGAACTGGTCAAGCGTGCCCAGGCCGATGGCCGCCCGTACGCACTGGCGTTCATCGACATGCGCATGCCGCCGGGCTGGGACGGCCTGGAAACCATCGAACAGCTGTGGAAGGCCGATCCACACCTGCAAATCGCCTTGTGCACCGCCTATTCGGATTACAGCTGGGAGGCGATGGCCGAACGCCTGGAGTTCGGCGATCAGTTGCTGGTGCTGAAAAAGCCCTTCGACAGCCTGGAGATCCGCCAGATGGCCAGTGCCCTGACCTGGAAGTGGCAAATGGCACAGGACGCGGCGATGAAAGTGCTGAGCCTGCAACAGACCATCGAAGCCCGGGTGCATGAACTGCTCAAAGTCTCGCACCTGCTGCAATACGACGTTCTCACTGAGTTGCCCAACAGTACATTGCTTGGCGACCGTCTGAACCAGTCCCTGGCCTTGTCCCGCCGCCACGACAAACAACTGGCGGTGATGTTTCTGGGCCTGGACCGCTTCAAGCGCATCAACAATGCGCTGGGGCATCCGGCCGGCGACGAGATGCTCAAACGGATCGGACAGAACCTGGTGACCAGCGTGCGTGAATCCGACTCGGTGTTTCGCTACGGCTCCGACGAGTTCGTGGTGATCCTGGCGGATATCCACCATCCGCAGCAAACCCGCAGCATTGCCGAAAAACTCCTGAATGCCATCCGCGCCCCCCAGCACATCGCCGGCCACGACCTCAGCATGACGGCGAGTCTGGGCATCAGCATTTACCCCGAGGACGGCCTGGACGCCATCGAACTGATCAAGAAAGCCGAAACCGCAATGCGTAACATCAAGGAGAACGGACCGAACGATTTCGGTTTTTTCATCGATGACATGAACCAGCGCGCACGGGAACAGCAGAGCATTGAATCGGGGATCCGCCAGGCGCTGGAGCACGATGAATTTGTCCTGCACTACCAACCCAAACTGGACTTGCGAACCGGCCAGGTGGTCGGTGCCGAGGCGTTGATCCGCTGGCAAAAACCGGGGCACGGCTGGGTGTACCCCTCGGACTTCATCAGCGTTGCCGAAGACAGCGGCCTGATCGTGCCTCTGAGCAAATGGGTACTGGCCCAGGCCTGTCGCCAGGCCCGCACCTGGCAGGATGCCGGGCTGGCGAAGATCTGCATGTCGGTGAACGTGTCGGCCATCGACTTTCGCCAGCGGGACTTTGTCGACGGCATCGAACAGATCCTGCAGCAGACGGGCCTTGAACCGGCGCTGCTGGAGCTGGAGATCACTGAAGGTGTGTTGATGCAGAACGTCGACGCCACGGTGACGGCGCTGCACCGCATCAAGGCCTTGGGTGTGCGCCTGGCTATTGATGATTTCGGCACCGGCTATTCCAGCCTGAGTTACTTGCGGCGCTTTCCCATCGATGTGCTGAAAATCGACCAGTCGTTCATTCGCGGCCTGAGCAGTGACAGCAACGACGCCGCGCTGGTCAGCGCCATCATCAGCCTGGGCAAGAGCCTCAAGCTGACCATCATTGCCGAAGGCGTGGAAACCCTCGAACAGCTGGACTTCCTCAAGGCTCACCACTGCGAAGAAGGCCAGGGCTACTACTTCAGCAAAGCGGTGGAGCCGGATGCATTCGCGCAGTTCCTGTCGGCTACACAATTGCGGCCATCGGCCGATACATGAATACCGGGCAACACCATTGCACCCAACCGCCAAGGAAGCCGCCGATGCTGACTTACCGTGCCGCCCTGCTCTGGGTATGTACCCTGGCAACCTGGCTGACAGCCGTTGGCGCGCCGCTGGATGAACCTCTCAAACCCCTGCCCCCGGTGCCACAGCTCGACCCTCTGCGGGTCGAACTCGGTCACCGGCTGTTCAATGAACCGCGCCTGTCGGTCAACGCCAACCTGTCCTGCGCCAGTTGCCACCACCTGCAAAGCGGTGGCGCCGATGACAAGCCGTTTTCCATCGGTGCCAACGGCCAGCCGGTGACGGTCAACACCCCCAGCGTGTTCAACGTCAGCCTGAACTTCCGGCAGTTCTGGGATGGCCGGGCCGACACGCTCAACGCCCAGGTCCACGAATCCATGCAGAGCCCCAGCGAAATGGGCAGCAACTGGGAACATGTGGTGCAAACCCTGACCGCCGACCCGACCTGGAAAACCGGGTTCGCCAACGCCTACCCGGACGGCGTGACCATGGACAATGTGCAAAATGCCCTGGCGACCTACGAGCGCACCCTGCTCAGCAGCAACTCGCGCTTCGATCAGTACCTCAAAGGCAATACCGACATTCTGACCCTCGATGAAAAATACGGTTACCAGCGCTTCAAGGACTACGGCTGCATTGCCTGCCATCAAGGGGTGAACATCGGCGGCAACATGTTCCAGAAGTTCGGGGTCATGGACGACTACTTCAAGGCCCGGGGCAACCCCGTCGACACCGACCTGGGTCGCTACCTGGTGACCAAGGACGAAGACGACCGCAACGTGTTCAGGGTTCCGAGCCTGCGCAACGTCGCGGTGATCGCACCGTACTTCCATGACGCTTCGGCCAAGACGCTCGAAGACGCAGTGGATGTGATGTTCAAGTTCCAGCTCGGCCGTATGCCCTCCGCCGATGACAAGGTGCTGATCATCAAATTCCTCAAGACCCTGACCGGCGAATGGGAGGGCAAACCCTTATGAACCGTTCCCCCCGTCGCAACATGGCACTGCTCGGCGTCGTCGCCTTGCTCCTGGCCTCCACACTGCTGTTTCTGTACCTCAAGTCCAGCTCCGGCCAGACCTCGACCTACACCGAATCCCGGGACCTGATTGGCCGGATGAAACAGCTCAACGCGCAGTGGGACACCGAGATTCTCAAGGCGCGGATTGCCATCACTCACAACTACGATCCCCTGGTCTTGCCCCTGATCGAAATGACAAGACTGTGGAGTCGCTTCGACAGCATGGAGTCGAGCCACGGCCGCGACGACTCTCTGATCTGGAGCAGCAGCCACGACGCCTATCTGGCCGCCATCGCAGAAAAGACCCGGCTGGTGGAGCAATTCAAATCGCACAACGCGGTGTTGCGCAATTCACTGGCGTTCCTGCCCACGGCCGAAGACGACATTCAACAGCCGCTGGCCGAACTGGTGGACGGCGACAAACTGCAACTGCAGAACATCGCCACCGACACCTATGACTTGCTGCTGAGCAGCATGGAGTTCGCCCAGGTCACGTCGGACGACAAGGCCGCCGAGATTCTGGTGGGCCTGAACAAACTGGCGGTCAACAAAACGCGCCTGCCGGAGCAGTTCCACGAGCCGATCGACACCCTGAGCAACCACATTGCGCTGATCGTGCGCGAGCAACCGAAAGTCAATCAGCTGCTGGACAGCATCGAAGCCATACCGCTGTCCGAACGCCTGGACGACATCACCGGCCTGTTGAACAAGGATCAGCAAGAGGTCGATGCGGTTGACCAGCGCTATCACTTCTACATGTTGTTGTTTTCCACGTTGCTGGTGCTGCTGCTGGTGTACCTGGCCATTCGCCTGATGCGCAGCTTCGCCGAGGTCCATCAGGTCAACAAAGCCCTGCACACCGTCAACGAAGAACTCGAACAGCGCGTCGAAGAACGCACCCGCGAACTCAAGGACACTCAGAGCGAACTGCTCGACACCGCGCGCCAGGCCGGCATGGCCGAGATCGCCACCAATGTGCTGCACAACGTTGGCAACGTGCTCAACAGCGTGAACATTTCCGCCGACCTGGTCACCCGCAAACTGCGCGCCAGCAAAGCCCTGGGCCTGGGCAAAGCCATGCAGCTGATCAACGACCACTCGCACGACCTGGGCCGCTTTCTGACCGAAGACGAGAAAGGCAAGTTGCTGCCCGGCTACCTCAATCAACTGGTGGAGGCCATTGCCCTCGAACAGCAAGGCATGAGCGACGAGCTGGCGCAACTGACCAAAAGCGTCGACCACATCAAGGACATCGTCGCTACCCAGCAATCCTATGCCGGCGCCAACAGCCTGATGGAACCGGTGCGCATCAGCGAGCTGCTGGAGGATGCCCTGCGCATGAATTCCGGCGCCCTGACCCGGCACCACGTCACGGTGGTCAAGGAGTACGCCGACGTGCCCCAGGTCATGGGTGACAAACACCGGTTGCTGCTGATCCTGATCAACCTGATCAGCAACGCCAAATACGCGATGTCGAACCTGAGCAACCGTCCGCGCCAGATCACCCTGGGGGTGAAAATCATCGACGACACGCTGCTGCAAGTCAGCGTCAAGGACGACGGCGAGGGCATTCCCGAGGAGAACATGACGCGAATTTTTGCCCACGGTTTCACCACTCGCAAGGACGGCCACGGCTTCGGCCTGCACAGCTGCGCCCTGGCCGCCATCGAGATGAACGGCCACCTCACCGCCCACAGTGACGGGCCCGGAAAAGGCGCTCTTTTCACGTTGCAAATCCCCCTTAAAACCGTCGCAGGTGACGCATGAGCAGCCCTTCCAACCGACGGATTCTGTTGATCGACGACACACCGTCGATCCATGACGACTTCCGCAAGATCCTCAACCCGCCCACTGAGCAGCAAGCGGAACTGGACGAAATGGAGGCCGCCCTGTTCGGTGCCGAAGCGAAATCGGCCAGTGCCCTGTTCGAACTGGACTCGGCCTATGGCGGCCAGGAAGGCCTGGGCAAACTGACCCAGGCGTTGCAGGAAAATCGCCCCTACGCCATGGCCTTCGTCGACATGCGCATGCCGGATGGCTGGGACGGCGCGCAAACCATCGAACATTTGTGGCAGGCGGACCAGCGCCTGCAGGTGGTGGTGTGCACCGCCTATTCCGACTATTCATGGGACGAACTGCTGGATCGTTTGAAGGCCCATGACCGGCTACTGATCCTGAAAAAACCGTTCGACAACATTGAAGTCCAGCAAATGGCCAACACCCTGCTGACCAAATGGGAAATGACAGAACGGGCCAGCGTCCAGATGGATCATCTGGGGCAAATGGTCGAACGCCGGACCCGGCAGTTCAAGGAAGCCAGCGTCGAATTGCAACGGGAAGTCGACGAACGCAAACAGCTCGAATCGCAGCTGGTGCAATCGGAAAAACTCGCCTCACTGGGGCAACTGGCCGCCGGTGTCGCCCACGAAATCAACAACCCCATCGGCTTCATTTCCTCCAACCTCGGCACACTGGACGGCTACTTCAAGCAACTGCAGGAAATGCTCGATGCCTATCGAGAGGCCGAAGAGGCCATTGCGTCGGGCGAGGTCATTGAACGTCTGGGCCAATTACGCGATCGGGTCGAACTGGACTTCCTGCGCGAGGACATTCCGCTGCTGATCAAGGAGTCCAAGGACGGCATTGGCCGGGTCGGGCAGATCGTCAAGGATCTGAAAGACTTCTCCCGAGTGGATTCCAGCGAGCATTGGCAGTGGGCCAACCTGCAACAGGGCATCGAATCGACCCTGAACATTGTCGCCAGCGAGCTCAAGTACAAGGCCGACGTGGTGAAGCAGTATCAGGAGTTGCCCGAGATCGAGTGCCTGGCGTCGCAAATCAATCAGGTGATCATGAACCTGATCGTCAACGCATCCCAGGCGATAGGACCGGAACGCGGCATCATCACCTTGCGCACAGGCGTTGAGGGCGAAAACGTGTGGATTGAAGTGCAGGACACCGGCTCCGGTATCGAGCCTCACAGCCTGCAAAAAATCTTCGACCCCTTCTTCACCACCAAGCCGGTGGGCCAAGGGACGGGGCTGGGATTGTCGCTGTCGTACGGCATCGTGAAGAAACACCGAGGAGAGATTTCGGTACGCAGCGAAGTGGGCGTGGGCAGCACATTCCGGGTTGAACTGCCGGTGCGCCAGACCGCCCCGACAGCAGGCTGAACACAAATCAACCTGTGGGTGATAAACCTGTGCGAGCAGGCTCGCTCCCACAGGGTTTCAGGTCAGGCGACGTACTCAGGTGGCCTCTTGAAAATCCATTTCCGGCGGCTGCCGACGAAAACCACCGGTCAGCACCGCCAGGTACACCACGCCAATCGCCAGCCAGCTGAGGCCCAGGTAAATAGCCAGATGATCAAGGCTGACCATCAGCCACAGATCCGCGACCAGCCCGATGAACGGAAACAGCAGGAACAGCACAAACGCCCGTGCCCCACGCGCTTTGCCGCCAATCCAGTAATGAAAGATCACCGACAGGTTCACCAGGCTGAACGCCAGGAAAGCGCCGAAGTTGATGAACGAGGTCGAGGTGGTGACGTCCAGTTTCAGCGCCAGCAACGCCACCACCGCGCACAACAGGATGCTGTTGACCGGCGTGCCGAAACGCTCATGCAAGGTGCCGAAGAACGACGTTGGCAACACACCGTCGCGGCCCATGGCGAACAGCAAACGCGAGCCACTGGCCTGTGCCGACAACCCCGAGGCGAACTGGCCGACAATCAAGCCGATCAGGAAGATCGAGACAAACAGGTCGCCGCCGATGTTGCGGGCAATTTCATAGGCTGCCGAATCGACGTTATCGAACTGGAACGAGGGGTGGGCGATCTGCACGAAGTACGACACACCGACGAAAATCATCCCGCCGATCAGGGTGATCAACATGATCGCCCGCGGGATGGTGCGGCGTGGATCGCGGGTTTCTTCGGTCAGGGTGCTGACCGCGTCAAAGCCCAGGAACGAATAACAGGCAATGGCCGCGCCGCTCATGATCAGCGGCATTTGCATGTCGCCGTTGAAGAACGGTTTGACCGTCCACAAGGGCGTGCTCGCATCACCGCCAATGTAATGAACGCACAGCACGACGAAGGCGATCAGCACCAGGAACTGCACCAGCATCAGCAAGGCGTTGATGCCATTGGCCAGTTTCAGGCCGACGATGTTGATGGCACTGGTGATGCCGATGAACGCCAGCACCCAGATCCACTGCGGCACCGCCGGGAAGGCCGAGTTGAGGTAAGCGGCACCGATCAGCCAGATTGCCATGGGCAGGAACAGATAATCGAGCAACACCGCCCAACCGGCGATAAAGCCGAGTTTGGGGCTGATGGCCTTGCGCACATAGCTGTAGGCCGAACCGGCAACCGGGAACGCCGAAGCCATGCGGCCGTAACTCATGGCGGTGAAAAACATCGCCACCAGGGCCGCCAGATAAGCCGCCGGGACCATGCCGGCGGTGGATTGAGCGAGGATGCCAAAGGTGCCGAGCACAATGATCGGCGTCATATAGGCGATGCCAAACAGCACCACCGACCCCAATGACAGGGTCCGTTGCAAACGAGCCATGAGCGACTACTCCGAAATATTATTGGATTTATGGCAGAGCCGAGTTCGGCGCAAATTTATGGGTGTTGCGGTTGTTGTTCTGGTTGCACGGTCAAACAGGTGTGTCGTCTGTCAGGGCCTCTTCGCGAGCAAGCTCGCTCCCACATGTGATCTCTGTCGCTCACAAATTCTTTGTCCACTGAAGATCCCCTGTGGGAGCGAGCTTGCTCGCGATGAGGCCAGTACAAGCGACCAATCAATCCGGATCAGTTCGAAGGAATCAGCAACTCCCGAAGCCCATCAGCATGCTCGACAATCGTCCCCGGCAACTTCAGCCGCTGGTCATCCAGATACCGATAATCCTGGCGCGCCGCCGCCAGCTGATTCAGATCCAGTTCAACCGCAAACTGCCCCTCATCGCGCCCGGCCTCGAACAACAACGTCCCCAGCGGATCCACCAGCGCACTGCCGCCGGCAAACAACAGCCCGCCATCGCCCGCCCCGACCCGGTTGACCATCAGCGCAAACGTCTGATTCTCCTGGGCACGGGCCATGATCGCGGTGCGGTGGGTCGGGCCATACGGGTCCATGTTGCCGTTGGTCACCAGCAGCAACTCAGCCCCCAGTTGCGCCAGGGCGCGGGCGGTTTCGGGGAATTCGATGTCGTAGCAAATCAGCAACCCGACCCGCACACCGTTCCACAGCGCAGTGGCATAGCGGTCGCCCGCCTCGTACACGCCGCGATCCGACGCCCACAGGTGGGTCTTGCGGTATTTCAGGGCGATGCCTTCAGGGGTGATCAACAGCGTGGTGTTGTAGAAACGGCCGTTGTCGTTCTCGGCCGTACCGATGACCACCGCGATATTGCGTTCACGGGCCGCCGCGATAACCGCACTGACCGTCGGCCCGTCCAGCGGCTCGGCAATCCCGGCCACGGTTTCGGCCGAGGGAAACCCCATCAGGTGCGATTCCGGGAACATGATCAGCTGCGTATCGGCAGCGCACGCGGCGATGGCCGTCAGGGCACGTTGCAGGTTGTAAGCCGTGTCGTTGTCACGGCCCGCCAATTGGGCGAATTCGACTTTCATCGGGAGTCCTTGTCATGCGCGCCGGGCGGGGAAAGATTGCCCGGTCGCTGTCTGTGCGCCAGTATGCGCAGCAAGCAACCGGCCAGGGAATTACGCGGCAGGGGTAACCCGATAGGGGTAGAGGCATGACACTTTCGCTGGACGACATCACCTGGCACCGCTCGGTCGGGCAACTGATCGACGCGCTGGACAAGCCCAATTTCTGGGCACAGCTGGTGCGTTTGCTGGATCAGTACGTGAGCTTCGACAGTTGGGTAGCGCTGCTTTTCAGCGCCGACCGCCACCCGCAAGTCTTCGCCGAATGCCCTGGCATCGACGGCAGCCCGGACCAGTTATTTCAGGATTACCTGCGCGGTCTTTACCTGCTGGACCCGTTCTACATCGCCTGCCGCGAACAGTCGCACACCGGCCTTTATCGCCTGTCGGAAGTCGCGCCGGAACACTTTGAGCTCACCGAGTATTACCAGCGCTACTTTCGTCTGAATGTGGTGGCCGACGAAATCCAGTTCAATTGTCAGCTCGAAGGCGACCGCACGCTGTGCCTGTCACTGGGCAGCAAACAGCGTTTCAGTGGTCAGCAGATTGCCTTTTTGTCGTTGATCCAGCCGTGGGTACTGGGCCTGTTGCGCCAGCGCCTGCCCTATGAGATCAACGAAACCGTGGCGCTGGCCTCGCCACCGCCGCAGGCCGACTGGCGGGTGCAACTGGAAACGTCGGTGCAGCAACTCAAAGGTGCGCAGCTGACCGCTCGGGAACTGGACGTCGGGCGTTTGATGCTCAGCGGTTGCTCCAGCAAAGAAATCGCCCGTAAGCTGCAAATCTCTGTAGAGACCGTGAAAGTCCATAAGAAACACATGTACAGCAAGCTGGGGATCAAGTCCCAGTCCGAGCTGTTTTCGATATTTCTTCAGGCGCAGAGTGCCTGACCGGTCAGAGGAATGCTTTTCTGTGGGAACGAGCCTGGTCGCGATAGCGCTCAGATATTCAACATCGCCTTTGAATATCAGGCCCTCATCGCGAGCAAGCTCGCTCCCACAGGGACTGTAAATGCCTGCACCCGCTGCGCCGAAAACAACCGAGTCCGAACCCAGGGAAACCGTATGAGCCTGTCACTCCTGAGCCGCTACGCCTTCTTTGCCGCTTGCGTGATCTTCACCCTCACCAGCCTGCCATTCCTGCAACACGACTGGCTCTGGCCAATCACCGCCGTTACCGGCGTGCTCAGCCTGCTGGGTATTTTCGACCTGCTGCAAAGCCCTCACGCGGTGCGCCGCAACTACCCGATCCTGGGCAATATTCGCTACCTGGTAGAAGGCATTCGCCCGGAAATCCGCCAGTACCTGCTCGAATCCGACAGCGACGCCCTGCCCTTTTCCCGGGCCCAGCGTTCGCTGGTCTATTCTCGCGCCAAGAATGAAAGCGCCGACAAACCGTTCGGCACGCTGATCGATGTCTATCAGTCGGGCTTTGAGTTCATCGGCCATTCCATGCGCCCGGCGCCCCTGACCGACCCGAGCAGCTTCCGGGTGATCGTCGGCGGCCCACAGTGCACCCAGCCGTACTCGGCGTCAGTGTTCAACATCTCGGCCATGAGCTTCGGCTCGCTGAGCGCCAACGCCATCCGCGCCTTGAACCAGGGCGCCAAGCTTGGCAACTTCGCCCACGACACCGGCGAAGGCAGCATCAGCCCCTACCACCGGGAAAATGGCGGCGACCTGACCTGGGAACTGGGCAGCGGCTACTTCGGCTGCCGCACCGCGGACGGCCGTTTCGACCCGGAGCGCTTCGCCGCCCAGGCACAGACGCCGCAAGTGCGGATGATCGAAATCAAGATGAGCCAAGGCGCCAAACCGGGCCACGGCGGCATCTTGCCCAAGCACAAGGTGACCCAGGAAATCGCCGACACTCGCGGCATCATGATGGGCGAGGACTGCATCTCGCCGTCACGCCACAGCGCGTTTTCCACACCCATTGAAATGATGCACTTCATCCAGCAACTGCGAGAGTTGTCCGGCGGCAAACCGGTGGGCTTCAAGTTCTGCCTTGGTCATCCGTGGGAATTCATGGGCATCGCCAAGGCCATGCTGGAAACCGGCATCCTGCCGGACTTCATCGTCGTCGATGGCAAGGAAGGCGGCACCGGCGCCGCTCCCGTGGAATTTACCGACCACATCGGCGTACCAATGCGCGAAGGACTGCTGTTCGTGCACAACACGCTGGTGGGCCTGAACCTGCGGGACAAGATCAAGCTTGGCGCCAGCGGCAAGATTGTCAGTGCCTTCGACATCGCCAGCGTCCTGGCCATTGGCGCCGACTGGGCCAACTCCGCGCGCGGCTTCATGTTCGCCATCGGCTGCATCCAGTCGCAAAGCTGCCACACCAACAAATGCCCGACCGGCGTCGCCACCCAGGACAACTTGCGCCAGCGTGCACTGGTGGTGCCGGACAAGGCTCAACGCGTGTTCAACTTCCACCGCAACACCCTCAAGGCTCTGGCGGAAATGCTCGCCGCTGCCGGGCTGGAACATCCTTCGCAGTTGTCGGCCAAGCACCTGGTACGGCGCATGTCGGCCACCGAGATCAAGCTGTTCTCGCAACTGCATGTGTTTCTGAAACCGGGGGAATTGCTCACTGGCGAAGTGAATGGCGAGTTCTATTCGCGGATGTGGCAAATGGCGCGGGCGGATAGTTTTGAGGCGAATGAGGTGGCAGCAGCGTAAGGCGTTGTTGAGCGCCAGCCTCTGGGGGGGCTGGCGCAGCGTCAAGATTTACATGGGCTCGCGCCTCCATGGTCAGCATCCTTTTGCGCCCGACCAATCACATAAAGTCGCAACTCCATATCCCCGGCATCCTCGGCAAACAAACACTGCCAGTTATCTGGAAACAGATTCTTATCATCCGCCTGGGCCGTTGCGGTTATCCACCATAGCCGTTTTATATTCGCGGGTAATTGCCTAAGGTCTTCGAGAAAAACCTTGTCGCGGTCCTGGTACATCAAGGTAGAAGCACCATAACCATTGGGTCGGTTATCGGTGCTGCCATCCGTAGAGGGGTCATACAACAAGGGGTAAATGCCGGTGCGACTGTAATACACCACGGTTAACCACCAATAACCGCCATCCACGACAAGACCATCGCCGGCAATGGCGCTCTCGTTGACACGAGCCACCATGTCATCCAGCGGATGGCTCGCCTCGTTGCGCGGGTCATCCAGATCGTCGCCCTGTTGATAAACAGTGTTTAAACCGACGCACTGAATACCCAGCAACACACACACGCACATGACCGCCAGAATAAAGTGTCGACGCGCCACTCTCACAATGGCCAGCGCCAACACCATGGGTATCCCCATCGCGGCAAAGGCCATGTAGCGCTCGATAAACATCGGGAACTTGAAGGAGATCAAGGCAATCGCCACTAGCGGGAAAAACGTGTAGATCAACAGTAACAACCCTGACTTCAATCGGCCGTTTTCCTTGAGCGCCACCCAGACCGTCGCCAGCAGCACCAGCGTGGGGAGCGCCAGATAAAGCGCGACCGGCAACTCCTGGTTGTCGCGTACGGTTAAAAACCGCCAGATCGAAGAAGGCACGGTATTCAGGGTCATCGCCGGAATCCAGAAAATATCGCCGCCGGCCTTCAATTGCTCCGTATGCAGAAAAACTTCACTGACCAGGCTGATCAACCAGGGAATATAAAGAATGGATATCGCTACATACGTCATCCATAGCCCTGGACGCGACAGGTAGTGCAATGTCTTGTCCCGTTGAAACCGCAAAATCACCAGATACAGGAAATGCGACAGCGCACATAAAATAGCGAGGTAGTGTGTGTACAGCGCGGCAGACATCAATAACCCATACGCCAGCAGGTATCGGCTGCGCAGGCTCATCAACCAATAAACCAGAGCGATAGTTGCACCCAGCAACCAGACGGTTTCCAGGGTGTACATACGTGCTTCTTGACTGTATCGCACGGATATCGGCAATAGCGCGATCAACAGCCCGGCCAGCATTGCGGTTCTTGATGTACTGATCAGTCGCATGAACCACATGCTCAGGACGACCGTTATGATCCCCGCCACTGCGCTCATTGAACGTATAGCCAACACCCCGTCGCCAAAAACGGTGATCCATAGATGCAGCAGTAAAAAATAACCGGGTGGATGAACCTCGTGGCCCATGTGAAACCAGATTGCTTGCGGCGAGAGAACGCTCACCAATGCTGAATAGGCTTCATCGGTCCAGAAATAAGGGACGCTGATATTGTGCAAGCGCACAGCGGTTGCCAGCAGCGTAATCAACATCCAGCCGGTAATTTCCAGTCCCGAGCGCCGAAAAACAAACGAGCCCTTCATGGTTCACGCCCGCGAAACACGAAGAACTTCGAAAAAAAGAATCCGGTCACCAGGCTCAACAGTGAAAACGCCGTCACCGTTATCAACCCCTGGATCCGCCATGTATCCGCGACACGGCCAAAGCCATAACTCATGGCGCCCATCACGCCAATGAACATCAGGTAGCCAAAAATCGAGACCTTGGCATCGAAGGTGTACAGCGAATTGACATAAAAAGAGAACGACGCGGCCACACAAAACGCTGCAAAGTTACTGGCTGCCTGGCTGAATTCGACGCCTACCGTCAGCACGAAAAAGATCTGCCAGTGGATCAGCGTATTGGCCACCCCAACAACGGCGTAACTGGAAAACCCTTTCCACAACGCTTTCATCCTGACTCCTGGTTTACCACCCGTTTCCTCTGAAGCTAGAGCTGTGACCAGAGGCTGTCTACTGTCAGAAATAACAGGCTGGCCACTATTCCAGACCAGTGGTCTCTGGCCTGCTTCTCCTTACCAATGAAGTTCGGTGATCCGGGGCGGTTCTTTAATGACAATAAACCCGTAATCACCCCGCAGATAAATCCGGTAAAACTGGCTGTCCACCAATGCTGGATAACCCTGATACCCCACCCGCGTCGCGTTGCGCCGCTCCCTTTCGGCCACCACGTTGGTGATGCCGGCCTTCGGCAGGTTCTCAGCCAGCATGTAGAAGTCGACGTTCAGTAGATAGCGCAGCACAGGCATTTGCTTGAGTGAAGCCTGCGCGCCCACCAGCCAGTGATCGGAATAACTCACCGACAGATAAATACGTTTGGCATTACGCAGGGCCGGGCGCGATGCGATGTCGTAACTCAGGGTGCTCAAGGCCTGGGTGGCGAAAGCCTTCTGAATGACCAACACCCGTCCATAGGCGTAGGACAGCGAAAGCATGGCCAGCAACGGTATCAACAAGAGCATCGGCAGGCGCTCATGCAAGGACGCCAACGCCAGATGGCTGAGGTAGAAGAGCAGCACCAGCAATACGCCAAAGCCCATCAAGGTCCGGGCGCCTTCATTGAAATCCCGGAAAAACAGGGCCGCCCCTGACACCAGCAGCACTATCGCCAGCACGGCGAGCAGGCACAGCAGGCCGATCACGCTCTTTTTCAGGCCGCTGTCCTGACGTTCAACAATGCGTCGCCCGACCTGTAAGCTGCCAGCCACCGCACACAGCAACAACCCGCCGAAGACCCAGCCAAAACCACCGTGAAACAGCAGCACCACTTTTTCCAGCACCCTGCCCGCATTGATCTGCAGTTGCAGCAACAGGTCAGCGGACCCGTTCAGTACGTCCGTGCGCTGCTGATTCATATAGGCATACGCCGTGACGTAGTAGATCAACCAGGCGAGCCCCAGCTGTAGCGCTTTCCAGCCAATCAGGCGCAAACAGTCGGGCCAGGGCAGTTTGTCGTTCGCGCCCCGCAGCAGCTCCAGGCAGCACAACCCGACAAACACATTGATACTCAGCTGATACAGCCCAAGGGCCAAGGCTATCAGCAGTGCCGGAACGGCTAACTGCGAGACGCGGGAGCTGGCGCGATAAGTGATCGCATAAATCACTGCCACCAGACTCAAGGTCGTGGCCGGCCCGTCGTATTGATAAGACAGGTTCTGCAGGAAAAACGGGTTGTAACCCAGTGCCAATACCACCAGGCATCGGGAAAGTGTCGGCTCGGCAAAGTAATGGAACGTCAGGCGCGTCAGTGCCCCGGCCATGGCCAGCGTGGAAATCAACAGCGGCAGAGGGAAAATGTTCGGCGCGGCGCCGCTAAAGGTCAGCCAGTTGTACAGCCACTGAGTGAACAGACGGCCTTCTTCTGCCCAGTTCATCCCGGCGGACAGCAAGCGCCAGTTATCATCGATGTAGGGGTAATCGGCCAGGATCAGCGGGAGGATGAACACAAACAGGGCGATCAGAAAAAACAGCCAGACCTGGCGCTCGCCGAGTTCTTTGTTGATCCAATCACCCATCTTCATGACGGTGCTTCCCAGATGCCTGCCCTTGACCCATAAAGCTGTAGCCCATCAACGGCCATCAATCGTGAGGCCGTGCGTTTTTTAGACAGGCGGCTCTCCAGCGGGGCTGGTCCAGAGACATCCCGTAATACCCAGCCTTTGCAATTACCGGCCAATCACGCCAACCTGCGCGCCGCCGATGTGCGGCGCGCAACCTTTTGCCTGCGTCGCCACTCACTATTCAACACACTCCAGAGCCCGCAGCCATGCTTGACGGACGCGACCCTCGCATCGACTTTTTTCGTGGTCTGGCGCTGATCTTCATTTTCTGGGATCACGTGCCCCAGAACCCGCTCGCCCAGTTCACCGTGCGTAATTTCGGCTTCAGCGATGCGGCGGAGATTTTCGTGTTTCTCGCCGGATACGCTGCTGTACTGGCCTACGGCAAGATCGCACGACGCGACGGCATGATGATCACCACGGTGAAAATCCTGCGCCGCGCCTGGGTGTTGTATGTGGTGCATATCTTCCTGTTGGCGTTGCTGATGGGCATCGTGTTTTTCGCCAACAGCCACGTCGAAACCCGCGACCTGGTGCATGAAATGGGCTTGCAGTATTTCCTCAGCAACCCGCAGCAGGCACTGGTGGACGAGTTGCTGTTGCGCTTCAAGCCGAACCTGATGGACCCGTTGCCGCTGTACATTCTGTTGTTGATGGGCCTGCCCCTGGTATTGCCGGCGCTGCTGCGCAAGGCGCAATGGGTGCTGGGATTGTCAGTGGCGGTTTACCTGCTGGCGCCGTGGTTGCAGTGGAACCTGGCGAGTACCGACGGCGGCATGTGGTTTTTCAACCCGCTGGCCTGGCAGTTGCTGTTTATCCTCGGCGGCGCGGCGGCGCTTCATCGGCCTCAGGTGCGAGACACGCGGAAGCTGAATCGCCAGCCGCTGTTCGTCGCGGCGGCGAGTTATCTGCTGATTACCGGGGTGATTGCACTGTCATGGAAATGGCCGCAGGTGCATGACGCCTTCATGCCCAAGGTGATCGGTGAATGGCTGTACCCGATCAGCAAGACCAACCTGTCGCCGGTGCGGCTGCTGCACTTCCTGGCATTGGCCTATGTCACTGCAAAACTGCTGCCGGAGATCGGCTGGACGCGCCACTGGCTGGCCCGGCAAAGCTGTCGCATGGGCCGTTATTCGCTGGAGGTGTTTTGCCTCGGGGTGTTGCTGGCGCCATTGGCAGACATGCTCAATGCGCTGGGCAATGATGCCTTGGCGATGCAGGTTTTCAGTGCGTTGCTGGGGGTAGGGTTGATGGCGTTGCTGGGGGCGTGGCTGGATTTCAACAAGCGGTTGAATCGGCCGGTGTCAGTGGTGCCCGCTTAGAAGATCAAAAGATCGCACGCTGCGATCTTTTGATCTTGAACATACAAAGCCCCGATCACCTCGACCGGGGCTTTTGCATGTCAGGCGTTACGGGTTCAAGAAGCCGACCGCGCCGCGCCGCGTGGCGCATTGTTCGGTTGCAGCTTGAACGCGTAGAACAGCACCGTCAGCAGCACCAGGAACGCCGGGCCCACATACAAAGCCACACGGGTGTCCGGGAAGTACGCCATCAGACCGACTACCAGCACCAGGAATATCAGTGCCAGGTAGGAGCTGACCGGGTACAGCCACATCTTGTATTGCAGGCCGGCACGTTCGCTGGCGCTCAGGCCTTTACGGAATTTGAGCTGGGCCAGCAGGATCATCACCCAGGTCCAGATCGCCCCGAAGGTGGCAATCGCGGTGACCCAGACAAAGACTTTTTCCGGGACCATGTAGTTGAGCAGCACGCCCAGCAACAGCACGAAGATCGACAGCAGCAGCGCCCGACGCGGCACGCCGTTACTGGAGGTCTTGGCAAAGCCGGCAGGCGCCTGGCCGTTCTGCGCCAGGCTGTAGAGCATACGCCCGGTGCTGAAGATGCCGCCGTTGCAGGACGATAGCGCCGCGGTAATCACCACGAAGTTGATGATGCCGGCGGCGGTCTTGATACCCAGACGCTCGAAGGTCATCACGAACGGACTGCCCTGGGTGCCGATCTCGTTCCACGGGTAGATCGACAGGATCACGAACAAGGCGCCGACGTAGAACAACAGGATCCGCCAGAACACCGAGCCGATCGCATTGGGGATGGTCTTCTGCGGGTTCTTCGCTTCACCGGCAGTCAGGCCGATCATCTCGACACCGAGGTAGGCGAACATCACCATTTGCAGGGACATCAGCACGCCTTGCACGCCGTTGGGCATGAAGCCGCCGTGGGCCCACAGATTGGAAATGCCCAACGCCACGCCGTCGTTGCCGAAACCGAAAGCGATCACGCCGATACCGCCGATCACCATGGCGATGATGGTGACGATCTTGATCAGGGCGAACCAGAATTCGAACTCGCCGAAGGCCTTCACCGCGATCAGGTTGATCGTGCCCATGCTCATCAAAGCGGCCAGCGCCCAGATCCAGCGCGGTACATCGGGGAACCAGACACCCATGTACACCGCTACCGCGGTGATTTCCGCGACACAGGTCACCAGCCACAGGAACCAGTAGTTCCAGCCGGTGAGAAAGCCTGCCAACGGGCCCAGATAATCTTGCGCATAACGGCTGAAGGAGCCGGCGACCGGGTTGTGCACGGCCATCTCGCCGAGGGCACGCATGATCACCAGAATCGCCAGACCGCCGATGATGTAGGACAGCATGATCGCCGGACCGGCCATTTCGATGGCCTTGGCGGAGCCGAGAAACAGACCGACGCCGATACAGGCGCCGAGCGCCATCAAGCGAATATGCCGTTCGCCGAGTTCGCGTTTGAGCGGGCCGCCCTGAGCGGTCTCGCCATGGGGCAGGGGATTGCCGACTGGCATAGGGGTACAACCTCGTCTTGTTATTGGATATGACCGCCGAGTGTCGAGCGCGGACCGATAAGCCATTGCTCGCCAAACCGGGCCTGCTTCATGGGCAGGACCGTCCTTGCAGGACAAACCGTCAGGATCAGCGGGGCGTGCAGTATAAAAAGCTCGCGACAGGGGTTTTCACTCTATAAATCACAACATTCAGCGGGAACTCTCGGCAAACGCGGGGTTTACGGAGGGGCATTACCTGGTTTTATCGCCCTCAAGCCCGACCGAAACGGCGCCGAGTATTGCACAGCAATGGTGCACCGTCATGCCCCTGCTTTGGCCGTATTTACCCGCTGAAAGGCTCTAACCCGGCCATATCAGGCACTACAGAGCCGTGGCGAGCGAGCTTGCTCGCGCTTGAGAGCGCAGCGCTCACAAAAAGGGGCCTGCTGCGCAGTCCAGCGCGAGCAAGCTCGCTCGCCACAACAGCCATACGGGTTTAGATCCTTCAATGGATTCGGAATCTTCAGACAATCGTTGCCGACATGGGTAGGAAGGTGGCGGGCTAGGATCAGTTGAGGAATTTAAAGAGCAGGCAATGGAATGCAAGAACGTCCCAACTCACATCGACTCCGCCAAGGACGCCATTCAGAAAAGGGTCGAGGCTATCTGATCACGGTGGTTGTGCATCAACGCCGACAGATATTCACTGACTGGCAACTGGGACGTTTACTTGTCACTGAATTCAGGAGAGCCCACGAGCAAAAATGGGTCAGTTCGATTGCCTGGGTCATCATGCCGGACCACTTTCATTGGCTGGTGCAACTTGAGCAGCGATCCTTGGCGCAGCTCATGCAGGCCATCAAGTCCCGAAGCACGCTGAACATCAACCGGGCTTCAGGTACTCAAGGCTCATTCTGGCAAACCGGCTATCACGACCGGGCGATTCGTGATGATGAAGATCTGCGACCGTTTGCTCGCTATATCGTGGCCAACCCCTTACGCGCAGGATTGGTAGAGAAAATCGGCGATTACCCACTGTGGGATGCCTGCTGGCTCTGAGCACCTCTCCCTGACTTACCATTGACTGTGGACCTTTTAGGGGTTCTGAATCAGCTATATCCGGCACCACACACGGGACTTTTTAGGGTTTCTGAATCAGCCATATCTGGCATCACACACCCTGTGGCGAGCGAGCTTGCTCGCGCTTGAGTGCGCAGCGCTCACAAAAAATGGGCCTGCTGCGCAGCCCAGCGCGAGCAAGCTCGCTCGCCACGGGACCTTTTAGGGGTTCTGAATCAGCTATATCTGGCACCACACACGGGACTTTTAGGGTTTCTAAATCAGCTATATCTGGCACCACACACCCTGTGGCGAGCAAGCTTGCTCGCGCTTGAGTGCGCAGCGCTCACAAAAAGGGGCCTGCTGCGCAGTCCAGCGCGAGCAAGCTCGCTCGCCACGGGACCTTTTAGGGGTTCTGAATCAGCTATATCCGGCACCACACACCCTGTGGCGAGCGAGCTTGCTCGCGCTTGAGTGCGCAGCGCTCACAAAAAGGGGCCTGCTGCGCAGTCCAGCGCGAGCAAGCTCGCTCGCCACGGGACTTTTAGGGTTTCTGAATCAGCCATATCTGGCATCACACACCCTGTGGCGAGCGAGCTTGCTCGCGCTTGAGTGCGCAGCGCTCACAAAAAGGGGCCTGCTGCGCAGTCCAGCGCGAGCAAGCTCGCTCGCCACGGGACTTTTAGGGGTTCTGAATCAGCTATATCCGGCACCACACACGGGACTTTTTAGGGTTTCGAATCAGCTATATCCGGCACCACACACCCTGTGGCGAGCGAGCTTGCTCGCGCTTGAGTGCGCAGCGTTCACAAAAAATGGGCCTGCTGCACAGTCCAGCGCGAGCAAGCTCACTCGCCACGGGGTTATCAGTCATTTTCATAAAACACAGCCAATACCCAAATTCAAAACCTGGAATCGACAATTTTTCCCCCACCGCCAACCACCGTCTAAGCTTCAGACAAGTCCGATCAATCTGCGTGAATGGATCAGTCGACTATGGGCGCTCTATGGCAAACCGATTCGAACAAACCTGTGGTTCCGACTGAGCCTGTGGATCAAGCGCCTTTACCCGCAAAAAAACGCCGTCACCGGCATGGCTGGAAGGCGTTCTTTGTGTTGCTGCTGATCATCCTGATTGCGCTGTGTATGGCGGCGATGCGGGAGATGCGCACCTCGAAGCTTCAAGCCCGGGAAGTCAGCAAGTACGCCGCGTCCTTGAGTTATGACCTGCAACCCGGCCCCAGCGATGCCATTCGCTACCCCGGCGACGGCCCTTTTGACCTGCGTCTGGGTTACAGCTCGATGGGTGAGTTTCTGCCACGCCTGCTCAAGCGCGACTACGTGATTGCCGCGCAAACCCGCTTCTCCCCTGCCCTGATGAGCTACAGCGACAAAGGCCTGTTCGTGCCCTATTCGGAGAAAATCCAGGCCGGGCTGTCGATCACCGATTGCCGTGCGGCGCCGCTGTATCACTTCAATTACCCACAGCAGCTCTATTCAAGTTTCGAGTCGATCCCACCGGTGGTGATCAACAGCCTGTTGTTTATCGAAAACCGCTTCCTGCTCGACCCGGCCCAGCCGCAGGCCAATCCTGCTGTGGACTGGCCGCGATTCGGCATGGCCGCGTGGTCGCAGATCGCCAAGCTGATCCACCTGCCGGGGCAATCGGCAGGTGGCAGTACCCTGGCGACACAGCTTGAAAAGTACCGCCACTCTCCCGACGGTCTGACCGTCTCGGGCGCGGAGAAAATCCGTCAGATGATTTCCGCCAGCGTGCGCGCCTATCAATTCGGGCCGCAAACCCTGCAGGCGCGGCAGAACGTGGTACGCGACTACCTCAACAGCGTGCCGTTATCCGCCGTACCGGGGCACGGTGAAGTGCACGGCATGGCCGAAGGCCTGCGGGTCTGGTACGGGGCCGACTTCGCCAAGGCCAATGCCAGCCTGACCAGCACCGCCACTGATCGGAAAACCATGGCCGCCAAAGGCCTGGCCCTGCGCGAAATGCTCTCGCTGATGATCGCCCAGCGTCGTCCTTCCCACTACCTGACCAAAGGCCACGAAGAGCTGGCCGACCTCACCGACAGCCACATTCGCCTGTTGGCCCAGAACGACGTGATCGATGCAAAGCTGGCCAGCGCCGCCTTGGCCAGCAAGGTGACCTACCGTGACTGGCTGACCCAGCCGACCATTCAGCCCATCGAAACCAACAAAGGCATCAGTGTCGCCCGCAGCCGACTGGCTTCGATGCTCAATCGCCCACTGTACGACCTCGACCGCCTTGACCTGTCGGCCACCAGTACCCTGCAAGGTGATTTGCAGACCCAGGCCACCGAGTACCTGAAAAACCTCGCCGACCCGGTGTTCGCCGGCAAGATCGGCCTGCTCGGCGAACGCTTGCTCACCCCCACCAGCACCACGGCCGTGCGCTACAGCTTCACCCTGTTCGAGCTGACTCCGGACGGCTCGCGGGTACGGGTGCAGACCGACAGCACCGACCAGCCGTTCGACATCAATGAAGGCAGCAAACTGGAGCTGGGCTCCACTGCCAAGATGCGTGTGCTGACCACCTATTTGCAGATCATCTCCGAACTGCACGACAAGTACGCCGACAAGAGCAACGCCGAGCTGAAGAAAGTCGAGATCAACGATCAGGATCGCCTGAGTCGCTGGGCCGTCGATTACCTGATGGCCAACAGCGACCGCAACTTGCCGAAAATGCTCGGTGAGGCGCTGGACCGCAAATACTCGGCCAGTCCCGGCGAGGCGTTTTTCACCGGTGGCGGCCTGCACGTATTCCACAACTTTCGTAACGAAGACAACGGCCGCATGCCCAGCCTGCGCGATGCCCTGCGTGAGTCGATCAACCTGCCGTTCATTCGGCTGATGCGCGATCTGGTGCGCTACAGCACCTACTCCGGCCCCAACAACAGCGCCGAGTTGCTCAAGGACGACAGCGATCCACGGCGCCAGGAATACCTGGCGCAATTCGCCGACCGTGAAGGCACCGCGTTCCTGCTCCGGTTCTGGAAGAAATATCAGAACAAGGACACCCAGGCACGGCTCGACACGTTCCTCGACGGCATGCACCCGACCGCCATGCGCCTGGCCGCCGTACATCGTTATCTGCAGCCGCAAGCCAGTCAGGAGAGTTTCAATACCTTCGTGCGTTCGCACCTGAAAAACGTCAAGGATCCGGAAAAACTCACGGATGACCGCCTCGACAGGCTCTATCAAAGCTACGGCCCCGGCGCCTACGATCTGCCGGATCAGGGCTTTATCGCCAAGGTCCACCCCTTGGATCTGTGGTTGATGGGTTACCTGCTGAACAACCCGGACGCCAAGTTCAGCCAGATCGTCAAAGCCAGCGAGTTCGAGCGTCAAGAGGTGTATAGCTGGCTGTTCAAAAGCAAACACAAGAGCGCCCGCGACAGCCGTATCCGCACCATGCTGGAGATTGAAGCGTTCCTGGATATTCACCAGCGCTGGCAGAAAGTCGGCTATCCGTTCGACCATCTGGTGCCGTCGCTGGCCACGGCGATTGGCAGCTCCGGCGATCGCCCCGCCGCGCTGGCCGAACTGATCGGCACCATTCTCAATGACGGCATTCGCATGCCGACACTGCGTATCGACAGCCTGCACTTTGCCGCCAATACGCCTTATGAAACCCAGGTCATCAACGACCCGAACGTTGGCAAACGGGTGATGCCGTCCGAAGTTGCCACGGCCATGCGCGAGGCGTTGTCACAAGTGGTGGATGCCGGGACGGCGAAACGGGTGGCGGGCAGCTTCAAATTGCCGGACGGCACGCCGCTGTCGATGGGTGGCAAGACCGGCACCGGGGATAACCGCATCGAAGCGATTGGCGCGGGCGGGCGGATTCTCAGCTCCAAATCGATCAACCGCACGGCGACCTTCGTGTTCTACATCGGCGATCACCACTTCGGCACCCTGACCGCCTTTGTGCCAGGCCGCTCCGCCGAGGCGTTCAAATTTACCTCGGCGTTGCCGGTGCAGGTCCTCAAAGGGATGGCGCCGATCCTCACGCCGTACCTGCAGCCGGGGACCGGGACGCTGTGTCAGGCGCCCACGGTGGCAGGTAAATAAATCCCCCGTCACACCAGCAGCATCGCCGCCAGCGGATCGCCGTTCGTCGCCGTGCCTTGCACTCTCGTTAAGATATATCTTAAGTTGTATCTAAACACGACGAGAGAACGCAAAAATGAGAGACCATCATTCCCACCACCGCGAACACGGTGACGGCCGCGACGGCTTCGAGAAACGCCCAGGCCGCGAACGCGGCGGACGCGGCCCACGGGTGTTTGCCCCTGGCGACCTGAAATTGCTGTTGCTGGCGCTGATCGCCGAACAGCCCTGCCACGGCTACGACCTGATCCGTCAGATCGAAGCCATGTTCGACGGCGCGTACAGTCCCAGCCCCGGTGTGATCTACCCGACCCTGACCTTTCTGGAAGAAAGCGAAATGATCGAGGGCGACGCCGAAGCCGGCAAAAAACGCTACAGCGTGACCGACGCCGGGCGTCACTCCCTGAGCGATCAGGCCATCGCCCTCGAAGGCGTGCGCATGCGCATCGACGTCAGCAAACGTTCGCTGCGTGGCCATGACCGTCCCGCCGAAATTCACGAAGCGGTGCACAACCTGCGTCATGCCCTGCAACTGCATCACGGTCGCTGGAGCCCTGAAGAAATCATCCGTGTGGCGGCCTTGCTCAACAACACCGCCAAAGCCATTGTCGACGGCCCCGCCGTTCAAGCCGTACAGGAGAAAGCCGAATGAGTGCAGTTGATAACCCGACCATTCACCGTGTCATGCATGAAATCAAACGCCGTCGCCTGCAAGTGCTGCGGGTGGTGGACCTGACGCCACGCATGCGCCGTATTACCCTCGGCGGCCCGGAGCTGGCCGGATTTGTCAGCCTGGGCACCGACGACCACGTCAAGTTGCTGTTCCCGCAGAACGCGGCAGAAACGGCAGCACTGGAGCACCTGGTTCTCGGCGCCGGCAAGACCGATCAACCGATGCCAGCCATGCGCGACTACACCCCGCGCCGCTACGACCTCAAGACCCTGGAACTGGACATCGACTTCGTGCTGCACGGCGACGGCCCTGCCGCGACCTGGGCCGAACAGGCCAAACCGGGGCAGTTCCTGCACATCGGCGGCCCACGGGGCTCGATGATCGTGCCGGACATCTTCGACAGCTACTTGCTGATCGGTGACGAAACCGCCCTGCCCGCCATCGCCCGGCGTCTTGAAGGCCTGGCGGCCAACCGGCGAGCGCTGGTGATTGTCGAAGTGGAAAACGGTGCCGAGCAGCAACGCCTCGAAAGCGCCGCGCAGGTCGATGTGATCTGGGTGTTGCGCGAGGGCGGCAAGCATCACCTGCTGACCACCGTGCAGCAAATCACCGTACCGAGCGGCAACCTGTATGCGTGGGTCGCGACCGAAAGCAAAGTGTCGCGGCAGATTCGCCGGGTGCTGCTTGATGAGCACGGGTTGGATGATCAGTTCGTGAAGGCGGCCGGGTATTGGCGGCTGGATGGCAGCGACGACGAGTAATCAAGCCTGAGCAAAATCCCCATGTGGGAGCGAGCTTGCTCGCGATGACGGTGTCACATTCAACATCAATGTTGACTGATCCACTGCCATCGCGAGCAAGCTCGCTCCCACATTTGATTTTCGACACTCGCAGACTATCGCCGCCGATCCAGCCCGACCAACACCACCGCGATCCCCAAAAACCCGGCCAATATCCCCCCGGCATTGATAAACACCTGTGGATAACCCAGCGTCCCGACATCAACGAACGGATACACATAAGCGCTCAACAGATGCCCGCGCAGCAGCACATACCCGAAGTACACCAGCGGATAAATTGTCCAGAGCAGAATGTGCCACAGGCGCAATGTGCCCCTGGGCACGTACAGCCACCAGTACGCCAGAAACAGCAGCGGCATGATGTCGTGCAGCAACTCGTCGGCGATGAACTGCCAGCCTTCGGGGTGCCACAAATGGCGCAACAGCAGGCTGTAGGCCAGGCATACCACGACGATGCTCACGGCAATGCCGCTGCTCACCCAAGGTTGCAGGAACCAGCGCCGGGCCGCCGACGGTCGCGAGGTCAGCTCGCAGGTCAGCACGACTGCCACCAGGGTGTTGCTCAGTACGGTGAAATAGCTGAAAAAACTCACCAGCCCGCCCAACAGGCTGGCGCCCATGCTCCAGCGCGCAGCGAGAATCAGGTACAGCTGAATGCCCAGGGCCGCCCAGCCCAACACCGCCGCCGTGGCCACGAAGCGGCGTCTGATGTGCGGGCGATTGAGCATCGTCAGACCGGACGCTTGGTGCGCATCAACTTCACGTATAAACGCTCGACCTTCTCCCGCGCCCACGGCGTTTTGCGCAGGAAGGTCAGGCTCGACTTGATGCTCGGGTCGCTCTTGAAGCAGCGGATATCGATACGCTCGGCCAGCCCCGACCATTCGTAGTGCTCAACCAGCGCGTTGAGGATCTGTTCCAGCGTCACGCCGTGCAGCGGGTTGTTGTTCTGTTCGGTCATGCCGGGCCTTTGAGCGATGAAAGATTGGGAAGCCGCGCACCTTAGCCGAGGGCTTCGTTGGGGGGAAGCTGTCTGTTAAATGTAGGTGAACATTGAAAGATCATCCGAAGGCAGCGTTGCGCTCGGACAATCGCTTGATCCTGACTGTTACCAAATTCGAAATGATCCATGTCAATAAAACCTCTTTCTCTATGTGTAACGGGACATTATCCTTGCACCCTTAAAGCTGAAACGCTTCCGCTGCCGTTGCAGACCCTTCTGCGTTCAGTTCACCCTTAGAAAAAGATCAAGAATTTCATCTCTATGCCCGATTTCCAGACTTTGCGAGACAGCGCTGTCCGCCCCCCTGTTGCCAACCGAAAAGCCCTGAACCTGGTCGGCGGCCTCAGTGCCTTGAGCCTCGCCACCTGCGCGCAGGCTGCCCCGGCCTTTGATAGCGACTCGCCGTGGATGCTCGGCGACTGGAACGGCACGCGTACCGAACTTGCGCAAAAGGGCTACGACTTCAAGGTCGATTACACCGGCGAAATGGGCAGCAACCTGCACGGCGGCTATGACCACGACCACACCGCCCGTTACAGCGATCAGTTCGGCCTGGGCACGCATCTGGACCTGCAAAAAATTCTCGGCTGGGACGACGCTGAATTTCAGCTGACCGTCACCGAACGCAATGGCAACAACATCAGCAACGACCGGATCAACGACCCACGGGTTGGCGGTTTCACCTCGGCCCAGGAAGTCTGGGGTCGTGGGCAGACCTGGCGTCTGACGCAGATGTGGTATCAGCAGAAATTTTTCGACCGGAAACTCGACATCAAGGTCGGTCGTTTTGGTGAAGGCGAAGACTTCAACAGCTTCCCCTGCGACTTCCAGAACCTGGCGTTCTGCGGCTCCCAGGTCGGTAACTGGGTCGGTGGCATCTGGTACAACTGGCCGGTCAGCCAATGGGCGATGCGGGTCAAATATCACCTGACGCCCGAGCTGTACGCACAGGTCGGTGCTTACGAACAGAACCCGTCGAACCTGGATCGCGGCAACGGCTTCAAGCTCAGCGGTAGCGGCACCCAGGGCGCGATCCTGCCGGTGGAGCTGGTGTGGACGCCCACGTTCCATGGCCTGCCGGGCGAATACCGTGCTGGTTACTACTACAGCAACGCCAAGGCCACCGACGCCTACAAAGACAGCAACGGCCAGCCGGCGGCGCTGAGCGGCGAAGCGTATCGCAGCGCCTCGAGCAAGCACGGCGTGTGGCTGGGCGTGCAACAGCAGGTCACCCGCCGCGCCAGCGACAACTCTCGCGGCCTGAGCGTTTTCGCCAACGCCACGATGCATGACAAGAAGACCAACGCCGTCGACAACTACGTCCAGGCTGGCGTCGTCTACAAAGGCCTGTTCGATGCCCGCGCCCGCGATGACATCGGCTTTGCCCTGGCCCGTGTCCACGTCAACCCGGCTTACCGCAAGAACGCCGAGGCGATCAACCAGGCCCGCGCCGTCTACGACTACGACGATCCGTCGTACCTGCCGCCGCAAGACACCGAATACAGCGCCGAACTCTATTACGGCGTGCACGTCACGAACTGGCTGACCGTGCGCCCGAACCTGCAATACATCCGCCACCCCGGTGGCGTGGACAAGGTCGATGACGCGCTGATTGGCGGGATCAAGATCACCTCGTCTTTCTGATCAACGATACAAAACCTGTGGGAGCGAGCCTGCTCGCTCCCACAAGGGCATCGCGCCAACCAAACAAGTTTTAACTGAACCAAGCCCACGCCAGATCGTCATCTACAGTGATAAAGGCGCGGGACTACTTAAACGTCACGGAGAAACCACACTATGAGCACTGATGGTGCTTTGAGTCGAAGCCGTCTGGCACCGAGCTTGCTCGGCATTCTGCTTTTGCTAATGGGCCTGGCCTTGCTGGCCGGGGGGATCAAGCTGAGCATGCTCGGCGGTTCGCTGTATTACCTGCTGGCCGGTATTGGCCTGGCGATCACCGGCGTGCTGCTGATTGCCGCACGGCGTGCCGCGCTGGGGCTGTACGCACTGGTGCTGTTTGCCAGTACCGTGTGGGCGCTGTGGGAAATCGGCCTCGATTGGTGGCAACTGGTGCCGCGTCTGTCGCTGTGGTTCGCGCTCGGCGTAGTCCTGTTGTTGCCGTGGTTTCGCCGCCCGTTGCTGCGTAACGGCGCCGCACCGCTGGGCACCGCCGCACTGAGCGTGGCCGTGGTACTGGCCGGTGCTACCGCCATTGCCAGCCAATTCACCCACCCGGGTGAAATCAAGGGCGAGCTGGGCCGCGACACGGCTGACATGACCAGCACCGCGCCAGCCATGCCTGATGGCGAATGGCAGTCTTATGGCCGCACCGAATTCGGTGACCGCTATTCGCCGCTCAAGCAAATCACGCCGGACAACGTCGGCAAGCTGAAAGAGGCCTGGCGCATCCAGACCGGCGACCTGCCGACTGCCGATGACCCGGTCGAGCTGACAAACGAAAACACCCCGCTGAAGGTCAACGGCATGATCTATGCCTGCACCGCTCACAGCAAAGTGCTTGCGCTGGACCCGGACACCGGCAAGGAGCTCTGGCGTTTCGATCCGCAGATCAAGAGCCCTGTCGGCTTCAAGGGCTTTGCCCACATGACCTGCCGGGGTGTTTCGTACTACGACGAGAACGCCTACGCGAAGTCGGGTGACGCATCGAACGTGGCCATCACCGAAGCCGGCAAAGCCGTTGCCCAGGCCTGCCCACGTCGCCTGTACCTGCCGACCGCCGATGCGCGCCTGATCGCACTCAATGCCGACACCGGCAAGGTCTGCGAAGGCTTCGGCAACAAAGGCACGGTTGACCTGACCCAGGGTATCGGTCCGTTCACCCCGGGCGGCTACTACGCCACCTCGCCGGCCGCGATTACCCGTGATCTGGTGATCATGGGCGGTCACGTCACCGACAACGAATCGACCAACGAACCTTCGGGCGTGATCCGCGCTTTCGATATACATGACGGTCATCTGGTCTGGAACTGGGACAGCGGCAATCCGGAGGCGACCGAGCCTTTGGCACCGGGCAAGACCTACACCCGCAACTCGCCGAACATGTGGTCACTGGCCAGCGTCGACGAAAAACTGGGCATGGTGTACCTGCCACTGGGCAATCAGATGCCTGACCAGTGGGGCGGTAACCGTATGCCGGGCGCCGAGAAATTCAGCGCCGGCGTGGTGGCGCTGGACCTCGCCACCGGCAAGGTGCGCTGGAACTACCAGTTCACTCACCATGACCTGTGGGACATGGACGTTCCTAGCCAGCCGACCCTGCTGGACATGAAGACCGCCGACGGCGTGAAGCCGGCGCTGATCGCGCCGACCAAACAAGGCAGCCTGTATGTCCTGGACCGTCGCGACGGCACGGCGATTGTGCCGATTCGTGAAATTGCGGTGCCACAAGGCGCAGTTGCAGGCGACCATACTGCTCCGACCCAGGCCCGTTCGGACCTGAACCTGCTGGCCCCGGAACTGACCGAAAAAGCCATGTGGGGCGCGAGCCCGTTCGATCAGATGCTGTGCCGTATCCAGTTCAAGGAACTGCGTTACGAAGGCCAGTACACCCCGCCATCGTTGCAGGGCAGCCTGATCTATCCGGGTAACGTCGGTGTGTTCAACTGGGGCAGTGTGTCGGTCGACCCGGTTCGCCAGATCCTGTTCACCAACCCGAACTACATGGCGTTCGTCTCGAAGATGATCCCGCGTGCCGAAGTGGCCGCCGACAGCAAGCGTGAAAGTGAAACGGCTGGCATCCAGCCCAACACTGGCGCGCCGTTCGCAGTCACCATGCACCCGTTCATGTCGCCATTCGGTGTACCGTGCCAGGCGCCAGCCTGGGGCTATGTCGCCGGTATCGACCTGACCACCAGCAAAGTGGTGTGGAAGCACAAGAACGGCACCAGTCGCGACAGCTCGCCACTGCCTATCGGCCTGACCCTGGGCGTGCCAAGCATGGGCGGCTCGATGGTCACTGCTGGCGGCGTCGGCTTCCTCAGCGGCACCCTGGACCAGTACCTGCGCGCCTATGACGTCAACAGCGGCAAGGAGCTGTGGAAGTCGCGCCTGCCAGCAGGCGGCCAGGCCACCCCAATGACCTACACCGGCAAGGACGGCAAACAGTACGTGCTGCTCGTCGTTGGCGGCCACGGCTCACTGGGCACCAAAATGGGCGACTATGTGATCGCGTACAAACTGCCGGAATAAGCGTTAGCGGCAAGTAAAGAAAAAGGCGACTCCTGTGAGGGGGTCGCCTTTTTTTGTGGTTGCCGAATCACTGCCACACCGCCGACCCACAGGGAATTTTGCGTGTTCGAAATTTCCGTGTTCGATTACCTGAACGCCTGAAACACACCCTGAAATATCCCCGCCCATTGAAACCACCCCCCACCTGCCCCATCTAACACCCATACCCCATTGCGCAGGTGCCCCATGAGCGACCAGCAAGCATTCCCTGAAGACCCGAGCGAATACGCCGATCCCGAGAACGCCGAACACCCCTCCACCGGCAAAGGCCTGGCCCTGCCGGGCCAGAATCTACCGGACAAGGTCTACATCATCCCGATCCACAACCGCCCGTTCTTCCCCGCGCAAGTGCTGCCGGTGATCGTCAATGAAGAGCCGTGGGCCGAAACGCTGGATCTTGTCAGTAAGTCCGATCACCACTCCCTGGCCTTGTTCTACATGGACACGCCCCAGGAAGACCCGCGCCATTTCGACACCTCGGCCCTGCCGCTCTACGGCACGCTGGTCAAGGTGCACCATGCCAGCCGCGAAAACGGCAAGCTGCAATTCGTCGCCCAGGGCCTGACCCGGGTGCGCATCAAGACCTGGCTCAAGCACCATCGCCCGCCGTATCTGGTGGAAGTCGAATACCCGCACCAGCCCACCGAGCCGACCGACGAGGTCAAGGCCTACGGCATGGCGCTGATCAACGCGATCAAGGAGTTGCTGCCGCTCAACCCGCTGTACAGCGAAGAGTTGAAGAACTACCTCAACCGCTTCAGTCCCAACGATCCGTCGCCACTGACCGACTTCGCCGCCGCACTGACCTCGGCCACCGGTGGTGAGTTGCAGGAAGTGCTCGACTGCGTGCCGATGCTCAAACGCATGGAAAAAGTCCTGCCGATGCTGCGCAAGGAAGTCGAAGTCGCGCGCCTGCAAAAAGAAATCTCCGCCGAGGTGAACCGCAAGATCGGTGAACACCAGCGCGAGTTCTTCCTCAAGGAACAGCTCAAGGTCATCCAGCAGGAGCTGGGTCTGACCAAGGACGATCGCAGTGCCGACGTCGAGCAGTTCGAGCAACGATTGGTGGGCAAGGTGCTGTCGCCGCAGGTGCAAAAAACGCATCGAAGAGGAAATGAACAAACTGTCGATCCTCGAAACCGGCTCGCCAGAGTACGCGGTCACCCGCAACTACCTCGACTGGGCGACGTCGGTGCCGTGGGGCGTGTACGGCGAGGACAAACTCGACCTCAAGCACGCCCGCAAGGTGCTGGACAAACACCATGCCGGCCTCGACGACATCAAGGACCGCATCCTCGAATTCCTTGCGGTCGGTGCCTATAAAGGCGAGATCAGCGGCTCCATCGTGCTGCTGGTCGGGCCGCCGGGCGTGGGCAAGACCAGCGTCGGCAAATCCATCGCCGAATCCCTGGGCCGGCCGTTCTACCGCTTCAGCCTCGGCGGCATGCGTGACGAAGCCGAGATCAAGGGCCACCGCCGCACCTATATCGGCGCGCAACCGGGCAAGCTGGTACAGGCGTTGAAAGACGTCGAAGTGATGAACCCGGTGATCATGCTCGACGAGATCGACAAGATGGGCCAGAGCTACCAGGGCGACCCGGCCTCGGCGCTGCTGGAAACCCTGGATCCGGAACAGAACGTCGAATTCCTCGACCACTACCTCGACTTGCGCATGGACCTGTCGAAAGTCCTGTTCGTCTGCACCGCCAACACCCTGGATTCGATTCCCGGCCCTTTGCTGGACCGGATGGAAGTGATTCGCCTGTCGGGCTACATCACCGAAGAAAAAATCGCCATCGCCAAACGTCACCTGTGGCCGAAACAACTTGAAAAGGCCGGCGTATCCAAAGCCAACCTGGCCATCAGCGACACCGCGCTCAAGGCACTGATCGATGGTTACGCCCGTGAAGCCGGGGTGCGCCAGCTGGAGAAACAGCTGGGCAAACTGGTGCGCAAAGCGGTGGTCAAGCTGATCGACGAACCGGACGCGGTGATCAAGATCGGTCCGAAAGACCTCGAAGCGTCCCTCGGCCATCCGGTGTTCCGCAACGAGCAGGTGCTGTCCGGCACTGGCGTGATTACCGGGCTGGCGTGGACCAGCATGGGCGGCGCGACCTTGCCGATTGAAGCGACGCGCATTCATACGCTCAACCGTGGCTTCAAGCTCACCGGGCAACTGGGTGATGTGATGAAGGAGTCGGCGGAAATCGCCTACAGCTACGTCAGCTCCAACCTGAAGTCGTTTGGCGGTGATCCGAAGTTCTTCGACGAAGCCTTCGTCCACCTGCACGTACCGGAAGGCGCCACCCCCAAAGACGGCCCGAGCGCCGGCGTGACCATGGCCAGCGCCCTGCTCTCGCTCGCCCGTAACCAGGCACCGAAAAAAGGCGTGGCCATGACCGGTGAACTGACGTTGACCGGGCATGTACTGCCGATTGGCGGGGTGCGTGAGAAGGTGATCGCGGCGCGGCGGCAGAAGATTTTCGAATTGATCTTGCCGGAGCCCAATCGTGGCAGCTTTGAGGAACTGCCGGACTACCTGAAAGAAGGGATTACCGTGCACTTCGCCAAGCGCTTTGCGGATGTAGCGAAAATATTGTTTTAACGGAACATGAACCTGACTGGGCCAGACTAATCATCTGGCCTTTTTTTTGACAAACAGAAATACAATTCGGCGGTAAACCTAGCAGATTTGATAGCTCCTTCTTCCCGTCATTGGCTGTACCTTCAAGGCTTGAACACGTCGTGCTACTGCACATCAAAGAGATAAGCCAATGGACATCAATCAACGACGAAGCTTTGTCGACAACTGCGTTAAAAATGAAGTTGAATTTCGCCGCTGCTGCCAAAACAACAATTTGAAGGCCACTATTCAAGGCCAGCCGGATTTCAACTCCGAAGCGTTTTACACCAGCGTCGGCTCCCGCGAGATTCTGGCTATTTTCAAGGGTGGTGAAAAGAACACCCCGCTTGCTCGAGCGTTTGATTTTTACCTGCCGAGACAGATCGAGACGGGCATCTACGAACTTAACAAACCGGGGAACCTGATCGAAATCGCTTTTACTGCGGGCCAGCCTCCTGTTAGCCGTTGGGCACTTGAAGGCGTCATGAACTTGTTTGTGAACACTGGCAAGACAGGCTACACCGGCATTTTTAATGTCAAGTTCAATGATGGACAAAATAATGAATTTTCATCCAGGGGTGAGTTTTCGTTTGTTTTGGATAGTTGACTGTAAGGCATTAAACAAATAGCCGTATTCGCATGACCGGGCACCCGTTTTGTACTGTTCTGAGAATCATCCAGCGCCTGCAAGACTGCTTTCGCGAGCAGGCTCGCTCCCACAATTGATCTCTGGTGTTCACAGACTGTGTGATCAAACAGTTTTCTATTATGGGAGCGAGCCTGCTCGCGAAGGCGTCGGCATTCACAACACAGACGTCTGGATCACACCACAGCCCAACGGTCACACTTTGTCTCATCTTCAGTTATGCTCGCCGTTCGTCGTGAATGCCGGAGCCGCTGCCCTTATGTCCCCTACTCGCCTGTTTGTCCCGATCGCCCTCTCCTTGCTGGCCGCGTGCGCCACGCACCCCAAACAAAACGTGACCGTGGAAAAACAAAGCGAATGTCCGGTGCGCCTGAGCAACGGGCAAAACCTGATTGTCAGCCTGCCGAGCAATCCCACCACCGGTTATCGCTGGGCGATCCAGGACTCTGCCGGCGGTGTGTTACGCGCCCTGAGCCCCGAGGTTTACAGCAACCCCGACGACGGCGGTATTGTCGGCAGTGCCGGCTTGTCGACCTGGCGCTTTCAGGCGTTCGCCATCGGCACCGGGCGTTTGCGCCTGACGTATTCGCAGCCGTGGGAGCCGGAAGTCCCGGCCGTGAAAACCTTTGACTGTGCGATTTCGGTGAACTGACCGTGGGCTGGCTGATTCTGGCGCTGATGGGCGCGGTGACGTTTCTCTACGGGGTGAGCGTACACGCCGCGTTGCTGTGCCTGCTGGTCAAGCCGCTGCCGGTCCTGGCTTTGCTCGGCTGGCTGCACGATGCGCCGCCCACCGACTATCGACGCTGGATCAGCCTGGGGCTGATTTTCTCTCTGCTGGGCGATGTGTTGCTGGCCTGGCCGGGGGATTTGTTTGTATTTGGCCTGGGGGCGTTTCTGGTGGCTCACCTGGCCTACCTCAGGGCCTATTTGAGCGATTGCCGGCGCCTGGCGCTGTTGCCGCTGATGCTTGCACTGGGCGTTGGTGCTGCTTTGCTGGGGATTCTGATTTCCCACGGGCTGGGGCCGTTGCTGATTCCCGTGATTGTCTATGGCCTGGCCATCAGTGCGATGCTGTGGCGGGCGCTGGCTCGCCTCGGCAGCGGCGTGCCGAAACGCTCGGCACTGCTGGCGGCGGCGGGTGCGTTGGCGTTCGTGTTTTCCGATAGCGTGATTGGCATCAGCCGGTTTGTAGTGCCGTTCGAGGCGGCGCCCTATGTGATTATTCTCAGCTACTGGCTGGGGCAATGGGGAATTACGGCGTCGGCGTTTACTCAGGAACGACGCTGAACCCCTCACCACAGCAGCCCTCTGCCCCTTCAGCCAGCGGTTTATCAGACAACCCGCGCATCCCCCCGCCAATTTGGCTAAAATGCCGGCCTTTTCCACCTACGCCGCTGGAACCGCCGTGAGCAAAGAACCCGATCGCCTTTTCGCCCAGCCTTTGGCCCAGGTGCCTGACTTCGCCTTTAACGAGGACGTGGTGCGGGTATTCCCGGACATGATCAAGCGCTCGGTGCCGGGTTATCCGACCATCGTTGAAAACCTTGGCGTACTCGCCGCGCAGTTCGCTCAACCCAACAGCGTGCTGTACGACCTGGGTTCGTCCTTGGGCGCCGTGACTCAGGCCCTGCGCCGACATGTGCGCACCGACGGTTGCCGCGTGATCGCTGTGGATAACTCCGCCGCCATGGTCGAGCGTTGCCGCGAATACCTCAATGGTCAGGACTCGATGTTCCAGGAACTGCTGCCGGTGGAGGTCATTGAAGGCGACATCCTCGCCCTGCAATTCCAGCCGGCCTCGGTGGTGGCGCTGAACTTCACCCTGCAATTCATCGCACCCGAGCAACGTACGGCCTTGCTCTCGCGCATCCACCAGTCGCTGCTGCCGGGCGGCGCGCTGATTCTCTCGGAGAAGTTGCGCTTCAACGATCCCCAAGAGCATGCACTGCTCACCGACCTGCACGTCGCGTTCAAGCGCGCCAACGGCTACAGCGAACTGGAAATTGCCCAGAAACGCAGCGCCATCGAAAATGTCATGAAGCCCGACAGCCTCGAAGAACACCGCGAACGCCTGTTGGCCGCCGGGTTCTCGAAAGTCGTGCCGTGGTTCCAGTGTCTTAACTTTGCCTCGTTGATTGCCTTGCCATGATTGATCTGTCTCCCCTCGCCCGCCGCCTGGCCGGTACGCCGCTCGCCGACTGGGCCAATACCCTGCAAGCACAGCTCGACAGGAAAATGGAAAAGGGCCACGGCGACCTGGAGCGCTGGCAAAGTGCGCTGGACGCCTTGCCGAAGATCCAGCCGAGCGAAGTCGACTTGCTCAACGGCCTGAGGCTGGACACCGATTGCGACGACGAAACCCGCGCGCAGATGCGTACGGCGCTGATGGGTTTGTCGCCGTGGCGCAAGGGGCCGTTCGACCTGTTCGGTGTGCATGTCGACACCGAATGGCGTTCGGACTGGAAGTGGTCGCGGGTCGCCCCGCATCTGGACCTCAAGGGCAAACGCATCCTCGATGTCGGTTGCGGCAACGGTTACTACATGTGGCGCATGCTCGGCGCCGGCGCGGACAGTGTGATTGGCGTCGATCCGAACTGGCTGTTCTTCTGCCAGTTCCAGGCCGTGCAGCGTTACTTGTCCGAGCCCAATGCCTGGCATCTGCCCTTCCCCTTCGAAGACCTGCCGCCGAACATGGAAGGCTTCGACACGGTGTTTTCCATGGGCGTGTTCTACCACCGCCGTTCGCCGATCGAGCATTTGCTGGCGCTGAAGGATTGCCTGGTCAAGGGCGGTGAACTGGTGCTGGAGACATTGGTGATCGAAGGCGATCAACAGCAGGTACTGGTGCCGGAAGACCGCTACGCGCAGATGCGCAACGTGTGGTTCCTGCCGTCGGTGCCGGCGCTGGAGTTGTGGTTGCGCCGTGCAGGCTTCAGTGATGTGCGTTGTGTGGATGTCAGCACCACCACTGTTGAAGAGCAACGCGGGACGGAGTGGATGAAGTACCAGTCGCTGAGTGATTTCCTGGATCCGGACGATCACGGCAAGACGGTTGAAGGGCTGCCGGCGCCGATGCGGGCTGTCATTGTGGCCCGTAAGTAAACACTCGATCGTCCAGACAACAGAGATCCCCTGTGGGAGCGAGCTTGCTCGCGATGAGGCCATAACATCCAATATCAATGTTGAATGTTAGTCCGCCATCGCGAGCAAGCTCGCTCCCACATTTGATTAGTGTTCAGTCAGTGAGTTTTGCTCTTCTGGCCCGGAAAAACTCGCTCAACACCGCCCCACACTCCTCAGCCAACACCCCGCCCTCAAACACCACCCGATGATTCAAAAAGCCCTGGGTAAAGAACTGCCCCTGGCTCTGCACAATCCCGGCCTTGGGCTCCAGCGCGCCGTACACCACCCGCGCAATCCGCGAGTGGACGATCAGCCCGGCGCACATGCTGCACGGTTCAAGCGTCACATAGAGGGTGCTGCCGGGCAGGCGATAGTTGCTGGCGGCCAGTGCGGCGGCGCGGATCGCGACCATCTCGGCGTGAGCGCTGGGGTCGTTGCCGCTGATCGGGCAGTTGAAGCCACGACCGATGATTTCACCGTCCTGCACCAGCACCGCGCCCACCGGCACTTCACCGAGCGCTGCGCCTTGGGCAGCAAGGGCCAGGGCTTCGCGCATGAAGTCGCGATCGCGGCTGCGATCAATGATGGCGTTGGGGCGTATCTGACGCATCACGCTACCTCGATGGCGGCCATCAGGCCGGTTTCCATGTGGTCGATCACGTGGCAATGGAACATCCACACGCCCGGATTATCCGCCACCAGTGCGACTTGCGCGCGTTCGTTCTTGCCCAGCAGATAGGTGTCGGTGAAGTACGGGATGACCTTGTGCCGGTTCGAGGCAATTACCTTGAAGCTCATCCCGTGCAGGTGGATCGGGTGCTGATACTGAGTCATGTTCTTCAATTCGAAAATATAGCTTTTGCCCTTTTTCAGGGTCGCAATCGGACGATCCGAACAGGTCTTGTCCGTGATGTCCCACGCCTTGCCGTTGATCTGCCACAGGCTCGGCGGTTTACCGTTATCGACATTGACCGATACCGAGCCGACCCACTCGAAATTGAAGTTGAGTTTCTCGGCATTGGCCAGGTCCGGCTCGGCAATCGGGTTGGCCGGCAGCGCGGGCGGCCATGGTGTCGGCGCATCGCTGTTGGCCACTGAACGCAAAGTGCCCAAGCGCACCGAGCCGTTGCGCAGGGACAATTCTTCACCCGCCGCCGGTGCCTTGATCGCCAGACAGATGCGCATGCCCGGACCGAGCCAGTACTCCTTGCCGAGCGGACGCGGCTCGACGGGGTTGCCGTCCAGCGCGTAAATCTGCGCTTCAGCGCCGGGGATATTGATGCGGTAGGTCAGGGTGTTGTCGAGGTTGAGCAACCGCACGCGAGTGATCTGCCCGGCGGGTAACTCAATCACCGCCTGCGACACGCCATTGATCGTCGACAAGCGCCCCGCCGTACCGCCGCGAGCGGCTTCGCGAGGAATGCTGAAGGCGACGAACGCGCCCTCTTCATCGACGTGCCAGCTCTTGAGGCTCAGGGTTTTCTCGTACTTGAAACCGGTGGGCTCGCGTTCTTCGATGATCAGCGGGCCGACCAGACCACGACCGAGCTCTTCGCTGCTGTTCACATGCGGGTGATACCAGTAGCTGCCGGCGTCCGGCACGCGGAATTTGTAGTCGAAGTATTCACCCGGCAGCACCGGCAGTTGCGAGACATACGGCACACCGTCCATTTCCAGCGGCAGGCGAATGCCGTGCCAGTGAATGGTGGTCGCCACCGGCAGGTGGTTGATGAAACGCACCCGCAGCCATTCGCCCTGGCGTACCCGCAGCTCGGTGCCCGGCACCGACGGGCCGAACGCCCAGGCTTGGGTCTTGTGCCCGGCCACCAGTTCAACGTCCAGCGGGGCGGCAATCAGTTCGTAGTCGTGACCCGCCTCGGCGTCGGCCATTTTCCCCAGCCAGTACCGCGACGCGCCACCGGCCCCCACGCCAACTACGACAAGACCGGCCAGACCACCGAGTATTTGGCGACGGGTAAAGGACATGAACTCAACTACCTCACGTATCAGCGGCGGGCCAGACACCCGCAAAAGGCGAATACGATACACCTGCGGTTGAGAAACAGTAAGGGCGGGGCGGCAATGGGACACAGGGACATCAGGGCCGGCAAAGCAGCTGTGGCGAGGGAGCTTGCTCCCGCTGGGGCGCGAAGCGGCCCCGAATCCAGCCATCGCGTTGCTTCAGGTATACCGCGCTGGGCGGTTTACGACTGCTTCGCCGCCGAGCGGGAGCAAGCTCCCTCGCCACAAGGGATCGGTTAAGGCTGAAGGCCAGTGATCAGATGCACCACCCCGTCATCCAGCAGCATGACGCCCGGCACACCGGCCATTTTCAAAGCCTGGCGGTTCACTTGCGCCACATCCCGCAATTGCACCCGTACCCGGCTCAGCGCCACGGGCTGCTGTGACTTGAGATTATCCACCCCGCCCAACGCGGCCACGACATCCTCGGCCAAACCTGCAACCGGTTGAACAGCCTGCTTGGGCTCATCCACCACCATATCCGGGGTCAACGCTTTCCAGAACGCCCGCTGCATTTTCTCGAACATGCTCAGTTCTCCAGAACCAGTGAAGTATCAACCACCGCGGCGTGATAAAGCCGCAATGCCTCGCGCACCTGCTCGGCACTTTCCAGTCCCAGCACTTGCCGGGCAATGGCCTGGCAATCCGTCAGATTCGCTTCACGTACCGCCGCTTTCACCGCTGGAATCAGCGGCACACTCACCGACAACTCGTCCACCCCCAGCCCCAGCAATAACGGGGTCGCAAGGGTTTCCGAGGCCAGCGCACCACACACGCCCACCCACTTGCCGTGGGCATGGGCAGCCTTGACCGTGGTGGCGATCAGGCGCAGCACCGACGGATGAAAGCTGTCGGCCTGACTGGCCAGGCGCGGGTGATCGCGGTCCATGGCCAGCGTGTATTGGGTCAGGTCATTGGTGCCGATGGAAAAGAAGTCCACCTCTGGCGCAAACAGGTCCGCCATCAATGCCGCTGCCGGCACTTCGATCATGATCCCCAGTTTCGGCAACTCCGTGAGACCCAGCGCCTGCGCCTCTTCTTCGAGCAGTTGCCGGGCCAGACGCAATTCGCTGAGCTGGGTGACCATCGGCAGCATGATATGCAAACGGGCCAGCCCGGCACTGCCAAGGATCGCCTTGAACTGGTCGCGCAGCAGTTGCGGACGCTCCAGGCACAGGCGAATTCCGCGCATGCCGAGGAACGGGTTGGTTTCACTCTCCATCGGCACGTAGGCCAAGGGCTTGTCGCCGCCGACATCCAGCGTGCGCACCACCAGATTGCGCGTCGGTCCCAGGGCGCGGGCGATGGCGCTGTAGGTGGACGCTTGTTCGTCATGGCTCGGCGCGTGGTTGCGATCCAGATACAGAAACTCCGAACGCAACAATCCGACGCCCTCACCGCCCAGGCTGATGGCCTGTTCGGTTTCATTCAGCGAGGCGACGTTGGCCGTCACCTCGATGTGATGACCGTCGCGGGTACAGGCCGCCAACGCGGCGTGGGCGAGTTCGTGTTGATGGCGTTTTTGTTGTTGCTGACGGTCGGCCTGAAGCTGCTCGATGGCAGCGAGATCCGGATCAAGGTGCAGCTCACCCTTGTCGGCATCCAGCAACACTTGCGTGCCATTGACCAGCGCCAGCACCTGAACAGGCAAACCGCAGACCGCCGGCAAGCCAGCGGCCCGGGCCAGAATCGCGACGTGGCTGGTGGCGCCACCCCCCACCGTGGCGAACCCCAGCACTTTGCGGGTATCGAGCCCGGCAGTCTGCGACGGGGTCAGTTGCTCGGCGATCAGGATCGCCCCCTCCGGCACATCCATCACCTGATCCTGCACGCCCAGAATCCGCTTGAGCACCCGTTGCCCCACATCCGCCAGGTCTGCTGCCCGCTCCGCCAATAAGGGGCTGCCGAGACTCTTGAACTGAACCGCCGTCGCTTCGGTCGTCGCCCGCCAGGCGAATCCGGCGCTTTTGCCTTCGCTGATCAGCGACTGGGCCTGATCCAGCAAACCCGGGTCTTCGAGCAGTTCCTGATGCGCCTTGAATATCTCGCCCTGGGCGTCGCTGTTGGCGTTGTCACGCAGTTGTTGCAAGTCCCGCTGCGACTCGCTCAAGGCCTGAGCCAACTGTTCACGCTCAACCTGCGCGCCCTTGCCGAATTCGCTCACGTGCAGTGTCTGCTCGGCGATCTGAACGACCAGACCAAACGCCGAACCTGCGGATGCGCAAACCCCACGCAGTACCGTCTGCGCGCACGTCTCGGTCGGTTGCACATCCGCCAGCACCGTCACGCTTTCGCCGCAACCGGCGACCAGCAGCTCGCTCAGGGTTTTGATCGCAACCTGCGCATCCGGCCCCACCGCGCTGACTTGCACCCGATCACCGTGCGCCGTTTGCAACGCCATGATCGCCACCAGGGATTTGGCATTGGCGCTGTCCTGCTGTCTATGCAGATGGATGCTCGCCGAAAAGCCTTTCGCCGCCTGGGCAAACACCGCCGCCGGACGCGCGTGCAAGCCGTTCGGGTTGGCCAGGGTCACCGGTTTGGAGAACAGTGCTTCGCCCTGATCAGCCAATAGCTCATCCCTCACCTGCCCGGCGGAGTTCAGACTCAGCAGCGGTTGGCCGCTTTCCACCAGACCCGCTTCGGGCACCAGCCAGGTGAACGGTTCACCACTGACCACCAGCATCAAGGTCAACAGACTGCGCGCATTCAAGGCGATGTAATCGACATCAAATTCGATCAGAGCCTGACCCGCCTCCACCCGCTGACCTTCTTCCACCAACCGGGTAAACCCTTTGCCCGCCAGGTTCACGGTATCGAGGCCGATGTGCATCAACACCTGCACACCGTGGTCGTCGGTAATGCTGACGGCATGACCACTGGTCTGCACATTGCTGATCACCCCGGCCAGTGGCGCGCACAAGGTTTTAGTTGTCGGATCGATGCACAAACCGTCACCGATCACGCGGCTGGAAAACACCGGATCGGGCACCTGGTCCAGGGGCATCAGTACGCCGGACAGCGGCGCGAGCAGTTGCAAATGTTGGGGTGTGGCCATGACGTCACCTGCTGTTTTGTTCTTTTAAAAGACGCTTGCGATACTTTGTAGGCGCTACCGAGGTTATGCGTTTATTTCCACCAGTACTCGACCTGCAATCCGACATTGGCACCGTGGAGCGCCGTGCCGAAGGCGCCGGTGTCGGACAACGCCGAGCCCGCCGCCAGTTCATTGGCTGCCCGTTTGGCCGCCTCGTTCCAGCTGGCATAGGTGTAATACAGGCGCACCTCGGGGCGTTCCCAGAACTCCGGGCCCTTGGGCGACCAGGTCGGGGCGAAGGTGAACTTGCTCAGCTTGCGCGTCCCGCCCGGCGCGTCAACCTGATCGTGGCCCAACTCGGTCACCAGCTTGAACTGCTCGGTAATCGCATACGCCGGGCGCACGCCAATGGACATCCAGTTCTGGTCGGCACCGTCCGGGCGGATGTCTTTCTGATAGACCGCCTCGATCTGGCCGCCAAAGCGTGGCGTCACTTGCCAGTCGAAGAACTCCACCACGCGATAACTTTTGTTGCTGTCGTCCAGCTTCACGTTACCGGTATAACCCAACCCGGTGCCGGGGCCTTCGCCGTACTGGAAGGCCAGTTTGTTCTTGCCGCCCAGAAAGCCTTTCTGCACATGCTGGGTGGTGATCGCCCAGCCACGGTGAGCATCCTGGCTGTCGGGTTTGTCGATGTAACTCAGGCCCACCTCCAACTCGCCACCGGGGTTGATCTTGAACCCGGCGACGTTGAAGTCATGCCGGTTGATGTAGTCCTTCTGGTACAGATTATCCTTGCGCGAGAGGGCGTAGCTGTATTTCAGATCACCGATCTGCACGTCTTCGATTCCGCCGCCGGTGGCGCTCTGGTTCCAGTAGTAGAAGTCGGAAATGTGGATGTCGTTCCGCTTGTAGTAACGCCGGCCGGCCCACAGCGAACCACCGTTCAGGCTCGGCAGGTTTGACCACTGCGTATACAGCTGCGGCATGCGCACCGAGCCGTTATCACCGTTGAAGGTCAGGTCCTTGTCGTACTGGTTGTACAACGAAGCCATGCCATCGACGCTCAACACCGAACCGTCGTCCAGGGTGTAAAGATCCTGGCGTAACTCCAGTTCGGCGTACTGCTCGCATTCGTTGCCCAAGCGATATTTGGTCTGCGCCCCCGGCAGTTGGAAGCACTGCTGTTTGCCGCTGTTGACCGAGGTCCCGATGCCGCTACGCAAGTAACCGGCGAACTCCAGCGCCTGGGCCGACAGTGGTAATGCCAGGCAAACACCTGCTGCTACAAGGCTGCGATTTATTATTGTTTTCAAGAGCCACCCCATTATTTTTATTGTGTGCTGCAGCAAAAACGGCGCGCAAAAGTCCCCCGCGCAGCGTTCTGCGTGTTTTTGAATCGGTATGTTTTAGTGGTTGGTCAGGTGCAGGACGAACGACTCAAAAGGCCGCAAAAACACCTGCCGATTGCGCGGCGCAGAGTCCGGGTAGTTGCTGATCACCAAGCGCTGCGTCATTGCTTCGCTGATCACCTCAGCCGGCAATTCAACTTCACAGGAGGTGCCGTAGAAGTTGTTCAGCACCAGCAATCGCTCACCCTGGCCTTCACGCACATACGCCCAGACTTGCGCATGCCCAGGCAGCAACTGCCGGTACACGCCGTCGGACATCAAGGCTTCACGGCGGCGCAAAGTGATCAACTGCCGGTAGTGATGCAGCACCGAATCAGGGTCATCAAGTTGGCTGGCAACGTTGATTCGTGCAGCGTTGGCCGGCACACCGATCCACGGTTCGGCCACGCTGAAACCGGCATTCCGCTCGGCATTCCAGTGCATCGGCGTACGGCCGTTGTCACGGGACTTCTGCATGATCGCCGCCATGTTATCGGCGTCACTCACACCGGCCTCGCGCTTGAGTCGATGAATGTTCAGGGTCTCGACATCGCGGTACTGGCCGATGTGATCGAAACCCGGATTGGTCATGCCCAGCTCTTCGCCCTGATACACGAACGGCGTGCCCTGGAGGAAGTGCAACGCCGTGCCGAGCATCTTCGCCGACACGACTCGATGCTCACCGTCGTGACCAAAGCGTGAGACCACTCGCGGCTGATCGTGATTACACCAGAACAGTGCATTCCAGCCGCCACCGGCCTGCATGCCGATTTGCCAGTCAGAGAGGATGCGCTTGAGTTCGAGGAAGTCGAAATCGGCGCGAACCCATTTTTGCAGGTTTGGGTAATCGACCTTCAAGTGATGGAAATTGAAGGTCATCGACAGCTCTTTCGATTCAGGCCGCGAATAGCGAATGCAGTGCGCCAGGCTGGTGGAGGACATCTCGCCGACGTTGATCAGATCATGCCCTTCGAACACTTCGCGGTGCATTTGCTGCAAGTAATCGTGGACGTTCGGGCCGTCGGTGTAGAAGCGCCGACCGTCGCTGTTGTCCTCAGGAAAGTCCGCCGGTTTGGAGATCAGGTTGATCACGTCCAGACGGAAACCACCCACGCCTTTGTCGCGCCAGAAACGCATCATTTTGAAGACTTCGGCGCGCACCTTCGGATTGTCCCAGTTCAGGTCGGCCTGGGTGTGGTCGAACAGGTGCAGGAAGTACTGACCGGTCTGGGCTTCGTACTCCCAGGCCGAACCGCCGAACTTGGATTCCCAATTGTTCGGCTGGTCGCGCCAGATATAGAAATCACGGTACGGGTTGTCGAGGCTGCTGCGAGCCTGCTGGAACCAGGTGTGTTCAATCGAGGTATGGTTGACCACGATGTCGAGCATCAACTTGATCCCGCGCTTGCCGGCTTCGGCGATCAGCAGTTCGCAGTCAGCCATGGTCCCGTAGCTCGGGTCGATGGCGTAGTAGTCGCTGATGTCGTAACCGTTGTCGCGCTGGGGCGAACGCAGGAACGGTGTAATCCACAGGCAATCGACGCCCAGCCAGTGCAGGTAGTCGAGCTTGGCCACGACGCCGAGCAAATCACCCGTGGGGTTGCCGGCGTGGCTGTGAAAACTCTTCGGGTAGATCTGGTAGATCACCGAACGTTGCCAGTCTTGCATGGCGTTATTCCTTCAGTAAGTTTTGTAACGCCCCTTAGGGCCTCATCGCGAGCAAGCTCGCTCCCACAATTTGGAATGCAATCAACTGTGGGAGCCGGGCTTGCCCGCGATAGCGATCTGTCAGGCAACCCGAAAACCAGGCCGGACAATCTTCATGCTCAACCCGCAGGTCAAAACAAACGGCACGACCATGGCAATGATCATCCCGATCACAAACATCGGGATGAACTGCGGAATGATCGAGATAAAACCGGGCAGCCCACCGACGCCAATCGCCGAGGCCTGGACCTTGTTCAGCGACAGGAAGATGCAGCCCAGCGCCGAGCCGATCAACGCGCAATAAAACGGAAATTTGTAGCGCAGGTTGACCCCGAACATCGCCGGTTCGGTGATGCCGAAATACGCCGAAATCGCCGAAGTCGAGGCCATGCTTTTGTCCCGCACGTTGCGGGTGGTGTAGAACACCGCGAGCGCCGCGCTGCCCTGGGCGAGATTGGACATGACGATCATCGGCCAGATAAAGGTGCCGCCCTGAGTGGAGATAAGTTGCAAGTCGACGGCGAGGAACATGTGGTGCATGCCGGTGATCACCAGTGGCGCATACAGCAGTCCGAAGATGGCCCCGCCGACCATTGGCGCCAAGTCAAACAAGGCGACCACGCCTTCGGTGATGAGAATCCCCAGATGCCGGGTGACCGGGCCGATCACGGCCAGCGCCAGTACGCCGGTGACAACAATGGTGGTGATCGGCACCACCAGCAGTTGCACCGCATTCGGCACTCGCGCCCGCAGCCATTTTTCGATCACGCTCATGACGTAGGCTGCCAGCAGGATCGGCAGGATCTGGCCCTGATAACCGACCTTCTCGATCTTGAACCAGCCGAAAATATCGAAGTACGGCAAGCTCTGACCGTCGAGCCCGGCCACCGCTTTGCCGTAGTTCCAGGCGTTGAGCAGGTCGGGATGCACCAGCATCAGGCCGAGCACGATGCCGAGGATTTCGCTGCCGCCAAAACGCTTGGCCGCCGACCAGCCCACCAACGCCGGCAGGAACACAAACGACGTATTGGCCATCAGGTTGATCAGGCTCCAGATACCGTCGAGGTCCGGGTAAGCATCGAGCAGCGTCTTGCCCTCGATGAACATGCCTTTGGCGCCGATCAGGTTGTTGATGCCCATCAGCAGGCCAGCAATGATCAGCGCCGGCAGGATCGGCATGAACACATCGGAAAACACCCGCACCAGTCGCTGCATGGCGTTTATCTTGTCGGCGCTTTTTTGTTTAACGTCGGCGATGGTCGACGCGGCCAGGCCGGTTTGCCGGCGCAGTTCGGCGTAGACCTTTTCCACTTCGCCGGGGCCGATCACCACCTGGAACAGACCACCGGTGAAGAACGAGCCCTTGACCAGATCGATCTGGTTCAGCGTGGCGCTGTTGACCAGGCTCGGGTCCTTGAGGGCCAGGCGCAAGCGCGTGACACAGTGCGCGGCCTGTTCGAGGTTGTCGCTGCCACCGAGGCTGTGCAGCAGCTCGCTGGCGATATTCGGATAGTCGTGGCTCATGCTTGTTCTTCCGTTGTCGTTTTTTGTTATTGGCAGCACGCCGAAACGAAAAGTACTCGTCTGTACGAGTTAAAGCAACAACTCGTACAGACGAGTTTGATTTTGTTTATCCTGATCACGTCAGGCGACGATATTTCCTACCTCCCAAGTCAAAGAAACCCAAAGCCGCATGGACAAACCCCTACCCTGCCCTTAAGGTTCCAAGCCTTCAGTACAGCGCGGCATAGAGCCATCCCCATGAGTAAATACAACCAGATCTACACCGATCTGCTTGCCAGCATTACCACCGAACGTCTGGAACGCGGCGCCCGGTTGCCTTCTGAAACCGAATTGATGGAAAGCTATCAGGCCAGTCGCGGCACTGTGCGCAAGGCCATCGAGCAGTTGCAGGAACGCGGCTTCGCGCAGAAAATCCACGGCAAAGGCACCTTCGTGCTGTCGACCAACCCGATCGAGTTCCAGCTCGGCGGCATCGTCAGCTTCCAGGAGACCTATCCACGGCTGGGCAACGACGTCAGTACCGAGGTGGTCGAATTCGCTCAGATGCCGCTTGAGGGTGCGCTGCTGGAGCACATCAAGGCCGAGGAAGGCAGCCAGATCACACGAATCAAACGGGTGCGGCGCATCGACGGCAAACGGGTGATCCTCGACATCAACCACTTTGTCAGCGATGTGATTCCCGGCCTGTCCCCAGACATCGCCGAACAATCGATCTACGCCTTCATCGAACAGACCCTGCAACTGCAAATCGCCTACGCCCAGCGCACCATCGAAGCAGTGCCTCGAAGCAAGGACGACCAGTTGCTTCTGGACCTGGACGGCCAGAGCCATGTGATCGTGGTCAGTAACCAGACGTTTTTGCAGGATGGCCGCCAGTTCGAGTACACCGAGTCGCGGCATACGCTGGACAAGTTCTATTTTTCGGATGTGGCTCGGCGCTGATTCGCACAGGGTCAAAGGTTCTATTCCGTGCTTCAGGCCCTCCGGAGCCTGCAATAAACGGCGCCGGATCCTACAGATTTATCGCGTCTACCTTGGGATAGTAAGGGTGAAAACACCCTGTCAAGGAAGATAGACATGTTTGCAACGCCCCCCTCCGCTCCCGCCCTTGAATTACCCAACGCCGCCGACGCAAAGGCCCTCAAGGCGCTGGTCCCGGCACTGATCGAAGCCTGTCCCGACATGTATGACATGGCGACCAGCTTCGCCACACGCATCCTCACCGACCACGGCATCACTACGCCTGGACCCGATCAGGTGTACTGGCATCGCTTCCATGGCTCCCAGAGCAACGACCAGACCTTCACCGGCTGGGAACACATCGAACACCCCCACGACTCCATGACGCTGACACAACTGGTGATCACCCGTTTCACCGTGCATGACCAGGACAACGCCGACATGCTCGACAACGACTGCGGCTTCTATACCGCAGGCCCGGAAGTCGGGACCTATGACCAGACCAATGAGGTCCGGCTGTTCGGCAGCGACGTGCTCAAGGCCTTCTGGGCCTACAACTTCGTCGAGCACTATACAAACCAGGTCGAGGCATTCTGGAACACCCAAAGCAAAACTTTCAGGGCCCTGGCCAAGTGCACCTTCCTGGCCAAAGCCGTTGAAGATCACGAAGCCGGGCGACTGACCGCCGACCATTTGCGCACGGTGATCAAGGCCTGCGCGGGCACCGTCAGCTGGCCGGCCACGCAGCACATGCTTGAAGCTGAATTTCAGCCCTCGAAAACCCTGCGTATCCGCCGACTGTGCGTCGGCAGCTTCGTGTCCACCGACATCCTCTGCATCGTCGATGGCGATAACCGGCAGATCGTTTATGTGCCCGGCGAGTTGTGGGGCTTTCACGTATTCGAAAGCGTCGAAGACCTGCACTGGTGGATTCTGCATACCGTGGAAAGCCCATCAGGGCGCCAACGCTTTCTGTCGCACTTCCAGGCGGCCGATCACGACATCATGGAAGACACCGCGCAGCTTGATAAAACAGAGCAGTGGGTGCTGTCGCTCGTGCCAATGGCCAATACGCTGACAAAATTCATGAGCGAGCCGCACATTGAGAATGTCGGTCTCAACAGCGTGCTGGACCTGTTGTTCAATGCCTGGAAACACAACGACCATCAGTTGCTCGCGGATCAGGGGGCGTTCATCAAGGAGGACCCCTTCACGTACCTGCGCGACGCTACCCACGCGCGCATGCTCAGCGACGCCACGTTCATGATGACCTCCAATGGCGAGCTGCGAAAAAAACTCTGGATGGGTTACCTCAATGCCTTCGGCCGCATGTTCGGGCCTTTGGCGGCAGTGGGTTGGCCAGTGGCACTGGCGGTGGTTGGCGCAGGCCTGGCGAATGTCGGCCTGAACATTGATCAGGCGGTGACCGGTAAAACTGCCGCCGAGCGCAAGGCCGGAGTCACCGGCGCGATTTTTTCGGCCATCGATACCCTGTTCAACGCCATGTTCCTCAAGGGCGGCGGCGTGCCGGAATTCACTGAAGCCGACGGGGTGCTGGCCACCGAGGAAAAAATCAGCAAACCGCCGCTTGAGCCGATCGCCGCACCGCCCCTCGAAGAACTGGTGCCCGAGCGCTTTCCATCGATGGAGCAGGAAGACTATTTCACCTCGTTCAGGGACGAGATTACCGAACCCACCCGAGAGGGCACCGGGGCGGCCCAAGGCATTATCGAAACCCTTTCCGGCAAGAAGTACATCTTCATGCAGGTCGGCACCCAGCAGTATTACTACCAGGTCCGTTACGTCGGGCAGATGAAATGCTGGGTCATCATCGACCCGGCCAACCCGTGGTCGTTCTATCGCAACATTCCCGTGCGCCTCAACGAATACCTGCAATGGGAGCCCGTGAAGCCGCTGGGCCTGAAAGGTGGCGTGGGTGGCAAGATCTTCGGCCTGAAACTCTGGGGCCAGACGTCCGAACCGCTGCCGCAGGTCGAGACCCCGCCCACGCCCTACGATATGCCTGAAAACTCGAGGCCCGGGATCAGAACGGCAGGCAATGGCACGACGATGTTCAACAGGATCGATGACAGCGTCGAAGCGTTACGCCGGTACCGCCAGTTGCAGGCCGACACGAGCGCATTCTTTGCCGATATTCAGTTGCCTGCACGTCCGAAAATCCCGACGTTCAGCACCTTGGCGACGCCCAAGGAGATCCTCAAGGGATTGCTCAAGGACACACGGGGCCTGGTGATCGGCGAAGGCCGGGGCAGTATGGCGAGCAAACAGTTCCTGATCGAAAACATGCCGCTGCTGAGCAAGTTGAGGGTCCGGACGTTGTACCTGCAACAGGTGCTCACTGACTTTCAGCAGGCCGATCTGGATTCGTTCACCAGGACCGGCAATATGTCGCAAAGACTTGAGCGCTATCTCAACGAAATTGATCAAGTCGAAAGCGCTGACCCCAGCGGCCAGTTCACGTTCCTGGAGTTGGTGAAGACCGCACAGAAAAATCACATTCGGGTTCAGGCCATTGATTGTCTCTCCAGTTATCGAGAGGCAGGCCCCTCGGTGATCAGAGATCCACTCGATGTACAGATAAAAAACTACTTCGCCCGTACGGTGATCGATGCCGATCAAGCCGCCCGTGGCGCGCATCAATGGGTGGCGCTGGTCAGGGAGAGCGACGCCAGCGCCCTGGACAGTGTCGCCGGGCTCAGCGAGCTGGAAGGTGCTGTCGGAATGCGCATCGAGGAAGTGCCCGCAGGAAAAGCGCGTGGCATTGAAGCGGATCCCGGCAAGACGATTGAACATGAGGGCACGGCGCTGGCGCTCCAGAGCGATCTGCGCCTGCAGCTGGAAACGCCTGCGGTTGTCAGCAGCATGCGCTGGGCGGACAGATTCCTGACCGAAAATGGCATGTTCACTTTGCTGAACGAACAGGTCCCGGTATTGGTGAGCCGCAACCGAAACGGCGTACTGATACGAACCCCCATCTACAAGGAAAATGGTGGCTACCGGGTCGATAACGCCAACTGGGAAACGGTCAACGGGCGCCACTTCAGAACACTGGAAGGCTTGCGCAACGCCCTCATCGCCCGAGGCATGCGCCTGGTCAGGATACCGGCCGAGGACAGCACCGAACTGGCAACGCCCGCCCCTGCGAAACCTGGACCTTCCACCCACATTCGCCTGCCCTTGACGCCCAATAAAATTCAGCCGGAGCTTGGCTTCCCTTACGAAATCTCGCCGAGCCGCAGGCCCGACATGAAAAACTGGGTGCTCAAGACCGAAGGACAGCGCGGACATGCCCTTTCGGGCGAAAGTGACCCGGACACCACCATCAACACCAGCAGGTTGACCGAACTGCGAAGCAAGTTGCGCATCGATTCGCAAAAAATCCCGGATGATTTGCAATTCAAACGCTCGCCAGAACGCCCACGTGTGCCCACGCAAAACGCGACTGCGGTCGACTTCATCACAAAGGTCTTCAGTGAGGCCAAAGGACTGGTTATCGGTGAAAGTCCCGATCGCATTGCCAGCAACCGCTTCCTGATCGAGAACATGCCCCAGTTCGCCCGCGAGGGTGTCGAGGCCCTGTACATGCCGCGTCTGCTGAGCGATTTCAACCAGGCTGATCTGGATTTTTATTTCGCGTCCAGAGCAGGGGCCATGCCCAACGACCTGGAAAACTACCTGAAGATCATCAGCGCTGATCAGGAACCGCCGTTCACCTATCTGGAGGTGGTGATGCGCGCTAAACAGAATGGCATCCGCGTTCAGGCAATTGATTGCGCGGCCAGCTACACCCTCTCGACGCCCCGGTTTCCAAGTGTCGAGCAGCAGCGCTTGAGCAACTACTTCGCCACTCAGATCATTCAGGCTGACCAGGCATCTCGCCCCGGAAAATGGCTTGCGCTCACGGTGCCAGAAAACACCAACACATTCAGAAACGTCGCAGGCTTGAGCGAACGAAACGGCGGCGTCGGGTTGCGAATCGAGGAAGCGGGTCCAGGTCATGGGCAAGGCGTGATGCTGGATGCGGGGATCGACGTGCATAGAATTGCGCCCGCTGACCCGGTTTTCCGTGGTCACTTCGATGCCTTTTATGCCGACATGTACCTGCCGATGGAAACGCCCCCGTTTGTCAGAACGGCGGCGCAGCGGGAACGGCTGTTGTCCAGCCCGGGCAATTTCTACATCGAGCGTTCCGGAGAGACCAACACATTGTGGCACCGCAGCAGAACAGAAGGGATTGTCTCGACCCCAATACAAAGGCAGGCGGATGGAAGCTATTTCATCAATCGCCCTTCCTGGCTTGAAATCCATCAACAGCCTTACCCAAACCTCTTCGAACTGTCCCGCGCCATAACGTTGAGCAATCGGATGTCCAACCTGGGTCGCATCCCTGAATAACCCCTGACCCGAAAACGCAAAACCCCGGCACCAGGCCGGGGTTTTGTTTATTCAGCAGCGGACAACGTGTGGAATTATTCCCACTCGATGGTCGCTGGCGGCTTGCTCGACACGTCGTAAGTAACGCGGGAGATGCCTTCGATTTCATTGATGATGCGACCGGAAACGGTTTCCAGCAGTTCGTAAGGCAGGTGTGCCCAACGCGCAGTCATGAAATCGATGGTTTCTACGGCACGCAGGGCGACAACCCAGGCGTAACGACGGCCATCGCCGACCACGCCAACCGATTTCACCGGCTGGAACACCACGAAGGCCTGGCTGACTTTGTGATACCAGTCGGCCTTGCGCAGTTCTTCGATGAAGATGTGGTCGGCACGACGCAGCAGGTCGGCGTATTCCTTCTTCACTTCACCAAGGATCCGCACGCCCAGGCCCGGGCCCGGGAACGGATGACGGTAGACCATGTCGTACGGCAGGCCGAGTTCCAGGCCCAGACGACGGACTTCGTCCTTGAACAGCTCGCGCAGGGGTTCAACCAGCTTGAGGTTCATTTCTTCCGGCAGGCCGCCCACGTTGTGGTGCGACTTGATCACATGAGCCTTGCCGCTTTTGGCGCCAGCCGACTCGATCACGTCCGGGTAGATGGTGCCTTGGGCGAGGTACTTGATGTTGTCCAGTTTGTTGGACTGGGCATCGAATACGTCGATAAAGGTACGGCCGATGATCTTGCGTTTTTTCTCTGGGTCGCTTTCGCCAGCCAGGTTGTTCAGGAACTGCTCTTCGGCGTTGGCGCGGATCACCTTGACGCCCATGTTCTCGGCGAACATGGCCATCACTTGCTCGCCTTCGTGCAGACGCAGCAGGCCATTGTCGACGAAGACGCAGGTCAGTTGATCGCCGATGGCCTTGTGCAGCAGCGCCGCAACCACCGAGGAGTCGACACCGCCGGACAGGCCCAGCAGTACGTTGTCGGTGCCCACCTGGGCACGGATGTTGGCAATCGCGTCTTCAGCGATCTTCGACGGGGTCCACAGCGCTTCGCAACCGCAGATGTCGAGGATGAAACGCGACAGGATGCGACCGCCCTGTTTGGTGTGGGTCACTTCCGGGTGGAACTGCACGCCGTAGTAGCCGCGAGCATCGTTGAACATACCGGCGATCGGGCAGCTCGGGGTGCTGGCCAGGATGTGGAAGTCTTCCGGCATCTTGGTGACCTTGTCACCGTGGCTCATCCAGACGTCGAGGCCGAACAGGCCGTCAGCGTCGATGTGGTCTTCGATGCCGTCGAGCAGGCGGCTCTTGCCGACTACGTCAACGCGGGCATAACCGAACTCACGCAGCTCGGAGCCTTCGACCTTGCCACCCAGCTGTTCAGCCATGGTTTGCATGCCGTAGCAGATACCGAAGACCGGTACGCCCAGGTCGAACACCGCTTGCGGGCAGCGAGGGCTGTTGGCTTCGTGCACGGACTCGGGACCGCCGGCGAGAATGACGCCTTTTGGAGCGAATTCGCGAATCGCTTCGTCGTCCATGTCGAACGGATGCAGTTCGCAGTACACGCCGATTTCACGCACGCGGCGGGCAATCAGCTGGGTGTACTGGGAACCGAAGTCGAGGATCAGGATGCGGTGGGCGTGAATGTCGAGGGCCATGATTCAGTCTCGTCTAGTAATTCAGAAACAGTCTTGATTCAGAAACAACTCGGGGCTGAATAAAACAGCCCCGGTTACTTAACGTTTTGCTTGAAGCCTCAACCTACGCGGTAGTTTGGCGCTTCTTTGGTGATTTGCACGTCGTGAACGTGGGACTCGGCCATACCGGCACCGGTGATCCGCACGAACTCAGGCTTGGTGCGCATTTCTTCGATGTCGGCACTGCCGGTGTAGCCCATCGAGGAACGCAGGCCGCCCATCAGTTGATGGATGATGGCGCTCAGGGTGCCCTTGTAAGGAACACGGCCTTCGATACCTTCAGGTACAAGTTTCTCGGCGCCTGCCGAAGAGTCCTGGAAGTAACGGTCGGAGGAGCCTTGAGCCTGGGACATGGCGCCCAGCGACCCCATGCCACGGTAAGCCTTGTACGAACGGCCCTGGAACAGTTCGATCTCGCCCGGCGCTTCTTCAGTACCGGCGAACATCGAGCCCATCATCACGCAGGAAGCACCGGCAACGATGGCCTTGGACAGGTCACCGGAGAAACGGATGCCGCCGTCGGCGATCAACGGAACGCCAGTGCCTTCAAGGGCAGCAGCGACGTTGGCGATGGCACTGATTTGCGGGACGCCGACACCGGCGACGATGCGGGTGGTGCAGATCGAGCCAGGGCCGATACCGACCTTGACGGCGTCAGCGCCGGCTTCGGCCAGGGCCTTGGCGGCAGCGCCGGTGGCAATGTTGCCGCCGATGACCTGCACTTCAGGGAAGTTCTGCTTGACCCAGCGAACGCGGTCGATCACGCCTTTGGAATGACCGTGTGCGGTGTCGACCACCACCACGTCCACGCCGGCATTGACCAGAGCGGCTACGCGGTCGCCGGTGTCTTTACCGGTGCCAACGGCAGCGCCAACGCGCAGACGACCTTGATCGTCCTTGCTGGCCAGCGGGTAAGCCTTGGCTTTTTCGATGTCGTTGACGGTCATCATGCCTTTGAGGGCGAATTTGTCGTCGACGATCAGAACGCGCTCGATACGGTGTTTGTGCAACAGCTCGCGGACGTCGTTCTTGTCGGCGCCTTCCTTGACCGTGACCAGACGCTCTTTAGGCGTCATCACTTCACGGACGGAGACGTCCATGCGGTTTTCGAAACGCACGTCACGGGAAGTGACGATGCCGACCAGGTCGCCATCGTGCAGTACCGGAACGCCGGAGATGTTGTGCATGCGGGTCAGTTCGAACAGTTCACGAACCGTGGCGTCAGCCTCGATGGTGATCGGGTCCTTGACCACGCCGGCTTCGTAACGCTTGACCTTGCGCACTTCGGCAGCTTGCTGCTCGATGGTCATGTTCTTGTGGATGATGCCGATGCCACCTTCCTGAGCCATGGCGATTGCCAGACGGGCTTCAGTAACGGTGTCCATGGCGGCAGAAACCAGAGGAATATTCAGCTCGATGCCACGGGTTAGGCGGGTCTTGAGACTGACTTCGTTAGGAAGCACCTCGGAATAACCGGGCACGAGGAGAATGTCGTCGAATGTCAGAGCTTCTTGGCTGATACGCAGCATCGCGGGGGCTCCCGAGCGGGAAAATGGAAGCGCGCCATTATACTCAGACACCCCCTCGGGCTCAATGTAAAACTCTGTCTATTATTGGCATTACTGACATACGGGGATTACTGAGAAGATTCGCAAGCTTTGCGGCTTTTTACAGGAGCAGCCTGCGGCAGCTCCTACGTTGTTGCGCAAGGCTTAGTGTTCGACCTTGACCCAGCTCACCGGCAGATCAAGCCAGTCGGCAAACTCGTCGAGAAAGCTCTGCTTGAATCCCGCCTCCAGCCAGTTGTTGAAGATGAACCCCAGGTTGGAAAACCCGCACTCCTGCAAAAACAGAAAGCCGTTGATGTCGTCCTCGTGCCCGCATTCCGGGCAGGTGAAGTTGTCGGTGCGCCCCGGCATCCAGTCTTCCAGGCTTTCGAATAATGCCTCGCCGACTTCCTTGCGGCACTCGGCGCAGCCCGCCTCCCCCAGAAAACCTTTGGCCGGTGTATAGATGCAGCGCTTGGTGATGATTTCCAGGCCATTGACCGGCTCGCCGAACGGCAGCGCCTCGGGATGCAGCACGACGGCGCGGGCACCGTCGGCCAGTGCGTAGCCCATGCGATTGCCGGTGCGCCCGCAGGTGGTGAGCTCTTCCTTGACGATATTCTTGCGCACCAGCCAGCGCACGATCGCCCGGGCCCGGGGCTCGTGGACCGGCAGCGTGGAAATTTTCGGGACGATGATGCTTTGGGAATTCATGGTGCAAGCCTGCTGCGTCAAAGGGATATTCTGCGCTGTGGCAGATGACGCTTTCGCGGGCAAGCCCGCTCCCACAGGGGACCGTGTCCATCCGGACAACTCGGTCAAGGGTGGGAGCGGGCTTGCCCGCGAAGGCGTCGGAACGGCCGGCAGCTTAATCCCTGACACACTCAGGTCAAGTACTCAGGTACCGCCCGATCAAGGCAATCCCGCTCGCCAGTACCAGCCAGGTCACCAGCCGCACAAACGCCTCGCGGGACATTCTCATGGTCAACCGCCGCCCGATCCACAGCCCCAGCGCCATGGCCGGCAACAAACACACCGCCAGCACTATCAAGGGTAGCTCGGCATACACCCCCGCGATGGCAAACAGGCTCAAACGCACCACGGTGCTGCAACTGATCAACGCGCTCTGGGTGGCCCGGGCCGGCGCCTTGGGCAGTCGGCTGTTCAAGTAGATCGCATATAAAAAGCCGCCACTGCCAAACAATGCCCCGAACATCCCCCCGACGATGCCCATTGGCACCGCCCAACCGGCGGCCAACTGCGTCGGACGGGCTTTCACCCACAGGCTGTAAACCGCATAGGCGCTGATGAACAGCCCCATCAATAGCAGCAACAAATCGGACTTGAGGTTCAGCAGAAAAATCACCCCCAGCGTGCAACCCAGCGCCATGCATGGCAGCAGTCGCAGCAATTCGGGTTTTGCCACGTCCCGCCGCGACGGCAATAAATTGCCAAACGCCGCGACGAAATCCAGCAACACCAGCAACGGCACGATTTTCGACAGTGGCATGAACAGAAGCAGAATCGGCCCTGCCACCAGCGCCGTGCCGAACCCGGCAATGCCGAACACGATGTAAGCCAGGACGATGCCCAACCCGATCACCAGCCAATCCGTCGCGCCGAACGGCCATTGGTGCAACAACTCAAGCAGATTCATTTTGCAGGGCGTTCCTTGAATACCTGAGATGACTTTAGCCAGGGTCGAGCGTTGCGACTAATATCTTAAAAGTCGTCTACCCATCTCGAAAAGGCATGCCTCGTGCTTTCTACCCGTCAGTTGCGTTATTTCGTGGAAATTGCCGAATGCGGCAGTTTCAGTGCGGCGGCCGAACGCCTGTTCGTGGCCCAATCGGCGTTGAGCCGACAAATCAAGGACATGGAACAACGCCTGCAAACACCGTTGTTCCAGCGCACTGCACGTCAACCGAGGCTCACGGCAGCTGGCGAAGCGTTTCTGCCTCGGGCTAGAAACCTGCTCAATGAACTGATCAAGGCCAGCGAGATGGCCTCTCAAATCGGCAACGGTCAACTTGGCACCCTGCGCCTGAGTCATTCCAGCACCGTGCCAATGAGCGGTCGGCTGCTGCGGGCCATCAGCGAGTACCTGGACCATCAGCCCGGCGCGAGCATGGAGGTTGTCAAACTGTCCTCAGAGGCACAGCTTGAGGAGTTGATTGAAGGTCGTCTCGATGTCGGCCTGTTGCGCCTGCCGGTGCTGCGCCAGCGTGAAGGCGTACAGATTGTTCCTTTATATAGCGAGCGCTTGCTGCTGGCCGTGCCGCCGAATCATCGACTGGCTGTGGATAAGTCGGCTGGTGGCATCGAGCTTGCGCAGTTGCGGGACGAGGCGTTTATCTCCATCCCGCATCCGCAGCGCGGCGGCCTGAGTTATCTGTCTGCCGAGCTGTGCATGCGTCAGGGCTTCTTTCCAAAAGCGGCGCGGGTGGTGTCACGCAAAACCACGCAACTGCAATTGATCCAGGCCGGATTTGGCATCGCCCTGCTGCCGGAATCGATGCAGGACATTGCCCCACCCGACATCCATTTCCTGCCGCTGGCCGATCCGGATTGCCTGAGCACCGTGGCCCTCGCCTGCCGTCAAAGTCCAACGGCGCTGGTGCAACACTTCATCAACACCTGCACAAATCCCTCTGGGAGCGGGCTTGCTCGCGAAAGCGGTGTGTCATTCAATAAAGATATCGGCTGACATGGCCCCTCACGAACAAGCCTGCTCCCACCAGGGGATTTGCGTAGACGCATGGAGATTGTTTGGCGAATGCCTTTATCATGCACCCCATGATTAAAGATCCCTTTGCAAGACTCGGCCTGGACCGTGAAGTCCTGACTGTCAGCCAGCTCAACGGCCGCGCGCGGGTGTTGCTTGAAGACGTGTTCAGCAATATCTGGGTCGAAGGCGAAATTTCCAACCTCGCCCGCCCAGCCTCTGGCCATGTGTATTTCACCCTCAAGGACAGTGGCGCGCAGGTGCGTTGCGCGCTGTTTCGGCAAAACGCCGCACGGGTGCGCCAGGCGCTCAAGGACGGCTTGGCGGTCAAGGTGCGGGGCAAGGTTTCGCTGTTCGAAGGTCGTGGCGACTATCAACTGATCCTCGACACCGTGGAGCCGGCCGGCGATGGCGCCTTGCGTCTGGCCTTCGACGCCCTGAAGGAAAAACTCAGTGCCGAAGGCCTGTTCAGTGCTGAACGCAAGGTGCCGCTGCCGGCGCATCCGCAACGTATCGGCATTATCAGCTCGCCGACTGGCGCGGTGATTCGCGACATCATCAGCGTATTTCGCCGTCGTGCGCCGCAGGTGCGGCTGACGCTGATCCCCACTGCCGTGCAAGGCCGCGAAGCCACCGCGCAAATCGTCCGCGCCTTGAAACTGGCGGACGCCCGTGGCTTCGACGCGCTGATCCTGGCCCGTGGTGGCGGATCGCTGGAAGACCTCTGGTGCTTCAACGAAGAAGCCGTGGCCCGTGCCGTAGACGCCTGTGTGACGCCGATTGTCAGTGCGGTCGGGCATGAAACCGACGTTTCGATCAGTGACTTCGTGGCTGACGTTCGCGCCCCGACGCCGTCTGCCGCCGCCGAATTGCTCGCGCCGGATTCCAGTGACCTGGTCCGCCGTGTGGAAAGCCTGCATCGCCGGCTGGTCATGCGCATCCGCGATCGGCTGATGCGTGATCGCCTGCGACTGGAAGGCCTGTCGCGCCGCCTGCGTCATCCCGGCGAACGCCTGCGCCAGCAAACGCAACGCCTGGACGATCTGGACATGCGCATGCGCCGCGCCTTCGAACGTAGCCTCAACACCCGTCGCGAACGCCTGATTCGTCTGGAAACCCGCCTCGCCGGGCAACATCCGGGGCGGCAACTGGCCATGCTGCGCCAGCGTCTGGACAGCCTCGCCGAACGCCTGCCGCGCTCGATGCGCGAAGGCCTCAAGGCCCGGCGCCTGCAACTGCAAAGCCAGGTTCAGACGCTGCAAGTGGTCAGCCCGTTGGCGACCCTTGCCCGTGGCTACAGCATTCTGCTGGATGAGCGCGGCAACGCGATCCGCAGTGCAGAACAGACCCACACCGGCCAACGCCTGAAAGCCAGACTCGGTACCGGCGAACTGCACGTTCGGGTCGAAGACAATCACCTGACGCCTGTCACCCTCTCTTTACTGGATTGATCCATGCCGCGTTTTCTAGCTCCGCTGCTTCTGTTGTGTCTGGCCTTCAATGCCCACGCCGACAGCTACATCACCCGCCTGCTGAACAAACCGGTGCCGGGTGGCGTGGCGGTGGTGGATCTGGGCGCGGCGGCTCAGGCGCCGAAAGCCACTTATCAAGGCAAACCGGTGTTGGTGATCAAGGAACAGAACAACTGGCTGGCGATTGTCGGCGTGCCGTTGACGGTCAAACCTGGCACCCAACAGGTGAGCAGCGGCGGCCGTAACCTGAACTTCACGGTCGGCAACAAGAAATACCCGGAACAGCACATCACCCTGAAGAACACCCAGCAGGTGAACCCGAACCCGGCGAATCTCAAGCGCATCGAGGGTGAGCTGGCCGAGCAGATTCAGGCGTATCGCAGCTTCAGCCCGAACACCCCGAGCAACCTGCTACTGGATAAACCGGTCAACGGGCCGCTGTCGAGCAAGTTTGGCGTACGCCGGTTCTTCAACGGTGAAGAGCGCAATCCCCACGCGGGGCTGGACTTCGCGGTGCCGGCGGGCACACCGATCAAGACCCCGGCGGCGGGCAAGGTGATCCTGATCGGCAACTATTTCTTCAACGGCAACACCGTGTTTGTCGATCATGGGCAGGGCTTTATCAGCATGTTCTGCCATATGTCGAAGATTGATGTGAAGGTCGGGCAGCAACTGGCTCGCGGTGGTGTGGTCGGCAAGGTCGGTTCCACGGGCCGGGCGACCGGGCCGCATATGCACTGGAATATCAGCCTGAACGATGCACGGGTGGATCCGGCGATTTTTATCGGGGCGTTTCAGCCATAGATTGGCGGTGAAGCTACTGGCCCTTCGCGGGCAAGCCACGCTCCACATGGGATTGGTGTGAACAGCGAATGTGTGTGTACGCCGAAGATCAAATGTGGGAGCAGGCTTGCCCGCGAAGACCATTTAACAGACACCGAAGAAGCTCCCCGGAACTGTAAGTCATCAATTGCGCCACGCTTAATCCTCGCGCAAACATCACCACAATCGCCGTCACTCAACGCAATAAAATCTCGATAAAAAAGCCTTTTCGAGTATTCCTCTCAAAGTTTTTCAGTCGCTTGCCATCTTTCACCCTCGCGGTTAGGGTTGAAGGCATGAAAACCTCTCACACCCTTATTCAGCTTCGCCAGCACCGCAGTCTGTGCCTTGTCAGTGCACGACTGCCGGGCTGAATTGCGGTGCCTCGCCTTACGCTTTTCCCCAAGAACATTTGATCCACCGGCAGGCCGCCTCTTTTCGGCCCACACAATAAGGATTTCCCGATGAGCATGCTCAAAGACCCGTCTTCGAAATACCGCGCGTTCCCGACCATCGATATCCCGGACCGCACCTGGCCGTCGAAGACCATCACTGCCGCGCCGATCTGGTGCAGCTCGGACCTTCGTGACGGCAACCAGTCGCTGATCGAGCCAATGGATGCGGTGAAAAAGCTGCGTTTCTGGAAAACCCTGGTGCAAGTGGGCGTGAAAGAAATCGAGGCGTCGTTCCCGGCAGCGTCGCAAACTGACTTCGACTTCGTCCGTACCCTGATCGAAGACGGCCACATCCCGGACGACACCACCATTCAGGTGCTGACCCAGGGCCGTGAAGACTTGATCGAGCGCACCTTCGAATCCCTTCGTGGGGCGAAGAAAGCCATCGTTCACCTGTACAACGCGACCTCCCCTTCCTTCCGCCGCATTGTCTTCAACCAGGACAAGGACGGAATCAAGGCCATCGCCGTGAACGCTGCCAAGCTGTTCGTCAAATACGCCGCACAGCAGCCAGAAACCCAATGGCAATTCGAATACTCGCCAGAAACTTTCAGCGCGACCGAACTCGAGTTCGCCAAGGAAGTGTGCGACGCGGTGATCGACGTGTGGAACCCGACGCCCGAGCACAAGGTGATCCTCAACCTGCCGGCGACTGTCGAATGCGCCACGCCGAACATCTATGCCGACCAGATCGAATGGTTTGGCCGTCACATCAACCGTCGTGACAGCGTGATCATCAGCCTGCACACCCACAACGACCGTGGCACTGGCGTGGCCGCTACCGAGCTGGGCCTGATGGCCGGCGCCGACCGTGTCGAAGGCTGCCTGTTCGGCAACGGCGAGCGCACTGGTAACGTTGATCTGGTGACCGTGGCACTGAACCTCTACACCCAGGGCATTCACCCTGAGCTGGACTTCTCCGACATCGATGGCGTGCGCAAAGTCGTCGAAGAGTGCAACCAGATCCAGGTGCACCCGCGTCACCCGTACGTCGGCGACCTGGTTCACACCGCGTTCTCCGGTTCCCACCAGGATGCCATCCGCAAAGGCTTTGCCCAGCAAAAACCGGACACCCTGTGGGAAGTGCCGTACTTGCCGATCGACCCGGCCGACATCGGTCGCAGCTACGAGGCGGTAATCCGCGTCAACAGCCAGTCGGGCAAAGGCGGTATCGCTTACCTGCTGGAACAGGAATACGGCATCAGCTTGCCACGTCGCATGCAGATCGAATTCAGCCAGGTGGTGCAGCGTGAAACCGATCGCCTGGGCCTGGAAATGACCGCCCAGCAGATCCACGCCTTGCTGCACAGCGAGTACCTGCAGGCCAACACTCCGTATGCGTTGGTCAGCCACCGCTTGCAGGAAGAGAACGGCAACAGCTCTGTCGAAGTAGAAGTCTCGGGCAAAGGCCAGGGCGAAACCAACCTGCACTGGCGCGGCAAGGGCAACGGCGCCCTGGAGGCTCTGGTGGCCGGTCTGCCGATTCCGGTGGAGATCATGGACTACAACGAACACGCCATCGGCGCGGGCACCAATGCCAAGGCGGCGGCCTACATTGAACTGCGCGTTGACGGTCAGCGTGCGGTGCACGGCGTGGGTATCGATGAGAACATCACCACGGCCAGCTTCAAGGCGTTGTTCAGCGCGCTGAACCGCTCGCTGAGCCAGCCGGAAGCGAAAGCCGCCTAAGGCTTCGCTGAAATGCAAAAGGCCCCGGGGTGAGAACCTTGGGGCCTTTTTGTTTGACCTGGTTTTTGTGTTGCCTGCACCGGCCTCATTGCGAGCAAGCGCGCTCCCACAGTGGATTTTTGGTGTACACAAAATCTGTGTTCACATCGATCAAATGTGGGAGCGAGCTTGCTCGCGATGGGGCCTGTCAGGCAGTCGACATCTCAGGTGAATTCGAAGGTATCGGCATCCAGATTCGCCGGAAACCGCGTGCGGTACGCCGCCAGTTCCGCCGCATCCAGCACCACCTGAAACACCCCGTCGGCCTCCCCGGCACTCAGCAACGTTTCGCCCTGGAAATCCAGCACCTGACTGTCTCCGGTATACGCAAACCCTTTGCCATCCGTACCGATGCGATTCACCGCCGCCACATAACACAGGTTCTCGATGGCACGGGCCGGCAGCAAGCGGTTCCAGTGCAGGCGTCGTGCGCCCGGCCAGTTGGCGGTGTAGAGCAGCAGATCGGTGTCCTGCGCATCACGACTCCACACCGGGAAACGCAGGTCGTAGCAAATCAGTGGCCGAATACGCCAGCCCTTGAGCTCGAACTGCACCTGGCGCTCACCGGGGGTGTAGTGATTGTGCTCACCGGCCATGCGGAACAGATGGCGCTTGTCGTAATGCAACACTTCGCCATCTGGACGCGCCCATAGCAAGCGATTGCGATGACTGCCGTCGGCAGCCTGAATGATCACGCTGCCGGTGATTACGGCGTCGAGCTTTTCAGCCTGGATGCGCAGCCATTTGCTGGTCGGACCGTTTTCCGACTCGGCCAGGGTCTCGGACTCCATGGAAAAACCGGTGGTGAACATCTCCGGCAGGATAATCAGGTCCGCCCCCCGCGCCTGCTCCAGCAACTGCACGAAATGCTCCAGATTGGCCTGCCGGTCATGCCAGGCCAATGTCGTCTGGATCAGCGCGATGTTCAAATTGGGCAGTGCACTCAAATCACGCATAGTTTTGCCGCTGCTTCACGCAGGGTCTCCTCACGTTTGGCGAAGCACAAGCGCACCAGGCGCTGACCTTCGGGCGGAGTCTGGTAGAACACCGAGATCGGGATGCTCGCCACGCCGTGTTCGCGGGTCATCCACATCGCCATCTCGACGTCATTGAGGTCCGGGCGGATCTGCGAGTAGTCGACCAGCTGGAAATAGGTGCCGGTCACTCGGGTAAAACTGAAGCGTGACGGCGCCAGGAGGTCGCAAAACAGGTCGCGTTTGGCCTGATAGAAACCCGGCAATTCTTCCACGTGTTCCGGGTGCTCGGCCATGTAGTCGGCCAGCGCATATTGCAGCGGCGTCACGCCGCAGAAACTGACGTACTGGTGCACCTTGCGCAGCTCCGCCGTAAGGGCCGGTGGCGCGACGACATAGCCTGTTTTCCAGCCGGTGACGTGGTAGGTCTTGCCGAACGAACTGACGACGAAGGCACGTTTATACAGTTCTTCGTGGGCCAGGACACTGACGTGGGGCACGCCGTCGAACACCAGGTGTTCATAGACTTCGTCGCTGAGCACATAGATGTCTCGGTCGCGGATCAACGCCGCCAGCTGATCCAGCTCGGCACGACTGATCAACGCACCGCTGGGGTTGTGCGGGGTATTGAGGATGATCATCCGTGTACGTGGGCTGAGGGCTTGCGTGAGCTTCTCGAAATCGATGGAGAAGTCTTTCAGGCCAAGCTGCACATGCACGCAACGACCGCCTGCCAGTTCAACGGCCGGTTCGTAGCTGTCATAGGCCGGATCGAACACGATCACTTCATCGCCGCTGTGGATAACGGCCTGAATGGCACAGAAGATCGCCTGCGTCGCACCGGGGGTGACGGTCACTTCGTTGTCGGCATCGACCTGGGCGCCGTAACTGCGCGCGATCTTGGCCGCAATCTGCTGACGCAGTACTGGCAGGCCGGTCATTGGCGAGTATTGGTTATGGCCGTTGGCGATGTGCCAGCCCACGGCATCGCGCAGGGCTTGCGGGCCCTCGAAATCGGGAAAGCCCTGGGACAGGTTTATGGCTCCGGTCTGCGCCGCGAGCTGAGACATCTGAGTGAAGATAGTGATGCCGACATTCGGCAGCTTACTGGTGATCATCGGTGATTCCCTGCTCAACACCCGGCTCTACGGCGGCGCGGGAGAGCCCGAGGATAGCCCATACGGCGCCCATAAAAAAAGGGCGCCTGATGGCGCCCTTCTTCTAAATCAATCACCGCATACCTGTGGCGAGGGAGCTTGCTCCCGCTGGATCGCGAAGCGGTCCCAATATCTGCAACCGAGATCGTTCAGAGAGAACGCGTCGGCTGGTTTTGCGACTGCTGCGCAGTCGAGCGGGAGCAAGCTCCCTCGCCACAAAGGCCCGCCACATTGAGCGGGCAAGTCGACAATCAGCGCTTGTCGCGGCGCTTTTTGTCGGCTTTCTTGTGGTGCGACATCATCCGACGCTTCTTGTTGACCTGGCGGTCGGTGAGCGAGTTCTTGTTGCCTTCGTACGGGTTTTCGCCGCCCTTGAACTCGATGCGGATCGGCGTACCAACCAGCTTCAAGACACGACGGTAAGTGTTCTCCAGATAGCGAACGTACGACTTCGGCACTTTCTCGATCTGGTTACCGTGGATCACGATGATCGGCGGGTTGGCACCACCCAAGTGCGCATAACGCAGCTTGATCCGGCGGTTGTTGACCATCGGTGGCGCGTGCTCGCCAACCGCATCTTCCAGAATCTGGGTCAGACGGTTGGTCGGCCAGCGGGTAACCGCGGACTTGAACGAGTTCTGTACCGAGGCGTAAAGGTTGCCCACGCCAGTACCGTGCAGTGCCGAGATAAAGTGGATGTCGGCAAAGTCAACGAAGAACAGACGACGCTGTAGCTCGACCTTGACGAAATCGCGCTCGCTCGGCGTCATGCCGTCCCACTTGTTGATCGCGATAACCAGTGCACGACCGGCTTCCAGGGCAAAGCCCAAGAGGTTGAGGTCGTGGTCCACCACGCCTTCGCGGGCGTCCATCACAAAGATCACCACGTTGGCGTCTTTGATCGCTTGCAGGGTTTTGACCACGGAGAATTTTTCGACTTCTTCGTGGATCTTGCCGCGCTTGCGCACACCAGCGGTGTCGATCAGCGTGTACTTCTCTTCGTTACGCTCGAAGGGAATGTAGATACTGTCGCGGGTGGTGCCGGGCTGGTCGTAGACGATAACCCGGTCTTCACCGAGCATGCGGTTGACCAGGGTCGACTTGCCAACGTTCGGACGACCGATGATGGCGATCTTGATCCCGTCTTTTTCGCTCGGGCCAGGAATGCGCTTGGCTTCCTCGCCCTCGGCAACGATTTCTTCTTCGCCGTCTTCAGGCTCTTCGTCGTCTTTGGGGAAGTCGCTGAGGGCGATTTCCAGCATCTGGGTGATGCCACGACCGTGGGCGCCGGCGATCGGGATCGCGTGGCCCATGCCCAGCGGGGCGAATTCAGCGCGGGCCATTTCCGGGTCGATGTTGTCGACCTTGTTGGCAACCACGTAGGAACGCTTGTTACGTTTGCGCAAATGCTCGGCGATCATCTGGTCGGCGGCGGTGAAACCAGCCTTGGCATCTACCAGGAACAGAACGACATCGGCTTCTTCAATGGCCAGCAGCGACTGCTCGGCCATTTTTTCGTCCATACCATGCTCGTCACCGGAGATACCGCCGGTGTCGACCAGAATGTAGGAACGCCCTTGCCACTTGGCCTCACCGTATTGGCGATCACGGGTCAGACCGGACAAGTCGCCGACGATGGCGTCGCGAGTCCTGGTCAGGCGGTTGAACAAGGTGGACTTGCCGACGTTCGGTCGGCCCACCAGGGCGATTACGGGAACCATGCGGCTCTCCACTTCGTTATTTCAGAAAATACAAAAGCCGCTGCGAGGCAGCGGCTGGTGCTCGGGGCAGCACTGTGGGAGCAGGCTTGCTCGCGAATAAACGTCACAGCACCGCGTTTATCCAGACCGCACGCGTCATCGTTGACGCCTTTCGCGAGCAAGCCCGCTCCCACAGGTGAAGCCGCTTGGGGTCAACCCAAGCATAGTCAATCCATTACTTGATGGTCAGGGCTTCCAGTTTGCCGCTGTTGCCATACACATAAATCATGTCACCCACCACCAGCGGACGAGCCCGCAGGCCGTCGCTGTCGATGCGCTCACGACCGACGAAACGACCGTCGACCTGGCTCAGCAGGTGCAGGTAGCCTTCCATGTCGCCGACTGCAACGTAGCTGGAGAACACTTCCGGAGCCGACAGCTGACGGCGGGCCAGCGAGTCGTTGCTCCACAATGCAGTGGTGGAACGCTCGTCGACCGCTTCAACCGTGCCCGTGGACAGGCTGATGTAGACGCTGCCGAAACCCTGGGCCAGACCGGCATAGCTGGAAGCATCACGCTGCCAGAGCTGACGACCGCTTTCCAGGTCCAGTGCCGCAGCGCGACCCTGGTAGCTGGCTACATAGACGGTACCGCCAGACAGCAGCAGGCCGCCGTCGATGTCGACCACACGCTCCAGTTCCGAACGACCCTGTGGAATGGCAATTCGTTGTTCCCACACCGGCACGCCGTTGGTGATATCGAGTGCAACCACTTTACCGGTCGACAGCCCGGCGACCGCGAGGCGGTTGGTGACGACGGGGGCACTGGTGCCACGCAGGGTCAGGACCGCAGGCGTGCTGTCATACAACCAGCGCTGGGCGCCGGTGGCGGCATCCAGACCGATCAGACGGTCGTCCTGAGTCTGAACCACCACAACGTCGCCGTTGTTGGCAGGTGGTGCGAGGACTTCGCTGGACACGCGAGCGCGCCATTTCTCTTCACCGTTGGTGGCGTCCAGGGCAACGATTTCGCCCTTGAGGGTGCCGACCATGACCAGACCGTAACCCACGCCAACGGCGCCGGAAACAGGCAGTTCAAGGTCTTTCTTCCATTTGACGTCGCCGGTCATGCGGTCCATCGAGACCACAATACCGTTTACGTCAGCGGCGTAGATGCTGTCGCCATCGATTGCCGGCACCAGCATGTTGTAGGTTTCGCCCTGACCGTCACCGATCGAACGACTCCATTGCTTGTGCAGAACCACTTCTTCCTTGAAGTCGACCAGTTCGGCCGGTGGCAGTTCTTTTTTGCTGTTGCTGCTGCAACCCGCGGCCAACAAGGCCAGAGCCAGCAATGCTGCATGTTTCCAACGGATCACGTCACGCATCCCCTTTGGCCAGGTCGTCCAGCTTGATTTGTAAGCCGCCAACCGCCGCTTCATCCGACAGTGCAGCCTTGGCTTTTTGATACGCCTTGTTCGCTTCGTCGGTACGGCCCAGTTGCACCAGCAGGTCGCCCTTGAGTTCTTCACGAGTGGCCAGGAACGACTTGTCGGCATCGCCTTCGAGCAGTTTCAGGGCTTCATCGGCCTTGTTCTGTGCGGCCAGCACTTGCGCCAGACGCTGACGGGCGATTTCGCCCAGCGCCGGGTTGGCCGGCTTGTCGGTAATGGCTTTCAGCTCGCTGGCTGCGTCATCCAGCTTGCCGCTGTCGACTGCAACTTTCGCCACGAACAGGCTGCCGTACTGCGCGTAGGCGCTGCCGCCGAACTCGCTGTTGAGCTTGCCGGCCAGGTCCGAAACACGAGCGGCGTCAGGCTTGCCGTCCGGCGTCAGCGTGGTTTCCAGCAATTGCTGATAGAGAATCGAGGCGCCTTGCGACTGATTGCTCTGATACTTGTGAAAGGCCTGCCAGCCGAACACGATTACCAGCGCCAACAGGCCGCCAGTGACCAGGGGCTTGCCGTTGCGTGTCCACCAGTCCTTCAAATCCGCCAGTTGTTCGTCTTCGGTACTCGACACCCCAATACTCCTTAATCGCTAAATCGGCTGTTTGACAGCTTCAACCCTGCACGACGCAGGTGGCCAGGTGTGCAGCGAGCGCATCCCAGGCAATGCTTTGTTGTTCGCCCTGGCCACGCAGGGGTTTGAAACCTACCACTTGCTGGGCCATCTCGTCGTCACCGAGGATCAGCGCATACAGCGCACCGCTCTTGTCGGCTTTCTTGAACTGGCTTTTGAAGCTGCCGGCGCCGGCATTGACTTGCAGGCGCAGGTTGGGCAATTGGTCACGAACGCGTTCACTCAGGGTCAGACCGGCCAGCTCGGCGGCTTCACCGAAGGCGCAGAGATAGACGTCAACCTGACGGGAAATTTCTTCCGGAATCTGTTCCAGGGTTTCCAGCAGCAGCACCAGACGCTCGATACCCATGGCGAAACCAACGCCGGGGGTCGGCTTGCCGCCCATCTGCTCCACCAGACCGTCGTAACGACCACCGGCACACACGGTGCCTTGGGCGCCCAGCTTGTCGGTGACCCATTCGAAAACGGTTTTGCTGTAGTAATCCAGCCCGCGAACCAGCTTCGGGTTGATCACATAAGGAATGCCGGCAGCGTCCAGGCGAGCCTTGAGGCCCTCGAAGTGCACGCGGGACTCGTCGTCGAGGTAGTCGGCCATTTTCGGCGCATCGACCAGCACGGCTTGCGTGTCAGCGTTCTTGGTGTCCAGAACCCGCAGTGGGTTGGTCTTCAAACGGCGCTGGCTGTCTTCATCGAGCTTGTCCAGGTGTGCGGACAGGAATTCAACCAGGGCGTCGCGATAACGGCCACGGGATTCACTGGTGCCCAGGCTGTTGAGTTCGAGCTTGACCGCATCGCGGATGCCCAACTCGCCCCACAGGCGCCAGGTCAACACGATCAGCTCGGCATCGATGTCCGGACCGTCGAGGTTGAAGACTTCGCAACCGATCTGGTGGAACTGGCGATAACGGCCTTTTTGCGGGCGCTCGTGGCGGAACATCGGACCGATGTACCAGAGTTTCTGTACCTGGCCGCCGCCAGTGATACCGTGTTCAAGTACCGCACGCACACAGGCCGCCGTGCCTTCAGGGCGCAGGGTCAGGGAGTCACCGTTGCGGTCGTCGAAGGTGTACATCTCTTTTTCGACGATGTCGGTCACTTCACCGATGGAGCGCTTGAACAGCTCGGTGAACTCGACGATCGGCATGCGGATCTGCTTGTAACCGTAGTTATCCAGCAAACGCGAAACCGTGCCTTCGAAATGACGCCACAGGGGAGTCTGTTCGGGCAGGATGTCGTTCATGCCACGTATGGCTTGCAAAGACTTGCTCACAAAATTTCCTTAATTCGTTTGATCAGCCGCGCGCGATTACTGCTGCGTCAGCCTCGACCTTTTCGGCCGCTTTCTGGCGGATCAAGCGTTCAAGCTCATCCACCAGATTATCATTCGTCAGTTTCTGCGCCGGCTTGCCGTCGATGTAAATCAGGTTTGGCGTGCCGCCGGTCAAGCCGATATGGGCTTCCTTGGCTTCGCCCGGACCGTTGACCACACAACCGATCACCGCGACATCCAGCGGTACCAGCAGGTCTTCGAGGCGCCCTTCCAGCTCGTTCATGGTTTTGACCACATCGAAGTTCTGCCGCGAGCAGCTCGGGCAGGCGATGAAGTTGATGCCACGGGAACGCAGGTGCAGGGATTTGAGAATGTCGTAGCCGACTTTCACTTCCTCGACCGGGTCGGCCGCCAACGAGATGCGAATAGTATCGCCAATCCCTTCGGCGAGCAGCATACCGAGGCCGACGGCGGATTTCACTGTGCCTGAGCGCAAACCGCCTGCTTCAGTGATACCCAAATGCAGCGGCTGGACGATTTCCTTGGCCAGCAGGCGGTAGGCGGCGACGGCCATGAACACGTCGGAGGCCTTCACGCTGACCTTGAAGTCCTTGAAGTTCAGGCGTTCCAGGTGTTCGACGTGACGCAGGGCCGACTCGACCAGCGCTGCCGGCGTCGGCTCGCCGTATTTCTTTTGCAGGTCTTTTTCCAGGGAGCCGGCGTTGACGCCGATGCGGATCGGGATCCCGCGGTCACGGGCGGCATCGACTACCGCACGCACGCGATCTTCACGACCGATGTTGCCCGGATTGATCCGCAGGCAATCGACACCCAGTTCGGCGACACGCAGCGCGATCCGGTAGTCGAAGTGGATGTCGGCGACCAATGGCACCTTGACCAGTTGCTTGATCTTGCCGAAGGCTTCGGCGGCGTCCATGTCCGGCACGGAAATGCGCACGATATCGACGCCAGCGGCTTCCAGGCGGTTGATCTGGGCCACGGTGGCGGCCACGTCATTGGTGTCGCTGTTGGTCATGCTCTGCACAGCGATAGGCGCATCGCCGCCTACCGGTACGTTACCGACCCAGATCTTGCGGGATTCGCGACGTTTGATTGGAGATTCGCCGTGCATGACTTATTGACCCAACTTCAGGCGAGCAGTCTCGCCACTGGTGAACGGAGCGACATCAACCACTTGCCCGTTGTAGCTGACCTGCGCGCCACGGGCAAAGCCCAGACGCACGGCAAAGGGCGGCTTGCCGCTGACAGAAACGTTTTCGCCCTTGCGCTTGAGACCGCTCAACAGCACCTTGCCGTTGCCATCGGTCACTTGCGTCCAGCAATCGGCGGTAAATTGCAGCTGGACCTGGCCTTCGCCGGCCACCGGAGTTACCGGAGCAGGCGCTACCGGTGCAACAGCTGCGGCCACGGTTGGCGCGGGAGCAACTGGCGCCGGCGTTACCGGAGCGGCAACCACTGGCGCGACATTGTGTACCGCAGCCGCTGGCGTTGCTGCCGGAGCAACTGGCGCAACTGGCGCAACAACAGCAGGCGCTGCAGGCTCGGCAGCAGTCGGTGCTTCAGCCGATGGTTCGGCTTGTGGCAACGCCAGGGCCGTCTTGCCCTCGGCTTCACCTTCCGCGACAGCCTGGTCTTCCGGCTCGTCCAGCGGATGAATCTGCGTGGTGCCGTCGGCGCCCTCGACTTCAACGTGTTCAGGGGTCAGGCCGACCAGGTCCTTGGTACGCTGCGAGGTTTGATCCTGCCACCAGACAAAACCACCACCAATCACCGCGATCAGCAACAGCAGGCTGACAATGCGCAAAATGGTGTGGGATACCCGAACCGGCTCTTCGATGCGACCCAGGCTGTGAACGTTGCTGCCCTGGGAATCGGTGCCGGTGGATTGGTCGAACTGCTGAACCAGAACAGTCTGGTCCATGCCCAGCAACTTGGCGTAGGCGCGAATATAACCGCGAGCAAAGGTGTGCCCCGGCAGCTTGTCGAAAGCGCCGGCTTCCAGATTGCTCAGGGAAGTCACGGTGAGGTTGAGCTTGAGGGCCACTTCGGCCAGCGACCAGCCATTGCTTTCGCGGGCCTGGCGCAAAGTCTCACCGGGGTTAACGCGATTCGCTGCTACAACTTCGGGATGCGCCGCTTTCATCATTGCTCCGACAGGTATTGCTGATATTCCGGCGTACCGGGATAGAGTCGTTTTAATTGCAGGCCAAAACTGGCGGCCTTGTCGCGATCTTCAAACACTTTTGCCAGTCGAACGCCGAGCAATAGACTACGTGCATTTTGCTCGGTCAGCAGGCTAAAACGGTCGTAATAGTCACGCGCGGGCACATAATGCCTGTCTTCGTAAGACAACTCAGCCATTTCCAGCAATGCACGAGGCTGTTGGCGGTTCAAACGCAGGGCTTTTTCCAGTTGCTGCTGCGCCAGCTCACGCTGGCCAAGCATCGACGCTGTCATGCCGAGGTTTTCAAACACTCGCGAACGCTCAGGATACAGGGTATCGGCAGCGGCCTGCTCAAAGCGCTCGTACGCTTCCTTGTAACGCTTCTGTTCGTAAAGAAAACTGCCGTAGTTGTTGAGGATACGGGCATCGGCGGGACGCGAGGACAGCGCCTTGCGAAAATGCTGGTCGGCCAGCTCGGGCTCCATTTCGGCCTGAAACACCAGCCCCAGCGCCGCGTTGGCGTCCGGATCCGAATCGTCCAGCTCCAGCGCCTTCTTGAGCGGCACTTTGGCCCGCTCGGTCATGCCCTGCTGCACGTATCCCAGCCCCAGCTGCACATAAGCGGCACGCGCTTCGTCGCGGCCCTTGCTGGTCTTCATCGGGTTGGAATCGCCCGTCACGACACAACCAGTACACAGACTGGCTATCAGCAATGGCAGCGCAAAGCGCAGGGACATAGAGATCCTCTCTTAATTATTGTTCGCGGCGTTCTGTGCGATATCGTTTTCGGCGCTCAACTCGCGCACGGCGATATAACGTTCGCTGCGACGGGTGCGATCCAGCACCTGCCCTACCAATTGGCCACACGCGGCATCGATGTCTTCACCGCGGGTGGTGCGTACTGTGACATTGAAACCGGCATGGTGAAGCTGATCCTGGAAACGCCGAATGGCGTTATTGCTCGGACGCTCGTACCCGGAGTGCGGGAACGGGTTGAACGGGATCAGGTTGATCTTGCACGGGATGTTCTTGAGCAACTCGATCATTTCGACCGCGTGTTCAACCTTGTCGTTGATGTCCTTGAGCAAGGTGTACTCGATGGTCAGCACACGTTTTTCGCCCAGGGACGACATGTAGCGCTGGCACGACTCAAGCAGCATCTTAAGCGGATATTTTTTGTTGATCGGCACCAATTGATTACGCAATGCGTCATTCGGTGCGTGCAGCGACAACGCCAGGGACACGTCGATGTGCTTGGACAGCTCATCGATCATCGGCACCACGCCCGAAGTGGACAGGGTCACGCGGCGCTTGGAGATCCCGTAGCCCAGGTCATCCATCATCAGATGCATGGCGGCCACGACGTTGTCGAAGTTCAGCAGCGGCTCACCCATGCCCATCATCACCACGTTGGTGATGGCACGGTCGGCGGTCGCCGGGATGCTGCCGAACGATTTATTGGCAATCCACACCTGGCCAATGACTTCGGCGGCGGTGAGGTTGCTGTTGAATCCTTGCTTGCCGGTGGAGCAGAAACTGCAATCCAGGGCACAGCCTGCCTGGGACGAAACGCACAGAGTGCCGCGCTTGCCCTGGGGAATGTAGACGGTCTCGACGCAGCTGCCGGACGCCACGCGCACCACCCATTTACGGGTGCCGTCGGTGGAAATGTCCTCGCTGACCACTTCGGGGCCGCGAACCTCGGCAATGACCTTGAGCTTGTCGCGCAGGGCCTTGCTGACGTTCGTCATGGCGTCGAAATCATCGACGCCAAGATGGTGAATCCATTTCATTACCTGACCGGCACGGAAACGCTTCTCCCCGATTGAGTCGAAGAATTTTTCCATTTCCAGCTGAGTCAGACCCAGCAGGTTAGTTTTAACAGTCGATGTAGTCATGGATTCACCTTCACTCATAAGCCAATGCTTAGCGAGTGGTTACTTCAGTAGCTGCGAAGAAGTACGAGATTTCGCGAGCAGCAGCGGCTTCGGAGTCCGAACCGTGTACAGCGTTGGCATCGATGGAATCAGCGAAGTCAGCGCGGATGGTACCGGCAGCAGCTTCTTTAGGGTTGGTAGCGCCCATCAGCTCACGGTTCAGAGCGATAGCGTTTTCGCCTTCCAGAACCTGAACAACAACCGGGCCGGAAATCATGAAAGCAACCAGGTCGCCGAAGAAACCACGAGCGCTGTGTTCAGCGTAGAAGCCTTCAGCTTCAGCTTTGGACAGTTGCTTCAGTTTCGAAGCTACAACGCGCAGGCCAGCTTTTTCAAAACGAGTGGTGATCTCGCCGATGACGTTTTTTGCAACAGCGTCAGGCTTGATGATGGAGAAAGTACGTTGAACAGCCATGGTGTAACTCCAGAAACGGTAATTTGTGAAAAATTAAACCCGCGAATTATACGCGGGTTCTTGGGTATTGCCTAACCTGCGGCGCGCTTCAGTCGCGCTCTTCGATCCAGTTGGCCTGAATGGCCTCCAGAACCTTCTCGCCACAGTGCTCAGGCTTGTCGTCAAATTCGGGCAATTCCATGACCCACTTGCGCAGATCGACGAAATTAACCGACATTGGATCAACATCCGGCTTGCTTTCAGCCAGTTGGATCGCGATTTCCAGCACATCAGTCCACTTCAGACTCATGAAAATTCCTTGAATCAGTGCGGCGCTTCGGCTGCGTGGTTAAGCGAGTATTTCGGGATTTCGACAGTGATGTCTTCAGTGCCGACGATCGCCTGGCAGGCCAGTCGCGATTGCGCTTCCAGACCCCAGGCCCGATCAAGATAGTCTTCTTCCAGGTCATCCGCCTCATTCAGCGAGTCGAAACCCTCGCGAATCAGACAATGGCAGGTCGTGCAGGCGCAGACGCCGCCGCAGGCGCTTTCCATCTCGATGTGGTGTTCGTGGGCCAGATCGAGAATGGAAGTGCCGGGCTCAGCCTCGACAACCATGCCTTCCGGGCAGAACTTCTCGTGTGGCAGAAAAATGACCTGCGGCATTGTTATTCCTCGATCTCATTCAGGTTGCGCCCCGCCAGCGCGGCTTTCACCGTCGAGTCCAGGCGGCGGGCAGCAAAGGCGTCGGTCACTTGCGACAGACGCTTGGTCTGCTGCTCGATGGCGTAACCATCGGTGCCTTTCATCAGTTCGGTCAGTTCCTGCATCTGCATTTGGATGACCATGCGCTCTTCGGCGTCGAGCAGGCGCTCGCCATCGACATCGAGGGCACCCTGCACCGCTTCGATCAGGCGCTGGGCATCGACCTGCTGCTCACGCAGAACACGGGCGACCTTGTCGTCATTGGCATGCTGGAACGAATCCTTGAGCATCTTGGCGATTTCGCCATCGGTCAGGCCATAGGACGGCTTGACCTGAATGCTGGCTTCAACGCCCGAACCCAGTTCACGGGCCGAAACGCTGAGCAGACCGTCGGCATCGACCTGGAACGTCACGCGAATCTTCGCCGCACCGGCCACCATCGCCGGAATACCGCGCAATTCGAAGCGCGCCAGGGAGCGGCAGTCGCTGATCAGCTCGCGCTCGCCCTGCAAGACATGGATGGCCATGGCCGACTGGCCATCTTTGTAAGTCGTGAAGTCCTGGGCGCGGGCGACGGGGATGGTGGTGTTACGCGGAATCACCTTCTCCATCAAGCCGCCCATGGTTTCCAGCCCCAGGGACAACGGAATCACGTCGAGCAGCAGCAATTCGCCGCCATCGCGCTTGTTGCCCGCCAACGTATCGGCCTGGATCGCGGCACCAATGGCCACCACCTGATCCGGATCGATCTCGGTCAACGGCTCGCGACCAAAAGCTTCGGCAACCGCTTCGCGTACGCGTGGCACCCGGGTCGAACCACCCACCATGACCACCGCATGCACATCTTCCAGCTCGACGCCGGAATCACGCACCGCACGACGGCAGGCCTTGAGGCTGCGAGCGACCATTGGCTCGATCAGCGCATCAAAGGCTTCACGGGTCAGTGCCGCCTTCCAGTCGCCATAAGCGACTTCAACGGACGAGGCATTGGTCAGCGCTTCTTTCGCCGCGCAAGCTGCTTGCAGCAGATGACGTTGCGCACCCGGATCGAGATCAGCCGACAAACCGGCGCTCTCGATGATCCAGCCGGCAATCGCGTGATCGAAATCGTCGCCGCCCAGCGCGCTGTCGCCGCCAGTGGCAAGCACCTCGAAGACACCGCCGGTCAGGCGCAGAATCGAAATATCGAACGTACCGCCGCCCAGATCATAAATCGCGACCAGGCCTTCGGCATGCTGATCCAGACCGTACGCCACGGCGGCAGCGGTCGGCTCATTGAGCAGACGCAGCACGTTCAGACCGGCCAGCTTGGCCGCGTCCTTGGTGGCCTGGCGCTGAGCGTCATCGAAATAGGCCGGAACGGTGATTACCGCACCCACCAGCTCGCCACCCAATGCCGCTTCGGCGCGCTGACGCAGCACCTTGAGGATATCGGCGGAGACTTCGACCGGGCTTTTCGGGCCCTGGATCGTGTCGATGAACGGCATGTGCGACTCGCCACCGACAAAGCGGTACGGTAACTGGTCGCCCAGCTGCTTGACGTCGGACAGACCACGACCCATCAGGCGCTTGACCGACAGCACGGTGTTCAAGGGATCGGTGGCGGCGGCCAGCTTGGCGGACTCGCCGACTTCGACGCGGTCGGCGTGATAGCGCACGGCAGACGGCAGGATCACCTGCCCGTCAGCATCGGCCAGCGGCTCGGAAAGACCACTGCGCAACGCAGCGACCAGCGAATTGGTAGTGCCCAAGTCGATCCCCACAGCCAGACGACGCTGGTGCGGTTGAGGACTTTGGCCGGGTTCGGCGATCTGCAGTAGGGCCATCGTAATCAGGACTTATCTGTATATCAGGCGTGCGACCGGAGCGGCACTGGGTTAATCGTCGAGGCGCTCTTCTAACTGGCGCACTTCGTAGGTGAGCTTGTCGAGGAACTGCATGCGTCGCATCAGGCGTTCGGCCTGTTCACGTTGCGCTGCATCATCCCAACAGGCTGCGAAGCTTTGGTTCAGTTCATCCTGGGCGGCTTTGAGGCGGCGCTTGAACACGGCAACACCGGCCAGATCGGCGCTGTCTTGCAGGTCTTCGAGCTCTTCGCGCAGTTCCATTTGTTGCAGCAGGAACTCGGGGTCATGCACCGTGACCTCCAGCGGCAACTCGCGACCACCCATGGCGAGCAGGTATCGCGCGCGTTTTGGGGGATTCTTGAGCGTCTGGTAGGCCTCGTTGAGGCTCGCGGATTGCTCTAGCGCCAGCCGCTGCTCACGCTCGGAGGCGTCAGCAAAGCGGTCCGGATGAACACTGCGCGCCAACTCACGGTAGCGCGTAGCCAGCTGGTCGAGGTCCAGATTGAAGCTCGGTTGCAGCTCAAATAAAGCGAAATGACAAGGAGTACCCACGAGAAGCCTCAGATATTGAAGCTTTCGCCGCAGCCACATTCACCGCGCACGTTGGGATTGTTGAACTTGAAACCTTCGTTCAACCCTTCCTTGACGAAATCGAGTTCGGTGCCGTCCAGGTAGGACAGGCTTTTCGGGTCGATGATCACTTTCTCGCCGTGACTCTCGAACACCTGATCCTCTGCAACCACCTCGTCGACGAACTCCAGCACGTAGGCAAGGCCGGAACAGCCCGTGGTGCGAACACCCAGACGAATCCCTTCACCTTTGCCGCGCCCGTCGAGGGAGCGTCGCACGTGTCGAGCAGCCGCTTCTGTCATGCTGATAGCCATCGTTGACTCCTTACTCGTCGCCAAATGCTTAGATCAAGCCTTTCTTCTGCTTGTAGTCGCGAACGGCCGCCTTGATGGCGTCTTCGGCGAGTACGGAGCAGTGAATTTTCACGGGTGGCAGCGCCAGCTCTTCAGCCAGCTGAGTGTTCTTGATGGTCTCTGCTTCATCCAGAGTCTTGCCTTTCATCCACTCGGTCGCCAGGGAGCTGGAGGCGATGGCCGAACCGCAACCATAGGTCTTGAACTTGGCATCTTCGATGATGCCGGCTTCGTTGACCTTGATCTGCAGGCGCATCACATCGCCGCACGCCGGGGCGCCGACCATGCCGGTGCCGACATCTGGATCTTCCGCGTCCATCTTGCCGACGTTGCGCGGGTTTTCGTAGTGGTCGATGACCTTTTCACTGTAAGCCATGGTGCTTAATCCTCACTCATCAGAGAGTCGCTCTTGAAGCCCCGCCAACCAGAGGTCTACAGGGCCGGTTTGCGGCGACTTGAAATCAGTGTGCCGCCCACTCGATTTTCGAAATGTCGACACCGTCTTTGTACATATCCCACAGCGGCGACAGAGTGCGCAGCTTGGTAACGGCCTCGCAGACTTTCTGCGCGGCGTAGTCGATTTCTTCTTCGGTGGTGAAACGGCCGAAGGTGAAGCGAATCGAGCTGTGTGCCAGTTCGTCGTTGCGGCCCAGGGCGCGCAGTACGTACGAAGGCTCAAGGGACGCCGAGGTGCAGGCCGAACCGGACGAAACCGCCAGATCCTTGAGCGCCATGATCAGCGACTCGCCTTCGACGTAGTTGAAGCTCAGGTTCAGGTTGTGCGGTACGCGGGCGGTCATGCTGCCGTTGATGTACAGCTCTTCCAGGCCTTCGACCTGTTTGAAGAAGCGGTCGCTCAGGGCTTTGATGCGCACGTTTTCGGCAGCCATGTCTTCCTTGGCCACACGGAACGCTTCGCCCATGCCGACAATCTGGTGGGTCGCCAGGGTGCCGGAACGCATGCCGCGCTCGTGACCGCCGCCATGCATGGTCGCTTCTATGCGAACACGCGGCTTGCGGCTCACGTACAGCGCGCCGATGCCTTTAGGGCCATAGGTCTTGTGGGCGGAGAACGACATCAGGTCGACTTTCAGCTTCGACAGGTCGATGTCGACCTTGCCGGTGGACTGAGCGGCGTCAACGTGGAACAGAATGCCCTTGGAGCGGGTCAGCTCGCCAATGGCGGCGATGTCGTTGACGGTGCCGATTTCGTTGTTCACGTGCATGACCGACACCAGGATGGTGTCTTCGCGCAGCGCTGCTTCGATCATTTCCGGGGTGACCAGGCCATCGGTACGAGGCTCGAGGTAGGTCACTTCGAAGCCTTCACGCTCCAGTTGGCGCATGGTGTCGAGGACAGCCTTGTGCTCAATCTTGGTGGTGATCAGGTGCTTGCCCTTGGTGGCATAGAAATGCGCCGCACCCTTGATTGCCAGGTTGTCGGACTCGGTGGCACCGGAGGTCCAGACGATTTCACGCGGATCGGCGTTGACCAGGTCAGCGACCTGACGGCGAGCGTTTTCGACGGACTCTTCAGCTTTCCAGCCGAATACGTGGGAACGGGACGCCGGGTTACCGAAGTTTCCGTCGACCAGCAGGCATTCACTCATCTTTTGCGCGACACGCGGATCAACCGGGGTGGTCGCAGAGTAATCAAGGTAAATCGGCAATTTCATGGACTATCTCCTAAATCAGGCTGGCTGGCGTGCCGCTAGCTCTTTGGCTGTCATTCGACGGCGGACGCTTCAATCTTGTCCAGGCGTGGCGCCTTGCCATTGCAACGGCGCTGGTCCTGACGCTGGGCTACTTCTTGCACCTCACGGCGAGTCACAAGGTCAGCCAAGCTGATACCGCTCAGAAATTCGTGAATCTGCAGGCTCAGATCGCACCACAAATGGTGGGTCAGGCAAGTGTCGCCGGAATGGCAATCACCCTGCCCCTGGCATTTGGTGGCATCGACCGATTCGTTGACCGCATCGATCACCTGGGCCACCTGGATGCCCTGCATCTCGCGTGACAGCTGGTAGCCGCCACCGGGACCACGAACACTGGACACCAGATTGCTGCGGCGCAATTTGGCGAAGAGCTGTTCGAGATAGGACAGGGAGATGCCTTGGCGCTCGGAGATATCGGCCAGGGACACCGGCCCGTGCTGCGCGTGCAACGCCAGATCGAGCATGGCGGTCACGGCGTATCGGCCTTTTGTAGTCAGTCGCATGGACAATTACCACGGAGTTCAGAATGGGGCGAGTATGCAATTCCCGAGTATTTAAGTCAACTATAAGACCTAGTACTTTAGTCAGGTTTACCCGCAAAAGAGCGCGCGCATCATAGCAAAGGCTGGCAGCGTATCACCAGCAAATGCGCGTTACCGTTCTTCGCGAGCAGCCTCCCTCCCACATTGGACTTGCGCAAACTCTTGTGGGAGCGAGCCTGCTCGCGAATGGGCCACGGCCATTTAGCCGGCCTTGGTCTCGTCCTTGCCCTTCACGCAGGCAAAATCCTCTTCGCGCAACTCAGGCAAATCCTTGGCGCAATAATCACTGCCCAGATCCTTCAACGCGCCGCACACACCCTCCAGCCGGCCATCGACTGCTTGCAGGTGATCCAGCAACTGACCAATGGCACGCGCTACCGGGTCAGGCATGTCTTCGCTGACGCCGTAGGCATCGAAGCCGATCTTCTCGGCCATGGCCTTGCGCCGAGCGTCCTGCTCTTCGTCACTCTTGACGATGATCCGCCCCGGAATCCCCACCACCGTCGCGCCAGGCGGCACAGCCTTGGTCACTACGGCATTGGAGCCGACCTTGGCGCCGGCACCCACGGTGAACGGCCCGAGCACCTTGGCACCCGCCCCAACCACCACACCATCTTCCAGGGTCGGGTGACGCTTGCCCTTGTTCCAGCTGGTGCCGCCCAGGGTCACGCCCTGGTAGAGGGTGACATCGTTGCCGATTTCCGCGGTTTCGCCGATGACAATGCCCATGCCATGGTCAATAAAGAAGCGACGGCCAACCTTGGCGCCGGGATGAATCTCGATGCCAGTCAACCAGCGGCCGAAGTTCGACACCAGCCGCGCCAGCCATTTCCAGCCCATGCCCCACAAGGCCGACGACAGGCGGTGGATCCAGATGGCATGCATGCCGGGGTAGCACGTCAGGACTTCAAAGGCGTTGCGTGCTGCCGGGTCACGATGGAAAACACTCTGGATATCTTCACGCAAACGCTCGAACATGTTTAATCCTTCCGCTTTAGAAGCTCGCCACGGGCCGCTTTCTGGGTTTCCGTGAGGATGCCACGCAATATATTCATTTCCGCCCGGCTGACCGAGCTGCGTCCGTACAACCGACGCAGGCGCGCCATCAAGTGCCGTGGTTTTTCCGGATCGAGGAATTCGATGGCCACCAGGGTTTGCTCCAGGTGCTCATAGAATCGCTCCAGTTCATCCATGGTCGCCAGCTCACCGCTTTTGGTGGACGCCACTTCATCCTTCTCGACCTTGCTCGGCTGGCCTTGGGCCGTCAGCCAGGACATGCGCACTTCGTAGCTCAGCACCTGCACCGCCGCCCCCAGGTTCAGCGAACTGAACTCGGGGTCGGATGGAATGTGCACGTGATAATGACATCGCTGCAGCTCTTCATTGGTCAGGCCTGAATCTTCGCGACCAAAGACCAGCGCAATTTCGGCGCCCTGCCCTGCCTCCTCGACCACTTTCACACCGCATTCGCGGGGATCGAGCAGCGGCCAGGGAATACGCCGGTCACGAGCGCTGGTGCCCAGCACCAGATTGCAGCCGACCAAGGCATCTTCCAGAGTGGCGACGACCTGTGCATTTTCAAGGATATCCCCGGCACCAGATGCACGGGCATCGGCTTCGTGGTGCGGGAACAGCCGCGGCTCGACCAGTACCAGCCGCGACAGGCCCATGTTCTTCATGGCACGCGCAGCCCCGCCGATATTGCCGGGGTGGCTGGTATTGACCAGGACGACACGAATGTTTTGCAGCACGGGAGGCGTTCTCGAACACGGGAAAGGGGAGCAAATCTTACAGAACCACCTACCGTTAAGCTATGAAAGCGAACACCGACCTTCACCTGTAGAAACTTTCTGATAGAATGCCCGGCTTTCTTTAACAACCTTAGGTGACACATCCATGCAGCCCATGCTGAATATCGCGCTGCGCGCCGCCCGCAGCGCCAGTGAATTGATCTTCCGCTCCATCGAGCGCCTGGATACCATCAAGGTCGACGAAAAAGACGCCAAGGATTATGTATCCGAGGTGGATCGCGCCGCCGAACAGAAAATCATCGACGCACTGCGCAAGGCCTACCCGAATCACTCGATCAGGGGTGAAGAAACCGGTATGCACGCCGGCACCGGTATCGAAGGCGAAGAATACCTGTGGATCATCGACCCACTGGACGGCACGACCAACTTCCTGCGCGGCGTTCCTCACTTTGCGGTCAGCATCGCCTGCAAATACCGCGGTCGCCTGGAACACGCAGTGGTTCTGGACCCGGTCCGCCAGGAAGAATTCACCGCCAGCCGTGGTCGCGGCGCTCAACTGAACGGTCGTCGTCTGCGCGTCAGCGGCCGCACCAGCCTGGACGGCGCCCTGCTCGGCACCGGCTTCCCGTTCCGTGACGACCAGATGGACAACCTCGACAACTACCTGGGCATGTTCCGCGCCCTGGTAGGCCAGACCGCCGGCATCCGTCGCGCCGGTTCGGCGAGCCTGGACCTGGCCTACGTGGCAGCCGGCCGTTTCGACGCGTTCTGGGAGTCGGGCCTGTCCGAGTGGGACATGGCTGCAGGCGCCCTGCTGATCCAGGAAGCAGGCGGTTTGGTGAGCGACTTCACCGGCGGTCACGACTTCCTTGAAAAAGGCCACATCGTTGCCGGTAACACCAAGTGCTTCAAGGCAGTATTGACGGCGATCCAGCCGCACCTGCCGCCTTCGCTGAAACGCTAAGCGTCCAGCGACAGAGAAAACGCCCTTCGGTGCGTTTTTTTATGCCTGGAATCCGGACTCAAGGCGCGCAACAAACTCCCTGTGGGAGCGAGCTTGCTCGCGATAGCTATATGTCAGCCACCATCAATATCGAATGTGAGGCCGTCATCGCGAGCAAGCTCGCTCCCACATTGATCGGTGGCGTCACTTGAATTTCAGCCACAAAAAAAGCACCCCGAAAGGTGCTTCTTTTTGAGTCAGGCAATCAGCCCGTCACTGAGCTGGCTGATTCTGCCCCAGGACCAGTTGCCCCTGCTTATCAACCGGAATCTGGTTACCCGGATCGCGATCCATCCGCACCTTGCCTTCCTTGCCGTCCAACGAGTAACGAACATCGTAACCGACGACCTTGTCGCTGATGTCGTTCACGGTGTTACAGCGAGTCTGGGTCGTGGTGTAGGTGTCGCGGTTCTGCATGCCTTCCTGCACCTTGTTACCGGCATAACCGCCACCTACCGCACCCGCCACGGTGGCAATCTTCTTGCCGTTACCGCCGCCGACCATATTACCCAGCAAACCACCGCCCACCGCACCGATCACTGTACCGAGGATCTGGTGTTGGTCCTGGACCGGTTTTTGCCGGGTTACCGCTACATCCTTGCACACTTCACGTGGAGTCTTGATCTGTGTCTTGACCGGCTCTACTGCCAGCACTTGCGCATACTCAGGGCCGCTTTTTACCAGGCTGTAGGTGGCAACAGCACCCCCGGCAGTCACACCGACAGCACCCAATACCGCACCAACCAGCAACGACTTGTTCACATGAACCTCCTGACCATCACATGCGGGTCATCGCCCGCGCTTCTCCCAGCCTTGGAGCATAAAAAAAGGCGCGAGTTCAACTCGCGCCTTTTTTCGGCTGACAGCTGGAAAAACGATGGCCGTTATGGACGGTCGTCGATTTCCTTCTCGGTCGCGGCAGGAGGAATCAGATCCTCACTGTTGAGGTTCAGCCAGATCAGCACCACGTTCGCGATGTAGATCGACGAGTAAGTACCCGCCAGAACACCGACAAACAGGGCAATGGAGAAACCGAACAGGTTGTCACCACCGAAGAACAGCAGGGCCGAGATCGCCAGCAAGGTGGAGATCGATGTCGCCATGGTCCGCAGCAGGGTTTGCGTGGTCGAGATGTTGATGTTCTCGATCAGGCTGGCCTTGCGCAGAACACGGAAGTTCTCACGAACCCGATCGAATACCACGATGGTGTCGTTGAGCGAGTAACCGATAATCGCCAGTACCGCCGCCAGCACCGTCAGGTCGAAGGTGATCTGGAAGAACGACAGGATACCAACCGTCACGATCACGTCGTGGATCAGCGAGACAATGGCGCCGACCGCGAACTTCCACTGAAAGCGGAAAGCCAGGTAGATCAGGATGCCGCCCAGCGCCATCAGCATGCCGAGGCCGCCCTGATCGCGCAGTTCTTCACCGACCTGCGGCCCTACGAACTCGACGCGCTTGACCACGGCCGGGTTATCGCCACCAACCTTTTTCAAGGCATCGGCCACCTGGTGACCCAACTGCGGATCTTCACCCGGCATACGCACCAGCAGGTCGGTAGTAGCACCGAAGCTCTGCACGATGGCTTCGTGATAACCGGCCGAAGTCAGCTGCTCACGCACCTTGGTGACGTCAGCCGGGTGCTCGTAGGTCAGCTCGATGAGCGTACCGCCGGTGAAGTCCAGGCCATAGTTCATGCCCTTGTGGAAGACGCTGAAAATGGCCAGCGCCGTCAGGAACAATGTGACGCCGAACGCAACGTTGCGAACGCCCATGAAGTTGATTGTACGTAACATGGCAGCCCCTTAAATCCACAACTTCTTGAAGTCACGACCGCCGAAGATCAGGTTGACCATCGCGCGGGTCACCATGATGGCCGTGAACATCGAGGTAAAGATCCCGAGGGACATGGTCACTGCGAAGCCTTTGACCGGGCCGGTGCCCATCGCAAAGAGAATCCCGCCGACCAACAATGTTGTCAGGTTGGCGTCGAGAATCGCGGTGAATGCCCGGCCGAAGCCTTCATTGATTGCCCGCTGAACCGTCATGCCCGCTGCGATCTCTTCACGAATCCGCGAGAAGATCAGAACGTTGGCGTCGACCGCCATGCCCATGGTCAGCACGATACCGGCGATACCCGGCAGGGTCAGCGTTGCACCCAGCAGCGACATCAGGGCCAGCAGCAGCACCATGTTCACGGCCAGAGCGACGGTGGCGATGACGCCGAAGAAGCGGTAGATGGCAATGATGAACAGCGAGACAAACAGCATGCCCCACAGCGATGCATCGATACCCTTGGTGATGTTGTCGGCACCCAGGCTTGGACCAATGGTGCGCTCTTCAGCGAAGTACATCGGTGCAGCCAGACCACCGGCACGCAGCAGCAGCGCCAGTTCGGACGATTCGCCCTGACCGTTCAGACCAGTAATACGGAACTGGGCACCCAGTGGCGACTGGATGGTCGCCAGGCTGATGATCTTCTTCTCTTCCTTGAACGTCTGAACCGGTACGTCTTTCTCGACACCGTCGACCAATTGCTTGGTGTAGGTGGTAACAGGACGCTGCTCGATAAAGATCACCGCCATGCTGCGACCGACGTTGCTGCGAGTCGCACGACTCATCAGCTCGCCACCATGACCATCCAGACGGATGTTCACTTCCGGTGTGCCGTGCTCGCCGAAGCCAGCCTTGGCGTCAGTTACCTGGTCACCAGTGATGATCAGGCCACGCTCGATCTGTGCAGGTGGACGATTGCCCTCACGGAACTCGAAGGTTTCGGAGGTGGCTTTCGAAGCACCCGGCTCGGCAGCCAGACGGAACTCAAGGTTGGCCGTCTTGCCGAGAATACGCTTGGCTTCCGCGGTGTCCTGCACGCCCGGCAGCTCAACCACGATGCGGTTGGCGCCCTGACGCTGAACGATCGGCTCGGCAACACCCAGCTCGTTGACGCGGTTACGTACCGTGGTCAAGTTCTGCTTGATGGAGTATTCACGGATTTCCGCCAGCTTGGCCGGGGTCATCGCCAGACGCAGCACCGGTTGGCCATTGAGGTCAGCCGGAACAATGTCGAAATCGTTGAAGTTCTTGCGCACCAGCGCACGGGCCTGTTCGCGGGTTGCTTCGTCAGCGAAGCCCAGCTGAATGGCGCCATTGAGTTGCGGCAGGCTGCGATAGCGCAGCTTCTCTTTACGCAACAGGCTCTTGACGTCGCCTTCGTAGACTTTCAGACGCGCGTCGAGGGCTTTGTCCATGTCCACTTCCAGCAGGAAGTGCACACCACCGGACAAGTCCAGACCCAGCTTCATCGGATGCGCACCAAGAGCACGCAACCATTGCGGGGTGGTTTGGGCCAGGTTCAGTGCAACGACGTAGTCATCACCCAATGCCTTGCGCACAACGTCTTTGGCTGGCAGCTGGTCTTCAGCCTTGGTCAGACGGATCAGGCCGCCCTTGCCGTTCGCCGACAGCGTGGCTGCCTTGACGTTGATCCCGGACTCCTTGAGCGCTGTGCTCACACGGTCCAGATCCGCCTGATTGACCAGCAGCGCAGTGCTTGCACCGCTGACCTGAATGGCCGGGTCATCAGGGTATAGATTGGGAGCGGAATAAATCAGACCGACCGCCAGCACCGCCAGGATCAGAATGTATTTCCACAGAGGGTATTTGTTCAGCATCACGCCGCCCGCTTATGACGCGGGGCGCCTTGCGCGCCCCGTCGATTGAGTAGAAGTTGAAACTTAGATCGCTTTGAGCGTGCCTTTTGGCAGCGTGGCGGCGATGGCGCCCTTCTGGAACTTCATTTCCACGGTGTCGGAAACTTCCAGAACCACGAAATCATCGGCCACTTTGGTGATCTTGCCGGCGATACCACCGGTGGTCACGACTTCGTCGCCTTTTTGCAGGCTGCCCAGCAGGTTCTTCTGCTCTTTGGCGCGCTTGGCCTGTGGACGCCAGATCATCAGGTAGAAGATGACCAGGAAGCCGACCAGGAAAATCCACTCAAAGCCGCCGCCCATTGGGCCGGCCGCAGGTGCAGCAGCGTCAGCCATGGCATTAGAGATAAAAAAGCTCATTTAGCACTCCAGTTGCAAATGTTGAATCTTGGGGTCAGAAAACTCAGTCCAAAGGCGGAACGGGAAGCCCGCGTTTGGCGTAGAAGGCATCGACAAAGGCGGCCAATGTACCCTGTTGAATAGCCTCGCGCAAACCAGCCATAAGCACCTGGTAATGGCGCAAATTGTGGATGGTATTCAACATGCTACCCAGCATTTCGCCGCACTTGTCCAGATGGTGCAGATAAGCACGGGAGAAGTTCTGGCAGGTGTAGCAATCGCAGGTCGGATCCAGTGGCGAATCATCATGGCGATGGAACGCGTTACGGATCTTCAGCACGCCTGTATCAATGAACAGATGCCCGTTGCGGGCATTACGGGTTGGCATCACGCAATCGAACATGTCCACACCGCGGCGCACACCCTCAACCAGATCTTCCGGTTTGCCAACGCCCATAAGGTAACGAGGTTTGTCAGCCGGCATTTGACCCGGCAGGTAATCCAGCACCTTGATCATTTCGTGCTTGGGCTCGCCCACCGACAGTCCGCCGATGGCCAGGCCATCGAAGCCGATCTTGTCGAGGCCTTCCAGGGAGCGCATGCGCAGGTCCTGGTGCATGCCGCCCTGGACGATGCCGAACAGCGCCGCCGTGTTGTCGCCATGCGCGTTTTTCGAGCGCTGGGCCCAGCGCAACGACAGTTCCATGGACACACGGGCGACGTCTTCGTCAGCCGGGTACGGGGTGCATTCGTCGAAAATCATCACGATGTCGGAGCCCAGGTCACGTTGCACCTGCATCGATTCTTCCGGCCCCATGAACACCTTGGCGCCATCGACCGGAGAGGCGAAAGTCACGCCCTCTTCCTTGATCTTGCGCATGGCGCCCAGGCTGAACACCTGGAAACCGCCGGAGTCGGTCAGGATCGGGCCTTTCCACTGCATGAAATCGTGCAGGTCGCCGTGCTTCTTGATCACTTCAGTGCCAGGACGCAGCCACAGGTGAAAGGTGTTGCCCAGAATGATTTCCGCGCCAGTGGCGGTGATATCCCGTGGCAGCATGCCCTTGACCGTGCCGTAGGTGCCCACCGGCATGAAGGCCGGGGTCTCGACGGTACCGCGCGGGAAGGTCAAACGACCACGACGAGCCTTGCCATCGGTGGCAAGCAGCTCGAAAGACATACGACTTTGGCGACTCATTCTGTTTCCTCGGGGCCACGTGGTGCGGGATTACGGGTGATAAACATCGCATCACCGTAGCTGAAAAAGCGGTAACCATGCTCGACGGCGGCTTTATAAGCGGCCATGGCTTCGGGATAACCGGCGAACGCCGAAACCAGCATCAACAGCGTGGATTCCGGCAAATGGAAGTTGGTGACCAGGGCATCGACCACATGAAACGGCCGGCCCGGGTAGATAAAGATGTCGGTGTCGCCACTGAACGGCTTGAGCACGCCATCGCGCGCGGCACTTTCCAGGGAACGCACACTGGTGGTCCCCACCGCCACCACCCGACCGCCGCGAGCGCGACAGGCCGCGACCGCATCCACCACGTCCTGGCCGACTTCCAGCCATTCGCTGTGCATGTGGTGGTCTTCAAGCTTCTCAACGCGCACCGGCTGGAAGGTCCCGGCGCCGACGTGCAACGTCACGAACGCAGTCTGGACGCCCTTGGCGGCAATCGCCTCCAGCAGCGGCTGATCGAAATGCAGCCCCGCCGTCGGCGCCGCCACCGCGCCCAGGCGCTCGGCGTACACGGTCTGATAGCGCTCGCGATCCGAGCCTTCGTCCGGGCGGTCTATATAAGGAGGCAGCGGCATGTGCCCGACACGGTCGAGCAGCGGCAATACCTCTTCGGCAAACCCCAACTCGAACAACGTGTCGTGACGCGCCAGCATCTCGGCTTCGCCGCCGCCGTCGATCAGGATCTTCGACCCCGGCTTTGGCGACTTGCTGGAGCGCACATGGGCCAGCACGCGATGGCTGTCGAGCACACGCTCCACCAGGATTTCCAGCTTGCCGCCGGACGCCTTCTGGCCAAACAGCCGCGCCGGAATCACCCGGGTATTGTTGAACACCATCAAATCGCCCGGGCGCAAATGCTCAAGCAAATCAGTGAATTGACGGTGTGCCAGGGCGCCGCTGACCCCATCGAGGGTCAACAGGCGACTGCCGCGCCGCTCGGCCAAAGGGTGGCGAGCGATCAGCGAATCAGGGAGTTCGAAAGTAAAGTCAGCAACGCGCATGATGGGGTTCGTCTAGCAGGGCCCGGAAGTCTAGCCGAAATAGTGAAAATTGACCATGAAACGTGATTGACCAACGGTAATCTCATCTCTATACTTCGCCGCCATTGAGCCCTGATGGCGGAATTGGTAGACGCGGCGGATTCAAAATCCGTTTTCGAAAGGAGTGGGAGTTCGAGTCTCCCTCGGGGCACCAAAATTAAGAAAGGTCTTGCTTTGCAAGGCCTTTTTTTTCGCCTGCAATAAAGTGCTTGAGGCGGACCGACAAGACATCACAAGGATTCACCCCCATGGAACTGCCACTGGAAACCGTCGCCCTGTTCTGTCTCAAGATCGCTTATGAGACAGAAGATCAAAGCCCGATTCTGCGGGACGATTTGATGATGAGTGACTATGAGCGAGAGGTGTTTGGCTTGCTGGTGCGCCGGGGTGATGTCGAGGTTATTCAGCGCAAAGTGGCTGAATGCGTGGGGTTGGCGCTGGACGCTTTGGGTGGGGCTGGCACAGCGTTGGGTCGCGAGCTGCAAAGGCTGGCGGATAATTTCTACAGCGCGCAGACGATGGGGCAACTGGATGCTCCGCTGATCGCGCTCAAGGACTATCTGAAGGATATCCAGTAACCGGTAGCGCCCTTCAACATTGAGCCGACGGTTTGATATCGTGCGCGCCATCGACTCACATCAAAGAACAATGCAGGCCATTGTTAACAAGGAAGACTGAATGGTACCCATCGGCATGTTGGTGTTCTTCGCTGCGTCAGCGGGGATCTGGTCCTGGATCGTCAGAAACCGTGGCAGCTTCAGCCTTTGGCTTGCCAACCTGGCAGGTTTTTTGGCCAGTCTCATTGTCGGGACTCTCGTGCTGATATTCATGGGCGAACAGGTTGGACCTCGGGGGCCGGCTTACTTTCTTTATGCGTTCATGGCGATCATCGGCGCCTTCGTCGGGACATGGCTGCTGGTAGTCGCCAGATCCAGGCCGGATGCGCATCCGGTCGGGCGTCATTTGATCGGCGGCTCCTGTGGCCTGCTGGCGGCGTGCATCACATTAGTGCTATGGGCAGTGATCTTTCCTGCCAAGTGATACCGAGCCTGGCTGCACCGTTGGCCATCTACCAGCCCAACCCGGATAGATCGCCGCGAACCCGGAGGGTGGCGCCGGAAGTTGTTGATTGATCGAACCAATCCTCCAGCGGCTGGCCGAAGTGGAATGGCCGGCCAATGCAGTGAAAGTCGGCTAGCGTGAATATCGGGTGCAAGGCCGGTATCTGCTCCAATGGGCAAAAGGTCTGGGGGAACATCAGTGTTTGAACACATAGATTTCAATTATCTGCTGGCCACCTACGGTTACTGGGCGGTGTTCTTCGGCTGTCTGCTGGAGGGCGAAACCATTTTGATCCTCGGCGGCATGGCGGCTCACCAGCATTTGCTGCACCTGTGGCCGGTGATTGGCTGGGCCAGCCTCGGCGGGATGCTGGGCGATCAGTTGCTGTTCTGGACCGGACGCTATTTCGGCGGACGCCTGCTGCCGCGACTCAAAAGCAAGCAAGCGGCCATCGACCGCGTGACAGACCTGATTCATCGCTACCCTTCGATTTCGGTTTTTTCCGTACGCTTTCTGTATGGCATGCGCCTGGTAGGACCGATGGTGATCGGCGCCAGCGGCTTGTCGCCCATCCGTTTCAGCCTGTTGAATGCCTTGGGCGCCGTGGTCTGGGCAACACTTTTCGCCAGCGGCGGTTACTGGGCGGGTGAAGCGCTGGAAGGCATGCTGGGCAACCTGAAACCGTATCGACTGCCGATTGCGTTGGGGGTGCTGGTGCTGGCGGTGGTGATTGCGTTGGTTCGGCATTGGCGGGCGAAGGTCAAGGCGCGGCAGGCTGAGTGACACTAGCCTTCGGCAGCTCCTACGCCGAGATCGAGCTGACTACACCGGACTCACCACCCGCCCCACCCCTCTGACAATCATCTCCACCTCCCGCTCATCAATCGTCAGCGGCGGCAGCAATCGAATGGTCTTGCCCCGGGTCACGTTGATCAGCAAGCCATGATCGCGAGCGGCAATCAGGGTCAGGTCGCGGACCGGGTTCGCCAGCTCGATGCCGATCATCAAGCCTTGCCCACGGACCGCCACCACGTTCGGGTTGTCTGCCAGCTCGATGCGCAATCTTTCCAGCAGCCGCTCGCCCTGTAGCCAGGCGTTTTCCAGCAAGCCTTGTTCTTCGATGATGTCCAGCACCGTGCAACCGACCCGACAGGCCAGCGGATTGCCGCCGAACGTGCTGCCGTGGCTGCCGGGTGTAAACAGCTCGGCGGCTTTGCCACGGGCCAGGCAGGCACCGATGGGCACGCCGTTGCCCAGGCCTTTGGCCAGGGTCATGACATCCGGGACGATGCCTTCGTGCTGGAACGCAAACCAGCGCCCTGTGCGACCGATGCCGGTCTGGATTTCATCGAGCATCAACAGCCAGCCGCGCCGATCACACAGGGCGCGTACAGCCTTGAGGTAACCAGGCGGCGCCAGATGCACGCCGCTTTCGCCCTGAATCGGCTCCATCAACACGGCCACTATCCGTTGGCCGTGAGCCTGTTGCACCCTGTCCAGCGCCTTCAAGTCACCAAACGGCACTTTGACGAAATCCCCCGGCAACTCATTGAAACCCAGGCGCACCGCCGGGCCGTCGCTGGCGGACAACGTGCCAAGGGTGCGGCCATGAAAAGCGTTCTCCATGACCACCACCAGCGGATGCTCGACGCCTTTGTGCCAGCCATGCAAACGCGCCAGTTTCAGCGCCGTCTCGTTGGCCTCGGCGCCGGAGTTGTTGAAAAAGGCCCGGTCCATCCCAGACAGTTGGGTCAGCTTGTGGGCCAGCCGCAGCTGCCAGTCGATGCTGTAGAGATTGGAGGTGTGCAGCAGCAGCCCGGCCTGCTCAGTGATGGCCGAGACAATTCTGGGATGGGAATGGCCGACATTGGTCACCGCCACACCCGCCACCGCGTCCAGGTATTCGCGACCGGCCTGGTCCCACAGGCGCGTGCCCAAGCCCTTGCAGAAGCTCAGGGCCAGCGGTTGGTAAGTGCTCATCAGGCAGGCGGCGGTCATGGCATCAAGCTCCAGCAAAGGTCGGTGTTTTTGCAGTATGGTTAGCCACCTGAGTTGGATAAACGCTCTATCTCTTCAATCATTTTAAAGCTGGGCTTGATAATGGATGTGTTCCAGGCAATGACCGTGTACGTCAGGGTGGTGGAAAGCGGCAGCATGACGGCCGCCGCTTTCCAGTGCGGCATGTCCACGACCATGGTGGGCAATCATCTGCGGGCACTGGAGGAACGATTGGGCGTGCGCCTGCTCAACCGCACGACCCGGCGTCAACGCCTGACCGAGTTCGGCGCCGCGTATTACCAGCGCTGTGTCGAAGTGCTGGGGCTGGTCGCCGACTCCGAGCGCCTGGCCGAACAAAACCTCGACGAGCCCACCGGGACGCTGCGCATCACCGCGCCGATAACGTTTGGCACGGAGCGGCTGGCGCCGGCGTTAAGCGAATTTTCCCTGCGCTGCCCGCGGGTCAAACTGGACGTGGTGCTCACCAACGGTCGACCCGATTTGCTCGAAAACGGCTTCGACGCGGCGTTTCGTCTGGGCGCCATCGAACCGTCCAACCTCATCGCCCGGCCACTGTTCGAGTACACACTGACCATGTGCGCCTCCAAGGCCTACCTTGCACGCAAGGGCACACCGCAAAAACCCGAAGACCTGCGACATCACGACTGCCTGGCCTTCGCCTATCCGGCTGGCGACGACTGGCACTCGGTGGAAAAACAATGGCGACTCAGCGGGCCCGACGGCGAAGTCATGGTCGACGTCAGCGGCCCGATGCTGATGAACAGTTCGGCAGGCCTGCACCAGGCGGCACGCACCGGCATGGGCATCGTGATGGTGCCCGACGCATTGGTGGAGCAGGACCTGAAGGACGAAACACTGGTGCCGTTGATGCAGGACTACCTGCTGCCGAGCCGACCGATGACGCTGTTGTACGCTCAGGATCGCCACCGTTTGCCAAAACTGCGCGCCTTTGTCGACTTTGCCATTGAGATGTGGGGCAAGCGCTAGTCGCAGCTGTGCTTATCAAGCTTGCATTCACTGACAAATAAAACGCCAGGGAAAGCCAATGTCTTCATCGCCGCTCTACCGCCGAGCAACCACCAACGACCTGCCGTCCAGACTCATGACCCCACCTTCACCAACACCGCTTTCTCCTGATAACGATCCGGATACAGCTGCTTCAACTGCTGCACTTTCGGCATGTCGTTGATCACGATGTAGGGATACGTCGGGTGCTCGGTCAGGAAGTCCTGGTGATAATCCTCAGCCGGGTAGAAGCCGTTATAGGTTTCCAGTTTGGTGACAATGGGTTTGCTGAACGAGTGCGCGGCGTCGAGCTGGCGGATGTAGGCCTGGGCAACGCGCTGCTGCTCGGGGTTTTCCGGGAAAATTGCCGAGCGATATTGCGTCCCGCTGTCCGGCCCCTGACGGTTGAGTTCGGTCGGGTTATGCGCCACCGAGAAGTAGATTTGCAGCAACTTGCCGTAACTGACTTGCGTGGGGTCGAAGGTGACTTCGACCGATTCCGCATGGCCGGTATCGCCATCACTGACCCGCTCGTACTGCGCCGTATCGGCCGCGCCACCGGCATAACCGGAGACGGCTTTTTTCACGCCTTTGACGTGCTGAAACACGCCTTGCACGCCCCAGAAGCAGCCGCCCGCGAACACCGCCGTTTCGCTGTGCGCCTGAGTGGTTTCGTCCAGCGCTGGCGGGGCGATGGCGACCGCGTCTTCAGCGCCAAAGGAGAATGCCGAGCACTGACCCATGACGCTGGCGGCGGCCAGAGCCAACAAGCTCCGGCGCCAGGTAAAGAGAGTTTTCATGGAGCTGACTCCTTGGAAATTGAGAACGTGATCAACCAAACGTAAACGCGTAGGCCGATACGCCAGGGTCAAGAAACTCGATGCTGAACGTCCTGTCCGTTACGCCATCGGGCTGACGTACAAGCTGATACAAACGCTGCTCGGTCACCGTGCCGCTGCCATCGGGCGCCACATCAGTGCCGTGGGCCGCTTCCGGGGCCTTGCCGTCGACCAGCACTTTGAAACGCACCGGCTTGCCATCGGCGCCCGGCCCCAGCACCAGGTGCAGGTCACGGGCGTGGAAGCGATAGACGATGCGACTGGCCGGGGCGCTGGCGGTGGCACGTTCCGGGCCGACTTTCCATTGGCCGCCGAGGCTCCAGTCATTGAGGGCCAGTTGCGCGGGTGGGGTGTACGTCGCCAGTTTGTCCGGCGCCAGGCTTGCCTCAGGCACAAAATGCTCGGCGCGCTGGTAGCCGACATAGGTTTCCGGCGACTGCACTTCGCCCATGTCCGGGGCCAGCTGGACGCCTGCGGCATTGGCATTGATCAAGCCGTCCGAGACTTGCTTGGCGCCGGCTTCGCGCAGCAACTGCTGGATAACGCGCTCCGACTCGGCGTACTCGCCTTCGCCAAAATGGTGATAACGAATACGGCCCTGAGCATCGGCAAAGTAGTGCGCCGGCCAGTATTCGTTATTGAAGGCGCGCCAGATCTTGTAATCGTTGTCGATGGCCACCGGGTAATTGATGCCCAGGTCTTTCATGGCCTTGGTGACGTTGCCCACATCCCGCTCGAAGGCGAATTCCGGCGCATGCACGCCAATCACCACCAGACCCTGATCACGATACTTCTCGGCCCAGGCCTTCACATACGGCAGGGTACGCAGGCAGTTGATGCAGGAGTAGGTCCAGAAATCCACCAGCACCACTTTGCCTTTCAGCGCCTCGGCGGTCAGCGGCGGAGAATTGAGCCATTGCACGGCGCCCTCCAGCGGCGGCAGATTGCCTTCTACCGGCAGGGGTGCTCCCGGCGTGTTCGCCGCCACTTTCATCGCGCCAGCCGATTGATCGTCAGCCGGGACTGCACTGTTGTTCGGCGACTTGCCGGCCAACCGGCCAACCAGCGCTTGTTCGATACCGCCGGTAGACGCCGTGGAAAACTGCGCCAGAATCCCGGTATCCAGACCCAGGGCGATCGCCGCCACACCGGCCAGCATCAGCGCACCCAGCCCACGTCGCACCCACTCCCCTGCGCCAATCGAGCGCTTCATCGCGGCAAACACCTTGCCGCCCAGCAGCAACGCCACGGCCAGTGAAGTGGCGGCGCCAGCGGCATAAGCCAGCAATAGCAGAGTGGTCGCGACGCTGGCGCCTTGCAGCGCCGCACCGGTCAACACCAAGCCCAGAATCGGCCCCGCGCACGGCGCCCAGAGCAGCCCCGTGGCGACCCCGATCAGGAACGAAGCCCCCGGACGTGGCCGAGGATCGGCGCCAGCCGCTTCCGACAAACGACTGCCCGCGGCCACCAGCGGCCGGGTCAGTCGATCAGCCAATTGCGGCAGCAACAGGGTCAGGCCGAACAACGCCACGAACACCAAGGCCAGCCAGCGACCGTACTGGTTCAGTTGCACCACCCAGCCACCGCCCACCGCCGCCAACGAGGCCACGAGCGCGAAGGTCAGGGCCATGCCCGCCAGCAGCGGCAGGCCGCTCTTCATGAACGGCTGCCCGGTGCGGGCGAAGACAAAGGGCAGCACCGGCAGAATGCATGGGCTGACGATCGTCAGCACACCGCCGAGATAAGAGAGAACCAGTAGCCACATAAACGTCGACCTGTATCAAAGGAGTGAAAGAAAGTGCCCGTGGGATCAAGCCGTCTGCGGCGCGAAAGTCATTGCCAGGCCGTTCATGCAATAGCGTAGTCCGGTCGGTTTCGGACCATCGTCGAACACATGGCCCAAATGACCGCCACAACGACGACAGTGGACCTCGTCGCGCGTCATCCCGAACGAGCGGTCCTGGCGGGTCGCCACGGCCTTGTCCAGCGGCGCCCAGAAACTGGGCCAACCGGTGTGACTGTCGAACTTGGTCGTCGACGAAAACAACGCCAACTGGCAACCGGCGCAGGCAAAGGTGCCGTCCCGGTGTTCATCATTCAGTGAGCTGGAGTAGGCCCGTTCGGTGCCCTCCTCGCGCAAGATATCGTACTGCTCGGCGCTGAGCAGGGTGTGCCATTCGCTGTCGCTGTGCGTCACTTCGAATGCTTCGGCGGCGCTGGCCTCGCTGATCAGCGCCGTGCCTGCGGAAAATTTTGGCAATACACCGATGACCAGGGCTGCAGCCCCCAGCCCGCCGCTCGCTAACAGAAATTGTCGCCGTGAAAACATGGCTGCCTCCGAAAATCCCAGTCGTGTGTCATGGAACACAGCCTAGGCTTGGGTTGATCGCCAAATCCTCACGGGGAGTTAAACAATTCGTGATAACTCGCTCCGGGGAAAACCCGCACAATGTGCCCATTACGCACCAGGGATTGAGCTTTATGGAACAGACCAAACGCGTCCTCGTGGTCGAAGACGACCTGCACATTGCCGACCTTATCTGCCTGCATCTGCGCGATGAGCAGTTCGAGGTGGTGCATTGCGCCGACGGCGACGAAGGCATGCGCCTGTTGCAGCAAGGCAGCTGGGACGCACTGATTCTCGACCTGATGCTGCCCGGCGTGGATGGCCTGGAAATCTGCCGCCGCGCACGGGCCATGGCGCGCTATACGCCGATCATCATCACCAGCGCGCGCTCCAGTGAACTGCACCGCATCCTCGGCCTTGAACTGGGCGCCGATGATTATCTGGCCAAACCCTTTTCCATGCTGGAGCTGGTGGCACGGGTCAAGGCGCTGCTGCGCCGGGTCGATGCCATGGCGCGCAACCTGAAGATGGACGCCGGCAGCCTGATCATCGACGGTCTGTCCATCGACCCGATCACCCGCGAAGTCTCTCTCGACAGCCGTCGTCTTGACCTCACGCCCCGGGAATTCGACCTGCTGTATTTCTTTGCCCGCCAACCCGGCAAGGTGTTCTCGCGCATGGACCTGCTCAACGCCGTGTGGGGCTACAGCCACGAAGGCTATGAACACACGGTCAACACCCACATCAACCGCCTGCGGGCCAAGATCGAAGCCGAGCCGACACAACCAGTGCGCATCCTTACGGTGTGGGGCCGCGGCTACAAATTCGCGGCCAAAGAGGAACAATCATGAGATTGACCCTGACGCAGCGCCTGTCGCTGGTGTTCGCCATTCTGCTGCTGGTGTGCTGCGGCACCTCGGCGTGGATGCAGGTGCGCTCCAACCAGATGCATGAACTGGAAGTGGTGCAAGGGTTGTCGCGGGACCTGGCCAGTCACATCGCCAAGGAAACGGTGCTGATGGACACCCACGGCCTGATGCCCAATGCCGTGCGCGAGCTCTTCAGCCAACTGATGCTGGTCAACCCCAGTGTCGAGGTGTACCTGCTGGACACCACGGGCAAGGTGGTTGGCAACGCGGCGCCTGAAGGCAAGATGCGTCGTGAACAAGTGGACCTGGCGCCGATCCAGCGCTTGCTGCGCGGCGATGCGCTGCCGATCCTCGGCGATGACCCGCGCAGCCTGGATGGCCGCAAAGTCTTCAGCGCCGCGCCGTTGCAGGTCAACGGCAAGCCGGCGGGCTATCTGTACGTGGTGTTGTTCAGTGAAGAGCGCGACCGTTTCGCCGAACGCGGCGCCACCAGCGCCGCGCTCAATACGGCGCTGCTGTCCATTGGCCTGGTGGCGCTGCTGTGCCTGATTGCCGGCCTCACCGCTTTCGCCTTGATTACCCGGCCTTTGCGCCGCCTGACCGACACCGTCAGCCGCTTCGACATCGACGGCGTCCCGGTGGAGCCGCCCGCCTCGACTGGGGTTGAAAAAACCGCCAGCCATGACGAGATCGCGATACTCGACGCCACGTTCCGGCAGATGCAGACCCGCCTCAGCGAACAATGGCGTTCGTTGACCCGCCAGGATCAGGAGCGCCGTGAACTGGTGGCCAACATTTCCCACGATTTGCGCACGCCGCTGGCCTCGCTGCACGGTTATCTGGAAACCCTGTCGCTCAAGGACGCCACGCTGTCCCCCGCCGACCGTCGGCGTTATCTGGGCATCGCGCTGGATCAAAGCCGCAAGGTCGGCGGCCTGGCGCAGTCGCTGCTGGAACTGGTGCGACTGGAACACGGTTTTGTGCAACCGGTGCTGGAGCGCTTTTCCCTGACGGATCTGGTGCAGGACATCTTTCAGAAATTCGAACTCACCGCCGAGGCCCGTCAGGTGGAGCTCAAGGCCACTTTCGCACCGAACGTGGCCGCCGCCTGCGCCGACCTCGGGCTGATCGAGCGAGTGCTGACCAACCTCTTCGACAACGCCCTGCGCCATACCCCACAGGGCGGCGAGATCGAACTGAGCCTGCGGCCCAACGGCTCGTTCGTCGAAGTGACCGTCAGCGACACCGGTCCCGGCATCGCCGCGCAATTGCGCGAAGGCCTGTTCCTGCGTCCGTTCAATATTGGCGGCGCACGGCGCGATGGCGGGCTGGGATTGCGCATCGTGCACCGGATCCTGCAACTGCACGGACGCGAGATCCAGCTGATCGACATTCCTGGACGCGGCGCCAGCTTTCGCTTCTCGTTGCCCGTGGACGAACACACCGCCGAGCAAGGCGTGGTTCGCTCGATGAACCTGAATTCACCGGGGCAATAATCAAGCCCTGGCGCTATGATTCCAGTTCCCGCTTTCGGCAAGGACGCTGTGGAATGTTGAACAGCCTGCAACACACCCCGCTGTGGGTTTACGGGATATTCGTGCTGCTGTGTTATTACGGCATCAAAGCGCTGTCCCCAAGCCATGTCGGCAAGACCTCGATGCTGATCATGCCGCCGATCCTGCTGGGCTGGTCGCTGTATTCGCTGAACCTGACCGTCAATCCACAGCTTTCGGCAGGCTGCTGGGCGGTCGCCCTGCTGCTCGGTTGCCTCACCGCGCTGGTGATTTATCCGCGCAAGGGCATGGCACTGGATGCACAGCAAAGCGGATTGATCGTGCCCGGCACCGCCAAGACCCTGGTGCTCTACCTGCTGTTTTTTGCCGTGAACTATTACTTCGGTTATCAGGGCTCGGTTCACCCGCAACTGAACGGTACATTGCAGATCGTACTGCTCAAGGCCTCGGCGTCCGGGTTTGTCTGTGGACTGTTCTGCGGGCGCTCGGTGAAGTACTACCGCGTGCTGTCGGCGCTTCGGACTCGGCACCCGCAGATGACCACCGGTTGAACATGGCTCGGGCAAAAATGATGACCAACCGCCGGTTCACCCGTGACAACACCGCCCCGGTCCAATAGATTAGTCGCCCTGAAAAGGCCCCGTGCTTTCTCGCCTCATCTCAAGTTAAAAGAAGTAGTGAAATTTCAATGTCCGATTCCAACACCGCTGAATCCGTAGTCACCTTGTCGTCCAAAGCGGAATACGAAAACTCCATCAATCTTTCACAGCATGTGCCCCAGGCCAAGACCATCAGCGAGATGGTCCTGGATGCTTTTCAATCGACCCGCGAAAGCGATCAGATTCGCGAGCTGCGCGCCGCGATTCGCCAGGCGCACGATGGCTTCGACGATGATAAAGCCTACGAATTGATGGGCGAACTCAAGCAGCTCAAGGATGCCGAGGCGTCCGACATTGCCGCCCTGGAAGACCTGAGCAGCAAGTTCCCGATCAGCCGCATTCTGTCCAGCTTCAAGGACGACCCGGCGTTCCAGGAAATCGTCTACGGCCTGGCATTGAAGGTGCTGAACCAGACGCACCAGGCCATCAGCAACCCAGGCAGTGGCAAAAGCAAAACGGCTCGCGTCAAGAAGGAAGTCGAAGTGTTCACCATCAGCAAGGATGGCGTGAGCGTCACCCTGCCGCTGCGCACACCGCGTTCGCGACTGAACGTTGACCGTGAAGCGCTGGAGTTCCTCGGCTTCACTTTCGTCGGTGAAGGTGAAGAGGCAGAGCTGGAAGCTGAATCCTTCGTGGACAACACCGGCGCCGAACAAGCGATCAACCGCAAAAACATCATCACCGCGCTGCAGCAGCAAACCGCCTTCGACGGTTACAGCATCGCCGCGCAGTAAAACGATCTGCTGGCTGCGTAATTGCCGACCATAAAAAGCCCCACGCTGCCATGCAACGTGGGGCTTTTTGCTTTCTGCGAAAGCCGCAAACTCACAGCTGTGGATAAATCCGCTCATACAATTGCACATCGGAAGGGCAATCTATTTCGCCCCATGGTGCATTTGTCGGTGTTCCGCCAACCCGTACGCCCGCTTCGATCAGCAAGGAAAACAGCGAGGTCATGTCAACTTGTTCACGCTGCTCGCTGCTCAGCCGTTCCAATTGACCATTAAGTGCATGCCAACCCGCTGGCGTCAGCTTGAACAGCCCCATGTATTGTCCCTGGATCTGTTCCAGCGTCTCGGCACGGTGGCCGATTTCGCAGATCCTGCCGTTATCGATAACAAAACGCTCCATGTCCTCCAGAGGCTGATCGAAGCGCTGCTGCCAGAGCTTCACCGCCTGGGGGTCAAATGCCAGATCGATGTCCTCGTTTTTTTGCATCAGGGCACTGACCAGTTCAGACGAATAGAAAATATCGCCATAACTCACCACGCACGCCTGCGAGTCCAGCCATTCATGCGCGGCACTCAGCGACTGGCGAATTCCCGTAGTGCTCCACAGCGGGTTGATAAACAGCCGATCGGCATAGGGCGCGAGCATGTCGCTGCGATAACCCGCAACAATGCCAATCTCGGTAATACCCGCGGCACGCAAGGTACGGACCGTTCGCTCGATCAACGGTACGCCGTTAAACGTCACCAGTGCCTTGGGCCGCTGATCAGTGAGCGCGCCCAATCGGCTGCCACGTCCAGCCGCAAGAATGATTGCCTTCATGGTGAAACTCCATAAACCTGGCGGACCAAGGAAAGGTCAGCACTGTCCCAATGTTGATTACGTTCGGGGTGCCACATCACGGCGCTATGACCGGCGCCCGGGTTACTGACGGCTTCGATCACACCGTCCTCACTGACGGCCTCGATTTCATAGCCAGGTGGCGCGGCATAAAAACCGTAATCGTGAAACGAGTTGACACGACGAACCGCGCCGCGGCAGTGAATGTCGTGAGTGCCTACATGGGACGCAACAGGCTCCAGCGTGGCCCCGGCACGGCTGAGCATCACCTGCATTCCACGACAGACGCCCAGGACAGGAAGGCGATGCTGTGCAGCCCACGCCAACAACACGGTTTCGGTTTCATCTCGCGGGTCGGCGATCCCCGACAACGCCTGACAGCTGCCGCCCCCGGTCAATAACACACCCTGCGGCTGGAGCCGCGTCAGCAGGTCGCGACTGACGCGGGCATCATTGGGGATGTAAAGCGGTAGCACGCCGCAATGAGACAGAAAGGATGTCCAGCGCTCATCAATCGCATCCCGCCACTCCTCTCGCGTTGCATCGAACAGTCGAAGCATGGTGACCGCTATCAAGGTCACGACAGCACCTGGATGCGCCGTTCGGCACAATCGAGGATTAGCCGTGTGCTCGACAGCAAACTACGAAACTTCGCTTCCCCGACACCGATTGCGGCAGGGATGGCAAATTCCCGGGCACGGATCGACATGTGAGAGTTTTCGCCGCCGTAAGCGGTGATGAACCCGGCAATACGGTGGGTGAAAATCCAGTCGAAACCAGGGTCGGCATTCTCGATCAGCACAATGCAGCCTTCGATGTCGCGCTTGCTGGTTTCCTCTGCCCGCAGTACCGCCACTGGCGCTTCAGTCGCACTGCGGGTGATGAAGTTCGGATTGCACGTCTCGATGGCGTGGGACAGCAAATCCTGAGGCTTGCAGACAATGACCGGGGTACGGATACCCTGCGTCGACTGCCACCGCGTGCGGTTGCTGGCGATCTTGTCGCGAATCGTCTCCAGTCGAACCTCTTCAAGGTTGCCGACAAAATCGCCAAGCTTTGCGAAACTCAACGCTTCGCGACTCAGGTGATGGTTCTCCCCCCAACTGGCGAGCGCCATGAGGGCCTGCGAGACAAAAGCACCGTACAGGTATTTGACCTTCTCCCGGGCGGACACTGCTGCATCGAGAAACTTGAAAAAGTGGTCGGCCGATACACGCAGCCTGCATTCGTCGAAGGCTTGTTGCACGGCATTGCGGATTTCACGACTGATGACCCTCGGCCCCTCATCGCGATGGGCCCGTTGCAGTGGCGTATTCCAGTCGAAATAGGCATCGGGGGTTTCATCGTATCGGGCCACGCGCAAATCGTAGGTGCCGGGACGCACATGGCCATGCAGACGCAAGAACGCTTCTTTGTGCAGTATCCGGAAATCGTCGGCCATCTTGCGGCCGACAGTGCACACGCCGCCGATCAGCGAGTCCGTGAAACCGGCCGGAATTCGCTGCATGGTTTCCAGGGACTTGATGACTGCAGTAGCAACAAATGCCGCCCGCGCTACGCCGGAAAAAACCTCCCCTACGACCTTTGCGTCGGCCAGGGCGTGACGCAATCGCTGAAGCGGATCCTCGCTCTGCTGATGGCTACCCAGTCGCTCGACTTTTTGTTCAATTCGGGGGAGTCGCGTCAGGTCCGAGAAAAACGGCCCATCGGCGCTGATGATGTGTTCGGTAACGCTCTTCAGTTCTGCCAGATAAAGCGCATGCTGAGCTGCATTCAATCCGTTGAACGCCGGGATTGATGTCGCGGGCATGGCCGCCAGCTGTGGCGTAAAGCAGGTGGGAATAATCGAAAACTCAATCTTGTCGTGCAGCGACTGATGCGCCGCCAGGTGTTCACAACACTCGGTGACCACCGAGTTGACGATCGACAGCGGTAGCGCCGCCGGGATGAACGACTCCACGCTGTAGGGAATGCAAATGTACGGTGAACCACTGAACTGATACATCAATGGTTTGTTGCGCATATCGCGGTAGCCGTAGCGGAACCGCGCCGACGCCCAATTCACATCGGTAATCAGCTCTTTGTAGAGCGAGTACGCCAGCGGTCGCGGCTTGACGCCAATCATCTCGGCAGGATTCCAGTCCGGCATCAGTCCCAAAAAGGCATTGAAGCTGTGCTCGGGCTGTCGCGTCTTTCTGGCCAATCCTTCAAGCAGCACCACCTCGCAATCCAGGACCGAACGCAAGGCCAGGTCCGAATGCGGGTCGATGTTCTCCACGCCCTGTCCCGTCATGGGGCGAACCTGAAACAGCAGCGGCCCGTCTGCGGTGATGGCGAACTCGATATCCAGCGCGTCGCGCTCTGTCAGTTGCTCGACTTCGGCCAGCAGGGCAAACAACCCCTTGAGCGCCAGCGGTTCTGAACTGCACTGGGATTTGAGCGCCACGAAGGAATGAACAGTACCGGTGCCGGCGGTGACACCATCCGTTCCGTGCCCTGGCACATAATCGACCACGTAGTAAGGCAGGCCGGTTTCCGGATCACGGGTCATCGCTACACCCGACGCCAGCACCCCGGTTGCCATGCTCTGGATCAGCACTTCATCAAAATCGCTGGCCTGCCCGTAGGAGCCGATCACCTGTTCAATGGCCTGTTTCAATGCCACTGCCCCGCGCACATTACCGACCGAATCGTACATGCCGGCTCCCGAGGTGCCATCCTGATCCTCGGACAGACTGCTGGAGCGCACGATCAACGAATGATCGCCGAAACGCTTTACACAATAATCCAGAATGGCCTGTGGCTTACTGCGCCAGTTCCTGACCGTGAACCGGTGTAATGGCAGCACGCGGCCGGTTTTCAGAAACGGGGCAAGGCTTTCCAGGGTCCCGGCTTTACCGGAAAACTCGAAAGGACTGGCTAAAGTCATCGACTGCATGTCGTCTTCCATTGATAGAGGTAATTACATTCCATTGTGGGCAGCGATGACCACCAGGAACCGGTACGAGGAGGACTTACGCCAGTTCAGGACCGGTGTATTTCGCCAGTTCGTTGCCATACAGCAAGGACAGTTCAGCCAGGAAACTGTTGCCCTTTTTCGCGGCAGCGTAAGGACAGCTGTCCAGCACGATGACATGGCCGATGGTCCCGATATTGCCGGTGTAGACGCTCACCTGCTGACCGGGGACGACATGGGCGGTACAGAATTCGATCTCATACTTGTCCAGCAGCGGTTGCAGCGTACGAGGGTCGTAGCTATCGGCAATCCGTCCGCCATGGCGCGAGGCGATCGTGACCACGGTGCCCGCGGTTTCAATCAGCGAATCGTCAATCTTGATCGTCTCGCCCAAGTGCAGGCGGATCAGCATTTCGAATGGATCAATACCGGTCAGCATCCGATACATCTGCGGCGCGACACTGCCCATCATGCGGGCATTGATCTCCACCAGGCACGGGCCGTTTTCGTCACGCAGCAACTCGACGTGATACAGGCCGATGTCCAGTTTCAAGGCAGTGAACACTTGCTGGACGTAGGCCTTGATTTCATCGCGCGCCGCCGTGTCCAGACCCGATGGCATGGTTGCCGTCATTTCCAGAATTTCGTTGTAGTCGGCGCGGAAACGAATGGTCGTGGCGTAGCACGAAACGACCCCGTCCTGAACAATGACTTCGGCAGAGTGCAGCGTACCGTCCACATATTGCTCGACCAGGTATTCGCGGCTGACAAGGGCATCGATCATCGGATCGGAGTCGGTACGGGCCTGACGGATATTTTCGACGAATGCATCGAAGTCCTGCTGGGTAAAACAGATCGCCGAAAACTGTTTGGAAAAACCACGGGTGGGTTTGACCACGAACGGTAACGCCAACCGAGGCGCGATGCCTTCGGCCAACTGGCTTTCGGTCAAGACCTGGAAGTCGGGAGAACGTACGTTGTTGGCGCGCAAGGTTTCACGCAGACGACTCTTGTAAACGGCGCCGCAAAGGTTCTCATGGCTTGGGTAACGCGTACCGAGTAACTCGGCTTCCCGGGCCACGGCAACAATCGCCGCCTCGGACGTGGAGATCAGCGCATCGATTTTTCGAGTGTCATTGAGCTTTGCCAGCAGATTGTGAAACTCGTCCCCCTCAAGCGAATCGACGCGAATATATTCGTCAACGTGTTTAAGGTACGGCTCGATTTTCGAGTGATCACCCTTGACCGATATTGTCAGAAACGACGTATCACGCTGGTGAATGAATGTCACATGACAACCCAGGCGCTTGGCAGCTTCAAAGGCGAGCAGGCCACTGACCGTGCTGTCGACCAAAACGACGTGTTTCATAAAGCGCTCCATATAGTTATGTGTGATAGAGGAGAAAACTGCTGAGGGAGAAGACAATCGCGATGAAGGCCACTGTGGGAACGGCCTTGAACTTCGGCAATTTCAGGTTCGTGACCTGAAGCACGGCGATGAGGAACATCAGCAACAGCACGTCATGAGCCTCGACCCTGCCCGCCGCCACGGCCTGGAAAGCGAGGGCGAACAGCAAGCCGGAATAGGTCGTCGGCAAACCGCGATAACCCACCGGCGCGTCAGGGTCATTGATGGCGAAAACAGCCAGGCGCAATACACCGGACAGCACCAGCGCAGAACCCGCCAGGACAGCCAGAGACGAAGGAAGCAGCAGGATCAGGACAAGTGCTGGCGCGACACTGAAATTCAGCAGGTCGGCAAAACTGTCCAGGTGTTTGCCAAACGCACGCCGCGGCGCGTCGCCGGCCAACCAGGTTCGTGCAATGTGCCCATCGACGAAATCAAGAATCGCCGCCAGACAAATAATGCTGGCTGCCCAGGACAAGCGTCCCTGTTGGGCCGCGACCACCGCCGCAAAGGACAACAGTATATTTAATGCTGTTACCCCATTAGCCAGATCAAAAAAACGAACGAACGGAAACATCGGCGCTAACTGGCGCATAACTCATGACTTCCTTGTTGAATTGAAAACTGTATTAAATAACTTGTTCAGCAGGTTTAAAGCTGAACGAGAACAACAGAGTAGCCGCCCAATAACACACGGCAAAAATAACGCTGGTCCAGAGCAACCCGATGTGCTCGACCAATAACGAACCGAAGAATATCGTTACAATCATTCCGGCATAAACACCTGCATATTGCACGGACGCAACCAGCGGCATGGCATTGGCCGGTGTCGCCAGCACGACATCGGATTGCAACTTGAAAAATGCCAGTTCAAAGAAAAAGATATAGAAGAAGTAAGCGCCATAACTGGAGGCCAGGCCTCCACCATAGGCGGCCGCCATCATGAACAGTGCGCTGGCGGCGGCCATGGAAAGCGGCGCCAGTTTGTGACCACGCTTGTTCAATTTATAGTAAAGGATCGCGCCGACCAGGGCGGCCACGCTGTTGACCGCTTGCAGCAGGCCCACGTAGCCCTCCGACAAACCCAGGACATGGGCCGGCAGGATAATCCGCGATACATTGAAGAAGCCCTGATAAACACTGACGAAAATAATGAAGCTCCAGAAACTGCGGCGCAGTTGCGGGCTGGTTCTCATCAGCGTCATGAATGTCGCGATCAAAGCCGCAGACTGAGGGATGGTGGCGGTAGCCGGGCGTTCCGCTCGGGGCAACAGAAAGGCGGCGAAGGCGGCAATGGCGAACAACACGGCAGTGATTGCCAACGCGTGCCAAGGCATCATCTCGCCCTTGACCAATGCCATGGTAGCGCCAGCAATGCCACCGGCAATGAACTGCGCCGTCAGGGTCAGTGGAACGGTGGATTCGACATTGGCTGAATTGAAATAACATTTGATGGCAACGATTCGACCCACCCGCTGCAATGCGTCCAGGGTGCCAATGGCGATACCGCCCACGATCGCAATCAATGCCACGCTCGGCAGTAACGAATAAACCAGCACCGCCGCCAGCAATGCCAAGGCATTGGATAACAGCAATAACGTGCGCGGAGAAATCCGGTCGGCCAGCCGGTAAATCTGCCCGACAAACAAGACGGGTAATACCATGGGCGAAAACAGCACGATCTGCGAATAAAGCAGATTGCCGGTTTCCTTGTAAGTGTAATAAGAAAGGTAGATATAACTAAGCGTAGACGCACAGATGGCGCAGAGATTGACGATCCATATAAGAACCGTAAGATTTTTTAACGAGTACGAAATACGCATGTGATCCTTCACTATAAAAACTTCCTGCCAGCGACCGTCACGCTATCGCAAAAAAAATTCGCCGGCAATCTCTGTTTTAATAAAAATGTCATGAAGTTTTGGGTGGCGCTATTTCCGCACTGTTTTAGTGCAAGATTAATAAAACTTGCCATGCCAGTGTTACAAATCAGTGCAAAAACCACCTTGCCATATAACCAACCGTCGGTACGGATGATCATTATAAGTTAGCGTCTTTAATCACCCGCACGGTTGCACTAACGCAAAGTCGAGTTACAAAAAAGTACAACCTTTTCCTGCAAGCCCGGTTGCACCCCTGCACCTTGCCCAAAGCCGTGCCCGGACAGAAAGTTGCAAAGTGCCACCACCTTCAGCAATCAATGCCCCTCTCAAGTAACCGCGAGCCTACGCAGCCCACGCGCTTGCGATAGCGCAAGCCGTAGCCTGTACCAGAAAAACACTTCCCCTAACCCTTGAGCACCACGGGTCCGCCTGCAGGGAGCGTCAACTCACTTTCCAGCCCAAGACTTCAGTGGTGCGATTGCTGAGGTCGTCATGAACACCCCGCCCCTTTACCGGCAGTTAGCCAATCATTACCTCGACGCCATCCGTAGCGGCACGCTGAAAGCCGGCGAACGCTTTCCGTCCATTCGGCTGATGATGGAAAAACACGCCGTGAGCCTGTCCACGGCGGTGCAGGTGTGCCGGCAACTTGAAAACTATGGTGTGCTGGAAGCCCGTCCGCGTTCCGGCAACTTCATTCGCCGCCCCGACACTGCGCCCGCCGCGACACCGATTGCGCCGCCACTGGACAGCGGCGTCTATGTCGGCATTCATGAACTGGTTTCGTCCGTCATCAAGGCCAGCCAGCGCGCCAACATCAAGGTGAACTTCGCCAGCGCCTACTGCGCGCCAGAGCTGTATCCCTTGAAAATCCTGCAAGACCACATGCTCAAGGCATTGCGTCACGACCCGCATCTGCTCGGCGCGCCCGGCTCCGCCTGCGGCAACTCTGCCTTGCGCAACATACTCGCTCGCCGTGCCCTGACAGCCAAAACCAACCTGACCGCAGAACGCATTGTCATCACCAATGGTGCGACAGAAGCCATCAACCTTGCGCTTCGGGCTGTCACCCAGCCCGGCGACACCGTGGCCGTGGAGTCGCCGACCTTCTACGGCCTGCTGCAAATTCTTGAAAGCCTGGGCCTGCGGGTGCTGGAGGTTCCGACCACTGCCCACGCCGGCATCAACTTGTTCGCCCTCGAACAATTGCTGCGAGGCTCCGTACGCATCCAGGCGTTGATCGTCATTCCCAACCTGCAAAACCCGCTGGGCAGCATCATGCCCGACGCCAACAAGGCGCGACTGGTGCAGCTGTGTGCCGACCACGAAACCGTGCTGATCGAGGACGATACTTATGGCGACCTGGTGGACAGCGACCAGCCGCTGTCCACCCTCAAGCACTGGGACGTGCGTGACAACGTGATTTATTGCGCCTCGCTGAACAAGACCCTGGCCCCCGGCATTCGCCTGGGCTGGATCAGTGCGGGTAAATGGCATGAGCGGGTGGAGATGCTTAAACACACTCAGTCCAGAGGCTGCGAGGCGTTATCGCAACTGGCGGTCAGTGCGCTCATGAAGACGCCTTCCTACGAGCGCTACCTGCGACGCCTGAGAAAAACCCTGACACAACAACGCCAGCAAATGAGCGCGGCGATCATCCGGTACTTCCCTCAGGGCACCCGGGTAACCAGCCCTCAGGGCGGCACGTTGCTGTGGATAGAATTGCCTGGGCAACATTCATCGATGGTGTTTTTTCATGAGGCGTTGAAGGCCGGGATACAGATTTCGCCTGGGGATATCTTTTCCAATGACAAGCGCTTCAATCATTTTGTGCGGATTGGCTGCGGGGCGCCGTATTCGGCGAAGATTGATGAGGCGCTGGCGACGTTGGGGCGCTTGCTCAAGAACCAAAGCTAAACACACTCCCCTGTGGGAGCGTTGGTGAACACAACATCGGCGCTCGGCACAGATTCAATGTGGCAGCGAGCTTGCTCGCTCCCACAGGGGCAAGGCGTCAGCTCGGGGTCCGGTGCAGACAAATGATATGCGGATCATCATTCCAGTGAGGAAAGCGCTCGGCAATCAATGGGTCGTGACCTGGAATGACATGGTCTTCACCGTCCGCCAGGCTGTCGATCAGGCTGAATGCTTCCAGCGTCTGCGCCAGGTCATCGAGGATCGGAAACGGGCTGCGTTCGCGGATGTTGGCCCACAAGTGCGCCGCGTCCGAGGCCAGCACAATCCAGCCTCGGGCAGTCGCTACCCGCACCACCTGACTGCCCGGTGTGTGCCCGCCCACCGGGTGCAGGGTTACGCCGGGAAGCACTTCGACGCTGCCGTTGTGCAGGCGCAATCGCCCCTCGAACAGCGGCGGTAGCGCCGACATCACGTCCTCGACCTCGTAGGTCTTGTTCACCGTGCGATGGGCCATTTTCGGCCCGGTGCAGAAGCGCAGCTCCGCTTCCTGCAGGTGCACCGTCGCATTCGGGAATAGCGCCAGGTTGCCGGCATGATCCCAATGCAAATGGGTGAGGATCAGGTTATCGACGGCTGTCGGATCAATGCCCAGTTGGCGTAGGGACTCCTCGGGCAAGCGATACATCTGACGGTTGCGCCGATCTGCGGTGGCCGGCTGGAAGCAGGTATCGACGACAATCACCTGTTGCCCGTTACGGATGACCCAGAAGTAGTAGTCCAGCGGCATCGATGCGTCGGGATCACCGCAGCAGGCGTCGTACATAAAATTCTCCCTGGCGGTGCGCTGGGCATTGGCACCGACACGGATGGCAAACACTTCGTACACAGGAACGGACATGTTCAGCTCCCGGCCTCGGTGGATTTAAGGGTCGGGCTGAAATCGAAGTCGATGGCATCGATAATCCCCAGGTCCTGCGCCAGGCGATGCAGGCCGCTGTAGTCGCGCATGATCGTGGCGTTTTTACTGCCTTCACGGGTGTCGGCGATGATCTGCGCGGCGTCCTCGACACCGAGCTGCGTCAGAATCGCCTCCCACATCGAGTAGTCCTGAGCCACGAACGCACTCAGTGCCACCGACAACATGCGGGTGAAAAATTCGCGTTGAGGCGGCTGCATGTTGGCGTACATGACCTTCGCCACCTCCGCCAGAATCTTGCTGTGTGCATATTCGTCACGGTTATGCAGTTCAGCCACCTTACGGTTTTGCGGCTGAATATCCTGATCGTCCGCCAGCAGATCCAGGTAGGCGTTGACGCTGATTTCGGCCACCACCGCAAAGGTGATTGCCGCCAGATCCCGTTGCCACGGCTCGGCCAGTTCTTCGCGCAGTGCTGCCAGGCGCAGGTAGGTGACGGACGGCGGCAAGTCCAGCTCGCGCGACAGCCCGCGCTCGGCCTTGGTCCGTTCGATAGCCCGCAGGTGCATAAGCGTGTGGTAGTGCTCGTCGATCAGGGTTTGCTGCATGGCTTCGCGAAAGTGCCAGTCGTCCTTGCCCAGATACTGATTGGCGATGACGCTCAGTGCCGGGTTCACCACATGCTCCTCGGCAGTCACAGTGCGCAGGTTGTAGCCGATCCAGCCCCAGGTCAGTACGGCGCTTTTAAGCGCATCGCTCAGGGCCTGGAATTTGGCGTGATGAAAAAATGGCACCATGCACTCCGGGTAATCCGGCCGTGTCGGATCGAACGTTTCATCAACGCCCGTCTTCTGCGGCGAACACACCGTGGCTCGTTTGGTCCACGCCTGATTCAGGCGGACCACCAGTTGATGATCGACCTTGGCGATCTCGATTGCTGTTTGCATGACGCGATACCTGTAGGACGCGTACCCGCATCGGGGTACGCCAAAAGAATGAACGGCGACGGAAGAAAATCAGGCCAGCCAATAGCGGGTCAGGTGGCGCGCCGGGTCGGTGTACTGGCTGCGGGCGTGGATCATTCGCCAATTATCCCAGATCAACATACAGCCGTCGGGGATCAGCACCGGGGTGTTGCGCTGCACGAAATACGCCTCGCCCAACCGGGCAAACCGGGCCAGTGGCGATGAGCTGCTGGCGACCTGCGATTGCCGCAAATCCTCTTTCGATGGATTCACATCGCCATAGTGAAACTGGTTGTAGCTGAAGCGGAAAACATCTGCGTCCTCGGTCGGCGTCAGGATGAATTCCTTGACCCGGGTCTGGGCGGGCTCACCGGGTTTGGCCGTGGCGACAAATTCCACCGGCGTGTCGTTGATCCACTCGCGCAGTTCGGGGTCGGCCGTTTCCAGGAACGACAGAAATTCATAGCCGTCTACCAGCCCGGTATGCCCGCCGCCGCAGCGTGCCTGACGATGGCAATGCAGTGCCAGATAGCGCGGCGGCGGCCCGTAGACCGGCGCTTCGGTATGTGGGCCGATGCCATTCATGCTCTGGGAGTACGGCAAGTCTTCGTACCCCGGCTTGCGGGTGATGGCGAAGGCTGTTTGTCCGTTGAATTGCGGAATAATCTGACCGAACTCCTCGAGTGCTCCGACAACATCATCGGACAATTCATCGGCGGACAGTACGGTCCAGCCACGGGCCGACAATTCTTCATGGCGATGGTCCAGGGCTACATAAGGTCTGGACACAACAATCCCTTGGTCTGACATGGTGTATCTCCCGCTTGTTATCAGGCGTTGACGGTTGAGGTGTAGGCGGCGATGAGGTCGCGGCAGGCGTTGCCCGGTCGATAGGCGTGTTCGTCGATGCTCTGTACCGGGGTAATTTCAGCAGCGGTGCCTGTCAGGAAACACTCATCGAAGTCGCCCAGCTCTGTCGGCAGAATCGTTCTTTCGACGACGGGATAATCCAGCGCCCTGGCCAGCTCGATGACTGTCTGGCGGGTGATGCCGTTGAGGAAGCAGTCAGGCAGCGGCGTGTGCAGCGTCCGGCCTTTGACGAAGAACACATTGGCGCTGGTGGCTTCGGCCACGTGGCCGCGCCAGTCGAGCATCAAGGCATCGTGGAAGCCGTTTTTTTCTGCGTCGTGTTTGCTCAATGTGGCGATCTGGTAATGCCCGGACGCCTTGGCTTCGAAGGGGCTGCTGCTCGGCGGCGGACGGCGCCATCCGGCCGTTTTCAGACGAATGCCGGCCATGCGCGCCGCCGGGTCGAAGTAACTCGGCCACTGCCAGCATGCGATGGCCACGTGCACGCGATTGAAGCGCGCCGAGGTCGAAATCATTTCACTGCCGCGCCAGGCCACCGGGCGCAAGTAGCCGTCAATCACCTTGTTATGGTGCAGCAGTTGCTGGCTGGCCGCTTCCAGTTCGGCCAGCTCATAGGGAATGACAAAGTCCATCAATTGCGCCGACCGATACAGCCGCTCGCTGTGCTCACGCAGCTTGAAGATCTTTGCGCCGTAGACGCGCTCGCCTTCGTACACGGTGCTGGCGTAATGCAGACCATGACTGAGCACATGCAGCTTGGCCTCGGACCACTCGACGAACTCGCCGTCGAGCCAGATAACACCTTCTCGCTGATCAAACGGGATACCGCTCATTTCCTTTTCTCCACTCTGTTGGTGAATCTTCCTACGCCGTTTGGAGCAGCACCGGTATCAATTCGGGGGGCGCCGCAACCTCGGTCTGAAAGAAGAACGAGCGCTCGCCAAACGCCGGGCGCAGGTCATCGAACCAGGTCACTTGCGGGTCGAAACGCGCATAGAACGTGCGCAACACCCACTGCGGATTGCGTGCCTGAAGAAACTGCAACACGAAGACTTTTTCCCCGGCCACGGTCTCGATGCCGTTGATCAACACCTTGCCGTAGAAGGTACTCATGGACGGTCCACGCACCGTGCGCGCCAGGCCGGACACCGTTCGGTAGGCCGCCTGGAAAATCTCGAACGCCCGGGCCAGCGGCATCGCGAAGTAGTGGCTGGGGCCGGTGTCGCGCTCGACGAACATGTAATAAGGGATCGCGCCCAGGCGTACGCCTTCGGTCCACAGTGCGGCCCAGTCAGCGGGGTTTTCGTTGATGTGGCGGATCACCGGTGCCTGCATGCGCAAGGTCGCCCCCGTGGAACGAATACGCTCGACGGCCTGGCGCGCCATGTCCTGGCGCAGCTCCACCGGGTGGTTGTAGTGGCCCATGATCGACAGGTTTTTCCCCGCCGCGATGATCCGTTTGAACAGATCCAGCAGCTCGGGCGCATCCTTGTCACTGACAAAGCGCTGCGGCCAGTACGCCACGGATTTGGTGCCGATGCGGATGCTCTTCAGGTGCGGCAATTGCAGCAGCGGCTCGATGTAACTGGCCAGGGATCGAGTGTTCATGATCATCGGATCGCCGCCGGTAATCAGCACATCGGTGACCTCGGTGTGTACCCGCAGGTAGCTGAGCAACTCCTGGGATTCGCGGGCGTTGAATTTCAGTTCTTCCTCGCCGATGAACTGCGCCCAGCGAAAACAGAAGGTGCAATAGGCGTGACACGTCTGACCGGCACCGGGGAAAAACAACACGGTCTCGCGGTACTTGTGCTGAATACCGGGCAGGACTTTTCCGTCGAGGCTGACGCCGTTATGGGTGAGTTGTCCGGCCGGGTGCGGGTTCATCCGCAGCCATATCGCTTCGATCCGCCGCTTGATGGCGGCGGCATCACCCTCCTCGATCAGTTGCTTGAGGGACTGATACTCGTCCGCCAGCAACATGTCCTTGTGGGGGAAGGTCATACGAAAAATCGGATCGTCCGGGATGTTGTCCCAGTCGATCAATGTGCTCAGTACGTAGTCGTTGGTGCGAAATGGCATGACCCTGGCAACCACGGTCATGGCTTCCTGCAACGCTGGCGTCAGTTTTTGCCAGTACGGCGTCTCGCGAATACTGCGCGAGTTATAGGGTTTGTATCTTTGTGGCTCCGACAGTCCGTGCATGACAACGCTCCTGGAGATTGGCTGACAGTGCTTACTGAATGGCAGGCACGGTGCGCTCGATGTCCATCCAGGCCCGGACGCTGTCGCGGTCCCACTGGCGGCGCACATAGGCGGCGAGTCGTGCGGGGACCGGGTCACCGTTGGCCAGCAGGCGGTTGAGCATGATCGCCAGGTCGGTGTCGGCGATGCTCCACTCGCCAAACAGGTGGTTCGCGCCTTCGGGCAACAGCTGTTCGGCGACAAAAAACAATCGGGCCACCGCTGCCCGGGCTTCATCAGAGAGCGGGCTGTCTTTCTTGCCGAAGTAGATGAGGTCGGCCGGGCGCTCCTTGCGAATCACCAGCAAGTCACTGCGCAGCCAGGCCTGAAGTTGGCGGGCGCGAGCGCGTTGTTTGATGTCGAGCGGCAGCAGGCGTTTAGGGCCCGGTGCAATTTCATCCAGGTACTCGGCAATCGCCGATGACTCCGACAAGGCAAAGCCGTCGTGTACCAGGGTCGGGACCTTGCAGGTCAGCGACAGGTTGCGATAAGGCGCCAGATAGTTCTCGCGAACCTTTAAATCCACCGCAACCTGTTCAAATGAAAGTTGCTTTTCCTTGAGCGCGACAAATACCGACATGGCGAAAGCGCTGACGTGATCAGCCCCGACATACAGTTGCAGACCTGAGACTTGCATAGAACACTCCCTTTCATTAAACGCATTAATCCACACCACTAAACGTGGCGATGTTTTAAACATTAATATGCGTTGGGAGTGATCGTAGTTAGTTGCTATTGGGCTGAACAGATACAGAAATTAGTTGTTTATACGGATACAGAAAACCGGATAACGCAAAACAACTGTGGGAGCGGGCCTGCTCGCGAAGAGGGTGTGTCAGTCGACATGAATGTTGTCTGACATACCGCTTTCGCGAGCAAACCCGCTCCCACAGGGATTGAGGATAAATGAGGAGGTGTCAACGCTGTCCGGTAATCAGCCCCTGGCTGTCGGCAAAGCTTGAGAGCTGTGACATCTGTGGCATGTTGCTCATGGCCAGCATGGCCAGCGGCTCGGTACTGCTGGTGTTGACGAAACCGTGGGTGGTCCAGGCCGGCACCAGCAGCACATCACCGGGGCTAACGCTGACGGGCTCGGCATCGCCCAGCACCAGGGTACCTGCGCCCGCCTGGATCACAAACAAATGCCACCAGGCGTGGCTGTGCCCATTCAGTGTCGTCCCCGGTTTCAGCCATTGCATGGCCATGCCCATGCCGGGGGTCACCTCACACCCTTGCAGGCTGTCGTCGTGGGCCAGGGCAACAATATCCAGCTCGCTGCTGGCCAGCGACTGGCGCAATTGCGTCAGCGCTGTGCCGGTCCAGACCCGTGGACTGAGTGGACGATGATGCAAACTTTGACGAAAGTCCTTATATGAAAAAAATGCACCCTTGACGTTATCCATCCTTCCTCTCTACTTATTCAAACGGCATGAGCGACTGAACCTCAAGTTAACGGTTCAACGCTATCAATCGCCCTGTCGTTATAACAGCGACGGACGCAAGGCCACGATCATATCTACTTCAATGGCCGCATTTTTTGGCAACTGGTAAACACCGATTGTCGTACGCGTATGTTTCCCCGCATCGCCCAACACATGGCTGAACACGTCCGATGCGCCGTTAGCCACTTCACTGAGGTCCACAAAGTCCGCCGTGGACTTCACATACACGGTAACCCGCAACAGTGACTTGATTTTATCCAGCGAGCCAATCGCATCGACGATCAAGGCCAGCCCGCGCATGGCACTGAGGCTGGCGGCGGCCTGGGCATCGCCCATGGTCAGCTCCAGGCCCACGCGGCCGGGGTATTGAATCTTGCCGTTGACCCGCGGCACCAGACCGCTGACATAGAGCTCATCATGATGGCGAACCAGCGGTGCGTAGTGCCCGCCTACAGAACTCTCTCCATAGATGTCGTAGTCCAGCTCCTTGGCCAGGGCGATGAAGCGTTCATCGCAAGTCATGTGCGGAATCATTCAGGTAACCCTCTCACTTCTTTCAATCAAAAAAATACAAATCGGTCATGCAACGACTCAGCTCACGGCAATCGATGCCGGGGCCAGGCTGATGACCGCGATGCGCGATTCGACCGCCTCTGCCAAGCGCAACAAGTCATCGCTGAGCTGGGCGTAGTCGGTGTTGAACAGGACGATGTGGCCGATGAACGAGGTGTTGTCCTGCACCAATGCGCTAACCGAGTCGCCTATTTGCTTGGCATACAGGCCCTCCACCAGGTCGATGTTCAGTTCAAGCGCCAGCGCCTCGATGCGGGGGGCCGCGCGCAAGATGCCACCGGCCGGTGCCGTGAGCAGTCGAATGCCGCAATAGCCACGAGGCACCGGATCGAAGTGTTCAACGGTGCCTTCCACCGCCCAGCGGACCCAGCGTTCCCATGGGTCGAAATCGACAAATGCCCGTCGCGCCAGGTCCCAGATGTGCATGCCGCCGGGGCGCATGTTGGTTTCCACCGCCGAGGTCAGGCCGTCGCTGCGCAGGAAAATCTCGTTGTGATAGGCGCCGTTATCCAGCGATACCAGCCCGGACATGTGCCGACCGGCCGCCACCAGCCGTGCCTGCACGTCGGCCGACAAGGGTGCCGGGACCACTTGCTGGATCTCGGCGCGATAGGCGCCTTCGGTGGTGGTTTTTTCGGTCACCCAGGTGCTGCCGGCGACGTATTCCCAGCTGTATTCATGGGCGTTCTGGATCAGTTCTTCCAGGACGATGCCGTCCTCGCGATAAGGCTTGAGCGCCTGCCAGGCTTCTTCGCATTCAGAGGGATGATGAATCACCCGGCAACCGCGACTCGCGCCTTCGCACGCCGGCTTGATGAAGGCTTTGCCACCCAGTTCGACGACCCGCTCACGCAGTTCGGCCAAGCTCTCGATACGTGTGGAAAATACCGGATGGTAGTGCTCGGGTGAGCTGTCTGCCAGCGCTTCAAGCTTGCGGAACACCTGCTTATCCAGCCCGGCTCGCGCTTGCGAGCGCGTGATGCCGGGCAAGCCGTAATGGGTCGCCAGCGCTGCGCCAAGCAACACACCCCGGTCCGAAAACGGCAGTACGCCGATCAGTTTCCAGTCATCGGCATCCAGGCAACCGGCCACCAGATCGACAGAATCGGCCAGGTCGGCCAGTGCCAGCGAGGTGGTGCAGACGTGATCCGCTACCAGGTGATCTTCCGGCTGGATTTGCTCCACCAGCAGGATCAGCCGCGCGTTGTACAGCCTGTTGCACAGTTCGCGCAGCTTCTGGATGTCGTGAACCCGATTGCCGTTGTAGCCCACCACCACTACACATGAAGTCGTACTCATAAGATCCTCGACCATGAAGTAAGCATTTCTTTCGGAACCTGCAACCGTGACGGATCAGTCGTGCAGTGCCGCGCCGGACTTTCGGTTGAACCAGTACCAGGCCAGGATTCCGATCGCGCCGATCGCCGCCAGCAGCAGCGCGTTGTACGGCGCCGGCACCACTCGCATGACCAGCACCGTCAGCCCGGCGCCGACGCCCAGGGAAACCTCTTTGACGAACATGTTGTTTTGTTTCACGGAGAAGTAGTCGAGGTAGCTGAACGCGCATTCGGCGATGGACAGCAGCGCGACCCAGACCAGCGCACCGGCCAGGGTTTCGACATGGAAAGCGGACGGTGACGAGAGCACCGCGAAGCCACCGACGATGATCCCGATCACCGCCAGCACCTTGAAGCGCCCGGTGCGTTCGATCAGATTCATCACCGGCACCTGGGCGAACACCACCACGGCACTGTTGAGGATCAGCATCAGGCCGTACCAGGCCGGCAGCTCGCCGGTCTTGAGCAGGATCGCCTGCGGCAGAATCGAGAACACCCCGAACAGCTTGATACCCATGATGATGCCGGCGATCACCCAGGGCAGCTTGTTGCGCCAGCCGCTGCCGTCTTTCGTGGCCGGGCGGGCAACGATGGCTTCAGTGCTGAAGGTCGCACCCAAGGCAATCGGCAGGCACAGCAGCACAAAGGCTGCGGCGCCGAGGAAAAACATCGTCGGGGTCAGCAGGGGCGACAACAGGATCAAACCGGCCACCAGGCTGCCCATGTTCATCGCCACCCGGTTGTAGGCCGCGCCTTCCTTGGTTTGCGCCGCTTCGCTCTTGATCAGGTAACCGGCAATCGCAATGCCGTAGGCAAACAAAGCGGCGGCAAACATCACCATGCCCTGGTTGCTGGTCAACGCCAGCAGCACCAGGCCCAGGGCGGCGCACAGCAGCGTGACACTCAGGGAGCGACGGCCCAGCACCAGCAACGTCAGCGGCAATAACAGCAGGAGGGCCCGATAGCCCAGGGCCAGGATGCTGTTGGTGGCGGTGTCGAGCCAGACGTTGGCCTTGCCCAACACCGCAAACAGCGAGACGGCGGTAATGATTCGAATCGTGAACAGGCGAACATTAATCACCGGTTTGGCCACGGCGACCGTTGTATCAACACTCATGCAACACCTCTAAACCAAGCGATTGGCCCTATGGCCAAGGCTGACAAGCAGAAAAGTCTGTAAGTCGATGGTAGAGAGCCGCACCCGCGCTGATCAGAGGAAGTTCGTATAGAATCAAACGAACTTTACTGCCACAGGGACCAGTAAAATGCAGGTTCAACGCGCCGTCATCGCCGCCATCGAGTTCCAGCCGGGCGTGCCGCTGGTGCAGCAGATCGTCGACCAGTTGTCGCTGGCAATCAGCCAGGGTGGCCTGCCCCACGGCGCCAAGCTGCCGCCGATTCGCGAACTGTCCGACCTGATGAACGTGGGCAAATCCACGGTGGTTGACGCCCTCGATCGCTTGCGGGCCAAGGGCCTGGTGGTGTCACGCCAGGGCTCGGGGCATTACGTGCATCGCGCCATGACCTCGTTCCCCAGCGGTGCCGGGCCAGACCTGCAACCGCAAGACACCCTCAGCGTGGTGCGCCGCGCCCTGTTGCTGGAGAATGGCGCCCTGCGTCCCGGCTGCGGCTTTCTGCCCTCCTCCTGGCTGCCCGCCGAAGAACTGCTCAAGGCTGTGCGCGGCACACTGCGCGCCACCACCCTGCGCATGGGCGAGTACGGTGTGGCCGGTGGTTACTTGCCATTGCGTCAGGCGCTGCGGGTGAAACTGGCGACCTTCGGCATCGAAGTGCCGGTGGACCAGATCATCACCACCGCCAACACCATGCAGGCCATCGACCTGCTGATGCGCCTGCTGATCAAACCCGGCGACACCGTGGTACTGGACGATCCGTGCTACTTCAATCTGCACGCCAATCTGGCGCTGCACGGGGCCAGGGTCATCACCATCGCCCGGGATTGCGACGGCATGGACCTCGATGCTTTCGAGCAACTGGTGATCGCGCACAAACCGGTGCTGTACATGACCAACAGCACGCTGCATAACCCCACCGGGCACTCGTTTTCGCCGGCGCAGGTGTATCGGTTGCTGGAGCTGAGTCACCGTTATGGTTTCCACATTCTCGAAGACGATCTGTACTGCGACATCCAGCAGCGCCGCACGCCGAGGCTGGCGGCCAGCGGGCTGGATAACGTCACTTACGTGTCCGGGTTCTCCAAGACCCTGACCGCCAACAGCCGCGTGAGTTATGCGGTGCTGTCACCGCAACTGGCGGCGCGTCTGGTAGCACTGAAAATGGCCTGTGGCGGCGTGACATCGGAACTGGCGGAGCAGATTACCTGCACGATGTTGAGTGACGGCAGCTACGCCAAGCACGCGCGGCGAACGGTGGATCGGCTGTATGAGTCGAGCAGCCGGGTGGCGGCCTGGCTGGAAGAGGCTGGGTGTTCGGCGTCTTCGTTGCCCGGTGAGGGGTTGTTTATCTGGACGCGATTGCCCGAAGGGCTACATGCCGAAACCCTGGCGCGCAAAGGTCTGGAAAAAGACCTCGTGTTGGCGCCGGGCACCTTGCTGAGCAAGGCTGACAATGCCAGTCATTTTCTGAGATTCAATGTGGCGCACAGCGATCACACCCAAGTGCGGGAGCGGTTTTTCCGGTTGCTGGATACACCCAACAAGTAACTGACAAACATTGTCCCTGTGGGAGCGAGCCTGCTCGCGAAGGCGGTCACGCAAATCCCGCTGAAAAATCCCCAATAAAAAACCCCGCTCTCCTTTCAAAGGGCGGGGTTTTTCGTGTGGCGTCTGAAGCTTAAGGCGCGTACGTCAGCAGCAGCTCGCTCGGCACTTTGAAGTCCAGGGACATCATCACGCTCAATGCGGTAATGGTGAAGATCGAGAACACGAACAGCTTGCGTGCCCAGACCGTGTCATCCACTGCCTTGTAGCCGGTCCAGGCCATGTACAACCAGTACATGCCCATAGCCGCGGCGACGGCAAGATAGCTCATGCCGGCGTAGCCGCTGAAGGTCAGCATCAAGGTCGCCACGAGGAACGCCAGGATGTAGAGCAGGATGTGCTTCTTGGCCACTTGAATCCCGCGCTTCACTGGCAGCACTGGAATCGATGCGGCCAGGTAATCGTTGAAGCGGAAGATCGCGATGGCGTAGGAATGCGGCATCTGCCACAGACTGAACATCACCAGCAGCGTCAGTGCGGCCATGTCGAAGCTGTTGGTCACGGCAACGTAACCAATCACCGGCGGCATGGCGCCCGACAGACTGCCCACCAGCGTGCCGTGAACCGACTTGCGCTTGAGGTACAGGCTGTAGAAGCCGACGTAGATGACAAAACCGATGACCGCGAACAGCGCGGCCAGCGGGTTGGCCACCTTGTACAACAAGGCAACGCCGGCAACGCCCAGGAGGGTCGCATAGACCAGGGCCAGTTTCAGGGAGATCAAGCCCTGGACCAGCACCCGGTTCTTGGTGCGTTCCATCTTCAGGTCGATGTCGCGGTCGATGCAGTTGTTGAACACGCAACCGGAAGCCACCACCAGGGACGTGCCGATCATCGCAGCCAGGAAGATGGCCAGATCGACATGCCCTTTGGAGGCCAGGAAAAATCCGCCTGCCACAGAAAGCACGTTACCGAAAATGATCCCCGGTTTGGTGATTTGGATAAAGTGCTTAAAGGACATCCGGACTTTCCTCAGTGCGCCATCATGACGGTGTGGATGCTGAACATGATCCACAGCGACAAGCCAACCAGCAGGACGATCACCATCGCAGCGAAGACAAACGCAATCACGTTGTTACGCTGGGCGGCGGAGCGGTCCAGGTGGAGGAAGTACACCAGGTGCACCAGCACCTGGATCACTGCGAAGGCCAATACGATCCACAGGGTCCACACCTTCGGCAGCGATGGGTACATCACCAGGCCGAAAGGAATGATCGTCAGGATCACCGACAGGATGAAGCCGATGGCGTAGGACTTTACGCTGCCGTGACCGGCGTCGTGGCTATCATGGCCACTGTGTGAGTGAGCTGCGTTAGCCATTACAGGGTCCCCATCAGGTAAACAACGGTGAATACACAGATCCACACCACGTCCAGGAAGTGCCAGAACAGGCTCAGGCAGCTCAGGCGGGTCTTGTTGGTCGACGTCAGGCCGTGCTTGTTGACCTGATACATCATGATCGCCATCCAGATCAGACCGCTGGTCACGTGCAGACCGTGGGTACCGACCAGGGTGAAGAACCCGGACAGGAAGCCTGAGCGGCTAGGGCCGAAGCCTTCGGAGATCAGTTTGTGGAACTCGTTGATCTCCATGCCGATGAAGCCCAGGCCGAACAGGAAGGTGATGGCCAACCAGCCCAATACCGCCTTCTTGTTGCCCTTGAACAGCGCCAGCATGGCGAAGCCGTAGGTGATCGAGCTGAGCAACAGGCAGGCGGTTTCGCCCAGCACGTATGGCAGTTCGAAGATGTCGTGGCCCGACGGGCCACCCGCTACGTTGTTAACCAGTACCGCGTACACCGCGAAGATCGACGCAAACAGAATGCAGTCGGTCATCAGGTAGAGCCAGAAACCGAATACGGTCATCTCGCCCGAGTCGTGGTGATGGTCGTCGTGCCCATGGTCCGTGCCATGGGCGTGTCCAGCAGTGGTCACTAAGTTCGACATGGTTTAAGCCTGTTCCAACGAGGTTTCAACACGGGTGGCGCCAGCTGGGACTTTCCCGGCCGCTACCAGACGCTTGTGCTGCTCGGCTTCGATGCGCTCGATCACGTCGACCGGCACCATATAGCCCTGGTCATCACGGGCAGCATGGATCACGAAGTAGATCACGGTGCCAGCGAGGCCGAAGATGGCCATCCACCAGATGTGCCAGATCATCGCGAAACCGAACACGGTCAACAGGGCACCCATGACCAGACCGGTCGCGGTGTTGTTTGGCATGTGGATCGGCTCGTACTTGACCGGAGTCTGGTACGCAGTGCCGTTTTCCTTGGCTTCGGTGAACGGGTCGATACCTGGAGCCTTCGGCAGTACGGCGAAGTTGTAGAACGGTGGTGGCGACGAGGTCGACCATTCCAGGGTGTGGGCATTCCACGGGTCGCCATGTTCGCACATGTTTTCCGGCTTCTTGCGGTCACGGATACTGACGTACAGCTGGATCAACTGGCAGGCAATACCGACAGCGATCATGATCGCGCCGATCATTGCAACGTGCAGGTAAGGCACCCACTCAGGGTTGGTGGTGGCGTTCAGACGACGGGTCATGCCCATGAAGCCCAGTGCATAGAGCGGCATGAACGCGACGAAGAAGCCCGAAATCCAGAACCAGAACGCTGCCTTGCCCCAACCTTCGTGCAGCTTGAAGCCGAACGCTTTAGGGAAGAAGAAGGCGAAACCAGCGATGTAGCCGAACACGGCGCCGCCGATGATCACGTTGTGGAAGTGAGCGATCACGAACAGGCTGTTGTGCAGGACGAAGTCCGCACCCGGGATGGCCAGCAGTACGCCGGTCATGCCGCCGATGGCGAAGGTCACCATGAAGCCCAGGGTCCACAGGACCTGGCTGGTGATACGCAGACGGCCACGGTAGATGGTGAACAGCCAGTTGAATAGCTTCACCCCCGTCGGGATCGAGATCAGCATCGTCGCCAGGCCGAAGAAGGCGTTGACGTTGGCACCCGAACCCATGGTGAAGAAGTGGTGCAGCCAGACCATGAAGCCCAGGATCGAGATCGCGCCACTGGCGTAGATCATCGAGTGGTGGCCGAACAGACGCTTGCCGGAGAAGGTCGAGATGACTTCGGAGAAGACCCCGAACGCCGGCAGAATCAGAATGTAAACCTCGGGGTGACCCCAGGCCCAGAACAGGTTGACGTACATCATTGGATTGCCACCAAGTTCATTGGTGAAAATGTGGAAATCCATGTAACGGTCAAGCGTCAGCAGTGCCAGGGTAGCGGTCAGGATCGGGAACGAAGCCACGATCAGGACGTTGGCCCAGGTGCAGGTCCAGGTGAAGATCGGCATGTCCATCATTTTCATGCCTGGAGTACGCATCTTCAGCACGGTCGCCAGGAAGTTCACCCCGGTTAGCGTCGTACCTAGCCCCGATAGCTGTAGTGCCCAGATGTAGTAGTCCACACCCACGCCCGGGCTGTAGCCCAGTTCAGACAGCGGTGGATACGCAACCCAACCGGTACGGGCGAATTCGCCGACACCCAGGGACACGTTGACCAGCACCACGCCGGAAACCAGCAGCCAGAAGCTCAGGGAGTTCAGGAATGGGTAGGCAACGTCACGGGCGCCGATCTGCAGAGGCACTGCAAGGTTCATCAGGCCGGTGAAGAATGGCATCGCCATGAAGATGATCATGATCACACCGTGAGCGGTGAAGATCTGGTCATAGTGTTCAGGCGGCAGGTAGCCAGGCGAACCCTCGGTGGCCAGGGCCAGCTGGGAACGCATCATGATGGCGTCGGCAAAGCCGCGCAGCAGCATGACCATGGCAACGATGATGTACATCACGCCGATTTTCTTGTGGTCGACCGACGTCAGCCACTCGGTCCACAGGTAGGTCCACTTCTTGAAGTAGGTGATCAACCCGAACACCGCCAGACCACCGAGCGCGATCATGGCGATGGTAATCATCACAATCGGCTCGTGGAACGGGATCGCTTCCCAACTTAATTTACCAAACATCGTTTACTCCTCTGCCCCGGCAGCTGAATGCGAACTCATGTCCATCCCTTCCATCGCGGCCACTTCTTTCTCTTTCTTCTCGTGTTCCAATGGCTTGCCCGGTTTCATGCCTTCGTACTTGTCGACGATGATCTGGAACAGGTTTGGCGTAACCGAGGAGTAGAGCTCGACTGGGTTGTTCTGGCTTGGCTTGGAAAGGGCTTCGTATTCAGCTTTTTCCAGCTGTTTAGGTGCCTTCTTGACATCACTGACCCAGGCGTCGAAATCTTCCTGAGTCGTGGCGATTGCTTTGAACTTCATGCCGGTGAAACCCGCGCCGCTGTAGTTGGCGGAGATACCGTCGAGTTCAGCGTTCTGGTTGGCAATCAGGTGCAGCTTGGTCTGCATGCCCGCCATCGCATAGATCTGGCCGCCCAGGCCCGGGATGAAGAACGAGTTCATCACGGTGTCGGAGGTGACCTTGAAGTTGATCGGCGTGTGTGCCGGGAACACGATCTTGTTGACGGTGGCGATACCCTGTTCCGGGTAGATGAACAGCCACTTCCAGTCCATGGCGACCACTTCAATGGTGATCGGCTTGACGTCGGAATCCAGCGGACGGTACGGATCCAGTGCGTGGGTGGACTTGTAGGTCACATAACCCAGGGCAATGATGATCAGGACCGGAACAGCCCACACCGCGATTTCGATCTTGGTGGAGTGCGACCATTTAGGCGCGTAGACCGCGTCTGTGTTGGAAGCGCGATATTTCCAGGCGAACAGGAACGTCATGACGATGACCGGCACGACAACCAACAGCATCAGCAGCGTTGCGGTGATGATCAGGTTTCGCTCGTCCAGGCCGACCTGGCCCTTGGGATCGAGCAAGGTCATGTTGCAGCCTGACAGCAACAACGTGCCGATCAGCGGCAATAAGCCTAGTAGTCTGGGGTACCTGTTTTTACTCATCTCACGACCTCTAAAGCAGCTTGCGCAATGCAGTTGGGTTTTGATCGCCAACACTTCACCCTGCCAAGGGTTGGCATTTTCTTGGATTGAATAAGGCCGCCCGTCGCGCGTCAGACGCTGTACGACAAATCCTGGGCTGGCGGTGAGTTCTTATTCGAATTCGTGGTCAAAGGCCTTGTTACAGACCAATTCCATTTGGTGCGGATAGTCGGAAAGGCACCGACACCTGGGAGTCGCATGAAGCCGCTAAGCCTCTCGACACCCTCATTCTGCTCAAGCTCCCTAATCGGGGTGAGCAGCGTCGGGAATTCAGTGCGGGCGATTGTAGATATGTAGCGTTTTATAAACCATGTCTCATCCCGAAATAATTTTTATCCATTCCAGCAACAATCATTAACCGATTTCGCAAAAGTTCCGCATCTTATCGAAATTAATTCTCAACAAAAACACCAAAATTTGTAGGTCTACCACCCGCAGTTCAGACAGCCTTGATGGCCAAGCGCCCTGCTTAGACCCCGCTAAAGCCCCCATTTCATAGGGGTTTTATCGATTCACCGGGGCCTGTTAAAACTGCCTGTTTACCTGCATTGAGGTTGAAAACCCGCTTCGCAAAAAAGGCGGGATTTCGTTGCTTAGCTACGCACTGAATAGTCGTCTTGAAATGCCCTGCGACACTCAAGCTGTGACAACATGTCGCACATGCGCAGCCCCCTTGGTTGCCGTTCATCACGATCTGTTTACCTGAGGTCTGAAATGCAAAACGCCCCGGCCCTCTCAACGAGGGCCAGGGCTTTTTTGCAGGCAGCGTATGACTCAGCGCGGGGCTTTGCGGTTACGCGACGTCAGCAACGGCACCAGTACCACCACCAGCACAAAGGCCACCAGCGCCCATTGCGCCAGGGACAGGCCAAGGATCGGCGGATACGGCGTGGAGCAGAAGCCGTCGACCTGGAAACCCAGCGGGAAGATCTTCGCCAGCGGCAGGCCGTCGACAATCGGTTGCAGCACATCGATGCCACAGCTGACCGCCGGGTAAAACTGCGTATAGACGTGATGCCCGGCCGCCGCCACGCCGGCCAGCGCGCAGATCACTACCAGGGTTTCAAACACCGTGATGCTGCGACGGGTGCGCATCGCCGCGCCGATAAACGCGAACAGCGCGATCAGCAGCAGTGCATAACGTTGCAGGATGCACAGCGGGCATGGCGCTTCACCCAGCACCACTTGCATGTACAGCGCGCCACCGATCAGCGCCAGGCAGATGATGCCCAGCAACACCAGGTAGCGTCGCTCACGTCCCAACCGCATTGTTTCGTCACTCATCGCATTTCCCTTCAAGATATCGACTGCCCGCCAGTCTACACGCAGGCGCTGAGCCGGTGTGGGCTGGTGGGATTGGGGGGAATAAACGATAAACCGGTTAAGAAGGGATTAAGTTTTGGGTGTTTTTTCCAAGGCTTGAGACCGGGTTGCCGCCTTCGCGAGCAGGCTCGCTCCCACACTGGATCTGTGTCGTTCACAAATTCCCATGTGGGAGCGAGCCTGCTCGCGAATGCCGCACCTCGGGCCTGCTGAATCAGCGCGACCGCTTATTCCAGCGCCGAAGCCGGCCCGAAGAACTCATACCGGCTCTGCTGCTCTGGCACACCCAGAGCGTTGAGATGACGCTTGATCGCCCCCATGAACCCTTTCGGCCCAAGGAAGTAAGCGTCCAGATCCCGCTGCTGCGGCAGCCACTCGCCCAACTGTTCCTGGCTCAACAGCCCGACCTTGTCCGCCGCCGGGCTCACGCCGTCGTCCTCGGCATAGCAATAAAAGCGCTTGAGCTGCGGATGACGTGCCGCCAATCCATCGACCCAGCCGCGGAAGGCATGCACGCTGCCATTACGCGCACAGTGGATGAAATGCACCGGCCGTTCGGTGGCCAGCGCCGCTTCCAGCATCGCCAGCGTTGGGGTAATGCCCACGCCACCGCTGATCAGCACCAGCGGCTTGTCGCTGGCAGTCAGGGTGAACTCGCCCGATGGCGGGAACAGGTGGATGCTCGCGCCTACATGCAACTGGTCGTGCAGGTAGTTGGAAGCGCGGCCGCCGGTTTCCCGCTTGACGCTGATGCGGTACTGGCCGTTGTCTGACAGGGACGACAGCGAGTAGTTACGGCGAATCTCTTCACCGTCGAGGACCAGCTTCATGCCGATGTACTGACCCGGCTCGGCGGCGAGGATCGGACCTTTGTCCGCTGGCTCGAAGTAGAACGAGATGATTTCCGCGCTCTCTTCGACCTTGGCCGTCACGATGAACTCCCGCGCCCCACGCCAGCCGCCGGGTGCCTGGGCTTTCTGGTCGTAGATCGCTGACTCGGCGCCGATCAGGATATCGGCCAATTGACCGTAGGCCGCTCCCCACGCCGCGATCACTTGCGGGGTGGCGATCTCCTCACCCAGCACCTCGGCAATCGCGCGCAGCAGGCAACTTCCGACAATCGGGTAATGCTCCGGCAGGATTTGCAGCGCCACGTGTTTGTTGATGATCTTGGCCACCAGGTCGCCCAACTGGTCGAGCTGGTCAATGTGGCGGGCGTACATCAATACGCCATTGGCCAAGGCCCGCGGCTGATCGCCACTGGCCTGATGCGCCTGGTTGAACAGCGGGCGAACTTGCGGATACTCAGAGAGCATCATCCGGTAGAAGTGGGTGATCAATGCTTCGCCGCCGCTTTCCAGCAACGGCACAGTGGATTTGACGATGGCACGGTCTTGAAGGCTAAGCATTAGGGACACTCCTGAGCTTTACTTGATTACCCTAGGCTCATCAGTTTCCATGCCAACAATTAAATTCTTATAAATCAATAAGTTGAAAACATAGTAGTCATATAGACACAGATGGATTTATAGTCACTTCGACCACATGGAGTCACTATGACTGCAAAACCCCTTCTCACCGCCCTGCTGCCGCTGGTGTCCGATCTGTCGCGTGAGCTGCCCGAAGGCGAGCGCTATCGGCGCCTGCTCGAAGCCATGCGCGCCCTGTTGCCCTGCGATGCCGCCGCGTTGTTGCGCCTCGATGGCGAGTGGCTGGTGCCGCTGGCCGTGGACGGCTTGAGCACCGACACCCTGGGCCGACGCTTCAAAGTCAGTGAACACCCGCGCTTCGAAGCCTTGCTCGGCAGCCCCGGCCCGACCCGGTTTGCCGCCGACAGCCAATTGCCCGATCCCTATGACGGGCTGGTGGAAGGCCTCCACGAACATCTGCAAGTCCACGACTGCATGGGCTGTCCGCTGTTTATCGACGAGCGCCCATGGGGCCTGCTGACCCTCGACGCCCTCGACCCGGAGCGCTTCGAGCCGATAGAACTGGACGCCCTGCACGCCTTCGCCAGCCTGGCCGCCGCCACCGTCAACGCCGCCGAGCGGATCGAACGGTTGGCCAGTCGCGCTGAAGACGAACACCAGCGCGCCGAGGTCTATCGCCAGGCCAGCGGCCAGAGCCGGGAGATGATCGGCCAGAGCAAGGCCCATAAACGGCTGGTGGACGAAATCAATCTGGTCGGCGGCAGCGACCTGACCGTGCTGATCACCGGCGAGACCGGGGTCGGCAAGGAGCTGGTAGCGCAGGCGATTCACGCCGCTTCCCCTCGCGCCGACAAACCGATCATCAGCCTCAACTGCGCCGCGCTGCCGGATACGCTGGTGGAAAGTGAACTGTTCGGCCATGTGCGCGGCGCGTTTACCGGCGCCATGAATGACCGTCGCGGCAAATTCGAACTGGCCAACGGCGGCACACTGTTTCTCGATGAAGTCGGCGAACTGTCGCTGACCGTGCAGGCCAAGCTGCTGCGGGTGCTGCAAAGCGGCCAGTTGCAGCGGCTGGGCTCGGACAAGGAGCACCAGGTGGACGTGCGTTTGATCGCCGCGACCAACCGTGACCTGGCCGAAGAAGTGCGCAGCGGTCGTTACCGCGCCGATTTTTACCATCGACTGAGCGTCTACCCCTTGCTGGTGCCCGCCTTGCGTGATCGCGGCCGGGACGTGTTGCTGCTCAGCGGCTATTTCCTGGAACAGAACCGCTCGCGCCTGGGCCTCAACAGCCTGCGCCTGAGCAGCGACGCCCAGGCAGCGCTGCTCGCGTATGGCTGGCCGGGAAATGTACGGGAGCTGGAGCATTTGATCGGGCGCAGTGCGTTGAAGGCGCTGGGTCACTGCAAGGAACGGCCGAAGATATTGAGCTTGAGCGCGGCGGATCTGGACTTGCCGCATGACCGTGTCGAACCCGAGGCGGCGCCAACCGCCGCCAGCCCTGCGCCTTTGGTTTCGGGCGACTTGCGGGCGGCGACCGAGCATTATCAGCGCCAACTGATCAGCGCCTGCCTGGAACGGCATCACAACAATTGGGCGAGCGCCGCCCGTGAGCTAGGCTTGGATCGAGCGAATCTGGGGCGCATGGCCAAGAGATTGGGGATGAAATAGTGCAATCCACTGTGGCGAGGGAGCTTGCTCGCGCTGGAATGCGCAGCGCTCCCGAATCAGGCAACGCGTCGCATCAGGTAATCCTGATGTGCAGTTTTGCGACTGCTGCGCAGCCGAGCGGGAGCGAGCGCCCTCGCCACAGGGGCTCACCATTTGGCTGGTGATGGGTATTTACCTAAAGCCTGCCCCCAAGAAGTCGATAACCCGGCATCAATAGCTTTCAGGCGACTTCCAACTCGCCCATCACCTTTTTCCACAGAAGGTTTTTATGTCCTCCAACAAAGCCCGCGCAGATTCACTTTCGCTTCTGCTGTTTACCTTGCGCAGCGGCAAGCTGATGGCGATCAACCTGCTGAAAGTCAGTGAAATCATCCCCTGCCCGCCGCTGACCAAGCTGCCGGAGTCGCACCCCCACGTCAAAGGCATTGCCACCCTGCGCGGCGCCTCACTGTCGGTGATCGACCTCAGTCGCGCCATTGGCGAACGACCGCTGGAAGATCCCAACGGCGGCTGCCTGATTGTCACCGACGTCAGCCGCTCCAAACAGGGCCTGCACGTGCAGGCCGTGAGCAAGATCGTCCACTGCCTGACCACCGACATCCGTCCGCCGCCCTTTGGCTCCGGCGGCGTGCGCTCCTACATCACCGGCGTGACCTCGGTCGACGGTGTACTGGTGCAAGTGCTGGACATCGAAAAAGTCATCCACGGCATCGCCCCGGCGCAGATCGAAATGGCGCCGACCGAACTGAGCATGGAAGACGCCGAAGTGCTGGGCAACGCCCGGATCCTGGTGGTCGACGACAGCCAGACCGCGTTGCAGCAATCGGTGCACACCCTGCGCAACCTCGGCCTGCAATGCCACACCGCCCGCAGCGCCAAGGAGGCCATCGACTGCCTGCTGGACCTGCAAGGCACCGCGCAGCAGATCAACCTGATCGTCTCGGACATCGAAATGTCGGAGATGGACGGCTACGCCTTCACCCGCACACTGCGCGAAACCCCGGACTTCTCGCACCTGTATGTGCTGCTGCACACTTCGCTGGACAGCGCGATGAACAGCGAAAAAGCGCGCCTGGCCGGGGCCAACGGAGTGCTGACCAAGTTCTCCTCGCCGGAACTGACCAAGTGCCTGATCGAAGCGGCCAGGGCGGTCGCCGAGCAGGGTCACTGAGTCATGGCTGAAGATTTCTGCTTTCTGATGCGGCGTTGCCTCGCCGAGGCGGCGCCGGCGATTGTCTGGCCAAAGGGTGTTGATCTGACGGTTTACCACCCTCAGCGGGCTCAAGCGGTCCATGAGTTGATGGAGCTGGGCTATCGCGAGGGCGGCGGTCGTGTGCCGGCGCTTGAGGTGTGGCAACAGCGTTTTGAAACCGACGCCGAATATGACCCGCAATTGTGCTTCATCGCACTGGATGCCGAGGGCATCGTCGGGGTTTGCCAGTGCTGGACCAGCGCCTACATCAAGAATCTGGTGGTGCATCCCCGGGCCCAGGGCCTGGGACTTGGCCGCGCATTGCTGCTACATGCTTTCAAGGTGTTTCAGGAACGGCACGAGGGATTTGTGGATTTGAAGGTGCTGGAAGACAACCTGCGGGCGCTGCGATTGTATGAAAGTGCCGGGATGTATGTGGTTCGGCGCGAGCCGGTGCCAGCCTGAGCTACCACCATCGCGAGCAGGCTCGCTCCCACATTGGATCTTCAGTGTTCACAAAACCTGTGGGAGCGAGCTTGCTCGCGATGGGGCCTGCACTACCGACATAACACCATCAGGCATACTCCAGCCTTGGCCAACTCAAGCCCAAGGACGCCCAAACCATGAAAGCCCCAACCCTGATCCTGCTCTGCCTCACCGCCCTCACCGCCCAGGCCCAAGCCTCCACCCCCGACGCCTGGGCCGCCTTCGACAAAACCGTCCTCGCCAGCTGCACCAAGGCCAGCGGCCTGAAAGCCGCCAAGCCCGTGGGCAACCCCGCACAATTCGATGATCGGGTTGGCTACACCGCCCTCCTGTTGCAAGGCCAGTACCCGCAAAAACACATGAAAGGCCAGCAAGGCACTGAGCTGTGCCTTTACCACAAGAAAAGCAAAACCGCCTACGTGACCGAATGGGACAGCATCCGCCCACAATGACTGGCGCATAACTTGCTTCGATACAGGCCATTGCGCTGACTTTCTGGCGCCGTCTCCTGCCTTCAGATGCGACCAGCTGACCCATGAATACGACGTTTTCCTGCGTAGGTTGCGGCAAATGCTGCAACGATCACCATGTGCCCCTGACCCTGGCGGAAGCCCGCATGTGGGCGGTTGACGGCGGGCAGGTGATTGTCCTGGTGGAAGGATTTCTGAGCAGTGGCCTGGGCGTGCCAGCGCAGCAGCGCGAACATGCCGAACGCCGCTCGGTGGCGATCCGTAGCGGTGCCGCCCAGGCCTACGTGGCCATCACCTTCGCCGCTTACAACGTCGGCGCCTGCCGGAATCTTGACGAAGACAACCTGTGCCGCATCTACGAACGCCGGCCACTGGTGTGTCGCATTTATCCGATGGAAATCAATCCACACATTCCGTTGAACCCGGCAGCGAAGGAATGCCCGCCTGAGTCCTGGGCCCAGGGGCCGGATCTGATTGTCGGGAGTGAGTGGGTGGATCGGGAACTGTCGGACCTGATCCTGCGCTCGCGGCAGGCGGATCGTGATGATGTACAGACCAAGGATGCGATTTGCGCGCGGCTGGGGATTCGCACGACAGCGCTCAAGGGCGACGGGTTTACTGCTTATCTGCCGGATATGGCCGCGTTTGCAGCGGTGATCGATCAGGTGGCTGAGCAACCGCCCTCGGCGGCCGCCAGTGAGTGGCTGTTTCATGTGTCGGGCGAGGACATTGCCGGGCAGGTTGTGGCGGCTGGGGCACAGGTGGCGGTTGAGGTGCCGGTGAATTATGCGTTTATCTCGTTGCGGACGGCTTGATCCCTGGGATCAGTTGCATGTCATGGCCTCTTCGCGAGCAGGCTCGCTACCACAGGTGTGGTGAACACTGAAGATCCAATGTGGGAGCGAGCCTGCTCGCGAAGGGGCCGGCCCTGCCGACACAAAACCCGAATCTAACCCCGCCGCCCCCAAAACTCCCGCGCCAGCAACCGCAAATCCCCCGCCAGTCCCGCCACATCCTCTGAATTGACCTGGCTCTGGCGCCCCTCATTCACCGTCACCTCACACGCCGTGCGAATGCCGATGATGTTGCGGTTGATGTCTTCACTCACCGCACTCTGCTCTTCCACCGCCGCGGCAATTTGCAGGCTCATTTCGGAAATCCGGTTCACCCGCTGGCTGATCCCGTCCAGCGCCTGCGTGGCGCGGCTGGCCTGATCAACGCTGTTCTCCACATGCTCGCTGCTTTGCTGCATCACCAGCACCGCATCCCGCGCACCGTTTTGCAGGGTGCTGATCATCCGTTGAATCTCGTTGGTCGATTGTTGAGTGCGTTGGGCCAGCCCGCGCACTTCATCGGCCACCACTGCAAATCCGCGTCCGGCATCCCCGGCCCGCGCCGCTTCAATGGCCGCGTTCAGCGCCAACAGGTTGGTTTGCTCGGCGATGCTGCGAATCACTTCCAGCACCCCGGAGATATCAGTGCTATGGCCTTCCAGCTGATGAATCACCTCCGTCGCCCGCACCAGCTCTTCGGCCAGGCGCAGCACCGCACTGCGGCTGGCGCCGACCAGTTGATAGCCTTCGCGGGTTTCGCTACCCGCCAGATCCGCCGCCACCGAGGCCTGCTGCGCATGGCTGGCGACCTGCGCCACGCTGGCCGCCATCTGGTGAATTGCCGCCGCCACCTGATCGGTTTCCGCCTGCTGGGCCAGGGAGCTGGTGTGGCTGCTGTGCAGATGCTCGACCAGTTGCGCCGCGTGCCCGGCCAGCCGTTGCGACGCATCGCCAATGCGCCCCACCACCGCACCGACCTGCGCTTCGAGCATCTGCAGGGCAAATTCGATCTGGCCGAACTGATCCCGGCGACCGGTATAAATCCCCTGGCTCAACGGGTTATCGGCAATCTGCCGGGCGCGCTCGGTCAAGGTGTTCAGTGGCCGCAGCAGCGCACCGACACCAAACGCCACCAGGCCACAACCCACCGCCAGCGCCGACAAGTCGCTGATCGAAAACGAGGCATGCAACCACATCTCGGCACCGACCACAGCGGCCAGCACAACGCCGAACAACACGGACAACTTGAGCCCGAGGCTGATTTGCGGAAGGCGTTGGCGCAACGATGTCCGCCCCTCTCGAATCGCGGCATAGGCTTTTTCCGCGGCTTCGATCTGCCGGGCACCGGGTTTTGTGCGTACCGACTGGTATTCCACGGCCTGGCCGTTTTGTGTCATTGGCGTGGCGAATGCACTGACCCAATAGTGATCGCCATTCTTGCAGCGATTTTTCACCAGTCCCATCCATGAGCGGCCGTTCTTGAGGGTCTGCCACATATGCGCGAACGCCGGCGCCGGCATGTCCGGGTGGCGCAACAGGTTATGTGGGGCACCCAGCAACTCTTCACGGCTGTAGCCGCTGATATTGATGAAGTCGTCGTTGGCGTAGGTGATCGCGCTGGTCAGATCGGTGGTCGAAAGAATGTTCGCATCAGCTGTAAAGTCGACGTTGCGACCGGTCACCGGGAGGTTGATCTTCATGGAAAGCGCGCTCGTTTTATGGGAATAGAGTCGGCAGGGCTGCTGACTCTAAGCGCACGAATTCCACAAACGTTGATCTGGCTCAGGAACTGAGCACTTAGCCATCATTGGTGCCGTAAATCGCCAACGATGGCTGGTACGCGGGGGATAAACTTCAGCGCTTGCCCATCGAACGACGTGTACCCGGCGGCGCTGCGCCTGGGGTCTTGGTGTGGCCGTTCTTGGCGCCGTTCTTGTACCACGGCTGGCTGGCGGCTTTTGCAGCGGCCAGTTCGCCCGGCTTGAACGGGAACTTGAAGGCCGGGATCGCGGCTTTGGATTCGCTGTCTGCGCTGGAGTCGACGCTGTCTGGCAGGTCAGCCTGGTCGTCGCTCAAGGCGTCGGCAACCGGCGGTTGTGTCGGGGAAGTCATGAAAGCTCCGGGTGGTGCACAAAAGTCCGGCCCGATAAGCGAGCCGTGAAAGGCGCGAGTATACCTGTGTCGGGAGTTGCAAGCTGCAAGTGGTCGGTTTCAGGCGACAGGAAGAAGGTCATTTGGTTTTTGTGCTGACTGAACAGAAGCCATCGCGGGCAAGCCCGGCTCCCACAGTTGATCTGTGTTGTACACCAAACACTGTGGGAGCGCGGTACAGACTCACACGCCCAAACTGACAGCCCCGTCAGTTAGCAGTCACTTTCCTGACCCCCTGACAGGGCTATAAGGAAGGTATAAACCTGACACCCTTCCGACCCTCTAGCCCGGCGCCCCACTCGCATGCGAATTCAGAAAAAATCCGCCTTGATCGCAGCCCCTTTGATTGTCATTGCAGGACTGGGCCTGTGGTATGCCACTCGCCCCGCCACCGCCAAACTTGCCGCCCCTACGGCGATCCCGGTGCGGGTCGTTGCCGTGACCGAAAAAGATGTGCCGCGCTATGTCACCGGCATCGGTTCGGTGCTGTCGCTGCACAGTGTGGTGGTTCGTTCGCAGATCGACGGCGTGCTGACCAAATTACTGGTCAAGGAAGGGCAACTGGTCAAGACCGGGGATTTGCTGGCGACCATCGATGACCGTTCGATCCGCGCCAGCCTCGATCAGGCCCGTGCGCAGTTGGGTGAAAGCCAAGCACAGTTGCAAGTGGCGCTGGTCAACCTGCAGCGCTACAAACTGTTGAGTGTCGACGACGGGGTTTCCAAGCAGACTTACGACCAGCAGCAAGCACTGGTCAATCAGCTCAAGGCCACCGCCCAAGGCAATCAGGCGTCCATCGATGCCGCTCAGGTTCAGCTTTCCTACACGCAGATTCGCTCCCCGGTTACTGGCCGCGTTGGTATTCGTACCGTGGACGAAGGCAACTTCCTGCGCATGGCTGACGCTCAGGGCCTGTTCACCGTGACCCAGATCGACCCCATCGCCGTCGAGTTTTCCTTGCCGCAGCAAATGCTGCCAACCCTGCAAGGGCTGATCGCTGACCCGAAAAATGCGCAGGTCAAAGCCTACATCGGCGCTGACACCGACGGCGAAACCGGCAATCTGCTGGGCGAAGGTCACCTGACGCTGATCGATAACCAGATCAATGCCAACACCGGGACCATCCGCGCCAAGGCTGAATTCAACAACGCCGGCCAGAAGCTGTGGCCCGGCCTGCTGGTGACGGTACAGATTCAGACAGCGCTGGATAAAGATGCGCTGGTCGTACCGCCCACAGTCGTACAACGTGGCCTCGATCAACATTTCGTGTACCGGATCAAAGGCGACAAGGTCGAAACCGTACCGGTGCAGATGGTCTATCAAGGCAGCGGTCAGGACACCATCACCGGCGTAAACGCAGGTGATGTGCTGGTCAGCGATGGCCAGTCGCGCCTTAAACCGGGCTCCACCGTGCAGGTGCTGACTGATCCACCACAAGTGGTGCAATCAGGGGCAGCACAATGACGGGCCGCGGAGGGGTTTCCGGCTGGTGCATCGATCACCCGGTGGCAACGATTCTGCTGACCTTTGCGATGGTGCTGCTGGGCGTCATTGCGTTCCCGCGTTTGCCCATCGCGCCTTTGCCGGAAGCGGAGTTCCCGACCATTCAGGTGTCCGCGCAACTGCCCGGCGCCAGCCCCGACACCATGGCGTCGTCGGTGGCCACGCCGCTTGAGGTGCAATTCAGCGCCATCCCCGGCATGACCCAGATGACGTCCAGCAGTGCGCTGGGCTCCAGTCTGCTGACCCTGCAATTCACCCTCGACAAGAGCATCGACACCGCTGCCCAGGAAGTACAGGCGGCGATCAACACCGCCGCCGGCAAGCTGCCCAAGGACATGCCGACACTGCCGACCTGGAAGAAGGTCAACCCGGCAGACAGCCCGGTGCTGATCCTCAGCGTCAGCTCCAGCCAAATGCCCGGCACCGAACTCAGTGACCTGGTGGAAACCCTGCTGTCGCGTCAGATCAGTCAGATCGACGGCGTAGGCCAAATCAACATCACCGGTCAGCAACGTCCGGCGATTCGGGTCCAGGCCTCGGCGGACAAACTCGCGGCCATCGGCCTGACCCTGGCGGATATTCGCCTGGCGATCCAGCAGACCAGCCTCAATCTGGCCAAGGGCGCGTTGTACGGTGAGTCGAGCATCTCGACCCTGTCCACCAACGACCAGCTGTTCCACCCTGACGAATACAGCCAGCTCATCGTTTCCTACAAGGATGGCGCACCGGTTCACCTCAAGGATGTCGCCAAAGTCGTCAACGGTTCGGAAGATGCCTACGTGCAAGCCTGGGCTGGCGATCAACCGGGGGTGAACCTGGTGATCTCCCGCCAGCCAGGCGCCAACATCGTTGAAACCGTGGACCGTATCCAGGCCGCGCTGCCGGGCCTTGAAGCCATGTTGCCGGCCTCGGTGCAGGTCAAGGTGTTGATCGACCGTACGCAGACTATCCGCGCGTCGTTGCATGAAGTGGAAATCACCCTGTTCATCGCGATCATGCTGGTGGTGGCGGTGATGGCGCTGTTCCTGCGCCAGTTGTCGGCGACGCTGATTGTGTCAGCCGTGCTCGGCGTGTCGCTGACGGCCAGTTTCGCCCTGATGTACATCATGGGTTTCAGCCTGAACAACTTGACGCTGGTGGCGATCGTGGTGGCCGTGGGGTTTGTGGTCGACGACGCGATCGTGGTGGTGGAGAACATCCACCGACACCTCGAGGCGGGCGACGGCATGCGCGAAGCGGCGATCAAGGGCGCTGGCGAGATTGGCTTTACCGTGGTCTCGATCAGCTTCTCGCTGGTGGCGGCATTCATCCCGCTGCTGTTCATGGGCGGCGTGGTCGGGCGACTGTTCAAGGAATTCGCCCTGACGGCGACCTCGACCATTCTGATTTCGGTGGTGGTATCGCTGACCCTGGCGCCGACGCTGGCGGCCTTGTTCATGCGCGCACCGGTGCATCATGCCCACAGCAAACCGGGGTTTGGCGAGCGCTTGCTGGCCGGTTACGAGAAACTCCTGCGTCGCGCCCTCGCTCACCAGCGCTTGATGATCGGGGTGTTTTGCCTGTCGCTGGGCCTGGCCATCGCCGGTTACATCTTCATCCCCAAAGGCTTCTTCCCGATTCAGGACACCGGTTTTGTCCTCGGCACCACGGAAGCGGCTGCCGACATTTCCTACAGCGACATGGTGAAAAAACACCTGGCGATGGCCGAAATCGTCGCCGCCGACCCGGCCGTGCAGGCGTTTTCCCACTCGGTCGGCGTCTCGGGCAGTAACCAGACCATCGCCAACGGACGCTTCTGGATCGCCCTCAAACCACGGGGCGAGCGTGACGTCAGCGCCAGCCAGTTCATCGACCGGATTCGTCCACAGTTGATGAAAGTGCCGGGCATTGTTCTGTACCTGCGTGCAGGCCAGGACATCAACCTCAGCTCCGGCCCGAGCCGCGCCCAGTATCAATACGTGCTCAAGAGCAACGATGGCCCGACGCTGAGCACCTGGACCCAACGCCTGACGGAAAAACTGCGCACCAACCCGGCGTTCCGCGATCTTTCCAACGACCTGCAACTGGGCGGCAGCATCACCCACATCAGCATCGACCGCATCGCCGCCTCGCGCTTCGGCCTGACCGCCAGCGATGTCGACGAAGCGCTGTACGACGCCTTCGGTCAGCGGCAGATCAACGAGTTCCAGACCCAGATCAACCAGTACAACGTGATTCTGGAACTGGACACCAAACAGCGCGGCAAGGCCGAGAGTCTCAACTATTTCTACCTGCGCTCACCACTTAGCGGGGAAATGGTGCCACTGTCGGCGCTGGCCAGGTTCGATGCGCCGACCATCGGCCCGCTGTCCATTGCCCATGACGGCATGTTCCCGGCCGCCAACCTCTCGTTCAACCTGGCGCCCGGCGTGGCGTTGGGGGATGCGGTGATCATGCTCAACCAGGCCAAGGCCGAGATTGGCATGCCGGCGGCCATCAGCGGCAACTTCCAGGGTGCGGCCCAGGCGTTCCAGAGCTCGCTGGCCAGTCAGCCATGGCTGATCCTGGCGGCGCTGGTGGCGGTGTACATCATTCTTGGCGTGCTCTACGAGAGCTTCGTGCACCCGCTGACGATCATCTCGACCCTGCCGTCGGCGGGACTTGGCGCGGTGATCATGCTGTGGATTTGCGGCCAGGACTTTTCGATCATGGCGTTGATCGGGCTGGTACTGTTGATCGGCATCGTCAAGAAAAACGGCATCCTGATGATCGACTTCGCGCTGGAAGCTCAGCGCAACGGCGGACTGCCGCCGGAAGAGGCGATCTACCAGGCCTGTATCACGCGGTTCCGGCCGATCATCATGACCACCCTCGCCGCCCTGCTCGGTGCCTTGCCGCTGATGCTGGGTTACGGCACCGGCGCCGAACTGCGCCAGCCACTGGGTATTGCGGTGGTCGGCGGCCTGTTGGTAAGCCAGGCGCTGACGCTATTTACCACACCGGTCATATACTTGTGGCTGGAACGATTTTTCCATCGGCCCAAACCAGCGCCATTGCCGGCACTGGCGACCACAGACTGAGGCGGGGTCATGCGCGTTCTGATTATCGAAGACGAAGAAAAAACCGCGGACTATTTGCATCGCGGCCTGACGGAACAGGGCTACACCGTGGACCTGGCGCGGGATGGCGTCGAAGGCCTGCACCTGGCGCTGGAAAGCGACTACGCGGTGATCATCCTCGACGTCATGCTGCCGGGTCTCGATGGCTTCGGCGTGTTGCGTGCACTGCGGGCGCGCAAGCAGACCCCGGTGATCATGCTCACCGCCCGCGAGCGTGTTGAGGACCGCATTCGCGGCCTGCGCGAGGGCGCCGACGATTACCTGGGCAAACCGTTTTCGTTCCTGGAACTGGTGGCGCGCCTGCAAGCGCTGACCCGGCGCAGTGGCGGCCATGAACCGGTGCAAGTGAGCATCGCCGACCTGTGGATCGACCTGATCAGCCGCAAGGCCACCCGTGCCGGCGCGCGCCTGGATCTGACCGCCAAGGAGTTTTCGCTGCTCAGCGTGCTGGCCCGTCGGCAGGGAGAAATCCTGTCGAAAACCGCCATCGCCGAGATGGTCTGGGATATCAATTTCGACAGCGACGCCAACGTGGTCGAAGTCGCGATCAAACGCCTGCGGGCCAAGCTCGACGGGCCGTTCGACGAAAAGTTGCTGCACACCATTCGTGGCATGGGGTATGTGCTGGAGAGTCGCGGTGCCCAGTAATTCCATTGCGCTGCGCCTGAGTGGCATGTTCACCCTGGTGGCCGCGCTGGTGTTTCTGTTGATCGGCGGCGCCTTGTATCAACAGGTGGAAAAAGGCTTGGGCCTGTTGCCGGAAGCGGAACTGGATGCCCGTTACAGTGTGCTGGAATCCACCGTCGGGCGTTTCGGCACGCCCGAGCACTGGGCGAAGATCAACGCCAAGCTCAACCTGCTGGGCGAGGAAGACAAACGCATCCGGTTCTGGATCGTCAGTGGCGATCCGGCCTATGAATACGGCAACCCGACGCCGCAGGTCCGCGACTTTTCTGCCGGCCCGCTAGGCCGGCGTGATCTGCAACTGCCGGATCAGCCCTATCCGTTGAAAGTGCTGGTCAGTCAGTTCCCGGCCAAGGACCAGCGCCCGCCGCTGCGCTTCCTGATCGCCATCGACACCGAGACCTTTTTGCAGACTCAGCATCACCTGCTGATCGCCCTCATCAGCCTGGCGATTGTCGGCGTGCTGCTGGCTTCGGCACTGGGTTATTGGGTAGCGCGCATTGGCTTGCAGCCGTTGATCAAGCTGTCCCATGAAGCCCAGCGGCTCGCACCGCCATTGCGCGCCGGGCGTCTGCGCCTGTCGCCATTGCCGCCGGAGCTGAATCAGTTTGTCAGCTCGTTCAACTCCACGCTGGAACGGGTCGAGCAGGCGTACTCACGCCTGGAGTCGTTCAACGCCGATGTCGCCCACGAACTGCGCTCGCCGCTGACCAACCTGATTGGCCAGACCCAAGTGGCGCTGACTCGCGGGCGCTCGGCGGAACACTATTTCGAGGTGCTGCAATCGAACCTCGAAGAGCTGGAGCGCCTGCGTTCGATCATCAATGACATGCTGTTCCTGGCCAGCGCTGATCAGGGCAGCAAGGCCACCAAGCTGACTTCCACTTCGCTTGCCGATGAAGTGGCGACGACTCTGGAATATCTGGACTTCATTCTCGAAGATGCTCAGGTTCAGGTCCGAGTCAGCGGCGATGCGCAGGTGCGAATCGAGATCGCGCACCTGCGCCGGGCCTTGATCAACCTGCTGAGCAACGCGGTGCAACACACCGAAGCCGGGCAGGTGATCGAGGTGCGGATCGAGGTCGAAGAGCATCAGGTGAGCATCGGCGTGGCCAACCCGGGCTCGCCGATTGCCAGTGAACACCTGCCGCGCCTGTTCGAGCGTTTCTATCGGGTCGATGCGTCACGCAGCAACAGCGGCAACAACCATGGGCTGGGGTTGGCAATCGTCAAGGCGATTGCGCTGATGCATGGCGGCGATGTGTTTGTGCGCAGTGATGATGGCATGAATACGTTCGGGATTTATCTGCCAGTCTGAATCCACACCAATCCCCGTGGCGAGCTTGCTCGCGCTGGGCTGCGTAGCGGCCCCAAAACCCCGTGACGCGGCGTATCAGACAAACCATGTGCAATGGTTTCACGACTGCTTCGCAGCCGAGCGGGAGCAAGTTCCCTCGCCACAAAAGCCCCCAGCTCATTTACTGTTGCTCGCCGCGCAACAGTCCTTTCTTGTATCCGCGCTGTTTCTCCCGCCGTTTGAACCTTATCTTGGCCTCACCAAACAGCACTTGCCAAGCAAGAAGGTTTCCAGAATGTCCAACAGTATGGGTATTGCCAGCGCTTTCGTTTTGTCGTCATTGTTCCTGTCCCCGTTCGCCATGGCTGAAGAGTCGCAGTCTTTCGTCGCGCAACACTCGGCGCGTGCCGCGGCATACGAACAGGCACAAGAGGAGATGACGGCCAAAACCCAGGAGGCTGCACAAACCCCTCAAGCTTCGACTTCTGCGACCCACCAACAGGTCCAGAAAGACAGCTGACTGCCCCGCTTCACTCTGTTTCCCTCGACACTTTTCATCGGCTCTTCCCCTTGAAAAGTTGTCTTCAAGCCGCTGCTCTCAGCGGCTTTTTTTCGTTTTGATTTTAATTCGTTTGCAATCGTCTTCCTTAACAAGAAACATCGCGCACCTCAAAACATTGAAGTGTTTAGTTGACCCAAGGAGCTTTACCGCAAGTGCGTTTCCCTATCAGATTCAGCCCGCTGTTCATTGCAGTTGCCGCAACGATGGCGCCTGGCGCCCAGGCCGCCGACGATTCCACCCAGCAAGGTTTTGTTGAAGGCTCAAGCCTCAACCTCAATGCCCGCAACTACTACATGAACCGCAACCGTCACCAGCACACCGATGACAACATCGAATGGGGCCAGGGTTTTCTCGGCAAATTCGAATCCGGTTTCACTGCAGGCAGCGTCGGGGTCGGCGTTGATGTTCACGGGATGCTCGGACTCAAGCTTGATGGCGGTGGCGGCACCGACGGGTCGAGCATCCTGCCGGTCAGCGATGGCAACGGCAAGGCGCCGGGCTCGTTCTCCACGGCCGGTGGCGCGCTGAAACTGCGAGGCTTTGACACTGAATTGAAGGCCGGCGACCTGTTTCTCACCAACCCGGTGATCGCCGGTGGCGAAAGCCGCATGCTGCCGCAGACCTTTCGCGGCGTCAGCCTGACCAACCACAGCTTCGACGGTTTTCTGATCGAAGGCGGCCAGGTCAGTTTCACCAAGCCGTATAACCAGAGCGGCCATAAACGCATCGGCACCTCTTACGGCACCTTGCCTGAGGGCGATGAAAGCCAGCACCTGAACTGGGCCGGCGTGGCCTGGAGCGGTCTGCCGGGACTGACCAGCAGCCTGTACGCCGCCGAACTCAAGGACATCTGGAACCAGTACTACTACGATCTGGATTACACCTACGCGGTCAACGATCTGGTCAGCCTCAACCCCGGCCTGCACTTCTATCACACCCAGGACACTGGCGATGCGCTGCTGGGCAACATCGACAACAACACCTACAGCCTGCATTTCACCGTCGGCGTCGGTCATCACAGCGTCACCGCGGCGTATCAGCGGGTCAACGGCAACACTCCCTTCGATTACATCAGCCAGGGGGACAGCATTTACCTGGACAACTCCCAGCAGTACTCGGACTTCAACGGCCCGAACGAGCGCTCCTGGAAACTCAAATACGCCTATGATTTCGCCGTCCTCGGCCTGCCGGGCCTGACCTCGGCGCTGTCGTATTCACGGGGTGAACTGGACCTGACCAAGGTCGATCCCGACAGCCGTGGTTATGCCTCGTGGTACAGCGCTGAGGGCAAGAATGCCAAGCACTGGGAACGCGACATCGACCTCAAATACGTGGTTCAAAGCGGCCAGGCCAAAGACCTCGCGGTGCGCCTGCAATGGGCAACCAACCGTGGCGCAAACGGCTACGGTGCGCTGGATCAGGACACCGATGAATACCGTGTAATCATCGATTACCCGATCAACGTGTTCTAATATCGGCGACAAAAGCAAAAGGCCAGCATGTTTCGCTGGCCTTTTTTGTGCCTGGGATCTATACATCGGCCAGTCAACCCTGCACGTCCATTGATTGAACGCCGTGAAATAGCCGTGACCCATCGGGAACAGCATTAAAGGAACTACGCTTATAAAGTCCCTCAAGCAGACCCCCTCCATGATCGCAAGCCGCATTCCAACCGTTTCGGGCACCACCGGACGCCCCGAGCTGCTGCTGGTTCTGGGCAGTTGCCTGACCGTCATTGCCATCCTCAGCATTGTCACGTTCCTGCTGATACGCGAACACGCCAACGCCCAGCTGGACGCGACCCGCAGTGCGACCACCATCGCCCAGTTGATCGATGCCGATGTGCTGCGCACGGTCGAGCTTTACGACATGACGTTGCAGGGGTTGATCGCTGCGTCGCAACGCAACGACCTCAAACAGATGTCGGCGCAAGTCCGCCATCTGGTGTTGTTCGACCGCTCCAACACGGCCCGTTTCAAGGGCGACATTCTGCTGTTGGACGCACACGGCGACATGGTGGCTGATTCATCGCTGCTGGAGCCTAAAGCGGCCAACTTCGCCGACCGCGACTACTTCCAGGCGCACGTGGGCAATCACGACAGGGGCATGTTCATCAGTCGCCCCTTCAAACCACGTTGCGACTGCGCCGACAACGACCAATGGCAGATCAGTTTCAGCCGGCGCATCTCGTCGCCTACGGGAGAATTTCTCGGAGTCGCGGTGGCCTCGATGCGTCTGGCGTACTTCGAGGAGTTGTTCAACAGCCTGGACATCGGTCGCAACAGCACCCTGAACATCATCAATAGCGACGGCCTGTTGTTGGCGCAAAAGCCTTACCTCGAAAACGACATGATTGGCAAAAGTTTCGCCAACCGGCCTAACGTCGTGCGCCTCCTGCGTGAGGGCAATGGCAGCTTCAGCAGTGTGTCGAGCATCGATCACCAACAACGCCTGTACACCTTTTCCCGGGTCGGCAACCTGCCATTGACGGTGATTGTCGCGCTGTCACGCGACGAGGTGTTTGGCGTCTGGCAGCGCACGGCTGTTGTCGTCAGCGGCGCGACCGGCGTGCTGTGCCTGGGCTTGCTGTGGCTAAGCTGGCTGCTCAGCCGCGAATTGCGCCTGCGTCACAGGGCAGAGCGCGAACTCGCGCTGTTGGCCGCCACCGATCCGCTGACCGGCGTTGCAAACCGTCGGACCCTGGACCAGGCCCTGCGCCATGAATGGTTCCGCGCCCAACGCTCCGGCAAACCACTTTCGGTGTTGATGATCGATGCCGATCATTTCAAGGCGTTCAATGATCGTCACGGCCATCAGGCCGGTGACGATGCCTTGCGGGCACTGGCCAAGGTGATCGCCGCCAGCATCCGGCGCCCGGCTGATCTGGTGGCCCGTTATGGCGGTGAAGAATTTTCGGTGATCCTCGCCGAAACCGACAGCGCGGGTGCAAGACAGATCGCGGAACAGATTCGTCAGGCGGTAGAGCAATTGCCATTGGTGGCGGGGGCGCAGCTGCCGGTTACTGTCAGTATCGGCATCAGCACCTGGACCACGGCGTCCGAGATTTCGCTTGAGCAGCTGCTGTTTGCGGCGGACAAGGCGTTGTATCAGGCCAAGGATGGCGGGCGGAATCGGGTGGTGGCTGGCTGAGATTTTCGCTGGGGCTACTGGCCTCTTCGCGGGCAAGCCCGCTCCCACATTGGATCACCGTTGTATGTAGGAACGCGGTCACCTGCTCGCGAGGAGGCCGGCCGGAACACTACAAAATCCAGCCATAAAAAAAGGCCACCCGAAGGTGGCCTTTAAAAAACTAGAGAGGTTTTTTGCTTACACGGCCGCGACAGGACGCATGTAAGAGATCGGTGCAGTGCTGGCGTCTTCGAAAGTCACGACTTCCCAAGCATCTGTCTGCTCAATCAACTTGCGCAGCAGCTGGTTGTTCAATGCATGTCCGGACTTGAAGCCCTTGAACTCACCAATCAGGCTATTGCCCAGCAGGTAGAGGTCACCAATTGCATCGAGGATCTTGTGCTTCACGAATTCGTCTTCATAGCGAAGGCCGTCTTCGTTCAGTACACCATCCGCGTCGACCACAATAGCGTTTTCAACGCTGCCGCCGAGTGCGAGGTTGTGCTTGCGCAGGTACTCGATGTCACTCATGAAACCAAAGGTACGGGCGCGGCTGACTTCTTTTACGAACGAAGTGCTGGAAAAATCCACGCTTGCACTTTGTGTGCGGTCACGGAAAACCGGGTGATCGAAATCGATCTCGAAGCTCACCTTGAAACCTTCGAAAGGGACGAAAGTGGCGCGCTTGTCGCCATCTTCCACTGTCACTTCACGCAGGATGCGGATGAACTTCTTGGCGGCGTCCTGTTCTTCCAGGCCGGCCGATTGAATCAGGAATACGAAAGGTCCGGCGCTACCATCCATGATCGGGACTTCAGACGCGGAGAGCTCGACGTAGGCGTTATCGATGCCCAGGCCAGCCATGGCCGAGAGCAAGTGCTCCACCGTGTCCACTTTGACGTCACCGTTAACCAGTGTGGTCGACATAGTGGTTTCGCCAACGTTTTCTGCGCGAGCAGGAATCTGCACCACAGGATCGAGGTCAGCACGACAAAACACAATGCCGGTGTCGATAGGCGCGGGCTTGAGGGTCAGGTATACCTTCTCCCCGGAGTGCAGGCCTACACCTGTGGCACGGATAATATTTTTCAGTGTGCGTTGTTTAATCATGGCTTGGGCCGCTTCAGCGCAAATTGCGAACTGGTATCAACAAAGGCTGGCGATGATAGCAGACCAGACCTTTGCTGAACACCAATCAACTTCATAGCCCTGATACATTCCATCAATCAGCCTGACGACGCAGGAAAGCCGGGATGTCCAGGTAGTCCAGATCGTCTTGCGGATTCATCTTCGCGGCAGTCGCAGCACCGGCCTGAGCCTGGTTGCGCATGACGGTCGGACGGTCCAGGTCACGGTAGTTCACCGCTGCCTGTTCGTGACGAGCAGGGGCTTGCTGTTGCGGCTGGGAAGCCATGGAGGTGTGAACGGTGTTGTCGATGACCTTCACAGGCTTCTCGATTTTCGCGCCCAGACCGGTAGCGACTACAGTCACGTGCAGCTCGTCGCGCATGTCCGGATCGATAACGGTACCGACCTTGACCATGGCGTGCTCGGAAGCGAAGGCTTCGATGATGCTACCCACGTCGGAGTACTCACCCAGGGACAGGTCAGGACCGGCGGTGATGTTCACCAGGATGCCGCGTGCACCTTGCAGGTTCACGTCTTCGAGCAGCGGGTTGCGAATGGCCGCTTCGGTGGCCTCGCGTGCACGGTTCGGACCGCTGGCGCAGCCAGTGCCCATCATCGCCATGCCCATTTCGCTCATCACGGTACGTACGTCGGCGAAGTCGACGTTGATCATGCCCGGACGCTTGATGATGTCGGAGATACCACGAACGGCACCGGCCAGTACATCGTCAGCCTTGGCGAACGCGGACAGCAGGCTTGCGTCCTTGCCCAGGATGGTCAGCAGTTTTTCGTTGGGAATGGTGATCAACGAATCAACGCTTTCAGACAGCAGACGGATGCCTTCGTCGGCGATCTGCATGCGCTTGCGGCCTTCGAACGGGAACGGACGGGTCACTACCGCTACGGTAAGGATGCCCATTTCCTTGGCCACTTCGGCGATGATCGGCGCAGCACCGGTACCGGTACCGCCGCCCATGCCAGTGGTGATGAACACCATGTTGGTGCCGGCCAGTACTTCGGCAATGCGCTCACGGTCTTCCAGTGCGGCCTGACGACCCACTTCAGGGTTGGCGCCAGCGCCAAGACCTTTGGTCACGCCAGTGCCCAGTTGCAGGATGGTCCGCGCGCCGATGCTTTTCAGCGCCTGGGCATCAGTGTTGGCGCAGATGAATTCCACGCCTTCAATGTTGCTCTTGACCATGTGATTGACTGCGTTGCCGCCGCCACCGCCAACACCGATAACTTTAATAACCGGGCTTTGCGGGATGTTGTCTACGAGTTCGAACATTTTCCCTCTCCTTACATTCTCTAGTTTTTTCGCCTACTGCGTTTTGTAGCGGTGTTGCGGTAAATCTTTAGAAATTGCCCTGGACCCACTTCTTCAGTCGGTCCAGCAACGGCGCCTGAGGCTCGTCGTTGCTGTAGCTGTCGCGGCTGCTGATGCCCGAGAACGAAATCCCGTCGGACTGCTTTTGCAGGCCGTACATCAACAAGCCAACGCCAGTGGAATAAATCGGGTTGCGTACCACGTCATCCAGGCCTTTAACGCCGTGAGGCACGCCCAGACGAACCGGCATGTGGAAGATTTCTTCGGCCAGTTCAGTGGCGCCTTCCATTTTCGAGGTGCCGCCGGTCAGCACGATGCCGGCCGGGATCAGGTCTTCGTAGCCACTGCGACGCAGCTCGGCCTGGATCAGGGTGAACAGTTCGTCGTAACGCGGCTCGACCACTTCGGCCAGGGCCTGACGGGACAGCTCGCGCGGTGGACGGTCGCCGACGCTCGGCACCTTGATGGTTTCACCGGCACCGGCCAGTTTGGCCAGGGCGCAGGCGTAGCGAATCTTGATTTCTTCGGCGTACTGGGTCGGTGTACGCAGCGCCATGGCGATGTCGTTGGTCACCTGATCGCCCGCAATCGGGATCACGGCGGTGTGGCGAATCGCGCCTTCGGTGAAGATCGCGATGTCGGTGGTGCCGCCACCGATGTCCACCAGGCACACGCCCAGCTCTTTCTCGTCGTCGGTCAATACCGAGTAGGCCGAGGCCAACTGCTCGAGAATGATGTCGTCGATTTCCAGACCGCAGCGACGCACGCATTTTTCAATGTTCTGTGCGGCGTTGACGGCGCAGGTGACCACGTGAACCTTGGCTTCCAGGCGCACGCCGGACATGCCCAGTGGCTCACGAACGCCTTCCTGGTTATCGATCACGTAATCCTGCGGCAGGGTGTGAAGCACGCGCTGGTCAGCCGGAATCGCTACGGCCTGAGCGGCGTCGAGCACACGTTCAAGGTCAGCGGCGCTGACTTCGCGATCACGAATCGCCACGATGCCGTGGGAATTCAGGCTGCGGATGTGATTGCCGGCCACGCCGACGAACGCCGAGTGGATCCGGCAGCCGGCCATCAGCTGTGCTTCTTCGATAGCGCGCTGAATCGATTGCACGGTGGACTCGATGTTCACCACCACGCCTTTCTTCAGGCCGCGGGAGGGGTGTGTACCGATCCCGACGATTTCCAGCGTGCCATCGTCCGCGACCTCGCCTACCAGCGCCACCACCTTGGAGGTGCCGATATCCAGACCGACGATCATTTTGCCGCTTTGCACGTTTGCCATGGGTCCTGCCTCTTCTTAATTCTTCGCGACAGCGGGTTTGGCTGTCGTCGGCGCTACAGGTTCCCGCCAGCCAACGGCGAGGCCGTTGGCGTAGCGCAGATCGATGCGCGCAATGTTCGTAATCTGGTCTTTAAGCGTTTTGTCGTAGATGGCAATGAAGCGGCGCATCTTTTCTACCAGGGCGCCGCGTCCAAGCAGCAGTTCAATCCCGGGGCCCGCGCTGCCGGCACCGGTGGTCAGGAACCAGCTGCCTCGTTCACGCAATTCCAGGCGCGCAATCGAGAAGCCCAATGGCCTGAGCATCTGGCTCAGCACCTGGTATTGCTGCATCACTTGCTGCTGGGCCCGTTGTGGACCGAACAGCTGAGGCAGGTGTTCGTAGTTCGCCAGTTCCTTGGGCGTAAACGCCTGGCCCTGGTTGTTGAGCAGCGACTCATCGCCCCAACGGGCTACAGGCAGCTGCTCTTCCAGGCGAATCACCACCTGGTCCGGCCACACCCGACGCACTTCGGCGTGGGCAATCCATGGCATCTGTTCCAGCTCCGTGCGCATGCTCGCCAGGTCGATGGTGAAGAAGCTCGACGCCACGTACGGGGCGATCCGCTGCTGCACCGCTTGCTGACTGATGTAACTCAGGTCGCCCTGCACATTGATCTTGGTGATCGGCCGGTCAGCGTAAGGCAGCAAACGCTGCGCGCCTTCGTAAGTACCGAACCCCAGTACCACCAACAGCACTGGCCAGAACAAGGCTTTGAGAAAGCCGAAATTGGCTTTGGGCAGGCGCACGGACATCGGCTCTTTGGCCACCATTCGGCTGGCACCCCGCGGCACCGGCTTGCGGCCGGGTGGTGCGGGTGGCTGATGTCGCAACGATGCGCCTTGCATGGTTTTACCCTCGCGGCTCAATGCTGGCGGCCAGAATCGCCACCACCAGTTGCTGGAAATCCAGACCGGCGGCACGGGCCGCCATCGGAACCAGGCTGTGATCGGTCATGCCCGGTGCGGTATTGACTTCCAGGAACCAGAACTGCCCGTCGGCGTCCTGCATCACGTCAGCCCTGCCCCAACCGGCGATACCCAGCGCCTCACAGGCTTTAGCCGTGAGGTCCATGAGTTCCTTTTCCTTGGCACTGTCCAGGCCGCACGGCACCCGATACTGGGTATCGTTGGCCACGTACTTGGCGTCGTAGTCGTAAAACGTATGGGGCGTACCCAGGGCAATCGGAGGCAACACCTGGTCACGCAGGGTGGCGATGGTGAACTCCGGACCTTGAATCCATTGCTCGACCAACACTTGCGAATCGTAGGTACTGGCCGCTTTCCATGCGTCGATCAACTCGAACGCAGAAGTCACTTTGGCCATACCGATACTTGAACCTTCATGGGCCGGTTTGACGATCAAAGGGAAGCCCAGTTCCGTGGCCGCCGAAATACAATCGGCCTCCGAACTCAGTACGGCGTGGCGTGGCGTCGGAATCCCGAGGCTGTGCCAGACCTGCTTGGTGCGCAGTTTGTCCATCGCCAACGCCGAGGCCAGGATGCCGCTGCCGGTGTATGGAATGCCCAGGCATTCGAGCAGGCCCTGCATGCTGCCGTCTTCACCGCCACGACCGTGGAGAATGATGAAGGCACGGTCGATTTTTTCGTTGAGCAAACGCTGCAGGAAGTCATCACCGACGTCGATGCCGAACGCGTTCACACCTGCACCTTGCAGCGCTTCAAGCACGGCGTTGCCGGATTTGAGCGACACTTCGCGCTCGGCGCTTTTGCCACCGAACAGCACGGCGACGCGACCGAAGGTTTTCGGGTCGAGGGTGGAGACGAGGTTGGCGTAGGCAGCAGTCATTTCAACTTCCCCTCAACCGATGCGGCAATGGCACCGGCGAACAACGGACTTTTCAACAGTTTTGGCGCGAGGCCGCCGATATCACCGGCGCCCTGGCACAGCAGAATGTCGCCGGCACGCAGCAGCGGCTTGACGATTGGCGCCAGGTCCACGCCGCGCTCGATGTAGATCGGGTCGAGCTGGCCGCGCTGCCGGATGCTGTTGCACAGCTTGCGGCTGTCGGCACCCGGAATCGGCTCTTCGCCAGCCGGATAGACTTCCATCAGCAGCAGCACGTTGGCGTCAGCCAGAACATTGACGAAATCGTCATACAGGTCGCGGGTGCGGCTATAACGGTGCGGCTGGTAAACCATCACCAGACGGCGCTCCGGCCAGCCACCACGCACGGCCTTGATCACGGCGGCAACTTCGGTCGGGTGGTGGCCGTAGTCGTCCACCAGCATCACGTGGCCGTCATCGACCGGCAGCTCGCCATAGACCTGGAAGCGCCGACCGACGCCCTGGAACCCGGACAGGCCCTGGACAATGGCTTCATCGCTGACGCCCTCGTCGGAGGCAATGCAGATGGTCGCCAGTGCGTTCAACACGTTGTGGTTGCCCGGCATGTTGACCGAAACATCCAGCGGCTCACGATCAGGGCGCAGCACAGTGAAGAACGTCTGCATGCCCTGCTGGCGTACATTGATGGCGCGTACGTCGCAGTCATCGCCAAAGCCGTAGGTGACCGTCGGACGTTTGACCAGCGGCAGGATTTCGCGCACCACAGGGTCGTCCAGGCACACTACCGCCAGACCGTAGAACGGCAGGTTGTGCAGGAACTCGACGAAGGTTTTCTTCAACTTGTTGAAGTCACCGTCGTAGGTCGCCATGTGGTCGGCATCGATGTTGGTGACCACGGCCACCAGCGGCTGCAGGTGCAGGAAGCTGGCGTCGCTTTCATCGGCCTCGGCGATCAGGTAGCGGCTGGTGCCGAGCTGGGCATTGGTGCCCGCGGCATTCAGACGGCCACCGATGACGAACGTCGGGTCCAGGCCACCGGCCGCGAACACCGAAGCGATCAGGCTGGTGGTGGTGGTTTTGCCGTGCGTACCGGCGACGGCGATGCCATGGCGATAGCGCATCAGCTCGGCCAGCATCTCGGCACGCGGCACCACTGGAATACGACGTTCCAGAGCAGTCGCCACTTCCGGGTTCGACGTATTGACGGCACTCGACACTACCAGCACATCGGCTGCGGCAGCATTTTCGGCACGGTGGCCGATGAATATGTGTGCGCCGAACGATTCAAGACGCTCGGTCACCGGCGATGCCTTCAGGTCGGAACCGGACACTTCGTAGCCCAGGTTCAACAACACTTCGGCAATACCGCACATGCCTACACCGCCGATACCGACGAAGTGGATGCGACGGATGCGGCGCATTTCCGGCTGTGGCATGGCTTTCTGATTCTCAACCATGGGCCACCTCCAGGCAGGTGTCGACTACGTTACGGGTGGCATCGGGTTTAGCCAGTCGGCGGGCCGCAGTGGCCATGTCTTCGAGTCGTTGCGGTTGCATCAGGACCTCTGTCAGGCGTGCGGCAAGATCCGCTGCGCCGGTCGTTCTTTGCGGCATCAGGAAGGCAGCACCTTCACGGGCCAAATATTCGGCATTGCGGGTCTGGTGATCGTCGATCGCGTGGGGCAAAGGCACCAGCATCGAGGGCAGACCGGCGGCAGCCAGTTCACTGATGGTCAACGCGCCTGCGCGGCACACCACCAGGTCGGCCCAGCCATAGGCCTGGGCCATGTCTTTGATGAAGGGCTGCACTTGCGCCTCGACGCCAGCGTCGCGATAGCGCTGCGCAGTCACTTCATCGTGGTTTTTGCCGGCCTGATGAAACACTTCCGGACGCAGGTCGGGGGCGACTTGCGACAGGGCTTCAGGCAGCAACTTGTTCAACGGTTCTGCGCCCAGGCTTCCGCCCAGGATCAGCAAACGCGCCTTGCGACCGGCCAGGGCTGGTCGCGATGTTTCGAGGAACAGCTCCGTGCGCACCGGATTGCCGGTGGTCCGACGGCTGTCCGACAGGGTAAAGGTGTCGGGGAACGCTTCACAGACTCGGGCGGCCAACGGCATGAGTAACCGATTGGCGGTACCGGCCACTGCGTTCTGCTCGTGAACGATGACCGGCACACCGGCCAGCTTGGCGGCAACACCACCGGGACCGGTCACATAACCACCAAAACCGACCACGCAGACCGGCCGCAGCTGACGAATGATCGCCCGCGCCTGCCAGACCGATTTCAGCAACATGAACGGTGCCTTGAGCAGCGACAGCTTGCCCTTGCCACGCAGACCGCTGGCGTTGATCCGGTGCAGCTCCAGACCGGCTGCCGGCACCAGATCGTTCTCGATCCCGCGCGGCGTGCCGAGCCAGTGCACCGTATAGCCACGGGACTGAAACTCGCGGGCACAGGCCAGCGCCGGGAACACGTGGCCGCCGGTGCCGCCGGCCATGATCAATACGTTAGCGCCCATGGGGTGGCTCCTCGGCGAAGTCACTCTCCTGGAACTCCATCTCTTCGCTGCCCAGGTGGGTTCGACTCTCCCACTCGATACGCAGCAACAGACCCAGACAGGCGCAGCAGATCACCAACGAACTGCCGCCATAACTGAGGAACGGCAACGTCAGACCTTTGGTCGGCAGCAGGCCGACGTTCACGCCGATGTTGATCAGGAACTGACCGATCCACAGGAACGACAGCCCGTAAGCCACATAGGCCGCGAAATATTGCTTGGCCTTTTCTGCCCACAATCCGATGTACATGCCACGAATACAGACGAAGACGAACAGCGCGACAGTGCACAACGAACCCACGGCGCCCAGTTCTTCGGCCAGGACCGAGAACACGAAGTCAGTGTGGGCTTCCGGCAGGTAGAACTGCTTCTGCACGCTGTTGCCCAGGCCAACGCCCAGCCATTCGCCGCGACCGAAAGCGATCAATGCCTGAGACAGCTGATAACCGGCACCAAACTGGTCAGCCCACGGGTCGGCAAAGTTGGTCAGACGCGCCATCCGGTACGGTTGCACTTGAATCAACAGCACCACCGCCGCGACCGCCAGCACCACCATCAGGGAAAAGCGGAACAGCCCGACGCCACCGAGGAACAGCATTGCCGCCGCCGCGCCCATCATCACGACGGTGGCACCGAAATCCGGCTCCATCAGCAACAGGCCCGCCATCGGCAGCAGTACGATGAACGGCTTGAAGAAGCCCATCCAGCTTTCACGCACTTCTTTCTGGCGACGTACCAGATAACCGGCGAGGTAGATCACCACGAATACCTTGGCGATCTCGGAAGGCTGAACGTTGAAGAAGCTGAAACCGATCCAGCGCATCGAACCGTTCACTTCACGGCCGATCCCCGGCACGATCACCATCACCAGCAAACCGAACGCCCCCACCAGCATCAACCAGCCCAGGCGTTGCCAGGTCGCAATCGGGATCATCATGGTGACGATGCAGGCAGCAAGGCCAAGCACGATGTAGATAAGGTGACGAATCATGTAATACAGGGCGCTGCCCGACTGCACGGCCGCCACTTCGGTCGATGCCGAGGCAATCATGATCAGGCCCAGACCCAACAGCGCCAGGCAACCGGCGAGCATTGGAAAGTCGAGGTCGATACCGCGCCCGGTGATGATCGGCGACGGGTACGGCTTGATGATGTTTTTCCAGCTCATGCCAGATCCTCCACGGCGCGGACGAACTGGTGACCACGGTCTTCGTAATTCTTGAACATGTCGAAACTGGCGCAGGCCGGCGACAACAGCACCGCATCACCTGGTTCGGCGAGGGCGTGGCATTGCTCCACCGCTTCGTTCAGCGAGCTGACGCGAATCAACGGCACACTGTCTCCGACGGCCTGAGCAATCAAGTCCGAGTCGCGGCCCATCAACACCACGGCGCGGCAGTTGGCCGCCACGGGATCACGCAGGTCCTTGAAGTCGGCCCCCTTGCCGTCGCCACCGGCGATCAACACGAGCTTGCCGTCGATGTCCGCGCCCAGGCCTTCGATGGCGGCCAGTGCGGCGCCGACGTTGGTGGCTTTGGAATCGTTGTAGTAGCTCACGCCGTTGAGGTCGCGAACCCATTGGCAGCGATGTTCGAGCCCGGCGAACGTGCGCAGGCTTGAGAGCATGGCATCGAACGGCAGACCAACGGCGTGCCCCAGGGCCAGCGCCGCCAGGGCGTTGGACTGGTTGTGGCCACCACGGATTTTCAGTTCCCGTACCGGCATCAGGTTCTGGAATTCGAAGGCAAGGTATTTCTCGCCATCTTCGTCACGAATTCCGAATGCCTTGAAATCGGGTTTGCTCAGGCCGAAGGTCCAGCAAGGCTGGCCTTCGCCCATCAGCGGACGGCTCAGGGCGTCCTGACGGTTGACCACGAACTGTTTCGCACCACGGAAAATCCGGTGCTTGGCCAGGTGATACGCCGGCAGGCCGCTGTAGCGGTCCATGTGGTCTTCGCTGACGTTGAGTACGGTGGCCACTTCGGCGCCCAGATGATCGGTGGTTTCCAGCTGGAAACTCGACAGCTCCATCACGTACAACTCGACGTCATCGCTGAGCAGATCCAGCGCCGGCGTACCGAGGTTGCCGCCGACTGCAACACGCTTGCCCGCCGCAGCGGCCATTTCGCCAACCAGCGTGGTGACGGTGCTTTTCGCGTTGGAACCGCTGATGGCGACAATCGGCGCCTTCGCGTTACGCGCGAACAGCTCGATGTCGCCGGACAATTTCACGCCACGGGCAGCCGCCGCCTGCAGGGCCGGGGTCGCCAGCGCCAGGCCGGGGCTCACGTAGAGCTCGTCGGCGCGGCACAGGAACTCGACGTCGAGTTCGCCACAACGCACTTCCACCTGCGGGTAGTCACGGCGCAGCGTGGCCAGCTCCGGTGGATTTTCCCGCGTATCGGCAACGGCAAACGACACGCCCCGGTTCGCCAGGAAGCGAACCAGGGACATGCCGCTCTTGCCGAGGCCGACAACGATGCGGAAGTGGTCAGAAGCGATCAGAGACACTCGTTCTACCTCAGCTTCAGGGTGGCAAGGCCGATCAACACGAGAATCACGGTGATGATCCAGAAACGGACGATCACGCGTGGCTCGGGCCAGCCCTTGAGTTCAAAGTGGTGGTGTATGGGTGCCATGCGAAACACACGGCGACCGGTCAGCTTGAAGGAGGCCACCTGGATGACCACCGACAGGGTTTCCATCACGAACACGCCGCCCATGATGAACAGGACGATTTCCTGACGGACGATCACCGCGATGGTGCCCAGGGCTGCGCCCAGCGCCAGCGCGCCGACGTCGCCCATGAAGACCTGGGCCGGATAGGTGTTGAACCAGAGAAAGCCCAGACCGGCACCGATCAAGGCGCCGCAGAACACGATCAGTTCACCTGCGCCCGGCACATAAGGGATCAGCAGGTATTCAGCGAATTTCACGTTACCCGACAGGTAGCAGAAGATGCCCAGGCCACCCCCGACCATCACGGTCGGCATGATCGCCAGGCCGTCGAGGCCGTCAGTAAGGTTGACCGCGTTGCTCGAACCGACAATCACGAAGTAGGTCAGGACGATGAAGCCCGCGCCCAGCGGAATGCTGTAGTCCTTGAGCATCGGCAGGATCAGCGTGGTTTCCACCGCAGTCGGTGCCGTCACGTACAGGAAGATCGCCGCGCCCAGGCCGAACACCGACTGCCAGAAATACTTCCAGCGGCTCGGCAAGCCACGGGAGTTCTTCTCGATGACTTTGCGGTAGTCGTCAACCCAGCCGATAGCGCCGAACAGCAGGGTCACCAGCAGCACGGTCCATACATAACGGTTGCTCAGGTCAGCCCACAGCAAGGTGCTGACGCCGATGGACGACAGGATCAGCGCGCCGCCCATGGTCGGGGTGCCGGATTTTGACAGGTGCGATTGCGGACCATCGTTGCGAACGGACTGACCGATCTGACGGTTCTGCAACGTGCGGATCATCCACGGGCCATAGCACAGCGACAAGACCAGCGCGGTCAGCACACCGAGGATCCCGCGCAGGGTCAGGTACTGAAAGACCGCGAAGCCTTTGTAGAACTGTTGCAGATACTCCGCTAGCAGCAGCAGCATTAATGCTTCTCCAGACTGGACCCGCACAAAGCGGCCACGATGTTTTCCATCGCAGCACTGCGCGAACCCTTGATCAAAATAGTGGTGTTTGTATCTTGCTCGGCGCCCAGGGCCTGGATCAGTTCAGCTTGAGTGCCGAAGTGAAAAGCCTGTGGACCGAAAGCTTTTACGGCGTGGACCATCATCGGCCCAACGGCATACAGCGCGGAAACCTTGCCACGGGCGTACTCGCCCACGTCGCGGTGCCCCTGCTCCGCCCAATCGCCCAACTCGCCGATGTCTCCGAGCACCAGAACGGTGCGGCCGGAAAAGCCGGCGAGTATATCAACGGCAGCGCACATTGAGGTGGGGTTCGCGTTATAAGTGTCATCAATTACGCGCATGCCATTGGTCGCCAGTTGCGCAACGGTACGGCCCTTGACCGGTTGCACCGCACCAAGGCCGGTGGCAATGCCGAACAGCGACACGCCCAGCGCGTAGGCAGCCGCCGCAGCGGCCATGGCATTGGTCACGTTATGGGTGCCGAGCAGGTTCAGTTGCACCCGCTCCACACCGTCAGGACTGTGCAGTTTGAACGCCGGGCAGCCGCGTGCATCGCGGTCCAGATCGCTGGCATAAAAATCAGCGGCAGGATTGTTCAGGGCAAAGGTCAGCACCTTGCGGCCGGCAGCGCGGGTCTGCCAGATACCGAAGGCCTTGTCGTCGAGATTGAGAACGGCGACGCCATCGGCATCGAGCCCTTCAAGAATCTCGCCCTTGGCTTCAACGATTTTTTCCGGCCCGCCGAACTCGCCGACGTGGGCGGTCCCGGCGTTGTTGATGATGGCCACGCGTGGCTTGGTCATGCTCACGGTGTAGGCGATCTCGCCGATGCGCGAAGCCCCGAGTTCAATCACGGCGGCGGTGTGTTCCGGCGCCAGTTCGAGCAGGGTCAGCGGAACGCCGAGGTCATTGTTCAGGTTGCCACGGGTTGCATGCACCGGACCGCGTGTGCGCAGGATGCTCGCCAGCATTTCCTTGACCGTGGTCTTGCCGCTGGAACCGGTGACCGCCGCGACCGGGTTGCTGTAGGCAGCACGGTTCAGCGCACCCAGCTGGCCGAGGGCCTGACGGGTGTCTTTCACCAGCAGTTGCGGCAGCACGCTGTCGGCAACTTCGCGCTCGACCAGTGCCGCCACGGCGCCGTTGGCCGCCACATCATTCAGATAGTCATGACCATCGAAACGCGGTCCGGTCAGGGCAATGAACAACTGGCCCGGCTTGATGGCGCGGCTGTCGATGCTGACACCGTCGAAACAGGCGTCGGCAGACACCAGGCGGGCATTCAGCGCAGCGGTCAGCTCGCTCAGTTTCAGGGCCTTAAGCATGAGCCACCTCCCAGGCCGTGAGGGCATGATCGGCCTCGACCAGATCAGAAAAGGCATGACGCTCGCCGTTGATTTCCTGATAGTCCTCGTGACCTTTGCCGGCCAGGACAACCACGTCATCTGCCGAGGCGCTGGCAATCAACTGCGCAATCGCCTGACCACGGCCAGCAACGAAGGTAACGTTATCCACAGCACTGAAACCGGCACGGATGTCGTCGAAAATGACCGCCGGATCTTCAGTGCGCGGGTTGTCGTCGGTGACGACTACGCCATCGGCCAGGCGCTCAACCACTTCCGCCATCAACGGGCGCTTGCCGCGATCGCGATCACCGCCGCAGCCGAACAGGCACAGCAGGCGACCCTTGGCGTGTGGACGCAGGGCCGTGAGCACTTTTTCCAGCGCATCCGGGGTGTGCGCGTAATCGACCACCACCAGCGGTTGAGTGCCGCCGCCCAGGCGCTGCATGCGACCGGCGGGGCCTTCGAGTTTCGGCAGGACTTTAAGAATCTCGTCCAGCGCGTAGTCCAGTCCGAGCAAGGCACCGACAGCCGCCAGTACGTTGCTCAGGTTGAAACGACCCAGCAAGGTGCTGCGCAAATGATGTTCGCCCTGGGGCGTAACCAGCGTGGCGCGCACGCCATCGTCGTCGAACTGCGCTTCACGGCAATAAAGGTAGGCGCTGCTGTCTTCCAGGCTATAGCTGATCAGGCGCGACTCGCGCTTGTCAGCGGCCAGTTGCCGACCAAATTCGTCGTCGAGATTGACCACCCGGCACTTCAAGTCATTCCAGGCAAACAGCGTGGCCTTGGCTTCACCGTAGGCCTGCATGGTGCCGTGATAATCCAGATGATCACGCGACAGGTTGGTCATCACCGCCACGTCGAACGCCAGCGCAGTAACGCGCCCCTGATCCAGTCCATGGGAAGAAACTTCCATGGCCACGGCTTTGGCACCGGCCTTTTTCAGGTCGGCGAGGGTTGCCTGCATGGCGATCGGGTTCGGCGTGGTGTGCAGGCCACTTTCCAGCGCGCCGTAGAAACCGGAACCCAGGGTGCCGACGATGCCGCAGTGCTGGCCGAGCAAATCCAGAGCCTGCGCGACCAGTTGCGTCACGCTGGTTTTGCCGTTGGTGCCGGTCACGCCGACCAGATTCAGGTGGCGGCTCGGATCACCATAAAAACGCCCGGCGATGTCCGACAGCTGCGCCGCCAGGCCTTTGACCGGAATCAGCGGCACATCGGTAATGGGCAGGACTGTTGCGCCTTCGACTTCATAGGCCACGGCGGCGGCACCGCGCTGCAAGGCGTCGGCGATATGCGCACGGCCATCGAACTTGCCGCCAGGGACAGCCAGGAACAAGTCCCCCGCCCGCACATTGCGGCTATCAAGGCTCAGTTCGCGGATCAGCAGATCGCGACCGGCGTGGGCGAAAATCTTGTTCAGACTCAGAGACATCAGCCGCGCCCTCCATTGGCTTTCAGCGGAACGACCGGTGCCGTGTTGGCTTGTTGCGTGGCCGGCAAATTGTCAGGGGTGATGTTCATCAGACGCAGGGTGCCGGACATCACTTTGCTGAACACTGGCGCCGATACCAGGCCACCGAAGTAACCGGCCTTGGTCGGTTCGTCGATGACCACCACGATGGCGTAACGCGGATCGCTCATCGGGCCGAAACCGGCGAACAGTGAACGGTAGGAATTCTCGGCATAGCCTTTGGTGCCGACCGACGTCTTACGCGCTGTACCCGACTTGCCGGCCACGTGATAAGCCGGCACCTGCGCACGGAACACACCGCGTGGGGCCTCGATCACCTGGGTGAGCATGCCCTGCATGGTCTTGGCGACGTTTTCCGGGATCACCTGGGTGGTCTGCGGCGCCTTGTCGGTCTTGATCAGGGTCAGCGGTGCGATACGCCCGTTGTTGGCCAGCGCCGAGAACGCATGAACCAGCTGGATCGCCGTCACCGAAACACCGTAGCCGTAGGACAGCGTGGCGGTTTCAGCCTTGCGCCATTCGCGGTAGTTCGGCAGGTTGCCGACGCGCTCGCCCGGGAAACCCAGGCCGGTGTCCTGGCCGAGGCCGACTTTCTGCGCCAGGCGGAAGATGGTCTCGCCGCCAATGTCGAACGCGACCTTACTCATGCCGACGTTACTGGAGTTGATCAGGATGCCGGTCAGGTCGAGCACCGGGCCTTCGGACTTCGACACGTCCTTGATGGTGTATTTACCAATCTGCAAGCTGCCCGGGTACACCTCGACGGTGTCGCTCGGTTTCCAGCGCCCGGTTTCCAGGGCGGCGCTCATGGAGATCGCCTTCATGGTCGAACCCGGCTCGAACACGTCGATCATGGCGCGGTTGCGCATCATCGCCGGTTGCAGGTTGCGGCGGTTGTTCGGGTTGTAGGTCGGCTGGTTGACCATGGCGAGGATCTCGCCAGTCTTCACGTCCATGATCACCAGGCTGCCGGCCTTGGCACCGTTCTCGATGATCGCGTTGCGCAACTCGCGGTTGGCCAGATATTGCAGGCGCAGGTCAATGGACAACGCCAAGGGCTTGCCGGCCTTGGCGTTTTTGGTGACTTGCACATCCTTGATCAGTCTGCCACGCCGATCCTTGATGACCTGACGTTTGCCGGGGACCCCGGCGAGCCATTCGTCGTAGGCCAGTTCGACCCCTTCACGACCGTGATCGTCGATGTCGGTAAAGCCGACCATGTGCGCGGTGACTTCACCGGCAGGATAGAAGCGCCGGAACTCTTCGATGCCGTAGACGCCAGGCACTTTCAGGTCGAGCACCGCCTGGCCCTGTTCGGGGGTCAAGCCGCGCACCAGATAGATGAATTCTTTGTTGGCCTGGGCTTCGAGGCGTTCGGTCAGGGCTTTCGGATCCTGGCCCAGCGCAGCCGCCAGTGCTGGCCATTTTTCCTTGGCCAGCTGCATTTCCTTGGCGTTGGCCCACAGCGTGGTGACCGGGGTACTCACGGCCAGAGGCTCGCCGTTACGGTCGGTGATCAGACCACGGTGAGCCGGAATAGGAATGTGACGAACGCTGCGCGCGTCGCCCTGCCCGATCAGGAAGTCACGGTCGATCACTTGCAGGTCGATGATGCGCCAGGCAATCGCCGCCACCATGATGCCGAGCAAACCCAGCACCACGCGGAACCGCCAGGGGAAGAGTGCGCCTTCGAGTTTCATCATGGCGCCACCATCCGTACTTCAGCGGCACCGGGAATGCGCATCTTCAGTTGTTCGGTGGCCAGCACTTCGATACGGCTGTGGGCGGTCCAGGTGCTCTGTTCGAGAATCAGGCGACCCCATTCGGCCTGCGCCTTGTCGCGCACGCTCAACTCGTTGTACAGCGAGTTCAACAGCTGACGGTTCCAGTGGGCGCTGTACGACACGCCGATGGCCGAGACCAATACGCCGATAAACAACAGCAGCATGAAAAAGCTTCCGCCGGGAAGTGGCTTGGCGAAAAGCTTGCTCACCGCAGCTTCTCCGCGACACGCATGATGGCGCTACGGGAGCGTGGGTTGGCTTTGAGTTCGGCCTCGGAGGCGGACTGCGCTTTGCCATGGACTTTGATTTTCGGTTCGAAGGCGACGTGCCGCACCGGCAGATTGCGTGGCAGGTTGTCGGACTCGCCCTTCACCAGTTTGCGCATGAACAGCTTGACGATGCGGTCTTCCAGCGAGTGGAAGCTGATCACCACCAGACGACCGCCGATTTCCAGGCTTTCCAGCGCGGCTTCGAGGCCGGCTTCCAGATCGCCCAGTTCGTTGTTGACGTGAATACGCAGGCCCTGGAACGCACGGGTAGCCGGGTTCTTGCCCTTTTCCCATGCAGGGTTGGCGACCTTGAGCACTTCAGCCAGGTCGGCGGTACGCTCGAACGGCTTGATGTCGCGGCGCTCGGCCACGGCACGGGCCATGCGGCCGGAAAAACGTTCTTCGCCGTATTCCTTGAACACGCGGGCAATTTCTTCCACCGGCGCACTGTTGACGAACTCGGCAGCGCTGATCCCGCGGGACGGGTCCATGCGCATGTCCAACGGACCGTCATTGAGGAAACTGAAGCCGCGCTCCGGGTCGTCGAGCTGTGGCGAGGAGACGCCCAGGTCAAGCAGAACACCGCTGACCTTGCCCGCCAGGCCACGCTCGGCAACTTCCGAACCCAACTCGGCAAAGCTGCGCTGCACAACGACAAAGCGGCCGTCTTCGGCCGCTAGCGTTTGCCCGGTGGCAATCGCTTGAGGATCTTTATCAAATCCGAGCAAGCGGCCATCGGGCCCGAGCTGGCTGAGGATCAACCGGCTATGTCCGCCGCGTCCGAACGTACCGTCCAGATAGCAGCCATCAGGGCGTACAGCGAGAGCCTCGACGGCTTCGTCAAGCAGTACGGTGATGTGGTTAAAGCCGCTATCAATAGTCACAGGATCAAATCACGCAGTTCATCAGGCATGGCGCCCGGTTGTTGAATAGCAGCCAGGTCAGCAGCAGAAACTGCATCCCAGGCATCCTCGTCCCACAATTGGAACTTGTTCAGTTGGCCTACCAGCATCGCGCGCTTATCCAATTTGGCGTATTCGCGCAGACGCGGTGGAACCAGAAAACGACCACTGCCATCGAGTTCGAGGTCGACGGCATTACCAATCAGTAAACGTTGCAGGCGGCGGTTCTCTTCGCGAAGCGAAGGCAGTGCGCGCAGTTTGGTTTCGATAATTTCCCACTCGTCGAGGGGATAAACACATAAACAAGGATCAACGGCGTCGATTGTGACGATTAACTGACCGGAACTTCGCGAAACGAGCTCGTCACGGTACCGGCTCGGCATGGCGAGACGGCCCTTTGCATCGAGACTGATAGCGTTAGCTCCGCGAAACACGTCAGCGTTTCTCCCATTTTTAGCGTTTTGAGCTCAAAAAACCCACTTCATGCCACTTTCCGCCACTTGCGCACACTATAGGAATGCGCCCACCACACCGTCAAGGCGCGGATTAAAGGAAAACCCTTACAGAACGGAGATTTAGGAGCGTAAAACGAGGGGTAACGAGAATCTGGCGTATGTTTTGGCTCAATAACTTGAATCAGCACGGAAGGCTGCGTTCGAAAGTTAAAGTAATTTGTTAAGAGTAAGATTTTTTCGGTATTACAAGAGGGGGTCTGCTGGTGTTTATGTAACGAGGGAATTCCATACTGCGGGGTGATTGATCTTTGGCGACCAGCGCAGGCCAATTGATATCACACAAAGCGGTCATCCGTCAGCAGACAATGAGCGCCATTGCCTGCTACCGCGCCCCGCTCAACGATTAAAGCAGGGATTAGAAAAAAGGTGGAGAGTCGATCTGTAAGCCGGGTTCTGTCTTGAACAGTCATTCGTCTACGATGGCCATCACTGGACATCTTTAGCAACCTACCCGGTCCCAGCGCGGGCCACGCCTTGGGACCCTATTTGGTCTTGCTCCAAGTGGGGTTTACCTAGCCACGAACTGTTGCCAGACGTGCGGTGCGCTCTTACCGCACCTTTTCACCCTTACCGGTGCCGAAGCACTTAGGCGGTTATTTTCTGTGGCACTTTCCGTAGGCTCACGCCTCCCAGGCATTACCTGGCACTTCGCCCTATGGAGCCCGGACTTTCCTCCCCCCCCTAATTTTCATAGAGGGCAGCGACTGTCCAATCGACTCTCCGGCGCGAAGGTTAACGGCAGAGCGGCCGAAGAACAAGCGCTAAACGCCTTTGGCCGCACCTTTGCGTCGGGTTTTACTCGCTCTTTTGCTGTTCCAGTGCCACCTGATACAGCACATTCTTGCGCTCGCCGGTAATCTGCGCCGCCAAGGCGGCGGCACGCTTGAGCGGCATCTCTTCGAGCAACAGGTTAAGGATGCGCATCGCCTCACTGCTGACGGCGTCCTCGGTTTCAGGGGCCGACCAGCCCGCCACCAGCACCACGCACTCACCACGCTGCTGATTGCTGTCCGATTCGACGAACTCGCGCAATTGAGCCAGCGGCAAGCCTTTGAGGGTTTCGAAGGTTTTGGTCAGCTCTCGCGCCAGCAGCGCCGGGCGCTCGGGGCCGAACACCAGTTCCATGTCTTGCAGGCATTCGAGGATACGGTGCGGCGCCTCATAGAAGATCAGCGTGCGCGGCTCTTCCTTTACCAACTCAAGACGAGCGCGGCGACCGACCGCCTTGGCCGGCAGAAAGCCTTCGAAGATGAACCGGTCCGAAGGCAGGCCCGCTGCCGACAACGCTGCAATCAGCGCGCAGGCACCCGGCACGGGTACGACATTGATGCCGGCCGCACGCGCCTGGCGCACCAGGTGATAGCCCGGATCGGAAATCAACGGCGTCCCGGCATCGGAGATCAGTGCCACATCGTCGCCCGCCAGCAAACGGGTGATAAAGCGGCTACCTTCATCTCGTTCATTGTGTTCGTGGCAAGCCGCCAGCGGCGTGGGAATGCCGAAGTGCTGCATCAGTCGCTGGGAGTGGCGAGTGTCTTCGGCGGCGATCAATGCCACCTCACGCAGGATCTTCAGCGCACGCGCACTGATGTCGTCCAGGTTGCCGATGGGCGTCGCCACCACATAAAGCGAGCCAGCAGCGGAATTCAAAGCACCTGGAGCAGTCAAAGCGCACACCTCATGATCGGTAAAAGTTGCCATTGTAGCGCGTCACGCTGTTGCGATATGCCTCTGCCACAGTGGCTTTTGCGAGCCTTTGTGGTCCGCAGCAACATTTACACGATCTAAATTGACGGTTTCATGCCAGTAACATCGCGCCCCGGCCAGTGCTTGGGTACAATTCCACGCTAATTTGATCGAGTATCAGGAACACTTACATGATCGCTTGCCTGCGGCTGTTCTCTGCCCTCTGCCTCGCTGCCTTGCTGGCGGCTTGCGCCAGCTCGCCCTCCTCCAGCCTTGGCGAACTTCCACGCACCCCGGATGCCAGCATCGAGCAATTGCTCGAAAAGGCTGCGCAAAGCAAAACACCGGAAGAAGCTGCGCTGTTTCGCTTGAGCGCGGCCGACCAGGCTTATCGCCAGGGGAATGCCGGCCAGTCCGCGCAAATCCTGCAGCAGGTGCCGCTGGATCAACTCAAGCCTGGCCAACAGGTCTTCGCCAGCACCCTGGCAGCGGAACTGGCCATGACGCGCAATCAGCCCAAGGCGGCGCTGACTGCCTTGAGCCATCCGAGCCTGCAACGCCTGGGCGAACTGCCAGTTGAGCAACAAGTGCGCACTGGCCTTGTTCATGCCCGCGCCTTTGAAGCCGATGGCCAGACGCTGGCCGCCGCACGGGAACGGATCTTCATCGCGCCGATGCTCAAGGACGAAGCGGCGAGCAAAAACCACGAAGCGATCTGGACCCTGATTGCCTCGCTGCCAACCGATCAACTGCAACCGACCACCAACGACGATCTCGGCGGTTGGCTGAGCCTGGCCCTGGCAGTGAAAACTGCCGGCACCCTGGAGCAGCAACAGGCTGCAATCGATAACTGGCGCGCGCAGAACCCCAAGCACCCCGCCGCTATCCAGTTGCCGCTGCCGCTGACCAAACTCAAGGAACTGGCCAGCCAGCCCCTGAGCAAGATCGCCCTGCTGCTGCCACAGGACGGTCAACTGGCCGCGGTCGGCAAGGCCCTGCGTGACGGCTTCATGGCCGCTCACTACCAGGCCCAGCAAGCCGGTCAGAAGCCACCCGCCATCGTCTTCTACGACAGCTCGAAACTGACCTCGATGGACGAGTTCTACCGCAAGGCCCAGGCCGATGGTGTGCAACTGGTGGTGGGTCCATTGGAAAAGCCGCTGGTCAAACAACTCAGCAGCCGCCCGCAATTGCCGATCACCACGCTGGCACTGAACTACAGCGAAGGCGAACAGGGTCCGGCGCAGCTGTTCCAGTTCGGCCTGGCGGCTGAAGACGAAGCTCGCGAAGTGTCCCGCCGCGCCCGCGCCGACGGCCTGCACCGCGCAGCCGCAATGGTGCCGAGGGGCGAATGGGGCGACCGCGTACTGAAGGCGTTCAGCCAGGACTGGCAAGCCAATGGCGGCACTATCGTCGCCGTCGAGCGTGTTGATCAGCCCGTGCAACTGGCCCAGCAGATCGCTGACATGTTCCAGTTGCGTCAGAGCGAAGGTCGCGCCAAGAGCCTGCAAAGCACCGTAGGTTCACAGGTCGCGGCCCAGCCTTCGCGCCGCCAGGACATCGAGTTCATCTTCCTGGCCGCCACCCCGCAACAGGCCCAGCAGATCAAGCCGACCCTGAACTTCCAGTACGCCGGTGACGTTCCGGTCTACGCCACTTCCCACGTGTTCAGTGCCAGCGGCGACGTGAATCAGTACAACGACATGAACGGCGTTCGCTTCTGTGAAACCCCATGGTTGCTCGATGCCAACGACCCCCTGCGCAAGCAAGTCACCACACAGTGGCCACAAGCGGCTGGCAGCCTCGGGCGCCTGTACGCGATGGGTGTTGACGCCTACCGCCTGGCGCCGCGCCTGGGGCAACTCAAGGCGCTGCCGGACAGTCGCATCGAAGGTCAATCAGGCAGCCTGGGCATGACCGCCAACCAGCGGGTCGAGCGCCAGTTGCCATGGGCGCAGTTCGTCAACGGCCAGATTCAACGCCTGCCGGACACCCCGCGCTGATGCCTGACAGGTCACGCCAGCAAAGCGGCAAGGATGCCGAGCGCCATGCGCTCGAGCATCTTGAACAACAGGGTCTGCGCCTGCTGGCGCAGAACTGGTTGTGCAAACGCGGCGAGCTTGATCTGGTCATGCTTGACGGCGATACAGTAGTATTCGTTGAAGTCCGCTACAGAAAAAACACTCAATGGGGTGGCGCACTCGATAGCATCGACGGGCGCAAACGGCAGAAACTGATTTTTGCCGCGCAGTATTTTCTTCAGCGCGAGTCGCGTTGGGCCAATTCCCCCTGTCGTTTCGACGTGGTTGCCATCGACAGCAACCTTGATCAGTTGAACTGGCTGCAGAATGCCTTTGACAGCTGATCGCTTGCACCCCGAACCGGACACTTTCACCCAACACTTTTGCTCTTTGCTTTGCGGGCTGCACAGTCATGTGCCAGGTAGCCGCGCTAATTAAGGTCACACAGATGGACATGCAATCCCGAATTCGCCAGCTTTTCCAGGCCAGTATCGACACCAAGCAAATGGCGATGGACGTACTTGCACCGCACATCGAGCAAGCCAGCCAGGTGATGGTCAACGCCCTGCTCAACGAGGGTAAAATGTTGTCCTGTGGCAACGGCGGCTCTGCTGGCGATGCCCAGCATTTCTCTTCGGAACTGCTCAACCGCTTCGAACGCGAGCGCCCGAGCCTGCCAGCCATCGCACTGACCACCGACAGCTCGACGATCACCTCGATCGCCAACGACTACAGCTACAACGAAATCTTTTCCAAACAGATTCGCGCCCTCGGCCAGCCCGGTGACGTGTTGCTGGCGATTTCCACCAGCGGCAACTCGGCGAACATTATTCAGGCGATCCAGGCCGCACATGATCGCGAAATGATTGTCGTAGCCTTGACCGGCCGCGATGGCGGCGGCATGGCGTCACTGCTGTTGCCCGAGGACGTGGAAATTCGCGTACCGGCCAACGTCACCGCACGTATTCAGGAAGTTCACCTGCTGGCGATCCACTGCCTTTGCGACTTGATCGACAGCCAACTGTTCGGGAGTGAAGAATGACCCCTAATCGCCTAGGCCTTCTGGCCTTGACCCTGTGCCTCGGCATCAGCGGCTGTACCTCGGTGGTTAATGCCAGCCGCGAAAAGCCGATTGAGGATGACCGCGGCACCCGTACCTTCGGCAGCAAGATCGACGATTCCCTGATCGATACCAAAGTCGGCGTGAACGTCGCCAAGGCCGACCCGGCGCTGGACAACGATTCACACATCGTCGTCACCAGCTTCAACGGCGTGGTGCTGCTGGCCGGGCAAACGCCCCGCGAAGACCTCAAGGCCAAGGCCGAACAGGCTGCCGCTGACGTCCAGCGCGTGAAGAAAGTGCACAACGAATTGCAGATCCTGCCACCGTCCAGCTTCCTCGCTCGCCAGAACGATGCGTGGCTGACGACCAAGATCAAAACCCAGATGCTCGCCGACGCCAGCATCCCCGGCTCGCGCATCAAGGTGGTGACCGAGAACGGCATCGTCTATCTGCTGGGCCTGCTGACCAAGCAGGAAGCCGCACAGGCGACCAATCTGGTACAAGGCGTTGCCGGGGTACAGAAGATTGTGAAGCTGTTCGAGTACATCGACTGATACACCCTTCGGCAGCGCCTACACGCTTCAAAGCAGTGAAATAAAAAAGGCGATCCTTTCGGATCGCCTTTTTTATTACTTCACCACTTTCAAACTCGGTCGACCGCTGGGACGCGGCGGCTCGCTATCGGGTGGCGGAAGATCATCATCCGGCTCAATCTCTTCCTCGTCCTCAAGGGGCGACTCCAGATCGAACACCATGCCCTGACCGTTCTCCCGGGCGTAAATGCCCAGGATCGAGGCGATAGGCACGTACAGGGTGTGCGGTACGCCACCGAAACGCCCTTCGAAGCTGACGGCTTCGTTGTCCATGTGCAAATGACGCACGGCTTGCGGCGAAACGTTCAGCACAATCTGTCCGTCACTGGCAAAACCTTGCGGCACCTGCACCGACGGATACTCGGAATTGACCAGCATGTGCGGGGTGCAATCGTTATCAACAATCCACTCGTAGAGCGCGCGGACCAGATAAGGTCGACTGGAGTTCATAGCGGCTCCTTAAGCCTTAGCGCATATCGCGTTCGACACCAGACAGGCTCGCCTGGAATGCCTCACGCGCAAACGAGCGCTCCATGTAATCAAGCAGCGGCTTGGCAGGCCGCGGCAGTTCTATACCCAGAATCGGCAAACGCCAGAGTATTGGCAATAGGCAGCAATCCACCAGACTTTGTTCCTCACTGAGGAAAAACGGCTTGTCGGCAAACAACGGCGACACGCCAGTCAGGCTTTCGCGCAGCTCTTTACGGGCTACGACACGGGCAGCTTCCTTGGACTTGGGATCCAGGATCAGATCAACAAGGCCACACCAGTCGCGCTGAATACGATGAATCAGCAGACGGCTGTTGGCACGCGCCACAGGATAAACCGGCAGTAACGGCGGGTGCGGGTAACGCTCATCCAGATATTCCATCACCACGGTCGACTCCCACAACGCCAGGTCACGATCGACTAGGGTGGGCAGGCTGCCGTAAGGGTTCACTTCGATCAGTTTAGGCGGCTGGCGACCAGCTTCCACATAAATGATCTCGGCGCTGACACCCTTCTCTGCAAGTACGATACGTACCCGGTGGGAATAGTGGTCGGCGGGGTCGGAGTAACAGGCCAACCGATTGGTCACGCCCATGGCGATCCTCCTCGCTTGTAGAAATTATCGGGAGCGGAAAAACGAGCGCGCCCAGAGAGCGCCTCCTGTAACGCCTGGATGACCAGACCCGTTACTCTCGGAGGCACCCTTGGGCGCGCGCGATTAACAGCAGTTGCTTAAAGCTTTATCAATGCACATCTTTCCAGTATTCGCGCTTGAGCAGGTAGGCGAATACGAAGAAGAACGCCAGGTACAGCAATACATACGTACCAATGCGTTGATGCTGCAGCTTAACCGGGTTAGCCGAGTAAGCGAGGAAGGTTACCAGATTCTTCACCTTCTCATCGAATTGCTCTTCGGTCAGGCTGCCGGATTTCGGCACGATGGTCAGTTGATCGCACGCTTCATGTGTCAGCGGCGTACCCGTCAGCGGGTCATATTGCTTCTTGCCGTCTTCGACAATCTGCACTTGCTTGCAACCCACCACCTGACGACCTTGCAGGCCAACCAGCACGTTTGGCATACCAACGTTCGGGAAGACCTTGTTGTTCACACCCCAAGGGCGTGCAGGATCTTCGTAGAACGAACGCAGATAACCGTAGAGCCAGTCGGTGCCACGAACGCGAGCCACCAGGGTCAAGTCCGGCGGTGCCGCACCAAACCAGTTCTTGGCGTCTGCCGGCTGCATGCCGATGCTCATGTGATCGCCGATCTTGGCGCCGGTGAACACCAGGTTGCTCAGCATCAGATCGTGGGGAATACCCAGATCGTCGGCCACGCGTTCATAGCGCTGGAACTTGGCGCTGTGGCAGCCCATGCAGTAGTTGGCGAATGTCCGCGCACCGTCCTGCATAGCCGCTTTATCGGAAACGTCGATGTCGACCTTTTCCAGCTCGGGACCGTGTTCGGCCGCAAAGGAGAACACAGGCAGAGCAGCAAGAATCAATACAGCAAATAGCTTTTTCATCAGCCAGTCACCCTTTCCGGAACCGGTTTGGTCTTCTCGAGCCTGGTGTAGAACGGCATCAGAATGAAGTAGGCGAAGTACAGGAAGGTGCAGACCTGCGACACCAGCGTCCGCTCAGGGGTTGGCGCCAATACGCCCAGCACGCCCAGAATCACGAACGAAATGCAGAACACCCAGAGCCAGATTTTGCTCATCCAACCCTTGTAGCGCATGGATTTGACCGGACTGCGGTCAAGCCACGGCAGGACGAACAGCACCGCGATGGCAGCGCCCATGGCAATAACGCCCATGAGTTTGTCCGGAATCGCCCGCAAAATGGCGTAGAACGGCGTGAAGTACCAGACCGGCGCGATGTGTTCCGGGGTCTTGAAGGCGTTCGCTACTTCGAAGTTAGGCTTCTCGAGGAAGTAACCACCCATTTCCGGGAAGAAGAACACGATCGAACAGAAGATGAACAGGAACACCACCACACCGACGATATCTTTCACGGTGTAGTACGGGTGGAAGGCAATGCCGTCCAGCGGTACGCCGTTTTCGTCTTTGTGTTTCTTGATGTCGACGCCGTCCGGGTTGTTCGAACCGACTTCATGCAGCGCCAGAACGTGCAGCACCACCAGGCCGAGAATCACGATCGGCAAGGCAACCACATGCAAGGCGAAGAAGCGGTTCAGGGTAATACCGGAAATCAGGTAGTCACCACGGATCCACTGGGTCAGGTCGTTACCGATGACCGGGATCGCACCGAACAGCGAGATGATCACCTGGGCACCCCAGTAGGACATCTGGCCCCACGGCAGCAGGTAACCCATGAAGGCCTCTGCCATCAGCGCCAGGTAGATCAGCATGCCGAACACCCACACCAGCTCACGCGGCTTCTGGTACGAACCGTAGAGCAAGCCACGGAACATGTGCAGATAGACCACGATGAAGAACGCCGAGGCGCCGGTGGAGTGCAGCAGGCGCAGGATCGAGCCGTACTCGACGTCGCGCATGATGTATTCGACGGAAGCAAAGGCTTCTTCCGCCGACGGGGTGTAGCTCATGGTCAGCCAGACACCGGTGACGATCTGGTTGACCAGAACGAGCAGCGCCAGGGAGCCAAAGAAATAGAAGAAGTTGAAGTTCTTCGGAGCGTAATACTTGCTGAGATGGTCTTCCCACATTTTGGTGGCGGGAAAGCGCGCATCAACCCAATCCATGAACTTGCTCATCACGCTTTCTCCGTATCGACGCCGATGACAATAATCGCATCGGTCTCATAGGAATGCGGGGGAACCGGCAGATTCAAAGGCGCAGGTTGCGACTTGTAGACGCGGCCAGCCAGGTCGTAATGGGAGCCGTGGCAAGGACAGAAATAGCCGCCTACCCACTTCGGACCAAGGTCCGCAGGCGCCACTTCCGGCCGAAAAGTCGGCGAGCAGCCCAGGTGCGTACAGATACCGATCAGCAGCAGAATTTCTGGCTTGATCGAACGCGTTTCCGGGTCGACATACGTTGGTTGCGTGGAGTTCTTGGAGTCCGGATCGGAGAGCTGGTCTTCGATCTTTTTCAGATTTCCCAGGATTTCCTCGGTACGGCGGACAATGAATACCGGCTGACCGCGCCACTCAGCAATCATCTGCTGTCCTGGCTCAATCTTGCTGACATTCACTTTCACCGGTGCACCTGCGGCTTTCGCCTTGGCACTGGGAAACCATGACCCCACGAACGGGACCGCAGCCCCCACCGCTCCTGCAGCACCCACCACGGATGTGGCTGCTACCAAGAAGCGACGCCGGCCTGCATTCACGCCGTCATTGCTCATTCAGTCCTCTCCCATCAGCTTTGTGGCCTGTTAAATCAGGCATCTACTAAATAAAACTTTGTACTTATAAAAATTTTGCCGAATGGTAATGAAAAGCCCCAATCCTGACAAGGTAATTACCCAAGGGCTCCACTGCCAAGCCTTGCAGTATAGGGGCTCTACGGATGTGGCAAGTTGTCACAGAGCAATTCTTCAGCAAATCGCGCCCATAAAAAAACGCCCAGCTCCGCGAGGAGGCTGGGCGTTCTTTTTGAACGCGAAAGCGAATTAACGCTTCGAGTACTGCGGACGCTTACGCGCTTTACGCAGACCGACTTTCTTACGTTCAACTTCACGAGCATCGCGAGTCACGAAGCCAGCTTTGCGCAGAGCGCCACGCAGGGTTTCGTCGTACTGCATCAGAGCGCGAGTGATACCGTGGCGGATTGCGCCAGCTTGACCACTTACACCGCCACCGATAACGGTGACGTAGATGTCGAACTTTTCAACTGTCTCGGTCAGTTCCAGCGGCTGACGAACTACCATGCGGGCAGTTTCGCGGCCGAAGAAGTTTTCCAGAGTGCGGTTGTTGATCGAGATGTTACCAGTGCCCGGACGCAGGAAAACGCGTGCGGTTGCGGTCTTGCGACGGCCAGTGCCGTAATTTTGAGTCGCCGACATAATGAACTATTCCGTTAAAACTTCAGTTCTTGGGGCTGCTGAGCAGTATGAGGGTGTACAGCGCCCGCATAGACTTTCAGCTTACGATACATGTCGCGACCCAGCGGGTTCTTAGGCAGCATGCCTTTGACCGCAGTCTCGATCACGCGCTCAGGGGCTTTAGCGATCAGCTTTTCGAAGTTGATCGACTTGATGCCGCCCGGGAAACCGGAGTGGGAGTAGTAGATCTTGTCGGTGGTTTTAGCACCAGTTACACGAATCTGCTCGGCATTGATAACGACGATGTAGTCGCCGGTGTCAACGTGAGGAGTGTACTCAGCTTTATGCTTGCCACGCAGACGGCTCGCGATTTCGGTGGCCAGACGACCCAGGGTCTGACCTGCAGCGTCGACGACAAACCAGTCGCGCTGTACTGTTTCCGGTTTAGCAGTAAAAGTTTTCATTCTTTATAGCCTCAGGGGCCGCCCTGTAAATTAGACGGCGGATCTTACTGAATAGTGCGTACTTTGACAAGTCAAAGGCAGCCGGATACAGACGCTTTCGGGGGCTCGGGTCGGCGCGTCCGTTCAACGGCAAGATTCTTCGGCGGCGGCGCATCACTTCCACTGCAGAAAGAGGTGCGCAATTATGCAGATTGCGAAAAATATTTCAACCTGCTTTTATGATTGTTTTGCCCAAGGAGCACCCGATGGACTATCGCCAGCTAGGCCGTACCGATCTGAACGTGAGCGCAATCTGCCTCGGAACCATGACCTGGGGTGAGCAAAACAGCGAAGCTGAAGCCTTCGCCCAGATTGAACGGGCCAAGAGTGCCGGGATCAATTTCATCGACACCGCCGAGATGTATCCGGTGCCGCCAAAAGCCGAAACCTATGCCACCACCGAGCGCTACATCGGCAATTATTTCAAAAGTCGCGGCGACCGCGCCGACTGGATCCTGGCGAGCAAGATCGCCGGCCCCGGCAACACCATCGACTACATCCGCGACAAGAATCTGAAGCATAACCGTGAGCACATCGTGCAGGCCGTGGACGCCAGCCTCAAGCGCTTGCAGACCGACTACATCGATCTTTACCAGCTGCACTGGCCGGAACGCAGCACCAATTTCTTCGGCCAACTGGGCTACAAGCACAAGAGCGAAGTCAACCTGACGCCACTGGAAGATACCCTCGAAGCACTGGACGAACAGGTCAAGGCCGGGAAGATCCGACACATCGGCCTGTCCAACGAAACGCCATGGGGCACCATGCGTTTCCTGGCCATCGCCGAAGCCCGTGGCTGGCCGCGCGCGGTGTCGATCCAGAACCCGTACAACCTGCTCAACCGCAGCTTCGAAGTCGGCCTGGCGGAAATTGCCATTCGCGAACAGTGCGGTTTGCTGGCCTATTCGCCACTGGCGTTCGGTTTTCTTTCCGGCAAGTACGAAGGTGGCGCGCGCCCGCCGAAGGGTCGCCTGAGCCTCTACAGCCGCTTCAGCCGCTATTTCAATGCACAGTCGGAAGCCGCCTGCAGCCGCTACGTGGCGCTGGCTCGTGAACACGGTCTGGACCCAGCGCAGATGGCGTTGGCGTTTGTAACGCAGCAACCGTTCGTGACCAGCAACATCATCGGCGCGACGACTCTTGAGCAACTGGACAGCAATATCGCCAGTTTCGACCTGAAACTTTCCGACGAAGTGCTGGAAGGAATTGAGGCGATTCACAAGGATCATCCGAACCCTGCGCCTTGATCGACCTTTAGATCCATTCGCGAGCAGGCTCGCTCCCACAGAGGACTCACTTGGCCTGTGGGAGCGGGCTTGCTCGCGAAGGCGCCCGCCCGGTCACCGCCATTTACAGCGAGCGCGCAATAATCTCCTTCATGATTTCATTGGTCCCCGCATAGATCCGCTGCACCCGCGCATCCGCCCACGCCCGCGCGACCGGATATTCCCACATGAAGCCGTAACCGCCATGCAACTGCACGCACTCGTCGAGCACCTTGCATTGCAGGTCCGTCCCCCAATACTTGGCCATCGCCGCCGTCGGCACATCCAGCTTGCCTTGCAGATGCAACTCCAGGCAGCGATCAACGAAAACCCGGCCGATCTGAATTTCAGTGGCCATTTCCGCCAGCTTGAAACGGGTATTCTGGAAGTCGGCAATCGCCTTGCCGAACGCCTTGCGCTCGCGGGTGTAATCGAGCGTCCACTGCAACGCCGCCTCGGCTGACGCGAGACCACCGATAGCAACCGTCAGTCGCTCCTGCGGCAGTTCCTGCATCAGATAAGCGAAGCCCGCTCCGGCCTGCCCCAACAGGTTTTCTTTCGGCACCCGCACATCCTGAAAGAACAACTCGGACGTGTCCTGAGCTTTCATCCCGACCTTCTCCAGGCGCTTGCCCTTGGCGAACCCCGGCGTATTGGCCTCCACCAGAAACAGGCTGGTGCCCTTGGCGCCGGCCTTCGGATCAGTCTTGGCCACCACAATCACCAGATCAGCCAGAAAGCCGTTGGTGATGAACGTTTTCGAGCCATTGATCACGTACTCGTCGCCATCCAGCACGGCGGTGGTTTTCACCCCTTGCAGATCAGAACCGGCACCCGGCTCGGTCATGGCAATCGCCGTGACCATCTCCCCGGATACCAATTTCGGCAGGTATTTGTGTTTCAACGCTTCACTGCCGTAATGCAGGATGTATGGCGCGACAATATCCGAATGCAGCGAAAAGCCGATGCCCGTCAGGCCGAGCCGACCCACCTCTTCGATCACCACCGCGCTGTAGAGAAAGTCCGCTCCCAGCCCGCCATATTCTTCCGGCAAGTGCGAGCAGAGCATCCCCGCCTCCCCTGCCTTGTTCCAGAGTTTGCGGTCGATGTAGCCTTGTTTCTCCCATTGCCCATGGAACGGCACGGCCTCTTTTTCGAGGAACGTTCGCACGCTGTCGCGAAACAATTCGTGGTCGGAACTGAACAAGGTTCTGGGAATCATGCGGCACCTGTCATTATTGTTAGCCGGATCGAACCTTAGAGACTAAGCCTCACGTCCGGTACAGGACACTGGACACATGCGACAAAAAATAAGACGATCCAGCCGTCTGGTGACCACTTTCCCCTATAAGAATAAAGTTGAATTATGTCTAACCAAGTCTCCACGCCCTTACGGCGCGTCAGCATCCTGGCCATTGACCGGGTTTTCGCTTCCACCCTCATGCAAGCCAAGGATTTCTTCCATCTGGCCAGCCTGCGTTACGGCAAACAGCTGGGCCACGGCCTGACACCCGCGTTCGAAACACGCCTGGTCAGTCCCGATGGCAAATCGGTGAACAGCTTCAGCGATGTGATCATGCCGGTGGACGGCGGGCTGGAAAATGCCGATATCATTATCCTCCCGGCCTTCTGGGACGATTTCGACACACTATGCAAACGTTATCCACAGGTGCTGCCGTGGCTGCGCGAGCAACACGCTCGCGGCGCGGTACTGTGCGGCGAAGCCACCGGGGTGTTCTGGCTGGCCGAGGCCGGGCTGCTCAACGGCAAGGAAGCGACCACCTACTGGCGCTTCTTCAACGCCTTTGCCGAACGCTTCCCACAGGTGCAGCTCAATCAGGACAAGCACCTGACCGACGCCGACAACCTGTATTGCGCCGGCGGCACCACGTCGGCGTGCGACCTTTATATCTACCTGATCGAGCGTTTCTGCGGCGCCAACGTGGCCCAGGCCGTGGCCCGCGACATTCTCTATGAAGTGCAGCGCAGCTATGCGCCGGGGCGGATCGGTTTTGGCGGGCAGAAGCTGCATCAGGACGTGATCATCCTGCAAATCCAGCACTGGCTCGAAGAACACTTCGCCGACAAATTCCGTTTCGAAGACGTCGCTCGCGAACACGGCATGAGCATCCGCAACTTCATGCGTCGCTTCCAGACGGCAACCGGCGACAAGCCGCTGCATTACCTGCAACGCCTGCGCATCGAAACCGCCAAGGGCCTGCTGTCCGGCAGCCGCAAGAGCATCAAGACCATCAGCTATGAAGTGGGGTATGACGATGCGAGCTTCTTCGCACGGCTGTTCCGCCAGCACACTGAACTGTCACCCAATCAGTATCGGCAGCAGTTTCAGCAGGCTGCATAGGCTTTAAAGCCCAACACACATCAAAATGTGGGAGCGGGCTTGTGGTGATTCAGTAAGATTTTCAGTGCACAAAAAAGGCCTGCATCTGCAGGCCCTTTTTTATCCTCCGAATCGCCCTAAGGCTTGTGCGCCCGGGACAGGAATTCGTGCGATTGCATCTCCAGCAGACGGCTGAGCGTGCGCTGGAACTCGAAATTCAGGCGGCCACCGGTATACAAGTCTTTGAGTTCGACTTCAGCAGAGATGATCAGCTTCACGTTGCGGTCGTAGAACTCGTCGACCATGTTGATAAAGCGTCGGGCGATGTCGTCGGTGGTGACGCTCATCTGCTCGACACCGCTGAGCAACACGGCGTGGAAGATCTTGCCCAGTTCGATGTAGTCGTTCTGGCTGCGCGGGCCGTCGCACAATTCGCGGAAGTCGAACCAGGCCACGTCATCGCAGGTGCGTACGGCACGGATTTCGCGGTTCTCGATCATCAGCACGTCGTTTTCGACCGCTTGCGTGCACTCAGGCGTCAGGGCGCGGAAGCTTTTGCGCAGGCTTTCCTGGGACGCTTCGTCGAGCGGAAAGTGGAACAGTTCCGCTTGTTCGAGGTGACGCAGGCGGTAATCGACGCCGCTGTCGACGTTGACGATGTCAGTGTTCTGCTTGATCAGCGCAATCGCCGGCAGGAAGCGCGCACGTTGCAGACCGTCCTTGTACAGGCCGTCCGGCACGATGTTGGAGGTTGCCACCAGGGTCACGCCGTTCTTGAACAGCTCTTCCATCAGTGTGCCGAGGATCATCGCGTCGGTGATGTCGGAGACGAAGAACTCATCGAAGCAGATCACCCGTGACTCATCGGAAAAACGCTTGGCGATGACGGTCAACGGGTTTTTCTCGCCGTTGAGGGTCTTCATTTCTTCGTGCACGCGCTTCATGAAGCGGTGGAAGTGCGTCCGGGTCTTTTCCTTGAACGGCAGCGCTTCGAAGAAGGTATCGACCAGATAAGTCTTGCCGCGACCCACGCCGCCCCAGAAGTACAGGCCCTTGACCGGCGCCTGCGCTTTCTTGCCAAACAGTTTGCCGAGCAGGCCCGGCTTGTTCTGCGAAGCCGCGACCAGATCGTCGTACAGGCGCTGCAAATGACGCACCGCAGTTTCCTGGGCGGCGTCATGGAAGAACTCCGGGCGTTTCAGATCAGCTTGATATCGTTCTAGGGGCGTCATAATTCGTTAGCAAGGCAACAAAAACGGGCGGCCACTGTAGCGACGGCCCGTGAGAATGGCAATCAGCCCTTGGTCGGGCCGAGCCGTTATTTATTCCTGAACCGGTGTCAGGGCTACACGCAGCGCGTCGATGGCGACGTCACGAGCAGCGCTGTCAGCGAAAGCAGGGCTATCGGCGACGCACTCGCCTTGCAGCCACACGCTGAAGCTCAGGTCTTCGCTGCGCACGTCCAGCGGCTGGCCGGCTTGCAATTGCTTGGTCACCTGGCCTGCCGCTTTACCGTCGACGAAGTGGCGCGAGAGCAGCAGTTGTTCACCGTCGGCCGACAGCAGGCGGAAACGGAAACTGCCGTCGTCTTCACGGAAGCTGACAAAGCGCGCGGCTTTGGCGGCTTTTTTCTTGGTGGTCGCGGCGACTTGTACCTGATTGACGAAAGAGCGCAGGCCGACCGCTTCACGCAGCTCGTTAAGGAACGGTGTTGCCACGGAACGGGCCTTTTTCGCACCGGTCTGCAAGATGTCTTCGAGGTCTGCCGGGCGTTCGATCAACTGGTGATAGCGATCACGGGACTCGCCCAACTCGCTGTCGAGCAACTGGAACAGGCGGTTTTTCGCTTCACCCCAGCCCAGGCCCTGCAACAGTTCGCTGCGGAACTCGTCGGACTGCGCCGGGGTGGCGAAGGCCTGGAACAGGGTGAACAGGTGCGAATTGTCCGGATCCTTGGCTTCGCCCGGTGCACGAGAGTCGGTGACGATCCGCGAAATCGCGTCCTTCATTTCTTTGGCGCTGCTGAACAACGGGATGGTGTTGTCGTAGCTTTTCGACATCTTGCGACCGTCGAGACCCGGCAGCGTCGCAACGCTTTCTTCGATCAATGCCTCGGGCATGGTGAAGAACTCTTTGCCCTGGCCAAACAGATGGTTGAAACGCTGACCGATGTCACGAGCCATTTCCACATGCTGGATCTGGTCACGACCGACCGGCACCTTGTGCGCGTTGAACATCAGGATGTCCGCCGCCATCAGCACCGGGTAGCTGTACAAGCCCATGGTGATGCCGGCATCCGGGTCTTCGCCGGTCTCGACGTTCTTGTCCACCGAAGCCTTGTAGGCGTGGGCGCGGTTGAGCAGGCCCTTGGCGGCGACGCAGGTCAGCAGCCAGGTCAGCTCGGGGATTTCCGGGATGTCGGACTGGCGATAGAAGGTCACACGGTCCACATCCAGGCCACCGGCCAGCCAGGTCGCGGCAATTTCCAGACGCGAGCGCTGGATGCGCAGCGGGTCATCGCATTTGATCAGGGCGTGGTAGTCGGCCAGGAAGTAGAACGAATCGGCATTGCTGTCACGGCTGGCAATGATCGCCGGCCGGATGGCGCCAGCGTAGTTGCCCAGGTGCGGCGTGCCGGTGGTGGTGATGCCGGTGAGAATACGGGTACGAGTCGTCATGGGTAATCGCTTGTCAGACTGCAATCAATTCGAAAGACGCGGCAGGATCAGATCCTTGAGATCGGTCAGCTTGCCATGAAAAAAGTGTCCGCATTCTGCCACTTTCAGCAGCTCATGGGGACGTTCGAGCTTGTCGGACCATTGGTAGACCAGCTGCGGATCGATGACTTCGTCGGTTTCCGGCTGGATCAGGGTCAGCTGACCGTGTTGCGGCAGTTGATCATGATCACCCAGGCGCATGACTGCAGGCGCGACCATGAACAAGTGCTTGAGCTGTTCGCCCTTGGCTTCCAGGCGGCCGCCGAGACTTGCTGCAACAAAACCGCCGAAGGAGAAACCAAACAGCGTCAGCGGCAATTCGGGGTGCCTTGCCCGCAACCATTGGGCGGCTGCCTGAGCATCATCGACTTCGCCAGTGCCCATGTCGTGGGTGCCTTCGCTGGCGCCGACACCGCGGTAGTTGAAACGCAAGGTAATCAACCCGGCGTCGCGAGCAGTACGCTGCAAGGTCGATACGACTTTGTTGAGCATGGTCCCGCCCTGCACCGGGTTGGGGTGGCAAATCAGCGCCAGACCGCGGGGCTGCTCGTTGTCCAGGTACAAAGCTTCCAGTTGGCCGACCGGGCCATCAATCACTACAGGGGTTTCGCGCATAAGCAAGGAAGGAACTCCGTGACCTCAAATCGGGTCGACTCGTCTAGCAAATTGTCTGTGCCAATCTATTGCGAGTGAATCGCGGTATACAGCGCAGGTTCGAGCCGTTAACGTAAAGCAAAGCCGTTTATAGAGGAAGGACTCGTGGAACACTCGCTCTTAGTTTGGTTGTTGCCGACTCTTGCCCTGGTTGTGGGTGTCGCCGTTGGTTTCCTGATCGCTCGCCTGGTGCCGAATGCCGCGCCTAACCGCACGCAACGTCAGCTGGACGACATTCAGGAACGTTTCGACAGTTATCAGAATGAAGTGGTGACCCACTTCAACAGCACTGCAACGCTGGTCAAGAAACTGACTGCCAGCTATCAGGAAGTGCAGGATCATCTCGCCGAGGGTGCCAATCGCCTGGCCCTGGATGAGCAGACTCGCCAACGCCTGCTGGCCGCCCTGCATGCCGACGCAGCCGTTGCCCCACGCGAACGCCTGACACCACCACGCAATCAGGAGCCACCACGCGATTACGCGCCAAAAGCCCCAAACGCCCCGGGCATGCTTGATGAGCAGTATGGTTTGAAGAAGTAATCAGGTTTCGCGCGATACCAAAAGCCCTCGGATGAGTGATCGTCCGGGGGCTTTTTCATGTCCGGGATTTTCTTCGCCTATTAGGCCTGCTCGCGAAGGGGCCCGCACAGACAACACAAAAAAAACCGCCCGATCTGCTGAGAATCGTGCGGTTTTCCTATACCTGGGGTTCAGTCAGGCTGTTACGGGTACTGCTGGTATTGCTGACCTTGTTGCTGATACTGCTGCACCGGCTGGCCTTGCTGCTGGTACTGCTGTTGAACCGGCTGACCCGGTTGTTGATATTGCTGACCCGGAATCGCCTTCAGATTGACCTCAACCCGGCGGTTCTGCGCCCGGCCATTGACGTCGCCGTTGCTGGCAATCGGGTTATCCGGCCCGGCACCGACCGCGGAAAGATTCGCACCGCTGACACCCTGCGACGTCAGATAGGTCGCAACGCTCTGGGCGCGACGTTGGGACAGGTCCATGTTATGCGCGCGGCTGCCGGTGCTGTCGGTGTAGCCGACGATCTCGATCTGGTTTTGGCTGAACTCACGAAGCGAGCCTGCCAGGTTGTTCAGTGGCTGATAGAAACTTGGAGCGATGTTCGCCGAATCGGTGGCGAAGGTGATGTTGCCCGGCATGATCAACTTGATCTGATCGCCCTGACGCTGCACCTCGACGCCCGTATTGGCCATGCTGGCGCGCAGTTTTTTCTCTTGCTGATCGGCGTAATAACCGTAACCGGCAGCGGAGGCGCCCACTACCGCAGCGCCAATCAACGCGCCCTTGCCACGGTTGTTGTGGTCGATGGCCGCACCGGCCAGTGCACCAGCCAATGCGCCAAGGCCGCCGTACTTGGCGGTCTTGCTCACGCCGGAATCAGCCTGACCCTGATTGTCATAAGGATTGGGTGAAGCGCACCCGGCCAGCATGGCCACAGCGGTAGCAACAATAATCAAACGAGGCGTGGTGAACATGAAGAGCTCCTACTTTCGCATTCTGTGGTGCAACGGACGTTGGCAATGGACCTTTGCGGGCGTTGGATCATCAAAAACAACAATAATTCAATCGCTGACCATCATGCTCTGACAAAAGGGTTATCGCGCATTTCATCGCCCAGACAAGTATCCGGGCCATGCCCGGTGACCACGGTTGCGTCCTCGTCGAGGGTATACAAGCGCTGCTTGATCGACCGCACAATCGTGGCCTGATCGCCACCCCACAGATCCGTGCGCCCTACACCGCGACGAAACAACGTATCACCGGCAATCAGCAGCTTAGCCTCTGCAAACCAAAAGCTCATGGAACCTGGCGTATGACCCGGCGTGTGAATGGCCACGCCACAGCCGCAGGCCAGTTCCTCATCGTCCGCCAGCCAGCGATCCGGGGCCGGAACAGGTGTGTACGGCACACCGAACATCTGGCATTGCATCTCCAGGTTGTCCCAGAGGAACTGATCTTCTTTGTGCAGGTGCAAGGTCGCGCCGGTTTTCTCCTTCAATTGACCGGAAGCCAGGAAGTGATCCAGATGCGCGTGGGTGTGGATAATGCTGACCACCTTCAGCCCCAAGGCGTCGAGGCGCGCGAGGATCAGCTCGTGATTACCGCCCGGATCGACGACGATCGCTTTTTTGGTGATGGGATCGCCGATGATGGTGCAGTTGCACTGGAGCGGGCCGACGGGAAAAGTTTCGCGGATGAGAGCGGATTGCGGGGACATTGGGCGTGCTCGAAAAACAGGGATGGACAATTCTGGCACAAATCCATCCCTTGCCATTTACGCTCATGTGCACAATGAAAAGACGTCAGCCCAATACCCCCAACTCTTTCGCTCGCGCCACTGCCTGTGTCCGTCGTTCAACGCCAAGCTTGCTGTTGATATGGCTGGCATGGGTCTTGACCGTGTGCAACGAAATGAACAGCTGATCGCTGATTTCCTGATTCGAACAGCCTTGGGCGATCAAGCGCAGCACTGCCAGTTCTCGCGTACTGAGGTGTTCAGCTCCGACAGGCGACTCCAGTATCGGGCGCGGGGTAATGGCTGGAAGTTGCTCTAAAAGACTTTGCGCTACGGGCGTCGATACGCCCTGCTGGAGTTGCGCCCGCAACCAGTCCGGGTGTGCCGCCAGCAGTGTATCGAAGGGTTGCAGCACACCACCGGCCGCAACCTCCAGCGCCTGTGCCAATGCTTTACGCGCTTCGGGCTCACGGCCACCGGCCAGCAACAACGTCACTTTCTGCGCCAGCGCCATCACGCTCAACATCTGCCGGCCCGTTTGCTGGCCATGCTCCAGCAACGTATTCAAACGCCCCTCCGCCCGCATCGGTTGCCCTTGAATCACCTCCAACAACGCCTGCTGTAGCTCGATGTGCAGCGGCAGTTGCGGATGAAATTCCGGTGGCGCGGCCGGACGTTCGCCGTTGTAGGTCTGGCCCAGCCGCGCCAGCCAGGCTTCGGCCAGATCGATGCGCCCCTGGGCCAGCCAGAGTTCGCATTTGACCAGGGTAATCATCGCCAGGTAGTAGATCGGCGGAACATCCCAGATGTGCATCAGCCGCTCGGCTTCGGCCAGTTCGGCGAAGGCTCTGGCAAACTCGCCAGTGCTGCCCTCAATCCTCGCAATCACACAGTGGCCGATCAGCACGCTGATATCGCGACAGGCCCGTGCTTCGGACAATCCGGCTTGCAACCGCAATCTTGCCGCCTGAGGCTGCAAGCGCATCGACAGCAAGAATCCTTCGTACAGGATCAGCCGCGCCCGTACCGCATAGAGACGTTGCGGCGACAAACCCTGCAAACGTTGCAGCCCCTGACGGACCTCATCCAATGAACGTAGAATTTCCCCTCGGGCTTGCAACACCCGAGCGCGGTCGTAGTGAGCCAGCGCCTCGAACAAAGGATTACCGACGCGCTGGGCCAGTTCCAGGGAGTCTCTGTTCAAGCCCCGCGCACGCCACAAGTCGCCATCGGCAATCGCCAGGTTGGACAAGGTCGACAGGCACATCAGACGCTGGCCGTAACGCTTGGCCGGCAGGCTTTCCAGCGCCTCGGTGCAGTACCGCAGCGTCAGTTCCCGATGGCCGCGCCCGCGAGCGATGATGCCGCTCAGGGCCAGCCATTGGGCGAGCATGGATTTTTGCGCGGTGGCCGATGGCGCCGGCAGGAAGCGACTCAAGTGATTGGCCAGCTCTTCGGCGGCGTCCAGCTGACAGGCCAGCCCCAGCGCCCAGCTGTACAACACAATCAGTCGAGGTGTGCTGATCAGCAGGCTGTCGGGCAGGTCCATTTTCCAGCGCAGCAACATCCCGATGTTCTGCTCAGCCAGCAGTTGTTCTTCAGAGAGGTTCTGTACCAGGTTGGCGGCAACGTCCAGATGCCCGGCACGCAATGCTTGTTCTACCGCCTCGTCGAGCAAGCCCTGGCCGTTGAACCAGCGACAGGCGCGCAGGTGCAGACTGGCCGCCGGCACGATCGCCTTTGTGGTCGGCCGGGTGCGCAGCAAATCGGAAAAGAGATGGTGATAGCGATACCAGTGACCCTGCTCATCCAGCGGCACCAGAAATACCTGGTGCGCCAGCAGGAAGCGCAGGATCTCCGCACTGTCATGAGCCTCGCGCACGGCGTCGCACAACTCGCTGCAAAAACGTTCCTGAGACGCTGTATCGTAGAGGAAGGCCTGCACCTCGGCGGGCAGGCAGTCGATGACTTCTTCCAGCAGATAGTCGCGAATCAACCCTTCCCCGCCGTTCAGCGATTGCGCCAGCACACCATCAGTGCCCGCCTCCGACGCTGCCAGCAGCCAGAAGCGCAAACCGGCGACCCAGCCTTCGCTACGCTGGATCAGGTTTTCCAGCGCCTCGCCACGCAACGAGCTGCTGTGCCGGTCAAGCAGGCTCAGGGCTTCGTCGTGGGTCAGGCGAAGATCTTGTTCATGCAGTTCGAGCAGTTGCCGCGACAACCGAAGGCGGGCCAGGTGCCAGTCGGGACGCTGCCGGCTGGTGACCATGACCAGCAGGCCGTCGGGCAGGTGATTGAGGAAGAATTGCAGGCAACGATCCAGCACCGGACCTTGGGCCAAATGGTAATCGTCGAGTACCAGCAGCAACGGAGTGCTTACAGAAAGATGCACGGCCAGTTCATCGAGCAGCCCGTCCAGCCACTCTTCGAAGGCAAACGGTTGATGACGCTGCCGCATTTTCAACAGGCCGAGGGCCTGGCTGCCCAATTGCGGGAAATAGTCCTGCAAGCCTTCGAGCAGCCGTTCAAGGAATCGCCCCGGATCATTGTCCCGTGGGCTCAATCCCAGCCACAGGCTTTGCCAGTGATCCGGCAGGCCCTGACAGAACTCCACTGCCAGCGAACTCTTGCCGAACCCTGCCGGAGCACTCACCAGCAATAGCCGGCCACTGAGCCCGGCACTCAGGCGCTCGCACAAACGAGGCCGCAGTACGTGGCCGTCAGGCAACGGCGGGCGAAAAAAACGCCCGTCCACTGTTGCGACGCTAACACGTGCAGGACCCGCAATCGGGGACAGATCAGTCATGGCCGGCTCTTGTTTGAATGGCTGTTGGCGGCGTTGCAGATGTCCGCAGACTAGCGGTAAACGAAGAGGGTTTGAAGGTTATTGCTACAAATGGCTACAAAAAGACTACCAGCAGATGTATCAACTCAATGTTGGGTTTCAACCGGTGGACCGTGTTGTCCTCTTCGCGAGCAAGCCCGCTCCCACAGGAGAAAGCGTTCCTCCATACGAATACGGTCAAATGTGCGAGCGAGCCTGCTCGCGAAGAGGCCATCAGAACCACCGAATATCTCAAGCCGCACAAAAAAAACGCCCCGAACCAGTCGGGGCGTTTTTTGAGGATGCGGCCTCTGGTTACAGCTTAGCGAATGCCATCCTGACCCAGGTTGCCCGGCTGGAATTCGCTTTTGGTGGCAGAAAAGCCGAAGTCATAGGCCTGTTTCTCTTCGTTCTTCATGCCCAGTGCCAGGTAGCGGCCCGATTGCAGGTCGTACAGCACTTCCAGCGCGTACCACGGCACTTGCTTGTCGTAGTAGTCCTCGGCATGCGCCTCTGCCACACGCCACAACTGACCGCGACCGTCGTAGTGGTCGATGACCGCTGCTTGCCAGGTATCTTCGTCGATGAAGAAGTCACGCTTGGCGTAGATGTGACGCTGGCCTTCCTTCAAAGTCGCCACCACATGCCAGACGCGACGCAACTCGTAACGAGTCAGGTCCTGGTTGATATGGCCGGCCTTGATGATGTCGGTGTACTTGAGGTTCGGCGAGTCGATCTTGTAGCTGTCGGAGGCAATGTACATCTCTTTCTTGCCTTCGAGTTTCCAGTCATAGCGATCCGGCGCACCGTTGTACATGTCCAGGTTGTCGGATGTACGCAGGCCATCCGCTGCGGTTCCCGGACCATCATAGGACACTTGCGGTGCCTGACGCACACGGCGCTGGCCAGTGGCGTAAACCCAGGCCTTGCGTGGCTCCTTCACCTGGTCGAGCGTTTCGTGCACCAGCAACACAGTACCTGCCAGACGGGCCGGCGCGGTCACTTTCTGTTTGAAGTAAAACAGGATATTGCCCGGATTTTTCGGGTCGTAGTCCTTCATCTTGTCGCGGAACACGAACTGGTCCTGGAAATACACCAGGCTGAACGAGCCGTTCGTCTGTGGTGTCGCCTGAGTCACAAGACGGGTCACGCTGCCACCGCGATAGCGGGTGATGTGGTTCCAGATGACTTCCAGACCGCTTTTCGGAATCGGGAACGGTACAGCGGTTTCGAAGTTTTCCAGACCGTTGCCACCGGCGACCAGATTGGTCGTCGTGGCATTTCTCCTGATGGCGGCGAACACGTCATCCGGCACGGTGGAACCGCGATGGGACGGGTAGACCGGCATCTTGAAGGTGTCCGGGTAGCGCTTGAACATTGCGTACTGGCCCGGAGCAAGCTTGTCCTTATATTGCTCGACGTTTTGTGCCGTGATGGTGAACAGCGGCTTTTCGCTGCCGTACGGATCGGACAGGAAGCCTCGACTGTCGACTGTGCCGGCATTTTTTGCCAGCGGTTTCCAGGCCGGGATCGAGCCGTCGGCGTTACCCGCCATTTCGGCCCCCATCGGCGTCAGGCTTTTGCCCAGCTTGTCGGCTTCGGCAGCAGGGACCGCCGCCATGACACCACTGGCCAGCAGCGAAAGCCCCAGAACACCGGCGTGGAACAGACTCTTTGTTATTTTCATATGTGTGTTCGTCCTGAAAAAACTGTGCTTAGAAGTTCACGCCAACGCTGAGGGCAACGAAATCGCGATCATCCACCGTGCTGTAGCTACCACCAAAGAAGTTGGTGTAGTTCAGGCTCGCTGTGTAGGTGTTCTGATACTCGGCATCAAGCCCAAGGCTGATTGCCTTGCGACCTTCTTCGAAGTTACCGCCAGGACCTGGGGAGTAACCCTTGACGTCATGGGACCAGGCCACGTTCGGCTTCAGGTTCACGCCGGCAAAGACGTCGCTGTAATCCCAGATGGCACGACCGCGATAACCCCAGGAAGTGGCTGTGGTGAAACCGTCGTTGTTGCAGTTGCTGCTTTGGTTACTGGTTGATGCACCCGCCCCGGCACCTGCGATGGTGGACGCGTTGAGGATTTGCGAGCAGGTGTTAAGGCCGCCGGTGGAAGGCAGCTCGCCCGGGCCGAAGACCGGGTCGCGACCGTAACGAGCGTCGGACTTGCTTTCCAGGCCGCCGACGTGGGTCACACCGACCTCACCGACCAGGGTCAGACGGTTGGCGCCCATGACCTGATCGAAGAAGTGCGTTAGGGTGGTCTGGAGCTGGGTGATTTCCTTGCGGTTATAGCCGTGCAGGTCCTGACCCGGAACGCCGCTGAGGATCGAGGCGTTGGTCAGCGCACCGCCCAACGGGCGCACACCGGCGAACAGGATATCGGTGGAGTTCAACTGCACCGGCGCGTTCGGCCGGTAGCTGACCTCACCGCTCCACGCCGTACCGGTAGGCAGGGTGGTGGAGAAGCTCAGGCCGTACAGGCGAATGTCTTCAGGATATTCGATGAAATACTCGGAGTTACCCGCCACCACCAAAGGCCCCAGCGCCTGGAACGGGCCTGGGAGCGCCTTGACGCCGTTATAGACCGACTGTGGCGCGCCCGTGGCACTGAAGATCGGCGCACGGCTGTGGTAGTTCATGAAGTAGGCACCGAATTCGGTGGCCAGCGGATCGAACATGTACTTGGCGGAAACACCCCACTGCCCGCTGTCTCGTGCGTTGCGGTTAGGGGCCCGGCGTACCAGGACGCCTTCGTCGTTGACGTCGACATTGGCAGCGGCCAATGGGCCGAGCGCCACGGCTGGAATCGTCGACTGCTTGTTCAGTACCCGCAGGTTATCGTCGCAACCGGTGGTCACAATGTCCGGCTGCGAGAAGAACGTGCCGCAGTTGTCGGTCACGGTCTTTTGCCAGTCAAGCTGATAGAAGCCCTCGGCGGACAGGTTTTCGGTCAGGCTTTGGGACACGTAGAACATGTTGACCGGGATCAGGCCTTCCTTGATCTCGGCACCCGGACGGCGGAATGCAGATACGTCGATGGGGTTGATCGAGTTGATGCCGCCGCCGATGAAAGTACTCTCGCCCCAGTTCACCACCTGCTTGCCCAGACGCACCGAACCCGGCTCATCGGCAATGGAGTAGTTGTGGTAAACGAAGGCGTCGAGGATCTGGCCACCCGAAGACTTGGCGGCTTCATCGCGGTGATCGTTGCTGACGTTCTTGAAGTCCAGGTCCTGGTTCTGCAGCGCGAAGTCGTACCAGTATTTGCCCCGTACGAAGACACCGGTGTCGCCGTATTTCAACTCAAGGTCATGGATACCCTTGAAGATCTTCGAGAAGGCTTCCCCGCTCTTGAAGTTCAAGTGACCGTCATCGGAGGTCTGGGACAGGCCCTTGCCACCGTTGTTGACGCCAATGAGGTCCTTGTTCGGCTGCTGGGTCGAAATACTCATGCCCAGGGAGAGCGAAGAATCGAACTGACCTTCTATTTCACCGATGTTGAAACTGACGCCGAATGCAGGCCCGGCGAGCGTAGAGGCGAGACTGACTGCCAGAGGCAGTTTTGCCCGGCGCCAGAACTTGTTTACTGATGTCATCGACGCTACTCCATGTGCATTATTGTTATGGCATTGAGCACTTTTAAAAACGCTGAGGGTGACCGGAAGCCAAGGCGTCCCGAATTCACTCCAAAGTTGCATCGCCCCGTTTTGTGCGTTTGCCCCGTTCTTAAAAATCCTTGACGGACTATAGCCAGCAGGTAGTACGACTTGATCCCTCTAAAGTGTGATTTGCAGCTGCCGGCCACTCTGGAACAGTCCTTTCGCCAGTCCGACACATGTCGGCACGGCAAGGATGGCTGAAAATTCGAATTTCACAAGCCAAGCGCTTGCTTGGTGGGGCTGGCGTGTCCTGCCGGGCACGCCAGTGAACATCGGGGAGCGCTTAAAGCGTCGAGAGGAAGGTGCTGTTGTTGGCCTGCCATTCGGTGATGTCGAGGCGGATACGCTTCTTGTCGAGTTTGCCGACGCTGGTCTTGGGAATTTCCGTAACAAGGGCGATCTGGCTCGGGATCGCCCACTTGCTCAGGTGCCCCAATTCGACGAACGGCTTGAGGTGTTCCTTCAGCTCCCTGGCCCCGATCTCATAGCCCTCGCGGATCACCAGCAAGGCAAACGGGCGCTCGCCCCACTGCGGATCGGCGATGCCTACCACTGCTACTTCGCGTACCGCGACGTGCCTGCTGATCAGGTCTTCCAGGTCCAGGGACGAGATCCACTCGCCGCCGGTCTTGATCACGTCCTTGATCCGGTCACGGATGTCGATCACGCCCATGCTGTCGAGCGTCGCCACGTCGCCGGTGTGCAACCAGCCGCCAGCCCAGAGCTCGGCGCCTTTGAGTGGTTCGTTGAAATAGCCTTCGGTGAGCCACGGTGCACGCAGTACCAGCTCGCCCTGGGTCTCGCCATCGGCGGGCAGGAAGTTGCCCTCGCCATCGACAATCGCCGCCTCTACCAAAGGTCCCGGCACACCGGCCTTGATCCTGTAAGTGGTGCGTTCGTCTTCGGTGCCGGCCATCAACTCGTCATTGAGGTGCGCGCAAGACACCAGCGGCCCGGTTTCCGACATGCCGTAGGCGGCGGTCAGCTGGATGCCCCTGGCCTTGGCCGTTTCGTAGAGCGTGCGGTTCAGCGCACTGCCGCCAATGACGATTTTCCAGCCGCCAAAGTCGGTGCCCTGAGCCGCCTTGGCGTTGAGCAGCATTTGCAGGATGGTCGGTACACAGTGAGAAAAGGTGACCTTCTCCTTGCGCCACAACTCCACCAGGAATTCCGGGTCGTAGCGACCGGGGTAAACCTGTTTGAGCCCGAGCATCGTCGCCACATACGGCAGGCCCCACGCGTGCACATGGAACATCGGCGTGATCGGCATATAGACATCGTTGGTGCCCAGCAGCCGCACGCTATCGATGGAGCCCATGATCGTCGCCACGCCCATGGTGTGCAGCACCAGTTGGCGGTGGGTGAAGTACACGCCTTTGGGGTTGCCGGTGGTGCCGGTGGTGTAGAACGTGGTGGCGACGGAGTTTTCGTCGAAGTCCTGGAAGTCGTACTGCGGGCTCGCGGCGGCCAGCAGTTGCTCATACTCGCCGACCAGATTCGGCAGATCAGCGGTCTTGTCCGGCAGATCGGTCAGCAGCAGGGTTTTCTCGACGGTGGTCAGGTGCCCGGCAATCGCTTGATAAAGGCCCACGAACTCGCTGTTGACCAGCACGAAGCGGTCCTCGGCGTGGTTCATGGTGTAGAGAATCTGTTCCGGCGACAGGCGCACGTTAATGGTGTGAATCACCGCGCCGATCATCGGGATGGCAAACATGCATTCCAGGTAGCGATGGCTGTCCCAGTCCATCACCGCCACGGTATCGCCCGCCTTGACCCCGGCCGCCGTCAGTACGTTGGCCAGCCGCGCGACACGCTCGATCAAGGTCGGATAGCTGTAGCGCAACTGGTCGCGGTAGATGATCTCGCGGGTTTTTTCGTAACGAGCGCCGGACATCAGCAGTCGTTTAATCAGCAGCGGATACTGGTAGGCGCCTTCGGCGGGCGGAATAACGCGAGTCTGCAACATAAGAATCCCTTTTCTGACTGCACGGTGTTGGCTGTAGAGGTAAGCACTCTAGAGCCCTTATACCCTAGCCAAATCAGTCAAAGGAATGATTTGCAGAGCCGTACAAATGCTAGCTTTGCGCCAGCATTTTCCTGTTTTCCTCCATGATCAGGCGATCTGTCCTACAGCAGTCTCGGACGGTGTCCGTGGGAAAACCAGTGCTGCCACGAAGGTCAACGCCGCAAACCCCGCCAATATCAGGTAAAGCCCTACAAAACCTTGGCGCGGTTCGACGAATGAAATCAGCGGAATCGTTGTCGCGCTGGCATTCGGCCTGGCGTATGTGGACGGCTGGGCGGTGATTGCGCTGGGGGCGGCCTGCATGTTCGTGGTGCGAGGGTTGCCAATTTCGTCGCGCCGCAATGGCAATCCCTCAAAAGATCGCAGCCTGCGGCAGCCCCTGCGGGTTTGCGCCGTCCGGCAGGGCGGTGTTTTATCAATGCATCTCGGTGAACGCGAGTTTCACGCCGATGGCGATCAGCACAGCCCCCATGGTGCGGTCGAACCAGTGGCCCATGCGAGCAAAACCGGACCGAACGCGCTGCTGGCTGAACAGCATCGCCACCAGGCAGAACCAGCCAGCGGTGGCAACCGCCAGGTAAATCCCGTAACCGGCCTGCACTGCCAGCGGCGTGTGCGGATTGATCACCACGGTGAACAGCGACAGGAAAAACAGCGTGGCTTTCGGGTTCAGGCCGTTGGTGACGAAGCCCGAGGTGAACGCGCCGCGAGCAGTGCGCTCGCCCACTTCCTTGTGCAAATCGTCGGCGACCGGTTTCGCCGGCTGCGCGCGCAAGGCCTTGAAGCCGATGTACAGCAGGTAAGCAGCGGCGGCCCATTTCAAGGCATTGAACAGCACGATCGACTGCGACACGATTAGACCGATGCCCAGCAGCGAATAACCGACGTGCAGGAAAATCGCCGTGCCGACACCCAGCGCCGTCCACGTCCCGGCGCGACGACCGTGGGTCACGCTCTCACGCACCACGACCGCAAAGTCCGGGCCGGGGCTGGCCACGGCGAGCAGGTGAATCAGCGCAACGGTCAAAAATTCTGTCCAGTACATGGAGGCTCCTCTGGGGTGGCTTGGTGAATAAATAATTCTGAAGCGAACTCAGTCTCTGTGGCGAGGGAGCTTGCTCCCGCTGGCCGCGAAGCGGCCCCAATTCAGGCAACCGCATCTTGTCGGTCAGACCGATTCATCCGGTTTACGACCGCTTCGCAGCCGAGCGGGAGCAAGCTCCCTCGCCACTGGTTTATGCGTCAGCCTTGCTTGATGCGTAACCATTTGTTTCATCTGGTAGGCTCGGCAGATTACGCCTTCAGTTCATTGCACAAAAGGTACAGTTGATGACGAACACTCGCCGCGCCGTTTTCCTCGACCATCCGTCCCTGGACCTGGGCGACCTCGACCTCACGCCGTTGCGCGAATGCTTCAGCGACCTGCAACTGTTTGCCCAGACCACGCCGGACCAAGTGATCGACCACCTCAAGGGCGCCACCGTCGCCATCAGCAACAAGATTCTGATCGATGCCGCCGCCATGGCCGCCAGCCCTGAATTGAAACTGATCCTGATCACCGCCACCGGCACCAACAACGTCGACCTGGCCGCCGCCCGCGCCCACGGGATCACGGTCTGCAACTGCCAGGGTTATGGCACGCCGTCGGTGGCCCAGCACACGATCATGCTGCTGCTGAATCTGGCCACGCGCCTGGCCGATTATCAGAAAGCCGTCGGCGAAGGTCGCTGGCAGCAGGCCAGACAATTCTGTCTGCTGGACTACCCGATTGTTGAGCTGGAAGGCAAAACCCTCGGCCTGCTGGGTCACGGCGAACTGGGCGGTGCGGTGGCGCGGCTGGCCGAGGCATTCGGCATGCGCGTGCTGCTGGGGCAGATTCCGGGCCGCCCTGCCCGGCCGGATCGCTTGCCACTCGATGAGCTGCTGCCACAAATCGACGCCCTGACCCTGCACTGCCCGCTCAATGAACACACCCGTCATTTCATTGGTGCACAGCAACTGGCCTCGATGAAACCCGGCGCCTTCGTGGTCAACACCGCTCGTGGCGGTTTGATTGATGAACAGGCTTTGGCCGACGCCTTGCGCAACGGCCATCTGGGCGGCGCTGCCACTGACGTGCTGAGCGTCGAGCCGCCGACCGCCGGCAATCCCTTGCTGGCCGATGATATTCCACGGTTGATCGTCACACCGCACAACGCCTGGGGCAGTCGCGAAGCACGGCAGCGGATCGTGGGTCAATTGAGCGAAAACGCCCAGGCGTTCTTCAGCGGTACAGCGCTGCGGGTCGTCAGTTGATAAACTGCGGCACTTTTTTTCAAGGAGCAGAGTATGGATCCGCGCAGTGAAGTACTGCTTCGTCAGCCCGAGTTGTTTCAGGGTTCGGTATTGCTGGCCGGGTTGCCCGCCGATGATCTGCTCGGTCGTCTGCCCGATGCCCATGGCTGGTGCTGGCATGCCGGCGATCAAGCGGCGCTGGATGCGCGTTTCGCCGAGCGCAGCCACTTTGGCGTCAACGTGCCCGAGCGTGAATTCGATACCGCCGTGGTGTTCCTGCCCAAATCCAAGGACCTCACCGACTACATCCTCAACGCCGTTGCCTCGCGCCTGGCGGGCCGCGAAGTGTATCTGGTCGGGGAAAAACGCAGCGGCATCGAAGGCGCCGCCAAGCAACTGACCCCGTTCGGCAAACCGCGCAAGCTCGACAGCGCCCGGCATTGCCAGTTGTGGCAGGTCACTGTGGCTGAAGCGCCACAAGCCAAATCCCTGGAAAGCCTGGCGCAGACTTATGAATTGCCATTGGCCGAAGGACCGTTGAAAGTCATCAGCCTGCCGGGCGTCTTCAGCCACGGACGCCTGGATCGCGGCAGCGCCTTGCTGCTGGAGCACCTGGACAAATTGCCAAGCGGCCACTTGCTGGACTTCGGGTGTGGTGCCGGTGTGCTGGGCGCGGCGGTCAAACGTCGTTACCCGCACAATCAGGTGACCTTGCTCGACGTCGACGCGTTTGCCGCCGCCAGCAGCCGCCTGACATTGGCGGCCAACGGTCTGGAAGCGGATGTGATCACCGGTGACGGGATCGATGCGGCGCCTATGGGTCTGAGCGCGATTCTGAGCAATCCACCGTTCCATGTCGGGGTTCACACCGATTATTTTGCCACCGAGAATTTGCTGCGAAAAGCGGCGAAACATCTGAAAAACGGCGGCGAACTGCGCCTGGTGGCGAACAGCTTCCTGAAATATCAACCGTTGATCGAGGAGCATCTGGGAGTCTGTGCGATCAAGGCCGAAGGACAGGGTTTCAGGATTTACCGGGCCAAACGCGGCTGAAACCTCTTTTAAAAAAGAGGCTTGCTCTATCCGATTTGCCTAGGCAGAATCCGCTCCGTCCTAGGGGAGTAGTCTCCCACGAGCGCCATGCTCGTCCGGCATACGTCAACATACTTGGTCCTCAGACCATGGCGTATGCGGCCCAAGCGTCCACACAGATGGATCGCTGGGTTTGACAAGACCTATGACACGAACACCTTACCCGGGGCGGGGAGGCTGTACGTGTCATAGCCGTGTCGACCCGCCCCTTAGGAAAACCCTGATGCTGGATTCTCTACTCGTTCCCACCGCTATCGTTGCCTTGGCCGAAATCGGCGACAAGACGCAACTGCTCGCCCTCATTCTCGCCGCGCGCTTTCGCAAACCCTGGCCAATTATCGCCGGTATCGTCGTCGCGACCCTGGCCAACCATGCGGCAGCCGGCGCGGTAGGCGCCTGGTTCGGCAGCCTGGTGTCGGATGCGGCACTGCACTGGATCCTCGCCGCCAGCTTCACTGCCACCGCCTTGTGGACGCTGGTGCCGGACAAGATGGACGACGACGAAGCCAGCACCGCGCGCAAATTCGGGCCGTTCCTGACCACGCTGATCGCCTTTTTCCTGGCCGAGATGGGTGACAAGACCCAGGTCGCCACGGTGATGCTCGCGGCGCAATACCCGGAACTGTGGCTGGTGATTATCGGCACGACTGCCGGCATGCTGATTGCCAACGTACCGGTGGTGCTGGCCGGCAACTTTGCCGCCGACAAACTGCCACTGACGTTGATCCGTCGTCTGGCGGCTGCGGCGTTCTTTGTGCTGGCGATTGTTGCGGTGTACAAGGCGATGCAGACCAGCGGGTGGGTTTGACGCGGTAGGTCGATAGACCGCGTTATCGTTCTTCGCGCGCAGGCTCGCTCCCACATCAGATCTTTGGTGCACACAATCTGTGAGCAATGGAGATCCCGTGTGGGAGCGAGCCTGCTCGCGAAGGGCCCCTCAGCCTCGGCGCATAACCCTCAGAAATTCGCTGCCTTCAATGCTCAGTCAAGGCATGGGCAGGCTCCCCCCCTGATCCATTTGCGACACAGGCCAGTCAAAAACAGTCAATTCGCTCCACTGCGCTCATGGCGACCCAGCCACCGGCCGATACAGCACTGCAGACGTCCTCTTGCGTGCGGAGCATCCATGAAATTCAAGTCGATCCAGTTTTCCGTGGCAGCCCTTGCCGGTGCCATCGTTCTTAGCGTCGTCGCGGCGCTGGTGCTGTACGCGTTGTTCTCCGGGGCGCGGACGCAAGAGATGGTCCAGGAACGCACCCAGGCGCAATTCGAGCAAGTCATCGAACAACGCCTGACATCCCTGGCACAAACCCAGGTCAGCCAGATCCAGCGCGAGCTCGAAGCGCCGTTGTTGATCGCTGGCGGTCTGGTGCGGGTCAACGAACTGATCGGCACGCCGGGGGCCGACGGCCAACCGCAGTTGAGCCTCAGCCGTGAGCAATTGATCAACCTGATCAAGGAAAACGTCGCCCGCAACCCGAAAATTCTCGGCACCTACATCGGCTGGGAAAAAAACGCACTGGACCACAACGATGCGACCTACGTGGACAGCAAAGTCGTCGGCATCGACGCCAGCAACGGGCGCTTCCTGCCATGGTGGTTCCGTAACGAAGACGGCAGCCTGGGCCTGGACAAGCTCGCAGACGTCGATGACCAGAAAGTCCTGTCCACCGGCGTGCGCGCCAGCGAGTACTACCTGTGCTCCAAGGAAAACAAAAAATCCTGCGTGATCGATCCCGCACCCTACAAGGTCGGCGACAAGATCGTCATGCTCGCCTCCTTTATTGAACCGATCATGCTCAACGGCGCCTTTCAGGGCATCGTCGGCGCCGACCTGTCGGTGAACTTCATCCAGGACATGCTGCTGGGCGCCAACCAGAAACTGTACGGCGGCGCTGGCGTCATGGCGCTGGTCGGCAGTAACGGCCGGATCGTCGCCTACACCAAAGACCCGAGCAAATTCGGCGAGAAGGTCAGCGACATTCTCGACAGCCAGCAAATCGCCAACATGGCCAACATCAAGCGCGGCGAAGTCACTTATACCGTCGACAAGGCCAACGACCGTATCGAGTTGTACCTGCCGTTCGGCATCGGTCAGACCGATGCGCGCTGGACACTGATGCTGCAACTGCCGCTTAACGCGGTGATGGCCGACCTGCAAAAACTCCAGGGCGACCTCGACAAGCAGCGCAAATCCGACACCTTCGGCATGGCCATGGTCGGCTTGTTGATCGCCGGTATCGGCTTGCTGGTGATCTGGCTGGTCGGTCACGGCATTGCCCGTCCGCTCAAGCAAATGGTGGCGATGCTCGACGACATCGCCCAGGGCGAAGGCGATCTGACCCGCCGACTGACCAGCGACCGCGCCGACGAACTGGGCTCGATTGCCAAAGGCTTCAACACGTTCCTGGCCAAGTTGCAGGCGATGATTACCCAGGTGGTGACGTCGGTGCAGAGCGTCAGCGATTCTTCGGAACACACCGCCGACATCGCCATTCGCACCAACATCGGCGTTCACAAACAAATGGCCGAGATCGATCAGGTGGCCACGGCGGTGCATGAAATGACCGCCACCGCCCAGGACGTGGCGCGCAACGCAACGTCGGCGGCGCAGGCGGCCAGCCATGCCGATCAGGCAGCGGCGCAAGGCATGCAGATTGTGCGCGACACCTCGAACTCGATTGGCGTGCTGGCGCTGGAAATCGGCAAGGCGGTAAGCGTGGTGCAGGCCCTGGCGAAAGACAGCGAGAACATCAACGCCATCCTGACCGCTATTCGCGGCATTGCCGAGCAGACCAATCTGTTGGCCCTGAACGCGGCCATCGAAGCGGCACGGGCCGGTGAGCAGGGTCGCGGGTTTGCGGTAGTGGCCGATGAAGTTCGCAATCTGGCGCAGAAAACCCAGAAGGCGACTGAAGAAATCCAGGCCATGATCCAGCAACTGCAACAAGGCACCCGCGACGTGGTGCGGGTGATGGAAGACAGCCAGAACCGTACCGACGAAAGCGTGCAACATGCAGCCAAGGCGGCCGAGGCACTGGAGACCATCACCAAGGCAGTGTCGGTGATCAACGACATGAACACCCAGATCGCCAGCGCCGCCGAGGAACAGAGCGCGGTGGCCGACGACATCAACCGTAACGTGATCAACATCGGGCAAGTGGCCAATGAAGTGGCCGGCGGGGCGGATGAATCGAGTGCGGCCAGTGCGGACCTGACCAAATTGGCGGAACAGCAGCGGCGGTTGATCAATCAGTTCAAGGTTTGATTCGAAGGCCCCTTCGCGAGCAGGCTCGCGAAGGGGCCGGAACACTCAACCGGGAGTAAGACACTCCGGCCCATTGAGCTTGGGGTCATTCACCAGATTGGCCAGCACTCGCTCGCGCAACGCGGCGGGTTCACTGGCCAGCAATCCCTGCAACACATGCAACGGCGTCTCGGGATCAAGCCAGGCCGCCTGCCCCGCTTCATCCAGAATCAACGGTCGACGCTGACTCGCCGCCGGCTGCGTGATCACCGCCGTGCTCAGCCACACCTGCTCCTGCACCGGATACGCTTCCCAGATGGCCGCAAAGAACAGCGACGAGCCCTCCCCCGGCGTCAGCCAGTACGGACGTTTGCGTGTGGTACCGCGCCATTCATAAAAGCCATTGGCCGGCAGCAGGCAACGCCGCTCGCGCAGGGCCTGGCGAAACATCGGCTGCTCGGCAACGGTTTCGGCCCTGGCATGAGCAGGAGTACGGGACAGGTCAGTGAGCCACGGCGGCGTCAGCCCCCAGCGGGCGCGGGCCAGTTCGCGCTGGCCCTCTGCACCTGCACGCAGCATCAACACCGAATCGTTGGGGGAAATATTCCACTGGGCCTGCTGGTCGGCGGGGAAGCCAGGCAGGGCCGCGAAGGCGGGGTTCCAGCGAAACAGGGCATAACGTCCACACATGGGGCAACACGACTCTTGATCAAACGAACGTCAGCCTAACAGACCAGCGTGCCGGGGAAGCTCTCGGGTGTGTCATCGGACAGCGGCAGCGCGGCATTGTACGCGGTGATCAGCTCCCGGGCGTATTCGGCCTGATCGTTGTCCACCGCCAGGCCCAGCAGGCCGAAGATCGGTAATTCGCCAGTGCCACCGAGCAAATCACGCCCCACCAGATGCGCCTTGATGCCTTCGCTGGCGAGCATGCTTTGCAGCAATTCACCTTCCATCAGGTTTTCCGGCTCGTAGATTCGCTGCATGGCGCGCCCCTTCATTCGTTTTCGCTGTGAACTTCGAGCATCCATTCGTGACCGTCGGTTTGCAGCGTGAAACGGATCGGCCGGCAACACACCGGGCAGTCCTCGATGTATTGCTGATCACCGCCGGACAAGTCCAGTACGGCTTCGGCCTCTTCACCACAATACGGACATTCGTAGCGCTCGGTTTCCAGCATCGCGGTCTCCCAGGTGACTTGTGCGTATAATCGCCGGTCTATTTGCAGGGCTATTTTTGTCTGTCTACTTTTCAGACCGTGCCCCGTTGGTTTTCGATCAAAACCTTTACTTACCCTAGCCGTTTCTAACAAGAGAGCATGATGGGCGAATTCGATGCCATCCGACCTTACGACGACAGCGAAGTCCCAGCGGTGCTGGCACGGCTGCTCGGCGACAAGGCGTTTCTAGATATCCTCACCCACTTCCGCTTCCCGCGTTTTGCCGGTGCATTCGGCTGGATGCTCAAACCTCTTATAGCTCATCGGCTGCGCCGTGAGTTCGCCGGCGTCAACTCGGTGGCCACATTGCAGGACAAGGTCGAGGTTTACGTCGACCACACCATCGAGCGCGCCACCGACGGCGTCACCTACACCGGCGTCGAGCAGTTCAAATCCGGCAGCGCCTACCTGTTCATCGCCAACCACCGCGACATCGTGATGGACCCGGCCTTCGTCAACTACGCTGTGTACCACGCCGGCCTGCCGACCCCGCGCATCGCCATCGGTGACAACCTGCTGCAAAAGCCTTTCGTCAGCGATTTGATGCGCCTGAACAAGAGCTTCATCGTGCACCGTTCGATCACCGGTCGTCGGGAGAAAATGGCCGCATATCAGTTGCTGTCCGCGTACATCAACCACTCGATTCGCAACGATTGCGCCTCGATCTGGATCGCCCAGGCCGAAGGCCGGGCCAAGGACGGCGACGACCGCACCGAGTCGGCGATCCTCAAGATGTTCCATATGAGCCGCAAGGACGAGCCGTTCGGCGAAGTCATTCAGTCGCTGAACGTCACCCCGGTGTCGATCAGCTACGAATACGACCCCTGCGATCAGGCCAAGGCCCGCGAGCTGTTCATCCGCGACACGACGGGCACCTACACCAAGGCGCCGGGCGAAGATGACGTGAGCATCGCCAAGGGCATCACTGGCTACAAGGGCCGGGTGCATGTGAACTTTGCCACGCCCATCACCGAGCTGTTCGAGGATACCAAGCTGTTGGCGATCGAGATGGACCGGCAGATCCTCGGTGGTTATCGCCTGTTCCCGGTGCATTACCTGGCGTACGCGCAGTGGGCTGGCGCTGATCCGCAATTGCAGGTGCCGAAAGCTGCCGAGGTGTTCCCGGCGGATGAGTTGGCGAAAGCCCAGGAAGAATGGCAACGCCGACTGGATGCGTGCCCCGCGGAGCACCGCCCGTTCCTGGTGCTGCAATATGCGACGCCGGTGCGTAATCAATACCGGGTGAAGGCGGGGTTGGCATTGTAAGCGGTTTCAAACGGCGCCCCTGTGGCGAGGGGGCTCGTCGGATCGCCACAGGCTCGCGCTGATCACAACGCCTGCGTCAAACTCAAAACCGGGTGCTGGCCCACGATACGATCAGCGCCACACCCAGGCAGGCGAAACCGAAGCGGTAGAAAAAGCGGTTCATGCGCAGCGTCGCCCAATCCAGGATCGGCTCCTGATTGGGGCTGCTCTGGCGTTGCGCGGCCAGACTGGCCTGCGCGCGTTGTTCGCGACGGCGGGTGGCGTGCAGCAACCAACTGCCCGGGAAGGCCAGCAGCAAGGCCAGCAGGTTGATCAACTTGGCAGGATGGTTGGTAAACAGCGAAATCAAATGCAACGACATCACGGACCTCGGGGAAATCAGGTGTGGCGGACGCCGAACCAACGACCGCGGCGCGGATTCTACCGAAAGCCTGCCCCCCTGCCCTCCCCTTTGCGACAAATAACCAACCACTCGACGAATGACGGCCCAGTGTCACGGCATCGTCATCTGAATACGCCAGCCTGTCGCCCCTCCAAACCCAGACAGAGCCACCCATGCTGCACGCCGAAAACCAGGACCGCCTTTACCTCATTGCCCCAAGCGAGGAACAACAGAACCTTGTTGGCAGCCTTGCCTTCAACGTTCAGGACCGCCACTGGCTGGTGTATTGCGCATTGGGCGGGCATCAGCATGCCGACTTGCCGGAGACGGACTGGCTGACAGGCGTGAGTGTGCTGGATTTTTATTCGCAAGCTGCCTGACACGCCGCGCATCCCCCCTGTGGGAGCGAGCTTGCTCGCGATGGGGATGCAGCATTCAAAGGTTATGTCGCCTGACACTCCGCCTTCGCGAGCAGGCTCGCCCCCACAGTTGATCGGTGTATCTCTGCCATCGGCGAGCATGAAAAAGCCCGGGGCCATTTCTGGCGCCGGGCTTTTTTGAATCAAGGGAACGCTTATTCGCCGAGCATCTGACCCACGGTCGGGTCCTTGAACACGCGAGTCAACGCGTCGCTCAACACATCGCTGACCAGCTTGGTGTTGGTTTCCTGGTTCGGCGCCATGCCGAAACGCTGGTTCTGGGACGCGCCGTAACGCCCGCTGTAACGACGATTGCCGTTCTGCACATCAGAGCGGAATGTGGCACCAATGGTCGCTTCGGTCACGTAGACGCTGTCTTTAGGCGACTGGTATTGCAGCTCCGACAGGGTCACCGTCAGTTGCGGCGCATTCATGCCATTGGACACCGGGGTGAAGCCCAACAAGCGCACGGCGGCTTCGGCCTGAGCCTGCAACTTCGGCAGGATCTGTGCGCCCTGCACGGTGATGGCGCTGGTCTCCGGGTACAGACCGCCACGGGTGCCCAGCGTTGGCGACGGGCGACCGTCCACCACACGAACCACCACTTGCTGGCCATGGCCAACTGCGGCGAGCTGAGTGGTCAGCTTCGGTTCCGGGCTCAGTTGTTGCGGGCTGTTGGCACAGCCGACGAGGGTCAAACTGGTCACAGTGATCAAACCGAACAACAGGCGTTGCAACATGCGCTTCTCTCCAGAATCAGGCACAAACAGGCCCGCAGTATAGCTGTGCGCCACTGTGGCTAACTAGCGCCCAGCAATGATTAGCAAAATCTCCGAAAAACCGGCGCCGTCACATTTCCGTCACGCGCCATACACATTCACGTCACGGCCAACTGGCAACCTTCACCTCAGTCCCCTACAGGTACTTTGCCATGCGTTATCTGATCTCGCTGTTCGCGCCACGCCCGCTGCATCGCAGCTTTGCCCTGCTCGACCGCAACGGCCACTGCCAGGCTTTCAAGCAGTGCAGCCTGCAACCCATGGGCGATGGCTGGGTCGAAATCGAGGAAATTCGCCTTAACTGGCTGCACCAACCCTTGCCCGCCAGCGCCCTTGTCGTGCAGCGTCAAGCACGCCCACGCGCACAACAACTGTTGGCCTCCTGACCGCACGCCTAATAAAAGTCATTAAACACGACCATTTCCCTGCGTTTCTTAGATACAATCTCCCCCCGATTATAAGGACGTCTCCTGATCGGGCCTCGCAGCATCGTCAAAGCACTAGCCTTTGACACCCATACCGCCCACAGAGAGCCGCCCACACAGATCGAGTGAAGCTGGCGCGCTTGCGGTTTTTCCTTTGCAAACCACCACCTTTTCGCGAATCTGCAGAGCTGTCATTACGCTCGGTCACTGAGCTGTTTGCCCGTTTTTGCCTGCCATGTCACCCATGTCGGCAATCCAACCGGGCACGGTGCCAGGCTGGGACAGCCCTTTTTTGAGGTTCACGTCTTCAAAAGAGCGTGAAAAAAACGGGTTTTCACAACTTCACAAGAGTGTGGCGAGCAAATGAATAGTTTTGCGTCTGAACATGCACCATTAGCGTCTGGAACAGCCCAACGACACAGGACCGGATACGCCTCGAATACCGGAGCCTGAAGCCTGTCCGCTACGGATTTGGTTGCACAAACGGATGTCTCGGCCATAAGTCGAATTGCCTCCCGCGCGCTGAAGTGAGTTCATATGGCTCATAGGCCCGGCAGGTAGCGTCCGTCGAAGTTGCGATAAATTGCGAAGATTCGGACATGGCGTTCCTGGCCATGGGTACCTGGGGCATCACTGACACGCCCCGTCACTCCTGGCAGCCATGCCGACAATTTGGTGCTGCAGATTTTGGAGACGCGTTAAATGGCGCATAACGAAGCAGTCGACGTAGTTCTGGTTGGGGCCGGCATCATGAGTGCCACCCTTGCCGTACTGCTCAAAGAGCTCGACCCCGCGATCAAGCTGGAAGTCGTCGAGCTGATGGATTCCGGTGCCGCGGAGAGTTCCAACCCGTGGAACAACGCCGGCACCGGTCACGCCGGGCTGTGTGAGCTCAACTACACGCCGCAGGCCGCCGACGGCACCGTCGATATCAAGAAAGCCGTGCACATCAACACCCAGTTCGAGGTGTCGAAGCAGTTCTGGTCGTACCTGACCCAGAAGGGCACCTTCGGTTCGTGCAAATCCTTCATCAGCCCAGTGCCGCACCTGAGCTTCGTGCAAGGCGACAAAGGCGTGTCCTTCCTCAAGGATCGCTTCAACGTGCTGAGCAAGCACCACGCCTTCTCGGACATGGAATACACCGAAGACAAGGCCACCATGGCCGAGTGGATGCCGCTGATGATGCCGGGCCGTCCTGCCGACGAAGTCATTGCCGCCACCCGGGTGATGAACGGCACCGACGTCAACTTCGGCGCTCTGACCAATCAGTTGCTCAAGCACCTGACCAGCGCACCCGACACCCAGGTCAAGTACTGCAAGCGCGTGACCGGCCTCAAGCGTAATGGCAGCGGCTGGACCGTCAGCATCAAGGACGTCAACAGCGGCAACAGCCGTGAAGTCGATGCCAAATTCGTCTTCCTCGGCGCCGGCGGTGCGGCGTTGCCGTTGCTGCAAGCATCGGGCATCGAAGAGAGCAAAGGTTTCGGCGGCTTCCCGATCAGCGGCCAGTGGCTGCGTTGCGACAACCCGGAAGTGGTCAAGCACCACCAGGCCAAGGTCTACAGCCAGGCTGCCGTGGGCTCGCCACCGATGTCCGTGCCGCACCTGGACACCCGCGTGGTCGATGGCAAGAAATCCCTGCTGTTCGGGCCATACGCCGGTTTCACCACCAAATTCCTCAAGCACGGTTCGTTCATGGACCTGCCAATGTCGGTTCGCGCCGGCAACATCGGCCCGATGCTGGCCGTGGCAAAAAACAACATGGACCTGACCAAGTACCTGGTCAGCGAAGTGATGCAGTCGATGGAACAGCGTCTGGAATCCCTGCGTCGCTTCTACCCGCAAGCGAAAGCCGAGGACTGGCGCCTGGAAGTGGCCGGCCAACGGGTGCAGATCATCAAGAAAGACCCGAAAAAGGGCGGTGTGCTGCAATTTGGCACCGAACTGGTCTCGGCCAAGGACGGATCTCTTGCTGCACTGCTCGGCGCCTCGCCAGGCGCTTCGGTGACCGTTTCGATCATGCTGGAACTGATCGAAAAATGCTTCCCGAACAAAGCGTCCGGTGAATGGGCTGCCAAACTGGCGGAGATTTTCCCGGCTCGCGAGAAAGTCCTGGAAACCGACGCAGCGCTGTATCGCAAGATCAACGCGCACAACAACGTCGCGCTGGAACTGGTTGAAGCCAGTAACGAGACCGAAAGCTACGCCTGATTCGGCCCCACAAAAAACGCCCCGCTCTCATTGAGAACGGGGCGTTTTTTTATGGGCGATGAAACAATTCTTGCCATTGTGGCAAGGGAGCTTGCGCCCGCTTGAGTGCGCAGCGCTCACAAAACCTCCGCTGCTCGCACAATTCCGGGGCCGCTACGCAGCCCCGCGGGAGCAAGCTCGCCACAACTGCGGGGGCCTCTCAAATCTCGAGTCCCGGGGTTAACCGCGAGCCTTGTCGATCAACTCGATGTACTCAGCCGCATTACGCTGATCCTTGATCAGGGCGACAAAGTCATTGCCGTGCTCATCCTGGCCATCAACGTCATACCCGGCCTCGACGAAGAACGTCAGAAACCGCTCGAAGTCATCGATACGCAGGCCACGATAAGCCTTGATCAGTTTGTGCAGCGACGGCGAAGTGGCGTCGACCGGCTCGAAGTCGAGGAACAATTTGATCTGCACATCGCCGATCTCGTCACCAATCAGTTGCTTCTTATCTTTACGCATTGCCGACTCCAGCTCGCAGACATTTCACGGGCGGGCAGTTTACCCCTGCGCGAGCGTCAGGCTCAACGCGCACGCACGGTGCGCTGCGGCCACAGGCAGGCTGAGGTTGCAGGGTTGCCCTACAACATAGAATCTCCCACAGGGCAAACATCAATCGAACTGCGCGAGCATCCACGCCTGATACTCGGCCACACCGGCCTCGCCTTCGCGTGGCGCCCAGTGAGCCAGCTCACCTTCACCGACCGGGCGATAAGGGCCAGACTTGCACTCGAACATCAAGCTGTCCGCCTCCAGCACCACCAAGCCGTGATAGACACCCGCAGGAAGGTCCACGCCCAGGCAATCGCCCCCGGCCTGCAGCACGCGCTTATCGGTGACCTGACCTGACTCGTCAAAAATCAACACACCGAGACGGCCCCGCAGCACCAGCAGGGTTTCGGCCTTGTCGTCGCTCAAGTGCCGATGAGGCGGGATGTAGGTGTTCGGCTGCAACCCCACCGCCATTCGGTGGCAGGGTTCTTCCATCTGGTGGAAGTTGTGATGCTGCCGGCCACGAGGGCTGCCTGCAGCTTTCTCGGCCAATTCGGTGAACAGGGTTTGATCCAGAAAGCTCGGCGTGGCCATGATTACATTCCTTTGACAGCAAAAATCCCGTTGGCGTTACGCCAGTATCCTTTGTAGTCCATACCGTAGCCGAAGATGTAGCGGTCGATGCACGGCAGACCGACGAAATCGGCTTTGAGGTCCGGACGCGCCTTGCGGTCGTGGTCCTTGTCGATCAGCACGGCGGTGTGCACTTTACGTGCGCCGGCATGTTTGCAGTAGTCAATGATCGCGCCCAGGGTGTGGCCTTCGTCGAGGATGTCGTCGATGATCAGCACGTCACGGTCGAGGAACGACACTTCCGGCTTGGCTTTCCAGAACAGGTCGCCACCGCTGGTTTCGTTGCGATAACGGGTGGCGTGCAGGTAGGACGCTTCCAGCGGGAAGTGCAAATGGGTGAGCAGCTTGCCGGAGAAAATCAGGCCGCCGTTCATCACGCAGAAGACCACCGGGTTGGTGTCCGCCAGTTGTTCGTTGATTTGTGCACCGACGCGGGCGATGGCCGCTTCGACTTCAGCTTCGGTGTACAGGCAGTCAGCCTCTCGCATGATTTGACGGATATGCTCGAGATCAGCGGACATGGCGCTCTCCAGGGGGACGGATTCGGGAAAAGCGGGCAAAGGTACGCATCCCGCTCGGTCAGATCAAGCCTTTGTGGACTAACGTGCAGCATGTCTATAGGACAACACCCTCGGATAGATTAATCTAGGCCGCTTTTTTTGCCCGCCGCCGGAGCCTTTCCCCATGCCCATCCAAGAGATCCGCCACCCGCTGATCCGTCATAAACTTGGCCTTATGCGCCGCGCAGACATCAGCACCAAGAATTTCCGTGAGCTCGCTCAGGAAGTCGGTGCCCTGCTGACCTACGAAGCCACCAAAGACCTGCCGCTTGAGACCTACGATATCGAAGGTTGGTGCGGCACCGTGTCGGTGGAGAAAATCGCTGGCAAGAAAATTACCGTGGTGCCGATCCTGCGTGCCGGTATCGGCATGCTCGAAGGCGTACTGAGCCTGATCCCGGGCGCCAAAGTCAGCGCCGTGGGCGTGGCTCGTAACGAAGAAACGTTGCAAGCCCACACCTACCTGGAAAAACTGGTTCCGGAAATCAATGAACGCCTGGCCATGATCATCGACCCGATGCTCGCCACCGGCAGTTCCATGGTTGCCACCATCGACCTGCTGAAAAAAGCCGGTTGCCGCGACATCCGCGCCATGGTGCTGGTCGCAGCCCCGGAAGGCATCGCCGCTGTAGAGAAAGCTCACCCGGACGTGAAAATCTACACCGCGTCCATCGATGAACGACTCAACGAACACGGTTACATCATCCCAGGCCTGGGCGACGCCGGAGACAAGATCTTCGGCACCAAGCAGAAGGACGCGTGACCATGCAGGATGAGTTCAACGATCCGCTCTGGCGCACGGTGCTGTCCGGCGCCCAGATGCTGTTCGTGGCGTTTGGCGCCCTGGTGTTGATGCCACTGATTACCGGCCTCGACCCGAACGTGGCGCTGTTCACCGCAGGTCTTGGGACGATTTTGTTCCAGATCGTTACCGGGCGTCAGGTGCCGGTGTTCCTGGCGTCGAGCTTTGCCTTTATCACTCCGATCATCCTCGCCAAGGGCCAGTTCGGCCTCGCGGCGACCATGGGCGGCGTGATGGCGGCGGGTTTCGTCTACACCTTCATGGGGCTTGCGGTGAAGATCAAGGGCACCGGTTTTATCGACCGGATGCTGCCACCCGTGGTGATCGGGCCTGTGATCATCTCCATCGGCCTGGCCATGGCGCCGATTGCCGCCAACATGGCGATGGGCAAGGCCGGCGACGGCTCCGAGCTGATTCATTACCAGACCGCGATGCTGATCTCGATGCCGGCGCTGCTGACCACCCTGATCGTGGCCGTGTTCGGCAAAGGCATTTTCCGCCTGGTGCCGATCATCTCCGGCGTGCTGGTAGGGTTTGGCATGGCGTTCTATTTCGGTGTCGTCGATACCGCGAAGATTGCCGCCGCCCCATGGTTTGCGATACCGCACTTCACCGCGCCGGAATTCAACTGGCAGGCAATTCTGTTCATCGTTCCGGTCGCACTGGCCCCGGCCATCGAGCATATCGGCGGGGTGATTGCCGTGGGCAGCGTGACCGGTCGCGATTACCTGAAAAAGCCCGGCCTGCACCGCACCCTGCTCGGCGATGGCATTGCCACCACCGCTGCCGGCCTGTTCGGCGGCCCGCCCAACACCACGTACGCCGAAGTCACTGGCGCGGTGATGCTGACCAAGAACTACAACCCGAAAATCATGACCTGGGCGGCGATCTTTGCCATCAGCCTGGCGTTTGTCGGCAAGTTCGGCGCGCTGCTGCAAAGCATTCCGGTGCCGGTAATGGGCGGGATTCTGTGCCTGTTGTTCGGTTCGATTGCGGCCGTGGGGATGAACACGCTGATCCGCCACAAGATCGATCTGGGCGAGGCGCGCAATCTGGTGATTGTGTCGGTGACCCTGGTGTTCGGGATCGGCGGTGTGCTGATCGGCACCGGTACCGGACCTGACGACTTCGGCCTCAAAGGCATCGCGCTGTGTGCGGTGGTGGCGATTGTGCTGAACCTGTTGCTGCCGGGCAATGATGGCTGGAAGCACAAGAAGGCGGATGATCCGCTGCTTTAAGTTGGTACACGACACATTGTGGCGAGGGAGCTTGCTCCCGCTTGAGTGCGCAGCACTCACAAAATCTTCATTGATTGCAAGAATTTTGGGGCCGCTTCGCGACCCAGCGGGAGCAAGCTCCCTCGCCACATTTCTACAGCGCCAACGGCGCCCTTTCACACAGCGTGTTCAACGCCCTCGCCCACTGCGGATCATCGTTGAGGCACGGCACCAGCACCAACTCCTCGCCCCCCGCCTCGCGGAACTGCTCCAGCCCGCGATCGCCGATCTCTTCCAGCGTCTCGATACAATCAGCGACGAACGCCGGGCACATCACCAGAATCTTCTTCACTCCGCTTTTGGCCAACTCATCGAGGCGTGCCTCGGTATAGGGTTCGATCCACTTGGCACGACCCAGTCGCGACTGGAACGACACGGACCATTTGCCATCCGCCAGGCCCATGCGCCTGGCAAACTCGGACGCAGTGCGCAGGCATTGTGCGCGATAACAAGTGGCCAACACCGCCGCGCAGGCATTCTTGCAGCAATCCTCGTTCTTGAAACAATGCTGGCCCGTCGGATCGAGCTTGGTCAGGTGCCGTTCCGGCAGACCGTGGAAGCTCAGCAGCAGATGATCGTGTGGCTGCTCCAGATACGGCCTGGCACTGGCCACCAGCGCATCGAGGTATTCCGGTTGATCGTAGAACGGCTGAAGAATCGAGAACTGCACATCCAGTTTTTTCTCCCGCACCACACGCTTGGCCTCTTCGATCACCGTGGTCACGGTGCTGTCGGCAAACTGTGGATACAGCGGCGCAAGGGTGATTCTCTTGTGACCCTGGGCAGCCAGTTGCAACAACTTCGACTCAATGGAGGGTTCGCCATAACGCATCGCCAGTTCCACCGGACCATGGGTCCACTGGGCGGTCATGGCCTGCTGCAGACGTTTGCTCAGCACCACCAGCGGCGAGCCTTCTTCCCACCAGATCGAAGCGTAGGCGTGAGCTGACTGCTCCGGGCGCTTGATCAGGATCAGCGACACCAGCAAGCGCCGCACCGGCCACGGCAGGTCAATCACGTACGGGTCCATCAGAAATTGATTGAGGTAGCTGCGCACATCCGCCACCGAAGTGGAAGCAGGTGAGCCCAGGTTGACCAGAAGCAACGCGTGATCGGTCATGCAACGTCCTATTTCAAAGGCGGCTGGACAGATCGTCCAAAGCCGCACGCAAATCAGTGAACTGGAAAGTGAAACCCGCCGCCAGCAAGCGCGCCGGTATGGCCCGCTGGCCGCCCAGCAATAACAACGACAACTCGCCCAGACCGACCTTGAGTGCGAAGGCCGGCATCGGCATGAATGCCGGGCGGTGCAGCACGCTGCCCAGCGTTTTGGCAAATTCGCGATTGCGCACCGGGGTCGGCGCGCAGGCATTATATGGACCGGCGGCTTCATTGCGATGCAGAAGAAAATCAATCAGGGCGATTTGATCCTTGATATGAATCCACGGCATCCACTGCCGACCGTTGCCCATCGGGCCACCCAGCCCCAGTTTGAACGCCAGCAACAGCCGCGACAAAAAGCCGCCTTCAGCCGACAGCACCAACCCGGTACGCAGCAGGATCACCCGCACGCCCAAGGCTTCGGCACGCTGGGCGGTCTCCTCCCAGGCGATGCTCAACTGACTGGCGAAATCATCGACAACCGGCGGCGAATCCTCGGTCAACTCGCGCTCACCGCCATCGCCATACCAGCCGACAGCGGAGCCGGAGATCAGCACCTGCGGTTTGTGATCGCGACTTTCCAGCCAGGTCAGCAAGGTTTCAGTCAACGTGATCCGGCTGCTCCACAGCAACCCCTTGCGCTTGTGGGTCCAGAGCCGATCGGCAATCGGCGCGCCTGCGAGGTTGATCACGGCATCTACCGGCTCTTGACCAATGTCCTCAAGTCGGCCGATACCGCGCACTTGAGCGCCACAAATCTTCGCGACTTTTGCAGGCTGTCGGCTCCAGACCGTGAGCCGATGACCCTGGCTTGACCAGTGCCGGCAGAGCTGACGTCCTATCAAACCAGTACCGCCGGTCAGCAATATGTGCATGACATCTTCCTCGCGTGGCGTTTTACCCGGATCACTAGTCTATTTTTATAAGCAGGGATCTTTCGTATCGAGCAGGTTCTATGTTTAACAATAGGCCAAGCTGTCAGAACGATAACGCTAAAAGTTATACCAAAAAACAATATTGTACAGGTTTAAAGCACGGCGTAGTCTGTACATAAAGGTAACCGAGGCCCCTATGACTGTACCTATCGCAATCATCGGCACCGGCATCGCCGGACTCTCAGCCGCTCAGGCGCTGACGGAGGCCGGGCATGTCGTGCAACTTTTTGACAAGGGTCGCGGCAGCGGCGGGCGCATGTCGAGCAAACGCAGCGATGCGGGGGCGCTCGATATGGGCGCGCAGTATTTCACTGCCCGCGACCGCCGCTTCGTCACCGAGGTCCAGCGTTGGCAAGCCAACGGCTGGGTCGCCGAGTGGGCGCCCCTGCTCTACACCTATCAGGGCGGTCAACTGAACCTGTCGCCGGACGAGCAGACCCGCTGGGTCGGCACGCCGCGCATGAGCGCCATTACCCGGGGCTTGCTCGGCCATCTCGAAGCGCACTTCGCTTGCCGGATTACCGAGGTCTATCGCGGTGAAGAGCATTGGCATCTGCAGGATGCCGAAGGCTTCACCCATGGCCCGTTCAGCCACGTCGTGATTGCCACGCCCGCACCTCAGGCGACCGCATTGCTCGCGGCGGCACCGAAACTTGCCGGCGCTGCCGCCGGGGTAAAAATGGACCCGACCTGGGCCGTCGCCCTGGCGTTCGACAAGCCGCTGGACACGCCCATGGAAGGCTGCTTCGTGCAGGACAGCCCGCTCGACTGGCTGGCCCGCAACCGCAGCAAACCGGGGCGCGACAACACCCTCGACACCTGGGTATTGCACGCCACCAGCGCCTGGAGCCGGCAACATATCGACCTGTCCAAGGAAGCGGTGATCGAACAACTGCATGGCGCCTTCGCCGAACTGTTGCACAGCGCCATGCCCGCGCCGACCTTCAGCCTCGCCCACCGCTGGCTGTACGCCAGACCGGCCAGCAGCCACGAGTGGGGCGTGCTGGCGGACGCCGACCTGGGCCTCTACGTGTGTGGCGACTGGTGCTTGTCCGGTCGGGTAGAAGGTGCCTGGCTCAGCGGCCAGGAAGCCGCCCGCCGCTTGCACGAGCACCTGCAGTGAACCGCATCAACCCGAGCAAATTGCTGCTGTCGAAATGGACGGCAGCCCAGCCGCAAAACCGCGAAAAACATTTTCTGGTGACCGAGCTGTTCCGTGATGAGGAAGGGACGGTGCTGGAGATCGAGTTGCAGGCGGTATTGACCAACCGCAGTGAGCGAGTTGAATGGCAGGTCCTGAAAAGTAGCGACACCTGGCTACCGGGCTGGAAATAGCCCCACCCTGTGGGAGCGTGTGGCGCATTCAAAAACCTATACAAATAATTTGACTTGTACACCTTTGAATCTATGATGAACCCATGTTGTACAGAATCAATATTCTGTACAGGTTTAGATTCGAGGTGGTTCCGATGGCCGATTCCCACGCGAAACCGAAAATCGCCATCAGCGCCTGCCTGATGGGTGCCGAGGTGCGCTACAACGGTGGGCACAAGGAATCCCGACTGTGCAGCCGCACCCTCACTGATTACTTCGAATTCGTTCCCGTGTGCCCGGAAGTCGCCATCGGCCTGGGCATTCCCCGTGAGCCGATCCGGCTGGTGGGCGACCCTGATCACCCGCAAGCCGTTGGCACGGTCCATCCCGACGCCAACGTCACCCTGCCCCTGGCCGAATACGGCGAGAAGATGGCCGGTGAACTGGGTGATATCTGCGGCTACATCTTCATGCAGCAATCGCCCTCCTGCGGCCTGCATCGGGTCAAGGTCTATCACGTCAACGGTGCGCCAGTGAATGGCGGCGGGCGTGGCATCTACGCCCAGGCATTCTGCGAGCGGCACCCCGACCTGCCGGTGGAAGAAGACGGTCGCCTCAATGATCCGGTGCTGCGCGAGAACTTCCTCACGCGCGTTTTCGCCTACAGCGCCTGGCAGCAATTGCGCCAGGAAGGCCTCAGTCGTCGCGGCCTTTTCGACTTTCACTCGCGCTACAAATACCTGCTGATGGCCCACAACCCGGTGCAGTACAAAACCCTGGGCAATCTGTTGGGCAACATGGGCAAGACCGATCCCGAAGTCATTGGCCCGCGCTATTTCAGCGAGCTGATGGTGGCGCTGAAAAAATGCGCCACCCGCCGCACCCACAGCAACGTCCTGCAACACATCAGCGGCTACCTCAAACAGGCGCTCAGCCCTGAAGACAAACAGGAAGTGCAGCACGTCATCGGCCAGTATCGCCACGGTATCGTGCCGCTGGTGGTGCCGTTGACGCTGCTCAAGCACCACTTTCGCCAACACCCGGATCCGTACATTGCGCAGCAGGTTTACCTGCAGCCCCACCCGGAAAACCTCAGCCTGCGAAACGCGATTTAAATGAAAAACTCCCCCGACAGCAGCGCCGGTGAAGACCTCGGCGACGACTTCAAAAAAGCGATGGACGAAGGCTGGCTGCCGATACGTGAAGTGGCGCGCCAGACCGGCGTCAACGCCATCACGCTGCGTGCCTGGGAACGGCGTTATGGTCTGATCGTGCCCCAGCGCACACCCAAGGGCCATCGGCTGTTCTCGGCCGAGCACGTGCAACGCATTCTTACCATTCTGACCTGGCTCAATCGCGGCGTGGCCGTCAGCCAGGTCAAGCAGTTGCTCGAGACTCCACAGACCCTGACGGAGCCTGCGCAAAACGACTGGCACGTGCTGCGCCAGACATTGCTGCAAGCCGTCACCCTGCTGACTGAGCGCACCCTCGACGACACCGTCAACCAGGCCATGTCGCTGTACCCGCCGCGCACGTTATGCGAACAACTGCTAATGCCATTGCTCGCCGAACTTGAGCAGCGCTGGCAAGGCCAGTTCGGCGCGCAGATGGAGCGAGTGTTCTTTTATTCCTGGTTGCGCAGCAAATTCGGCGCGCGCATCTACCATAACAATCGCCAATTGCGCGGTGCGCCGCTGCTGTTGATCAATCATTCGGATCTGCCCCTGGAACCTCACCTGTGGCTCACCGCCTGGCTGATCAGCAGCGCCGATTGCCCGGTCGAAGTTTTCGATTGGCCACTGCCAGCCGGGGAACTGGCGTTGGCGGTCGATCACCTGCAAGCCCGGGGCATCGTGCTGTATTCCAGCAAAGCCATGAACCTGACCCAGTTGCCGAAACTGTTGAGCGGTATTCGTTGCGCAAAAATGATTGTCGGACCAACGGTATGCATCCACCACGCCGAGTTGTCCGTAAGAACTACCGAGATCGCTGATTTGTCCCTGGCCGAAGATCCTTTGTCGGCGCATCAGGAACTGGTCCGGCGCGGGCTCATTTAAATGTCTTTCGCGGAAACCACCATGCAACTGATCTGGCTGCGCAGCGATTTGCGCCTACATGACAACACCGCCCTCTCGGCCGCCGCCGCGTGCGGCCCGACGGTAGCAGTGTATCTACTGAGCCCGGCGCAGTGGCTGGAACACGATGATGCTCCCTGCAAAGTGGATTTCTGGCTGCGCAACCTCAACGAACTGCGCCACGCCCTGGGCGAATTGAACATTCCCTTGCTCATCCGCCATGCGCCACGCTGGGACGAAGCGCCGGCAGTGCTGCTGGAGCTGTGCCAGCAATTGAACGTCGACACTGTGCACGTCAACGAGGAATACGGCATTCACGAAACCCGTCGCGACGCGGCGGTGGCTCAGGCATTACACACTCAGGGCATCGATTTCCACCGTTACCTCGATCAACTGCTGTTCAAGCCAGGCACCGTACTGACGCGGACCGGCACTTACTTTCAGGTCTTCAGCCAGTTCCGCAAGGTATGCTACGAGCGCCTGCATCGTTCGCTGCCAAGCCTGGTGAACGCACCCGGCGTGCAGGCGTCGTTGAACATCGACAGCGACAAAATCCCGTCAAGCGTCGACGGCTTCGAAACGCCGACCGAACGTCTGCGCGCCCTCTGGCCGGCGGGTGAAGCCGAAGCCCGGCGCCGCCTCGACAGCTTTGCCGATGCACAGATCGACTACTACAAAAGCGAGCGCGATTTCCCGGCCAAACCCGGCACCAGCCAGCTCTCGGCCTATCTGGCAGCGGGCGTGATTTCCCCGCGCCAGTGCCTGCACGCCGCGCTGCAATCCAATCAGGGCGAGTTCGAAAGCGGCAAGGTGGGCGCCGTTACCTGGATCAACGAGCTGCTGTGGCGCGAGTTCTACAAACACATCCTGGTCGGCTACCCGCGTGTCTCCCGCCACCGCGCGTTCCGCCCGGAAACCGAAGCCCTGGCCTGGCGTGATGCGCCGGATGAACTCGCCGCATGGCAGCAAGCGCGCACCGGGCTGCCGATTATCGACGCGGCCATGCGCCAGCTACTTGAAACCGGCTGGATGCACAATCGCCTGCGCATGGTGGTGGCGATGTTCCTGACCAAGAACCTGCTGATCGATTGGCGCGAAGGCGAACGCTTTTTCATGCGCCATCTGATCGACGGCGATCTGGCGGCGAACAACGGTGGCTGGCAATGGAGTTCGTCCACCGGCACCGACTCGGCACCGTACTTCCGTATTTTCAACCCGCTCAGTCAATCGGAAAAATTCGATGCCGAGGGGCTGTTCATCAAGCACTGGCTGCCGGAACTGGCGGGGCTGAACAAGAAGGATGTGCACAACCCGGCCAACCTCGGCGGCCTGTTTGGCGTTGCGGACTACCCCTCGCCGATCGTCAATCTCAGTACGTCACGTACACGGGCCCTGGCTGCGTTCAAGGACCTGCCTTCGCGTCAGGCAGCCGGAGGCGATCATGAGTGATTTCCTGCGCGGCTTTGCCCGACGGTTCGCCGAGCTGGACAAGGACAACCTGCAACGTCTCGACGCGTTGTACAGCGTTGATGTGGCGTTCACCGATCCGCTGCACGAAGTGCACGGGCTGGCGAATTTGCGCAGTTACTTTGCCGGGCTCTACGCAAATGTCAGCGAGCTGCGCTTCGACTTTCACGGCTTCGACCAAATCGGCGAAGGCGAAGGTTATCTGCGCTGGGTCATGAGTTACCGCCATCCGCGCCTGGCGGGCGGCAAGCTGATCCGGGTGGACGGCTGTTCGCACCTGCTCTGGCACGACAAGGTATATCGCCACCGGGACTACTTCGACGCCGGGGCGCTGCTGTATGAACATCTACCCGTATTGGGCAGGGCGATTGCCTGGCTGAAAAGGAGAATGGGATGAGTTTGACACCTGCACGTCGGTATTGGCTGACGGGCGCCAGCAGCGGCATTGGCGCCGCGCTTGCCGAAGAAATCCTTAAAACCGGGGCGCATCTGGCGGTCAGTTCACGCTCGGTGGCGCCGCTCAAAGTCCTGGCGCAACGCTATCCGGGGCAAGTGCTGGTCGTGGCCGGCGACTTGACCAACAGCCAGCGCGTGCGGGAAATCGGCGAACAGATCGCCGAAGACTGGGGCTCACTGGACACCGTCATCCTCAACGCCGGCACCTGCGAATACGTCGATGCCAAGCAGTTCGACGCCTCGATTATCGAGCACGTGGTGCGCACCAACCTGCTCGCCAGCAGTTATTGCATCGAAGCCGCCCTGCCCTTGCTGCGCGCCGGCACTGCGCCGCACCTGATCGGCGTCGCCAGCTCGGTGACCTACCTGCCGCTGCCACGGGCCGAAGCCTATGGCGCCTCGAAGGCCGGCATGCGTTACCTGTTCGAATCGCTGCGCATTGATCTGGCGCCCGAAGGCATTGAAGTGACCGTGGTCAGCCCCGGTTTCGTTGACACCCCGCTGACCGCCAAAAACGATTTCCCCATGCCCCTGAGCTGGCCAGCAGACAAAGCCGCTCGGCACATTTTCGCCAAACTGCAAGACCGTCCTCTGGAAATCGCCTTCCCGGGGCTGTTCATGGCCGCCCTCTGGCCGCTATCGAAAATGCCCAACCGGGTGAAACTGGCGATCGGCAAGCGCATGGTGCGCCGCAGTCCTCCGATCAAGGACACCCCGTGAACATCGCCATTATCGGCAGCGGGATCTCCGGGCTGACCAGCGCCTGGCTGCTCAATCGTCAGCACCAGATCACCCTGTTCGAGGCCAGCGACTGGGTCGGCGGCCACACCCATACCGTCGAGGTGACGGTCGATGGCCAGAGCTACGCGGTGGACACTGGCTTCATTGTGTTCAACGACTGGACCTACCCGAATTTCATCCGCCTGCTGGGCCAGCTCGGCGTGGGATTCAAACCCACCGAAATGAGTTTCTCGGTGACCGATCCGGACTCGGGCCTGGAATACAACGGCAACAACCTCAACAGCCTGTTTGCCCAGCGCCGTAACCTGCTGTCGCCGGGGTTCTGGGGCATGCTGCGCGACATCCTGCGCTTCAATAAAGAGGCGCTGCGTGATCTTGAAGAACAACGGATCGCCGCCGACACGACCCTCGATGAATACCTGACGGCCAACCGCTACGGCGAACGCTTCATCCTGCATTACATCGTGCCCATGGGCGCGGCGATCTGGTCGATGTCGATGGCTGACATGCTCGGTTTCCCGCTGCAATTTTTCGTGCGGTTTTTCAAGAATCACGGCTTGCTGTCCGTCAGTAATCGCCCGCAGTGGTGCGTGATCGAAGGCGGATCGAGTGCCTACGTGGCGCCGCTGATCGCCTCCTTCAAGGACAAGATCCGCCTCAACTGCCCGGTGACACGGGTCGAGCGCGATGCCGAGGGCGTGGTTATCCACAGCACCGCCGGCAGCGAGCGTTTCGACAAAGTAGTGTTCGCCTGCCACAGCGATCAGGCCCTGAAACTGCTGGCCAGACCGAGCAGCGCCGAACAATCGATCCTCGGCGCCCTGCCCTACGCCGACAACGAAGTGGTGTTGCACACCGACACTCGCCTGTTGCCGGAACGCAAGTTGGCCTGGGCCAGCTGGAATTACCGCCTCGGTGGCGCCGGACACACGCTGGCCGCCGTCACCTATGACATGAACATCCTGCAAGGCATCCAGAGCGACGCCACTTTCTGCGTCAGCCTCAACCAGAGCGCCGGCATCAGCCCGTTCAAAGTGCTCGCCAAATACACCTATGCCCATCCGCAATACAGCCTCGCAGCGGTGGCAGCGCAAGCACGCTGGGAAGAGCTGGACGGCGCGCATCACACGTATTATTGCGGCGCCTACTGGGCCAACGGCTTTCATGAAGACGGCGTGGTCAGTGCCTTGCGCGTGGCCCGCTCGTTCGGTGAAACGCTGTGAACAGCGCCCTCTATGGCGGCTGGATCGCCCATCGGCGGTTCGCCCCGCGCCGCCATGAATTCCGCTACCGGATCGGGTTGCTGTATCTGGATCTCGACGAGCAGGAAGCGGTACTGGGTTTATCGCCGCTGTCGGGCAACAGCCGTTTTGCGCCATTTTCATTTCGTGAAACGGACTACCTGAAAGCGCTGACCGGCACCGGCATGCGCCTGATCGACGCAGTGCGCCAGCAAGTGGCGCAAGCCATCGGCCACGCGCCTCAAGGTTCGATCTGTCTGCTGACCCAGGCCCGCAGCTGGGGCCTGTCGTTCAACCCGGTGAGTTTTTTCTACTGCCACGAGGCGGACGGCCAGTTGGCAGCGATTCTCTGCGAAGTGACCAACACTCCGTGGCGCGAGCGTTATCACTATGTACTGCCCGCCAAAGCCCCGGCAGACCTGCACGACTTGCACCAGCATTTCGCCGTGGCCAAGGCGTTTCATGTCTCGCCGTTTCTGCCGCGAGACCTTGAGTACCGCATGAGCTTCAGCCCCGCCGCGCAAAAACTCGGGGTGCACATGGCGGACTGGCAGGGCGAACAGAAGCTGTTCGACGCCACGCTGAGCCTGCAACGCGAACCGCTGAATCGCAAAAGCCTGCACCGTTATCTGCGGCGCTTTCCGTGGATGACTGCGAAAACCTGCCTGGCGATCTACTGGCAGGCCATCCGTCTGTTACTCAAGCGCGCTCCTATTTTTGCTCATCAGGCTGCCGACGGCAGCTTTCAAACCGCCATCGTCCCTCCAAAGGATCGCCGCCATGAAATCCTCTAGTGTTACGGCCAAGGCCAACCTGACAAGCACCAACGGCCTGACGGGATCACTGCTGCGTCGTGGCGTGTTGCGGCAACTGGCGCACCTCAAACATGGGCAACTGGTGCTGGTCGAGGACGGTGAACGGCATGTGTTCGGCACCACCGGCAGTCATCTGCTGGGCGAGATTCATATCCTCGACGCTGCGGCCTGGGGGCTGGTGGCCAGCGGCGGTTCGATCGGTGCCGGCGAGGCGTTCATCCACGGCTACTGGAGTTCGCCGGACCTGACGGCGGTGGTCCGGGTGTTCGTCAGCAATCTGGAGGTGCTGGATGCGCTGGAAGGTGGCCTGGCCAAACTGAGCCGGCCGTTGGTGCAGGGCCTGCACTGGCTCAATCGCAATACGCGCAAAGGCTCGCAGAAAAACATCGCGGCTCATTACGACCTGGGCAATGACCTGTTCGAGCAGTTTCTCGACCCAACGATGATGTACTCGGCCGCGCAGTTCCTCAGCCCCGAGGACAGCCTGGAACAGGCGCAACTGAACAAACTGGAGCGGATCTGTCAGAAACTTGCGCTGAAACCGGACGATCACCTGCTGGAAATCGGCACGGGCTGGGGCAGCATGGCGCTGTACGCGGCGCAGCATTACGGCTGCAAAGTCACCACCACCACGCTGTCCAAAGAGCAGTTCGCCTTTACCGCCAAACGTATCGAAGCGCTCGGCCTGCACGATCAGGTGACGCTGTTGCTGGAAGATTATCGCGACCTCACCGGGCAGTACGACAAACTGGTGTCTATCGAGATGATCGAAGCAGTCGGCCATCACTTCCTGCCGACCTATTTCAAGCAGTGTGCGCACCTGCTCAAAAGCAACGGCCTGATGCTGTTGCAGGCGATTACCATCCGCGAGCAGCGTTACGAACAAGCGAAAAACAACGTCGATTTCATCCAGCGTTACATCTTCCCCGGCGGCGCCCTGCCCAGTGTGCAGAAGATGCTGGACATCGTCAGCCGCGACACCGACATGAACCTGCTGCACATGGAAGACTTCGGCCTGCACTACGCCAGGACATTGCGGTTGTGGCACGAGAATTTTCGCCGCGCCCACGGGCGTCTCACCGAATTGGGCTACGACGATTATTTCCTGCGGCTGTGGGAGTTTTACCTGTGCTACTGCGAAGGCGGCTTTCTGGAGCGCACCATTGGCACCGCGCAATTGCTGCTGGCCAAACCGTCGGCGATGCCGGCGCCGCTGCTGGGCCGTTTCGATGCTTGAACGCCTGGCAAACGCCGCGCTGTTTCAGCTCGGCTGGTTTGCCTGCGTCATGGGCGGTGACAGTCTGTGGCTGCTGGTGGCGTTGGCCGCGTTGGTCCTGCATCTGCTGTGGATAAGTAGTTGGGCTCAGGAAGGCCGGTTGATCCTCAGTGTCGTGGTGCTCGGCACGGTGGTGGATAGCGTGCTGCGCTGGTCGGGGGTATTTGAGTTCAGGGATCAGTCGCCGCTGATTCCGCTGTGGTTGATGTTGCTTTGGGCGCTGCTGGCGACGACCTTGCGTCATTGCCTGCAATGGAGCGCCAGCCCCTGGTGGCGTGCGAGTCTGTTGGGCGCGGTCGGCGGACCGTTGTCCTATTACGCAGGCGGACGATTGGCCGGGGTGTCTTTTCCTTTCGGGCAGTTACCCACGCTGATCGGCATCGGACTGCTCTGGACGCTGCTGTTTCCGTTGCTGCAGATGATGGCGCATCGGCTGGCTGCTGTGGATAACCTAAAGTAAGCGTCCGTCAGGCCTTTCACACACCACCCGCCCACTGCCTTACACTGCGCCCATGAAAACCATCCCCCATACGCAAATCACCGAGCCTGCGGTCAGTTGCTCGACCTGCTCGGCCTGCTGCTGCCAGCTCGAAGTCATGCTGATTACGGAAACCGGCGTGCCCGAACGTTTTATCGATACCGATGATTGGGGCGGGGAAGTGATGTTACGACTGGATGACGGCTGGTGCGCGGCGCTGGATCGCAACACGATGATGTGCACCATCTACGAGAAGCGCCCGCTGATCTGCCGCGAATTCGAGACCGGCTCGCCGGAATGCATGACCGAGCGAGAGGGGATTGTGTCGGTGTATCGCTGATTTCAAGTGCACCGGAGTCCCCCTGTGGGAGCGAGCTTGCTCTCACAGGGTTCAGTGCTAATCACCAAGACAGTGATCAGCACTTTTATCCCAAGGGCTTACAACGGCAACGTGTAATGCAGTGAGTAACTTTCTACACCGTCGTTGTTGCTGTTGATCCCGGCATTGGAATAGTGCGTCGCACGAATACCGACTTCATGCCCACCGGCAAAGCGCAGCCCAAAGCCGATTCGGTCTTCGAACTGAAATGACTCGCCAATGTTGTTGTCCTCGAGCTGAGTCCGGGAGAACAACGCCACGCCGATCCCCGCCTCGACATACGGCTTGACGGTCGCCCCGGAAAACTCGTAAACGAACACCGGCGAGAACGACAGGCTGCTGGCGCTGGCGGTCTTGTCGCCATCCCAGTAAGTGTAGGCGCCGCTCCAGTAACCGGTCACCCGACCGACGTCACTTTGCAGCCAGCTCTGGTCCCAGGGGAGTTGCAGACCAAGCCGGTAGGTCATGGTCGAATCGCTGGTCTGTCCGACCCCGAACTCCAAGCCTGCCGCCTGTGCGGTAAAACTGTGCCCCAACAACGCGGCCCCAATCGCGGCCAAACAGAATAGTCGCTTCACTAGAAACATCCTTTTCCGAACGATTTTCGTATGGTTTTTTTGTTGCCCAACAGACTCAGCTATAGAATTCGGCGCTTAAACATAAGTTCAGCTGTGTAAGCGCTTATTTCACACTTTTTTTACAAGTCGAAGCTTCGCACAACGCCAGACGTATTCCACAGTATCGGCAAGATATTTCTAAACTGTTCAGGTTGGGCGCTGGTCCAGAACTGCGTGTCACGGGCGACGCCCTCGGCGAGCAGTTCACGCTCGGCCAGCAGACGCTGCAACTGCCGCGCCACGGCGGCGCCGGTGTCGATCAGGCTGATGTGCTCAGGGAGCATCCGCTTGAGTAGCGGCTTGAGGAAGGGGTAATGCGTGCAGCCAAGAATAATAGTGTCTGCACCGGCTGCCAGCAGCGGCTCGACATAGCCCTGAAGCAGTGTGGACAACGCAGCACTGTGCAGGTCGCCACTTTCAATCAACTCCACAAGACCAGGACACGGCTGGGTGATGACCCGCACGTCGGTGGCAAAACGATCGAGCAAGGCGGCGAACTTGGCGCTCTGCAAGGTGCCGGTGGTCGCCAGCACACCGACCACGCCACTGCGGGTGGCGGCAGCGGCCGGCTTGACTGCCGGCTCCATGCCGACGATGGGCCAGTCAGGGTAGTCGCGGCGCAGGTCTGCCACGCCAGCCACGGTAGCGGTGTTGCACGCCAGCACCAGGGCCTTGGCCCCTTGCTGCTGAAAAAACTCGGCCATCACACTGCAACGCTGGCGAATGAATGCCGGGGTTTTCTCGCCGTAGGGAATGTGGCCGCCGTCCGAGACATACAACAAAGACTCGTTGGGCAGCAGACGCTGAATCTCGGCCAGCACCGACAGACCGCCGACGCCGGAGTCGAACACGCCAATCGGCGCTTCACGCATGGGCCGGTCCACAGACGCTGCAACCCGGATCACGCTTGACCCGCAACTCGCGAAAACGCGTGCTCAACGCATCGATCAACAACAGGCGCCCAACCAACGGCTCGCCGAATCCGACCAGCAATTTCAGTGCTTCCAGCGCTTGCAGGCTGCCGACCAACCCCACCAGCGGACCGACCACACCCGCCTCGCTGCAGGTCAGTTCGGCTTCGCTGCCGTGTCCGTATAAACAGTGGTAGCACGGGCTTTCCGGGCGACGCGGGTCAAACACTGACAACTGCCCTTCCAGACGAATCGCCGCGCCACTGACCAAGGGCTTACGTGCAGCTACGCACGCGGCGTTGACCGCTTCGCGGGTGGAGAAATTGTCGGAGCAGTCCAGTACCAGGTCCACCGCCGCTATGGCAGCGGCCAGGGAGTCTGCGTCCAGCGCCGCGCGATGTGCGATCAATTGAATCTCGGGGTTGATCGCGCTCAAGCGGCGGATCGCCGAATCGACCTTGGTCTGGCCGACGCTGTCGGTGTCGTGAATGATCTGGCGTTGCAGGTTGGTCAGGTCGACGGTATCGAAGTCCGCCAGATGCAATTCACCGACGCCGGCAGCCGCGAGGTACAGCGCCACCGGCGCGCCCAGACCGCCGAGGCCGACGATCAGTACGCGGCTGTCTTTGAGCCGGAGCTGGCCGTCAATGTCGACATGCTGCAACAGAATCTGTCGGCTATAGCGCAACAATTCCTGATCATTCAGCACGGCAGGCGCCCCAGGCTGATGCGTTCGTGGCCGCCCAGATCGGTGCGGCTGTGGACGTCTTCAAAGCCGCGAGTGAGCAACAGATCACGCACTGCGTCGGCCTGATCGTAACCGTGTTCCAGCATCAGCCAGCCGCCGGCTTCAAGATAATCCGGCGCCTGGGCGACGATCAGACGCAGATCGTCGAGGCCGTCAACGCCGGCCACCAAGGCACTGGCCGGTTCGAAACGCACGTCGCCTTCCACCAGATGCGGGTCGGCGCTGGCAATGTACGGCGGGTTGCTGATGATCAGTTGAAAGCGTTGCCCTTGCAGCGCGCTGAACCAGTGGCTGCTCAGCACCGTGGCATTGTTCAGGTGCAGACGCTGGCGATTGCGCTCGGCCAGGGCCACGGCTTCGAGCACGCGATCCACGGCGGTGACGCTCCAGGCTGGACGCTCGCTGGCCAGCGCCAGGGCAATCGCGCCACTGCCGGTGCCGAGGTCGAGCACCTTGGCCGGTGTCGCCGGCAATAATTCCAGCGCGGCTTCCACCAGCAGTTCGGTGTCCGGGCGCGGGATCAGCGTATGTGGGGCGACTTCCAGGTCGAGTTTCCAGAAACCCTGCTGGCCAAGGATGTAAGCCACCGGCTCACCGCCACGGCGGCGTTGCAGGTACTCGGCAAAGGTCAGCGCCGCTTCGCTCGGCACGATGCGCTCCGGCCAGGTGTGCAGGAAACTGCGCGACTTGCCCAGGGCAGCAGCCAGCAGCAATTCGGCATCCAGGCGCGCGGTGGGCGAGTCGGGCAATTCGGCGGCCCTTAACAAACTGGCAATGATCGTCATTTACTCACCTATCGCTGCCAGTTGGTCAGCCTGGTATTCGGCCAACAAAGGTTCAATGACCGCTTCGACGCCACCGGCGAGGATTTCGTCGAGGGAATACAAGGTCAGGTTGACCCGGTGGTCGGTGACCCGACCCTGGGCAAAATTGTACGTGCGAATACGTTCGGAGCGATCCCCGGAACCGACCAGCAATTTACGCTCGCTGGCGATGGCATTGGCGGCGGCGCTGGTCTGCTGGTCATTGAGCTTGGCCGACAACCAGGACATCGCCCGTGCACGGTTCTTGTGCTGGGAACGCTCTTCCTGACATTCGACAACGATACCGGACGGCAAGTGCGTAATGCGGATCGCCGAGTCAGTCTTGTTGACGTGCTGACCACCGGCGCCCGAGGAACGATACGTATCGACCCGCAGATCCGCCGGGTTGATCTCGATGGTTTCCTGCTCGTCCGGCTCGGGCAGCACGGCGACGGTGCAGGCCGAGGTGTGGATACGGCCCTGGGATTCAGTGGCCGGCACCCGCTGCACGCGGTGGGCACCGGACTCGAATTTCAGCTTGCCGTAGACGTTGTCGCCCTCGACCCGGGCAATGACTTCTTTATAGCCCCCATGCTCGCCGATGTTCTCGGAGAGGATTTCCACCTTCCAGCCACGACGCTCGGCATAGCGCGAGTACATGCGGAACAGGTCGCCGGAGAAGATCGCCGCCTCGTCGCCGCCGGTGCCGGCACGGATTTCGAGGAACACGTTGCGCCCGTCGTTCGGGTCCCTGGGCAGCAGCATGCGTTGCAGGCTGCCTTCGATCTCGATCAGCTGTTCCTTGGCTTCGCGGACTTCTTCCACGGCCATTTCTCGCATGTCCGGGTCGCTGTCCTTGAGCAGAGCCTGGGCGCCTTCAAGGTCGCTTTGCACTTTGAGCAGCTGTTTATAGGCGTCGACGATCGGTTCGACTTCCGCGTATTCCTTGGAGTAGGTGCGGAATTTGTTCTGATCGGAAATGACTTCGCCATCGCCAAGCAGAGCGGTCAATTCCTCGAAACGGTCCTGGAGGATGTCCAGCTTATTGAGCAGTGACGCTTTCATTGCGGTTTTTTATCCGAGCTATCCGACGAGCCCTCACCGAGGGCAAAGAGTTCCTGGGCCATGGCCAGCGCATCGAGGCGACCTTCGGCAGTCAATTTTTTCAACTGGACGCTGGGCGCATGCAACAGTTTGTTGGTCAGCCCGCGAGCCAGTTGCACCAGCACGTCTTCGGCGCTGGTGCCGTTGGCCAGCATCCGCTGGGCCTTTTGCAATTCTTCATCGCGGGTGCGTTCGCTTTGCTGACGATAGGCCTTGAGTACATCCACTGCCGCCAGTTCGCGCAGGCGCACCATGAAGTCGTCGGCGCCGATCGCGACCATCTCTTCTGCTGCCTGGGCTGCGCCCTGGCGGCTCTTGAGGTTTTCGGCGACCACTTCGTGCAAGTCATCGACGCTATAAAGGTAAACGTCGTCGAGCTCGCCGACTTCAGGCTCGATATCCCTTGGAACGGCAATATCGACCATGAAAATAGGTTTGTGCTTGCGCAGTTTCAAGGCGCTCTCCACCGCGCCCTTGCCCAGGATCGGCAACTGGCTGGCAGTGGAACTGATAACGATGTCACTGCGCACAAGCTCGGCCGGAATGTCCGAGAGCAGCACGGCGTGCGCGCCAAACTGTTCGGCCAGGATACTCGCGCGCTCCAGGGTACGGTTGGCGACCACGATGCGCTTGACTCCCAGTTCGTGCAGATGGCGGGCGACCAGGGTGATGGTCTCGCCCGCGCCGATCAACAAGGCCTGGCTGCGTTGCAAATCGCTGAAAATCTGTTTCGCCAGGCTGACCGCGGCAAACGCCACCGACACCGGGTTCTCGCCGATGGCCGTGTCGGTGCGCACCTGCTTGGCGGTATTGAACGTGGCCTGGAACAACCGCCCGAGCAGCGGACCGATGGTGCCGGCCTCACGCGCCACGGCATAGGCCGATTTCATCTGGCCGAGAATTTGCGGCTCGCCCAGCACCAGAGAATCGAGCCCGGAGGCGACCCGCATCATGTGACGAACTGCCGCATCATCTTCGTGCACATAAGCGCTGGCACGCAGCTCTTCGAGGCTCAAATGATGATAATCGGCCAGCCAGCGCAGCACGACGTCCGACGACAGGTGATCCTGCTCTATATAAAGCTCACTGCGATTGCAGGTGGAAAGGATCGCAGCTTCGCGGCTGTCGGTAAGTCGGCAGAGCTGCTGCAAGGCCTCCACCAGCTGCTCAGGGGTAAAGGCCACGCGCTCGCGGACGTCTACAGAAGCAGTCTTGTGGTTGATACCGAGTGCAAGGAAGGCCATTCAAGGTCGCTGATAGTGACGTGAAGCCGGCAATTGTCCTACTTCGTCAGAGACAGAACAACTACTGCCGACTATTGTCCCAATTACCTGCCTCTATAAAAGGCATCCATTGAGACTCGGTTATGTTTGGCCGAAGGCTTGTGTCATGATGATCCGACCGCAGGTTAGTCGTCCTTCTCCTATATGAATAGATCTTCCGCGTTGCTCCTCGCCTTTGTCTTCCTCAGCGGCTGCCATGCCTTGGCACCCGTGTCGCCGGACGGTACGCCGCCGGTCGAAGACAGCACTCCGGCCCCTGAAAAGCCCAAGGTCTACAGCTCATTCAGTGAAGAAACCATCTTCAGTCTGTTGAGCGCGGAACTGGCTGGCCAGCGCAATCGTTTCGACATTGCGCTGGACAACTACGTGACCCAGGCCATCAACACTCAGGATCCGGGCATTTCCGAGCGGGCCTTCCGCATCGCCGAGTACCTGGGTGCCGATCAGGCCGCCCTGGATACCGCGCTGATCTGGGCGCGAAACGCTCCGGATGACCTCGAAGCGCAACGCGCGGCGGCCGTGCAACTGGCCCGTGCCGGGCGTTACGACGACTCCATGGTCTATATGGAGAAAGTCCTGCAAGGCAAGGGCGACACGCATTTCGACTTTCTGGCCCTGTCGGCGGCTGACACTGATCAGGACACCCGCAACGGCCTGATGAAAAGTTTTGACCGCTTGTTGCAGCGTCATCCGAAAAACAGCCAGCTGATTTTCGGCAAGGCCCTGCTGATGCAACAGGACGGCGACCTCAAAGGCGCGCTGACCTTGCTCGAAAACAATCCACCGGATGACGGCGAAGTGGCGCCGATCCTGCTGCGTGCACGTATTCTGCAAGCGCTCAACCGTGGCGGCGAAGCCGTTCCGCTGCTGCAGAAAAGCATCAAGAAATACCCGGACGACAAACGCCTGCGCCTGAGCTACGCCCGCCTGCTGGTCGAACAGGACCGCATGGACGAGGCCAAGGTCGAGTTTTCCAGCCTGGTTCAGCAGTACCCGGACGACGACGAACTGCGTTACTCCCTGGCACTGGTCTGCCTGGAAGCCAAGGCCTGGGACGAGGCCAAGGGCTATCTCGAAGACCTGATTGCCCGGGAAAGCCACGTCGACTCGGCGCACCTGAACCTCGGCCGGATCGCCGAAGAACGCAACGACCCGCAAGGCGCGCTGATCGAGTACGCCCAGGTCGGCCCCGGCAACGACTATCTGCCGGCGCAATTGCGTCAGGCCGACATCCTGATGAACAACGGCAAGACTGCCGAAGCTCAGAGCAAACTGGCGGCCGAACGTGATGCGCAACCGGACTACGCGATTCAGCTGTACCTGATCGAAGCCGAAACCTTGTCTGCCAATAAACAGGACGACAAGGCCTGGAAAGTCCTGCAAAAAGCGCTGCTGCAATACCCGGACGATCTGAATCTGCTCTACACCCGGGCGATGCAGGCGGAAAAACGCAATGACCTGGCGCAGATGGAAAAAGACCTGCGCCTGATCATCAAGCGCGATCCGGACAATGCCATGGCGTTGAACGCACTGGGCTACACCTTGTCCGACCGTACGACGCGCTACGCCGAAGCCAAGGCGCTGATCGAACATGCTCACCAGATAAACCCGGAAGATCCGGCCGTGCTCGACAGTCTCGGCTGGGTGAACTTCCGCCTGGGCAACCTCGATGAAGCCGAACGCTATCTGCGCCAGGCCCTTGAGCGCTTCCCCGATCAGGAAGTCGCCGCTCACCTGGGCGAAGTGCTGTGGACCAATGGCAAACAGCGGGAAGCCAAGCAAGTCTGGGGGAAATTCCTCAAGGACCAACCCGATAGCCCTACCCTGCGCGATACCGTCAAGCGCCTGACCGGATCAGAGACCCTTTAAGATTATGTTTTTGCGCCACTTCATCGTTTTCAGCTTTATTGCCTTGCTCGCCGGTTGCGCAGGCTTCGGCGCTCGTGAATCGGTCCAGGGTCATGGCGACCCGGCCCAATGGCGCGAACACAAACAGCAACTGACCAGCCTCGATGGCTGGCAAATCAACGGCAAGATCGGCATTCGCGCCCCGAAAGACTCGGGCAGCGGGACGCTGTTCTGGTTGCAGCGCCAGGACTACTACGACATCCGCCTCTCCGGCCCGCTGGGTCGCGGTGCCGCACGCTTGACCGGTCGCCCGGGCAAGGTGTCGCTTGAAGTCGCCAATCAGGGCCGCTATGACGCAACGAGCCCGGAACAGCTGCTCGAAGAGCAACTGGGCTGGAAACTGCCGGTGTCCAATTTGGCCTGGTGGGTTCGCGGACTGCCGGCCCCGGACAGCAAAAGCCGTCTGACCCTGGACGCCGACAGCCGTCTGGCTAATCTGGAACAGGATGGCTGGCAGGTTGAATATCTGAGTTATGCCGAGCAAAACGGCTATTGGCTGCCCGAGCGGATCAAACTGCACGGCACCGACCTTGATATCACACTGGTGATCAAGGAATGGCAACCACGCAAACTGGGGCAGTGAACATGACTGCCTCACGCCTGACGCTGCCCTCGCCTGCCAAGCTCAACCTGATGCTGCACATTCTGGGTCGCCGTGAAGACGGTTACCACGAACTGCAAACCATTTTTCAGTTTCTCGATTACGGCGATGAAATCACCTTTGCCGTGCGCGATGACGGCGTGATCCGACTGCACACCGAGTTCGATGGCGTGCCTCACGACAGCAACCTGATTGTGCGCGCGGCGAAAAAGCTGCAAGAGCAATCCGGGTGTGCGCTGGGTATCGATATCTGGATCGAGAAAGTCCTGCCCATGGGTGGCGGAATCGGTGGCGGCAGTTCCAATGCCGCGACGACACTGCTGGGTCTCAATCATCTGTGGACGCTGGATTGGGATGAAGATCGGCTGGCCGCCCTGGGCCTGTCGCTTGGCGCGGACGTGCCGGTTTTCGTGCGCGGGCACGCGGCTTTCGCCGAGGGCGTCGGGGAAAAACTCACCCCTGTAGACCCCGAAGAACCTTGGTATGTCGTGCTTGTTCCGCAAGTATCTGTAAGTACAGCAGAAATTTTTTCCGATCCGTTGTTGACACGTAACTCTTCTCCCATTAAAGTGCGCCCCGTTCCCAAGGGAAACAGTCGAAATGACTGCTTGCCGGTGGTATCAAGGCGTTATCCAGAGGTACGTAACGCATTGGATTTGTTAGGTAAATTTACCGAAGCAAAACTCACCGGAACTGGAAGTTGTGTGTTTGGGGGCTTCCCAAGCAAAGCTGAAGCTGATAAAGTCTCGGCCCTTCTTACAGAGACCCTTACAGGGTTTGTAGCAAAAGGAAGCAACGTTTCGATGTTGCATCGCAAGCTGCAAAGTCTGCTCTAAAGGAACCGATTACTGGGTAATCGTTGCAACAGATACAGGGGCGTCGCCAAGCGGTAAGGCAGCAGGTTTTGATCCTGCCATGCGTTGGTTCGAATCCAGCCGCCCCTGCCATTTTCCTATACTCATCCAGGTTACCCTCAGCCTTCAGGTACTGCGCGTGTCCAAGATGATGGTCTTTACGGGGAACGCTAACCCCGATCTGGCTCGGCGTGTTGTACGTCAGCTGCATATCCCTCTCGGTGACATCTCTGTCGGTAAGTTTTCCGACGGCGAAATTACAGCCGAGATCAATGAAAACGTCCGCGGTAAAGATGTCTTCATTATTCAGCCGACTTGCGCTCCGACCAACGATAACCTGATGGAACTGGTAGTGATGGCTGATGCCTTCCGCCGCTCCTCGGCTACTCGTATCACTGCTGTTATTCCTTACTTTGGTTATGCCCGTCAGGATCGCCGTCCGCGTTCCGCACGTGTGGCTATCAGCGCGAAAGTCGTTGCTGACATGCTTACCGTAGTCGGCATCGATCGTGTTCTCACGGTTGATCTGCATGCTGACCAGATTCAGGGTTTCTTCGATATTCCGGTAGATAACATCTACGGCTCCCCGGTATTGGTGGATGACATTGAAGATCAGCGCTTCGAAAACCTGATGATCGTGTCCCCGGACATTGGTGGCGTCGTGCGTGCACGTGCTGTCGCCAAGTCTCTGGGCGTGGATCTCGGGATCATCGACAAACGCCGTGAGAAAGCCAATCACTCTGAAGTGATGCATATCATCGGTGATGTCGAAGGGCGTACCTGTATTCTGGTCGATGACATGGTCGATACCGCCGGCACTCTGTGCCACGCGGCCAAGGCCTTGAAAGAGCATGGCGCTGCCAAGGTTTTCGCCTACTGCACACACCCTGTGCTGTCCGGTCGGGCGATCGAAAACATCGAAAATTCCATGCTGGACGAACTGGTGGTGACTAACACCATCCCGTTGTCCGCAGCTGCTCAAGCCTGCTCGCGTATCCGTCAACTGGATATCGCGCCGGTAGTTGCCGAGGCGGTCCGCCGCATCAGCAATGAAGAATCGATCAGCGCGATGTTCCGTTAAGGGCCCTGCCCTTCTCGAACATCCCGTTGTCGAAAAGCGCCCCGCCCCGGCATTCCTGTCGGGGCGGGGCTTTTTTGCCCATATCGCCTTTAGCGCTGGTCGCAAACGCTGGGGCGAATGTGGTTATTTTGGAGATACAACATGAACGATTTTACTCTGAATGCTGAAGTGCGTTCCGACCTGGGGAAAGGTGCGAGCCGCCGCCTGCGTCGTCTCGCAAGCCTGGTTCCAGCTGTAGTTTACGGTGGCGAAAAAGCCCCTGAATCCATCAGCATGCTGGCTAAAGAAGTTGCCAAACTGCTCGAAAACGAAGCGGCTTACAGCCACATCATCGAGCTGAACGTTGGCGGCACCAAGCAAAACGTAATCATCAAGGCTCTGCAGCGCCACCCGGCCAAAGGCCACGTGCTGCACGCTGACTTCGTACGCGTTGTAGCTGGTCAGAAACTGACCGCTATCGTGCCTGTACACTTCGTTGGCGAAGCTGCTCCGATCAAGAAAGGCGGCGAAATTTCGCACGTTGTTTCGGAAATCGAAGTTTCCTGCCTGCCGAAAGACCTGCCTGAATTCATCGAAGTTGACCTGGCTAACGCCGAAGTCGGCGCGATCATTCACCTGTCTGACCTCAAAGCCCCTAAAGGCGTTGAGTTTGTTGCTCTGGCTCACGGTAACGACCTGGCTGTTGCCAACGTTCACGCTCCACGTGTTGCTCCAGAAGCTGAAGAAGGCGCTGCAGAGTAATTCACTCTGTAATGCCGGAGTGAACCGGTAACATCGCGAACTGGTACGTAGCGAGAAAGCGGGCGAGAACGCGGAGTTTACATAATGGTAAATGAGCACTTGTCGTCCACTTTCGCCGCACACCCCGATTGCAGCGATGTTATCCACACTCCAAAGGAAGGGCCCCTATCGTGACTGCCATAAAACTGATCGTTGGCCTGGGAAATCCAGGCGCTGAATACGAACAGACCCGGCATAACGCAGGGGCCCTTTTTGTTGAGCGCATCGCGCACGCACAGGGTGTCAACCTTGTGGCCGATCGCAAATATTTCGGCCTGACCGGGCGCTATTCGCATCAGGGTCAGGATGTTCGTCTGCTGATTCCCACCACCTACATGAACCGCAGCGGCCAGGCCGTGGCGGCACTTGCCGGTTTCTTCCGCATCACGCCTGAAGAAATCCTGGTGGCGCATGACGAACTCGACTTGCCTCCGGGCGTTGCCAAGCTCAAACAGGGCGGCGGCCATGGCGGTCACAACGGGTTGCGCGACATCATCGCGCAACTGGGCAATCAGAATACCTTTCACCGCTTGCGGCTTGGCATTGGCCACCCGGGCGTTGCCAGTATGGTTTCAAATTTCGTCCTGGGTCGTGCGCCACGCGCCGAACAGGAAAAACTCGATGCCAGCATCGACTTTGCCCTCGGCGTGCTGCCGGATATCCTCGCCGGGGAATGGAACCGCGCGATGAAAAACCTGCACAGCCAGAAGGCCTGACTCTAACTCCTTGGGGAACCACCATGGGCTTCAATTGCGGCATCGTCGGCCTGCCTAACGTCGGCAAATCCACCCTGTTCAACGCCCTGACCAAATCCGGGATCGCGGCCGAGAACTTCCCGTTCTGCACCATCGAGCCGAACACCGGTATCGTGCCGATGCCGGACAAGCGCCTGGACGCTCTGGCGGCCATCGTCAATCCAAAGCGCATCCTGCCGACCACCATGGAATTCGTCGACATCGCAGGCCTGGTTGCCGGTGCCTCGAAAGGTGAAGGCCTGGGCAACAAGTTCCTCGCCAACATCCGCGAGACCGATGCCATCGCCCACGTGGTCCGCTGCTTCGAAGACGAGAACGTGATTCACGTCGCCAACAGCGTCGACCCGAAACGCGACATCGAAATCATCGACCTGGAACTGATCTTCGCCGACCTCGACAGCTGCGAGAAGCAACTGCAGAAAGTCGCGCGCAACGCCAAGGGCGGGGACAAGGACGCGGTCGTCCAGAAAGGCCTGCTTGAGCAACTGATCGAACACTTCACCCTCGGCAAGCCTGCTCGCAGCCTGATGAAGAACATGAGCACCGACGAGAAAGCGGTGATTCGTGGTTTCCACCTGCTGACCACCAAGCCGGTCATGTACATCGCCAACGTCGCTGAAGACGGTTTCGAGAACAACCCGTTGCTGGACGTGGTCAAGGCCATCGCCGAAGAAGAAGGCGCCATTGTGGTTCCGGTCTGCAACAAGATCGAAGCTGAAATCGCCGAGCTCGACGACGGTGAAGAGAAGGACATGTTCCTCGAAGCCCTGGGCCTCGAAGAGCCAGGCCTGAACCGCGTGATCCGCGCCGGCTACGAGATGCTGCACCTGCAGACCTACTTCACCGCCGGCGTCGAAGAAGTCCGCGCCTGGACCGTGCGCGTCGGTGCTACCGCACCACAAGCCGCTGGCGTGATCCACACCGACTTCGAGAAAGGCTTCATCCGCGCCGAAGTCATCGCCTATGACGACTTCATCCAGTACAAGGGCGAAGCCGGCACCAAGGAAGCCGGTAAATGGCGTCTGGAAGGCAAGGACTACATCGTCAAAGACGGCGACGTGATGCACTTCCGTTTCAACGTCTAAGTTATTCGGAACGAAGCACCCGCCCAAGAAAAAGCCGCGTTTGATACGCGGCTTTTTTGTGCCTGAAATAATCACTCGCAACACCACTGTGGGAGCGAGCTTGCTCGCGAAAGCGGCGTGTCAGCCAACATCTCTTTGAATGTCAGACCGCCTTCGCGAGCAAGCTCGCTCCCACAGTTGATTGGTGTTGAATCAGGCCTTTCTGGTACGCGGCAAGAACACCGCCAGCACCCCGAACAACGGCAGGAACGAGCACAGGAAATACACGTATTCGATGCCATGAACATCCGCCAGATGCCCCAGCAACGCCGCACCAATCCCGCCGAAACCGAACATCAAGCCGAAGAACACCCCGGCAATCATCCCGACGTTGCCCGGCACCAACTCCTGCGCATACACCACGATCGCCGAGAACGCCGAGGCCAGAATGAAGCCGATCACCACGCTGAGAATGCTGGTCCAGAACAGGTCAACATGCGGCAGGATCAAGGTGAATGGCGCCACGCCAAGGATCGAGAACCAGATCACCGCCTTGCGCCCGATCTTGTCGCCAATCGGCCCGCCGAAGAACGTCCCCGCCGCCACCGCCCCCAGAAACAGGAACAGATGCAGCTGCGAACTGGCTACCGACAGGTCGAACTTCTCGATCAGGTAAAAGGTGAAGTAACTGGTGAAGCTCGCCATATAGAAATACTTGGAGAACACCAGCAAACCGAGCACCACCAACGCACTGATCACCCGGCGCTTGGACAAGCCATGAGTGGCGGCCTGGCCTTGCTTGAGCTTGAACAGGTTCAAGTGATTGGCGTACCAGCGACTGATGCGATACAGCACGAACAGCGCAAACACCGCGAACAGCCCGAACCACGCTACGTGGCCCTGCCCGTAAGGAATGATGATCGCTGCTGCCAGCAACGGGCCAAACGCCGAACCCGCGTTACCGCCCACCTGGAAGGTCGACTGCGCCAGACCATAACGTCCGCCTGAAGCCAGGCGCGCCACCCGAGACGCTTCGGGGTGGAAGGTCGACGAACCGATACCGATCAACCCGGCTGCCAGCAGGATCAGCGGAAAACTGCCGACCTGGGACATCATCAGAATGCCGATCAGGGTACAGACGGTACCGGCTGGCAACAGCCACGGTTTTGGGTGGCGGTCAGTGTAATAACCCACCCACGGTTGCAGCAGCGAAGCGGTCAGTTGAAAGGTCAGGGTGATCAGGCCGACCTGGGTGAACGTCAGGCCATAATTGGCCTTGAGCATCGGATAAATCGACGGCAGTACCGACTGAATCAGGTCGTTGATCAAATGCGCCAGCGCCACGGCGCCGATGATGCGCATGACCAATGGGCTGCTTTGCGGAGGCGCGGACGCCGGCACGGGGCCGGTCTGGGCATTGCTGATAGCCATGAGAATTTCCGTACAGCGGATGGGTGCACAGGTGCAGGTGCGTCAATGTGCCATTTTTCAGTGCGGCTGCGCTATCCCCTTAGCCTGCTAACGACCTCGATTTTCATCGCCTGACAGGTGATAGCGCAACGCCATGGTCTGAATCTTGCCTTGCTTCTCCACTTCAATGCGGCCCCCTTACAAAGGGGATCGAGAATGGGAAGTTTCGCTACAGAGCCGGCCTACAGAGCGGGCAAGGGTGAACTTTCGAGGCCTTTTTAGAGGGCACAAGTCGCGGTCGCAACGACCTCGACGCACGCCAATGGTGCGTGGTGTCCAGAGGAGTCATGGGGCATGCAGGCTTTTTTATCACCGGGGATCGGATTGCTGGGGCGTTTCGGTTTCGCCCGCAAATTTCAGCTGCTGTTTCTGCTGTTCATTCTGCCGCTGGCGGGCAGTCTGCTAATGATTGGTCAGGACTACCGGGAAAAACTCAACCTGATCGCCGGCGAACGAGCCGGCGTGCGCCAACTGCTGGCCCTCGATGCACTCGATAACCTGCTCGCCGCCCAACGTGACCGCGCCGCCCGCTGGCGCGCGACCGAAACCAATCGTCAGCCGACCCCGGCCACCCTCGCCGCCATGGCCGCCTTCGATGCGGTGCAGCCCGCCGTCGCCCAAGCCACCACAGACCTGGGTAATGCCCTGAAAACCGAAGGCGCCGAGGGCGAAACACTGGCGCGCTATCAAGCCCTGCAAACCGCCCTCGCCGGCCTGGATTCGAAAAGCCTGAGCGGTGTCGGTTGGTGGCCGGACGGTTATGACCGCTTCACCAATGCCTTGAGCGCCCTGCAAGCGTTGCGTGAACAGATCGTGATGGACAACCGCCTGACCCTCGCGCCATGGCTGGAAACGTATTTGCTGACGCAGATCTCGACCCAGCACGCACCGGACCTGATCGAACGGGTTGGCCGCCTCGCCGCCGTCGGCCAGGCCTCGGTGGTGTCCGGGCAATTCACCCTGCAAAGCCGCCTGCAATTGCGTGACCTGCGCAGCCGCATTGGCGACGCCCGCGAGCAACTGGTGAAAACCGCCGGTCTGCTCGAAGGCCGTCTGCCCAGCGCTCTGCAAACCTGGGCCGGGCAATACCACGACAGCCTCAAGCACCTTGATACCAGCCTGAAGGTACTGGACGACGGCGTGTTCGGCGGCAGTATCAACCTCAAGCCGGAAGACTTCGAACACAGCCTCGACGCGTTGCTCACGGACCTCGCGTCCTTGCGTCAGCAATCACTGGTATCGCTGGATCAGCGCCTCGATTACTACCACAGCTCGGCGATCCGCCAATTCATCGTGGTCGCTGCGATCTTCGGTTGCCTGCTGCTGGCCGCGCTGTATCTGTTCGTCTGCTTGCAGGCCTCGATCCGCCGTAGCGCCAGCGGCATCACGGTATTGGCCGAAGCGCTGCGCGACGGCAACCTGAGCCTGCAAGTGCCGGTCGAAGGCCGGGATGAACTGGCGGCCATCAGCACCGCCCTCAACGTCGCCGTGGTGCAACTGCGCAACAGTCTGCTGGGGGTCGATCATGAGACCTTGCAGTTGAGCAACGCGGTCCGCGACCTCAACGATCACTCCAGCGGCGCCCTGGGCGAAGTCGAGGCCCAGCAGATTCAGATCAGCCAGATCGCCGCAGCCGCCACACAACTCGCTGCCACTTCCCAGGGCGTCGCGCAGAGTTGTGAACAGGCCTCCGGCAGCGCTCAGCACACCCAGCGCATTGCCGCCGACAGCAGTCGCGACAGCCAGCGCACCACCGCGAGTATTCAGCAGCTCAATCAGCGCCTGAACGAAACGGCAGCAGCGCTGGGTCGCGTCAGCGAGCAAGGGCAGCAGATTCAACTGGTGGTCGACACCATCCGTGGCGTCGCCGAGCAGACCAACCTGTTGGCGCTCAACGCCGCCATCGAAGCCGCCCGTGCCGGTGAACAGGGTCGTGGCTTTGCCGTGGTGGCCGACGAAGTGCGCAGCCTGTCGCAACGCACCCAGTCCTCCACCGCGCAGATTGCCGGGACGGTCGACAGCTTGCGCAACACGGTGAACGAAGCGGTGAGTCTGATGGAAGCCGCCTGCGGCCAGGCGCAATCCGATGCCGAGGCAGTCACCGGTCTTGGCGAACGACTCGGCGAAATCGCCAGCGCGGTGCAAAGCGTCACCGACACCCTGGCGCAGATTGCCACCGCCGTCGAAGAACAGGCCTGTACCGCCGATGAGGTCAGCGGCAACATCCAGCAAGTGGATCAGGCAGCGGTCAGGTTGCTGGAAGGCGCACGGGCGGTGAATCTTGCGGCAGACACCTTGAGCCAGGGCAGCAAGGCACTGAGCGAAAATACCGGGCGCTTTCGTTTGAGCTGAAACCACCGCGCCAGCATCACCCTCGGGGGCGGATCAGCGCCAGCGGAAAGTCCTGCTCCAGTTCGGCCTTGAGCCATTGGATAAACCACGCCACATCCGCCGACCGCTCGGCGGACGGGGTCAGTACGCGATAGCTTTCCAGTTTCACTTCAACATCCACTACCCGAACCAGCACGCCGCTGCGCAGTTCTTCCCGTACCAACACTTCGTTGGCCAGCGCAATGCCCTGCCCACTCTCTGCGACCGACAGCGCGTGGTCATTGTTGACGTAGAGCATGTCCGAGTTGAGGTGAACATCCAGGCCGTGGGCGGCGAACCACAGGTTCCACCATTCGCCGTCATCGACGTGGATCAGGTTGTGTTTCACCAGGTCAGCGGGGGTCTGGAGCGGGTCGATGCCCGCCAGGTACTGCGGGGTACAGATAGGAAACACCCGTGGACAGATCAGGCTCTCGCGAGATTGCGCGTATTGTCCGTCCAGGCCGTAGACAATCCCCAGATCGGCAGTCTTGCCATCCACTTCAGTGAACGTCGAGTTGGGTTCGATGGCAAATTTCAAACCTGGCCGCAAATGCCGTACGGCCTCGATGCGTGGCATCAACCAGCGCTTGGCAAATCCCGGCACCACCATGATTCGCAACCAACGCTCTGCGTCCTTGGGCTGCGCCTCTTTGCCGGCTTCGATGATCAACTGCAAGGCGGCGTAAATCTTGCGGTGATACTTCTCCCCCGCCACCGTCAGGGTGACACCCCGTGAGGTGCGCTCAAACAATTGAACACCCAGCCACTCCTCCAGCAACTTCACATGCCGACCAATCGCAGGCTGGGTGACGTGCAAGGCTTTCGAGGCTTCGACATAGCTGCCCAACCGAGCCGCCGCATCGAAGGCACGCACCGCATTCAGGGGCGGTAAACGGTGGTCAGGCATGTTGACAGACGCCTTCAGCTATTAATTTATTTAACAGCAGCTATGTTAAAACTGAAGTTTCGCTGCCGCAACCACTCACTGATAATCGAGCCACAGCCAAACAAAAAAACAGCTGGTTACACACGCAAACGCATCTCGATCCTGCCCAAAAAAATAATATCCATCGCCCGACGATTTCAGCTGCTGACAGCAGTATCGCAGGCAATGGGGGAATCGGAGGTAACGCATGAATGCTGTGCATTCGCTGCAAACGCTGGCGGTGTCGATCCGCTCAGTGCGCAAAGTCTACGGTGATCCGCACACCGGCCCGGTGGCGCTGAAAAACATCGACCTGGACATTCGCGACAACGAATTCTTCACCCTCCTCGGTCCTTCCGGCTGCGGTAAAACTACCCTCCTGAGGATGATCGCCGGGTTCGAATTTCCAACCCAGGGGGAGATTCTGCTCTACGGCGAAAACATCGCCGAGCGCCCGCCCTTCGAGCGCCCGGTCAATACGGTGTTCCAGCACTACGCGCTGTTCCCGCACATGACCATCGCCGAAAACCTGGCCTTCGGCCTCGAATCGCACCCAATGGGCAAAGTCCTCGGCAAATCCAGCATCGCCGAACGGGTGCGAGAAATGCTCGCCCTGGTGCAGATGGAACGCCTTGCCACCCGCAAGCCGGCCCAGCTTTCCGGCGGTCAGCAACAGCGCGTTGCACTGGCCCGGGCACTGGCGCCACACCCTAAAGTGCTGCTGCTCGATGAGCCGCTCTCGGCGCTGGACCTCAAGCTGCGCCAAGCCATGCGCGAAGAGTTGAAAGCGATTCAGGCCAAGACCGGCATCACCTTCATTTTTGTCACCCATGATCAGGAAGAAGCCCTGACCATGTCCGACCGTATTGCCGTGCTGTCGGAAGGTGAAGTGCAGCAGGTGGGGCGTCCGGAAGACATCTACGAACGCCCCAATAACCGCTTTGTGGCGGACTTCATCGGCGAAACCAATTTCATCGAAGGCACGGTCACCCGAGTCGAAAAGGGCCTGGCCTGGTTTGCCGGACCCGCCGGCCACCCGTTGCCGTCACAGCCCTGCAGCGGCATTCAGGTTGGCGCCAACGTCGCGCTGTCGGTGCGCCCCGAACGCTTGCACCTGGTACCGGATGGCACCGCAGGCGCGCTGCCGTGCCGCATCGACACGCAGATCTATCTGGGCACCGACCTGCAATACCACGTCAGCCTGGACGACGGTTCACGCCTGACCGTGCGCACGCCCAACAGCGTCGACCACAGCCAGCGGTTTGCCGTGGGCAGTCAGGCCGGCCTGTTGTTCGACAGCGGTAGCGCCAGCGTTCTGCGCGATTGAGCACGAGGGTTTGCCATGCACGTTTTACCGATCACCAATACCCTGGAGCGGCGTCGCGCCTTCCAGAGCTTTCTCGGTGTCAGCCCGGCGCTGATCGCCATCGGTCTGTTTCTGATCGTGCCGATCCTGATCGTCGTCGGCTATTCACTGATGGAAGCCAATCCCTATGGCGGCGTGAATAAAGTCTTCAGCAGTGACGCCTACACCTCGCTGCTATTCGAACGGCAGATGGACGACAGCCTGACGTTCGCCGACTCCTACCTGATCATCGCGTTACGCTCTGTCGGCATCGCCGGGCTGACCACGCTCATCACCTTGCTGATCGGCTTTCCGGTGGCCGTGTGGTTGGCGATGCAACCGCCGCACCGACGCGGCTTGCTGATCTTCCTGATCACGGTGCCGTTCTGGGCCAACCTGCTGATCCGCACGTACGCCTGGATTTTGCTGCTGCGCAACACCGGGGTCATCAACAACAGCCTGATCGGCCTCGGCATCATCGACCAGCCACTGCAACTGCTCTACACCGATGGCGCGGTGCTGGTGGGGCTGGTTTACACCTACGCACCGTTCGTGGTGCTGCCGATCTACGCCACCCTGGAAAAGATGGATGTACGCCTGCTTGAAGCGGCCCAGGACCTTTATGCCGGACGCCTGCGCACTTTGCGCAAAGTGGTATTGCCCATCGCCAGGCCGGGCATTCTCGCGGGTGCCATCCTCACATTCGTGCCTTGCCTGGGCGCGATGATCGCCCCGGAACTGCTGGGCGGCGGGACGCGGATGATGCTCGGCAACCTGATCTTCCGGCAGTTCAGCGATGCACGTAACTGGCCGTTTGGCGCGGCGTTGTCGCTGGTGCTGATGGCCGCGGTGATGCTGGTACTGACGGTCTACGCCTTGCGTGCCGAACGTCAGCGCATTGCCAAGGGAGGTGCGTGATGCTGCGTTTATTCAAACGTAAGGGCCTCGGCGTGCAGGATTTTCCGGGCTTCGGTGGCTTCAGTTTGCTGTTCTATCTGTACCTGTATGCGCCGATCGTGGTGCTGGTGGTGTTCTCCTTCAACGCCAACCAGTCGGCGACGGTGTGGACCGGCTTCAGCCTCGACTGGTATCGGGTGGCGTTCGCCAATCAGGCGTTGCGTCAGGCCGCTGGCAACAGCCTGTTGATTGCCGTTTGCGCCAGCATGATCGCCACGGTCATTGCCACCCTCGCCGCACTGGGCACCTCTCGCGGCGCCAGATTCAAAGGCATGCAGCTGTCGATGGGCGCAATCATGCTGCCCTTGGTGCTGCCGGAAATCGTGGTCGGCGTTGCCACTCTCGCACTGTTCTCGACCATCGGCCTGTCGCTGGGCTACGGCAACCTGATCATCGCCCACACCGTATTCTGCATCCCGTTCGCCTACCTGCCGATTCGTGCGCGGTTGAACGACATGGACCTGTCACTGGAACAGGCCTCGGCCGACCTGTATGCCGGCCCGTGGCGGACTTTTCGCAAAGTCACCCTGCCCTTGCTGATGCCGGGGATTTTCTCCGGGCTGATGCTGGCCTTCATCGTTTCGCTGGATAACTTCGTCATCTCGATGATGGTCTCGCAGGCGGGCACCACCACCTTGCCGATCTTCATCTTCGGCCTGCTGCGCATGGGTGTGACGCCGGACGTCAACGCCGTCTCGACCCTGATCCTGGGCGTCTCGGTGTTGTTCGTCAGCCTCTCTTACCTGCTGGGCAAAAAACACACCTGAACCTTCTACGTACTGTGGGGAAATAGCATGAGCAAGTTGATTGCAAGCGTCGCAACCTCGTTGTTACTGACTGTGCCGCTGACCATGGCGAGCAGCGTTCAGGCGGCGGAAAAACTCAATGTGGTGAGCTGGAGTGGTTATTTCTCACCGCAGATTCTCGCCAAATTCCAGAAGCAGACCGGCATCGAAGTCACCGTCGACTCCTACGATTCCAACGAAACGCTGCTGGCCAAACTCAAGCAGGGCGGCACCGGTTATGACGTGGCCATTCCGTCGCATCAGTTCGTGCCGATCCTGATCAAGGAGAAACTGCTGGAACGCTTCGACCCGGTCAACGAGCCCTACTATGCCGGCGTTGTCGACAACCTGAAAAAACCCACCTGGGATCCGGAAGGCGCCTACTCCGTGCCGTTCATCTGGGGCACCACCAGCGTGGTGCTCAACGGCGAACGCTACAAAGGCCCGGCCGACAGCTACAAAGTGCTCTACGAACCGCCGACCGAACTGCAAGGGCGGATCAACATGTTCGACTCGGTCAGCGACGTGATCGACATGGCCAGCCTGTACCTGAACATCCCGCTGTGCACCGAAGACCCCAAGCAAATGCAACAAGTGCTGACCTTGCTCAAGGCGCAGAAACCGTTCGTCAAAACCTACAGTTCCAAGGCCGGCTCGATTCGCGAGAACCTCGCCGCCGGCGAAATCGACATGTCGATGTTCTGGGGCGGTTCGTCGATGCGTGCCCGGGAAATGAAGCCCAGCCTGAAATACCTCTACCCGAAAGAAGGCGTGCTGGCCTGGGTCGACAATATGGTGATTCCGGCGGGCAGCAAAAACCCGGCAAACGCCAAGGCGTTCATCGCATTCCTCAGCCAGCCTGAAAATTCCGCGATGACCCAGAATTTCCTCAAGCATCAGAGTCCGATCAAAGGCGTCGAGCCGTTCCTCGATGCGGGCCTCAAGGACGCTCCGGAACTGCACATCCCCGAAGGCACGAAGGTGGTGTTCAGCAAGACCTGTGGCGAAGGCGCAATCCGCCTGGCCGACCGTCTGTGGACCAACCTGATGCGTTGATCTCTATCGCCCCGTCGCGATGAGGGGGCGTTTTTCCAGCCGTCTGAAAGGCAGCGTTGAATGACTTCAAACAACAACATCAGCGAACTGGTCCTGCTGCAGGCCCACGAACTCGCCGAACGTATCGGTCTGCGTCAGGTTTCCTGCCGGGAAGTGATGCAGGCGTATCTCGCCCATATCGAGCGCTTCAACCCTCGGGTGAACGCGTTGATCAGCCTGCAACCCCCTGAGGACTTGCTGGCCCAGGCTGATGTCCGCGATGCTGAACTGGCGCGCGGCCAATACCGCGGCTGGATGCATGGCCTGCCACACGCGGTGAAGGATTTGTCGCTGACCAAGGGCATTCGCACCACGCTGGGGTCGCCGCTGTTCAAGGATTTTGTTCCCGAGCATGACGGGATCATGGTGGCGCGGATCAAAGCCGCAGGCGCGATCATCATCGGCAAGAGCAACACCCCGGAATTCGGCCTCGGTTCGCAAAGCTACAACCCGTTGTTCGGCGCGACCGGCTGCGCCTTTGACCCGAGCAAGACAGCGGGTGGCAGCAGCGGTGGCGCGGCGGCAGCGCTGGCCATGCACCTGGTGCCGGTGGCTGATGGCAGCGACATGATGGGTTCACTGCGCAACCCGGCGGCCTTCAACAACGTCTTCGGTTTCCGCCCTTCCCAAGGCCGCGTGCCGTTCGACGACAGCGCCGATTTGTTCATCGATCAGCTGGGTTACGAGGGCCCGATGGGCCGCAGCGTGCGCGACGCTGCACTGCTGCTGTCGGTGCAAGCGGGTGGGGATGCCCGAGCGCCGTTGTCCATCGCCGAGCCCGGCAGCGTTTTCGCAGCGCCACTGGAACGCGATTTCAAAGGCACTCGACTAGGTTGGCTGGGGGATTTCAACGGCTATCTGCCGATGGAGCAAGGCATCACGGCTCTCTGCGAAAAGGCCTTCGCCGATTTCGAGAGCCTGGGCTGCCAGATCGAAGCCGTACAGCCGCAGTTCGCCCCACAACACTTGTGGAGCAGTTGGCTGACCTTGCGTCACTGGATGGTCGCCGGCTCTCTGGGCCCGGCCTATGCCGACCCGCAAAAACGCGCGCAGTTGAAACCGGAGGCCTGCTGGGAAGTGGAAAACGGCCTGAAACTCTCGGCCAGTGAGGTATTCAAAGCCTCGGTAGTGCGCAGTAACTGGTACCGCGCGATCTCCAGGCTTTTTGAAGACTTCGACTACTTGCTTCTGCCCAGTGCCCAGGTATTCCCGTTCGATAAAACCCAACCGTGGCCGACCTCCATCGAAGGCGTGACCATGGACACCTATCATCGCTGGATGGAAGTGGTGATCCCCGGCACGCTGTCCGGTTGCCCGGTGGCCAACGTGCAAGTGGGCTTCAACGCGAACGGCCTGCCCATGGGCCTGCAAATCATCGGCAAGCACCAGGCCGACTTCGCCGTCCTGCAATTGGCCCACGCCTACGAACAGGCCAGCCGCTGGTTCCAGCGCTGCCCTTCGCCCCTGTTAAGCGAGGGATTTTGATAAATGGTTGAAAGCGTAGAGAAATATTTTAAATTTATGCTTGACGCTTATTCATTCCAGGTGAATAATGCGCGCCACTTGGCTACATAGCTCAGTTGGTTAGAGCATAGCATTCATAATGCTGGGGTCCGGGGTTCAAGTCCCTGTGTAGCCACCAAGTACTAAAAACGGCTTACCGAAAGGTAGGCCGTTTTTTTATGCCCCGAGAAAAGTGCCCCGGGGTCGAAGCGAATTATCTCAAGCGCGCAGCGTCGGCAACTCCGACAGCGCCCGCTCCCAGATCTGCCAGGTGCGCAGCCAGACCATTGCCTGCCAGTCACTGTCAGCGGGAAAGAACTGCTCCAGCAAATTGAGTTTGATCTCGCGCCCCACCGCATCGCCTGGATCGCCATGCAGATGCAGCCACTGATCATCGCGCAAGTGGCGATGAACATCCGGCCCCGGATAAGTCCCGCACTCGATCACGAACGGCATCAGCCGCACCTGCGGCAAAGCATTGATCAGCGCCTGCGAGGTGTAGCCGGTGGCCGTTGCCGCCACGCCGGTTTCACTCGTGGTGTTGGCGCCGGTGTGCAGGGTGTAGAGCCATGGACCGTAAATCGCCTGCGCCTCTTCCAACGCCGGATAAGCGTGCTCGGTGATGGTCAGCAGCATCGGATGCCCGTACTCCCCTGCCCCGGTGTGCAGGTCGAAACACATCGCGACCTCGGCATGGGCGACGTGCTTCTGAACGATCTGGTGCAGGGTGCGGTTCGACCAGCTCGGCGCCAGCCCTCCGTAAAACAGACCATCGGGATGACGGTGCTGGCCACCCTCGACAATCGACATCACCGCCGGCCAGCCATGTTCGCGAATCTGCGCATCAAGCAATGCATCGGCGCGCTCACGCTCGGGGCCGTGCAATTGAGAGCAGGCATAAATCTCATGCAGCGTCGAGTAAGCCTGATTGTCCGGCAGCGGACGTTCGAAGTTCAGGTGATTGCGGTTCAGATCGATGTTGTCTTCGTTGACCCGACGCAGCCACGCGGTGCCCCAGGGATTGATCAGATGAATCATCACCACCGCGACATCCGCTGGCAGTGAGCGCTTGCCCAGCTCCTGCAGCCACTTGATCTGGCAACCCGAACCGTAGAAGCCTTCGACGCCATGGGTGCCGCTCAGCGCAATCAACAACCGCTTGGCGCCCGGATCACCAAGCACCGCCACATCGGTACTCAAGGACTCGCCGAACGGCCCCTTGAGTGGGTGCGCGTACTCGGTCAGTGTCGCGCCGGCGGCAGTGGCTGCGGCGAGGAATTGTTCACGTTGCGTACGGTAACTCGGCTGGGTAGGAAACTCGGTTTGCATGTCTGCCTCTTGTTGGTTTTCTGGCCGCTCTGATGCCTTCGACCCTACAGAAAATTCGCCAACTCATGAAGGACAAAAACACCTTGGTGGCAGCACGCGGTTTGCGTCCTGCTCTGTCGGCCGATAAAGTCCCCTGACCTTTTTCCCACGGACGGAGTGCCCAACGTGTTCTCAGCCTTCCACTTGAGCCGCTATCGCCTGTCAGCCCTGTCGCTGATCGCCAGTGCATTGACCCTCGCCGCCTGCAACACCCCGCCCTCCGCGCCTTCAGTGTCGAGCCTGCCAATGGCCCCGGAACTGGCCTCCGGTTACCGCACCGACCTGCATACCCAATACGCCTCGAAACACATGGCGGCAGCCGCCAATCCGCTGGCAGCCGAGGCCGGACGGGAGATGCTGCGCCAGGGCGGTTCGGCCATTGATGCCGCCATCGCCATGCAAGCCGTGTTGACCCTGGTAGAGCCGCAATCTTCAGGCATCGGCGGCGGTGCGTTGATCGTGTTGTGGGATGGCAAGGCGGTGCGCACGTATGACGGACGGGAAACCGCGCCAGCTGGCGCCACCGAGAAGCTGTTCCTGCAAGCTGACGGCCAACCGATGCCGTTCACCGACGCGCAGATTGGTGGCCGCTCCGTAGGCACGCCGGGTGTGTTACGAGCGCTGGAGCTGGCCCATGAGAAACACGGCCGTCTGCCTTGGGCCAAACTGTTTGAACCCGCGATCAAGCTGGCGGAACAAGGTTTCGCCATTTCGCCGCGCCTGCATCAGTTGATCGCGGCCGATGCGTTCATCCCGCGCTCACCGGACATGGCCGCCTATTTCCTGAATGCCGATGGCAGCCCGAAAGCCGTCGGCACACCGCTGAAAAATCCGGCACTGGCCGCCGTACTCAAACGCATCGCCAAAGAAGGCCCGGATGCGCTGTACAAAGGCGCCATCGCCGACGAAATCGTCGCCAAGGTCAATGGCAACAAGAACCCCGGCAGCCTGTCGCTGAACGACCTGCAAGGCTATCAAGCGAAGGAACGGGCGCCGCTGTGCACCGATTACAAACGCTGGCAGGTCTGCGGCATGCCGCCACCGTCCTCGGGCGGGATCGCCGTGGCGCAGATTCTCGGCACCTTGCAGGCCCTGGAAACCCGCGACCCAGGCCTGGCCCTGGCGCCGCTCAAACCGGTCAAGACCACCAAACCGGCTGGCATCGAACCGGCACCTGAAGCCGTGCACCTGATCTCCGAAGCCGAACGGCTGGCCTACGCCGACCGCGCGCAATACGTGGCCGATACCGACTTCGTGCCGGTGCCGGTCAAAGGCCTGACAGACCCGACGTACCTCGCCAGCCGCGCGGCACTGATCGGCGAACGCAGCATGGGCACGGCCAAGCCCGGCACACCGCCCGGGATTCAGGTGGCCTACGCGCCAGACCGCTCGCCGCTGCGCATCTCCACTTCACAAGTGGTGGCGGTGGATGACGAAGGCGGCGCCGTGTCGATGACCACCACCGTGGAAGCGGCATTCGGTTCGCACCTGATGGTTCAGGGGTTCCTGCTCAACAACCAGATGACCGACTTCTCGTTCATCGCCGAAGAGAACGGGCAGAAAGTTGCCAACCGCGTCGAACCCGGCAAACGTCCACGCTCGTCCATGGCGCCGACCCTGATCTTCGATCGCCAGAGCGGCAAATTCCTCGCCACCGTCGGCTCGCCCGGCGGTTCGCAGATCATCGAGTATGTCGCCAAATCCACCATCGGCCTGCTGGACTGGAACCTCGACCCGCAAGCCGCCATCAGCCTGCCCAACTTTGGCAGCCGCAACGGCCCGACCGAGCTGGAACAAGGCCAGTTCAGCCCGGCGCTGATTCAGGCGCTGAAGGACAAGGGACACACGGTAAACGAGATAGACATGACCAGCGGGACTCAGGCGATTGTCCGGGTCAAGGACGCACAGGGGAAAGCGTCGTTGGCAGGCGGGGCTGATCCGCGACGTGAGGGGCAAGCGTTGGGGGATTGAGGCTAGGGCAGAAATCAAAAAAGCTTACCGCAAGGTAGGCCTTTTTTGTTGTGGGGGCGCCTTCAACATATCGCTAAATCAGCGACTGGCCACCAGGTGAGCACCAAACAGCAGGTAGCAACTGCCGGCGAACCGGTCCAGCCATTTGCGCGAGCGCTCATAGACGCCCGCCACTCGCTGGCTGGCGAACAGCAGCGCGACGCTGCAATACCAACTGAACGACAGGGTTGCCATGGTCAGCACAGCCAGCGCCAGCAACAGCGGCGGCACCGATGCGGGCATGGCGGTGGCGAAAATCGTCGCGACAAACAGCGCCGACTTGGGGTTGGTCATGTTGCCGAGAAAACCCTGCCCATAAGCGGAAAACAGCGTTCGCCCCACCTCGTCTGGCGAACGACTGTCGCCCGACATTGCCACCGGCTTGCGCTTGAACTGTTTCAACCCGAGATAGATCAGGTAGCAGCCACCGGCAATCTTGAACGCCAGGTACAGCGTCGGCGCCGCGCTGAACAGCGACTTGATACCCAGGCCACCGGCCAATCCCCACAACACCGTGCCACTGGCCACGCCCAAAGCTGCCACCACGCCGTGTCGGCGCGAATGGCTGGCCGACAGCTGGGCGATGTTGAAGAAGTTCGGACCCGGCGTTATCACCGCCACTGTCCACAACAACGCCAGCGACAGTAGAGGGGCGGCATACGCCAACTGTGATTGTTCCATCCTGAAAACCGCCTTGGCGTTAAAGGAAGCGGCCCGCCACCGGGGCCGCAACAGAGCGCTTGTTTTTACTCGCTCGCCGGCACATGGATCAACAGATCAGCCGGCTGGCAATTCAGATACTCGCAAATCGCGTCCAGCGTCGCCAGCCTCAAGCCCTTGACCTTGCCTTGTTTCAACAGTGAAAGATTGGCTTCGGTGATACCTATGGCTGCCGCAAGGTCTTTGGATTTGACCTTGCGCAACGCGAGCATGACGTCCAGCTGAATGACAATTGACATAAAAATCTCAAACAAAGGTACGGTTTTCAGAGTCCACTTCACTGGCTTGCCACAGGATACGCGCGATGATTGAAATGCAGGCGGCCAGGAACAGCGCGACGAAGCTTGGTGCCGTGACACTCAACGTCAGCAGGCGCTGACCGACCGGCTCGTTCATCGTGACCCAGACGCTGAGCAACGGCTCGCACAGGAAATCGAGCAATACCCAGATCGCAACGGCTCGACCGACTTTGCCCAGGCGCTTGGCCGACTCGCTGGAAAAATACTCGCCGCGAGCATAACTGCGGAACAGTTGACGCAGATTGCCCAGCCCGAATGCCAGCGCCAGCAGCGGTATGCTCGAGAGCACAACAGCGCCTGTGGTTTGCCACCAAGGGAACAGCGCCGCTTTGTCGACAATGTCCGTGAGTTGGCGATCCGTCAGGGCAAAGCCCAGCCCCCATCCATCTTTCCCGGCAATGACCGGAAAGAACCACAGCGCTGCATTGAGCGCGAGCATGACAACGATCAGCAAAAGAGTGACAGCGGCCATGCGCTGACTGAGTTGAGCAAGACGACTGGACGGCATGAGGGAAGCCCTACAAAAGTGAATGTGGGCAAACCTTACGATTAAAATTATCGCCAATCAATAATTATTTATCACAAAACAATCATTACTACGTTGCCAGCGTCTTGCCATCCACCGGGTCGCCGATGCTCAGGAAGTGCCCGCCAGCCACGTGGTGCAAGGTGCGCAGTGCATCATGCCCTTCGAAATGCCAGCGGCCATCGCTGAATACACGCTCATCGGCTTGTGCGGCGATCACTTCAGCCAGGAACAGATCGTATTGCTGGTGATTGTGCGGTTCGGGCAGCACCCGGCATTCCAGCCACGCGACGCAGCCGTCGAGCAGGGGCGCATCGATCAATTCACCGCTGAAGGTTGGCAGGCCATAGGTCTGGAATTTGTCCTGGCCTTGATCACGGTTCAGCTCAAGGCCGGAGGTAGAACCGACGGTCTGGACGATATCGGCCTGGGCAACACAGGGGACGTTGACCACGAAGGTGCCCGAGGCTTCCAGCAGTTGGCGGGTCCAGGTGGATTTGTCGAGTACCACGGCGATTTTCGGCGGTTCAAAGTCCAGCGGCATGGCCCAGGCGGCGGCCATGATATTGCGCTGACCGTCATGGGCGGCGCTGACCAGCACGGTCGGACCGTGGTTGAGTAGCCGGTAGGCTTTGGACAAGGGCACCGGACGGCGGCGGGAAACGCTCATGGGGGCAGCTCCTGGGTAAAGGAGCGATTGTAGCGCGGTGCGAACAGCTTGAATTCTGCCCGGAGGAAAAGATCGACGCCTGCAGCAATATCAGTGAGTCGAGCGCAGTTCCTGTGGGAGCGAGATTGCTCGCGATGGCGGTGGTTCAGGCAACATCAATGCCGGCAGTGACGGCCCCATCGCGAACAAGCTCGCTCCCACAGGTTCCGCACCCTGACCAACACCTGTGCGAAACCTGCATTTTTTTCAGTGCTGATCTCAATAAGGGCACGCATCAATTCGACAATTGATTGGCAAACTGCCCCACCGCATTCACCACCTTCTGCGCGCCGTCTTGAATCTCGACGATCACCGTCCCCGCCTCTGCCGCCAACGCCAGGCCTTGTTCGGCCTGGAGTTTGCCATCAGTCATCAGGGCTACGGCGTTACGCGCCATGTCCTGGTTCTGCCGCACCACGCCGACGATTTCCTCGGTGGCCTGACTGGTGCGCGACGCCAGCTGTCGAACCTCGTCCGCCACCACGGCAAAACCACGGCCCTGCTCACCGGCGCGAGCCGCTTCGATGGCGGCGTTGAGCGCCAGCAGGTTGGTCTGCTCGGCAATGCCGCTGATGGTTTTGACGATGGTGCCGATCACCTGCGATTGCTCGTTCAGGGCTTCAATGCCTTCACCGGCGGTTTGCATGTGCTTGGCCAAGTGACGCATCACATCCACCGCCTGAGTCACCACCGCCGTGCCGCGCTGGGCACTGTTGTCGGTTTGCAGCGAAGTGCTGTAGGCAATGTTCGCGGCCTCGGCCACGGCTTGTTCCTGGTTCACCTGATCAGTAATCACCGTGGCGAACTTCACCACTTTGTAGAGCTTGTTGTTGGCATCGACCACGGGGTTGTAGGACGCCTCCAGCCAGACTGTACGACCATGACTGTCGACACGCTTGAAGCGGTCAGCCACAAATTCACCCGCATTGAGGCGGCGCCAGAAGTTCTGGTATTCGGCGCTGTTGTATTCCTCGGGCTCGCAGAACGTGCGGTGATGTTTGCCCTGGATTTGCGCCAGGCTGTAACCCATGCCGCCGAGGAAGCGCTCGTTGGCCGTCAGCACGTTGCCGTTAAGGTCGAATTCGATCACGGCGGTGGAGCGTACCAACGCACCGATCAGGTTCTCGTGCTCGCGAGAGGCTTCGATGGTGCGGGTCAGGTCGCTGGAATAAATCGAGAAATGCTTGATCCGCCCGTCCGAGGAACGCACCGGCTGAACGATCGAGCGCAGCCACGCTTCGGCGCCATTACCGCGTAGCAGGCGCACCGTACCGGCAAAATGCTCGCCACGGGACAGCGCATTTTTGAATCGACGGTGGAATTCATCCGCCTTCACATGCGCCGGCACGAGGTCTTCGATCTGTCGCCCGATCAGGTCGTTGCTCTTGTAGAGCATCTCACCGAGGAAGTTTGGGTTAACCGATTGAACCCGACCGGTCGGGTCGAGGGTTAGCACCAGCATCTCGCTTTCCAGGCTTTCCTTCACTTGTTGGAGGCTGGAGAGTTCTTCGCGAAGAGCGGACAGCTCCTGCTTCAAGCGTTTGTTGAACATGGGAAGCACCGATGGGCTGGGTAGGAGGCGGTATGCAGCCTAAACATCGGCCTTGTGGGTGTTTTCTGAAGAGTGTTTCGGGGTTGTTCCAAAAAAATAGTCACGGGGTGACTACAGCGCCACGCGGACAGGAGTTGATCAGGTATTCTTCGGGAAAATTGCAACAACATGTTGCGGTGGTGCCTGCCCGATAAGGAGTGCCGTTTTGGATTTATCGACTGCTGCCTGGATGTTTCACGACACCCGCCTGATTCTCTGCTGCCTGCTGGCCATCGCCACGATCATCGTGCTGATCAGCGCCACCAAACTCCCTCCGTTTCTCTCGATCCTGATCGGCACTTTCATCGCCGGTGTCGGCGCCGGCCTGCCGCCGGAAGACGTGGCCAAGGCGTTCAGCAAAGGCGCCGGGGCGATTCTTGGTGAAGCCGGGATCATCATTGCGCTGGGCTCGATGCTCGGTGCGTTGATGGCTGAGTCCGGCGCCGCCGACCGCATCGCCTCGACCTTGCTCGGGCTCGGTAAAGGCAAGTCACTGCCGTGGGTCATGGCGCTGGTGGCGATGGTGATCGGCTTGCCGCTGTTTTTCGAAGTCGGGCTGGTGATGATGGTGCCGATCATCTTCGTCATGGCTCGCCGCTCCGGGCAGCCATTGTTGAAGATCGCCATTCCGGCATTGGCCGGGATGACCACCTTGCATGCCCTGATGCCGCCGCATCCGGGGCCGCTGATTGCAGTCAGTGCATTGCACGCTGACCTGGGCCTGACCATGTTGCTGGGTTTCAGTATTGCGGTGCCGGCAGTGATTCTGGCAGGTCCGCTGTATGGCAACTGGCTGTCCAGACGCATGCACGTCGAGGAGCCAGCGGAACTGGGCGCTCTGTTCAGTGCGCCGCCCAAGGCCCCGCGCCAGCCAAGCTTTGGCGTATCGCTGCTGATCATTCTGCTGCCGGTGTTGTTGATGCTCGGCAGTACGCTGGCGAAAGTCGCCATGAGCCCGGAAAGTAGTGTCGCCCTGACCCTGAAGTTTCTCGGCGAGCCGTTGGTGGCGCTGGGCATCGCCGTGATGGCGGCGGTGATTTTCCTGGGCTGGAGCAACGGCATGCCGCGTGAAGAAGTCGGCGGCACCCTGCGCAAAAGCCTGGCGCCGATTGCCGTGTTGCTGCTGACCATCGGGGCTGGCGGCGGCTTGAAGCAGACCTTGCTCGATGCCGGCATCAGCCAGACCATCAGTAAAGTCGCCGAGGGCGCGCACATGCCTTACCTGCTGCTGGCCTGGTTGATTGCCGTGGCCTTGCGTCAGGCCACCGGTTCGGCCACGGTCGCGACCACCACCACGGCGGGGATCCTGGCGCCGATGATGGCAGGACTGGCGGCGACGCAGAGTTCGCTGGTGGCGCTGGCGATTGGCGCGGGGTCAGTATTTTTCTGCCACGTGAACGATGCCGGGTTCTGGATGGTGCGTGAATACTTTGGCTTGCAGCTCAAGCAGACGATCTGGGTCTGGTCGATTCTGCAGAGCATCGTCTCGTTGGTGGGGTTGGCGGGGACGTTGTTGTGGTGGCATTGGTTGACTTGATAGTGCGCTGAGGCAACTGGCCTCTTCGCGAGCAGGCTCACTCCCACATTGGTTGTGTGATAGCCACAGATCAAATGTGGGAGCGAGCCTGCTCGCGAAGGCGGCCTGAGCCCCACCGCCTCAAGTCGCGTTGACCACAGCCCGGCATTCCACCTTCGGCATCCGCGCCCCGAAATATGCCGCACTGCTGACCCCCACCGCCCCCACCACCGCACAAAAAATCACGCAGATCCACGGGCTCCACGGCATCAGACCGATCAACAACAGCGGTGTGATACTCGCCCATGCCGCGTAGGCAATGTTGTAGGTGAAGGAGATTCCGGAAACGCGAATCCGCGCCGGGAACAGACTGACCATCACCGACGGCACCGCGCCGACCACGCCACAGCTCAGGCCGGCAATCGCGTACGCCAGGCCTGTCCAGCTGCCGCCGTGGATCAGGCAGGTATAAAGAACGCCAATGCCCAACGGCAGCAGCAAGCTATAGAGCATCACCGTGCGCCAGGCGCCGATACGGTCCACCAGCAAGCCAGCAAGCACGCAGCCGACATTCAAAAATACAATACCCAATGCGCTCAGGGCGAAAGTGTGGCTGGCGCTCATGCCGAAGGTTTTCTGCATCATGGTCGGGGTGATGACCACGAACACCACCACGGCCGAGGTCAGCACACAGGTGAGGATCATCGCCGGCAGCATGGCCAGACGGTGTTCGCGCAGCACGGTGCGCAGTGGCAGTTCGACGGCTGCATCACGCCGGGCCTGCATGGCCATGAACACCGGGGTTTCGCTGAGCCAGCGGCGCAACCAGACGCCGATCACGCCAAACACACCGCCCAGCAGGAACGGGTAACGCCAGGCGTAATCGAGAATTTCCGCCGGCGTGAAAGCCTGCGCCAGGAAGGTCGCGGTCAACGCGCCAATCAGATAGCCGAAGGTCAGCCCGGCCTGCAAAAAGCCCAGGGCATAACCACGATGGCCAATCGGCGCGTGTTCGGCCACAAACACCCAGGCACTCGGCACTTCCCCGCCCACCGCCGCGCCTTGCAGAATCCGCAGCGCCAACAGCAGCAGGGGTGCGAAGTAGCCGATCTGGGCATAGGTCGGCATGATGCCGATCAGCAGGCACGGCAGCGCCATCATCAGGATGCTCAGGCTGAAGACCTTCTTGCGCCCCAGTCGGTCGGCGAAGTGTGCCATCAGAATCCCGCCCAGCGGACGCGCCAGATAGCCGGTGACGAAAATTCCGAAGCTTTGCAGCAAGCGCAGCCACTCAGGCATTTCTGGTGGGAAGAACAGCTGACTGAGGGTCAGGGCGAAAAATACGAAGATGATGAAATCGTAGATTTCCAGCGCGCCGCCGAGGGCCGCAAGGCCCAGGGTCTTGTAGTCGGAACGGGTGAACGGCGCCGGGCGCGAATCGGTAGTGGCAGTCATGAAAAAGAACTCTGTCGCAGGCAAAAAACCAAGGCGCCCATGGTCTACGCAAACGCGCGTGTGGACAACCCGTTAGACCATAGTCCCAAAGTTGCAAATCATGATCACCAAAACGTCCTGATTGATTTACTGTTGGCACCTGACAAGACGGGCCTCTGCCGCCCTGAACATGACAATAATCATAAAAATCCGGAGTACTCCCGTGGCCGCTGATATCGACGATAGCCGCTATGCCCGCTTTGCCCTGCGCTGTTCCAATTTTGCCGAACGCTGGTTCCCTGATTCCTGGGTGTTCGCCGCCCTGGCGGTGATCATCGTGGCCCTTGGGACAATGGCCATGGGCGCCAAACCCACAGACGCCGCCATGGCCTTCGGCGACGGCTTCTGGAGCCTGATCCCGTTCACCATGCAGATGGCCTTCGTGGTGATTGGCGGCTACGTGGTGGCCAGTTCGCCACCCGCCGTCAAACTGATCGATCGCCTGGCCCGTATCCCGAAAAACGGCCGTTCCGCCGTGGCCTGGGTGGCGCTGATCTCGATGGTCGCATCGTTGCTCAACTGGGGGCTGTCCCTGGTGTTCGGTGGTTTGCTGGTGCGCGCCCTCGCCCGCCGTACTGACCTGAAAATGGACTATCGCGCCGCCGGTGCTGCCGCCTATCTGGGTCTTGGCGCCGTTTGGGCCTTGGGCCTGTCGTCGTCCGCGGCGCAGTTGCAGGCAAACCCGGCGAGCCTGCCGCCGTCGATTCTGTCGATCACCGGGGTCATTCCATTCACCCAGACGATCTTCCTCTGGCAATCCGGCGTGCTGTTGCTGGCGCTGATCGTGGTCTCGCTGATCATTGCCTACGCCACCGCCCCCGGCCCGAACAGCGCCCGCGATGCCAAGGCCTGCGGCATCGACCCGAGTTTCAACCTGCCACCGCTGCAACCGCGCACCCGCCCGGGTGAATGGCTGGAACACAGCCCGTTGCTGACCATTTTGCTGGTGCTGCTGGCGGGCGGCTGGCTGTTCCACGAGTTCTCGACCAAGCCGGCGATCAGCGCGATTTCCGGGCTCAACACCTACAACTTCCTGTTCCTGATGCTCGGCGCGCTGTTGCACTGGCGCCCGCGCAGTTTTCTCGATGCCGTGGCCCGTGCAGTGCCGACCACCACCGGGGTGCTGATCCAGTTCCCACTGTACGGCTCGATTGCCGCGCTGATGACCACTGTCAAAGGCTCGGACGCGCAGACACTGGCCCATCACATCTCGACCTTTTTCGTGCAGATCGCCTCCCACGACACGTATGCGCTGCTGATGGGCGTGTACTCGGCGATTCTGGGGTTCTTCATCCCGTCGGGCGGCGGTAAATGGATCATCGAAGCGCCGTACGTGATGCAAGTGGCCACCGACCTGAAATACCACCTGGGCTGGGCAGTGCAGATCTACAACGCCGCCGAAGCACTGCCGAACCTGATCAACCCGTTCTACATGCTGCCGCTGTTGGGGGTGCTTGGATTGAAGGCGCGGGATCTGATCGGCTTTTCATTCGTGCAGTTGCTGGTGCACACGCCGCTGGTGCTGTTCCTGTTGTGGGCGTTGGGGACGACGCTGGCTTATACGGCGCCGGTGATGCCTTGAACGAGCGGATTGCACCTGCTGTCTGGCAGGTGCAATCCGGCTTGATCAGCAGGTAGTACTTTCAATAATTCTGGCAATGCTGCCTGAACCGTATCCCATACAACTTCAAGATTGATGTCGAAATAGCCATGAGCGATGCGATTGCGCATGGCGCGCCATGGCACTTGAGCGTGCAGCGTGGCGAATTCCGGATAGCGGTCCATGATCCTGATCGCGGCCTACCCAATGATAATGAGGCTCATGATGACGGCCTGCTGAGTGCGCTTGTCGTCGAAGAAATCGTCCTTACCCAGCCCCTCGACACAAACCAGCGCATCGCCAGCTGCCTGACGCATGTGATCGAGGTAGTCGCCCAGACGACTTTCGGTCATACGGGCCGAGCCTGCTCAAGCACCTGCTGACGGAATTTCACTGGAAGATCACCAGGCGTCAGCAGATCAACGCTCACGCCCAGAAGATCTTCAAGTTCCGCCTGAAGGCCACCGAGATCAAACAGTGTCGCCCCGGGTAGCGCATCTACCAGAAGATCGAGATCGCTGCCTTCTGTATCCGTGCCAAGCAGTGCCGAGCCAAATACGCGAGGATTGGGCGTGCGAAATCAGTCAACGACAGTGCTTGGCCGCGGTAAATACCGGGCACCGTTACAGGATAAGTTGCAGGCCATGGCAATTCTTCATTTGCGGCAAATCATCGAAACTCTGGTGTAACCTCTCCGTCACATTGCGCTGCTAGCGTCCCGCCGAAACACATTGCAACAATTTCGAAAAAGGAATTGGAATGACCGACAACAAAGACGGAACCGACCTTCCCTCCCCCGAAGCCGATCAACCCACCGATACCAGCCGCCGCCGTTTCCTCGGCGGTGTGGCGGTATTGGGTGTCGGCGCGGCGACCCTGAGTGCTTGTGGCAATCAGGGCGATGAGCCGGGCAAGCCTGTCGACCGCCCGCTGACGCCCGCCGAACTCGATAAAGCGCTGCACGAAAACGTAAAGAACGTCGTGGTGATCTACGGCGAAAACCGCAGCTTCAATAACCTGTTTGCCGATTTCCCCGGCGTGGAAAATCCGCTATCGGCCCTCAAGGCCGCCGACTATGTGCAACAGGATCGCGACGGCAGTGTGCTGCCGGGCATGCCACCGGTTTGGGGCGGCATCACTCAGGTCGGCCCGCAAACCGTGGATGGCGTGACCTACCCCAGCGGCGTGCAATATCAGGAACACCTGCCCAACGCCCCTTACGCCCTCAAGGGGCCGCACGGCGAGGACCTGCCGCTGAGCGTGGTCACTCGCGACCTGTGGCATGTGTTCTACCAGAACCAGATGCAGATCAACGGTGGCAAGAACGACCGTTTTGTCGCCTGGGCCGACTCCGGGGGCCTGACCATGGGCCATTACTCCCAGACCCGCTACTCGTTGCGTTTGTGGGATGTCGCCCGTGAATTCGTGCTGTGTGACAACTTTTTCCAGGGCGCTTTCGGCGGTTCATACCTGAACCATCAATACCTGATCAGCGCTCAGGTGCCGTTCTACCCGGATGCCGCCAACTCGATCGCCAAGCCGCAGATCGCCACGCTGCAAAGTGATGACCCGACCGACACCCGCCTCAAGCCACTGGACGCCTCCCCCGCCAGCGCCATGACCGGCCCGCCGCAGTTCGGTCCGAGTGCGCTGACTCCCGATGGCTACGCGGTGAACACCATGGCGCCGCCCTATTGGCCGACCTGGATCCGTGACACGGAACGTCCGGACTACGCCAAACCGATGCCAAGCGTACTGGTACCACAGACCCACGAACATATCGGCGACAAGCTCTCGAAGAAAAACGTCGACTGGGCCTGGTACGGCGGTGCCTGGCAAGCCACGATCGACGAGTACAAGGATTCGGACGGCATTCCGAAGATCCCGAATTTCCAGTACCACCACCAGCCGTTCAACTACTTCCAGCGCCAAGGCCCGGAAAACCCGGCAGAACGCAGCAAACGCCTGCGCGACGGCGGCCTGGGTGATGAGTCGAGTACCAACAAATTCCTCGCCGACGCCGAGGCCGGCAAACTGCCGGCGGTGACCTTCTACAAACCCCAGGGCAACCTGAACATGCACGCCGGCTACGCCGACGTGGCCTCGGGCGACCGGCATATCGTCCGCGCCCTTAAAGTGCTGCAACAGAGCCCGCAATGGAAAAACATGGTGGTGGTAATCACCGTCGATGAAAACGGCGGTTGGTGGGACCATGTGGCTCCGCCAAAAGGTGATCGCTGGGGCCCGGGGACACGCATCCCGGCGCTGGTGATTTCGCCGTTCTCACGCAAGGGCACGGTGGATCACACGGTGTATGACACCGCGTCGATCCTGCGGTTGATCACCCGGGTGTTCCAGCTAGAGAAGCTTGATGGCCTCAAACTGCGTGATGACACCATGACCGCCCGTGGTCAGAAACCCATGGGCGACCTGACCAACGCCCTGCATTTCTCCGTCTGACAGAAAAATCAGCCCGCTCTTACACAGGAGCGGGCGACTTGCTCCGAGCAAAAAATAGCTCATTACCCGCCAGCTTCGACCCCGCGCAAAAAAACTGTTACCAACTGCTTCTTTGTCGGCTCACGCTGATTCAGTATGACGCGGCCCCCACCAGGAGGGGCCCACACTGAAAAGGATTTGAGCATGTTCAAACTCGCAGGATTGACCCTCGCCGCGCTCACCCTGAGCGCCGCTGCCCACGCCGACGTTGACCTGAAGCTGGGCAGTACCGAACGCGTCACACGGTTGTTTGCCTACCCCAACAATTGCAACGTGATCTGCTTCCGCAACTGGACGCTGGAGCAAACTGTCGAGCATTACCTGACCCAGAGCGTGCAGCGCGATGGCTACGACGCCGCAAAAGTCAGCGTCAAAACCGATAACGGTCAGCTGTACGCCGCCATCAGCGGCGTTCCTGACGGTTATGACAAACCGCTGACCGCGCTGCTCGATGCCGGTGACCTGGCGTACACCGGTGCCAGCAAGCTCAATGCCGACGGCAAGTGGGCTTTCAACTGGTATCTGTTCCTGCCGCTGGGCATGGCCCTGGAAAACCGCAAAAGCGTCGAACTGCTGCACTTCCCACCCGACTACTCGCTGACGCAGGCGCAGGATTATCTGGAATCGGCCACTACCGACCGCTGGGCCACACTGCTTACCGATAACGGCATTCCCACCGCACAAACGCCGGGTTACCAGACCATCATCGACATTGCGCCAATTGCCGCGCCGTCGACAGCCGGCAAAGACCTGGAAGGCGTCTACGACTACTTCAAGGACTACCAGACCACCATGGTCAAGGAAGTCAGCCAGAACACCAGCGGCGCCGCATTGCCGATGGTTGCCTTCGGCGCGCCGGTGCGTAACTGGATCAAGCAGCAATACGGCCAGACCGTGAACGTGCTGGGCCTGGCGACTATCACTCCGACCGCCGGGGTCAACGTGCCGGTGCTGGGCTCCAACCACCCGAGCTATATCTGGTACGCCGCCGACCCGGCCAGCTACACCGGCGACGATGCGCAGGCCAAGGCCGATGCAGCGGGCCTGAAAGTCATGGGCCAGGACTTGAGCGCCGCCTGCTGGCAGGCCGGCATGGGCAGCAAACCGGGCAGCGACCCGTCCGCTCAGTTGAAAAGCTGCACCCAGACCTGGCAAGTCACCCAGAAGGAAAAAACCTGCGAGTTGTTCTACACCTCGATCCGCAACCTGAGCCCGGCCGATGCCGCCGCGAAATGCGCAACTACGCCGATCAAGACCCAGCTCAAGCAATTGCAGGCACCCGCACCCGAGGCCGCCGTTCCGGCACCTGGTTTGTAACACGATGAAAAGCTTTGCCGTGTGAGCTTTGGCTGACGCGGCAAAGCGCCATTAGCGCCTGTCAGTTCTGACAGTAGACCCATGACTGCATTTGCGAGAGGCTTGTAGGCGTACCCACGTGTTGCAGGGCTGGCAGGAGCGTCAGCTTAAGGAGTTCGCAACACCCAACTACAAGGATCGTTATGAATCCCCATGTGCTGCCAGGGACGCTGGCGCAATCAACGGATGGCATCTATCCATCCGCCGGCCTTCCCACGCGTCTCGGCTTCCCCTCGCGGGCGGACTTCGAAATCATCTACGACGCCAGCGGAGCAGCCGTCGCCGTTACGGCCCTGCGCGAGTTTATGCGTATCTGCCGAATTTGCCGTGCCTCGGGCCATTTACTGCCTTATCGGTCACGGCACAGCCGGCAACTGGCCCCTGGCATTCATGTCTACGACCCGGACTTTTGCGGGTTGCTGCGCCACTCCTGCGACCCCAATGTCTTCCTCGACATGAGCGAGTTGTGGCTGTGGTCACTCAAGGACATTCACAAAGGCGACTCGCTGACCATGGACTACGTCACCACCGAGGACAAACTGCTGCAACAGTTCGCCTGCCAGTGCGGCACACCGAACTGTCGCGGCTGGATCACCGGGTATGACGAGCCACCGAATGCCGAGGGCATGCTGTTTCTGCAGCGTCGGCATCGGCGAACTCCAGGTTGATGCCAGTTACAGCGCACCCACTGGACGCAGACGGTATTGCGGCGGCAACTGCTCGAAACCGCTGATCGTCGCGTTCAGGCTTTTCCAGCGACCGTCCTTGATGCCGTAGATGCAACCGTGGATCGACAGGCTCTGCCCGCGATGCCAGGCGTTCTGCACGATACTGGTGTGGCCGACGTTGGCCACTTGCTGAATCACGTTGAGTTCGCAGAGGCGGTCGACCCGCTCTTCTTCGGTCGGCAACGTGGCCAGCACTTCGCGGTTTTCGTAATAAAGATCGCGGATCGAGCGCAGCCAGCCATCGATCAGGCCCAGTTGCCGGTCCTGCATGGAAGCGCGCACGCCGCCGCAGCCGTAGTGACCGGTCACCAGAATGTGTTTGACCTTGAGCACGTCGACCGCGTACTGAATCACCGACAGGCAATTGAGGTCAGTGTGCAGCACCACGTTGGCCACGTTACGGTGTACAAACAGGTCGCCGGGCAGCATCCCGACAATCTCGTTCGCCGGCACACGGGCATCGGAACAGCCGATCCACAGGTACTCCGGCGTTTGCTGGCGGGCCAGTTTGGCGAAGAAGTCAGGATCTTCCTTGGTGATCGCGTCAGCCCAACGCTCGTTGTTATCAATCAGATCTTGTAATTCGTTCATGCAATGAAGCCTCAAGAATGATGCGCAACTTTGACAGTCGACCACCGGTCGGGGTCACGCGCTTGATAAAGATGCCTGGCAGGCCGGCGGAATTCTCATGAGCCCGGCGGGTCCACCTTAGTAAGGCCCACAGTATGAGGAATTGCCATGACTGATTCACGACGTCCGTTCGATGCGACGCAACCCGAGCCCATCGACGACAACGAAGACCGCATGGGCTCGATGCACGAGCTGGATTTCGACGAGGACGAACCCACTGCGAAAATCGGCGACGAACTGCCGGAAGTCGAACGCGAGCAACTCATGCCCCCCGAACGCGTGCGTGAAGCGGGCATGACCGGTGCATCGACCGATGATCACGAGCCTACCGACGATGATATGAGCCCGGAAACCCTGATCCATGAAGATGGCGCACGGGATGCCCGGGAAGCTGGCGAGGGTGATCAGGCCGATTGGGACTTGAGCATTGTCGATGAAGATGACATTGGCGGGGGTAACGGGCTGGATGAGGCGGAGCTGGCCAAGCGGGCTCCGATGGATGGTAATCGTTGATCTTCAGTGCCTGACAGGCTCGCTCCCGCGCTGGATTTTATGCCGGTCACAATATTTGCGATGGGCATCAATCAACTGTGGGAGCGAGCCTGCTCGCGAAGCTTTTAAAGGTGGTCAGTCGACGAGGGTACAGGCCATGACCACTGCGTCTTCGCGCCCACCCACCGCCGGGTAGTAATCGCGACGCCGGCCGATTTCGTTGAATCCATAGCGCTCATACAACCGAAACGCGCCACGATTACTGTCGCGCACTTCCAGAAAACACTCCCGAGCTTGAGCCGCATAAGCGCGGGACATCAAATGTTCCAGCAACGTCAAACCCAGGCCACGGCCCTGATTCTCCGGCTTGACGGTGATGTTCAGCAGGTGCGCCTCATCCAGGATGATCTGCACCACGCCGTGGCCGACCTGCTGCGAGCCTTCGAACATCAGCCATATCTGGTACTTGCCCAGGCCGTCGAGAAAAATCCCGCGCGTCCATGGGTGGCTGTAGGCGGCGAATTCGATTTTCAGTACAGCGTCCATGTCCGCCTCGGTCATCGGGCGGAACGATACAGCGTCACTCATTTGATTCTTTCCAGCGCGCCATCAGCCGACGCATGGCTTGCCAGACATCAGCCTTACGCTGTGGCTCTTCCATTAATAATTCCAGGCCCGGCAGGGCCCAGACCGAGCCCAGGCCTTCGACCTGGAGTTCACGGTTGAAGGATTCAGCATTGGCCTCACCGGCAAAGCGCACCGCCGGCAGGCCGATCAGCCACAGGCAGACGCACGGGGCATCTTCCAGCCGGGCCGAGAGAAAACCTTGTACGAAGTCACGAGCCGCTTCCGGGCCCTGATCCATGGTGCCCCGGACCAGCAACGGCCAGCGCACGGGTTCACCGACAATCTGCGGGCTGTCCGGCAGGCCGGCGGCGCGAAGCATGTCCTTGAGCAACAGATAGGCCGGATCGCGGGTCTGGAACGCTTCGCCTGTGGGTAACTCGACCAGCAGCAGGCAGCGCCCGGCCCGCAGCAATTGCAGGGCGAAACGCGGAGGTGGCACAACCGGCGCCTTGACCGCGACCGGCGCAGCCTCTTCCTCGGCCTTGGCGTTGGTGCGCGTGCTGGCGAGCGATGGCCGTGGCACCTCGATCTTCACCCGCTCCGCCGGCTTGACCACCGGCTCCACGGGCGTTTCAGCCACTGGAGCCGGCGTTACCGGGGCGATGACCAACGGCTCAAGCACCTCCAGCAGTTCGGGGCGCGAAGGCGCAGCAAAGGGCAATTCGGTGCGCGGCAGCCAGTTGACCACCTGCATGGCAGTCAAATAAGCGCGGCGACGGGACTCGATAAGCAAAGGTCGGCCACTTGTGGATAACTAAAGTGCACTGATTCTACCGCCCTTCGCTCAAGATCGCCCGCGCTGTTGATCGATAGACTTCACCAATAGTCTTTCCACCGATGAAAAATGGCGACAGCCCGTCCCGTGAGTGAATCGCATCGTCCCCGATGCAGTACAATCGCGGCTTTTAATCGTCAACCAGCCGGCCATTCCGATGATCGAACCCAAGCGCGTCTTGCGCGCCCTCGCTGAACACTGGTCACTTCTGGAACCACTGTGCGAGCACTTCGACCAGGGCACACTGAGCCTCAACGAACTGCGCGCGCAACTGGCGGCCCAGCAACTGGACAGTACACCGCAGGACATCACCAGCCTGCTGGACGTGTGGATCCGCCTCGACATTCTGGTGCCGGTGGCGAAAAGCCCGAACCGCTTCGAGCTCAATGCGCAGATCCACGACTTTCTTGCTTACCTGCGCCGTGAGCACCGTCTGGGCCTGTGCCTGGAAATAGAAGCCTATCTGCGCCACCTCGAACGGCTGGCCGGTTACATTCAGGACGCCTTCGACATCCGCGACGGCGACGACCTGGCGCGGCAGTTGCGCTTGCTCGATATGCGCGTACGCGACGTCCTGAAAAAACTTGCCAACGACGAACAGGCCCTGGTGGCCGTCGCCGAGCGGGCCAAGACCAGCGACCGGCAGATCCCGTTGCGTCAGCGTTATGCCGAAGTGCTGGCGACCTGGGACGAATATGTCGAACCGATGATCCAGCTGGTGAACGCCGACGGCGCCTTCGAACAAGGCGTGCGCAAGGTCGAAAATGTCCTGCTGAAGATGCTCACCGAGCAGCAGCGCCTCGGCCATCTGGTGGATGACGACATGCTGCTGCGCACCCACGCGCGCATCCTTGAAATGCAGACCAGCGCCCAACTGACCCTGCGTCATGCCCGGGAACTGCTGCTGCCACTGCGTGAAGAAGCCCGCCGGCACAACGCCGTGACTCGCGGCGCCGCACTGGCGCTGGCGGCGATTCGTCGTAAAGGCATCGATGCGGTGCCGCAAGCTGCGATGCCGTTGTTCACCCGACCGCAAAGCACTTTCCTGGGCAGCGCCAGTCAGGTCGAAGCCTACGTTTACGCCCTGGCCCGTTTCGAGCCGAAACCGGCCCGCTTCCCCAAGGCCCACAAGACCCAGAAAGGCGAAGCGCCGCGCGCGCCACGCACGGTTCGGGAAATGCTCGATCGTTGCGAAAACGCCCTGCCGATGCCGGACCTGATGACCTGGCTGCTGGAGCAGGAGCCGGACGGCGCCACCGACGAATTGCTGTACTGGTTCTCCCGTCTTTCCCGGGAGAAACGCTTCAAACGCGAGCGTCTGGAACGCCGCGATTACCACACTCACGAGCATCAGGTCAGCCTGCGCTCCTTCGCCCTGCTCTCGGCCAGTGACAGCGCCGCCGAGAATTCTGCGAGCATCCCCCATGCATCTTGATCTATCCGAACTGTCCCAGCTGGCGCCGATCTTTCGCGAGCTGTTCAAGGGCTACCACGTCAGCCGCCGCGACCCGGAGCTGTACGCACAACTGTCGAACTTTCAGGACCAGTACCGCACGCTGTTCAAGGCGCTGGGGTTTGAACTGGTCTGCGACACCCGAGGTTTCTACTACTTTGTGCCGGATCTGGCCGCCGCGGCGGTGAACAAGACTGCGCAACGTCTGGCACTGTTTACCTTCATTCTCGTCGAGCATCTGGCCGACCAGGGCCGCGACCCGGTCGCCGTACTCGACGGTGGCAGCCTCGGTCGCGATGAATTGCCCTCGTTGCTGGAAAAGTACCGCGACCTGTTCATCCAGGCCGAAGTGCAGACCGTCGAAGAACTCGAAGAAAAAATCATGCGTCGCATGACCCAACTCGGATTCGCCGGCGAAGAAAACGGCATCTACCGTTTCCTGCCGCCGATGCACCGTTTCCTCGACGTCTGCCTGTCGGTCCAGCAAGACCGCGACCTCGCCGCCAGCCTGCACAGCGTGCTGCCGTTACCAGTGCCGGTGCTGATCGATGAAGACAGCGATGAAAAATTGCTGCAAACCGACGACCCGCTGGACCTCAGTGACTTCGAAGAAGAAAGCGAAGAAGACGCCATGGCCCGCGCCATCGCCGAAGAACAGGAGACCGACGCATGAGCAAGGAACGCTACGGCATTCGCCGCTTCGCCCTTTTGAACACCGCCGGTTACAGCCTCGGGCTGTTCCCGCTGGAAGAGCCACTGTCGGTCTATGGCGCGAACAACCTCGGTAAATCCGCATCGATCAACGCCTTGCAGTTCCCGATCCTGGCGCGCATGTCGGACATGAGTTTCGGCAAGTACAGCCTGGAGCAATCCCGGCGTTTCTACTTTGCCTCGGACACCAGTTACATCCTCGTCGAAGTGTCGCTGCCTCATGGCCCGCACGTGATCGGCGTGGTCGGTCGCGGCCCGGGCGGCGGCTTCGGTCACCAGTTCTTTGCTTATGCCGGCAAGCTCGACCTGGCTCACTACCAGAAGAACGACACCTGTCTGCGTCAGAAAGAGCTGTTCAACAACCTTGAGCGCGAAGGCCTGAAAGCCTATGAACTCAAGCCGGATGAACTGCGTCGCTTGCTGGTCGGTGGCCACACCTCGATCCCGCTGGACCTGACGCTGATCCCGCTGCGCTCTACCAGCGAACAAAGCCTCAAGACTTTCCGCGCACTGTTCATCAACTTGCTGCACATGCGCGAAATCACGGCAGCCAAGCTCAAGCAGCTGTTCCTCGATGCCTTCGAACACAGCCTGCGCTCCGGCAGCGTCGATTACATTGCCGCGTGTGAAGAAGCGTTCCGCGATGTAAGACGCATGGAGCAGGACTACAACTCGCTGGTCACCGCAGGCCCGCTGGTCGAGGCACTGGCCTCAGGCGTTGCCCAGCGCAATATCCTGCGCGGCAAGCTGCATCGCATCTCGCCGCTGCTCGATTCGCTGCTCGGCACCTGGTCGGACTACGCCAGTGCGCGCAAGGAAGAGCTGACCATCCAGGCCGAGCACTACCGCAACGAGCAGGACGCCCTGCAAAACGATCAGCGTGGCGGCACTCAGGAATTGATGCGTCTGGAACGGGAAATCACCGGCATTCAGCGCTGGCTTGGTGAGCTGTCGGTACTCAAGCATCGCTTCGCGCTGGTCGATGACGTCAAGGTCCTGGAGCAACAATTGCTCGCGGCCAAGGATGCGCACGATGAACTGGCCGGTGCGCTGGCACAGTCGCGGCAGTTCACTGCTGAAGACCTGGAAGAGCGTCTGCGCGATCTGGAAAAACGCCTGAAGTCGGTGAAACAGCAACTCGATCATGCCGACAACAACAGCTACGCCCGTCTGCGCGAAGAGTTCTCGCAACAGGATGTCGAGCGCCTGATGCGCTTGTTCAACAGTGCGTTGTTCAGCCTGCCACTGGGTGAGCATGGCATTACGCTGGATGAAGACGGTCAGTGGGTCAAATCCATGGAACTGATCCTCGACGGTTTCAAAGGCGAGCGCTTCGAAGTGCCGGGGCTGTCCATCGACATTTCGCACATCGAGCCACCGGCCCTGCAAGCGCTGGCAGACCGCGCGGCGTTGCGCGATCAGAAAGAGCGTCTGGAAAAAGAACTCAAGCAACTCAAAACCCAGCAGGCCGTGGCCGCCGACCGCGCCGCGAGCAAGACCCAGACCGAAGCGTTGTACCAGCAAGTGCTGGACGCGCAGAAAGCCCTGGAAGACTTCCGCCGCGCGCAAACACTGAGCGCCGAGGAAGGCGACAAGCTGGAACAGTTGGCGCAGATGGAAGCGGCGCAGGACGAGTTGAAGCGTTCCAGCGACGCCTTCACCGAACGCGTCCAGCAGCTGTCGGCCAAGCTGCAACTGGTCGGCCGCCAGATCGGTGACATGGAAGCCAAGCAACGCACCCTCGACGACGCCCTGCGCCGCCGTCAGTTGCTGCCGGCAGACATGCCGTTCGGCACGCCGTTCATGGACCCGGTCGACGATTCCATGGACAACTTGCTGCCGCTGCTCAACGACTATCAGGACAGCTGGCAGGGTTTGCTGCGCAGCGACGGCCAGATCGACGCGCTGTATGCGCAGGTCCGCCTCAAGGGCGTGGCCAAGTTCGACAGCGAAGACGATATGGAGCGTCGCCTGCAACTGCTGATCAACGCCTATGCGCACCGTACCGACGAAGCACTGACCCTGGGCAAGGCGCGTCGTGCCGCCGTGACTGACATCGCCCGCACCCTGCGAAACATCCGCAGTGACTACGACAGCCTTGAGCATCAACTGGCGCTGTTCAACCGCGAGATCAACAAGCGTCAGGTCTCCAACCTGCAGAGTTTCCGCATCGTGCTCGCGCCGAACAAGGAAGCGCTGAAACACATCGACCAGATCATCCACAGCGCCGGTCAGTACGAAGAAGGTGAAACACTTTCCGTCTTCGACCTGAGCCAAAGCGCCGATCAGGACAACAAAAACGAAGAAGCCAAGGAGTACCTGGCACGGCTGGTGGCCGCGAACCACAACCAGCTCGGCCTCAAGGACTTGTTCGAGCTGGCGTTCGAGATCACCAAGGTCAATGGCCAGCCGGTGATTCACACCGACATCGATGGCGCCGCCTCCAACGGCACCACCATGACCATCAAGGCGCTGACCAACATGTACCTGTTGCTGCACTTGATGGACCGCGACCAGGCCGGTCGCGTGCGCCTTCCGTACTACCTCGACGAGGCGGCGGACATCGATGAGAAGAACCAGGCCGCGTTGCTGGAAACCAGTTTGCAGCTGGGCTTCGTGCCGATTCTGGCGAGCGTGAAGCCGCAGGTCTGCGCCAGTGTGGCGATTGACCTGGAAGGCGGCAGCGGGCCGAACGGGATCTACATCGATGAGGCAGACTGGAAGTACATTCGCCGGCATGACGAGGTGAAGCCGACGGTCAACGTTGAAGCTGACGAGCCGGAGCTGGATGCGGTCTGATGTGAACCGTCAGATGCAAAAAAGGCCGCGATCCAATGGATTGCGGCCTTTTTTGTGGGCTGTGATTTTCGGTGTTCTTTAGGGCCTCTTCGCGAGCGGGCTCGCTCCCACATTGGTTAGCATCGTTCACAGATTTTGTGCACACAGCAGATCAAATGTGGGAGCGAGCTTGCTCGCGATGGCGGCAGCACAAACACCGATAGATCACTTGCCTAGCGAAATCTTCGGCGCCCAGGTCAGCCACTCATCTTCAAACTTGTCGAACAACGGGAACGTCTGCTCAGGTCGTGCCGGGCTGCCCATGCGCTCACCGTCCGGCGTAGCGAAAGCGATTCCGCCCTGAATCATCGTCTCCAACGATTCAGTGCGCACGGTCGCGCCCTTGAACAGGCCGAAGTCAAAACCAAAGCCACTGGTGTTCCAGAAACGTGTACCGCTGCGAACCAGTGGTGCGTATTTCGGCTCGATCAGGATGTGCACCAGTACACGATCCGCCGTCTGGCCCAATTCATACCCGGTCACCTTGCCCACGGTGATTTCGCGGTACGTCACCGGCACGCCGGTTTTCAGTGAACCACGGCGAGCTGCGCTCAGTACCAGACTCAAACCGGCTTCCTGTTTGGTAGCTTCCGGTGGGTTGGCCAGGGCCACGAAGTTTTTCTGCGGGCCGAGATTCTTCGCAGCCGGCTGTACTTCGATGTATTGCCCGGTCACCAGTGTTTCCAGATTCGATGTCTTGATCAAGCCCAGTTCAGGTTTGACCACCCAGAACTGACTGCCCGCCCGCGCGATGCGTTCTGGCACTTCGGTGATGCGTGCAGTCAGCATTACCGATTGCAGATCATCGCTGAGGTCGACATCTTCGATCTTGCCGACGTCCAGGCCCTTGAAGCGAATCGGCGTGCCAGTGCGCAGGCCATCGGCGCGATCAACCTTGATGGTCACTACGGCGCCCTTCTGACTGGCATCGTCATGGCTGGCGAACAGACGGAAACGCGGAATTTTCTTTTGCAGCGGCGCCTTGGCTTCCGGGGTCTCGAAGGCGATACCGCCAGCCATCAAACTCTGTAACGACTCGCTTTTGACCTGAATACCGCCGGTCAATCCGCCGCTCAAGGTGATGCCACTGGCATTCCAGAACCGCGTCGAGGCGTTGACCAGGCCTTCGTATTCCTTCTCGATATGCACGCCGATAATCAGTTGTTTCTTGGTCTTGGAGAACTGATAGCTCTGGACCGAACCAACCTTGACCTGCTTGTAGAGAATCGGGCTGCCGACTTCCAGCGACCCCAGGTTCTCGGTGAACAACACCAGATGCAGACCCGGCGAACGCAGATCAAGCGGCGGTGCCTTGGGCCGAGCCACGAATTCCCGTTGTGGCGTGGCACCCTTGTCGCCGGGGCGAACGGCAATGTAGTTACCTTTGACCAACGCTTCCAGGCCGGTGATGCCGGCAAGGGAAATCGACGGTTTGACCACCCAGAACTGAGTGCCGGTCACCAGATAGTCCTCGGCCAATGGATCAAGGGTCAGTTCGGCGGTGGCACCGGACAGGTCTGGATCGATCTTCAGTGCTTTCAGATTGCCAACCTGGATGCCTTTGTACATCACCGGGGTGCGACCAGCTTGCAGGCCTTCGAAGTCACTGAGCTTGACCTTGACCCGGATACCGGCCGCGGCGGCATCAAAGTCTTCATAGAGACGGAAAGGCAGGCTCGGATCAGTCGGCGGGCTGTCCTTGCGGTTTTCCGGCGTAGCGAAGGCAATACCGCCAGCAACGATGCTGGCCAGCGACTCGCTACGCACTTTCACACCGGACAGGTTGGCGTCGATGCTGATGCCACTGGCGTTCCAGAAGCGCGTGTGTTTGCGCACCAGATTGGCGTAGGTGGGCTCAATGAACACTTTGAGTTCAACGGTGCTCTGGTCCTCGGACAAGACGTAACTTTTGATCTGGCCGACCTTGATCTGCTTGTAGAAGACCGGGCTGCCACGGTTCAGGGAGCCAAGGCGATCAGCTTTGATGGTCAGGTGCAGGCCTGGCTTGGAGTCCGATAACGGTGGCTCTTCCGCCAGGGCCTTGAACTTGCGGGTCGGCTCGCCTTCGCCAGGGCTGACGGCCACATAGTTGCCCGACACCAGGGTTTCCAGCCCGGTGATACCGGCCAGGGTCACACTTGGTTTAACCAGCCAGAAGCGTGTGTTGGTCTTGAGGTAGCGCTCCACATCCTTGTTCATCTCGACGGTGGCGATCACCCCTTTGGAGTTGCCTTCGTCATCAAGCTTGAGGTTTTTTACCTTACCGACCGACATGCCTTTGTAGACCACTTCGGTCTTGTTGGCCTGGATGCCTTCACCGCTTTCGAAACGAACCTGAATCTCGATCCCGGTCTCGTTGTAGGCACGCCAGCCGAGCCAGCCACCAATGATCAGGGCAATCAGGGGCAATACCCAGATGGCGGACCAGTTCGAAGCCGGTCGGGTTTTAGCGTTAGGCAAATCAGTCATGGTCGTCGTCCGACTCCGTGTTATCCCAAATCAGTCGGGGATCGAAAGTTACTGCGGCCAGCATGGTCAGAATCACCACACTGGCGAAAGCGATAGCGCCAAGATTGGCTTCGACACTGGCAAGCCGTCCGAAATTCACGACCGCTACGAGGATGGCGATCACAAAGATGTCGAGCATCGACCAGCGACCGATGAACTCGATAAAGCGGTACATCCAGATGCGTTGGCGTGCCGAGAGCGGCTGGCGACGTTGCACTGAAAACAACAGCAGTGCGATGCCCACCAGTTTGAAGGTCGGCACCAGAATGCTGGCGATAAACACCACGGCGGCGATCGGGATCATGCCGTGCTGAACCAGTTGGATCACACCCGACATGATGGTGCTGGGATCGCCTTGCCCCAGGGAGCTGACTGTCATGATCGGCAGCACATTGGCCGGGATATAGAGAATGGCAGCGGTAATCAGCAGGGCCCAGGTACGCGCCAGACTGTTTGGGCGCCGTGCATGAACCAACGCACCGCAACGGGTGCAGAGCTGCTCCTCGGTATCGGCGTCCTGCTTGTTCAACTCATGGCATTCGGTACAGATCAAAATGCCCGCATCAATCGCCCGCATGGGCATCTTCTCCTGATAAAGCCTGCCAGATCTGATGAGGTGACATCACAACCTCCAACCAGACCTGAACCAATAACAGACTGACGAAACATCCCAGGCCAAGGCCCACGGTGATGGCTGCCATATCGGCCAGTTTTACGATCGCTACCAGCACGCCCATGAGGTAAACCTCGAGCATCCCCCAATCTTTGAGATGGTGGTAAATGCGGTAGAGCAATAAACCGTAGCCACGCCCGACATCGAAGCGAATGCTCAACAACACGGCGAGCTGACAGAGCAATTTGAGTAGCGGGATCCCCATGCTGCACAGGAACACAATCACTGCGACGCCTTGCATGCCGGTATCGAACAGGCCGACAACGCCGCTCCAGACAGTGTCTTGCGACGATTGCCCGAGTAGATTGAGCTGCATGATGGGTAAAAAGTTCGCAGGGATGTACAACAGCAATGCCGCGATGACCAGAGCAAGGCTGCGCTGGACGACATTGTGCCGATGGGCATAAAGCTCGTAACCGCAACGTGGACAAAGAGCTTTCTCGCCATGGGCGAGTTCCGGCTTGCGCATCAGCAAGTCACACTCATGACACGCCACCAGGTTTTCCAGCGGTATTTCTGACAGCCCTGGGGCGTCGAGCGGCTCAGGCATAAAGGCTCTGTTTCCGAAAAGAGGGGCCTATTCTAGTGTTCCGAGTCGAAAATAACTGTGCAAATTTGTGCCGTAATCGGTACAAGAATTTTTCTTCGGACAAAAACAAAACCCCTACCTGCATACGCAGATAGGGGTTTCGGAATTTAATCTTGACGATGACCTACTCTCACATGGGGAAACCCCACACTACCATCGGCGATGCATCGTTTCACTGCTGAGTTCGGGATGGGATCAGGTGGTTCCAATGCTCTATGGTCGTCAAGAAATTCGGTAGCCAGCTCGTGTTCCTTACGGATCACGCTCCAGCGAATGGGTATGCGATAGATTTGTGTGTTTGTTTCTCGAACTTTCGGTTCGTTTCGTCTTCACACACCGCAATCTGGTGCTCTTTCGAGTCAGCAAATTGCTTGGGTGTTATATGGTCAAGCCTCACGGGCAATTAGTATTGGTTAGCTCAACGCCTCACAGCGCTTACACACCCAACCTATCAACGTCGTAGTCTTCGACGGCCCTTCAGGGGACTCAAGGTCCCAGTGAGATCTCATCTTGAGGCTAGTTTCCCGCTTAGATGCTTTCAGCGGTTATCTATTCCGAACATAGCTACCCGGCAATGCCACTGGCGTGACAACCGGAACACCAGAGGTTCGTCCACTCCGGTCCTCTCGTACTAGGAGCAGCCCCTCTCAAATCTCAAACGTCCACGGCAGATAGGGACCGAACTGTCTCACGACGTTCTAAACCCAGCTCGCGTACCACTTTAAATGGCGAACAGCCATACCCTTGGGACCGGCTTCAGCCCCAGGATGTGATGAGCCGACATCGAGGTGCCAAACACCGCCGTCGATATGAACTCTTGGGCGGTATCAGCCTGTTATCCCCGGAGTACCTTTTATCCGTTGAGCGATGGCCCTTCCATACAGAACCACCGGATCACTAAGACCTACTTTCGTACCTGCTCGACGTGTCTGTCTCGCAGTCAAGCGCGCTTTTGCCTTTATACTCTACGACCGATTTCCGACCGGTCTGAGCGCACCTTCGTACTCCTCCGTTACTCTTTAGGAGGAGACCGCCCCAGTCAAACTACCCACCATACACTGTCCTCGATCCGGATAACGGACCTGAGTTAGAACCTCAAAGTTGCCAGGGTGGTATTTCAAGGTTGGCTCCACGCGAACTGGCGTCCACGCTTCAAAGCCTCCCACCTATCCTACACAAGCAAATTCAAAGTCCAGTGCAAAGCTATAGTAAAGGTTCACGGGGTCTTTCCGTCTAGCCGCGGATACACTGCATCTTCACAGCGATTTCAATTTCACTGAGTCTCGGGTGGAGACAGCGCCGCCATCGTTACGCCATTCGTGCAGGTCGGAACTTACCCGACAAGGAATTTCGCTACCTTAGGACCGTTATAGTTACGGCCGCCGTTTACCGGGGCTTCGATCAAGAGCTTCGCGTTAGCTAACCCCATCAATTAACCTTCCGGCACCGGGCAGGCGTCACACCCTATACGTCCACTTTCGTGTTTGCAGAGTGCTGTGTTTTTAATAAACAGTCGCAGCGGCCTGGTATCTTCGACCGGCATGAGCTTACGGAGCAAGTCCTTCACCCTCACCGGCGCACCTTCTCCCGAAGTTACGGTGCCATTTTGCCTAGTTCCTTCACCCGAGTTCTCTCAAGCGCCTTGGTATTCTCTACCCAACCACCTGTGTCGGTTTGGGGTACGGTTCCTGGTTACCTGAAGCTTAGAAGCTTTTCTTGGAAGCATGGCATCAACCACTTCGTGTTCTAAAAGAACACTCGTCATCAGCTCTCGGCCTTAGAATCCCGGATTTACCTAAGATTCCAGCCTACCACCTTAAACTTGGACAACCAACGCCAAGCTGGCCTAGCCTTCTCCGTCCCTCCATCGCAATAACCAGAAGTACAGGAATATTAACCTGTTTTCCATCGACTACGCTTTTCAGCCTCGCCTTAGGGACCGACTAACCCTGCGTCGATTAACGTTGCGCAGGAAACCTTGGTCTTTCGGCGTGGGTGTTTTTCACACCCATTGTCGTTACTCATGTCAGCATTCGCACTTCTGATACCTCCAGCAAGCTTCTCAACTCACCTTCACAGGCTTACAGAACGCTCCTCTACCGCATCACCTAAGTGATACCCGTAGCTTCGGTGTATGGTTTGAGCCCCGTTACATCTTCCGCGCAGGCCGACTCGACTAGTGAGCTATTACGCTTTCTTTAAAGGGTGGCTGCTTCTAAGCCAACCTCCTAGCTGTCTAAGCCTTCCCACATCGTTTCCCACTTAACCATAACTTTGGGACCTTAGCTGACGGTCTGGGTTGTTTCCCTTTTCACGACGGACGTTAGCACCCGCCGTGTGTCTCCCATGCTCGGCACTTGTAGGTATTCGGAGTTTGCATCGGTTTGGTAAGTCGGGATGACCCCCTAGCCGAAACAGTGCTCTACCCCCTACAGTGATACATGAGGCGCTACCTAAATAGCTTTCGAGGAGAACCAGCTATCTCCGAGCTTGATTAGCCTTTCACTCCGATCCACAGGTCATCCGCTAACTTTTCAACGGTAGTCGGTTCGGTCCTCCAGTTAGTGTTACCCAACCTTCAACCTGCCCATGGATAGATCGCCCGGTTTCGGGTCTATTCCCAGCGACTAGACGCCCTATTAAGACTCGCTTTCGCTACGCCTCCCCTATTCGGTTAAGCTCGCCACTGAAAATAAGTCGCTGACCCATTATACAAAAGGTACGCAGTCACCCAACAAAGTGGGCTCCCACTGCTTGTACGCATACGGTTTCAGGATCTATTTCACTCCCCTCTCCGGGGTTCTTTTCGCCTTTCCCTCACGGTACTAGTTCACTATCGGTCAGTCAGTAGTATTTAGCCTTGGAGGATGGTCCCCCCATATTCAGACAAAGTTTCTCGTGCTCCGTCCTACTCGATTTCATGACTAAGAGATTTTCGCGTACAGGGCTATCACCCACTATGGCCGCACTTTCCAGAGCGTTCCGCTAATCTCAAAGCCACTTAAGGGCTAGTCCCCGTTCGCTCGCCACTACTAAGGGAATCTCGGTTGATTTCTTTTCCTCAGGGTACTTAGATGTTTCAGTTCCCCTGGTTCGCCTCTTAAGCCTATGTATTCAGCTTAAGATAACCATCTTATGATGGCTGGGTTCCCCCATTCAGACATCTCCGGATCAAAGTCTGTTTGCCGACTCCCCGAAGCTTTTCGCAGGCTACCACGTCTTTCATCGCCTCTGACTGCCAAGGCATCCACCGTATGCGCTTCTTCACTTGACCATATAACCCCAAGCAATCTGGTTATACTGTGAAGACGACATTCGCCGAAAATTCGCGATTAAACTCACAAATTTTACCTTAGCCTGATCCGTTACCAGTGAAAGTAACGTTCAGTCTATCTTTCTATCACATACCCAAATTTTTAAAGAACGATCTAATCAAAGACTAGAAATCAACATTCACCATCACAATGATGGAATGCTCATTTCTAAGCTTTAAACGCTAGAAGCAGTTAGTGGTGGAGCCAAACGGGATCGAACCGTTGACCTCCTGCGTGCAAGGCAGGCGCTCTCCCAGCTGAGCTATGGCCCCGTATTTCTACAGGCGTTTCCCACACAAAATTGGTGGGTCTGGGCAGATTCGAACTGCCGACCTCACCCTTATCAGGGGTGCGCTCTAACCAACTGAGCTACAGACCCAATTTCGAGCTATAAGGCCGACCTCACCCTGCTCTTTACCGCCAAGCATGGGGTGCGCTCTAACCAACCAAGCTACAACCTGTTAAGGCTGCTTCTTTATCGTCTTCTTCAATGAATCAAGCAATTCGTGTGGGAACTTATGGAGCAGCTGATGTCGTCGATTAAGGAGGTGATCCAGCCGCAGGTTCCCCTACGGCTACCTTGTTACGACTTCACCCCAGTCATGAATCACACCGTGGTAACCGTCCTCCCGAAGGTTAGACTAGCTACTTCTGGTGCAACCCACTCCCATGGTGTGACGGGCGGTGTGTACAAGGCCCGGGAACGTATTCACCGCGACATTCTGATTCGCGATTACTAGCGATTCCGACTTCACGCAGTCGAGTTGCAGACTGCGATCCGGACTACGATCGGTTTTCTGGGATTAGCTCCACCTCGCGGCTTGGCAACCCTCTGTACCGACCATTGTAGCACGTGTGTAGCCCAGGCCGTAAGGGCCATGATGACTTGACGTCATCCCCACCTTCCTCCGGTTTGTCACCGGCAGTCTCCTTAGAGTGCCCACCATAACGTGCTGGTAACTAAGGACAAGGGTTGCGCTCGTTACGGGACTTAACCCAACATCTCACGACACGAGCTGACGACAGCCATGCAGCACCTGTCTCAATGTTCCCGAAGGCACCAATCCATCTCTGGAAAGTTCATTGGATGTCAAGGCCTGGTAAGGTTCTTCGCGTTGCTTCGAATTAAACCACATGCTCCACCGCTTGTGCGGGCCCCCGTCAATTCATTTGAGTTTTAACCTTGCGGCCGTACTCCCCAGGCGGTCAACTTAATGCGTTAGCTGCGCCACTAAGAGCTCAAGGCTCCCAACGGCTAGTTGACATCGTTTACGGCGTGGACTACCAGGGTATCTAATCCTGTTTGCTCCCCACGCTTTCGCACCTCAGTGTCAGTATCAGTCCAGGTGGTCGCCTTCGCCACTGGTGTTCCTTCCTATATCTACGCATTTCACCGCTACACAGGAAATTCCACCACCCTCTACCATACTCTAGCTCGTCAGTTTTGAATGCAGTTCCCAGGTTGAGCCCGGGGATTTCACATCCAACTTAACGAACCACCTACGCGCGCTTTACGCCCAGTAATTCCGATTAACGCTTGCACCCTCTGTATTACCGCGGCTGCTGGCACAGAGTTAGCCGGTGCTTATTCTGTCGGTAACGTCAAAACACTTACGTATTAGGTAAATGCCCTTCCTCCCAACTTAAAGTGCTTTACAATCCGAAGACCTTCTTCACACACGCGGCATGGCTGGATCAGGCTTTCGCCCATTGTCCAATATTCCCCACTGCTGCCTCCCGTAGGAGTCTGGACCGTGTCTCAGTTCCAGTGTGACTGATCATCCTCTCAGACCAGTTACGGATCGTCGCCTTGGTGAGCCATTACCTCACCAACTAGCTAATCCGACCTAGGCTCATCTGATAGCGCAAGGCCCGAAGGTCCCCTGCTTTCTCCCGTAGGACGTATGCGGTATTAGCGTCCGTTTCCGAGCGTTATCCCCCACTACCAGGCAGATTCCTAGGCATTACTCACCCGTCCGCCGCTCGCCACCAGGTACAAGTACCCGTGCTGCCGCTCGACTTGCATGTGTTAGGCCTGCCGCCAGCGTTCAATCTGAGCCATGATCAAACTCTTCAGTTCAAACATCTTTGGGTTTTTAAGAAACCCTAAACTTGGCTCAGCAATCGTTGGTTACATCTTTGATTTCTCGCGGAGTAACTTGTGATGCTGATAATCTTGTTGACTATCAGTCTGACTCCACAAGCACCCACACGAATTGCTTGATTCAGTTGTTAAAGAGCGGTTGGTTAAGATCTTTCGTCTCAACCGAGGCGCGCATTCTACAGCAGCCTCTGTTGCTGTCAAGCGGTTATTTTCAGAAGTTTTCAAAGTTTCCTTTGCAACTTCAACCACTTGCGCTTCCGATCTCTCGTTAGCGGGAGGCGAATTCTACAGCGTTACACGCTGCTGTCAACACCTCTTTTTCTCCGCTTTCGACCGAGAAGATCGAACCGTTAAAAGAGCAAAACAACACCACTCTTTCAACTCCTTCTGGGCTTCGATGACCTGAAGCAACTCGCTGTCGAAAACTGCGTAACTCTTTGTTTACCAAGGAGTTTTCCGTTTCGACTGCGCCGGAAGTGGGGCGAATTATAGACTTCCAGAATCTGCCGTCAAGCACTGATTACGCTTTTGTTGCAGAAGATGACTTTTTAACTGTTAAGCGAGGGATTCGACGGGTTACAGGCGGCAAACGCAGCACTGACAGCAGCCCCCCTATAGAAGCGTAAACCACCCACTCCTTCAGATCGGCACGAACAATCCACAACATATGCAACAAACCCAGCCCAAGAACCAAATAGACCAGCCGATGCAGCTTCCTCCAGAGAACGCCCAACCGCCGTTGACTATAGCGATTGGAGGTCAACGCCAACATCAATAAACAAAGAAACCCCAGCATACCGACAATAATGTAAGGCCTCTTGCGCAACTCGACCCCCAGCTGCGACCAGTCGAAACCAAGAATAAACGCCGTGTAGCCACTCAGATGCAGGACCACATACGCAAAGCACCATAACCCCAACTGGCGACGGACCGAGACCCACCCCGCCCAACCGGTCAATTTCTGCAAAGGCGTCATGCTCAACGTGATCAGCAACAGTACCAGCGTCCCCAGCCCAAGCCTGTCAACCAGCACCTTGCCTGGATCAGGCCCCAACTGTTCAGTCCAGGCCTGAAACAACCAAAACAATGGCCACACTGCCGCCGCAATGAAGACACCCACACGCCAGAACGGATATCGCATCAATAGTTCTTCCGCAAATCGAGCCCTGCATATATAGAGGCCACCTCATCGGAGTAACCATTGAACATCTGCGTGTCACGCACATTGGGCTTGAACAGGCCACTTGGCAAACGCCGCTCCCGCGCCTGGGTCCAGCGCGGGTGATCAACCGTCGGGTTCACGTTTGCATAAAAACCATACTCGTCCGCCGCGATACTCTGCCAGGTCGTCTTTGGCTGCTCGCTGACCAGACTGATTCGCACGATGGATTTGATACTCTTGAAGCCGTACTTCCAAGGCACCACCAGCCGCAACGGCGCACCGTTCTGATTCGCCAGCTCACGCCCGTACATGCCCACCGCCAGAATGGCCAATGGATTCATCGCCTCGTCCAGACGCAGCCCTTCTATATAAGGCCAGTCGATCAAGGCAAAACCTGATCGCTGCCCTGGCATGGTCTTGGGGTCCTGCAAGGTTTCGAAGCGAATGTATTTGGCATTGGACGTTGGCTCGACTTCCTTGAGCAAAGCCGAAAGGGGAAACCCGATCCAGAGAATCACCATGGACCAGGCCTCAACACAGCGCAGACGGTAGATCCGCTCCTCCAGCTGATAAGGCTTCATGAAGTCTTCCAGCGCATACCGCCCCGGCCTGCCAACCTCCCCGTCAACCACCACGCTCCATGGCTCGGTTTTCAGCGCGCCGGCATTCGCTGCCGGATCGCCCTTATCGGTGCCGAACTCATAGAAGTTGTTGTAGTGGGTCGCATCCTTGAACGGCGTGATCGCTTCATCCTTGACGTTCACCGCTCCCCATTGGGTAGAGGGCAGTTTGCCGGTAAACCAGGACGGCGCATTATCCGGCTCAACGTCGGCATAACGAGCAGCTTCGTCGGCGCAGGCCCAACGGGGAAGACCGCTCACAGCCAAACCGGCCATGGCCGCGCCTAGCACGTTGCGACGAGAGAGATAGAGAGATTCAGGCGTGACGTCTGACTCATGGCAATCAGACGCTTTGGAGACTTTGATCAGCATGACAACTCCGCAGCATTGGAGGACAGATGCACCAATAGACTGCGGAGTATGCGGGAACTTACGTCATTCGACGCTTTTGTGGCGACGAAGGTGCAGCAGGTACTGCACAGGACCGGATGCCGCGTAAGCAAGGAAAACCAGCAGCAGAATGCGTGGTGGATCGCTGAATACAACAGCAAACACCAAAACGACCGCAAGGATCGCAACAAAAGGAACGCGCCCCTTCAAGTCCAGCTCCTTGAAGCTGTTGTACTTGATGTTACTGACCATCAGCATACCGGCAGCCGCCACCATCAACGCCACTAGGAACGACATCTTCGAGCCCTGGATACCGTAATCGCTGAACGCCCAGACAATACCGGCGACTACACCCGCCGCAGCCGGGCTGGCCAGACCGATGAAGTAGCGCTTGTCCGCCGTGCCGACCTGGGTATTGAAACGTGCCAGGCGCAACGCAGCACCGGCCACATAGATGAAGGCGACCATCCAGCCGACTTTGCCCATGTCGCCCAAGGCCCAGCCGAATGCCAGCAACGCCGGCGCCACACCAAAGGCGACCATGTCCGACAGCGAGTCGTACTCGGCACCGAAAGCGCTTTGGGTATTGGTCATGCGCGCAACACGGCCATCCAGACCGTCGAGTACCATGGCGACGAAAATCGCAATCGCGGCAAATGCGAAATACTTGCTCGCATTGACCGAGTCGCCAGCGCTCAACGCGGCCTGGGCGCTCATCGAATTGATGATGGAGTAAAACCCTGCGAACAGGTTCGCAGTGGTGAACAGATTCGGCAGAAGATAGATACCACGATGCCGGACTTTACGACCTTCAGCGTCATGCCCTTCCTCGATATGTTCATCGATGGGCAGCAGACTTTCGGCGTCAGGAGCCTGGTTTGGCTCTTCGGGACGTTCGCTCATGGACATTACCTTGCAACTGGGTGGAAAGTTTCGACTAGTGTCTGGGACGACGGTTCGGCCACAAACGATGCAGCTTTATACCAGAACCAGCGATCCAAACGAAAAAACGCGGCCTAGGCCGCGTTTTTCGTACAAGTGTGCGACTTAGTTTTTGGCTTTGTCGACGATCTTGTTGGCACCGATCCACGGCATCATGGAGCGCAGTTGCTCGCCGATGATCTCGATGCCGTGAGCGGCGTTGTTACGACGCTTGGCGGTCATCGAAGGATAGCCGGTTGCACCTTCGCTGATGAACATCTTGGCGTATTCGCCGTCCTGAATACGTTTCAGGGCGTTGCGCATGGCCTGACGGGATTCGGCGTTGATCACTTCCGGACCGGTCACGTACTCGCCGTATTCAGCGTTGTTGGAGATCGAGTAGTTCATGTTGGCGATACCGCCTTCGTACATGAGGTCAACGATCAGTTTCAGCTCGTGCAGGCATTCAAAGTAGGCCATTTCCGGCGCGTAGCCAGCTTCAACCAGAGTTTCGAAACCGGCCTTGACCAATTCAACAGTACCGCCGCACAGAACAGCCTGTTCGCCGAACAGGTCGGTTTCAGTCTCGTCCTTGAAGGTGGTTTCGATGATGCCGGTACGACCGCCACCAACACCTGCGGCATAGGACAGTGCAACGTTTTTGGCGTTGCCCGAAGCGTCCTGGTAGATCGCGATCAGGTCAGGGATACCGCCGCCTTTGACGAATTCGGAACGCACGGTGTGGCCCGGTGCTTTCGGCGCGATCATGATCACGTCGAGGTCAGCGCGCGGCACAACCTGGTTGTAGTGAATCGCGAAACCGTGGGAGAAGGCCAGGGTGGCGCCTTTCTTGATGTTCGGCTCGATCTCGTTCTTGTACAGGGCGGACTGGAACTCGTCCGGGGTCAGGATCATGACCAGATCGGCGGCCGCAACGGCGGAAGCCACGTCCGTCACTTTCAGGCCGTGGGCTTCGGCTTTGGCAACAGTGGCCGAGCCTTTACGCAGACCAACGGTAACGTCAACGCCGGAGTCTTTCAGGTTGCACGCTTGAGCGTGGCCCTGGGAACCGTAACCGATGATGGCAACTTTCTTGCCCTGGATGATCGACAGGTCGCAGTCTTTTTCGTAATAAACTTTCATGAAATTCCCCTATATATCCAGGCCGTTCAGGCCATTCACTAATTTGGTTTAGATGCTGAGTACTTTGTCGCCGCGGGCGATGCCGGTTACGCCACTGCGGACGGTTTCCAGAATCGAGGCGGTGCCGATGGACTGAATGAAGCTGTCGAGCTTGTCGCTGGTACCGGTCAATTGAATGGTATAGACGCTAGCGCTGACATCGACGATCTGCCCACGGTAAATATCGGTAGTGCGCTTGATTTCGGCGCGCTGGGCGCCGGTGGCCTTGACCTTGACCAGCATCAGTTCGCGCTCGATGTGAGCACTTTCCGACAGGTCGACCAGTTTCACCACTTCAATCAGCTTGTTCAGGTTTTTGGTGATCTGCTCGATGACTTCATCGTGACCAACAGTGGTCAGCGTCAGACGCGACAAAGTCGGGTCTTCGGTTGGCGCCACCGTCAGGCTTTCGATGTTGTAGTTACGCTGAGAGAACAGGCCGACTACACGAGACAGAGCGCCCGGTTCGTTTTCCAGAAGCAAGGAAATAATGTGTCGCATGATTAAGTACGCTCCGTCTTGCTCAGCCACATATCGCGCATGGAGCCGTCTTTGATCTGCATCGGGTAGACGTGCTCGCTGGTGTCGACGGAAATGTCGAGCACCACCAGGCGATCCTTCATGGCGAACGCTTCCTCCATCTTCGACTTCAAGTCCTTCGAGTCAGTGATGCGCACGCCGACATGACCATAGGCTTCTGCCAGCTTGACGAAGTCAGGCAACGACTCCATGTAGGAATGCGAGTGACGGCTGCCGTAGCTCATGTCCTGCCACTGGCGAACCATACCCAGAACACCGTTGTTCAGGATGACGATTTTCACCGGCAAGCCATATTGCAGGCAGGTCGACAGTTCCTGGATGTTCATCTGGATGCTGCCTTCGCCGGTCACGCAGGCGACGTCGGCATCCGGGAAGCTCAACTTGATGCCCATGGCCGCCGGGAAACCGAAGCCCATGGTGCCCAGACCACCGGAGTTGATCCAGCGGTTCGGCTTGTTGAACTTGTAGTACTGCGCCGCGAACATCTGGTGCTGACCCACGTCGGAGGTCACAAAGGCGTCGCCCTTGGTCACTTCGCACAGGGTTTCGATCACGGTCTGCGGCTTGATGACACTGCCGTCGCCCTTGTCATAAGGGAACAGGCCACGATCACCGCGCCATTCGTCGACTTGCTTCCACCAGCTGGCCACGGACTCCTTGTTCGGGGTCTCGCCGATTTCCTTGAGGATCGCGACCATCTCGGTCAGGACACTTTCCACCGGACCAACGATGGGTACGTCGGCCTTGATGGTCTTGGAGATCGAAGCCGGGTCGATGTCGATGTGAATGATCTTGGCATTCGGGCAGAACTTCGCCGGGCCATTGATCACACGGTCATCGAAACGCGCACCGACGGCCAGGATCACATCGGCATGGTGCATCGCCAGGTTGGCGGTGTAGCTGCCATGCATGCCGAGCATGCCGATGAACTGACGGTCGGTGCCAGGGTAGGCGCCCAATCCCATCAGGGTATTGGTGACTGGCAGGTTGAGCATCTTGGCCAGTTCGGTCAGAGGCGCAGAGCCACCACCGAGAATCACGCCGCCGCCTGCGTACATCACTGGACGCTTGGCCGCCAGAAGCATTTCTGCCGCCTTGCGGATTTGCCCGGAGTGACCGCGAACGGCCGGGCTGTAGGAACGCAGCTTGGCTTTTTTCGGGAAGATGTATTCAAACTTCTCGGCCGGGTTGGTCATGTCTTTCGGAATGTCGACAACGACCGGACCCGGACGACCGGATTGCGCCAGGTAGAAGGCTTTCTTCATGACTTCCGGGATTTCCGAAGCGTGCTTGATCATGAAACTGTGTTTCACGATCGGCCGGGAGATACCGATCATGTCGGTTTCCTGGAACGCATCGGTGCCCACCATGGTGCTAGGCACCTGGCCGGAAATGATCACCATCGGAATGGAGTCCATGTAGGCCGTGGCAATACCGGTAATGGCGTTGGTTGCGCCCGGGCCCGAGGTCACCAGTACCACACCCGCTTTACCGGTGGCACGGGCGTAGCCGTCAGCCATATGGGTTGCAGCCTGCTCGTGGCGAACCAGGATGTGGGTCACTTCCGGTTCTTTGAACAGGGCATCGTAGACATGAAGAAGAGCACCACCGGGGTACCCGTAGATATATTTGACGCCTTCGTCACGCAAAAAGCGGACGAGCATCTCACCGCCAGATAAAAGCTCCACGTTGTTCACCTCTAAAACGCCAGAATACCGCCCACATAAACGGGGACGGGTCTTAATAGGTTTACTTCTCGGCAGAGCATGAGCGACGGTGGTCGCCGACTACGTCAGCACTGACTGAGCAAGTATTGGGATCGTCCCAGTGTTGCGGGCCTTTCCCACCCAGCGCGAGGTAACGCGTTGCGGGTGTAACAGGTCGGCGCGGATGTGCGCCTCATGATCTGCTGAGAGGGTCTGCTTCTGGCAGTCCCTGTACAGCGGACTTTGGATTCTTCTGTTTCGTCCCCTGCAAGTCAAGCCGTCAATGTGCTTTATTGAAGTAAGCGCATGAGAACGCAAGAAAAAACCTGTAAACCGCAAGTGTGTTAGCTTCAATTGCGCAACCCATGACAAGGAATCGCCATGCGCCTGCCCATCTTCACCGCCAGCCTGCTGATTGCCCTGAGCCCGTTATGCCTGGGCGCCCAGATCTACAAGTGGGTCGATGCCCAGGGAATCACCCATTTTGACGCCCAGCCGCCTCAGGGCCAGCAAACCACCACCGTGGTAATGCCCTCCCCGCCTGCCGGCAAACCGCCAGTGCCCGCGCGCAGCAACGCCATTGGCGATCAACAGGCCATCGATGACAAGGTGAAAAGTCAGGTTGCCGAGCAACAAGCCCAGCTCAAGACATTCTGCGAACAGGCACGAACCAACCTGGCTAAGCTACAGAACAATCCGCGATTGCGGGAGGATGTCGACGGTGAAATGCGCCGCCTGACCGACGAACAACGTCAGGAGCGCACCACCGAGGCACAGAAACAGATTGCCGATAACTGCCAGTAAACACTGGCCGTTACCGATTCAGCGGGAAGCAGCGATCAGCAGATCGAACTCTTTGAGCAAGACTTGCAGATACCGGTCCTTGCCCTGGACATTGCGGGCGGCGAAGACCATCTCGGCCATCTCCTGGATCCCCGACGCATTGGGCAATGGCAAATCCTGCTCGAGGATCACTTTCATCCGCGGCAGGAAAATCCACTGCAACCATTGCTCGAAGTCCAGGGTGTCGACCGAGAATGGCTCGACACTGGACAGCGCCTCGGGCGAAGGCGAGACATCGTCCCACCAGCCCTGAACACGCAATTCACGTTCGATCAGCAGCAACTGCTCGGCTATCTTTGAAAAACGTACATCCATCACAGCGAAACCTTGGCCTTCTGACGAGCCTGTGCTGCGCCAGAAGCATCACCCTGTTTCTCACGCGCCTGAGCGATCAATTCCCACAGGCTTGCCTGAAGATCCGGACGACCATTGGCGAAAGTCAGGCCACGACGAGCAAACTGCTCGGCTTGCGGTGCATCACCCTGGGCCATGCGCACCTGCGCCAGACGATAAAGCACTTGCGGCTCACGCGGCGCCACGCGCTGGGCACGCTCCAGGCTCGAAGACGCACCATTGAGATCGCCGCCTGCCTGCTGTTGCTGAGCGGTAGTCAGCAACGCCAGTACCGGACCGTCCAGCTGCTCGTCGGCGGACAGGCCGCCACCGGAGCTGGCCGACGGAATACCGCTTGGCGTCGACGGCATGCTGTAGCTGTTCTGATTGATCGGCGCCGACTGCAGCGGTCCACTATCAACCGGGCCCGGCGTGATCGGCCCCGAAGTAATCGGACCTGGAGTGATCGGTGAAGTGCTGATCGGCGCCGACGCGACCGCGCCACCACCCGGCACCATCACCACGACGCCGCTGTCACCCTGCGGTATCGCTTGAGCCTGGCCTTGCACCGGACGTTTCACCGTCGTCTTGCGGAAACCGCCGGTGGCCGAAATACGTTCGCTGTTGGACACGGCCGTACCGGAATCCACAACCGGAATCGAACCGCGCTGTACGGTAGAGCAGCCGCTGAGCAAAGCCACGGCAGTCACCGCTGGAATCAACCACTTGTTCACTTGAAACCCTCTTCGCTTAATTCATCCAGCCCTTGACCCAATCCATCACCGATTCGCCGGAAGCGGGGCCTTGGCCACCGCAAGCAGCGCCGGGAGGCGGTTCGCTGCCGCGAATATACGGCATCTGCACCGCGCCTGGGCAGTTGGCATCAGAGCCTTGCCCGGTACGCGAATCGACCCACGCCTGAACGATGTTGTCCGGCTGCGGCATATCCAGCGGCAGCGGATCGGCCTTGCGCATGAAACTGGTCCAGACCTGCAACGCACCGGTGGCACCGGTGAACGGGGTCTTGCCATTGTCATCGCGCCCCAGCCAGACCACCGCCAGCAAGTCCTGACTGAAGCCGGCGAACCAGCTGTCACGGGAATCGTTACTGGTGCCGGTCTTGCCGGCCAGCGTCAGGGTTTTCGGCAACACGTTGTAAACCGAACTGCCCGTACCTTCGCGCATGACTCGCTGCATCGCGCTCTGGATCAGGTAAATGGACGCCGGATCGAAACGCTGCTGAATCTGGAACGGATAACGCTTGAGCGGCTCGCCCTCGGCGGTCAGCACGCTGCGGATCCCGCGCATCGGCGTGTTGAAACCACCGTTGGCCAGGGTCTGGTACATGGTCGCCACTTCCATCGGCGTCATACCACCCGCCCCCAGAAGCATCGACGGGAAGGCCGGGAACTCGCGAGTCACACCCAGACGTCCCAGGGTCTTGAGGACATTGGGCACGCCCAGTTCCAGACCCAGGCGCGAGGTGGACAAGTTGTACGAGTGCGCCAGCCCCTGATACAGGAATACCGTGCCGTGGGAGCGGCGGTCGAAGTTCTGCGGCTTCCAGATCTGACCATCCGCACCTTTCACCGTGACGGGGTCGTCCGACAGCCAACTGGTCAGGGTGTACTTGCTGGGCTTCTCAAGCGCCGTCAGGTACACCGCCGGCTTGATCAACGAACCGACCGGCCGCACCGCATCCAGCGCCCGGTTGAACCCGGCGAAACTGGCCTGACGACTGCCGATCATGGCCTGCACTTCACCGGTCTCCGGATTGGTCACGACCATGGCCGCTTCGACGTCATCCGAGCCTTTGCGCCCAGCCAAGCGTTTAAAGGTGTCGTTGACCGACGCCTCCGCCTTCATCTGCAGAATCGGGTCGAAACTGGTGAAGATCCGCAGGCCTTCCTCGGTCAAGTCTTCGTCGCGATAGTCTTCACGCAACTGACGTTTGACCAGATCGATAAAGCCCGGGAACGAGCTGTCGGCCAGCTTGCCGCGAGTGGTTACACCCAGTGGCATTTTCTTCGCGGCTTCTACCTGTTCAGCCGTGGCAACGCCTTGTTGCTCAAGGACGTCGAGCACCAGATTACGTCGCTCAAGCGCCCGCTCCGGGTTGCGGCGCGGGTTGTAATAGGACGGCCCCTTGACCATGCCCACCAGCAAGGCGACCTGGTGCAGTTTCAATTCGGACAATGGCTGGCCGAAGAAGAACTGGCTGGCCAGGCCGAAACCGTGCACCGCACGCTGGCCATCCTGACCGACAAACACTTCATTGAGGTACGCCTCAAGAATGTCTCGTTTGTTGTAATGCAACTCAAGCAACATCGCCATCATGGCTTCGGTGAGCTTGCGGGTCAGGCTGCGTTCGTTGGTCAGGTAGAAGTTCTTGACCAACTGTTGTGTCAGCGTACTGCCGCCCTGGGTCATCTTGCCGCCAGAGGTGTTGACCCAGAGGGCTCGGACAATCGACTTCGGCGACACGCCCCAGTGACTGTAGAAATCCCGATCTTCCACGGCGACCAGGGTTTCCAGCAGGTACGGCGGCACCTGATCGAGCTTGATGAGGATGCGGTCTTCGAGATTTTTCGGGTAAATCCCGCCGATCAGCAAAGGCTCCAGTCGCACGACGGAAAGCTTCGAACCGTTGGTCGACGAAAGCTCAGCCACGTAGTCACCGGAGAACCGCACGCGCACAGGCTGCGGTTTTTCCAGGCCTTCATAGAACTGGAAGCCCCGAGTGTTCAAGTCGACGGTGTTGCCGCTGACTGCCGCAGCACCGGGACCATTGCTCACGCTTTCGCGACGATAGCCCAAGGCATCGAGTTCGGTGAGGAAGTCGTCCTTGCTCAGCTTCTGGCCGGTAAACAGTTCGAGTGGACGCGCGTAAACCTTGGCCGGGATGGTCCAGCGCTTGCCGGAGAACTTCTCCTGCACCACGGCGTCGAGGTAAACCGCAAAACCGGCGAGCACCACAAGGCCGACCAGGCTGAGTTTAAGGGCCCAGCCCAGCCACGGGCGCAGGCCCCTGGAAGGTGGTTTTTTGGGGGAACGGGAGGATCGGGTACGAGTCATGGCGGCGGATTATACGCACTTTATTCATACTCAACAGGAGGCCGCCGAGGTTTGCGTCGAGCGGACTTACAGCCATAATGACGTCCTTGAATTTTCCCAGACTATGAAGGATCGCCTGTGAGCCAGTCACTGATCGCTGCCCTGCAAAACCCTGCCCTCTACCCGCATCCTGTAGACGGGTTCCAGGTCATCGAGACCCATATTTCCTGGGTCCTGCTCACCGGTCCGTTTGCTTATAAAGTGAAGAAACCGGTGAACTTCGGTTTCCTCGACTTCACCAGCCTCGATGCCCGCGAGCATTTCTGCGGTGAAGAACTGCGCCTGAACCAGCGCCTGACCAGTGATTTGTACCTGGAAGTGTTGCCGATCACTGGCAGCGCCGAAGCCCCGCAACTGGGCGGCGAGGGCCCGGTGGTCGATTACGTGCTGAAAATGCGTCAGTTCCCGCAAAGCCAGTTGCTCAGCACCCTGCAAGCCAACGGCGAACTGACCACCACGCACATTGACGAGTTGGCCGAGCAAATCGCGCACTTCCACCTCAGCGCGCCAAAAGTGCCGGCCGAACACGCAGCCGGCACCCCGGACAGCGTGATGGCGCCCGTGCTGCAGAATTTCGAACAGATTCGTCCATTCCTCAGCGACAAGGCTGACCTGCTGCAACTCGACGCACTGCAAGCCTGGGCCGAAAGCAGCTTCGAACGCCTGAAACCGCTGTTCGCCGAACGCAAGACCAACGGCTTCATCCGCGAATGCCACGGTGACATTCACCTGGGTAACGCCACCGTGATCGATGGCAAGGTGGTGATTTTCGACTGCATCGAATTCAACGAACCGTTCCGCTTCACCGACGTCTGGGCCGACACCGGCTTCCTGGCGATGGACCTTGAAGACCGTGGCCTGAAGAGCCTGGCTCGCCGCTTCGTCAGCCAGTACCTGGAACTGACCGGCGACTATCAGGGCCTGGAACTGCTGAACTTCTATAAAGCCTACCGCGCCCTGGTACGTGCCAAGGTCAGCCTGTTCAGCATGTCTGCCGACGCCGACCCGGTGCAGCGCGCCACGACCCTGCGCCAGTACCGTAATTACGCCAACCTGGCAGAAAGCTACAGCACCATTCCTTCGCGCTTCATGGCGATTGCCCACGGCGTCTCCGCTGTCGGCAAGAGCCGCGTGGCCATGCGTCTGGTGGAAGCACTGGGCGCCATTCGCCTGCGTTCCGATGTCGAGCGCAAGCGCCTGTTCGGCGAGCAAACCGTACCGAACGACCCGCAGGCCGGCATCTACAGTGCCGACGCCAGTGCCGCGACCTACGTCCGCCTGCATGAAATCGCCAGCACGATTTTGCGCGCCGGTTTCCCGGTCGTCGTTGATGCCACCTACCTCAAGCGCGAACAGCGCGATGGCGCGGCAAAAATTGCCGAGGCCACCGGCGCACCGTTCCTGATCCTCGACTGCAATGCGCCTCAGGCCGTGATCGAAAGCTGGCTGGCGCTGCGCCAGGCCGATAAAAAAGATCCGTCCGACGCCAACCTGGCCGTTATTGCCGCCCAGCAAGCCAGCCGTGAAGCACTGACGCCAGCCGAGATTCTCTGCAGCAAACGCGTCCAGACCAACGAAAGCGGGACCCTCGACACCGTGGTGGCGCAGATTCGCCAACGCCTGCCGGGCCTGTAAGAAACTATTTCAGTCGTGAAGCCCTCGCCGGCTTCACGACTGTCAAATAGTGGCACTATACTGGCGTCATAAAACCAACAGGTGATCTGACATGAGCCAGCCGAAACTCCTCGACACACCTCTTTATGCCTTGCTTCATAAAGACGACATCACAGGTTTCAACAAGGAACGCCCGGCCGACGGCCCTGTCGACATGGTCGATGGTGATTTCCGCGGTCTTGACCTGCGTGAGCTGAACGCCGACGGCGTTGACTTCACCAACGCCTACTTCCGTTCAGCCGACTTGCGCGGCATCGACTTTCGCAACGCTTCGCTGGAAGGCGCCAGCCTGGCCCATGCGCAGATCTCCGGTGCCTACTTCCCGCCAGAACTGAGTGCTGACGAAATTCTGATGTCGATGAATTTCGGCACACGCCTGCGTTATCGCACCCGCTAACACCCGCGCAATATCCCTGACACAACGCAGCCGCCCCCCCGGACCAAGCTCGCTCCCACAGGGGGGACTGCGTCGTCCATTCTTTACTGCACTCGCAGGCCTTTCGTACAACGCCACGACCAATCTCTTAGAAGCTTTTGCGTCGAAACCGACCAAACAATCACGCTTTTCCTACTGATGGCTACACTGGCTGTGAGGCTTGCCCACGCACCGTTCGGCTGTCGCAAGGAGGCTTGATGAATGATGAACTGCAACACCTGAAGAATCTTGGCAAGACGTCGGCGCAATGGCTGCATGCCGTGGGCATCCATAGCGCCTCGGACTTGCGTCGCCTGGGGGCGGTCGATGCTTATCGTGCCGTGCGTACCCGCGGGTTCCGAGCATCGAAGGTGTTGCTGTACGCGATCGAAGGCGCGCTGATGGATGTGCACTGGAATGACATCCCCGCCGAACGCAAGGAAGCACTGAACCGACAACTTGAAGCCATCTCGTCACGCCACAAGAATTGAACAGGCGCCGCAGCCATGTACCTACTCGGGGAACAGCCGGCTTACGCCGACACACTGATCAACCGCTTGCAGAATCTTCCCGCCCGCCTGTTGCAGGGGTTGGCGCCCAGCGGCCCGAACCTGGAATATCCGGCAGTCGACGACCTGGCGTCGGTATTACCCGGTAATCAGCTGTATTTACTGGAGAACGGCCTGTTACATGGCTGTATCGATGAGCGCGCCCTGTTCTATTTGCATGAGGGCGATCTGGTCGGTCTGCGCCAAGGCATTGAGTTGCCGCTTTGCCGGTTGCGCAGCGACGGCCCTCTGTCCTTGACTCCCTACTTGCGGTCCGCCGTGTTTGCACATATCTACGCCGACCCGGAGCGCTCGGAGTTGTTTCTGCAATACCTGGTGGGCCAGAGCGCCCTGCTGTCCGATGCGGTCGCGCGCCTGAAACAACCGGAATTTCGCAGCACCAACGGTTTTCAACGTGTGGCCAGCGGCGAGGTGCTGATCCAGCAAGGTGATGAAGCGGACCACGTATTTGTCATCATCGCAGGCCACGCCGAGGCGTTTGTCGACGGGCACAAGGTCGGCGATGTACCCAAGGATGAGATTTTCGGCGCCATGGCGGTGTTTACCGGCGAAAAGCGTAACGCCAGTGTGATTGCCAGTGAAGCCAGTACGGTAATGCTGATTCCCAAGGATCAGTTTCTGAGCCTGACTCAGAGCAATCCGAAGATCGCTCACAGCCTGATTGCGAGCATGGCACGTCGCATCGACCTGCTGAACAAGCAGATCACGCAGCTGAACTCACTCAAAAACACGCCTTGAAACCCAATGATTACGCGGCCTTTCAGCTAATCGACAGGAAATCCCAAGGAATCTCAAAAACAGCTGTTGACTTGGTAATGAGAATCGCTATGATTATCACAACTGGTCGAGAGACTGGTCGATATTCTGAAAAGCCCTTGGTTCGGACTCTCAGATTATCTCCTCATCAGGCTAATCACGGTTATTTGACCCGGCTCTTGGCCGGGTCTTTTTTTGCCTGTCAAAAAGCACTTCGGGGCTATGGTTTGCCGAACTGTTTACGCATTTGCTCGCAGTAATCCGGGGCCGGCGTTGCCGGGGTGTACCAAACGTAATCAGCCATGGCTGACGTGATATCGCTGCCCTGCTGGGCCAGCATCAGCACGGTTGGGGCTTGTGGCTCACCCAGATCCAGTACGTGAATCGGTACGCCAATATCCTTGCGGGCATGGAAGGCACCTGCGAACAGCATCGAAGGTGTCGGCGCCGCCAACAGTCGCTCGGCCATTCGTCGGTCCCGTTGCTGCTGCACCGCGAGCATGGCCGGCATTTGCGAAGTGGGTAGCAGCCCGCAATGGGATTCACTGATTTGCGCCAGCAACTCATCCTTGACCGACTGGGCGTTGACCCGCGCACCGCTCAAGGTCGGCGGCTGAGCGTAAAAGCTGCGCACTTGGGCATTGGTCAGATTAGCCGCCAATAACGGGTAAGGCTGCTCCAGGGCAAAGCGCACAATCGGCCCGTACAGATTCCAGTCCCAACCTGATTGCCAGGCCAACGCACTCGGCACGTCATTGGGTGGTGTCGAGGCCTGGTGAACGTCATCGACCCGCAGTTGCTGGTCCGGCGTGAGCATTTCCAGCAACAGGCTACCTTGCGCTCGCCGTGCCCCAAGTGCCTGCAACAGCCACAGTTGCAGCTCATGATGATCGCGATTGTCATGCTGCTCGCCAACGATGATGCGCGATGACGCGGCCAGCCGTGCGACCAGTTGCTGCGCCGTCAGTAACTGACCACTGCGCAGATCGACAATCTCGCCCTTGATCGGTGGCGGTGTCGGTGTCGGTGTCGGTGTCGGTGTCGCAACATGCTGGCAGGCACTGAGCACCAGCGCTGCCAGCAACATCATCCATCGCATGTTCTCACCTCGATGAAAAACTCAGCGGGCGATGATCAGCGGATGCCCACGCTCCGGGTGCGACTGCACCAGCACTTCAAGTCCGAACACCGCTTTGAGCGCATCAGGACGCAGCACCTGCTGCGGTGTGTCCAATGCGACCGGATGTCCGCCCTCAAGCAGCAACAGACGGTCACAATAACGCGCCGCCAGATTCAAATCATGCAGGATCACCAGCACCGCCGCACCGCGATCAGCAAACGCGCGCACGGCTTGCAACGTAGTGTGCTGATGCAACGGATCGAGCATCGATGTGGGCTCATCCAGCAACAGTGTCTGCCCGGCTTCTCCAGGCCAAAGTTGCGCCAGCACTCGCGCCAGGTGCACCCGCTGACGCTCGCCACCAGACAGCGCCAGATAACTGCGTCCGCTCAAATGCCCGGCATCGGCAGCCTGCAACGCGGCGGCAACGATTTCGTCATCGCGCACCCGGCCGCTTTGCCAGGGCAAACGGCCCATGCCGACCACTTCTTCAACACGGAACGCAAAGTCCAGGGTCGAGACCTGCGGCAGTACGGCCAGCCGCTGGGCGCGCTGGACGCCGGTCCAGTGGTGCAACTCATGCTCATCCAGCCAGACACTGCCGGTATCAGCCTGCAACTCGCCACACAAGGCGGCGAGCAAGGTGCTTTTACCGGCACCGTTGGGGCCCAGCACGCCAAGGACTTCCCCCGGTTTGAGTTCAAGGGTGATGTCCGTCAACACACTCTTTCGCCCACGCAGGACATGCAGATTCCGGGTTCGCAACATCAGGCACGCCCCCGGAGCAGCAGATATAGAAAGAACGGTGCACCGATGAACGCCGTGACGATGCCAATCGGCAATTCGGCCGGCGCCAGCGCCAGCCGTGCCACCAGATCGGCAAACAGCAGCAGACTCGCGCCCGCCAGCACCGAGGCCGGCAACAGCACCCGATGATCGGGACCGGCCAGCAATCGCACCAGATGCGGCACCACCAACCCGACAAAGCCGATCATCCCCGCCGCCGCGACGGCAGCACCGACGCCCAGCGCGGTGCAGAACACCAGTTCACGCTTGAGCCGTTCGACATTGATGCCCAGGTGCCCGGCCTCCGACTCACCCAGTAACAATGCATTCAACGCTTTAGCTCGTCGGGGCAGCCACAACGCCACGCCGACACTGATCAGCAACAACGGCCACAGACGCGAATAGCTGGCGCCGTTGAGGCTGCCCAGGTTCCAGAACGTCAGGGTGCGCAGGGTCGCGTCATCGGCCAGATAGGTGAACAACCCCACCGCCGACCCGGCCAGCGCCGTCAACGCGATCCCCGCCAGCAACATGGTGGCGACGTTGGTTCGACCGTTATACCGGCCTAGTCGATAGACCAGCGCGGTGACCCCCAGCCCGCCGAGAAATGCGCACAGTGACAACAGGTAAGGCCCGAACGACTCAGGCAAACCGCCGAAAGCTGAGCCGCCGACAATGGCGATGGCCGCACCGAGCGCCGCACCGCTGGAGACGCCGACCAGCCCCGGGTCCGCCAGCGGATTGCGAAACAGCCCCTGCATCGCCACCCCGGACAGCGCCAGAACACCGCCCACGGCCAAACCCAACAGCGTTCGCGGCAGGCGAATCTGCCCGAGGATCAACTCGGCCTGCTCCAGACCTTCGGGCGCCACCGGCAAACCGAGCAACCGTAACGCGGCGCGCAAGGTATCAAGCAACGGCAGGCTCACCGGACCAAGGGCCAACGACAACCAGATCGCCAGCAAACACAGGAGGCTCAGGCCGATAAATAGGGTGCGGGGTTTAACCAGAGTGCTCATTGGTCCGCCGCATCGGGATAAAAGGCGTCAGACAACCTCTTCAACTCATCCGGCAGACGAGGCCCGAGCCCACCCACCAGCAGCGTTGGATCGAGTTCAACGACCCGCCCTTCCTTCGCCGCCCGGGTCGAAGACAGAATCGGGTTCTCCTTGAACAATGCAGCTTTGGCCGCGTCGCCGCTCAGCGCGCGGTCGGAAAACACCAGCACGTCGGGATTCAGACTCGCCAGGGATTCTACGGAAAACGGCTTGTACCCGGTGTGAGTCGCCAGATTGTGGCCACCGGCCTGTTGCAGCAGCCACTCAGCGGCGGTGCCCTTGCCGGCGATCAATGGTTTGCCCCCGGCATGTCCCAACAGCAACAACACACCCGGCGCTTTCTGCTTGAACTGCGAACGAGTCACCCTGGCCTTTTGCTGATCAATTTGCTGTTGATAACTCAGGAACACCTGCGTCGCCCGATCTTCAGCGCCGAGCAACTTGCCCAGATGCTGCAAGTTACCCTGCAAGGTCGGCAGATCCGGCTGCGCCGAGAACAGTTCGACCTGAACGCCTGCGTTGCGAATTTGCGCAATGACCGCAGGTGGCCCCATTTCTTCAGTACCGATCAGAATCTGCGGGCGCAGGCTCAGGATGCCTTCCGCCGACAATTGCCGCTGATAGCCGATACTCGGCAGTGCTTTCAACGAATCAGGGTGCTGGGTGGTCGTATCGACACCCACCAGTTTCGATTCGCCCCCCAAGGTGCTCACCCACTCGGACAAAGCGCCACCGGCACTCACCCAGCGTTGCGGCAAATCGGCCGATGTGGCTGGGTGACTGACCAGAAGTGCGACACACAGCGCTACAATCCGGGGGCTCAGGCGCATAAACAGCTTCCTTGAAGGGGTTTACCGGGCATCCGTGAGGCAGGCCGAGTATCCTCGGCAGCCGGCGAGCGCCCGGTGAGTGGCCGCCATTTGATAATTGTTTGCATTTGAACGTCAAGCTCGGACACATCCCGTCACGAGCCGCCCTAGAGGATAGTCATGAAGTTTCTTTGCCCAAGCCCCGAACTGGCCGATGCAAGCAGTCGCGGTTTCGAGATCGACGGGCAGAAGCTCTTCGCCGTGCGCCGGGGCGCTCAGGTTTATGTCTACCTCAACCGCTGCCCGCACCGTGGCGTCGGGCTGGAATGGAAACCCGACCAGTTCCTTGATCCCAGCAACAGCCTGATCCAGTGCGCGACCCACGGCGCATTGTTTCTGATTGAAGACGGCGAATGCGTCGCCGGACCTTGCGCCGGGCAATCCCTTCGCGCCATCCCCTGCCGCGAAGATACCCAAGGGATCTGGATCAGCCTTTAACTGCCCAGCAACACATCAAGTCGACGATCCACCCGCATTTCTTCGTGATTGATACTCACGCCGTAAGCCAGCACCTCAACCCCACACGCCACGGCCTCACGTAACGCAGCCGCGTAGGCCGCATCGATTTCCTCGGCCGGACGCACGGCATCAATGTCGGTGAGATTCACGCAATACAACTGCACCGCCCGAATCCCGTCCCGTGCCAGGTGAGCGAGTTCACGCAAGTGCTTGGCGCCTCGCTGGGTCACCGCGTCGGGAAACGCCGCCACCCGTGAACCATCGAAGCCCAGCGTGACACTTTTGACTTCCACATACGCCGGTCCGGTCGGGTAATCGAGGCGAAAATCGATGCGGCTGCTTTCCTGACCGTAAGCCACCTCGCGTTTCAATTCGGTGAAGCCGTTCAGCTCGCTGATGACCCCGGCGCGTAATGCCTCTTCAATCAAACCGTTGGCCCGCCCGGTGTTCACACAAAACAACCGGCCCTGCGGGGTTTCGCCAATTTCCCAGGTGCCGGGCAACTTGCGTTTGGGGTCGTCGGAGCGACTGAACCAAACCTGGCCGCCTTCGACCTGGCAATTGAGCATCGAACCGGTATTGGGACAGTGAATAGTCAGCAACTCGCCGCCAACGGTTTCGATATCGGTGAGAAAACGCTTGTAACGGCGAATCAGGCGACCTTCTTCAAGGGGAGGATGAAAGCGCATCAGCCTTGCCAGCTCTTCAGGCCACGCGCGATCCGTTCCACCGCTTCCTGCAAGCGCGGCAGGCTCTGGGTATAGGCAAACCGCACGTGATGACCGGCTTGATAGCGGCCGAAATCCAGACCGGGGGTGAACGCCAAATGTTCGGTTTCGAGGAAATGTCGGCAGAACGCGAAGGCATCTCCGCCGAACTGGCTGATATCAGCGTACAAATAGAAGGCGCCTTCAGGCTCGACAGCAATGCCGAAGCCCAGATTGCGCAAGGCCGGCAGCAGGAAGTCACGACGACGTCCGAACTCGGCGCGGCGCTCTTCCAGAATGCTGATGGTTGCCGGTTCGAAGCAGGCCAGCGCGGCGTACTGGGCCATGCTCGGCGCGCTGATGTAGAGGTTCTGGGCGAGTTTTTCCAGCTCTCCAACCGCCGCTTGCGGCGCCACCAGCCAGCCGAGACGCCAGCCGGTCATCCCGAAATACTTGGAAAAACTATTGAGCACGAACGCACTGTCATCGACTTCCAGCACGCTGGCGGCATCCGTGCCGTAAGTCAGGCCATGGTAGATCTCGTCCACCACCAGATGGCCGTGACGTTGCTTGATTGCTGCTGACAGTCCGGCCAGCTCGTCGCGGGTCAGGATGGTGCCAGTCGGATTGGCCGGCGAAGCTACCAGGGCGCCGACACTGTCGTGATCCCAATGACGGGCCACCAGGTCCGGGGTCAGCTGATAACGCACATCCGGACCTACAGGGACAAGCTGCGCCGCGCCTTCCACCAGTCGCAAAAAATGCCGGTTACACGGGTAGCCGGGGTCGGCCAGCAGCCAGTGCTTGCCCGGATCTACCAGCAACGCGGTGGCCAGCAGCAGTGCGCCGGAACCGCCGGGAGTGATGAGAATCCGCTGTGGATCGATGTTGAGCCCGTAACGCTGTTGATAGAACCCGGAAATGGCCTCGCGCAGCTCTGGAATGCCGCGAGCCGCAGTGTAACGGGTTTTCCCCGCCGTCAGCGCCGCCTGGCCGGCCTGGATGATCGGCTCGGCGGTGGTGAAGTCCGGCTCGCCGATTTCCAGGTGGATCACGTCGTGGCCCGCGGCTTGCAGTTCATTGGCCCGCGCCAGCAATGCCATCACGTGGAACGGTTCGATCGCACGACTGCGCGCACTGTAAGACTGAGCCATTAGCCTTCCTTCAACGGGAAAAAGAACCGATTCTACCCACGCACTGGAACGAGCGAGAACCTAAAGCGGTCACAGCCCACAGAACCCTGGCTAAAACGCACCAAGCGAGTGCTCCAGGTTTGACTAAAATCAATAATTGATCAGGTCTCCAACACCACCAGACAAGGCTTTGCAATCATTTGCAAGCACCACGGACCGCAGCCTCGACATCCGGGAGTGGCGCGGCCCGATTTGATCTGGTAAGTTCGCCCGCTTGCAGCCGCAGGGCCGGCAGGTGTCGGTGATGGAGCAATCCTGCGCAATGGATTACAAGAGTAGAGGCGGTCCATTTCATGCCCACCCAAGCAAAGCAACAGCAAAACCAGTCGATCAGCGGCTTCGAACCCTACAAAGAAGTGAAGGGCGAAGAGTACATGGGCAAGCCCATGCGCGCGCACTTCACCAAGATCCTGAACAAGTGGAAACAGGACTTGATGCAGGAAGTCGACCGTACTGTTGATCACATGAAAGACGAAGCGGCCAACTTCCCTGATCCGGCAGATCGTGCCAGCCAGGAAGAAGAATTCAGCCTCGAATTGCGCGCCCGCGACCGCGAGCGCAAGTTGATCAAGAAAATCGACAAGACGCTGCAATTGATCGAAGACGAAGAATATGGCTGGTGCGAGTCCTGCGGCGTCGAAATCGGCGTCAAGCGACTGGAAGCCCGCCCTACCGCCGACATGTGCGTTGACTGCAAGACCCTGGCGGAAATCAAGGAAAAGCAAGTCGGCAAGTAATTGCGACCTGAACGAAAAACGGAGCGTGCGAACGCTCCGTTTTTGTTTCTGATATTCACCACGACATAAAACCTGTGGGAGCGAGCCTGCTCCGGGCGGCGTTCCGACGAATGCGTCCGGACATTCAACATTGATGTTGGCTGACACACCGCTTTCGCGAGCAGGCCTCGCTCCCACAGTTGGATCGCGCACGATCAGAAGACGTACCATCGCCCTCATGAATGTTTCTTCCTACATCGGTCGCTTCGCACCCACGCCGAGCGGCCACCTGCACTTCGGTTCATTGGTTGCCGCCCTGGCCTCCTACCTCGATGCCCGCTCGCAGGGCGGTCGCTGGCTGGTGCGCATGGAAGACCTCGACCCGCCAAGGGAGGAGCCCGGCGCCCAGACCGCGATTCTCAAGGCGCTGGAAAGCTATGGTTTCGAGTGGGATGGCGAGATGGTGCGCCAGAGTGACCGGCACGACGCCTACGCCGAAGTCCTCAACCGGCTGTTCAGTCACGGCCTGGCTTATGCCTGCACCTGTTCGCGCAAGCAACTGGAGCCGTATCACGGCATTTATCCGGGCCTGTGCCGCAATGCAGGGCATGGCACAGACGACGCAGCGATTCGCTTGCGAGTCCCGGAGCTGGAATACCATTTCATCGACCGGGTGCAAGGCGAGTACCGCCAGCACCTGGGCCGCGAGGTCGGCGATTTCGTGATCCGCCGCCGCGACGGGCTCTATGCCTATCAACTGGCAGTGGTCCTGGATGATGCCTGGCAAGGCATCACCGACATCGTGCGCGGCGCCGACCTGCTCGACTCCACGCCGCGCCAGCTGTATCTCCAGGAGCTTCTGGGAATACCACAACCGCGTTACCTGCACCTGCCGCTGATTACCCAGCCGGATGGCAACAAGCTCGGCAAGTCCTACCGTTCGCCACCGTTGACAGCAGATCAGGCCACACCGCTGCTACTGCGTGCGTTGCGGGCGCTGGGGCAAAGTCCGGCAACAGAACTGGCTGACGCCACGCCACGGGAAGTGCTGAAATGGGGCATCGCTCACTGGGATGCCACCCGGATTCCGCGCACACTGACGCTGCCTGAAGCGCAACTGCAATGATGGCACTTGCAGTAGCGACGCCATCCGTTACCATCGCCGCACGTTTTCGGGCACGCGTATAAAAAAGAGAGGCCGGGATGTACATCTATCGCTTGGTCCTGCTTTTGGTAGTGGGAATCTACCTGTTCTCCCCGGCCATCATGGATTGGTGGATCGACGCCACAGGCGCCTGGTATCGCCCTTATCTGCTCTGGCTGATTCTGATCGTCGTGACCTTTATCCTGCAGAGCCAAAAAGATGCCGATGAGCTTTAGCCTGACCCAGATGATCCTGATCAGCGCCGCGTACCTGGCGGTGCTGTTCGGCGTCGCCTGGATCAGCGAACGGGGCATGATCCCCCGGGCGATCATTCGCCACCCGCTGACGTACACGCTGTCGCTGGGCGTTTATGCCAGCGCCTGGGCGTTCTACGGAACGGTGGGCCTGGCGTATCAGTATGGCTACGGCTTTCTGTCCAGTTATCTGGGCGTCTCCGGGGCATTTCTGCTGGCGCCGGTGTTGCTGTATCCGATCCTGAAAATCACCCGCACCTATCAACTGTCCTCGCTGGCCGACCTGTTCGCGTTTCGCTTCCGCAGCACCTGGGCCGGGGCGCTGACGACGATCTTCATGCTGATCGGCGTGCTGCCCTTGCTGGCGTTGCAGATTCAGGCAGTGGCCGACTCCATCGGCATCCTCACCCACGAGCCGGTGCAGCACCGGGTGGCCCTGAGTTTCTGCGCGCTGATTACCCTGTTCACGATTTTCTTCGGCTCGCGCCATATCGCCACCCGTGAGAAGCACGAAGGGCTGGTGTTCGCGATTGCCTTCGAATCGGTGATCAAGCTGATCGCCATCGGTGGCGTCGGCCTGTATGCGTTGTATGGCGTGTTCGACGGCCCGCAACAGCTCGAGGTCTGGCTGCTGCAAAACCAGACCGCCCTCGCCGCCCTGCACACGCCATTGCAGGAAGGCCCTTGGCGCACGCTGCTGCTGGTGTTCTTCGCCTCGGCCATCGTGATGCCGCACATGTATCACATGACATTCACTGAAAACCTCAACCCGCGCTCGCTGGTCAGCGCGAGCTGGGGCCTGCCGCTGTTCCTGCTGCTGATGAGCCTGGCGGTGCCGCTGATTCTCTGGGCGGGGCTGAAGCTCGGCGCGACAACGAGTCCGGAATATTTCACCCTGGGCGTCGGCATCGCCGCCAATAACAAGGCCCTGGCGTTGCTGGCTTACGTCGGTGGTTTGTCGGCGTCCAGCGGGCTGATCATTGTGACGACCCTGGCGCTGTCCGGGATGGCGCTCAACCATTTGGTCCTGCCGCTGTATCAGCCGCCGGCCGAAGGCAACATCTACCGGTGGCTGAAGTGGACTCGCCGGGCGCTGATCGTCGCGATCATCATGGCCGGTTACGGCTTCTACCTGCTGCTGGGCGCCGAGCAGGATCTGGCCAACCTCGGCATCGTGGCGTTCGTCGCCACCTTGCAGTTCCTGCCGGGGGTGTTGTCGGTGTTGTACTGGCCGACCGCCAATCGCCGGGGGTTCATCGCAGGCTTGCTGGCGGGGATTGTGGTGTGGATCATCACCATGCTGTTGCCGCTGGTCGGCAACCTGCAAGGCTTCTACATTCCGCTGCTGAACATGATCTACGTGCTGGACGACACCAGTTGGCACATGGCGGCCATCGCCTCGCTGGCAGCCAACGTACTGATGTTCACCCTGATTTCGCTGTTCACCAACGCCAGTCCTGAAGAAGCCAGCGCCGCCGAAGCCTGCGCAGTGGACAACGTCCGTCGCCCGCAACGCCGCGAACTGCACGCCGCCTCGCCCCAGGAATTCGCCACGCAACTGGCCAAGCCGTTGGGCGCCAAGGCCGCGCAGAAGGAAGTCGAGCAGGCGTTGCGCGATCTTTATCTGCCGTTCGACGAGCGCAGGCCTTATGCCCTGCGCCGATTGCGTGACCGGATCGAAGCCAACCTCTCCGGCCTGATGGGCCCGAGTGTCGCCCAGGACATGGTCGAGACGTTCCTGCCGTACAAGGCCGGTGGCGAGAACTACGTCACCGAAGACATCCACTTCATCGAAAGTCGCCTTGAGGACTATCACTCGCGCCTCACCGGCCTTGCCGCCGAACTCGATGCCTTGCGCCGTTATCACCGCCAGACCTTGCAGGAACTGCCGATGGGCGTCTGCTCCCTGGCCAAGGATCAGGAGATCCTGATGTGGAACAAAGCCATGGAGGAGCTAACCGGCATTGCCGCACAGCGTGTGGTGGGTTCGCGTCTGGGCACGATTGGCGATCCATGGAAAGAGTTGCTGCAGGGCTTCATCAACCTGCCAGACGAACACTTGCACAAGCAGCATCTGGCCCTCGACGGCCAGACCCGCTGGCTTAACCTGCACAAAGCGGCCATCGACGAACCGCTGGCGCCGGGCAACAGTGGCCTGGTATTGCTGGTGGAAGACCTGACCGAAACCCAGATGCTTGAAGACAAACTGGTGCACTCCGAGCGTCTGGCCAGCATTGGCCGACTCGCGGCGGGCGTGGCCCATGAAATCGGCAACCCGATCACCGGCATTGCCTGTCTGGCGCAGAACCTGCGCGAAGAGCGCGAAGAAGATGCCGAACTGACGGAAATCAGCGGCCAGATTCTCGAACAGACCAAGCGCGTATCACGCATCGTCCAGTCGCTGATGAGCTTCGCCCATGCCGGCAGCCATCAGCACAGCGACGAGCCCGTCTGTCTGGCCGAAGTCGCCCAGGACGCCATCGGTTTGCTGGCCCTGAACCGACGCAATTTCGAAGTTCAGTTCTACAACCTGTGCGACCCCGACCACTGGGTCGAGGGCGATCCACAGCGGCTCGCACAGGTGCTGATCAACCTGCTCTCCAATGCCCGCGACGCCTCGCCCCCGCACAGTGCGGTACGGGTAAAAAGCGAAGCCGGCGAACACACGGTCGACCTGATCGTGGAAGACGAGGGCAGCGGCATTCCGAAGAACATCATGGATAGATTGTTCGAACCCTTCTTCACCACCAAGGATCCTGGCGAAGGCACCGGTCTGGGCCTTGCACTGGTCTATTCCATCGTTGAAGAGCATTATGGACAAATCACCATCGACAGCCCGGCTGATGTTCAAAGCCAACGCGGCACCCGTATCCGGGTGACTTTACCGCGTCATGTCGAAGCGACGTCCGCTGTGAACTGAGACCGTCGAGAGTATCGAATCAATGCCGCACATTTTGATCGTCGAAGACGAAACAATTATCCGCTCCGCCTTGCGCCGCCTGCTGGAACGTAACCAGTATCAGGTCAGCGAAGCCGGATCCGTGCAGGAAGCACAAGAGCGTTTCAGCATTCCCACGTTTGACCTGATTGTCAGCGACCTGCGCCTGCCCGGCGCCCCAGGCACCGAGTTGATCAAACTCGGCCAGGGCACGCCGGTGCTGATCATGACCAGCTACGCCAGCCTGCGTTCGGCCGTCGACTCGATGAAGATGGGCGCGGTGGACTACATCGCCAAGCCTTTCGATCACGACGAAATGCTCCAGGCCGTCGCGCGCATTCTGCGTGACCGGAAATCGGCGCCCGCTGGCAGCGAACCGGTCGTCGGCAAAACGGCCAATGGCAGCGCAAAGGCGGGTGTCGATAACAGTAATGGCGAAATCGGCATCATCGGCTCATGCCCGCCAATGCAGGATCTGTACAGCAAGATCCGCAAAGTCGCGCCAACCGATTCCAATGTCTTGATTCAAGGCGAATCCGGCACCGGTAAAGAACTGGTGGCCCGCGCCCTGCACAACCTGTCCAAGCGCGCCAAGGCACCGATGATCTCGGTAAACTGCGCGGCCATTCCGGAAAGCCTGATCGAGTCCGAATTGTTCGGCCATGAAAAAGGCGCATTCACTGGCGCCAGCGCCGGTCGTGCTGGCCTGGTGGAAGCAGCGGATGGCGGCACCCTGTTCCTCGATGAAATCGGCGAGTTGCCGCTGGAAGCCCAGGCCCGCCTGCTGCGCGTATTGCAGGAAGGCGAAATTCGCCGGGTCGGCTCGGTGCAGTCGCAGAAAGTCGATGTACGCCTGATTGCCGCGACCCACCGCGACCTCAAGAGCCTGGCCAAGATTGGCCAGTTCCGTGAAGACCTTTATTACCGTCTGCACGTGATCGCCCTGAAACTGCCCGCCCTGCGCGAACGCGGTGCGGACGTCAACGAAATCGCCACTGCCTTCCTGGCGCGGCAGAGTGCGAGGGTCAACCGTACCGACCTGAAATTCGCAGCGGATGCCGAACAGGCCATTCGTCATTACTCCTGGCCGGGCAACGTGCGGGAACTGGAGAACGCTGTCGAACGTGCGGTGATTCTGTGCGAGAGCCCGGAAATCTCTGCAGAGTTGCTGGGCATCGACATCGAACTGAGCGACCTGGAAGACGACGACTTCATCGGTCTGGCGCCGCAACAGGGCGGCAACGCCGGTAACACCAGCCACGAACCGACCGAAGACCTGTCGCTGGAAGACTACTTCCAGCACTTTGTTCTCGAGCATCAGGATCACATGACCGAGACCGAACTGGCACGCAAGCTCGGGGTGAGCCGCAAGTGCCTGTGGGAACGCCGCCAGCGCCTGGGCATTCCACGGCGCAAGACCGGGGTAGCCAGCGAGAGCTGAACGTCACCTGTCAGGTGTGCGGGTAACACGTGACAATGTGAAAAAACTGTTACCGCAGTCTTTTCACGTAACAAAAGCCGGGGCTTACGGTAACGAAGCCCCGGTTTTTTTGGGCCCGAAAAAAGCTCCTCCATCCCGCTAAGCCCTTGTTTTATTGGGCTTCACTAAAGTTGGCACGCACCCTGCTATATGTTTAGTACAAGAACAATAACAAGCAATGAACAAGACAATAAAAATAAGACGAATCGACTCACGCACAATAAAAACAAGACGGCGAGAGGCGCAGCTAACTGATTCTTTTGGAGAGGCGTTGCAATTGGGGCTTGCCCCGCGACCAGGCCGAGAACAACAAAAAACTGTCCTAAGACAGAGCCTGAACTGGTTGGATCGAAAGATCACCGCAACACAGCGACCAAAGCAATCCGTTTGCTCTTGGCTCCCGATTGGGAGGGTCATGAAGGAAACACTTCATGGCATGGGCACTCAACAAAAACAAAAAGCCCGAAACCATAATAAAAATAGAGCACGCAACTACTTCTTGGGGAGCTTCGGCTCCCCTTGTAGTTTCTGCGAATCGAAATTTTCCCTTCTCCACCCCACGTATATAGCGGCGTCTTGCAGCTCATATCTGCTGCGTCCTACACCATCCCCCGACTAAATGCTAGAATCCCGGCCCATCATGCGGTCATTCTTCGTTATGGCCGAACATTCCTTCAAACAGTGCATCCCATGCTGAAGAAGCTGTTCCAGTCATTCCGTTCCCCCAAGCGTCATACGCAACACATTCGCAGTACGCCTGAAGTGCTCAACAGCGGCCAACACTCGCTGCAAAAGGCCCAATTCAGCCGTTACGCGGTCAATATTGTCGAGCGTCTGCAGAACGCCGGTTACCAGGCTTACCTGGTTGGCGGCTGCGTGCGAGACATGTTGCTGGGCATCACCCCCAAGGATTTCGACGTCGCCACCAGCGCCACCCCTGAACAGGTGCGCGCAGAGTTTCGCAATGCGCGGATCATCGGCCGGCGCTTCAAACTGGTGCATATCCACTTTGGCCGCGAAATCATCGAGGTCGCGACTTTCCGTGCCAATCACCCGCAAAACGACGAGGAAGAAGACAGCAACCAGTCTTCCCGTAACGAGAGCGGGCGCATCCTGCGCGACAACGTCTATGGCACCCTGGAAGAAGACGCGCAACGCCGCGATTTCACCATCAACGCCCTGTATTACGATCCGGTCAGCGAGCGCATTCTTGATTACGCCAATGGCGTCCACGATATACGCAATCATCTGATCCGCCTGATCGGCGACCCGAAGCAACGCTACCAGGAAGACCCGGTACGGATGCTGCGCGCCGTGCGTTTTGCCGCCAAGCTGAATTTCGGCATCGAAAAACACAGCGCCCTGCCGATCCGCGAGCTGGCGCCGATGCTGCATGAAATTCCATCGGCCCGCCTGTTCGAAGAAGTGCTCAAGTTGTTCCTGTCCGGGCATGCTGCAGACACCTTCGAAATGCTGGTCGACCTGCAATTGTTCGACCCGCTGTTCCCGGCCAGTGCCGAGGCGCTGGAATACAACCCGACTTATACCCACACGCTGATCAGCGAAGCGCTGGTCAATACGGACCTGCGGATCAAGCAGAACAAACCGGTGACCCCGGCGTTCCTGTTTGCTGCACTGCTGTGGCCTGCCCTGCCGGCTCGCGTACTGCGTCTGCAAGAACGCGGCATGCCGCCGATTCCGGCGATGCAGGAAGCGGCGCACGAGCTGATTGCCGAACAGTGCCAGCGCATCGCGATTCCGAAGCGTTTCACCATGCCGATCCGCGAGATCTGGGACATGCAGGAACGTCTGCCGCGGCGCAGCGGCAAACGCGCCGACCTGCTGCTGGATAACCCGCGCTTCCGTGCCGGTTACGACTTCCTGCTGTTGCGCGAAAGCGCTGGCGAGCAGACCGATGGCCTGGGCGAATGGTGGACGGACTATCAGGACGCCAACGACAGCGAACGCCGGGACATGATCCGCGACCTGAGCGGCAAGGACGAAGGCGGCACTGGTGCTCCACGCAAACGCCGCCGCAGCGGTGGTGCCAAGCGCAAACGCGCCGCTGGCGCACCGAGCGCTACGGGCGAGTAATTGATGGAACGCATCTACATCGGCATGGGCAGCAATCTGGCTGACCCCGCCGAACAGCTACGCAGCGCCGTCGAGGCGCTGGCGCAGTTGCCGCAGAGCGAACTGGCCGGGGTTTCCGCTTTCTATCAAAGCGATTCCCTGCTGCCGGGCCAACCGCGCTACACCAATGCGGTCGCCGCGCTCGACAGCACCCTTGCACCGCTGGCCTTGCTCGATGCGCTTCAGGCCATCGAAAACGGCCAGGGTCGGGAACGCCTTGAGCGTTGGGGCCCCCGTACGCTGGATCTGGATATCCTGTTGTTCGGTGATCGCCTGATCGATGAGCCTCGGCTCAAGGTGCCTCATTACCAGATGCAGGAACGGGCATTCGTGCTGTATCCGCTGGCCGAACTGGCGCCTGTGGATTTGCGCTTGGCCGATGGCCGGACGCTCGCCGAACTGCTCGCCGCTTGCCCGTTTGTCGGGCTGGAACGCCTTCCCAAAAATCAATACTAATCCCACATTGGTTTTGTGTTGATGAACAAAATGGGGAAAGTCGCCCCCCGACGATGCTGAAACGCATCAGTTACCCCGGTAACACCCCACCCGTAACAATGCGGTAACACATCCAATTGACTTCCCTCGTCCTCCTCACGACTATAGGCGTCCCGCTGCCGCCGACACGGCGTTAAAGGGCGCAATCCAGGCCTTACAAGCACCACGAAAAGAGGGTGCGCCTGTATAAATGACGAATCACGCGCGTTACTCGCAGTAGTTTCCACAGCGCCTGAATGAGGAATTTTTTCATGCCAGCCATCACCCTGACCACGCTCCAGAGCCTCAAGCAGAAAGGTGAAAAAATCACCATGCTGACCTGCTATGACGCGACTTTCGCCCACGCCTGCAACGAGGCCGGTGTCGAAGTGCTGCTGGTGGGCGACTCCCTCGGCATGGTTCTGCAAGGTCACGACAGCACCCTGCCGGTCACCACCGCAGAAATGGCCTACCACGTCGCCTCGGTCAAACGCGGTAACAGCGATGCATTGATCCTCGCCGACCTGCCGTTCATGGCCAACGCCACCCTCGAACAGACCATGATCAACAGCGCCACGCTGATGCAGGCCGGTGCGCACATGATCAAGGTCGAAGGTGCGTTGTGGCTGGCTGACTCGATCCGCCTGCTCGCCGAGCGCGGCGTTCCGGTTTGCGCCCACATGGGCCTGACACCGCAGGCGGTGAACATCCTCGGGGGTTATAAAGTCCAGGGCCGGAGCGAGAACCAAGCACGCCAGATGCGCGCCGACGCCATCGCCCTGGAACAGGCCGGTGCGTCCATGCTGCTGCTTGAATGCGTCCCGAGCGAGCTGGCTCAGGAAATCACCCAGGCCGTCGGTATCCCCGTGATCGGCATCGGTGCCGGCAGCGCCACCGACGGTCAGGTGCTGGTGTTACACGACATGCTGGGGCTGTCGATCACCGGCCGTGTGCCAAAATTCGTGAAGAACTTCATGAACGGCCAGGACAGCATTCAAGCCGCCCTGAGTGCCTATGTCAGCGAAGTCAAAGCCGTCACTTTCCCTGGTATCGAACACGGATTCTCTGCATGAACACCGTAAAAACCGTACGCGAACTGCGGGCCGCCGTGGCCCGCGCCCGCAGTGAAGGCAAGCGCATCGGCTTCGTGCCGACCATGGGCAACCTGCACAGCGGACATGTCGCGCTGATTACCAAAGCTACCCAGCGGGTGGATTTCGTGGTCGCGAGCATCTTCGTCAATCCGCTGCAATTTGGCGCCGGCGAAGACCTCGACAAGTACCCGCGCACCCTGGCGGCAGATCAGGAAAAACTGCTCCAGGCCGGCTGCCACCTGCTGTTCGCCCCCACCGTTGAAGAAATGTACCCCGACGGCATGGCCGGCCAGACCCGCGTCAGCGTCCCGCAATTATCTGAAGGCCTGTGCGGCGCCAGCCGTCCGGGGCATTTTGAAGGCGTGGCGACGGTGGTCAGCAAGCTGTTCAACATGGTCCAGCCGGACCTGGCGATTTTTGGCCAGAAAGACTTCCAGCAACTGGCCGTTATCCGCGCGCTGGTGCACGACCTGAACATGCCGATCCAGATCATCGGCGAGCCGACCGTACGTGCCCCCGATGGCCTGGCGCTGTCGTCGCGCAATGGTTTCCTAAGCGCTGAACAGCGGGCAACGGCGCCGGTGGTTTATCGCACCCTGAGCCAGATCGCCGAGGCGATTAAACAGGGACGTCGCGATTACCCGGCGTTGATTGGCGAGCAAGTCCAACAGCTCGAAACAGCCGACCTGCGCACCGATTACCTGGAAATCCGCCACGCCCTGACCTTGCGTCCGGCGACCCCGGAAGATCGGGACCTGGTGATTCTGGTGGCGGCGTTCCTCGGTACGACACGGTTGATCGACAACCTGCACCTGAATCTCGACACGACAGCCTAAACACCGCAATCCCCCCCTGTGGGAGCGAGCCTGCTCGCTCCCACATTGGTTTGTACCAGGTTCGAAGGTGTATTGCCGCCCACAATCCCTTCGGGCAAACTGCCCGCCGTTCGATTCCGACCTGGGAAACTCCTCATGCACGCCATCATGCTCAAGGCCAAGCTGCATCGCGCCGAAGTGACTCACGCTGTCCTCGATTACGAAGGCTCTTGCGCCATTGACGGCGAATGGCTGGACTTGTCCGGCATCCGTGAATACGAGCAAATCCAGATCTACAACGTCGACAACGGCGAACGCTTCACCACCTACGCCATCCGTGGCGAAGACGGCTCGCGGATGATTTCGGTCAACGGTGCCGCCGCGCACAAAGCCAAGGTCGGCGACCGGGTGATCATCTGCGCTTACGCTCACTACAGCGAAGCCGAGCTGCCGGACTTCAAGCCGCGCATGCTCTACATGGCGCCGGGTAACGAACTGAGCCACACCAGCAACGCCATCCCGGTTCAGCTCGCCTGAGCCCTTCTCTCTTCCGTTTGTCGGACCGTTCCCGTCCCGATGTATAAAAAAGTACCGGGAACGGGTCAGACAAAGTCAAGACAGATCGCAGCGCGAGGTTTACTGTATTCGCCCTGTGCCATGAAATCGTGTCGACACAGTTGACCGGACGCCCAACCACAGCGCTCCGGGTCTTTTCGTGCTCAAAAGCCGTTCAAGTAAAAAGGAAAATCGCAGCGATGGCGTACTACCGCACTCCTCAAGACGTTACCGCTCTGCCTGCCTGGCAAGCGTTGAAAGATCACCGCCAGGCCATGCAGGATTTCAGCATGCGCGAGGCATTCAATGCCGATCCGCAGCGCTTTACCCAATTCACCCTCAGCAGCTGCGGTCTGTTTCTCGACTATTCGAAGAACCTGATCAACGCACAGACCCGCAACCTGCTGGTGGGCCTGGCCAACGAAGTTGACCTCAAGGGCGCGATCAAGGCGATGTTCGACGGCGAAATCGTCAACTCCTCCGAAGGCCGTCCGGCCCTGCACACCGCACTGCGCCGCCCGGTAGGCGACAAGTTGCTGGTCAATGGCGTCAACGTGATGCCAGACGTGCACAAGGTACTGAACCAGATCACCGACCTCGTGGGCCGCATCCACGACGGCCTGTGGCGCGGTTACACCGAGAAGCCAATCACCGACGTGGTGAACATCGGTATCGGTGGTTCGTTCCTCGGCCCGGAACTGGTTTCCGAAGCGCTGCTGTCCTACGCCCAGAAAGGCGTGCGCTGCCATTACCTGGCGAACATCGATGGCAGTGAGTTCCACGAACTGACCATGAAGCTGCGCGCCGAGACCACGCTGTTCATCGTCTCGTCGAAATCCTTCAACACCCTCGAAACTCTGAAAAATGCCCAGGCCGCACGCGCCTGGTACCTGGCTCAGGGCGGATCGGAAGCCGAGCTGTATCGTCACTTCATCGCGGTATCGAGCAACAACGCCGCTGCCGTGGCGTTCGGTATCCGCGAAGAGAACATCTTCCCGATGTGGGACTGGGTCGGCGGTCGTTATTCGCTGTGGTCGGCCATCGGTCTGCCGATTGCCCTGGCCATCGGCATGTCGAACTTCAAGGAACTGCTGTCCGGTGCCTACACCATGGACCAGCATTTCCAGACCGCGCCATTCGAGCAGAACATGCCGGTGCTGCTGGGCCTGCTGGGCGTCTGGTACGGCAACTTCTGGGGTGCGCGCAGCCACGCGATCCTGCCGTACGACCACTACCTGCGCAACATCACCAAGCACTTGCAACAGCTGGACATGGAATCCAACGGCAAGAGCGTGCGCCAGGACGGCACGCCAGTGTCCACCGATACCGGTCCGGTGATCTGGGGCGGCGTCGGCTGCAACGGTCAGCATGCCTACCACCAGTTGCTGCACCAGGGCACCCAACTGATTCCGGCTGATTTCATCGTGCCGATCGTCAGCTTCAACCCAGTGTCCGATCACCACCAGTGGCTGTATGCGAACTGCCTGTCGCAAAGCCAGGCACTGATGCTTGGCAAAACCCTGGCGGAAGCTGAAACCGAGCTGCGCGACAGGGGCATGGGCGAAGCCGAGGTGCAGAAACTGGCACCGCACAAGGTGATCCCGGGCAATCGTCCGAGCAACACCCTGGTGGTCGAGCGCATCAGCCCGCGTCGTCTTGGCGCACTGGTGGCGATGTACGAGCACAAAGTCTTCGTGCAAAGCGTGGTCTGGGGCATCAACGCCTTCGACCAGTGGGGTGTTGAGCTGGGTAAAGAGCTGGGCAAAGGCGTCTACAACCGCCTGGTCGGCAGCGAAGAAACCCCGGCTGACGATGCTTCGACACAGGGCCTGATCAACTACTTCCGTGGTCGTCACCGCGGGTGATCCAACGCCAAACTGCTAACCCTGTGGGAGCGAGCCTGCTCGCGAAAACGTAGTGTCAGTCGACATCATTGTCGGATGACCTACCGCCTTCGCGAGCAGGCTCGCTCCCACAGTTGTTTGTGCATGACTTGAACCCATGGATCACTCGGCGCATCTTTATTACTTGTCGCAAAAACAAGAATAAGGAACCGTCATGTTCGATATCAGCACGTTCCCCAAAGCCGATGCCGTCCGCCGGGCTGCACACCTGAGTCAGGACGACTACCAGCGCCTGTACCGCCAATCCATCGATGACCCCGACACCTTCTGGGCCGGACAGGCCAAGCTTTTTCTCGATTGGAGCGCGCCCTGGCAAACCGTCCAGCACTGTGACATCCGCAGCGGCAAAGCCCAGTGGTTCTGCGGCGGCAAGTTGAACGTCAGTTACAACTGCATCGACCGTCACCTGGAAAAACGCGGCGATCAAATCGCGATCATTTGGGAAGGCGACGACCCGGTCGAATCCGCGCAAATCACCTACAAAAAGCTCCACCACAACGTCTGCCGCCTGGCCAATGTGCTGAAAAGCCGTGGCGTGAAGAAAGGCGATCGCGTGTGCATCTACATGCCCATGATCCCCGAAGCCGCCTACGCCATGCTCGCCTGCGCGCGGATAGGCGCAGTGCATTCGGTGGTGTTCGGTGGCTTCTCCCCGGACTCGTTGCGCGACCGGATTCTCGACGCCGACTGCCGCACCGTGATCACCGCCGATGAAGGCGTGCGCGGCGGCAAGTTCGTACCGCTCAAGCAGAATGTCGACCTGGCCCTGCAAAGCTGCCCGGCAGTCAGCACAGTCGTGGTTGTGGAACGCACCCAGGGCGACGTGAACTGGGTCGAAGGCCGCGACCTCTGGTATCACCAGGCGCTGCGCGATGTCGGCGACGACTGCCCGCCCGAACCGATGGACGCCGAAGACCCGCTGTTTATCCTCTACACCTCCGGCAGTACCGGCAAACCCAAAGGCGTGCTGCACACCACCGGCGGCTACCTGCTGCAAGCGGCAATGACCTTCAAGTACGTCCTCGACTACCGCGACGGCGAAGTGTTCTGGTGCACCGCCGACGTCGGCTGGGTCACCGGCCATAGCTACATCGTCTACGGCCCGCTGGCCAATGGCGCGACCACGCTGATCTTCGAAGGCGTGCCCAGCTACCCCAGCAGCTCGCGCTTCTGGCAGGTCATCGACAAACACCACGTCAACATCTTCTACACCGCCCCCACCGCCCTGCGCGCGCTGATGCGTGAAGGCCCCGGACCGTTGCAGGAAACGTCCCGCGAGAGCCTGCGATTACTCGGCAGCGTCGGTGAGCCGATCAACCCGGAAGCGTGGGACTGGTACTTCAACGTGGTCGGCGAACAGCGTTGCCCGATTGTCGACACCTGGTGGCAGACCGAAACCGGCGGCATCATGCTCAGCCCGCTGGTCAGCGCACAACGGATCAAACCCGGTTGCGCCACGCAACCGATGTTCGGCGTGCTACCGGTATTGCTCGATGAACAGGGCAAGGAAATCCAGGGTGCCGGCAGTGGCGTGCTGGCGATCAAATCCAGCTGGCCGGCGCAGATCCGCAGCGTCTATGGCGACCCGCAACGTATGGTCGACACCTACTTCAAACCCTACCCCGGCTACTACTTCACCGGCGACGGCGCCCGGCGCGACGAGGACGGCGATTACTGGATCACCGGGCGCATCGACGACGTGATCAACGTTTCCGGGCATCGCATCGGAACCGCCGAAGTCGAAAGCGCACTGGTGCTGCACGACAGCATTGCCGAAGCCGCCGTGGTCGGTTACCCCCACGACGTCAAGGGCCAGGGCATCTATGCCTTTGTCACGCCCATGAACGGCACCGAGCCCAGCGATGAGCTGAAGAAAGAACTGCTGGCCTGCGTCAGCAAGGAAATCGGCAGCTTCGCCAAACCGGACCTGATTCAGTGGGCACCGGCCTTGCCGAAAACTCGCTCAGGCAAGATCATGCGGCGGATTCTGCGCAAGATCGCCTGCAACGAACTGGACAGCCTCGGCGACACCTCGACCCTGGCCGACCCGAGCGTGGTTCAGGGATTGATCGACAAACGCCTCAACCAATAACGCAAAACCTGATGTGGGAGCGAGCCTGGTCCGGGCTCGCTCCCACATTAAGTGTCTGGCCAATACTGGCCGCCATCTTTCACCACCGAGCCCCCATGGAATTCATCCGCACCCGCATCGAAACCCAGCTCATGAGCCTGACCGGCCTGTCCCTGGGCAAGCTCGACCTGGAAAACCCCAAGGGTGATCCCGGACTGTTCGGCCCCGATTCGGCGAGCTGGCAAGTCCACGGTGATTTCAGCAGCATGCTCATTGGCGGCATCAGTGCCTTGATGTTGCAGGCGTTGCACCCACTGGCACTGGCCGGGGTCTGGGATCATTCGAGTTTCCGTGAAGACATGCTCGGTCGTTTGCGCCGTACCAGCCAGTTCATCGCCGGCACCACCTTCGGCTCAAGAAAAGACGCCGACTGGCTGATCGAAAAGGTGCGCACCATTCACTTGCAAGTGACTGGCACTGCCCCAGATGGTCGACCCTATGCCGCCAGCGATCCGGACTTGCTGACCTGGGTGCATGTGGCCGAAGTCAGTCATTTCCTCGCGGCACATTTACGGTATCGCAATCCGAATTTATCCCCGGCGGATCAGGATCGTTACTACGGCGAAATCGCGCTGATCGCCGAACGCCTGGGCGCTCGCGATGTGCCCCACACCCGACGGGAAATCGCCGATTACCTTGAACGCGTTCGTCCACAATTGTTGTGCGATGCGCGCAGTCGCGAAGTGCTGCGACTGCTGTTGAGCGCGCCGGCGCCCAGCCGATTGGCCAAACCGTTTGGCAGCCTGATGATGCAGGCGGGTATCGACCTGTTGCCGGACTGGGCCAGTGACATGCTCGGGGTCAGCCAGAATCCGCTGCAACGCCAACTGATCCGCGCCAGCGTCAAACGCAGCGCACCGATGCTGCGCTGGGCCATGCGTAATGGCTCGGTGCAACGGGCCAAACGGCGGATGGGGTTGCTCACATAACCGATAACCTTGTGGCGAGGGGGCTTGCCCCCGCTGGGCTGCGAAGCGGCCCCCAAAATCTCGGTGTTTCTGAAATCTTGCCAGTGCTGCGCACTGGAACGGGGGCAAGCCCCTCGCCACAGGCAATCCCCCTCGCCACAGTGTTAAACTCCCGCGCCCAATTCCTACCTTGCAAGGCGCACTGCATGTCTTCCTTGAATCAGGCGCTGCGCGCCGCCCTCGATCATCGCCAGGACCTGCTAGGCGAACTGCATCAGCAAGGCACCGATTGCTATCGCCTGTTCCATGGCAGCCAGGAAGGCGCCGGCGGCCTGACCATCGACCGCTATGGCCCACAACTGCTGGTACAGAGTTTCCACCAGGCGCTGGAACGCGACGCGCTGCTGCAACTGCACGACATCATCAATCAATACCTGGGCCTCGACCTGATGCTGGTCTACAACGACCGCTCCCGGGGCAACTCGCGCATCGACCGTGAAGACACCGTCTACCGCGCCGACGAAGCCGCGCTGCAAGATCTGGTCGGCCATGAATGGGGCCTGAACTACCGGGTACGCGGCCGTCACACCGGGCAAGACCCCCTGCTGTTCCTCGACCTGCGCAACACCCGTGGCTGGGTCAAGGCACACAGCAAAAACAAAAGCGTGCTGAACCTGTTCGCCTACACCTGCGGCGTCGGTCTGAGCGCGGCGGCCGGTGGCGCCAGCGAGGTGTGCAACCTGGATTTCGCCGAGGGCAACCTGGCGGTCGGTCGCGAGAACGGCCAACTCAATCCGCAACTGCCGACCATGGAATTCATCCAGTGCGACTACTTCCCGGCGATCCGTCAACTGGCCGGCTTGCCGATCAGCCAGCGGCGCGGGCAGAAGCTGCCAAGCTACCAGCGCCTGGAACAACGCCAGTACGATCTGGTACTGCTCGACCCACCGGCCTGGGCCAAGAGCGCGTTCGGCACCGTCGATCTGCTGCGCGACTATCAGAGCTTGTTGAAACCGGCGCTGCTGACCACCGCCGACAACGGTGTGTTGATCTGCTGCAATAACCTGGCGAAAGTCAGCATGGACGATTGGCGCGAGCAAGTGCTGCGCTGCGCCGAGAAGGCAGGCCGACCGGTGCGTGAATGGACCGTGATGACACCGGGCCGCGACTTCCCGTCGATGGATCAGCAACCACCGTTGAAGACCCTGATCCTGCAACTGTGATCGCTGGTAATAACGCCTTCAGAAGAATCTGAATAATCCTCGGCAGCGGCGAATACTTCGGAACCGTAAAGGCGTGCCATACTCCAAGGCACTCCGATTCAGACAGATGAAGCCGCACATGCCCAAAGGATTGATTCGCGCTCTCGGCGCTTTATTGACTGCACTGGCTCTCTACAGCCTGCTGGGGTTTCTGATTTTTCCGGGCATCGCACTACGCGTTGCCAACCAGCAACTGGCCAATTACGCCACGACGCCCGCTCATATCCAGCGGATCGAACTCAACCCGTTCAGCCTTGAAGTCACCCTCTGGGGCCTGACCATCGGTGAGCCGGGCAAGGAACAGATCGGCTTCGAACGTCTGTACGCCAACCTGCAAATCGACAGCCTGTGGACCAAGGCGCTGCACCTGGCCGATATCCAGCTGGACAAACCCAAGACCGAAATCCTGTTCGGCAAGGACGGTAAACTCAACCTGCTCGGCCTGTTCAAACTGCCGGCCAGCGAACCAACTCCAGCCGATCCGAACGCCAAGCCGTTTCCACTGCGGGTGGACCGCATCAAACTGGCCGGTGGTTATGTGCATTTCCAGGACGCGCGTCCCAGTGAACCGATTGAGTTTCTCTACGACAAACTCGAATTCGAGCTGAAAAACCTCAGCACCCTGCCTGACGACAACGCCGACATGACCCTGGTCGCCGCCGGCCCGGAAGGCGGGCAAATCGACTGGACCGGCAATTTCAGCCTGATCCCTATCGCCTCCGAAGGTAAGTTGAAAGTCACTGACGGCCAGATGAAAGTCTGGTGGCCGTATGTGCGTGACGCCTTGCCGCTGGCGCTGGAAAATGGCGTGCTGAATCTGAGCACCGACTACAAGCTCAATCTGTCCAAGGAAACCGAACTGCTGCTGAGCAACGTCGCGGTCAGTGTTGCGCCGTTCGCCATCAATGCCCCGGACGGTCGGCCACTGGTGAAGCTTGAACGCCTGGACGTCAGCGATACCACCGTGGACCTGGCCAAGCAGCAAGTGGTGGTCGGCAAGATCCGCAGCAACAAGCTCGAAACCTGGGCCGCCCTCGAAGCCGACGGGCAACTCGACTGGCAAAAACTGTTCGCCAGTCAACCGTCCAGACCGGCGGCCAAAGCCAATGCCGAACCGGCCAATACCCCGGCTGCCGCTGACTCACCGAAAGAACCTGTAGCGCCGAGCAAGCCTTGGCAAGTGCTGCTCAAAGACGTGCAACTGCGCGACTACCAGGTGCATCTGGCCGATCGCAAGGCACAACCTGCCGTGGCACTGGAAGTCGGCCCGTTGAATGTCGACCTGCAGAATTTCGACAGCCTCAATGGCTCCCCTTTTACTCTCAAACTCGATACCGGCCTGGGCAAGCAAGGCAAGATCACCGCCGATGGCGAGGTCAACCTGGCTCCCGTCAGCGCCAAACTGAAAGTGCAGACCAAGGACATTGACCTGCGCGTCGCCCAGTCCTACATCACCCCGTTCATTCGCCTGGAGTTGCGCAGCGGCATGCTCGGCAGTGATCTGGCGGTCAACCTGAAAAGCACCGACCCGCTGGCCTTCAGCGTCACCGGTCGCGCCCAGGTGGATCAACTGCATACCCTCGACACCCTGAAGAACCGCGACTTCCTCAAGTGGCAGCAACTGGTGCTCGAAGGCCTGAACTATCAGCACGGCGATAGCCTGTCGATCGACAAGGTCAACCTGTTCCAGCCCTATTCGCGCTTCATGATCAACGATGACCGCACCACCAACATCGATGACCTGCTGATCCCGCAACCGGCCGGCTCAGGCGCCAAAACCGCCGCGGCCAAACCGGCGGCCAGCAACAGCAAACCGATGGGCATTCACATTGGCGGCATTGCCATCAATGACGGCTCGGCCAACTTCGCCGACTACAGCCTGACGCCAAACTTCGCCACCGCCATCCAGCAGTTGAACGGTTCGATTGGTACCATCGACAGCCGCCAGGCCAAACCGGCCAGCGTCGACGTCAAAGGCAAGGTTGACCGCTACGCGCCGGTGACCATCAAGGGCGCGGTCAACCCGTTCGACCCGATGGCCAGCCTCGACATCGCCACCAGCTTCAAGCGGGTGGAACTGACCACCTTGACGCCCTACTCAGGCAAGTTCGCCGGCTACCGTATCCGCAAGGGCCGGCTGAATCTTGACCTGCATTACCTGATCACCAAAGGCCAGCTCAAGGCTGAAAACAAAGTAGTGGTCGAGCAACTGGAGTTGGGGGAAAAGGTCGATAGTCCGGACGCCACCAGCCTGCCATTGAAACTGGCCATTGCCTTGCTCAAGGACGTCGATGGCAAGATCTCCATCGAGCTGCCGGTCACTGGCGACCTGAACAATCCGCAGTTCAGCGTCATGCCGATTGTCTGGCAGACCTTGCGCAACCTGATCGTCAAAGCCGCTGCGGCGCCATTCAAACTGATTGGCGGGCTGATCAGCGGCGGTGGTTCGCAAGACCTGGGCAATGTCTCCTTTGCCGCGGGTTCCAGTGACTTGGGTAAAGACGCCGAAGGTGCGCTGGACAAACTGGCCCAGGCCCTCAAGACACGACCGGCCCTGCGCCTGGAAATCGAAGGCACCGCTGCACAAAGCAGCGATGGCCCCTTGATCGCCGAACAGCGTCTGGAGCGCGAATACCAGTACAACTACTACAAGATGCTCCAGCGTCGTGGCGACAAGGTGCCGGCGCAGGCATCGCAGTTGCAGGTGCCTGACAACGAGAAAGGCCCGCTGCTGGAAGGCATCTACCGCACACGCCTGAAGACCCAGCCACCGGCTGAATGGAAAGATCTGGGCAAGGAAGAACGCACCGCGAAAATGCGCGCTGAGGTGATCAAGTTCTGGAGTTCCAGCGACGTCTTGCTGCGTCAACTTGGGCAGGAGCGCGCCAGCAGCATCAAGGATTATCTGGTGGACAAGGGCCAACTGGCTGACGACCGCGTGTACTTCATCGACGCCAACCTTGGGCAGGCGGAAAGTGACGGTCGGGTCATAACGCCCCTGCACCTGGACGCCGAATGATGGGCCGGCAATGGCTGCTCGGCATGGCGCTGACATTGGCGACCGGTCCTGTATGGGCTGGCGGCGATACCCTGCGTTGTGCCAGCAATCTGATCAGCGTGGGAGACCGGTCCGGCGAGGTGCTGCAGAAATGCGGACAACCACTGGCCAGGGACTCCCTCGGCTACAGGCGCAGCGCTGATCGCTGGGATGAGTTTCAGGTCGAGGAATGGACGTACGGGCCGAACAGCGGGATGTATTACTACCTGCGGTTCGAGGGGAATCGGTTGGTACAGATCACCAGCAAACGCGGGAACTAGTTTCACCACAATCCAAAGTGAACACCGTCAATGTGGGAGCGGCGGTGCGACGATTCGACTTGCTCGCGAAGACGGTGTGCCAGTCGATGATGATGTTGGCTGACAGACCGTCTTCGTCGCAACGCGGCTCCGACCCAGCCCACTCCCACAGTGGTTTTGTGGCGCCCACAATAGAACAGGCCCCCGGCACGAATGCCGGGGGCCTGTAATGGCCACATCCTTGTGGCCGTTCGCATGAACTCATCAGAGGCGGCAGACGTATGGCTCGGCCCGTCTACCGCACCTTCTCCCGGTTCAGGCGAGAAGCCTTGGCCTTACTCGGCTTTCAGGCCGTCAGCGGAGACCGCTTTGACGCCTTTGATTTTCTTGGTGATGGCCACTGCGGTGGTTTTTTGAGCTTCGGTAATAGCGACAGTCGACGACAGCGACACAACACCTTGGTTGGTTTCAACTTTGATGTCAGTGCCTGGAATGCCTTTTTCGGTTACCAGGTCACTTTTGACTTTAGTGGTGATCCAGGTATCGGAGGTAGCCCCTTCAGCCTTGGTCATTTCACCGGCTGCCAGAGTCATCGGCGCCTGGGTGGTAGTGGTCTGTGCAAATGCAGCGTTGGCCATGGTCAGGGTCAGCGCGGTAGCAGTAGCGGCAGCGATAGCGAACTTCTTCATACGAGTAACTCCTGTTTTTCTAGAAAGTCTGCTGCATGTCGTGTCAGCAGGGTTACTGGGTATATTGCGAACGCTGTGCCAACTTTGAAACGCAAACTAAAACCTTATAAATCAATAAGTTACAAAATTTGCCAATTTTCGAAATCATGCAAAATGCATGACCCCGACATTCCCTACATGCAACTTGCCGGTTTTATCGCAGGCCTAAGGCCATGAATTGTCGGGAGTTTCCCCGTTCATACGGTTGAGTCGAAGAAATTTGAACGAAACGCCGTTTTCCCGAACATGTCATCGCACCACCAGACAAAAAAATACCCCGCCATTGCTGGCGGGGTACGGGTCCTGCGAAGCGAGAATCAAGCGCCAGGGCAGCTCGGGGTCGAGTACATCGCCAGCGCCGTGGTCGCACAGGTCCAGCCGGTGGTCGCACTGCGCGTCAGGGTAATGACCTTACCCAATACCGGTGCTGGGGCATTGAGCAGCGTGCAGGTAATGGTGCCAGCCCCGCTGGCTACAGTGCCCGTCACGCCCAGCGTACAGTTCTGTGTAGCCGTAAGCCCACCGCCGACAACAGCCAGCGTCGGGTCCGCAGAACCTGCATTCATCACGTCCTCATAAGCCACTTTGAGCGCCGAAACTTCCGCGATCCCGGCGGTCACCTTGGCCCGCGCCTGGTACTTGGTATAGGCCGGCAACGCAAACGTCGCCAGAATCCCGATGATCGCCACCACGATCAACAGCTCGATCAGGGTAAAACCTTTTTGATTATTCATAGACAAGCTCCATGCATGAGTCGGAATCTCATGATCTGAACAAGCTATAGCATCGACCATGCCAAGCCGTCCCGACCCTGCTGACGGGGCGCGGCACCGCGACAGTCTCCTTTCCTACCGCCTTGATCCGCACTATCTGACACTTTTTGTCACCTCATCGCCGCTGGTTTCGCGCCGTCCATTGACTAGGCTATAAGTCATGAACTGTCTGCGTCCGGAATCCCCATGAATGACATCGCCCTCAGCGGCCTGGCCAAGCAATTGGTGCTGGCCGAGCTGCTCACTGACAAAAGCGCGCAACAGGCGTATCAGCAAGCCCAACGCAATCGCATTTCCCTGGTCAGTTATCTGGTGCAGAACAAGCTGGTGAGAAGCCGCCAGGTCGCCGAGATTGCCTCAGAGCATTTCGGCATGGCCCTCATGGATCTCAACTGCCTGGACAAGGAAACCCAGCCCAAAGGCCTGGTCAGCGAAAAACTGGTGCGTCAGCATCACGCATTGCCCCTCTGGCGGCGCGGCAACAAGCTGTTCGTGGGGATTTCCGACCCGACCAATCACCAGGCCATCAACGACATCCAGTTCAGCACGGGGCTCAATACCGAGGCCATCCTGGTCGAGGACGACAAACTCAGCGATGCCATCGAGAAGTTCTTCGATACCCACACCACCGGCCTGGAAGATATGGCCGACGTTGACCTCGATGGCATGGACGTCGAATCGATCGACGATCGGCAACAGGACGCCATCGCGGGCCAGGACTCCGATGACGCGCCGGTCGTGCGTTTTGTCCACAAGATGTTGCTCGATGCGATCAAAAGCGGGTCCTCCGACCTGCACTTCGAGCCCTACGAAAAAACCTTCCGGGTCCGGGTGCGCACCGACGGCATCCTGCGCGAAGTCGCCAAGCCGCCAATCCAACTGGCGGGGCGTATTGCTGCCCGACTCAAGGTCATGGCCAGTCTCGACATTTCCGAACGCCGGCGGCCTCAGGACGGGCGGATCAAGCTGCGCCTGTCCAAGAACAAATCCATCGATTTTCGGGTCAACACGCTGCCAACCCTATGGGGCGAAAAAGTGGTGATCCGGATCCTCGACCCCTCCAGCGCGCAAATGGGCATCGACGCCCTCGGCTACGAGCCCGAACAAAAAGAACTGTTCATGGCAGCACTCAGGCAGCCGCAAGGGATGATCCTGGTCACCGGTCCCACCGGCTCGGGCAAAACCGTCTCGCTGTACACCGGGCTGAATATTCTCAATACCGTGGACATCAATATCTCCACCGCCGAAGACCCGGTGGAAATCAACATGGAAGGCATTAATCAGGTCAACGTCAATCCCAAGCAGGGAATGGATTTTGCCCAGGCCCTGCGCTCGTTTCTGCGTCAGGACCCGGACGTGATCATGGTCGGTGAAATCCGCGACCTGGAAACCGCCGATATCGCCATCAGGGCTGCCCAGACCGGGCACATGGTGCTCTCGACCCTGCACACCAACAGCGCCGCGGAAACCCTGACCCGTCTGCACAACATGGGCATCGCGGGTTTCAACATCGCCACCTCGGTCAGCCTGATCATTGCCCAGCGCCTGGCGCGCAAACTGTGCAGCCATTGCAAGACGCCTATCGACATACCGCGAGAGGCGCTGCTCAAGGAAGGCTTTCCCGAGGAACGCATTGGCTCGTTCACGATCTATGAGCCGGTCGGTTGTGATCAATGCAATAACGGCTACAAGGGACGGACCGGGATTTATGAAGTAGTGAAAAACACCCCCGAGCTGCAACGGCTGATCATGGCCGAAGGCAACTCACTGGAAATCAACCTTCAAATGCGCAAGGACGGCTTTGACGACCTGCGCACCTGCGGCCTGCGCAAGGCCATGCAAGGCATCACCAGCCTGGAAGAAATCAACCGGGTCACCAAGGACTGAACATGGCGGTCAAGGCAGCAAAAATCAGTGTGTACGCCTGGGAAGGCACCGACAGGAAAGGCACGAAACTGACCGGCGAACTGAGTGGTCAGAACCCGGCGCTGATCAAGGCACAGTTACGCAAGCAAGGCATCAACCCTGGCAAGGTGCGCAGGAAATCCATCTCGATCTTCAACCTGGGCAAACGCATCAAGCCCCAGGACATTGCCCTGTTCACGCGGCAGATGGCGACCATGATGAAAGCCGGCGTGCCGCTGTTGCAGTCGTTCGACATCATCGGCGAAGGCTTCGACAACCCGGCCATGCGTAAACTGGTGGACGAGGTCAAACAGGAAGTCGCGGCGGGCAACAGCTTCGCTGCCTCGCTGCGCAAGAAACCGCAATATTTTGACGAGTTGTATTGCAACCTGGTGGACGCTGGCGAACAGGCCGGCGCCCTCGACACGCTGCTGGACCGGGTGGCGACCTACAAGGAAAAGAGCGAAAGCCTCAAGGCCAAGATCAAGAAGGCGATGACTTACCCGCTGGCGGTGGTGTTCGTCGCGGCCATTGTCACCGGTATTTTGCTGGTCAAGGTCGTCCCGCAATTCCAGTCGGTGTTCGCCGGGTTTGGCGCACAATTGCCGGCGTTTACGTTGATGGTGATCGCCCTGTCGGAGTTCATGCAGCAGTGGTGGTGGCTGGTCCTCGGCGTGCTGGTGGCGGGAGTATTCGGCTTGCGCCGCGCGTCCAGGAAGTCCCAGGCCTTTCGCGACTGGATGGATATCTGGCTGCTGAAGATGCCGCTGGTGGGCGCACTGATGTACAAGTCGGCGGTGGCCCGCTATGCGCGAACGCTGTCGACGACCTTCGCCGCCGGGGTGCCTTTGGTAGACGCGCTGGAATCCGTGGCCGGTGCCACTGGCAACATCGTGTTCAAGCGTGCGGTGCTACGTATCAGGCAGGATGTTTCAACGGGCATGCAGCTGAATTTCTCCATGCGCAGCTCTGGCATCTTTCCGAACATGGCGATTCAAATGACCGCCATCGGTGAAGAGTCTGGCGCCCTGGATGACATGCTCGACAAGGTTGCCAGTTTCTACGAGTCCGAAGTGGACAACATGGTCGATAACCTCACCAGCCTGATGGAACCGTTCATCATGGTGGTGCTCGGTGTTATCGTCGGCGGCCTGGTGGTTGCCATGTACCTGCCCATCTTCCAACTCGGCTCAGCGATCTGACATGCCCCTCAATGAATTTCTGACGCTCTACCCGCTGGCCTTCGTCATCATCGCGCTGATACTCGGCCTGTTGATCGGCAGTTTTCTCAACGTGGTGGTCTGGCGTCTGCCGAAAATGCTCGAGCGGGAGTGGCGAATCCAGGCCCACGACGTGCTGGGGCTGCCGCCCGAAGCACCCGGTCCGACCTACAACCTGATGTTGCCGCACTCGCGCTGTCCGCATTGCGATCACTCGATCCGCGCCTGGGAAAATATCCCGGTGTTCAGTTATCTGTTTTTACGCGGTCGTTGCTCGAACTGCGCGGCGCCTATCAGTAAGCGTTATCCCCTGACCGAACTGGCCTGCGGTGTGCTATCGGCGTTCATTGCCTGGCAGTACGGTTTCGGCTGGCCGGCCGGCATGCTGCTGATCCTGACCTGGGGTCTGCTGGCCATGAGCCTGATTGACGCCGAACATCAGTTGCTGCCCGATGCCCTGGTCCTGCCATTGTTGTGGCTGGGGCTGATCGTCAACAGTTTCGGGCTATTCATGTCATTGAACGCGGCGCTGTGGGGGGCAGTGGCCGGCTACATGGCGCTGTGGTCGGTGTTCTGGGTGTTCAAGCTGATCACCGGCAAGGACGGCATCGGTCACGGCGACTTCAAGCTGCTGGCGATGCTGGGGGCTTGGGGCGGCTGGCAGATTTTACCGCTGACAATCCTGCTTTCATCCCTGGTGGGCGCCATTATCGGCGTGATTGTGCTGCGCCTGCGCGACGAAAAAAACTCGACGCCGATCCCTTTCGGTCCCTATCTGGCCATTGCCGGCTGGATTGCCTTGCTCTGGGGTGGTCAAATAACCGACTTCTATTGGCAGTTTGTCGGTTTGAAATGAATACCCCTGTGGAAAAACCCTGGATTCTCGGCCTCACCGGCGGCATCGGCAGTGGCAAAAGCGCGGCAGCCCAGCACTTCATCGACCTCGGCGTGCATGTGGTGGACGCCGATCACGCGGCGCGCTGGGTGGTGGAGCCGGGACGTCCGGCGCTGGCGAAGATTGCCGAACACTTCGGTCCCGGTGTATTGCAGGCCGACGGGCAGTTGGATCGCGCGGCGCTGCGCAAGCTGATCTTCGAAGTGCCGCAGGAACGCCGCTGGCTCGAAGCGCTGCTGCATCCGCTGATCGCCGAAGAAATCATCGCGCACCTGGCCAATGCACAATCGCCTTACGCAATTCTGGTATCGCCGCTGCTGATCGAGTCCGGGCAATACGCCATGACCCAGCGCGTGCTGGTGATCGATGCCCCACAAGAGCTACAGATAGAACGCACTCTGCAACGTGACCAGACCAGCGAGCAACAGGTCCAGGCGATCCTCAAGGCCCAGTCCGGCCGGCAGGATCGCGTGAGCCATGCCGACGACGTGGTGGTCAACGACCGCGACCTCGCCTGGCTGCACAGCGAGGTCGAACGCCTGCATCACTTTTACCTTACTTTGCGTGGAGGCCAGTCATGAGCCAACCCCCTATCGTCCAATGCCCAACCTGCGGCGCTCCTGTTGAATGGAACGCCGAGAGCACCTTCCGACCGTTCTGCTCGGACCGTTGCAAACTGATCGACCTGGGCGCCTGGGCGTCGGAAGAACACAAGATCCCGGTCAGCCCGGACGCCGAAGACGAACTATTCAGCGAAGACTTCGACCCGCGCCATTAAGCCCTTCCATCATCAGGGCCGCATGAAGCCGTAGTCCTGGCCTTCATCGAGGTTTTCCGCGAGAAAACGCAACTCGTCGGCCAGGTCCTCGGCACTGCGCACCACCTTGCTCTGTTGCACCACCGCGCTGAGCAAGGCGCGCAGACTCAAGCCCGGATCAAACCCCACTTCCTGCGCCGTATCCAGACTCTGACGCAACTCCTGCCTTGCCCACTCATAAACACTCATGCCACAGCTCCTCAAAAGATATAGCCGAGCATGGGTTCGCCTGCGACCGGAGGATTTGATGTGGATCAAGGCTTGGGATCGTCATCCTTCCACGGTGCCGAAAGGTAGCGTGTGCGGTTGAACGTCTCCAGCCATTCGGGGCAGAACACCACCAACGCGCTGATCACCATGCCGTTGATGAACGCTTCGGGAAAAATGATCAGCCACAGGTAGCCGACAAAATCTTCGAGCCACTCCGGCATGGCGAAAATGCCGTCATACCACAGCAATGTCAGCCCCAGCACCAGGCACAAAAAGGCCGACAGCGCTGCGGCAAGAAAGCCGGAACAGAAGATATACACAAAGGGATTACGTGGCTGCGCCCGCTCAACAACGATCGCGCAGCACTCGGTGACCAGCACCGGCAGCAGAATCAGCAGCGCACCATTGACCCCGACGGCCGCCAGATCCTGCCGGCCCAGCAACACCAGCCCGAGTTGCGCAATCAGCCCGCCGACAATCGCCAGCGGCCAGTCCAGCAGCAACGTCACCGCCGTCATGCCAATGAAGTGATAGGACACTCCGCTGTCGAAATCCCGCCGTACCAACCACAACAGGAACAGCGCGAACACTGTGCCGAACAGCAAATGCTGACGCCGGGTGTCACTGAACAATTCGACCCACGGTGCGCGGCAGATTGCCCAGAGCAGCACCGGCAGATAAATCAGCCAGCCCACTGTCAGGCTCTGCGGTGATAACAGCTGGGCGCTGATCATGGATAGGCCTTCTCCAGCGTCGCAAGTAATTGCCCGGCGCTCACGTACTCATGCTGCTCGACCAATTGACCATCCTTGGGCTGTAATCACAGCACTTTAACCATCGTCCCGGAATAACGCAGTGCGACCCGATCAACGCGACAGGGCATCGTCCCCATACTGCGCTCCAGTCTAGACCAGACGGCTCACCTGCCCTTTGCGCTACCCGAAGTTCAACAAAGATGCCGCCAAGGCTCGACCGGTGAGTGAAATCGGATCGGAGGCACCGATTCGTAAGAAGTCCGAAGATCGGCTTGAGAGGGCTGACTTCGCGGATCGCATAGCCGGCGTTGAAGTTAGAAGCGACGGCGCGAACTGGCTTGATTTCAATCCCCGATCTGCGGGATGGAAACCATTAGTAAACCCTGTAAAGTCCGCGCCACCTTCTGAAAAGCTGACGGCTTCTACCCGTTTTGCCGTAATGCATAAAAAAGAAGCTGATACCCCCCTGCGCCCTAAACGATATCAGGGGCATGCTTCAGCGATGTGCCCAGGACACTTCGCGTTAACTAACGCAACGACATTAAATCGGAAAAAACGACAGTGATAATACCGAGGGTTCTAACACAAGTTGCCAGCTTGCTGATGTGGGTACTGACCTATTACGTGACAGGCCTAATCTCGCTTGAATTTGACCACCCTGTCTCCCAAGTGGCCATTGTATGGTTCCCCGCGGGCGTGGCGGTTTCAGCGTTTCTCAGCTCGCAACGTTCACGCTGGCCAGTGTTGTTCACGGTATTGCTGGCGACACGAGTTCTCCTGGATATTCAATGGCGGCATGATCTGGTCTCTACGCTAGTCCACTCCTGCCTGGCCCTGAGTGCAGCCGTCAGCATCGCCTGGCTGGTGCGTCGTTTCGCCCGCCCCAACGACTACTTGAACGCAATTGTGCTCTGGATAGTCGCTACCGTGGTTGTTTGCGCAGTGGAAGCTGCATTGACCGGAACCTGGTTGACGCTCGCACGCGATGTGCCACTGCGGCACCTGTTCTGGGTAACCTGGATTGCCAACATCACCGGGATTATCTTCGCCACCACTACGATCATGAGCCTGCTCAATGTTGATACCAATACTCATCGCGCAGGGGTCTTCGCCAATCTTACGGGCGTGATTGCCTTTCTCCTTCTATGCCTCAGTACCTGGTTTATCTTTGGGCTCGATCCCGCATGGCTGAAGGCCGGTATTACCGATAATACCGGCGCCGCCATGAACTTCGCGCTAGCCTGCGTCCCGATCATTTTCTCAGTGATCGTTTCGATGGTCTGGGGGGGACGTGGAGCAACGTTGGTATTGCTGACGCTGGCAGCCTTGGTGATTCATTACACCGACAATGGGCAAGGGCCCTTTTTCCTTAAAGGGCTTCACCAAGGTGAACCATTGCTACTAGCCCAGTGCTATCTCTGCGCTACAGCCTTGCTGATGGTTTTTCTGCGCGTTCTGACCCAGTCAGCACGACGTTACGATCTCGACACCGGCCGGGCGTCTGGTGAGGGGGTAATGTATCGGCTGCACCCCAACTCTGGCGATATTTTCTGGGACGATAACCTGCGGGATCTGCTGGGAATAGAGGCCCCTGTCTTGTCGACGATCAATGACGTGCTGGAGCGCGTACACCCGAAGGACCGGGAGAAACTACGACAGCACTGGTCCATACAACAACGTAGGAAGGGGCACGCCTCTTTAACGTTTCGTATCACCGTACAGGGCACAAACACACGGGTTATCTGTGACTACACCCCTGGCGTTATTGCGGATTCGAGCGGCGAAGTGATCGTGGGCAACTGGCAGATCAGTCACTTCCAATAATTATGCGCCACTTCAATCCGTACGATTTGCGACAAGGAAACAACTCATGATTCAAATCGCATTGCTTCTATTTGGCGCAGAATTCGTGCGATCCAAAGCCAGGTTCATCGGTTGGGTCGGTTTGCTTTGGGGCTTGATGGGGACGGGTGTACTTATTGACGGCCTAGACGGTATGTTGTATTTCCCGATGAAGGTCTTTGGGGTTTTACTGCTTTTGGAAAGCATCGTGACACTCAGCGTAGCGTCGAGTGGTGTGGGTGCACAAAAGGCCGTGCTGTTTTTCAAAGGCGGCGTCTGTTTCTTCGTGGCGCTCCTGATTCTGACCGACAAAACCTATAGCAACCTGTTACTGGCGATTATTTTCGGTTTTTCGTATTTCATTTTCGGCGTACTGGTGATTACTTCCGCTTTTGTCGTCAGATACCCTCATTGGCGTTTTTCAGTTATCACTGGTACAGCCAAGGTAATCTTCGCCCTCCTGCTTTTCACCCCCTATCCAGTTGACTACCAGGCGACGGTCTCATTTTTTCTCGGTTCGCTGATGATCGTCAGTGGCATCAATACCTTGCGCGTGGCCAGGCGTGCGAGTTTACTCGTGCATGGTACTTCGTCATTCGAACTACTGGCGGTCAATGAGTCTTTGCCGAGCATAAACAAGAAACCTGCAATTAAACCCGAAGTGATCGAGACCCTTGCCAGCCCGCCACTTAACGAGCCTCTGATCGTGCATATTTGGACGCCAGAAGGTACGGCGGAAAATACACCGGTACCGCGACCGATCATCAACCGGTACATCGCAGCCGTCGATAGCCAAGGCGTCATTTCCACTGGACACGCAGCGCTGGAGTTGCAGCCCTCGATCTATATCAGCCTATACCCGGCCGCAGACATCGACCGTTCGCCCTCAGAGTTTTTCCGCCTACTTAAAGCGACCAAAGACAATGACGTAGCGGGTACTTATCAGCCTGACTATGCGACAGAGGCTGCTAACTGGTGTGAGTCTGATCGTAAAATTCTTTTTCACCAATACAATAGCCGTGCCCTTGAGAACTTCTGGACCAACTACAGCCGCGATAACAGCTACAACCTGACATACCGCAATTGCTCAAGCAGTGTCGCTTATGCGCTGGAAGCGTCCCTTGATGGAGTGCTTGCCTTGCGCAGCGAGCGCTGGCGAGATTGTTTGAGGACCCTGTTTATGCCAGAACTGTGGATTGCGGCACAGGTACGCAGACGCGCGCTGACAATGGCATGGACACCCGGACTGGTGATGGATTACGCCAGGGCACTGCGGGCCATAGTGCACCCGGTTCCGCAGTCCTGGTTTCAGCGCATGCCTTGGAAAGCACGCAACGTTGATAAGGTTTCGACGAACCTCAGAGGCGGTCCGGAGTAACGCCGAGAATCGCCCGCTAATGGTTAACACGACCAGTGGCCACCCATCTGACGGACTCACGACTGTAGGCGTGCGCCAATGCCCATATCGATTCCGTCATTCAAGAGAAGCAAAAGTAAATTTAACAACTAAACGCTAAAGACTAAAACATTTGCACGCTAAGCTTGGGCCTATGGATGACTCAGATTATTTACGCCTGCTGACCATCGCGGCCGAGCAAGCCAACGCGTTCCTGTCCAATGCCCGCAAATGGGAGCGGGAGCGTTGGGTGTGCCAGCGCCTGCTGCAAGGCCTGAATATCCCCTACCGCGCCGACGAATTCGCCCCTGCCGGGGAGCCGCCGGACGTGCTGTTCCGTGAGGCGAATTTCGAGGTGTTCTTCGTGCTCGACGAAGGCCGCAGACTCAACGATGAATGGCGCGACGAGCTGCAACGTCGGCGCAGCGCTTTTTCCCTGAGCCAGTTGGTGCGGCGCGAAGCCAAACCCAAACGCATCCCCGCCAATGAGTTTCTGCTGAGACTGGCGCCAACCCTGCGCAAAAAGGCGCACAACTACAAAGAGCGCGGCATGGACCTCGGCGAACTGGACATCATTGCCTTCGCCAGCCTCAAGCGCGAAGTACTGGACCTCAACAGCCATTTCCCGCCGCCCACCGAATACCTGCGCCAGGGCTGGCGCTCGTTGTCGCTGGTGGGCCCGACCTTCGCCCGCGTGTTGTTCGCGCATCCCGACGCGCCGGACTTTCTACGCAGCAACCTGGGGCGTAGCATCGTCTTTGATGTCGGGATCAGTCTGTGAACATCGGCCCCGTCCCGGCCGGCAGCTATGCTCCGTTCACAGGGGGATAAATTCCCTGTAGCTTCTACACATTCAGCAACGTCTACCCCTGACGAGGCCTCACATGACCAGCCGCCTGAACCCCGACGACCAGAAGCATGTCGAAGAGTACCTGCACCTGTCCCAACACCGAGTCGAGCGCCGGCCTTTCCGGCCGTGGATGCTCCTGGTGGTGGTGCTGGCAGCGACCATTGGTCTGGGCCTGCTGAGCAGACTTATCAGTTACCTGACGCTATGAGCCGCGTGGCGCTCGCTCGGGTAACGGCACCGATTTCTTTTAGCCTTGCGAGATATCCCCATGACTCATCGTATTGTCATCGTTGGCGGCGGCGCCGGCGGTCTGGAGTTGGCTACCCGTCTGGGTAAGACTCTGGGCAAGCGTGGCACGGCCAGTGTGATGCTGGTCGACGCGAACCTGACCCACATCTGGAAACCGCTGTTGCACGAAGTCGCGGCCGGCTCCCTGAACTCTTCCGAAGACGAACTCAACTATGTTGCCCAGGCAAAATGGAACCACTTCGAGTTCCAGCTGGGGCGCATGAGCGGGCTTGATCGCGCGCAGAAAAAAATCCAGCTGGCCGCCACGTATGACGACGCCGGACTGGAACTGGTGCCGGCCCGTGAAGTGGGCTACGACTCGCTGGTGATTGCCGTCGGCAGTACCACCAACGACTTCGGCACTCAGGGCGCGGCGCAGCACTGTCTGTTCCTCGATACCCGCAAGCAGGCCGAGCGCTTCCATCAACAACTGCTCAATCACTACCTGCGCGCCCATGCCGGACAGACCGACAAGGTCGAGCAGATCAGCGTGGCCATCGTCGGGGCCGGTGCGACCGGTGTCGAACTGGCCGCCGAACTGCACAACGCCGCCCACGAATTGGCGGCTTACGGGCTGGACCGGATCAAACCGGAAAACATGCACATCACCCTGATCGAAGCCGGCCCCCGGGTACTGCCTGCCCTGCCGGAACGCATCGGCGGACCTGTGCATAAAACCCTGGAAAAGCTCGGGGTCAATGTCATGACCAATGCGGCGGTCAGTGAAGTGACCGCCGACAGCCTGATCACCGCCGACGGCAAAGTGATCAACGCCAGCTTGAAAGTCTGGGCCGCCGGGATTCGTGCGCCCGGTTTCCTCAAGGACATCGACGGCCTGGAAACCAACCGCATCAACCAGCTGCAAGTACTGCCGACCCTGCAAACCACCCGCGATGAAAACATCTTCGCCTTCGGTGACTGCGCAGCCTGCCCGCAACCGGGCACCGACCGCAATGTGCCACCGCGTGCGCAAGCAGCGCATCAACAGGCATCGCTGCTGGCCAAATCGCTGAAGCTGCGGATCGAAGGCAAGGCGCTGCCGGAATACAAGTACACCGACTATGGCTCGCTGATCTCGCTGTCGCGTTTTTCGGCTGTGGGTAACTTGATGGGCAACCTGACCGGCAGCGTGATGCTGGAGGGTTGGCTGGCGCGGATGTTTTACGTATCGCTGTACCGCATGCATCAGATGGCGCTGTATGGCGCGTTTCGCACCGCGATGTTGATGCTGGGCAGCAAGATCGGGCGCGGGACCGAGCCGCGGCTCAAGTTGCACTGATAAACCCCGTAACCCACGTGGGAGCGAGCCTGCTCGCTCCCACATTTATTTCATCGCCCGGAATCAGACCTGAAACCGCTGCACCATACCCTGCAACGCATTGGCCAGTTTCGACAGCTCATGGCTCGAAGCACTGGTCTGGTCGGCACCGGCGGCAGAACGCACTGACAGATCGCGAATATTCAGCAGATTGCGATCCACCTCCCGCGCCTCCCCGGCCCGCTCTGCCAGCACTAGCGTATTGGCGGCATGGGACGCACTGGCTTGCATCGAGTCCAGCGCCAGGCTCGACCCATTACGCATGCCCTGCACAAGTGTGCTTTTTAAAAGACAAAAAAAATCCCCGTATCTTTCGATACGAGGATTTTTAATATGGTCGGGGTAAGGGGATTCGAACTCCTGACATCCTGCTCCCAAAGCAGGCGCGCTACCGGACTGCGCTATACCCCGGTAAAAAAAAGGCGACCTTTCAGTCGCCTTCTTCGATCAGTGCTTTTGGCCTCTGATCTTAAGATCTGATTCCAGCGTTAACTGGTTTCAAAAATGGTGGGTCGTGTGGGATTCGAACCTACGACCAATTGGTTAAAAGCCAACTGCTCTACCAACTGAGCTAACGACCCAAAAATGGTCGGGGTAAGGGGATTCGAACTCCTGACATCCTGCTCCCAAAGCAGGCGCGCTACCGGACTGCGCTATACCCCGGTTTGAAATTGGCTCCGTGACCAGGACTCGAACCTGGGACCCAATGATTAACAGTCATTTGCTCTACCGACTGAGCTATCACGGAACTACATATTTCAATTTACAACGGTGAAACTTGCTTCGTCTCTTCGACCCGTTCGCATCGCTGCGTTCGTGTGTCTGAGGCGCGCTATTCTACAATCTTAAGCACCTCTGTCAACCCCCTAAATTGCTTTCAAGTTAATGATTTGCAACTTATTTCAGATTCCTGCTTGGAGAGCAGAAACCCTGGCGGGTGACTTACTGCGGGGCGCACTTTACAAGCATTTTCCTTTGAGTTCAACAGCCTAACTAAAAAAAGACCTCGCAATGCGAGGCCTTCTTCATTTCACTGGCCTATCAGCTCAGGCAAAAACGATTTCGTCGTTTTCCACGGTGCCGACAGCGGTGTCTCCAGGCATGAATCGACCCGACAGGATCAACTGCGCCAACGGGTTCTCGATCCAGCGCTGGATGGCCCGTTTCAGCGGCCGTGCGCCGTACACCGGGTCGTAACCGACCGCGATCAGCTTGTCCATGGCCTCAGGGCTGAGCTCCAGTTTCAACTCGCGCTCGGTCAGACGACTGCGCAGACGACCCAACTGGATCTCGGTGATGCCCGCGATCTGATCCCGCGCCAATGGTTCGAAGATCACCACTTCGTCGACCCGGTTGATGAACTCCGGCCGGAAGTGGGTGGAAATCGCATCCATCACTGCAGCACGTTGAGCCTCACGATCACCCACCAGCTCCTGGATCTGCACCGAGCCCAGGTTGGAGGTCATGACAATCACGGTATTCTTGAAATCCACCGTGCGGCCATGGCTGTCGGTCAGCCGGCCATCTTCCAGCACTTGCAGCAAGATGTTGAAGACGTCCGGGTGGGCCTTCTCGACCTCGTCCAGCAGGATCACCGAGTAAGGCTTGCGACGCACCGCCTCGGTCAGGTAACCGCCCTCCTCATAGCCCACGTAGCCTGGTGGCGCACCGATCAGTCGAGCCACGGAGTGTTTCTCCATGAACTCGGACATGTCGATCCGCACCATCGCCTCTTCAGTATCAAAGAGGAACTCGGCCAGTGCCTTGCACAGCTCGGTTTTACCGACACCGGTCGGGCCGAGGAACATGAACGAGCCGCTCGGGCGATTCGGGTCGGACAACCCGGCGCGGGAACGCCGTACTGCGTTGGAAACCGCGATAACCGCTTCGTCCTGGCCGATCACACGCTGGTGCAACAGGCTTTCCATCTTCATCAGCTTATCGCGCTCGCCTTCGAGCATCTTCGAGACCGGAATACCGGTCCACTTCGACACGACTTCGGCGATCTCTTCTTCAGTCACCTTGCTGCGCAGCAACTGGTTCTCGCTTTTACCGTGCTGATCGACCATCTGCAGGCTTCGCTCCAGGTCCGGGATCACCCCGTATTGCAGCTCGGCCATGCGGTTGAGGTCGCCTTTACGGCGCGCGGCTTCCAGCTCCTGGCGGGACTGTTCGATTTTCTGCTGGATCTGCGCCGAGCCCTGGACTTCGGCTTTTTCCGAATTCCAGATTTCTTCGAGGTCTGAGTACTCACGTTCAAGGCGAGCGATTTCTTCCTGGAGTTTTTCCAGACGTTTCATCGCCGCTTCGTCGCTTTCTTTCTTCAGCGCCTGGGATTCAACCTTGAGCTGAATCAGACGACGCTCCAGACGGTCCAGCACTTCCGGCTTGGAATCGATCTCCATGCGGATGCGGCTGGCAGCTTCGTCGATCAGGTCAATGGCCTTGTCCGGCAACTGGCGGTCAGTGATATAGCGATGGCTGAGCTTGGCCGCGGCGATGATTGCGCCGTCGGTGATCGCCACCTTGTGGTGAACCTCGTAACGCTCTTTGAGGCCCCGCAGGATAGCAATGGTGTCTTCTTCACTCGGCTCATCCACCAGCACTTTCTGGAAGCGCCGCTCAAGGGCCGCGTCCTTCTCTATATATTGGCGGTACTCGTTGAGCGTGGTCGCGCCGACGCAGTGCAACTCACCACGGGCCAATGCCGGTTTGAGCATGTTGCCAGCGTCCATCGAGCCTTCGCCTTTACCGGCGCCGACCATGGTGTGCAGTTCGTCGATGAACAGAATGATCTGCCCTTCCTGCTTCGACAGCTCATTAAGCAGGGATTTGAGGCGTTCTTCGAACTCGCCACGGTACTTGGCACCGGCAATCAGTGCGCCCATGTCCAGCGACAGCAGGCGCTTGCCTTTAAGGCCGTCCGGCACTTCGCCGTTGATGATGCGCTGGGCAAGGCCTTCGGCAATGGCGGTTTTACCCACGCCAGGCTCGCCGATCAGCACCGGGTTGTTCTTGGTACGGCGTTGCAGGACTTGAATGGTGCGACGAATTTCATCGTCACGGCCAATCACCGGATCGAGCTTGCCTTCTTCGGCACGCTTGGTCAGGTCGACGGTGTATTTGTCCAGTGCCTGACGCGATTCTTCGTGGTTGGCGTCATTGACCGCGTCGCCGCCACGCAGGTTGGTGATCGCGTTTTCCAGGGCTTTCTTGCTCACGCCCTGGCCGAGCAGTAACTTGCCGAGCTTGCTGTTCTCGTCCATGGCGGCGAGCAGCACCAGTTCGCTGGAGATGAACTGGTCACCTTTCTGCTGGGCCAGGCGATCAGCCTGATTGAGCAGACGCGCCAGATCCTGCGACATGTTCACGTCGCCGGTCGGATTTTGAATTTTCGGTAATTGATCGAGCTCTTTGGTCAGCTCTTTGCGCAGGCTGTTGACGTCAAAGCCGACCTGCATCAGCAGCGGCTTGATCGAGCCGCCCTGCTGTTCGAGCATGGCCTGCATCAAGTGTGCAGGCTCAATGCCTGGATGATCGAGGCCGACAGCCAGGGATTGAGCGTCGGATAGTGCTAACTGCAATTTGCTGGTTAAACGATCTATACGCATGGGTCACCTTCCTTTTGAGCAGGCCGGACCTGAGAAACCATCCTGAATGAAGAAACCTGCCAGATACCTCATTAGATGTGGTCGATTCTGGGAGATTCAAGCGTCGTACAGTTGATGCAGATCAGCGAAGCTTAGCCTTCGAGCCAGATCAGGGAGGCAAACCGGCCGGTGCGAGGACTGCGGCGGTAAGAAAAGAAGCGGGGATCGGTCACGGTGCACAAGCCGCCACCATAAACAGCAGCGACGCCACAGGCAGCCAGACGCAGACGCGCCAGCTCATAGATGTCAGCCATGAACTTGCCGGCATTCTGGCTGGGCACAAAGGCTTCAGCCACTTGCGGCAGTTGCTGGATGAAGACTTCGCGCACTTCCGGGCCGACTTCAAAGGCTTGTGGGCCAATCGCGGGACCGAGCCAGACCAGCACCTCTTGCGGGGCGACCGCCAGGCTGTCGAGCGTTGCTTCAAGTACGCCCGCCGCCAGCCCGCGCCAACCGGCATGAGCGGCGGCAACACGCGTGCCGGCCCGGTCGCAGAACAACACAGGCAGGCAATCAGCGGTCATCGACGCACAGGCGATGCCGGGCGTGGACGTCCAGCTGGCGTCAGCGGTTGCCACCAGCCCCGGGTCAGCATGAGCCACGGCTATGCCGTGAACCTGCTGCAGCCAGGCCGGTTGAATAGAGAAATGATCGGTGAGGCGACGGCGATTTTCGGCGACAGCTTCGGGGCTGTCATCGACGTGATCGCCAAGATTGAGGCTGTCGAACGGCGCCAGACTGACGCCGCCCGCACGGGTGGTCACACAGGCTTTCACCCCGGCAGGCGCAGGCCAGTCGGGAATCAGCCAGTCACTCATCCGATGAACGCCTCACGGTCTTGCTTGAGCAGGGTCAGCAACCAGACAAAATCGTCCGGCAGCGGCGATTCCCAGCTCATGCGTTTACCGGTCGTCGGATGGTCCAGCTCCAGGAACCGCGCATGCAGTGCCTGACGCGGGAACGCCTTCAACGATTCGACCATGGTCACACTGGCTGCCGGCGGGATGCGGAAACGACCGCCGTAGGCAGGGTCTCCGACCAACGGGAAGTTGATGTGGGCCATGTGCACACGAATCTGGTGAGTACGACCGGTTTCCAGCTTCACCCGCACATGCGTGTGGGAACGGAAACGCTCGAGCACGCGGTAATGGCTGACGGCTTGCTTGCCACCTTCCATCACGGCCATGCGCTGGCGTTGCTGGCCGTGGCGACCGATGGGCGCATTGATCTTGCCACCCGCCGTCACCACGCCAATCACGATGCACTCGTAGATCCGGCTGACACTGCGGCTCTGCAACTGTGTAACCAGCTGCGTCTGCGCTTGAATGGTCTTGGCCACCACCATCAGACCGGTGGTGTCCTTGTCCAGACGGTGCACGATACCGGCGCGCGGCACATTGATAATGTCCGGCACGTGGTGCAGCAAGGCGTTGAGCAAGGTGCCGTCAGCGTGACCGGCAGCCGGATGCACCACCAGACCCGCAGGTTTGTTGATCACCAGGATGTCGTCATCTTCATAGACGATGTCCAGCTCGATGTCCTGAGCGATCCATTCGCCTTGAGCTTCCTGCTCGGCAGTCAGCTCAAGAATGGCGCCACCGTGAACGATGTCTCGCGGGCGGATAACCGCCCCATCCACAGTCAGGCGGCCGTCTTTGATCCAGGCGGAAAGGCGCGAGCGCGAGTGCTCAGCGAATAATTGTGCGGCGACTTGATCGAGGCGTTGGCCGCCCAATTCGGACGGCACCTCTGCGCGAAGTTCAATTTTATCGGACATGCTCAGACTAGGCGTCGGCACAGCCTTTGGTTTCGGCTGCGCGCTTGTGGTTAAATACGGCGTCTTTTGCCCCGAGGCTTTTCAACGGGGCGCTCATCATAACAGGACGGCCCCGCCCAAGACAGCGGCCGTCATAGGGACGCAAGCCGCCATGCAAGTGAAACACCTGCTGCTGATCGCCATCCTCGCATTGACCGCTGCTTGCTCATCGAAGGAAGTCGTAGACGAAAACCTGAGCGAAGTCGAGCTGTACCAGCAGGCTCAGCACGATCTGGATAACAATAGCTACACCAGTGCCACAGCCAAGCTGAAGGCCCTGGAGTCGCGTTATCCGTTCGGGCGCTATGCTGACCAGGCGCAACTGGAACTCATCTACGCCAACTACAAGAACGCCGAGCCTGAGGCTGCCAAGTCTGCCGCCGAGCGTTTCATTCGTTTGCATCCGCAGCATCCGAACGTGGATTACGCGTACTACCTCAAGGGTCTGACTTCCTTCGACCAGGACGTCGGCCTGCTGGCGCGCTTCCTGCCGCTGGACATGACCAAACGTGATCCGGGTGCTGCCCGCGACTCGTACAACGAGTTCGCTCAGCTGACCAGCCGCTATCCAAACAGCCGCTACTCGCCGGATGCCAAGCAGCGCATGATCTACCTGCGCAACCTGCTGGCTTCCTACGAGATTCACGTTGCCGACTACTACCTGACCCGTCAGGCATACGTCGCTGCCGCGAACCGTGGTCGTTACGTGGTGGAAAACTTCCAGGAAACCCCTTCGGTCGGTGACGGCCTGGCGGTGATGGTCGAGGCTTACCAGCGTCTGCACCTGGACGCATTGGCCGAAACCAGCCTCGAGACCCTGAAGCTGAACTACCCGAACCACCCAAGCCTGGTGGACGGTCAGTTCAAGCCATCGGTTGCCGAAGCGGACAACCGTTCGTGGCTGAGCAAGGCGACGTTGGGTCTGATCGAGTCCCGTCCGCCGCTGCCGCCGGGCGAAACCCGCGCCAACCAGGACGTGCAGAAGCAGTTCCAGGACGCCAAGGACTCGATTCCGAGCGATCTCAAGCCTAAAGATGAAAACGGTCAAGTGATCGAAGAAGAACAGCACGAAGCGGAAGGCAATAACAACAGCGACCGCTCGTGGTTCAGCTACATGACCTTCGGTGTGTTCGACTGACACCCGAGGCAGGGCAAAAAGGGAGACTCTTGAGTCTCCCTTTTTCATGACCGCGTTTTAATACGCTGTGCGCTGCTCATGTCCTTGGCTAAACTGCCGGATCATCAGTCGAAAAGCAGCTGCTCACCATGGTTCGTTTATTATTCTGGATCGCCCTGATTGCCGCTGCGGTATGGTTCTGGCGCAAGTTCAAGGGTGCAACCTCTGCACCCCGCTCCTCTGCAGAGCTGGAAGCAACGCCGATGGTCCGCTGCGCGCATTGCGGCGTCCACCTGCCCCGCGACCGAGCACTGAGCCTTCAACAACAGTGGTATTGCAGCCAGGCTCACCTTGAGCAAGGCCCCGGCACCCGTGATCGCTGAGGCCACCAGCATCGGCAATAAACAGGCCCAGCGACTGCTGCGCCTTTATCACCTCTACCGTTTAAGCATCGGCATCACCCTGGTGCTACTGATCTCCAGCAACATGGACAACCAGTTGCTGACGTTCGCCAATAACGACCTGCTGCGCAGTGGCAGCTGGTTGTACCTGGTACTGAATATCCTGCTGGTGGTGTTCCTGGAGAACACCCGCCACCCGGCGCAGCTATTCGGCCTGGCCCTGACCGATGTGTTGCTGCTATGCGGCCTGTTCTACGCTGCCGGCGGCGTGGCCAGTGCCATTGGCAACTTGCTGATCGTGTCGGTAGCCATCGGCAACACGCTACTGCGGGGCAGGATCGGCCTGCTGATTGCAGCAGTCGGGGCCCTCGGCATCGTCGGTTTGAGTTTCCTGCTCAGTTTCAGTCATCCCGTCAGCCCCAACGACTACTTGCAAGCCGGCACGCTGGGCGCGCTGTGCTTTGCCGCTGCGTTGCTGGTGCAAGGGTTGATCCGGCGCCTGGAAGACAGCGAACACCTTGCCCAACAGCGCGCCAGCGAAGTGATCGGCCTCGAAGCCCTCAACGCGCTGATCCTGCAACGCATGCGTACTGGCATTCTGGTGCTGGACGATCAGCGACGGGTGCAACTGGCCAACCACAGTGCCCTGACCCTGCTGGGGCAGGACACGTTGAATGGTCAGTTGATCGATGACTATTCGCCGCTGCTGGTCGAGCGCCTGCAGTTGTGGCTCAACAACCCGACCTTGCGCCCACAGGGACTGAAGATCGCCGCCCTTGGCCTGGAACTGCAGCCAAGCTTCATTGCCCTGGACCAGGGCTCGCATCATCAGACGCTGGTATTTCTAGAAGACCTGGCGCAAATCGCCCAGCAGGCCCAGCAACTGAAACTTGCCGCCCTTGGCCGCCTGACTGCCGGGATCGCCCACGAGATACGTAATCCGCTGGGCGCCATCAGCCATGCTGCGCAGTTGCTGCAAGAGTCCGAGGAACTGAACGGCGCGGACCGCCGTCTGACCCAGATTATTCAAGATCACTCTCAGCGCATGAATCGGGTTATCGAAAACGTCCTGCAACTGTCCCGCCGCCAGCAATCCGCGCCGCAGCGACTCGATCTGCACGCATGGCTTGAGCAGTTCGTCGAGGAGGCCGCTGAACATGGCGGCGAACGTCAGCAGATTCACCTGCATATCAGTTCAGGCCACTTCAGCACCTTGATGGACCCGAATCAGCTGACGCAAATTCTCGACAACTTATTGCGCAACGCCTTGCGTCACAGCGCGCTGATTCATCACCGGCCCGAAGTCTGGCTGGAGCTGTTCATCGACCCGGACAGCCAGCTACCGGCCCTTGAAGTGCTGGACAACGGTCCCGGCGTGACGGCAGACCAGCAGGTGCATCTGTTCGAACCCTTCTTCACCACCAGTAGCCAGGGCACTGGCCTTGGGCTTTATCTGTCCCGTGAGCTGTGCGAAAGCAACCAGGCCCGCCTAGACTTCAAACCACGCCAAGGCGGCGGCTGCTTTCGCATCACCTTTGCTCACGGACGGAAACAAAGTTGAAGAGCCCACAGCAAAAAATCCTGATCGTCGACGACGAGCCGGATATCCGCGAACTCCTGGAAATCACCCTGGGCCGGATGAAACTCGACACTTTCAGTGCCCGCAACCTCGGCGAAGCCCAGGCCCTGCTGGGCCGGGAGACGTTCGACCTGTGCCTGACCGACATGCGTCTGCCCGACGGCACCGGCCTGGAGCTGGTACAGCACATCCAGCAACGTTATCCACAGGTGCCGGTCGCAATGATTACGGCCTATGGCAGCCTGGAAATCGCCATCAATGCGCTCAAGGCCGGTGCCTTCGACTTCCTGACAAAACCGGTGGATCTCACTCGATTGCGGGAGCTGGTCACCAGCGCCCTGCGCCTGCCTGTTGCCGGTGGCTCAACCAGTGCCATTGACCGGCGTTTGCTCGGGGATTCGCCGCCCATGCGCCATCTGCGCGCACAGATCGATAAACTGGCTCGCAGCCAGGCACCGGTGTACATCAGTGGCGAATCCGGCAGCGGCAAGGAACTGGTTGCACGATTGATCCACGACCAAGGCCCCCGCTCGGACCAGCCGTTTGTCCCCGTCAACTGCGGGGCAATTCCGTCGGAACTGATGGAAAGCGAATTCTTCGGCCACCGCAAAGGCAGTTTCAGCGGCGCCATCGAAGACAAACCCGGACTGTTCCAGGCGGCCCATGGCGGCACGCTGTTCCTCGATGAAGTGGCCGATCTGCCACTGGCAATGCAGGTCAAACTGCTGCGGGCGATTCAGGAGAAAGCAGTCCGTAGCATCGGCGGGCAGCAAGAAACCGTGGTCGATGTGCGCATCCTCTGCGCCACCCACAAGGACCTCGGCGCCGAAGTGGCCGGCGAACGCTTTCGCCAGGATTTGTACTACCGCCTCAATGTGATCGAATTACGCGTCCCGCCATTGCGCGAACGCCGCGACGACATCGAGTCCCTGGCCAGTCACGTACTCAAACGCCTGGCAAACGGCAGCGGTCAACCAGCCGCCAGACTTCAGCCACAGGCCCTTGAAGCACTGAAAAGCTATCGATTTCCGGGCAATGTGCGAGAACTGGAAAACATGCTCGAGCGCGCCCACACCCTGTGCGAGAACAAACAGATCGAGGCCGGTGACTTGCGCCTGAGTGAAGGCAACTGCGCCGCCGAATCCGGCGTGCCGGACCTGACCCGGATCGACAATCTGGAAGACTATCTGGAAAACGTCGAACGCAAACTCATCCTCCAGGCCCTGGAAGAAACCCGCTGGAACCGCACGGCGGCGGCTCAGCGGTTGAGTCTTTCGTTTCGGTCAATGCGTTATAGGCTGAAGAAATTGGGCCTGGATTGAGGGTCCCATCGCGAGCGAGCTCGCTCCCACAGGGGACCGCGCTCCTCCTGAGAATGCGATCAAATGTGGAAGCGAGCTTGCTCGCGATAGCGACCTAACAGGCGCAGAAAAAGCCCGCGGCTAGATCCGCCCAACCGGCGCATACGGCACCGGATCAATGATCGGCGCCCGCCCCAGCATCACATCCGCAAACAACTGACACGACGCCGGCGCCAGCACCAGACCATTGCGGTAATGCCCACAATTAAGCCAAAGCCCATCAAACCCCGGCACTCGCCCAATATACGGAATCCCTTCAGGCGACCCCGGCCGCAATCCAGCCCAATGTCCCACCACTTCAGCGTCCGCCAACGCCGGAATCAACTCCACTGCCGAGGCCTTCAGGCTCTCCAGGGCTGACTCGGTGGGGGTCTTGTCATAGCCTTTATGTTCCAGCGTACTGCCGATCAAAATATGCCCGTCGCGTCGCGGAATCGCATAACGCCCCTTGGCCAGCACCATGCTCGGCAAAAAATCCGCCGCACACTTGTAGAGAATCATCTGACCCTTGACCGGCTGCACCGGCAACGCCAGGCCCAGGGTCTTGAGCAAGTCACCGCTCCAGGCGCCCGCCGTCAGCACCACCTGATCACCCTCAATTGCACCGTTGGCCGTTTGCACGCCGATCACCCGCTCGCCTTCACGGATAAACCCACTGACTTCGCACTGTTCATGGATCGTCACGTTCGGCAGTGCCAGCAACGCAGCCTTCAGGGATTTGACCAGACGCGGATTACGCACGTTGGCCACGTCGGCCATGTAGATCGCCCGGGTAAAACCGCTGCCCAACACCGGCACCGCATCGTGTGCCGCCGAGATATCCACAGCCCGCAGCGGACGATTTTCTCGGGCAGCCCAGGCCAGCGCCTCAGCTTCATCGTCCAGGTCCAGCCAGTACAGGCCGGTGGTATGCACTTCAGGATCAACACCGGTAGCGGCAAACAACCGCTCGCCCAGCTGTGGATAAAAATCCTGGGACCAATGCGCCAGCGCAGTGACCGCCGGGCTGTAGCGCCACGGGTACAGCGGCGAAACGATGCCGCCCCCGGCCCACGAGGACTCCTGGCCAACGCTCGAACGATCCAGCAGCACAACGCTCTGTACTTCGGAGGCGAGATTGAACGCCGTCAGCAGGCCGATGACTCCGCCGCCGACAATCACTACTTGCTGTTGCCTGGACATGTTCTGATCCAACCTAGATAGACAGTGGGCGCAAAAAGCGCCCGAAAAGGAAACTCAGCGACCCCAGCAATACTTGGTGGTCAGGCCAGCCGTCGCATTGACCATGCTTCTGACGCCGGTATTGGTGATAGTGAAATCCCCACACTTGTCGCTGGCCATGGTCGCCCCGGCATTGCGCACAGCTGTCAGCAGAAAGGTCTGAGCGGTGATGGTCGGGGTGATGGTGTAGTAGGTGTTGCCGGTGCTCAGGCCCGTGACGCCGGTGTAGACGTTGTTCTTCGAGTAGAACCGCTCAAGGTTTTGTGCCTGTTCGGACAGAATGCCAGCGATTTCACCGCGCCGCCCTTTCGCCAGATACTCGGTGTAACTGGGAGCGGCAATGGTGATGACGATCCCGATGATCGCAACCACGATCATGATTTCGATCAGGGTAAAACCTCGGTTGCTTTTGCGCATGCCTCAACTCTCACTTACTGTATTTGTCGCCACATGATACGACGGCTACCGCCGCCGGCTTGTTCCACCAGTGAAGTGACTCCACCGCTGGAGTCGTTCACGATCTTGCGGCCCCCGCCGTTGACGATGGCATTCAAGGTCGGGATACCGCCGGTGAAAATCACCCCGCTGGAAATCGTATCGGTACTGTCGACCAGACTGTCACCATTGGTGTCGAGTACCGCGTAGTTGAGCATCTTACCGGTGAACGCATCCAGCTCGATCAGTTTGCCCGTACCAAAACTTGCGCAAGGGTCGGTGGTGTCGACGCTGGCCGTAGTAAAGATGATCCGGCCCAACACCAGGCTGGCCTGACTGATCACCCGCTCTCCGGTCAGCACGCTGTTGTACACCAGCGGCAAGTACCAGCCCTTCTGTGCGGGATACGTTGTCGCATTCTGCGACGTGGTAATGAACTGCCCGCCAGCAGTGCCCGTGAACACCCCGGTAATCGCCTGAGCCTGCAAATTGGCAACCGTAATCTGCCCCGCCCCGCCGACGGCATCCCATATCGCGTAAAACCCTTGTTGAGCCGTGTTGGTCTTGTCTGCGGTCTCGATGAATTTGCCTGTGCCGAAAAACACTTCCGTGCCGCCCAGGGAATTGGCCGCCAGCAACGGCTGCGCGGTAATTGGCTGGGTACTGCCGCCGGGCGTCGTGAACAAAGGTGCCCCGGAAAACGCGACAGCCCAGGAGCTGGGGGTTGCGCTGCTCAGGTCAAACTTCCACATGCGCCCGTTCAGATCACCGCCATAGGCCGCCTGCACAACGTTCTGCGAGTTGACGACAAGCTTCACCGAAGACAGGCCGTTGGTGGTTTCCGCTGGATTGATGACGATTTCCCTGATCAACGAACCGTCGCGAATATCCACCACGTATAACGCTGCCACACCCGAGTTACTGCCGTAACCATTGGAAATGAACGCCGCCCAACGTCCATCCGCCAAGCGTGCCACTTCCGGGCGAGCGTAGGCGTAACCCAGATCATTGAAAACGTTGGTCGTGCTCGCGGTGGCGGGCGCGCTGATTTCCCACAACGCCTTGTATACGTTCCCTGCCGAGGCATCGAACAACTGAACGGCATAAAACGTCTTGCCGCCCGCCCCTACGCCGCCCAGGGCAAGGGTCTTCCAGGCGCTGTTGAGCTGGGTGTCGTACACCCCGACCTGCCCGTCCACCAGGAACTTGTGGCTCACACCGTTGATGTAGGCCGGATCGGCAATGTAGCGCAATGACGGCAGCACGCTCGAAGGCATGTAGGCGTAGATCCGGGCGCCATTGGCCGCATTGATGACATTGAGAAATCCGTCGTTGGCGTTCACCACCAGGCTGGCAGTCATGTTGGCCGCCTTGGTCGCCAGGTAAGCGGTGTAGGTACTGTCGCCCACCAGGTCCGAAGCCGTTTGAGTGGTGGGTGACGCCAGTGCCAGCGGCGAGTCGATAATGTCTCCCAGCAACACCGTGCGTACTTTCAACCCGGTCTTGTTGGTGCCCTTGCTCCACTCCACCAGATCGTTGCCGACAATCCCGGTGGGCAGGCTCAGGCCGAGCGTCGTCTGCTGGGCCGGGGAAAAGTTGGCATAGGCGAGCGTGATCGCGGCGTTGCTCAGGGTGTTCCAGGACTGATAGATGGGCGCGGTTGCACCCGGCACGATGACGGTGTCAGTGGTCCACTGCACGGAGGCGGTATTGACCGAACCAGTAGACGTGAAACCGAAGGACTTGATCGTCCCGCGCCAGTCCTTTGGGTCGTAACTGGTCTGGTAATAACTCGATCCGGTGGTCACCGTCGCGCCACTGGTGACACCACTCCCGCCGGACCCGGCCTTGGAGGTGATATTGCTCAGTGCCGATGACAACGCGGTATTGAGGCCGGCGGCATCGTTGGCCTGATAGTAAATACCCTGCCCGTATGTGGCGGCATCCGACAACATCTGATTGCTGGAGGTGAATCCAACGGTGTAGGTGTTCATGTTTTGCTTGGGGAAATCCGCCGCCCCCCAGCTTTTACCCGCCAGATCCGTGCCGGTGGAGCGCATGTCGATGTCAAAGGCGAATTTGGCGATGTCATCCAGATAGAGCGTGTCGCCCTCGTCATCGCCGTTGAGGTTGGTACCGTCGTTGTTGATGCCATCCCAGTTCGGCAATCGGGTCCCGCCCAGTGGGTCATTGGTCGGGAATGTGCGGTCGTAAGTGGGCAAGCCATCGGTGACTACCACGCCGTAGTTTTTCTGGCAGCGATATTGAATGGGGCTGGTATAGGTGGTTGGTGTCGAGTTGTAGTAAGGCGTCATGCCTCGCATGTAGCGGGTAATTTCGTAATAGGTTTCGGCCAGCGGCGTATTGGCTATGGCACTCAAACCGTTGATGGCACTGATCAGGGCGTTGTAGTTGGCATCGGCCTGGGGCTGGGTCACGCTCCCGTTGACCACGGCCAGATCACTGATGGAGCGTGCGATGTAACCGCCATTGGCAGGGCTGTTATTGGTGGGTGGATTGAAGGTGGACAGGCCGAAACGCAGGCCCCGGTTACTGGTTATCAACGCCGTGGAGACATTGCGCGCCACGTTGATCCGGTAGTCGTTGGGGATCGAGCCTGTGGTGAAATCCCGGTTACTGCCGTTGGCCAGCCCCACCAGGTACGAAAGGTAATCACCGGTATAGCGCGTGTTGCCGTTACCCACCGGATCGGGAAGTTTCAGGCACTGCGGGACCAGGTTGTTGTTGTAGAACGCGAAATAACCGCTGGAACAGCCGGAGGTCGGCAGACTGGAAAGGAAAATCGTATCCCCGACGAGACTGGTATAACTCAGACACAATCCCAGAAACGAATTGCATTGCCGCGCCGGTGTGCGCCCGACCACCGTCGGATCGAAACCCGTCGCATAGATGATGGTATTCATGCTGCCGGAGTCGTCGATCAGCAACATCACGTTCGGCGGCACGGCAGCAGCGCTCAACAGCGGTGAATCCGATGGCGTGAAGGCATAGGCCGGCGCCGACAGATACAGCCCCAGCAACATGCCCACGAGCAGCTGTAACCAGCCTCGGCGCCAGCCAGAGCGGGCGTCAATATTTGGCATAGATGCTCTCCACCACACTGCGAATGTTGTTACCGACAATGCCCACCGCAGTCACGCGATACAACGTCGCCGAGGTGTTGCTGGGCACATTGACAGCAGTCAGGGTGGTGCCAATGTTCTGTACCCCGTAAAACCCGGCGCCTGCGGCAACCCAGGTCACACCTGAGGTTGAGTTGACCCCGGCAGCGGCCACGGTCGAAGATTCTGCGGGCGGCGCGCATTGAACAGTGCTGGCACACACCGCCTGCGAATACGTGGACAGTTGCACCGCACTTTCACCGATACGCAGCGTTGCTTCGGCCAATTGAAATGACTGATTACGCAGGGCCACACTGCCGGACATTTTTTCCTGCAGCGTCGCGTTCTGCATCGACGAAATGCCGATCAGCGTCAGCAACAGCAGAAACACCAGACTGACCAGCAACGCCATGCCCTGCTGGGTACTTGCCATTTTCATGGGTGTCCTCATACGTTCGCCACCCTACTGAAGCCGGTTGCGCAAGGCGGCAACCACATTGAAGGTCTGATTGCGTACGCCATTCAGAGGGTCGCTCAAGGTCAAGGTCAGGCGAACGCTGCGGATCAGGGCGGGATTGCTCGGATTGGCGCTGTAACTGGACGCCGCGACATCGGTGGTGCTGGTGGCCATGCCGAACATCACCCCAAAGGCATTGACGTTACTCACCAGCACTGCCGTAACGGGCGTACCTGATCCGCTGGTCATCAATATCTGGTTGTTGCTGAACGTGTAGATCAGCCGCCGGATCGGAAACGCGATTTGCCCGGCGGCGGGTGTGCTGGCCCCGGTGTAGGCCGTGGCGCTGTTGCGGCAATCGGAGACGACGGTCCAGTTCGGCGTGCCGCCATTGCTGCCGACATCAGCCGTCACCAGCGTGAGTTTGAGATTGGTGTTGTCCCAACTGATCGGTGTGATCAGGGCCGCGTTGAAATCCCCCGCAGAACTGGCATCGGTCACCGCCCCCAGGCAACCGAACATGCCCACCCCACGAATTTCCTGAATCATCTTGCTCAGCACAAAACGCGCGTCCTCCTGCATCCCGGCCGACGCGTTCTGGCTGACGAAGGTCTTTTTGGCCGAGATGAAAATCTGCACCACACCCAGCACCACGACCAGGCTCAACGCCATCGCGATGATCAGCTCGACCAGCCCAAAACCTCTGGAGAGCTTGTTCATGGGCCACTCACCGGATCGACCGTGGCACGGCTGGTCAGCACAAAACTGCGCAGCGTACCGGTGGCGTTGGCTGCCCGGGAGTCATCCCAGGTGATGGTGATGGTGTACACCCGCAGATTCAGGGTGATGGTGCCGGTCGCCGTGGGGCCGCCAAAATTGACGATATTGGTGGTGAAGTCATACAGGTCCTGATCCCTGGCAATGCTCAGGTTGCCCGCCGTCGGTGGCGTGACGGTGTAGTCGGCGCCGGAATTGGCACGGATACGGTCCATCATGTCGTAGGCAATGAAACTCGCCTGACTGCTCATCAGCGAGCTGTCAGTGTATTTGAGCGCATTGAGCTGAATCGCCGCCGCGCCCAGCACTCCCACGGTCAGAATCAGTAACGCGACCAGCAATTCGATCAGCGTCATGCCCTCCTGTGCACGCTTGCTCCCTTGAATCATCAGCAACTTCCACCCAATTGAATTCGTCCGTTCAGACACACCGTCAGCGTCCTGCTTTGCGCCCCCAGCACATAGCTGATCACTACCGTCGTGGACGGTGCCGACAACCCACCCAGATTGTTGAAATCGACGGTGGTCACACCTGAGGTTAGCGTCAGAGTCGCACCACTGCTCATCGCCGGAACAACCCGCAATACATTGGCCGGTGTGCCAGTACTGTCATAGACCGACAGCTCGCCGCTCCAGACACTGCCTCCGGCCGTCGGCCGAATGCGCGTGGTGATTCCGCGATCAATGGCCTCGAGCCGGGCGTAGTTGAGGCCGCGCTGCAAGTCGCTGATTTCCGTATCCGCGCGCGAGCGTTGCACGGCGCTGGTAAATGCCGGCACCGCCAGGGTCAGGAGAACGGCCATCACCGCCAGCGTGGTGAGCAACTCCACCAGCGTGAAACCTTTTGAACGATGATCCATCGATGCCCTCCGTTGCCGTCAGCTATACCTGCCTCTACACGCTAGAACATTCGACCGGCCTGCGTACGGTTGATTTGCCATTACTCGCGCAAGGATTGTGCGAGCCGCAACACTCCTTGGAGAGAGATGACATGCGTCAGCACGGTTTCAGCCTGATCGAACTGCTTATGGGACTGGCGATTGTCGGGATTGTTCTACAACTGGTCAGTCCGGCTTACGGGGCACTCATACAATCACACCATCGCGAGCTGGCGGCGAAATCTCTGGCAAGCGGCCTGCGCAACGCTCGCACCGAAGCCATTGCACGCAACCAGACCGTCGTTGTTCACGGCGTCGACAATGACTGGAGCCAAGGCTGGCGGATGATTCTGGATTTGAACGGCAAAGGGCATGAGGACAGCAGCAATCCGCTGCTTTTCGAGAGCCAGAGCAGCGCGCGGGTGCCGATTGTCGGCAATCGACCCGTCAGGAATTTCGTCAGATTCAGTAACCTGGGCGAACCGCTGTTGCCCAGCGGGGCCTTTCAGGCAGGGACATTGCACATCTGCGCAGCTCGCGAGCCGGTGAGTCAGCTCCAGGTGGTGCTGGCCCGGACCGGCCGCGTCAGCCTGCGTAGCGAAAAAGCCGAGCAGGCATTGTGCGTGGGAGGCGAAGACTCAGAGCAGAGAGCGGACGCGTAACTCTTTGGGCATGGAGAAGGTGATGTTCTCCTCGCGACCGGCCAGCTCGTCGGCACCGACGGCGCCCCAAGCCTGCAGCTGCTGGATCACCCCACGCACCAGCACTTCCGGGGCTGAAGCACCCGCAGTGATGCCAATGCGCTCAACGCCATCGAACCAGCTCTTTTGCAGGTCTTCGGCGCCATCGATCAGGTAGGCCGGGGTAGCCATGCGTTCGGCCAGCTCACGCAGACGATTGGAGTTGGAACTGTTCGGGCTGCCGACCACCAACACCACATCGCATTCGTCGGCCAGTTGCTTGACCGCATCCTGACGGTTTTGCGTGGCGTAGCAGATGTCGTCCTTGCGCGGACCACCGATGGCCGGGAAACGGGCACGCAGGGCGTCGATCACGCGGCTGGTGTCGTCCATGGACAAGGTGGTCTGGGTCACGAACGCGAGTTTTTCCGGGTTGTGCACTTGCAGTGACGCGACGTCTTTCTCGTCTTCGACCAGGTAGATCGCGCCACCATTGCTGCCGTCGTACTGGCCCATGGTGCCTTCGACTTCCGGGTGACCGGCGTGGCCGATCAGGATGCACTCACGACCGTCACGGCTGTAGCGCGCGACTTCGATATGCACCTTTGTAACCAGCGGACAGGTTGCGTCGAACACTTTCAGGCCACGGCCGGCGGCTTCGGTACGCACGGCCTGGGAAACGCCGTGGGCACTGAAGATCACGATGACGTCGTCCGGCACCTGATCCAGTTCCTCGACAAAGATAGCCCCGCGGGCGCGCAGGTCTTCGACGACGAATTTGTTGTGAACCACTTCGTGGCGCACGTAGATCGGCGGCCCGAATACTTCAAGGGCGCGGTTGACGATTTCGATCGCCCGGTCCACGCCGGCGCAGAAACCACGGGGGTTGGCGAGTTTGATTTGCATGCTGTGCCTCGTGTCTTGCGCGCAAGAAATAGTGGTGCCTGCCTGTTGACCGGACACAAGGTCCGAGAACAGTGATGATTACAGGTGGGAGCGAGCTTGCTCGCGATGGCGCAGTGTCAGTCAACATCTATGTTGAATGTCAGCTACTCATCGCGAGCAAGCTCGCTCCCACAGGTTACAGCGCTTTGACGTTGATGATCTCGACGTCAAAGGTCAAGGTCTTGCCGGCCAACGGGTGGTTGAAGTCGATGGTCACTTGCGCGTCATCGAATTCCTTCACCACGCCAGGCAGCTCGGTATTGGCCGCATCGTTGAAGATCACCAGCAAACCGGGCGACAGCTCCATGTCCTGGAACTGCGAGCGCGGGATGATCTGTACGTTTTGCGGGTTGGGCTGGCCAAATGCGTTCTCGGGCTGAATGCTCAATGTACGCTTGTCGCCAGCCTTGAAGCCAAACAGTGCCGCTTCGAAACCTGGCAACAGGTTGCCGTCGCCGACCTTGAAGGTCGCCGGGGTTTTGTCGAAGGTGCTGTCGACGGTGTCGCCGTTCTCCAGGCGCAGTGCAAAGTGCAAAGTGACTTCCGTGTTCTGGCCAATGCGTTGCTCAGCCAATACCTGTTCAGTCATGAACGGTTTCTCCGGTTTTTTTACTTTTGAACATATCCAGCGCAAGCATGACAGCACCTACGCTGATGGCACTGTCGGCAAAATTGAACGCCGGGAAATACCAGCGGTTCTGCCAATGCACCAGAATGAAATCGATCACATGACCCAGGGCGATGCGGTCATACAGATTGCCCAGCGCGCCACCCAGCACCAGCGCCAGAGCGACGGCCAGCCAGGTTTCGTTGCGCCCCAGACGCTTTAGCCACACCACCAGCACCGCGCTGACCACGACCGCGATCAACGCAAACAACCAGCGCTGCCAGCCGGAGCTGTCGGCCAGGAAACTGAATGCCGCGCCAGTGTTGTAGGCCAGGGTCCAGCTGAACAAATCGGGGATCACCACGATTTGCTGATACATCTCAAGCTTGCCTTCGAAGTAGAACTTGCTGGCCTGGTCAATGACCAGGACCAGCACGCTCAACCACAGCCAGCTCAACCGTCCGAAACGGCCAGCAGCATTAGGCATAGTGACGTACCTCGCCGGCGCCGCTGATGTTGTCGACGCAACGACCGCAGATTTCCGGATGCTCCGGGTTCACGCCAACGTCTTCACGGCAGTGCCAGCAACGGGCGCACTTGGCGAAGGCCGACTTGACGATTTTCAGCTTCAGGCCGCTGACTTCGGTGACCACAGCATCGGCCGGAGCCTGTACAAATGGGGCAACGGTGGCGGTCGAGGTAATCAGTACGAAACGCAGTTCGTTGCTCAGCTTGGCCAGGTCGGCGCTCAGCGCTTCTTCGGCGAACAGGGTCACTTCGGCTTGCAGGTTGCCACCGACGGCCTTGGCCGCGCGCTGGATTTCCATTTCCTTGTTGACCGCGACCTTCACCGCCATGATCCGCTCCCAATAGGCGCGGCCCAGCTCGACGCCTTCCGGCAATTCGGTCAGGCCTTCGTACCAGGTGTTGAGCATCACCGATTCGTTGCGCTCGCCAGGCAGGTATTCCCACAGTTCGTCGGCGGTGAACGCCAGGATCGGTGCAATCCAGCGCACCAGCGCTTCACTGATGTGATACAGCGCGGTTTGCGCCGAACGGCGAGCCTTGCTGTTGGCGCCAGTGGTGTACTGACGATCCTTGATGATGTCCAGGTAGAAACCGCCCAGCTCCTGCACGCAGAAGTTGTGGATCTTGGAGTAGACGTTCCAGAAGCGGTATTCACCGTAGTGCTCTTGCAGCTCGCGTTGCAGCAGCAGGGTGCGGTCCACGGCCCAACGGTCCAGGGCGAGCATTTCCTCGGCCGGCAGGATGTCGGTGGCCGGGTTGAAACCGGTCAGGTTGGAGAGCAGGAAGCGCGCGGTGTTACGGATACGCCGGTAAGCGTCCGCACTGCGTTGCAGGATCTGATCGGAAACCGCCATTTCACCGGAGTAGTCGGTCGAAGCGACCCACAGACGCATGATGTCGGCGCCCAGGGTGTCGTTGACTTTCTGCGGCGCGATCACGTTGCCCAGGGACTTGGACATCTTGCGGCCCGCCTCGTCCACGGTGAAACCGTGGGTCAGCAGCTCGCGGTACGGCGCGTGGTTGTCGATGGCGCAACCGGTCAGCAACGAGGAGTGGAACCAGCCACGGTGTTGGTCCGAGCCTTCCAGGTACAGGTCGGCACGCGGACCGGTTTCGTGGCCCATCGGGTGCGAACCGCGCAGGACGTGCCAGTGCGTGGTACCCGAATCGAACCAGACGTCCAGGGTGTCACTGATCTTGTCGTACAGCGGCGCTTCGTCGCCCAGCAACTCGGCGGCGTCCATCTTGAACCAGGCTTCGATGCCTTCGACTTCGACGCGCTGGGCCACTTGTTCCATCAATTCAACGGTGCGTGGATGCAACTCGCCGCTTTCCTTGTTCAGGAAGAACGGGATCGGCACGCCCCAGTTGCGCTGACGGGAGATGCACCAGTCCGGACGGTTGGCGATCATCGAATGCAGACGCGCCTGGCCCCAGGCCGGAACGAATTTGGTCTCTTCAATGGCCTTGATCGCCCGCTTGCGCAGGGTTTCGCCGGTTGCTGGCTCTTTGTCCATGCCGATGAACCACTGCGCGGTGGCGCGGTAGATCAGCGGGGTCTTGTGACGCCAGCAGTGCATGTAGCTGTGTTCAATGACGGTGGTGTGCATCAGCGCACCGACTTCGGACAGTTTGTCGACGATCGCCGGGTTGGCTTTCCAGATGAACTGGCCGCCGAAGAACTCCAGCGACGTCGCGTACACGCCGTTGCTTTGCACCGGGTTGAGGATGTCGTCGTTGACCATGCCATAGGCTTTGCAGGTCACGAAGTCGTCCACGCCGTAGGCCGGGGCGGAGTGAACCACGCCAGTGCCAGCGCCCAGTTCAACATACTCGGCCAGGTAAACTGGCGACAGGCGATCGTAGAACGGGTGACGGAAGTTGATCAGCTCCAGCGCCTTGCCAGTAGTGGTCGCGATGACCGAGCCTTCCAGGCTGTAACGCGCCAGGCACGACTCGACCAGCTCTTCAGCCAGCACCAGCAGTTTGTCGCCGACGTCGACCAGGGCGTAGTTGAATTCCGGGTGAACGTTCAGCGCCTGGTTGGCCGGGATGGTCCACGGGGTGGTGGTCCAGATCACGATAGCGGCAGGCTTGGCCAGCGATGGCAGGCCGAACGCTTCAGCCAGTTTGGCTTCGTCGGCAATCGGGAATGCCACGTCGATGGTCGAGGACTTCTTGTTCTCGTACTCGACTTCTGCTTCGGCCAAGGCCGAACCGCAATCGAAGCACCAGTTCACAGGCTTGAGGCCCTTGAACACGAAACCGCCCTTGACGATTTCGGCGAGGGCGCGGATTTCACCGGCCTCGTTCTTGAAGTCCATGGTCTTGTACGGGTTGGCCCAGTCGCCCAGCACACCCAGACGGATGAACTCGGACTTCTGGCCTTCGATCTGCTCGGTGGCGTAGGCACGACACAGTTCGCGGGTATTGTCCGCGCCCAGGTTCTTGCCGTGGGTCACTTCGACCTTGTGTTCAATCGGCAGACCGTGGCAGTCCCAGCCCGGTACGTAGGGTGCGTCGAAGCCCGAAAGGGTTTTCGAGCGGATGATCATGTCCTTGAGAATCTTGTTCAGCGCATGACCGATGTGAATCGTGCCGTTGGCGTACGGAGGACCGTCGTGAAGTACGAACTTCGGACGATCCTTGCCAATCTCGCGCAACTTACCGTACAGGCCAATACTGTCCCAGCGCTGCAGAATCTGCGGTTCGCGCTGTGGCAGGCCGGCCTTCATTGGGAAGGCGGTGTCCGGAAGGTTTAGCGTGGCTTTATAGTCGGTCATTTAAGGCTCTTCATTAGCGATTGGCGCTATGGGTACGTGCAACTTCGGCACGGGCGGCGGCGACATCCGCGTTGATCGCCGTCTTAAGCGCCTCCAGAGAGGCGAAACGCTGCTCTTCACGCAGCTTGTGGTGGAAAACCACCGTCAAACGCCGGTCATACAAATCGCCGGCAAAATCTAAAAGATGCACTTCCAGGTGGGCCTTGCCATCACCCTGGACCGTTGGCCGCACGCCGATGTTGGCGACGCCTGGCCAGGTCTTGCCGTCGATGTCGACGTTGACCAGATACACCCCGGTCAACGGCACGCGACGGCGCTTGAGCTGCACGTTGGCCGTGGGCGTACCCAACTGGCGCGCCAGTTTCTGACCGTGCAACACCCGCCCCGCGATCCGGAACGGACGACCGAGCAAACGCTCGGCCAGGGTAAAATCGGCGGCGGCCAGGGCGTTGCGCACTTGCGTGCTGCTGACACGAATACCGTCCAGCTCGACAGTTTGTGCCGCCTCGACGGTAAAACCCTGCATCACACCGGCTTGTTGCAGGAAATCGAAATCCCCTACCCGATCGCACCCGAAACGGAAATCGTCACCGACCTCCAGATGCTGCACGCCCAGGCCGTCGACCAGAATGGTGTCGACAAATTCGCTGGCGCTGAGCTTGCTCAGACGCTGGTTGAAGGCCAGGCACAAGACCCGGTCGACACCTTCGTCGGCCAGCAATTGCAGCTTGTCCCGCAAGCGGGCCAGACGGGCCGGCGCAGTCTCGGGGGCAAAGAACTCCCGCGGCTGCGGCTCGAAAATCACCACGCAGCTGGGTACGTTCAACTCAAGCGCACGTTCACGCAGCCGGGCCAGGATAGCCTGGTGACCACGGTGAACACCGTCAAAGTTGCCAATAGTGGCGACACAGCCCCGATGCTGGGGGCGCAGGTTGTGGAGGCCTCGAACCAGCTGCATAACGCGCTTCTTGCTCATAAAGTGGTCGATTATAACCACACCCGGCGGCCGACGACAGGCAACACCGTAACCCAAAGTGATCGAGCCGACAAAACTGTCGGCCCGCCCGTGTTTATCGAGGTCGTAACCTCAGCTCAGCGCCTTGCGATTGAAGTCGCGCAGGCGGAAGCCCATCAGCAGCAACATGCCGAAATAGCTCACCACGCCCGCGACCACCAGAGCGCCCAGACGCATGAAGCGCTCCAGCATGTGGCCCTGGTCCCAGGCCGGCATGAAATGCATCCCGGCGAGCAACACCGCCGACATCACCAGCACTGCCACGACCAGCTTGAGCCCGAACTTTCCCCAGCCCGGCTGCGGCTGATACATCTGCTGCTTGCGCAGCTGATAAAACAGCAGCCCGGCATTGATACAGGCACCGGCGCTGATCGCCAAGGCCAGGCCAGCGTGAGCCAACGGGCCAATCAGCACCAGGTTGAACAGTTGAGTGATGATCAAGGTGAAAATCGCGATTTTTACCGGGGTGCGGATGTTTTGTTGCGCATAAAAGCCCGGCGCCAGCACCTTGATCACGATAATCCCGAGCAACCCGACAGAATATGCGACCAGCGCCCGCTGGGTCATGGAGGCATCAAACGCACTGAACTGACCGTACTGGAACAGCGAAACGGTCAACGGCTCCGCCAGAATTCCCAGCGCCAGGGAGCACGGCAGCACCAGCACGAAGCACAGGCGCAGGCCCCAGTCGAGAATGCGTGAATATTCGTGCCGGTCCTTGCTGGCGTAAGTCTTGGCCAGTGTCGGCAACAGAATCGTGCCCAGTGCCACGCCCAGCACACCGGACGGCAATTCCATCAGACGGTCGGCGTAATACATCCACGACACCGAACCGGCCACCAGAAACGACGCAAAAATGGTGTTGATGATCAGGGAAATCTGGCTCACGGACACACCAAGAATCGCCGGCAGCATCTGTTTCATCACGCGCCAGACGCCGCTGTCACGCAGATTCAAGCGTGGCAGCACCAGCATGCCGATCTTTTTCAGGTGTGGCAGTTGATAGAGCAACTGTGCCAGACCGCCCACCAGCACCGCCCAACCGAGCGCCATGACCGGCGGATTGAAATACGGGGTCAGGAACACCGAAAAAATAATCATGCTGACGTTGAGCAAGGTCGGCACAAACGCCGGCACCGAGAAACGGTTGTACGTATTGAGAATCGCACCGGCCAGCGACGACAGGGAGATCAGCAATATGTAGGGGAAAGTCACCCGCAGCAGGCTGGACGTCAGTTCGAATTTTTCCGGCGTGTCAGTGAAGCCCGGCGCCGTGGCCCAGATCACCCATGGCGCGGCGAGCATGCCCAACGCGGTGACCAGCGCCAGCACCAGGGTCAGCAGGCCCGAGACATAGGCGATGAACGTGCGTGTCGCCTCCTCGCCCTTCTGACTTTTGTATTCGGCCAGAATCGGCACAAACGCCTGGGAAAATGCCCCTTCGGCAAAGATTCGCCGCAGCAGATTGGGCAGCTTGAAGGCGATAAAGAAGGCGTCCGTCGCCATCCCCGCACCAAATGTACGAGCGATGAGGGTGTCACGAACGAAGCCCAAAACACGGGAAAGCATCGTGATAGAGCTGACGGCGGCCAACGATTTGAGCAGATTCATTGAAAGAGTTTGTGCCTGTCGATAAACAGCAGGCGAACAAAGCGCCTACTTATGCGATACTCCGCGCCGCAGCAGCACAGAGCCAAAGCTCGCGAGTTTACAGGTCAAGCGCCGGAAATAAATATCCCGCCTCTTTATACCTACCACTTAGCGGAACGTCTCAACCGCCCTTGACAAGACATCAACTCATCGGCATGATTCGCGGCCTATTTTGTTTGCTATTTCCTAAAAAGTCTTTCGAGGAGCTCGACGGTGGCCAACACACCTTCCGCCAAAAAACGTGCAAAACAGGCTGAGAAGCGTCGCAGCCACAACGCCAGCCTGCGTTCCATGGTTCGTACCTACATCAAGAATGTAGTTAAGGCCATCGACGCAAAAGACGCTGAAAAAGCTCAAGCAGCTTACGTTCTGGCTGTGCCAGTTATCGACCGTATGGCCGATAAAGGCATCATCCACAAGAACAAGGCAGCTCGTCATAAGAGCCGCCTGAACGGTCACGTCAAGGCTCTGAACCTTGCTGTTGCCGCATAAGCGATAAGCTTGTGAAAAAAACCGACCTTAGGGTCGGTTTTTTATTGCCTGCGATTCAGTGAGCCCACCACAAAAAAATGTGGGAGCGAGCCTGCTCGCGAAGGCGGCGCGTCAGCTCACTAATGCATAAACTGACACACTGCCTTCGCGAGCAGGCTCGCTCCCACACTTGGATCTTCTTTAACTTATTGAGCGTGCGTCCACGGCAGAATCGGAATCGCCGTTACCGCATTCTGCGGACTACCCTCGATCAAACGATCGCTGTAGACCAGGTAAACCAGCGTATTGCGCTTCTTGTCGAGGAACCGCACCACCTGCATGGTCTTGAACACCAGCGAAGTGCGCTCCTTGAACACCTCTTCACCATCCTTCAGCTCGCCCTTGAAGCTGATCGGGCCGACCTGGCGGCAAGCGATGGACGCCTCGGCGCGATCTTCAGCCAGACCCAACCCGCCTTTCACGCCGCCAGTCTTGGCACGGGACAGATAGCAGGTCACACCGTCGACCTTGGGATCATCGAAAGCCTCGACCACGATCCGGTCATTCGGGCCGACGAACTTGAACACCGTCGACACCTGGCCAATTTCTTCGGCCGAGGCCAGCAGCGGCATTGCCAACAGCAGCCCCATCAATCCTTTTGCGATGCGCATTGAGGTATTCCTTCCTTCAGACCAGGATCAGGTTATCGCGATGGACCAGTTCCGGCTCCGCCATGTAACCCAACAGACCGACAATCGCCTCTGACGACTGCCCAATGATTTTTTGTGCTTCCAGCGCACTGTAGTTGGCCAGGCCACGAGCGATCTCTCGACCGTCCGGCGCCACGCAGACCACCATCTCACCACGACGGAAGCTGCCCTGGACCAACTTGACGCCAACCGGCAGCAAACTCTTGTTGCCTTGAGACAGCGCCGTAACAGCACCCTCGTCCAGCACCAGCGTGCCACGGGTTTGCAGATGCCCCGCCAGCCACTGCTTGCGCGCCGCCAGCATGCCGCGCTCAGGCGACAGCAGCGTACCGATGCGCTCGCCCGCCTTGAGGCGATCCAGCACGCGTTCCAGACGCCCACCGACGATGATGGTGTGCGCACCGGAGCGCGCCGCCAGACGCGCTGCACGCAGCTTGGTCTGCATGCCGCCACGACCGAGCGCGCCGCCCGTACCGCCCGCCACCGCATCCAGCGCCGGATCATCGGCACGCGCCTCGTAAATCAGCTTGGCATCCGGATTGTTGCGCGGATCGGCGTCGAACATGCCATCGCGATCCGTCAGGATCACCAGCAGATCAGCTTCGACCAGGTTGGCCACCAGCGCCGCCAGCGTATCGTTGTCGCCGAAACGGATTTCGTCGGTGACCACGGTGTCGTTCTCGTTGATCACTGGAATGACCTTGAGCTCCACCAGTGCGCGCAGGGTGCTGCGGGCATTGAGGTAGCGCTTGCGATCGGACAAGTCATCGTGAGTCAGGAGAATCTGCGCAGTGTGCCGGCCATGCTCGCCGAAGCTCGACTCCCAGGCCTGCACCAACCCCATCTGGCCGATGGCGGCAGCAGCCTGCAATTCGTGCATTGCACTGGGTCGTACGGTCCAGCCCAGACGGCTCATGCCGGCCGCCACCGCCCCGGAGGACACCAGCACCAGCTCGACGCCCGCCTCATGCAAGGCCACCATCTGTTCAACCCAGACACCCATTGCCGCGCGATCCAGGCCCTTGCCGTCCGCCGTCAGCAAAGCGCTGCCGATTTTCACGACCCAACGCTGCGCACCTGTCACCTTGCTCCGCATCATCTTCAACCCTAGCTTGAGGACAGCGCGACCCAGCGCTGCCCATGACGTTATTCGTGACTACCGATTTCCAGATACCAAAACGCCGCTCGATTGAGCGGCGTTCAAGTTTACTGCAACGAATCAGTCGCGCACGTAAATGATTTCCGGACCGTCTTCATCATCCACATCTTCTTCGTCCCAGTCATCGTCGCCGATGTCGTGGACCGACTTCACGCCGCTGCGACGCAGGGCACGCTGATCATCCAGCGCCTGCAACTGAGCACGGGCTTCGTCTTCGATACGCTGATCGAGGTCGGCCAGCTCTTCCTTGTAAGCCGGGTCGTTGGCCAGGCGGTCGGCACGATCTTCCATGTAACGCATGATGTCGTGGCACAGACGCTCGGTACCCAGCTTGGAGATGGCCGAGATCACGTAGACCGGACCAGTCCATTCCAGGCGATCGACGATTTCCTTGACGCGAGCATCGTGCTCTTCTTCAAGGATCTGGTCGCACTTGTTCAGCACCAACCAGCGATCACGCTCGGCCAGGGACGGGCTGAACTTGGTCAGTTCGCTGACGATCACTTCAGCGGCATCCGGTGCGCTGGCGTCATCCAGCGGCGCCATGTCCACGAGGTGCAGCAGCAAACGGGTACGCGACAAGTGCTTGAGGAAGCGAATCCCCAGGCCCGCGCCGTCGGAAGCACCTTCGATCAGGCCCGGAATGTCCGCGACCACGAAGCTCTTCCAGCGATCAACACTGACCACGCCCAGGTTCGGCACCAGCGTGGTGAACGGGTAGTCGGCAACTTTCGGCTTGGCGGCCGATACCGAGCGGATGAAGGTACTTTTGCCGGCGTTCGGCAAACCCAGCAGACCGACGTCGGCCAGCACTTTCATTTCCAGCTTGAGGTCACGCGCCTCACCCGGCTTACCCGGAGTGGTCTGACGCGGAGCGCGGTTGGTACTGGATTTGAAACGGGTGTTACCCAGGCCGTGCCAGCCGCCATGAGCCACCAGCAGACGCTGGCCGGCCTTGGTCAGGTCGCCGATCACTTCCTGGGTAGCGGAGTCGATTACCGTGGTGCCGACCGGCACGCGCAGCACCAACTCTTCACCTTTCCTGCCGGTGCAGTCAGTGCTGCCGCCGTTGGAACCGCGCTCGGCATCGAAGTGCCGGGTGTAACGGTAGTCCACCAGGGTGTTGAGGTTTTCGTCGGCAATCATGTAGACCGAACCGCCGTCGCCACCGTCGCCGCCGTTAGGGCCGCCATTTTCAATGAATTTCTCGCGACGGAAGCTCATGCAACCGTTGCCGCCGTCGCCGGCTTTTACTCGAATCGATACTTCATCAACAAACTTCATAACAAAACGCCTCTCGTCATACGGACGAGCCGAAAAAATCTAGACATAAGACTCTTGCAAAAATGAGCGCAGCGACCTCAATCAACGACCGCAAATCCAGCGCTGGAGCCCATCACAAACAGCTTTGCAAGAGACTCACCCCACAAACGAAAAAGCCCCGTCGCAAGACAGGGCTTTTCCAGCAACTACGTAATTATGCCGCGACGACTGCAGTCTTCGGGACAATGCTCACGTAACGGCGGTTGAAAGCGCCTTTTACTTCGAACTTGATCACGCCGTCGATTTTAGCGAACAGAGTGTGATCTTTGCCCATGCCAACGCCGTAGCCAGCGTGGAATTGGGTGCCGCGCTGACGCACGATGATGTTGCCCGGAATGATAACCTGGCCGCCATACATCTTCACGCCAAGGCGTTTGGCTTCTGAGTCGCGACCGTTACGGGTACTACCACCAGCTTTTTTGTGTGCCATGAGTCAATTCTCCTAGTGAGGAATTAGGCTGAAATTAAGCCTGAATACCGGTGATTTTGATCTCGGTGTACCACTGGCGGTGGCCCATACGCTTCATGTGGTGCTTACGACGACGGAACTTGATGATGCGGATTTTATCGTGACGACCTTGGGAGATCACTTCAGCCACAACGGTAGCGCCAGGAACAACTGGAGCGCCGATATTCACGTCGTCGCCATTGGCAACCAACAGAACGCGATCAAAAGTCACGGATTCGCCGGTAGCGATTTCCAGTTTTTCGATCTTCAGGTATTCACCTGGAGCAACTTTGTACTGCTTGCCACCAGTAACGATTACTGCATAAGACATGGTATTTCTCCGATAATCCTGCTCACCCAGCTCTTTATAAGAAGAGGTATTGGCTGGCATGGCTGCATTGGGCTGGAAGGCCCGATTGCAATTGCGTAAGGCAGGTGCTGCCCAGGAAGTTCAGGGTGCGCGATTGTACGCAAGGCAGCAGAAGCTTGCAAGGGGCCGTCCATCGCGCCTTGACAGGCCCGGACGTGGGTCCTAGCATGCCGCGCAACCCTTCTGGAGCAACTGTCGCTGATGCAACCCCAAGCTTTCTACCGCGCGGTGGCGGACGATTTTAGCGCCGTCGACGGCATCATCAAGAAGCAGCTGACTTCCCGAGTGCCGCTGGTATCGAAAATCGGCGACTACATTACCTCGGCCGGCGGTAAACGCCTGCGTCCTTTATTAGTGCTGCTGTGTGGCAAGGCCCTGGGCCGCGAAGGCGATGACCTGCGCCTGCTGGCCGCTACTATCGAATTCCTGCACACCGCCACCCTGCTGCACGATGACGTCGTCGACATGTCCGGCATGCGCCGCGGTCGCTCGACTGCCAACGCCATGTGGGGCAACGCGCCAAGCGTGCTGGTGGGCGACTTCCTGTATTCGCGCTCCTTCGAAATGATGGTCGAGCTGGGCTCCATGCCAGTGATGAAGATCCTTTCCCAGGCCACGCGCATCATCGCTGAAGGCGAAGTGTTGCAGCTGTCGAAGGTCCGTGACGCCAGCACCACCGAAGAAACCTACATGGAAGTCATCCGCGGCAAGACCGCGATGCTCTTCGAGGCCTCGACCCACAGCGCGGCAGCCCTGTGTGAAGCCACACCGGAGCAGAGCGAAGCGCTGCGTACTTTCGGTGATCACCTGGGCGTGGCTTTCCAGCTGGTCGATGACCTGCTCGATTACAAAGGCGACGCGCAAACCCTGGGCAAGAACGTCGGTGACGACCTGGCCGAAGGCAAGCCGACCCTGCCGTTGATCTACACCATGCGCGAAGGCACACCCGAACAGGCGGCACTGGTGCGCCAGGCGATCCAGAAAGGCGGCATTGAAGACCTGGAGAGCATTCGCGAGGCCGTTGAGGCGTCTGGCTCGCTGGAATATACCGCGCAGCTGGCCCGCGACTACGTCGCCCGGGCGATCAAGTGCCTTGAAGCGCTGCCAGCCAGTGAATATCGTGATGCACTGGTTGAGTTGAGCGAGTTTGCGGTAGCTCGTACGCACTGAAGCCATCTGGTGCAAACCAGCTCTTGTGGGAGCTGGCTTGCCTGCGATGGCATCATCGCAGCGCATCTGACTCACCGAGGCGCCTGCATCGCGGGCAAGCCCGGCTCCCACAAGGATAGCGTTGCCCCACCTCCTGGCTAAAACCCTATACAATGTGCGACTTTTAGCGATCCTCAATCCAAGGAGCCTTAGTGAGCACGTTGCCACCCTGCCCGAAATGCAATTCCGAATACACCTACGAAGACGGCGCACAGCTGATCTGCCCCGAGTGCGCCCACGAGTGGTCCGCCAGCGGCGAAGCTGAAGTGGCGTCCGACGACGCCGTGAAAAAGGATTCGGTGGGCAACGTCCTGCAGGACGGCGACACCATCACCGTGATCAAGGACCTCAAGGTCAAGGGCACGTCGCTGGTGGTCAAGGTCGGCACCAAGGTCAAGAACATCCGCCTGTGCGATGGCGATCACGACATCGACTGCAAGATCGACGGCATCGGCCCGATGAAGCTCAAGTCCGAGTTCGTCAGAAAGGTCTGAACCTGTTGTTTTCCATCCCGCGCCTGCTGCGGGATGGAGCTTCGCCCGCCCCGCCGCCTCCTCGCATTTCCTCGCAATAGCCAAACGCCAGTCGTTTTGACCTTACGCAATTTTTACCCACAAAAAAGCACAAACCGCCAATAGGCGCTTGCTATTTGATGAATAAGAATTATTCTCATTGAAACCCTTTCAATGGAGATGAACCCATGACTTATTTGATCGATGCCTGGCTGGACCGCCCACACCCTTATCTGAGGATTCTGCATCGGGAAACCGGAGAAGTCTGTGCGGTACTGGAAGAAGAGGCCCTGCACGAGTTGCAGGATCAAGGTGATCTGGATGTCAGCGGCTTGAGTTCCAGCGAACCGGTGGTGCTCAAGGAGCTGGTGCGTAACCTGTTTCTGTTCTGCTATGCCCGGGCGTTGCGTCCGACCAGCGAACTGAACCATAAGATCGAACTATGAGACACCGCAAAAAACTGTGGGAGCGGGCTTGCTCGCGAAGAGGTCATGACATCCAACATCATTGTTGACTGAAACACCGCCTTCGCGAGCAGGGTCGCTCCCACATCAGCCCGACGTTACATCGGGCAGGTCTTACAGAACGTCCAGCAACTCGACGTCGAATACCAGAACGCTGTGCGGCGGGATGCTGCCAACGCCTTGAGCGCCGTAAGCCAGTTCGCTCGGCACGTACAGACGCCATTTGCTGCCGGCATTCATCAGTTGCAGGGCTTCGGTCCAGCCGGCGATCACGCCGCCAACCGGGAACTCTGCAGGCTGGCCACGCTCGTAGGAGCTGTCGAACACAGTGCCGTCGATCAGGGTGCCGTGGTAGTGAGTACGCACTTGATCTTCACGGGTCGGCTTGGCGCCTTCACCGGCAGTCAGCACTTCAAATTGCAGGCCGGAAGCCAGGGTGGTGATGCCGTCACGCTTGGCGTTTTCAGCCAGGAAAGCCAGACCTTCGCCAGCAGCCGCTTCAGCCTTGGCAGCCGCTTCGGCTTGCATGATTTCGCGGATAACCTTGAAGCTGGCGGACATTTCTTCCTGGCCAACACGGCTTTCCTTGCCGGCGAAGGCGTCGGTCAGGCCAACCAGGATCGCGTCCAGGCTGACGCCCGGTGGCGGGTTGTCGCGCAGTTGATCGCCCAACTGACGGCCAATGCCGTAGCTGACGCGGGTTTCGTCGGTGGACAGATTTACTTCGGACATGACACTGCTCCGCTGTGCGGACGGCCCGGGAACTTGCCGTGCGTGCACAGCGCGTCCCGGAACGCCCGGAACCAAAAGGGCCAGCAGACTAGCACAGATGCCACGGGGTTGATCAGGGCCGTCAGCTCGACCACGCCGAGTGGAAGCTGATCGGCACTTTCAGACTCTCTTCGGCGCTCGCGCCGAGCCCGCACATTTCATCATGCACCGAGGTGTGGATCAGATGAAAAGGCAGTTTGGGCATGGCCTGAAGGACCTGGCGGGCATGCTCGACGGAACGCAGGTGGAAGGTTTTACCGTGGCCGTCATCCAGCGCATACGCCGAACCGTGCATTCGGGCCTCAAGCACGTAGATACCGCCTTCCAGCGAGATCAGGTTGAGCTCATCGACTTTTCCGGCGATGGCATACGCATTCAACTCTTGCAGGTTCATGAACGCACCTCACAAAGTGGTGGACCAAGACCCCTACACACTTATGCCTCGACGCTACAAAGCACAACCCGCAAACGCCACCGCTTGTCTGTTTCGGAAAATAATCCTGTAGCGAGCGAGCTTGCTCGTACTCGGCGGCGGAGCGGCCGTCAAGTCAACGAGGGGGCCGCCTCGCGCCCCAGCGGGAGCAAGCTCCTTGCCACGAATAGCACATCCGGCAGGATCAATGCTTGGTCAGCTTGTCCAGATAACCCATGGCAAACGCCGAGAGCACGAAGGTCATGTGAATGATCACGTACCACTTCAAATGTTCGGGATCGACGTTCTTGGCATCCATGAACACCCGCAGCAGATGGATGGACGAAATCGCCACGATGGACGCCGCCACCTTCATTTTCAACGAAGACGAGTCCATGGTGCCCAGCCAACTGAGCTTTTCCTTGTTCTCGTCGATGTCCAGCTGGGACACGAAGTTCTCGTAACCGGAAATCATCACCATCACCAGCAAGCCGCCCACCAGCGCCATGTCGATCAGCGACAGCAGCACCAGGATCAGGTCCGATTCGGCCATCGAGAACACGTTGGGGATGACGTGGAAGACTTCCTGAAAGAATTTCAGCGCCAACGCCAGCAGACCGAGGGACAAGCCGAAGTAGATCGGCGCCAGCAGCCAGCGCGAGGCGTACATTGCATTTTCGATAAAGCGTTCCATTGAATCTCACACAGGGGGGGTTGGAAATGGCGGCGAGTATAACAGCCGGTCCTTACACCCAGAAACCGCCCGAAAATCCGCAACCTGCACGTGTATGCCAAAGTTTTTCTGCTAGTGTCCAGACATTGACTGCTCAGTGCTATCGGACAGGAAGACTGGAAATGGATGTGCGATTACCTTTCACGAGTACCGTACTTTGCCTCACATTGCTTCTGGGCGGCTGCTCACCCAAGGAGGAAAAGCGCCAGGTAAGCCTCGAAGAAAAAACCGCGCAGTTCGAGAAATCCCTGGATGCCATTGCGGACCCCAAACTGAAGGACGCCATCTCCGAACTGGGCGGTTCGCTGTTGTTGCTGGAACGGGCGCGACTCAAGCTCGACAGCAAGCCGGTGGAAACCGAGTACAGCGAAGACGCCCTGGCCGTACTCAAGCACTACGCCACGCCTCAAGCCCTGGTCGATACCTACATCAACGGCCTGTTTGTGTTGCACAAGGATTCCAGCTCCGACTACCTGACTGACCTGCAACCGGTATTCCCTTTCAGTTTCAATGCGCCCGCCGCGTTCATGTTTCCTCATGGCCTGGAATGGCAATCGGTCACTCTGAGCAACAAGCGTGTCATCCCCTTCCAGCCCGAATGGTCGGAAACCGATCCCGGCATCCAGCTGAGCCCTTCGAGTTCCAGCCTGACCAACCCCGACGATCTGACCGTGACCTACCCGTTCGTCGAAGGCGTGGAGGTGGACAACAAGAACCAGCCCCAACCGCTGAGCCTGCAAGGCAAGGTCGAAGTGATTGCGCCGCACCGGGTCTACAGTTTTGACCTTTCGAAAAAGGATGTCGGCAAGACCCGCACCAACGACAACCTCAACGTCACGCTGCTCAAGCTAGAAAAAAATTACGCGGAGGTCGAGTTCAGCAATAGCGCGCCATTGGCCCCGGAAGTCGGCGACACGCCACTCAATCCGCTGATCGTGCAGGCCAAAGACAGCACCGGGCAGTTCCTTTCCCGGGCGGGGTCAATTAACGAAACCGCCGCGCAGATTGCCTTTTACCGCAAGCAACTGGAGGAAATGCAAAAACAGAAAGCCTGGAGCGACGCCTTCGAAAAACAGCTGGATGACGAGCAGATTGCGTTTGAAAAGCAGCAGACCCGGCATTACACCAAGGTGTATTTCAACGGCCCGATCGAAACGCTGGACGTCAGCGTGCTGGACTTTTCCGCTGCCACCGTGACCCGCAAGGACCTCGACCTGCCGGTCCGTCGTTTCGACCACGACACCACCGACAAAACCATTGCGCCGCTGGACTTGCCAGTAGTGGTGTATGACGACCAGGCTCCGACCTGGCTCAAGGGCGCGACGCTGACCGAGGAACAACTGCAAAAAAACGTCAGCATCACCCAGTCGGTCGACGACCCAAGCGCGGCACGCATCGAGTTCGAACACATCCGCACGTTCAACGACGACCTGCTGGGCACATCCTTCAGCCCCGGTGAAATCCCGGTCAGCTTCTTTACCGCAGGCAGCAACGGCAAGCGCGACGAGCCGATAGAACTGCCGCCCGAGGCTTATCAGGTCGACCCGTTGCGCGGCACCATCACCTACGACTTGAACCTGTTCCCGGAAACACCGGCCTACGCGGTGGGCTCCATGCCGTTGTTCCTGGCCACCGTCGAACAGAAAGCCCTCGACGCCCACCAATTACCCAAGGGCCTGGAACTCAAAGGCAATGCACTGGTGGTCGACTTCAAGCGCTTCCCCGCTGACGAGTGGCGTTTTTTTGCCAAGGACGACAGCGGCAACTACCTGAAGGAAATTCTCTCGGTCAGCCATGACGCAGGCGCCGACGGCCCCGCGCTGTTTGGCGTGCACTATTTCTACGGCGTGCCTACTCACCTGGAAACTTACCAGCGGACCGACCTCGCCACCGTGGAATATGGTTTCGAGATCAAACTCGACAAAGCGCAGTTGTCCAACCCCGCGCAATAGTCGTGCTCAATGATCAGGCCGAAACTCGAAGCCGCCCAGGTTTCGACAACGGCCACCGTTGATTTCCCGCAACTGGGCTTGCAGATGCAGGCACCAGATTTGCGGATCATCGGCCAGCTCGTAGCCGTGCAGCGTCAGGCTTTCAACGATGGTATCGAGGATCGATTCAGCCACAAACGGGCCATGGAACGGGCCTTGGGCCTTGATGGCTGAAGGCTGCTCACCGGCCATCCCGGCGGCGAAGAGTAAGGTCCACATGCCCGTATCGCCGGCTAACGGCTTGATCGCACACTCGATACGGGTCACAAGACCCAGGCATTGACGGGTAAGGCAGAGGTTGCGCGACATGGCGGCGACCCTCGGTAAATCCGGTATTCAACCTCCACGAGAAGGCTGGCTCGATCCAGTGATGACTGTCGATATCCTTGAGCTGAGAATAGAGGAAAAGTGCAGTGCGCAAGCAAAGCGAAACCAGAAGGCGCCGAATGGTCATTGTGTGAATATTGACGCCAGAGTGATGGCACGTTTTGGCGATGGCCCCCTCTGCAAAACAACACAAACCCTGTGGGAGCGAGCTTGCTCGCGATAGCGGATTTTCATTCAGTACATCTGTTGAATGTCAGTCCGTCATCGCGAGCAAGCTCGCTCCCACATGGGATCTGTGCGGAGCTGGATTACGCCGGCTTGGCCTCGACCAACGCCTCCTGCGCCAGCTCTTTCTCGGCCTCTTTAAGGTCTTCCTCACTGATCATTTCCGCAATCACCCGCAGGCGCTCCACTACCCGCGCGTTGACGCTGCCCTCCGGAAACTGGCCATCGGCGTCCGGCGCACCGGCCGGCTCACCCACCAGCAGGCTCAGCGCTTCGTCAGCCTGACGCACCGCATACACATGGAACTGCCCTGCCCGCACCGCCGACAACACCTTCTCGTCGAGCATCAGTGTGGCAACGTTGGCCTGGGGAATAATTGCTCCTTGCTCACCGGTCAACCCGCGAGCTTCGCAGAGACGGAAGAAGCCTTCGATCTTCTCGTTTACCCCACCCACCGCCTGCACTTCACCGAACTGGTTGATCGAACCGGTAATGGCGAAACACTGCTTGAGCGGCGTCTTCGACAACGCTGAAATCAGTGTGCACGCCTCGCCCAGCGACGCACTGTCGCCATCGACATAACCGTAGGACTGCTCCAGCGCGATGCTCGCGGAAATCGCCAGGGGGAATTCCTGCGCATAACGACTGCCCAGATACCCGGTGAGAATCATCACGCCCTTGGAGTGAATCGGCTGCCCGAGGTTGACCTCACGCTCGATGTCGACGATACCGCTGCCGCCCGGATAAACCGTGGCCGAAATCCGTGCTGGCACACCGAAGGCCGAATCGCCGACTTCCAGCACCGTCAGCCCATTGCACTTGCCGACGGCCGCGCCGTCGGTATCGATCAGGATGATCCCGGCCAGCATGTCGTCGAGAATCCGCGCCGAGACGCGCCCGGTGCGGGTGGCCTTGGCCTTGAGTGCCCGTTCGATGTGACCGGCATCGGTCATTTCATCGCTGGCCAGATGACGGATGAAATCCGCTTCGCTGACCAGTTGGAACAAGTCGCCAATGCGTGCCGACAAACGTCCCTGATGTTCCGCCAACCGTGCGCTGTAGGTCGCCAGGCGCGCCACCGCATCAGCGGTCAGCGGCGCCATGCCCTCTTCGGAGGTACGGGTTTTCAGGAGCTGGGCGAATTGCTCCAGGCTCTCGTCGACCATCGGGATGTCTTCGTCGAAATCCACCAGGACACGGAACATCTCCTGGAAGTCCGGATCGAGGTCCTGCAGCGTGTAGTACAACTGCCGGGCGCCAATGATGATGACTTTGACCTGCAGCGGGATGTGTTGCGGGGTCAGGGTCACGGTGGCCAGACGGCCCAGCTCGCCGAGCGGCGACTCCATTTTCAGTTTGCGCGATTGCAGGGCGCGTTTCAGCGCGTCCCACACGAACGGCTCGCTGAGCATTTTATCCGCTTCAAGGATCAGGAAACCGCCGTTGGCCCGGTGCAACGCACCCGGCCGCAACTGGCGATAAGTGGTGTAAAGCGCGCCCTGATCGGTGCTGTATTCGATACGGCCGAACAGGTTTTCGTAGGTCGGATGCGGCTCGAACACCACTGGCGCGCCGCCGCTGTGCGAGTGACCGACCACCAGACTCGGGGCGTATTGCTCTTCCAGCAACTTGCGGGCGATGGCGTCGGTCTTGCTGTCGTCCACCAGTTGCTCGACCACGGTTTTGAGCAGGTACACCTGCATGGCTTGCAAGTAGCCACACACCGCCGCGTTCTCGGCATACTTCTGCGACAACGGCGCCAGCAGAGGCTGCAAGGCCAGGGTGATGGTTTCTTCGTTGAGCTGACGCAGTTGATTGCTCGACTCACGTTTCCATTGCGGCAGGCTGGCCAGCTCTTCGTTGAGGCGTTCTTCCAGACCGGAAATATCTTCGTGGAAGCGCTCGCGGTCGGCTTCCGGCAACTGGGCGAACTCCGCCTCGTCCAGCGCCTTGCCTTCGCTCATTGGCGTGAACGCGATGTTGCTGGCGTCGCGGTACAGCGCGACTTCCTTCTCCAGCGCCAGGCGCTCGATCACGTCCAGAGCCTTGTCGTAGCGCTGGTTGAACGCACGGTCGATGGCGCTTTTCTTTTGCTGGTAGGACGGGTGCTCGAACACCGCCGGAAACGTCGCCAGCAGGTTGTCGATCAACGCGTTGATATCACCGATGAACGCACCGGCAGTGCCCGAGGGCAGCTCTAGCGCGCGCGGCTCGCGGGGCTCATCGAAATTATTGACGTAGACCCAGTCCGCCGGAGTTTGCAGGCGTTTGCCTTCGGCTTTCAGGTAGCGTTTGACGAACGAAAACCGGCCGGTACCGGGCTCACCCATCACGAATACGTTGTAACCGGGGCGTGGCATGGCCACACCGAACTGCAAGGCTTCGACCGCACGTTCCTGGCCAAGCACACCGCGGAAGGGCTCCAGATCATTGGTGGTAGAGAAGCTGAACTGTTCAGCGGAAAACGGACGGGTCAGCGCTTCGGGCGCTAGACGCAAGCTGGCAGCAACAGGATCAGGCATCGGGCTTCCTTACATCAGGCGGGGCAGATAGCGGCATTCTGGCGCTGCCCGTACCTCACTGGCAAGGCGCGCGGTTGCGCTAAGCATAGACAAACCGCCATCCCCAGGCGAGGCGGGGGCAAAAACGCGTTTTCAACGAATGTTTTGCAAAAAATCACGGAACCACGGGAACGTGCCTAAACTCCAAATTGCGCGGCTGGAACGAATAACCGGCCCTCTGGCGTCAAGTTGGGCGCCAAACCCCCTGTCCATTGGTATGCACACAAAGAGAACACAGCTATGAAACGGATTCTTCTCGGTACTCTCTTCACAGTCGTATCCCTCAATGCCATGGCGCAGGCGCCAGGCGGTCCGGATTGCGGCTGGGGCAACATGCTGTTCGAAGGTCAGCGTGGCACCCCGGCTCACTTCCTGGCATCCACCACCAACGGCACCTCCGGTAACGCGACGTTCGGTATGACGTCCGGCACCAACGGCTGTGCGACCAACGCATCGCTGACCTACGGCGGCAAATCCTGGTTTGCCATGAATGGCATGATGAACGAGCTGTCCGAGGACATGGCCAAAGGTAACGGCGAAGCGCTGACCACCTACGCCGTGGTACTGGGCGTGGCACCGCAAGACCGTGCGCATTTCGCGGCCGTCACTCACGAGCACTTCCAGCAGATATTCAGCAAGGCGGACGTGACCGCTGAAGACGTGCATACCAACACCCTGGCCGTTCTGAAGAACGATCCGCGTCTGGCCAAGTACGCGACTCAAGCTTAAGCTCGACCCCGCCCGCTCCTTTACAGGGAGCGGGTTTTGTTTTTTGGATCTGCCCTTTGCGGGTAATGTCGATCAGTTGAAGTGGCACAGAACCTGTGGCGAGGGAGCTTGCTCCCGCTGGACTGCGCAGCAGTCCCTGCCTTATTTGAAAGAACAAAGAGGCCGCTTCGCGCCCCGGCGGGAACAAGCTCACTCGCCACAGGTTGCTCATCGTTTACTCGATTTCTCAGCTGACTGACGCCCCCGTTCTGGGTCTTCATTTCTTTCGACTTAAGTTGCCCACTATGCTCAAACGCCTTGCCTGGCTGGCGCTCTGTGTCTGCGCCCCGCTGTCCGCCGCGCCGAACATCGACCATCAACGTTTGCAGCAATTGGCCAATGATCCTTTCTGGATTTCCCTGGGACATTACGAAACCGCCAAGCTCGGCGGCTGGCGCAGTTATGTCAGCGACAAGAAATTTTTCCTCGCTCCGGATGGCAATGAACACCCCGATCACGAGCTCGCCGCCACGGTTCAAGCGCTGTACGCCCCGGCCAGTGCCGGTGAACAACATGCCCAGTGCGTCTATCCGGCGCGCACCCGCTGGTTGAAAGCGCAACTCAACCTGAACGACTTGCCGACGCTCGATTGCGCCGAGTTCAAGCAATGGTTCAAGGATGTTTCGCCCCACAGCGCGGTGATGATTTTCCCCGCGGCCTACCTCAACAGCCCCTCGTCGATGTTCGGCCACACCTTGTTGCGCATCGACCAGGCGGATGTGCAAAGCGATCACACGTCCCTGCTCAGTTACGCGATCAACTTTGGCGCCTACATCGAAGGCTCGGACAACAGCATTCTCTATGCGTGGAAAGGCCTGATGGGCGGCTATCCGGGGTTGTTCGCCCTGGTGCCCTATCAGGAAAAGCTCTCGGAATACCGCAGCCTTGAAAACCGCGACCTGTGGGAATACCGTCTGAACCTGACCCAGGTCGAAACGGCACGCATGGTCGAGCACGTCTGGGAACTCAAGCAGATCCAGTTCGACTATTTCTTCTTCGATGAAAACTGCTCCTATCGCTTGCTTGAGTTGCTGCAAGTAGCGCGGCCCAGCCTGCGCCTGACCGAGCAATTCCCGCTCACCGCCATTCCGACTGATACCGTCAAAGCCGTGAAAGACGCCGGGCTGGTGGAGTCAATCGAATACCGCCCGTCCCGCGAACGTGAGCTGCTGAGCCGCGCCCAACCGCTGAACAGCGACGAACAGCAATGGGTGCTAAAAGTCAGCGCCGATCAAAAACAATTGCAGGAACCGGCCTTCAAAGCCCAGCCCAAAGACCGCCAGGCGCTGATCATCGATGCTGCCTATCGCCTGGAACGCTACCGCGCCAACGGCCAGGAACGCGACCCTGAACGCGCCCAACGCAGTTTCGAACTGCTGCGCGCGATCAACCAGAACCCGGCGCCGGAGCTGGACATCCCCCGCCCCGGTTTGCCTGAAGACGGCCACGAGTCCCGCACCTGGCAAGCCGGTGTCGGCACCCGTGGCGACAAGGCGTTCGGCGAGTACGGCCTGCGCATGGCCTATCACGACCTCAACGACAACGCCCAGAGTTTCCCTCTGGGCGCGCAGATCGAAATCCTGCAAATGAAACTGCGCCAGTACGAAGGCAATCACTGGCAATTGCAGCAGCTGGATCTGGCGACCATCCGCTCCCTGACCCCGCGCAACGAGCTGTTGCAACCGCTGTCATGGCAAGTCACCGGCGGCCTTGAACGCGTGCCGGGCAAGCATGACGACGAAAACCTGGTCAGCCACGTCAACGGCGGCGCAGGCGGCACCTGGCAACTGGGCGAGGACGTGCTCGGCTTTGCCCTGGGCACCGTGCGTATCGAACACAACAATGACTTTGCCGGTTTTGTCGCCCCGGCGGCGGGCTTCAACAGCGGCGTGTTGTGGAAAAACCCGCTGGGTAACTTCAGCCTCGAAACCAAAGGCGACTTCTTCACCAATGGCGAAGTACGCCGCAGCCTGAGCCTGAACCAGCAATGGGAATTGTCACGCAACCTGGGACTGCGCCTGAGCGCCCAGCGCGAGTTCAGCCATATCGCATCCCCTGAGAATGAGGTGATGCTTGAGGTGAAGTGGTATCACTATTGACCCGTAATCCCCGTGGGAACGGGCTTGCTCGCGAAGGCGTCGCGTCAGTCGACATCAATGTTTGATGACATACCGCTTTCGCGAGCAGGCTCGCTCCCACAGGAGATGCAGGTCGCTGACAGACATCCGACGAAACCAAATGCCTGCGACCATGGCCCAAACCCTATAACGGGAGAAAACCATGAGTCGTGCATTCGTCAATGAAGACAACGCCGCCGCACAAGCCGACCAGCCAGTGGAACGGCAGGTCAGCGCGCAGCCCAACTACGTGACGCACGAAGGATTGAGGCAGTTGCAGGGCAAAGTGGCCGAGTTACAGCTCTTGCACAGTGAGCAGTCTGCCCAGGGCGAGCTGGCCGACAAACAGCGCCTGGCCGATCTTGAACGAGACCTGCGCTACTTCAATCATCGCCTGCAAAGCGCTCAAGTCGTGACATCAGCCATCTCCACCGACAAAGTGCAGATCGGCAGCCGGGTGACCTTCGCCGACGAACACAACACCGAGCAGACAGTGCAGTTGGTTGGAGAGGATCAGGCCGACGCGGCGGCTGGATTGATCAACTGGGGATCGCCGCTGGGCCGGGCGCTCCTCGGCGCGCAGCTGGGCGATGAGGTGCAGTGGTTGCGGCCGGCCGGCGATCAACTGATTGAAGTAATTCGCATCGAACCGGCTTAAACCATACCGTGGCCGTGCACTGAGTTCTGCGAGCCACCGTTCTGAGCAATGGCAAGCATTACGCAAACGACCAGGACTTGAGTCGCGATGCCGAGTGTTTCGAGATCCAGATAGGTGGGAGCAAGCCGAATGGTGGTGTCTCGATAATCGATTCCTCTTGGGTGAGTAGCACCCGCTTGTGTCAGCGCGACCCCGGCATTGAGGGCCAGCTCGACAGCCCTGCTGGCGCATCCTTCGGGCAGATCGAGACTGACGAAATACCCTCCCTTGGGCCTCGTCCAGGCTACTTGTTCCATATTGCCAAGACCTTGGGATAACCCGGCCTCAAGCGCCTCGAATTTAGGAGCAAGCAACACCCGATGTTTTTTCATGTGAGCGGTGAGCCCTGCGCTGTTTGCGAAGAAAAGCAGATGCCGTAGCTGATTGACTTTATCAGGACCGATAGTCTTGCTTGCGCGATGCTTTAACCACCACACCAGGTTAGTCGGCGAGGAACCAAAAAATGCCAATCCCGCTCCTGGTAAAACTATTTTCGAAGTCGACGCGAAAACGAGCGGCCGGTCGACATGTCCAGCTGCTTCGCATAGCCTCGCTATCGGCTGGTTCGGCACTTCATCTTCCGTCAGATGATGGACGGCATAAGCGTTATCCCAGAACAAGACGAAGTCTTTTGCCGCAGTAGGCATCTTCGCAAGTCTGGCAACCGTGTCACTGCAATAGACCGCACCCGAGGGATTACTGTATTTCGGGACGCACCACATCCCTTTTATCGCAGGGTCGCAAGCCACCAGCTTTTCGACCGTATCCATGTCGGGGCCTGTCGCGAGCATGGGAACCGGCAGCATTTCAATGCGAAACTCATCGCACATCGCAAAATGCCGGTCATACCCTGGAACAGGGCAAAGAAACTTGATCACTGGCTCCTTCCTCCAAGGCTGCGGGCTTGCGCGCAATCCATGGATGAAAGCGTAAGCGAGCGTCTCGTGCATCAATGCAAGACTGGAGTTTTCGCCGACAGCGACCTGTTCGGCAGGCAACCCCAGTAATGGCTCTGCGACCAGCTCTCTAAGCTCCGGCAGTCCTTGCAGACAACCATAGTTTCGCCAATCGATTGCATTTCTGGAAACGAAGTTTGTCGCGCCAGGTAATGACAAGAAGGAGCCAGCCAACTCCAACTGCGCAACCGAAGGCAATCCACGAGTCATATTAATCTCAAGCCCGGCCGCCACTATACGGGAATAGACGATCTCAAGTTCTTTAAACATCAACTGACTTGGCAGCGTATCAAAGCCCGCAAAAAAATCCATTTTGATCATCCTTTGTAGTTATCAACAAGTCGTCACTGACCCAGTCAAAGCAAATACAAAACAGCTGCATACATCGACGCACAGCAAACCAGTGACTTAATGACACTGCGGGTAATAGCAGCAATAAAAAATGAAAGAACAATAACCAATAACTTTAGAGCCTGACCAATATCAAAATGCCCCATCCAATTCTCAAATAACGCATCACCAAATGCTATGGAGTAAATAATCCCACCCGTTACTGCGCATGCTGCATAACTCAGAAAAACGTAAATATCGCCATCACCACTTACCTTAAACCTGCGAAATATCAGCACAGGCAAAAAACGCAAACAATACGATACGCTCGCAGCAACCAGAATCAGAGTCCAATTATTCATGAGGCCTTACCACTTACTTTTCCTGCGAAAAGAAATACCGCACCCAACAACAGTGGAACAATAAACACGTGATACACGCCCAACCATGCGCCAACGATCGGCGTTGCAACAAACCCTATTGCAGTAGCTATGACGGGCCGCCACTTTGGCCAGGACATACCGACAAGCGCCGTAAAATGAATAGGCAGAATCATCGCGATCACAGCGTAAGCCATCATCCCCAAATCGGCACGGATGACATAACCAAGAAAGGTGGCTAATACCGCAACAAACAAGCTCGATAGCCCACACCCCAAGAAGTAGCGATAATTGTCCTGCGTGTCACCTTTCCTTGCATTTGCCAAGGTGAATGTCGAGACCGACAACAACTGCACCGACCACATCATCTTCGCCAAAGAGACGGACTTGAATTGCTCACATAACACCGATGACATGATCATGAAACGGAAATTGACCACGAGCGTGATCATGATCAACGCCCAGACACCTATATTCCCATCGGATTGACCGACAAATACCTGAAGGGGTGCCGCATGGACAGTCAATGTCATGATGACCGACTGAAACAAGGAAAACCCAGCCGTTGCCAATAAAACCCCGATGGAAAAAAACATGAACATGAACGCAAGGCAAACCGGAAGTGAATCAATACAGCCTTTTACGAAATCATCATTTTTAACACGGCGAATTTCTTCTCGAAAAGCATCCACAGCACCCACCTTAATTGCTGGTAATCAGCACAGATTTTCTGGGGTAAATCAGGTCACCTTGGGGACGCGACCTGAAACACAGTCAGGTATCAAGCGACTTTTCCAGTCATCCTGGCGCCAACGTCATTCAAGTAAGCGAGACTATCGGATAGCGTGCTGCCACGCGTTTCGAAGCCTATCAGACCTTTCCATTCGCACTGGTGTATCGCCTCGACAAGACCGAGGTAGTCCAACGATCCTCTACCGAGGGGAAAATGTGAGTCACGCTCGCCTTTATTGTCACTGAACGACATACCCACTACGTGCTGGTGCAATTTCTTGAAAACCTCTACAGGATCTCCGTCATTGACATGAGCATGAGACACATCAAAAAACAACTTCAACCCCGGCACACGCCCCAACACCTCCGCATATTCATCCCCGGTAACGCATATATAATAAAACGGGTGAAACTTTGTATAGTTACTTAAATTTTCCAGCCATATTTCTACATTTTTATGGCGTGCATACTCAACAAGTTCACCCAGATTATCGATAAGCATGGTCAGCCCCAAGCGGCGAGCCTCCACAACCAGACGCGGCTCTACGATCCCGCCACCGTGAACGATGACAGGCGCGCCACCTAAAGACGCACTCAGGTCCACCTCACGTTTTATGTAATCAAGGGCCGCCCTTCCTAACTCACGAACATCACTGCCCAAAGGCGCCTTGAAATTCCCGTGATAGATTGGCCTGACACCTAGCGTCGATATTGTTTCCTGCAAGGCTTCTATTCGGTCGATCGTCCAGTCTGCAGGGCGCTCACCCGGCAAACTACCATCAATGTACCAATGACTATAACCTTGCGCTGCGGCTTCAAGAATACCAAGCTCGGCCTTTAAATAGTTCTGCTGGGCAGCACCCGTCATATATTCTGGCCATTGCCTTTGACAAACATCACTTATTATTTTTTTCATACTATCAGCCATACATCCATGTAAATCATAAAAACCCCTTGAACGATCTGGAGCACCCTATTAACAGCTTTATTCTTCCACCTGATTGCCCAGCACTTACCAGTGCCTTTATTCAATCTGTAAAATCAACTCGCACACCATAACGCACCCGCCGAAAATTGAAATCCGACAATCATTACAGAATATAAAACCTTGAAATAAACGGATAAAAACCTTGGTAAAACTTGAGAAATATCATTGTATACCGCACTTGCAGAGCAGATATCACAACAAGCCACACGACAACACGCGCCCACTCGTAATCAGTCACGTTCAAACACAACAATCGGCCGAGTAACTTTCAATTACAAATCAAATAATGGCGAGCAAAAAAAATCCGATGCCTTAATGGCATCGGATCTTAATTTCAAAGCATTCATCAGGTTGGCTTTACGCCTTGACTCATGATGCTGTCACACAACTGACCTGAATCAGGCCAGTTTCTTGTGCCGTACACGATGCGGCTGGGCAGCCGCTTCGCCGAGGCGCTTTTTGCGGTCGGCTTCGTACTCGGTGTAGTTACCTTCGAAGAAGATGGCTTGCGAGTCGTCTTCGTACGCCAGGATGTGGGTCGCGACGCGGTCAAGGAACCACCGATCGTGGGAGATCACAATGGCGGCGCCAGGGAAGTCCAGCAGGGCTTCTTCCAGGGAACGCAGGGTTTCAACGTCGAGGTCGTTGGACGGTTCGTCGAGCAGCAGGACGTTGCCGCCCTCTTTCAGGGTCAGGGCCAGGTGCAGGCGACCGCGCTCACCACCGGACAGGTCCTTGACGAACTTCTGTTGATCACCGCCCTTGAAATTGAAGCGACCAACGTAGGTACGCGACGGGATCTCGTAGTTGCCGATGCGGATCTGGTCGGAACCGTCGGAGATCTGCTGGAACACAGTCTTGCTGCCGTCCAGGTCTTCGCGGCTCTGATCCACACAGGCCAGTTGCACGGTTTCGCCGACTTCGATGCTGCCCGAATCCGGTTGTTCCTTGCCCATCAACATGCGGAACAGGGTCGATTTACCGGCACCGTTACCGCCGATCACGCCGACGATGGCGCCTTTAGGCATGGAGAACGACAGGTTGTCGATCAGCACGCGATCGCCATAACCCTTGGAGACGTTCTTGAATTCGATGACCTTGTCGCCCAGACGCGGACCAGCCGGGATGTAGATCTCGTTGGTTTCGCTGCGCTTCTGGAATTCCTGCGATTGCATTTCTTCGAAGCGTTGCAGACGAGCCTTGGATTTGGACTGGCGGGCCTTGGCGCCTTTGCGCACCCACTCCAGTTCTTCCTTCATGGCTTTTTCATGAGCCGACTGCTGCTTGGATTCGGCGGCCAGACGATCGGACTTGGCTTCAAGCCAGCCCGAGTAGTTGCCTTCGTACGGGATACCGGCGCCGCGGTCGAGTTCCAGAATCCAGCCAGCGACGTTGTCCAGGAAGTACCGGTCGTGCGTAATCGCTACCACGGTGCCCGGGAAATCGTGCAGGAAGTGCTCCAGCCAGGCGACGGAATCGGCGTCCAGGTGGTTGGTCGGTTCGTCGAGCAGCAGCATGTCCGGGGCGGACAGCAGCAGGCGGCAAAGGGCCACACGGCGTTTTTCACCGCCAGAGAGGAATTCGACCTTGGCGTCCCAGGCCGGCAGACGCAGCGCATCGGCGGCGACTTCCAGCTGGCGCTCCAGGTTATGACCGTCGCTCGCTTGCAGGATCGCTTCGAGCTTGGCCTGTTCGGCAGCCAGCTTGTCGAAGTCGGCATCTTCTTCAGCGTAAGCCGCATAGACCTCGTCCAGACGAGCCTGGGCATTCTTGATCACGCTGACCGCTTCCTCGACCACTTCGCGCACGGTCTTGGTCGGATCAAGAATCGGCTCTTGCGGCAGATAACCGATGTTCAGCTCCGGCATCGGACGGGCTTCGCCCTCGAATTCGGTGTCAACGCCGGCCATGATTTTCAACAGCGTGGACTTACCCGAACCGTTGAGGCCGAGTACACCGATCTTGGCGCCGGGGAAGAACGACAGCGAAATGTTTTTCAGGATTTCCCGCTTCGGCGGAACAACTTTGCCCAGCCGATGCATGGTGAAGACGTATTGAGCCATGGAGAACCTTGGGTCAGTGACAGATGAATGATTGGAGCGCAGGCGATGCCCGGCCAGACCGTGCGCGCCGCCCGATTGATGACTATCAATACGTGCGCGCTGAAAAACCTGAGTTTAGGGGGCGTTCTCAATTAGTTTCCACACCGCGTTGTCGCCTTAAAGCGGGCCAGGCAAGGCGCAGGCCGCTGGGAATGGTTGTTCCCTTTCCAAGGCCTGCAACGCAGCCTGGCCGCTTGAAGGCACAACCCGAAGGGCCGGGGTGTGGAAACTAATTGAGAATGCCCCCTAAGAGCTGGAACGCTCCCGCGTAACCGGCAAAGCTACCTTAATGACAAGTGGCAGTCCAGCCGAGAGGGGCTGGCACTTAGCCACAACTCAAGGCATGCTAGCCGCCCTTCGGGCGTCCGGCTTATAGTGCACGTCGCGCCAGTCCAGCCAATCCGCAGGATTACAGTTTGTCTAATGACACTCCGCCTCTAACCTCTCGTGCGACCACTGCTGCGCCGAGCTCCCCCCTGCGCGGAACTCTGAAGGGCGCGCTGGCGACGCTCGTGCTGTTGCTGCTCGCGTTGCTGTTCTGGCAACTGTTGGACCAACTGCGCGAAACCGAAAAGAACCAGCGCCAGTACACCATCGACTACACCGCCGACCTCGCCTCGCAGGTCAGCCTGAACATGGCACTCAACGCGCAGATCGCCCTCAACCTGCTGCCGATCATCGAACAACCACAAAGCGCCGACGAACAGCAGGCACTGTTACGCAAATTGCAGCAGTCGCTGCCCGAGCTGCAAAGTCTGGCGTTGCTCAGCCCCTCCGGGAAAATTGTCAGCGACAGCGCCGCCGACAGCCACGACGCCGATTACCTGAGCGAACTGGTGCGCCGCAGCCGTGCGCAAGCCCACTATTTCAGTAACGCCGACGACGGTTCGGTGGTGCACCTGTTGTTGCATCAAGCCAGTGGCAGTACTCGTGGCTACTGGGCCTTGCGTCTGCGGCCGACGTTTTTCTCGACACTGACCAAACAGGCCGAGACCGGCATCCGCCCATTGTGGCTGGTGGAAAACCGCGTCAATCATCAGATCATCAGCCGCGATGAAGGCCTGCCCTCATCGAAACCAGGCGTGGCGACGGCCGACGATCTGGAGGACAGTGTACTCACCGTGCCCTTGAGCAGCAGCGACTGGCAACTGCGCGGCCTGTTCGACCGCGAGCGCGTGCTCGAACAACTGCTGCCGGCATTCATTGGCAAATGCCTGCTGGGGCTGGCCTTCTCGCTGCTGCCGTTCATCGCCCTGCTGAGCATGCGTCGCCGCCAGCGCCAGTTGCATGAAGGCCGGCGCCGCTATCAGGACATTTTCGAAGGAACCGGCGTGGCCCTGTGCGTGCTGGATCTGTCGGGGCTCAAGGCCCTGTTCGAAAAGTCCCAGTTGCAAAGCAGCGATCAGTTGAAGGCATGGCTCAATACGCCGGAAAAAACGCCTACTGCTACTGCAAGAGTTGCGCATCACCGAGGTCAACCAGGTCGCCCTGCAACTGCTCAACGTCAATTCCTGCGATCAGGCCTGGAAGCTGCTGATCGACGGCAACCTGCAAGATGGCACCGCCATCGGCAATCAAGTACTCGAAGCGGTGCTGAGCCAGCAGCAACAGCTGGAACTGGAAATCAAACTTCAGGACACCAGCGGCCGCGATCAGCACTTGTGGCTGGTGCTGCGCCTGCCGGAAGAACAGCACGACTATAAAGCAGTGATCCTCAGCATCAACGACATCACCAGCCGCAAGCTCATCGAACTCTCATTACTGGAGCGTGAAGGCTTCTGGTCCGACGTGGTGCGTACCGTGCCCGATCACCTGTATGTGCAGGACGTGATCAGCCAGCGGATGATCTTCAGCAACCATCACCTGGGGCAGACGCTGGGCTACAACCGCACCGAGTTGCACCAGATGGGTGAGTACTTCTGGGAAATCCTGCTGCACCCCGAAGATGCCGACTACTACCACCGCTCGCGCCAGACCCAGCGTCAGGCCGGGTACAGCCAATTGCTGCAATGTCAGTTGCGCTTTCGCCATCGCGATGGAAAATGGCGGCGCTTCGACATTCGTGAACAGGCCCTGGCGCGCGACTGCCACGATCAGGTCACGCGCATCATCGGCGTCGCCAAGGACATCACCGATCAGATCGAGGCCAGCGAATCCCTGCGCGACAGCGAGCAGCGCTATCGCATGCTCGCCGAAAGCATCAGCGACGTGATTTTCTCCACCGACAGCAAACTGTCGCTCAATTACGTCAGCCCGTCGGTGCAAGTGGTGCTCGGTTACGACGTTGACTGGATCTTCCAGAACGGCTGGCAATCGACCATCGCCAACCCGCAACAACTGACCGGTATTTACAGCTTGATGGACCGGGTCAGCAAGGCACTGGATAAACCCGATCAACTGGCCCTGCTACGCAACCAGGTGCAGACCCAACTGTTCCTCTTCGACTGCCTGCGAGCCGACGGGCGCAAGATCCCTATCGAGTTGCGGCTGGTGCTGGTGTGGGACGAACATGGAGCTTTCGAAGGTGTGCTGGGTGTTGGCCGCGATATCAGTCAGCAGCGCCGGGCCGAGAAAGACCTGCGCATGGCGGCCACGGTATTTGAACACTCGACGTCGGCGATCCTGATCACCGACCCGGCGGGCTACATTGTCCAGGCCAATGAAGCGTTCAGTCGTGTCAGCGGCTATGCCGTGGAGCAGGTACTGGATCAGCTGCCGAATATGCTGACGGTCGACGAGCAGCAGGAAGCGCATCTGCGTTACGTGCTCAAACAATTGCATCAGAACAGCACCTGGGAAGGTGAAGTCTGGCTCAAGCGCCGTAACGGCGAGCATTACCCGGCCTGGGTCGGCATTACCGCCGTGCTCGACGACGAAGGCGATCTGGCCAGTTACGTGTGCTTCTTCAGCGACATCAGCGAGCGCAAGGCCAGCGAGCAGCGGATTCACCGCCTCGCCTACTACGACGCCCTGACGCACCTGCCCAACCGCACGCTGTTCCAGGATCGCCTGCACACCGCACTGCAATCGGCGGAACGGCAGAAGTCGTGGGTGGTGCTGATGTTCCTCGATCTGGACCGTTTCAAGCCGATCAACGACTCCCTGGGCCACGCCGCCGGCGATCGCATGCTCAAGGAAATGGCCACGCGGCTGCTCGGCTGCGTCGACGATGACGACACCGTGGCGCGCATGGGCGGCGACGAATTCACCCTGCTGCTGCAACCGCGCACCAGCCGTGAAGTGGCGCTGAACCGGGCAATTAACGTGGCCGAGCAGATCCTCGCCAGCCTGGTGAAACCCTTTGTACTGGAGGGCCGCGAGTTCTTCGTCACCGCCAGTATCGGTATCGCCCTGAGTCCGCAGGACGGCAACGAACTCAGCCAGTTGATGAAAAACGCCGACACCGCGATGTACCACGCCAAGGAGCGCGGCAAGAACAACTTCCAGTTCTATCAGGCCGACATGAACGCCAGCGCCCTGGAGCGTCTGGAGCTGGAAAGCGACTTGCGCCATGCGCTGGAGCAAAACGAATTCGTGCTGTATTACCAGCCGCAGTTCAGCGGCGATGGCAAACGCCTGACCGGTGCCGAAGCCCTGCTGCGCTGGCGCCATCCGCGACGCGGCCTGGTGCCGCCGGGGGATTTCATCCCGGTCCTGGAAGAGCTCGGGCTGGTGGTGGACGTCGGCGACTGGGTGATCAGTGAAGCCTGCCGTCAGCTCAAGAGCTGGCATCAGGCCAGGGTGCGAGTGCCGAAGGTGTCGGTGAACATCTCGGCCCGGCAGTTCTCCGACGGCCAGCTCGGCACCCGGATCGCCACCATCCTGCGGGAGACCGGCCTGCCGCCAGCGTGCCTGGAGCTGGAACTGACCGAGAGCATCCTGATGCGCGAAGTCAGTGAGGCGATGCAAATTCTTGCCGGGCTGAAAAACCTCGGCCTGAGCATTGCGGTCGATGACTTTGGCACGGGTTACTCATCGCTCAACTACCTCAAGCAGTTCCCGATCGACGTGCTGAAAATCGACCGCACCTTCGTCGACGGCTTGCCATCGGGTGAGCAGGATGCGCAGATTGCCCGCGCCATCATCGCCATGGCCCACAGCCTGAACCTGGCGGTGATTGCCGAGGGCGTGGAGACCCATGAACAACTCGATTTCCTGCGTGAGCATGGTTGCGATGAGGTTCAGGGGTATCTGTTCGGACGGCCGATGCCGGCGAGCCGGTTCGAGGCGCAGTTCAGCAATGATGCGCTGTTCATGTTTGACTGAAGCACAATCATTGTGGCGAGGGAGCTTGCTCCTGATTGAGTGCGCAGCGCTCACGAGATTTTGGGGCCGCTTCGCAGCCCAGCGGGAGCGAGCTCCCTCGCCACAGGCCCGCCCAGGCACCGCATATCCGGTCATGAACGCCACTTGTCTGCGACATGATGTCCTTTCATATGCCATCTAAAACCCATTGGGTTAGAATGCCCCCCTTTTCTGCCCCGATCCTTGAGGACCGCCATGTTCAGCCGTGATTTGACTATTGCCAAGTACGACGCCGATCTCTTTGCCGCCATGGAGCAAGAAGCTCAGCGCCAGGAAGAACACATTGAGCTGATCGCTTCGGAAAACTACACCAGCCCTGCGGTGATGGAAGCTCAAGGCTCGGTACTGACCAACAAGTACGCCGAAGGCTACCCGGGCAAGCGCTACTACGGTGGTTGCGAGTTCGTCGACGTGGTTGAGCAACTGGCCATCGACCGTGCAAAAGAACTGTTCGGCGCCGATTACGCCAACGTTCAGCCGCACGCCGGTTCGCAAGCCAACAGCGCCGTTTACCTGGCCCTGCTGCAAGCGGGCGACACCATCCTGGGCATGAGCCTGGCCCACGGCGGTCACCTGACCCACGGCGCCAGCGTTTCGTCTTCCGGCAAGCTGTACAACGCCGTTCAGTACGGTATCGATGCCAATGGCCTGATCGACTACGACGAAGTCGAGCGCCTGGCTGTCGAGCACAAGCCAAAAATGATCGTGGCCGGTTTCTCTGCCTACTCGCAGATCCTCGACTTCCCGCGCTTCCGCGAAATCGCTGACAAGGTCGGCGCCTACCTGTTCGTCGACATGGCCCACGTGGCCGGTCTGGTCGCCGCTGGCGTCTACCCGAACCCGGTTCCCTTCGCTGACGTCGTGACCACCACCACGCACAAGACTCTGCGCGGTCCACGTGGCGGCCTGATCCTGGCTCGCGCCAACGCCGACATCGAGAAGAAACTGAACTCCGCGGTATTCCCGGGCGCCCAGGGTGGCCCGCTGGAGCACGTGATCGCCGCCAAAGCGATCTGCTTCAAGGAAGCGCTGCAACCTGAGTTCAAGACTTACCAGCAACAAGTGGTGAAAAACGCCCAGGCCATGGCCAGCGTATTCATCGAGCGCGGTTTCGACGTGGTGTCCGGCGGTACTGAAAACCACCTGTTCCTGCTGTCGCTGATCAAGCAGGAAATCTCCGGTAAAGATGCTGACGCCGCTCTGGGCAAAGCGTTCATCACCGTGAACAAGAACTCCGTGCCAAACGATCCACGGTCCCCGTTCGTGACCTCGGGTCTGCGTTTCGGTACTCCGGCTGTGACCACTCGTGGCTTCAAGGAAGCAGAGTGCAAAGAGCTGGCCGGCTGGATCTGCGACATCCTGGCTGACCTGAACAACGACGCGGTGATCGACGCCGTTCGTGAGAAGGTCAAGGCCATCTGCAAGAAGCTGCCGGTATACGGCGCTTAATTGCGACGCTAAATCGCGGCATGAAAAAACCGGTCAGTGATGGCCGGTTTTTTTTCGCCTGCAATTCCCCCCCTGTAGGCGCTGTAACCACTGGTCAGACCGGTCATGCCAATTTCATCATTTTCACTTGTCATCTCAAAAACACCGAGCGTAGACTGGGCCTGCACTGGACATACCGGTAAGACCACAATAATTAAGTCCTGAATCTGATGCGCATCGCGCACGGCAGCCAGGACACCGACCAGGATTCCTCCCATGCTCAGATGGTGCTCGCGTTCAATCTTCCTCCAAGTGGTTCTCGCACTGGTGCTCGGCATCGTCTGCGGGCTGACCCTCCCCGAATACTCCGCCCAGCTCAAACCCTTGGGCGACGGCTTCATCAAACTGATCAAGATGCTCATCGGCCTGATCGTATTCTGCGTGGTCGTAAGCGGCATCAGCGGCGCCGGCGATCTGAAGAAAGTCGGCCGTATCGGCCTCAAGTCAGTGATCTACTTCGAAGTACTGACCACCATCGCCCTGTTGATCGGCCTGGCGTTCGCCTTCAGTACCGGCATCGGCAGCGGCGCCAACATTCATCTGGATCAACTGGCCAAGGCCGACATGGGCGATCTGGCCCAGCGAGGCCAGCACCTGCACACCACGACGCAATTTCTGCTGGAACTGATCCCGACCTCAGTGATCGGCGCCTTTGCCGACAACAACATTCTGCAAGTGCTGCTGTTTTCCGTGCTGTTCGGCAGTGCGCTGAATCTGGTGGGCGAAGCGGCGTCGGGCATCTCGCGGCTGATCAATGAATTGAGCCATGTGATTTTCCGCATCATGGGCATGATCGTGCGCCTGGCGCCGATTGGCGTGTTCGGCGCCATCGCATTCACCACCAGCCAATATGGCCTGGACTCGCTGCAACATCTGGGCAGCCTGGTGGGCTTGTTCTACCTGACCTGTGCCGCGTTCGTGTCGCTGGTTCTCGGGTTGGTGATGCGCCTATCCGGGCTGCGGCTGTGGCCCTTGCTCAAATACTTGCGCGAAGAAATGCTGATCGTCATTGGTACCGCCTCGTCCGACGCCGTGCTGCCGCAGATCATGCGCAAGCTGGAACACCTGGGCATCGGCAGCTCCACCGTCGGGCTGGTGATTCCCACTGGCTACTCGTTCAACCTGGACGGCTTTTCGATCTACCTGACCCTGGCCATCGTGTTCATTGCGAACGCCACTGGCACGCCGCTGGCCATGACTGACCTGCTGACCATTCTGCTGGTGTCGCTCATCACCTCCAAAGGGGCTCACGGCATTCCCGGCTCGGCACTGGTGATCCTGGCGGCGACACTGACGGCGATCCCGGCGATTCCGGTGGTCGGCCTGGTGCTGGTGCTGGCGGTGGACTGGTTCATGGGCATCGGCCGGGCGCTGACCAACCTGATCGGCAACTGCGTCGCCACCGTGGCCATCGCACGCTGGGAACGGGACATCGATATCCAGCGGGCGAACAAGGTACTTTCCGGCCAGCAGGGGTATACCTTCCAGCCAAGAAAAACGGCGGCACCGGCGCATCAGGAATTCTGACCCCATCCTGCAGGAGCTGCCGAAGGCTGCGAATCTGGCCGTCGGCACTCTTCAAGACTCACGGAGCAAACAGTGATTAGCACTTCAACCGTCGTAAATTCAGTCGTCGAAAAACTCCGGGCCGCGCTGGCCCGTGGTCAATGGCGCAGCGGCGACATGTTGCCAGGCCAGCGCGAACTCGCCGAACAACTGGGCATCAGCCGCCCGAGCCTGCGTGAAGCGGTGATCGTGCTGGAAACCCTTGGCCTGGTGCGTTCGATGCCGGGCAAAGGGGTGGTGGTGCTGGAGGCCAATCTCAGCGACAGCCAGCACCACGACAACGCGGTGGCCGGTGCCAGCCTGGAAGACGTGCTGCAACTGCGCTACACCCTGGAGCCGTTCATCGTCGGCCTGGTGGCGCAGTCCATCAGCAGCAAGGAAGTCGGGCAACTGCGCCTGACCCTGATGGACATGCGCGAAGCGCTGGACGCCAATGACAGCGAGGCTGGCGTGAGCGCCTACATCGCCTTCCACGAAGAACTGTTCACCCTGACCTCCAACCCGATTTTCCAGAGTGTGGTGCAACAGACCAGCAATGCCCTCAAGCAAAGTGCCGAGGTGCTGCGCAATTCGCCGGAACACCTGGCCGAGCGGCTGGAGGAGAACGAAGCGGTGGTGCGCGCCATCCGCAGCAAGAACAGCGCCCAGGCCAGTGCCGAAATGCGTCGGCATATCCTTCGTGAAGGCCAGCGGATGGGCATTGAGCTGAATATCCCGGACGACCATTTAGGCAGTTGAATCAGCCCCGAACTGGAGACAGGCCATGAACAGTTTCGCCCCGGCGCAGCCCCTCAGCGCCCTGCCCTTCGCCCGTACGAAGACGTCGGCGGATGATCTGTACCCGCAGGTCTTCGATGCCATTCTCGAACAGCGCCTGGTGCCAAGCAGTCGATTTACCGAAGAAAGTCTGGCGGACCTGTTTGGCACCAGCCGCAGCAGCATCCGCCAGGTGCTGACGCGACTGTCGCATCAGCAGATCATCATCGTGCGGCCCAATCATCGACCCAAAGTCGCTGCACTCGATGCCGAACAAACCCGGCAGACACTGCATGCCCGGCGCCTGACCGAAATCACGCTGGTACGCCTGGCCTGCCAACAGCCCTGCCCGCAGGACTTGCAACGCCTGCGGGTGTTGATCGAGCAAGAACGCCAATGTACGCAGCGCGGTCCGGCGATCCGCCTGGCCGGGGAGTTTCATCTGCAACTGGCCGAGATGGCGGGGAATGCACCGCTGGCGCATTTTCTCGGCAGTCTGGTGCCCATGACTGCATTGGCGATTGCGCGGTTTGGAGGGCAGACGCAGAGTTGTTGCGAGTGGCAAGCGCATGCCGGGATTGTTGATGCACTGGAGGGTGGCGATGTGGCGATGGCTGTCAGGTTGATGGGGCAGTGCCTGGATCAGATTGAGGGGGCATTGCTCAATCCAGAAACCTGCCAGGATTGCATCGCCAATTAAATCGTCTTCGCGAGCAGGCTTGCTCCCACATTTGAAATGCATCCCCCTGTGGGAGCGAGCCTGATCGCGAAGGCGTCATAACATCCACCGACGATGCTTCAGACCGCCACCACCCGCTCAAACCCCGCCCGAATCTTCTCTTGCGGTAAATCATCAGCAATAAACACGATCACGCTTTCGCGCGTCTCATCCTCAGCCCACTCGGTATCCCAGTCGAAACCATAGAGCTTCAAAACCCCCTGAAACACCATCCGCCGCGGCTCGCCGAGAATGCTCAGCACGCCCTTGTAACGCAGCAACTGCTTGCCATGGTCTTCCAGCAGCTCATTCATGAACTCGCTGAGCTTGTCGATATCCAGCGGTTTATCAGTGCGCAGCACCAGGCTGGAGATGCGGTCGATGGACGGCGCCTTGCTCACCGGGCGCAGATTCACCCCGCCCCCCAGATCGGCGTTGAGGTTGAAACCGCGCACGTCCAGCAGTTCAGCCAGGTCAATGTTGCCGTGTTCCACCACACGAATCGGAGCACGGCGATTGATCCGGGTCAGGCGTTCGCTGAGCGCCGTGAATGTCGTCTCGTCCACCAGATCGCGCTTGCTCACCAGCAGCCGGTCGGCGAAACCGATCTGCGCCTGGGCGATGGTCTGGGCCAGATGTGTTTCAGCGTGAGCCGCGTCCATCAGGGTGATGATGCCGTCGAGGATGTAGCGATCACGCAGCTCCTCATCGATGAAAAAGGTCTGCGCCACGGGCGCCGGGTCAGCCAGGCCAGTGCATTCGATGACCAGACGGTCGAAGGCGATTTCACCGCTGTCCAGGCGTTCGAGCAGCAGGTACAGGGCCTTGGTCAGGTCGGTGTGGATAGTGCAGCAGACGCAGCCGTTGGACAGCGTCATCACCTGCACCGGCTCGTCGCCCAGCAGTTGGGTGTCGATACCGGCGTCACTGAATTCGTTTTCGATCACGGCGATTTTCAGCCCGTGCTCGGCCTTGAGCAGATGGCGCAGCAGCGTGGTCTTGCCAGCGCCGAGGAAACCGCTGAGCACGGTGACCGGGATGGGAGAGGACAAACTGGATCTCCTTCTAATACGCAAAAAAATGAGAGCGGTCCTGTGGGACCGAGCTTGCTCGCGATGGCATCACCTCGGTCTGACGATATACCGAGTTGTCTGCATCGCGAGCAAGCTCGCTCCCACAAAAAGCCGCTCCCACATCACATCGGGTAACCCGCGGTTAGCGGATCAACAGCACTTGGGCCCACCCTTGCCACCGTAACGGGCTTCCTGACGTTCGCGAAAGAACATCTCGTAGCTCATCACCGGTTTGTCCGGATGTTTGGTTTGCATATGCTCGACGTAGTTGTCGTAGTCGGGCATGCCGACCATCAGGCGCGCAGCCTGACCGAGGTATTTACCGAGGCGACTCAGGTCATTGAACATGTTTGCAATCCTCGATTACGCGTCTGGAATGGCCTGGAATGGCGCTTCTTTATCCGTGCGTTCCTTGGTGCCCCAGGCGGCGATGCCGACCTTGAGCGCATAGAACAGGATGCTGAATACCACGAACAGGAACAGTGCCGTCAGCGTTGCGTTGGTGTAGGCGTTGAAGATCACATGCTGCATCTGGGTGATGTCCTTGGCCGGGGCGAGAATCTGCCCGTTGGCCAATGCATCGCTGTATTTTTTGGCCAGCGACAGGAAGCCGATCGCCGGGTTGGCGTCGAACAGCTTGATGAAGCCTGCGGTGACGGTGCAAATCAGCAGCCAGACTGCTGGCAGCATGGTCACCCAGATGTAGCGTTGGCGTTTCATTTTGATCAGCACAACGGTGGCGAGCATCAGCGCAATACCGGCCAGCATCTGGTTGGAGATACCGAACAGCGGCCACAAGGTGTTGATGCCACCCAGCGGATCGATCACCCCTTGATACAGCAGGTAACCCCACATTGCCACGCAACCGGCCGTGGCGATCAGGTTGGCGGTCCAGGACTCGGTGCGCTTGAGCGCCGGCACGAACGAGCCGAGCAAATCCTGCAGCATGAAACGCCCGGCACGAGTACCGGCGTCAACCGCGGTGAGGATGAACAGCGCCTCGAACAGGATCGCGAAGTGGTACCAGAACGCCATGGTGTTTTCACCCGGCAGTACGCTGTGCAGGATCTGCGCAATACCGACCGCCAGCGTCGGTGCACCGCCGGCGCGAGCCAGCACGGTGGTTTCACCAATGTCCTTGGCGACCGCTTGCAGCGCTTCCGGAGTAATTGCAAAACCCCAACTGCTGACGGTTTGCGCGACTTGCATCACATCACCGCCGACGATTGCGGCCGGGCTGTTCATGGCGAAGTACACGCCTGGCTCGATCACCGAGGCGGCAACCATTGCCATGATCGCCACGAAGGACTCCATCAGCATGCCTCCGTAACCGATGTAACGGGCATGGCCTTCACTGGCCAGCAGCTTCGGCGTCGTGCCAGAGGCAATCAGCGCGTGGAAACCCGAGACCGCGCCACAGGCGATGGTGATGAACAGGAACGGGAACAGGCCGCCCTTCCACACCGGTCCGGTGCCGTCGATGAATTGAGTGAGTGCCGGCATTTTCAGCACGGGCATGGTGACCAGGATGCCAATCGCCAGAGCGACGATGGTGCCGATTTTCAGGAAGGTCGAAAGATAGTCACGCGGCGCCAGAATCAGCCATACCGGCAACACGGCGGCAACAAAACCGTAGCCGATCAGCATCCAGGTAATCTGGATCCCGGTGAAGCTGAACGCCTTGGCCCAGACCGGATCGGCGGCAATCTGCCCGCCCAGCCAGATCGAACCGAGTAGCAACAACACGCCGACGACAGAGATTTCACCGATGCGGCCCGGGCGGATGTAGCGCATGTAGACGCCCATGAACATCGCGATCGGGATGGTCGCCATCACCGTGAAAATGCCCCACGGGCTTTCGGCCAGGGCCTTGACCACGATCAGCGCCAGCACCGCGAGGATGATGATCATGATCAGGAAGCAGCCAAACAGCGCGATGGTGCCGGGGATGCGGCCCATTTCTTCACGGACCATGTCACCCAGGGAGCGACCGTTGCGGCGGGTGGACATGAACAGGACCATGAAGTCCTGAACGGCACCGGCCAGCACCACGCCGGCAATCAGCCAGAGCGTGCCGGGCAGATAGCCCATTTGTGCCGCCAATACCGGGCCGACCAAAGGCCCCGCACCAGCGATGGCCGCGAAGTGATGACCGAACAGAATGTGTTTGTTGGTCGGCACGTAGTCCAGACCATCATTGTTGACGACGGCGGGGGTGGCCCGACGCGGGTCCAGTTGCATCACGTTGTTGGCGATGAACAGACTGTAATAGCGGTATGCAACCAGATAGATCGCCACGGCGGCGACCACAATCCACAAGGCGTTGATCGCCTCGCCTCGGCGCAATGCCACAACGCCCAGGGCGCACGCTCCTACGATTGCCAGCAGCAGCCAGGGTAAGTGGCGTAGCAGGCTATTATTATTTTTCATTTTATTATTCCAGCCAGGGTGGACAAGAAAGACAGCCACCCCGAGTTTAGCGCTACTGGCGCCAAAGACCATACCCCGACATAGGTCTAGATCCCCGGTTTGCTGGCGGGCCTCGGGGATGCGGGTCTATAGTCAGCGAACCTTCGCGAGGATTGCACCATGACCGAGCACCCTGCCAATCGTCGTCGCTTCAAACGTATTGCGTTCGATGCCAAAACCGAGCTGAGCCAAGGGCAACACCTCTGGCCGGTGAAACTGATCGACCTGTCGCTCAAGGGGCTGTTGATCGAACGGCCCGAGCCATGGCTGGGTGACAAGAACCAGGTTTTCTCGGTGGACATTCACCTGGGCAAGGACGCAGAGATCCGCATGGACGTGCAGCTGTCCCATGACAATAACCGCCAACTTGGTTTCGTCTGCCGCTACATCAGCCTCGAATCGGTTCAAAGCCTGCGGCGCTTGATCGAGCTCAATCTGGGGGATCCGCAGGAGCTGGAGCGGGAGTTGGGGGCCCTGATCGAAATCTGACGCAAACACATCCCCCTGTGGGAGCCGGGCTTGCCCGCGATGGCGGACTCACATCCAACATCAATGCCGACAGATAGACCGCTATCGCGGGCAAGCCCGGCTCCCACAGAGACAGGGTGTTTATTCGAACAGTGCGTCGAGGGCCTGTTCGAGGCGGGTCACGGCAATAATCTGCAAACCCGGTGGCGCTTCCTTCGGTGCATTGCCCTTGGGCACGATGGCACGTTTGAAGCCGTGTTTGGCCGCCTCTTTCAGCCGCTCCTGACCGCTCGGCACCGGGCGCACTTCGCCGGACAATCCGACTTCCCCGAACACCAGCAAGTCATGCGGCAGTGGCCGGTTGCGCAGGCTGGACATCACCGCCGCCATCAGCGCCAGATCGGATGCGGTTTCCAGCACCTTCACCCCGCCGACCACATTGAGGAACACGTCTTGATCGTGGGTCGGAATGCCACCGTGACGATGCAGCACCGCCAGCAACATCGCCAGACGATTCTGATCCAGGCCCAGCGTCACCCGGCGCGGGTTGGCCAGGTGACTGTCATCCACCAGCGCCTGAACTTCCACCAGCATCGGTCGCGTGCCTTCCCACGTCGCCATGACCACACTGCCCGGGACTTCTTCCTGAGCGCGGGTAAGAAATATCGCAGACGGGTTGGAGACTTCTTTCAGGCCCTTGTCAGTCATGCCGAACACGCCCAGCTCGTTTACCGCGCCGAAACGGTTTTTCACCGCCCGCAGCAAACGCAGTCGCCCGTCGGACTCACCTTCGAAATACAGCACGGTATCAACCATGTGCTCCAGCACGCGGGGACCGGCCAGTGCGCCTTCCTTGGTGACGTGACCCACCAGGAAAATCGCCGTGCCGCTCTGCTTGGCATAACGCACCAGCAACGCCGCACTTTCGCGCACCTGGGACACGCCACCCGGTGCCGATTGCAATTGTTCGGTGAAGATCGTCTGGATCGAGTCGATCACCATCACCTTGGGCTTTTCCTGGCGGGCCGTGGCAATGATGGTTTCGATGCAGGTTTCGGTCATCACCCGCAGCTTGTCCTGAGGCAAACCGAGGCGACGGGCGCGCATGGCCACCTGTTGCTGGGACTCTTCGCCGGTGACGTAGAGCGCCGGCATGCTCTTGGCGAGGTTGCACAAGGTTTGCAACAGAATCGTCGATTTGCCGATGCCGGGATCACCGCCGATCAGCACCACAGAACCGTCCACCAGACCGCCGCCCAGCACCCGGTCGAGTTCGCTGGAAGCCGTGGAAAAACGCGGGATTTCTTCGACGCTGACTTCAGCCAGGGTCTTGATCTGCGCCTGCTGGCCGGTCCAGCCGGTTCGCCCGCTGGGGGCCGCCGCGCCGCCGCTTTCCACCATGGTTTCGGTCAGGGTGTTCCAGGCCCCGCACTCGCCGCACTGGCCGGCCCACTTGGGGAAGGTTGAGCCGCACTCGGTGCAGCCGTACATGCGCTTGGCCTTGGCCATCTGAACTCCCGGCAAAAACCGCGATGATAGCTCAGCCAGCACGGATCAGCGCGGCGCGGCGGTACGGATTTCACCGCTGGCCAGACGCGCGGCACTGTTGCCCAGCGGATCCTCGGCATTCAGGTCGGCGCCTTTGGCCTTGAGCGCGTCGAGCAATTCGACACGCTTGAACAACCCGGCGTACATCGCCGCCGTCTGCCCGGCGCCGTTACGTTGATCGGGGCTGCAATTGGACGCCATCAGGGTCCGGGCAATCTGTATTTCGCCCTTGAAAATGGCGCCCATCAACGCGGTATTGCCACGCTGGTCCTGGGCACAGGCATCCGCTCCAGCGGCTAGCAAGCGTTCAACCGCCGCACCCTGACCGTGATAGGCGGCCAGAATCAGCGCGGTGTAGCCCTTGCTGTCGCGAGTATCGAGGGAGTAATTGGCCTCAATGAACGTCTCCAGCATCGGCACATCGCCCCGGCGAGCGGCATCGAAATAGTAATCCTGCAACTGCGCTTTCAGCGCGGCGGGGTCTTGAGTGGCTGGCGCCGCCGACGCGGCAAGCGACAGACTCCCGAGAAATAGAAACAAGAGAAAACGCATGAGCATGCTCCTGGGACTGACGGGGCCTCAACTGAGACCCCGCAATGATGGCAGTGGAATCAGTCGACCAGCTTGGCCGCCAACGCCTTGACCCGACCCAGGTCACCCTTGGCAACCTTGGTCACGCCGGTGCCGTATTCCGGATCGGCCTTATAAAGGAAGGACAGGATGATGTGCTTGCTCTCGTCATCAGTGCTGGCCAGGGAACCGCCGAAGCTGTCGATCAGGTCCTGGCGCTCCTTCTGACTGAACGAACGATACAGATCGCCGGCCTGCTTGAAGTTCTGCTCACGGGTAATCTTTGCCTGCTGGGTGCTGCCCGACAGGGTTGTCTGGCTGTAACGCGCGACTTGCGGCTCGTCACGCGGCTGCAGGCGGCTTGGCTGGTAATTCACGCCGCTGGTGCTGGCCCCGCCGTTCATGGCGCCGTCCTGATTACCGTTGTTTACGGCAACTTTTGGCGCATTGATCGGCAATTGCAGTGCATTGGCGCCCAGGCGATACATCTGGGTATCGGCATAAGAGAACACTCGACCTTGCAACAAACGGTCTTCCGATGGCTCGATACCGGGCACCAGATTAGCGGGCGCCATGGCAACTTGTTCGGTTTCCTGGAAGACATTTGCCGGATTACGGTTCAAGACCATTTGTCCAACTTTTCGCTCTGCAATACCGGGCCAGATCTTGGTGGCGTCCAATGGATCGAAATCAAACTTGTACAAGTCTTGCGGCTTTACCACTTGAACGTACAAGTCCCACTTGGGGAAGTCGCCTTTATTGATATGCGATACCAAGTCATTGGTCATATGACTGTAATCCTGACCCTGAACTTTTACGACAGCCTTTGGATCGAGATTGTTGATCCCCTGCAAACTTTTCCAGTGAAACTTTACATAGCTGACATCACCTTTGGCGTTAATCAACTTATAGGCATGCACACCGTTACCGTCCATTTCCCGATAACTGGCAGGGGTGCCCGAGTTGGAATAGAGCTCGGTTAACGTACGGGTGGCTTCCGGCACATGAGAAAAGAAGTCGAAACGTCGGGAATCGTCATCCAGATTGGTGCGCGGGTCCGGCTTGAAGGCGTGGACCATGTCCGGGAATTTGATCGCGTCACGGATGAAAAAGGTCGGGAAATTGTTGCCCACCAGGTCCCAGTTACCATCAGCGGTGTAGAACTTGGTGGCAAAGCCCCGTGGGTCGCGCAAGGTTTCCGGAGAATGGTTGCCATGTACCACCGCCGAGAAGCGCACGAACACAGGCGTGCTCTGGCCACCCGCGAACACCTTGGCCTTGGTCAGATCGCTCAGGTCGTCGGTCACGGTGAAGGTGCCATGGGCGCCCGTGCCACGGGCGTGGACGACACGCTCGGGAATGCGTTCGCGGTCAAAGCGCTGGAGCTTCTGGATCAATTGCACGTCTTGCAGCAAGACCGGGCCGTTGGCGCCAGCAGTTTGCGAGTTCTGGTTGTCACCCACCGCAGCCCCGTTATCGCGGGTCAGGGTGGCGGCGCTGACGGAAAAGGACAGCAGGCTGACGGTCAAGATGCCCAATGCGCGGCGGTGGGGAAAAGCCCCGAAGCCAAGGGAAGAAGTCATAGGCGTTTCCTCTGATTTTATAAAGCGCATCCAGGTGCGCTCCACAGAGGCTAGTGACCAGCGGTGCAGAATCTAAATAGAAATGCCGTACCGGGGTGATAGGCAAATGCTTGTGGAAAGCCCGTGCCAGAGGGGGTAAACCGCGCGCGAATGGTGGCCTTTTGTAAACTTTTCGTCGATGAGCCGGTCGATAGCAGGCAAACGATGTAAGCAGTTGTGTCGAGCAAGATGCGTTTTGCTGATTTACACTGCGTTCACCAACCTCATCTGTAACAAGGAAATAACCTATGGGCGTGCTCAGCGAGTTCAAGGCCTTCGCGGTCAAAGGCAATGTGGTCGACATGGCCGTCGGTATCATCATCGGTGCAGCGTTTGGCAAGATCGTGTCGTCGTTCGTCGGTGACGTGGTCATGCCACCAATCGGCCTGCTGATCGGCGGGGTGGATTTCAGTGACCTGGCCATTACGCTCAAGGCCGCCGATGGCACTGTTCCGGCGGTGGTCCTGGCTTACGGCAAGTTCATCCAGAGCATGATCGACTTCGTGATTGTCGCGTTCGCGATCTTCATGGGCGTCAAGGCCATCAACCGCCTGAAGCGCGAAGAAGCCGTGGCACCGACCCTGCCGCCAGTGCCCACCAAGGAAGAAGAGCTGCTGAGCGAGATCCGCGACCTGCTCAAGGCCCAGAACACCCGGCCTTGATGGCGGTGTTGCATCGAGAAACGGCGCCTTCGGGGCGCCGTTTTTTTACCAGTAATTCTCCACCGCAACCTGTCCGGGACGCCGAGTCAGGCTCAGTTGCATATCGCGCTTTTTCAGCAGTTGGCGCGTGTCGTCAATCATCTGCGGGTTGCCGCAGAGCATGACCCGCGAGTGTTCGGCCGTCAGCGCCACACCCGCTGCCTGCTCCAGCTCGCCACTTTCAATCAGCGTGGTGATCCGCCCGTTCAGCGCCCCCGGATGGGTTTCCCGCGTCACGGTGGCGATGTACTGCAGCTTATGAGCGTACTCAGCCAGATAATCGCGTTGCATCAGTTCTGCGATCAGCGGCTGATATGCCAGCTCCCGGGCCTCTCGCACGCTGTATACCAGGATAATGCGCTCAAATTTCTCCCACACCTCGAAATCCTGCAGGATCGACAGGAACGGCGCCACGCCGGTGCCTGTGGACAACAACCACAGATCACGTCCATCCACAAAGCGGTCCAGGGTCAGGTAGCCGAAAGCCTGGCGGTCGACCAGCAACGTATCGCCCACTTGCAGGCGGCTCAGCTCACTGGTGAACTCGCCGCCCGGCACCACGATAGAGAAGAACTCAAGAAACTCGTCATGGGGCGATGAGACCATTGAATAGGCACGCCACACGGTACTGCCATCCGGTTTGGTCACACCCAGGCGGGCGAACTGTCCGGCGCGAAAACGAAAGCCGGAGTCTCTCGAGGTACGCAAGGTGAACAGGCTGGGGGTCAACGGCTGGACGTCCAGCAGGGTCTGGCGAGTGTATTTTTCGGCGCTGGCGGTCATGGGGCGCTCCACTGAACAGGTGGTGACAGTGTCCCGCAAACCGCTCGTCTTAAACACCGGCAGTCTGTAATGGCTTTTATAAAATAAATTTCACTTACGCTTAGTCAATACCCAATCTTAATGAAAACCGCAGCTTATCCGCAATTTAAAGCCTTTTAATGCTTACATTACAGACTACATCCAGCGTGCAGTTCATCCCTTCTGTAAAGTTTAAGAATCACCTATACAACCGACCTCTTCACAAATAGAAAAAAATTCAAAACGTCGAAGTTGGATTCGTCCTACACTCGTTTCCGTGACTGTTTTCGAACCTTGGATCCTGGATCCAATCAGCCACCCCCACGGAAAAAGCAGAGGAACAGCGAAATGGAATTGTGGAAGGAGTCCCAACTAAAACAACTCTCCCATGCCAACGAGGTCAATTGCGCTTATCTGATTGCACTCAACTTCTTCAGGAACCTCGGTTTCAAGTTTTGTGCATTTACGACTAGTTCCCAAACACCAGAGGCCCGTTATACACAAATAAATCTCAATAACTATCCCAATGACTGGAACAGCGAATATGAGAAACAAGGCTTCAACTCGATAGACCCGGTAGTCGCCCACTGCAGCCAATCGACATTACCGATTGTGTGGAGCCCGGAAATCTTCTCCAAAACGCCGCACCTGTGGCAGGCACTTCAGGAGCGGGGCGTGCAGCATGGCTGGTCGCAGTCGATCATCGATGAGGACAGCGGTATGTGCAGCATGCTGAGCCTGGCGCGAAGCCATTGCCCGATCACACCCTATGAGCTTTATGAAAACCTTGGCTTCACGGTGTTCATCAGTCGCCATCTGCATGCACTGGTGACGCAGACGCTGCCCAAAAAGGTACCCGCCTCGCCAATACCACACCTGTCCCCCAGGGAAATAGAGGTGCTGAAGTTGTCGGCTGACGGCAAGACCGCCTACGAAAGCGCCCGCATCCTTAACCTGAGCGAGCGCACGGTCAATTTCCATGTGCACAGTGCCATCCAGAAACTGGGCGTCAACAACAAGATTGCCGCTGTCATCAAGGCTGCCAGGTCCGGTGCCATCTGATGCAGTGAGTTGGGGCTAGGGAAAACCCACGGGCAATCCAAAGGAAAAAAACGTACCATTTGCGATCCAGCCTGAGTGGTGACGTGCCCGACAGCACGTCGTCGTCCGCCTGGCCGGTTCCGCCCGCTACAACGCCCCCCCGGGCCGCGGGACATTCGTAGTTTATCCAGAGCCCCCCGCCCCATGCCTTTGCTCGAAACAGCCTTCGCCCAACTTGATCTGATCCGCCAGCCCGAACAGCAGAACGAACCGCTGCAAGCCTTCGATGCCGCAGATGAATACCTGCTCAATCATCTGGCCGAACAGCAGCCGACTGCAGATACCCGTGTGCTGGTGCTCAACGACAGTTTTGGCGCATTGGCAGCGAGTTTGGCGGGCAAGGTGCAAGTAACCAGCAGCAGCGACTCGTTCCTGGCATTGCAGGCACTGGAAAAGAATTTGATCCGCAACGGCCAGCCATTCGACGCCGTGCCGAGCATACCGGCCAGCGAAATCTGTGTCGGTCCGTTTGACCGGGTGTTGATCCGGGTGCCGAAGACCCTGGCGTTGCTGGAAGAGCAATTGATCCGTCTGCAAGGTCAACTGGCGCCCGGCGCGCAGGTGGTTGCAGCCGCGATGGTCAAACACCTGCCACGCGCTGCCGGCGATTTGCTGGAGCGCTACATCGGCCCGGTACAAGCTTCGCTGGCGGTAAAAAAGGCGCGGCTGCTGATCGCCACGCCTGAAATCAAAACGCCGGCGGTATCGCCCTACCCTTCGCGCTACCGTCTCGATGAACCCGCCATCGAACTGCTCAACCACGCCAACGTGTTCTGCCGTGAAGGGCTGGATATCGGTACCCGGGCATTTCTGCCGCACCTGCCGAAGAACCTCGGCGCAGCCCGAGTGGCCGATCTCGGTTGCGGCAACGGCGTGCTGGCCATCGCCAGCGCCCTGCAAAATCCTGACGCTCATTACACACTGGTGGACGAGTCGTACATGGCGGTGCAATCGGCGGCCGAAAACTGGCGTGCCGCGCTGGGCGAGCGTGAAGTGATTGTGCGTGCGGGCGACGGTCTGGCCGGGCAAGAGCCGCAATCGCTGGACGTGGTGCTGTGCAATCCACCGTTTCACCAGCAGCAGGTGGTGGGCGATTTCCTTGCCTGGCGGATGTTCCAGCAAGCCCGCGAGGCACTGGTCGTGGGGGGTGCGCTGTACATCGTCGGCAACCGCCATCTGGGTTATCACAGCAAGCTGGCGCGGTTGTTCCGGGGTGTCGAGCAAGTGGCTGCCACGCCGAAATTCGTGATTCTCAAAGCCCGCAAATAAATCGCAGGCGAAAAAAAACCTCCACCACAGGAGGTTTTTTTACGTTGGCGCACATCACATCAGTGCGTAGTCAGGCCCGCGGCGTTCATGAACATGCGCATCAGCGAGGCCACGATAAACAGTGCTCCGACGCTACCGACCCAGATCATTGCCAACCAGCCAAGACGCTGCCATAGCGGCTTTTTCTCGGCAGCTTCAATTTCCTGCAAGGAATGTTTGCCGTTCATTGTCTGCAATCCTCTTCAAGGTTGATGGCGTCGCTGCCGACGCCATCGCGAGCAGGTTCGGGGCGCTCTAGTGATAGCCATCTTCGTGGGTGACCTTGCCGCGGAACACGTAGTAGCTCCAGAAGGTATAACCCAGGATAAACGGAATGATGAACAGTGTGCCCACCAGCATGAAGCCCTGGCTCTGCGGCGGTGCGGCGGCGTCCCAGATCGAGATGGACGGCGGCACGATGTTCGGCCACAGGCTGATGCCCAGGCCGCTGTAGCCGAGGAAGATCAGCACCAGGGTCAACAGGAACGGCGTGTAGTGTGCATTACGCGCCACGGCGCGAATCAGCCCATACATGGTCACCAGCACCAGGATCGGCACTGGCAGGAACCAGAACAGGTTCGGCAAGGTGAACCAGCGCGCCGCAATTTCAGCGTGGGCCAAGGGTGTCCAGATGCTGACGATGCCGATCACCGCCAGCACCACGAACGCCAACGGCCGTGCCAGATTGTGCATCTGCTCCTGCAACTTGCCTTCGGTCTTCATGATCAGCCAGGTGCAACCGAGCAAGGCATAGGCGATCACCAGCGCCAGGCCGCAGAACAGGGTGAACGGCGTCAGCCAGTCCAGCGAACCGCCGGCGAACTGGCGGTTGACCACCGGAATGCCGTCGATGAACGCCCCCAGCGCCACGCCCTGGAAGAACGTTGCGGCGACCGAACCACCGATGAAGGCCTTGTCCCACAGATGACGTTTGTCATCCTTGGCCTTGAAGCGGAACTCGAATGCAACCCCGCGAAAGATCAGGCCGATCAGCATGAAGATCAGGGGCAGATACAACGCCGAGAGCACCACCGAATAGGCCAGCGGGAAGGCGCCGAATAATGCGGCACCGCCCAGCACCAACCAGGTTTCGTTACCGTCCCAGACCGGTGCCACGGTGTTCATCATCACGTCACGGTCGGTCTTGCCTGGAATGAACGGGAAGAGAATCCCGATCCCCAGGTCGAAGCCGTCCATGACCACGTACATCATGATGCCGAAGATGATGATCACGGCCCAGATCAGCGGAAGATCAATACCCATGATTCAAATCTCCTTGGTCACGGTGTGGTCGGCATCGCTGTGCTCGTCGTCGGCGGCGGACAGCGGACGGGCCGGCGTACGTTTCTGGCCTGGACCACCATCGTTGGTTTCCTTGCCTTCGTCGATCTTCGGCCCTTTACGCACCAGGCGCATCATGTAGCCAAGACCGGCACCGAACAGCGCGAAATAGACCACGACGAACAGCACCAGGGTGATGCTCATCTGCATGAAACTGTGATTGGACGACGCGTCCGCCGTGCGCATCAAGCCGTACACCACCCATGGCTGACGGCCGATTTCGGTGGTGAACCAGCCGGCGAGGATCGCGATCAGACCCGATGGCCCCATCCACAACGCCAGGTACAGGAACGGCCGCGACGTATACAGCCTGTCGCTCTTGCGCAGCCACAGACTGCACAGACCGGTGAAGATCATCAGGAACCCGAGGCCAACCATGACCCGGAACGACCAGAACACGATGGTCGAATTCGGCCGGTCTTCAGGCGGGAAGTCCTTGAGTGCCGGTACTTGCTTGTCCAGCGAGTGGGTGAGAATCAGGCTGCCGAGGTACGGAATCTCGACGGCAAATTTGGTTCTCTCCTCTTTCATGTCCGGCCAGCCAAACAGGATCAGCGGCGTCGCCTCGCTGCCATGGTTTTCCCAGTGGCCTTCGATTGCGGCGATTTTCGCCGGTTGATGCTTCAGTGTATTCAGGCCGTGGAAGTCACCGATGACCGCCTGGATCGGCGCCACGATCAAGGCCATCCACATGGCCATCGAGAGCATGGTGCGGATAGCCGGATTGTCCTTGCCGCGCAGCAAGTGCCAGGCTGCCGACGAACCGACAAAGAATGCCGTCGCGACAAACGCAGCCGTTGCCATGTGCATCAGGCGGTACGGGAACGACGGGTTGAAGATCACCGCCAGCCAGTCCACCGGAATCACCCGGCCGTCGATGATTTCAAAGCCTTGCGGGGTCTGCATCCAGCTGTTGGAGGCGAGAATCCAGAAAGTCGAGATCAACGTGCCGATGGCCACCATGACCGTGGAGAAGAAGTGCAGCCTGCGTCCGACCTTGTTCCAGCCGAACAACATGACACCGAGGAAGCCGGCTTCGAGGAAGAAGGCGGTGAGCACTTCGTAGGTCAGCAACGGCCCGGTGACGGCGCCGGCGAAGTCCGAGAAGCGGCTCCAGTTGGTACCGAACTGATACGCCATGACCAGCCCGGAGACCACGCCCATGCCGAAGTTGACGGCAAAGATCTTCGACCAGAAGTGGTACAGATCGCGATACGTGTCGTTTTTGGTTTTCAGCCACAAGCCTTCGAGCACCGCCAGGTAACTCGCCAGGCCAATGGTGATGGCCGGGAACAGGATGTGGAACGAGATGGTGAACGCGAACTGCATTCGGGCGAGATCGAGCGCCTCCAAACCGAACATAAGTTTTCCTCTGTCAGGTAATACCGGCTGCAAGGCTTATGGCCCCTGCACCCACTCTGCCCCCACGGATATGGAGTGTGGCGAATTGCAATTCGTTCTTTTTTAAAACCATCACAACGTGGGGAGTCTGGCCTCATGGCCGCCGGATCAGGTTCCCGCAAAGGTATTGATCTGGATCAAGCAACGTTGAAAGAGTAGTCCGGTTTTTGCCAATGAGCGGTGTGGTCTATTGCCGCGTGACAGGTTGCCTCAGCGATTTGGTCATGAACTGAAATACATTTTCTCTGACAGATAAAACCCTTGTGGGAGCGAGCCTGCTCGCGAAGGCGGTGTGTCAGACCCCTTGGATGCCACTGACTCACGCCTTCACGAGCCTGCTCGCTCCCACAGGGGAAATAAAGGTGTTTTGAGGATCGGTGTCTAGCTAACTATATTTCCCAGCCTCGCAACTTCTGGTTACAGCTTGGTGATAATCTCGAACGCCTCCCCTCGCCCAAGACCCGCCGTCCGATGCCCAGCCAGCCGCCCCTGTTGTTACGTCATCATCGCCCTTTCATCGCGTTCTGGCTGGCCCGGGTGTTTACCGCCAGTGGTTTTCAGATGCTCACCGTGGCCATCGGCTGGAACCTGTATCAACTGACCGGCAACGTGCTCGACCTGGGTCTGGTCGGTCTGGTGGAGTTCGCCCCACGCGTGTTGTTCATGCTGCACACCGGGCACGTCGCCGACCGCTATGACCGGCGCAAGGTCGCGGCGATCTGTCAGTCGTTGCAGGCGCTGATTGCACTGACCCTGGCGATCGGCGGCGCAACTGGCCATGTCACGCGGGAAATGATCTTCATCCTGGCGTTTCTGCTCGGCGCCGCGCGTTCCTTCGAGATGCCAACCACCCAGGCATTGCTGCCGAGCATCGTCCCGCAGGCCTTGTTCCCGCGCGCCGTCGCCGCCGCGCAATCGGCGCAGCAGTCCGCCACCATCGTCGCCCCTGCCCTCGGCGGTTTGCTTTATGCCTTCGGCAGTGTCTGGGTCTATGGGCCGACGGTGATTCTGTACGTCATCGCCTTGTCGCTGATGCTCAGCCTGCCCGCTCGGCAAACGCCGCTGAACAAGAACAAGGCGACCATGGACTCATTGCTGGCAGGCGTGCGGTTCATTCGCAGCCGTCCGGATATCCTCGGCGCCATTTCGCTGGATCTGTTTGCCGTGCTGCTCGGCGGTGCCACCGCATTGCTGCCGGTGTTCGCCAAGGACATTCTGCTGACCGGCCCCTGGGGCCTCGGGCTGCTGCGTTCGGCGCCAGCGGTGGGTGCGCTGCTGATGTCGCTGTTCCTGGCGCGATTTGCCGTTGAGCGCAACGTCGGGCGGGTGATGTTCACCGCCGTCGGCATCTTCGGTGTGGCGACCATCGCCTTCGGGCTGTCGACCTCGTTCTGGTTTTCCCTGGCGGTGCTGGTGGTGCTGGGCGCGGCGGACATGATCAGCATGGTGATCCGTGCATCCTTCGTGCAACTGGAAACCCCGGACGAAATGCGCGGCCGGGTCAGCGCGGTCAATGGCCTGTTCATTGGCGCCTCGAACCAGTTGGGCGAGTTCGAATCCGGGGTGACTGCCCACTGGTTCGGCACTGTGCCAGCGGTGGTGATGGGCGGCATCGGCACGCTGCTGGTCACGGGGACCTGGATCAAGCTGTTCCCGACCCTGGCCAACCGCGACCGCATGCATGTGCCCGCGGAAGAAACCCGGCTCTAAAGCAGCTTGTCGAGGGTGACGGGAAAGTCCCGCACCCGCTTGCCGGTGGCGTGATACACGGCATTGGCTACCGCCGCTGCGACACCGACGATACCGATTTCGCCGACGCCCTTGGAACCCAGTGCGTTGACGATTTCGTCGTTTTCCTCGACGAAAATCACCTCAATGTCGCCAATATCCGCGTTTACCGGAATGTGATACTCGGCCAGGCTGTGGTTCATGTTGCGGCCCAGCGCATGGTCCGTCTGGGTTTCTTCGTGCAAGGCCATGCCAATCCCCCACACCACGCCGCCAAGGATCTGGCTGCGGGCCATCTTCGGATTCACCACGCGGCCCGCCGCAATCGCACTGACCACTCGACTGACTTTCACCGTGCCCAGGTCCTCATCCACCAGCACTTCAACGAACACCGCCGAGTGCGTTGCCGTGGCATAGCCGTCGCGTTTGGGATCAGGCTTACTGTCGACCTGCACTTCGATCGTCTCTTCGCCGCTGTCCCGGGCCAATTCAGCCAGGCTCACCCGTGCTTCGCCGAAAGACAGGTAACCGTTCTCGAACAGCGCCTGTTCCGGGGTGACACCGCTGAACGCCGGATACGTCTGCCGCGCCACCGCCAGCAGTTTGTCTTTCAGGGCTTCGCAGGCCTGCTGCACCGCCGTCCCTACCGACGAGACGGTGAACGAACCGCCCTGCAGCGGTGCGGTGGGTAGCGAGGAGTCACCGAGGACAAATCTGACGTCCCTGGCGCAAACGCCCGACGCCTGAGCAGCAATTTGCGTCATCACTGTGTAGGTGCCAGTGCCGATATCGGTGGTCGCGCTGCTGACCGTCAGTTGCCCGTTCTGGTCGAGTACAGCCTTGGCGCTGGCCTTCATTTGCAATGCTTCCCAGACGCCGCCGGCCATGCCCCAACCGACCAGTTGACGCCCCTGACGCATGCTCCGGGGCTCGGGATCACGCTGGTCCCAGCCAAAACGTTGCGCCCCTTGGGCATAGCACTCGCGCAATTCCTTGCTGGAATACGGTTTGTCTTCGTTCTGATTGCGCTCGGCGAAGTTGATCAAACGCAGTTGCACCGGATCGATTGCCAGGGCGCAGGCCAGTTCGTCCATCGCACATTCCAGCCCGACCACACCCAATGCGGCGCCGGGGGCACGCATGTCCAGTGGGGTATAGACGTCCAGCGGCAGCACTTTGTAGGTCAGTTGTACGTTGTCGCAGTGATAGAGCATACCGCTCCATTCCACGACGTGTTCGGTGAAGTCCTCGAAACGCGAGGTCTGGGCGATAGCGTTGTGCGCCAGAGCCAGCAAGCGGCCATTGGGGGCCGCGCCCAGTTGCAGTCGCTGCAAGGTGCGAGGCCGATAGCCAAAGGTGAACATCTGCTGGCGCGTCAGCGTCACCCGCACTGAACGCTTGAGCGACAGCGCCGCCATTACCGCCAGCGGCAACTGGTACTGCGGACGCAAACCGGAGCCGAAGGCGCCACCGACATAGGCGGCGAAGATCCTGACCTGCGCCTTCTCCAGCCCAAAGACCTTTTGCACATATGACTGACAGTTCTGTGGCCCTTGGGTCTTGTCGTGAATGTGCAGGCTGCCATCCGCTTGATATAGCACCGTACTGGCATGCGGTTCCATCGGATTGTGATGTTCGCTGGGCGTGCTGTAGTGCACATCCACGCTGATCGCCGCGCTGGCAAACTCGCCCTGAAAATTCCCACGGGGCTTGGGCACTTCGGCAGGCGCCGAATGCGCTTCTTCCTGCAGGACTAACAGATCGGTCTGATGCGGCTCGGTTTCGTATTCGATCTCCACGAGCGACCCGGCATACCGCGCCAGCTCCAGGTTGTCCGCCACCACCAGCGCCAGCGGTTGGCCGCTGTAGAGCACTCGATCGTTGTACAACGGACGAAACGGCGACCCCTTGGCGGAGTCGGCGTCTTCATAGTCCTTGTCATAACTGGCGACGTGCGGACGATTGGTGTGATCGATCACGGCGACTACACCCGGTAACGCCAGCGCCTTCGATGCATCGATATGCAGCACGCGACCGCAGGCAATGCTGCTCGACACCACGCTGCCGTGCAGCAGGCGGTCTTCGGGAAACTCGGCGGCGTAACGGGCCTGACCGGTCACTTTGAGTCGACCGTCGACCCGATCCAGCGGCTGGCCCAGGGGTTGGGTAAAGGTGTTCATCAGGCCTGCCCTCCCAGCGCTGCATCGCTCAAGGCGCGGACAATGGCCCGGTGCGCCAGTTTGACTTTGAAAGCGTTATGTTCGAGCGGCTGCGCGTCTTTCAACAGCGCATCGGCGGCAGTGCTGAAGGCTTCCCGGCTGGCAACCTTGCCCACCAGCCAGCCTTCAACCGTCTTGTCGCGCCAGGGTTTATGCGCCACGCCGCCCAACACCAGACGCGCCTCGCGAATCACCGGGCCGGTCATTTCCAGCGCGGCGGCCACAGAGACCAGCGCGAAGGCGTAGGACGCCCTGTCGCGAATCTTCAGGTAATGGCTATGTTCGGCAAACCCGATGGCGGGCAATTCAATAGCGGTGATCAGCTCATCGTGGGCCAGGTGGTTGTCGCGTTCCGCAGAATCGCCGGGCAGTCGATGGAAGTCGGCGAACTCGATAGTTCTGGCACCGTCGCGACCGTGCACATGGACCACGGCCTCCAGCGCCGCCAGTGCCACGCACATATCGGACGGATGGGTGGCCACGCACTGTTCACTGGCGCCGAGGATTGCGTGAATCCGGTTCAGGCCATTTCGCGCCGGGCAGCCACTGCCCGGCTCGCGCTTGTTGCACGGCACATTGGCGTCATAGAAGTAATAGCAACGGGTGCGTTGCAGCAAGTTGCCTCCGGTGCTGGCCATGTTGCGCAATTGCGGCGAAGCGCCGGCCAGGATCGCCTGGGACAACAGTGGGTAGCGCTGTTCAATCAACGGATGCCAGGCCAGATCAGCATTGCTGACCAGCGCGCCGATCATCAGTCCGCCCTTTGCCGTTGCTGTCACCTCGCGTAGTGGCAGCCCCGTGATGTCGATCAGATGCTCGGGGCGGGTGAGATTTTCCTTCATCAAATCCAGCAGATTCGTACCGCCGGCAATGAACCGTGACGCCGGCCCCACGAGATGAATCGCACTCTGCACGGAGTCGGGTTTGCTGTACTGGAAAGGATTCATTGACCGCCCCCTTGCCCACTGCGCTGACGGCACGCGGGCAATGCCTCTTCGATGGCATCGCGAATGTTGCTGTAGGCGCCGCAGCGGCACAGATTACCGCTCATAAGCTCCTGAATCTGCCCGCTGGTTTGCGCCCGTCCTTCATTGGCCAATCCGACCGCCGAGCAGATTTGCCCCGGCGTGCAATAACCACACTGAAACGCATCGTGTTTGATGAAGGCCTGCTGCATCGGGTGCAGCTCGTCACCCTCGGCCAGCCCTTCCACCGTGGTCAGCTCGGCGCCCTGGCACATCACCGCCAGCGTCAGGCAGGCGTTGACCCGCTTGCCATTGAGCAACACCGTACAAGCGCCGCACTGACCGTGATCGCAGCCCTTTTTGGTGCCGATCAGGTCCAGCTGCTCTCGCAACAGATCCAGCAGCGTGGTCCAGGGCAACACCTCAAGCTCGCGGGCCTGACCGTTGAGCGTCAAATGTAACGAATGACGGGTGAATAACGACGGCGCAGCGTCGAGAGTGGTCGCGCTCATAAACACCTCACGGTTGGTCATACATTCGCGGCGTTTTGGAAAACCGCCGTCATAAGGGGTACGACTTCGGGGTGGGATGAGCGTTCAAGGGAATTGATCTGCGGCAAGCTGGCGCTAAACCAGCAGCTCCCCCGCCACCATCGCCCGTGTGGCTTTACCGCACAACTGCTCCACCAGCATCAACGCAAACGGCAACGCCGCGCCCGAGCCCTGGGCGGTGATGCAGTTGCCATCGACCACCACCGGTTGGTCGACAAAGGTGCAGCCCGACAGTTGATGACTGACAGTGGGCAGGCAGGTCATGCGCCGTTGCCGCAGCACGCCGAAGGCTTGCAGGGCCAGCGCGGGGGCTTCGGCGATGCCAGCGAACAGGCGCCCGGCGGCGGCCTGGTCCTTGAGCAGTTGTTGCAAGGGATGATGGGCGGCCAGGTGTTGCGCGCCGACGGCACCGCCCGGCAGGACGATCAGGTCGAACGGCTGGGCCAGTACGTCGACCAGCATCGCATCGGCCGTCAGGCGGGTACCGCGTGCGCAGGTCAACATGCGCCGCGCCTCGACGCTGGCCACCACCACTTCAACCTTGGCGCGGCGCAGGACGTCGATCAGCGTCACGCATTGCAGGTCGTCGATGCCCTCGGCAAGGGTAATCAAGGCTCTAAAGGTCATAAGCGTGGTCCGCAGGATGATCCTTGAAGCGTAGTCAGCTTTCCCGACGCCTGTTCGAGCCGGCCGTTACTTGATGTAAAGCTGCGTCGCCAGCGTATTGCCCGGCGCGTTGATCGAGGTGTTGCTGAAGGTGAACGTCCCTCCCTGATAGCCGCCCAGATCAAAAATATAAAGCGTGCCGACGATCCTGGTGGCCGCACCCGAGCACTCGGTCGGATTGCCGTTGTCGTAGGCACAGACCTTGGTTTGCATCCCGTCGAGACTGAAACCGTCGAGGGACGCATGCGGTACGCGGCCATAACCCATTTCCAGCACATACACCTTGATGTTCGCGCCGCCGTGGTCGCAGGTCGTCTGCGCTTGACCGTCGGCAATATTTTCAATGCCACACGCCGCCGACTGCACCTTGAGCACCTGGACGTGGGTCAGGGGCGGCGCCGACGCGGCCATTGCAAGCGGCGCACCGCACAGCAGCACGACAAAAAGACCCAGCGACCGAATGATGTTGCGCTTGTTGCAATCCATGATGACTCCCCTCAAAACAGGCTCGCAGTATGGCGTACTTGGCTTTGACGCAAAACATCGCCGACGATCGCAGCCATTGCCCCACGCTGCTGGTATGATGCGCGGCTTTTTCCGACACACAGAAAATTCCCGGGCGCCTCTGGCCGTCTGTGCTTTGCTGTTGAGGTCGATACATTCACGGCGCACTGCGCGCCACGGGGAGCAGACATGCTGGAAAGGCTGTTTCAACTAAAGGCCCACAACACCAACGTGCGGACCGAGATTCTGGCGGGCATCACGACCTTTTTGGCCATGGCCTACATTCTGTTCGTCAACCCGAGCATCCTCGGCGAGACCGGCATGGACAAGGGTGCGGTGTTCGTCGCCACCTGCCTGGCGGCCGCCATCGGCTCCACGGTCATGGGCCTGATCGCCAACTACCCGATCGCCCTCGCACCGGGCATGGGCCTGAACGCCTTCTTCACCTACACCGTGGTCCTGCACATGGGCCACACCTGGCAAGTGGCGCTGGGTGCGGTGTTCATCTCCGCCGTGTTGTTCTTCCTGCTGTCGATCTTCCGCATCCGCGAATGGATCATCAACAGCATCCCGTTGCCCCTGCGTTCGGCGATTGCCGCCGGTATCGGCCTGTTCCTGGCGCTGATTGCCCTGCATAACGCCGGCATCGTGGTCAGTAACCCGGCGACCATGGTCGGCCTCGGTGACTTGAAGCAACCGGCACCGATTCTCGCGACCCTCGGTTTCGCGCTGATCGTTGCCCTCGAAGCGCTGAAAGTACGCGGCGCGGTGCTGATCGGCATTCTCGCGGTGACCATCGTTTCCATCGCGATGGGCTTCACCCCGTTTGGCGGCGTGATGTCGATGCCACCTTCGCTGGCCCCGACCTTCCTGCAACTGGACATCAAAGGCGCACTGGACATCGGTCTGGTCAGCGTGATTTTTGCCTTCCTGTTCGTCGATCTGTTCGACAACTCCGGCACCCTGATCGGCGTCGCCAAGCGCGCCGGCCTGATGGGCAAGGACGGCCACATGCCAAAAATGGGTCGGGCGCTGATCGCCGACAGCACCGCGGCCATGGCCGGTTCCCTGCTGGGCACCTCGACCACCACCAGCTACATCGAATCCGCAGCCGGCGTCAGTGCCGGTGGCCGTACCGGCCTGACCGCCGTGGTCGTGGCGATTCTGTTCCTGCTGGCGCTATTCTTCTCGCCGCTGGCGTCCAGCATTCCGGCATTCGCTACCGCACCGGCATTGCTGTTTGTCGCGGTGCTGATGACGTCCGGTCTGGCGGAAATAGACTGGGAAGACATCACCGTCGCAGCGCCCGTCGTTGTCACCGCCCTGGCGATGCCGTTCACCTACTCCATCGCCAACGGCATCGCGTTCGGTTTCATTTCCTGGACTGTGATCAAGTTGCTGTCCGGTCGTGCCCGTGAGCTGAACCCGGCGCTGGTCATTCTGTCGATTCTGTTCGTGATCAAGTTGGGTTGGTTCAACGCATGACTTTTGATTCCCAGGCCTACGCCGCTCAGCTCGAAGACAAGGTCACGCGCTTGCGTGACCTGCTGGCCCCATTTGATGCGCCGCAACCGGCCGTCTTTGATTCGCCGTTGAAGAACTTTCGCCTGCGCGCCGAGTTCCGCCTGTGGCGCGAAGCCGGCGAACGTCACTACGCGATGTTTTCCCAGGAAGACAAACGCACGCCGATCCTCATCGAAGAATTCCCGATTGCGAGCCTGCGCATTAACCAGTTGATGCCGCAGCTCAAGGCCGCCTGGAAAGCCAGCGCAGCCCTGAGCCACAAGTTGTTCCAGGTGGAGTTCCTGACCACCCTGGCCGGCGATGCGATGATCACCTTGTGCTATCACCGCCCGCTGGACGAACACTGGCACACCGCGGCAACCAAACTGGCAGCCGAGCTGAACGTCAGCATCATCGGCCGCTCCAAGGGCAAGCGCGAAGTGATCGGTCACGATTACGTGGTCGAGAAGCTCGAAGTCGGTGGTCGTACGTTCAGCTATCGCCAGCCCGAAGGCGCGTTCACCCAGCCGAACGGCACCGTGAACCAGAAAATGCTCAACTGGGCTTACGACGCCCTCGGCGATCGCAGCGACGATTTACTGGAGTTGTACTGCGGCAACGGCAACTTCACCCTGCCGCTGGCCACCCGCGTGCGCAAAGTGCTGGCCACCGAAATCAGCAAGACGTCGGTCAACGCCGCACTGAGCAACCTCAGCGAAAACGCTGTGGATAACGTCACCCTGGTGCGCCTGTCCGCCGAAGAACTGACCGAAGCCCTGAACGAAGTGCGCCCGTTCCGCCGCCTGCACGGCATCGACCTCAAGAGCTATGAGTTCGGTAGCGTATTCGTCGACCCGCCGCGCGCTGGCATGGACCCGGACACCTGCGAACTGACCCGTCGTTTCGACAACATCCTCTACATTTCCTGCAACCCGCAAACGCTTGCGGCCAACATCGCCCAACTGCATGACACCCACCGCATTACCCAATGCGCGATGTTCGACCAGTTTCCATGGACTCACCACATGGAATCCGGGGTGTTGCTGACTCGGCGTTGATTGCAGTTGCCGCCCACAAAAAAGCCGTCCATGTGACGGCTTTTTTGTGGGCGCCATTTACAGGGCAACCCCAACCTTGCGCGGGCGCCCGCCCTTTTTGCCGTTGGCCCGCGCAGCCTCGGCCTTCGCGGCACTGCTCTGGCGACCATTGCGAGAAGCGATGACCGACGCCGCCACCGTCATCAGCGACTCGCTCGCCGAAATCATCCCGGCGATGGAGACATGCACATCCCGCGTGTCATGACACAGTGCAGTACCGGAAAAACCGACCTTCAGGCCGGCAAAATCTTCGGCCTTGAAACCCGCGAATTCCGGGTAGCGCTTCACCGGCAGCAACACGCCGCTGCCATCCTCGAAACGCACGACCAGGCATGAGTCCAGCAACGTTACCGTCGTTGCCTGCACAGCGCATGTGTGGCGTACCTGACCGCGTTCAATTGCCTCATCCAGTAACGTTTCGGTCACTGGCCGATCCACCTGCATTTTTGCCTTTACCGTTTTCATAGTGCTATCTCCACGCCCTCCGGTGCTCCGATCAGGGCCAGTCGTGTCTTGTTCTCCTTCGGCTCATAACACGCCGAGCCAATCATGTAGGTTAGGGTCTCCCTCCTTTGCATCACCACCACTTCGTTGGCCTGCCAATCCCATAACTGATTATCAAGGCAGGCCGTCTGCAATTTGCCCCACCAGATGCTGCGTGCACGTCGCAAATGCGCGGGTTGCCGAAGCGCATGACGCAATCCCTCAAGCACTGCTGCGGGCGGTCGGCGTGAATGAGGAACGACGTCCCAAAGCTCGACACCGTTGTGCCAGAAGCTGAACTTGAAGCGCGCACTCCAGGCACCAGCGTCGACATGCGTGTGCGGCGGGCAGTGTTCATCGCGCAGCATGATGACCATTGAAACCCTTTGTAGCTGAATAACCTCATGCTAACCCATCCGTTAGGTTAATAAGTCAAATGACTCGATATTCCGTAGAAATCCGATAATCGGTTTCAAACAATCACCTGAGTTTGAGCCTAGCGTTCGAAGGCATTACGGCCTTCAAATCGCGGCACAAAATGGTGAGCAATCCTTTCAGGCCCGCCCGACGGTGCGACGGTGTCGGAAAGTGCAGCGTCCGATCACCGCACACAAAAATCCGCGCGATCACCTCTTCATTTGACCAAAGTAACCGCCTGGTACAATTTATCCCCACAGGCTGAAACCCCAAGCCGACACCAACAATAAGAACTGGAGATTTCCCGATGCCCCCTATCGTTCTGGTGCTCAACGGCCCGAACCTGAACCTGCTCGGCACACGTGAACCGGCCACCTATGGCCACGAAACCCTGGCCGACATTTCAGCTCTGTGCGGCCGGGCCGCGCAAGAGCTTGGTCTGGCGGTGGAGTTTCGCCAGACCAACCACGAGGGCGAATTGCTCGACTGGATTCACGGTGCCCGCGGCCGTTGTGCCGGGATTGTCATCAATCCGGCTGCCTGGACTCACACCTCAGTGGCGATCCGCGATGCCTTGGTTGCCAGCCAATTGCCAGTGATCGAAGTGCACCTGTCCAACGTCCACGCCCGCGAACCGTTCCGTCATCACTCCTTCGTTTCGGCCATCGCCACGGCGGTGATGTGCGGTTTCGGCAGCCATGGTTATCGCCTGGCGCTGGCGCATTTCAGCCAATGCCTGAAGGGGAACGCGACATGACCTGCAATACCGTGGTACTGGCCGGGCTGATCGGCGCCGGTATCCAGGCCTCGCGCACACCGGCATTGCACGAGCACGAGGGCGATGCCCTGGGCCTGCGTTACCTCTATCGGCTGATCGATCTGGACAGTTTGCAACTCGACGCCATGGCACTCCCCGATCTGCTGATGGCCGCCGAGCGCATGAACTTCACCGGCTTGAATATCACCTTTCCGTGCAAACAGGCGATCATCCCGATACTGGATGAATTGTCCCCAGAGGCGCGAGGCATCGGTGCGGTGAACACCGTGGTGCTCAAGAACGGCAAACGCATCGGCCACAACACCGACTGCCTGGGATTTGCCGAAGGTTTTCGCCGGGGATTGCCGGACGTCGCCCGCCAACGTGTAGTCCAGATGGGCGCTGGGGGCGCAGGCGCGGCGGTGGCCCACGCGTTGCTTAGCGAAGGCGTACAGCAGCTCAGTATTTTTGATGTGGATAACGCTCGGGCGCAGTCGTTGGCGAACAACCTCAATCAGCATTTCGGGGCTGGCCGGGCGATGGCCGGCTGTGACCTGGCGAATACCCTGGCCCAGGCTGACGGCCTGGTGAACACCACGCCCATGGGCATGAAGAAATTGCCGGGAACGCCTGTGCCGGTGGAATTGTTGCGGGCTGAGTTGTGGGTGGCGGAGATTGTTTATTTCCCGCTGGAGACCGAACTGCTACGCGATGCCCGCGCCTTGGGCTGCCGCACGCTGGATGGCGGCAACATGGCAGTGTTTCAGGCAGTGAAGGCGTTTGAACTGTTCAGCGGCGTGGTGCCGGATGCGCAACGGATGTTGACGCACTTTCAGAGCATGAGTGATTGAGCCGCAAAGACAGCACGGACAACGAATAACCTGTGGCGAGTGAGCTTGCTCCCTCGCCACAGAAGCGCTATCGGCTCAGGCCTGCAGATAACGCAAAACCGACTCGCAAATCATCGCACGATGACGCTGCTTGATCGCCTCGTCCGGCAGTTCGATCTGGAAAATCTCGCCAATGGTGTGGCGGTTCGACACGCGGTAGAAGCAGAACGAACTGATCAGCAAATGCACATCCAGCGGCTCAAGCCCGGTGCGGAACACGCCCTCTTCGACACCGCGAGCCAGAATCACGCCCAGTGAGTCGAGGATGGTGTTGTTCATCGCCTTGATCGCATCGGAGCGCTTCACATACTCGGCGTTGTGAATGTTCTCGATGCTGACGATACGCACGAAATCGACATTGCGGTCATGGTGATCGAAGGTGAACTCCACGAGCCGCCTAATCGCCTCGACCGGGGCCAGTTCGGCCAGGTGCAAGCGGTTTTCGGTGGTGCGGATATCGCCGTAAAGCTTCTCCAGCACCTCGATATACAGCTGTTCCTTACTGCCGAAGTAGTAATAGATCATGCGTTTTGAGGTGTGGATACGCTCGGCGATTGCATCGACCCGGGCGCCAGAAAGGCCCTGCTGAACAAACTCGACAATGGCTTCTTGAAGGATGTTCTCGCGGGTCTTTTCCGGGTTGTTCTTGCGACTCTTGCGAGGCTCGACAATCGGTTCGTCGGGGGCAACGGGGAGTTCTGAAATTGTTGTCATTGCGGGCTCACGGCCATCACTGCACAGGCGGCGATTATGGGCCGCACCGCACAGTGAAGGAAGCCGCAGAGCCCCGGTTTCACGCCACGTTTACGAATTTCCTACAACTTTGCCTGACGAACGACGCCATTGCGCGATTTTGCCATCGCGGCCAGTCGCACCGCCACGTTTGCGGCCCCGTAGCCGGCATAGCCGTTCTTGCGCTGGATGATTTCAAAGAAAAAACGGCCCTCGAACGGCTCGGTATACACATGAAACAGTTCGCCGCCCTGAGGATCGCGGTCATACAGCACGTTGAAATACGCCAGCTCGCTGAGAAACTCATCGTCGAAGTCAAAACGCGCCGCCAGGTCATCGTAGTAGTTGAGCGCAATATCCAGCAGCGGCACGCCCGCCTCTTTCGCCCGGCTGACTTCGGCAAAGATGTCGTCGCAATCAAAAGCGATGTGATGCACCCCGCAGCCGCGATAACTCGACAGCGCGTGTGAGATCGCGGTGTTGCGGTTCTCGGAAATGTTCAGCGGCAAGCGGATCGAATTGTCCCGGCTGCGCAGCGCCCGGCTTTTCACCAGACCGTACGGATCAGGCAGCACCACCTCGTCGTCCGCTTCGAAATCCAGCAGGCTTTTATAGAACAGCACCCAACTGTCGAGGCTGTCTGCCGGCAGCGCCATGGCCATGTGGTCGATGCGCTTGAGGCCGCCGCTGATCTGCGCCGCTGGTTGCAGATTGAAGTCGGTGCCATAGACGTCGGCCTGCTGATCCACCAGGTAAATCAGACTGCCGTCCGGGGCACGCACTGCCGCCAGTTCCAGTTCATTGGGGCCGACCAGCCCACGATAAGGCTGGCCCTTGTAGGCCACGGCACGGGCCAGCGCGCTGGCGCTGTCCTTGACCCGCACGGCGGTGGCGCACAGCGACGGGCCGTGAGCCTCGAAGAAATTGTGGGCAAACGAATACGGTTCGCAATTGAGGATCAGGTTGATATCGCCCTGGCGGAACAGGCTGACACTTTTGGAACGATGCTGCCCGGCCTTCACAAAACCCAGGCGCTCCAACCAGTGAGAGAGCTTGGCCCCAAGGCTTTCATCGACGGCGAACTCCAGAAACTCGATGCCGTTGTACTCACTGGCCTTGGGCGTCTCGAACAGAATATCGACATTGGCCGCAGGCATAGCCAGTTGCGCCAGACGCTGACGGGTTTTCTCTTCCAGGTACAGCAACGAGCGCAAACCATCGGCGGCGTTGGCCCGAGGCGGCGCGGCGCGAAAACCGTCATTGAAGATTTCAAGGGACAACGGCCCTGTGTAGCCGCTCTGGATGATCGGCGCGAGAAACCCGGCCAGATCGAATTCACCCTGACCCGGGAAGCAGCGAAAGTGCCGGCTCCACTCCAGCACGTCCATGGCCAGGATCGGTGCATCGGCCATCTGCACGAAGAAGATCTTGTCACCGGGAATGTCAGCGATGGCATGCGGGTCGCCCTTGAGCGACAGCGTGTGGAAACTGTCGAGCAACACGCCGAGGCTCGGATGATCGGCCTGACGCACGATGTTCCACACCTGTTGATACGTATTGACGTGACGGCCCCAGGCCAGCGCTTCATAGCCAATACGCAGCCCGCGGGCCCCGGCACGCTCGGCCAGCAGCCGCAAATCATCGATCAGAATGCGTTCATCACCGACGCAATCGGGCGACGCATTGCTGCACACCAGCACCAGATCGGTGCCCAGTTCCTGCATCAGGTCGAACTTGCGTTCGGCGCGTTCCAGGTTGCGCGGCAGGCGATCACGGCGGCAGCCTTCAAAGTCACGGAACGGCTGGAACAGCGTGATGGCGATCCCCAGATCGGTACACATCTGCCTGATTTCACGGGGGCTGCCGTCGTAGTACAGCAGGTCGTTTTCGAATATCTCCACCCCGTCGAACCCGGCGGCGGCAATGGCTTCGAGCTTTTCCGGCAGGGTGCCGCTCAAGGAAACAGTGGCGATGGAACGCTGCATACAGTTCGACTCCCGATGATTGCACGCTGTTGCAGGCGCTGCCGAAGACTGAGAACTGTTGATCCTGAAAATGAAATCAGAAGATCGCAGTGTGTCGCAGCGCCTACGGAGGTAGCGTTTTTCTGGGGGAAATTATTGGCCGGGACTGCTGCAAAGTGTACCAGTCAGTTAGTTTTATGGGCGATTATCGAACACAATGGCAAGGGGCGAATTGACGATTTTTCGTCCACTGCGCACCATCGGCAGCACATTGAGTCCGGTCGTGAACCGCCGGTCTCGGTTAATTGACTGACCCAGAACACCACATAAAAATTTCAAAAATCGGGTGGCACACATGACTCCTTCTCAAAGCTCTCGCCTGGAGCGCTCCTCCCTGGCACCTGCCATGAACGTCGCGAGCGGCGGTATCGGCGACAAGATCCGCGGCGCCCTGGCGGTCGGAAAAACCCGTTGGGGCATGCTGGCGCTGGTGTTTTTCGCCACCACCCTGAACTACATCGACCGCGCCGCCCTCGGCGTCATGCAGCCGATCCTGGCCAAGGAAATGAGCTGGACGGCGATGGACTACGCCAACATCAACTTCTGGTTTCAGGTCGGCTACGCGATCGGCTTCGTGTTGCAGGGCCGGCTGATCGACCGGGTCGGCGTCAAGCGTGTGTTCTTCTGCGCCGTGCTGCTGTGGAGCGTGGCCACCGGCGCCCATGGCCTGGCGACTTCGGCGCTGGGCTTCATGGTCTGCCGCTTTATTCTCGGCCTGACGGAAGCAGCGAATTACCCGGCGTGCGTGAAGACCACACGGCTGTGGTTTCCGGCCGGCGAGCGCGCCGTGGCCACCGGCATCTTCAACGCCGGGACCAACGTCGGGGCGATGTTCACGCCGATGCTGCTGCCGCTGATTCTGCATGTGTGGGGCTGGCAGGCGGCGTTCCTGTGCATGTCGGCACTGGGCGGAATCTGGCTGCTGTTCTGGGGTTTGAAGTACTTCAACCCGGAAGATCATCCCAGCGTCAAACAGTCGGAGCTGGATTACATTCAGCAAGAAATCGAACCGGAACAGGCCCGCGTGCCGTTCTCGAAAATCCTGCGCATGCGCGGCACCTGGGCCTTCGCCCTTGCCTATTCGATGACCGCGCCGGTGTTCTGGTTCTACCTCTATTGGCTGCCGCCGTTTCTCAATCAGCAGTACAACCTGGGGATCAACGTCACCCAGATGGGCATCCCGCTGATCATCATTTATGTCACGGCGGATTTCGGCAGCGTTGGCGGCGGGATTCTGTCTTCGTTCCTGATCGGTCGCGGGCTCAACCCGATCAAGGCGCGGTTGATGTCGATGCTGCTGTTTGCCTGCTGCATCATCGGCGTCGTCATGGCTGCCGGTTCCAGCAACCTGTGGGTCGCCGTGGCTGCAATCTCCCTGGCCATCGGCGCGCACCAGGCCTGGACCGCGAACATCTGGAGCCTGGTGATGGACTACACACCCAAACACATGATGAGCACGGTGTTCGGCTTCGGCGGCATGTGCGCGGCTATCGGCGGGATGTTCATGACCCAGATCGTCGGCCACATTCTGACCGTGACCAACAACAACTACACGGTGCTGTTCACCCTGATCCCGGCGATGTACTTCATCGCGCTGATCTGGATGTACTTCATGGCCCCACGCAAGATCCCGACCGTCACCGACTGAAAAACCCAACACAATCCCCCTGTGGGAGCGAGCCTGCTCGCTCCCACAGGTCGTTCATCGGTGGCCGTTAACGTCGGCTCTGCTGCCACGCCGCCGCCAACCCGCTGCAACAGATCACCGCAATCCCGACCACCGTGGTCAAGGTCGGCGTGTGCGAAAACACCAGCCAACCGAGCAGCCCGGCAAACACGATCTGGCAATAACCAAACGGAGCCAATAACGCCGGCGCCGCATGACGAAAAGCCTGGGTCAGAAACAGATGCGCCGTCATCCCGCAGGTACCCAGCGCCACCATCATCAACCCGTGCCCCAGACTCGGCAGTTGCCAGAAGAACGGCACCAGCGCGCTCATCACCAGGGTGTTGCACAATCCGGCGAAGAAGTTGCTGGTGGTCGGGCTATCAATCTGGCTGAGCTTGCGGGTGAGCAATTGATAGAAACAAAAAAACATCGCCGAGCAGAACGGCAGCAACACCGCTGTCGTGAACAATTCACCGCCGGGGTGGACGATGATCAACACACCGATAAAGCCGCAGATCACCGCGATCCATTGACCACGGGTGACATGCTCCTTCAACAAAGGCACCGACAACGCGGTCACCAACACCGGCGCAAGAAAGTTGACCGCCGTGGCTTCGGCCAAGGGAATGAACAGCAAACCGGTGGTGAAAAACAGGCTGGTGCCCAACAGGCACAACGCCCGCGCCAGCTGCAGCAACGGGCGTTTGGTGCGCAGCACGCGCAACCCGGATTGCGGCAAAAAAATCCCGGCCATCAGCAAGGTATGCACCATGTAACGCGCCCAGACCACCATGACGATCGGGTAGAAACCCGAGAGGTATTTTGAAATCGCGTCGTGGCTGGAAAAGAGAAATGTCGCCAGAACGATCAGCAAGATCCCCTTGAAGGGATGATTGACGCCGGAAAGTGGAGTGCTGATGGACGACGTCAAAGTGAAGGTCTCTAAAAGGAAGGAAGCGGCGGTAATTTAGAACCTGGTTGCAGATCATCCCATGTTGGCGCGGTGAAAGTGGGCGGACAGCGCACGGGTTTTTGCCGGACGCTGGTTTTCCTGTACACAAAAAAATCCACCCACACGGCAGATCCTCCTGTGAGAGATTCTTTTGTGAGAAATTCCCCTGTGGGAGCGAGCCTGCTCGCGAAAGCGGTCTGTCAGCCGACATCATTGTGGATGCGAGACCGCATTCGCGAGCAGGCTCGCTCCCACAAGGGGTTTGGAGGCCGAGCAATCTTTGTGTGTTTAAACACAGTCAGCCATGCTGATGCATCCGGAACCGCCACCACGGCGGGCGGTCTGACGACCGGACTGGCGTTGCGCCTGCACAGCGGCAACACTCATCACCACTGACAATCTGAGGAATCCCACATGCTATGGAAAAAAGGCCGACGCAGTGACAACGTGGTCGACGCCCGTGGCGAGGATGCCGGCGGCGGTGGCGGTGGGATGCGGTTTGGTGGCGGCAAGGGCCTGAGCCTGACCGCCATCGTGTTGATCGTCGGCATCGGCTGGCTCACCGGCCAGGACCCGTTGCAGATTCTCGGCCAACTGACCGGGCAGATGGGCGAGCAGTCGGCGCCGGCTACCACGCAAACCCGCCAGGCGCCGCCGGCCAACGACCAGCAGGCTGAGTTCGTGCGCTCGATCCTCGGCGACACCGAAGACACCTGGGGTCAGATTTTTCAGCAGGCCGGTCGCCAATACAAGAACCCGACACTGGTGCTGTTCAGCAACCGGGTGAATTCGGCCTGTGGTCTGGCCACCTCCGCCACCGGGCCGTTCTATTGCCCCGCGGATCAGAAGGTCTATCTGGACATGAGTTTCTTCCAGGAAATGTCGCAACGCTTTTCCGCCGCGGGCGACTTCGCTCAGGCGTATGTGATTGCGCACGAGGTCGGCCACCATGTGCAGACCTTGCTCGGCATCTCCGCGAAAATTCAGGCCGCCCGCCAACAGGGCCAACGCATGGAAGGCGACGGCGGTTTGCTGGTGCGTCAGGAATTGCAGGCCGATTGCCTGGCCGGAGTCTGGGCCAACAATGCGCAGAAACGCCTGAACTGGCTGGAACCCGGTGACATCGAGGAAGCCCTGAACGCCGCCAACGCCATCGGCGATGACCGTTTGCAGCAACAGAGCCAGGGCCGCGTGGTGCCGGACTCGTTCACCCATGGCACCTCGGCGCAACGGGTTCGCTGGTTCAAGGCCGGGTTCGCCCAGGGTCAGATGAGCCAGTGCGACACCTTTTCAGCGAGGAACCTGTGATGCGTATCGGCTGGCTGGTCCTCATGATTGCCTGCGCCAGCGCGCAGGCCGAAGAACACGGCGTCAAGGAAATCAGCCCCGGACGCCTGGTGCTCAAAGGCGGCGAAATGGCCGTGGGCATCGGCCCGGCGCCGAGCAAGATCGAGCGCGTGCTGATCGTCATCCATGGCCGTCTGCGCAACGCCGAAACGTACCGTGAGAGCGCCGAACACGCCGCCGAACAGGCCGGCCAAAGTGCGACCACGCTGGTGATGGCGCCACAGTTTCTGAATGAAACCGACGTCGCTCGCCATCAGTTGCCCGACAGCCTGTTGCGCTGGCACGGCGATGACTGGATGGCTGGCGCATTATCCACAGGGCCGAATCCCGAAAGCTCCTACGCTGCTCTAGACGAAATCGTCGCCCGGTTGAGCGATCACAAGCAGTTTCCGGACCTGAAGAAAATCGTCATCGCCGGGCATTCCGGAGGCGGTCAGGTAGTGCAGCGCTATGCGCTGCTGGCTCACGATCAGCCAGCGCTGGAGGCTGCCGGTGTGAGTATTCGTTATGTGGTGGCCAACCCGTCGTCCTACGCGTATTTCAATGAACAACGGCCCGTGGCGTTTGATCGCGCGCAATGTCCTGGCTTCAACCGCTGGAAATACGGGCTGACGGACATGCCCGTGTATGCGGGCGGGCAAACGGCGCCGCAGCTTGAAAGCAGCTACATCAAACGCGACGTGACTTATCTGTTGGGGCAGCAGGACATCGACCCGCAGCATCCGGCGCTGGACAAGGGCTGCGAGGCGCAAACCCAGGGCGCCTATCGCCTGATTCGCGGGCACAATTTCTTTGATTACCTGCTACGGCGTAACCCGCAAGGGGTGAATCAGCGGCTGGTTGAAGTGCCTGGGGTGGGGCATGACGGGGACAAGATGTTTACGTCGCTCGAGGGGCAGAAGGTGTTGTTTCAACAGTGAGTGTTGAGGTGGATGTTCGGGCCTCTTCGCGGGCAAGCCCGCTCCCACAGTTGACCGAATTCTTTCAGACAGAATGCAATCAATGTGGGAGCGAGCTTGCTCGCGATGGCGGTTCCACAGACAACAAACATCTCAAGCCGAAAGCATCCGCCGCAATTCAACACAATCGCGAGCATGCCAGTCCACCAGCTCCGGCCACGGATTCTCCGGCAAATTCACCAGCACCGTCCGCGCCCCCGCCGCACGACCGCAATCCAGATCGAAGCGATAATCACCGACCATCACCATCTCGCTCGCCGGCACGTTCCAGGCCTCGGCCAGTTTCAGCAGGCCACCGGGATGCGGCTTGGGCGGCGCTTCGTCGCGGCCCAGCACATCGTCCACCGCAAAGCAGTCGGCCAGGCCGATGGCTTCAAGGGTGACATGCGCCAGTTCCCGGGCGTTTCGGGTCAGGATACCCAGCCGATAACCACGTCCGGCCAGCTCTCGCACCAACTCCACCGCCCCCGGCGCCGGTTTCGAACCCAGCGCCAGATCACGTTCGTGTTCCAGCAACCAGGCGTGTTTGGCCGCAGCTTCGTCAGCCGGCAGTGCCGCCAGATGAGTCAGGATGTCGTCTTGCGCCGGGATCGACAGCGCCACGCGAATCGCCGCAAAGTCATGCACAGCCACGGTCAGGGTGCCGTCCATGTCGAACACCCAGTGGCGCACTTCGGCCAGGCTCATGCCCAGTCCTTGCGATGACGAATCAGGCCTTCCTGGGTGACCGAGGCCACCAGTTTCCCGGCGCGGTTGAACACGCTGCCACGGGAAAAACCACGGGAGTTGCCGGCCCACGGGCTGTCCATCGCATACAGCAGCCAGTCATCGGCGCGCAGGTCGGCGTGGAACCACAGCGCGTGGTCGAGGCTGGCGACCTGCATGTCTTTCTGCCAGACCGATTTACCGTGCGGCTGCAACGAGGTGGTCAACAGGCCGAAATCCGAAGCGTAGGCCAGCAAGTATTTGTGCAGCGCCGGCGAGTCGGCCAAGGCACCGTCGGCACGAAACCACACGTACTTGACCGGATCGGTCGGCTGCGGGTTATACGGGTCTTTTTCGGTAACCGGGCGAAATTCGATCGGCTTGGGGCACAGCAGCTTTTCGCGCATGTGCTCAGGGATCAGGTGTGCGCGCTGTTGGGTGAGATCCAGCTCCGAGGGCAGGTTTTCCGGGCCGACCACGTTTGGCATCTCGGTCTGGTGCTCAAAGCCTTCTTCGTCGTACTGAAACGAGGCACTGCAAGTGAAGATCGGGTTGCCCTTCTGAATCGCCGTCACCCGGCGCGTGCTGAAACTGCCGCCATCGCGCACCCGGTCAACCTGATACACCACCGGCAACCCGGCATCGCCCGGACGCAGGAAATAACCGTGCATCGAATGCACATGCCGCGCCTCTTCAACCGTCTGACTGGCGGCCGACAGCGACTGGCCGAGTACCTGACCACCGAACAACTGCCGAAACCCCAAGTCCTGGCTGCGGCCACGGAACAGGTTTTCTTCGATCGGTTCCAGGGTCAGCAGCTCGACCAGATCTTCCAACACTTGGCTCATTCAGACTCTCCTCACACAACGCAATGACGCGCAGTCTTGGCTGCGGCGCTCGATTCAGTTTCAGGCCCGGTGCAACGTCCGGGCATTGTAACGATCCGTGTTTGCTTATCCATGCAAGGTTTCCAGCCATTGTTCACGGCTGATGCGGTACAGCAGGTGATGACGCAACGGGTGATCGGCGGCCAGTCGGGGGTGCTCGAAATCGTCGGCCGGGTCGTGATGCATGCCGATCGCTTGCATGACTTTTTCCGACGGCAGATTATTTTGCGTGGTGAACGCCACCACCTCTTTCAGCGCCAAGCGGTCAAAGCCGCAACGCAAAGCTGTCCAGGCGGCTTCACTGGCATAACCCAGCCCCCAATGCTCGCTGGCCAGGCGCCAGCCAATCTCGACGGCCGGGGTAAACGGCGCGTCGAACCCGACCACACCCAGCCCGGTAAAACCGATGAACTGCCCGGTGTCCTTGCGCTCCAGCGCCCAGAGGCCAAAGCCGTGCTCGGCAAAATGACCGCGAACCCGACCAATCAACGAGGCACTTTCCAGTCGGCTCAAGGGCGCCGGGAAATAGCGCATCACCTGCGGATCGGCGCACATCGCCGCAAATTCCGGCAAATCCTCATCGCGCCACTGCCGCAACAACAGGCGTGCGCTTTCGAGTTCCAGTATCGGCTCCATCGTGCCCCTCCGTTTCCATGTGGCAAGTCTACATCGCTGGTAGGATCGTTCACCCTTTCCTACACGCTTCTTAGATAAATCAGCCATGCCCCTGCCCCTGATCTACCACGAAGACTACAGCCCCGAGTTCCCGGCGGACCATCGCTTCCCCATGGACAAGTTCCGCCTGTTGCGCGATCACCTGGTGGACAGCGGCCTGACCCGGGACGCCGACCTGCTGCGCCCGGACATCTGCCCTGTGGAGATTCTCGCCCTGGCGCATGACCGTGGCTATATCGAACGTTACATGAGCGGCGAGTTGTCCCGCGAAGACCAACGGCGCCTCGGCCTGCCGTGGAACGAAGCGCTGGCCCGGCGCACGGTGCGGGCGGTCGGCGGCTCGTTGCTGGCCGCCGAGCAAGCGCTGGAACATGGCCTGGCCTGTCACCTGGCCGGCGGCACGCACCATGCGCACTACGACTACCCGGCCGGGTTCTGCATCTTCAATGACCTGGCGGTGATCAGCCATTACCTGCTGGAAAGTGGCCGGGTGAACAGGGTGCTGATCTTCGATTGCGATGTGCATCAGGGTGATGGGACTGCACGAATTCTGCACAACACCCCGGATGCGATCACCGTTTCCCTGCACTGCGAGAAGAATTTTCCCGCACGCAAGGCCGAAAGTGACTGGGACATTGCGCTGCCCAAGGGCATGGGCGACGCCGAGTACCTGCAAGTGGTGGACGATGCACTCAACTATCTGCTGCCGCTCTATCAACCGGATCTGGTGCTGTATGACGCCGGTGTCGATGTGCACAAGGACGACGCATTGGGTTACCTGAAACTGACCGACGAGGGCGTCGCTGCCCGTGACGAAAGTGTGATGCGCCATTGCCTGGGCCGCGACATTCCAGTGGTCGGGGTGATTGGCGGCGGCTACAGCAAAGACCGCCTGGCGCTGGCCCGCCGTCACGGCATCCTGCACCACAGCGCACAACGGGTGTGGACGTCATCAGGCTGTCATTGAGTTGTGGATGCTTTACCCACAATGCCTGTGGAACTGCCTGTGGATAACCTGAGTGAAAGGCGCTGCAGGCCATATACGACATAGGGTACAGCACGATGGTTGTTTTTTGATCAGCCTTCCCGCCCCACCGCTATTCCCATGTGGGAGCGAGCCTGCTCGCGAATAGGCCAGTACCTTCAACCTCTCCATCGGCTGACACAGCGCTTTCGCGAGCAGGCTCGTTCCCACAGGGAAGGGTGCTGGTAGAATGCCCGGCTTATTCCGCCATACCGCAGCGCATTCCATGACCCAAGCCACCGCCGCCCTCCCCGCTCACGTCGCCATCATCGGCGGTGGCCCCGCCGGCCTGATGGCCGCTGAAGTGTTGAGCCAGGCGAGCATCCAGGTCGATCTGTACGACGGCATGCCATCGGTTGGGCGCAAGTTCCTGCTGGCCGGTGTGGGCGGCATGAACATCACCCACTCCGAAGCGTACCCGGCGTTCCTCTCGCGCTACGCCGAGCGAGCACCACAGATTGCGCCACTGCTGCGCCCTTTCGGCGCCGATGCGCTGTGCCAATGGATTCACGACCTGGGCATCGAAACCTTTGTCGGCAGCTCCGGCCGGGTCTTTCCAACCGACATGAAAGCCGCCCCGTTGCTGCGCGCCTGGCTCAAACGCCTGCGCGACAGCGGTGTCGTGATCCACACCCGCCACCGTTGGCTCGGCTGGAATGCCGATGGCAGCCTGAAGGTGTCGAGCCCGGACGGTGAAACAGCCTTGAAGCCGGACGCCACGTTGCTGGCCTTGGGCGGTGGCAGCTGGTCGCGGCTGGGTTCGGACGGCGCCTGGATGCTGCCTCTGGAGCAACGCGGCGTAGGACTTGCGCCGTTGCAGCCAAGTAATTGCGGCTTCGAGGTGCAGGCCTGGAGCGAGTTGATGGTCAGCAAATTCGCCGGTGCACCGCTGAAGAATATCGCCATCGGCCTCAATGACGACATCCCGCGGCTCGGAGAATGTGTAATCACGGCCACCGGGATTGAGGGCAGTCTGATCTACGCATTGTCGGCGCCGATTCGCGAGGCGATCAACGCCCATGGCTCGGCAACCATTCATCTCGACCTGTTGCCCGGCAAGCCTGTGGATAAAATTCAGGCGAACCTGAGCAAGCCGCGCGGCTCACGCTCCATGGCCAAGCATTTGCACAGTCAGCTAGGGATTGATGGGGTGAAAGCCGCGTTGTTGCGCGAGCTGACCGGTGCCACCTGCTTCGCTGACCCGGCATTGCTGGCCAAGGCGATCAAGGCGTTGCCGCTGACGCTGGTGAAAACCCGTCCGCTGGACGAAGCCATCAGCAGTGCTGGCGGTGTGAAGTTCGAGTCGATGGATGAGCGCTTGATGCTCAAGCAACTGCCGGGTGTGTTTTGCGCGGGGGAAATGCTGGACTGGGAAGCGCCGACGGGCGGCTATCTGCTGACGGCGTGTTTTGCCAGTGGACGGGCGGCGGGGTTGGGGATGGTGGAGTGGTTGCGGCGTAGGGGCTGAGGACCGAGGCGCGCCCTTGGCGAGCAAGCCCGCTTCCACATTCAATCGCATTCTTTCTAAAGAAACTCGGTCAAATGTGAGAGCGGGCTTGCCCGCGAAGGCGGCCTGGAGGACACCCCATCAGATCAAGGCTTACGCTTACGCGGCCCGGTATTGAACACGGGCACCTTGCGCACAGGCTTGATCGAAGGCTCCGGCGCCGAAGCATCGCCGCTCTCAACCCATTTACCCAGGTTGCGCTTGCCACCACCAGAGGTCTTTGGCTTCTTCGGTTTTTTCGGTTTTTTCACCACTTGACCGCTGGCATCGGTGTCCGGCACCCGGTGCTCAGGTTCGAAATCCTGCTCGATCCGACGGCTCAGGGTCTGGCGGGTCAGGGTTTCGATGGCCGACAACAGATTCACTTCATCGGCACATACCAGGGAAATCGCCTCCCCCGTCGAACCCGCACGACCAGTACGACCGATGCGGTGGATGTAGTCCTCGGCCACGATCGGCAGGTCGAAGTTGACCACCAGTGGCAAATCCTCGATGTCCAGGCCACGGGCCGCGACGTCGGTGGCCACCAGGATCTGCACTTCACTGGCCTTGAATCGATCCAGTGCGCGCTGGCGGGTGGCCTGCGGTTTGTCGCCATGAATGCCGTCGGCGTTGATGCCCAGGCCCTGGAGTTTTTCCACCAGCGCATCCACGCCGTTGCGGGTCTTGGCGAACACCAGCACCTGTTTCCACTTGCCTTTGCGCAGCAGGTGAATGAACAGCTCCGGCTTGCGCTTCTTGTCCACCACCACAACCCATTGCTTGACGGTGTTGGCCGCCACGTTGCGCGGGCTGACTTCTATGCTCAGCGGATCGTTGAGCATTTGCCCGGCCAGGGTGCGGATTGCATCGGAGAAGGTAGCCGAGAACAACAGCGTCTGACGCTGCTTGGGCAGCACGCGGTAAATGTTCCCCAGCTCCTCGGAGAAACCCAGGTCGAGCATACGATCGGCTTCGTCCAGGATCAGGGTTTGCAGCTGATTGAACTTGAGGGCCTTCTGACGATACAGGTCGAGCAAACGCCCCGGGGTCGCCACCAGCACATCGACACCTTTGCGCAGCTTCATCATCTGCGGGTTGATGCTGACGCCGCCGTACACCGCGTAGGTGCTCAACGGCAGGTTCTCGGCGTACTGGCGCACGGCTTCATGGACCTGCTCGGCCAGCTCGCGAGTCGGCACCAGAATCAGCGCGCGCACCGAGTTGGAGGCAACTTTCGGCCCTTCCATGGCCAGCAACTGCAGGAGCGGCACGGCGAAACCGGCAGTTTTGCCGGTTCCGGTCTGCGCGGCTGCCATCAGGTCGCGACCGGCCAGCACCGCCGGAATGGCTTGCGCCTGGACCGGCGTCGGGGTCTGGTAGCCGAGCGTCTCGAGAGAGCGCAGCAAGGGTTCGATCAGGCCAAGGGTGGCGAAAGTCATGGGAATACCGTAGGAAAATTCAGCGCGGTTGTGCAAAACAAGTGTGCAATGGCGCGCAGTTTACCCTAATTCACGCCGGTTTCTGTCGGCGCCACTGCGGCAGGCCAATGAGCACCACGGCACTGATGATCACGGCCATCGCCACGGCTTCTTCGAGACCGATGGTTTCACCGACAAACACGATCCCCAACAACACCGCCACCGCCGGGTTGACGTAGGCATAACTGGTGGCGGCTGCCGGACGCACGTGTTTCAACAGGTACATGTAGGCGTTGAACGCGATGATCGAGCCGAAGCCGATCAGATAGGCGAGTGCCGCCCAGCCCTCCATCGGCGGCACGCGGTCCAGATGCTCGCCGCTCACCGCGCTACCGATCAGCAGCACCACGCCACCCACCAGCATCTCGGCAGCACTGGCCATCGCGCCCTGGGGCAGCGGCAGGTGTTTGCTCCACACCGAACCGAAGGCCCAGGCTGCCGCCGCGAACACCAGCAACGCCGCGCCCAGCGGGCTCGATTGGAGATTGGAGCCAAGATTGAGCATGGCAATGCCGATCATCCCGAGGACAATCCCGGCCCATTCGAGGCGGGTATTACGCGCGCCCCAGAAATAACCACAGAGCAAGGTGAACAGCGGCACGGTGGCCACGGCCAGCGCGGCAACGCCAGACGCCACACCGGTGTGCTCCGCGATACTCACCGCACCGTTACCCAGGCTCAGCAGCAAGATCCCGATCATCCCCGCCGCTTTCCACTGCGCCCAGGTCGGCGCCGGCACCCCACGCCAACGCAGGAAGGCGTACATCAAGGACCCGGCGATGACAAAGCGAATGCCGCCGAGCATCAACGGCGGCCAGTACTGCACGCCGATACGAATGACCAGATAGGTCGAGCCCCAGATCACATACAACGCGAAAAAAGCGCCGATCAACGGCAAGGGAAAACGGCGTGGGCCTGGCATGGACGACTCGAAGGCAGGACAAGGGGAGCGAATAGTCTAGAAAGGCCCACGGATAATATTAAGTTACAAAACCCGTTTAAAGCGCCCGTACACTTTTCGAATCAGTCAGTGCGATAGAACATTGGGGGCCCTGAGGAGGTAAGCAGGTCTGATCCAAAAGAAAATCTACTGTGGGAGCGAGCCTGCTCGCGATGACGGAGTGTTAGTCGACATCAATGGTGCCTGACAGACCGCCATCGCGAGCAAGCCCGCTACCACAGGGGGGGAAATGTGTTTTTTTTCAGAATCCGCGATGGCGTTTCAGATGCTCATTGATCTTCGCCGCCGGCACTTTCTGCAAGCTGCACAGCAAGTCATGGGACAACTCGCGCAGCCCATGCTTCTGCCGCAGTTCTTGCGCCAGGTGCGCCGTCAGGTTGGCCGCCATCTCGGCATCGGCCATGGCCCGGTGAGCCTTGCCTGTATTGGGCAGGCTGGCGAAGGTAGTGAGTGTGCCGAGTTTGTGGTTCGGTGCGGCAGGCATCAGGCGGCGGGCCAGCAGCAGTGAGCAGGCAAAGTTCTGCAAGCGGGTGCGTTTGATCCGCCCCAGTTCAAAGTCCCAGAACTTCTGGTCGAACGCGGCGTTGTGCGCCAACAGCGGGGTGATGCCGACGAATTCGTTGACCTCGTTCATCACCTGCTCGGCCGACGGCGCGGTGCGCAGCATGGCGTTGCTGATGCCGGTCAGTTGTTCGATAAAAGCCGGGACACGGACGCCGGCGTTCATCAGGCTTTGGTAACGGTCGACAATGCGCCCCTGTTCAAGAATCACCACGGCGATTTCCGTGGCCCGGCAGCTGCTGCTCGGGGAAATTCCAGTGGTTTCAAAGTCGATGACTGCTATGCGTTCCAAACCTGTTTCAACTCCGTAAAAATCAATTCTTGAGCAGCAAGGCGCCTTCGATGGGCACGTAACGGCTGGCGGCGCGGATCAGCGAGTTGGCGGTCAGGCCCGGCACGCCGTAAGCCACGGCCTGCACGCCATGTTTGCTGATGATGCGTTCCAGCAGCATGTCGAAATCACCATCGCCGGAGGCCAGCACCACTTCGTCGACGTGGTCGGCGGCGTCCATGATGTCGAGGGTGATGCCCACGTCCCAGTCGCCCTTGGCCGAGCCGTCGCTGCGCTGGATGTAGGGCTTGAGCTTCACGATGAAACCCAGGTTGCGCAGGATCTGCTGGAACTGCTGCTGTTTGCTGTCACCACGATCGATCGCATAGGCATAGGCTTCGACGATCTCGCCCTGCTTGCTGATATCAGCCCACAACGCGGCGTAGTTGAAGTGGCAACCATAGGCCTGGCGCACGGTGTAATAGAGGTTTTGCACGTCGGCGAACACTGCGATTTTTTTCACCGTACATCCTCAAGAGCGCACAAGCGTGCGGACAGGATCAGGCCCCAGGCCCGAAAAGTTGCCCAGTATGCCAGTCAGAAGGATTGTTCAGCGAATAATCGGCTCGGGGCGCGAGCGCGCCTCGGACGAATGGTGGGTCAGACGAAGGAGTCGTCGTCATCGCCGCCGAAGGACGATGAATCATCATCGCTGTAGTCGGCGTCGGTAAAGTTGCCCTGATCATTATCGTAAGAGCTGTTGTCAGCCACGCGCTGATCATCGTTCCAGCCGTTGCCGCCGCTCTGGTCATTGACCTGGGCCGGCTCTTCCTTGATGACCTCGACAACTTGCTGAGGCTGCTGATTGCTGTGGAACAGGCTGCTGATGCCTTCGGCCAGCATCACGCCACCCGCCACACCGGCGGCGGTTTTCAGCGCGCCGCCAAGGAAACTGCTGCCAGCGGCGGCAGGTGCCTGCTGTTGCGGGGCGTAGTTCTGTTGCGGTGCACCGTAGTTTTGTTGCGGGTTCTGTTGCGGCCCGCCGAAGTTTTGCTGCGGCGGTTGCGAACCGAACGAAGGCCGCGCCGGTTCACGCCAGCCGCCACTCGCAGGCGGCGCGCTTTGGGTTGGCGCAGGCTGCGGATCGCGCGAGCCACCACCAAAGATGCTCGACAGGAAACCACCGCTGGCCGGAGCCGGTGCGGCGGCCTGGGACTTGGCCTGTTGCAGGTCGGCCTGCAACTGCTGGATTTGCTGGGTCAGCTGCTTGTTCTGTTCATCAAGGCTCTTGATGGCGGCCTCTTGCACCAGAATCGCCTGGGTCATGAAATAGCCGGCCGCGGGCTGGCGCGTCAGGTGTTCCTTGATCCGCGCCTCGGCCAGGGCGTCGCGCGGGGCTGAATCCGCTTCGGCCTGTTGCAGCCGGGAAAACAGTCCATCGATCAGGGTTTGTTCTTCGCTGTTCATGGCGACCTCGTAGATTGCCGGGAATATCGTCGCCCTCGTCCACGCTGGACCAGGTGCTGACTCAGTTATGGGGCTGATACCAGATGTTTCAATAGCCTTTACCTAACGTTTACGTTTGCTTGTGACCGCAGTTGATCGGTTAAAGTGGGCCACTGCTTCCAACCTGCGATACCGACTGATGAATCCGTTCGACGTGCTGCGTGACTCCCTGTACTTCTTCAAGCGCAATCTGGGCCAGATCGTGCAGCTTTGCCTGCCGCTGGTGATCCTTGAGGCCTTCCTGCAACAGCTGGTGGACAACTCGGCCGGGCCGGACGGGTTTCCCGGTTACAGCGTGATCGTCGGCTTGCTGGTGTACCCACTGTACACCGCGGCGCTGATTCTGTTTCTCGATGCGCGCAGCCGTGGCGAGTCGCCGCGTATCCGAGACCTGCTGGCGATGTCCGCCACCCTGTGGCCGCGTTTCGCCCTGCTCACCGCGCTCAATACCTTGCTGATTCTGCTGGGCCTGTCGCTGTATTTCCTGCCGGGCATCTGGCTGATGGTGACGTTGGCGTTTGCCGAATACCTGCTGGTGCTGCGTGGCCTGGCGCCACTGGCGGCGATGAAGGCCAGCCTGCGCCTGACACGCGGCCATTTCCTGCGCATTCTGGTGTGCATTTTGTGTGTGATGGCGCCGTTGTGGCTGCTCAAGGGCGCCAGCTATGCGGTGTACCCGGAACCACAGAACCCGGTCATTGCCCTGCTGATCGACAGCGTTCACAGCTTTTTGCAGCTGTTTACCAGCGTGGTGCTGTTCCGGCTGTTCATGCTGATCGACGAAACGCCTGACACAAACAACAGACCCGTCTGACCGTGGGCGCTGGCAACGCTCTGGGGTATGCTCGATCTCATCTTTTGTAACGCTATTAAGTCGAGCCATGACCCGTCTACTGCGCTACACCGTGCTGGGCCCACTGATTGCTGTCGCAATGATCGGTTTGCTGATCTTCAGCCTGACCTGGCGCCCCGACGCCAAGGAAGTGTTGCCTGTCAGTTGCAGCACCAAGGCCCCGACCCTGGTGCCGGGCCAGGCCTTGAAGGTGATGACCTGGAACGTCCAGTACCTGGCCGGTAAACGCTATGTGTTCTGGTACGACCTGGCCCACGGCACCGATGAAGACCCTACCCCGGAAGACCTGGCCTTCAGCCTCGACGAAGTGGCGCGGGTGATTCGCGACGAACAGCCGGACATCGTGTTGTTGCAGGAACTGGATGACGGCGCCAAGGCCAGCGGCTACCAGAACCAGCTCAAACTGTTGCAGGAACGACTGATCGACCTTTACCCGTGCAGTGCCCATGCCTTCGACTGGAAGGCCGACTTCATACCTGATCCGCATATCTTCGGCAGCGTTGGCCGGCAACTGGCCACGCTGAGCCGTTACCAGATCGAACACGCTGAACGCTTGCAGCTACCGGTCGCCCCGGTCAACGTCATCAGCCGCCAGTTCAAACCGAAAAATGCCTTGTTGGTGACTTATCTGCCACTCAGCGATGGCGGGCAGATTGCGGTGCTCAATACCCATCTGGACCGCGTGACCCAGCCCGACGGCTCGCTGGAGGCGCAGGTGAAGGCGGTAGCCAAAGTGCTTGATAAATACGAGAGTCGGGGCACGCCGTGGTTGATTGGCGGCGACTTCAATCTGTTGCCGCTGGGGCAATACCAGCGCCTGCCCGCCGAGCAGCGAACGCCCTACACCGCTGACAGCGCGTTGCATGTGCTGTGGGACAAGTACCCGATGATCCCGACCAACAATGAAGCCAGTGGTGTGGATCGTGATCAGTGGCTGACCCATTACCCGAACGATCCCGGCCTGAACGGCCCGGATCGCACGGTGGATTACATTTTCTACAGCCCGAGGATCAAACGGGTCGAGGCGATGGTGCGCCAGGACGATACATTGCGGATATCCGATCACCTGCCGGTCATTGCACGGTTTCTGTTGCCGCCTGCGCCTTGACTCATCGGCCGTGTGGAAAGGGGCTGTTGTGGCGAGGGAGCTTGCTCGCCACAGAAACCGTATTGGCTCACAAGTGACTGCAATCAGCCCTAATGCCCCTCCTCCAATTCATCATGCAACAACCCGAATATCTGCCGCTTCATCTCGATAAACGAACGCTCCATCACCATGTCCAGCGTGCGTGGTCGTTCAATCGGCACATCCAGAATCTGCTTGATCCGGCCAGGTTTGGCGCCCATCACATAGACCCGGTCACCCAGCAGGATCGCCTCGTCGATGTCGTGGGTCACGAACAGCACGGTCTTCTTGCTGTTGCCCCAGACCCGCATCAACAACTGCTGCATTTGCAGGCGGGTCTGGCTGTCCAGTGCGCCAAAGGGTTCGTCCATCAGCAGGATTTGCGGGTCGTTGGCCAAGGCCCGGGCAATCGCCACGCGCTGCATCATGCCGCCCGACAGCTGTTTGGCGTAGTTGTCGGCAAACCCCGCGAGGCCCACTTCGTTGACGTAGTAGTCGACGATTTCCTTGCGCCGGGTGGCGGGCATGCCCCGTCGTTTGAGGCCGAACTCGACGTTTTGCCGCACCGTCAGCCACGGGAACAGCGTGTAGCTCTGAAACACCATGCCGCGATCCGCCCCCGGCCCTTCGACTTGCTGGCCGCCGACATAGATTTCCCCCGAGGTCGGCTCGGCGAGACCGGCAGTGAGGTACAACAAACTCGACTTGCCGCAGCCCGACGGCCCCACCAGCACGGCGAACTGCTGGTCCGGCACCTCGAACGACACTTGCTCCAACGCGGTGAATGTGCCGCCATCAGGTTTTTTGTAACGCAGGCTGACCTTGTCCACTTGCAGCCGTGGGGCGCCATGCACCGGAGCGGCCAGCGGCTCGACGAAACGCGGGTTGACGGCGGTTACTGAGCCCATGCGGCAATCCTCAGTCGTAGGAAGCGGAACAGTTGATCGGTGATCAGGCCCAGCAGGCCGATGATCGCGATTGCCAGAAAAATCACATCCACCTGAAAGCCGCGCATGGCCTTGAGGCTCAGATAGCCGAGGCCACTGGAGGCGGCGACCAGCTCGGCGACCACCAGGTACGTCCAGGCCCAGCCCATGGTCACGCGCAGGGTGTCGAGTACCCCCGGCAACGACGCCGGGGCGATCACATGCACCACCGCATCACGACGGCTTGAACCCAAGGTGTAAGAGGCGTTGATCAGATCCTTGGAGATGCCTTTGGACACGTCGGCAATCATCACCAGTTGCTGGAAAAACACGCCGAATATGATCACCGAGACCCGCTGTTCCAGGCCGATGCCGATCCACAGGATGAACAACGGCACGAACGAGGTCACCGGCAGGTAGCGGATGAAATTGACCAACGGTTCGAGGAAGGCCTGGACGATGCGAAAACTGCCCATCAGCAACCCCAGCGGCACCGCCACCAGGGAGGAGATGATAAAACCGACCATCACCACTTCGACGCTGGCCCAGACGTGCACGCCGAGCGTGCCGTCGCGGCCCAGGCGCAGGGCGGCCTCAAGCACCGCCCCCGGTGTCGGCAGGAACATCCCCGGCACGATGCCGCCATAGGACAACCCGGCCCACAGGCCCACCAACAACACCCAGGCCAGCCCGCTGGCGCTCCACACCAACGGCACCGGCAGGCCGGTCTTGGGCGTGAGGCAGCGGCTCAGCCATGAATTGCGCTTGAACATGCTGACCTCCTAGAGCGGGCTGACGAAGCGGTTGTCGATCAGGTCGTCGTTGCTGACGTTGTAGGGTCTGCCCTGCAATTCAGTGGCGGTCTCGTTGGCCAGTTTGATCAGCGGTGCGCTGTCCCCTGGTTTGCCAGGCGAGCCGAGGAGTTTTTCGCTCATGGCCTGATCGTAGAAGCGCACGCCCTTGGCGGCGGCAGCCAGCTCTTTCGGGTCGGCCAGATAGCCGCCGACACCCTTGGCCATGATTTTGTAAGCGTCATCAGGGTGTTCCTGGGTGTACTTCACCGCTTTGTACAGGCCGGCCACCAGTGCCTTGACGTCGGCGGGCTGTTTTTCAATGACCGAACAGTTGAGCGCCACCACGTCGACAATCACTCCCGGCGTACTGCTGCTGTCGATCAAGACCTTGCCCTGCTGCTTGTCGCGGACCATCGACAGGTGCGGTTCCCAGGTCACGGCGGCGGGCACGCGGCCGGCGATGAAAGCGGTGGCGGCATCATCGGCGGTCATGTTTTGCACGGTGATGTCGCTCATTTTCATGCCGTTCTTTTTCAGCAGGTACGACAGCCAGAACTGCGAGGTCGAGCCCTCATTGACCGCCACGGCCTGGCCTTTCAGCTCTTGCAGGCTCTTGACGTCCTTGCCCACCAGCACCCCGTCGCCGCCATGGCTGTCATCCAGCGCGGCCACGGCCTTGAAGCAGAATTGCGGGCGGTACTTGAGCACTTCATCGATGGTCGAGGCCGAGCCCGACAACTCGCCTGACGCCTGGGCAGCCATGTACATCGAGGCCTCTTCGACGACAGGCAACTCGACGGTCAGGCCGTTTTCCTTGAAGTAGCCCAGGTCCTGGGCCAGATACAGCGTGCCGTAGCCGACCCAGGTGGTATGGCCGATGGACAGCGTGCCGGCCTGGGCGCTGGTGGCAACCGTAGCGGCGATGGCGCTGATTGCCAATGGATGAGCGAAGCGGATAAGCAAGGACTTGATCATGGAGCACTCCCAAAGCTGTTGATTTAGTTTTGTAATGGGCAGTACGGCCAGTGGCCTTGGAGCGGGTGCAACCCGAGGTCTCTGATGGACCTTTGGGTGGTCAGCAGGGGCTGACTGGCAAGGTCGATGTTGGCCCAAGCCCGGGATCAGGAAAATGAGGAAATATATGGCTGCGAGTGATGAAAAAGCTTGGTAGGGCGCACTGGGAAAGGGCGGGATTGGCGGGGGTGCACGGGGTGGGTGCAATATCGGAATTGGCTGTGGATGAGCCATAGCTTTCGCGGGCAGGCTCGCTCCCACAGGGGATCGGTGTCGGGCACAAAGTCTGTGGCCGACATAGAAACCAATTTGGGTGTGCAAGGCTTGAGAAATGGGGACTGTTCGATAGCCATCGCGGGCAAGCCCGCTCCCACAGGGGGGTGGTGTCGGGCACGAATTATGCGGTCGACATAGAAACCAATTTGGGGGTGCAAGGCTTGAGAAATGGGGGACTGTTCGATAGCCATCGCGGGCAAGCCCGCTCCCACAGGGGGGTGGTGTCGGGCACAAAGTCTGTGGCCGACAAGAGCCCAATGTGGGGGTGCAAGGCTTGAGAAATGGGGGACTGTTCAATAGCTATCGCGGGCAAGCCCGCTCCCACAGGGGGGTGGTGTCGGGCACGAATTATGCGGTCGACATAGAAACCAATTTGGGGGTGCAAGGCTTGAGAAATGGGGGACTGTTCGATAGCCATCGCGGGCAAGCCCGCTCCCACAGGGGGGTGGTGTCGGGCACAAAGTCTGTGGCCGACAAGAGCCCAATGTGGGGGTGCAAGGCTTGAGAAATGGGGGACTGTTCGATAGCCATCGCGGGCAAGCCCGCTCCCGCAGGGGGGTGGTGTCGGGCACGAATTATGCGGTCGACATAGAAACCAATTTGGGTGTGCAAGGCTTGAGAAATGGGGACTGTTCGATAGCCATCGCGGGCAAGCCCGCTCCCACAGGGGGGGGTGTCGGGCACGAATTATGCGGTCGACATAGAAACCAATTTGGGGGTGCAAGGCTTGAGAAATGGGTGGCTGTTCGATAGCCATCGCGGGCAAGCCCGCTCCCACAGGGGGGGTGGTGTCGGGCACGAATTATGCGGTCGACATAGAAACCAATTTGGGTGTGCAAGGCTTGAGAAATGGGTGGCTGTTCGATAGCTATCGCGGGCTTGCCCGCTCCCACAGGGGGGCGGTGTCGGGCACAAAGTCTGTGGCCGACATAGAGCCCAATGTGGGTGTGCAAGGCTTGAGAAATGGGGGACTGTTCGATAGCTATCGCGGGCAAGCCCGCTCCCACAGGGGGGGCAGTGTCGGGCACAAATCATGTGGCTGACGCAGATCCCTGTGGGAGCGGGCTTGCCCGCGATAAGGTCCGAAGGACCTTCCGGCTATCTCAGAGCCGGCCGTATTCCCTGGCCGTACGATCCAGTGCCTTCAGGGTCTTGCCCACCAGTTCGTCAATCTCCTCCCGGCTGGCAATCAACGCCGGCGCCATGATCATCCGCCCCAGCGTCGAACGCACAATCACTCCCTCTTCGAAGCCAATCGTTCGGCAGCGCCAGGCGATGTCATTTTCATTGGCAAAGCGCTTGCGGCTGGCCTTGTCCTCGGCCAGTTGCAGCGCCGCAACCATGCCCACGCCCTGAATATCGCCCACCAGCGGATGGTTGCCGAACACTTCGCGCAAGCACTGTTGCAGGTACGGGCCGATGTCGTCCTTGACCCGTGTCACCACGCCCTCGTCGCGCAACGCCTTGAGGTTGGCAATCGCCACCGCCGCCGCCACCGGGTGCCCGGAATAGGTCAGGCCGTGGGCGAACACCCCGCCCTGCTCCACCAGCACCTGAGCCATTTTCTTCGACAGGATCAGCCCGCCCATGGGGATGTACCCGGAGGTCAGGCCCTTGGCGATGGACAAGGTGTCCGGCTCGAAACCGAAGTGCTCGTGGGCAAACCATTCGCCGGTACGCCCGAAACCGCCGATCACTTCGTCGGCACACAGCAGTACGTCGTATTGGCGGCAGATACGCTGGATTTCCGGCCAGTAGCTGTCTGGCGGGAAAATCATCCCGCCAGCGCCCTGGAACGGTTCGGCGATAAAGCCTGCGACCTTGTCGGCGCCCAGTTCCAGAATTTTCGTTTCCAGTTGCTGCGCTGCCCGCAGGCCAAATTCGGCGGGCGTCAGATTGCCTTCGTGGGCGAAGAAATATGGCTCATCGATGTGCTCGATGTCGGGGATCATGCCGCCCATCTCGTGCATGAATTTCATGCCGCCGAGCGCCGTCGCCGCCAGGGTCGAGCCGTGATAGCCGTTCCAGCGCCCGATCATGATTTTCTTCTCGGGCTTGCCGAGCACCTGCCAGTAACGGCGCACGGTGCGGATCAGCACTTCGTTGGCTTCGGAGCCGGAGTTGGTGTAGATCGCATGGCTGTAGTGCCCCGGCAACAGGCTGAACAGCAGCTCCGACAGCTCGATCACCTGCGGGTGAGTGGTGTGGAAAAACATGTTGTAGTACGGCAACTGCTCAAGCTGGCGGGTCGCTGCCGCCGCCAGGTCCTGGCGACCGTAGCCCAGGTTGGTGCACCACAAGCCGGACATGCCATCCAGATAACGCCGGCCGTCGTTGTCCCACAGGTGCAGGCGTTCGCCACGGACCATCACCCGGGGCCCTTCGTCGTTGAGGGCCTTTTGATCGACGAACGCATGGATGTGGTGTGCAGCATCGGCGGCCTGATAATCGCGGGTTTCACGGGGGGTGGTCATCGCCAGTTCTCCTTGTTGTTGTGAGCGCCTGTTATCAGCGCAATTGGAACCAGGTGGTTTTCAGCTGAGTGTATTTATCGAACGAGTGCAGCGACAGATCGCGACCAAAACCGGACTGCTTGCTGCCACCGAACGGCACGGTCACGTCCAGCGCATCGACGCTGTTGACCGACACCGTGCCCGCTCGCAATTGCCGCGCCACGCGGTGGGCGCGATTGAAGTCCTCGGTCCACAGCGACGCCGCCAGGCCATAGACGCTGTCGTTGGCCAGTCGCAAGGCGTGGGCTTCGTCATCGAACGCCGTGACCGCAAGCACCGGGCCGAACACTTCGTCGCGAAACAGCGGCATGTCCGGGCGCACGCCAGTAAAAATCGTTGGCTGGATAAAGTTGTCGCTGCCGTTGAAGATCGACTGCCCACCGCCGCAAATCCGCGTCGCGCCCAAAGATTCGGCGCTGCGGATGAATTGCAGGATGCGGGCCGTCTGGCGGCTGTCGACAATGGCCCCGGCGCGGCTCGACGGGTCCAGCGGATCGCCCGGCTGCCAGCGCTCGGCCTGCACCTTGAGGCGCTCGACAAACGCGTCATGAATCGAACGTTCAACCAGCAATCGCGAGTTGGCCGAACAGACTTCGCCCTGATTGAAGAAAATCCCGAAGGCGGCTTTTTCGGCGGCCAGATCCAGATCCTCGCAATCGGCGAACACCAGATTCGCGCTCTTGCCGCCGCACTCCAGCCACACCTGCTTGAGGTTCGATTGCGCCGAGTACTGCATGAAATACTTGCCGACTTCGGTGGAGCCGGTGAACACCAGGCAATCGACGTCCGGGTGCAAACCGAGCGCCTTGCCCGTCTGCTCGCCCAATCCCGGCAGCACATTCAGCACACCCGGTGGCAGGCCGGCTTCCAGCGCCAGCTCGGCCAGGCGCAAGGCAGAAAACGGTGACTGCTCGGCAGGTTTGAGAATCACCGAATTACCGGCCGCGAGGGCCGGCGCGAGCTTCCAGGCGGCCATGTCCAGCGGGAAATTCCATGGAACCACGGCGGCAACCACCCCCAGAGCTTCGCGGGTGATGGTGGCCAGCACGTTCGCGGCACTGGGGGCGATCTGGTCGTAGCGCTTGTCGAGGCTCTCGGCGTACCAGCGAAACACCCCGGTGGCGCCCGGCACGTCGATGTTGTAGGCGTCCATCACCGGTTTGCCCATGTTCAGCGAGTCGAGCAGCGCCAGCTCTTCGCGATGGGCCATCAGCAGGTCCGCCAGGCGCAGCAGCACCTGCTTGCGCTCTGTTGGCGAACGCGCAGACCAGCTGCCGGCCTCGAACACCTGCCGCGCGTTGCGCACCGCCGCGTCCACGTCCGCCTCGCCACACGCTGCCACGTTGGCCAAGCGCTGGCCGGTAGCGGGGTTGATCGCGGCAAACGTCTGCCCCGACTGCGCCGCACAGGGTTTGCCGTCAATCAGCGCCTGATCGGGAAACTTCAACGCAGCGGCCTGGCGCTGCCAATATGCAAGCTCGAACACGTTCCGGCACTCCTTTGGCTTTGTTGTGCAATCGATGGTGGCCCAGGCCCGCGTACGGGAAAAATAGTAAAAATGTCTTCGCAGACCATGAAAAAACTGGGCAGCCAGGTTCCCCAGTCGAGGCGCATGTGGTTATTGTTCAGGCACAACAACACCGTCGTCAGAACGGATGCGGGCGGCGCGCAAATTGCCTGGATGTTCATTCCATCCAACCCTGAGGTTTGTCGTGGCCGCTTACAACTTGCGTCAATTGAAGTACTTCATCACCACCGTCGAATGCGGCAGCGTCGCCGAGGCCTCGCGCAAGCTGTACATCGCCCAGCCGGCCATCTCCACGGCAATCAAGGGACTGGAAGACAGCTTCGGTGTGCAACTGCTGATTCGCCATCACGCCCAGGGCGTTTCCCTGACCCCCAGTGGTGCGCGCTTCTACCGCAAGGCCCAGGAACTGCTGCGCATGGCCAAGGAGTTCGAACAGAACGCCCTGGCTGACAACGACATCGTGGCCGGGCAGATTGATATCGGCTGCTTCGAAACCGTCGCACCGCTGTACTTGCCACAGTTGATCGCCGGGTTCTCGGCGCTGTATCCGGGGGTGGGCATCCGCATTCGCGACGGCGAACAGCAGGAATTGGTGCAAGGCCTGACCGCGGGCACCTTCGACCTGGCGATCCTGTATGAACACGACCTCGACGCCACCATCCAGACCGAACCGTTGATGCCGGCGCAACAGCCGTACGCGTTGCTGCCGGCGGATCACCGCTTTGCCCAGCTCAAACAGGTGTCGCTGCGTGATCTGTGCCTGGAGCCAATGATTCTGCTGGACGTGCAACCGAGCCGGACTTACTTCGTCAGCCTGTTTGAAGAGCTGGGCCTGACCCCGCACATTGCCTTCAGCTCGCCGTCGATCGAGATGGTACGGGGCATGGTCGGGCAAGGCTTCGGCTTCTCGATCCTGGTCACCCGCCCGCACTCGGAGTGCACCTATGACGGCAAGAAAGTAGTGTGCGTGGACATTGTCGAGGACGTTACCGGATCAGGGCTGGTGGCGGCGTGGCTCAAGCGCGGGCAACTGACCAAACCGGCGCAGTTGTTTGCCGATTATTGTCGGGAGCAGTTGACGGCCAGGGCCGAGCGATCCAACCAGGCCACATAACAATTTTTCAGCTTATACACAGAACCTGTGAGAGCGGGCTTGCTCGCGAAGAGGGCGTATCAGTCGCCGTTGATGTCGTCTGACACATCTTTTTCGCGAGCAAGCCCGCTCCCACAGATTTTGTGTTCACGGCTTATTTGCGGGGTTTGATCCGTGCAGTGGCTTCGGCGACCAGCGGATCATCCGGCCAGTAATGCTTGGGATAGCGGCCCTTGAGGTCCTTCTTCACCTCGGCATAGGTGCTGCGCCAGAAGTTCGCCAGGTCCTGGGTCACCTGCACTGGTCGCCGCGCCGGGGACAGCAGGTGCAACTTGACCACTTGCCGGCCACCGGCAATGCGCGGGGTTTCGGCCAGGCCGAACAGCTCTTGCAGGCGCACCGCCAGAATCGGTGGTTGCTCGCTGTAGTCCAGACGAATCGAGGAACCCGACGGCACGCTCAAATGATGCGGCGCCAGTTCATCCAGGCGTTGCGGCAGCGGCCACGGCAACAGGTTATGCACAATGCTCGACAGATCCAGATGGGCAAAATGACTGAGCCGCGAAACTTTGCCCAGATAGGGCATCAACCAGTGTTCGAGGCTTTTCAATAACGCCGCATCGCTGACATCCGGCCATTCACTCTCACCCTTGCCAGCAAGGTCCAGTTGCCGCAACAACGCCACCCGTGCCTGCCACTGGCGCAGTTCCGGGGTCCATGGCAACAGCTCCAGGCCCTTGCGCCGTACCAGATTCACCAACGCCTGGCTGCGCGCGGTTTCGTCGAGGCCGGTCAGCGGTTCGCGGCTGAGGATCAGTTCACCCACCTTGCGCTGACGTTCGGCACGCAACACGCCCTCACGTTCGTCCCAGTCCAGTTGATCGACACAACGTACCTGCTCGGCCAGCACCGAATCGAACAGCGCCGGATCGAAATCCGCCGCCAGGTAAATCCGTTCCTCGCGCTGGCCCTGGCGACTGCCCAGATCGGCGATTACCAGCCACGGCTGTTTCATCAGACTGTCGGCTTCTGCGAACAAGGCTGCGCGACCGTTGGCCAGGCGATACTCGGCACCACCGGCTCGACGCTGTTGAGCAACGCGATCCGGGTAGGCCAGCGCCAACAACGCACCGAGCCAGCGCGGGTGATCGGGATCGCCGACCGGCTCCGATGCTTGACCGCGCAGGTAACCGCGATACTGCCGCGCCAGTTGCCGGGCCCGTTGCACACTGCCCTGAGCCCCGCGAGCCGCTCTTTCTTCACCGGACAACAACACCAGTCGGCTGTGCAGATCGGCGCCAGCGCCGCGCAAGATATCGCGCTCGCCGAGCAGCGCCGCGACATTGCACGCCATGTCCGCCAAGCCCAGCGCCTGACCGCGCAGCAGCAAATGACCAATGCGCGGGTGGGCCGGCAGTTCGGCCATGGCCTGGCCGTGTCGGGTCAGGGTTTCGCCGTCGAGCGCGCCGAGTCGTTCGAGCAAGTCCTGGGCCTGTGCATAAGCAGCAGCCGGCGGAATATCCAGCCACACCAGTTGCCCCGGTGTCACGCCCCAGCGACCGAGCTGCAAGGCCAGCCCGGCCAGATCCGCCGACAGAATTTCTGCGCTCGCATAGGCCGCCAGTTGCTCGTGCTGATCCTGCGACCACAGGCGATAACACACACCGGGCTCCAGTCGCCCGGCCCGGCCGGCGCGCTGAGTGGCGCTGGCCTTGGAGATCCGCTGCGTGTCGAGGCGAGCCATGCCACTGCCGGGGTCGAAACGCGGCACCCGCGCCAGCCCGGCGTCGATCACCACGCGCACGCCATTGATGGTCAGGCTGGTCTCGGCAATGTTGGTGGCCAGCACCACTTTGCGCTTGCCCGCCGGGGCCGGATCAATCGCGGCGCGCTGGGCGGCCAGATCGAGTTCGCCGTGCAACGGGCAAAGCAACACATTGCTGCTGTCACCCAGCGCATCGGCCAGTTGTTGATGCACCCGCCGGATTTCCGCCTGCCCCGGCAGGAACACCAGAAGGCTGCCGGTTTCATCGTTAAGGGCTTCGAGGATAGTCTGCACCAGCCGGGGCTCGATGAATTCACCGGGCTGAAACGGCCGCCCCCAACGCATGGCCACCGGGTACATGCGGCCTTCGCTGCGCAGGATCGGCGCGTCATCGAGCAGACTGGCCAGGCGTTCGCCTTCCAGTGTGGCCGACATCAGCAGGATTTTCAGCGGTTGGTCGTCACGGAACAGCTCGCGCCCGTTGAGGCTCAGGGCCAGTGCCAGATCGGCGTCGAGGCTGCGTTCATGGAATTCGTCGAAGATCAGCAAGCCGACGCCTTCGAGCGCCGGATCATCCTGCAAGCGCCGGGTGAGGATGCCTTCGGTGACCACTTCGATGCGGGTGTTCGGCCCGACTTTGCTGTCCAGTCGGATGCGATAGCCAACCGTCTCGCCGACTTTCTCACCCAGCTCGCTGGCCAACCGCTCCGCTGCCGCCCGCGCTGCCAGCCGGCGCGGTTCGAGCATCAGAATGGTCTGCCCGGCCAGCCACGCCTCATTGAGCAAAGCCAGGGGCACGCGGGTGGTTTTACCGGCGCCGGGCGGTGCTTCGAGCACGGCTTCGTGACGTGTCGCGAGGGCTTCACGCAGGGCGGGTAAAACTTCATCAATCGGCAAAGAAATCATGCTGGCTCCAAAACAGAGCGGCGAGTATAACGGCGAACTGCTTGGTGTTTGTCACGGTCCTACTGTTAGGCACAAGCCCGCTCCCACAGGGGGATTGCATTTGACCGATAAAGATTATTCAACGCCCATCGTTTTCGAGATGACTCAGGAGATTTCCCCATGCGTGTTCCCTTTCGCCTGATTGGCGGTGTTTTGGTCGCCACCCTGCTGACCCAGATCACCGCGTGCGGTTCGATTTTCTACCCGGATCGCCGTGGCCAGATTGACGGCAAGGTTGACCCGGCCATCGCGGTGCTCGATGCCGTCGGCCTGCTGTTCTACATCATCCCCGGTCTGGTCGCCTTTGCCGTGGACTTCGCCACCGGGGCGATTTATTTCGAGCCGGGCCACACCGCGCAGGTAGCACCAGAGAAACTCAAGGAAGCGATCGGCGCCGATGGCAAGGTCGATAACCACAAGTTGCAGGCTATTCTCCAAAGCGAACTGGGCCGCAATCTCCCGCTCGATGACCCACGTCTGATCCAGTACAAAGGCAGCACCCAGCAACTGGCCATGTTCGGCCTCAAACCTGCCGTTTAAAGGAACGCTCTGTTATGACCACCAGCCCCGAACACGCCCGCCTGCTGCGGTTGGCGACCCGTGCCTCTGTGGCCGTGGCGTGTACGCTGATCGTCGCCAAGGCCATCGCCTGGTGGCTGAGCGGTTCGGTGAGCATGCTCGCCGGCCTGACCGACTCGGCGCTCGACGGCATCACCTCGCTGCTCAATCTGCTGGCGGTGCATTACGCCCTGCGCCCGGCCGACGACGATCACCGTTACGGCCACGGCAAGGCCGAATCGCTGTCGGGCATGGCTCAGGCCTTGTTCATTGGTGGCAGTGCGGTGTTGATCGCGTTGCAGGCGATTGAACGGCTCAAACACCCGGAACCGGTCGGCGCACCGTGGATCAGCATCGGGGTGATCATCTTTTCCCTGGGCCTGACGCTGGCGCTGTTGATACTGCAACATCGGGTGATTCGCGAAACCGGCTCCAACGCGGTGCGTGCCGATTCCCTGCACTACCGCTCGGACATGATGCTCAACGGCAGCATTCTGGTGGCGCTGGTGCTGGCCGGGTTCGGCTGGCATCAGCTGGATGCGTGGTTCGGCCTGGGGATTGCCGCTTACATTCTCTGGAGCGCGGTGCAGATCGCCCGGGAAAGTTTTGCGGTGCTGATGGACGAGGAACTGCCGACGGATGTCAGCGAGCGCATGATGGAACTGGCCTGTGGCGTACCGGGCGTGCTCGGGGCTCACGACCTGCGCACGCGGATTTCCGGCAGTCACTGGTTCGTGCAATTGCACCTGGAGTTGCCAGGGGAACTGACGCTGTCAGTGGCGCATGGCATCAGCGATCAGGTCGCTGACGCCATTCACGCCGCCTACCCGCGAGCCGAAGTGCTGGTGCACGCCGACCCGCAGGAAGCGGTGTTAAGCGCCAGGGCTCAGTAAGTCACCTGATAACCGCGACTGGCCAGGCAGTTGCCCTCGGCCTGGCGGTACGATTGCACCACCGACGGGTCCGGCTGATAGGTGACGGCTCGTGGATCGAAGCCGGTTTGCTGCGTAGCCCAGCGCGAGCAATCTGCACCGTCTTGCGCAACCTGTTGCGGCGACTGACCATTGGCCGGATAGGCCACGACGTCATAACCATTGCTGGCTGGCTGGGGTTGCGGCTCCGGAGCGCCCACGGGTGGCTCTACGACTACGTAGTCCTGGGTGCTTTCTTCGTAGGCGTAATACGAGCCCGCTGCGAGGAACAACAGTGCCCCCCCGACCCACACTTCGCGAGCGTAGTCAGGCATGTAGTGCACACGAATGCCGCGCGGCGGCGCGACCACCACATAACGCGGGCCTTGCGGGCGATACCAGTAGCCGCCGGAGAAGAAGTAATCCTGGCCACGATAAGGCACGCGGAAGTTGCGATCCGGGAAGCGATCGATCACCTGACCGGGACGGTACTGCGGACCTGCTCCCCAGCCATTGCCGTGTCCGTCCGGGCGACCCGGCCAGCGACGATCATCGGGATGTGAGCCCGGACCACCCGCCTGCCAGTGCTGGTTGTAATTGTTGCGCTGCGGCTCGTCCTTGTAATAACCACGCCGGGGCTCCTGGGTCTGTTGCACCGTGTCGGGACGACCCTGGATCGGCAGATTGGCAGCCGGTTGAGCCGGACGACTTGGAACATTGGGCTGTTGAGCCGGACGGTTCTGGCCGTTGTGCTCGAACTGGCGGCTGTTCTCCCCGCGAATGATCTCGTTATTCTGCGGACGCGGCTGATTGTTCGGTTGCGGCGCATTCTGCGGATGCGCCTGGTTATTGCCGCCATGCCCCTCATTGTTACCACGGTGTTCCTCACCGCGCTGCCCACCTTCGGGCCCACGGTTCTGCGGCTCATCGGCGAGCGCTTGCGCACTGACACTTACACACAGCAAACCAACACCGGCCAAACGCCAGATGCGCGACTTCATGCTTTTCCTCACTGCGGATTAGGGCCTATACGTAAGACTGAAAAAGCACAGGCCGGTTCTGCCACAGGTTATCAGTCGCGCAACTTATTTCGCAGGCAATAAAAAGGGGAGACCCGTCGGCCTCCCCTTGAGAACTTCGTCCGTGCTCGACGCTTTTGACGTCGGCTCACCTCACGCCGTCTTGTGGACAGTGTGTAGCTCGGGGGCCGGCTCAGCCCCTGTGGGGGGTGGCGACCGCAGCTGGCCTGATTGGGCGAGCCGCACTGGACTGTTTGTCCGAGCAGTGATTCTGGTGTTAATCATAGGCTTGAGGTGCCGGCAGCGGATTGCGAAGATTGCGTAAAGAAACACCACTTGCGCAATTTTTAACCCTGGATAGATAATCTGCCGCAATAGTTATGACAAAGGCCTGATTGATGAGCAAACTCGACCGATACGACCTGAGCATTCTGGCTGAATTGCAGCGCGATGCGCGCATCTCCAACCAGGAACTGGCCGAACGCATCGGCCTGTCGCCTTCGCCGTGCTCGCGGCGGGTCAAGCAGCTGGAAGACGACGGCTACATTTCCCGTCAGGTGGCGTTGCTGGATCGCAAGATGCTCGGTTTGAGCCTGACCGCGTATGTGCTGATCGGTATGGATCGCCACACGCCCGAGCGTTTCGAAAACTTCGAAGCGGCCATCCGCACCCTGCCCCAGGTGCTGGAGTGCAGCCTGGTCACCGGGATGGACGCCGACTATCAGCTAAAAGTGGTGGTGCCGGACATGGACCACTATCAGAAACTGCTGCTGGGGCATCTGACCCGGATTGAAGGCGTGACGAGTGTGCGCTCGAGTTTTGTGTTGAATCAGGTGCTCAACAGCACCGAACTGCCGTTGACTCATCTTCGCAGCTGATTGTGGTGAGGGGATTTATCCCCTCACCACAGGTATGCATAAACACTCTGTGACACACCGACGCAGGTCAATGCCTGGCCAATCCCCCATGGCGTATACTCGCCCGGCCCTTTTAGCCTTGCCCGCGCTGGAGAAGTACGATGGATCCTGCCGTATTCGAAGAGTGGATGATGACCGGCCTGGTCAGCATCCTGATCATTTTCATGGGTTTCATCGTCTGGGATCTGGCGAAGAAGTCCAAGGCTGGCAAGTTCGGCACCTTCATTCTGTTCTTCGTGCTGGGCCTGGGGATTCTCGCGTTCATCATCAAAAGCGTCGTCATTGCCTACATCGAAAACAGCTCGTCATAAACGTGCGGGCACTTCCTTCCACTGGCCCTGATCGAGCCCTTCGATTGTCCAGTCGCCAATTCTGACCCGCACCAGACGCAACGTCGGCAAACCCACTGCCGCCGTCATGCGCCGCACCTGACGGTTGCGCCCTTCGCGAATCACCAACTCCAGCCAACTGGTCGGCACGCTTTTGCGAAACCGCACTGGCGGGGTGCGTGGCCACAGCTGCGGTTCTTCCAGCTGCCGCGCTTCGGCGGGCAAGGTCATGCCGTCGTTCAGCTCGACGCCGTCACGCAAACGCTGCAACTGTTCGGCACTCGGCTCACCTTCCACTTGCACCCAATACGTCTTGGCCAGCTTGTGTTTCGGGTCGGCAATGCGCGCCTGCAACTGCCCGTCGTTGGTCAGCAACAGCAAGCCTTCGCTGTCACGGTCCAGGCGTCCGGCGGGGTAAATCCCCGCAATCTCGATAAAGTCCTTGAGCGTCGCCCGCCCCTCACCGTCGCTGAATTGCGTCAGCACATCGAAGGGTTTGTTGAACAGGATCAGTTTCGGCTCGGCCGGTGGCGCTTTGGCGACACGGCGCGGGGCAGATGACGGGTTGTTCGCGCCAGGGCGGCGGGAAACGGGACGTGGCGGACGAGAGGACATGGCGAAAGGAACATCTAACGGTCAGGGCTGACAATGCTAGTGCCCTGACCGTCAAATGACCATCGCGAATCAGCGAAACGGCGGCTCGTCGAAGCTGCGCAGTTTGCGCGAGTGCAGCGAGTTGAGTTCGGTGCGCAACAGGTCCACCGCCTCGATACCGATCTTCAAATGCTGGCTGACCGCGCGCTCATAGAAGGCGTTGGCCGAACCCGGCAGCTTGATTTCGCTGTGCAGCGGCTTGTCCGAGACACACAGCAACGTGCCATACGGCACCCGCAGGCGATAACCCTGGGCGGCAATCGTGCCGCTTTCCATGTCCACCGCGACGGCGCGAGACAGGTTGATCAGTGGACGTTCCTGAGCCCAGCGCAGTTCCCAGTTACGGTCGTCGTAAGTCAGCACGGTGCCGGTGCGCAGGCGTTTTTTCAGCTCGTCGCCCTTCTCGCCGGTGACATTGGCCGCTGCTTGCTGCAGCGCCATTTGCACTTCAGCCAGGGCCGGGATCGGGATGTTCGGCGGTACGACCCGGTCGAGAATCCCGTCGCGACGCATGTAGGCGTGCGCCAGCACGTAGTCGCCAATGGTCTGGGACTGACGCAGGCCGCCGCAGTGACCGATCATCAACCAGCAATGCGGACGCAATACCGCCAAGTGGTCGGTGATGTTCTTGGCGTTGGACGGGCCGACACCGATGTTCACCAGTGTCACGCCGTGACCATCGTTGGCGATCAGGTGATAGGCCGGCATCTGGTAGCGATGCCAGACCACGCCAGCGGCAATCGCCGAGGCTTCACCGTGATCCATGCTCTTTTCGATGATCACGTTGCCCGGTAGCACCATGCGCACGAAACGCGGGTCGCTGCGCAATTGCTCCAGGCCATGGACGATGAACTGGTCCACATAGCGGTGGTAGTTGGTCAGCAGAATCCACGGCTGCACATGACGCCAGTCGCTGCCGGTGTAATGCACCAGCCGGCGCAGGGAGAAGTCCACCCGCGCCGCGTCGAACAGCGCCAGTGGCAGCGGATCGGTGTTTTCCCAATCGTACAGGCCATCGGCAATGCCATCGGTGGCGGCGGACAGGTCGGTACTCGGGAACACCCGCGCCAGTGTGGCAGCGGTCACGCCGGAACCGGCGAGTTCATCGCCCTGCTCAACCACATACGGATACGGAATGTTTTGCTGGCTGACGCCCACTTCCACCGTCACGGTGAAGTCGTGCATCAGCGGCACCAGTTGTTCCAGCAAGTATTTACGGAACGCCGCCGGGTGGGTGACGGTGACACTGTAGGTGCCCGGCAACTGCACCTTGGCGTAGGCACGGGTGGTTTGCGGGACTTCGCCCTGGCAGAGGTAGGTCAGGCGCAATTCGGGATAACGAAACATCGCACGCTGTTCGGCGTCCGGCTCCACACGATCCTTGAGGTAACGCTTGAGCGCCTGGCTCAATGCAGAAGTGGCACGCTCGTGCAGAGCAGCGAGCCGGTCTACGGCTTGTTCGGCGGTTTGAACGACAATAAACGCTTCGGTCACGATCAGCTTCCTGTGTTCTGACTTGCAGACCTTCATCTTGCCTGTATCGCTGGCTGACGGGAACAGTGGCGTGGTGATACACAATGTTGTGTTCATGAAGATCCACTGCGTGAGCGAGCCTGCTCGCGAAGGCGGCGTGTCAGTCGATATCAATGTTGCAGACACATCGCTTTCGCGAGCAGGCTCGCTCCCACAGGGGGATTGGGGTGTTCAGAAGCCTTGCGGGGTTGACCGGGCAACGATCGCCTCAACCTCCAGCCCCCGAGGCAACGCCCCGTACACCCGCCCCGCCGATCCCAGACGACTGGCGATAAACGCATCACTGACCGCCGAATTGCCCGCCTCCAGCAACAGCTTCGCCTGCAACCCCAATGCAATGTCTTCAGTCAGTTGTCGGGCGCGATACTGGATGTCGCTGGTATCTTTGAACGCCCTCTGCAATTGAGCAATATGCGCAGCCAGGCGTTTGTCGCCATGTCCATCACCCAGCTCACTGAACAGCACATCCAGCACCCCCGGCTCTTTCGACAACGCTCGCAGCACGTCCAGGCACTGCACGTTGCCCGAGCCTTCCCACGTCGAGTTGACCGGCGCCTCGCGGTACAGGCGCGGCAGGATGCTGTCCTCGACATAACCCGCGCCACCCATGCATTCGGCGGCTTCGTTGATCATGGCCGGGGCCCGTTTGCAGATCCAGTACTTGCCCACCGCTGTCACCAGCCGGGCGAATTTTGCTTCATGGCTATCGTCCAGATGATCCAGCGCCCGGCCCATGCGCAGGCTCAAGGCCAGCGCGGCTTCGCTTTCCAGCGCAAGATCGGCCAGCACGTTCTGCATCAAAGGCTGCTCACTGAGCAATTTGCCGCCGACCATCCGGTGGGCACAGTGATGGCTGGCCTGAGTCAGGGCCTGGCGCATCAACGAACTGGAGCCAACCATGCAATCGAAGCGGGTCATGGCGACCATCTCGATGATGGTCGGTACACCCCGGCCCTCCTCGCCGACCATCCACGCCAACGCACCACGGAACTCGACTTCGCTGGACGCATTCGAGCAGTTGCCGAGCTTGTTCTTCAGGCGCTGGATGTAGAACTGATTGCGCGTGTCATCCGGGCGATGGCGTGGCAGCAGAAAACAGGTCAGGCCTTTGTCGGTCTGCGCCAGGGTGAGGAACGCATCGCACATCGGTGCCGAGCAGAACCACTTGTGGCCCACCAGTTCATACGCCTGGCCCGGCCCGCTGGCCCCCACCGGATACGCCTTGGTGGTGTTGGCCCGCACGTCGGTACCGCCCTGTTTCTCGGTCATCGCCATGCCGATGGTGACCCCGGCCTTGTGGGCCATGCCGACGTTGCGCGGGTCGTATTCGGTGGCGAGGATTTTCGGCAGCCATTGCTCGGCCAGGTCCGGTTGCAGGCGCATGGCCGGGACGCTGGCGAAGGTCATGGTCAGCGGGCAACCGCTACCCGCCTCGGCCTGGCTGTGCAGATAGGACATGGAAGCGCGGGCGACATGCGCACCCGGTTGCGGATGCGCCCAAGGCAACGAGGTAAGCCCATGCTCGATCGCCGTGCGCATCAGCTCGTGATACGCGGGGTGAAATTCCACCAGGTCAATGCGGTGACCGTAGCGGTCATGACTGGAAAATACTGGTTTGTTCTCATTGGCCAGAAACCCCGCCGCCATCAGCGGCCCCCCGGCCAGCGCACCGTAGGCATCGATCCGCGACTCGGCCCAGCCGGCACCAAACCGCCGCGACCACTCCTGCAAGGGAAGGTCTATGCGATAGAGGTTGGTGCCGTCCAGCGACGGCGGCTGGTTGGTGACTTCGTGGGTTTCGGCGAACTGGTGCAGGTTCATGACGGGCCTCCTTTGAACAACCAAGGGATTCAGTTAAGCACCGCCCCCAGGCAGAACAAAGTGGCATATCCGCCTAATTACCGGCGCTTTTGCCGTGTTTGTAACGCAATATTCGACGCGTGAGCGCCGTCTGCAATTCCTCGAATTTCACCGGTTTGCTCAGGTAGTCGATCAAACCGCCCGTCGGGCACTGTTCACGATCAACATGTTGCGCCACCATGAACACTGGCAACTCGGCGCACCCCGGCAAGGCACGGATCTGACAACAGACCGATGCCCCGTCCATGGACGGCAACTGACAATCGAGCAGCACCGCATCCACGGCCTCACGCTGCAGGAGGTCGAGCGCCGCCGCGCCACTGTCGGCGGTGCGCACCCGAAAACCGAGCTTGAGCAGCATGCCGCGCATGACCAACTGGTTGATGCTGTTGTCATCCACCAGCAGCACCGTGCAGTCCTGGGGCAATCGCTGGAAATACGTTTCGCCATGAACCGAGGCAATGGACAGCGGCTCCGTCACCGACAAGTCAAACTCGACATCCAGCTGAAAACGACTGCCGCGACCGGGTTCGGAACGGTGTGTCAGCTGTCCGCCGAGCAATTCGACCAGTTGCCGGCAGATTGCCAGGCCGACGCCGAGGCCACCGTATTCGCGGGTCATCGAGCCGTCGAGCTGGAAAAAACGCTGGTACAGGGTCGCCTCGTCCAGGTCGGTGAAACCGATACCGGTGTCGATTACCGCAAAAGACAGTGCGTGCCGCCCATCGTCCAGTGACTTGCCCGTGACCCGTAGCGCGACCCCGCCCACCCGGGTGAACTTGATGGCGTTGTCCAGCAGGCACTCCAGGCATTGCGCCAGTTTGGCGCTGTCGCCGGACAGGCGGTCCGGCAGGCCCGGCGTGACGTCGACTTTCAGGTCCAGGGATTTGCTTGCCGCATTAGCGTCGAACTGCAGCCGCAAAGCGTCGACCACACCACGCAGGCTGAACGTTGCCGGGTAGGCCTTGAGTTTGCCCGCCTGCAATTCGGTCAGGGTCAGGATGCCGTTGACCATGCGCATCATGTCCCGCGCCGAACCGGATGCGGTTTGTTGGTACTGCTCCAGCTCCGGGTTCATCTCCACGGTCTGCATCAGCTCCAGCGAGCCGATCACCCCATTCATCGGTGTGCGCAGTTCGTGGGTCAGGGTGGCGAGGAATTCGTCCTTGAGCTTGTTGCTGTGGGCCAGTTGCTGGTTGAGTACTTCGAGTTTTTGTCCGGCGTCGAACAGGATCTGCGCCTGCTGTTCGCGCATGGCATTGATGCGGTCGGCCAGGGCCAGTGACAGCAACGCCACTTCGATGGCCGAGCCGATCTGGCTGGCGTACATGGTCAGGAACACGTTTGGCAGATAACCCAGCACCATCAGTGTGTTGACGACGCCGCCGAGCAGGAATGCCGACCAGGCAATGATGAAATAGCGCGCCACCCGCAGCCCGCGAGCCCAGGCAAAGATGCCGGCGGCAAAAATCACCACGGTAAAGAGCAACGCCAAGGCTGTCGCCAGCCGCAGGGCCAGGGCGTAGCTGGTCATCAGCGACAGGCCGACCACCACCGCGCCAAACGCGATCAAGCCGATCAGCAGGCGATCGAGCCAGCGACTGTGGCGGGCAGTTTGCAGAAAGCTGCGGGCGAACTGGCTGCCGAACAGCCCGGCACAGCCGATGAAAAACGGCGTCGAGGCGTTGGTCCACCACGGGTTATTCGGCCAGAAGTACTGCGCCGCCGCGCCGTTCACCGACAGCTGATACAGACCGAACGACGCTATATAGAAGATGTAATAAAGGTAGCTGGTGTCGCGCACGCTGAGGAAGATGAACAGGTTGTAGACCAGCATCCCCAACAGCACGCCATAGATCAGGCCCAGCACATACAGGCGCAAGGGTTGGTCTTCCAGGTAGGCGGTACTCGACCACAAGGTGATCGGCGCCTGGATCGAGCCTTCGCTTTGCAGGCGCAAGTAAACGGTCCGCGCTTGGTCCGGCTTGAACGTCAGGTTGAACAGATAGTTGTTCTGGCTGATCTCGCGACTGGCGAACGGCAGGGCATCGCCGGTGCGGCGGATCAACTGATAGTTGCCGCTGGCATCGGCCAGGTACAAATCGAGGTGATCAAGCGGCGGATAGGCCAGTTCCAGCAGCCAGGTGCGCTGTGCGATCGGATTGCCGGGGTGGTAATGCAAGTCGATTTTCAGCCAGAACGCCGAACGTGAGTAACCGGCGTTGAGGGTGGCTTTATCGTGGGCCTTGAAGTTTCCGGCAGCGGCTTGCGCCAGCACGTCGGCAATCGTCGCCTGACCATCGGCGTCTTCGTAAACCTGCATCGCTCTACCCAGGGGAAGGCTCTGGGTGGTCTCGTCGAATTCGACGGCGCTCGCCAGGAGGGGCAAGCACAGCAGCAACATCAGCAAATAGCGCATTTAAGCCCCAGCGTGGCCTGTCCGGTTATGTCAGGAAGCCCCCCATTCCTTTTGAGTAGACGTAAAACCGGTATTACCTGTTATTGGTTTGGATCCACTCTAGCATAGCGGTTGATGGCCATTGAACACCATTGAAATATTTACAGTAAAGGCTCTAGAACGGGCTTTTCAGCGCTATCGATTGAGCTAGAGCTGTTTGAATGGTCAGCGTGTGACAAGACAAGCGGCTTCAATGGATAACGGTGGCGAGAGAGCCTGCTCCCTCGCCACAATGTATCGGCCAATCCGGATGTCACTGCACCCGAAAAAACATGTTTGGTGGTAAGCTCGCGCACCATGAATATCTACAGCTCTCGCCCCGTTGTCCTCTGTCTCTCCGGCCACGACCCAAGTGGTGGCGCCGGCTTGCAGGCAGATATAGAAGCCCTGCTCGCTCAGGGTTGTCATGCGGCCCCGACCGTCACTGCCCTGACTGTGCAAGACACCGTCAACGTCACTGACTTCCGCGTCCTCGACCGTGAGTGGGTGTTGGCCCAGGCCAACGCCGTGCTCAACGATTCCGAAGTCGCGGCCGTCAAGCTGGGCATGCTCGGTTCGCTGGAAATGGTCGACACCGTGGTCGAACTGTTGTCGGCGCATCCGCATCTGCCGGTGGTCTGCGACCCGGTACTGCGCGCCGGTGGCGGCGGACGCCTGGGCAAGGACGAGGTCGGCTACGCCATGCGCGAACGCCTGCTGCCCCTGTCGATCATCGCCACGCCCAACCTCCCCGAAGCCCGCATCCTCGCTGAGCTGCCCGACGGCACCGCCGACGAGTGCGCTGAAAAACTGCTGCCGTTCGTCAAACACTTGCTGATCACTGGCGGACATGGCGACGAGCACGAGATACACAATCGCCTGTACAGCCGCGACGGTCGCCGTGAAACCTTTACCTGCCAGCGTTTGCCCGGCAGCTATCACGGTTCGGGTTGCACCCTGGCCAGTGCCTTGGCCGGTCGTCTGGCACAGGGTGAAAACCTCGCCAGCGCCGTGAAGACTGCGCTTGACTACACATGGCGTACCCTGCGTGATGCCGAGCAACTGGGCAAAGGCCAGTTCGTGCCGCGCCGTCTGCCGCTGGATTTCTGTTCATAACGCCAAGAGGCCTGTCCGATGAAACTGCGTGGCCTGTATGCCATTACCGACAGCCAGCTACTGGCCGGTAAATTTCTGTCGTACGTCGAGGCGGCGCTGGAAGGCGGCGTGACCTTGCTGCAATACCGCGACAAAAGCAGCGACGAGGCCCGCCGCCTGCGCGAGGCCGAGGCCCTGCGCGACTTGTGTGATCGCTACAAGACCCAACTGATCATCAATGATGACGCCGAACTGGCCGCACGCCTGAACGTCGGCGTGCACCTGGGCCAGACTGACGGCCCGCTGACGCCCGCTCGCGCGTTGCTCGGTCGTTCGGCGATCATTGGTTCGACCTGCCACGCGCAACTCGAACTCGCCCGGCAAGCCGCCAAAGAAGGCGCCAGCTACGTCGCCTTCGGCCGCTTCTTCAATTCCAATACCAAACCCGGCGCACCAACTTGCAGTCTCGAACTGCTGGATCAGGCCCGCAGCGCCCTGCACCTGCCGATCTGCGCCATCGGCGGCATCACCCTGGAGAATGCCGCCCCGCTGGTGGCTCATGGGGTAGATCTGCTGGCGGTGGTGCATGGTCTGTTTGGCGCCGAGAGTACGGCTGAAGTGACACGCCGTGCCCGCGCCTTTAACCAATTATTCAAATCCTGATTTTTGAGAGCCCGATCATGTCTCGTTCCGAAACGCTGTTCGCCAATGCCCAGAAACACATTCCCGGTGGCGTGAACTCGCCAGTACGCGCATTCAAAAGCGTTGGTGGCACGCCGTTGTTCTTCAAACACGCTGAAGGCGCCTACGTCACCGACGAAGACGACAAGCGTTATGTGGATTACGTCGGTTCCTGGGGCCCGATGATCCTCGGCCACAGCCACCCGGACGTGCTGGACGCGGTGCGCAAGCAGCTGGAACACGGCCTGTCCTACGGCGCCCCGACCGCGATGGAAACCGAGATGGCCGATCTGGTCTGCTCGATCGTGCCGTCGATGGAAATGGTGCGTATGGTCAGCTCCGGCACCGAAGCCACCATGAGCGCGATCCGCCTGGCCCGTGGTTTCACCGGTCGCGACAACATCATCAAGTTTGAAGGCTGCTACCACGGTCACTCCGACAGCCTGCTGGTCAAAGCCGGCTCCGGTCTGCTGACCCAGGGCGTACCGAGTTCGGCGGGCGTACCGGCAGACTTTGCCAAACACACCCTGACCCTGCCATTCAACGACATCGATGCCGTCGACTCCATGCTCGCCGAAGTCGGCCAGACCGTGGCGTGCATCATCGTCGAGCCGGTGGCTGGCAACATGAACTGCGTGCCGCCAGCACCAGGTTTCCTCGAAGGCCTGCGCACTCTTTGCGACAAGCATGGCGTGGTGCTGATTTTCGACGAAGTGATGACCGGTTTCCGCGTCGCCCTCGGTGGTGCCCAGGCACATTACGGCGTAACCCCGGACCTGAGCACGTTCGGCAAGATCATCGGTGGCGGTATGCCGGTGGGCTGCTTCGGCGGCAAACGCGAAATAATGTCGCACATCGCGCCGCTGGGCCCGGTCTATCAGGCAGGCACCCTGTCGGGCAACCCGCTGGCCATGGCTGCCGGCCTGACCACCTTGCGCCTGATCAGCCGCCCGGGCTTCCACGCCGAGCTGACCGACTACACCAGCCGCCTGCTCGATGGCCTGCAACAACGTGCCGATGCTGCCGGCATTCCATTCGTAACCACCCAGGCGGGCGGCATGTTCGGCCTGTACTTCAGCGGTGCCGACGACATCGTGACCTTCGATGACGTGATGTCCAGCGACGCCAACCTGTTCAAGCGTTTCTTCCACCTGATGCTCGAAGGTGGCGTGTATCTGGCGCCAAGTGCCTTTGAAGCCGGTTTCACGTCGATCGCCCACGGCGAGACCGAATTGAAACTGACGCTGGACGCTGCCGAGCGCGCCTTCGCCGCACTGAAATAACGCCGCACCGCTGACGTTGGCGATTGCCAGCGTCAGCATTCACCTACACACCACCACCTTATTCCTACACTTGCGCGGGTAATCCCTCGCAAAGTGGACGATATATCCCCCAAGCAGCAGAAAAACGAGTAAAGACTTTGTAAGGATGGCCCCGCTTATTTCATAATGCGCGCTTATTGGATCCCTCGATGGGTCCGCGCGCCCTTCAGAGGTAAGTCGATTCCCATGAACCGCACCGGCCGCACCCTTGCATTGGGCTGCCTGTTGCTCCTTCAGCCCCTGCTCGCGCACGCACAAGCAGGTGGCAACTCGTTGTTGATCCCGGCGATGGGTCGCTGCACCCTCAATACTCAGCCGCAAGACGTCACGCAGGCTCTCGCTGCGTGTCAGAAAGCGTCGGATGAAGGGGATGCTCAAGCGCAATACGAGTTGGGCGAGTTCTACTACGACGGCAAAAATGCGCCCCGCGACCTCAATCAGGCCCTGGCCTATTTCGAAAAGGCCTCGCTGCAAGGCCACGCCCAGGCGCAATTCAAACTCGGCACCATGTTCTTTCACGGCGAAGGCGTACCGGCCAATAACGTTCAGGCGTATATCGTGCTGAAAATGGCGGCGGTCAATGGCGCTGAAGATGCGCTGGACACGGCTGACGAAGTCGCCGAGAAGATGCCTCGCGAAGACCTTGAGACCGCGACCCAGGTGCTGGGGCAAATCTTCCGTAAATACCTGATGGAACTGCAAAGCGCGGATGGGCGTACGCCGTTCTCGCCGCTGCCCTGAGTCCTGTATTGCCTTGACTGGCCCCATCGCGAGCAAGCTCGCTCCCACACTTGATCTGCTTCATACACAAATCCAATGTGGGAGCGAGCTTGCTCGCGATAGGGACAACTCGGCCTTGAAACTTACTTCTCAGGCATCGGCATCGGAAACGGCATCACATTGCCGACCGCGCCACGGGCTTCGCTGATTTTCGGCGTGCCCAGGCGCTCGACCTCGTCGATGCGCACAATCGAATGCATCGGCACAAAACTGCGCACCACGCCTTCGAACTGCGCCTTGAGCTTCTCTTCGCTCGGGTCGACGACCACTTGCGTGCGCTCGCCAAAGACGAACTCTTCCACTTCCAGGAAGCCCCACAGATCACTTTGATAGATCTGCTTGGCATACATTTCGTACACCTGGCCCTGGTTGAGGAAAATCACCTTGTAGATTGGGGCTTCACGTTTGGTCATGGTGGGCGGGCAACACATAGGGGATAAAAATGAGGGCGCGAACTATAGCATAGCCACTGGACGCACAGCGGTAGGAACCTTGGGACATGTTCCCTATAATGCGCGGTTCTTTGAATCACGTGATGACTCTATTCCATGGCCAAGAAGCTTTACATCGAAACCCACGGTTGCCAGATGAACGAGTACGACAGCTCGCGCATGGTCGATCTGCTGGGCGAACATCAGGCCCTGGAAGTCACCGCTCGCGCTGAAGATGCCGACGTGATCCTGCTCAACACCTGCTCCATTCGCGAACGCGCCCAGGACCGGGTGTATTCCCAGCTGGGTCGCTGGCGCGAACTGAAACTGGCCAACCCGGACATGGTGATCGCCGTCGGCGGTTGCGTGGCCAGCCAGGAAGGCGCCGCCATCCGTGATCGCGCCCCGTACGTGGACGTGGTGTTCGGCCCGCAAACCCTGCACCGCCTGCCGGAAATGATCGACGCCGCCCGCGCCACCAAGTTGCCGCAAGTGGACGTCTCGTTCCCGGAAATCGAAAAATTCGACCATTTGCCCGAGCCACGCATCGACGGTCCGAGTGCCTATGTGTCGGTGATGGAAGGCTGCAGCAAGTACTGCACGTTCTGCGTCGTGCCCTATACACGCGGCGAAGAAGTCAGCCGGCCATTCGACGACGTCATCGCCGAGATCATCCATCTGGCCGAAAACGGCGTGCGTGAAGTCACGCTACTGGGGCAGAACGTCAACGGCTATCGCGGCACCACCCACGACGGGCGTGTGGCGGACCTGGCCGAACTGATCCGCGTGGTCGCCGCCGTCGAGGGCATTGACCGGATTCGCTACACCACTTCGCACCCGCTGGAGTTCTCCGACAGCCTGATCCAGGCCCACGCTGATGTGCCGGAGCTGGTGAAGCACCTGCACTTGCCGGTGCAATCGGGCTCGGACCGGATTCTCTCGGCGATGAAGCGCAACCACACCGCGCTGGAATACAAATCCAAACTGCGCAAACTTCGCGCCGCCGTGCCGGGCATCTGCATCAGCTCGGACTTCATCGTCGGCTTCCCCGGCGAGACGGAAAAAGACTTCGAGCAGACCATGAAGCTCATCGAAGACGTCGGTTTCGACTTCTCCTACTCGTTCGTCTATAGCCAGCGCCCGGGCACACCCGCTGCTGACCTGGCCGACGACACCCCGGAAGCGCTGAAAAAAGAACGCCTGAACGCCCTGCAACATCGCTTGAACCAGCAGGGTTTCGAAATCAGCCGACAAATGGTCGGTTCGATTCAGCGGATTCTGGTCACCGATTATTCGAAAAAAGACCCCGGCGAGCTGCAAGGCCGGACCGAGAATAATCGAATCGTCAACTTCCGCTGCGACACTCCTACCCTGATCGGCCAGTTTGCCGACGTGCACATTGATGCTGCGCAGCCGCATTCGTTGCGCGGGTCGCTGATCCAATAACACTTATCCACGAATCAAGGGGATCAAATGTGGGAGCTGGCTTGCCTGCGATAGCGGTGTCACAGCCAGCCTCTCTTTTGGATGTGAGGCCCTCATCGCAGGCAAGCCAGCTCCCACAATGGACTTGCTTTTTTATTGAGAGCGCACTCATCCATTTAAGAGCTTTCGCACCCAGCCCACTGGCGTTATCCTTGATTTCATCTTAATTGCCCCAGGGCGGCTAAATACGACCTTGAACGCACCTATCGAACCACATCGTTTCATCCTCGAGCCCTTTGAGGCTCGCCGCTTCGCCAATCTGTGCGGGCAATTCGACGAGCATCTGCGCTTGATCGAACAGCGCCTGACCATCGAGATCCGCAACCGCGGAAACCAGTTCGAACTGATCGGCGAACCCAAGCACACCTCCTCCGCGGAAAACCTGCTGCGCCGCCTGTACCGGGAAACCAAGGGTTCGGAGCTGTCGCCAGACATGGTGCACCTGTTCCTCCAGGAATCGGCCGTCGAGGAAATGGACAACCATTCCCCCGCCGAACCGTCCGTGGCGTTGCGCACCAAAAAAGGCATGATTCGCCCGCGTGGCTTGAATCAACTGCGCTACGTGAAGGAAATCCTCGGCAACGACATCAACTTCGGCATCGGCCCGGCCGGGACCGGCAAGACTTATCTGGCCGTTGCCTGCGCGGTAGACGCACTGGAACGCGAGCAGATTCGCCGCATCCTGCTGGTACGCCCGGCGGTTGAAGCGGGCGAAAAGCTCGGTTTCCTGCCCGGCGACCTGTCCCAGAAGATCGACCCTTACTTGCGCCCGCTGTACGACGCGCTCTACGAAATGCTCGGCTTCGAATACGTGGCCAAGCTGATCGAGCGCCAGGTGATCGAAGTTGCCCCGCTGGCTTACATGCGCGGGCGCACGCTGAACAACAGCTTCATCATCCTCGACGAAAGCCAGAACACCACGGTCGAGCAAATGAAGATGTTCCTGACCCGGATCGGCTTTGGCTCCACCGCCGTCATCACCGGTGACATCACCCAGGTCGACCTGCCAAAAGGCACCAAGTCCGGGCTGCACCATGTGATCGAAGTCCTCAAGGACGTACCGGGCATCAGCTTCACCCATTTCAAGCCAAAAGACGTCGTGCGCCATCCTCTGGTGCAGCGCATCGTCGAAGCCTATGAGCGCTTCGAGAACCGCGTAGCCGATGAAGCGCCAAAGGACAGTCGCCGCGATGCTTGAGCTTGATCTGCAACTCGCTACCGAAGCGCCTGCCCCGAGCGAAGCCGACTTCCGTCAATGGTGCGAGCTGGCCCTGCGCCAGCGCACTGCCGACTCGGAGATGACCATTCGACTGGTCGACGAAGAGGAAGCCCGGGAGCTGAACTTCACTTGGCGGCAAAAGGATTACGCGACCAACGTCTTGTCGTTCCCTGCCGATGTACCCGACGAGTTTCTCGACATTCCACTGCTGGGCGATCTGGTGATCTGCGTGGCCGTGGTCGAACGCGAAGCCGCCGAACAAGGCAAGGAACTAAAGGCCCACTGGGCACATCTGGTCATTCACGGCTGCTTGCATCTGCTTGGTTACGACCATATAGAGGATGAGGAAGCCGAGGAAATGGAAGCACTGGAACGAACGTTGCTTGCAGAGTTGGGCTTTCCCGACCCGTATGCGGACGACGAAACCGAAACATCCCCCATCGTTACAACAAAGGATTCAGAGTAATCGCTATGAGCGAAGATCGATCGAGCAACGGGCAGAAGTCATGGCTGGGTAAGCTCACCCAGGCTTTTGCCCACGAGCCGAAAAACCGCCAGGAGCTGCTGGAGCTGCTGCGCGACGCGCACCAAAACAAGTTGCTGGACAGCGAAGCGCTGGCCATCGTCGAAGGCGCCATCCAGGTTGCCGACCTGCAAGTACGGGACATCATGGTCCCGCGCTCGCAAATGGTCAGCATCAAGGCGACCCAGACCCCTCGCGAGTTCCTGCCCGCCGTGGTCGACTCGGCCCACTCCCGCTACCCGGTCATCGGCGAAAGCCACGATGACGTGATGGGCGTGCTGCTGGCCAAGGACTTGCTGCCGTTGATCCTCAAGGAGAACGGCGACAGCTTCAACATCAAGGACCTGCTGCGCCCGGCCACTTTCGTGCCGGAGTCCAAGCGCCTGAATGTGCTGCTGCGTGAATTCCGCGCCAACCACAACCACATGGCCATCGTCATCGACGAATACGGCGGCGTGGCCGGTCTGGTGACCATCGAAGACGTGCTGGAACAGATCGTCGGCGACATTGAAGACGAACACGACGTCGAAGAAGACAGCTACATCAAGCCGCTGCCCAGCGGTGATTTCCTGATCAAGGCCCTGACGCCGATCGAGAACTTCAACGAGTTTTTCGACAGCGAATTCTCCGACGACGAGTTCGACACGGTCGGCGGCCTGGTGATGAGCGCGTTCGGGCACTTGCCAAAACGCAACGAAATCACTGAAATCGGCGCTTATCGCTTCCGCATCCTGAACGCCGACAGCCGTCGGATTCACTTGCTGCGCTTGACTCCAATTGCCCGCTAAGGATTGAAATGCATCGTCTGACCCGCCCCGGCTGGCCCGGTAACCTGCTGGCTGTGGTGGCCGGTGCAATCACCACCCTGGCGCTGGCGCCGTACGATATCTGGCCGTTGGCGTTGCTGGCGGTCGGCTTCTTCTATGCCGGTTTGCGCGAACTGAGTCCCCGTCAGGCCTTGGGCCGTGGCTGGTGTTTCGGTTTTGGTCTGTTTGGTGCCGGCACCAGCTGGATCTACTACAGCATTCACCACTTTGGTGGCGCTTCGGTGCTGCTGGCCGGGATGCTGATGCTGGCGTTTACCGCCGCGATTGCCTGGTTCTTTGCCCTGCCGGCGTGGCTCTGGGCGCGCTGGTTGCGCCGCAACGAAGCGCCGCTGGCCGACGCACTGGCGTTTGCCGCGCTGTGGGTGGGTCAGGAAGCGTTTCGCGGCTGGTTCCTCACCGGTTTTCCGTGGCTCTATTCCGGCTACAGCCAGCTCAATGGTCCGCTGGCCGGGCTCGCACCGCTGGGCGGGATGTGGCTGGTGTCGTTCGTGCTGGCCCTCAGCGCCGCACTGATCTACAACGCCCCGAACCTGATTCGCTCGGGCCGTAAGGGCTTCATCGCCGCGGGCGTGGTGCTGCTGGCAGGCCCATGGGCGGCCGGTATTGCGCTGAAAGAGCACGCCTGGACCAGTCCGGCGGGGCCTGCCTTGAGCGTCGCGGCCATTCAGGGCAACGTCGAACAAAGCATGAAGTGGGACCCGGCGCAGCTCAACGCCCAGCTCGCGCTGTACCGCGACATGAGCTTGAGCTCCAAGCGCGTCGATCTGCTGATCTGGCCGGAAACCGCTGTCCCTGTGCTGAAGGAGTCCGCCGAGGGCTACCTGACCATGATGGGGAATTTCGCGGCCGAACGTAAGACGGCGCTGATTACCGGGGTGCCGATTCGTCAGGAAGTCCATCATGAGAAGCGCTTCTTCAACGGCATCACGGTGGTGGGCGAAGGCGACGGTACTTACCTGAAACAAAAACTGGTGCCGTTCGGCGAGTACGTGCCACTGCAGGACCTGCTGCGCGGATTGATCGCGTTCTTTGACCTGCCGATGTCGGACTTTGCCCGCGGCCCTGCCGATCAGCCGCTGCTGCAGGCCAAGGGTTATCAGATTGCACCGTTCATCTGCTACGAAGTGGTCTACCCGGAGTTTGCCGCAGGCCTCGCCGCCCGCAGCGATCTGCTGCTGACCATCAGCAACGACACCTGGTTCGGCACCTCCATTGGCCCGTTGCAACACTTGCAGATGGCGCAGATGCGCGCGCTGGAAGCTGGCCGGTGGATGATTCGGGCGACCAACAATGGCGTGACCGGCTTGATCAACCCGTACGGCCAGATCACGGCCCAGATTCCGCAGTTCGAACGGGGCATTCTTTATGGCGAAGTGGTGCCGATGCACAATCTCACGCCTTATCTTGAATGGCGTTCCTGGCCGCTGATCATTTTGTGTGTGCTGTTGTTTGGCTGGGCCTTGCTGGCCAGTCGTATAGCCAAAACCGTCTAAACCAGCTTTCGTGGCGAAGGAGCTTGCTCGTTCGCCACAAAGCCATGGACGACTCTACTGTCGATAAAACAGCAAATACCCGATCTGCCCCACCGCCTCATTCCACAACTGCCCGCTCTGCCAGATCGATTTGAACTCCGGCATCCAGCCACCCAGTGGCCGAGCATTGTCCACGCCGAGAAAACCCACCGGCGCCGGCACTACCTCAAATCCCGCCTGCCGGAAACTCCAGACCGCTCGTGGCATATGCCAGGCCTGTGTCACCACAACCACGCGCTTGACCCCTTGCGGCAACAACACCTCGGCGCTCATCTGCGCATTTTCCCAAGTGGTACGGCTGCGGCCTTCCTGCCAACGCACGGTCACGCCAAAATCGTCGAGCATCGAGTCCGCCATCAGCTTTGCTTCCGAGGGCGGCGTGCCGTAATGCAGGCCGCCACTGGTCAGCACCGGCAAACCCGACGCCTTTGCCAGCCGGGCGGCATAACGTTCGCGCTCCAGGCCCACGCCGGTCGGCTGGTCAACCCCCCAGGCAAGATCACCGCGTTCACGCCCCGACCCCAGCACCACAATCGCGTCCGCGCGCTGGCTCAACGTCGCCCACTCCTCCCGGGCCAGCGGCGGTTCACGCTCCAGCACTTTCGCACCCCATTGCACCACCACCGGCAGGCTCATCAGCCAGAAACCACCCAGGCCGAGGGCGAAACACAGACCGGCAAGGCGCGGCCTGGAACGGCGCAACCACCAGGCAAGCGCCAACAACAGCAAGAGAATGCCGGGCGGCAACAGAAGTTGTTTCACGAAATAACGAAAAGGCATCGAGCATCTCCAAAGATGCCCGAAGCCTATGTGGGTTGATGCAATGCGACAACAGCTACACGAGAAGGATGCTGCAAAAAGCCATGGGGCAGGGCTTTCATGACTACTTGAACTGCAAAGACCGGACCTTTACCGCGTCTCTGCCGGGTGCCTTGTCCTTGAGCCAGATGATCTTGGCCGAACGGGGCGCATCGAGTTGCCTGACTGCATCCGACAGGCATCCGTGCGTCTCGCGCTCACTGCGGTCCAGGTACGCTTTGACCAGTGCAAACTCTGCGGGGCTCAAGCCACGCAGTTCCAGCTCCACCGGCCGCTCATCACGAAGCCGGCCAGCAGCTTTTGCGGCATCCAGTGCCATGCCCAGACGATCGATCAGCCTTTCGTACAGCTCCGGTTTTGTAACTTTTCTCTGTGACTCAACCATCCCTCACCTCATTGAAGATAAGACTCAGTCCCCATCTAGAGCTTAGCTTCCATCGACAAACCGGCTGAACGCCGCGACCAACGGCCCTCGCAGCACTGACCGGCGCGCCCTGGCATGTAATCAGGGTTTCCCTCGGTAGAGCGCGGTCATGTATGCTACGGCGCTTCCTGTAACTCCACTTCCAGCTCGTCTGGACAGCGAAACGCCAATTTGGCGCGATCACCGTCCAGCCTTGCATTGAAGAGGATTAGGCCACCCCTATTCAGTTCAAAAGTAGCCATGCACGAACAATATCAGCCCCGTGAAATCGAAGCCGCCGCCCAGTCGTTCTGGGACGAGCAAAAGTCCTTTGAAGTCAGTGAACAGCCAGGCAAGGAGACTTTCTACTGCCTGTCGATGTTCCCTTACCCCAGCGGCAAGCTACACATGGGGCACGTGCGCAACTACACCATCGGCGACGTGATCTCCCGCTACCAGCGCATGCAAGGCAAGAACGTCCTGCAACCCATGGGTTGGGACGCCTTCGGCATGCCGGCGGAAAACGCCGCGATGAAGAACAACGTGGCGCCCGCCAAGTGGACCTACGAAAACATCGCCTACATGAAAACCCAGCTGCGCAGCCTGGGCCTGGCGGTGGACTGGTCCCGCGAAGTGACCACCTGCAAGCCTGACTACTACCGCTGGGAACAATGGCTGTTCACTCGCCTGTTCGAAAAAGGCGTGATCTACCGTAAGAACGGCACCGTGAACTGGGACCCGGTCGACCAGACCGTTCTGGCCAACGAACAGGTAATCGACGGCCGTGGCTGGCGTTCCGGCGCGCTGATCGAAAAGCGCGAAATCCCGATGTACTACTTCAAGATCACCGCCTACGCGGATGAGCTGCTTGAAAGCCTGGACGAACTGACTGGCTGGCCTGAACAGGTCAAGACCATGCAGCGCAACTGGATCGGCAAGTCCCGCGGCATGGAAGTGCAGTTCCCGTACGACGTCGCCTCCATCGGCGAAGCGGGCGCTCTGAAAGTCTTCACCACCCGTCCGGACACCCTGATGGGCGCGACCTACGTTGCCGTGGCCGCCGAACACCCGCTGGCCACGCTGGCCGCGCAGAACAACCCTGAGCTGCAAGCGTTCATCGCCGAATGCAAGGGCGGCAGCGTCGCCGAAGCCGACGTCGCCACTCAAGAGAAAAAAGGCCTGCCGACTTCGCTGTTCGTGGAACACCCGCTGACCGGCGAAAAACTGCCGGTGTGGGTCGCCAACTACGTGCTGATGCACTACGGCGACGGCGCAGTCATGGCTGTACCGGCGCACGACGAACGTGATTTCGAGTTCGCCACCAAGTACAACCTGCCAATCAAATCGGTAGTGCGCACCAGTGCTGGCGACACCAACCCGTCGCCATGGCAAGACGCTTACGGCGAACACGGTACGCTGATCAACTCCGGTGAATTCGACGGCCTGGACTTCGCTGGCGCTTTCGACGCCATGGAAGTGGCGCTGATCAAGAAGAACCTCGGTGCCTCGCGCACCCAGTTCCGCCTGCGCGACTGGGGCATCAGCCGCCAGCGCTACTGGGGCTGCCCGATCCCGATCATCCACTGCGATACCTGCGGTGACGTGCCGGTGCCGGAAGATCAACTGCCGGTCGTATTGCCGGAAGACGTGGTGCCGGACGGCGCCGGTTCGCCCCTGGCGCGCATGCCCGAGTTCTACGAATGCGCCTGCCCGAAATGCGGCCAGCCTGCCAAGCGTGAAACCGACACCATGGACACCTTCGTCGAGTCCTCCTGGTACTACGCCCGCTACGCCTCGCCGCACTATGAAGGCGGCCTGGTAGAAAAAGCCGCAGCCGACCACTGGCTGCCAGTGGATCAGTACATTGGCGGTATCGAACACGCCATTCTTCACCTGCTTTACGCGCGCTTCTTCCACAAGCTGATGCGCGATGAAGGCCTGGTGAGCTCCAACGAACCGTTCAAGAACCTGCTGACCCAAGGCATGGTGATCGCCGAGACTTATTATCGTCGCGAAGCCAATGGTGCCTACACCTGGTTCAACCCGGCGGACGTGGAACTCGAACGCGACAGCAAGGCCAAGGTCATTAGCGCCAAACTGATTTCCGACGGCTTGCCGGTGGAAATCGGCGGCACCGAGAAGATGGCCAAGTCCAAGAACAATGGCGTCGACCCACAGTCGATGATTGACCAGTTCGGCGCAGACACCTGCCGCCTGTTCATGATGTTCGCTTCGCCACCTGACATGAGCGCGGAATGGTCCGACTCCGGAGTAGAAGGTTCGCACCGCTTCCTCAAGCGCGTCTGGCGTCTGGCTCAAGCACACGTGACTCAGGGCCTGTCGGGCAAACTGGACATCGCGAGCCTGAACGACGAGCAGAAAACCATTCGCCGTTCGATTCACCAGGCCATCAAGCAGGCCAGCCACGACGTCGGCCAGAATCACAAATTCAACACCGCCATCGCCCAGGTGATGACGCTGATGAATGTGCTGGAAAAAGCCCCACAAGGCACCGAACAGGATCGCGCACTGATTCACGAAGGGCTGGAAACCGTCACCCTGCTGCTGGCTCCGATCACGCCGCATATCAGCCACGAGCTGTGGAATCAACTGGGTCACGTTGAACCGGTGATCGACGCAGGCTGGCCGGCGCTGGACGAAAGCGCACTGGTGCAGGACAGCCTGCAACTGGTCATTCAAGTAAACGGCAAGCTGCGCGGGCACATCGAAATGCCGGCCAGCGCCAGCCGCGAAGAAGTCGAAGCCGCCGCACGCGCCAACGAGAACGTGCTGCGCTTCGTCGATGGCCTGACTATTCGTAAAGTGATCGTAGTGCCCGGGAAACTGGTCAATATCGTCGCCAGCTAATTGGATCAGGCGCCAGATAATACTGGCGCCGAGTAAAACCTTTCGGGCCGCACGATCGGCCCACATGGTTTCAAGGGGAGCAACAAGATGATCAAACGCAATCTGCTGGTGATGGGCCTCGCCGTCCTGTTGAGCGCCTGCGGTTTCCAGTTGCGGGGCACTGGCACCACCGAGCTGACAATCAAGGAACTCGACGTAAGCGCACGCAACGCCTACGGCGAAACCGTGACGCAATTGCGTCAGGTCCTGCAAGGCAGCGGCGTCAAGGTCTATACCGGCGCGCCGTACAAGCTGGTACTGACCGATGAACAGGAAAAACAGCGCATCCTCAGCTACGCCGGTACTGGCAGCTCGGGTGAGTATCAGGTGACCACCGTACTGAACTACGAGATCCGTGGTGATCACGATCTGCAGCTCAAAAGCGACAAGATCGAAGTGGAGAAAGTCTTTATCCACGACGCCAGCAACCTCGTGGGTTCTGATCAGGAAGCCAATACTGCCCGCGCAGAAACCCGTCGCGAGCTGATTCAGCGCATGATCCTGCGCCTGCAACAAATTACCCCGGCCCAGCTGGAAGCGATGCAGGAAATGGCGAACAACCGGGCCAAGGCTGATGCCGACGCTCTGGAAGCGGCGAAGAAGGCTGAGGCGGAAACTCCGCGTCAGTCGCCAGTCGAAATCCCGCAGCAATAAGACTTACGGGGCGCTCAGGCGCCCCGTTTGCCCCTTCTTATGAAGCTCGCCCCCGCCCAACTCGCTAAACACCTGCAAGGCACTCTCGCGCCGGTCTACATCATCAGTGGCGATGACCCGCTGTTGTGTCAGGAAGCCGCCGACGCCATCCGTGCCACTGCGCGCCAGCAAGGTTTCGACGAACGCCAGGTGTTCGCCGCCGACGCCAGTTTCGACTGGGGCACGCTGCTGCAAGCCGGTGCCAGCATGTCGCTGTTCGCCGAACGGCGTCTTCTGGAACTGCGCCTGCCCTCCGGCAAGCCCGGTGACAAAGGCGCTGCTGCGCTTATCGAGTACTGCTCGCGCCCGGCCGAAGACACGATTCTGCTGATCAGCCTGCCCAAGCTTGATGGCAGTGCGCAGAAGACCAAATGGGGCAAGGCGCTGGTCGAAGGCCCGCAAACCCAGTTCGTGCAAATCTGGCCGGTGGACGCCAACCAGCTGCCAAGCTGGATTCGCCAGCGTCTGTCTCAAGCGGGTTTGTCGGCCAGCCAGGACGCCGTCGAACTGATCGCGGCACGGGTTGAAGGCAACCTGCTGGCAGCCGCACAGGAGATCGAAAAGCTCAAGCTGATGGCCGAAGGTGGCCAGATCACCGTCGAAACCGTGCAGGCTGCGGTGGCCGACAGTGCGCGGTTCGATGTTTTCGGCCTGACCGATGCGATCCTCAATGGCGAAGCCGCCCACGCCTTGCGCATGCTCGAAGGACTGCGGGGCGAAGGCGTCGAGCCACCGGTGATTCTCTGGGCTCTGGCCCGGGAGCTGCGGTTGCTGGCGAGCCTGTCGCTGCAATACAGCCAGGGCGTGCCCCTGGACAAGGCCTTCAGTTCTGCCCGGCCACCGGTCTGGGACAAGCGTAAACCGCTGATGAGCAAAGCCCTGCAACGCTACTCGGCGCAACGCTGGGCGCAGCTGTTGCTCGAAGCGCAACGCATCGACGCGCAGATCAAGGGCCAGGCTGCCGGTTCACCATGGATGAGCCTGAGTCGGCTGGCGTTGTTGATGGCTGGGCAACGATTGTCGCTGCCGGCTGAATAAAATCAAAAGATCGCAGGCTTCGGCAGCTCCTACAGGTGAACGTAACCCCATGTAGGAGCTGCAGAAGGCTGCGATCTCTTGATCTTGCTTCCTACAAAACTCTCCTCCATTTCACCTCTAGACAGACCTTCAACTTCAGCAGATTATTTCCCCCGCAAAACCCACCTGTCCAAGAGATCCGATCATGAGCAAAAAGCCATCCAAGCATGGCCCCAACAAGGCCAAATCCGTCATCGCCCAGCCACTGTTCCGCAGCCGTCAGGAACGCGCCGGCAAGGGCAAAGGCAGCTACCGCCGCGAAGCCTTCCAGTCTAATAGCTGGGAGGCTTCTTACTTTCTGGCCGCTTGAAGCGCACCACCCCTTCTACATGTTAAGGTCTGCATCTGATTCGTATTCCCTGGACCTGTGCATGCCCCTTTGCCTTTCCCGTCGTTGGCACCTTCGCCAACTGATCGCTGCCTCCAGCCTCATACTGCTTGTCGCCTGCGCGGAAAAACCGACTGCCGCCGACGCCCAGCCTCTTCAGACCGTTCCTGTTGTGCCAGCCCCTGCGATCATTCCGCCAGTGGTGCCCAGTGGCGACAATCTCGACATTCAGCCGACCCAGACCTTCGCCGAATGGGAAGCCGATTTCCGCAAAGAGGCGCTGGCTGCCGGCATCCGCCCAGACGTGTTTGACCGAGCGTTCGCCAATGTCAGCTTCGACGAAAGCGTAATCCGCGCCGACCGCAGCCAGCCAGAGTTTTCCCGCCCGGTTTGGGAGTACCTCGATGGCGCGCTGTCGCCCTTGCGAGTGCGCAAAGGCCAGGCGCTGATCAACCAGTACGCCGACACGCTGCAAAGCATTGAGCAACACTATGGCGTCGACCGTCAGGCACTGGTCGCCGTATGGGGAATGGAAAGTAACTTCGGGCAGTTCCAGGGCACCAAGTCGGTGATCAACTCCCTGGCCACCCTGGCCTATGAAGGCCGGCGTCCCGGATTTGCCCGTGCACAACTGATCGCCGCCCTGCAGATCCTGCAACACGGCGATATCGAACCCGAAAAAATGCTCGGCTCCTGGGCTGGCGCCATGGGCCAGACCCAGTTTATCCCGACCACCTACAACACCCATGCCGTGGATTTCGATGGCACAGGTCGTCGCGACATCTGGGGCAGCCCGACTGATGCCCTGGCCTCGACCGCGCATTATCTGCAAAGCTCCGGCTGGCAGAGAGGCCAGCCGTGGGGCTTTGAAGTGCAGCTGGCCAGTGGCTTCAACTACGCCCTGGCCGATGGCGCAATTCGCAAGAGCGTCGCCGAATGGCTGCAAATGGGCGTCACCCTGCCCGACGGCGCGCAGGTGCCAAGCGGTTCTGAACAGTTGTCCGCCGCGTTGTTGCTGCCTGCGGGTTATCGTGGCCCGGCGTTCCTGATCCTCGATAATTTCCGGGCGATTCTCAAGTACAACAACTCCTCGTCCTACGCGCTGGCGGTGAGCCTGTTGTCGGAGCGCTTCAATGGCGGTGGCCTGGTCAGTGGCGCCTGGCCAAAGGATGACTTGCCGTTGAGTCGTAGCGAACGGATCGAACTGCAGAACCTGCTGAGTGCGCAGAACTACGAAGCCGGCAATGCCGACGGAATCATTGGCGCCAATACCCGCAAGGCGATTCGCAGTGCCCAGCAGTCGTTCGGCTGGCCGGCAGATGGGTATCCGACGCACAAGTTGCTCGAAGGGCTGCGTAGCCGATAGTCAGCTGTATGGCTGCTACCGCCTTCGTCGGAACGCCGCCCGGAGCAAGCCCGCTCCGGACGGCGTTCCGACGAAGACTGACTATCAGACGCTGAATATCTAAGCCCTGACCACCACGTCCTGCTCCAGCACCAACACCTTCTCCCCCGCATCCAGTCTCACCAGCGCCCCCATTGGCAGCGTCAGGTTCGGATCACAGTGCCCGCTACGCCAACCGGCCAGTACCGGTATGCGCAACGGCTCAAAGGTCTGCTTGAGCAATTGTTCCAGCGCAGCGCCATCCACTCCCGCCACATCCCCCACCAGAACTCCGCGCAACTTGTGCAGCGTGCCGGCCAGGCGCAGTTGGGTCAGCAATCGGTCAATCCGGTACAGCGGCTCATTGACGTCCTCAATCAGCAGGATGACGCCATCAGCCTCGATTTCGTACGGCGTGCCCATGGTCGCCGCAATCATCGACAGATTGCCCCCCAGCAAGCGCCCGTGGGCAATACCAGGCTCGATCGTGGTCAACGGATAGGCCACCGGGTGCGCAATCACGCTGCCGGCCTTCATCTGCCCGCGCAGCATGTTGAAGAACGAAGACTCGGTAGGTTGTTGCTTGTCGCCCAGCAGGTCGGCGTTAAGCAAAGGCCCATGAAACGTCACGAAACCCGCATGACGGCTGATTGCCAGGTGCAACGCCGTGATGTCGCTGTAGCCAATGAAGGGCTTGGCGTTGCGGCGCAGCAGGTCAAAGTCGATGCGATCAAGCAGACGCGGCGTACCGTAACCGCCGCGCAGGCAAATAATGGCATCCACTGCACTGTCGGCGAAGGCTGCATGCAGGTCATTGAGCCGCACATCATCGCTGCCGGCCAGATAGCCGTCTTTTTCATATACGCCGGGAAACACTCGCAGCGAATAACCGCGAGCGCGCATCCAGGCCATGGCTTTATCGGTGTCCAGTGCAGCGGGCCCGGCAGGCGCAATCACGCCGATTATCCCTTCCAGCGGCAGGGCCGGGACGGGGGCATGTGGGCAAAGGATATGGGTGGGTCGAACAGTCATCCATGATTCTCCCTGTGTGAAAAACTTCAGCACACAGTAGTCAGGAACGGGAACAAACAGAAGAGGGTCTGTCGCCCCGCAGGTTGCAGGAAAGGGCGGCAGTTGTCGTAGGCACGACAAAAAAACGCCCACAAGGCCATGAAGCCTTGCGGGCGTTATTGCATCAGGACGACATCAGCTCGGCCTTGACCAGCTTCGCCTGCTCGTCGGCGTGGTACGAGGAGCGTACCAGCGGCCCGGACGCGACGTTCTTGAAGCCCATCTTGTAGCCTTCTTCGGCGAACCAGGCGAAGGTGTCCGGGTGCACGAAACGCTGCACCGGCAAGTGGCTGCGGGACGGTTGCAGGTACTGGCCCAGGGTCAGCATGTCGATGTCGTGTTCGCGCATGCGCTTCATGACTTCGATGACTTCTTCGTCGGTCTCGCCCAGACCCAGCATCAGACCGGATTTGGTCGGGATGTGCGGCATCATCTGCTTGAAGCGTTGCAGCAGGGTCAGCGACCACTGGTAATCCGAACCCGGACGCGCAGCTTTGTACAGGCGCGGTACGGTTTCCAGGTTGTGGTTGAACACATCCGGTGGCTCGGCAGCGGTGATTTCCAGCGCGACATCCATACGGCCACGGTAGTCCGGCACCAGGGTTTCAAGCTGCACGTTCGGCGACAGTTTGCGGATTTCGCGGATGCAGTCGGCAAAGTGCTGGGCACCGCCGTCGCGCAGGTCATCGCGGTCAACCGAAGTGATTACCACGTACTTGAGTTTCAGATCGGCGATGGCGATGGCCAGGCTTTCTGGCTCATTGACGTCCAGTGGTTTCGGACGACCGTGGCCCACGTCGCAGAACGGGCAGCGACGGGTGCAGATGTCGCCCATGATCATGAAGGTCGCGGTGCCGCCGGAGAAGCATTCGCCCAGGTTCGGGCAGGACGCTTCTTCGCACACGCTGTGCAGCTTGTGTTTGCGCAGCAGGGCCTTGATGCGGTCGACTTCCGGGGAAACCGGGATGCGCACGCGGATCCAGTCTGGTTTCTTCGGCAATTCGGTGGTCGGAATGATCTTTACCGGGATGCGTGCAACCTTCTCGGCGCCGCGCAGCTTGACGCCGGCTTCAACCTTGGCACGCGGGGCCGGGCGCTCGGTAACATCCAGCGTCGGGATCATGGTTTGCACTGCATCAGTAGTCATATCAGTCGATTCCGCCCGTCAGGGTCGTCTGCTCAGCATAGTCGAGGTGTTTGACGAGCTGCGCGCGCAGCCGGGCACTTACCTCGGCAAATTCAATCGATCCTGCGTGGTCGCTCAGCTGGGTCATCGCCAGCCCGGCGTAGCCGCAGGGATTAATCCGTCGAAACGGTTCCAAGTCCATGTCCACGTTCAAGGCCAGTCCATGAAAGGAGCAACCGTGGCGGATCCGCAGACCCAGCGAGGCGATTTTCGCCCCGTCGACGTAGACACCCGGCGCGTCCGGCTTGGCCGTGGCAGTGACGCCATAGCTGGCCAGCAACTCGATCAGGCAATGTTCCATGCGGGTGACCAGGTCACGCACGCCGAAACCCAGCTTGCGCACATCCAGCAACAGGTAGGCCACCAACTGGCCTGGACCGTGGTAGGTCACCTGGCCGCCGCGATCTACCTGGACCACCGCAATATCGCCGGGCAACAACAGATGCTCGGCCTTGCCGGCCTGCCCCTGGGTGAACACCGGCGGGTGTTCCACCAGCCAGATCTCGTCCGCGGCGGCTGTGCCGCGTTCGTTGGTAAAGCGCTGCATGGCATGCCAGACCGGCTCGTAAGCCATCTGGCCGAGCTCGCGAAAGCCCAGCGTGCCAGACATCACAACACCATGTGCACGAAACCGGTAGCCCGCAACTCGCTGTTGATGTCGTACAGCTGTTCCTGGCCGGTGGCGATAATGTGCAGCTGGATGGTCGTGTATTTGCCGTTGGTACTCTGGCGCTCGGCCAGGGTCTTGTGGTCAACGGTGGCGTGTTTCTCAAGGATCGCGATGATCTTGTCCTTGAAGCCCACACCGGTATCGCCGATCACCTTGATAGGGTAATCCGCGCAGGGGAATTCGATCTTTGGCGCCTTTACTTCGGTATCGGTCATGGCGTAACGGCCTCGTAAGCGTAAGCCGTGGCAACGAACATGGCCCCGCTCCGGATGGGAACGGGGCCATGCAGGTCCACACTAAATCAGTTGAACAAGCCGTAGAAGAATAGACGGATGCTATCCCACATGCGACGGAAGATACCACCCTCCTCGACCGCGTCCAGAGCGATAAGGTCGGCGCTGTGCACCACCTTGTCGTCCAGTTTCACTTCGACTTTACCGATTACGTCGCCCTTGGCGATCGGCGCAACCAGTTGCGGGTTCATGGTCATGCTTGCAGCGAGCTTTTTCAGCTGGCCTTTTGGCAGGGTCATGGTCAGGTCTTCAGCCAGGCCGGCCTTGACTTGATTGGTGGTGCCTTTCCAGACAGGGGCCTGAGCCAGCTCGGCGCCTTTCTGATAGAAGGTCTGGGTTTCGAAGAAACGGAAACCGTAAGTCAGCAGCTTCTGGGTTTCGGAGGCGCGAGCCACTTCGCTGTTGGTGCCGAACACCACGGCAATCAGGCGCATGCCATCACGTACAGCCGAAGACACCATGCAGTAGCCGGCTTCCTCGGTGTGGCCGGTTTTCAGACCGTCAACGGTCTTGTCGCGCCACAGCAGCAGGTTGCGGTTAGGCTGCTTGATGCCGTTCCAGAAGAACTCTTTCTGCGAGTAGATCGCGTAGTGAGCCGGGTCTTCGTGGATGATCGCACGCGCCAGGATCGCCATGTCATGAGCCGTCGAGTAATGCTCAGGGTTTGGCAGACCGGTCGGGTTCATGAAGTGGGTGTTGGCCATGCCCAGGTCAGCGACGGTTTTGTTCATCAGGTCGGCGAAGGCGTCTTCGCTGCCGGCGATGTGCTCGGAGAGCGCAACACTGGCGTCGTTACCCGACTGAATGATGATGCCGTGCAGCAGGTCGCTGACAGTGACTTGCGAGCCGACCTTGATGAACATCCGGGAACCGCCGGTACGCCAGGCGTTTTCGCTGACGGTGACCGGATCGTTTTCACCGATCTGGCCACGACGGATTTCCAGGGTCGCGATGTACGCGGTCATCAGCTTGGTCAGGCTGGCTGGCGGCAGACGCTGGTCACCGTTGTTCTCGACGAGCACGTTACCGCTGCTGGCATCCATCAGCACATAGGCTTTGGCGGCCAGTTGTGGCGGCGACGGCATCATCTCGACCGCGAAAGCAGCCGGCGAGAGGAGCAGCGGGACTAGCAGGAACAGGCGTTTGGCAAAGGTGGTGATGTTCATCCGTCTCTCGAAATCGCTAATGGAAACTGCCCGAAGGCAAAACTAATCAGATGACCTTCTATCGGGCCATCGCGTATTCAGCTGCTCACTCTATAACCCTTGCCGGGCTTTTGTTATTGACGAGCCAACAACCTGGTCCACCCCCCAAACCGCAAGTGAACCATCAATCAGGTATTGCGTGTTACTCGGCGGTGACCAGGCTCGGCGAACCGAGATTGGCCATCCGCACGCTGTTCTGCACTTGCTGTATTTCACCCTGAGAACCGATCGGCCCCAGGCGCACCCGATGCAGTGTCTGCTGGTTGCGCACGATCGAGCTGATGAACACCGGAGCGCTCACCATCCCGCTGAGCTTCGATCTCAGGAGTTCTGCAGCGTCCGGGTTGGCGAACGCGCCCACCTGCAGATACTGGCCAGAGGCTGGTACAGAAGCGTTTTTTTTTGCACTGATCTGCACTGGCACAGTGTCCGTCGCGTGTTGCTGCGGCGGTGGCGTCCACTGCTCGACAGTCCCCGCAGAAGCCGTAATCGTCGGCGCGGCATTTTGCGCTACTTGAGGCTCATTGAGCATCAAAGGCGCCGGACGGCCCTTGGCCGCCCACCACTCTTGCGGATCGATGCCTTCAACCTTGACGCGTGCCGTGCCGATTTCGGCATAACCGAGCTTTTTGGCGGCGGCGTAGGACAGGTCGATGATGCGGTCCGAGTAGAACGGCCCACGGTCGTTGACCCGCAGTATCACGCTCTTGTTGTTGTCCAGGTTGGTCACCCGAACGTAACTTGGCAGCGGTAAGGTCTTGTGGGCGGCACTCATGCCATACAGGTCATACACCTCGCCGTTGGCGGTGTTCTGCCCGTGAAACTTGGTGCCGTACCAGGAGGCGGTTCCGGAGGCGACGTAGCGCTTGGAGTCGCTCAACGGGAAGTAGGTCTTGCCCAGCACCGTGTACGGGTTGGCCTTGTAAGCGCCAGTGTGCAGGGTCGGCGTGGCGTCCGGAATGCGCGAAACATCGACATCCCACCACGGCGCGCCGTCTTTGTGGGCGCGGTTGACGTCCAGGCCTGGCATGGCGCGCACGGCAGTTCCAGAGGTCTTCTGGGTCGGTGCACGACTGGTCGAGCAACTGGCGACCAGCACCGCCAACGCGGCGAATGCCATCAGCTTCAGGGGTTTACTCATAGGCAATGCCCGCATTACTTGACGCCCCGTGCTTGGACCAGCTGTTCAGACAGTTGATATACGGCCATGGCGTACATCACGCTGCGGTTATAACGCGTAATCGCGTAAAAATTCTTCAGGCCCATCCAGTATTCGGGGCCATTGTCACCTTCCAGGCGGAAAGCGGTGACCGGCATATCATCGCGCAGCGCATCATGACTCGACCAGCCCAGGGCCCGCAACTCCCCGACGGTTTTCGTCGGCTCGATGCCGGTGGTCAAACCGTCGTCCACCTGATCGCCGCGAACATCCGCGCGGCTGACCACAGGCTCGCCCGCGACCCAGCCGTGGCGCTTGAAATAACTGGCGACGCTGCCAATGGCATCGTCCGGATTGGTCCAGATGTTGATGTGGCCGTCACCGTCGAAATCCACCGCATAGGCGCGAAAACTGCTCGGCATGAACTGCGGCAGGCCCATGGCCCCGGCGTAGGAGCCCTTGAGGGTCAACGGATCGACCTGCTCCTCACGCGCCAGCAGCAGAAACTCGCGCAACTCCTTGCGGAAGAATTCGGCACGGGGAGGATAGTCGAAACCGAGCGTCGACAAGGCATCGATCACCCGATAATTGCCGGTATTACGGCCAAAAAAGGTTTCAACGCCAATGATCGAGACAATCACCTGAGCCGGCACACCGTATTCCTGCTCGGCGCGGGCCAGTACCGCCTCATGCTGACGCCAGAAGTCCACGCCGCGGGCGATACGCGCATCGGTCAGGAACATCGGACGATATTCTTTCCATTGCTTGACCCGTTCGGCGGGCTTGGAAATCGCGTCGAGGATCGCCTGCTTGCGCTCGGCCTCGCGGAACACCGCCATCAGTTGTTCGCCGGCGAAACCGTAGTCGCGGGTCATTTCACCGACGAATTCGGCCACTTGCGGTGAGCCTTCGTAATCGCCGGCCCGCGCGTGTTCCGCGGTACCAAGGATGCCCACCAGGCCGACCCACGGCACGTATCGAGTCGCCCAGTTACGCATTGCTTGCATTGAAATCTTCACCTTATTCAAACCTGTGCGATCCACTTACGATGGGTATGGATCGACATCAAAACCCCAAACGCTGACAGCAACGTCACCAGCGAAGTTCCTCCGTAGCTAATGAACGGCAACGGCACCCCTACAACCGGCAACAGGCCACTGACCATACCGATGTTGACGAAAACGTAAACAAAAAACGTCATGGTCAGGCTGCCCGCGAGCAATTTACCGAACAATGTCTGGGCCTGGGCGGTAATCACCAGCCCACGACCGATCAACAACAGGTAAATCAAAAGCAGTGCGCAAATGCCCACCAGGCCGAATTCCTCGCCCAATACCGCAATGATGAAGTCGGTGTGGCTTTCCGGCAGGAAGTCCAGATGCGACTGAGTACCCAACAGCCAGCCCTTGCCAAACACGCCGCCGGAACCGATGGCCGCCTTGGACTGGATGATGTTCCAGCCAGTGCCCAGCGGATCACTTTCCGGGTCGAGGAAGGTCAGGATTCGCTGCTTCTGGTAGTCGTGCATGATGAAAAACCACATCGCCACGGCCACCGGGATGACCGCGACCAGCACGCTGAGAATCCAGCGCCAGCGCAGGCCACCCATGAACAGCACGAACGCGCCACCCGCCAGGATCAGCAACGAAGTGCCCAGGTCCGGCTGGCGCACGATGAGGATGAACGGCAGCCCGATCAGGAACAGGCTGACGCCCACATGCTTGAGCTGCGGCGGCAAGGTGCGTTTGGACAAGTACCAGGCGATGGTCGCCGGCATCAGGATCTTCATGAATTCCGACGGCTGGAAGCGGATCACGCCGGGGATGTTGATCCAGCGCGTGGCCCCCATGGCGTTGTGGCCCATGACATCCACGACCACCAGCAAGGTGACGCCGAGCACATAGCCCAGCGGCACCCAGCGTGCCATGAAGCGTGGCTCGAACTGGGCGATGACGATCATCGACACCAGGCCGATGCCGAACGAGGTGGCTTGTTTGGCCAGCAGGTCCCAGCTCTTGCCGCTGGCCGAATACAGTACAAACAGGCTGCCGGCGGCCAGGGTCAGCAGCAGGATCAGCAAAGGGCCGTCGATGTGCATGCGTTGCAGCAGCGTCGCACGACGGCGCATCACGTCCTCACTGGAGAGGATGCGATCGAAATTACTCTTCACGGGCCGTAGCCTCCGCACTGATAGGGCCGGCGTATTCCGGTTTGAGGCGGCCATCGGGGTCCAGAAGCCAGGCGTCCATCACTTGACGAACCACCGGCGCGGCGACGCCGGAACCGGACTCGCCGTTCTCGACCATCACCGCCACCACGATTTTCGGGTTGTCAGCCGGCGCGAAGCCGACGAACAGGGCGTGGTCACGATGGCGCTCCTGAACCTTGGAGCGGTCGTACTTCTCGCCCTGCTTGATCGCGACCACCTGGGCCGTACCGCTTTTGCCGGCAATCCGGTATTGCGAACCAACGGCGGCTTTGCGCGCGGTACCACGAGCGCCGTGCATCACTTGCTGCATGCCGTGGTTGACCTTGGTCCAGTCGGACGGGTCCCGCAGGACGATGTCCGGCATCGGGTTTTCATCCTTGGGCCGCTCGCCTTCGACGGTCTTGGCCAGGTGCGGACGATTCCAGACGCCCTTGTTGGCCACCAGCGCCGTGGCTTGCGCCAATTGCAGCGGCGTGGACTGCATGTAGCCCTGGCCGATCCCCAGAATCAGCGTTTCGCCGGGGAACCAGGCCTGACGGCGGGTCGCGCGCTTCCACTCGCGGGACGGCATCAGTCCCGGCGATTCTTCGAACATGTCCAGCGAGACCTTCTGACCGATGCCGAACTTGCCCAGGTAGGCCGACAAGCGGTCAATTCCCAGCTTGTGGGCCAAGTCATAGAAATAGGTGTCGTTGGAACGCATGATCGCCGTGTCCAGATCCACATAGCCGTCGCCGGTGCGGTTCCAGTTGCGGTATTTGTGATCGTAATTGGGCAGCATGTAATAACCGGGGTCGAAGACCCGGGTCGATGCGGTGACCACGCCACTGTCCAGCCCGGCAATCGCCACGGCCGGCTTGATGGTCGAGCCTGGCGGATACAGACCACGCAGCACGCGGTTGAACAGCGGCCGGTCAATGGAATCGCGCAGCTCGGCGTAGGCCTTGAAGCTGATGCCGGTGACGAAGAGGTTCGGGTCGAAGCTTGGCTGACTGACCATCGCCAGCACTTCACCGGTCCCCGGATCCAGCGCCACCACCGCACCACGGCGACCGCCGAGTGCGGCTTCGGCGGCTTCCTGCAATTTGATGTCCAGGCTCAGGACGATGTCCTTGCCGGGAATCGGATCGGTACGCTTGAGCACGCGCAATACGCGGCCCCGGGCATTGGTTTCGACTTCCTCGTACCCCACCTGACCGTGCAGCTCGGGCTCGTAGAAGCGCTCGATACCGGTCTTGCCGATGTGGTGCGTACCGCTGTAGTTCACCGGGTCGAGGGACTTGAGTTCTTTCTCATTGATCCGCCCCATGTAACCCACCGAGTGCGCAAAGTGCGCGCCTTGTGGATAGTGGCGAACCAATTGAGCAACCACCTCGACACCCGGCAAACGGAACTGATTCACCGCGATCCGGGCGATCTGCTCTTCGGTCAGCTCGAACAGGATCGGTACTGGCTCGAATGGCCGGCGCCCCTGCTTCATGCGCTTCTCGAAAATCACCCGGTCTTCGGGGGTCAGTTCCAGCACCTGGACAATCACGTCGAGCACTTGCTGCCAGTCGCCGGAGCGCTCGCGGGTCATGCTCAGACTGAAGCTGGGCCGGTTGTCAGCCACCACCACGCCGTTGCGGTCGAAGATCAAGCCGCGCGTCGGTGGAATCGGCTGCACATGCACACGGTTGTTTTCCGACAGGGTCGAGTGATACTCGTACTGGATCACCTGGAGGAAATACAGCCGTGCGATCAGCACACCGATCAGCAGCACCACCGCAATAGCCCCGAACACGACGCGGCCACGCACCAGACGGGCGTCTTTTTCGTGGTCCTTGATGCGGATCGGCTGGGACATGGGGGCAGAGCTACTTGTGGTAAGGGTGACCGGACAGCACTGTCCAGGCACGATACAACTGTTCGCCAATCAGGATCCGCACCAGCGGGTGCGGCAACGTCAACGGCGACAACGACCAGCGTTGATCGGCACGGGCACAGACTTCCGGCGCCAACCCCTCGGGGCCGCCGACCATGAAATTGACCGTGCGCGAGTCCAGGCGCCAGCGATCGAGTTCGACCGCCAGTTGCTCGGTACTCCAGGGCTTGCCGTGGACTTCGAGGGTGACAACCCGCTCGTTCGGCCCGACCTTGGCCAGCATGGCTTCGCCTTCCTGGCGGATGAAACGTGCCACGTCGGCGTTCTTGCCACGGGTATTGAGCGGAATTTCCACCAGTTCCAGCGCCAGCTCGGACGGAAGACGCTTGGCATATTCATGCCAGCCTTCTTCCACCCACTTGGGCATGCGTGAACCGACGGCGATCAGTCGCAGTCGCACAGCGGTCCCTTACTGCTGGTCTTTGTTGAGCTTGATGAAATGCTCGTGGGTGTTTTCCGGGCTGTGGTGAGCCGCGTTCAGAGCACGGCTCTGTTCGGCGCCGGACCACAGACGCTCCAGGTCGTAAAACTGACGAGCCGAGGCAGTCATCATGTGCACGATGACGTCATCCATATCCAGCAACACCCAGTCGCTGTCGCCTTTGCCTTCTTCACCCAGTGGCTTGACGCCCAGGGCTTTGACCGCTTCGCGGACCTTGTCCAGCATCGCGCCGATCTGACGGTTCGAAGTACCGGTGGCGATGATCATGAAGTCAGTGATGCTCTGCTTTTCACGAACGTCGATGACCTGGATGTCCTGGCCCTTCACGTCTTCCAGGGCTGCAACGGCAACCTTGACCAGCTCTTCACCACGCAGTTCCGGTCCGGTTGGGACCTCAACTGGCAGTGGGGCGCTCTTGAACGTGCCTTTGCGCTTTACTTTAGTTACGTCTTTGTTCGTCATATAAAACTCGTTTTGCTCGTATGTTCGGGCGCTTCGTTACACGTGATCACGTGCCGTGAAGCGTGCCCTTTTTTTCAGTTCGACGCACGGTAGAGACCGTGCGCATCGATGTAGGCCAGGACCGCGTCGGGCACCAGGAAACGTACCGACTTACCGCTGGCCAGCAGTTGACGGATCTGGGTGGCGGATACCGCGAGCGGCGTCTGCCAGACGAATGCAATCTGTCCGCTCGGCCCTTTGAGGGCCAGCGGGTCGCTCACCGAGCGCGCCGCCAACAGATTGCGCAAGGCATCCGGCGGTTCGCTGTCGGCATCCGGGCGTTGCAGCACCAGGATGTGGCAATGCTGGAGCAACTCTTCCCAGCGGTGCCAAGTGGGCAGGCCGCAAAATGCGTCCCAGCCCAAAAGTAGAAAAACCTGGTCTTGCGCAGCCAGTTCGGCACGCATCAGCTCCAGGGTATCGATAGTGTAGGACGGTTTGTCCCGCTGCAATTCGCGGGCGTCCACCACCAACGGCGCCACACCGGCCACCGCGCACTCGACCATCGCCAGGCGGTCGTGGGCCGACACCTGCGGTGTCTCCCGATGAGGCGGCCTGGCACTGGGGGTCAGGCGCAACTCGTCGAGTCCCAGGGATTCGGCGACTTCCAGCCCACCGCGCAAATGACCGATGTGCACCGGGTCGAACGTCCCGCCCAGCACACCAATGCGTCGCGGTCGGGGCTGGCTGGCGGCTACCGGCGCTGACGGGTCGAGGTCGCCCAAGTCAGACCGACTCCTGCCCGCGCAACTGTCCATCACCGACCACGATGTACTTCTCGCAGGTCAGACCTTCGAGGCCCACCGGGCCGCGGGCGTGCAGCTTATCAGTAGAAATGCCAATCTCGGCACCCAATCCGTATTCAAAGCCATCGGCGAAGCAGGTCGGGGTGTTGATCATCACCGACGAGGAGTCGACTTCGGCCACGAAACGCCGGGTGTCAGCGAGGTTTTCGCTGACGATCGAATCGGTGTGATGGGAACCGTAACGATTGATGTGCTCAATGGCCTGGTCCAGCCCATCGACCACGCGGATCGACAGAATTGGCGCCAGGTACTCGGTACTCCAGTCCTCTTCGGTGGCCGCACTGGCTTCGATGATTGCCCGGGTACGCTCGCAACCGCGCAGCTCGACGCCTTTTTCGCGGAACTGTGCAGCCATTGATGGCAGGAAATCCCTGGCAACAGCTTGATCAACCAGCAGCGTTTCCATCGCACCACAGATACCGTAGCGATAGGTCTTGGCGTTGAAGGCAATGCGCTGGGCCTTCGCCAGATCGGCATGGGCGCCGACATACACATGACAGATGCCGTCCAGGTGCTTGATCACCGGTACACGGGCATCGCGGCTGACCCGCTCGATCAGGCCACGACCACCGCGAGGCACGATGACATCAACGTACTCAGGCATGGTGATCAGCGCGCCGACGGCGGCACGGTCGGTGGTTTCCACCACCTGAACCACGGCAGCCGGCAGTTCGGCCTCGGCCAGGCCGCGCTGGATGCAGGCGGCGATGGCACGGTTGGAATTGATCGCCTCGGAACCGCCACGCAGGATGGTCGCGTTGCCGGACTTCAGGCACAGGCTGGCGGCATCGATGGTCACGTTCGGCCGGGACTCGTAGATGATCCCGATCACGCCCAGCGGCACGCGCATCTTGCCGACCTGAATGCCGGAAGGACGAAAGCTCATGTCGCGGATCGCACCGACCGGGTCCGGCAGGGCGGCCACCTGACGCAAGCCGACGATCATGCCGTCGATGCGCGCCGGGGTCAGGGCCAGTCGTTCCAGCAGCGCTGCATCAAGACCATTGGCGCGACCTGCGGCCAGATCCAGCTCATTGGCCGCCGTCAGCTCGCCGCGTGCAGCGTCCAGCGCATTGGCGGCAGCCTGCAGGGCGCGGTTCTTCTGCGCGGTGCTGGCACGGCCGATGATGCGCGACGCCTCGCGGGCAGCGCGACCCAGGCGGGTCATGTAGTCAACAATGGACTCGGTCATGGTCTGGAGTGGTCTTTGCTAAGGTCGTGGTAAAGAGTAAAGCGGCAGATTATAGCTGTCGCGTCCGCCGACTAACAGCGGTGACGGGCGGATGGTCGAAATGGAGGGCAATTTACCGACGTTCAGCAGAGATTAAGCTGCAAATTGTTATCATCACCGCTCAATCAGCCCTGATAAACGTCGTTCATCATGACTAATCTGACCGTTCGCGCCCTCGCCTCCAGCCTGCCACAGGCGCTGCCGGACGCCTTTTTCGACCGTGACGCCCAATTGCTGGCCCGGGATTTACTCGGCAAAGTCATCCGTCACCGGGTCGGTGATTTGTGGCTCAGCGCCCGGATCATCGAAACCGAAGCCTATTACTGCGAAGAAAAAGGCAGCCATGCGTCCCTCGGCTACACGGAAAAGCGTAAGGCTTTGTTTCTGGATGGCGGCCACATCTATATGTATTACGCCCGAGGCGGCGATTCGCTGAACTTCAGCGCGCAGGGTCCGGGCAACGCTGTGCTGATCAAGTCCGCCTACCCCTGGATCGATGAATTGAGCGGACCGGCGAGCCTGGCGCAGATGCTGTTGAACAACCCCGACGCGCAAGGCCGCCCGCGAGCCTCGCAAAAGCTCTGCGCCGGGCAGACGTTGCTGTGCAAAGCACTGGGCCTGAAGGTGCCGGTGTGGGACGCCAAGCGCTTCGATCACGAGGTGTTGCTGGTGGAAGACACCGGCCCGGCGCCTGGCCACATTATCCAGACCACGCGCCTGGGCATCCCGCACGGGCGTGACGAACACCTGATGTACCGCTTCGTCGATGCGGCCTACGCGCCGTACTGCACGCGGAACCCGTTGCGGCGGGGACAGGTCGAAGGTCGCGATTATTTTTTGCTGCCCTGAACACTGAGAACCCTTGTGGAAGCGAGCCTGCTCGCGAAAGCAGAGTGTCAGTCGACAGCAATGCCGGATGCCAGTCCGCCTTCGCGAGCAGGCTCGCTTCCACAGGGTTTGGTGTCGTTGCGTAAAGTACGTACGTCCCTTGGGGCCAATTGAAGATTTGATGGAGTTGTCTGTATGGGCCCATGGCTCGATAGCGTGACCGGTTGGCTGGCGGTGAATCCGCAGTGGCTGGCCGCGGCGGTTTTCATAGTGGCCTGCGTGGAATGCCTGGCGATTGCCGGGTTGATCGTACCGGGCACGGTGCTGCTGTTTGCCGTGGCCGTGCTGGCCGGTAGCGGCGCGCTGTCGTTGGGGGAAACGCTATTGCTGGGTTTCCTGGGCGGCCTCCTGGGCGACGTGGTGTCATACTTCCTGGGTCGGCATTTCCATCAGAACATCCGGCGCTTGCCGGGCCTGCGGCATCACCCGCAGTGGATTGCCGGGGCCGAGACTTATTTCCAGCGCTATGGCATTGCCAGTTTGCTGGTCGGTCGCTTTATCGGCCCGCTGCGTCCGATGCTGCCGATGGTCGCCGGGATGTTCGACATGCCGTTCCTGCGCTTCTTGGCCGTCAGCCTGCTGGCCGCCGCTGGCTGGAGCATCGCTTACCTGCTACCTGGCTGGGCCACCGGGGCGGCGATTCGCCTGCCCTTGCCGGAGGGCTTCTGGCCTGAAGCCGGGATTGTCGCCGGCAGCATCGCGGTGATGATCGGCTTGAGCGTGAACAGCAGCCTGCGCCGCCATCGCCATGCCACCGCCTATATCGCCGGCCTGGGCCTGTTGATTCTGCTGGGCCTGTTTATCGGCTATCCACATCTGACTGCGCTGGATCAGGGCTTGATGACCCTGGTGCAGGAACACCGCAGTCCAATGCTTGATGAAATCGCCGTCACCTTTACGCTGATCGGCGAATTCCGCAACATGCTGGTATTCAGCGCCCTGTTGACCGGACTACTACTGCTCACACGGCAATGGCGTCAGATGATTTTCGTTGGCGGCGCCCTGCTCTGCACGGCGCTGGGCAATACGCTGACCAAACACTTTTTTGCCCGCCTGCGCCCGGAAGTGCTGACAGATCCGTTGACCAGCTACAGCATGCCGAGCGGCCATGCCTCTGGGTCGTTTGCGCTGTTTCTGTGTCTGGCGGTGCTGGCCGGTCGCGGACAGCCTCCAAGAATGCGCCTGACCTGGCTGCTGCTGGGCTGCCTGCCGGCGCTGTCCATTGCCATGTCACGGGTTTATCTGGGAGCCCACTGGCCGACCGACGTACTGGCCGGCGCCATGCTGGCGGCGTGCGTTTGTGCAGCAAGCCTGTGGTTGAGTCAGCGCCGTACGCCGCTCAACCCGATGCCGCCTAAAGTCTGGTGGCTGGTGCTGCCGTCGCTGCTGTTGCTGTTCGGGTTCTTTGCCTTGCGGCATTTGCCGACGGCGATGTTGCGGTATGCGTACTGACCCGCCCTGAATGACAAAACCCCGGGCTCCAGGCCCGGGGTTTAACGAAAGAGTCAGTCACCCATTCGATACAATCCGTTACGGCAGACGAACCTGACGCTGTGCAACCAATGCGTCAGCCGCTTTGGCGGCAGCATCGGCAGCCACTTCATAGTTGTAACGTGGCTGGGTTTTCAGCACTTCAACAATAACTTTGACAGCGCACTCATCCCAGAGAGTTTGATTGTGGCTAGCGACGATTTCCATTTCGTTTTTCCTTTAGCTTGAGACCCGCGTCCTGCGGGCAATCCAAACTAGCCAAGATCTTTTTTACCTACAATGCTGGCTCGGCGCCCCAACTGTAACCAAACCCTTGCGGACTGCCACGCTCTTCAGGCAAACAGCTCCCCCTGCAACTCATCCAGCAGCGCCTGAATCGCATCCAGTCGCTGCTGCGGATCATCGAGTTGCAGCAGGTCGATCTTGTCCACTTCGGCAAACGGCAGCAGATACGCCAGCTGATTGGCCAGGGATTGCTGGCCGCTGGCTTCGGTGCCCATGTTCAACGCCTCGACCATCGGATGCTCGGCCAGGGCCTTGAGCAACGCGACCAGATCGGCGTCTTCATCCTGCAGCGGTTGCTCGGGCTCGTCTTGCAGCCACTCGACATCGGCGACGGTCAACTGATCCCGTTGCACTTCGGTGCGCAACACATGGAAACGCCGACCACCCTGCACCCGAATCCCCAGCAGACCGTTTTCCTGCTGCTTGAAGTCAGTGATCAACGCCTCGCAACCCACCAGCGCATAGCCCGCAGGGGCGATGCCGACTTCTTCGCCATCCAGAAGGCAGACCACGCCAAAGCCGCCGCCCTGCTTCATGCAGCGGCCGATCATGTCCAGGTAGCGCGCCTCGAAGATCTGCAAGTCAAGGATGCAGCCGGGAAACAGCACCGTGTTCAACGGAAAAAGCGGCAAGCTCATAGACATTTCCTTACACCACCATCGACACCGCCAGCGGCAGGAACACTGCCGTGGCCACGCCCATCAGACTCATCGCCAGCGCCGCGAAGGCGCCGCACTCTTCACTTTCCTGCAAAGCCACCGACGTGCCGACAGCGTGGGCGGTCATGCCCAGCGCCATGCCACGCGCCTCGGGGCTGTGGACGCCGAGCCGGGTCAACAGGCTCGGGCCGAAGATCGCGCCAATCACCCCGGTAATCAACACGAACACCGCCGCCAATGCGGCCACGCCACCGATCTGCTCGGCCACCAACATGGCAATCGGCGATGTCACCGATTTGGGTGCCATGGTCATCAGAATCATGTGCTCGGCACCGAACCACCAGCCGAGCAGCACGCCCATGCCGGTGGCGACCACGCCGCCTATCACCAGCGTAGTAAAAATCGGCCAGAACAACTGCCGGATCCGCCGCAGGTTAAGGTACAGCGGCACCGCCAGTGCAACCGTGGCCGGTCCCAGCAGGATGCTGAGGATCTCCGTACTTTTGCGGTACTCGGCGTAGGTCAGGCTGCAGCCAACCAGCACGCCGATGACCAACAACATGGAGACCAGCACCGGTTGCAGAAAGATCCACCGGGTTTTCTCAAACGCGGCGAGCACTAATTGATAAGCGCCCAGAGTAATGCCGATGCCGAACAACGGATGGTGAATCACCGACGCCCAGGCGCCCTGCCAGTCAAAGAGCATCAGAACTTCTCCGACCGGTTCGCGTGGCGCTTGACCAGGCGCTGCATCAGCACCCCGGCGAAGGCCATGGACAACACCAGCGATAACACCAGCGCGCCGGCGATGGCCCAGAAATCCGCGGCGATATCCTTGGCATACACCATCACGCCCACCGCCGGCGGCACCAGCAGCAACGGCAGATAGCGCAGCAGGCTGCCGGCGGCCAGGCTCAGTGGTTCGCCGACCTCACCGCGAATGATCAGGTACACCAGCAACAGCAGCAGGCCGATAATCGGCCCCGGCAGCACTGGCAACAACAAGTGGTTGATGGCTGTGCCCAGCAATTGGAACAGCACCAGCCAGGTCAGGCCACGTAACAACATCGCTCATCCTCCGTAATACGCTGCCCGCCAAAAAGCGGCCGGGCATTATAAGCACGCCGACGCCATGAGCCGGCATTCGCCAAAAGCATGGTCAGTTGACCGGAGCAAATCTCCATGATGATCTAAAGTGGTTATCCGGGAGGTCAAATCCCCCCACGCGAAAAACTATAAAACCGATGAAACCAAGGAGAGTCTCAATGCCCTATGTTCCCGTAGCAGAGCTCAAAGATTATGTCGGCAAGGAACTCGGACGTTCCGAATGGCTCACCATCGATCAAGAGCGCATCAACCTCTTCGCCGAGGCCACAGGCGATTATCAGTTCATCCACGTCGACCCGGTCAAAGCGGCGAAAACACCCTTTGGCGGCACCATCGCCCACGGTTTTTTATCGCTGTCGCTGATCCCCAAACTGATGGAGGACATTCTGATTCTTCCCGAAGGGCTGAAGATGGCGGTCAATTACGGCCTCGACAGTGTGCGTTTCATCCAGCCAGTCAAAGTTGATTCAAGGGTTCGTCTCAAGGTCGAGATGAACGACGTCAGCGAGAAAAAACCCGGCCAATGGCTGCTCAAAGTCACCGCGACGCTGGAGATAGAAGGCTCGGACAAACCGGCATACATCGCCGAACCCCTGTCCCTCTGCTTCGTCTGAGGCGTGCGGATGCGAAGCAGCTCACGCTGTTTCGCACCCTTCTCTATATATACGACGCATAGCTGCGGCATACTCCTTCGCCTAATTGCCCGGATCCCGCTATGCGCTCACTTGCACCCCTCGCTTTGACCCTGTTGCTTACCGCTTGCGGCGATGGCGAATCGCTGCTGCCCCCCGACGCCCGGCTGCCGGACGGCGGGCGTTACCGTGGCGATCTGGTCAACGGCTTGCTGCAAGGCCAGGGCCGCATCGACTACCCGAATGGCAGCTGGTATGCCGGGCAGTTCGACAAGGGCCAGTGGCACGGCCAGGGGGAATGGCACGGCAGCAACGGCGAGGTCTATCGCGGGCAGTTCCAGCAAGGGCTGTTCAACGGCCAGGGCACGCTGACCACCAACGGCAGCAGCTACACCGGCGGCTTCAAGGCCGGTCGGCGCGATGGCGAAGGCACCCTCAAAGAAAACGGCATGACTTACCGCGGTGAGTTCAAGGCCGATCAGTATTCAGGGCTCGGTCGTCTCGAACTCGAGGACGGCAGTTCCTATCAAGGCCAGTTCGCCCACGGCAAGCCCAACGGCGAAGGCGCACGCGGCGATGCCAGCGGCAATCAGTTCAGCGGGCATTTCGTCGATGGTCAACTGGAGGGCAATGGCACCTTCAACAGCGCCGACGGCGACATCTACGTCGGCGGTTTCAAGGATAACCAGCTCAACGGCAAGGGCCGCTACGAAAACGCCGATGGCGATGTGTGGATCGGCCAGTTCAAGGATGGCGTGCTCAATGGCAAGGGCGAACTGATCGGCACCGACGGCAGCCACTACATCGGCGAATTCAGCGACTGGCGCTTCACCGGACCGGGTCGCCTGAACCTGGCCGACGGCAGTTTCTACATGGGCGAGTTCGACAGCGACAGTTATCAGGGCCGTGGCACGCTGGTGCTGACGGATGGCACGGTGCTCAGTGGCACCTGGATCAATGGCCAGCGCGTTCGCGATGCCGATGGCAGGTTGCTGCCGGACTCCCTCGAACTCGGCCTGCTGGCCCAGGGCCGTCTACTCGACGAAGCGCTGGCCGCCGTCCCCGCCTCGACGCCAGCGGTGGAGTTGTACACCTTGACCGTCGGCGGCGATGGCAAACAGAGCGTGTTCCTGCGCGAATCAGACTACGTCGCCAACATGCTCTCGACCCGCTTCGGCGCCTACGGCCAGATCCGCCTGGTCAACCACCGCGAACACCTGATGGACCGGCCAATGGCCACCCGGGAAAACCTGCGCCGCGCCGTGCAGACTCTCGCCGCGCGTAGCGGCCCGGAAGACCTGGTGTTCATTTACCTGACCAGCCACGGCACCAGCGAGCACGAACTGGTCCTCGACCAGCCTCGCATGGAACTGGCCGACCTGCCGGCCGACGAACTGGCCGCCGTCCTTGCGCCGCTGAAAAATCGCGACAAGATCGTGGTGATTTCCGCCTGTTATTCCGGCGGCTTCATTCCCGCGCTCAAAGACGAGCACACGCTGATCATGACTGCTTCGCGAGAAGACAGGGTGTCTTTCGGCTGTTCGGAGGAGGCCAACTTCACCTACTTCGGCGACGCCCTGTTCGCCCAGGCACTGAATCAGACCGACGATCTGGAGCAAGCTTTCAAGCTGGCCAAGGCCACCGTCGCCGAGCGCGAGCTGGCGGACAACTTCGAAGCCTCGGAACCTCAGATCTGGGCACCCAAGGCGGTGATCGCCCACTGGCAATTGTTACGCAAACAGCAGGCACGAAAGGCACTACAAAGTGTCTCTATTACAAGCAAGGAAGCCAAGGGCAACTAAGCTGAATAGTAACAAGGGGGAAACACCATGTACCTGACACCTCAGCATGTATTGCTCGCCGGCGCGACTGGTTTGACTGGCGAACACCTGCTTGATCGTCTGCTCAACGAACCCACGATTACCCGCGTGCTGGCCCCCTCGCGCCGGCCACTGGCCGAGCATCCGCATCTGGAAAATCCGGTAGGCGACCCGACCGTATTTTTGCCGCAACTCAATGGTCGCGTCGACATCGCCTACTGCTGCCTGGGCACCACGATCAAACAGGCCGGCTCCGAGCAAGCGTTCCGCGCCGTGGATCTGGACATGGTGCTGGCGTTCGCCCAACGTGCCCGCGAAATGGGCGCACGGCATTTGATCGTGATCAGCGCGGTGGGCGCCGATCCGAAGTCCTCGGTATTCTACAACCGGGTCAAAGGTGAAATGGAGCAGGCACTGCGCGCGCAAGACTGGCCGCAACTGACCATTTGCCGACCTTCGCTGCTGCTGGGTGATCGCGTCGAACCGCGTCTGGCCGAACAACTGGCCGGGCCGCTTTCACGGTTGATCCCTGGCAAATATCGCGGCATCGAAGCATGCCAACTGGCCCGCGCCATGTGGCGCCTGGCGCTGGAAGAACAGGATGGCGTGCGGGTGGTTGAGTCGGACGAGTTGCGTAAGCTCGGTAAATAACCGGGCCCTTGTGGCGAGGGAGCGTGCTCCCGTTTGAGTGCGCAGCGCTCACGGGAGGGGCCGCTACGCGGCCCGGCGCGAGCAGGCTCGCTCGCCACAAGCACTACAGCGCATGAGCCTTACAACCCACCCGTCGCCTGAAACGCCACCCCCAACACCGTCAGCACCGACAACGGTAACAGCAACGTGTCGAGCAACGCGCTCGCCGGCAGATCGACATTCGGATAACTCGGTGCCTCGGCACCGAAACGATCCTTGGCGCAGCAGCCGCCGTTCATCGCATACAAATCCAGACGCGTCCCCGAATATACGACCGGCGCGCCCGGCTGTGCGGCATCGAGCGTGCGTGCCGTGGCGCAGCCGGCCAGTTGCAGCGCCAGCAGGATCATCAACAGCTTATTCATCGCTGCTCAAATGATGCTCGCCCCAACGCGGCAGCATGTCCTGAGGGATATTCAGCAGATTGAGAATCCGCGCCACCACAAAATCAATCAGATCATCGATGGTTTGCGGCTGATGATAAAAACCCGGTGAGGCCGGCAAAATGGTCACGCCCATGTTCGACAGCTTGAGCATGTGCTCCAAGTGAATGCTCGAATACGGCGCTTCACGCGGCACCAGGATCAACTGCCGACGCTCCTTCAAGGTCACATCGGCCGCCCGCTCGATCAGGTTGTTGCAGGCGCCCGTGGCAATGGCCGACAAGGTGCCGGTGGAACACGGCACCACCACCATTGCCGCAGGTGCGCCAGAGCCCGAGGCCACGGGTGACATCCAGTCTTCCTTGCCGTACACACGAATCTGCCCGGCGGCAGCCCCGGTGTATTCGGTCAGGAAGGCCTGCATGGTTTGCGGTTTGGGCGGCAGCGTGACGTCGGTCTCGGTGGCCATCACCAGTTGCGCAGCCTTGGAGATCAGGAAGTGCACCTCGCGATCTTCACGCACCAGGCAATCGAGCAGGCGCAAGCCATACTGGGCGCCCGATGCGCCCGTCATCGCCAAGGTGATGCGGTCCGGCCCGTTGCTCATTTCAGCGCCTCGGCGAGCTTGCCATGCAGGCCGCCGAAGCCGCCGTTACTCATGATGACCACATGAGTGCCGGGCTTAACCTGGTGTTTCACGTGCTCAATGATGCCGTCCAGCGAGTCGCAGACAATCGACGGCACGGTGCACAACGCAACGGTGGCCGGCAGGTCCCAGCCCAGATTGGCTGGCGCGTACCAGACCACCTGATCGGCATCATTGACACTTTCCGGCAAGCCGTCACGGTGCGCGCCGAGCTTCATCGAGTTGGAGCGCGGTTCGATGATCGCGATCAATGGCGCATCGCCAATGCGTTTGCGCAAGCCGTCGAGAGTGGTGGCGATGGCGGTCGGGTGGTGAGCGAAGTCGTCGTAGATGGTTACACCGTTGACCTGCGCGACCACTTCCATGCGGCGCTTGACGCTTTTGAATGCGCTCAACGCTGCAATACCCATGGAAGGCACCACGCCCACATGGCGAGCAGCGGCCAGGGTAGCCAGGGCATTGGCGACGTTGTGCTGGCCGGTCATGTCCCACTCGACCACGCCTTGCGCGGCGCCTTCGAACATCACTTCGAATTTCGAACCGTCTTCGCTCAACAGTTTGACCTGCCACTGGCCGCCAGCGCCGGTGGTCTGCACCGGCGTCCAGCAGCCCATCTCGATCACGCGTTGCAGCGCAGGCTCGGTGGTCGGATGGATCACCAGCCCTTCGCTCGCAATGGTGCGGACCAAATGATGGAATTGCCGCTCGATTGCCGGCAGATCGGGGAAAATGTCGGCATGATCGAACTCAAGATTGTTGAGGATCGCCGTGCGCGGACGGTAGTGAACGAACTTGGAGCGCTTGTCGAAGAAGGCGCTGTCGTACTCGTCGGCTTCGATGACGAAGAATGGCGTCTCGCCCAGACGTGCCGACACCGAGAAATTCTGCGGCACACCGCCGATCAGGAACCCCGGGCTCATGCCGGCGTGCTCCAGTACCCAGGCAAGCATGCTGCTGGTGGTGGTTTTGCCATGGGTGCCGGCGACCGCCAATACCCAACGACCTTGCAACACATGATCGGCCAACCATTGCGGACCGGAGACGTAAGGCAGGCCTTTGTTCAAGACGTATTCAACAGCCGGATTGCCACGGGACATGGCGTTGCCGATCACCACCAGATCCGGCGCCGGATCGAGTTGGGCGGGATCGTAGCCTTGGGTCAACTGAATGCCCTGAGCCTCAAGCTGTGTGCTCATGGGTGGATAGACGTTGGCATCGGAGCCCGTCACGTGATGGCCCAGCTCTTTGGCCAGAACCGCCATCGAACCCATGAAAGTGCCACAGATACCCAGAATATGAATGTGCATAGTCGACCTCGTAAAACATGGCCGCAGGTTAGCGTAGGGTGGGGAAATTCGCACTCTTTAGCTGAGTGATGCACAGACAACTGTGGCGAGGGGGCTTGCCCCCGTTGGGCTGCGTAGCGGCCCCAAAGCCTGCTACCGCGCTGTAACAGACACATCGCGAGCTCAGGTTTTGGGACCGCTGCGCGCTCCAACGGGGGCAAGCCCCCTCGCCACAATCGCGTTTAGCGTTCGATCCCGTGTTTACGCAGTTTTCTATAGAGGGTATTGCGACTGACACCCAGCTGCTGCGCGGTGTGCGTCATGTGCCAGCGCATCTGCTCCAGCGCATTGAGCAGCGCCAGCCGCTCGGCGTCTTCCAGTGGATAAGCCGACGGGTCTTCAATCATTGGCGCAATCACCGGCCGGGCCTGACGAATCATTACCGGCAAATCCTCCATGCCGATCCGTCCACCCTCACACAACGCCGCCAACGTGCGCAGCACATTACGCAACTGCCGCACATTGCCCGGCCAGGCAAAACCGAGCAGTGCTTGCCGCGCCGCTTCGTCGATCAGCAGCACCTCGCCACCCGCCTCCTCAGCCAGCAGAAAGTCGAGCAACTGGGATTTATCCGAACGCTCGCGCAATGCCGGCAATGCCACTTCCAGCCCGTTGAGCCGGTAATACAGATCCTCGCGAAAGCTGCCGTCCTGCACCCGCTCCAGCAAATTACGGTGAGTGGCGCTGATGATTCGCACGTCGACCGACTCCGGTTCCCCGCCGATCGGCACCACCTGACGGTCTTCCAGCACCCTTAATAGCCGGGTCTGCAACGCCAGCGGCATGTCGCCAATTTCATCGAGGAACAACGTACCGCCATCGGCCTGCTGCAACTTGCCACGCATGCCCTCCTTGCGCGCCCCGGTAAAACTGCCGCCGCGATAACCGAACAGTTCGCTCTCGATCAGGCTTTCGGGGATGGCCGCGCAATTGAGTGCGACAAAGGCTTTATTACTGCGCTGACTGGCCTGATGCACGGCTTTGGCAAAGGCCTCTTTACCGGAACCGGTTTCGCCGTTGATCAACAGCGGTACGTCGCGTTCGAACACCCGCAGGGATTTACGAAAGTCGTCCTGCAAGCCGGCATCACCCAGGCAAATGCCGGACAGACGCGCAGGTTCGGCAGCCGCCGGTTTGTGTACAACCGGCATTGGCACACTGCGCGGTTGCCCACGCAACAGGGCAAACAGGTTGCGTCCGTCGCGGGTTCGCAGCGGCCAACTGGCGCTGGCATTGATGCTGGCACGACTGAGCAATTCATCCAGCGAGCAATCGAAGAACGCCTCGACCGGCTGGCCGAGCAGTCCGCCACGACCATGCCCCAACAGGTTCAGCGCACTCTGATTGACCGCGCTGATCCGCCCTTCCCCGTCGAACGCCAGCAACCCTTCGCTGAACAGCCCGACCGACTCGGCCTGCAGGTGAAAACGCAGCAGCCATTGATTGTCGAAGTAACGCAGGAAATAGCAGCTCTCGATCATCTTCGCCGAGAGATTGACCAGCGCCATCGTATGAAACTGGCTCTGGCGCGAGACGTCGTGCCGGGCCGAGGACACATCGAGCACCGCCAGCAATTCGCCATGCGGGTCGAACACCGGGCTTGCCGAGCAGGTCAGGCCAGTGTGGCGACCACGAAAATGTTCGTCCTGGTGGATGGTCAGCGACTGACGCTCGACCAGACAAGTGCCGATACCGTTGGTGCCTTCGCAGGCCTCGCTCCAGTCCGCCCCGAGCCACAGCCCGGCGCGCTCGAAAATCTTGCGCTCGGCGGGCGCGGTGACGCAGTTGAGGATCACCCCACGCGCATCGGTCAGCAGCACCGCGTGACCGGCGCCGGAGAGTTGCTGATGCAGGCTGGTCATCTCGTTGCCGGCGATGTGCAGCACTTGCTGCAAACGCTCGCGGCTTTCCAGCACGCGGCCATGTTCGAGCACCGTCGGCGCCATGGTCAGGGCCGGGTCGAGGTGATAATCCTCAAGGCAGCGCAGCCAGGAACGGGCAATGGAAGGATCGCTGCCGGGGCCGTGCAAGTGTGATTTGCCCTGGGTAACGGTCAGGACTTGTTGGGCATGGCGACTTAAATGGTTGTCGTGCATTTCTTATTATTCTCCCCGAGAGGTGTACAGCCAGCCACAATCCTGTGGTGAGGAGGCTTGCCCCCTCACCAAAAAAGGTCCCTCAACGAGCAAGATATGCAGCCACTTGAGGTCCAGCATCCTCCAGCCTCCATCGCTTTGCAATGCTGGCAAGACCACCCGGTCACAGCCTGTGCCACAAGCGGTACAAACTGTCACCCAGGCTGTACCAAAACCGTCACAGCCGCCGCCCGCCCGTCCGAGACAAACCGCGCAAGGCCTTGATTTTCCTGACTTGCAAGGCAGTGGCCCAACCTTTGCTCTACGCTTATAACAAGCGCACATGCGCCCTCCCTTATAAGCACAAAAGCCAAGGAGAAAACCATCATGCGTTACGCTCACCCCGGTACTGAAGGCGCTATCGTTTCGTTCAAGAGCAAATACGGTAACTACATCGGCGGCGAGTTCGTCGCGCCTGTCAAAGGTCAGTACTTCACCAATACCTCGCCAGTGAATGGCCAACCGATTGCCGAATTCCCGCGCTCAACCGCCGAAGACATCGACAAAGCCCTGGACGCTGCCCACGCCGCTGCCGATGCCTGGGGTGCCACGTCCGTCCAGGCGCGCTCGCTGGTGCTGCTGAAAATTGCCGACCGCATCGAGCAGAACCTCGAAGTGCTGGCGATCACCGAATCCTGGGACAACGGCAAGGCCGTACGCGAGACCCTCAACGCCGATATTCCGCTGGCTGCCGATCACTTCCGCTACTTCGCCGGTTGCATCCGCGCGCAGGAAGGCAGCGCCGCCGAGATCGACGGCAACACCGTGGCCTATCACATCCATGAACCGCTGGGCGTGGTCGGGCAGATCATCCCGTGGAACTTCCCGATCCTGATGGCCGCCTGGAAACTCGCCCCGGCCCTGGCCGCCGGCAACTGCGTGGTGCTCAAGCCTGCCGAGCAAACCCCGCTGGGCATCACCGTGCTGATGGAACTGATCGGCGACCTGCTGCCACCCGGCGTGCTGAACGTGGTGCAAGGCTTCGGTAAAGAAGCTGGCGAGGCCCTGGCCACCAGCAAGCGTATTGCCAAGATCGCCTTCACCGGCTCGACCCCGGTCGGCTCGCACATCATGAAATGCGCCGCCGAAAACATCATTCCGTCCACCGTGGAGCTGGGTGGCAAGTCGCCGAACATCTTCTTCGCCGACATCATGCAAGCCGAACCGACCTTCATCGAAAAAGCCGCCGAAGGCCTCGTACTGGCATTCTTCAACCAGGGCGAAGTGTGCACCTGCCCATCGCGGGCACTGGTTCAAGAATCGATCTACGACGACTTCATGAAAGTGGTGATGAAAAAAGTCCTGTCGATCAAACGTGGCGACCCGCTGGACACCGACACCATGGTCGGCGCCCAGGCGTCCGAGCAGCAGTTCGACAAAATCCTTTCGTACCTGGAAATTGCCAAGGGCGAAGGCGCCGAGCTGCTGACGGGCGGCAAGGTGGAAAAACTCGAGGGCAACCTGGCGACCGGGTATTACATCCAGCCGACCCTGCTCAAGGGCACCAACAAAATGCGCGTGTTCCAGGAAGAAATCTTTGGCCCGGTGGTGAGCATCACCACCTTCAAGGACGAAGCCGAAGCCCTGGCCATCGCCAACGACACCGAGTTCGGCCTGGGTGCCGGCCTCTGGACCCGCGACATCAACCGCGCCTACCGCGTGGGCCGTGCGATCAAGGCCGGTCGTGTGTGGACCAACTGCTACCACCTGTACCCGGCGCATGCCGCGTTCGGCGGTTACAAGAAGTCCGGCGTCGGCCGTGAAACCCACAAGATGATGCTCGACCACTATCAGCAGACCAAAAACCTGCTGGTGAGCTACGACATCAATCCGTTGGGCTTCTTCTAACCCGACGCATAACCACGTAACGGCTTTCGCGAGCAGGCTCGCTCCCACAGTAGATTTTCGGTGTGCCTGAAATCACAGGCACACCCCATCACCCATGTGGGAGCGGGCTTGCTCGCGAAAGTGTCCTGGACGACAACATCAAATCATCGCTCCTGCCGCTCTGGCACGGGCTTTGCGTGCCCGCAACACAAGAAAATCCACACCCGAAAGTCCAACAGATCGAACAATAAAAAAGACAGCGAGGACTTATGACGTCTACGACACAGCTCAAACCCACACTCGGCACCCTGCACCTCTGGGGCATTGCCGTCGGCCTGGTGATTTCCGGCGAGTACTTCGGCTGGAGTTACGGCTGGGGCACCGCGGGCACACTGGGCTTTCTCGTCACCGCGTTGATGGTGGCGACGATGTACACCTGCTTCATCTTCAGCTTCACCGAACTGACCACCGCGATTCCCCATGCTGGCGGCCCGTTTGCGTACAGCCGCCGGGCCTTCGGCGAGAAAGGCGGACTGATCGCCGGCATCGCCACCCTAATCGAATTCGTCTTTGCGCCACCGGCGATTGCCATGGCCATCGGCGCCTACCTCAACGTGCAATACCCGGATCTGGACCCGAAGATCGCGGCGGTTGGCGCGTATTTCGTGTTCATGACCCTGAACATCCTCGGCGTCAGCATCGCGGCAACCTTTGAACTGGTGGTTACCGTGCTGGCAGTCGCCGAGCTGTTGGTATTCATGGGCGTAGTCGCGCCGGGCTTCAGCTTCAGCAACTTCGTGCTTAACGGCTGGTCGGGCTCCAACGAGTTCACCATCGCCTCGATTCCCGGCATCTTTGCGGCGATCCCCTTTGCGATCTGGTTCTTCCTTGCCATTGAAGGCGCGGCCATGGCGGCCGAAGAGGCCAAGGACCCGAAACGCACGATTCCCAAGGCCTATGTCAGCGGCATCCTGACCCTGGTGTTCCTGGCCATTGGCGTGATGATCCTGGCCGGCGGTGTCGGCGACTGGCGATTGCTGGCCAACATCAACGACCCGTTGCCGCAAGCGATGAAAACCGTGGTGGGCAACAACTCCAACTGGATGCACATGCTGGTCTGGATCGGCCTGTTCGGGTTGGTGGCGAGCTTCCACGGGATCATCCTCGGCTACTCACGGCAGTTCTTCGCCCTCGCTCGGGCCGGTTACCTGCCGCGTTCGCTGGCCAAACTGTCGCGCTTCCAGACGCCGCACCGGGCAATCCTGGCCGGTGGCGTGATCGGTATCGCGGCGATTTACAGCGACGGGCTGGTTAACCTGCAAGGCATGACGCTGACGGCGGCGATGATCACCATGTCGGTATTCGGCGCCATCGTGATGTACATCATCAGTATGCTGAGCCTGTTCAAACTGCGTAAAACCGAGCCGAACCTGGAACGCACCTTTCGCGCGCCGGGCTATCCGATCGTGCCGGGCATCGCGCTGTTTCTGGCGGTGGTGTGCCTGGTGGCGATGGCGTGGTTCAACACCGTGATCGGCCTGGTGTTCCTGGGTTTCATGGTAGCTGGCTTCATCTACTTCCAACTGACCGCCAAGCAACGCTCCGATGCACCGGCGGACGCTATGCTCACAGGTATCTAGTTGCACCAGCGCCGGGCTTATCGCCTGGCGCCTGCCACATCGAAGTGCATACAAATCCCTGTAGGGGCGAGCCTGCTCGCGAATGCGGTGTGTCATTCAGCAAAAGTGTCGACTGACAGGCTGCATTCGCGAGCAGGCTCGCTTCCACAAGGGTTCGGTGGTGTATTTGAGTTATCTACAGATTCAGGAGGACCCCGTCCCATGGCCGCATTCGCCCATACCGTCGGCGCCCAGAATTACCGTTTCGAGAGCCTCAAGGACGTCATGGCCAAGGCCAGCCCGGCGCGCTCAGGGGATTTTCTGGCGGGCGTCGCCGCCCTCAACGACGGCGAACGCGTGGCCGCGCAGATGGCCCTCGCCAACATCCCGCTGAGCCATTTCCTGCAGGAAGTGTTGATCCCCTACGAGAGCGATGAAGTCACCCGCCTGATCATCGACACCCACGACAAACAAGCCTTCGCCGTGGTCAGCCATCTCACCGTCGGTGGCTTTCGCGACTGGCTGCTCAGCGATGCTGCCGACGAACAGAGCCTGCGCGCCCTCGCCCCCGGCCTGACCCCGGAAATGGTCGCCGCCGTGTCGAAGATCATGCGCGTGCAGGACCTGGTGCTGGTGGCGCAGAAAATCCGCGTCGTCACAAAATTTCGCGGCACGTTGGGCCTGCGCGGCCGGCTATCGACTCGCCTGCAACCCAACCACCCCACCGACGAACCGGCCGGCATCGCCGCGAGCATTCTCGACGGGCTGCTGTACGGCAATGGCGACGCAATGATCGGCATCAACCCGGCCACCGACAGCATTGCCTCGATCTGCGCCATGCTGGAGATGCTCGACGCGATCATCCAGCGCTACGACATCCCGACCCAGGCCTGCGTGCTGACTCACGTCACCACCTCCATCGAGGCCGTCAATCGCGGCGTGCCGCTGGACCTGGTGTTCCAGTCAATTGCCGGCACCGAAGCAGCCAACGCCAGTTTCGGAATCAACCTGAATGTGTTGCAGGAGGGCTATGACGCCGGATTGAGCCTGAACCGCGGCACCCTTGGCCAGAACCTGATGTATTTCGAAACCGGTCAGGGCAGCGCCCTGTCGGCCAACGCCCACCACGGTGTCGATCAACAGACTTGCGAAACCCGGGCCTATGCTGTGGCGCGGCATTTCAAGCCGTTTCTGGTGAACACCGTGGTCGGCTTCATCGGCCCGGAATATCTCTACAACGGCAAACAGATCATCCGCGCCGGCCTTGAAGACCACTTCTGCGGCAAGTTGCTGGGCGTACCGATGGGCTGCGACATCTGCTACACCAATCACGCCGAAGCCGACCAGGACGACATGGACACCCTGCTGACCCTGCTGGGCGTGGCCGGGATCAACTTCATCATGGGCATTCCCGGCTCCGACGACATCATGCTCAACTACCAGACCACCTCGTTCCACGACGCCCTCTACGCCCGGCAGACACTGGGTTTGAAACCGGCACCGGAGTTTGAGCAGTGGCTGGCAAAAATGGGCATCTTCACCCAGGCAGACGGCAAAATTCACTTCGGCAACAGCCTGCCGCCGGCCTTCCGCCACGCCCTGGCGCAACTGGGATGAGTGTTGAAATGGATAAACCACCCGTTGACCCGGAAAACCCATGGCTGCAACTGCGCCGCCTGACCCCGGCGCGCATTGCCCTGGGCCGCACCGGCACCAGCCTGCCGACCAGCGCGCAGCTGGATTTCCAGTACGCCCATGCCCAGGCGCGAGATGCGGTGCACCTGCCGTTCGATCATGCCGGGCTCAGTGCACAACTGGCCGAACGTGGCCGCGACAGCCTGCTGCTGCATAGCGCAGCCACCGACCGGAACAGCTACCTGCAACGCCCGGATCTGGGGCGAAAGTTGAGTGATGCCTCGGCGCAAACCCTGCGCGACCGTGCGCAGGCCCATCCGGGCGGCGTGGATCTGGCAATTGTGGTGGCCGACGGTCTGTCGGCCTTGGCCGTTCATCGCCATACGCTGCCGTTTCTAACACGCATGGAAGAGCAAATCGCGACCGAAGGCTGGTCGGTTTCACCCGTGGTGCTGGTGGAACAGGGCCGGGTGGCGGTGGCCGACGAGATTGGCGAACTGTTGGGCGCGAAGATGGTGGTGATCCTGATCGGCGAACGTCCGGGACTCAGCTCACCAGACAGCCTGGGATTATATTTCACCTACAATCCTAAGGTGGGCCTGACCGATGCCTATCGCAACTGCATCTCCAACGTGCGCCTCGAAGGCCTGAGTTATGGCATGGCGGCACACCGTTTGCTGTATTTGATGCGCGAGGCCTGTCGGCGACAGCTGTCAGGGGTGAATCTCAAGGACGAAGCGCAGATTCAGACGTTGGAATCGGAAGCAGGTACGGATATGAAAGGAAATTTCCTACTCGGTCCGCCGGATGCCTGAACCGTTTCCGCATTGCGTTTCCAATCAAGTTTCAGGCAGGATCGAAGCACGGCTGCCCGAGTAACCAATTGCCGTCAGAGCACGTGAAGACAGCCACTTGAAGACGAGACCTATCGATGCGCATTATTCAAGCGACCCTCGAACACCTGGACCTCCTGACTCCATTGTTCGTCAAATACCGCGAGTTTTATGGCTCCCTGCCATATCCCGACTCGTCCCGGGCATTCCTTGAAAAACGCCTGCGTCGCAAGGAGTCGGTGATCTACCTGGCGCTGGCCGATGACGACAGCAACAAACTGCTGGGTTTCTGTCAGCTATACCCGAGCTTTTCCTCGCTTTCGCTTAAACGTGTGTGGATCCTCAATGACATCTACGTCGCCGAAGACGCCCGCCGGCAACTGGTGGCCGACAACCTGATGCGCACCGCGAAAAAGATGGCCAAGCAAACCAATGCCGTACGCATGCGCGTTTCCACCAGCAGCAACAACGAAGTGGCACAGAAGACTTATCAGTCAATAGGATTCAAGGAAGACACCGAGTTCAGGAACTACGTGTTGCCGATCAGCGAGGAGCTCTGACCCGCATCAAACACGGTGGGAGCGAGCCTGCTCGCGATACAGACACCTCGGTGTATTTGTAATACCGAGGCGATGCCTTCGCGAGCAAGCTCGCTCCCACATGGTTCGGCACCGGGCCACCCGTCCCCCCACGACATCCCCCGCTACAATCTCGACGCGCTTTTCACCTCTCACCCCGTATAATCCCGATCTTTCCGGCTTGTAAGAAAAACTACACCCGCGTGTAGCCTTACATGAAGTCATACGCACAGGCCCGCTGAGCCGAGCCGATACCACAGGTGCTCTCCATGGATTTCAACCCGATCGACCTTATCCTGCATCTCGACGTCTACCTCGACATGCTGGTGAACAACTACGGGCCATGGATCTACGCCATCCTGTTTCTGGTGATTTTCTGCGAAACCGGTCTGGTGGTTATGCCATTCCTGCCCGGCGATTCCCTGCTGTTCATTGCCGGTGCCGTAGCGGCCGGTGGCGGCATGGACCCGGTACTGCTTGGCGGCCTGTTGATGCTGGCGGCCATTCTTGGCGACAGCACCAACTACATAATCGGACGAACGGCGGGCGAGAAACTCTTCAGCAATCCGAACTCGAAAATCTTCCGCCGCGACTACCTGCAACAGACCCACGACTTCTACGACAAGCACGGCGGCAAAACCGTGACCCTGGCGCGCTTCCTGCCGATCATCCGCACCTTCGCACCGTTCGTCGCTGGTGTTGCACGGATGCCTTACCCGCGCTTCTTCGGTTTCAGCGTTCTGGGCACCATTTTGTGGGTCGGCGGCCTGGTCACTCTGGGTTACTTCTTCGGCAACGTACCGTTCATCAAGAAAAACCTGTCGCTGCTGGTGGTGGGTATCATCCTGCTGTCGCTGGTGCCGATGATCATCGGTGTCGTACGCAGCCGCTTCGGCGGGTCGAGCTCCAAAGCCGAAACCCGCTGAATCGCGATGTGGTCCCTGAGCGCCTGGCGTCGCCGGCGCACGCTGGCCAGGCACCCGATTGCCGATGACATGTGGCAACGGGTGCGCCACCACCTGAGTTTCCTCGACGGCATCAGCGCCACCGAGGATCAGTGGCTACGCGAAGCCAGCGTGCTGTTCCTGCAAGACAAACACCTGACCGCCTTGCCCGGCGTTGAACTCCACCAGGAGCAACGTCTGCTGCTCGCGGCCCAGGCGCAACTGCCGTTGCTGAACCTGGGCGACCTGAACTGGTATCAGGGCTTCCATGAAATCGTCCTGTACCCCGACGACTTCCTCAGTCCCCAGCGCCATCGTGACGCCAGCGGCGTCGAACACGAGTGGGACGGCGAACACAGCGGAGAGGCCTGGCAGCAAGGCCCGATCATCCTCGCCTGGCCCGGCATAATGGCCAGCGGTGGCTGGGAAGGCTATAACCTGGTCATCCACGAACTGGCGCACAAGCTCGACATGCTCAACGGCGACGCCAACGGCCTGCCGCCGCTGCACCCGGACATGCGCGTCAGCGACTGGGCCAACGTCATGCAACAGGCCTACGATGACCTCAACCAGCAGCTGGACCGCCACCCGCACGTCGAGACCGCCATCGATCCGTACGCCGCCGAAAACCCGGCAGAATTCTTCGCCGTCACCAGTGAATACTTCTTCAGCGCCCCGGATTTGCTGCACGAGAGTTATCCACAGGTCTATGCGCAGCTGAAGCTGTTCTACCGCCAGGATCCGTTGGCGCGACTTAAGCAACTTCAGGCGCACGACCCGGTCTATCAGGCTCAGGACTAAGGTCTACACGACCCTTGATACGTGGCATCGACGGCAGAATATGCCTATAATCGCCGCCACTTTTTGGTCAATCCGGCCAAGTGTTTTTGGTCAACTAACGGGGGCACCGCCCAATGAGCTACAGCAAGATTCCGGCTGGCAAAGACCTGCCGAACGACATCTACGTCGCGATCGAGATTCCGGCCAACCACGCGCCGATCAAATACGAAATCGACAAAGACAGCGACTGCCTGTTCGTTGACCGTTTCATGGCCACCCCGATGTTCTACCCGGCCAACTACGGTTTCATCCCGAACACTCTGGCTGACGACGGTGATCCCCTCGACGTGCTGGTCGTGACCCCTTACCCGGTTGCTCCAGGTTCGGTCATCCGCGCCCGTCCGGTCGGCATCCTGAACATGACCGACGACGGCGGCGGCGATGCCAAAGTCATCGCAGTCCCACACGACAAGCTGTCCCAGCTGTACGTCGACGTGAAGGAATATACCGATCTGCCGCCGCTGCTGCTGGAACAGATCAAGCACTTCTTCGAGAACTACAAAGACCTCGAAAAAGGCAAATGGGTGAAGATCGAAGGTTGGGGCGACGCAGAAGCGGCCCGCGCCGAGATCATGAAGTCGGTTGCTGCCTACAAAGGCTAAGCAGCGGCGATAAGCCTCTGGCAACACGCCTCAAGAAGAACCCCGGTTGATCCGGGGTTTTTTATGGACGCTTGATAAATACCCGCCATACACAATCCGTTTAATAAAAAACGAATTTTGTTTTTTCTTGTTTAATTTCCCACAATAACGTCTTACATCTGGTCTTAAAATTCCTGTCCATTTTGAACACTGGGTTTATTCAAAGCCTTATTCCACGCCGCTAAACTCCTGTTTATGAAAAAGAACACTAGCGGCCCTCGGTTCAAAGCACTCCTGAAAAAAGCGAATATCACAACAACGGAATTCGCCGTTTTCTGGAGCACGGAAGCTCAAAATATCCACAACTGGTACACCCGTGGTGTGCCCGCCTACCGCATGGAAGAAGTGGCCAGAATACTGTCCGTCAACAGCCACTGGCTGAAGACCGGCGAGGGCCCGAAAGACGCCTCTACCCTGCGGGTACTCGACCAGGCAGGCAACACCTTCGACGCTCAGGCCATCCGCGGCGTCTACACCGTCATCGAAGCCATCGACGTTGAACTGCCGTGCTACAAGGAAACAGCAATCCCCGGCACCAACAAAACCCACGTCGTAAAAGACCCCGAACACTCCATCCGCCTGCCCCGCAGCCACCTGGAATCCCTGGAAATCAAACCCGCCGACGCCATCTGCATCCATATGATTGGCAACAGCATGTCCGAAAGAATTGAAGACGGCTCAACCCTGGCGATCGATCGCGGACTTACGCAAATTATCGATGGCGAGATTTACGCCATCGAACATGACGGGATGCTGCGAATAAAATACCTGCACCGCATGCCCGGCAATGCACTGCGATTGCGCAGCCACAATAAAGCCGAATACCCCGATGAAATATTCAGGGCCGAACAGATTGAAGAACAGAGCATCCAGGTATTGGGCTGGGTGTTCTGGTGGTCAACCCTGAACAAACGCAGACCGCAGGTGCCGTTTTTGTCGTGATACGCAACGACAAAATCCAATGCCATGCTCCAATCCCCTGTGGGAGCGGGCTTGCCCGCGAAGAGGCCATTACATTCAACATCAACGTTGACTGACCCGCCGCCATCGCGAGCAAGCTCGCTCCGCTCCCACAATGGACACAGTGCAGGCCACAGACTCAACGCAGCCCCGGAATGCAGGGACAAAAACCCCACCCCCAACCCTCCACCCCGCACTTCCCACTGGGAATTCCTCAAAAAAATCAGTATGCTGCGCCCCACATTCGCGCATCGACCCGCCCCGCGGCTCAGATACGCACCGACAAGGCAGAACACTTTCTCGCCAAGTCCCACAGCCGGACGCAAGATCCGGGTGTACGTTTTGAAGGCTGGCGCGGTTTACCAAAAATAAACCAAGCCAGTCCCCGAGAAGCCGGCCACAAGCCGGCTTTTTAATCCCTGGAAGAAAGTACACCCGTCGTCTGAAAACACCGATCAGGGGTTGTTGCGTAAGGGCAACAATTGCTGCCGTAATGACAAACGTCATTACAGGTGTATCGCCATGGCTTCCATCAACATCCGCATTGACGATGAGTTGAAACAGCGCTCATTCGCAGAGCTGGAAAAGCTCGGGGTGACCCCTTCCGAGCTCCTGCGCCAAACCCTTCAATACGTCGCCGAACGCGGCAAGCTGCCTTTCAAGGCGGCGCTACTCAGCGAAGAGGATGAAGCACTCATTGCAGTGGTCACCGAACGTCTTGCCGCGCCCCAGCGGGTCAAGGTAAGCCTGGATGACCTAAAGCCTCGAAGTTGACCGACGTGCACTGAAGCAAGCTGGGCGACACGTTGCGCCAGCAGTTCAAGAAAAAGCTCGTTGAAGTACTCGAAAAATCCCCGCATTGAAGCCAACCGCCTTCTTCACTTACCTGACTGCTACAAACTGAAACTCTGTAGCGCCGGTTATCGATTGATTTATCAGGTTCTGGATCAAGAGGTGGTGGTGTTCGTTGTGGCCATTGGAAAGCGCGTACGAGAGGCCGCCTACCAGGATGCACAAGAGCGAATTGGTCAGCAGCCTGCTGACTGATTTGATTTGTCGCAGAATTGCTGCGACACATGCCAACAAAATTGTGACGGCGCCGCTGTCACTCTCTGCGTCTCAGGGATAACTAAACCCCCTAACCAACGTCAACTCCCCCACCGCCCGCATCGGCACCACGAACGTCTCCATCTTCTCATTCGGCGTTCCCTCTTCCGTAATCACCGTCACCTGCGCCGTGGTCAGCGGTTGCACCGCGTCTTGCTGTCCATCCTCATCACTCCTGTACCCGCCGCCAAAGTAGTTCACATAGATCAAGTACTGCCCCTTGATCGGTGCCGGCATGGAGAATATTTCCGGGCCATACCCCGTGGTGACATCGACATCGAGTGCCGCACCGTTGGGCGCGACGCGGTCGCCGTACCAGATGTGTGCACCATCGGGGGTTATCAGGTGCAGATCCAGATCGGTGTTGTCGGTGTCCCAGGACAGCAGTACGCGCAGTTTGGCCGGGGTGGCGCCGCCGCTGCTGTGGAGGAATTGGGTGCGGTGGCGTTGTTGGCCGTCGGGGCTGCGGACTTCGACGCTGTTGCTGCCGTTGGGAAATGAATATGGGCGGTCGAAGTGGCCCGCGGGGTCGATTTTCAGGGGCATGCTGATGCCGTTGACGATCAATCGACCGGGGTCGTTGGTCTTGGGGGTGGCTTTGATCTGGCCGCTGATGCGTGCGGTGTTGGCCTGGCCCGCCGGGGTGTTGACCGATGACGCGGGGTAGTTGACGGTCTGGCGGTAATTTTCGCCCTCGCCTTCGACCGCCCCGGTGCGCCAGCCGCCGACGGGGGTGTCGAGCTTGACGGTGGCATCGGCGGCGAACGTCGCCGACCCTGCACAAAAAGCACAGAGGAACAGGAAGACCTGTGGATAACTGAGTTTCATGGCCTATTCCAGTAAAAGGTGGCGGGCGAGCCCTTCGATGTAGTTTTCATCCTGGCCGTTGGGGTGTGCGTCAAAGGCCAGGTGCAGGTATTCATGGGTCAGGTCGAGGCGGTCTTGCAGCGACAGCACACCGCGCACATAGATGCGCTGGCGTTCGCGGTCGACGTAGGGGCGACCGAAGGCGAGCCGGCAGACGGCGAAGGTGCTGAGTTCGTTATAGCCGACTTCGCGCTCAAGACGTTGCCGCCAGCCGCGACGCTGGTTTTGCAGCCAGTCTTGCGCGGCAGGCAGTGCTTCGCAGGAGGCGACGGGGTTGTCCCAGCGGCTGAGGCTAGCGCGTGGATAGGCGTGCAGCAGGATGGCGTCGTAGCGCTGGCCGGCGTTGGCTTGTTCGACGGCTTGTTGCCAGGCCAGTTTGTCCGGGCCGGGTTGGTCGGAGTGATAAGTGACGGTGCTGCCGGCCAAGACCAGATCGCTGGTCCAGGCGGCGATGCTGCGTGATTCGGCGGATGCCGGACGCGGTGCGACGCGCTGACGGCTGCTGCTGTCGTCGATACTCAGGCACTCGCCATGGCGAGTGGCGTTTTGCAGCAAGTACGTGCGGATCGCCACAGCCAGCGCTTTGGCCGCCTCGACGGGTTCGGGCTTGGCTTCACGCTGGAGCACGCGGGCGACATATTCTTCGCGATCGAGACGGGCGACCAACTTGCCGTCGAGCCAAAACAGTTCGCCGTCGCTGTGGATATCGAGCTGATTGCCGTTGCTGAACTCGACGCGATAATCGCCTTGCAACGGCCCGGCTCCCACCACCCGATCACCCGCCAACACGCGCCCGATCGGATAACGGGAAAACAACCCGACTTCGACACAGCGCCCCGCTTCTGCCGGCCACTCGACCGGCAGCACCGCCGACAACACCTGACCATAGTTGCGCAAAACCATCTGACTGGTTCCCCGCCCACCGGCCCAGATCGGCGTGCCGTCCGCCGTCCAGCCGGCAAAGCCGCCCTGGCGCGACGCGGGATCCTGTTCCCCGAGCCAGCTCCAGGTTTTCACCCGCAACCGGCTGCCAAGTTCACCAACGACATTGCCGTCCGCCGCATTCAGCACCACGTCCAGCAACACACGCCGCGCCTGATCCTGCGCGGGCAGCATGGCCAATGCACGCAGCAATTGAGCCACCGGAACCCGCGTGGCAGGCTGCAACGCCGGCAAATCCAGCAACCACTGCGGCGCCTGGCGCGCCTGCCAGTACGAGCGCCAATCCGAGGCGGTGATGCCCAGTCGCGCAGGCTCGAAATACAAGCCGCAAGACTTCACCAACGCCTGATCACGCTCGATCTTGCCGCCTGCCGTGCAGCAATAAACTTCTTCTTTTGACTGCCCGCGACATTCATAAGGCGATTCATGGGCGCCGGTGTCTACCAGCCAGCTGTAGACAAACAACTTCCACACGCTGCCCAGCGGCGTCTGTACATCGGCGGGCAACGGCTCGCGGGAGATCAGTTGCGTGCGGTTCAGCGACAGCAGTTCCCCCTTGAAGCCCAGGCGCAGCGGTTCGTCCTGCGCTGTCGCCAGCGCAGGGAGCAAACACAACAGCAGCCAGACCAGAGGCCGGATCATGTCAGTTGACCGTGATCTGGCCGAGGGCCGGTTTCAGTTCCTGAGCCTGATTTTGCGGCGCGTAAATCTGCGTGAAGCGCACTGGCGGCAGGTTGAACTGGCCTTTTTGCGAGAAACGCACCAGATGACGCAGGCGCAGTTCCCCGCTCAGCGCATCGACCGGAATGGCATAGGCCATTTGTCCCGGTTCGAAGCGCGCTTTCTCCAGCGCCGTCGGTTCGGTGCCGGCCTTGCCCATCAGCTTGATGCCCCAGGTGGTGCGCTCGACATCGGCACCCGGTGGCAGCGGCACTTCCAGCATGCCGTAGCGCAGCGGTTTCGCCGCCTTGCTGGTGACGATCACTTCGTCCAGGTACAGGCTGTCGCTGGACAACGGTTTGTCGCCAACCGCTTCGAGTTTGAATTCGAACGCTTCGTCGCCCGGCACCAGCCGCGACAAGCGACGAGTGATGGTCACCGCCATCGGCGTAACCGGCGGCTGCGCGGTCTGGAAACTCAGCGCGGCACGCAACGGACGCTCCTGCGCCCCGGTCAACGACAGCACGGCCGGTACCGGCGTAGCACCCTGCCACGTCCAATACATCTCACCGGTATCACCGTACTGTTTCTTCCAGCCTTCGCCCGGCGCCAGGGCGATGGTGGGCGAAGCCTGCTCGATGCTGCGTTGCAACCAGCTCAGCGCCAGGGCGCGTTCGAGGGTCGACTGCTGTGGCAGCAAGCGCTGCAACAACGCTGTCGCGTGCGCCTGATCGAACGGTTGCAGCGACAGGTTCAAGGCTTCGGCGAACGGCTGGGAACTGACCGCCATACGTTGCTGTGCGTCCGCGACCTGGCGATTGAACGCGTCCGGCAGCGTCACTTTGGCCTGACGCGCCAGCGACGCGGTCAACGTCCGGGCGGCTGCCAGTCCGAGCGCCGAATCCGGGTCGCTCATCACGATGCTGTCTTCACCGTCGTCCATCAGGTTCGCCGCCGTGCCGTCACCGGCCTTCGCCAGATCATCCATCAGCCCGCTGAGCAAGGTGTTGATCGGCAGTTGCATCTGTTTGGCGAACGACAGAATCAGCGCGCGCTGCAACAGCGGCGTGTTCGGCGCCTGCTTGGCATACACCTCCAGCACCCGCTGCCAGTGCTCCGGCGGCAGGGTCAGTTCCAGCGCTTTGCTGGCGTACCAGTCGGCGTAGTAGGCATAAGCGGTGAGGAACGCGTCCGGCTCGCCGTCCTGGCCCCACCAGGTGAAACTCGCCGACGGCCCAGCCATCTGCACCAGTCGCAGGCGGCTGTTCTGCATGATCAGGCGCAAGCGGTCGCGGATCTGCGGGCTCGACGCCAGGGACGGATAGGCGATGCTCAGCGGCAACAAACGACTGGCGGTTTGCTCGACGCCGCCGTACGGGTAGCTCAGCAGATCGTCGAGGGCCGAACGGAACAGCGCTTGCGGGCTGTCATCCAGGCGCAGGCGAATATCCGTGGCATCCGCCGGCAGGGTCAGCGGCGTATCACCACTGGCCGCGTCCAGGCTTTGGCTTTGCGTCACTTGCCAACCGTTACCGGTCGCCGTCAGGCGCACGGCCAGGGCGTCGACGGTTTTACCGTCCTGCACCAGTTCGGCGGTCCACTCGCCATTAGCCAGCGCAAACGCCGGCAGTGCGATGTAGTTGATGCCGTTGTTCAGTGTCACCGGCAGCCGCTGATCGGCGCCGCCGTAATGGATCACCAGCTCGGCCTTGACCGGTTTTTCCGCCTGGCTGAAGGCGAATACGCCGAGGGCGGGTTTGTCGCCGTTGCGGAATTTGCTCGGGCCGCTCCACTTCAGGTACAGCGGTTTTTCCGAACGCACGAACTGTTTCTTCTGCCCGACCTGACCGTCATCGGCAATAGCGCGGGCAGTGATGCGCCAGCGGGTCAGCGAGTCCGGCATCTTGAAGGTGAAACGGGTTTTGCCGTTGGCGTCGGTGATCAGTTCCGGCTGCCAGGCGGCGGTATCGACGTCTTCGCGACGCGGCCGCTCCAGTACTTTCACCCCGCGCTCACTGCGATTGGCTTTGCCCGGCGCACCGGGGCTGCCCGGCAACGCCACGTCGTAGCTGATGAACGACAGGCTGGCGCTGGTGCGCACGTTGTTGCGGCGCGGGTGATAGAAGAACTGGTCGATGGTCGGCGCAACTTCCGGCTGCAACGCATAGACCATTTCGTCGACCACACTGACCGTCAGGTGTGCCGGAATCGGTTTGCCGGCGAATTGCGTGGTCAGGTCCACGGACACGGTATCGCCCGGCTGATACGTCTCTTTGTCGGTGGCGATGGCGACGTCGATCTGCGGCGCAATCACCTTGATCCCGGCGTTCTGGAAGCTGTACTGGCCCCCCTTGGTGTACAGCACGGAGAACGTCAGGTTCGGCGCAAAGTTGTCCTTCACCGGGATGCGCGCGCGGTATTGAGTCTCGCTGAGTTTTTCCATCTTCAGCCAGTCGCCGCCCTTGGACAGCAGCGCGGTGGCCTCGACCTTGTCGCGCTCCAGTGACAGCAGCGCATCGCTGACCGGTTCCGCAAAGGTGATCAACGCCAGTGCTTCGTCGCCGGCCTTGTACCCAGGCTTGTCGAGGACGATTTCCACGGTGCCCGGCACCGCTTTGACACCATCACCGGTCACCGAATGGCCGGTGGCGCCGACCACGCGGCCATGGTCATCCTTGAGCGACACGTTGTAAGTGCCTGGACGGTCGAACGCCAGGGTGAAGTTTTTATCCTTGGCGGAGAGTTTGCCTTCGCCGGTGGTCTGGTCTTCCAGACGCACCCAGCTGTAGCTGGCAGGAGTGACCGCTTTGTTCTGCTCACTGCCGCCTTCGTTGGCGTAGCTGAACAGCACTTTGTCGCCCACCGCACTGAAACGCTGCGGTGCGCCCAAGCGGAAGCTGGCGGCGCCACGGTCGATCAGGATTTCCTTGGTGGTCTTGACCCGGTACGCCGCGCCATCGCTGGCGAACACGGTGAGCATGTAGCGGCTCGGCTTGTCGGCGGCCGGCAGGTCGAGCGCCGCGTTGCCCTTGGCGTCGGTGGTCAGTTCGGTGCTGGTCAGCTCGACCGGGAATTGCCCCAGGTATTGCAGCTCGTTATCGACCATCGACAGTTGCTGGGCGCGCAGGCTGAGGGTCAACTTGGCGTTGGCCACCGGTTTGCCGTCCGGGTACAGCAGCACCAGGCTGCCTTTTACCGGCTCGCCCGTGCGGTAATCCTGCTTGGCCAGGTTCAGCGAGATTTCGAAGTGCGGCTTGATGTACTCAGCGACGCGGAAGGCGCTGCTGTAGGCCTGATCCTTATACGTGAAACGCAACTCATAGCCGCCCGCAACCGCGTTGTCCGGCAACTGGAAGCGGCCCTGAGTGCCGGCTTTGGAATCCAGTTTCAGGTCCAGCGATTGCAGCGCGGTGCCGGTGGCATCGAGCACCGTCACGTTGACGTCGGCAGCGCTCGGCGCCACGGAATCGCGGGCGTTCCTGAACTCGCGCCCGACGATTTTCAGCGACACCCAATCCCCCGGCCGGTACAGCGGCCGGTCGGTGAAGGCGTAGAGTTTGGTGTCATAGATTTCGCTGTCGTAATAGAAGTTTTCCGAGACGAAAACCCCGCCCTCTTCATCCTCGCCGATCACGAACGAACGCTCGGGGCTGACGTGTTTCAAACGCAGCAAGCCGTCGGTATCGGTGGCGCCGCTGCTCATCACGCCCAGGCCATCGGTCCACAGCACATTGACCTTGGGCACCGAGCTGCCTTCGTGTTTGCGAGCGGCCCACACCACCAGCTCGTCGCCGGCAATCTTGCTCACGGCCACGGTGTTGGACACAAAGACCATGGTGGTGGCGCGGTACTTGCCGATCAGCGCTTCGACCAGGTACAGACCCGGCTTCAGGTTGCCCAACGGGATGTAGACGTTGCCCGGTGCAACGCTGATGAATTCACTGGAGGAACCGGCCAGGTTCACGCCCGCAGGCGGCTGGATCGGTTTGGCTTGCCACAACGGATAACGGAACTGGCTGACCACCGGCAGGCCCGGGATCAGGGCGAATTGCGGCTGCGCGTCATAAGGCGTCGGCGCGGCAATCGCGGTGCCCATCTTCAGTTCCGGCACCTCTTCGGTGACCTGTTGCCGCGACTCGAAGGAGAACGCGCGCTGCATCACCCGACGGGATTTGCGATACCAGTTGTCCCACAAGTACGCCAGGGTGTTGGACAGGCCTTCGCCCTTGAACTGGCCGTCGCTGACCACGCGGTGCAGGTTCTTCTGACGCTTGAGGAAATCCAGCGGCTTGTCGATGCGATACACGCGAATGTCGGCGCCGCCATAGGGCTCCATGCGAAACCGGCGATAGTCACGGCCAGGCGCTTCGAGGCGCACCATTGCCTGTTCGTCGCTGGCAAAGCTGCTGTCCGCCAGCAGGAAAAAGCTTTCGCCGGCCACCGGCGTGTAGCCGCTTGGCTCGACGCTGTCTTCGGCGTTGACCGTGGTCAACGGCAGGACCAATGCCAGCAATAACGGCAGTTTTGAACAGATACGCAACATGCGGGCACCGATCATTGGGAGAGAAAGTTCAGTCGATAGACGCCGATGAAGTTGGGGTTGGCTGCGTCGGGTATCCATCGGGTGTCCTTCCATGTCATGAGTTGCTGCAGGCTTGCCGAACGCATGCCGTTATCAGTGGGGGTGGTGGTGCCGGTGTGATAGGCGATGTAGCGGCCCATCCAGATCATCAGGTGCTGGTCGTCGCCCTGATCGAAAAACATCAGGTCGCCGGGCCGCGCCTGCGCCAGATCGCGGCCAATCAGGTGGCTGTTGAACTGGATCAGCTTGATCGCATTGACGTATGGCCCGACCTTGCCGCCGCCCTGCTGCCATTGCTGGGCGAGGCCGCGCTGGGCATCGCTCAGTTGCAGCTCCGGCGGCAGGTAGCGGTTGGACAGGCCATTGCTGCGCAGCCATTTGTCGTCATGGACTTTCAGCGCTTCATTGGCGGCAAAGCGCACCAGCCCGGCGCAGTCCTGCTGATACCAGCGCGGGCTCGGGCCCTGGCTCAGTTGTTCCTGAGCGATGCGCACGAACCAGGCGCGAAACACTTGGGATTGCTGCACATCCAGCGGCGGCGTCTCGCTGGCGAACACCCGGCTGGCGAGCAGCATCGCCAGCAGACCGAGGCCTCGGATAAGTGCGGTCACAGGGCTTTCCATTCCAGCGGCAGCCACTGCCAGTGGCCATCGGGCTCACTGCCTTTGGGCAAGGTCAGGGCGTATTTGCCGTAGCCGCCGAGCGTGCGCAGTTTGGGGATCAGATAGGTTTGCGCGGCGTTGTAGAACACCGGTTCCATGTCCTGCGGCAGGCTGTCGAGGGTTTCCTGTTGCATCAGTTGCGCCATTGAATCCGGGCCGAAATAGACCGGCATCAGCAAGTCTTTGGGCAGTACATCAGCCAGTGGCGGGAAGCGTTTATCGAGGGTGCCGAGGGCTTTATCCACCAGCTTGTCGTCGAGGGAAAACAGCAGCGTCGAACCGTGCCGTGCCAGGCTGACTTTCATGAACGCCTTGCCGGTGATCGCATCCGGATTCTCGGCATCCTTGGCCTTGTACGGGCCGAAGTTGGAGCTGACCTGACGCTGCCACTGGTGAGTCTGCCCTTCCTGCTTCTCGACCACCGGGAACGCGTGCTCTGCGACATTGCCTTCATAGGCGCCAACCATCGAGCCGAACAGATTGCCCAGGTCACCGTCAAGTTTGGCGCTGTCCTTGTCGTTCAGGCTGGCCACCAGCAGCGGCGTGTACAGCCGCGAATCGGCGTACCAGCACAGGCCCGCCGCGCCGGCCACGTGCTCGGTCAGGGCTTTGGCCACGGCCTCGTCGGCACCGAGTTTTACCAGCAACGGTTGCTGCTGTTCGGCGGCCAGCGGCAGGGCCACGCAGGCACTGGCCCCCATGGGCATGGCTTGCCAGATCGGCTTGAAATCGAAGTCCGGCTGGTTATCCAGTTCGTCCATGGCCAGGTAGCTGTGCCAGCCCTTGTCGTCCATGTCGAAACGCAGCCCGGCGAAATTCGGGATGAAGCGCTGATAGCCCATGGCCAATACGCTGGAATTGACTGACAGGCGTTGTTTGACCTCAGGCGCTCGCGGTTGCAGGCCGAAGGCTTCGGGGAACAGTTTGTCGCCGTTGAGCAACGCGGCGATGGCCTTGGTCGAGACACTGCCTGACTCTTCGGCGCCGCCATTGTCCGGATCGTAGAGTTTGGCCGGGTTGGACAGCACGACGAGTTTGTCGCCATGGGAGGCGAACAGCAGCGCCTTGGTGGCGTTGTAGGTCAGTTGATAAAGCGCCACCTCATCGGCACCGACTTTCACCGAGCCGACCTGGGTCAGCTGCGAGTCATCCAGCGCCACTTTCGCCAGTGGCTCCAGCACCTTGGCCAGGCCGCCGCGATCCATCACCAGCAAGAAGTCTTTCAGACGACCGTCCGCCCCACGCCACAGCGCCACGTCGGCCGGTTGATCGAAGAGCTGTTCGATCAGGCTGTCCTGCAATTTCAGGTCATGTTCGTAGACGATCCGCCGCAGACTGCCGATCAGGCCGAGGCGGTCGACGTGGGTTTCGTAATAGAAGACGAAATCTTCGGTCAGGGTTTCCTTGAGGAACGGCACCGCCAGCAAATCCTTGGGCAACTGGCTCAGGGAACTGGTTTCCAGCAGACCGTCCGGGCGACTCATGCCCAGTTTGTCACTGGCCAATGCGGCCATCGGCACCTTGGGTTTGTGCATGAACCAGCCCAGCCCGCCCGCCACGCCGGCCACCAGGCACAGCCCGATCAGCACCGCCGGCCAGCGTCGGGAAGGTTTGGCAGCCGGTGCTTCAGCAGGCGGCGGGGATACGGCCGGTAAAATAGTGCTATCGCTCATGTTCACAAAACCCAGTTCATCCGTGGTGCGGGATGCTTAATAGTTGAAAGTCTTGACCAGCAACAGATCACCGATGGCCCGCAGGGGTACGATGAACGTCTCGCGTTTTTCGTCGACGGTGTTTTCGTTGAGCACCAGGTTGATTTGCGAGGTAATCACCTCGTTCTGGTTGCTGGTCTCATCGAAGTTATAGCCTTCGCTGCCGAAGTTGCCCCAATAGTTCACATAAACCAGATAGGTGCCATGCAACGGCGCGGTCATGGTGAACATTTCCGGCCCAGGCCCATCGACGCCGTCCGGGTCCAGACCGCCGCCATTGGTCAGCGCCGTGTGGGCGAAGAACGCGTGTTGGCCGTCCGGGGTAATGATGTGCAGGTCGAGTTCGGCCTTGGGATCGTCCCAACCGAGCACGATGCGAATCCGCGCCGGGGTGCGCAGGTTATTGGCTTCATAGAATTGAACGCGCTTGAGGGATTTGCCCTCGGCGCTGCGCACTTCGACGCTGTTGGACCCGGCGCCGAAGGCATAAGGCCGGGCGAAACGCCCTTCGTCGTCGGTGTAAAGATTCAGCGGATTGCCGTTGACGGCCAGTGTGTGCGGCCCACGCTGGGTGCCGATGGCCTTGAGCTGGCCCTGGATCATCGTGCGATTGCGCTGTACGCCCCGGTCGATGGGCGGTGTCGGGTAGGCGACTTGGGGGTTTTCACTGCGATCGAGCAGGCCGTTATAACGCCAGCCACCCACCGGTTCCGACAACTCGGCCGTGGGCTCGGCCCAGGCCATCTGAGCGCCAACCAGCATCATCAGCAGTGAAAGAAAACAACGCATGTAACGCCTCCTGCCATGCACAACGAAACCTTGCGCCCGATCCTCGGCGCGTGACAGATCAAAAAACTGCGTTTCGTCAGAAAAGACCCGTGACTGGCGGGTCGTAGAAGGCGCGAAGATTAGCGATTCGGCTGATTTTTCACAATCAGTTACATCTGGATTTGCGGCAGGAATCACGGTGTTTTTGGGGTGTGAGCCGAATAAGAGGCGTATTCGGCTCACGGAATGAGCCGAATAATCCCCCGGCCTTACAAATCGGCATTTTTAAGTGGCTAGGGAGCTTGCCCCGCATTCGGCTGCTCAACAGTCGCAAATCGCTGAAAGCGGTAAATCAGAAGAAACGCGGCGTCTGGATTTGGGGTCGCTTCGCAACCTGACGGGGGCAAGCCCCTCGCCACAGATAAGTCTCGCCCCACAAAGGCTGCACTCAGCCCCCAAATGACCGGCCGAAAGCCCCGCTCATTTGCCCATAACCCCCATGTCTGCTAGTGTCGCGCCGGTTTAACGTCAACCGGAAATCGCCGCCATGGCCCGCAAAAAAGCTGCACTGGATTTCGAACAATCCCTCGCCGACCTGCAAACGCTGGTGGAGCGACTGGAGAACGGCGAACTGTCGCTGGAAGACTCGCTGACCGCTTTCGAGCAAGGCATCGGTCTGACCCGCGATTGCCAGGCGGCGCTGGCTCAGGCCGAACAGAAGGTTCAAGTGCTGCTCGAACGTGATGGCGAGCTGGCCGAGGAACCCTTTGACGCGGATCAGCCAGAATGATTGGCGCGTATTCGGCAACCAGCCAGGCCCGCGTCAACGCGGCGCTGGAAACCCTGTTCAACGCACCGAGCCCTGAGCTGGCGCGGCTGTACGAAGCCATGCGCTACAGCGTGATGAACGGCGGCAAACGCGTGCGCCCGTTGCTGGCCTATGCCGCGTGCGAAGCGCTGGGCGGCAAGGCCGAAGATGCCAACGGCGCGGCCTGTGCCGTAGAGCTGATTCACGCCTATTCGCTGGTGCACGACGATTTGCCGGCCATGGACGACGACGACCTGCGTCGTGGCCAGCCGACCACCCACAAGAAATTCGACGAAGCCTGCGCGATTCTTGCCGGCGATGGCTTGCAGAGCCTGGCCTTCAGCGCCCTGCTCGACCCGCGCCTGACTGCTTCAGACGCCGAAATCCGCCTGCAGATGGTCAGCGCTCTGGCACTGGCTGCAGGCCCGGCGGGTATGGTGGGAGGTCAGGCCATCGATCTTGGCTCGGTGGGTCTGAAACTCGATCAGAAAGCCCTCGAAACCATGCACCGGCACAAGACCGGCGCGTTGATCGAGGTCAGCGTCAAGCTTGGCGCCCTGGCCAGCGGCCGTGCCGAGAAGGACGAACTCATGGCCCTGCAGACTTATGCACAGGCCATCGGCCTCGCATTTCAGGTGCAGGACGACATTCTCGACGTCGAAAGTGACACCGAAACCCTGGGCAAACGCCAGGGCGCCGATATCGCACGCGACAAGCCGACCTACCCGGCCCTGCTCGGCCTCGACGCGGCCAAGGCCTATGCCCTGGAACTGCGCGATCAGGCGCTGCACGCGCTGCGACCGTTTGACGCGGCCGCCGAGCCGTTACGCGACCTGGCCCGCTATATCGTCGAGCGCCGCCACTGACAGCGTAGGGTCAAAAAAGACCAACGCGTGGGCAGGGACCGATGCATCAGGTAAACTGCCGCCTCTTCTATACCTATAACGATTCGCCTGATGCCCACGACGTTTCATGAGATTCCCCGCAAGCGCCCGACCACGCCCCTGCTCGACCGTGCCAACACGCCGGACGGGCTGCGCCGGTTAGGCGAAGCCGAGCTGGAAACCCTGGCCGATGAGTTGCGCCTGGAATTGCTCTACACGGTCGGTCAGACCGGCGGGCATTTCGGGGCTGGCCTGGGCGTCATCGAGCTGACCATCGCGCTGCATTACGTCTTCGACACCCCGGACGACCGGCTGGTGTGGGACGTGGGTCATCAGGCGTATCCGCATAAAATCCTCACCGGCCGTCGCGAGCGCATGAGCACCCTGCGCCAGAAGGACGGCATTGCCGCCTTCCCGCGTCGCTCCGAGAGCGAGTACGACACCTTCGGCGTCGGTCACTCCAGCACCTCGATCAGTGCAGCGCTGGGCATGGCGATTGCCGCCCGTCTGCAAAACAGTGACCGCAAGGCCATTGCGGTGATCGGCGACGGCGCGTTGACTGCCGGCATGGCGTTCGAGGCGTTGAACCACGCGCCGGAAGTGAACGCCAACATGCTGGTGATCCTCAACGACAACGACATGTCGATCTCGCGCAACGTCGGCGGGTTGTCGAACTACCTGGCGAAAATCCTTTCCAGCCGCACTTACGCGAGCATGCGTGAAGGCAGCAAAAAAGTACTGTCGCGCCTGCCCGGCGCCTGGGAAATCGCCCGTCGTACCGAAGAATACGCAAAAGGCATGCTGGTCCCGGGCACTCTGTTCGAAGAGCTGGGCTGGAACTACATCGGCCCTATCGACGGGCATGACTTGCCGACCCTGATCGCCACGCTGCGCAACATGCGCGATCTCAAAGGCCCGCAGTTCCTGCACATTGTCACCAAAAAAGGCAAAGGCTTCGCCCCGGCGGAAGTCGATCCGATCGGTTACCACGCCATCACCAAGCTCGACCCCCTGGACGCCCCGGCTGCTGCGCCGAAAAAGGCCAGCGGACCGAAATACTCCGGCGTGTTTGGCGAGTGGCTGTGCGACATGGCCGCCGCTGACCCGCGCCTGGTCGGCATCACCCCGGCGATGAAAGAAGGCTCGGACCTGGTGGCGTTCAGCGAGCGCTTCCCGCTGCGCTATTTCGACGTGGCAATTGCCGAGCAGCACGCGGTGACATTCGCGGCCGGCATGGCCTGCGAAGGCGCGAAGCCGGTGGTGGCGATTTATTCGACCTTCCTGCAACGCGGCTACGATCAGTTGGTGCATGACGTCGCGGTGCAGAACCTCGACGTGCTGTTCGCCATCGACCGCGCTGGCCTGGTAGGCGAAGACGGCCCGACCCACGCTGGCAGTTTCGACCTGTCGTTCCTGCGCTGCATCCCCGGCATGCTGGTGATGACCCCGAGCGACGAAAACGAACTGCGCAAAATGCTCACCACCGGCCATCTGTACAACGGCCCGGCGGCAGTGCGCTATCCGCGTGGCAACGGCCCTAATGCGACCATCGAGAAAGACCTGCAACCGATTGAAATCGGCAAAGGCGTGGTCCGTCGTCAAGGCAGCAAAGTCGCCCTGCTGGTGTTCGGCGTGCAACTGGCCGAAGCACTGAAAGTCGCCGAGAAGCTGGATGCGACGGTGGTCGACATGCGTTTCGTCAAACCGCTGGACGAAGCACTGGTCCGCGAAATCGCCAGTAGCCATGAATTGTTGGTGACCGTCGAAGAGAACGCGATCATGGGCGGCGCCGGTGGCGCGGTCAGCGAGTTCCTGGCTCGGGAAAACATCCTCAAATCGATGCTGCACCTGGGCTTGCCAGACAGCTATGTCGAGCACGCCAAGCCTGCACAGATGCTGGCCGAGTGTGGGCTGGATGAGACGGGGATTGAGGCGGCGGTGCGTGAGCGCCTGCAATTGCTGAACCTCTAAATCTTTGGGTGTACACATAACCCTGTGGGAGCGAGCTTGCTCGCGATGGCGGTCTGCCAGTCGACCTAAATGTTGACTGACCCACCGCCATTGCGAGCAAGCTCGCTCCCACATTGGTCTCTGAACCCGGCAAAATCTTGTTTGCTGCAACGCGCCAATGGACTGCCCCATGAACCTCACCCGCCTCGCTCTAACGCTGACGCTCCTGCCGGCAGGCCAGCTCTTGGCCGACACCTTCGAACGCGATCAAGCCCTCAAGCTCCCGGACATACTGATCAGCGCCAACCGCCAGGTCGAAGCGCGTAACGACAGCAGCGCCGCCAACACTGTGTTCACCCGCGAAGACATCGACCGCCTGCAACCGGACAGCGTCACCGACCTGCTGCGCCGCGTTCCTGGCGTGCAAGTCTCGCAAACCGGAGGGCGCGGCAGTTCGCCGGGGATTTACATACGCGGCACCAAGTCGGCCCAGACCCTGGTACTGGTGGACGGCCAGCGCATCGGCAGTTCGACTTCCGGTGACAGCAATCTGCAACACATCAACATTGAACAGGTTGAGCGCGTGGAAGTGCTGCGCGGCTCCCGTTCGGTGATTTATGGCAGCGATGCGATTGGCGGGGTGATTCAGATATTCACCCGTCGCGGCAATGAACAAGGCCTGCAACCGCGACTGCACGTGGGTTTTGGCAGCAACCAGACCTGGGAGCGCAGCCTCGGCCTGTCCGGTGGTGATGAAAAAACCCGATTCAACCTCGGCGCCAGCCTCGATGAAACCGCCGGGATCAATCGCACCCACGAGTCGTACCCCAGCGACGGCGATCACGATGAATACCGTAATCAGTCGTTCAGCCTGAGCCTGAGCCACGCGCTGACCGATGACATCGAAATCGGCGCCAACGTGCTGGATAACCGTGGCAAGAGCGAGTTCGATAATCCATTCGGCCGCTTCGACACGACCACCTTCAAATCGCTCCAGCAGCAGCCCTACAGCGATTTCGACGTCAGCAGTGTCAGCAGCTACGTCGATGCACGGGTCAACGACGCCTGGAAAACCCGCGTCGAATTCGGCCACAGCGAAAACCGCGAGAAGACCCTCGACACGCTCAGTGATGAGCGCAGTGTTTTCAACACATACCGCGATTCGGTGAACTGGCAGAACGACCTGAAACTCGACGAGCGCAACAGCCTGATCCTCGGCGGCGACTGGTACGAGGACCGGGTCAACAGCAGCACCGCGTACGACGAGGACAGCCGCTGGAACCGCGCCGCGTTCATTCAGCATCGTTATCAGGCAGACAGTTTCTCCACGGAGCTGGGCCTGCGCCGCGACCAGAATCAGCAATTCGGCGCCCAGAACAGCTGGAGCGGCACCTTCACTGTGCCGCTGAACCCGGACAACGACGTGCTGCTGACCTACAGCGAGGGCTTTCGCGCACCGACGTTCAACGATTTGTACTACCCGGACTTCAGTAACCCGGACCTGAAACCCGAGACGTCGAAAAGCTATGAGCTGCAATGGCGCAGTCAGCTGACCGACAGCAGTCGCCTCGAAACCTCGCTGTACCGCACCGACCTCAAAGACGCGATCATCTTCGGCAGCAACAATCGCCCGCAGAACGTCGCCTCGGCGCGGATTAATGGTTTCGAAGCGGCACTGAAGCAGGAATTGTTTGGCTGGCAGAGCAATCTTGGCGTGGCGATCATCGACCCGCGAGATCGCGACACGGGCCATACCCTGGCGCGTCGGGCGCGGCGGACGTTGAGTCTGGATCTGGATCGTCAGTTTGACCGGTTGGGCCTGGGTGCCAGTTGGCAGGCGGTCAGCAGCAGTTATGACGATGAAGATAATCGTCAGCCGTTGGGCGGTTATGCGTTGCTGGGGCTGCGCAGCAGTTGGGCGATGACTCGGGAGGTGAAGCTGGAACTCAAAGTCGATAACCTGCTGGACAAGGGCTATAGCCGGGCGTTGTACAGTTATGACGGGGGTCAGTATGGGTATCGCGAGGAGGGTCGGGCGTGGATGTTTGGGGTGACCTGGACGCCGGAGCTCTGAGCCTGAATGCGTAGTGTCTGGACTGGCCTCTTCGCGAGCAGGCTCGCTCCCACATGGGGTTTGTGTCGTTCACACAGCCAGTGTGGGAGCGAGCTTGCTCGCGAAGGCCGCACCTCAATCTCAACGCTCTGGAGCAATCACCTGGCAGAGTTTGGCAGTCGCCTCAATCATCTGCCCACTCGGCCGCTCCAGTCCTTTATCCGTCACCATCAGCAACTGCTTGTGAGCAACCGCCGCCACCTGCGGCCACGCTTTCCACGCATCTAGCTGCGCCTGATCAGCGGCCAGTATCACCTCGGGATCACGCTGCAACACCGCCTCGACGCTGACCTGCGGCGCCGGCAACGTCAGGTCGGCAAACACATTGCGCGCCCCGCACACCTGCAGCGCATCGCTGATGATCTGGCCGCCACCAACGGTGTACAGCGGCCGATCCCAGACCTGATAAAACACCCGCAACGGCGTCTCCCGCCGATAGCGCTCGCGCAAGGCATCAAGTTTCTGCCGCAGATCCGCCGCCAGCTTCACGCCCCGCTGCGGTCGCCCGAGCTGCGTGGCAATGGCTTCAACCTGCGTGGTGAGTTGCCGCAGGTCATGGGGTTCGGCGACGTAGGTCGGGATGTTCAAGCGCTTGAGCTGTTCACGCTGCGCCGGCCCTACACTGCCGGGCCAGAGCAACAGCAAATCGGGTTTGAGGCTGAGCAACCGCTCCATGTCCAGTTGGCCGTAACTGCCAACGGACGCAACGTCCTTGATTGGCGCCGGGCGCTCACCGGCGTCCAGCACACCCACCAGCAAGTCGGCGGAGTCCAGTTCAACGACAATTTCAGAGAGGGATGGCGCGAGGCTGACGACCCGCGCGGGGGCTGCGAGCGCGGAGCCACAGACGGCCAGCAGCACGATCGCCAGCCCGTTACGCAGCATCAGCCGAGTTGACGCGGAATACGATAGAGGTAGAACAGCACCGCGGTGGACAATGCCAGCAATACCAGCGGCACCGCTTCGAGGCCGACGAATACCGCCAGTGCGCCGATCCACGCTGGCAAACCGGCAGCCAGGAAAGCGGTGCGACGCTTGGCCGCCAGAGTGACCCAGGCGGCAGGCTCTTCAGGGGTGTCGAGGGCTTTCTGGGTGGCAATCAGCGCGTGTTTGTAGCCACCGAAAAACTTCAGACTGACAAACATCGACGCCACACCGGCAATGAACAACGGCATCGCCAGCACCGGCAGGATCGCCTCGCTCTGGCCAAATACACCGTTGATCACGAACAGCGGCAGCAGGGCCAGCGCCAGGTATTGCCACCAGTTGACGGACAGTCGCCGCCGCACCTGACCGCGCGTCACGCCCGGTCTGCCTCGCCTTGATGCTCGTTGCCCATCATGTGGTCGAGCTTGCTGGCCTTGGTGGCCAGGTAGAGTTTGTTGTGCGGGTTGTGGCCGGTGTGCAGCGGCACGCGCTCGGCGACCACGATGCCCATGTCGGTCAGGGCCTTGACCTTGCGCGGGTTGTTGGTCATCAGGCGCAGGGATTTCACGCCCAGATGCTCAAGCATCGGCAGGCACATGGCGTAGTCGCGCTGATCGGCGGCAAAGCCCAGACGCTCGTTGGCTTCAACGGTGTCGGCGCCGCCGTCCTGCAATTCATAGGCACGGATCTTGTTCAGCAGGCCAATGCCACGGCCTTCCTGACGCAAGTACAGCAATACGCCACGGCCTTCACGGGCAATGGCCTTCAAGGCGGCTTCGAGTTGCGAGCCACAGTCGCAGCGTTGGCTGAACAAGGCATCGCCGGTCAGGCATTCGGAGTGCAGCCGGCCGAGCACCGGGGCTCCGTCGTCGAACTCGCCCAGGCTCAGCACCACGTGCTCGCGCCCGTTTTCTTCATCGAGAAAGCCGTGCATGGTGAATTGCGCAAAAGGCGTTGGCAGCTTGGAAGCGGCGACAAAAACGACAGGCACCGGTGTGCTCCTGATCAATATGTGCTGGAGATTCGCAGAGGCGGCATTGTAACAGCAGGTTCCGACAGACGCTTAGGCTGAATTATGGGGCATAACGATCAAAAAGTTTGATCACACCTTGCCACCGGTGCCCCCCCTGTGGGAGCGAGCTTGCTCGCGAAGGCGGACTGTCAGTTACAGATATATTGAATGACACACCGCTTTCGCGAGCAGGCTCGCTCCCACAGGGGCTCAGTTTCAGTCAGAAATTCGTGTTCAATTGGCATCAAACGGATAAGGCTGTTTCCAACGCTCGAAGATCGGCTTCAACTTTCCGCTCTTGACCAGCACCTCCATGCGCTGGTCGTACAGGGCCATCAGCAAGCGAGCATCCGGCGTATCAGCAAACCCCAGGAACAGCGGCAACTCCGCCAGGTGCGTACTTCTGTACTGCGTTTGATCCGTGGCGTTCTTGAGTACCTCGTCGATTTCCGTCAACGCATCGATGTAGAAGTCCGCACGCCCCTGCTTGAGCATTGACAGGATGCCGGTGCGGCGCTCGATCTGGTTGAAGCGATGAATGTTGGGCAAGTAGTTTTCGTAGCGATAACCGCGCACCCAGGCCAGGCGGTATTTGCCCAGGGTCGCCAGGGTCGGCGCCGGATTGCTGGCCAGGCCCAGTGCGTAGATATGATCGGAGTCGAAATTCCAGTGCGGGTACAGCACCTTGTCGGCTTCGTCGCGATAGGAGCCGACCAATGCATCGACTTCCTGCAACTGCACCAGCCCGACAGACCGGGTGTACGGCACGGTGCGGATGTCGAGTGTGACGCCCGCCGGCTCGAAGATTTCGCGCAGCAGGTCCCAGGCCAGGCCATGGCCATCGGCGGCGGTATAGTCTTCCCACTCTTCGCTGGCCAGGTGAATCACCGACGGCAGCGTCGCCGCGTCCTGCGCGCGGGCAAGCGAGCAGAACAGTGCAAACACCATGACCAGCCAGTAGCGCTTCATCCCTGATTCCCCTTTGATCCGTCAGGCGAAAAAGTGCACCAGCCCCTGCATCGCCAGCCACGCGAACACGCCTGCCAATACATCGTCGAGCATGATGCCGACGCCGCCATGGACGTGCCGGTCAATCCAGCGGATCGGCCAGGGCTTGAGAATGTCGAAGAAGCGGAACATCAGGAACCCGATCAGCAGCCAGTACCAGCCTTCCGGCACCAGCCACAGCGTGATCCACATCCCGACCATCTCGTCCCAGACGATGCCTTCGTGATCGTGCACCCGCAAATCGTCGGCCACTTTGCCGCACAGCCAGAAGCCGAACAGCATGGTGATGCCCAGCATCAGCCAGTAGCCCCAGTCGGGCAACATCTGCCACAACGGGATAAAGGGTAGCGCAACTAACGAACCCCAGGTGCCCGGTGCCTTTGGCAAGGTGCCCGAGCCAAAGCCGAACGCCAGGAAATGCCACGGATTGCGCCAGACCGACGGCGGTACGAATTCCGCCGGGACCTGTTTGGGATGATCTGTCACGGTGTCTCCCGAAAATGTTGATAACCCCGGGTTTGCGGGGTGATGTCTTGTCCGTTCGCATCCAGCAGCACAACGCCCTGCCCCGCCACGACCTGCCCCACTACGTGGATCGGCCAACCGTCAGCCAGCAGCGGCGGCAATTCGACGGGCGGCAAGGTGAAGGCCAGCACGTAATCGTCGCCACCGCTCAGGGCCGCCTCTTCAGCGCCAGACTGGCCAAGGAACGCGAGCAACGCCGTCGATATCGGTAGCTTACTCCGCTCTACCTGAATGCCGACCTTCGATGCGAGCGCAATGTGCCCGCAGTCGGCGAGCAGGCCATCGGAGATGTCCAGCGCCGAGGTGGCCCTGCCGCGTAATGCCAGGCCCAAGGCCAGCTGTGGTTGCGGCGACCAGTAATGGGCCAGCAGCGGATCGGCGATGATTGCTTCAGCGGTGCGCTGACCCAGCACCAGCGGCAAGGCGCCCGCGGCATTGCCCAGCTCGCCGCCCACACACAACAAGTCACCGGGCCGTGCGCCGCCGCGAGTCAGTGCCTGACCGGCCGGGACACGACCAAACACGGTCATGGTCAGGCTCAGCGGCCCACGAGTCGTGTCGCCGCCCACCAGCACCACGCCACAGCGCTGCGCCATGACGTTCAAACCACGGGCATAGGCATCCAGCCAATCGGCGGTCACCGTCGGCAAGGTCAGGGCAAGGGTAAAGGCAATGGGCGTGGCGCCCATGGCAGCCAGATCGCTGACCGCCACGGCCAGCGAGCGCTGACCGAGCAGAAACGGATCGCAGGGGTCGGCGAAATGCACACCGGCCACCAGCGTATCGGTGGAAATCGCCAGCTGCTCCCCGGGGGGAACAGTCAGCAAGGCACAGTCATCACCGATCCCAAGGGCAACGCCCTCGCCGCCCTGCGCACAAGGCGCGGCGGCGAAGAAATGGCGGATCAGCTCAAACTCGCCCATGGCACTTGCAAGCACTGATCAAGGGATCAGCGCTTGAACGCCTTCACTTCAGCTTCACGCAGGCGTGGGGCCAGCTTGTCGAGGACACCGTTGACGAACTTGTGGCCGTCGGTGGAACCGAAGACTTTCGCCAGCTCGATACCTTCGTTGATCACAACGCGGTACGGCACGTCGACACGCTTGATCAGCTCCCAGGTCGACAGGCGCAGAACGGCCAGTTCAACCGGGTCCAGCTCTTCGATCGTGATGTCCAGGCAGGGAGCCAGGGCCGTATCGATCTCGGTGCGGTGCGCCGGAACGCCGTGCAGGATGTCGTGGAAGTACGCGGCATCGACATCACTGAAATCGTTATCGACCCGGAACTGCGCTTCGATTTCGTTCAGCGATTGCTTGGCCATGTGCCATTGGTACAGCGCCTGAGTCGCGAGCTGACGGGCTTCGCGACGCTTGACGCTTTTCGATGGCTTGCCGGCATCCGCAGGCTTTGGATCGCGCGGGTTGAAACGATCACTTTCGTCGCTAATCACTTGGCCTCCAACTGCGCCAGCAGGCTGACCATTTCCAGAGCGGACAGGGCAGCTTCAGCACCTTTGTTACCGGCCTTGGTGCCGGAACGTTCGATGGCTTGCTCGATGGAATCAACGGTCAGGACGCCGAAAGCGACCGGTACGCCGAACTCCATGGACACCTGGGCCAGGCCCTTGGTGCATTCGCCAGCCACGTATTCGAAGTGCGGAGTACCGCCACGAATGACCGCGCCCAGGGCGATGATTGCCGCGTACTCGCCCTTCTGAGCGACTTTCTGCGCAACCAGCGGGATTTCGAAGGCGCCAGGGGCACGGATGATGGTGATGTCGCTTTCGCTCACACCGTGGCGAACCAGGGCATCAACTGCACCGCTGACCAGACTTTCAACAACGAAGCTGTTGAAACGGCCCACTACCAGAGCGTAGCGGCCTTTGGGGGCGATGAAGGTACCTTCGATGGTCTTCAGGGTCATTCGTTAGATCTCTTAAAGAGCCGGGACGCGTTCAGTACGCGTCCCTCAGTGATTTGTTAGCCGCGAATTCAGGGCCGCAAACAGCCGGTCATTATTCGGAGGGCACGTATTCTACAACTTCCAGATCGAAACCGGATATCGCATTAAATTTCATTGGCGCACTCATCAGGCGCATTTTGCGTACGCCCAGGTCGCGAAGGATCTGCGAACCGGCACCGACAATGCTGTAGGTGGTCGGTTTTTTCACGGCAGTGTGGTCGGCGGTTTCGCGGATGTGCGCCAGCAACACGTCGCCATCGAGCGGGTGACCGAGCAACAGCACCACGCCGCTGCCGGCCTCTGCGACCGCGGCCATGGCGGCGCGCAGGCTCCAGCGGCCCGGTTGCTTGACCATCAGCAGGTCGCGCAGCGGGTCCATGTTGTGCACGCGAACCAGGGTCGGTTCGTCGGCGCACACGGTGCCCAGGGTCAGTGCCATGTGCACGTCGCCTTCCACCGAATCACGATAGGTCACCAGGTTGAATTGGCCCAGTTCGCTGTCCAGCGGCTGCTCGGCAATCCGCTGAACGGTACGTTCGTGGATCATCCGGTAGTGAATCAGGTCGGCGATGGTGCCGATCTTGATGTTGTGTTCGGCAGCGAAAGCTTCAAGTTCCGCGCGACGGGACATGGTGCCGTCGTCGTTCATCACTTCGCAGATCACGCCGCTGGGCTCGAAACCGGCCATGCGCGCCAGGTCGCAGGCGGCTTCAGTGTGGCCGGCGCGCGCCAGGGTGCCACCGGCCTGAGCCATCAGCGGGAAAATGTGGCCAGGGCTGACGATGTCTTCGGCCTTGGCGTCTTTCGCGGCAGCTGCCTGCACGGTGCGCGCACGGTCGGCGGCGGAGATACCGGTGGTCACGCCGGTAGCGGCTTCGATGGACACGGTGAACTTGGTGCCGAAACCGGAACCGTTGCGTGGCGCCATCAGTGGCAGCTTCAGCAGTTCGCAGCGCTCGCGGCTCATCGGCATGCAGATCAGGCCACGGGCGTGCTTGGCCATGAAGTTGATGTGCTCGGCCTGGCAGCACTCGGCGGCCATGATCAGGTCGCCTTCGTTCTCGCGGTCTTCGTCATCCATGAGGATGACCATCTTGCCTTGGCGGATGTCTTCAACCAGTTCTTCGATGCTATTGAGCGCCACAAGGCACCCCCTTGAGTCAGGATTTTAGGTAGCCGTTGGCGGCCAGAAAGCTTTCAGTGATGTTCCCGGACTTTGAGGGCTCTGCGGCCTTGTCGCCCAGCAGCAGGCGTTCCAGGTAACGGGCAAGCAAGTCGACTTCCAGATTCACCCGCCGACCTGGCTGGTACGACGCCATGATGGTTTCGCTCAGCGTGTGCGGAATGATGGTCAGCATGAACTCGGCGCCATCGACTGCGTTCACGGTCAGGCTGGTGCCGTCGACGGTGATCGAGCCTTTGTGGGCGATGTATTTGGCCAGTTCTTTTGGTGCGCGGATGCGAAATTCCACCGCACGGGCGTTCTCGGTGCGGGCAACCACTTCGCCGACGCCATCGACGTGACCGCTGACCAGGTGCCCGCCCAGGCGAGTGGTCGGGGTCAGGGCTTTTTCCAGATTGACCGGGCTGCCGCTTTTCAGGTCATTCATGGCGGTGCAGTCGAGGGTTTCACGACTGACGTCCGCTGCAAAGCCATTGCCTGGCAGCTCGACCGCCGTCAGGCAGACGCCGTTGACCGCGATGCTGTCGCCCAGTTTGACGTCGCTCAGATCGAGCTTGCCGGTTTCTACGTAGACCCGCACATCTCCGCCTTTTGGGGTCAATGCACGAATACTGCCGATGGATTCGATAATGCCGGTAAACATGGAGTCCTCCTCGAGAACAGGCCGTCTTGGCTCAGGCCGGGAATTATACGCTCGCTGCCGGGACAGGGATGGCAATGACTCGCCAGTCATCGCCCACGGCGCGAATTTCGGTGATTTTCAGCTCGGGCGCGTCTTTCATGTGCGCCAATGGCCAGTCCAGTAATGGGCGGGCCGAAGAGCCCAGAAACTTGCCGGCAATGAAAATCTGGAACTCATCCACCAGCCCTTGCTGAGCGAAGGCGCCGGCCAGCCGCGGACCGGCCTCGACCAACACTTCATTGACCCCGCGCGCAGCGAGTTCGACCAGCAGTTTGTGCAGATCGACCAGGCCATCCTCTCCCGCGACGATCAGGCATTCCGGGCCGTTGGCGTATTGCTCTTCGATGGCCATGCAGGTGGCAACCAGCGCCGGGCCGGCCTTGAAGAATGGCGCATTCAATGGCACGCGCAGACGGCCATCAATCAACACGCGAAGCGGTGGACGGCTCATGGCCAGCGCCGTTTGCTCGGCATCCAGCCCCAGTTCGGCGGCACGCACGGTCAATCGGGCGCCATCGGCCAGCACCGTGTCGGCGCCGGTCAGCACCACACTGGCCTGGGCCCGCAGGCGTTGGACCGCCGAACGCGCCGCAGGGCCAGTGATCCACTGGCTTTCGCCGTTTTCCATCGCCGTGCGGCCATCGAGGCTCATGGCCAACTTGACCCGCACGAACGGCAAGCCGTGTTCCATGCGCTTCAAGAAGCCTTCATTGAGTTTGCGCGCCTCGCCTTCCAGCACACCGCTGTCGGTGGCGATGCCTGCCTGGGCCAGGCGCTGCAGACCACGACCGGCAACTTCCGGGTTCGGGTCCTGCATGGCTGCAACCACCCGCGCCACACCGGCATTGACCAGCGCGTCGGCGCAGGGCGGTGTGCGGCCATGGTGGCTGCAAGGTTCGAGGGTCACATAAGCCGTGGCGCCCCGGGCCAGCTCCCCGGCTGCGCGCAGGGCATGAACTTCGGCGTGGGGTTCGCCGGCGCGCACATGCCAGCCTTCGCCGACAATCTGCCCGTCGCGCACGATCACACAGCCGACCCGTGGGTTGGGGTGCGTCGTGTAATGGCCCTTGCGCGCCAGTTCGAGGGCGCGGGCCATGTAATGGGCGTCGAGGATGGCGTGTTCCGGGGAGGTGGTCATTCTTTCACCGGTTCACGGGCCAGGCGGTCGATCTCTTCGCGGAACTCATTGAGGTCCTGGAAGCGGCGATACACCGATGCGAAACGGATGTAGGCGACTTCGTCGAGCTTTTGCAGCTCGGCCATCACCAGTTCGCCGACCACGAGGGACTTGACCTCGCGCTCGCCGGTGGCGCGCAGCTTGTGTTTGATGTGGACCAGCGACGATTCCAGGCGCTCGACACTCACCGGGCGCTTCTCCAGCGCGCGCTGCATGCCGGCACGCAGTTTTTCTTCGTCGAACGGCTGACGGCTGCCGTCGGTTTTGATCAGGCGCGGCAACACCAGTTCAGCCGTCTCGAACGTCGTGAAACGCTCGCCGCAGGCCAGGCATTCACGCCGGCGGCGCACCTGTTCGCCCTCGGCGACCAGACGCGAGTCGATGACCTTGGTGTCGTTGGCACCGCAGAAGGGACAGTGCATGGTGGCAGGCAACAAAAAAAGGGAGGGCCATGGTAGCGCATCCCGGTGGCAAGACAAGCCATAGGGTTTAGGGTATACAGACGCACTACATGGATTTCACCTTGCTGGAGCCGCAAATGTCCCTGAAACCACTCGTGTTGCTCAGTATTTTCAGCCTGCTGGTGGCCTGTGGCAGCAATGTGCCCAAGCCCCAGCCGCCAACACCCGGCCCGGCGCCGCAGGAAGCCCAGAAAAAAGCCCGCGAATCCGCCGACCTCGGCCCGCTGCCGGCTTACCAGCGTGAGCTGAGCGGCAGCCTGCAAGGTGCCCCCGCCGGTGCTGAAATCGAACTGGCGCTGCTGGTGATCGACGAAAAATCCCGTCCGCAACAGCTGCTGGCCAGTTCCACGCTGATCGGCACCAACCAGGTGTTGCCGTTCCGTCTGCGCTTCAACCCCGATGCGTTCCCCGCTGGCGCCCGTGTTGAACTGCGTGGCCGCGTCACACAGTCCGGGCAACTGATTCTGCACCTGCCATCGCAACGCATCAGCCAAGGCACCACCCAGGCACTGGGCCAGCTGCAATTCGTCACCGCCCCATGACTGCACCGCTCGACCTGCAACAGGCCTTGAGTGAGTTGCTGGGCGACGCGCAACTGGTTGCCGTCGCCCTGCCGGACACCGAGTTGAAGCTGTGGCTGATCGACGGCGACAACATGGACCGCGCTTTCAGCCCGGAAGAAACCCGGCGAATCCTGCATGAACCGCCCTACTGGAGTTTCTGCTGGGCCAGCGGCCTGGCGGTGGCACGCTATCTGGCCGAGTTCCCCGAGTGGGTCAAGGGCAAGCGCGTGCTGGATTTCGGCGCCGGCTCCGGGGTTGCCGGGATTGCCGCCGTGAAGGCCGGCGCGCTGGAAGTGGTGGCCTGCGATCTGGACCCGTTGGCGATTGCGGCGTGTCGGGCGAATGCCGAACTCAATGATGTGCAGCTCAGCTACTCGACGGACTTTTTCGCCGAGGCGGATCGCTTTGATCTGATCCTGGTGGCGGACGTGTTGTATGACCGGGCGAATCTGCCGCTGCTCGACGCGTTTCTCAGCCGTGGCCGGGAAGCCTTGGTGGCGGATTCGCGGGTGCGTGATTTCCGTCATCCGCTGTATCGGCGCCTCGAGGTGCTGGAGGCGATGACCTTGCCCGATCTGGCCGAGCCCGAAGAGTTTCGGCATGTGAGCCTTTACCATGCGCGACGTGGCTAAAAGCTTCGCGAGCAGGCTCGCTCTCACAGTTGTTTTGTGTCGATCACAAAATCCTCGTTCGCCACAATTCCACTGTGGGATCGAGCTTGCTCGCGATAGCGTCCTGTCAGTCAATACCTCTCCAACAACCACCCCGCTTCCGGCCAGCCCCCACCAAGCCGTATAGTTGCCTTATTCACGCTTTTACGAGATCCCCCATGAGTCAGGAAACGCCGTACATCTTCGACGCCACGACTGCCGATTTCGACCAGTCGGTGATCGAGAACTCTTTCCACAAACCGGTGCTGGTGGATTTCTGGGCCGAATGGTGTGCGCCCTGCAAAGTGCTGATGCCAATGCTGCAAACCATTGCCGAGGGCTATCAGGGCGAGTTGCTGCTGGCCAAGGTCAATTGCGATCTGGAACCGGACATCGTCGCCCGTTTCGGCATTCGCAGCCTGCCGACCGTGGTGCTGTTCAAGGACGGCCAACCGGTAGACGGCTTTGCCGGTGCACAACCGGAATCGGCCGTACGGGCGATGCTGGAGCCACACGTACAAATGCCGCCACCGGCCGCAGCCGATCCGTTCGAGCAAGCCCAGGCGCTGTTCGATGACAGCCGCTTCGCCGATGCCGAAGCCGTGCTCAAAGTGCTGTTGGGCGAGGACAATACCAACGCCGGCGCACTGATCCTCTATGCCCGCTGCCTCACCGAACGTGGCGAGCTGGCTGAAGCACAGACCGTACTCGACGCGGTGAAAAGCGATGAACACAAGGCCGCGTTGGCCGGTGCCAAGGCGCAGATCCAGTTCCTCGGCCAGGCCAAGGACTTACCTGACGCAGCCGACCTGAAAGCGCGTCTGGCAAAAAACCCGCAGGACGATGAAGCCGTCTACCAACTGGCAATCCAGCAACTGGCCCGCCAGCAATACGACGCAGCACTCGATGCCCTGCTCAAACTGTTCATCCGCAACCGCAGCTACAGCGAAGGCCTGCCGCACAAGACCTTGCTGCAAGTGTTCGAACTGCTGGGCAACGACCACCCGCTGGTGACCACGTACCGCCGCAAGTTGTTTGCCGCGCTGTACTAAGGTTTTTCTATCCAGTTGTAGAGCGGTGTATCGCCACCGCTCAACACCTTCACCTGCGCACAATGGCGCAAGCGCACCAACAAGTGCTTGCCGGACGCCGCGCTGCCGGTCAGTCCTTCCAGTTGCTCCAGCAAATCCGGGCCGCTCAATTGCCCGGCCTTGCGCAGCAAGTCTTTGGCGATCTGCCACAGCGCATCGTCCTGATTCACCGGTTTGGCCGGTGCGGCACTGACTTCTTCGGCCTTGCTGACCTGCAATTGCGCGCCCAGCCGCGCCCAATCACCGTCGTCCATCTCCAGGGTCAAATCCACCGGCCAGTCGCCGATGCTTCCGCGTATTCGCAACATGAGTCTGCTCCTGCACATTTCTGACTTGCATGCTCCCACGGGGGCTTGTGCAACGCCAAGCGGGCGGTCAAACTCAGCGCACTTTCGTTATAAGATTACATAACAAATTATTCACTTTACTTCCGGAGACCCGCCATGCGCCGTCTGCTGCTCGCTCTGCCGTTTGCCCTGTTGCCGCTGGCCGTTGCTCACGCCGCCGAAGAACATGAACACGCCAGCCTCGGTGCCCACGAGCATGGCGTTGGCCGCTTGAACGCAGCGCTGGATGGGCAGACGCTGGAGCTGGAACTCGACAGCCCGGCGATGAACCTGGTGGGTTTCGAACACGTCGCCAGCACTGATGCCGACAAGGCCAAAATCGTCACCGCCCGCACCCAGCTTGAAAACCCGCTGGTGCTGTTCAACCTGCCAAAAGCCGCCGGATGCGTGGTGGCGGCCCAGGAACTGGAAAGCCCGTTGTTCGGTGACCAACCGCCGGTTGACGTCGATGAAGACGAAGACCACGACGAAGACGTCAAAGATGCCGACGGCCACGAGCACCACCACGAACACAGTGAAATCAACGCCCACTACCAGTTCACCTGCGCCGCACCGGGCGCGCTGAAGACCCTGGACCTGGCGAACATCTTCAATACGTTCCCGGCGACCCAGAAAATTCAGGTACAACTGATCGGCCCAAGCGGCCAGCAAGGGGTTGAAGTGACGGCCAAGGCTGCTTCACTGAAGTTCTGATTCCACCACAAATCCCCAGTGTGGGAGCGGGCTTGCCCGCGATGAGGCCGGCACATTCAATAAACTTGTTGTCTGTTCGATCGCCATCGCGGGCAAGCCCGCTCCCACAGGAGAAATGTGTTGGATGTGAAATTGAGATAAACCAATGAAATCGGCGCCATGACCCAAGCACTCATCGAACTGTCCGACCTGGGCTTCAGCTGGCCCGGTCATCCCTTGTTGCTGGACATCCCGGCGTTTCGGCTGGAACCGGGTGAAACCCTGTTCCTCAAAGGCCCCAGCGGCAGCGGCAAGACCACCCTGCTCGGCCTGCTGGGCGGTGTGCAGAAGCCCGATCACGGCAGCATTCGCCTGCTCGGCCAGGAGCTGACCGAACTCGGCGCCGGGGCACGGGATCGGTTTCGCGTCGATCACACTGGCTACATTTTTCAGCAGTTCAACTTGCTGCCGTTTCTCTCGGTACGCGAGAACGTCGAGTTGCCTTGCCACTTCTCCACGTTGCGCGCCGAGCGGGCGAAACAGCGCCACGGCAGCGTCGACCAGGCCGCCGCCACCCTGCTCGCCCACCTCGGTTTGAAGGATGAAAGCATTCTCGGCCGCCGCGCCGATTCGCTGTCCATTGGCCAACAGCAACGGGTTGCTGCCGCTCGGGCGTTGATCGGTCAGCCGGAACTGGTGATCGCCGACGAACCGACCTCGGCACTGGATTACGACGCTCGAGAAAACTTCATTCGCCTGTTGTTCGCCGAATGCCGCGAAGCCGGGTCGAGCCTGCTGTTCGTCAGCCACGACCAGAGCCTGGCGCCGCTGTTCGATCGCCACTTGTCGCTGGCCGAACTCAATCGCGCCGCCACCCTGTCCGAGGTCTGAGATGTATTTGTTTCGTCTAGCCATGGCCAGCCTGGCAAACCGCCGCTTCACCGCAATCCTCACCGCTTTCGCCATTGCCCTGTCGGTCTGCCTGCTGCTGGCCGTCGAGCGCGTGCGCACCGAAGCCAAGGCCAGTTTCGCCAGCACCATCAGCGGCACCGACCTGATCGTCGGCGCCCGTTCCGGTTCGGTAAACCTGCTGCTGTACTCGGTGTTCCGCATCGGCAACGCCACCAACAATATCCGTTGGGACAGCTTCGAACACTTCGCCAACAACCCGAAAGTGAAGTGGGCGATCCCGATGTCCCTTGGCGACTCCCATCGCGGCTACCGCGTCATGGGCACCACCGAGGCGTATTTCGAGCATTACCAGTACGGCCACCAGAAACACCTGGAACTGGCGTATGGCCGGCCGTTTGCCACCGACCCGTTTGAAGTGGTGCTCGGCGCTGAAGTGGCGGATGCACTGCATTACAAACTCGGCGACAAACTGGTGCTGGCCCACGGCGTGGCGGTGATCAGCCTGGTCAAGCACGACGACAAACCGTTCACCGTAGTCGGCATTCTCAAACGTACCGGCACCCCGGTGGACCGCACGCTGCACATCAGCCTGGGCGGCATGGAAGCGATTCACATCGACTGGCACAACGGCGTGCCCGCGCAAGGCAACGCACGGATCAGCGCCGATCAGGCACGCAACATGGACCTGACGCCGCAAGCGATCACCGCGTTCATGCTGGGCCTCAACAGCAAGATTTCGACCTTTGCGCTGCAACGTGAAATCAACGAATTCCGTGGCGAACCGATGCTGGCGATCCTGCCCGGCGTGGCATTGCAAGAGCTGTGGAGCTTGATGAGCACGGCGGAAAAAGCCTTGTTCGTGGTGTCGCTGTTCGTGGTGCTGACCGGGTTGATCGGCATGCTCACGGCGATTCTCACCAGCCTCAACGAACGGCGCCGGGAGATGGCGATCCTGCGTTCGGTGGGCGCCCGACCTTGGCACATCGCAAGCCTGCTGGTGCTGGAGGCGTTTGCCCTGGCGCTGTCCGGGGTGATTGCCGGCGTGGCGCTGCTGTACGTGTGCATCGCCGCAGCCCAAGGGTATGTGCAAGCCAATTACGGCCTGTACCTGCCGCTGGCCTGGCCCAGCGAGTATGAATGGACGCTGCTCGGTGGCATCCTGATCGCCGCCCTGTTGATGGGCAGCGTGCCGGCCTGGCGCGCGTATCGTCAGTCGCTGGCCGATGGCCTGTCGATCCGACTATGAGGACCTTGAACATGCCCCGCGCCCTGCTTGCGCTGTTGATGCTGGTCGCCCTGCCGCTGTGGGCCGCCGAGCCTGCGGAATTGACCTGGCAGGAAATGATTCCGCCAAACGCCCCGCCGGAAGTGCCGAACATGAAGCCGCTGCACGACTTGTCGCAGATGGGCAGCGTGATGGAATCCGCGCCGGCAGCCAAACAGGATCTGCCCAATGCGCCGGTGGTGAAGAGCCTCGATGGGCGCCATATCCGCCTGCCGGGTTACATCGTGCCACTGGAAGTGAGCGAGGAAGGCCGGACCACGGAGTTTCTGCTGGTGCCGTATTTCGGCGCCTGCATCCATGTGCCGCCACCGCCGTCGAACCAGATCGTGTACGTCAAAAGCAAGGTCGGGGTGAAGCTGGACGAGCTGTATCAGCCGTACTGGATCGAGGGCGCGATGCAGGTCAAGGCGTCCACCAGCGAGCTGGCGGATGCCGGGTATCAGATGAATGCCGACAAGATTTATGTGTATGAATTGCCGGAGTGAAACCGGGAATGCTGTGTCGTCTGATTGATTGCCTTCGCGAGCAGGCTCGCTCCCACACTGGATCTGTGCCTCAACACAACTCCCCTGTGGGAGCGAGCCTGCTCGCGAAGGGCCACCAAAGTTCCACAAAAACAAGGACCATCACTGTTTCATTGAGCTGAATCAAAAGACCGTATCAGTTGGCTACTTACCATTAGGACATCAACTATTTTTAATGTCCTTTTGGAGCCCCCATGCACAAGTCCTTGCTCAGCGCTTCGTTGTTTGCCCTCGCGCTCGCAGCCCCGCTCGCCCATGCCTTCGACGCCGGCGACATCATTGTTCGTGCCGGTGCGATCACCGTCGCCCCGAAAGCCAGCAGCTCCAGTGTCAAGGTTGATCAAGGCCCGTTGGCCGGCACCAACCTGGGTGGCAAGGCCACCATGGACAACGACACACAGCTGGGCCTGAACTTCGCCTACATGCTCACCAACAACATCGGGATCGAGTTGCTGGCGGCCTCGCCGTTCGAGCATGACGTGAACCTCAAAGGCACCGGCCTGGGCGCGGCCAACGGCAAGCTCGGCACCTTGAAGCACCTGCCGCCGACCCTGAGCGTCGTGTACTACCCGCTCGACAACAAATCCCCGTTCCAGCCGTATGTCGGTGCCGGTATCAACTACACCTGGATCTACGACGAGAACCTCAGCAGCGAAGCCAAATCCGCCGGGTTCAGCAACTTCAAGGCGAAAAATTCCTGGGGGCTGGCCTTCCAGGTCGGTGCAGACTACATGCTGACCGACAACATCATGCTCAACGCCCAGATGCGCTACATCGACATCGACACTCGCGCCACCGTGGAAAACGATGCCGTGGCACCGGGCACCCGGGCCAAGGTGGATGTGGGCGTGGATCCATTCGTGTACATGGTGGGTCTGGGTTACAAGTTCTAAGAAAAACCTGACTGGCATGTGTGGCAAGGGAGCTTGCTCCCGCTGGGCTGCGAAGCAGACCCAAAACCTGCCACCGCGATTCATCTGGCACACCACTTTGACTGGGTTGCGACTGCTGCGCAGTCGAGCGGGAGCAAGCTCCCTTGCCACAGGGGACCGGGTCGGCCAACGCTAGAATGCCAGCCACAAAAAAGGCGCCGCAACAGGCGCCTTTCTTGTAGCTGCGAAAAACTCAGCGACCCAGCAACCGCGCCAGGCCGACCCGCATCGGCGTCTGCGCCGGGTAGGTGAAGCGCTCCAGCAAACGCCGGTTGTTGGCCCGTGAATGGCGAATGTCGCCGGAGCGCGCCGGACCATAACTCACGGGCGGCAACTCGCCGACCACTTCGCCCAACGCTTCGAGCATTTGCTTGAGCGTCGTGGCCTGATTCCAGCCGACATTCACCGCGCCGACTTCCACCTCGGGTTTCTCGATGGCTTGCACCAGCAAGTCGACCAGATCTTCAACGTAGACAAAATCGCGGGTCTGCTCGCCGTCACCAAACACGGTGATCGGCAGGCCATTTTGTGCGCGCTCGCTGAAAATACTGATGACCCCGGAGTACGGCGAGGACGGATCCTGGCGCGGGCCGAAGATGTTGAAAAAGCGGAAAACCACCGGCTCCAGCCCATGCTGGCGGCGGTAGAAATCAAAGTAGTACTCGCCAGCCAGTTTGTCCGACGCATAGGGCGTCAATGGTGCCTTGGGCGTGTCTTCGTCGATGGACTCGCCTTCGCCATTGTTGCCATACACCGCGGCGCTGGAGGCGAACAACACGCGCTTCACGCCGGCCTGGCGCATGGCTTCGCAGACATTCAGCGAACCGATGAAGTTGCTTTGGTGCGTCTTGACCGGGTCGTCCACCGACGCCTGCACCGAGGCCACGGCGGCCATATGCGCCACGGCGCTGCAACCGATCATCGAACGGGCTACCAGCGCGGCATCGGCGACGTCGCCGACAATCAGTTCGACCTTGGGGTTGTCCAGCGGCAGGTTGCTGCGTTTGCCGGTGGACAGATCATCAAGAATGCGCACCGAGTGGCCCGCGGCAAGCAACGCATCCGTCAGGTGCGAGCCAATGAAACCGGCACCGCCGGTGATGAAAACAGGGCCTTCAGCCATGACGATAAAACCTATCCAGTAAGCCCGGGAGCGCGGCGCGCCAGGCGCGGGGCTTGATCCCGAAAGTGTGCAGAATTTTCTTGCAGGCCAGCACCGCGTGTTGCGGCTCTTCGCCAGCGTCGGGCCGCGCGGCGTGCGCCTGGGCGGTCGGCGCTTCGATGGCCAGCTCGTGCAGATTGCGTGCCTCGGTGAGAATCGCCTGCCCGAGAGCCAGCGGCGTGGTCGCCTCGTGCCCGGCATAGTGATAAGTGCCCCACAGCGGCGCCGCGCAATCGAGTTGCTTGAGCACCGAAATGATCACCCGCGCCGCGTCGTCCACCGGCGTCGGGTTGCCGCGTCGATCATCAGCCATCAGCAGTTCTTCAGGCGTTTCGGCGCGGGCAAGGAAACGCCCAAGCGTGCCGTCGGGGCTGTCATCGAGCAACCAGCCGAAGCGCAACAACACATGCTGCGGACAAGTGGCGCGCACGCTTTGCTCGATCCGCCACAAGGCCTGACCGCGTAGACCCAGCGGCACCGGCTCGTCTTTTTCGCTGTAGGCGGTGGCCCGCGAGCCATCGAACACGCGGTAGCTGGAAGGCTGCAGCAGGACGATGTTGTGATGCTGGCACAGTTCGGCCAGACGCTCGACCGCGCGCTCCTGGCTTGCCAGGCGCGACTCGCTGACCGTCTCCGCCTGAAACCAGTCGAAATAGTAGGCAAGGTTGATCAGCGCGTCCGGGCGGGTGTCGTCGAGCAGTTGCGTCAGGCTCGCGGCGTCCCAGCCGTCTTGCGGCGGGCGGGGGGCGAGGAAGCCGATGTCTTCCTCCGCACCGAGGCGAATCAGCGCCTGCCCAAGGGCATTTCCGCCGCCCAGTAACATAAGGCGCATTCGCATAGAGTCAGCAGGCCCAGTCTGATTGGAACGATGGCTGTATCGACAGCGCACACTGGCGATGTCGTCGATAGATGCCGGAATCGTTGCATTTTGCGGGTTTAGTGCGCAACCGTCATCCGTAAAGTGTAGATACCGGGGATTTGTGTTGCTGCTACTGGCCTCTTCGCGAGCAGGCTCGCTCCCACAAGGGATCTGCGGCGTGCTCACGTCCAATGGGGGAATACCAGAGACTTGCATTGTCTGTACCGGCCTCTTCGCGAGCAAGCCCGCTCCCATAAGGGATCTGCGGCATACACAAATCCAATGTGGGAGCGAGCTTGCTCGCGATAGGGCCATAAGGATCGACGCAGCTCCCAAGCGGTACTTGCATCTTCCCCACCCCGCCCGCATAAATTACTCCATGAATCTGCCCATCCCCATGGACGCTGCCCTGGCTGGCTTCCACCCTGCCGTCAGCGCCTGGTTCAGCAACACCTTCCCGACGGTCACCGCCGCCCAAGCCCGGGCGTGGCCGTTGATCCGCCAGCATCGGTCGACCCTGATCGCCGCGCCCACTGGCTCCGGCAAAACCCTGACCGCATTCCTCGCCGTGATCGACGATCTGGTCCACCGTGGCCTGGACAATGGCGGCCATCTACCGAACGAAACGCTGGTGGTCTACGTCTCGCCGCTCAAGGCGCTGTCCAACGACATCCAGATCAACCTGCAAAACCCGCTGGCCGGCATCACCGAACAGTTGCGCCTCATGGGCCTGCCCGAATTGCAGATCAGCACCGCCGTGCGCACCGGCGATACCCCGCAAAAAGACCGCTCGGCGATGCGCAAGACGGCGCCGCATATTCTGGTGACCACCCCGGAATCCCTATACGTGCTGCTCGGCTCCGATTCCGGGCGGCAGATGCTCAAGACCACGCGCACGGTGATCGTCGACGAAATCCACGCCATCGCCGCCAGCAAGCGCGGCAGCCACCTGGCCCTGAGCCTGGAGCGGTTGCAGGCGTTGTGCGCAGAACCGCTGATGCGCATCGGCCTGTCCGCCACGCAAAAACCCATCGAAGCAGTGTCGCGTTTTCTGGTGGGCCGCGACCGCCCCTGCGAGATCATCGACATCGGCCACGCCCGGCCACGGGACCTGGGCATCGAAGTGCCGCCGGTGCCGTTGTCGGCGGTGATGGCCAACGATGTCTGGGAATTGGTCTACGACCGCCTCGCCGCCCTCGCCCGTGAACACCGCACCACGCTGATTTTCGTCAACACCCGCCGTCTGGCCGAACGCCTGAGCCGGCACCTGAGCGAACGCCTGGGCAAGGACGCGGTGGCCGCGCACCACGGCAGCCTGGCCAAGGAGTTTCGCCTGGACGCCGAACAGCGGCTCAAGCGCGGCGAGTTGCAGGTGCTGATTGCTACCGCCTCGCTGGAGCTGGGGATCGATATCGGCGATGTCGACCTGGTGTGCCAGATTGCCTCGCCACGCTCGATTGCCGGCTTTCTGCAACGGGTCGGCCGCTCCGGGCACCAGGTCGGCGGCACGCCCAAGGGCCGCCTGTTCGCCACCACCCGTGATGACCTGATCGAATGCGCCGCCCTGCTCGACTGCGTGCGCCGGGGGGAACTCGACACCTTGCTGATCCCCGTAGCGCCGCTGGACGTGCTGGCGCAGCAGATCATTGCCGAAGTCAGCTGCCAGGAATGGCAGGAGCAGGCGCTGCTGGAGATATTTCGCCGAGCCTCACCCTACGCCGCACTCGACGAAAAACACTATCAGGCGCTGCTGCAGATGCTCGCCGAGGGCTATAACGGTCGCCAGGGCATCCGTAGCGCCTACCTGCACCGCGACGCCGTGACCCGCACCCTGCGTGGGCGCCGAGGCAGCAAACTGACCGCCGTGACCAGCGGCGGCACGATCCCGGACAACGCCGACTACAGCGTATTGCTGGAGCCGCAAGGGCTGAACATCGGCAGCGTCAACGAAGACTTCGCCGTGGAAAGCATCGCCGGGGACGTGTTCCAACTGGGCAATACCTCGTACCGCATCCTGCGGGTCGACAGCGGCAAGGTGCGGGTCGAGGACGCTCAGGGCCAGCCGCCGACCATCCCGTTCTGGCTCGGCGAAGCACCGGGGCGCAGCGCCGAGTTGTCGTTTGCCGTGGCGCGGCTGCAAGCACAACTCGACGACCTGCTCGGCGCCACGCCCGGCAACTTGCAGCCCAGCCTCGACTGGCTGACCGCCACCCTCGGCCTGAACCTGGCCAGCGCCGAGCAACTGGTGGATTACCTGGCCCGTGCCCGCCTGACCCTGGGCGCCCTGCCGTCGCAAGACACGCTGCTGATGGAGCGGTTTTTCGACGAGTCCGGCGGCACGCAACTGATCATCCACACACCGTTCGGCAGCCGCATCAACCGTGCCTGGGGTTTGGCCCTGCGCAAGCGCTTCTGTCGCACCTTCAATTTCGAATTGCAGGCGGCCGCCAGCGAAGACGCGATCGTGTTGTCGCTGTCCACCAGCCACAGCTTCGAACTGGACGAGGTCTGGCGCTACCTGCACAGCAACAGCGCCGAGCACATGCTGATTCAGGCGGTGCTCGAGGCGCCTCTGTTTGGCGTGCGCTGGCGCTGGAATGCCGGGGTGGCGCTGGCGTTGCCGCGTTATACCGGGGGCCGTAAAGTCGCGCCGCAGATCCAGCGCATGAAAAGCGAAGACCTGATTGCCAGCGTGTTTCCTGATCAGATCGCCTGCGTGGAAAACCTCGCCGGCGAACGGGAAGTGCCCGAGCATCCGCTGGTGGAACAGACCCTCGACGACTGTCTGCACGAAGCCATGGACGCCGAGGGCTGGCTGGCGCTGTTACGGCGCATGGAAAATGGCGAGGTGCGCCTGATCAGCCGCGACCTGCCGGCGCCCTCGCCCTTGGCGGCAGAAATTCTCAGCGCCCGGCCCTACACCTTTCTCGATGACGCGCCGCTGGAAGAACGCCGTACCCAGGCGGTGCTCAATCGCCGTTGGAGCGACCCGCAGTCCACCGACGACCTCGGCGCGCTGGATGCCGAAGCCATTCACGCGGTACGCGACGAAGCCTGGCCAGCGCCGACCAGCGTCGATGAAATGCACGAGGCGCTGATGAGCCTGGCGTGCATCACTGATGCAGAAGCCCAGGCCAATCCGCACTGGCTCGACTGGCTCCATGCTTTGGCCGACGGCGGCCGCGCCAGCCGTTTGCAGATCAATGCCGAACAATCGCTGTGGCTGGCGCTGGAACGGCTGACCTGCCTGCGCGCCCTTTATCCACAGGCGACGTTGCTGCCAGCGCTGCAAGCGCTGCCCGGCTTCGATGAAGCCTGGGTACCGGATGAAGCCGGGCTGGAGGTGATTCGTGCGCGGCTCAGCGCGTTTGGGCCGCTGCCGCTCAACGCGATTGCCGAACCGCTGGGTCTGCCGGTAGCCGATGTCACTCAGGCATTGGCGCATCTGGAGCGCGAGGGCTATGTGCTGCGCGGCCAGTTCACGCCCGGTGCCAGCGTTGAGGAATGGTGCGAACGGCACCTGCTGGCGCGGATTCATCGCTACACGGTCAAGCGTCTGCGGCGGGAAATCGAACCGGTCGCGTTGCAGGATTTCATGCGCTTTCTGTTCGACTGGCAGCATTTGTCCACAGCCACTCAGGGTCAGGGCAGCGCCGTGTTGCCGGCCATCGTCGCCCAGTTCGAAGGCTACCCCGCCGCCGCTTCGGCCTGGGACAGCGACCTGCTGCCGACGCGGCTCAAGGGCTATTCGGCGAGTTGGCTGGATGAGCTGTGCCGCAGCGGCAAACTGGTGTGGACGCGCCAGAGCACCGGCAATAAAGGCGCCGCCACAGGCAGCACGCCGATTCTATTGTTGCCCCGCAGTCAGGTCCGGTTGTGGAGCAGCCTTAGCGAACAGACCCCGGTCAGCGAGCTGTCGCCCAAGACGCAAAAAGTCCACGCCGCGCTCATCGAACACGGGGCGTTGTTTTTCGACGAATTGACCCATGAAGCCCATCTGCTGCGCGCCGAACTGGAAATCGCCTTGCAGGAACTGGTGGGCGCGGGGCTGGTGAACGCCGACAGCTTCGCCGGCCTGCGTGCACTGATCACCCCGGCCAGCAAACGCCAGCAACGCAGCAGCCGACGCGGGCGCGGGGCGTTTGTCGGCGGCATGGACGATGCCGGGCGCTGGGCCTTGCTGCGCCGTGGCGCACCGGTGGCGGTGGTGGAAAACAAGCGCCCGGCAGCGACACCGAGCGACACCCTGGAACACATCGCCCTGACCTTGCTGCGCCGCTACGGCGTGGTGTTCTGGCGTTTGCTGGAGCGCGAAGCGGACTGGCTGCCGAGCTGGCGCGAGTTGCTGCGCACGTTCCACCGCCTGGAAGCACGGGGCGAGATTCGTGGCGGGCGGTTTGTCAGTGGTTTGGCGGGTGAGCAATTTGCCTTGCCCGAGGCGATTCCGTTGCTGCGCGAAGTGCGACGGCGGCCGCATGACGGGAGTCTGGTGGCGGTGTGCGGGGTGGATCCACTGAACCTGGCCGGGACATTGTTGCCCGGGGCGAAAGTGCCGGCGCTGGCAGGGAATCGCTTGGTGTATCGCGATGGCGTGCCGGCGGCGGCGGAGATTGCGGGCAAGCAGGTTTTTTGGGGGGAGTTGGATCAACTGGCCAGTGCTGAATTGCACAGCAAACTGATCAGGCATTGATGGTGTCTGGATCAGCCCCTTCGCGAGCAGGCTCGCTCCCACAGTGATTTGTGAACACTGGAGATCAAATGTGAGAGCGAGCTTGCTCGCGAAGAAGCCATCAGCATCAACACTCATCATTGGGTTCTCGGCTGATCCGGCAACAACACCGACCCATGCTCCGGCACCGGCCCATCATCGTCCACCTCATCCACCTCATCCACCTGCCGCTTGGGCAACAAAACCTGCTGTGGATAAGTCTGCGCGAAATGCACCCATGGGCTGTTATCCACAAGCTTTTTCAGCCGCTGGTTGAACGCCCGGCTCACCGCATATTGCCCACCGGACACGGTGCGGAACTGCGCCGTCAGCGTCACGCCGTTAAGGTCCATCTTGTCCACCCCAAACACATCCAGCGGCCCTTGCAGGTTGTACTTGAGGAAAACGTCATCGCGGATCGAATCCCCGGCTTCGCGAATCAGTTCGATGGCCTTGTCGACATCGGTGTCGTAGGTGAACTGCACCGAGAAGAACGCATAGGCAAATTGCCGCGATTGGTTGGTCACCGCCTTGATCTGGCCAAACGGTACCGAATGCACAAAACCCTTGCCGTCGCGCAGGCGCAGGGTGCGGATGGTCAGGCCTTCGACCGTGCCCGCATGGCCGGAATCGAGCACCACCCAATCGCCAATCGACAGGGTGTCTTCGATGATGATGAACAGCCCGGTAATCACGTCCTGCACCAATTGCTGTGAGCCGAAACCGATGGCCAGGCCGACCACCCCGGCACCGGCCAGCAGCGGCGCAACGTTGATTCCCAGATTGGCCATGGTGGTGATTGCGCAGATCACCACCAGGATGATTTTGATCGCGTTGCGCAGCAGTGGCAGGATGGTTTTTATCCGGGTGCTGGGCTGGCGCGCCGAGCGTTTGCTGACCGGCGGCTTCAGCGCTTCCTGAATAGCGGTGTCGAGCACCACCCAGAACAGCCAGGTCACCAGGAAGATCAAACCGATGCGGCTCAGCGAATCACTGATCGCCCGGCCGATGGAGTTTTGCTCGGCGAATTCGAGCAGCGACACACCCCAGATCCGCCCGAGAATTTCGATGAACGCCACGGCCATGACGATCCGCAACAGCGCATGCAGCAAACTCAGGAAGCGCTCTTTGTAAGCACTGCTGCGCTGGATCGCTTCGGCTTTGCGGGACTTGAACAGGTGCTGGAAAATCGTGCTGAGAAACACCGTGGCGATCAGTAGCACGGTGGTGAGCAAAGCGCAGCGCAGGGCCTTTTGATTGTCCTCGCCGACGCCGATCAGGTTGATCGCCGACACCATCACCATCAACAGGATCGGCCAATACCAGAGCCCGGAAAAAATCCGCAGCGATTCCTGCAACGACGGCTGTTTCAGGCGCTGGGCCAAAGGCCGGTTGCGGATCAGGTGCGCCACCGGGCGCCGCAGGCGAATCACCAGCAGACCGAAAATGATCGAGGCGAACAGACCGGTGAACACCGCCACGCTACTGGTGATGTTGCCGCCCAGTTGGCGGGCGATCTGCGGGCTGGTCAGGGCATCGCTGAGGGCAGCGAGAAAGCCGATCAGGAACAGCGGTTTTGGGCAGTAGTCGCGGATGATCTTCACCGCCGGGCGCTTGTGCCCGGTGTTGAACATGACGATCACGCACAGCAGCATCGAGGTCGAGAAAATGCCGCTGCTGGTGGCGTAGGCAAAACACAGCGCCAGTGCGCGGCCCGCCGAGGCTTCGAGAAAGTGGCTGACGTAAAGCGTCAGTGGCAGCGAAGCCAATGCCGGCAGCGCGTACGGCATCAGGTAGCCAAGCAGGTCCTGGCTGCGCTGGCGGGTTCGCAGCCAACGGCCCTGGATCAGGCGACCGGCGGCAAGACCACCCAGCACGGTGAGCAAGGCGAAGGTGCCAAGCCAGACGCCAGACAGCATCAGGAAGTCGCCGGTCACGCTCCAGCCGGAGCGGGCCGAGGGTTGATTGACCAGTTTATCGACTTCGTCGGCGGCCCGGTCGGCCCGCAGGCGCCAGGCGTCGACCAGGTTGTCGTTGAGGTCCAGCTTGTCCTGGACGTCGTCGATGCTGGAGCTGATGGCCCCGAGCAGGCCGCCCTGCACCAGCGGCTCGGGCTTGGCCGGCGCCTGGGCGGTGGCCGCTGCGGGAATGCCCGGCAGCGTGGCGGCTTGCAACACGGTGCTGCCCATTATCAGCAGCGCCCCCAGCAGTATCGCGGTCTTGAACTTGAGCAAAACGCCGATCTCCTTCAACAGGGTCTGTAAGGAACTGATCGGCAAATGGCGGGCAAGTTCGCTTTTGACCTTGAGATAACCGACACGGGTAGATCCCTGTGGAAGCGAACTTGTTCGCGAAAATGGCGGCACATCCGGCACTGATGTGTCTGAAGCAACGCTTTCGCGAGCAGGCTCGCCCCCACATTGGGTTTGTGTGTTCCTTCGTCGATATTTGCCCTGCACGCAAATATCAAATGCCCACCCCTGTATTTTTCCGCCCCGGTCAAACCCCGACACTGCGCTCCATCAATCACTCACCCGGAGTTGCAGCCATGCCCATTGCCTTGCTGGCGCTGACCCTCAGCGCCTTTGCCATCGGGACGACCGAGTTCGTCATCGTTGGCCTGTTACCCACCATCGGCGCCGACCTTGGCGTCAGCCTGCCGTCCGCCGGGCTGCTGGTCAGCCTTTATGCACTGGGCGTCGCCATTGGCGCCCCGGTGTTGACCGCCCTGACCGGCAAAGTCCCGCGCAAATTGCTGCTGTTGTCACTGATGGTGCTGTTCACCCTCGGCAACCTGCTGGCCTGGAAAGCGCCGAGCTACGAATCGCTGGTGCTGGCGCGGATCGTCACCGGCCTGGCCCACGGGGTGTTTTTCTCGATTGGCTCGACCATCGCCACCAGCCTGGTGCCGAAGGAAAAAGCCGCCAGCGCGATTGCGATCATGTTCACCGGCCTCACCGTGGCATTGGTGACCGGCGTGCCGTTGGGCACATTTATCGGCCAGCATTTCGGCTGGCGCGAGACGTTCCTCGCCGTGTCGGCCCTGGGCGTGATTGCGTTCATCGGCAGCCTGCTCTACGTGCCGAAGAACATTGCCCACAGCAAACCGGCGTCGCTGTTGCAGCAATTGCAGGTGCTCAAGCAGCCGCGTCTGCTGCTGGTGTATGCGATGACGGCGGTCGGTTACGGCGGCTCGTTCATTGCCTTCACCTTCCTTGCGCCGATCCTTCAGGACATTTCCGGCTTCAGCGCCGGCACCGTCAGCCTGGTGCTGCTGGTGTACGGTGTGTCTGTGGCCGTCGGCAATATCTGGGGCGGCAAACTGGCGGACAAACGCGGCCCGATCAGTGCCCTGAAAATTATCTTCGCCCTGCTCGCCGCCGTGTTGTTCGTGTTGACCTTCACCGCCGGCAATCCATGGTTGGCCCTTGCCACCGTGCTGGTCTGGGGTGCGGTCGCGTTCGGCAACGTGCCGGGATTGCAGGTGTATGTGGTGCGTCAGGCTGAGCATCACACGCCGAATGCGGTGGACGTGGCCTCGGGTCTGAACATCGCGGCCTTCAACCTCGGCATTGCCGGTGGCGCGTGGGGTGGCGGCTTGATCGTTGCGCACATGGGGCTGATCCATACCGCGTGGATCGGTGGCCTGGTGGTGCTGGTGGCGCTGGCGCTGACGGCGTGGAGTGGGCGGCTGGACCGGTTGGGGCCGGTGTATGCCAACAGCTCGAACCGCGTCGTCGCCGGACACTAACCTAACCCCACATTTGATTTGTGGTGTTTCTAACAGAATGTGCCGTCTGTAGCCCCATCGAAACTTTCTTGACCGCCCCACAGTCAGCAAAAGACACGGGCGGCAAGAGGGTCTTTCGACGGGGAGGAGGCATGGCGGTGATTCATATCGGTATTTCCGGCTGGCGTTATACCCCTTGGCGCGGGGGCTTTTACCCCAAGGGGCTGGTGCAAAAGCGCGAATTGCAATTCGCTTCGCGGGCGGTCAACAGCATTGAGATCAATGGTTCGTTCTACGCCCTGCAACGTCCCGAACGCTATGCCCAGTGGTACAGCGAGACGCCCGCCGACTTCGTCTTCAGCGTGAAAGCGCCGCGCTACATCACCCATATCAGACGCCTGAAAGATATCCACAAGCCGCTGGCCAATTTTTTCGCCTCCGGGGTGCTGGAGCTCAAGGAAAAGCTCGGCCCGATCCTCTGGCAGTTCCCGCCCAGTTTCAAATTCGACGCCGAGCTGTTTGAACGTTTTCTCGAACAATTGCCGCACACCACCGAACAGGCCGCCGCCCTCGCCCGCCAACACGAGCCGCGTCTGAACGGCCGCGCCAGCATGACCGCCTACCGCAAAAAGCCGCTGCGCCATGCCGTGGAAATCCGTCACGAAAGTTTTGTCGATCCAGCCTTCGTTCGCCTGCTCAAGCGCTACAACATCGCCCTTGTGATTGCCGACACCGCCGGCAAATGGCCCTACCGCGAAGACATCACCAGTGATTTCGTCTACTTGCGCCTGCACGGCGCCGAACAGCTCTATGCCAGCGGCTATACCCCGCAAGCGCTGAAAAACTGGGGCGACCGGATTGACGCCTGGCACCACGGCCGGCAACCCGCCGACGCGCACCTGATCGCCCCTCGGCTAAAACCCCGTGTAAGAAAGTCCCGCGAGGTGTTCTGCTACTTCGATAACGACATCAAAGTCCGGGCGCCTTTTGATGCGCGCAGTCTGCTGGAGCGTTTCGACCTCGCCAAAGACCTGGCCACCCGCCCCGGCGAACCCGCCGCCGACGGGGTATTGCCATGAACATCGCCGAGCAGCCGCAGGAACTGACAGCGAATCTCGACCGCGTGCGGCGCTTCACGGTGCTGACGATCAACACCCACAAGGGGTTCACCCCACTCAACCGGCGTTTCATCCTGCCGGAGTTGCGTGAAGCAGTGCGCAGCGTGTCCGCCGATGTGGTGTTTTTGCAGGAAGTCCATGGCGCCCACGAACATCATCCCCAGCGCTACAGCAACTGGCCGACGATGCCGCAGTACGAATTCCTCGCCGACACCCTGTGGCCGCAATTCGCCTACGGACGCAACGCGGTCTACCCGGCGGGCGATCACGGCAATGCGCTGCTGTCGAAATTCCAGATCATCCGCCACGACAACCTCGACGTCTCCATCAGCGGCCATGAGAACCGTGGTCTGTTGCATTGCGTGCTGCGCCTGCCGGGCGAGGGCCCTGAAGTGCATGCGATTTGCGTGCACCTGGGCTTGCACGAAGGTCATCGCCGCGACCAGCTTGAACTGTTGAGCCAACGCCTGGCAGAACTGCCGCACGATGCGCCGGTGATCGTCGCCGGCGACTTCAACGACTGGCGCCAGCGCGCCGATGCGCTGCTCGAACCCAGCGGTTTGCGCGAGGTGTTTGCCGAACATCTGGGTAAACCCGCCCGCACGTTTCCGGCCCGTTGGCCGGCATTGCGCCTTGACCGCATCTACGTGCGCAACCTCAAGGCCAGCCGTCCGACAGTGTTGGCTGCTCGCCCCTGGTCCCACCTGTCCGACCATGCACCGCTGTCGGTGGAGATCGAATTATGAGCAGCGCACCGAAAGCCGCGGTCGAGCACCTGTCTACCACCGCACCGGTCCGCGAGCCCGGTGTGGTCGATGTCGAGTACGGCTGGCAGGGCAACAACCGGGTCGAGCTACTGGAAAACGGCGAAGCGTATTTCCCCAGGGTATTCGAGGCGTTGCGGGCGGCCCAGAGCGAAATCCTGCTGGAGACCTTCATCATCTTCGAGGACAAGGTCGGCAACGAGCTGCAGCAAATCCTCATCGACGCCGCCCGGCGCGGGGTACGCACCACGGTCAGCCTCGACGGCTTCGGCTGTGGCGAATTGAGCACCGGTTATCTCGCCGCCCTCAGCGAAGCCGGCGTGCACCTGCAAATCTTCGACCCGGCGCCGCGACACCTGGGCATCCGCACCAACTGGTTCCGCCGCCTGCACCGCAAGATCGTGGTGATAGACGGCACGATTGCGTTCGTCGGCGGGATCAACTTTTCCGGCGATCATCTGGCCGATTTCGGTGCCCAGGCCAAGCAGGATTACGCGGTCGAAATACAGGGCCCGGCGGTCGCCGACATTCATCATTTCGCCCTGCTGCAAAGCGGTCGCCCGGCCCGCGCCCGATACTGGTGGCAACGTCGGCGCCAACGCCGTTCGCAGCTGGCGTTCAATGATCACGACGGTCAGGTGCGTCTGGTGTATCGCGATAACGGTGATCACAGCGGCGACATCGAAGAGGTTTATCGGCAAGTGTTGCGCAGTGCGCAGCGGCGGGTGGTGATCGCCAACGCGTATTTCTTTCCGGGTTATCTGCTGCTGCGCGAGATCCGTAACGCAGCGCGTCGTGGCGTGCAGGTGCGGCTGATCCTGCAAGGCCAGCCGGACATGCTGGTGGCCAAGCTCGCGGCGCGCATGACCTACGACTACCTGCTCAAGTCAGGTGTGCAGATTCACGAATATTGCCAGCGCCCGCTGCACGGCAAAGTGGCGCTGGTGGACGAGGACTGGTGCACGGTCGGCTCCAGCAACCTCGACCCGCTGAGCCTGTCGCTGAACCTGGAAGCCAATGTGCTGATCCGCGACCGGGCGTTCAACCGCCTGCTGTTCGAACGCCTCGAAGACCTGAGCAACAACCACTGCAAGGCGATGGCGACGGACACATCGCCGCGCGGGCGGATCTGGCACATGACCGTCGGCTTTCTGGTGTTTCACTTCCTGCGGCACTTTCCGGCCTGGGCCGGGTGGCTGCCGGCACACAAGCCGCGCCTCAAACCCTTCACTCATCCCGCCGCGAGCGATCACCATGAGCCGCCCTGATGCCCAATCGGCAGCCCCGGCCGGGCATCCGCGCACGTCTCGTTGGAGCCGCTGGAAAAAGCCGCTGACAGTGTTGTTCTTTCTGGCGCTGATCGTACTGTTCACGCTGCTCGCCCGGCGTATCGAATGGAACGAGGTGTTCGACACCCTGGCGGATTTCAAGGTGCGCACGCTGGTCATTGCGTCGCTGCTGACGCTGTCGAGTTTTCTGGTGTACGCCTGCTTCGACCTGATCGGCCGCACCTACATCCGCCAGGACCTGACGTGGCGACAGATCCTGCCAGTAGGCGTGATCAGCTACGCCTTCAACCTCAACCTCAGTGCCTGGGTCGGCGGCATCGCCATGCGTTATCGGCTGTATTCACGGCTGGGGGTAAGCAAAGGCAACATCGCGAAGATCCTCGGGCTGAGCCTGGCCACCAACTGGTTTGGCTACATGGTGATTGCCGGCGCGGTGTTCAGCAGCGCTCTGGTGACAATGCCGCCAGGCTGGAAACTGAGCAGCGCGGCGTTGCAGGCCGTGGGCGTGTTGCTGCTGCTGATCAGTGCGGGTTATCTGGCAGCGTGCCGATTTTCCAGGCGACGGGAATGGGCGATACGTGGGGTTGAAATCAACCTGCCGTCAGTGCGCATGGCGGTGTTGCAACTGGCCCTCGGGGCGTTGAACTGGTCGTTGATGGCGGCCGTGATTTTCACCTTGTTGCCGAGCAAGCTGGATTATCCGCTGGTGCTCGGGGTGTTGTTGATCAGCGCGATTGCCGGGGTCATCACCCACATCCCGGCGGGGCTCGGGGTGCTGGAGGCGGTGTTCGTGGCGCTGCTGCAACATGAGGCGTCGCGCGGGAGTCTGGTGGCGGGGTTGCTGGCGTACCGGGCGATCTATTTCATCTTGCCGTTGTTGATTACGCTGGTGATGTATCTGCTGGTGGAGGCCAAGGCGAAGGCGTTGCGGATAGAGAAGAAGCCTTCTTGAGGTATGTGCTGTAGCTGATGCCGCCATCGCGAGCAAGCTCGCTCCCGCAGGGGATCGGGGTGTACGCAAATTTCGCAACCGATACCGAAAAATGTGGGAGCGAGCTCGCTCGCGATGGCGGCCTTAAAGTCACCGCCCCTATCAGCTCGATTGAATAATGCTCAACCGCTCCCCCACCACCATCTCTGTAATCCAGTCCACCAGGATCGAGGTATAAGCCTGCTGTGCCACTGGGTCAGTCAGTGCATGATCGGCGCCATCAATGATGCGGTGAGTCAGCGAATGCGTGTGCTGACACGCCGCGCGGTAACTCATGATCGTGGCATGCGGCACATGGTCGTCAGTCTCGGACTCGACCAGCAACACGTCGCCAGTGAAATGTGCACAGGCGTGCAACGCGCGGTTGCTGTCGGCGTGCACCAGCGTGCTGCGGTAATCGCGCAGGTCAGCCTTGTCCAGATCACGTTTGGCGGTGTGCCATTGCTCGTCGCGATACAGCGCCGGCACCCGCAGTCCCAGCCAGCGCACCGGACGCAGCGAGGTCAGGATCGCCGCCAGGTACCCGCCATAACTGGTGCCCACCACCGCGACGGCCGACGTATCGATGGCCGGGTGCGAGAGCAGGCGGTCATAGGCCGCGAGCAGATCCCGCAGGTTGTCGTCACGGGTCACGCGGGACAGTGAAAGTCCCGTCCCGCCGGTATGCCCGCGCAGGTCGAAGGTCAGGCACACACAACCAAGACCGGCGATGCCCTTGGCCCGTTCCAGGTCTCGTTCCTGACTACCGCCCCAACCGTGCACAAACAGCACGCCGGGGACTTTCGATTTGGGGCTGAGAAAAGTCCCGCTCATCTGTTCGTCGTCGATGTCGATTTGAATGCTTTCGCTTCTAGCCGTCATAGGATTTGACCGTCACGTACTTGAGAAGAAAGTCGCTGTTTTCAGCCGGGCCGCGATACACCTCAATGGCGTCAGCCGGCAGCGGCTGATCGAGGTAGGTTTCTACCGACGACACGCGTATCGCACGCATGCCGGGGTCGTTGACGAAACTCTGCAACGCCGCCACTTCGGCACTGCTGGCACCGCCCATGCGCCACGACTGTTCGAGTACGCCGCTGCGCTGCTGGCCATCGCTGTCCAGGCCTTGAGCGATGTCGTAATTGCGCCGCGAGGCATAAAAGCCGGGATAGGCTTCGTCGGCAGCACTGTCGAACACCTGTGCCTGTTCAATGGCCAGGCGCACATCGTCGGGCAACTCCAGCGCCAGCAACTGCGCGTAGCCACCACGCACCGCTTGCAGGTTCGAACCGCCGTAGACCTGCTCGCCCTGACCGTCTTCGGTCAAGTATTGCTCACCGCAGTAACTGAACACGTAATCGCCGATAAACGACTGGCCGACGCTGTGGGTGATGACCTGGTCCAGCTCCTGTTCCAACACTACGCCGTCGGTAAACAATTGTCCGGCGTCGGGCCGGGCGAGAATGGCGTCGAATGCGTCAAGGCTGCCGATCACCTGCTGCCCGCGACCGGCGCAGGCGTGGATTGGCTTGAGGCGGATCGGGCCGGTGTACAGCAAGTGTTCGGCGGCCGGTCGCGCGTCCTCCAGGGAAAACACGCTCAGGCCGTCCAGCACCACGTTGCGCACCCGTTCGGAGAATAAGGGTGACCAGCCTTGCGGTGCGTAGGCGTAGTGATTGCGTAAGCCGTGGCTGATGGCTTTGGTGGCAATGAAATCGTGTTCGACGTAGCCGCCCCACAGGTCTTGCGGGCCCTTGATTCCCAATTGTCCGGCGGCCTCTGCGCCGACCAGCGTCTGGGTCGGCAACAGGTAAAGATCGCGACTGCTGTGCATCAACGGGTCGAAGCTTCCGCCGTACTTGAGCCCCAGAATCTGCGCCAGCCAACGGGCCAGCGCACGATTGGTTTCGACTTCGTGCAACGGTGCGTCGGGACGCACGGAATGGGCAAGTACCAGCTTTTTGCGATTTGTCGGGGTCATGCGTCCCCCTCAATCTGCGCTTGATGGATGTGGTGTGAGGGGTGCAGGGATCAGGCCAGTCGGGGGTGTGGGGAAATGACTTTGATATCAGCGAGTTGCTGAATGGGTGATGGCATGGGGCCTGTTTGATTCTGCACGAATGCCCGCTCAGACCCGGCACTTTGCACGATTTAAAGACTGATGCGGGCTCATGTGGAATCGTCGCACCGCCGCTCCTACAAGGTTTTTTGGGATGTCAGGAATTATCGTGGCCCGGCCGCCGGCGGTGTCACTCCGAACCGCGTCCGGTAATCGCTCGGCGCCAGCCCGGTGATTTTCCGGAAGGTGGCGCGGAATGCGCTCGCGTCCTGATAGCCGACCGTCCAGGCAATGTGGTCGATGGTGCCGTTGGTGAACTCAAGCATTTCCCGGGCCTTGCCGACTCGCAGGTGCTGACAATACTCGGTCGGCTTCAGCCCGGTTGCCGCACGGAACCGGCGCAAAAACGTGCGTTCTTCCAATCCTGCCCGCTCGGCCATGGCGGTCAGCGACACATCGGTCGCCCCATTAGCTTGCAGCCAGTGCTGGACCTTGAGAATCGCCGCATCGCCGTGGCTGAGAATCGGTGCAAAGTTGCTGCCGCACTCGCTGGCGCTGTCACTGTGCTCCACCACCAGAAAGCGCGCCGTGGCAGTGGCAATGCTCGGTCCGAGCAAGCGGTCGACCAGGCGCAGACCCAGTTCCGACCAGGCCATCAGCCCTGCCGTGGTGATCAGGTCGCCGTCGTCGACAATCGGCACATCCGCCTTGAGCCTGATCGCCGGATAACGCTCGGCGAAGGCTTTGGCGGACGTCCAGTGCGTGGTCGCGCTACGCCCATTGAGCAAACCGCTTTCCGCCAGCAGAATCGACCCCACGCAAACGCCACCGAGTGTCGCGCCACCCGCGTGCTGCTGACGCAGCCAGCGCAGCAGCCCCTGAGGCGCCTGGGCTTGGGAAAACCCGCCAATCGAGGGCGGAATCAACACTGCGATCAGCCCCACATCAGGGCCGGGATGACTGTCGTAGACCCGCACCGGCAACTGATCGCCGTCCGCTTGCCAATGGCTGACACGCAGCGACGGCAACTGCTGCGCCTGATGTTCGGCAGCAATGCGCTCAGCCACGCCGAACAAGTCCGTCAAGCCGTGCACCGCCGCCATCTGTGCGCCCGGATAAATCAGCACGGCCAGTTCGACGATTGCCCTTTCTACACCCATTGTCAGTTTTCCCCCGTCTATTGTCGGTGCGGCCAATCCTCGGACGGCCCGTCGAACCCGATACTTGCTTGCACACCCAACAGCACTTCGAGGAAACACCCATGGCCAGGCAAGCAGTCATCGTAGTCGATATCCAGAACGACTACTTCCCCCACGGCAAGTGGCCGCTGGCAGGCGCCGATGCCGCCGCCGACAACGCCGTGCGGATCATTCAGGCGTTCCGCGAAGCCGGTGATCCGGTGGTGCACATCCGCCACGAATTCACGTCCGATGATGCACCGTTTTTTACCCCCGGTTCAGAGGGCGCGAAGTTGCACCCCAAGGTCGTTAATCGCGCCGACGAACCCGTGGTGCTCAAACACTTCGTCAATGCGTTTCGCGAAACCGATCTCAAAGCCATCCTCGACGAACAGCGCATCGAGCATCTGGTGATCGTCGGCAGCATGAGCCACATGTGCGTCGACGGCGTCACCCGCGCTGCCGCCGACTTTGGCTATACCGTGACCGTGATTCATGACGCTTGCGCCACCCGCGACCTGGAATTCAACGGTATGACGGTGCCGGCGGCGCTGGTGCATGCAGCATTCATGTCGTCGCTGGGTTTCGCGTATGCGAGCGTGGTGTCCGCACAGGAGTTTTTGGCGAGTCAGCGGTAAGTTAAAACCCTGGAAGAACACAAACATCCCTGTGGGAGCGAACCTGCTCGTGAAGGCGTAATGTCAGCAACCAGATTCATCGCTGACACTCCCTCTTCGCGAGCAGGCTCGCTCCCACAGTGGATTGCAGGTCTTGCTGGCTGACGGTCTTGTTTCCGTCACAAAAATCTCACGCGTGAGCTATTGAGCGCTGCAAACATTCGCTGTAGTGTCCACCACGCGTGAGATTTTCATAACGGAGTCACTACGATGAAAAGCCGCTCTCCCCCGGGTTCGCCGCTCGAATCCGCCACCGCCTCAAAGAGCCAACAAGGAGAGCGCTCGAAACCACCCGTGAAAAAACCGTCGAGCTTCTACATGAAGCAGATGCGCGCGGGGCTCAGTGCTGCCGGCTATGTGAAACACGAGGCTTGGGTGCTGCCCGAAAACCGAAGCCTGCTCAAGCAGATGGAGAAACAGCTACGCCAGCCGATCAAGGCTGGCTCAATCATGTCGGAGAATTACATGAGCGCAGGTAACAACTGGAACATCGACCGCCTGTTCACCGCCCTTCAGGCACTGGAAGAGGTGGCGTCCAAAGACATCACCCTGTCCCTGGTCCAAGGCTCCGAATCCAGCATCAAGCTGGAAATGAACGACTTCGGCGGCTTGCCGATTTACATCGCAGTGGTTGGCGATCAGATCATCGTCGACACCGTGCTGGTGGACATCGAATCGATCACCGACGTGCGCACCTTCAATGAAGCCGTGCTGCGCAGCCGCGAACTGTTCCCGCTGTCGTCGATCGGTATCGAGTCCATGCCGAACGGGCAAACCGTCTACAACATGTTCGGCGCGCTGAGTTCCGACTCCAGCCTGACCAACGTAGTGACCGAGGTCAAAACCCTGGTCGACAACGTCCATCGCGCCAGCGAAGCCTTCGAACACTTCTTCAAATAATTTCGGGAACAAGGAAAATTCAATGAGTCAGTCCATCTGGAGCAAGTTGTTCACTGCACTGCGCGGCGGCGCCAATGAAGTCGGCGAAGCAATCGTCGATCAACAGGCCCTGCGCATCCTCGATCAGGAAATTCGCGACGCCGACAGCGCCCTGGCCAACGCCCGCCGCGAGCTGGTCACCATCATGGCCAAGCACAAGCTGTCCGCTGATCGCGTGGCCGAATACCACGCCAAGATTCAGGACCTGGAATCCAAGGCCCTGGCCGCGATCCAGGCCGGCCGTGAAGACCTGGCGCTGGAAGTGGCCGAAGCCATTTCGACCCTGACCAACGACCTGACGGCTGAAGAAACCCAGAGCAACGAGTTCGGTGCCTACGCCGACAAGATGCGCAAGGACATCAACAAAGCCGAAAGCCGCATCAAGAGCCTGCGCCAGCAAGTGGACATGGCCAAGGCGCGTGAAAGCGTGCAGAAAGCCCAGGTCAGCGCTTCCATCGCCAGCGGCGGTGCCAACGGCAAGCTGGAAACAGCGGTCGGTACATTGAACCGCCTGCAAGCCAAGCAGCAGCAACGCGCGGCCGAGCTGGAAGCCAGCGACGAAATCGCCGACGCCTCCAGCGGTAATGATCTGGATCGCAAACTGCGCGACGCAGGCATCACGCCGAATCAAGGCAGCGCCAATGCGATTCTGGAACGCCTGAAGAAGCAGTCGGCTGAGTAAACAGCGAGCAGCGTAATCCTGTGGGAGCGAGCCTGCTCGCGAAGGCGCAGTTTCAGCCGGATTTTCCAGTGACTGACACTCCGCCTTCGCGAGCAGGCTCGCTCCCACAATGGGTTCAGTGTTCAATATCTGCCGTCACCCGCCTCAAGGAAATGGTCAATGGGATGGTTTAAACAATTGATGGGGCTCGAAGCTCCGGCCGTCGTCACGCCTGCGGCGGACATCGGCCCGCTGGGTCTGGCCACGGGCAAAGGCGTCATGTTTGACGGCTCCCTGAGGCTGCTGCTCGACGGCAAAAGCACCGTCACCGTGCCCGGTTCCCAGGAAATCTGGAGCCAGGGCAAGGTTGATCTCGGGCAGTCGAACTGGCTGTCGCGCTATTACATGAACGACGAAGACTACTGGCTGCAGGTGCACACCACCGGCGACGTCAATGGCCAGGTCGAATCGGTGATCCTGTTCAACTACCTCAGTTACGTGACCATCAACAGTGAAGACGAACTGCGCCGTCTGGCCGGCCCTCAGAGCCAGATCGGCCTGCCCGTCTACACCCTCAACGGCATCGAATACAGCCGCGAATGGGGCACCGAACGCGGTCAAACCGAGCTGGTCCCGCTGACGGAATACGTGCGTAATCCAGGCGAGTCCTACAGCATCGAGCATCGCTCGATGCTGTATGCACGGGAAACCGGCCTGACCAATCGCCGGGAGCTGCTGCTGTTTTCCGTGGAACAGGACGCAGAAGGCGTCATCAGCCTGAGCACATCGCTGGGCATTTCGCTGTACACCACCGACCTGAACACTATTTGATACAAGGAAGTTTGCCATGCTTGAAACGCTCTCGATTTCGCTGAACAAAGCCGCGGTACTCGGCTTTGTTGTCTATCTGATCGGCGCCATCGCGGTGTTTGCGCTGTTCCAGTTCGTCTACACCCGCATCACTCCACACAAGGAGTTCGAGCTGATTCGCTCCGGCAACATCGCCGCAGCCATTGCCTTGTCGGGCGCCATCATCGGTTTCGCAATCCCGGCCAGCAACGTGATCGCCTACTCGGTCAATGTGCTGGACTTCATTGTCTGGGCGGTGATTGCCGCCGTGGTGCAACTGCTTGGTTTCCTGATGAGCAGCCTGGTACTCAAAGGCACGTCCGAGCGCATTCGCAACGGTGAAATCGCCGCCGGTATCTACGTGGCAGCGGTGGCCATCAGCGTCGGCATGTTCAATGCCGCGTGCATGACCCCGTCAACGAACTGATTGCGCCACGGAGCCTGTAATGAAACGAAGCAAGTACGTTCAGCTCTCGCTGGCAGCGTCGGTCGCCATGGCGATATCCGGCTGCGGGCCAACGGAAAAAACCTACTCGGTACAGAAAAAATACAACTTCCAGTCGGTCCAGCAGTGCGCCGATGAAAAACTCCCGGTGGACGTTTGCTCCGAGGCCTACATGACCGCCATGGCCGAACACCGTCGTATCGCCCCGGTGTACGACAGCCAGGACGATTGCGACGCCGACTTTGTCGCCGGCTGGTGCCAGCAGGATTCTGCGGGCAAGTTTCTGCCCAAGTTGGGTGGCTTTGAGCTGACAGCTGACGGCGAGGTCACGCAATCCCAGGTGGACGCCGCCAAGGCGCAATTGCCCGCTTCCGAAACCACCAACGGCGGCTCGGGCTTTTCCGGTAGCAGCCTGCTGACCGGACTGCTGATCGGCAACATGCTCAGCAACAACCGCAACAGCTATTACTCGCAACCGGTCTATCGCTACCGGGATGATCGCGGTAACTACGGCTCTTCGACGCTCGGCCAACGGGTATCGACGGGCTCCACCTTCAACCGGTCCAACCAGGCGAAGTACGGCTCGGGCTACAGCACCTCAACCTTCAAGTCGGGCAGCAAGCCGGTGTCCATCGCCTCGTCCACCTCCCGTGGCGGTTTCGGTAGTCAGGCCAGCGCACGAAGTGGCTGGGGCGGATCGGGCCGGAGTTTTGGCGGTTCGAGCAGTTAAGGAAGGCGTGCCATGAAGAAAATAATCTGCGCCGAACGTCACGACTGGAGACAGACTGCCGAAAGCCTCGGCTTTGTGTTCCACACCATTGATGGCGAACCCTATTGGGACGAGAGCGCGTATTACCAGTTCACGCTCAAGCAGATCGAGAACGATCTGGAAGACCCGACTACGGACATCCACGAGATGTGCATGGATCTGGTCGCCCGCGTGGTGCAGAGCGAGCAACTGCTGGAGCGCCTGAGCATCCCCCCAGTGTTCTTCGACATGATCTGTACCTCCTGGCGCGAAGGCCATCCGCATCTGTACGGGCGCATGGATTTTTCCTACAACGGTCAGGGGCCGGCCAAGCTGCTGGAACTCAACTACGACACGCCCACCAGCCTTTACGAGGCAGCAGCGTTCCAATGGGGCTGGCTGGAGCAATGCATCGAACGGGGCCTGTTGCCCAGGGATGCGGACCAGTTCAACAGCATCGACACCAAGCTGCACCAGGCCTTCGCCGAACTGCAACTGAAGAAGCCGTTCTACTTTTCATCGATAAAGGACTCGGTCGAAGACAAGGCCACCACCGACTACTTGCGCCTGATCGCGGAAAAAGTCGGCATCGAATCACGGCACATCGACATCGAGGACATCGGCCTCAATAGCGAAGGCCGTTTCGTCGACCTTGAAGAACGCTGGATTCCACATCTGTTCAAACTGCACGCCTGGGAATTCATTTTCCAGGAGCCCTTCGGTGCGGCGATTGCGCAGTGCGACACGCAGTTTTTTGAGCCGGCGTGGAAGGCCATCCTCTCCAACAAAGGCATCCTGCCGTTACTGTGGGAGTTCAACAAGGGGCATCCAAACCTGCTGGCGGCACATCTTGACCCAGACATCCACAAGGCCGTGCCCAAAGGCTGGGTACGCAAACCGTTCTTCTCCCGGGAAGGCGCCAACATCGAGTTGCAAACCACTGAAGGTCTGACCGTAAAAGAGGACGGCCCCTACACCGATGCGCCGTTCATCCTTCAGGAATTTGCGCCGTTGCCGCAGTTTGGCGAGAGTTTCACCTTGGTGGGATCCTGGGTCATCGGCGATCAGGCCGCGGGAATTGGTGTGCGCGAGGACAACAGTCTGATCACCAAGGATTCGAGCCGGTTCTTGCCGCATCTGATTCTTGATTGACCCCTTCACTCGCCCACAAAAAAGGCCCGACGCTGAGAGCGCCGGGCCTTTTTGTTTGTTACCGATTAAAGCTATAAATCAGAACGGGATATCGTCATCAAAGCTGTCGAAATCCGGAGCCGGTTGCGGTGCGGCTTGCTGAGGAGCCGGGCGCGACTGCTGTGGCGCGGACTGTTGCGGTGCCGACTGCTGCGGACGCGGAGCTTGCTGACGTGGCGCCGACTGCTGGTAGTTGTTGCCACCGGCTTGTTGGTCGCCCTGCTGTGGACGGCCGCCCAGCAGTTGCATGGTGCCTTGCATGTCGACCACGATTTCAGTGGTGTAACGCTTGATGCCGTCTTTTTCCCACTCGCGGGTTTGCAACTTGCCTTCGATGTAGACCTGCGAACCTTTACGCAGGTATTCGCCAGCAATTTCGGCCACTTTGCCGAACATCGATACACGGTGCCATTCGGTCTTCTCGACCTTCTGACCGGTTTGCTTGTCAGTCCACTGTTCGCTGGTCGCCAGACTCAGGTTGGTCACGGCGTTACCGTTAGGCAAGTAGCGAACTTCGGGATCCTGGCCGCAAGTGCCGACCAATATGACTTTGTTAACCCCACGGGCCATAACGTTCTCCTAGGCTTCGCACGCTGTCGGTGCCGGGTTGTTCACCAGGCGTTCGAGGGCGGTGCGATCCAATAGTTCGGTGTCCAATTTGATGTAAATGGCCGCTTCATCAGCAACCACAACCGCATCTGTTACCCCTACAACGGCCTTCAGGCGCTCGACCAGACCCGCTTCGCGGATCGCCTCGGGCGATAACGGCAAGCGCAGGCTCGTCACGTAGGGTGGTTCGCGCATGGTAACAGCAAAGGCCAGCCAAAGTGCAGCCAGGCCGGCGCATCCAAGGAACACAACCGACAAACCGCCGTGCTGGAACAGCCAGCCGCCGAGGATGCCGCCGAGTGCCGAACCAAGGAACTGGCTGGTGGAATAAACCCCCATCGCCGTGCCCTTGCCGCCCGCGGGTGAAACCTTGCTGATCAGCGATGGCAGCGATGCCTCCAGCAAGTTGAACGCGGTAAAGAACACCACCGTCCCGATCACCAAAGCGCGCAGGCTGTCGCCGAACTTCCAGAAGAATAGCTCAGTGAGCATCAGCGTCAGCACCGCGCCCAATAAAACTCGTTTCATTTTGCGTTTCTTCTCGCCGTAAATGATGAACGGGATCATGGCGAAGAAAGAAATCAGCAGTGCAGTCAGGTACACCCACCAGTGCTGCTCCTTGGGCAGGCCGGCTTTTTCGACCAGCGCCAGGGGCAAGGCGACGAAGCTCGACATCAACATCGCGTGCAACACAAAAATGCCCAGGTCCAGGCGCAGCAGGTCCGGATGTTTGAGCGTCGGCAACAAGGCCTGCCGGGCGACGCCAGACTCGCGATGCTGCAACGGCCCGGTGGACTTGGGCACCATGAACATCACGATGACGATGCCGAACAAGGCCATGCCGCCCGTGGCCAGGAACAGCCCCGACAGGCCGAAGGCGCGGGTCAGCAGCGGCCCGACCACCATGGCGACGGCGAACGACAGACCGATGGTCATGCCAATCATGGCCATGGCCTTGGTCCGGTGTTGCTCGCGAGTCAGGTCCGACAGCAAGGCCATGACCGCGGCGGAAATCGCCCCGGCGCCCTGCAGGACGCGCCCGGCAATCACGCCCCAGATCGAATCGGCATTCGCCGCCAGTACACTGCCGAGGGCAAAGACGATCAGCCCCAGGTAAATCACCGGGCGGCGGCCGATACGGTCGGAAATGATCCCGAACGGAATCTGGAAAAGCGCCTGGGTCAGGCCATAAGCGCCAATCGCCAGCCCGATAAGGGCCGGGGTCGCTCCAGCCAGATCCATGCCATAGGTCGCCAGGACCGGCAACACCATGAACATGCCAAGCATACGGAAGGCGAACACCAGGGCCAGACCGCTTGCTGCGCGGGTCTCGCTGCCACTCATGCGTTCGCTGTGGGGATCGTGCATGGAATAACCTCATGTGAACCGGCGGCGATTCTACCAGTCCCATCGATTGACGGGGTACATCGCGACGCTTTGACGCGTATAGATGACGCAGTCTTCATACAAGGCTGCGCCCGGCTCATTTGATAGTGTGCATCCATCCAGTATTTGGCCGTATACTCCTACGTTTTCGACGCCCGCCAAGCGAGGCCACTTTGGACAAGATCCTGATTCGTGGGGCCCGAACCCACAACCTGAAGAACATCGACCTGACCCTGCCACGGGACAAGCTGATCGTCATCACCGGCCTGTCCGGATCCGGCAAGTCGTCCCTGGCCTTCGACACGCTGTACGCCGAAGGTCAGCGCCGCTATGTCGAGTCGCTGTCGGCCTACGCCCGGCAGTTCCTGTCGATGATGGAAAAGCCTGACGTCGACACCATCGAAGGTCTGTCGCCAGCCATTTCCATCGAACAGAAGTCGACCTCGCACAACCCGCGCTCGACGGTCGGCACCATCACCGAAATCTACGATTACCTGCGTCTGCTCTATGCCCGCGTCGGTATTCCACGCTGCCCGGATCACGATATTCCGCTGGAAGCGCAAACTGTCAGCCAGATGGTCGACCTGGTCCTCGCCCAGCCGGAGGGCAGCAAATTGATGCTGCTGGCGCCAGTGATCCGTGAGCGTAAAGGCGAGCACCTGTCAGTCTTCGAAGAACTGCGCGCCCAGGGTTTCGTCCGGGCACGGGTCAACGGCCGGCTCTGCGAGCTGGACGAGTTGCCGAAGCTGGATAAACAGAAGAAGCATTCGATTGATGTCGTCGTGGACCGCTTCAAGGTTCGCGCCGATCTGCAACAACGTCTGGCCGAATCGTTCGAGACCGCGCTGAAGCTGGCAGACGGTATTGCCCTGGTGGCGCCGATGGACGACGAGCCTGGCGAAGAGATGATTTTCTCCGCCCGTTTTGCCTGCCCGATCTGCGGTCACGCCATCAGCGAACTGGAACCCAAGCTGTTCTCCTTCAACAACCCGGCCGGCGCCTGTCCGACGTGCGATGGCCTGGGGGTGAAGCAGTTCTTCGACATCAAGCGACTGGTCAATGGCGAACTCACCCTGGCCGAGGGGGCGATACGCGGCTGGGACCGGCGTAACGTCTATTACTTCCAGATGCTCGGGTCGCTAGCCTCGCACTACAAATTCAGCCTGGAAGTGCCGTTCAACGACCTGCCGGCCGATCAGCAGAAATACATCCTGCACGGCAGCGGCTCGCAGAATGTCGACTTCAAGTACCTGAATGACCGTGGCGACATCGTCAAGCGCTCTCACCCGTTCGAAGGCATCGTGCCCAACCTGGAACGCCGCTACCGCGAGACCGAGTCCGCCTCGGTGCGTGAAGAGCTGGCCAAGTTCCTCAGTACTCAGCCTTGCCCGGATTGCCGTGGCACCCGCCTGCGTCGTGAGGCGCGGCATGTGTGGGTGGGCGAGAAAACGCTGCCGGCGGTGACGAACCTGCCGATTGGCGATGCGTGCGAATATTTCGGCGTGCTGAAGCTGACTGGCCGTCGCGGTGAAATCGCCGACAAGATTCTCAAGGAGATCCGCGAGCGCCTGCAGTTTCTGGTCAATGTGGGGCTCGACTACTTGTCGCTGGATCGCAGCGCCGACACCCTGTCTGGCGGTGAAGCCCAGCGTATTCGTCTGGCCAGTCAGATCGGCGCCGGTTTGGTAGGCGTGCTGTACATCCTTGATGAACCATCGATCGGTCTGCATCAGCGAGACAACGACCGTTTGCTGGGTACCCTCAAGCATCTGCGGGATATCGGCAACACGGTGATCGTGGTCGAGCATGACGAAGACGCCATTCGTCTTGCCGATTATGTCGTGGACATCGGCCCTGGTGCCGGCGTGCATGGTGGGCATATCGTCGCCGAAGGCACGCCAGCCGAAGTCATGGCACACCCGGACTCGCTGACCGGCAAGTATTTGTCAGGCCGGGTGAAAATCGCAGTACCGGCCAAACGCACACCGCGTAACAAAAAAATGACCCTGTCGCTCAAGGGCGCGCGCGGCAACAACCTGCGCAATGTCGATCTGGAAATCCCGCTGGGCCTGCTGACTTGCGTGACCGGTGTATCCGGTTCGGGCAAATCGACGCTGATCAACAATACGCTGTTCCCCCTGAGCGCGACCGCACTGAACGGTGCGACGACGCTTGAGGCCGCGGCGCACGACAGCATCAAGGGCCTGGAGCATCTGGACAAGGTCGTGGACATCGACCAGAGCCCTATCGGTCGTACACCGCGCTCGAACCCGGCCACCTACACCGGGCTGTTCACGCCGATTCGCGAGCTGTTCGCCGGTGTTCCGGAATCTCGCTCGCGGGGTTACGGGCCGGGGCGCTTCTCTTTCAACGTTAAGGGCGGGCGCTGCGAAGCGTGTCAGGGCGATGGCCTGATCAAGGTGGAAATGCACTTCCTGCCGGACATCTATGTGCCGTGCGACGTGTGCAAGAGCAAGCGCTACAACCGTGAAACCCTTGAGATCAAATACAAGGGCAAGAACATCCACGAAACCCTTGAGATGACCATCGAGGAAGCCCGGGAGTTCTTCGACGCGGTGCCGGCGCTGGCGCGCAAGCTGCAGACGCTGATGGACGTCGGTCTGTCGTACATCAAGCTTGGGCAGTCGGCGACTACGTTGTCCGGCGGTGAAGCTCAACGGGTGAAACTGTCCCGCGAGCTGTCCAAGCGTGATACCGGCAAGACGCTGTATATCCTTGATGAGCCAACCACCGGGTTGCACTTCGCGGACATTCAGCAACTGCTCGATGTACTGCATCGACTGCGCGATCACGGCAACACTGTGGTGGTGATCGAGCACAACCTGGACGTGATCAAGACTGCCGACTGGTTGGTGGACCTGGGGCCGGAAGGCGGCTCCAAGGGTGGCCAGATCATTGCGGTTGGTACACCGGAAGAAGTATCGGAGATGAAGCAGTCGCACACCGGCTTCTATCTCAAGCCGCTGCTGGCTCGCGACAAGGCCTGAATCGAGGCCATGAAAAAGCCCCTGTCACTTTATGGGTGACAGGGGCTTTTTGTTGTCTGTGAATCAGAACTGCGATTGCAGGTAATTCTCCAGACCGATCAGCTTGATCAGACCCAACTGCTTCTCCAGCCAGTAGGTGTGATCTTCTTCGGTATCGTTCAACTGAACGCGAAGAATCTCGCGGCTAACGTAGTCCTTGTGCAGCTCGCAAAGCTCAATGCCTTTGCACAGAGCAGCGCGGACTTTGTATTCAAGACGCAAGTCGGCAGCGAGCATATCCGGCACGGTGGTGCCGACATCCAGGTCGTCGGGACGCATACGTGGCGTGCCTTCGAGCATCAGGATGCGACGCATCAAGGCGTCAGCGTGCTGCGCCTCTTCTTCCATCTCGTGGTTGATACGTTCGTAGAGCTCGGTAAAACCCCAGTCCTCGTACATCCGCGAATGGATGAAATATTGATCACGCGCTGCCAACTCGCCGGTCAGCAACGTGTTGAGGTAATCGATTACGTCTGGGTGGCCTTGCATCGCCCTACATCTCCCTGCTTGAAAGTCTGTAGTTTGAACCAACCCGACCGTTTGGTCACGCCGATTGCGCGATAAAAGCGAAGATATTCTGAGAAAAGTAGTTTAAATAACGCAAAAACCGCCCAAATGAGGGCGGTTCTGCTTCTCGTTTAGACTTCGTTAAGCTGTACGTTGAGTGCCTTTGCGATTGCTTCTCCATACGCCGGGTCGGCCCTGTAGAAATGCTGCAACTGGCGATCAATCACGTCGCTGGAAACCCCGGCCATGGCACCGGCAATGTTGCTGACCAGCAGCTTTTTCTGCTCATCGCTCATCAGACGGAACAGCGCACCCGCGTGACTGTAGTAATCAGTGTCTTCGCGGTGATCGTAACGATCGGCGGCACCGCTCAGGGCCAAGGCAGGCTCAGCATAACGAGGCGCCTGCTTCGGCGATTCGACGTAGCTGTTGGGCTCATAGTTAGGCGCTGCGCCACCATTACTGCCGAATGCCATCGAGCCATCGCGCTGGTAGCTGTTGACCGGGCTGCGCGGCGCATTCACCGGCAATTGCTGGTGATTGGTGCCAACACGGTAGCGATGCGCATCGGCGTAAGCGAATACGCGACCTTGCAGCATCCGATCAGGTGACAGGCCGACGCCAGGGACCATATTGCTTGGGCCGAATGCCGCTTGCTCGACTTCAGCAAAGTAGTTCTGTGGGTTGCGGTTGAGCTCCAGTTCACCCACTTCGATCAGCGGGAATTCTTTCTGCGACCAGGTCTTGGTCACGTCAAATGGGTTCTCGTAATGTGCCGCTGCCTGGGCTTCGGTCATGATCTGGATGCACACCCGCCATTTCGGGAAATCACCGCGCTCAATGGCGCCAAACAGATCGCGCTGGGCGTAGTCCGGGTCAGTGCCGGCCAAACGAGCAGCTTCTGCCGGTGCCAGGTTCTTGATCCCCTGCCGGGTCTTGTAGTGCCACTTCACCCAATGGCGCTCGCCATTCGCGCTGATCAAGCTATAGGTGTGGCTGCCGAAGCCGTGCATGTGGCGATAGCCATCAGGGATGCCACGGTCTGAGAACAGGATAGTGACCTGGTGCAGCGCCTCAGGCGAGTGCGACCAGAAGTCCCACATCATCTGCGCACTTTTCAGGTTGCTTTGCGGCAGACGTTTTTGGGTGTGGATAAAATCCGGGAATTTCAGTGGATCACGGATGAAGAACACGGGCGTGTTGTTGCCAACGATGTCCCAATTACCTTCTTCGGTATAGAACTTCAGGGCAAAACCACGTGGATCACGTTCGGTATCAGCCGAACCACGCTCACCGCCGACGGTGGAGAACCGCAGGAACGTAGGGGTTTGCTTGCCGACCGATTCGAACAGCTTGGCGCTGGTGTACTGGGTGATATCACGGGTAACCGTGAACGTGCCGTAAGCACCCGAACCCTTGGCGTGTACGCGGCGTTCAGGGATGTTTTCACGGTTGAAGTGGGCCAGCTTCTCGATCAGGTGAAAGTCGTCGAGCAGCAGCGGGCCACGAGGGCCGGCGGAACGGGAATTCTGGTTGTCGGCGACGGGAGCGCCGCTGGCGGTGGTAAGCGTTTTATTTTGGCTCATGCGATCTCTTCCTCAGTCAGTCATGGAACTGCCGGCTAATCGGCTTGGGAGGGAGTATTGACCATTGATCGGAGCATCTACAAATTCATTAATTTGAGGACATCAATAGAAAAATACTAACAACAATCCCGCTCACATACTGACGGCACGAACTGGAGAGAAGCTTGTATAAACAGCGCATTACTTGCAGACACAAAAAACCGGGCACTAGGCCCGGTTCTTTGTTTCAGACTGACGTCTTACTCAGCGGATACAGCTTCACCGCCAACTGGACGATCAACCAACTCGACGTACGCCATAGGCGCGTTGTCGCCAGTGCGGAAGCCGCACTTGAGGATGCGCAGGTAGCCACCCTCACGGGTAGCGTAACGCTTGCCCAGGTCGTTGAAGAGCTTACCAACGATAGCTTTCGAACGGGTACGGTCGAAAGCCAGACGGCGGTTAGCCAGGCTGTCTGTCTTGGCCAAAGTGATCAGCGGCTCAGCAACGCGGCGCAGTTCTTTAGCTTTCGGCAGTGTAGTTTTGATCAGCTCGTGCTCGAACAGCGACACCGCCATGTTTTGAAACATGGCCTTGCGGTGCGAGCTGGTGCGGCTCAGGTGACGACCACTTTTACGATGACGCATGGTTCATTCCTTACCAAACACAACGTTCGGTGATTACGACGATCAGGCAGTCGCCTTGTCGTCCTTCTTAAGACTTGCAGGCGGCCAGTTGTCGAGGCGCATGCCGAGGGACAGACCGCGGGAGGCCAGAACGTCCTTGATTTCAGTCAAGGATTTCTTGCCAAGGTTCGGAGTCTTCAACAGCTCTACTTCGGTACGCTGAATCAGGTCACCGATGTAGTAGATGTTTTCCGCCTTAAGGCAGTTAGCCGAACGTACAGTCAGTTCCAGATCGTCAACCGGGCGAAGCAGGATCGGATCAATCTCGTCTTCCTGCTCAACAACCACTGGCTCACTGTCACCTTTGAGGTCGACGAACGCAGCCAACTGCTGTTGCAGAATGGTTGCAGCGCGGCGAATAGCCTCTTCAGGATCCAGAGTACCGTTGGTTTCCAGATCAATAACCAGCTTGTCCAGGTTAGTACGCTGCTCGACACGGGCGTTTTCCACCACGTATGCGATACGGCGAACCGGGCTGAACGAAGAGTCAAGCTGCAAGCGACCGATGCTGCGGCTTTCGTCTTCATCGCTCTGACGCGAGTCTGCCGGTTCATAACCACGACCACGAGCTACGGTGAGCTTCATGTTCAGGGCGCCGTTAGACGCCAGGTTAGCGATTACGTGATCGGGGTTAACGATCTCGACATCATGATCCAGCTGAATATCGGCAGCGGTAACCACCCCCGAACCCTTCTTCGACAAGGTCAGCGTAACTTCGTCACGGCCGTGCAGCTTGATAGCCAGACCTTTAAGGTTCAACAGGATTTCAATTACGTCTTCCTGTACACCTTCGATGGCGCTGTACTCGTGGAGCACACCGTCAATCTCGGCCTCGACTACTGCACAGCCGGGCATTGAGGACAACAGGATGCGTCGCAGCGCGTTGCCCAGGGTGTGGCCAAAACCACGCTCGAGAGGCTCGAGAGTGATCTTGGCGCGGGTTGGACTGACAACCTGCACATCAATATGGCGGGGTGTCAGGAACTCATTTACCGAAATCTGCATGGATGCACCTATTTTCTAGCCCTTACTTGGAGTAGAGCTCGACAATCAGGCTTTCGTTGATGTCGGCGGACAGATCACTGCGAGCTGGAACGTTCTTGAAAACGCCCGACTTCTTCTCAGTGTCTACTTCTACCCATTCTACGCGGCCACGTTGGGCACACAGATCGAGAGCTTGGACAATGCGAAGTTGGTTCTTTGCTTTCTCGCGAATCGCGACCACGTCACCAGCACGAACCTGGTACGACGGCACGTTGACGGTCTGACCGTTAACGCTTACGGATTTGTGCGATACCAGCTGACGGGATTCGGCACGAGTAGAGCCAAAACCCATACGGTATACAACGTTGTCCAGACGGCATTCGAGCAGTTGCAACAGGTTTTCGCCGGTTGCACCTTTCTTGCCAGCAGCTTCTTTGTAGTAGCCGCTGAATTGACGCTCGAGAACGCCGTAGATACGACGGACCTTCTGCTTTTCACGCAGTTGGGTGCCGTAATCGGACTGGCGACCGCGGCGTTGGCCGTGGATACCAGGTGCTGCTTCAATGTTGCACTTCGATTCGATCGCGCGCACGCCGCTCTTCAGAAAGAGATCGGTGCCTTCACGACGAGCGAGTTTGCATTTTGGACCAATGTAACGAGCCATTCTTTACAATCTCCTGGATTACACGCGGCGCTTCTTCGGCGGACGGCACCCGTTGTGCGGGATTGGCGTCACGTCGGTGATGCTGGCGATCTTGTAGCCACAGCCATTCAAAGCGCGGACTGCGGATTCACGACCTGGACCTGGACCTTTGACGTTAACGTCGAGGTTTTTCAGGCCATATTCCAGCGCAGCTTGACCAGCACGTTCAGCAGCTACTTGAGCAGCAAACGGGGTGGACTTGCGGGAACCGCGGAAACCCGAACCACCGGAGGTAGCCCAGGAAAGAGCGTTACCTTGACGGTCGGTAATGGTCACGATGGTGTTGTTAAAAGAAGCATGGATGTGGGCGATGCCATCAACCACTGTCTTTTTAACTTTTTTACGAGGACGAGCAGCAGGTTTTGCCATGATTAATTTCCTGTCGATTCGCTGGGGCGATTACTTGCGGATCGGCTTACGCGGACCTTTACGGGTACGCGCGTTAGTCTTGGTACGCTGACCGCGCACTGGAAGACCACGACGATGACGCAGACCGCGATAGCAACCGAGGTCCATCAAACGCTTGATTTTCATGTTGATTTCGCGACGCAGGTCACCTTCAGTGGTGAACTTCGCCACTTCGCCACGCAGCTGTTCAATCTGCTCGTCGCTCAGATCTTTGATCTTTGCTGCTGGGTTTACCCCAGTCACTGCACAAATTTTCTGTGCAGTAGTGCGACCAACACCATAGATGTAGGTCAGCGAGATAACAGTATGCTTGTTATCTGGAATGTTAACGCCTGCAATACGGGCCATTCAGTGGGACTCCAATTGACAGCTACCTACGCCCCGGAAGCCAAGAAATAGGGCGCGAGATAATATCGCTGTAATAACAAATAATCAACCCGGCAGCGCACTAGCTGCCGGGCTTGAAGCACAATCACACTCAGCCTTGGCGCTGTTTGTGACGCGGTTCCGCGCTGCAAATTACTCGAACAACACCTTCGCGGCGAATAATCTTGCAGTTACGGCACAGCTTTTTCACCGATGCACGAACTTTCATCACCAACTCCTCGAACCTTATGGGGTACTCAGCGCAACATGCCGCTGCCGTAGCCCTTCAGGTTGGCTTTCTTCATCAGGGATTCGTACTGGTGCGAAACGAGGTGCGATTGTACTTGGGACATGAAGTCCATCACAACCACGACGACGATCAGCAACGAGGTCCCGCCAAGGTAGAACGGTACGTTTGCTGCAACCACCAGGAACTGGGGCAGCAGGCACACGGCCGTCATGTAAAGAGCACCGAACATGGTCAAACGAGTCAGAACGCCATCAATGTAGCGCGCAGACTGCTCGCCTGGACGGATGCCCGGAATAAAGGCACCGGACTTCTTCAGGTTTTCCGCTACGTCTTTCGGATTGAACATCAACGCCGTATAGAAGAAGCAGAAGAAAATAATCCCTGCACTAAACAGCAGAATATTCAACGGCTGACCAGGAGCGATCGACTGCGAGATGTCCTGCAACCAGCCCATACCTTCAGACTGACCAAACCAGGCACCCAACGAAGCCGGGAACAGCAAAATGCTGCTCGCGAAAATAGCCGGAATAACGCCGGCCATGTTCACCTTCAGCGGCAAGTGGCTAGTCTGCGCAGCAAACACCTTGCGGCCCTGCTGACGCTTGGCGTAGTGAACAGCAATACGACGCTGACCACGCTCAATGAACACCACGAAACCGATAATCGCTACTGCCAGCAAACCGATGGCAACCAGGGCGAAAATGTTGATATCACCCTGACGTGCAGACTCGAAAGACTGCCCGATCGCTCTCGGAAGACCGGCGACGATACCCGAAAAAATCAACATCGAGATACCGTTGCCAACACCACGCTCAGTAATCTGCTCACCCAGCCACATCATGAACATCGCACCAGCCACAAAAGTGGATACCGCGACGAAATGGAAGCCAAAGTCACCAGTGAACGCAACGCCCTGCCCCGCCAGACCAATGGACATGCCAATTGCCTGAACGAGAGCGAGGACGACAGTGCCGTAGCGGGTGTACTGGCTGATCTTGCGACGGCCAGCTTCACCTTCCTTCTTCAACTGCTCCAGCTGCGGGCTGACGGCGGTCATCAGTTGCATGATGATCGATGCCGAAATGTACGGCATGATCCCCAGTGCAAAGATACTCATCCGTTCCAGCGCGCCGCCGGAAAACATGTTGAACAAGCTAAGAATGGTCCCCTCATTCTGTCGAAACAGGTCCGCGAGTCGGTCCGGGTTAATACCTGGAACCGGGATGTGTGCGCCTATTCGGTAGACGATAATCGCCAGGAACAGAAAACGCAGACGAGCCCAGAGTTCAGACATACCGCCTTTGCCGAGCGCAGAGAGAGCACCTTGCTTAGCCATTTATTCCTCGAACTTGCCGCCAGCTGCTTCGATAGCCGCACGCGCACCTTTGGTGGCGCCGATTCCCTTGCCGATTGTGACAGCGCGAGTAACTTCGCCGGACAGCATGATTTTCACACGCTGTACGTTGACGTTGATCACGTTGGCATCTTTCAGGGACTGCACGGTGACGATGTCGCCTTCCACTTTAGCCAGCTCGGACAGACGCACTTCTGCGCGGTCCATGGCTTTCAGGGAAACGAAACCGAACTTCGGCAGGCGACGATGCAGCGGCTGTTGACCGCCTTCAAAGCCTGGAGCAATGGTGCCACCGGAGCGGGAGGACTGACCTTTGTGGCCACGGCCACCGGTCTTGCCCAAACCACTACCGATACCACGGCCCGGACGATGCTTTTCGCGACGGGAACCCGGCGCTGGACTCAGATCATTGAGTTTCATCGATTAACCCTCGACACGCAGCATGTAGTAAGCCTTGTTGATCATCCCGCGATTCTCGGGAGTATCAAGTACTTCTACAGTGTGACCGATGCGACGCAGACCCAGACCCTTAACGCACAATTTGTGGTTAGGGATGCGGCCGGTCATGCTTTTGATCAGCGTAACTTTAACGGTAGCCATGATCAGAAGATCTCCTTGACGCTTTTGCCACGCTTGGCGGCAATGGACTCAGGAGACTGCATAGCTTTCAAACCTTTGAAAGTGGCGTGAACCACGTTTACCGGGTTAGTCGAGCCGTAGCACTTGGCCAGAACGTTCTGAACGCCAGCAACTTCGAGGACAGCACGCATAGCGCCGCCAGCGATGATACCGGTACCTTCAGAAGCAGGCTGCATGTACACCTTCGAAGCGCCGTGACCGGACTTCATTGCGTACTGCAGCGTGGTGCCGTTCAGATCAACTTGGATCATGTTGCGACGAGCAGCTTCCATTGCCTTCTGGATCGCGGCAGGCACTTCACGTGACTTGCCACGGCCGAAGCCAACACGCCCTTTACCATCACCAACCACGGTCAACGCGGTGAAAGTGAAGATACGGCCGCCTTTTACGGTTTTGGCTACGCGGTTAACTTGAACCAGCTTCTCAATGTAGCCTTCGTCGCGCTTTTGGTCGTTATTTGACATAACTTAGAACTCCAGCCCAGCTTCACGAGCAGCATCAGCCAGCGCCTTGACGCGGCCGTGGTACTTGAAGCCAGAGCGGTCGAAAGCCACCTGCGAGACGCCAGCGGCTTTTGCACGCGTAGCGACCAGCTGGCCAACCTTAGTGGCCGCGTCGATGTTGCCAGTGGCGCCATCACGCAGTTCTTTATCCAAAGTCGAGGCAGATGCCAGGACTTTGTTGCCGTCGGCCGAAATGACCTGGGCGTAGATGTGCTGCGACGAACGGAACACGCAGAGACGCACGACTTCGAGTTCGTGCATTTTCAGGCGTGCTTTGCGAGCGCGACGCAGTCGAGTAACTTTTTTGTCGGTCATTTGCTATGCCCTACTTCTTCTTGGCTTCTTTACGACGGACGACTTCGTCCGCGTAGCGCACACCTTTGCCTTTGTACGGCTCTGGTGGACGGAAGTCGCGGATCTCGGCGGCCACTTGACCTACCAGCTGCTTATCGATGCCCTTGATCAGGATATCGGTCTGGCTAGGAGTCTCAGCGGTGATGCCTTCCGGCAGTTCATAATCCACTGGGTGCGAGAAGCCAAGAGCCAGGTTCAGCACTGTGCCTTTTGCTTGCGCTTTGTAACCAACACCGACCAGCTGGAGCTTGCGCTCGAAGCCTTGGCTTACGCCTTGGACCATGTTGTTTACCAACGCACGAGTGGTACCAGCCATTGCGCGAGTTTGTTGATCGCCATTGCGAGCAGCGAAACGCAGCTCACCAGCTTCTTCAACGATCTCAACGGACGAATGGATGTTCAGTTCGAGAGTGCCCTTGGCACCCTTCACCGAAAGCTGTTGGCCTGCGAATTTGACTTCGACACCGGCTGGCAGCTTAACGGGGTTCTTAGCGACGCGTGACATGCTTATCCCCCCTTAGAACACAGTGCAAAGAACTTCGCCGCCGACACCGGCAGCGCGCGCAGCACGATCCGTCATCACACCTTTGTTGGTGGAGACGATAGACACACCGAGACCGCCACGAACTTTCGGCAGATCATCGACGGACTTGTACTGACGCAGGCCTGGACGGCTAACGCGCTTCACTTCTTCGATGACCGGACGGCCTTCGAAATATTTCAGCTCGATAGACAGCAGTGGTTTGATTTCGCTGCTGATCTGATAACCCGCGATGTAACCTTCGTCCTTCAGGACTTTGGCAACAGCTACCTTCAAAGTAGAAGATGGCATGCTTACGACGGACTTTTCAGCCATCTGGGCATTACGGATTCGAGTTAGCATGTCCGCTAACGGGTCCTGCATACTCATGGGCTAGACGCTCCTAATACAAAAAAATTAGCCTTGCGGCTACTACGTGTCGCCGAGGCATCCGCACGAAAAAAGCACGGGCTCAGGCGAGCCGGGTATTCTAGACACACCCCACAAATGAATCAAGCCCCAAAAGGGGCTTGATTCAAGTTCAAGGTCACCGATGGTCAGTATCTTGCGAATCCGACCACCGAGACTTTGATAGTGCTTACCAGCTGGCTTTAACCAGACCAGGTACGTCACCACGCATTGCCGCTTCACGCAGTTTGTTACGGCCAAGGCCGAACTTGCGGTAAACGCCGTGTGGACGACCGGTCAGGCGGCAGCGGTTACGCATGCGCGAAGCGCTTGCGTCACGTGGCTGCTTCTGCAGAGCTACTGTAGCTTCCCAACGCGCTTCTGGACTTGCGTTCAGATCAACGATGATAGCTTTCAGTGCTGCACGCTTTTTGGCGTACTTGGCAACCGTGAGCTGACGCTTCAGCTCGCGGTTTTTCATGCTCATCTTGGCCATTTTCCTACTCCAATCAGTTGCGGAACGGGAATTTGAAAGCGCGCAGCAGAGCGCGACCTTCATCATCGTTCTTGGCAGTGGTGGTCAGGGTAATGTCCAGACCGCGGAGAGCATCGATCTTGTCGTAGTCGATTTCCGGGAAGATGATCTGCTCTTTAACGCCCATGCTGTAGTTACCACGACCATCGAAGGACTTGGCATTCAGGCCGCGGAAGTCGCGAACCCGAGGCAGGGAGATCGACAGCAGACGATCCAGGAATTCATACATACGCTCACGGCGCAGGGTCACTTTGACGCCGATCGGCCAACCTTCACGGACTTTAAAGCCAGCGATGGATTTCCGAGCGTAAGTCACAACGACTTTCTGACCGGTGATCTTTTCCAGGTCAGCAACAGCGTGCTCGATGACTTTTTTGTCACCGACCGCTTCGCCCAGACCCATGTTCAGGGTGATCTTTGTAACGCGTGGAACTTCCATCACGTTCGAAAGCTTAAGTTCTTCCTTAAGCTTCGGTGCGATTTCCTTCCAGTAAATCTCTTTTAGTCGTGCCATGGTCTTCTACCTAGCAGTGTTCAAGCATCAACCGCTTTTTGGGTCGACTTGAAGACACGAATTTTCTTGCCGTCTTCTACCTTGAAACCAACGCGATCAGCCTTGTTGGTTTCGCCGTTGAAAATGGCGACGTTAGAAGCGTCCAGTGGAGCTTCTTTTTCGACGATACCGCCTTGTACGCCCGACATCGGGTTAGGCTTGGTATGACGCTTAACCAGGTTCAGACCGCCAATAACCAGACGGTTATTCGCGAGAACCTTAAGCACCTTACCGCGCTTACCTTTGTCTTTGCCGGCGATCACGATGATCTCGTCGTCACGACGAATCTTTTGCATGTCGGATCTCCTTACAGCACTTCTGGGGCGAGCGAGACGATCTTCATGAACTTCTCAGTACGAAGTTCACGGGTCACTGGCCCAAAGATACGGGTGCCGATCGGCTCTTGCTTGTTGTTCAGAAGAACAGCAGCGTTGCCATCAAAGCGGATAATGGAGCCATCAGCACGACGTACGCCGTGACGAGTGCGGACTACAACAGCAGTCATCACTTGGCCTTTTTTCACTTTACCGCGAGGAATTGCTTCCTTCACGGTAACCTTGATGATGTCACCGATACCAGCGTAACGACGATGGGAGCCACCCAGCACCTTGATGCACATAACACGGCGAGCGCCGCTGTTATCGGCCACATCGAGCATGGATTGAGTCTGAATCATATAATTTCTCCGACCCCTAGTCCTTAGACTTCCACAGCGCGTTCGAGAACATCAACCAGCGCCCAAGACTTAGTCTTGGCCAAAGGACGAGTTTCACGAATAGTGACTTTGTCGCCGATGTGGCACTGATTGGTTTCGTCGTGCGCGTGCAGCTTAGTCGAACGCTTAACGTATTTACCGTAGATCGGGTGCTTTACGCGACGCTCGATCAGAACGGTGATGGTCTTGTCCATTTTGTCGCTGACAACACGGCCAGTCAGCGTACGGACGGTTTTTTCGGCTTCAGCCATGATTACTTACCTGCCTGCTGTGTGAGCACAGTTTCCACGCGAGCGATGTCGCGCTTAACTTGCCGGAGCAGGTGAGACTGCCCCAACTGGCCAGTTGCTTTCTGCATACGCAGATTGAACTGGTCGCGCAGCAGGCCAAGCTTGCGCTCGTTCAGCTGCTCTGCGGTTTGTTCACGAAGTTCTTTCGCTTTCATCACATCACCGTCCGTTTAACGAACGAGGTGGCGAGAGGCAGCTTTGCAGCAGCCAGGGCGAAAGCCTCACGCGCCAACTCTTCAGAAACACCCTCGATTTCATACAGGACTTTGCCTGGCTGAATCTGGGCAACCCAGTACTCCACACTACCCTTACCTTTACCCATACGAACTTCGAGGGGCTTTTTGGAAATAGGCTTGTCCGGGAATACACGGATCCAGATCTTGCCGCCACGTTTAACGTGACGGGTCAGTGCACGACGCGCTGACTCGATCTGACGAGCGGTGAGACGACCACGAGCTACAGACTTCAGCGCGAACTCGCCGAAGCTGACTTTGCTACCGCGCTGTGCCAGACCACGGTTGTGGCCTGTCATCTGCTTGCGGAACTTCGTACGCTTTGGTTGCAACATTTGGCGTACCCCTTACTTAGCAGCTTTTTTACGAGGCGCTGGTGCTTGTGGTTTCAGTTCTTCTTGGCGACCACCAATTACTTCGCCTTTGAAGATCCAAACCTTTACACCGATCACACCGTAAGTGGTGTGAGCTTCGTAGTTGGCATAGTCGATGTCGGCACGCAGGGTGTGCAGTGGCACACGACCTTCGCGATACCATTCAGTACGTGCGATTTCAGCACCGCCGAGACGACCGCTCACTTGGATTTTGATGCCTTTGGCACCAATGCGCATGGCGTTCTGAACAGCGCGCTTCATAGCGCGACGGAACATTACACGACGCTCCAGCTGCTGAGCTACGCTCTGCGCAACCAGCATACCGTCAAGCTCCGGCTTGCGGATCTCTTCGATATTGATGTGCACAGGCACACCCATTTGCTTGGTCAGGTCCTGACGCAGTTTCTCAACATCTTCACCTTTCTTCCCGATAACGATACCTGGACGAGCGGTGTGGATGGTGATACGTGCAGTTTGGGCCGGACGATGGATATCGATACGGCTTACGGACGCGCTTTTTAGTTTGTCTTGGAGATACTCACGCACCTTCAGATCAGCGAACAAATAGTCCGCATAAGTCCGACCGTCTGCGTACCAGACGGAGGTGTGCTCCTTGACGATTCCCAGGCGAATGCCAATGGGATGTACTTTCTGACCCATCTCTTCGACTCCGTTACTTGTCAGCAACCTTGACAGTGATATGGCAAGACCGCTTGACGATGCGATCAGCACGGCCTTTGGCACGTGGCATGATGCGCTTCAGCGAACGCCCTTCGTTGACGAAAACGGTGCTGACTTTAAGGTCATCAACGTCTGCGCCTTCGTTATGCTCGGCGTTGGCTACGGCCGACTCCAGCACTTTCTTCATGATCTCGGCGGCTTTCTTACTGCTGAAAGCCAACAGGTTGAGCGCTTCGCCCACCTTCTTCCCGCGGATCTGGTCGGCGACCAAGCGGGCTTTCTGGGCGGAGATTCGAGCGCCCGACAACTTAGCGGCTACTTCCATCGTTCCTTACCCCTTAACGCTTGGCTTTCTTGTCTGCCACGTGCCCACGATAAGTGCGGGTACCGGCAAACTCGCCCAGTTTGTGGCCGACCATGTCTTCGTTCACGAGAACTGGGACATGTTGACGACCGTTGTGTACTGCGATGGTCAGACCGACCATTTGTGGCAGGATCATCGAACGACGCGACCAGGTCTTAACTGGTTTGCGATCGTTCTTTTCCGCCGCCACTTCGATCTTCTTCAGTAGGTGAAGATCAATAAAAGGACCTTTTTTCAGAGAACGTGGCACTGTCGTATCCCTCTATTTACTTGCGACGACGGACGATCATTTTGTCGGTACGCTTATTACCACGAGTCTTCGCGCCCTTAGTCGGGAAGCCCCATGGCGATACCGGATGACGACCACCAGAGGTACGACCTTCACCACCACCATGTGGGTGGTCAACCGGGTTCATGGCAACACCACGAACGGTTGGGCGAACGCCACGCCAGCGTTTGGCACCAGCTTTACCCAGCGAACGCAGGCTGTGCTCGGAGTTCGAGACTTCACCCAGGGTCGCGCGGCATTCAGCCAGCACTTTACGCATCTCACCAGAACGCAGACGCAGGGTCACGTAGACACCTTCACGAGCGATCAGCTGAGCCGAAGCACCAGCGGAACGAGCGATTTGTGCGCCTTTACCTGGCTTCAATTCGATGCCGTGTACGGTGCTACCAACTGGAATGTTACGCAGTTGCAGAGCGTTGCCCGGCTTGATCGGCGCCAAAGCACCTGCGATCAGCTGGTCACCAGCACTCACGCCTTTAGGGGCGATGATGTAGCGACGCTCGCCATCTGCGTACAGCAGCAGAGCGATGTGAGCAGTACGGTTTGGATCGTATTCAATACGCTCGACAGTGGCAGAGATGCCATCTTTGTCGTTGCGACGGAAATCGACCAGACGATAATGCTGCTTATGGCCACCACCGATGTGACGAGTGGTAATACGACCATTGTTGTTACGACCACCAGTCTTCGATTTTTTCTCGAGCAGCGGTGCGTGAGGAGCGCCTTTATGCAGCTCCTGGTTGACCACCTTGACCACAAAACGGCGGCCAGGGGAAGTCGGTTTGCATTTAACGATTGCCATGATGCACCCCTTCCTTACTCAGCACTGCTGCTGAAATCGAGATCTTGGCCTGGCTGAAGGGAGATAACTGCCTTCTTCCAGTCATTACGCTTGCCCAGACCGCGAGCAGTGCGCTTGCTCTTACCCAGAACATTCAGGGTAGTAACACGCTCTACTTTCACGCTGAACAGGCTTTCGACGGCCTTCTTGATTTCCAGCTTGGTTGCGTCAGTCGCAACCTTGAAAACGAACTGGCCTTTCTTGTCAGCCAGAACCGTAGCCTTCTCGGAAACGTGCGGGCCAAGCAGAACTTTAAATACGCGTTCCTGGTTCATCCCAGCAGCTCCTCGAATTTCTTCACGGCCGACACGGTGATCAACACCTTGTCGTATGCGATCAGACTAACTGGATCGGAACCTTGCACGTCACGTACATCAACGTGTGGCAGGTTGCGAGCAGCCAGGTACAGGTTCTGATCAACCACTTCAGACACGATCAAGACGTCAGTCAGGCCCATGCCGGTCAGTTTGTTCAGCAGATCTTTGGTCTTCGGTGCATCAACAGCGAAGTCCTGAACCACAACCAGACGATCAGTACGCACCAGCTCAGCAAGGATGGAACGCATTGCTGCGCGATACATCTTCTTGTTCAGCTTCTGGGTGTGATCCTGAGGACGAGCTGCGAAAGTGGTACCGCCGCCACGCCAGATTGGGCTACGGATAGTACCGGCACGAGCACGGCCAGTACCTTTCTGACGCCATGGGCGCTTACCGCCACCACGAACGTCGGAACGGGTCTTTTGCTGCTTGCTACCTTGACGGCCGCCGGCCATGTAGGCCACGACTGCTTGGTGAACGAGCGTCTCGTTGAATTCGCCGCCAAATGTCAGTTCGGAAACTTCGATCGCTTGAGCGTCATTTACATTTAATTGCATGTCAGCTTCCCCTTAACCGCGAGCCTTGGCTGCTGGACGTACAACCAAGTTGCCGCCAGTAGCGCCAGGAACAGCGCCCTTGACCAACAACAGATTGCGTTCAGCGTCCACGCGCACTACTTCGAGGGACTGCACGGTCACGCGCTCAGCGCCCATATGACCGGACATTTTTTTGCCCTTGAATACACGACCAGGAGTCTGGCACTGGCCGATAGAGCCTGGGACGCGGTGGGATACGGAGTTACCGTGGGTGTTATCTTGCCCGCGGAAATTCCAACGCTTGATCGTACCCTGGAAGCCTTTACCTTTGGACTGACCGGTTACATCAACCAGTTGACCAGCGGCGAAGATTTCAGCGTTGATCAGATCGCCGGCCTGGTACTCGCCTTCTTCAAGGCGGAATTCCATTACGGTACGACCAGCGGCAACGTTCGCTTTAGCGAAGTGGCCAGCCTGAGCAGCTGTAACACGCGAAGCACGACGCTCGCCTACAGTGACTTGCACTGCACGATAGCCATCGGTCTCTTCAGTTTTGAACTGGGTGACGCGATTCGGCTCGATCTCAATGACCGTGACCGGAATGGAGACACCTTCTTCGGTGAAAATACGGGTCATACCGCATTTACGACCGACTACACCAATAGTCATGTTGTAAACCTCATGAGTGTACGGGGCTTTCACCCGCTATGGCCGCCCATTTCAGAGCGTTACACGACTAAGACCGAGTCTTAGCCGAGGCTGATCTGCACTTCCACACCGGCCGCAAGATCAAGCTTCATAAGAGCATCAACGGTTTTATCCGTTGGCTGGACGATGTCCAGAACGCGCTTATGAGTACGGATCTCGTACTGGTCACGCGCGTCTTTGTTGACGTGCGGGGAGACCAGAACGGTGAACCGCTCTTTACGGGTAGGCAGTGGAATTGGACCACGCACTTGAGCACCAGTACGTTTCGCGGTTTCCACGATTTCCTGGGTGGATTGGTCGATCAGGCGATGGTCAAAAGCCTTCAACCTGATACGGATTTGCTGATTTTGCATTGGATTTCAGACTCCGGCTGCTATTCCCAGCGAGCGCAATACGCCCGTTAAAAGGAGGCGCAATTCTATAGACGCCCCAGATGGGTGTCAACCCAATAAAAAAGCCCCCGCTAGGCGGAGGCTTTTTCAACTCATCAAAGCTTACTCAAAAAAGAGCTTACTCGATGATTTTGGCTACGACGCCAGCGCCGACGGTACGACCGCCTTCACGGATAGCGAAACGCAGACCGTCTTCCATTGCGATGGTTTTGATCAGGGTGACAACCATTTTGATGTTGTCGCCTGGCATTACCATTTCAACGCCTTCTGGCAGCTCGCAGTTACCAGTCACGTCAGTAGTACGGAAGTAGAACTGTGGACGGTAGCCTTTGAAGAACGGAGTGTGACGACCGCCTTCTTCTTTGCTCAGAACGTAGACTTCAGCTTCGAACTTGGTGTGCGGCTTAACCGAACCTGGCTTAACCAGAACCTGGCCACGCTCAACGTCGTCACGCTTGGTACCACGCAGCAGAACGCCGCAGTTCTCGCCAGCACGACCTTCGTCGAGCAGCTTACGGAACATTTCAACACCGGTGCAGGTGGTGACGGTAGTGTCACGCAGACCAACGATTTCCAGTGGATCCTGAACCTTGACGATACCGCGCTCGATACGGCCAGTTACAACAGTACCGCGACCGGAGATCGAGAACACGTCTTCGATTGGCATCAGGAACGGCTTGTCGATAACACGAACTGGATCTGGAATGTAGCTGTCCAGGGTCTCAACCAGTTTACGAACGGCAGTGGTGCCCATTTCGTTGTCATCTTGGCCGTTCAGAGCCATCAGAGCGGAACCGATGATGATCGGAGTGTCGTCGCCTGGGAAGTCGTAAGTGCTCAGCAGATCGCGCACTTCCATCTCAACCAGTTCCAGCAGCTCAGCGTCGTCAACCATGTCAGCCTTGTTCAGGAAGACAACGATGTACGGAACGCCAACCTGACGGGACAGCAGGATGTGCTCACGGGTTTGTGGCATCGGACCATCAGCGGCCGAACAAACCAGAATAGCGCCGTCCATCTGAGCAGCACCGGTGATCATGTTCTTCACATAGTCAGCGTGACCTGGGCAGTCAACGTGAGCGTAGTGACGGATCAGCGAGTTGTATTCAACGTGCGCGGTGTTGATGGTGATACCACGAGCCTTCTCTTCCGGAGCGCTGTCGATTTTATCGAAAGCAACAACGGCCGAGCCGAAAACTTCGGAGCAGACGCGAGTCAGTGCTGCGGTCAGCGTGGTTTTACCGTGGTCAACGTGACCAATGGTGCCAACGTTGACGTGCGGGAGGGTACGGTCAAATTTTTCTTTAGCCACGACAATTAACTCCTTGCCTAAAGGACTGAATCAGCCTTGTTTTTTGGTAACAGCTTCGGCGACGTGCGACGGAGCGGTATCGTATTTTTTGAATTCCATAGAGTAGCTTGCGCGACCCTGGGACATGGAACGGACGTCGGTTGCATAACCAAACATCTCGCCCAACGGAACTTCGGCACGAATTACTTTGCCGGAGACCGTGTCTTCCATACCCTGGATCATGCCACGACGACGGTTAAGGTCGCCCATCACATCACCCATATAGTCTTCAGGCGTAACAACCTCTACCGCCATGATCGGCTCAAGCAACTCACCACCACCTTTGGTAGCCAGTTGTTTGGTCGCCATGGAAGCAGCCACTTTAAACGCCATCTCGTTGGAGTCGACGTCGTGGTAAGAACCATCGAACACGGTTGCCTTCAGGCCGATCAGCGGATAGCCGGCAACAACACCGTTCTTCATCTGCTCTTCGATACCCTTCTGGATAGCCGGGATGTATTCCTTAGGAACCACACCACCCACTACTTCGTTCACGAATTGCAGACCTTCCTGACCTTCGTCAGCAGGAGCAAAACGAATCCAGCAATGACCGAACTGGCCACGACCGCCGGACTGACGAACGAACTTGCCTTCGATCTCACAGCTCTTCGTGATGCGCTCACGATAGGAGACCTGAGGCTTACCGATGTTGGCTTCGACGTTGAACTCACGGCGCATCCGGTCAACCAGGATGTCCAGGTGCAACTCGCCCATGCCGGAGATGATCGTTTGACCAGTCTCTTCATCAGTTTTTACGCGGAAAGACGGGTCTTCCTGAGCAAGTTTGCCCAGAGCGATACCCATTTTTTCCTGGTCATCCTTGGTCTTAGGCTCTACGGCAACCGAAATAACCGGCTCCGGGAAGTCCATGCGAACCAGGATGATTGGCTTGTCAGCGGTGCACAAGGTTTCACCAGTGGTGACGTCCTTCATGCCGATCAAGGCCGCGATGTCACCAGCGCGCACTTCCTTGATTTCTTCACGGGCGTTTGCGTGCATTTGCACCATACGACCCACGCGCTCTTTCTTGCCTTTAACCGAGTTGATCACGCCGTCGCCGGAGCTCAACACGCCCGAGTAAACGCGGACGAAGGTCAAGGTACCCACGAATGGGTCGGTAGCGATCTTGAACGCCAGAGCCGAGAACGGCTCGCTGTCGTCTGCATGACGCTCCAGCTCGATAGTCTCGTCATCCGGGTCAGTACCCTTGATGGCTGGAATATCGGTAGGTGCAGGCAGGTAGTCGATAACGGCGTCGAGAACCAGGGGAACACCCTTGTTCTTGAAGGAAGAACCGCAAACAGCCAGAACGATCTCACCAGCGATAGTACGCTGACGCAGAGCGGCCTTGATTTCCGCGATGGTGAGTTCTTCACCCTCGAGGTACTTGTTCATCAGCTCTTCAGTGGCTTCGGCAGCAGCCTGAACCATGTTGTCGCGCCATTCTTCAGCCAATTCCTGCATATCTTCAGGAATAGGCTTGCGAACAGGGACCATGCCTTTGTCGGAATCGTTCCAGAATACCGCTTCCATATTGATCAGATCGATCTGACCCTGGAAGTTGTCTTCTGCACCGATCGCCAACTGGATAGGCACTGGAGTGTGACCCAGACGCTTCTTGATCTGTTCGATCACGCGCAGGAAGTTCGCACCAGCACGGTCCATCTTGTTTACGTAAACAAGACGCGGAACGCCGTATTTGTTGGCTTGACGCCATACGGTTTCCGACTGAGGCTCAACGCCCGAGGTGCCGCAGAACACAACAACAGCGCCGTCGAGTACGCGCAGGGAACGCTCAACTTCAATAGTGAAGTCAACGTGGCCCGGGGTATCGATGACGTTGAAGCGGTGCTTGTCAGCGTATTGCTTCTCGGAACCCTGCCAGAAGGTGGTGATGGCAGCAGAGGTAATGGTAATACCACGCTCCTGCTCCTGCACCATCCAGTCTGTGGTCGCGGCGCCGTCATGCACCTCGCCCATTTTGTGGTTTACGCCCGTGTAAAAAAGGACGCGCTCGGTGGTGGTGGTTTTACCAGCATCCACGTGAGCAACGATACCAATGTTACGGTAGCGGTTAATCGGAGTAGTACGAGCCATAAAGCCCTCGCAAAATTAGTGACGCTGGAATTAGAAGCGGTAGTGCGAGAAAGCTTTGTTAGCTTCAGCCATACGGTGCACGTCTTCACGCTTCTTAACAGCAGCACCTTTACCTTCAGCAGCGTCCAACAGTTCGCCAGCCAAACGCAGAGCCATAGACTTCTCGCCGCGCTTACGGGCGAAGTCTACCAACCAGCGCATTGCCAGAGCGTTACGACGGGACGGGCGAACTTCAACCGGAACCTGGTAAGTAGCACCGCCTACACGGCGCGACTTTACTTCGACCAGCGGAGCGATGGCGTCGAGAGCTTTCTCGAAGATTTCCAGGGGGTCGCTGTTCTTGCGTTCTTTAACCTTTTCCAGCGCGCCATAAACGATACGCTCGGCAACGGCTTTCTTGCCGCTTTCCATCACGTGGTTCATGAACTTGGCCAGAATTTGGCTTCCGTATTTTGGATCGTCAAGCACTTCGCGCTTGGCTGCTACGCGTCTTCTTGGCATGGATAAGCCCTCAAACGGTCTTCAGGTTCGCTCGGAATCGGTCCCCTTTCGGGACGCCTCCGACCTTACTCTTATCGACTCAGAAAAATAGAAAATCAGTTTTTACAAAAAGCCACTACTACTTAGGCTTCTTGGTACCGTACTTCGAACGACCCTGGTTACGACCTTTAACGCCGGAAGTATCCAAAGAACCGCGAACGGTGTGGTAACGAACACCTGGCAAGTCTTTTACACGACCGCCGCGGATCAGTACCACGCTGTGCTCTTGCAGGTTGTGGCCTTCACCGCCGATGTACGAGGAAACCTCGAAACCGTTGGTCAGGCGCACACGGCATACTTTACGCAGTGCCGAGTTAGGTTTTTTCGGCGTGGTGGTATACACACGGGTGCATACGCCACGACGTTGCGGGCAGTTCTGCAGCGCAGGTACGTCGGATTTCTCGACGATACGCTTACGCGGCTGACGTACCAGCTGGTTGATAGTTGCCATCTACTAGCTCCACTGTTGTCTTGCGACGCTATTGTCTTGCAAGAAAAGCAAAATGGCAGGAACGAATTCCCGCCAAATTTAGGGGTACAAGAGTCTAAAGAGGATCTTGTCCCCAGTCAAGGCAAGGCCCCGATCTCCCCGCTCATCCAATCTCGACAAATTGTCTCGATTCGACGAACGGAGTGACCGGGGCCCCACGCTCATTTACCGCAGAACTCAGTTACCGCTCGAGTTCAGTGCTTCGGTCAGTGCAGCTTCCACTTCACTGGCGCTTACGCGCAACGGCTTGTCAGCATCACGACGGCGCTTGCGCTCGCTGTGATAGGCCAGGCCGGTACCCGCCGGGATCAGACGACCCACGACCACGTTTTCTTTCAGGCCGCGCAGGTAATCGCGTTTGCCGGTTACCGCCGCTTCGGTCAGTACACGAGTGGTTTCCTGGAAGGAAGCCGCCGAGATGAACGATTCGGTGGACAACGACGCCTTGGTGATACCCAACAGCACGCGAGTGAACTTGGAAACGAATTTCTCGTCGCCAGCCAGACGCTCGTTCTCTACCAGAACGTGAGTCAACTCCATCTGGTCGCCCTTGATGAAAGTCGAGTCGCCGGATTCAGCGATTTCAACTTTACGCAGCATCTGACGCAGGATGGTCTCGATGTGCTTGTCGTTGATCTTCACGCCTTGCAGACGATAAACGTCCTGGATCTCGTTCACGATGTACTTGGCCAGCGCACTCACACCCAGCAGACGCAGGATGTCGTGTGGATCGCTCGGGCCGTCGGAGATAACTTCGCCGCGGTTTACCTGTTCGCCTTCGAAGACGTTCAGGTGACGCCACTTCGGAATCAGCTCTTCGTACGGATCGGTACCGTCGTTCGGAGTGATCACCAGACGGCGCTTGCCCTTGGTCTCTTTACCGAACGCGATGGTGCCGCTGACTTCAGCCAGAATCGAGGCTTCTTTCGGACGACGTGCTTCGAACAAGTCGGCAACACGTGGCAGACCACCGGTGATGTCACGGGTCTTCGAAGTCTCTTGCGGGATACGAGCGATAACATCACCGATCGCAATCTTCGCACCATCCGCAACACCGACCAGGGCGTTGGCTGGCAGGAAGTACTGAGCGATAACGTCAGTGCCTGGCAGCAACAGATCCTTGCCGTTGTCATCAACCATCTTCACAGCAGGACGGATATCTTTACCGGCAGCTGGACGGTCTTTGGCGTCGAGTACTTCAATGTTGGTCATACCGGTCAATTCGTCAGTCTGACGCTTGATCGTGATGCCTTCTTCCATGCCCACGTAGGTCACGGTACCTTTCATTTCGGTAACGATTGGGTGAGTGTGCGGATCCCACTTGGCCACGATTGCGCCAGCGTCGACCTTGTCACCTTCTTTAACCGAAATCACAGCACCGTACGGCAGCTTGTAACGCTCGCGCTCACGACCGAAGTCATCAGCGATTGCCAGCTCACCGGAACGGGACACAGCAACCAGGCAGCCATCCACTCGCTCAACGTGCTTCAGGTTGTGCAGACGGACGGTACCGCCATTCTTCACCTGAACACTGTCAGCTGCGGAGGTCCGGCTTGCCGCACCACCGATGTGGAACGTACGCATGGTCAGCTGGGTACCCGGCTCACCGATGGACTGGGCAGCGATAACGCCGACCGCTTCACCGATGTTCACCTGGTGACCACGAGCCAGGTCACGGCCGTAGCACTTGGCGCAAATGCCATAGCGAGTTTCGCAACTGATCGGCGAACGCACGATCACTTCATCGATGCTGTTCAGCTCGATGAACTCAACCCACTTCTCGTCTACCAATGTGCCGGCAGGAACGATAATTTCTTCAGTACCTGGCTTGAACACGTCACGGGCAATGACACGACCCAATACGCGCTCACCCAGTGGCTCGACAACGTCACCGCCTTCAATGTGCGGAGTCATTACCAGGCCATGCTCGGTGCCGCAATCGATCTCGGTCACAACCAGATCCTGCGCCACGTCTACCAGACGACGAGTCAGGTAACCGGAGTTCGCAGTTTTCAACGCGGTATCCGCCAAACCTTTACGAGCACCGTGAGTAGAGATGAAGTACTGAAGTACGCTCAAACCTTCACGGAAGTTCGCGGTAATCGGCGTTTCGATGATGGAACCGTCCGGCTTGGCCATCAGGCCACGCATACCGGCGAGCTGACGGATCTGCGCAGCAGAACCCCGTGCGCCCGAGTCGGCCATCATGTACATCGAGTTGAAAGACTCCTGGTCGACTTCGACGCCATGACGGTCGATGACTTTCTCTTTCGAGAGGTTGGCCATCATCGCCTTGGAAACTTCGTCGTTCGCCTTGGACCAAAGGTCGATCACTTTGTTGTACTTCTCGCCCTGGGTTACCAGGCCGGAGGCGTACTGACTTTCGATCTCTTTCACTTCATCAGTAGCAGCATTGATGATGCGGGCTTTTTCATCCGGGATAACGAAGTCGTTAACACCGATGGAAACGCCGGAAATGGTCGAATAGGCAAAGCCGGTGTACATCAACTGGTCAGCGAAGATCACGGTCTCTTTCAAACCAACCACGCGGTAGCACTGGTTGATCAGCTTGGAGATCGCCTTTTTCTTCATCGGCTGGTTGACGACGTCGTACGACAGACCAGGTGGAACAACCTGGAACAACAGCGCACGGCCGACAGTGGTGTCGACGATACGGGTGTTCTTGACGCTGCCACCATCACGATCGTTTACGGTTTCGTTGATCCGCACTTTGACCTTGGCGTGCAGTGCGGCTTCGCCGGCACGGAACACACGGTCAACTTCTTGCAGATCCGCGAACACACGACCTTCGCCCTTGGCGTTGATCGCTTCACGCGTCATGTAGTACAGACCCAATACAACGTCCTGCGACGGAACGATGATTGGCTCACCGTTGGCTGGCGACAGAATGTTGTTGGTCGACATCATCAACGCACGCGCTTCCAGCTGGGCTTCCAGCGTCAGCGGTACGTGCACGGCCATTTGGTCGCCGTCGAAGTCGGCGTTGTACGCAGCACAGACCAGAGGGTGCAGCTGGATAGCTTTACCTTCGATCAGTACCGGTTCAAACGCCTGGATACCCAGACGGTGAAGGGTCGGTGCACGGTTGAGCAGAACCGGGTGTTCGCGAATGACTTCAGCGAGAACGTCCCAAACTTCCGGCAGCTCGCGCTCGACCATCTTCTTGGCAGCTTTGATGGTGGTCGCAAGACCGCGCATTTCCAGCTTGCCGAAAATGAACGGCTTGAACAGCTCGAGAGCCATTTTCTTTGGCAGACCGCACTGGTGCAGACGCAGGGTCGGACCTACGGTAATTACCGAACGACCCGAGTAGTCAACACGCTTACCGAGCAAGTTCTGACGGAAACGACCCTGCTTACCCTTGATCATGTCAGCCAGGGATTTCAGAGGACGCTTGTTCGAACCGGTGATAGCGCGGCCACGACGACCGTTGTCGAGCAGTGCATCGACGGCTTCCTGCAACATACGCTTTTCGTTGCGCACGATGATGTCCGGAGCGGACAGATCAAGCAGGCGCTTCAAGCGGTTGTTACGGTTGATCACTCGACGATACAGATCGTTGAGGTCGGAAGTCGCGAAACGACCACCATCCAGCGGGACCAGTGGACGCAGATCTGGCGGCAGAACCGGCAGAACGGTCAGCACCATCCATTCAGGAAGGTTGCCGGAACCCTGGAAGGCTTCCATCAACTTCAGACGCTTGGACAGCTTCTTGATTTTGGTTTCGGAGTTGGTTTGCGGAATTTCTTCACGCAGACGGCCAATCTCGTGCTCCAGATCGATAGCGTGCAGCAGTTCACGGACAGCTTCGGCACCCATACGGGCATCGAAATCGTCGCCGAACTCTTCCAGCGCTTCGAAGTACTGCTCGTCGTTCAGCAGCTGACCTTTTTCAAGGGTGGTCATGCCTGGATCGATAACGACATAGCTCTCGAAGTAGAGAACGCGCTCGATATCACGCAGGGTCATGTCCATCAGCAAGCCGATACGGGACGGCAGCGATTTCAGGAACCAGATGTGGGCAACTGGCGAGGCCAGCTCGATGTGCGCCATGCGCTCACGACGAACTTTAGCCAGCGCGACTTCAACGCCGCACTTCTCGCAGATCACACCACGGTGCTTCAAGCGCTTGTACTTACCGCACAGGCACTCGTAGTCCTTTACCGGGCCAAAGATCTTGGCGCAGAACAGGCCGTCACGCTCAGGTTTGAACGTACGGTAGTTGATGGTTTCCGGCTTTTTAACTTCACCGAACGACCACGAACGGATCATCTCAGGCGATGCCAATCCAATACGGATGGCGTCGAACTCTTCGACTTGACCCTGGTTTTTCAGCAAATTCAGTAGGTCTTTCAAGGCCTTTCCTCCTGGCGGAGCAGAGAGCGGGCAATCCTGCCCCGCTCTCGATTCGCGTCACGTGTTATTCGGTTTCCAGATCGATATCGATGCCGAGGGAACGAATTTCCTTGATCAACACGTTGAAGGACTCGGGCATGCCCGGCTCCATACGGTGATCGCCGTCCACGATGTTTTTGTACATCTTGGTCCGGCCGTTCACATCGTCCGACTTCACTGTGAGCATTTCTTGCAGAGTGTATGCAGCACCGTATGCTTCCAGTGCCCAGACCTCCATCTCCCCGAAACGCTGACCACCGAACTGTGCCTTACCACCCAGCGGCTGCTGGGTAACCAGGCTGTACGAACCGGTAGAACGAGCGTGCATCTTGTCGTCTACCAAGTGGTTCAGCTTCAGCATGTACATGTAGCCAACAGTAACCGGGCGCTCGAACTTGTTGCCGGTACGGCCGTCGGTCAGCTGCATCTGGCCGCTTTCTGGCAGGTCTGCCAGTTTCAGCATGGCCTTGATTTCGCTTTCCTTGGCGCCGTCGAACACTGGAGTGGCCATTGGAACACCGCCACGCAGGTTCTTCGCCAGATCCAGGATTTCCTGGTCGGAGAAGCTATCCAGATCTTCGTTACGACCGCCGATCTGGTTGTAGATCTCGTCGAGGAAGGTGCGAAGTTCAGCAACTTTACGCTGCTCTTCGATCATCCGGTTGATCTTCTCGCCCAGACCTTTGGCCGCGAGGCCCAGGTGGGTTTCAAGGATCTGACCAACGTTCATACGCGAAGGTACGCCCAACGGGTTGAGGACAACGTCGACCGGGGTGCCATTGGCATCGTGCGGCATGTCTTCAACCGGCATGATCACGGAGACCACACCTTTGTTACCGTGACGACCGGCCATCTTGTCGCCCGGCTGGATGCGGCGGCGGATTGCCAGGTAAACCTTGACGATTTTCAGCACGCCTGGAGCCAGGTCATCGCCCTGCTGCAGTTTGCGCTTCTTGTCTTCGAACTTGTCGTCCAGCAGACGGCGGCGATCAACGATATAGGCCTGAGCCTTCTCGAGCTGCTCGTTCAGAGCATCTTCAGCCATGCGCAGTTTGAACCACTGACCATGCTCAAGACCGTCGAGAACTTCGTCGGTGATTTCCTGACCTTTCTTCAGGCCGGCGCCGCCTTCGGCTTTGTGACCGACCAGAGCGGAACGCAGGCGTTCGAAAGTGGCACCCTCAACGATACGGAACTCTTCGTTCAGATCCTTGCGGATCTCGTCGAGTTGAGTCTTCTCGATGGACAGTGCACGAGCATCACGCTCAACGCCGTCACGGGTGAAGACCTGTACGTCGATGACAGTACCTTTGGTGCCGGTAGGCACGCGCAGGGAGGTGTCTTTAACGTCGCTGGCTTTTTCACCGAAGATGGCACGCAGCAGTTTTTCTTCCGGAGTCAGCTGGGTCTCGCCTTTCGGAGTGACCTTGCCCACCAGGATGTCGCCTGCGCCAACTTCAGCACCTACGTAAACGATACCGGCTTCGTCCAGCTTGTTCAGTGCAGCTTCACCCACGTTCGGGATGTCTGCAGTGATTTCCTCTGGCCCAAGCTTGGTGTCACGCGCCACACAGGTCAGTTCCTGAATGTGGATCGTGGTAAAGCGATCTTCTTGAACAACTCGTTCCGACAGGCAGATGGAGTCTTCGAAGTTGTAACCGTTCCAGGCCATGAACGCGATGCGCATGTTCTGACCCAGCGCCAGCTCACCCATATCGGTGGACGGACCGTCAGCCATGATGTCGCTACGCTGGACCCGATCACCTTTACGCACCAGCGGACGCTGGTTGATGCAGGTGTTCTGGTTGGAGCGGGTGTATTTGGTCAGGTTGTAGATGTCGACACCGGCTTCACCGGTTTCAACTTCATCATCAGCAACACGAACCACGATACGGCTGGCATCAACGGAGTCGATCACGCCGCCACGACGAGCCACGACGCAAACGCCGGAGTCACGGGCTACGTTACGCTCCATGCCGGTACCGACCAGCGGCTTGTCAGCGCGCAGGGTGGGTACAGCTTGACGCTGCATGTTCGAACCCATCAACGCACGGTTGGCGTCATCGTGCTCGAGGAACGGGATCAGCGACGCTGCAACCGAAACTACCTGCTTCGGCGATACGTCCATCAAGGTGACGTCTTCCGGCGCCTTGACGGTGAACTCGTTCAAGTGACGAACGGCTACCAGCTCGTCGATCAGCATTTTCTTGTCGTTCATCGTGGCCGAAGCCTGAGCGATCACGTGATCAGCTTCTTCGATGGCGGACAGGAACACGATCTCGTCGGTGACCAGAGCGTCTTTCACCACACGGTACGGGCTTTCGAGGAAGCCGTACTGGTTGGTGCGCGCATAAGCGGCCAGGGAGTTGATCAGGCCGATGTTCGGACCTTCCGGCGTTTCAATCGGGCATACACGACCGTAGTGAGTCGGGTGTACGTCACGAACTTCAAAGCCAGCACGCTCACGAGTCAAACCGCCAGGGCCGAGTGCAGATACACGACGCTTGTGGGTGATCTCGGACAGCGGGTTGTTCTGGTCCATGAACTGGGACAGCTGGCTGGAACCGAAGAACTCTTTCACCGCCGCAGCCACTGGCTTGGCGTTGATCAGGTCTTGCGGCATCAGGCCTTCGCTTTCAGCCATCGACAGACGCTCTTTGACCGCACGCTCAACACGTACCAGGCCAACGCGGAACTGGTTCTCGGCCATCTCGCCTACACAGCGAACACGACGGTTACCCAGGTGGTCGATGTCATCGACGATGCCTTTACCGTTACGGATGTCGACCAGAGTCTTCAGAACCGCGACGATGTCTTCTTTGCACAACACGCCCGAACCTTCGATCTCGGTACGACCGATACGACGGTTGAACTTCATCCGGCCGACCGCAGACAGGTCATAGCGCTCAGGGCTGAAGAACAGGTTGTTGAACAGAGTCTCGGCAGCGTCTTTGGTTGGCGGCTCGCCTGGACGCATCATGCGATAGATCTCGACCAGCGCTTCCAATTGGTTGCTGGTGGAGTCGATCTTCAGAGTGTCGGAGACGAACGGACCGCAGTCGATATCGTTGGTGTACAGAGTTTCGATGCGAACAACCTGAGACTTGGCGATTTTTGCCAGGATCTCGGTGTTCAGCTCGGTGTTGCACTCTGCCAGGATTTCGCCGGTTGCCGGATGCACGATGACCTTGGCTGTAGTGCGACCCAGGACGTAGTCCAGAGGCACTTGCAGCTCTTTGATCCCTGCCTTTTCCAGCTGGTTGATGTGGCGAGCAGTGATACGACGACCTTGCTCGACAATAACCTTGCCTTTGTCATCCAGGATATCCAGGACAGCAATTTCACCACGCAGGCGCTGAGGCACCAGTTCCAGGCTGAGGTTTTCACCCTGCACGTGGAAGACGTTGGTGGTGTAGAACGCGTCCAGCACTTCTTCAGTGGTATAGCCGAGCGCACGCAGCAATACGGATGCAGGCAGCTTGCGACGACGGTCGATACGCACGAACACGCAGTCTTTCGGATCGAACTCGAAGTCCAACCACGAACCGCGGTAAGGAATGATGCGCGCGGAGTACAGCAGTTTACCGGAGCTGTGCGTCTTGCCACGGTCGTGGTCGAAGAACACGCCCGGGGAACGGTGCAGCTGGGAAACGATTACACGCTCGGTACCGTTGATTACGAAGGTACCGTTCTCAGTCATCAGGGGGATTTCACCCATGTAGACTTCTTGCTCTTTGATGTCCTTGATCGCTTTGTTCGACGATTCTTTGTCGAAAATGATCAGGCGCACTTTTACCCGCAACGGTACGGCGTAAGTTACACCGCGCAATACGCATTCTTTGACATCAAATGCCGGTTCGCCCAGGCGATAACCGACGTACTCCAGCGCAGCATTGCCGGAGTAGCTGATGATCGGGAAAACGGATTTGAAGGCCGCATGCAGGCCCACGTCGCGGAACTGATCTTTAGTCGCTCCCGCTTGCAAGAATTCACGATACGAATCCAGCTGGATGGCCAGGAGGTACGGCACATCCATGACGTCCGGCAACTTGCTAAAGTCCTTGCGGATACGTTTTTTCTCAGTATATGAGTAAGCCATCAGCGTTCCCCAGCTTGGTCACCTGCTTGTTTGGCCCCTCCCGACGGGAGCAGCCAGAAAATCGTGCAAACCCCATGGTTTGCGCCACCGCATCGGGTGGTTACCGCTCGTTATCAGCACCGACCCAGTCGGCTGCCAATAACGGAAAAAGGCCGGTGGCAAGAGCCACCAGCCATCAGCCTTTCGCTTAACGCTCGGGCTGGAGACGCAAAGTCGATGCTTACTTCAGCTCGACTTTAGCGCCTGCTTCTTCCAGAGTGGCCTTGGCTTTGTCAGCTGCGTCTTTCGAAACAGCTTCCAGAACCATGCCAGGAGCGCCGTCAACTACAGCCTTGGCTTCTTTCAAGCCCAGACCGGTCAGCTCACGTACTGCCTTGATCACGTTAACTTTCTTCTCGCCAGCTTCCAGCAGCATGACGTTGAATTCAGTTTGTTCTTCAACAACAGCAGCGACAGCAGCTGGACCAGCGGAAGCAGCGGCAGCAGAAACGCCGAACTTCTCTTCCATGGCCTTGATCAGCTCAACGATTTCCAGAACGGATTTTTCGCCGATTGCTTCGATGATTTGGTCGTTAGTCAGAGACATGACTATAAATTCCTGTATTGGGGTGACAGCCTACGCGGCCATCGAAATAAACAATAAACGCTGAAAGGAGTCGCTCAGCCTTAGGCTGCGGCAGCTTCTTTCTGGTCGCGAAGGGCCGCCAGAGTACGAGCCAATTTGCTGGTTGCGCCTTGAATCACGCTCATCAGCTGAGAAATTGCTTCGTCACGGGTCGGCAGACTTGCCAGTACGTCGATCTGATTAGCTGCGAGGAACTTGCCCTCGAACGCAGCTGCCTTGATCTCGAACTTATCCTGACCTTTTGCGAACTCTTTGAAGATACGGGCAGCAGCGCCCGGATGTTCTTTGGAGAATGCAATCAAGGTCGGGCCAGTGAACACGTCGTTGAGCACGTCATATTGAGTGCCAGCAACGGCGCGCTTGAGCAGGGTGTTACGTACAACGCGTACGTAAACGCCAGCTTCACGAGCCTCTTTACGGAGTCCGGTCATAGCGCCTACTGTCACACCGCGGGCATCAGCCACAACAGCGGACAGGGCAACTTGGGCAGCCTCGTTGACTTCAGCGACGATGGCCTTCTTGTCTTCGAGTTTAATTGCCACGGGTTTAACTCCTGCTTGTTACCGTTTCATCCAACCGGAGCCGGATGTCGTTTTGGTGTCTGATTCGGTAAGGAACCGGGAGCACCATCTGCGTAGGCTTGAGGTTTAAGACTTGCGTCGCCTACGGTCTTGGATAGCCCCCGCCAGGCAGGGACCCCAATCTTTCAATTGGCGCGATCACTCGCACCAATCTTTGTCTTACGCGTCGAGCGAGCCTTGGTCGATGACCAGACCTGGACCCATGGTGGTGCTCAGGGTAACGCGCTTGACGTAAATACCTTTCGAGGAAGCTGGCTTGATACGCTTCAGATCAGCGATCAGGGCTTCAACGTTTTCCTTCAGCTTGACAGCGTCGAAGCCGACCTTGCCAACGGAAGTGTGGATAATGCCGTTTTTGTCGGTGCGATAACGAACCTGACCAGCCTTGGCGTTTTTAACCGCGGTAGCTACGTCTGGAGTTACGGTGCCGACTTTAGGGTTAGGCATCAGGCCACGTGGGCCGAGAATCTGACCCAACTGACCTACAACGCGCATGGCATCCGGGGATGCGATAACTACGTCATAGTTCAGGTCGCCGCCTTTCATTTCGGCAGCCAGATCATCCATACCTACACGGTCAGCGCCGGCAGCCAGAGCGGCCTCGGCAGCTGGACCCTGGGTGAACACAGCAACGCGAACAGTCTTGCCAGTGCCGTGTGGCAGCACAGTAGCGCTACGAACAACCTGGTCGGATTTACGCGGGTCAACACCCAGGTTTACAGCAACGTCAAACGACTCGCTGAACTTGACAGTCGACAGCTCAGCCAGCAGAGCAGCAGCGTCTACAAAGTTGTAGGACTTGCCTGCTTCGATTTTGCCGGCGATAGCCTTTTGACGCTTGGTCAACTTAGCCATTACACACCCTCCACGTTAAGGCCCATGCTACGAGCAGAACCGGCGATAGTACGCACGGCCGCGTCCATATCAGCTGCAGTCAGATCCGCGTTTTTGGTTTTCGCGATTTCTTCCAGCTGAGCACGGGTAACGGTGCCAACCTTAACGGTGTTCGGACGAGCGGAACCGCTAGTCAGACCAGCAGCTTTCTTCAGCAGAACCGAAGCAGGTGTGGATTTGGTTTCGAAAGTGAAGCTACGGTCGCTATAGACAGTGATGATCACTGGAGTCGGCAGACCAGCTTCAAGACCCTGAGTACGGGCGTTGAAAGCCTTGCAGAATTCCATGATGTTCACGCCGTGCTGACCCAGAGCAGGACCAACAGGTGGGCTTGGGTTAGCCTGAGCGGCCTTCACTTGCAGCTTGATGTAAGCGGTAATCTTCTTGGCCATGAGGCACTCCAATTACGGGTTCAAACGCCTCGAAAGGCTCCCCGGTTACTTGCGCGTTTATCCCAGTGACGACAAAACCCCACAGCCTAAGCTGCGGGGTTGGGATGCTTGTTCGGCTAGACCTTTTCGACCTGGCTGAACTCTAACTCTACCGGAGTAGAGCGACCGAAAATGAGCACTGCCACTTGGATCCGGCTCTTTTCGTAGTTAACTTCTTCAACCGTACCGGTAAAATCGGCAAACGGCCCATCGTTGACACGAACCGACTCACCTGGCTCGAAGAGAGTCTTCGGCTTCGGCTTGTCGCTACCGTCAGCGACGCGACGCAGAATCGCTTCCGCTTCTTTGTCTGTGATCGGTGCAGGCTTATCAGCTGTACCGCCGATAAAGCCCATCACCCGAGGTGTATCCTTGACCAAGTGCCAAGTACCCTCGTTCATGTCCATCTGAACCAGCACATAACCTGGGAAGAACTTGCGCTCGCTTTTGCGTTTCTGGCCATTACGCATTTCAACCACTTCTTCAGTGGGAACCAGAATTTCGCCGAAGCCATCTTCCATGCCAGCCAGCTTTACGCGCTCTACCAACGAGCGCATGACATGCTTCTCGTAACCGGAGTAAGCATGCACAACGTACCAACGCTTAGCCACGGGACACCCTTAGCCGACAATCAAGGAAACAAGCCAGCCGAGCAGGGAATCAAGCCCCCACAACAGCAACGCCATAACCAGAACAACAGCCACAACAATCAACGTGGTCTGCGTGGTTTCTTGGCGAGTTGGCCATACGACTTTACGAATTTCGGTACGAGCTTCCTTAACCAGGACCGCGAAAGACTTGCCCTTGGCGGTCTGCAGGCCGACAAAGGCAGCTACAGCAGCAAGCGCAAGCAAAGCGAGTACACGGTACAGGATCGGCGAAGCAGAATAATACTGATTGCCAACAACGCCCACGACCACCAAAGCGACGACAGCGAGCCACTTGACCAGATCGAAACGAGAGCTTTGAGCTTCAGCCTTAGGAGTCATCTATGAAGATCCTGTGAAAAGAAAGCCAGACACATTAAGTGAATCTGGCAGGTCAGGAGGGAATCGAACCCCCAACCTACGGTTTTGGAGACCGTCGCTCTGCCAATTGAGCTACTGACCTAAAACAAAATCAGGCCGACCATTATGCCGATCTGAAAAAGACTTTACAACAACCAACCCCTGAAGACTTGAAAGCACCTGATTTACATCAGACACCACGCAATCAAGCCGAGGCAGCTGTTAAAACAAAGGCAGATATTTTCATATCTGCCTTGTTATATGGAGCTCTTGAGCGGATTTGAACCGCTGACCTCACCCTTACCAAGGGTGTGCTCTACCAACTGAGCTACAAGAGCGAAACACTGTGCAGGACCTGCAAACTTGGAGCGGGTAGCGGGAATCGAACCCGCATCATCAGCTTGGAAGGCTGAGGTTCTACCACTAAACTATACCCGCGAGCTTGCAGCTCTCGCTAAAAATGGTGGAGGGGGAAGGATTCGAACCTTCGAAGTCGTAGACGTCAGATTTACAGTCTGATCCCTTTGGCCGCTCGGGAACCCCTCCTAAGCGAGCCGGCATTCTACATCATGCCAGCCTTCTGTCAAGCATTTTCTCATTAAAAACCTGAGCTTAGCTGCGTTGACCTCGCTTCACACTGCTTGCCGATAAAGGCATTCACTGCGAAGCGGGCGCCATTCTATGCAAACTATTCAGCGGGTGCAACCCCCTCGCAAGGCATTATTTTATCTTTTAACTCATTGAATTCTTTAGAAAGGTTCTGGAGCTTCGGCTCGTCCAGCAAACGCCGGCTTTCAGGCGCCACCCGAAGCCAATAAGCACTGCTTGCGCCGACATCCCTGGGCAGCGACTGAAACTTGATTCCCATGCCATTCAATCGCCGCTCGATGGCTTGAGCGATTTCCGGGCGTGAACTCCCTCCTATATAGAGGCATTCAGTGCCAGACGCAGAATTCGCGTCCTTTGAGCGAGCCGCCTCAGGAGCCTCACTCAACAAGCGAATATCCTGCTGAGATCCTCGATACAAACTCAAAGGCGTCACATCCTTCGCACGAAGCGGCGTCTCTTGTTGGTGCCAGACGTAATAGAACCCATTGAGTACAAGCAACAGCAGGAACAACCAACGCATAAAGACCTCAGGGCAAGGGGCAGGCCATAGCCAAACCTACAAATACCAGATCGGGAACCACCCTGGCTTGCGGCGCGACCTCCGCAACCAGATCCGCATCCCCACCAGTGAGAAACACCGTAAAGTCCTCTCCCCAATAGTTACGAGCCAATTCGAGCTGAGTCAGTACAAACCCCCTGAGCATCAACGAACACCCTCGCTCAACCGCTTCGACAGTGGCACGCCCAGGAACCAGGCTTTCCAGAGCGCGCTCGGCCGCAACATCACCGTAGCGGATTCTTCGGGTATGAGTACGCAACTGATTACGCATCAATGGCATCCCTGGACAAATGAATCCGCCAAGGTGCTCACCATCATTGGCGATGAAGTCGGCAGTCACCGCGGTACCGAAATCCAGTACAAGACAAGCGCCTGCAGCCAGATGAAATCCACCCAGCATCGCAAGCCAGCGATCAAGGCCAAGCTTCTCGTAATCGTCATAACCATTGCGTACGCCAGACATTTCACGAGCGGGCGCAGCACAGGCCACCGATACACCAAAGGCCCCCGCAAGAAGCGACATCAGCGCCGCCGTCTCATCTGCGGTTCTGACACTGACCATTCGACAGTGCTGCAGTGTTAACTCATCCAGCCCATTCAGACTCTCGAGCAACGCAAGGTCCGAGTCGACTACACCCTCAGCGACCACCAGTCGAATGTCTGCACCGAGCACACGCCATTTGATGAAACTGTTTCCACAGTCGAGCTCAAGAATCATTACGCAACCTCAAGCTGAGCTCACCACCACTAAAGACCTTTTCCACGCCATCCACCTTCAAGCGCAGGGCACCCTGACTATCGATCCCCATCACCACACCATCTATCTGGTTAACACCGGCAATCAATGACACCGCCCGCCCCTGCCACAGGTGATTTTGCTCCCACTCAGCATGAATGGTTGAAAAACCACTTACCCGATGACGGGCCAGGTATGACTCAAGCGTCACGCTCAATCCAGCAGCCAGCTGATTGCGGTCAAACATCCTGCCCGCCTCCAGTCGCATGGAGGTCCACTGCTGGTCTACCTCGTCAGCCATTTGCATGTTCACATTGATGCCCACACCGAGCACCACGTGACACACGTCGGCCGGGTCACCTACCAACTCCAGGAGTATGCCGGCGATTTTTTTCTGTCCAACCAGAAGATCATTTGGCCACTTCAGCCCGACGCCAGCCACACCTTGCTCGCGCAAGGCATGCATCACGGCAAGCCCTACAACCAAACTCAAGCCCTCCAACTGGCGCATCCCGCCTTCAATGCGCAATACCAGGCTGTAGTAGATGTTTTCTGCAAATGGGCTTACCCACTTCCGACCACGCCTTCCGCGACCTGCTGTCTGCCGCTCAGCGAGCACCAGAAAAGGCGCAGCCTGTCCGCGATCTATAGCTCTCAGAGCCTCGGCATTGGTCGAATCAATCGAGTCAAAGACATGGACTGGCCAATCGCAAGCGGGCGAATGTGCCCTCACTTCCACAGGGTCAAGTAGTGTCAATGGAGTAGCCAACTGATACCCACGACCACGCACTTTATGGATGGACAGGCCCAGCTCAGCCTCCAGGAGCTGAAGCTGTTTCCAGACAGCGCTACGACTAATGCCCAGGGCTTCGCCCAAGGCCTGACCTGAATGGAAGCGACCATCCTTTAGAAGCTTTAACAACGTCAGCATGCAAGTCTCGCCTCACAATGAGGCCCGAATAATAGCCATGCCCCGAGCCGTTGCATAGAAACCCTGTCGCTCGGATTTTTCTTCGGGCAAAACAAAACCCCTACCTGCATACGCAGATAGGGGTTTCGGAATTTAATCTTGACGATGACCTACTCTCACATGGGGAAACCCCACACTACCATCGGCGATGCATCGTTTCACTGCTGAGTTCGGGATGGGATCAGGTGGTTCCAATGCTCTATGGTCGTCAAGAAATTCGGTAGCCAGCTCGTGTTCCTTACGGACCACGCTCCAGCGAATGGGTATGCGATAGATTTGTGTGTTGCTCTTGTGAGTATAGCCTTCGAACTTTCGGTTCGTTTCGTCTTCACACACCGCAATCTGGTGCTCTTTCGAGTCAGCAAATTGCTTGGGTGTTATATGGTCAAGCCTCACGGGCAATTAGTATTGGTTAGCTCAACGCCTCACAGCGCTTACACACCCAACCTATCAACGTCGTAGTCTTCGACGGCCCTTCAGGGGACTCAAGGTCCCAGTGAGATCTCATCTTGAGGCTAGTTTCCCGCTTAGATGCTTTCAGCGGTTATCTATTCCGAACATAGCTACCCGGCAATGCCACTGGCGTGACAACCGGAACACCAGAGGTTCGTCCACTCCGGTCCTCTCGTACTAGGAGCAGCCCCTCTCAAATCTCAAACGTCCACGGCAGATAGGGACCGAACTGTCTCACGACGTTCTAAACCCAGCTCGCGTACCACTTTAAATGGCGAACAGCCATACCCTTGGGACCGGCTTCAGCCCCAGGATGTGATGAGCCGACATCGAGGTGCCAAACACCGCCGTCGATATGAACTCTTGGGCGGTATCAGCCTGTTATCCCCGGAGTACCTTTTATCCGTTGAGCGATGGCCCTTCCATACAGAACCACCGGATCACTAAGACCTACTTTCGTACCTGCTCGACGTGTCTGTCTCGCAGTCAAGCGCGCTTTTGCCTTTATACTCTACGACCGATTTCCGACCGGTCTGAGCGCACCTTCGTACTCCTCCGTTACTCTTTAGGAGGAGACCGCCCCAGTCAAACTACCCACCATACACTGTCCTCGATCCGGATAACGGACCTGAGTTAGAACCTCAAAGTTGCCAGGGTGGTATTTCAAGGTTGGCTCCACGCGAACTGGCGTCCACGCTTCAAAGCCTCCCACCTATCCTACACAAGCAAATTCAAAGTCCAGTGCAAAGCTATAGTAAAGGTTCACGGGGTCTTTCCGTCTAGCCGCGGATACACTGCATCTTCACAGCGATTTCAATTTCACTGAGTCTCGGGTGGAGACAGCGCCGCCATCGTTACGCCATTCGTGCAGGTCGGAACTTACCCGACAAGGAATTTCGCTACCTTAGGACCGTTATAGTTACGGCCGCCGTTTACCGGGGCTTCGATCAAGAGCTTCGCGTTAGCTAACCCCATCAATTAACCTTCCGGCACCGGGCAGGCGTCACACCCTATACGTCCACTTTCGTGTTTGCAGAGTGCTGTGTTTTTAATAAACAGTCGCAGCGGCCTGGTATCTTCGACCGGCATGAGCTTACGGAGCAAGTCCTTCACCCTCACCGGCGCACCTTCTCCCGAAGTTACGGTGCCATTTTGCCTAGTTCCTTCACCCGAGTTCTCTCAAGCGCCTTGGTATTCTCTACCCAACCACCTGTGTCGGTTTGGGGTACGGTTCCTGGTTACCTGAAGCTTAGAAGCTTTTCTTGGAAGCATGGCATCAACCACTTCGTGTTCTAAAAGAACACTCGTCATCAGCTCTCGGCCTTAGAATCCCGGATTTACCTAAGATTCCAGCCTACCACCTTAAACTTGGACAACCAACGCCAAGCTGGCCTAGCCTTCTCCGTCCCTCCATCGCAATAACCAGAAGTACAGGAATATTAACCTGTTTTCCATCGACTACGCTTTTCAGCCTCGCCTTAGGGACCGACTAACCCTGCGTCGATTAACGTTGCGCAGGAAACCTTGGTCTTTCGGCGTGGGTGTTTTTCACACCCATTGTCGTTACTCATGTCAGCATTCGCACTTCTGATACCTCCAGCAAGCTTCTCAACTCACCTTCACAGGCTTACAGAACGCTCCTCTACCGCATCACCTAAGTGATACCCGTAGCTTCGGTGTATGGTTTGAGCCCCGTTACATCTTCCGCGCAGGCCGACTCGACTAGTGAGCTATTACGCTTTCTTTAAAGGGTGGCTGCTTCTAAGCCAACCTCCTAGCTGTCTAAGCCTTCCCACATCGTTTCCCACTTAACCATAACTTTGGGACCTTAGCTGACGGTCTGGGTTGTTTCCCTTTTCACGACGGACGTTAGCACCCGCCGTGTGTCTCCCATGCTCGGCACTTGTAGGTATTCGGAGTTTGCATCGGTTTGGTAAGTCGGGATGACCCCCTAGCCGAAACAGTGCTCTACCCCCTACAGTGATACATGAGGCGCTACCTAAATAGCTTTCGAGGAGAACCAGCTATCTCCGAGCTTGATTAGCCTTTCACTCCGATCCACAGGTCATCCGCTAACTTTTCAACGGTAGTCGGTTCGGTCCTCCAGTTAGTGTTACCCAACCTTCAACCTGCCCATGGATAGATCGCCCGGTTTCGGGTCTATTCCCAGCGACTAGACGCCCTATTAAGACTCGCTTTCGCTACGCCTCCCCTATTCGGTTAAGCTCGCCACTGAAAATAAGTCGCTGACCCATTATACAAAAGGTACGCAGTCACCCAACAAAGTGGGCTCCCACTGCTTGTACGCATACGGTTTCAGGATCTATTTCACTCCCCTCTCCGGGGTTCTTTTCGCCTTTCCCTCACGGTACTAGTTCACTATCGGTCAGTCAGTAGTATTTAGCCTTGGAGGATGGTCCCCCCATATTCAGACAAAGTTTCTCGTGCTCCGTCCTACTCGATTTCATGACTAAGAGATTTTCGCGTACAGGGCTATCACCCACTATGGCCGCACTTTCCAGAGCGTTCCGCTAATCTCAAAGCCACTTAAGGGCTAGTCCCCGTTCGCTCGCCACTACTAAGGGAATCTCGGTTGATTTCTTTTCCTCAGGGTACTTAGATGTTTCAGTTCCCCTGGTTCGCCTCTTAAGCCTATGTATTCAGCTTAAGATAACCATCTTATGATGGCTGGGTTCCCCCATTCAGACATCTCCGGATCAAAGTCTGTTTGCCGACTCCCCGAAGCTTTTCGCAGGCTACCACGTCTTTCATCGCCTCTGACTGCCAAGGCATCCACCGTATGCGCTTCTTCACTTGACCATATAACCCCAAGCAATCTGGTTATACTGTGAAGACGACATTCGCCGAAAATTCGCGATTAAACTCACAAATTTTACCTTAGCCTGATCCGTTACCAGTGAAAGTAACGTTCAGTCTATCTTTCTATCACATACCCAAATTTTTAAAGAACGATCTAATCAAAGACTAGAAATCAACATTCACCATCACAATGATGGAATGCTCATTTCTAAGCTTTAAACGGCAGAAGCAGTTAGTGGTGGAGCCAAACGGGATCGAACCGTTGACCTCCTGCGTGCAAGGCAGGCGCTCTCCCAGCTGAGCTATGGCCCCGTATTTCTACAGGCGTTTCCCACACAAAATTGGTGGGTCTGGGCAGATTCGAACTGCCGACCTCACCCTTATCAGGGGTGCGCTCTAACCAACTGAGCTACAGACCCAATTTCGGGCTGCTTCTTATCGTCTTCTTCAATGAATCAAGCAATTCGTGTGGGAACTTATGGAGCAGCTGATGTCGTCGATTAAGGAGGTGATCCAGCCGCAGGTTCCCCTACGGCTACCTTGTTACGACTTCACCCCAGTCATGAATCACACCGTGGTAACCGTCCTCCCGAAGGTTAGACTAGCTACTTCTGGTGCAACCCACTCCCATGGTGTGACGGGCGGTGTGTACAAGGCCCGGGAACGTATTCACCGCGACATTCTGATTCGCGATTACTAGCGATTCCGACTTCACGCAGTCGAGTTGCAGACTGCGATCCGGACTACGATCGGTTTTCTGGGATTAGCTCCACCTCGCGGCTTGGCAACCCTCTGTACCGACCATTGTAGCACGTGTGTAGCCCAGGCCGTAAGGGCCATGATGACTTGACGTCATCCCCACCTTCCTCCGGTTTGTCACCGGCAGTCTCCTTAGAGTGCCCACCATAACGTGCTGGTAACTAAGGACAAGGGTTGCGCTCGTTACGGGACTTAACCCAACATCTCACGACACGAGCTGACGACAGCCATGCAGCACCTGTCTCAATGTTCCCGAAGGCACCAATCCATCTCTGGAAAGTTCATTGGATGTCAAGGCCTGGTAAGGTTCTTCGCGTTGCTTCGAATTAAACCACATGCTCCACCGCTTGTGCGGGCCCCCGTCAATTCATTTGAGTTTTAACCTTGCGGCCGTACTCCCCAGGCGGTCAACTTAATGCGTTAGCTGCGCCACTAAGAGCTCAAGGCTCCCAACGGCTAGTTGACATCGTTTACGGCGTGGACTACCAGGGTATCTAATCCTGTTTGCTCCCCACGCTTTCGCACCTCAGTGTCAGTATCAGTCCAGGTGGTCGCCTTCGCCACTGGTGTTCCTTCCTATATCTACGCATTTCACCGCTACACAGGAAATTCCACCACCCTCTACCATACTCTAGCTCGTCAGTTTTGAATGCAGTTCCCAGGTTGAGCCCGGGGATTTCACATCCAACTTAACGAACCACCTACGCGCGCTTTACGCCCAGTAATTCCGATTAACGCTTGCACCCTCTGTATTACCGCGGCTGCTGGCACAGAGTTAGCCGGTGCTTATTCTGTCGGTAACGTCAAAACACTTACGTATTAGGTAAATGCCCTTCCTCCCAACTTAAAGTGCTTTACAATCCGAAGACCTTCTTCACACACGCGGCATGGCTGGATCAGGCTTTCGCCCATTGTCCAATATTCCCCACTGCTGCCTCCCGTAGGAGTCTGGACCGTGTCTCAGTTCCAGTGTGACTGATCATCCTCTCAGACCAGTTACGGATCGTCGCCTTGGTGAGCCATTACCTCACCAACTAGCTAATCCGACCTAGGCTCATCTGATAGCGCAAGGCCCGAAGGTCCCCTGCTTTCTCCCGTAGGACGTATGCGGTATTAGCGTCCGTTTCCGAGCGTTATCCCCCACTACCAGGCAGATTCCTAGGCATTACTCACCCGTCCGCCGCTCGCCACCAGGTACAAGTACCCGTGCTGCCGCTCGACTTGCATGTGTTAGGCCTGCCGCCAGCGTTCAATCTGAGCCATGATCAAACTCTTCAGTTCAAACATCTTTGGGTTTTTAAGAAACCCTAAACTTGGCTCAGCAATCGTTGGTTACATCTTTGATTTCTCGCGGAGTAACTTGTGATGCTGATAATCTTGTTGACTATCAGTCTGACTCCACAAGCACCCACACGAATTGCTTGATTCAGTTGTTAAAGAGCGGTTGGTTAAGATCTTTCGTCTCAACCGAGGCGCGCATTCTACAGCAGCCTCTGTTGCTGTCAAGCGGTTATTTTCAGAAGCTTTCAAAGTTTCCTTTGCAACTTCAACCACTTGCGCTTCCGATCTCTCGTTAGCGGGAGGCGAATTCTACAGCGTTACACGCTGCTGTCAACACCTCTTTTTCTCCGCTTTCGACCGAGAAGATCGAACCGTTAAAAGAGCAAAACAACACCACTCTTTCAACTCCTTCTGGGCTTCGATGACCTGAAGCAACTCGCTGTCGAAAACTGCGTAACTCTTTGTTTACCAAGGAGTTTTCCGTTTCGACTGCGCCGGAAGTGGGGCGAATTATAGACTTCCAGAATCTGCCGTCAAGCACTGATTTCAGCTTTATTCGGATTTGAGCGTAATACGGGCAAATGCCTTCTTTCCGGCCTGGCAAACATGGGTCGCGCCCAGTACGTATATAAAGGTGCGATCTACAACCTCACCATCTATACGCACACCGCCCGACGCCAGCAGATCCCGAGCCATTGCCGAGTTCTTCACCAGGCCCGCCTTATTAAGGACGGCCGCGATCGGCATGTCTTCAGTAGCGATCAGTTCAATCTCTGGCAGATCGTCCGGCAGTTCGCCTTCCTTCATACGGTTACCCGCCGCACGATGAGCGTTGGCCGCAGCCTCCTCACCATGGAAACGCGCAACGATTTCCTCAGCCAGCCTGATCTTGATGTCGCGCGGGTTCGCACCGGCTTCAACATCGGCACGGAATGCGTTGATCTCATCCATGGAACGGAAGCTGAGCAATTCGAAGTAGCGCCACATCAGCGCATCAGGAATGGAAACCAGCTTGCTGTACATGACGCCAGGCGCTTCCTGGATGCCGACGTAGTTGCCCAAGGACTTGGACATCTTCTTCACGCCATCCAGACCTTCGAGCAACGGCATGGTCAAAATGCACTGAGGCTCCTGACCATAACCACGCTGCAGCTCACGCCCCATCAGCAAGTTGAATTTCTGGTCGGTCCCGCCCAGCTCGACATCCGCGCGCAACGCCACCGAGTCATACCCCTGAACCAGCGGATAGAGAAACTCGTGAATGGCGATTGGCTGATTGGTGGTATAGCGCTTGTCGAAGTCGTCGCGCTCGAGCATCCGCGCAACGGTGTACTGAGAGGTCAGGCGAATGAAGTCCGCCGGCCCCATCTGATCCATCCAGGTGGAGTTGAATGCCACTTCGGTCTTGGCCGGATCCAGGATCTTGAAGACCTGGGTCTTGTAGGTCTCGGCATTATCGAGCACCTGCTCGCGGGTCAGCGGAGGACGCGTTGCGCTCTTGCCGCTCGGGTCGCCGATCATCCCGGTGAAGTCACCTATAAGGAAGATCACCTGATGACCCAGCTCCTGGAACTGGCGCAGCTTATTAATAAGCACGGTGTGGCCCAGGTGCAAATCCGGCGCAGTCGGATCAAAGCCCGCCTTAATACGCAGCGGCTGGCCGCGCTTGAGCTTCTCGATCAGCTCGGACTCGACCAACAGTTCTTCCGCACCACGTTTGATCAGCGCTAGCTGCTCTTCAACCGACTTCATAACAGACCCGCAAGGCTCAGATTCAAAGGGAACCAACCATACAAGAACGCACACCAAATACAAGTTTTGCCCGGCGTACGGACGCCAATCCACAGACGATACGTCCGCAGACTTGCTTCAGCGATGATTTGGTTATATTTTATACAGTTATTTCATCTTCATCATGTCATTCATCTTTTCCAATTCATCTTTTCAAAGTCAAAATTACTTATGACCACAGAACCGTCTAAAGCGCCCCCGCTTTACCCGAAGACCCACCTGCTCGCTGCAAGTGGTATCGCCGCCCTTCTAAGTCTGGCGCTCCTGGTATTCCCTTCCAGTGATGTTGAAGCCAAAAAGACGACCCTGAGCCTGGAACTGGAAAGCCCTGCTGAACAACTGACACAAGATCAAGACGCTGCCGACGACGTCCAGGCCACAAATGAGCCGACAGCCTCTCCTTTTGCGCAGATCGAAAACAGCGACGAAGACACCGCTCAAACCGCTCAGGCAGCCCCTGCACCTGCGGCTGTAGAGAAGAAAGCGCCAAACCACCGGGAAGTTATTGTTTCCAAAGGCGACACGCTGTCCACACTGTTCGAGAAAGTCGGCTTGCCGGCGGCCGCCGTGCACGAAGTGCTGGCCAGCGACAAACAGGCCAAGCAGTTCAGCCAGCTCAAGCATGGCCAGAAACTTGAATTCGAATTGAACCCCGACGGCCAGCTGACCAACCTGCACAGCAAGGTCAGCGACCTCGAAAGCATCACCCTGACCAAACATGACAAGGGTTATGTCTTCAACCGCATTACCGCCAAGCCCACCGTGCGCTCCGCCTATGTGCACGGCGTGATCAACAGCTCGCTGTCGCAGTCCGCTGCACGCGCCGGCCTGTCCCACAGCCTGACCATGGACATGGCCAGCGTGTTTGGCTACGACGTCGACTTCGCCCAGGATATTCGCCAGGGCGACGAGTTCGATGTGATCTACGAACAGAAAGTCGTCAATGGCAAGGCCGTTGGCAATGGCCCAATCCTGTCCGCACGCTTTACCAACCGCGGCAAGACCTACACCGCCGTGCGTTACACCAACAAACAGGGCAACAGCAGTTACTACACGGCTGATGGCAACGCCATGCGCAAGGCATTCATCCGCACTCCGGTGGACTTTGCCCGCATCAGCTCGAAATTCTCGATGGGCCGCAAACACCCGATCCTCAACAAGATCCGCGCCCACAAAGGCGTCGATTACGCAGCCCCGCGCGGCACGCCGATCAAGGCGACCGGCGATGGCAAGGTTCTGTTGGCCGGTCGTCGGGGCGGCTACGGCAACACCATCATCCTCCAGCACGGCAACACCTATCGCACGCTGTACGGCCACATGCAGGGCTTCGCGAAAGGCGTGCAGACTGGCGGCACCGTCAAGCAGGGCCAGGTGATCGGTTATATCGGAACCACCGGCCTGTCTACCGGACCGCATCTGCACTACGAGTTCCAGGTCAACGGCGTACACGTCGACCCGCTGGGTCAGAAACTGCCAATGGCTGATCCGATTGCCAAGGCCGAACGCGCCCGCTTCCTGGCACAAAGCCAGCCGCTGATGGCGCGCATGGACCAAGAGAAAGCCACCATGCTGGCTTCGAGCAAGCGCTAAGCCATGGCCCTCTATATTGGTGTGATGTCCGGAACCAGTCTCGATGGCCTGGACATCGCGCTCATCGAACAAAGCCCGGCGATCAAACTGATCGCCACGCACTACATCCCCATGCCTGAATCCCTGCGCGCCGAACTGCTTGGCTTGTGCGCCAGCGGCCCGGACGAGATAGCCCGCTGCGCCATCGCCCAGCAACACTGGGTGAAACTGGCCGCACAGGGCATTCACTCCCTTCTTGACCAACAGCAACTCAAGCCAGAAGACATTCGCGCCATTGGCAGCCACGGCCAGACCATCCGCCACGAGCCGGCCCGGGGTTTCACCGTGCAGATCGGCAACCCGGCGCTGCTGACGGAGCTGACCGGCATCACCGTCGTCAGTGACTTCCGCAGCCGCGACGTGGCCGCTGGCGGACAAGGCGCCCCGCTGGTTCCAGCCTTTCACGAGACCCTGTTTGAACAGCAGCCAGGCAACCGCGCGGTCCTGAACATCGGCGGCTTCAGCAATCTCAGCCTGATCGAGCCGGGCAAACCCGTGGCCGGTTTCGACTGCGGCCCCGGGAATGTGTTGCTGGATGCCTGGATTCACCAACAGCGCGGCGACAACTTTGATCGCGACGGCCAATGGGCTGCCAGCGGACAGGTTGTACCTCGCCTGCTGAAAACGCTGCTCAGCGATCCGTTCTTCGTGACTAAAGGCCCGAAAAGCACCGGTCGCGAGGTGTTCAACCTGCCTTGGCTGATGCAACACCTGTCGAGCTTGCCGGCCTTTGCTGCCGAGGATGTACAAGCGACGCTGCTGGAGCTGACAGCCCTGACCATCGTCGAGTCGCTGCAAAGCGCTCAATCGGACACCCAGGAAGTACTGGTCTGCGGTGGCGGCGCGCACAACGCTACATTGATGAACCGTCTTGCGAGCCTGCTGCCGAACGCCCCCGTCAGCAGCACAGCGGCGTACGGCGTCGATCCGGACTGGGTCGAAGCCATGGCCTTCGCATGGCTGGCCCATTGCTGCCTGCAAGGCATTGCAGCCAATCGCCCGAGCGTCACCGGGGCACGGGGTTTGCGCGTACTTGGCGCCATCTACCCCGCCTGAACCACCACCAAATCACAGACAGCAAAACGCCGCAGGGCCCTGAGACCCTGCGGCGCTTGATGTTGCCGATACGCGATCAGATCGAGAACGAAGAGCCGCAACCACAGGTGGTGGTGGCGTTCGGATTCTTGATCACGAAACGCGAGCCTTCCAGACCTTCCTGATAATCCACCTCGGCACCTGCCAGGTACTGGAAACTCATCGGGTCTACCACCAGGCTGACGCCTTCGCGCTCAACGATGGTGTCGTCATCGGCCACTTCTTCATCGAAGGTGAAGCCGTACTGAAAACCTGAACAACCGCCGCCCGTAACGAATACGCGCAGCTTCAAGCGATCATTCCCCTCTTCATCGACCAGGCTCTTCACCTTGTGCGCAGCACCGTGAGTGAATTGCAAAGCCGTGGGGGTGAAGGATTCGACGCTCATGCTGACTATCTCCCGGCGTTACGCCGCCATAATGCGTGATGACGCGCATTATCCGCTTCTCCTAGAAAATCGGTCAACTATTGTTACGGTATATCAATCGAACCCATGCTCAGCCAACAATGTAAAAAGGCCCGTTCAACGGGCCTTTTTACTGTGCGCGGTGATGCCTTACGGCAGCATGCCGGCATGGGACAGGCCCAGGCGCTCGTCCAGACCAAACAGGATGTTCAGGTTCTGTACCGCCTGACCCGAAGCCCCTTTGACCAGGTTATCGATCACCGACAATACCACCACCAAATCACCATCCTGCGGACGATGCACGGCAATACGGCAAACGTTGGCACCGCGCACGCTGCGGGTTTCCGGATGGCTGCCCGCCGGCATCACATCGACGAACGGTTCATTGGCATAACGCTTTTCAAACAGCGCTTGCAGATCGACTGAGCGATCGACAACGGTTGCGTACAGCGTCGAGTGAATGCCACGAATCATCGGTGTGAGATGAGGAACGAAGGTCAGGCCAACATCCTTGCCTGCCGCACGACGCAGCCCCTGACGGATTTCCGGCAGATGGCGATGCCCTTTGACCGCATACGCCTTCATGCTTTCCGATGTCTCGGAGTACAGCGAACCTACAGAAGCGCCACGACCGGCACCGCTGACACCGGACTTGCAGTCAGCGATCAGGCGAGTGGTATCGGCCAGCCCGGCTTCAAGCAGCGGCAGGAAACCCAATTGCGTTGCAGTCGGATAGCAACCCGGCACGGCAATCAGACGCGCCTGCCTGATTTGCTCACGATTGACTTCCGGCAGCCCGTAAACCGCCTCTTCCAGCAATTGCGGCGCACCGTGCGGCTGACCATACCACTTGGCCCATTCATCAGCGTCTTGCAGACGGAAGTCCGCCGACAGGTCGATCACCTTGGTGCCAGCTGCCAGCAGCTCGCCTGCCAGGGCATGGGCAACACCGTGCGGCGTGGCGAAGAACACCACGTCGCAAGCTCCCAGGGTCTTGATGTCCGGAACGCTGAATGCCAGGCCGTCGTAGTGGCCTCGCAGGTTCGGGTACAGGTCGGCCACAGGCAGGCCTGCCTCGGATCGGGAAGTGATGACCACCACTTCTGCTTGCGGATGCTGTGCCAACAGACGCAGCAGTTCGACACCGGTGTAACCCGTGCCGCCGACGATACCGACCTTGACCATAAACCTGCCCTCAACGAACCCACTGGAAAGCCGTCGATAATAGGGGCCGCGCGCCCCTGCGACAACCGTCAAGGTGACGTGCGGACGCTCAAGCCTCTACTATTCGGGCTACCGTGAACCTGGGAATAACTAAAAATGCTTTATCTATGGGTCAAAGCCTTTCATATCGTCAGCATGGTCTGCTGGTTTGCCGGGCTGTTTTATCTTCCACGGCTGTTCGTCTACCACGCCCAAAGCGAGGACACCGTCAGCAAGGAACGCTTCAGCCTCATGGAGCGCAAGCTGTACCGCGGCATCATGGGGCCAGCGATGATCGCCACACTGGTGTTCGGCATCTGGCTGATCGCCCTCAACCCCGGCATCTTCAGCCAGGGCGCCTGGATCCACGCCAAGCTGACCCTTGTAGTGATCCTGATCGGCTACCACCACATGTGCGGCGCGCAGATAAAACGTTTTGCCCGTGGCGAAAACACCCGCAGCCATGTCTTTTATCGCTGGTTCAATGAAGTGCCGGTTCTGATATTGCTGGCTATCGTAATTCTGGTCGTCGTTCGGCCGTTCTAAATCCAACAGGCACAACTTACCGGGGTACTTCCAATGTCGCTGCCCGCTCTGCTCGAACAACGCCTGCGTCTGCCCGTGGTGGCAGCGCCGATGTTCCTGATTTCCAACCCGCAACTGGTACTCGCCTGCTGCCGTAACGGCGTAGTAGGCAGTTTTCCTGCACTGAACCAGCGCGAAAGCAGCGGCTTCAAGGCCTGGCTGGAAGAAATCGAAGCAGGTTTGGCGACACTGGAGAACCCGGCACCTTATGCGGTGAACCTGATCGTCCACAACAGCAACCCACGACTGCAAGCGGACCTGGAGATTTGCATCGAGCACAAAGTGCCGATCGTCATCACCAGCTTGGGCGCCGTGAAAGAACTGGTGGACGCGGTGCACAGCTATGGCGGTCTTGTATTTCACGACGTGACAACCCGTCGCCATGCCGAGAAAGCAGCCGAAGCCGGTGTGGACGGTCTGATTGCCGTGGCGGCAGGTGCCGGAGGACACGCCGGCACCTGGAGTCCGTTTTCGCTGATCGCGGAAATCCGCCAATTCTTCGACAAGACGTTGCTGCTGGCCGGCTGCCTCAACCATGGCCACGAAATTCTTGCCGCGCAGTTGCTCGGCGCGGATCTGGCCTACTTCGGCACGCGATTTATCGGCACCTCCGAAAGTCATGCGCCTGACGCTTACAAAGACATGTTGCTGACTTCCAGAGCGGCCGACATCGTGCATACTCCAGCGGTATCAGGCGTTCCGGCAAGTTTCATGCGCCAGAGCCTGGAGGCGGCCGGTTTCGACCTGGCGGCGCTGCAGGGCAAGGGCGAGGTGAACTTCGGTTCCAAGCTCAAGCCGCTGAGCGATGAAGCCAAGGCGTGGAAAACCGTGTGGTCCGCGGGGCAAGGCGTGGGTGGCATCGATGACTTGCCGAGTGTCGATCAACTGGTCGCACGCCTGGACGCCGAGTACCGCAAGGCCCTGGAACTGGCGGCGCAGTTGCCCAAACGCTGGCCGCGCAGACAGTAAATCCTGGCCAGTCATTCGTGGCGGGCCCTACACTGCCACTCTCATTCAAAGACTCGCGACAAGGATGCCTCGGCCATGAGCGAAAACCGTTACAAGATTGTCTTCGACGGCGCTCTGCTGCCAGGAGTTGACGCGACCACCGCCAAACTCAATCTCGCCGAGCTGTTCAAAAGCGATGTAGCCGCCATCGAACGGCTGTTCAGCGGCCAGCCGGTTGCACTCAAACGCGACCTGACGCACGCCGATGCACAAACTTATCTCCAGGCGCTCACCAAAACCGGTATCAATGCCCGCATCGAGGCAGAACCGGCGCTGGAGCTGAATCTGTCCGACGTTCAAGAACACACCCCGATCAGCGCCCAGCCGGCGACGGCAGACCCCGAGTCCCCTTATGCACCGCCCCGAGCGGCAGTGGGTGAAACCCTGCCGGAATTCGGCACGCTCAAGGCATTCACCGTTGAAGGACGAATCGGTCGTCTGCGTTACCTGGCGTGGATGATGGCGCTGATGCTCGTACTGATAGGCGTGACCGGATCTTTCGTGTCCATTGGCTTTTCGCTGATTGCGCTGACGTCGACCGTCGGCCTGGTGATTGGCGGGCTGCTCGGCGTACTGGTCTGTGTCGCCTTCGCGGTGGTCGCCATTCAGATCAGCGTTCAACGCCTGCATGACCTTGGCTGGTCCGGCTGGCTGTACCTGCTGACACTGGTGCCATTTGTGGGCAGCCTCTTCCCGTTCCTATTGATGGTGTTGCCAGGCAATGCCACCGCCAACCGCTACGGATCTCCACCGCCGCCGAACAGCACAGGCGTGAAAGTCCTGTCGTCGCTATGGGTGCTGTTTTTCGCGGTTGTTTTCCTTGGCGCCTTGACCGGCGGCATCGGCGCTCTGCAGAACGAATACGACAGCGTCACCGAGAGCAGCTACGAAAGCGGCTCCGTGACCACCGATGAAGTGGAGACCGAACCGGCTGCCACCGTAGAACAAGCGCCAAATTCGGCCGACGATGCAGCCGAACCCGCCCAGCCCCCTGTAGACTCTGCAAAAGAATGAACAGCGCTCCCCGTCCGTGACACTGCGTCGCCGGCGCGGAGCTGTTGCGATGGAGAACTGCATGACCCGTTACGCTCTGATCACTGGCGCTTCCAGCGGCATCGGCCTGGCGCTGGCCGAAGCGCTGGCCCGGCGCGGCCGCAGCCTGATTCTGGTGGCCCGACAGCGTGATCAGCTGGAAAGCATTGCGATTGAACTGACCCAACGGTTTGGCGTGGAAGTGTTGTTCCGCGCCTGCGATCTTGGCGAGCCGCTTCGGTTGTCGGGGTTCCTGCTGGAGCTGGAGGAAGGCGACCGGCAGATCGACTTGCTGGTCAACTGTGCCGGCATGGGCACCTGCGGTCCGTTCCTGGCGCAGGACTGGATGACCGAACAGGACCTGATCGAAGTCAACATCCTCGCCCTCACCCGCCTGTGTCACGCCATCGGCAACAGCATGGCGCTTCAGGGTGGCGGACAGATTCTGAACGTCGCCTCGGTGGCGGCGTTCCACCCCGGCCCGTGGATGAGCACCTATTACGCCAGCAAGGCTTATGTGCTGCACTTCTCCGAAGGCCTGCGCGTCGAGTTGAAGAAGTGTGCGGTCAAGGTCTCGGTACTTTGCCCTGGCCCGACGCGCACGGCGTTCTTCCAGACCGCACAGTTGAATACCAGCAAGCTGGCCAACAGCAAACTGCTGATGAGCCCGGAAGAAGTGGCGCTGTACACCGTACGCGCGCTGGAAAAAAACCGCGCAATCATTATTCCCGGGCGCATGAACCGCTGGTTCGCCTTCCTGCCAAGGCTTGGCTCACGCTGGCTGACCCGGACAATCACAGGCATGGTCAACAAGGCTTATTGCCCGCGCTGACACTCACTCTAAACAATGGAGAAAACAGCTGTGGATACTCTGTTCAGCAAGATCATCAGCCGGGAAATCCCGGCCAAGATCATTTACGAGGACGACCAGGTCCTGGCCTTCCACGACATCGCCCCACAGGCACCGGTGCATTTCCTGGTGATCCCGAAGAAAGCGGTGCGCACCCTGAACGACCTGACCGAGGACGACAAGGCACTGGCCGGGCATATTCTGTTCACCGCCCAGCGCCTGGCCCTGGAGCTGGGTTGCGAGAAAGGCTTTCGCGTGGTCATGAACTGCAATGAAGAAGGTGGCCAGACCGTCTATCACATTCATATGCATGTGCTGGGTCAACGCCAGATGAACTGGCCGCCGGGCTGATTGGCAAACCCTGTGGGAGTGGGCTTGTTCCGGGCGTCGTGTCAGGCAGCATTCATGTCGACTGAACATCTGTATTCGTCGGAACGCCGCCTGGAGCAAGCTCGCTCCCACAAAAACAACGGCATTCCCTAACCCCGCATGACCCAGCGCAAACCTTCCCCGGCCGATTCAGTTAAACTGGCCCTCGAGATTCTTCCCGGAGGTCAGCATGACTACCCAACGTCACTACTCGCCGATTGACCGTCTTCTGCTGCAAGCCGATGCCGCGATGCGTACCTTGTTGCCCTTCAGTGGCCAACCGTACCGCCCGTCACCCGCCATCGTGCAGCCGGAAACGCAAATGAGCGACGAAGACACCCGGCACGTTGCCGGTCTGATGCGCATCAACCATACCGGTGAAGTCTGTGCCCAGGCGCTGTACCAGGGTCAGGCCCTGACCGCCAAGCTGCCGCATGTGCGCGCTGCCATGGAGCATGCCGCCGAAGAAGAAATCGACCATCTGGTCTGGTGCGAACAACGCATTCACCAGTTGGGCAGCCATACCAGCATTCTCAACCCACTGTTCTATGGCATGTCGTTCGGGATTGGCGCGGTGGCCGGACTGATCAGCGACAAGGTCAGCCTGGGTTTCGTGGCAGCGACCGAGCATCAGGTGTGCAAGCACTTGAACGAGCATCTGGAGCAATTGCCGGCTGAAGACGAAAAGTCCCGGGCGATTCTTGAGCAGATGCGTATTGATGAAGAACATCACGCCGAGAGTGCACTGGATGCGGGCGGGTTCCGCTTTCCGGCGCCGGTGAAGTTCGGGATGAGTCTGTTGGCCAAGGTGATGACCAAGAGTACTTATCGGATCTAGGCATTGCAGCGTCGGCATGGCCATCTTCGCGAGCAGGCCCACTCCCGCAGGAGTCTTGCGACAGCCAATAAAAAAGGCGACTACCGCAAAGTAGTCGCCTTTTTTGTGCCCGACAATCTTAACTCGACATGTTGCGCGCGTAGAAGATTTCCAGCATTTCGTGCTTCACCCGCTCGGTCATCTGGGCGCGTTGCTCAGAGGACAGATTGTTGGTGGCGTCGCCGAACAGGTAGTTATCCAGTTCGAAGTTTTTCAGCAACATTTTGGTGTGGAACAGGTTCTCCTGGTACACGTTCACGTCGGTCATCTGGTAATCGTCGCGGGTGTCTTCGGACAGGTAATTCTGAATCGAGTTGATCTCGTGATCGATGAAGTGCTTTTTGCCTTCAACGTCACGAGTGAACCCGCGCACGCGATAATCCACGGTCACGATGTCCGACTCGAACTGGTGAATCAGGAAATTGAGCGCTTTAAGCGGTGAAATAACGCCACAGGTCGACACGTCAATGTCCACACGGAACGTCGCAATACCGTCCACCGGATGGATTTCCGGGTAGGTGTGCACCGTGATATGACTTTTGTCGAGGTGGGCCAGGATAATCTCGGGCAATGGGCCCGGGGACTCTTCGATCTGACTCTCGGTCGGGGTCACCGGCTCTTCGGAGATCAGGATCGTGACGCTGGCACCCTGGGGTTCATAGTCCTGACTTGCGATGTTCAGGATGTTGGCACCAATGATTTCGACAACTTCCGTGAGTATCTGCGTCAGGCGTTTCGCGTTGTACTCTTTATTGATGTACTCGACGTAAGCCTGCTGGTCTTGCGGGGTTTCCGCGTAGCAGATGTCATAGATGTTGAAGCTCAAGGTCTTTGTCAGGTTATTGAACCCATGGAGCTTGAGTTTGCTTTTCACCGTTAAAAACTCTCTATGTATGCGGCCCAAGCCGCGTGATCAAGCATGCCCGTCAGATGTGAACAACACACCTGCGTAGGACGGTTAACACCTCTTCGCGATGGCGATTTTGGTTATCTGTTCGGGTAAGCGGCCTGCCGGCTGACCGGCCACTGCCCTGAAAAAAGTGGCGCATTATGCAGACGTCAGCTATGGATCGCCAGAGTCTGTACTGCTTTTATGATAGTTGAATGTCGACTCAACCGAGTTCGATGATCTCGTAGTCGTGGGTAATCGCCACGCCAGCCGCGCCGAGCATGATCGAGGCCGAGCAATACTTCTCGGCGGACAGCTCGATGGCGCGCTTGACCTGGGCTTCTTTCAGCCCGCGGCCCTTGACCACGAAGTGCATGTGGATCCTGGTGAAAACCTTCGGATCTTCGGTGGCACGCTCGGCTTCGAGGAACGCTTCGCAGCTTTCGACTGCCTGACGGGACTTCTTGAGGATGCTGACCACGTCGAAGTTGCTGCAACCGCCGACACCCAGCAGGAGCATTTCCATCGGGCGGACACCCAGGTTGCGGCCACCGGCTTGCGGCGGACCGTCCATGACCACGACGTGACCACTGCCGGATTCACCGAGGAACATGGCTTCGCCAGCCCATTGGATGCGTGCCTTCATCGCCAAGACTCCACTGTCTAAAAAGGGTCGCCAGCTTAGCACAGGGCCCCGCTATGACAGCGTTTCGCCTTCCTGGGACGAACGTACCGACTGTGTAGGTAATTTCTTCGAATATTGAAGGAAGTGTCTGTTAAGCTGGCGCCAATACAATGGCGCATAGCCAGCTGCGTAGCGAACAAAGAGATCGCAGGCTCTGCCAGCTCCTACAAAAAAGCCAATCACACCGTGCAGTCTTTTCGGGATACAACCATGGTTGCTATTACCCCCACACCCAAGATCAAGAACCTCGACAAACTGTTGATGCATTGCCAGCGCCGGCGCTATACGGCCAAGAGCAACATCATCTGTGCGGGCGACCGGTCGGAAACGCTGTTTTTTATCATCAAGGGCTCAGTCACCATCCTCATCGAAGATGACGACGGCCGCGAGATGATCATCGCCTACCTGAACGCCGGGGATTTTTTTGGTGAGCTGGGCCTGTTCGAACAGGCGGGCCAGGAACAGGAACGTAGCGCCTGGGTACGGGCAAAGATTGAATGTGAAGTCGCAGAAATCAGCTACGCGAAGTTCCGCGAATTGTCTCAGCAAGATCCGGATATTCTTTACGTCCTCAGCGGACAAATCGCACAACGCCTGCGCAATACCACACGCAAGGTCGGCGACCTGGCGTTCTTCGACGTCACCGGTCGTGTCGCCCGCTGCCTGCTGGAACTGTGCAAACAGCCAGACGCCATGACCCATCCGGACGGCATGCAGATCAAGGTGACCCGTCAGGAAATCGGACGGATTGTCGGGTGTTCCCGGGAGATGGTCGGCCGCGTGCTCAAGGATCTTGAAGAACGCAACCTGGTGGACGTCAAAGGCAAGACAATGGTCGTCTTCGGGACGCGCTAAGCCGCGAACATCGCTGTCAGCATCTGCCGATAAAGCGCATCCAGTCGCGTCAGCGCATCCGGCGCGGCGAACTTCTCATGCAGGGCGATGTGGCTGTCGGCACGAACCCGCTGCTCCAGGCCACACACCTCGTTGAAGCGATTGACCGCCGCAACCATCGATTCCCGCTCGTTCTCCAGCAACATCGCGCCATGCACCAGACCCACCGGACGCTGGCCGCCCTGACTCTGGCGCCAGCGCTGAGCCGTGCCGACCATCTTGCGACCGTCGAGGTTGACGTTGAAGCGGCCATCGCAAAACGCGCCTTCGATTTCCCCCAGCGACGAAGTGCCGCCCAGTTCGTCGAGCAATTGGCAAATCGGGTCGCAGAGTCGGCGATAAGCTGTTTCGATGCGGTTCAGATCGCCCTCGCTGCGTGGCGGGGCATAGACCAGCGCGATGTTGATCGTCGAGGCCGATTGCGGTACTGGCTCACCACCGGTTTCGCGCAACAGCACCGGCCAACCGGCGGCGGCTGAGGCTTCACAGGCGGCTTCGAACTGTGGCAGACGGTTTAAACGGCGCGGCATGACCAGCGCTTGATCACTGGGTTGCCAGAACAGCAGGCCGAATTCGCAATGTCCGGCGCAGACGGAGGCCAGCAGATCTTGCTCGGCGAGCAAGCCGGCTTCGATGGTCAGGGAGGTTGGAGTCATAAGGTCATCCAGAAGACATTCAATCTATGGTGCATCTTATGCTGCCTTCGCGAGCAGGCTAGCTCCCACAGGGTTGGGAGCTAGCCTGTTCCCACAGGGGAATACATTCCAATGTGGGAGCGAGCTTGCTCGCGAAGGGGTCGACTCGGTCCAGGAGCAATCAGTCGAGCGTAGAACCACTCACCGCCACGCCCCGCTCCGGGAAGAACAGGCGCTGCAACTCGGTACCCGGGCTTTCCGCACGCATGAACGCCTCGCCCACCAGGAACGCATACACATCGCTGATTTCCATCAGCTCGACATCGGCACGGTTGAAGATGCCGCTTTCGGTAATCACCAGTCGGTCACGCGGAATACGCGGCAACAGATCCAGGGTGGTTTCCAGGCTGACGTCGAAGGTGTGCAGGTTGCGGTTGTTCACGCCCACCAAAGGTGTGTCGAGGGTTTTCAGGGCCCGCTCCAGCTCATCACCGTCATGGACTTCCACCAGCACATCGAGGCCGACGCTTTTCGCCACCGCTGCCAGTTCAGCCATTTTCACGTCGTCCAGTGCGGAGACGATCAGCAGCACACAGTCGGCGCCCAGGGCACGGGCTTCAACGATCTGATACGGATCGATCATGAAGTCCTTGCGGATCACCGGCAACTTGCATGCGGCGCGCGCCTGTTGCAGATACGCGTCGGCCCCCTGGAAATAATCGATATCTGTCAGTACCGACAGACAGGTGGCGCCGCCCTTCTCGTAGCTTTTGGCGATCTCGGCAGGAACGAAATGCTCGCGGATCACGCCTTTGCTCGGCGACGCCTTTTTGATTTCAGCAATGACTGCCGGCTGCTTCAGCTTGGCCTGCGTCAACAACGCCTTGGCGAAACCACGGGGTGCATCGGCGGCCTTTGCCAGCGCTTCCAGCTCGGCCAGACTCACACGGGCGCTGCGCTCGGCAACCTCCTGAACCTTGCGTGCCAGAATTTTTTCCAGAACCGTCGGTACACTCATCCCTCATTCTCCACTTTGAATACCGCGGTAAATGCACCCAACTCCTCAAGCTTTTCCCGAGCAAGACCGGTGTGCAGCGCGTCGTGCGCCAGGGCAACGCCCTCTTTCAAGCTTGTAGCATGGTCGGCGGCATAGAGCGCTGCGCCAGCATTGAGCACAATCATTTCTGCGGCTTTCTGGCCGTTCTCGGTCTTGCGCTTGCCCAGGGCATCGCGAATCAACTCAAGGGAAGCAGCCGGGCTGTCCACCGACAAACCGTGCAGGCTCTGGCTCTTCATGCCCAGGTCTTCCGGCTCGACCCAATACTCGGTGATCTGGTCGTTCTTCAGCTCGGCAACAAAGGTCGGCGCCGCCAGGCTGAACTCATCGAGCCCATCCTTGGAATGCACCACCAACACATGTTTGCTGCCCAAACGCTGCAAGACTTCGGCCAGTGGCCGGCACAGCGCAGGGGTAAACACGCCTACAACCTGATGTTTAACGCCGGCCGGATTCGTAAGCGGGCCAAGCATGTTGAACAAGGTACGCAGGCCCAGATCACGACGCGGACCCGCCGCGTATTTCATGGCGCTGTGATGGGTCTGGGCGAACATGAAGCCGATGCCGACGTTGTCGATGCAGCGCGCCACCTGGACGGGAGTCAGATTCAGATAGATGCCGGCCGCTTCCAGCAAGTCGGCACTGCCGCTCTTGCCCGAAACAGCACGGTTGCCATGCTTGGCCACGGTACAACCCGCCGCCGCGACCACGAACGAGGACGCCGTGGACACGTTGAAAATGTTCGCGCCGTCACCGCCGGTACCGACCACATCGACCACACCGTCCAGGGTCTTGAGTTCGACGGTATCCGCCAACTCGCGCATCACCGACACGGCGCCGACGATTTCGTCGATGCTCTCGCTCTTCATGCGCATGGCCATCATGAAGGCGCCAATCTGCGCATCCGTGCATTGCCCGGTCATGATTTCGCGCATCACATCGCGCATTTCTTCGGTGCTGAGGTCGAGGTGTTCGACGATACGGCTCAGGGCTGTCTTGATATTCATGGAAAGTCCTTAGCGCGTGCCGCCGGTTTGTTTGAGGAAGTTGGCGAACAGCTCATGGCCCTGTTCGGTGAGGATCGATTCGGGGTGAAACTGCACGCCCTCGATGTTCAACGTCTTGTGACGCAGGCCCATGATTTCATCCACGGAGCCGTCTTCAAGCTGGGTCCAGGCGGTCAGTTCCAGGCAGTCGGGCAAGGTCTCGCGCTTGACGATCAGCGAGTGGTAGCGGGTAACAGTCAACGGCTTGTTTAAACCAGCGAAAACGCCCTTGTCCTCGTGGAATACCGGGCTAGTCTTACCGTGCATTACCTGTCGGGCGCGGACTACATCACCACCAAACGCCTGACCGATGGACTGGTGACCGAGGCAAACCCCGAGAATGGGCAGTTTGCCGGCGAAATACTTGATCGCTTCGATGGAAATACCGGCTTCGGTCGGTGTGCACGGGCCAGGGGAAACGACGATGCGCTCAGGATTGAGGGCTTCGATTTCGGCAATGGTGAGCTCATCGTTGCGCACGACTTTGACCTGGGAGCCCAGCTCACCGAGGTATTGCACAACGTTGTAGGTAAAAGAGTCGTAGTTGTCGATCATCAGCAACATGGCGTTTAGAACCTCTTGAATTCACTGACTTTTCAGGATGGCCTTCGAATGATTTACCCGCAGTTTGCTGCACTGTGTCAGGCGCTGGAATCGCGCCGGCAAAGCGGCAGGTGCAACGGGTAAAGAAGGCAAAGCGGTACAGGACCGGCGGGGCCGGCAAAAAAGATTCAGGCGCGCCAACGCCAACGGGCGTGTGCCTTGATGACTTGATCCAGGAGTTTGCTGACGATCAACACGGGGAAGGTCTCATTCATACGTTCAGGCACAGTAACTTAGCCGGGCTGAGCGTGCAATATGGCCGGTGTGACACCGGGTGAATCAATCGAAGAGTTAGCGACAGATGGCAAAAGGCCGGAAGTTTTTGGTACTGTCGTTTCGTTCCATACAACAATAAATAAACGGACTTGCTCATGATCAAACAGACGTTGTTTATCCCCCTCGCCGGATGCTTGCTCGCCATGGCCTGCGCCCAGGCGAACGCCGCGCCCAATCCCTATTCCAGTTTCGTGGTATTCGGCGACAGCCTCAACGACGCCGGGACATTTGCCGATCCGGGCGGCCCGGCCGGCGCCACTCAGCGTTATACCAACCGCACCGGGCCGATCTACCTGGATGGCAGCGGTGAGAACCGCGACCTGAACTCCACCCAGGTTCTGGGTGCAAAACTGGGATTCTCACCGGCCCAGACTGCGTCGTCGTCCTCGGCAGTGCGCGCCAGCGAAGGCTTGCCCGACGGTAATAACTGGGCGGTTGGCGGCTATCGCACCGACCAGATTCTCGACTCGATCACCACCACATCCGCCACCGGGGACCGCACCCGCGCCGGCTATCTGCCGAGCAACAACTTGCGCGCCGATCCGAACGCGCTGTATTACCTGTCGGGCGGTGGCAACGACTTCCTGCAAGGTCAGGTACTCACCCCGGCTCAAGCCAACGCCTCCGCCGATCGCCTGGCCAACAGCGTCCAGGCCCTGCAAAGCGCAGGCGCCAAATACATCATGGTCTGGCTTCTGCCAGACATCGGCCTGACCCCGGCCATCAACGGCTCGCCAGCGCAGGGCTTGTTCACCCAGCTCAGCGAGCAGTTCAACACCGAGCTGGTCAGCAAGCTGCAGACGGTCAACGCCGAAGTCATTCCACTCAATATTCCGCTGCTGCTCAAAGAGACGTTCGCCAACCCGGCGCAATTCGGCCTGGCCACCGACCAGAACCTGACCGCTACCTGCTTCAGCGGCGACAGCTGCACCGAGAACGCCAAATACGGCATCCACAGCGCCACGCCAGATCCGTACAAGCTGATCTACAACGACTCGGTTCACCCGACCGAAGCCGGGCAACGCCTGATCGCCGACTACGCCTACTCGCTGTTGGCAGCGCCATGGGAGCTGACCCTGCTGCCGGAAATGGCGCAAGGCGCACTGCGCTCGCATCAGGATGAACTGCGCAACCAGTGGCTGGCTGACTGGGAAAACTGGCAAGGCATCGGCCAATGGCGGGCCATCGTCTCCGGCGGCGGCCAACATCAGGATTTCGACGACCAACACAGCGCCGCAAGTGCCGACGGTAATGGTTACAACTTGAACGTTGGTGGCAGCTACCGTCTTAACGAGGCCTGGCGCCTCGGTGTGGCGGCAGGTTTCTACAACCAGAAAATCGAGGCCGGCCAGAGCGATTCGGACTACAAGCTCAATTCCTACATGGGCACCGCGTTTGCCCAGTATCAACAGAACCGCTGGTGGGGCGATCTGTCGATGACTGCCGGGCATCTGGATTACGACAGCCTCAAACGTAAATTCCAGTTGGGGGTCAACGAGCGCGGCGAGAAAGGCGACACCGACGGCTACGTGCTGGCGTTCAGCGGCCGCCTGGGTTACGACATCGCTCAGCAAGTGAGCAGCCCGTGGCACCTGTCGCCATTCGTCAGTGCCGATTTCAGCAAGGTAGAAGTGGACGGCTACTCGGAGAACGGTGCTGACTCAACCGCTCTGACCTTTGGTGACCAGTCGCGTAACTCGCGGCGCTTGGGCATTGGCTTGCAGGGCAAATATCAGATTACCCCGCAAACCCAGGTGTTTGGCGAAATCGCTCACGAGCATGAGTACAACAACGACACCCAGGACCTGACCATCAACCTTAACAGTCTGCCGAACAACAGCTTCACCCTCGAAGGCTATACACCGCAGACCAACCTCAACCGTGTGAATCTGGGTGTGAGCCACAACATCACCAAGGACCTGGCACTGCGCGCCAGCTACAACATCCGCCGGGATGATGACTTTACGCAGCAGGGCGTCAACGTCGGTGTCAGTCTCGACTTTTAAACAGCAGGCAATAAAAAACGCGGCGCCCTTGAAGGCGCCGCGTTTTTTTATGCTGTACACACCATCCCTTATGGGAGCGCGCCTGCTCGCGAAAGCGGTAGGTCAGCAACATCAATGTAGACCCTGAGCCCTCTTCGCGAGCAGGCTCCCTCCCACAGGTTTTGCGTGAATTCAGAAATCCGGGGTTTGGTCAGCCAACGCTACCGCCCGGAACATCGCCCGACGCTTGTTCAGGGTTTCTTCCCATTCCAGCGCCGGCACCGAGTCGGCGACAATGCCGCCCCCGGCCTGCACGTGCAGTTCGCCGTTCTTGATCACCGCCGTGCGGATCGCAATCGCGGTGTCCATGTTGCCATTCCAGGCGAAGTAGCCAACGGCCCCGCCATAGACGCCACGCTTGACCGGCTCCAGTTCGTCGATGATTTCCATCGCCCGAATCTTCGGTGCACCCGACAAGGTGCCCGCTGGCAGAATCGCCCGCAGTGCGTCCATCGCCGTCAGCCCGGCCTTCAATTGCCCGGTGACGTTGGACACGATGTGCATCACGTTGGAGTAACGCTCGATGACCATCTTCTCGGTGAGTTTCACCGAGCCGATTTCCGAGACCCGACCGGTATCGTTACGTCCCAGATCGATGAGCATCAAGTGCTCGGCGATTTCCTTGTCGTCCGAAAGCAAATCTTTTTCCAGCGCCAGATCAGCCTCTTCGTTGGCTCCGCGTGGACGGGTGCCGGCAATCGGGCGCACGGTGATCAGATTGTCTTCGACCCGCACCAGCACTTCCGGCGAACTGCCGACGACATGGAAGTCGCCAAAGTTGAAGAAGTACATGTAAGGCGTCGGGTTGAAGCAACGCAGCGCACGGTACAGATCGATCGGCGCGGCCTTGAAATCGATCGACATGCGCTGGGACGGCACGACCTGCATGCAGTCACCCGCCAGGATGTACTCCTTGATGGTGTCGACCGCTTTTTCGTAATCGCCCTGGGTGAAGCTCGAACGGAATACCGGATCAGCCGACTGTTGCTTGCTGAAATCCAGGCCACGGCGCGGGGTGATCGGCTGGCGGAGTTTCTCCAGCAGCTGTTCCAGACGTGCGTGACCTTGCTCGAATGCATCGTCCTGCGCCGGGTCGGCGAGGACAATCGCGTGCATCTTGCCGGCGAGGTTGTCGAACACCACCACGGCGTCCGAGACCATCAGCAGAATGTCCGGCACACCCAGCGGATCGGGGTTAGGGCACTTGCCCAGACGCTTCTCCACATAACGCACACAGTCGTAGCCGAAATAACCGACCAGACCACCGTTGAAACGCGGCAGTCCGGTGATGGTCGGCACGTTGTAGCGGGCCTTGAAGGCTTCGACGAAGGCCAGCGGATCTTCAACGTCATGGCTTTCGATCTCGACGCCATCATGGGTCACGCTGACGTGATGATCATGCACGCGCAACACGGTGCGGCACGGCAGGCCGATGATCGAGTAACGGCCCCACTTTTCGCCGCCCTGCACTGACTCCAGCAGGTAGGAGTTCGGCTCATCGGCCAGTTTCAGGTAGATGGACAGCGGCGTGTCGAAGTCGGCCAGGGTTTCGCAGGCCATCGGGATGCGGTTGTAGCCGGCAGCGGCCAAACGCAGGAATTCTTCGCGGATCATGGGGTAGCCTCGTGGCTTGAGGGTCTAACGGTCAGGTATGCAAACGCGCCGGATAACCGGCCAGGAACAAGTCAGGCGCGCCAACGCCAGCGGGCCAGGGCCTTGATGACTTTCATCCAGAGTTTGCGAGTGACCACCACGATGGCGTTTCCAGAAGGGGGTTGAACAGCGTCGGGCAACGTTATCTCAGCCGCCGGGTCCAGGCAACCGGGAATTAACTGGCGCAGATCATCGATAACCAGCGCCGGTGATTCTTCGGCAATTGGCCGGCCATGGTTGTAGCCGTAACTCAAGGCCACACATTTGACCCCCGCTGCTTTCGCGGCCAGCACATCGCTGCGCGAATCGCCGACGAACAACGATTGCGACGCCGGGATGTTGGTCATTTTCATCACGAAAAACAGCGCCGCCGGGTCGGGCTTTTGCTGCGGCAGCGTATCGCCGCCGATGATCAGGCGGAAATAACGGCCGATCTTCATCTGATCCAGCAACGGCGCGACAAAGCGCTCCGGCTTGTTGGTGATCAGTGCCATCTCGACACCCTGCTTGTGCAGCCACTTCAGGGTGTCGCGCACACCGGGATAGACCACGGTCAGCTCATGGCTCTCGCTATAAGCCTCCATGAACATCTCAAGTGCGGCCTCAGCCTCGCCGTCATCGACAGTCGAATGATCAATGCCGCCGGCCAGCGCCCGTCGAACCAGCACCGGCGCACCGTTGCCGACCCACTCACGCACCGACTCGATACCCACCGGTTCGCGCCCGAGTTTGAGCAGCATGTTATCCACAGCCGCCGCGAGGTCAGGGACCGAATCGATCAGCGTGCCATCCAGATCGAACATCACCAGCCGCGGCAAGCGCCCCGGGAACAGCTGCTCAAAGCCACTCATGGGCGGGCCAGAGCCAGTTCGGAACGCATCTTCTCGATCACTTCCTGATAGTTCGGGGCATTGAAGATCGCCGAACCTGCAACAAACGTGTCAGCACCGGCAGCGGCGATTTCACGGATGTTGTTCACGTTGACGCCGCCGTCGATTTCCAGGCGAATGTCACGGCCGCTAGCGTCGATCAGCGCACGCGCCTGACGCAGTTTGTCGAGGGTACCTGGAATGAATTTCTGTCCGCCGAAGCCCGGGTTGACGCTCATCAGCAAGATCATGTCGACCTTGTCCATCACGTATTCGAGTACGTTCAGCGGAGTCGCCGGGTTGAACACCAGGCCGGCCTTGCAGCCGCCTTCGCGGATCAGTTGCAGGGAGCGATCAACGTGTTGGGTGGCTTCCGGGTGGAAGGTGATGTACGTCGCGCCGGCTTCAATGAAGTCGCCGACGATGCGGTCCACCGGGCTGACCATCAGGTGCGCGTCGATCGGCGCCGTGATGCCGTACTTGCGCAATGCCGCGCAAACCATCGGGCCGATGGTCAGGTTGGGCACGTAGTGGTTGTCCATGACATCGAAGTGCACGAAGTCGGCACCGGCGGCCAGGACGTTGTCCACTTCTTCACCCAGGCGGGCGAAGTCGGCGGAGAGAATCGACGGAGCAATGACGAAGGGCTGCATGACGCACCTTTTTTGAGCAGAATCACGATGGCGCGCATTGTATACCTCATGCTTTGGCGCGCGCACGGTGACGCGATAATCAGTAGGCCGCTCGGTAGATCTTCTCGATATCGACGGCACTCAATTTGCGCGGGTTGTTGCGCATCAGACGCTCGATCCCTGCCGCTTCCACAGCCATGGCCGGAATTGCCTCTTCGGGCACACCGAAGCTGTGCAACCCCAGGGGAATCTCTACCGCCGTACACAGCTCGGTCATCGCCTCCACGGCTTTGTCCGCTGCTTGATTAGCGCTCAGATGAGCGGTCTTTACCCCCATGGCCTCGGCAATATCCTGCATACGTTCCACGCAGGCCATTTTGTTCCAGTGCATGACATGCGGCAGCAGCAAGGCGTTGCTGACGCCATGGGCGATGTTGAAGCGCCCACCCAGCGGATACGCCAGCGCATGCACCGCACCAACCCCGGCATTACCGAACGCCATGCCGGCCATCAGGCTGGCGGTGGCCATGTCTTCCCGGGCTTGCAGGTTGGCAGGGTTGGCATAAGCCTTGGGCAGGGATGTGGCGATCAACTTGATGGCGCCGATGGCCAGCGAGTCGGTGATCGGCGAAGCATTGAGTGACAAATAAGACTCGATGGCGTGCACCAGAGCATCGACGCCGCTGGCCGCCGTGACACTGCGCGGGCAGGTCAGGGTCATCTGCGGGCTGACCAGTGCCACGTCTGGTAATAGATAGTCGCTGACGATGCCTTTCTTCAATTGCGCGACTTTGTCCGAGAGGATGGCCACGTTAGTGACTTCCGAGCCAGTGCCGGCAGTGGTCGGAATGGCGATCAGCGGCGGCCCCTTGCGCGGCACCTGATCGACGCCGAACAGATCTTCCAGCACGCCGTGGTAGCCGGCATAGGCGGCAACACTTTTGGCGATGTCGATGGCGCTGCCACCACCAAGTCCGATCAAGCCGTCATGCCCGCCCTCGCGGTACACGCGCATACAGTCTTCGACGATGGCAATTTCGGGGTCCGGTAACACGCGGTCAAAGATCTCATAGGTGCGCTCGCCCAGATGCGCCAGCGCCAGCTCAACGGTGCCGGATTTGACCAGCGCGGCATCGGTGACGATCAGCGGGTTATCCACATCCAGGCGTGTCAGCTCGGCGGCCAACTGCTCGATGGCGCCGGCGCCGGTGAGTAATTTGTGAGCAATTTTGAAAGAGGAAATAGCCATGTACGCAGCCTCTTATAGATAGCGGAGCTGGGCACAAGCGTAGCTGGGGATTGGGGTTTGTCTGCTATTCAGGGTGTGAATGGCCCTGGCCCCAAGGCGGGCGCGGTTAATGTGGGAGCTGGCTTGCCTGCGAAAGAACCAACTCAGCCCTCTGACAGACCGAGTTGCCTGCATCGCAGGCAAGCCAGCCCCCACATTTGACCGCGCTCGACTTCAAACCTGTGCAGTACGCAACTTCTCGCTTCGCCCCCGCAACCACTCCAGCGTCAGCAGCAATATCACCGAAAAGGCAATCAGCAACGTCGCAGCAGCCGCAATCGTCGGGCTGAGGTTTTCGCGGATGCCGCTGAACATCTGCCGTGGCAAGGTTGCTTGCTCAGGCCCGGCAAGAAACAACGTCACCACCACCTCATCGAACGAAGTAGCGAACGCAAACAGTGCCCCGGAAATCACTCCCGGCGCGATCAGCGGCAGGGTCACGCGGCGAAATGCCGTCAGCGGCGACGCCCCAAGGCTGGCGGCGGCGCGCACCAGATTGTGGTTAAACCCCTGCAAGGTCGCCGACACCGTGATGATCACAAACGGCACGCCCAACACCGCATGCACCACGATCAGCGAGAAGAAGCTGTTGCCCAAACCCAACGGTGCGAAAAACAGATAACTCGCCACGCCGATGATCACCACCGGCACCACCATCGGCGAAATCACCAGGGCCATCACCAGGGCCTTGCCGGGGAAGTCGCCACGGGTCAGCCCAATCGCCGCCAACGTGCCGAAGACCATTGCCAGCACCGTTGCCGCCGGGGCGACGATGATGCTGTTTCTCAACGAACGCATCCATTCTGCCGAGGCGAAGAAATCCTGATACCAGTGCAGCGAAAACCCTTGCAGCGGGTACACCAGGAAACTGCCGGAGTTGAACGACAGCGGGATGATCACCAGCACCGGCAGAATCAGGAACAGCAGGATCAAGCCGCAGAGAATCCGCAAACTGTAGAACCACACCCGCTCGACGGGCGACATATAAGGACTCAGCATTTCGTTCTCCCCTTAGCTCAGACGCAGGCGACTGGCGCCCACCAGCCAGCTGTAGATCAGATAAAGCACCACGGTCGCCAACAGCAGCAGCCCGCCGAGTGCAGTGGCCATGCCCCAGTTGATGCTGGTGTTGGTGTAGAAGGCGACAAAGTAGCTGACCATCTGATCGTTCGGGCTGCCCAGCAGCGCCGGGGTGATGTAGTAGCCGATGGCGAGGATGAACACCAACAGGCACCCGGCGCCGACCCCGGCATAGGTCTGCGGGAAGTACACCCGCCAGAAACTGGCGAACGGATGGCAGCCCAGGGAAATGGCCGCACGCATGTAGGTCGGCGAGATGCCTTTCATCACGCTGTAGATCGGCAGAATCATGAACGGCAGCAGGATGTGCACCATCGAGATGTAGACCCCGGTGCGGTTGAACACCAGCTCCAGCGGCTTGTCGATGATGCCCATCGCCATCAGCCCGCTGTTGATCAGTCCACCGGACTGCAGCAACACGATCCATGCCGCGACTCGCACCAGAATCGAGGTCCAGAACGGCAGCAGCACCAGAATCATCAGCAGGTTGCTTTGCCGCGACGGCAGGTTCGCCAGCAGATAAGCCAGCGGATACGCCAGGAACAGGCAGATCACGGTAATGACCAGGCCCATCCAGAACGTGCGGGCGAAGATGTCGAGGTAGATCGCCTGGTCCGGGGTGGCCGGGGCCACTTCGCCGAGGTCGTCGATACGATGATCGACCGCTGCCAGCAGATAGTAAGGCGTGATGCTGCTGGTGTTGCGCCGTACCGCCTGCCAGTAAGCCGGGTCGCCCCAGCGCTCGTCGAGACCTTCCAGCGCTTCTTTATAAGAAGCCGGTTCGGTGGCGAACGGCAAGGCACGGGCGGTTTTGGTCAGCAGGCTGCGGTAGCCGGCCAGTTCCATGTTCAAGCGCTTGGACAGATCGCCCAGCGTCTGGTTTTTGCGGGCTTCGGCGAGGTCGTCGCTGGCCGCCTTGTAAACCGGCTCAGCCGGTAGGCCTCGGCCGTCCCAGCTGGCGATGGCCGCCACGGTGCGCGGCATGCCGCCGACCACTTCCGGGTTGCCCACGCTTTTGTAGAGCAGCGCCACGATCGGCACCAGAAACACCAGCAACAGAAACAGCACCAGCGGCGCAATCAGGGCCTGGGCCTTCCAGCGATTGACCCGCTCGGCGCGCTTGAGGCGCTGCTTCAAGGTGGGACTGCTGCCCGCGTTCAAGGGAACGGCGATAGCCATGGCGTACTCCGGAAATCTTTTATCGATCATTGAATGTGCAAGCGAACTTGTGGCGAGGGGGCTTGCCCCCGCTCGGCTGCAAAGCAGTCGTCAAACCATTGCATGCGGTGTCTCTGAGACACCGGGGCTTCAGGTTTTCAGGGCCGCTTCGCGACCCAACGGGGGCAAGCCCCCTCGCCACAAAGGCTCGCTCCCACCGGGTCGTGCTTTTACTTCGCAGCCCAGGAGTTGAAGCGTTGTTCCAGTTGCTCGCCGTTGTCAGCCCAGAAGCTGACGTCGATCTGCACCTGGTTGGCGATGTTTTCCGGGGTGGTCGGCATGTCTTTCAGGACGTCCTTGGCCAGCAACGGTACAGCCTGGGTGTTGGCCGGGCCGTAGGCGATGTTTGACGAGTAGGTCTTCTGCTGCTGTGGCATCACCGAGAACGCGATGAATTTCTTCGCCGCTTCAGCCCGCGCCTTGTCCAGGCCTTTTGGAATCGCCCACGCGTCGAAGTCGTAGATCCCGCCGTTCCACACCACCTTCAGGTTGCTTTCTTTTTGCACGGCAGCGATCCGGCCGTTGTAGGCCGAACTCATGACCACGTCGCCGGAAGCAAGGTACTGCGGCGGCTGTGCACCGGCTTCCCACCACTGAATGCTTGGCTTGAGTTCATCAAGTTTCTTGAAGGCACGGTCCTGGCCATCTTTGCTGGCCAGCACTTTGTAGACGTCTTTCGGCGCCACGCCGTCGGCCATCAAAGCGAATTCCAGGGTGTACTTGGCGCCCTTGCGCAGGCCACGCTTGCCCGGGAATTTCTTGGTGTCCCAGAAATCCGCCCAACTGGTGGGTGCGCTCTTCAGCTTGTCGGCGTTGTAGGCCAGTACCGTGGACCACACGAAGAAACCGACGCCACACGGCTGGATCGCACCTTTGACGTAGTCTTCGGACTTGCCGAACAGCGCCGGGTCCAAAGGCTCGAACATGTCTTCGTCGCAACCACGGGACAGTTCGGGCGATTCAACTTCCACCAGGTCCCAGGACACGCTCTTGGTGTCGACCATGGCTTTGACCTTGGCCATCTCACCGTTGTACTCGCCGGCAACGATCTTGCCATTGCCCGCCGCTTCCCACGGTGCGTAGAAGGCTTTTTCCTGCGCCGCCTTGTTTGCCCCGCCAAAGGACACCACGGTCAGGTCCGGACCCGCCGCCATCGCGTGCGACGCACCGATCATGCCCATCACCAGGGCCGTAAATTTCAGGGATCTCAACATTTATTGTTCTCTCCACGTGCAGGGTTGGTGTTGCCGGGGCGATCAGTTCGCCTCTAGAAGTGGGTCGAGCGCGCGAACGTGTTCGACTTGCCAGCCAAGCGGTACCACGTCACCGACCGCCAGCGCAGGATCGAGCTCGGCAATCGGCTGTTTCACAAAAAAGTCGGTCTTGCCACAGACTTCCAGACGAACCCGGACGTGGTCGCCCAGATAGATGAATTCCGCCACCCTCCCTGAGAAGCGGTTGACGCATTGACCACTGGCGCCATTGAGACTCACGCGTTCCGGGCGAATCGACAACGTGACCGGCTCACCGGTCTTGCCGACGTTGACCGCCAGGGCTTCAACCTTTTCCCCGCGCCCCAACTCGACCACACAGCGGTCGCCGGTGTGGCTGTGCAGGCGACCGTTGAGGCGGTTGTTCTCACCGATGAAGTTGGCGACGAAGGTGTTTTTCGGTTCTTCGTAGAGCGTACGGGGCGGCGCGATCTGCTGGATTTCGCCCTGATGGAACACTGCCACCCGGTCGGACATGGTCAGGGCTTCGCCCTGATCGTGAGTCACATAGACCACGGTCACGCCGAGGCGCTGGTGCAGGTGTTTGATCTCCATCTGCATGTGTTCACGCAGTTGCTTGTCCAGCGCACCGAGGGGTTCGTCCATCAGTACCAGTTGTGGTTCAAACACCAGCGCCCGGGCCAGCGCCACACGCTGCTGCTGACCGCCGGACAGTTGCGCCGGGTAGCGCTGGGCGAAGCTGTCGAGCTGGACCATGCTCAGCACCCGCTTGACGCGGTCACTCACATCACTTTTGTTCAAGCCGCGCACGGTCAGCGGGAACGCCAGGTTCTCGGACACCGTCATGTGCGGGAACAGCGCGTAGTTCTGGAACACCATGCCGATGTCGCGCTTGTGCGGCGGCACGTTGTTGATCGAGCGACCAGCCAGCAGAATTTCACCCGCAGTTGGCGTTTCGAAACCGGCGAGCATCATCAGACTGGTGGTTTTGCCGGAGCCCGATGGCCCGAGCAAGGTGAGGAATTCGCCCTTGCGAATGTCCAGGTTGAGGTCTTTGACGATCAGGTTCTCGCCGTCGTAGCTTTTTTGCACACCACGAAAGCTGACCAGAATGTCACTGGCCCCAACGCTCGAATCGACCTCACTCATACCCACACCTTTTTTGTTGATGACTGCTGTGGATCAAGCCTAGTGGACACTGGGAGCCGCGCAAATCGGGGTGCAGGAGAGATTCGCCTCAGCCGGATGGAAGGTTGGGGGTAGGGATTGCCCTACAGGGATGGCGGGGATAGGCAGGGTGACCACAAGATTCAGGCTGCAAGCCGCAGATCATGGCAAAAATGGCTTTTCGGCATGTCGCAAACAGACATGCCACCACGATCCCTGTGGGAGCGGGCTTGCTCGCGAATGCAGTTTGTCAGGCAACATTAATGGCGACTGACACTGCGCTTCGCGAGCAAGCCCCCACAGGGGTAGTGCACGGTCTCAGAGGAGCTTGTGCTCCATCGCGTATTTCACCAGCTCCGCCAGCGAGGTGATGTTGAGCTTCTGCATCAGCCGCGCCTTGTGGGTGCTGATGGTCTTGCTGCTCAGGGCCAGTTGCTGGGCGATGTCGTTGACATTGGCGCCCTGGGCCAGACGCTCGAACACCGAAAACTCGCGCTCCGACAGCAAGGAGTGCAGCGGCCGTGAGTCGGTCAGGCCGACTTCGAAAACCATGCGGTCGGCCAGGTCCGGGTCGATGTAGCGCCCGCCCGCCGCGACCTTGCGGATGGCGGTCAGCAGCAGCGCCGGGTCGCTGTCCTTGGTCGCGTAACCGGCGGCACCGACCTTCAGGGCGCGGGCGGCCATTTGCGCTTCGTCGTGCATCGACAACACCAGAATCGCCGGCGGATTGTTCAACGCACGAATCCGCGGGATCGCCTCCAGGCCGTTAACACCGGGCATGGAAATGTCCAGCAGCACCACTTCGCAGGGAACGTGACGCAGGGTTTCAAGCAACTGCTCGCCATTGCTCGCCTCCCCTACCACCAGCAGATCCTTGGCCAGACCGATCAATTGCTTGATGCCTTCGCGAACGATGGTGTGGTCTTCGGCTACCAGTACACGGATCACATTTTTCTCCAGATTAAAGATCATTCGCGAGCAGGCTCGCTCCCACTGTGATCAGGGTGTGTCAGATACCTGTGCACCTACCCAAAAATCCCTTGTGGGAGCGAGCCTGCTCGCGAAGGCGTCAGTACAGCCACCCAAAAACCTCAGACCTCATCCAACGGCACCCGCACACTCAGGGTCGTGCCCTCCCCCGGCTCACTCTCAAGCGTCAACGTCCCGCCCATGATCAGCACCCGCTCACGCATGCCTACCACTCCAAACGAAGTCGGCCGACCCATAGCAGGAACAAATCCCACGCCATCATCACTCACCGTCAGACACAATTCATCGCCTTCCAGCGCCAGTGTCAGTTCGACAGTATGCGCCTGGGCATGGCGCATGACATTGGTCAGCGCCTCCTGAAGGATGCGGAACAGACCAATTGCCTTGGCATCACTGAGTATCGGCAAATTGTCCGGCACCTGCACCAGACACGGAATCTGCGTGCGCGCCTCAAAACGCCGGGCCTGCCACTCGATGGCTGAAGCGATGCCGGCATCTAGAATTGGTGGCCGCAACGCAGTCGCTACATCACGCACCAGCTGGAACAACTGGGCGATCAGGCGTTTCATGCTGTTCAAGCGCTCATTAAGACCGGGGTCGAGCTGCGCATAGGCCAATTCACACATCGACGTCTCCAGTTTCAACACCGTCAACATCTGCCCCAACTCGTCATGCACCTCACGAGCGATCCGGGCCTTTTCCTCTTCCCGAACGCTTTCCAGGTGCGCGGACAACTCGCGCAACTGCTCACGGGAACTGGCCAGCTCCAGTTCGATGCGTTTGCTCTCGCTGATGTCCCAGACAATCCCGTCCCAGACATAGGCGCCATCATCGAGCCGCCGGGTAATGGCCTTGATCTCGGCCCAGCGCTGCTCGCCCTGACGGGTGAGGATGCGACCCTGCCACGACCAGTCGCTGTCGGTATCCAGCGCATGATCCTGGGTCTGGTGATAGCTGGCCCTGTCGTCAGGATGCACCAGACTGCGCAGGCCCATGTCGCGATGAGCCAGGGTAGCCGGCGCATAACCGACCAGACTCTCACTGCCTTCACTGATGTAGGCGAAATCGATCTGCCCCGTCACCGGTGCCCGTTCCAGACGAAAGACCAGCCCCGGGACATTGGCAGCAATCCCTTGCAACCGCGCCTCGCTTTCCTGCAACGCGGCCAGGGCGCGACGGCGCTCGGTGACATCGTTGAGGTAGACCACCAGGTACTCGCTGTCGCGAAAACGCAGGAAGCTCAGCGACACGTCCGTCGGCAGGATGCTGCCATCGGCCCGCACACAGCTGGTTTCGAAACTTTGCGGCCCATCTTCGCTGGCCCGGGCGCGCTTCCACAGATTCAGCCAGCGGTCCATATGCAGGCCGGGCTCGAAGTCGATGAGGGGACGGTCAATGATCCCGCCCGCCGGGTAACCGAGCATGACTTCGGCGGCACGGTTGGCGTAACGCACATGGCTGTCCCAATTGACCCAAAGAATGCCGACCGTGCTTTGGTCGATGGAAAATTGCGTCAAGCGCAACGCTTCTTCACTGGCGGCGCGCAGGGCAATGTCCTCGCGCGCGGCCAACAACCGCTGCTCCAGACTGTGTTGCTGACGGCGCTGCCAGAAGACGATCGCCATGCTGCTCAGCAGCAACACCACCAGTAACAGGCTGAGGTTCTGCCAGAACCCCGGCGACTCGGAAAGCCTTGGGTATTTGGGTTGCAGCCATTGATTGTGCAGGTGTTCCAGGTCCTTGGCCGGAATCGTTCGCAGCGCACTCTCGACAATACCGGCCAGCTCCGGCCAGTCACGACGCGTTGCAACCCGCAACAATTGCGGCAAGCCGATATCGCCCACCACCACTAGTCCGGCGAACTCCGGCTCGGCAGACAAGCGTCCCAGCTGCGCCTCATCGATCACCGCGTAACCCGCCTGCTGACTCACCAGCAATTGCAGGGCCTGGCGTTCAAGCGGTACGCCTTGAATATTCAGATGGGGAAAGTTGCCGCGCAGGTAATCGGCGGTGGCACTGGGCATACGCACGGCAACGCGGGTCTGGCTGTCGAGTTTTTCCAGCTCCACCACACCTGCGCCCTTCTGGTCGCCGACGATCAGCTGCGGCACGCGCATGTACGGGTCGGAAAACTGCCACAGACGCAAACCGCCAGGGGTTTGCGTCAAGCCGGGGGCAATATCGACTTCGCCTTCACGCACCGCCGCTTCCAGTTGCTCCACGTCAGGAAAGTTACGCCAGCTGAGTTCGACCTGCAGGGACTTGGCCAGCCACTTCATCAGCTCGACGTTGACCCCGGACAAGCGCTGCAAACGTCGGTCGTATTGTGCATAGGGCGCCTGCAAAACCACCCCGACCCGCCACTCGCCATGCTGCGCCAGCCATTGTTGCTGAGCCGCCGATAGCTGCGCAGCATGCGCCGGTGGCGCCGACGACGCCCAGCTCATCAAGGGAAACCACAAACAGCCGATAACCCACAGGCAGCAAAAACGCATCATTCGAAGTCTCACCACTGACAAATACTGACCAACCCATTAGGCTGCCGGAATAACTTCTGGCCTGGAATATCCGATGCCCCCTGTCTACCGCCTGGCGCTGCCAGCCTTGTGCCTGTCGCTGATCCTGCCTTGCGCCTTTTCTGTCGAGGCCGCCGACCCTGCACCAGCACCTGGCGCTGCGCAAAAAACCGCCGCAGAGAAACCGGTCGAGCGCCAGCCGCTGCTTGAGCGTAGTCAGGAAGATGCCAGCGCACTTGAGCGCCAGATCCCCGCCCAGGAACAGCAACAACTGCAAGCCGGCGCCGACACTTTTCTTGCCCTGTGGAAACCGGCCAACACCGCTGACCCCAAAGGTGCGGTGATTATCGTACCGGGCGCTGGCGAAACCGCTGACTGGCCGCAAGCCGTCGGTCCGTTGCGCAACAAATTACCGGACGTCGAATGGAGCAGCCTGAGTATCACCTTGCCCGACCTGCAAAGCGATGCCATTGCGCCACGCGTTGTCGAAGTGGCGCCCGCGCCCAAACCGACCGCCGGCAACAAAGACTCGACTACCGCCCCCCCCATCGAGCAGGCCGCCGGTGGTGAAGCCGACGTAGCAGACAAGGTCGTTGCAGAAACCACCGAGGAACAAGCCAAGGCCGACGCCGAGCACATCTTCGCCCGAATCGATGCAGCCATTGCCTTTGCCAGCCAGCAAAGTGCCCGTCGTATCGTCGTGCTGGGCCATGGCACCGGTGCTTATTGGGCAGCACGCTACCTCAGCGAAAAACAGCCGTCGCAGGTGGAGAAGTTTGTGATGGTCGCGGCGCAAACGCCGGTCACGGCCAAACCGCCATTGGCCGAACTGACGCCGACGCTGAAGCTGCCAACCGCCGACCTCTTCTATATGGACAAGCCGCTGGATCGCAGCGCGGCGCTGGAACGGATGCAGGCCAGCAAGCGCCTGAAGAGCTCGGCGTTCAGCCAGGTGTCGCTCAAGGCACTGCCCGGCAATACCAAGGCCGAGCAGGAGCAGCTGTTTCGCCGGGTGCGTGGCTGGTTGAATCCGCAGCCGGTCGCTGAGCAATAGACCGCGCCGCGCCCTTCGCGAGCGAGCCTGCTCCCACAGGTGACCGAGTTCTCTTATGAGAATGCAATCAACTGTGGGAGAGGGCTTGCTCGCGAAGACGGCTTTACAGCCAACAAATATCTCCCCGACTAACGAAAATCCCGCCGCGCCTTGATCAACGTATACGCATTGTGCAAGTCACGAGTCCTCTCGGTTGCCTCGCGCACCTGCAACGCCGTCGCTCCCGTCCCCGCAACCTTGTCCGGGTGATGACGACTGAGCAGGCGTCGATACGCGCGCTTGATCTGCGCCGGCTCGCTGGTCGCCGACACACCCAATAATCGCAACGCATCCTGATAACTCGCACCACTAACGGCCAGCGGGCGCTTCTGCGGCTCGTAATCGCTGGCCAGTGCCTGCACCTGTTGCGGCGTCCAGCCCAGCCATTTGCCCCACTGAGTCAGCAGCTCGCGCTCGGCACTGCCGGCGCGACCATCCGCCCAGACCATCCGCCAACAGGCGCGCAACACGCCTTCAGACGCATGGGGTTGCGTACTCAGGCGGCGCAGATAGCCGCGCAACCGGTCATGTCCCGACTTGCCGCGATTGAACGCGGCAATGGCGCGACGCTGCGCCGACTCGGTCATTTCCAGCGCACGCATTTCTTGACGTGCTTGCTGGATGTGACCGTCCACCACCCGACCATCACACTTGGCCATACGGCCGAGCAATACGAACAACAGCTCGTCATTGCGCAACACCGCACGACCGCCCAGTTTTTCGCGCAAATGCGCCCAGCTCTGCACGTGCAGACGCCGGTCCAACGCCTGGCCCAACAAAGCGCCAAGCATGGCCCCCGGAATGCTGGCTATGGCAAAGCCCGCCCCGGCTCCAATCAGAGTCCCTGGCCACAACATCTCAGTGTCTCGCTTCTATCAGAGTTTCAACTTCGGCCAGACGCTCGTGGGTGCCAACATCCACCCAGAGCCCGTCCAACCGTTCACCAGTGACTTGCCCTTGGGTCATGGCCCTGCGAAACAGCGGCGCCAGCTTGAAGGCCCCCTCGGTACAGCCGTTGAACAACGCCGGATGCAGCACTGCAATCCCGCTGTAGGTCAGGGTCGGTGAGCCTGGCTGTGCGTCGCGCACTTGCCCGTCCAGCAGAATGAAATCCCCGGCCGGGTGATGGGCCGGGTTATCCGCCAGCACCAGATGAGCCAGCCCGGCGATGGGCTGACGCAACGCGGCAAAATCGTAGTCGGTCCAGATGTCTCCGTTGACCACCACGAACGCCTCGTCACCCAACAACGGCAACGCGCGGAAAATCCCGCCACCGGTTTCCAGCGGCTCGCCTTCCGGCGAGTACTGGATGCTCACGCCATAGCGCGAGCCGTCACCCAGGTATTCTTCAATCTGCTGACCGAGCCAGGCATGGTTGATCACGATCTCACTGAAGCCTGCCGCGGCCAAAGCACGCAGGTGATACTCGATCAACGGCACGCCGCCAACGCGCACCAGTGGTTTTGGAGTGGTCAGGGTCAGCGGGCGCATGCGCTCGCCTTTGCCTGCCGCCAGAATCATCGCCTTCATGCGCTGGCTCCGGCACGCAGGCTGGCGAGCAATACGTCCAGCTCTGCCAGCTCAGGACGACGGGCGATCACTGCCTCTATATAAGCAAAGAAGCGCGGCACATCGGCCAGGTAGCGTGGCTTGCCATCGCGGTGGCAGATACGGGCGAAGATGCCGATGACTTTCAGATGCCGCTGCACGCCCATCAGATCGCTGGCGCGCAGGAACTCGTCAAAGTCCGGCTGAACCGGTATCCCCAGCGCGCCGGCCTGTTGCCAGTAGTCTTCGAGCCACGCGTGTACGCGCTCCTCGGGCCAACTGAGGAAGGCGTCCTTGAACAGGCAGGTGATGTCGTACGTGACCGGACCATAGACCGCATCCTGAAAGTCCAGCACGCCGGGATTCGGCTGGCTGAGCATCAGGTTGCGCGGCATGTAGTCGCGGTGCACCAGCACTTTGGGCTGAGCCAGGGCACTGTTGATCAGCAGATCAGTGACGTTTTGCCACAACACCTGCTGCGCTGCGTCGAATTCGATGCCCAGTTCGTGTTTTACGTACCACTCGGGGAACAATTCCAGCTCACGGCGCAGTAACGCCACGTCATAACCTGGCAACGGCGCAACCATCGGCAATTGCTGGAAAGCCAGCAAGGCTTGCAGGGCATCGCGGAACAAATCGTCGGCATTTTCGTTGTCGATCACGTCCAGATACGTCTGGTTGCCAAGGTCATTGAGCAAAAGAAAACCACGTTCGAGGTCTTCTGCAAAAATTTTCGGCACATTTATTCCGGATTTCGCCAGCAAAAAGGCGATATCCACGAAGGGTTTGCAGTTTTCCCGAGGTGGCGGCGCGTCCATGACGACGAAGCTGCGGCCTTCAGCTTCCCAACGGAAGTAACGGCGGAAACTCGCGTCGCTGCTGGCCGCGATCAATGTGGCCGGGGGTACGGCACCCCATTTCTGTTCTGCAAAAAGCACAGTCAACTGCTCATCGAGCCAAACTTTCAGGTGTTGCAAACGTACATCTTGGTCGGGCATTGCAAGGGTCTCCGACGGCGCTAGCCGTCAAGCGGGTCATGCTTTATTATCCAGCATCTTTTTCAGACCATCGAGAGGCGTGCGGCCCACACCGCGGGCAGATGGCACGCAGGAAGCCCGGACTAATAAGATGGCATTGAAATCCCCCGCGTTTCGTAAAAAATTTCCGTTGTTGGTTACCGGCAGTCTGCTGGCCCTGCAACCTCTAGCCACTTCATTCGTGGTCGCCGCGGAACAGTATGACTGCTCAGTCTCTGCTTCGGGTGCCTGGGACTGTGCACCCAAGACGCCGGCAGCTGTTTTGCCGCCGCGTCCCGTCCATGACGGCAGCGCAGTCACCGCGAACGGCGAACCAGCCCCAGAAAGCGGCACCAGCGAAACCGCTGAGGCCAAACCTGCACTGGTCACCGAAGCCAAGGGCCGCGGTCTGAAGTCGCGCAGTGCTGACTACAGCCACCTTGACTGGGTTCCGCGCGAGAAGCTCACCGCTGCGCAGTTGGCCGAAACCGGCCCTTACTGCTCTGGTTCCTATATCGAACCGATTCGTCCTGGCATGAATGACACGACGAATAAAAGTGACGCTCCAACCTATATCGGCGCCAAAGCCTCGCGCTATAACACCGAAAGTCAGGTCGGCACGCTGGCCGGTGACGTCGTCATGCGCCAGGGCAGCATGCAGGTCGAAGCCGACGAGGCGAGCCTGTATCAGGCTGAGAGCCGTGGCGAATTGAGCGGCAATGTGCGCGTGCGCGACAACGGTGCACTGATCGTCGGCGACCACGCCGATGTGCAGCTCGACACCGGTGAAGCCAAGGTCGACAACGCCGAATACGTGCTGCACAAATCGCGCATCCGCGGTAGCGCGCTGTACGCTAAACGTGCCGAGAACGCGATCATCCGCCTCAAGGATGGTACGTACACCACCTGCGAGCCAAACAGCAACGCCTGGCAGCTCAAGGGCAACAACGTCACATTGAACCCGGCCACCGGTTTCGGTACGGCGACCAACGTGACGCTGCGGGTCAAGGACATTCCGGTCCTGTACACGCCGTACATCTATTTCCCGATCGATGACCGTCGCCAGTCCGGCTTCCTGCCGCCGAGTTTCGGCACCGGCTCCGATACCGGCTTCTTCCTGGTCACTCCGTACTACTTCAACCTGGCACCGAACTACGATGCCACGTTGTACCCGCGTTACATGAGCAAGCGCGGCCTGTTGATGGAAGGCGAATTCCGCTACCTGACCAAATCCAGCGAAGGTCAGTTTGGTGGCGCGTTCCTCAATGACGAAGACACCGATCGCAGCAAGCAGACCGATTACACCCGTGAGCGCTACATGTACAACTGGCAGCACAAGGGTGGGCTCGACTCGCGTGTGGCCACACAAGTCGACTTCACCAAGATCAGCGATCCGTACTACTTCCAGGATCTGCAGACTGACCAGATTGGTGTGAAGACCGCTGACTATGTGAATCAGCAGGGTTCCGTGACTTACCGTGGTGATACCTACACTGCGGCGATCAATGCCCAGGCTTATCAATTGGCGACAGTAGCAGCCATCACGCCGTATAACCGTCTGCCGCAGATCACCTTCAATGGTGCCCTACCGTATCACCCGGGCGGGCTGGACTTCTCGTATAACACCGAGATCGTGCGGTTTGACCGGGATTTGAAAAACGGCTCGTTTACGGATGAAGACGGCAACGTCTCCAATCAGCTTGATACCAACGTTAACGGCTTGGCTCGTGCCACAGGTGACCGTCTAAACTTGGCGCCTTCCGTCAGCCTGCCTCTGAACTGGACGTATGGTTTCCTGAAACCGACACTCAAGTATCAGTACACCCAGTATCAGCTTGATTTGGACGGCACCGGTAAGGGCGAAATTGTCCAGAACCAAGCTTTTGCTTTATCACAGGGTGAAAAGTACATTGGCGGCGAATTCGGCAGTAACCAGAACCGTGGCGTTCCGATTGCCAGTATCGACAGCGGCCTGTACTTCGACCGCAATACCCAGTTCTTTGGTAAAAACTATCGCCAGACCCTCGAGCCACGCCTGTTCTACCTCTACGTACCAGAGGTCAATCAGGAAGACATTCCGGTATTCGACACCAGCGAATACACCTTCAACTATGCGTCGTTGTTCCGTGACAATCGCTTCTCCGGCTCCGACCGTGTCGGTGACGAGAACAAGCTGTCCCTGGGCGTGACCAGTCGCTGGATCGAAGACAATGGTTTCGAGCGTCAACGCATCAGCGTCGGCCAGGCCTATTACTTCAAGGACCGTGAAGTGCAGTTGCCGGGCATCAATCCAGCCACCCGCGCCGATGCAAACACCAATGTTTCACCTTACGCGCTGGAATACGAGTACCGCTGGAACCACGATTGGCGCACCACCGCCGATTACAACTGGGACCCGGTAAGTCACAGCCCGCGCTCGGGCAGCGCGATGTTCCACTACCAGCCTGAAGACAACCCGAACAAGGTTATCAACGCTGGTTATCGCTATCGCAATGACCAGGTGGTCTACAACCCGAACACCGGTCAATGGCAGTTCGGTGGTGACTACCTCTCCCCGGGCCAGCCTGGTTTCATCAAGGATTACTACAAAATCGTACAGCACGACTTCTCGGTGATCTGGCCGATCGTGCCGCAATGGAACGCCATCAGCCGCTGGCAGTACGACTACAACCGCAACCGTACCCTGGAAGCCTTCGGTGGTATCGAGTACGACAACTGCTGCTGGAAACTGCGCTTGATCAATCGTTACTGGGTTGCTACTGATGAAATCAGTCAGCAAACCCCGCAAAACGAAAAAGGCGACCACGGCGTCTTCCTCCAAATCGTTCTGAAGGGACTCGGCGGCGTCACTGGCGCCAAAGTAGAGAGTTTCCTCGACAAAGGCATTCAAGGTTATCGTGAACGTGAAGACCAAGCTTTCTGATTGTCTGCGCCCGCTGATGCTGGGCGCGCTGTTCCTGGGTACTGCGGCGAGCGCCGCAGTACAGTCCATCGATAAAGTGGTGGCCATCGTCGACAACGACGTGGTCATGCAGAGCCAACTGGACCAACGGGTCCACGAAGTTCAGCAAACCATCGCCAAGCGCGGCGGCGGCGTTCCGCCGACCAGCGTGCTGGACCAGCAGGTACTGGAACGCCTGATCGTCGAAAACCTGCAATTGCAGATCGGCGAGCGTTCCGGCATCCGCATTACCGATGAAGAACTGAACCAGGCCGTGGGCACTATTGCCCAGCGCAACAACATGACGCTTGATCAATTCCGCGCCGCACTGGCTCACGACGGTCTCAATTACGACGACGCCCGTGACCAGATTCGCCGCGAAATGATCATCAGCCGTGTACGTCAGCGCCGTGTAGCCGAACGCATTCAGGTGTCCGAGCAGGAAGTGAAGAACTTCCTCGCCTCCGACCTGGGCAAAATGCAGCTCTCCGAAGAGTTTCATCTGGCCAACATCCTGATTTCCGTGCCGGAAAGCGCCAATACCGAAGCACTTCAGGCTGCCGCCAAACAAGCGGACGCGGTTTACCAGCAGCTCAAGCAAGGTGCTGACTTCGGTCAGTTGGCGATTGCCAAATCCGGCAGCGACAACGCACTGGAAGGCGGCGACATGGGCTGGCGTAAAGCGGCTCAGTTGCCACCACCCTTCGATCATCTGCTCAGCACCATGGCGATCGGCGACGTGACCCAGCCAATGCGCACGCCAGGCGGCTTCATCATTCTGAAGATCCTGGAGAAACGCGGCGGCGAGACCCAGATGCGCGATGAAGTGCATGTGCGTCACATCCTGGTCAAACCGAGCCCGATTCGCGACGAAGAAAAAACCAAGGCTCTGGCTCAGTCGCTCTATACCCGTATCGAAGCGGGCGAAGACTTCGGCGACCTGGCGAAAAGCTACTCGGAAGATCCGGGTTCCGCCCTCAACGGCGGCGACCTGAACTGGGTCGACCCGAATGTACTGGTTCCTGAGTTCCGCGAAGTGATGGCCAAGACCCCACAAGGTCAGCTGTCCAAGCCGTTCAAGACCCAATATGGCTGGCACGTTCTGGAAGTCCTTGGCCGCCGCGCCACTGACAGCACCACCCAGGCCCGTGAGCAGCAAGCCATGACCGTACTGCGTAACCGCAAATACGACGAAGAGCTGCAAACCTGGCTGCGTCAGATCCGCGACGAAGCATACGTAGAGATCAAACTCCCTGGTGCAGACCAGGCAGAGAAGTGAAACCCCGGCGCTTCGCGCTGACGCCGGGCGAGCCGGCCGGCATAGGTCCTGACCTGTGCCTGCTGCTCGCCTCGCAAGCCCAGCCACACCCCCTGATTGCCATTACCAGCCGCGACCTGCTCCTTGAGCGGGCCGCGCAGCTGGGTGTGGTTGTCGATTTGCTGCCCGTCACCCCCGACAGCTGGCCAGACGCCCCGGCGCCGGCCAACAGCCTGTATGTCTGGGATACGCCGCTCAGCGCGCCGGTCATCGCCGGGCAACTGGACAAGGCCAATGCCGCTTTCGTCCTGGAAACCCTGACCCGTGCTGGCCAAGGCTGCATGGACGGGCATTTCGCCGGCATGATCACCGCGCCGGTCCACAAGGGCGTGATCAACGAATCCGGGATCGCCTTTTCCGGGCATACGGAATTTCTCGCTGACCTGACCCACACCGCGCAAGTGGTGATGATGCTGGCGACTCGCGGATTGCGCGTGGCGCTGGTCACCACCCACCTGCCCCTTCGCGAGATTGCCGACGCCATCACGCCAGAGCGGCTGGAACGAGTCACGCGAATCCTGCATGCCGACCTGCAAGAAAAATTCGGCATTGCCCGACCCCGTATCCTGGTCTGTGGGCTCAACCCCCATGCCGGTGAAGGCGGTCATCTGGGCCATGAAGAAATCGACATCATCGAACCAACCCTGGAGCGTCTGCGCGGTGAGGGCATGGACCTTCGTGGCCCCCTGCCAGCAGACACTCTGTTTACCCCCAAATATCTGGAGCACTGCGACGCGGTGCTGGCGATGTACCACGACCAGGGCCTGCCGGTGCTGAAATACAAAGGCTTCGGCGCGGCAGTCAATGTGACCCTCGGCTTGCCGATCATCCGCACGTCGGTGGACCACGGCACTGCCCTGGACCTGGCCGGCAGCGGAAAAATCGACACCGGCAGCCTGCAAGTCGCCCTGGAAACCGCCTATCAGATGGCCGAGACCCGTTTATGACCGAGCACTACCAACACAAGGCGCGCAAGCGTTTTGGCCAGAACTTCCTGCACGATGCCGGCGTTATCGACCGCATCCTGCGCTCCATCCGCGCCAAACCTGAAGACCGCCTGCTGGAAATCGGGCCGGGACAAGGCGCATTGACTGCCGGCCTGCTCAACAGCGGCGCCCAACTGGACGTGGTGGAACTGGATAAAGACCTGATCCCGATCCTCAACCAGCAGTTCGCCGGCAAGAGCAATTTCAACCTGCATCAGGGCGATGCGCTGAAGTTCGACTTCAACAGCCTGAATGCCGCGCCGAACAGCCTGCGAGTGGTCGGCAATCTGCCGTACAACATCTCCACGCCGCTGATTTTCCACCTGCTGAACAACGCCGGCATCATCCGCGACATGCACTTCATGCTGCAAAAAGAAGTGGTCGAACGCCTGGCCGCAGGCCCTGGTGGCGGTGACTGGGGCCGTTTGTCGATCATGGTTCAGTACCACTGCCGGGTTGAGCATCTGTTCAACGTTGGCCCGGGCGCGTTCAATCCACCGCCTAAAGTCGATTCGGCGATCGTGCGCCTGGTGCCTCACGCGGTGTTGCCACACCCGGCCAAGGATCACAAACTGCTGGAACGCGTCGTGCGCGAAGCTTTCAACCAGCGCCGCAAGACCCTGCGTAACACCCTCAAGTTGCTGCTCAGCAATGACGAAATCGAAGCCGCCGGCGTCGATGGCAGTCTGCGCCCTGAACAGCTCGATCTGGCCGCCTTCGTGCGCCTGGCCGACAAGCTCAGCGAACAAGTCCTGCAAACTCCTGCCGCCGACTGACAGACGACGAGCATTATCGGGTAGGACGCCAGACGCGATGTCTGGTTTACTACCCGATACTTGGCCTAGACTGAGCTGCATCAGCTACGCCCCGCGTCCCGCTCCGTTTTTAAGGCCTCTTGCATGTCCGATCCTCGTTATCAGGTCGACGTCAGCGTCGTCACTCGCTATCTGGCAGAACAATCGCAACCCGAGCACAGCCGCTTTGCCTTCGCCTACACCATCACTGTGCACAACAATGGCGAGTTACCGGCCAAACTGCTGTCGCGGCACTGGGTCATCACCGACGGTGACGGGCACGTGGAAGAGGTTCGCGGTGCTGGCGTCGTAGGCTTGCAACCATTGATCGAACCGGGCAAAAACCACACTTACAGCAGCGGGACGGTCATGACCTCCAAGGTCGGCACGATGCAGGGCACCTACGAAATGATCGCCGACGACGGCAAGCACTTCGATGCCGTCATCGCGCCATTCCGCCTGGCGGTGCCCGGAGCACTGCACTGATGGCGACGTATGCCGTTGGCGACCTGCAAGGTTGCCTCGAACCGCTGCAGTGCCTGCTCAAGCAAGTCGCCTTCGATCCTGCACGGGATCGGCTGTGGCTGGTGGGAGATCTGGTCAACCGTGGCCCGCAGTCGTTGGAGACCTTGCGCTTCCTGTATGGCATGCGTGAGTCGCTGGTCTGCGTGCTCGGTAACCACGACCTGCATTTGCTCGCTGCCGGGCACAACATCGAACGCCTGAAAAAATCCGACACGCTACGTGAAATTCTCGAGGCCCCGGACCGCGCGGAGCTGCTGGAGTGGTTGCGCCAGCAAAAACTCATGCACTACGACGAACAGCGCGATATCGCCCTGGTACACGCGGGCATCCCGCCCCAGTGGTCACTGCGCAAAGCGTTGAAGTGTGCAGCCGAGGTTGAAGCCGCCCTGCGTGACGACAACCTGTTCGCACCCTATCTGGACGGCATGTACGGTAACGAGCCGACCAAATGGAACAGCGACCTCACGGGCGTAGATCGCCTGCGAGTGATCACCAACTATTTCACCCGCATGCGTTTCTGCACCAGCGAAGGCAAACTCGACCTCAAGGGCAAGGAAGGCGCCGACACCGCGCCACCGGGTTACGCTCCCTGGTTCAAATATCAGGACCGCAAGACCAAAGGCCTGAAGATCATCTTCGGCCACTGGGCGGCACTGGAAGGCCGATGCGATGAGCCCGGCATTTTCGCCCTGGACACCGGTTGCGTGTGGGGCGGGTCCATGACCCTGATGAACGTCGACACCGGCGAGCGCCTGTTGTGCAAATGCGACGAGCATGGCCACGCCGCACCGCCAGTCGCCCCACATATTCCCGAACCAACGTCAGCCAGCGCCCCGCGCTAGACTGCGCTTTCAGCCGAGCCACAGGAGCCCGCCATGAGCGAATTCAAACGTATCCCCCCGGAACAGGCCCAGTCCCTGCGCGAACAAGGTGCAGTCGTGGTCGATGTCCGTGACCCGCAAACTTACGCGGCGCTGCACATCAGCGGCTCCAGGCATCTGGACAATCATTCCCTGCACGCTTTCATTCAGGCTGCCGACCTCGACGCCCCCACGGTGGTCGTCTGCTATCACGGCAATTCCAGCCAGGGCGCCGCGGCCTACCTGATCAGCCAGGGCTTCTCCGACGTCTACAGCATGGATGGCGGTTTCGAACTGTGGCGTACGACTTATCCTTCGGAAACAGCGCAAGGCACGTCCGAATAATTTTTTTGTAACGCCCAAGCCCCGACTCCTGCGGGCTTGCAAGGTGGCAGACGAACGGTCTGCCACAACTAATTACGTATCCGCCCTTTACCTGCCGAATTCCCAACTATCCTTAGCCTCAGGCCATCCAAAACAGGGGAGAGCCGGTACACCGGCGTGCGGGTCATCGGGAGTAGCTTTCGGGGCTTTAAGCCCTGCAAGTGTTCTGGGGGGTAAACAGCAACCGCCTGTTCGGTTGCTGCCAGCATCGACTGAGTGATCCGGCGTCGGCTCCACGTATCGAGCGAGGTGACGTCATGAGTATCTTTAGCCACTTCCAACAACGCTTCGAGTCCACACGCCAGGAAGAACTCTCACTGCAAGAGTACCTGGAGCTGTGCAAAAAGGACCGCAGCGCCTACGTTTCCGCCGCCGAGCGTCTGTTGTTGGCCATCGGTGAACCGGAGCTGCTCGACACCTCGACCAACTCGAGACTGTCGCGCATCTTTTCCAACAAGGTGATCCGCCGCTATCCGGCCTTTGAAGACTTCCACGGGATGGAAGAATGCATCGACCAGATCGTGTCGTACTTCCGCCATGCGGCCCAGGGCCTGGAAGAGAAGAAACAGATCCTTTATCTGCTCGGTCCCGTCGGCGGTGGTAAATCATCCCTGGCCGAGAAGCTCAAACAGCTCATTGAAAAAGTGCCCTTCTACGCAATAAAGGGCTCACCGGTGTTCGAGTCCCCCCTGGGTCTGTTCAACGCCACCGAAGATGGCGCGATCCTCGAAGAAGACTTCGGCATCCCCCGCCGCTACCTCAACACCATCATGTCGCCATGGGCTACCAAACGCCTGGCCGAGTTCGGTGGTGACATCAGCCAGTTCCGCGTGGTGAAACTCTATCCATCGATCCTCAACCAGATCGCCGTGGCCAAAACCGAACCGGGCGATGAAAACAACCAGGATATTTCGGCGCTGGTGGGCAAGGTCGATATCCGCAAACTGGAAGAATTCCCGCAGAACGACGCCGACGCCTACAGCTACTCGGGCGCGCTGTGCCGGGCCAACCAGGGCCTGATGGAATTCGTCGAAATGTTCAAGGCACCGATCAAGGTGCTGCACCCATTGCTGACCGCCACCCAGGAAGGCAACTACAACAGCACCGAAGGCCTGGGCGCGATTCCGTTTACCGGGATCCTGCTGGCGCACTCCAACGAATCCGAGTGGCACACTTTCCGCAACAACAAGAACAACGAAGCCTTCATCGACCGGATCTACATCGTCAAAGTGCCGTACTGCCTACGGGTCAGCGACGAAGTGAAGATCTACGACAAACTGCTGTTCAACAGCTCCCTGGCCAAGGCCCATTGCGCGCCCGACACCTTGAAGATGCTGGCCCAGTTCACCGTGCTCTCGCGCCTCAAAGAGCCGGAAAACTCCAACATCTACTCCAAGATGCGGGTGTACGACGGCGAGAACCTCAAGGACACCGACCCTAAGGCCAAATCGATCCAGGAGTACCGCGACAACGCGGGCGTGGATGAAGGCATGAACGGCCTGTCGACCCGGTTTGCGTTCAAGATCCTGTCCAAGGTCTTCAACTTTGACCCGCACGAAATCGCCGCCAACCCGGTACACCTGCTCTATGTGCTGGAACAACAGATCGAACAGGAGCAGTTCCAGGCCGAGACCCGCGAGCGTTATCTGCGCTTCCTGAAGGAGTACCTGGCACCGCGTTATATCGAATTCATCGGCAAGGAGATTCAGACCGCCTACCTCGAGTCTTACAGCGAGTACGGCCAGAACATCTTCGACCGCTACGTGCTGTATGCAGATTTCTGGATTCAGGATCAGGAATATCGCGACCCGGAAACCGGCGAGATTCTCAACCGCGTGGCCCTGAACGAAGAGCTGGAGAAAATCGAAAAACCGGCTGGCATCAGCAATCCGAAGGATTTCCGCAACGAAATCGTCAACTTCGTCCTGCGCGCCCGCGCCAACAACAACGGCAAGAACCCGACCTGGCTCAGCTACGAAAAACTGCGGGTGGTCATCGAGAAGAAAATGTTCTCCAACACCGAAGACCTGCTGCCGGTTATCAGCTTCAACGCCAAGGCCAGCAAGGAGGATCAACAGAAGCACAACGACTTCGTCACACGAATGGTCGAGCGCGGCTACACCGACAAACAGGTACGACTGCTGTCCGAGTGGTACCTGCGGGTCAGGAAATCCCAGTAAGGGAGCGGCAAGCGACACACGACGCCCCACCGCCACACACGTGTTATTTGCGTCATTGTGGCCATATGTCGCGCGCCGCTTGTTTCTGAAGCTTCTGTCTTGCAGCTTGAAGCTTATGACTCGAAGCTCCCCGGAGGGCCTATGAGCTATGTGATCGACCGACGCCTCAATGGCAAGAACAAGAGCACGGTGAACCGCCAGCGGTTTCTGCGGCGCTACCGTGATCACATCAAAAAGGCCGTCGAAGAGGCGGTCAGCCGGCGCTCCATTACCGATATGGAGCATGGCGAACAGATCAGCATTCCTGGCCGCGATATCGACGAGCCGGTGCTTCATCATGGCCGTGGCGGCAAGCAGACCGTGGTGCATCCGGGCAACAAGGAGTTCACCAGCGGCGAGCACATTGCCCGTCCACCCGGTGGCGGCGGTGGCAAAGGGCCCGGCAAGGCCGGTAACTCAGGTGAAGGGATGGACGAATTTGTCTTCCAGATCACCCAGGAAGAGTTTCTCGAATTCATGTTCGAGGACCTTGAGCTGCCCAACCTGGTCAAGCGCAACCTGACCGGCACCGACACCTTCAAGACCGTGCGCGCCGGCATCAGCAACGAAGGCAATCCGTCGCGGATCAACATCATCCGCACCCTGCGTTCCGCCCATGCGCGGCGGATCGCGCTGTCGGGCAGCAGTCGCGCGAAATTACGTGAAGCCAAGGAGGAACTGGAACGCCTCAAACGCGAAGAACCGGACAACTTCGGCGATATTCAGGAAATCGAGATTGAAATCGAGAAACTCAGTGCGCGGATCCATCGCGTGCCTTTTCTCGACACGTTCGACCTCAAATACAACCTGCTGATCAAGCAACCCAACCCTAGCTCCAAGGCAGTCATGTTCTGCCTGATGGACGTCTCCGGCTCCATGACCCAGGCGACCAAGGACATCGCCAAGCGCTTCTTCATCCTGCTGTATCTGTTCCTCAAGCGTAACTACGACAAGATCGATGTGGTGTTCATTCGCCACCACACCAGCGCCCGGGAAGTGGATGAGGAAGAGTTTTTCTATTCGCGGGAAACTGGCGGCACCATCGTTTCCAGCGCCTTGAAACTGATGCAGGAGATCATGGCCGAACGCTATCCGAGCAACGAATGGAACATCTACGCGGCGCAGGCTTCCGACGGTGACAACTGGAACGACGACTCGCCGATCTGCCGCGACATCCTGATCAACCAGATCATGCCGTTCGTGCAGTACTACACTTATGTGGAGATTACCCCGCGCGAACACCAGGCCCTGTGGTTCGAGTACGAGCGCATTGCTGAAGCGTTCTCCGACACGTTTGCCCAGCAACAACTGGTCTCGGCCGGGGATATCTATCCGGTCTTCCGTGAACTCTTCCAGCGCAGGTTAGTGACATGACCGCCAAAGAGCAGAAGCGCCAACCCATTTCCACTGGCTCCGAATGGACGTTCGAGCTGATCCAGGCCTACGATCGCGAAATCAGTCGTATCGCGGCTCGTTACGCCCTCGACACCTATCCCAACCAGATCGAAGTGATCACCGCCGAGCAGATGATGGATGCCTATGCCTCGGTCGGCATGCCATTGGGCTATCACCATTGGTCGTACGGCAAACACTTCCTCAGCACCGAGAAGTCCTACAGCCGGGGACAGATGGGGCTGGCCTACGAGATCGTGATCAACTCGGACCCGTGCATCGCCTACCTGATGGAAGAAAACACTATCTGCATGCAGGCCCTGGTGGTTGCGCACGCCTGCTATGGGCATAACAGTTTCTTCAAGGGCAACTACCTGTTCCGCACCTGGACCGACGCCAGTTCGATCATCGATTACCTGGTGTTCGCCAAGCAGTACATCATGCAATGCGAGGAGCGCCACGGCATCGACGCGGTGGAAGACTTGCTCGATTCCTGCCACGCCCTGATGAACTATGGCGTTGACCGCTACAAACGCCCCTACCCGATTTCTGCCGAAGAAGAACGGCGGCGGCAGAAGGACCGTGAAGAGCATCTGCAAAAGCAGATCAACGATCTGTGGCGCACCATTCCCAAAGGCGCGGACAAGTACAGCGACAAGGACAATGCACGCTTTCCCGCCGAACCTCAGGAAAACATCCTGTACTTCATCGAAAAACACGCACCATTGCTGGAGCCGTGGCAACGGGAAATCGTGCGCATTGTGCGCAAGATCGCCCAGTATTTTTATCCACAGCGCCAGACCCAGGTCATGAACGAAGGCTGGGCAACGTTCTGGCATTACACGTTGATGAACGACCTGTACGACGAAGGCCTGGTGACCGACGGTTTCATGATGGAGTTCCTGACGTCCCACACCAGTGTGGTCATGCAGCCAGGATTCGACAGCCCCTATTACAGCGGCATCAACCCTTATGCCCTTGGTTTTGCGATGTACCGGGACATCCGGCGCATGTGCGAACACCCCACCGAAGAGGACTATCGCTGGTTCCCCGACATTGCCGGCACGGACTGGCTGTCGACCATCAAGTTCGCGATGAGCAGCTTCAAGGATGAGAGCTTCATCCTGCAATACCTGTCGCCCCAGGTCATTCGCGATCTGAAACTGTTCAGCATTCTCGATGACGATCAGAAAGACGATCTTCTGGTGCCCGCCATCCATGACGAACCCGGCTACCGGATCATCCGTGAAACCCTGGCGGCCCAGTACAATCTGGGTAATCGTGAGCCGAACGTGCAGATCTACAGCATCGACCGGCGCGGCGACCGCTCGCTGACCCTGCGCCACCAGCAACACGACCGCAAACCGCTGGGCGAGTCCACCGAAGAAGTGCTCAAGCACCTCCATCGACTATGGGGCTTCGATATTCATCTGGAAACCCTGCAAGGGGACCAGGTGATGAAAACCCATCACGTTCCGCCAAGAAGCGAGCACAGCGAAGGGGATTACGGCCGCCTGGATCTGGCAGTCATTCATCTTTGATTCTGTTTGTGCCTCCGCAAGTTCGACGCAACGGTTATTCTGTCGAGCTCACGGAGGTTTTTTATGCAGATTTATAAAGTCGGTGGCGCGGTGCGTGATCGCCTGTTGGGCAAACCGGTTACCGATATCGACTGGGTGGTGGTGGGCGCCAGCACCGAAGACATGCTCGCCAAGGGCTTTCGTCCGGTGGGTTCGGACTTTCCGGTGTTCCTGCACCCCAAAAGCGGCGAGGAATACGCCCTCGCCCGCACCGAACGCAAAAGCGGACGCGGTTATGGTGGCTTCACCTTCCACGCCAGCCCCGAAGTCACCCTCGAAGAAGACCTTATTCGCCGCGACCTGACGATCAACGCCATGGCCGAGGACGATCAGTTGAACCTGACCGATCCTTACCACGGCCAACGAGACCTTGAAGCTCGCGTACTTCGCCACGTTTCCCCCGCATTCGCCGAAGATCCGCTACGGGTGCTACGTGTTGCCCGCTTCGCTGCGCGCTATGCCTCGCTGGGTTTCACCGTGGCGCCAGAGACACTCGAACTGATGCGCCAGCTCAGCGAATCAGGCGAGCTGCAAGCCCTGACCGCAGAACGCAGCTGGAAGGAAATTTCCCGCGCCCTGATGGAAGATCAGCCGCAGGTATTTATCCAGGTGTTGCGCGACTGTGATGCGCTCAAGGTGCTGATGCCGGAAGTCGACGCCTTGTTCGGCGTGCCACAACCTGCGGCCCATCACCCGGAAATAGACACGGGCGTACACACCCTGAGCGTGCTGGAGCAAGCGGCGCTGCACAAACAACCATTGACGGTGCGCTGGGCTTGCCTGCTGCATGATCTGGGCAAAGGCCTGACGCCGGAAGAGGAGTGGCCTCGGCACATCGCCCATGAGTACAAGGGGCTGAAGCCGATCAAAGCGGTGAACGAGCGGTTCAAGGCGCCGAAGGATTGCCAGGAATTGGCGCTGTTAGTGGGTCAGTACCACACCCATGGTCACCGGGCCTTGGAGCTTAAGGCCTCGACGCTGCTGGAGTTGCTGCAAAGCTTTGACGTGTACCGTCGCCCGCAGCGTTTTGAAGAATTCATTGCTGCATGCGAAATGGACGCTCGCGGGCGCAAAGGGTTTGAGCAGAGAAGTTATCCACAGGCGGATTATCTGCGCGGGGCGGCGAATACTGCACGCGGCGTGGCGGTTCAGCCATTGCTGGAGAAAGGGTTCAAAGGGCCGGAGCTGGGCGAGGCGATAAAGCGCGAACGGCTGAAAGCCCTGAAGGCCTACAAAGACACTGCATCAGCCTGAAAAGCATCGCGAGCAAGCTCGCTCCCACATGGATCTTTGGCGCTTGCACAATCCAGTGTGGGAGCGGGCTTGCTCGCGAAGGCGTCAGTCACCTCACAACAAATTGAATGGCGTTAACGGCTCCCCGCGCCACTCAAACGCCACCGGCGCCAGCACCTGTTCAATCTGTGCCTCACCCCATAGCGTCGCAAAACTTTTGCCCACACCCGGATGCACTCGGTCCGGCGCAATCAGCGACAACGGCCACAGCACAAAGGCGTTTTTCAGTATTTCGGCCCGAGGCAAAACAAGCCCGTCGAAATTGCCCACCAGATCGCCGTACAACAGCACGTCGATATCCAGCGGCAAACCTCTCCGATCCGGCGCATAACGTCCGTTATCCGCCTCGATAAACTTAAGCCGACGATCCAGTTCCATCAATGGCAAGTCGGTAAACGCCGACACTACAAAATTGAAGAACGGCCCGCTCTTGATCCCCACCGGCTGACTTTCGAATACCGCCGAACAGCGGATATCCACCAGAAAACCCGCGAGGGCTTCAAGGCCCGCCTGCAAATGGGAATGGCGCTCGATATTGCTACCGAGACCAAGATAAACCTGAGTCAGCGACATCCGCGCTCGATCTCCACGCCCACACCACCCGTGGCCGCCGGAACGGCACCCGGCTTGGTCAGCTTGAGGCGCATCCAGGTGATCTTGAACTCGCTCATCAACACTTCGCACAGCCGTTCGGCGAATGTCTCGACCAGCTGGAACTGCGCCTGCTCGGCAAAGGCCTGGATTCGCGACGAAACGCTGGCATAGTCCAGTGCCAGGGTCAGATCATCGCCGGCGGCTGCCGGGCGATTATCCCAAGCAAAGCTCAGATCAAGACGCAGGCATTGTCGGATGCCTCGTTCCCAGTCGTAGGCACCGATCACGGTGTCGACTTCCAGGCCCTCGATAAACACTCTGTCCAAGCACTTCTCTCCGCTGCACGACAAGGGCGCAATGCGCCGTTAGAATCAGGGCGTCCTCGCCCGGAATAGTTAGCATGTTTTGGTTACTGGCGACTCTCGCCTACCTGCTCGGCTCGCTGTCCTTCGCCATTTTGCTCAGCCGCCTGACCGGTCATCCCGATCCGCGAATGAGTGGCTCGGGCAATGCCGGCGCCACCAACATGCTGCGGCTGGCCGGCAAAAAACTCGCCGTACTGACCTTGATCGGCGATCTGTGCAAAGGCCTTCTACCCGTACTGATCGCAGAAGTTAGCGGTCTTTCGCTGCAAGAACAGGCCTGGGTCGGCATTTGCGCCGTCATCGGCCACTTGTACCCGCTGTACTTTCGTTTTCGCGGCGGCAAGGGCGTCGCGACGGCGGCTGGCATGTTGCTGGGGCTGTATCCACCGGCAGCCTTGCTGGCGGTCTGCGCCTGGCTGCTGACGTTCTACCTGACCCGCACCAGCTCGCTGGCTGCCTTGATCGCCACACCATTGACCCTGCCATTGCTGGCTTGGCAAGAGCCTGCGGCCCTGCTGCCCATGAGCGCACTCACCGGACTGATCGTCTGGCGCCACCGCGGCAATCTACGCGACCTGTTTGCCGGGCGCGAACGGCATTTTTAAATACCGCACGTGAGCGGCGCTCATCACAGCGCCGACAGCTGCTCCATCGGCCAGCGCGCCTGCACGCTGATAGCCAGGCTTTCGTGCTGACCGGCCTGCAAACGCTGACACCCGGCAAACGCAATCATCGCGCCATTGTCGGTGCAGAATTCCGGACGGGCATAAAACACATCGCCGTTCATGTCACCGAGCATTTTTTCCAGCGACGTGCGCAAAGCCTTGTTGGCACTGACGCCGCCAGCAATCACCAGGCGCTTCATCCCCGCCTGCTTCAGGGCACGCTTGCACTTGATGGTCAAAGTCTCCACCACCGCCTGCTGGAACGCCAGCGAGATGTCGCAACGGGCTTGCTCGCCGTCGTCCCCGGCGCTGACGCATTGCTGCCAGGTGTTCAAGGCGAAGGTTTTCAAACCGCTGAAACTGAACGCCAGACCCGGGCGATCACACATCGGACGCGGGAAAGTGAAGCGCCCTGCAACCCCTTGATCAGCCAGACGTGCGATCTCCGGGCCACCCGGATAATTGAGGCCCATCATCTTCGCGGTTTTGTCGAACGCCTCACCGGCAGCATCGTCAAGGGTCTCGCCCAGCAACGTGTACTGGCCGATCCCGTCGACCTGAACCAACTGCGTATGACCGCCCGACACCAACAAAGCGACGAACGGAAATTCCGGCGGTTGCGGCTCCAGCATCGGCGCCAGCAAGTGGCCTTCCATGTGATGCACGCCGAGCGCTGGAATGCCCCAGGCAAAGGCCAGCGCCTGGGCGCACGACGCACCCACCAGCAGCGCACCGACCAGGCCAGGACCCGCGGTGTAGGCGATGGCGTCGATCTCGGTCGGCACGCAGTCAGCTTCAGCCAACACCTGACGGATCAAGGGCAGCATGCGTTTGACGTGGTCACGGGAGGCCAGCTCCGGCACCACACCGCCATAGGCGCGATGCAGGTCGATCTGACTGAACAGCGCGTCGGCCAGCAGGCCGCGTTCACTGTCGTATAATGCGACACCGGTTTCGTCGCAGGAGGTTTCTAAGCCCAGTACTAGCATGGGTTTGCGCCTTGTTTAGGCTGAATTCGAAGGCGCGCATAATAGTCTCCATGGGATGCCCCGACTAGCGGTTTTCGATCAGAGGCTTTGCATTCCGGTCGATGAGGAGTTAACATCCGCAACCCTTAAAAACCGACGTCTTCAAGTGCTCTTTTGCCGCGAGGATGTTGACCCCGGTAATGAATGAAGGTAGCTCTGGATGCCAGCCGTCAAAGTAAAAGAGAACGAACCCTTCGACGTAGCTCTGCGTCGTTTCAAGCGCTCCTGCGAAAAAGCCGGTGTACTGGCTGAAGTTCGTAGCCGCGAATTCTACGAGAAGCCAACTTCTGAGCGTAAGCGTAAAGCAGCAGCCGCTGTTAAGCGTCACGCCAAGAAAGTACAGCGCGAACAGCGCCGCGCCGTTCGTCTGTACTAATACACAGACGTTCGTAGCAAGCTTCTGCCAAGCCCGGCCCTCAGCCGGGCTTATGGCATTTGCGGAAAACGCTTGATGCTTCACCGTCAAAGCCGCAGACGCGACCGAGACAAACCTGCTTCACAGCGTCAGACCTGGCTCTTTTGCCAGCGGTGCACGTCTTTTCTGACGAGCCTTCCAAGGCTACTGACGAGCACACCCACTGATTCCTCTTGCGACGATCAGCCCAAGGCACCTGCTTGCGTGCCCGCTTATGAGCTATCCGAGGCCATCGACAGGCCGTAGCGGATTTCAGCGCAATACTTTCAAATAGTCGAATACTGATTGGAATTAACGTCAGTGCAATTTCGGCAGATACACTCCCCGACAGCGATAACGCTTACGACACCGGTCGAGCCGCACACCTTGCGCGCCTCAAACAACGACCTGCGTTCGTTAGCCCATCGTTTTGGGCCTCTTTCAGCGCAGATGACGAGAACGCCATGGCCGGGCTAATTCCCCAGAGCTTCATTGACGACCTTCTGAACCGCACCGACATCGTCGATGTGGTCAGCTCGCGCCTGCAAATAAAAAAGGCCGGCAAGAACTACACCGCCTGCTGCCCGTTTCATAAAGAGAAAACCCCGTCTTTCAGCGTCAGCCCCGACAAGCAGTTCTATTACTGCTTCGGCTGCGGTGCTGGCGGCAACGCCCTCGGCTTCATGATGGACCACGACAACCTGGATTTCGTCCAGGCTGTCGAAGAGCTCGCCAAAGCCGCCGGCATGGAAATCCCCCGCGAAGAAAGTGGCCGGCCGCACAAACCGCGCCAGCCGACCGATTCGCCGCTGTACCCGCTGCTCACCGCCGCCGCCGACTTTTACCGTCAGGCGCTGAAAAGCCATCCCTCGCGCAAAGCCGCCGTGGATTATTTGAAAGGACGCGGCCTGACGGGCGAAATCGCCCGCGACTTCGGCCTCGGCTTCGCCCCGCCTGGCTGGGACAATCTGTTCAAGCATTTGAGCAGCGACACCCTGCAACAAAAGGCCATGGTCGACGCCGGCCTGTTGATCGAGAACGCCGAAACCGGCAAACGCTATGATCGCTTTCGTGATCGCGTGATGTTCCCGATCCGCGACAGCCGTGGGCGCATCATTGCTTTCGGCGGCCGAGTGCTGGGCGACGACAAGCCGAAATACCTGAACTCACCGGAAACACCGGTATTTCACAAAGGCCAGGAACTCTATGGCCTCTATGAAGCACGCAAGAACAACCGCAATCTCGACGAAATCATCGTCGTCGAAGGCTACATGGACGTCATCGCCCTCGCCCAACAAGGCCTGCGCAATGCCGTCGCGACCCTGGGCACCGCCACCAGCGAAGAGCACTTGAAGCGCCTGTTTCGCGTCGTACCCAACGTGCTGTTCTGCTTTGACGGCGACCAGGCGGGTCGAAATGCCGCCTGGCGAGCACTGGAAGCGACGCTGCCGTGCTTGCAGGACGGTCGACGGGCACGCTTTTTGTTCCTGCCCGAAGGCGAAGACCCGGATACGCTTGTACGCTCCGAGGGCACTGACGCCTTCCGCGCCCGCATCAACCAGCACGCCCAACCGCTGGCGGATTATTTCTTTCAGCAACTGACCGAAGAGTCAGACCCGCGCTCGCTCGAAGGCAAGGCCCACATGGCCACCCTTGCTGCGCCGTTGATCGATAAAGTCCCGGGTGCCAACTTGCGCATCCTGATGCGCCAGCGCCTGACGGAAATCACCGGCCTTAGCGGCGAAGCCGTGAGCCAACTGGTGCACAGCGCCCCCCAGGAAGCGCCACCGGCCTACGATCCGGGCATCGATTACGACGCCATGCCGGACTACAGCGACTACCATCAGCCGCAGGCACAGGAAATGTATGCGCCGCAGCAGGAATGGACACCGAAGAAACCCGGTGCCGGCGGCAAGAAGTGGGATAAAAAGCCTTGGGACAAGAATGGCAAGCGCGGCGGTGATCATGACCGACAGAACGCTCCGCGCACCCCGATTGCTGTCGAAGCGCCAACGCTCATTGCACTGCGCACCCTAATTCATCATCCGCAACTGGCCGGCAAGGTAGAAACCGCCGATCACTTCGCCAATGAGAGCAACACTTACGCGCAGTTGCTGGTCGCCCTTATCGGGGCTGTACAGAAAAATCCTAAGCTAAACTCTATTCAGCTGATCTCTCGCTGGCATGGGACCGAACAAGGCCGTTTACTCAAGGCCCTGGCGGAAAAGGAATGGCTGATTGAAGGCGACAACCTTGAACAACAGTTTTTAGACACCATTACTAGGTTATCGGCCAGTCAACACACGGATAGCCTGGAAGTACTTATCAGAAAGGCAAGGCAGCCAGGATTGACTGCAGAGGAAGCAAATCAGATCGCAAATCAGATGCGCGACCTATTAAAACGCAATATGGCTGTATCAAACCCGACCTCAACTGGCGCGTGAGGTCATAGCTCAGGTATAATCCTCGGCTTGTTTTTTGCCCGCCAAGACCTTCAGTGGATAGGGTGTTATGTCCGGAAAAGCGCAACAGCAGTCTCGTATCAAAGAGTTGATCACACTTGGTCGTGAGCAGGGTTACCTGACTTACGCGGAGGTCAACGACCACCTGCCGGAGGATATTTCAGATCCGGAACAGGTGGAAGACATCATCCGCATGATCAATGACATGGGGATCAACGTATTCGAGGTTGCGCCAGATAAGGATTCCCTTATGCTGGCCGACGCCGATACCGACGAGGCCGCAGCGGAAGAAGCTGCAGCAGCGCTGGCAGCGGTCGAAACCGACATTGGTCGCACCACAGACCCAGTGCGCATGTACATGCGCGAAATGGGTACGGTAGAGCTCCTCACACGTGAAGGCGAAATTGAAATCGCCAAACGTATCGAGGAGGGTATCCGCGAAGTGATGGGCGCAATTGCGCACTTCCCTGGCACGGTCGACCACATTCTGTCCGAATACACTCGCGTCACCACCGAAGGTGGCCGCCTGTCCGACGTCCTGAGCGGTTATATCGACCCGGACGACGGCATTGCGCCGCCTGCTGCCGAAGTACCGCCGCCGATCGATCCGAAAGCCGTTAAAGCTGACGACGACACCGACGACGATGATGCCGAAGCCACCGACGACGAAGAAGAAGCCGAAAGCGGTCCGGATCCGGTCATCGCAGCACAGCGTTTCGGCGCTGTCTCCGATCAGATGGAAATCACCCGCAAGGCGCTGAAAAAGCACGGCCGCAGCAACAAGGCGACTATCGCCGAGCTGCTGGCGCTGGCCGAGCTGTTCATGCCGATCAAACTGGTACCGAAGCAATTCGAAGGCCTGGTCGAGCGTGTTCGTGGTGCCCTGGATCGTCTGCGTCAGCAAGAGCGCGCGATCATGCAATTGTGTGTTCGTGATGCCCGCATGCCGCGTGCCGACTTCCTGCGCCAGTTCCCGGGCAATGAAGTCGACGAAAGCTGGACCGACGCACTGGCCAAAGGCAAAAGCAAATACGCTGAAGCCATTGGTCGCCTGCAGCCGGACATCATTCGTTGCCAGCAGAAGCTGACCGCACTGGAAACCGAAACAGGTTTGACGATCGCCGAGATCAAGGACATCAACCGTCGCATGTCGATCGGTGAGGCCAAGGCCCGCCGCGCGAAGAAAGAGATGGTTGAAGCGAACTTGCGTCTGGTGATCTCCATCGCCAAGAAGTACACCAACCGCGGCCTGCAATTCCTCGATCTGATCCAGGAAGGCAACATCGGTTTGATGAAAGCGGTAGACAAGTTCGAATACCGTCGCGGCTACAAATTCTCGACTTATGCCACCTGGTGGATCCGTCAGGCGATCACTCGCTCGATCGCCGACCAGGCCCGCACCATCCGTATTCCGGTGCACATGATCGAGACGATCAACAAGCTCAACCGAATTTCTCGGCAGATGTTGCAGGAAATGGGTCGCGAACCGACCCCGGAAGAGCTGGGCGAACGCATGGAAATGCCTGAGGACAAGATCCGCAAGGTATTGAAGATCGCTAAAGAGCCGATCTCCATGGAAACCCCGATCGGTGATGACGAAGACTCCCACCTGGGTGACTTCATCGAAGACTCGACCATGCAGTCGCCAATCGATGTCGCCACTGTTGAGAGCCTTAAAGAAGCGACTCGCGAAGTTCTCTCCGGCCTCACTGCCCGTGAAGCCAAGGTTCTGCGCATGCGCTTCGGTATCGACATGAATACCGACCACACCCTCGAGGAGGTTGGTAAGCAGTTCGACGTGACCCGTGAACGGATTCGTCAGATCGAAGCCAAGGCGCTGCGCAAGCTGCGCCACCCGACGAGAAGCGAGCATTTGCGCTCCTTCCTCGACGAGTGATCACAAAACCCCCGGCCCAGGCCGGGGGTTTTGCTTTATACAGATTAAATCCCCCGCGCTTCACCCCCTCCGAATTGCCCGTCTACACTCGAAACATTCCCCCGAGCCATAACGAGACCGTTATGCCCAGACTGCCGACCGTGCTTTTTTTGCTGTCGCTGATGACCTGGACCGCAACGGCTGGCGCGCTGACTCTAACTGACGAAGAACGTAGCTGGCTGGCGGCTCACCCGGACTTGCGCCTGGGTGTCGATGCGTCCTGGCCGCCATTCGAGTTCCGCGACGAAGAAGGCCGTTACCAGGGCTTGGCAGCCGATTACATCAACCTGATCCGCCAACGCCTGAATATCAAGCTGACCCCTATCGAGCCGGTCAGCTGGACCGTCGTCCTGGAAGAAGTCAAGCAAGGCAAGCTGGACCTGCTACCGGGTATCATGTCGACCCCGGAGCGCCAGACGTACCTGTCGTTTACCAGGCCCTATCTGGACTTTCCGATTGTCATCCTGGCCCACGTCGGCGGCGCCCAACCACGCAAGATCGAAGACCTGTACGGGCTGAAAATTGCCGTCGTCGAAAACTACGCGCCCCACGAACTGCTGCGCACCCGCCATCCGGACTTGAACCTGGTGGCGATGCCCAACGTCAGCTCAACCCTGCAGGCGCTGGCCACCGGTGAAGTGGACGCGGTGGTAGGCGACCTCGCATCAAGCGTCTGGAGCCTGCGCCAGCTAAAACTTGAAGGACTCTACGTCAGTGGCGAAACGCCCTACCGCTATCAATTGGCAATGGCCGTACCACCGAATAACAAGGTGCTGGTGGGCATTCTGGACAAAGTCCTGGCCGACATGACCCCGAATGAAATCAGCGCCATTCAGGAGCGCTGGGTCGGTAACGTGCTGGACCACCGGACATTCTGGTCCGACCTGCTGATCTATGGCCTGCCGGGCTTGTTGCTACTGGTGATCGTGCTGATCGTCGTCATCCGCATCAACCGCCGACTGAGCTCGGAAATCACCCGCCGGATCGACCTGGAACAGGAACTGCGCAGCAGCGAATATCACTATCGCGGACTGGTGGAGAGCCTGAAAGCCATTGCCTGGGAAGCGCGGATCAGCGACTTCACCTACAGCTACGTATCGCCCCACGCCGAAGGCCTGCTCGGCTATCCCTTGTCTCACTGGTTGATCCCGGGCTTCTGGCGCAACATCATCCACCCCGCCGACCTGATCCGCGCACAAACGTTCTGCGATCACGAAGTGCTGGCCGGGCGCGATCACAGCCTCGATTACCGGGTACTTACCGCCGATGGCCGCTGCCTGTGGGTCCGCGACATCGTCAGTTTGATCGAGCACGGTCATGAGCCGGTGATGCGCGGGCTGATGATCGACATCAGCGAAACCAAACACACCGAAGAAGCGTTGCGCCTGTCCGAGCAAAAGTTCGCCTCGGTGTTTCAGCAGTGCCCGGACATTCTGGTGATAGCACGACTGTCCGACGGCTGTCTGCTGGAGGTCAACAAAGCCTTCGAAGAGCAGATCGGCCTGACCGCCAGCGAAGTCATCGGGCAAACGGCCACCAACCTCAATATCTGGGGTATTCCGGGCGTCGGGCCGGGTCTGCTGCAACGCTTGCAGGCCGGCAGCATCCGCAACCTGGAGATGCCCTTTCGCCGCAACAACGGCCACGTTTTCACCGGGCTGATTTCCGCCGAGCCGTTTGACCTTGATACCACCCCGGCGCTGGTGGTCGTGGTGCGCGACATCAGTCAGCTCAAGGAAACCCAACAACAACTGCAAACCTCCGAAGAGAAATTCGCCAAGGCCTTCCACGCCTCCCCCGACGGCCTGCTACTGTCGCGCCAGAGTGATGGCCTGCTGATCGAGGTCAACGAAGGATTCAGCCGTATTACCGGATTCAACAGCGCCATGTCGGTGGACCGCTCGGCGCTGGACCTGGGGATCTGGGTCAACCTCAACGAACGCAAACAGATGCTCGACCTGCTCCACCGCGATGGCTTCGTCCGCGACTTCAGTTGCCATATTCGCCGCAATGACGGGCAAATCCGCCTGTGCGAGGTGTCCAGTCGGCCGCTGCCGATCGGCGATGAAGACTGCATGCTGACCATCGCCCGCGACATCACCGAGCGCCACCTTATGCAGGAGAAACTGCAACAGGCCGCCACCGTGTTCGAGAGCACTGCCGAGGGCGTGCTGATCACCGACACCCAGCAGCACATCAGCGCGGTCAACCGGGCCTTCACTGAAATCACCGGTTACAGCGAAAGCGAAGCGCTGGGCCACACCCCTCGCCTGCTCGCTTCCGGCTTGCACGACAGCGCGTTCTACGCGGCCATGTGGCATCAATTGACCGCCGAAGGGCATTGGCAGGGCGAGATTTCCAATCGGCGCAAAAACGGCGAGCTGTATCCGAGTTGGCTGACCATCAGTGCTGTGCGTAACCGCGACCGCTTCATCACCCATTTTGTCGCGGTGTTCGCCGACATCTCCAGCCTCAAGCACGCCCAGGCCAAGCTCGACTACCAGGCCCACCACGACCCACTCACCGGGCTGCCGAACCGCACACTGTTTGAAAGCCGTTTGCTCGCCGCGCTCAATAGCCAGCAAGAACACGGAGGCCAGGGCGCGGTGCTGTTCCTCGATCTGGACCGCTTCAAGCACATCAACGACAGCCTCGGCCACCCGGTGGGCGACCTGTTGCTGCGAGGCATCGCGGTGCGTTTGAAAGAGCAGCTACGAGACATCGACACCGTCGCGCGACTGGGGGGCGATGAATTCATCATCCTGCTGCCTGGCCTGCAACAAGCCAGCGATGCCGATAACATCGCCACCAAGCTACTCAATTGCTTCGCGGCGCCGTTCCAGGCCGGCGAGCATGAGTTTTTCATCAGCGCCAGTATTGGCAGCAGCCTGTATCCCAAGGACGGTAACGACGTCGCCACGCTGGTCAAAAACGCTGACGCGGCGATGTACCGATCCAAGGCCAAGGGCCGCAACCGGGTCGAGAGCTACACCCGCGACCTCACCGCCCAGGCCAGCGAACGCGTGGCGCTGGAACACGAATTGCGCCGCGCCATCGAGCGTGATGAGTTGTTCCTGTACTACCAGCCAAAAATCAGCCTGGACGACCACCGGCTGGTAGGTGCCGAAGCGCTCATCCGTTGGCGCCACCCGACCTTCGGCGACGTACCGCCTGAACACTTCATTCCCTTGGCCGAAGAAAACGGCATGATCCTGCAAATAGGCGACTGGGTCCTCGAAACCGCCTGCCGACAGATGTTCGAATGGAATCAGCTCTACGAGTCACCGGGTCCTTTGTCAGTCAACCTTGCCGGTGCCCAGCTGCGCCAACCAAATCTGCTGGGGCGCATCGAACAACTGCTCAAGGACAACCGTCTCAAGCCAGGTTTTCTGCAACTGGAGATTACCGAAAACTTCATCATGAGCCAGGCTGAAGAAGCGTTGGCGGTGCTGCACCAACTCAAACAGCTAGGCGTACAACTGGCCATCGACGACTTTGGCACCGGCTATTCGTCCTTGAGTTACCTGAAACGCCTGCCTCTCGACATCCTCAAAATCGATCAGTCATTTGTCCGTGGATTGCCGGATGACCCCAATGACGCGGCGATCGTGCGTGCGATCATCGCCCTGGGCCGCAGTATGCAATTCACCGTCATAGCCGAAGGCGTCGAAACCCAGGCTCAACAGAAATTCCTCGCCCTTGAAGGCTGCGAACAGATCCAGGGCTACATCGTCAGCCTGCCCCTGCCTCCCGACGAATTTGCCGCGACGTTTCTTCGTATAGCCATTTCAGACTTTTCGGATAGCACTGCCGAGAAACCGTCGCTATAATCCGGCCCCTACTGAGGGCCTATAGCTCAGTTGGTCAGAGCAGAGGACTCATAATCCTTTGGTCCACGGTTCAAGTCCGTGTGGGCCCACCAAACAAAAAAGCCGCGCTTTATGCGCGGCTTTTTCGTGTCTGCGTTTCAGCTTTTAGCAATCAGTCGAACGATGTGGGGCCGTGCCTGTAACATGCCACCCCATTGATCCATCCCGCTGGAGACGACGTTTTGCCTGACACTCGCGCGCCCGTTCTTGATGAAATCGACCGCCAACTGATTGCGGCCCTGCAGATCAATGCCCGCGAAAGCGTGGCCATGCTTGCTCGGCAGTTGGACATCGCCCGAACCACCGTGACTTCGCGGTTGGCGCGGCTGGAAAAAGCCAGGGTGATTACCGGTTACGGCGTGCGCCTCGGGCAGCGTGTGGTGGATGGCGGCTTGCAGGCGTATGTCGGGATCACCGTGCAGCCGCGCTCGGGCAAGGAAGTGGTGCGCCGGCTCAGTGCGATGGCGCAGGTGCAGCAGTTGTGTGCGGTGAGTGGCGAATTTGATTATGTGGCGTGGCTGCGCACGGACTCGCCGGAGCAACTGGATCAGTTGCTGGATCAGATTGGCAGCGTGGATGGGGTGGAGAAGACCACGACTTCGATTATTTTGAGTAGCAAGATTGATCGGGGGCAGCCGGTTTAGATTTTCTGACCGACATTCTATGGTGTCTGAGAGGGCCTCTTCGCGGGCCAGCCTGGCTCCCACACTGACGGTGTGCAGCGATGCTTCGTCATATTGATCAAATAACTGGCAAAATGACGACACATTGCGTCTTATTAACGTGTTCTGCGCTCTCTAGAATGGCTGCCATCTTTTCCTATACTCAGACGCGCATCCCGCGTCGGGTCGCCAGCAAGGTCCGCCATGAACAAGAATAATCGCCATCCTGCAGACGGTAAAAAACCGGTCACCATTTTCGGTCCGGACTTTCCTTTCGCCTTCGACGACTGGATCGAGCACCCGGCCGGCCTGGGCAGCATTCCGGCGCACAACCACGGGGCCGAGGTGGCCATTGTCGGCGGCGGTATTGCCGGGCTGGTGGCGGCTTACGAACTGATGAAACTGGGCCTCAAGCCGGTCGTCTACGAAGCCTCGAAAATGGGCGGTCGCTTGCGCTCCCAGGCGTTCAATGGCGCCGAAGGCATCATTGCCGAACTGGGCGGCATGCGCTTCCCGGTATCGTCCACCGCGTTCTATCACTACGTCGACAAGCTCGGCCTCGAAACCAAGCCCTTCCCGAATCCGCTGACGCCTGCCTCGGGCAGCACCGTGATCGACATCGAAGGCAAAACCCATTACGCACAGAAGCTCGCCGATCTTCCTGCATTGTTCCAGGAAGTGGCTGATGCCTGGGCGGACGCGCTGGAAGCCGGCTCGCAGTTCTCCGACATCCAGCAAGCGATCCGCGACCGTGACGTGCCACGTCTCAAGGCGCTGTGGAACACCCTGGTGCCGCTGTGGGACGACCGTACGTTCTACGATTTCGTCGCCACCTCCAAAGCCTTTGCCAAGCTGTCGTTCCATCACCGCGAAGTGTTTGGTCAGGTTGGTTTCGGTACCGGCGGCTGGGACTCCGACTTCCCCAACTCGATGCTGGAAATCTTCCGCGTCGTGATGACCAACTGTGACGACCACCAGCACCTGGTGGTCGGCGGTGTGGAACAGGTGCCGCTGGGCATCTGGCGTCACGTGCCGGAGCGTTGCGTGCACTGGCCGCAAGGCACCAGCCTCAGTTCCCTGCACAACGGTGCACCGCGCACCGGCGTGAAGAAAATCGCCCACGCTGCGGACGGTCGTTTTGCCGTCACCGACAACTGGGGCGATACCCGCGAATATGCCGCCGTGTTGACCACCTGCCAGAGCTGGCTGCTGACCACCCAGATCGAATGTGACGAAACCCTGTTCTCGCAAAAGATGTGGATGGCCCTGGACCGCACCCGCTACATGCAGTCGTCGAAGACCTTCGTGATGGTCGACCGCCCATTCTGGAAGGACAAGGACCCGGAAACCGGCCGCGACCTGATGAGCATGACCCTCACCGACCGCCTGACGCGTGGCACTTATCTGTTCGACAACGGCGACGACAAGCCCGGGGTGATTTGCCTGTCGTACTCGTGGATGAGCGATGCGCTGAAAATGCTGCCGCATCCCGTCGAAAAACGCGTGAAGCTGGCGCTCGATGCGTTGAAAAAGATCTACCCGAAAGTCGACATCGCCGCGCGGATCATCGGCGATCCGATCACTGTTTCGTGGGAAGCAGACCCGCACTTCCTCGGTGCCTTCAAGGGCGCCCTGCCCGGCCACTATCGCTATAACCAGCGCATGTACGCGCACTTCATGCAGGACGATATGCCGGCTGAACAACGCGGAATTTTCATCGCTGGCGACGACGTTTCGTGGACCCCAGCCTGGGTCGAAGGCGCGGTACAGACCTCGCTCAATGCCGTGTGGGGCATCATGAAACACTTCGGCGGTGAAACTCACGCCGAAAACCCGGGTCCAGGAGATGTGTTCAACGAGATCGGTCCGATCGCCCTGCCCGAGTAAGAGGAATCCGAAATGCGCGTAGCCCTTTACCAATGTCCACCGCTGCCCCTTGAACCGGCCGCCAACCTGCAGCGCCTGCATCAAGTGGCGCTGGAGGCCAAAGGCGCCGACCTGCTGGTGCTGCCGGAGATGTTCCTGACCGGCTACAACATCGGCAGCGAGGCGGTCAGCGTATTGGCCGAGGTCTACAACGGTGAGTGGGCGCAGCAGATCGGCCGCATCGCCAAGGCGGCGGGGCTGGCCATTGCCTACGGCTACCCCGAGCGCACGGCAGACGGGCACATCTACAACTCGGTGCAATTGATCGACGCCCACGGCGAGCGCCTGTGCAACTACCGCAAGACGCACCTGTTCGGCGACCTGGACCGCTCCATGTTCAGCGCTGGAGAACATGAGCTGCCCATCGTGGAGCTCAATGGATGGAAGCTCGGCTTCCTGATCTGCTACGACCTGGAATTCCCGGAAAACGCGCGGCGCCTGGCCCTGGCCGGTGCCGAGCTGATCCTGGTGCCAACGGCCAACATGGTGCCGTACGACTTCATCGCCGACGTCACCGTCCGCGCCCGGGCCTTCGAAAACCAGTGCTATGTGGCCTACGCCAACTACTGCGGCCACGAAGGCGACATCCAGTACTGCGGCCAAAGCAGCATCGCCGCCCCGGATGGCAGCCGTATCGCCCAGGCAGGTCTGGATGAGGCACTGATAGTCGGTGAGCTGGATCGCCAGTTGATGGTCGACTCCCGCGCCGCCAATCGCTACTTCCTCGACCGTCGCCCAGAGCTTTATGGCGAGCTGAACAAGCGCTGATACCCCTTAATCCGCTAGCATTGGCACTTCCCTGTTCTGGAAGTGCTCATGCCCGCGCTGAATCACCCTCGCCCTCACACTGAAACCCTGGCCAACGGCCTGCGGGTGACGCTGCGTCATGCCCCGAATCTGAAGCGCTGCGCCGCCGCATTGCGGGTCGCTGCCGGCAGTCATGATGTGCCGCTGGCGTGGCCCGGTCTGGCGCACTTTCTGGAACACCTGCTGTTTCTCGGTACTGCACGCTTTCCCACTGAACGAGCACTGATGGCCTACGTGCAAGGTCACGGCGGGCAGGTGAATGCGCGTACCAGCGAACGCAGCACCGACTTCTTTTTCGAACTGCCACAGCAGGCGTTCGCCGGTGGGTTGGTGCGTCTGTCAGACATGCTCGCGCATCCGCGTATGAATCTGGATGATCAGTTGCGCGAACGGGAAGTGCTGCACGCGGAATTTGTCGCGTGGTCTCAGGATGCCGAAGCTCAACGACAGTTGGCACTATTCGACGGACTCTCGCCGACTCATCCGCTGCGTGGATTTCATGCTGGCAACCGTGACAGCCTGCCCGTGGCGCAGGCGCAGTTTCAGCAAGCCTTGCAGGACTTTCATCAGCAGTTTTATCAGACCGGGCAAATGACCCTGAGCCTGGCAGGGCCGCAGAGCCTTGATGAGTTGAAGGCAATGGCCGAACAGTTTGCCGCCGCACTCCCCGCCGGAGCAAAAATTTGCCAGAGCAGACCCGTCTCGTTGATGGCGACGCCGGACGAAAGTTATCAACAGGTCGCAGAACGCCGACTGAATTTGCTGTTCACCTTCGAGTCGCTGCCCGACACATCGCCCCAAGCGCTGGCATTCCTCTGCCATTGGCTCAATTGCGCCAAACCTGGCGGACTGCTGGCCGAATGGCGAGCGCACGGGCTGGCCGACGGTTTGAAAGCCACACCGCTCTACCAGTTCGCCGGACAGGCCGTTCTGCATATTGAGTGCAGCCTTCTGACTGACGCCTGCGCACAAGTGATCCGCGAGCAGTTGCTTGATTGGCTGAGCTTCTTCGCCGCACAACAGGACTGGCCCGAGCTGCGCCACGAGTACGTCGCCCTGCAACTACGCCGGCAGCAGGTCAGCAGCGCCTTGCAACTGGCGCGTCTGGATGCCGAGCAACTGGAGATCGGCTTGTCTGAGCAGGGCGTCTCAGCCCTCAAGGACATCCTGAAAAAAATCGGCGCTGTGGATAACTTCAACGACGCCTGGCATCTACCGACGCCCAACCCGTTTTTGCAGGCGCCAACCCCCACCGCCAACGCCGGTTTGATACGCGGGCAGACCAGCGCTCACCGTGGTTTGCGCACGTTTGCTCAGGATCGCTCACGCCATCGACGCGAGCAGTCGCCGATGCAGTTCAGCCAAGCAATGCCGGATAACACCGATGAGGGGGCGATTTATCTGCGCTGGCGCCTCGATTCGGCGCCCGACAATAATCTTCAGGCAAGCCTGGAAAGCGCTCTGCAAACGTTGCGTGAAGACGCTCGCCAAGCCGCAGTGGATTTTTCCTTCAGTGCATCGGGCAATGAATGGCTGCTGAACATGATTGGTCTGCAAGAGCCGATGCCGACCGTCCTCGAACATGCACTGAAAACGCTGACGGCAGCCAATGTCGGTGTCTCACGGGAGCAACCGGCAAGTGCCGCGCTGATCCCGATCCGGCTGCTGCTCAAGGCGTTACCTGAGCGCTGCCTTCAATGCACCGGCGCCGTCTCGGACGACGTGCAACACCTGTGGTCGGGTGCACGTTGGGACGGTCTGGCGCTTGGCCTTTCGGCGCAGACCCAAGCGGCCATAGGCCTGGCGCTGAGTCGCATTCCCGGCGCAGCGGACAATGCACTGCCCCCAGCGCCGACCATCGACTCGCAGCATGTGTGGAGCAATGTCGAATGCAGCTCCAGCGAACAGGCACTGCTGCTGTTCTGCCCGGCCCCCACCCGCACGCTGGCCGATGAAGCCGCCTGGCGCCTGCTCGGCCACCTGTGCCAGACACCGTTCTACCAGCGCCTGCGTGTTGAACTGCAACTCGGTTACGCCGTGTTCAGCGGGCTGCGCCAGATTCATGGCCAGACCGGACTGCTGTTCGGCGTGCAATCACCGAGTGTCGTACCGCAAACCATTCTTCAACACATTGAATACTTCTTGAACGGCTTGCCCGAGTTGATCAACGGCCTCGATGACGCCAGCTATAACAGCCGGCGCCAAGCGCTGGCCGATCAATTTGCCCTCAGCACGCTACCCAACGCCCAAGCGGCAGAGCTGCTTTGGCAGGGCAAACTGGCCGGCCACTCGTCGGATTATCTGACGCGACTGCCCGAGGCGATTCTGCACGTCGAACGATCCACATTGCTCCTCGCAGCACGACGACTGAATCAGGCCGAAGGTGGCTGGCACGTTCTGGCCAACGCAGGCAGCCCCGCGACACCCTGGCAAGTGACAAAATGATCTTTACCGGCGCTGCAATTAGCTTTTTCAAAGTTTCGCGGGCCACCACTCTGTAATTTTGAGTAACATAGCCACCTAACTATCTGGAACATCTCCGGCTGGAGGTGGACTATATGTATAGATCTGCGCTGTCCCACCCACCCGAAAGGAGCACTCCCATGGCCTGGTCCAAACCTGCTTACACCGACCTGCGTATCGGCTTTGAAGTCACCATGTATTTCGCAAGCCGTTAATTTCTGCCCTTGCGGTGGAAAATGCAGTGCAACGCCTCGGCTCGCCGGGGCGTTTTTATTTTCAGCGTTGAAATGATGGAGCGGTCATGTTTGTCCAGATTCTAGGTTCCGCCGCCGGCGGCGGTTTTCCGCAGTGGAACTGCAACTGCGTGAACTGCGCAGGCTTTCGCGACGGCAGCCTGAACGCCAAGGCGCGTACTCAGTCCTCCATCGCGATTTCCGATGACGGCGTGAACTGGGTCCTGTGCAATGCCTCGCCGGACATCCGCGCCCAACTGCAGGGCTTCGCCCCGATGCAACCGGGCCGCGCCCTGCGTGATACCGGGATCAGCGCGATCATCCTGATGGACAGCCAGATTGACCACACTACCGGGCTACTCAGTCTGCGCGAAGGCTGCCCACATCAGGTGTGGTGCACCAACATGGTCCACGAAGACCTGAGCACCGGCTTCCCGCTGTTCACCATGCTGACCCACTGGAACGGCGGGCTGGCCTGGAACCGCATCGAACTCGACCAGAGCTTCACCGTCCCGGCCTGCCCGAACCTGCGTTTCACTCCGCTGCCGCTACGCAGCGCTGCGCCGCCCTACTCGCCGCACCGCTTCGACCCGCATCCGGGCGACAACATCGGCCTGATCGTTGAAGACCTCAGCACCGGCGGCAAGCTGTTTTATGCGCCGGGTCTGGGCAAGGTCGACGCGCCGCTGCTGGAGATCATGGCCGCCAGCGATTGCCTGCTGGTGGACGGCACGATGTGGGACGACGACGAAATGCAGCGCCGTGGCGTCGGCACCCGCACTGGCCGCGAAATGGGCCATCTGGCACAGAACGGCCCCGGCGGCATGCTCGAAGTACTGGAACAGCTGCCCAAGCCGCGCAAGGTGCTTATCCACATCAACAACACCAACCCGATTCTTGATGAAGATTCGCCGGAACGCGCGGAGCTGGTTCGCCGTGATGTTGAAGTGGCGTATGACGGCATGAGTATAGTTTTGTAAGAGGCCGAGACCGCTGCGCGGTCTATCGCGGGCAAGCCCGCTCCCACATTGGATCGGGTTACCACAGTCCCTGTGGGAGCGAGCTTGCTCGCGATGAGGGCAGATCGAACACCCAAGAATCCCCCGGTTATTCGCGGAGAACCGAAATGACTGACACCGCAATGTCCCCCACCGAATTCGAAGCCGCGCTGCGCGCCAAAGGCGCCTATTACCACATCCATCACCCGTATCACGTGGCGATGTACGAAGGCCGGGCGACCCGTGAGCAGATTCAGGGCTGGGTCGCCAACCGCTTCTACTATCAGGTGAATATCCCGCTGAAGGACGCCGCGATCCTGGCCAACTGCCCGGACCGCGAGATCCGCCGCGAGTGGATTCAGCGCCTGCTGGACCACGACGGCGCCCCCGGCGAAGACGGCGGCATCGAAGCCTGGCTGCGTCTGGGCCAAGCGGTCGGCCTCGACCCGGATCAGTTGCGCTCCCAGGAACTGGTGCTGCCGGGCGTGCGTTTCGCCGTCGACGCCTACGTCAACTTCGCCCGCCGAGCCAATTGGCAGGAAGCCGCCAGCAGCTCGCTGACTGAACTGTTCGCACCGCAGATCCACCAGTCGCGCCTCGACAGCTGGCCGCAGCATTACCCATGGATCGACCCGACCGGCTACGAATATTTCCGCACGCGCCTGGGTCAGGCCCGACGTGATGTCGAACACGGCTTGGCGATCACCCTGCAACACTACACCACCCGGGAAGGCCAGGAGCGCATGCTGGAAATTCTCCAGTTCAAACTGGACATTCTTTGGAGCATGCTCGATGCCATGAGCATGGCTTACGAACTGAACCGCCCGCCGTACCACAGCGTGACCGGGCAACGGGTCTGGCACAAAGGAATCGCGTTATGAGTTTTGATCGCAGCAAGACCCCGACCTGGCGTCAGGGCTACCGCTTCCAGTACGAACCGGCGCAAAAAGGCCACGTACTGCTCTACCCCGAAGGCATGATCAAGCTCAACGAAAGCGCCGCATTGATCGGCGGCCTGATTGACGGCGAGCGTAATGTCGCGGCGATCATCGCCGAACTGGACGCCAAATTCCCCGGTGTGCCCGAGCTCGGTGAAGACATCGAGCAATTCATGGAGGTTGCCCGTGCTCAGCACTGGATCGAACTTGCCTGATTCCACGTCGGTCAAGTTACCGCCAAAACCCGAGATCGGCCTGCCGCTGTGGCTGCTGGCCGAGCTGACGTATCGCTGCCCGCTGCAATGCCCGTACTGCTCCAATCCACTGGATTTCGCCGAGCAAGGCAAAGAGCTGAGCACCGAACAATGGATCAAGGTGTTTCGCGAAGCACGGGAAATGGGTGCAGCGCAGCTGGGCTTTTCCGGCGGTGAACCACTGGTGCGCCAGGACCTCGCCGAACTGATCGCCGAGGCCCGCAAGCTGGGCTTCTACACCAACCTGATCACCTCGGGCATCGGCCTGACCGAACAGAAAATCAGCGACTTCAAGAAGGCCGGCCTGGACCACATCCAGATCAGCTTCCAGGCCAGCGACGAGCAAGTGAACAACCTGCTGGCCGGCTCGAAAAAGGCCTTCGCCCAGAAGCTGGAAATGGCCCGTGCGGTAAAAGCACACGGCTACCCGATGGTGCTGAACTTCGTCACCCATCGGCATAACATCGACAAGATCGATCGTATCATCGAGCTGTGCATCGCCCTGGAAGCGGACTTCGTCGAACTCGCCACCTGCCAGTTCTACGGGTGGGCGCAGCTCAATCGTGTCGGGCTGTTGCCGACCAAGGAACAACTGGTTCGCGCTGAACGTATCACCAACGAATACCGCGCCAAACTTGCGGCCGAAGGGCATCCGTGCAAACTGATTTTCGTGACGCCGGACTACTACGAAGAACGCCCGAAAGCCTGCATGAATGGCTGGGGCAGCATCTTCCTGACCGTCACTCCGGACGGCACCGCCCTGCCCTGTCACGGCGCGCGGCAAATGCCGGTGCAGTTTCCCAACGTGCGTGATCACAGCATGCAGCACATCTGGTACGACTCGTTCGGCTTCAACCGCTTTCGCGGTTATGACTGGATGCCCGAGCCGTGCCGCTCCTGCGACGAAAAAGAAAAGGACTTCGGCGGCTGCCGTTGCCAAGCGTTCATGCTTACGGGTGACGCGAGCAATGCCGACCCGGTGTGCAGCAAGTCGGAACATCATGGCGTGATTCTCAAGGCCCGCGAAGAAGCCGAACACGCCGCCCTGACCATTGAACAGTTGGCCTTTCGCAATGAACGAAACTCACGCCTCATCGCCAAAGGCTGAACCTTTGAGCGCCACCCGAGCCGTCGCATCCAGCATTGATTTCGCCGAGTTGCTGCTCGGCTCCCAAGGCCTGTTCTGGAATGAGTACCGCCCTCAGGACGCCGCGTGCCGGATCTGGCATTGGCGTGATGGCCAGGCCCGCTGCCTGACACCACCGGGCTTCAGTGTGCGCAGTCGGGTGTACGAATATGGTGGTGGCGCGTTTTGCCTGACAGATGACGAGGTTGTTTTCGTCAACGAGACGGATCAACAGTTGTACCGGCAATCGCTGGTTGGCGAAGCACCTGTGGCGTTGACCTCGGGCGAAAAGCGCTATGGCGATCTGCAGTTTGGCAACGGGCAGGTTCTGGCGGTTGAGGAACAGGGTGAACGCCATCGCCTGGTGGCCATCGATCTTGTAGACGGCCAACGCCACCTGCTGGCCGAAGGCGCTGATTTCTATGCCGCTCCCACCTTGAGTCCTGATGCCCGGCAATTGGCCTGGATCGAGTGGAGCCGCCCCGATCAACCCTGGACCGCCACGCGGCTGATGCTTGCCGACCGCCAGTCTGACGGCACGCTTGCCCACATCAGGTGTATTGCCGGGGAGGGTGTTCAAGAGTCACTGCAACAACCTCGCTACGACGCCGATGGTCGACTGTACTGCCTGACGGATCGCGGTGGTTTCTGGCAGCCATGGGCCGTTTCGGCACACGGACTGGAACCGCTGCCAAGTGCCGCTGCCGACCACGGCCCAGCGCCTTGGCAATTGGGCGGCTGCACCTGGTTGCCGCTGGGCGAAGAGCGTTATCTGGCCAGTTGGACGCTGGACGGTTTCGGTCGCCTGGGCCTTTGCAGCGGTGCCGATCAGGACCTGACCGGCGACTACACGCGCTTTCGCCACCTGGCACTCGATGAGCAGTTCATCTATTGCATCGCGGCATCGCCCATCAGCCCTTCGGCGGTGATTGCCATCGACCGCAACAGCCGGGAGGTCAAGGTCCTGGCAGGTGGCGCGGCGCCTCTGCCCGCAGAGAAGATCAGTCGTCCGCAAACCCTGCGTTACCCGAGCGGTTCCGGCGAGGCACACGGTTTCTTCTACCCGGCGATGGGCACCGAAGCCAGGCCGCCGCTGGTAGTGTTTATCCACGGTGGCCCGACTTCGGCCTGCTACCCGATCCTTGATCCGCGTATTCAATACTGGGCGCACCGCGGCTTTGCCGTGGCCGATCTGAACTACCGGGGCAGCAGCGGTTATGGCCGCGCGTATCGCCAGGCGTTGCATTTGAGTTGGGGCGACGTTGACGTGCAGGACGCCTGTGCAGTGGTGAGCCATCTCGCCGAACGCGGGCTGATCGACGGCGACAAGGCGTTTATTCGTGGCGGCAGCGCCGGCGGTTACACCACGCTGTGCGCGCTGGCCTTCCGGCAGGTTTTTCGCGCCGGCGCCAGCCTGTATGGCGTCAGCGACCCGGTTGCCCTGGGCCAGGCGACCCACAAGTTCGAAGGCGACTATCTCGACTGGCTGATCGGCGATCCGCTGCAAGACGCCGAACGCTACGCCGCACGCACGCCGCTACTGCATGCGAGCAACATCGCGGTGCCGGTGATTTTCTTTCAGGGCGAACTGGATGCCGTGGTGGTGCCGCAACAGACACGCGACATGGTCACGGCGTTACAGGACAACGGGATTCTGGTCGAAGCTCACTACTACGACGATGAACGCCATGGGTTTCGCAAGGCCGCCAATCAGGCGCATGCGCTGGAGCAGGAGTGGTTGTTTTATCGGCGGGTGATGGAGCTGGGGGACTGACGCCGGTGCACCGTGCATGAGTCGCGGTGCCGCATTCGCGAGCCGGCTCGCTCCCACAGGATTAACGCGATTTCAAATTTGCACGTCACCTGTGGGAGCGAGCCGGCTCCGGGCGGCGTTCCGACGAAAGCTGTCTATCTGACGCCGCTAATCTCAGCGCTTGGCGATGATATACACCGCATGCACGATCCCCGGAATATACCCGCACAACGTCAGCAGGATATTCAGCCAGAACGCCCCGGCGAAACCGACTTGCAGAAACACACCCAGGGGCGGCAACAGAATGGCGATGATGATACGAATGAAATCCATAGGGCAGCTCCTGATTGACGTTGGCTCACACGAGCCACACAACTAATCGACCCGCGCCGCTGGTCAGGGTTCAGTGCGGCTTTTCAGGCCAGGATTTCAAGACCGTGCTTCTGCACGATGCTCAGCAACTTCAGCGCCATCCCGCTGGGATGCTTGTCTCCGGCCTCCCATTGCTTGACCGTCGAAGCGCTGGTGTTCAGATAACGCGCAAACACGGGTTGGCTGACATTGTTGCGCTCGCGCAGGGCTTTGATCTGCTCGGCCGGGATCGCTTCCGGGGTGCTTATCGAATCTTCGCATGGTCGCCTTGCTGATTGCACCGATGGCAAACAAGGCACTGGCCGATTCGTGAATCGATTCTGACAGCTCACGTTTGAATTTCTTACTCATGTGATATCTCCACAAACTCTTTCATATCCAGCAAGTGCTGGATGTCCATCTCGCCTGCCCGGCCAGCATTTGCGAAAATGCCTCCCGAAGCTCCTCGTCACTGATCCAGGCCTTACTGGCATCAGTCGCAAAACGTTTGCGTCTTGAACAGTCTTGAAGCCACAGGCATCCCTTCCATTATGTATACCACCCAGTGGTATATTTTTCGAAGCGCAGAATCCCGCTCTACTCGTACCTGCATTCCATGCCGGTCCTTTTAAAAAGCCACTGATCCAGCTCCCGCTCAAGCACCAACGTGCCTTTGGCAAAACGCAGGAACAAAAAAACGCCCCACGCTAAAAAGATCAGGCGTGGGGCGATGCGTTATTACCGCGAGACGGTTCGGGAATGCGTGTGGGCGGGTCCGGTCAGACGGCAATGCCTTTGCGGCATTGCAGTTGCGCGGTGCGCACGCGGGAGAAGGCGCGGGCCAGGCGCAGCAACATTTCATCGATGCTGGATTTGCTGACGGTCAGGGCCGGGGTGAAACGCAGGCAATCGGGTCGCGGCGCGTTGAGCAACAGGCCTTCGTTCAGCGCGGCGTTGACTACGGCATCGGCTGAGTCTTCCGACAGGGTCAGTCCCCACAGCAGTCCTTGCCCACGCAATTGGCCATGGCCGTAACGGTGGGCCAGGCGCAGCAGACCGTCGCGCAGGTACTGCCCGGTTTGCTCGACGTGATCGAGAAACCCCCTGTCCTGCACGCTGTCGAGAATTGCCAGCCCGGCAGCCGTCATCAGCGCATTGCCGTGGTGAGTGCCGGTCATTTCACCGACCTCAAAACAGCAGGCCTTGCCCCGCGCCAGCAACGCCGCCAGGGGCACACCGCCGCCAAGGCCTTTGCCAAGTACGACGATATCGGCCCGCACGCCGTAGGACTGTTCGGCAAGCAGCGTACCGCAGCGGCCGATGCCGGTTTGTACTTCATCAAGAATCAGCAGGATGCCGAGTTCGCGACACAACCGCTCGACGCCCTTGAGGTAATGCTCGCTCGCCGGGATAACCCCGGCTTCGCTCTGAATCGGCTCCAGCATGATTGCCACGGTGCGGGAATCCACCGCTGCGTGCAGTGCCGGCAGATCATTGAAGGGCACATGATTGAAACCCGGCAACTGCGGCTCGAATCGGTTGGTCAGGGTCGAACTGTCCGACGCTGAAATCGTCGCCAGACTACGGCCATGGCAGCCATTGCTGGCGACGATGATCCCGCACGCGCCGCCACGATGCTGTTGACCCCACTTGCGGGCCAGTTTGATCGCCGCTTCACAGGCCTCGCTGCCGCTGTTGAGCAGGCAGGCCTGATCACTCCTGGTACTTTCGCAAAGACGCTCTGCAAGCTTGAGCATGCCTCGGTTATGCAGACCGAAACCGGGATTGATCAAACTTCGGGCCTGGTTCGCAATAGCCTCGAGGAGCACCGATGGGCTGTGACCGAGGCTGTTGGCACCACCGCCCTGGGAGAAGTCCAGATAGGCGTGGTCCTCGCTGTCCCACAACCACGAGCCCTGCCCTCGTACGAAAACCTGCTGCGGCCGTTCCACGCCAGGCATCAGGTAGTCACTGCAAAGGTGTTCGCAAGGCCGGGAGTGATCCATGACCAGGTCATCAAGGCTGGGCGAATGGCGACGCGATTTGAACAGATTCATCCAAAAACCCCCCCATTGAGGTTTTTTGTCTTGCCTATGTAAACACCTTCGACATTAACCGTATTCATCGCGCTTTTCGGCCCTGTAAGCCTTGTGAATGCGGTTAGACTAGGCTCACGCCGGCCTCTGGGCCATTTCGATTTCAAAGCATTTTCGATAAGTATCACTTATGGATTTCAAGCAACTGCGTTATTTCGTCGCGGTCTACGAAGAAGGCCATGTAGGCCGGGCCGCCGAGCGTCTGTCGATCTCTCAACCAGCGCTGTCACAACAGATCCGTAACCTGGAACAGAACCTCGACGTGACCCTGTTCGAACGCAGCAGCAAACGACTGCTGCCGACCCTGGCCGCGCATACGCTGTACAACCACGCGCTGCCATTACTCGACGGCTTGCAACGGGCGCGGGAAGCGCTGGGCAATTTCAAGGGTCAGGCACTGCGCACCCTGGCCATCGGCGTATTACAGACCGTGCACACCAGTCTGGTGCCGCAAATGCTCGAACGGGTGCGCAAGGCGCAGCCGCATCTGGTGGTGCAAATCTACGAGCTGACAGGGCTGGAAATCGAACGGCGCTTGCTCAATGGTTCGCTGGACATCGGCATCAGCTACCTGCCGCCCCGTCAGCCGGGGTTGCATGGCGTGATGCTGTACGAAGATGAACTGACGCTGGTCATCCCGGCGGATCATCCGTTGCGCGAATTCAAGAAAGTCTCCATGAGCCAGGCCGCCGAATTGCCGATGTTGCTGTTGGGCGAAGAGTTTCAGGTGCGGCAGATCTGGCAAACACAACTGGCCAGCCTCGGACGGCGCCCGCAAGTGCAGGCCGAGCTGAACAACATGGCGGGGATTCTCGACAGTTTGCCCCACACCCGATTGGCAACGGTGCTTCCCGGGCGTTCGCAAAAGGCGCTCGGTAACCAGACGTTGTTGTGGAAGCCGCTGACGGAGCCTCGGGTGCCGTTGAAGGTCGGGTTGGTGTGTCGCGATGTGCAGCGCCAACAAGCCTCGCTGGCCTTGCTGCGCACGCTGCTTGAAGAGGTGATGAATGGCCCCGATGAGCGCTTGAATGGCTCGCAGAATCTCGACGCCATAAGCTGAGCACTTTTCTGCGGACAAAGAAAACCCCGCCGAAGCGGGGCTTTGCAGACTGTTTCCCTGACATCCATTTCACTCCGCCATCCTGGCAGAATCCTACGTGTCCGTGTTGTTGCTTTGCGCTTCCTGCGCGACGTCCATGTGAAGTAGATTAGCTCTGGATCCAATGAGCGGATAGGGGAGAAAAGCAGTACGTCACGTAAGAGAATGCTTACATGACGTTACATTGTCAGAACTGCCCCGCGTCCAGCAGGAACAGCGATTCGCTCCCCGCCTTGACCGACGCACTCAAGGAGTGAATACGCGGCAACAGACGCGCGAAATAGAACCGCGCGGTGCCCAGCTTGCTGGCGTAGAAATCATCCTGCGCTTCTTTGCCAAAAGCCGCCTTCGCCATCAGTGCCCACATATAGGCGTAGGCCACGTAGCCAAAGGCTTGCAGATATTCGACCGAGGCAGCGCCGATTTCATTCGGATTGTTTTTCGCTCGGTCGAGCACCCATGCGGTCAGTTCGTCGAGGGTGGTGACCGCGTCATTCAACGGCTTGGTGAACTCCGTCAGATCGGCGCTGGCCGTTGCGGTGAAATGACGGATCTCGTCGGCGAACAGGTTGTAGAACGCACCGCCGCTGCCGACGATTTTGCGTCCCACCAGGTCCAGTGCCTGAATGCCGTTGGTGCCTTCGTAAATCTGAGTGATGCGCACGTCGCGGACCAGTTGCTCCTGGCCCCATTCACGAATGTAGCCATGGCCGCCGAAAATCTGCTGACCGTGAACCGTGGTTTCCAGACCCAGATCGGTCAGGAACGCCTTGGCCACCGGGGTCAGCAACGCCACCAGGTCTTCCGCGCGTTTGCGGGTGGTGGCGTCTTCGCTGAACTTGGCCGTGTCCAGTTGCATTGCCACGTAGGTGGAGAACGCACGGCCGCCTTCGTTCGAGGCTTTCATGGTCAGCAGCATGCGACGCACATCGGGGTGGACGATGATCGGGTCAGCGACCTTGTCCTTGTTCTGCGCGCCAGTCGGCGAACGGCTTTGCAGGCGGTCGCGGGCGTACTCAACGGCGTTCTGGTACGAGCGCTCGCCGGTGGCCAGGCCCTGGATACCGACGCCAAGACGCTCGTAGTTCATCATGGTGAACATCGCTGCCAGGCCTTTGTTCGGCTCGCCGACCAAATAACCCACGGCTTCGTCGAAGTTCATCACGCACGTCGCGGATGCCTGAATGCCCATCTTGTGTTCGATCGAACCGCAGTTCGCCGGGTTGCGTGCGCCCAGGCTGCCATCGGCATTGACCATGAACTTGGGCACCAGGAACAGCGAAATGCCTTTGGGCCCCGCTGGCGCGTCCGGCAGTTTGGCCAACACCAGGTGAATGATGTTTTCGGTCAGGTCGTGCTCGCCACCGGTGATGAAAATCTTGGTGCCGCTGACTTTGTAGGAACCGTCGGCCTGAGGTTCGGCCTTGGTGCGGATGATGCCCAGGTCCGTCCCGGCGTGAGGCTCGGTCAGGCACATGGAGCCGGCCCAGACGCCAGCGTACATGTTCGGCAGGTACGCGGCTTTCAGTTCGTCGCTGGCGTGCGCGTTGATCGACAGACAGGCGCCGGCGGTCAGCATCGGGTACAGGCCGAACGACAGGCTGGCGGAGTTGACCATTTCTTCGACCTGCGCCGAAACAGCCTTGGGCATGCCCATGCCACCGTAGGCAGGGTCACCGCCAACGCCGACCCAGCCGCCTTCAGCATAAGTCTGATAGGCCTGTGGGAAACCGGCCGGCGTGGTGACCGCACCGTCCGCCCAATGACAACCTTCCTCATCAGCGGCACGGCTCAGGGGCGCGATGCTTTTGCTGGTGACCTTGCCGGCCTCTTCGAGAATGGCTTCGACGGTTTCTGCGTCAACCGTGTCGGCCAGTGCCGGCAACTCTGCCCAAAGTTTGGCGACCTCGAACACTTCATTGAGGACGAAGCGCATATCGCGCAGGGGCGCTTTGTAGTCAGCCATGGCAAACCTCGCAAGATCTATACAGGTGATTCGTAGGAAAAGTGCTTTTGTTGGGTCCGAGTGTACCTCAACAACTTTTACGACACATAGGGTCAACTCGTGACTTAATTGTTATTTTTAGTCATTGGAGATTGATCTGGATGGTTAGCGCCCGGCCGAGGCGCTATCGCAGTAGCCCTTAACCTGCAGCGGCGTCCATGCGCACCGCGCCACGGCGATTCTGTCCGAACGCTATCACGCAATTTCGCCCCGCGCCCTTGGCGTTGTAAAGCGCTTCGTCGGCGGACTTGAGCACCTGTTCCGGCGTGCGTTGCTCCAGCCGCTCGGCGACGCCGATGCTGACAGTAACCGACACACTGGAAGCACCAGACCCGGCCCGACGCTGGCGACCTTGCTGATCGTCTTGCGGGCGGCTGTCCGGATTGCGCAACTGGATGTTGTAGCTCGCAATGGACTCGCGGATCACTTCCAGATGCGGCATGCACTCTTCAAGGGTCTTGCCCGCAAACACCAGGGCAAATTCCTCACCACCATAGCGATACGCCCTGCCGCCGCCGCTGATTTTCGACAGCTTGCTGGCCACCAGGCGCAACACCTGGTCGCCGACATCATGACCATGGGTGTCGTTGAATTTCTTGAAATGGTCGACGTCGCTCATCGCCAGCACGTAATTGCGCCCCAGCCGCTGCATGCGCTCGTTCAAGGCACGACGGCCCGGCAGGCCGGTGAGTTCGTCGCGGAACGCCATTTGATAGGCCTCGTGCGCTACCGCCGCCGCGATCATCAGCATCACCTGGCTGCACATGATGTTCAGGGTGAACGGCAGGATGAAGGTCTTCGGCAGCATCCAGAACAACCCCAGCAGCCCGACCAGTTGCGCGGCGTGCAAAGGCCTCGGGTTGCGCCAGTATTGCCAGGCCAGCAACAGGAACGAGGCAATGAATACCGGGTAGGACAGCTGGATCAGGCTCATCCACGCGCCATGCAGCGCCGGCCAGCGGATCTCCGAGAGCCACATCAGCAACGCCTGTGGGTAACTTTGCTCCAGCCCCAGTGCGACACTGCCAAAGGCCAGCAACACGGCAAAGCGCGCCACCATGTCCTGAAACAGATGCGTGCGCTCCTGCCATGCCGCAAACAAGCCGAACAATAACGGCAACAGCAGGCAACACAGGTGGAAGACCACGGCCGCGTCTTCACGCACCTTGCCGTTGTCACGGTAGTAGTCGGTCTGGGTGTCGAGCAGGAAGTAGGCGATGTACACCGTGACCATCAGAAACAATTCACGCTGACGTCGGTAAACCGCGCAGTAAGCACCGCCAAGCAACAGCACCAGGGTCGGCAGCACGTTGAACAGCGAGGTGAAGAATACGTTGAGTTCTTTGATATAGGCAGCCGCAAGCCCAGCGAGCAACAGCAGTAGTGACGGCAGGAAATGACTGAAGCGTAAAGCAGAAGAACGCGGCAAGGGGTAAGAGCTCCGACCCGGCAGACAAAGATGGCATTGTGCCTGCATTTGCAGCAGTTAAGCACATACAGTGTGACGCGTGTCACATCGCAGCCTCTGTAACGGCAGGAAACGGGGATTTCTTAGCGTTTTAGTGGGGAATATTTATCCCTGCGGCAAGGGGCATTGTTTCAAGCACAAAAAAGCCGCTGCCCCGAAAGAGCAGCGGCTTGTGAAGGTCCCGCCTGAGGCTTAGTAGCCCAGTGCGAAGTCTTCTTCTTTCATGTCCATCAGGTTGTTGGCGCCCGACAGCATGGTGACAACGTGAGTGCGGGTACGCGGCAGGATGCGCTGGAAGTAGAAGCGCGCAGTCTGCAGTTTGGCGGTGTAGAACGCCTCCTCGGTCGTGCCGGCAGCCAGTTTCTCGGCAGCCAGACGCGCCATGTCTGCCCAGAAGTAGGCCAGGCACGCGTAACCGGAGTACATCAGATAATCCACCGACGCCGCGCCGACTTCTTCACGGTCTTTCATGGCGGCCATACCGACCTTCATGGTCAGCTCGCCCCATTCCTTGTTCAGCGCAGCCAAGGGCTCGACGAACTCTTTGACCGCTTCGTTGCCTTCGTTGGTCTGGCAGAACTTGTGGACGATCTTGGTGAAGCCCTTGAGCGCTTCGCCTTGAGTCATCAGCACTTTACGGCCCAGCAGGTCGAGTGCCTGGATACCGGTGGTGCCTTCGTACAGCATCGAAATGCGGCTGTCGCGAACGTTCTGCTCCATGCCCCACTCGGCGATGAAGCCGTGACCGCCGTAGATTTGCACGCCGTGGTTGGCGGATTCGAAACCGACTTCGGTCATGAAGGCCTTGGCGATTGGCGTCATGAACGCCAGCAGTGCATCGGCTTTCTTTTTCTCTTCTTCGTCTACGCCGTACTTGACGATGTCGACCTGCTTGGCAGTGAAGTAAACCATCGCGCGGTTGCCTTCGGCGAACGCTTTCATGGTCAACAGCATGCGACGTACGTCAGGGTGCACGATGATCGGGTCAGCGGCTTTTTCCGGCGCTTTCGGGCCAGTCAGCGAACGCATTTGCAGGCGATCACGCGCATATTTCAGGCCGCCCTGGAAACCGATCTCGGCATGCGCCAGACCTTGCAGCGCAGTGCCCAGACGAGCGGTGTTCATAAAGGTGAACATGCAGTTCAGGCCTTTGTTCGCCGGGCCGATCAGGAAACCGGTAGCGCCGTCGAAGTTCATCACGCAGGTCGCGTTACCGTGGATGCCCATCTTGTGTTCCAGGGAACCACAGGTGACCGCGTTGCGAGCGCCGATCGAACCGTCTGCGTTCGGCATGAACTTGGGCACGATGAACAGCGAAATGCCTTTGGTGCCAGCCGGTGCATCCGGCAGACGCGCCAGCACGATGTGGACGATGTTGTCGGCCATGTCGTGTTCACCGGCCGAGATGAAGATCTTGGTGCCGGAAACCTTGTACGAGCCGTCAGCCTGAGGCTCGGCCTTGGTGCGCAACATGCCCAGGTCGGTGCCGCAGTGCGGTTCGGTCAGGCACATGGTGCCGGTCCATTCGCCGGACACCAGCTTGGTCAGGTAAGCGTCTTGCTGCTCAGGCGTGCCGTGCTCGGAAATGGTGTTCATCGCGCCATGCGACAGCCCTGGGTACATGCCCCACGACCAGTTGGCTTCGCCAACCATTTCGCTGACCGCCAGACCCAGAGACTCCGGCAGGCCCTGGCCGCCGTGTTCCACGTCATGAGCCAGGCTTGGCCAGCCACCTTCAACGAATTGTTTGTAGGCTTCTTTGAAGCCGGTCGGGGTTTTAACGCCGGACTCGCTCCAGGTGCAGCCTTCGGTGTCACCCACGCGGTTCAGCGGCGCCAGCACCTGTTCACAAAACTTGGCGCCTTCTTCGAGAATGGCGTCAACCATGTCCGGAGTTGCGTCTGCGCAAGCCGGGAGGCTCTGATAGTGCGCTTCGTAGCCGAGCAGTTCGTCACGAACGAAGCGAATATCACGCAAGGGGGCCTTGTAGTCAGGCATAGCGATAAACCTCTGCTGATGTAACCGGGAATGAACGACCGCATTGATTTGTTGTGACGGTCAAACAGTTGTTTGAAACATACGTTTACGCCCAAATCTTGTCAAGCGCCGATCTTTTGCCGTTCGTCATCGCGCCGTCCTCTATCCGCCGCGCAGCAGCGCACCGCCTGCTAGAAGAGCAACAGGGTGTGTAGAAAAGATTAGTTGAGGAAGAAGGACTTACGCAGAAAAACGCCGCGAAGAGTCGCGGCGTCAAGGGGGCAAATACAGCGAACGAATCAGGCGTAGGTGTCGATCAGCGTACCCAGCATTTCATCGGAAGCCTTGGCGACTTTCGCGCCCAGTTCCACTTGAAACTTGCCTTGGGTCATCTCGACCGCATTGCTGGCCAGGTCAGATTGCTGACTACGGTCTACCGAGCGCAGACGATCAACCTGAGCATCGGAAGACTGACTCTTTTCCGAACGGTCGATGGTGGTATTGGCGATCTGGCTGGCAGCCTGATCGACACGGTTCTGCCCTGTCTGAATAGTGCTCAGACCGGCATAAAAAGCGGTGTTACCTGAGATTTCCATGGGAGAACTCGTCCTTGCAAAGGATCAACAGCGTTCATTGAAGCAGACGCACACGAAAAACACCCGACAAAAACACTAATGGCACAGTGCCTTGTCATAGGCAAAAACATTAATCCAGCAGATCCAGTTGCAGATGCTCGGCCACTGCCTCGGCGGTCACCGATTTGAGTTTCGGCACGCGGCCCAGGCAAGGCGCGGGTAAACGCTCGGCCAGAGTCGCGAGGTTCTCTTCCAGCCGCGACGTCTTCGGGTCGATGATGTTGGCCACCCAACCCGCCAGCTGCAGGCCATCGCGTGCAATCGCCTCGGCGCTCAGCAGCGCATGATTGATGCAGCCCAGGCGCACCCCCACCACCAGAATCACCGGCAGCCCCAGCGCCATGGCCAGGTCCGACAGGTTGTCCTGGTCCGCCAGCGGCACCCGCCAGCCACCCGCGCCTTCGATCAAGGTGAAGTCCGCGTTCATGTCGAGAACCTGCCGCATCGGCACCAGCAACGACTGCACCGTCAACGCCACACCCGCCTCACGCGCCGCCAGATGCGGGGCGATGGCTGGCTCGAAGGCCACCGGATTGACCTGAGCGTAGGTCAGCGGCAACGAACACTGTGCCAACAACGCCAGCGCATCGGCATTGCGCAAGCCTTTGGGGGTCACCTCGCAGCCGGACGCCACTGGCTTGCCAGCCGCCGTACTCATGCCCGCCGAACGCGCAGCGTGCAGCAGACCCGCGGCGATGGTGGTCTTGCCGACATCGGTATCGGTCCCGGTAATGAAATAGGCTGCACTCATAGAGGTTTCTCCAATACGGCGTAGACAACCTGATAAGTCGCCGGCAGTCCCTGTGCCTGACGAAACCGCTCGTAAGCCTCGATCAGCCCGAGGATCCGCGCCCGCCCCGTCAAACCGCCGGGCCGACCGGGGTTCAGATTGTGCGCACCCAGGGCCTTGAGCTCATGGGTCAAGCTGCGCACGTCCGGGTAATGCAAGACATGAGCAACGTTGTGCAGGCTGACGACATTCAAGCCACTGGCCGCGCACAATTGCCGGTAAGCGGCGAACTCGCGGAAGCGGTTGACGTGCACCAGGCCATCCACCTCACGCCAGCTGTCGCGCAGTTCGTACAACGTGCCTGCACACAGACTAGCAAACGCAAAAACACCACCGGGCTTGAGGGCCCGAAACGCTTCACTGAGTACCGAGGTGAAATCCGCACACCACTGCACCGCCAGGCTGGAAAAGATCAGATCGCAGGTGGCATCGCGCAGCGGCAGGCGCTCAGCATCCCCGGCCATGAAATGCGCAGCACCGCCCAATGGCCGGGCGTGATTGAGCATGCCTTCGGCGATGTCCAGCGCCAGCCCGTCAGCGGCTGGAAACTGCTCGCCCAGCGCACGGCTGAAATAGCCGGTGCCGCAGCCCAGATCGAGCCAGCGCTCAGGCGAAAATGCCGGCGGCAAACGGCTCAGCAATTGGCTGCCAACATCACGCTGCAATTGGGCGACGCTGTCGTAGCTGGCCGCCGCGCGGGAAAAAGAGGCCGCTACCTGGCGCTTGTCGGGCAAGCTGCCGGGCAGGTTGGGAAGGGATAAATCAGTCATCACCAAACTCATGCAAAAAGGCCTGGATCGCCCCCGCCACACCGTGGGGGTCTTCCAGAAGAAACGCGTGGCTGGCCTGTTCGATCAGGCCGATTTCGACATCCGGCAACAACGCCAGCAACTCCCCGGCCGCTTCAGCCGGGACCAGCCCGTCGAGGCCGGCGAGCAGGTGCAACTGTGGTCCCTGAAAACCGCTCAAGGCCCGGCGTGTGTCCAGTTTTCCCAACAGATCCAGGCCCGCAAGCAGTACTGAGGCCGGCGTTTTCGGCGCGCCAGCCAGCAACAGTCGGGCCAGCGCGCGCGGGTCGGCAGAGCCTTGTGCACACAGCAGACTGAAGCGCTTCAACGTCACATCAGGGTTCAATCGGCAGCCGTTGAGGAAGGCATTGAAATCATCCTCGTGCATGGCGTTGGTCCAGCCAGCCCAGGCGACGAAACAGGGATTGCTCGCCAGTGTCAGCAAGCCGCAGCAACGATCGCCGCGCCGCGCCGCCAACTCGCAAGCGAGCATGCCTCCCAGCGACCAGCCGCCGAGCCAGGCGTCCTGAGGCACGATCGAATCCAGCTCATCCAGCCACTCTTCAAGATCGCTCGATTCGAGCTCGGGCAACGGCACGATCTCGACCCGCAGGTGTTCATCCAGGCCTTGCAATGCTGCCGCCAACGGCTCCAGCGGCGACACACCGAGGCCCCAGCCCGGCAGCAGAATCAGTCGATTACGCATGGCTTGGCTCCGGTCCCAGTTGCGCAAAACAATCGGCCAGTCCCTCTAACAATAGCTGCACCTGCGCCTCGCTGTGGGCGGCGGTCAGGGTCACGCGCAAACGTGCGCTGCCAGCGGGCACGGTCGGTGGACGGATCGCCGTCACCATCAGCCCACGCTCACGGAGCATCTGCGACCAGCGAACGGCACGGCCGGCATCACCGATCATGATCGGCTGGATCGGCGTGAAACTGTCCATCAACTCCAGCCCAATCTGCTGCGCGCCATGGCGGAACTGACGGATCAACGTTTTCAGGTGTTCACGGCGCCAGTGCTCGCTGCGCAGCAGTTCGAGGCTTTTCAGCGTTGCGCAGGCCAGCGCAGGTGGTTGGCTGGTGGTGTAAATGTAAGGACGGGCGAACTGGATCAGGCTTTCGATCAACTCTTCGCTGCCGGCCACAAACGCACCTGCCGTACCGAATGCCTTGCCGAGGGTGCCGACCAACACCGGCACATCGTCCTGACTCAAACCAAAATGCTCGACGATCCCGCCACCGTTGGCGCCCAGCGGACCAAAACCGTGGGCGTCATCAACCATCAGCCACGCGCCTTTGGCCTTGGCTTCACGAGCCAGCGCCGGCAGATCGGCGACGTCGCCGTCCATGCTGAACACGCCGTCGGTGACCACCAGGGTATTGCCGGTCGCCTTCTCCAGCCGTTTGGCCAGACTGACCGCATCGTTATGCAGATAGCGATTGAAGCGCGCCCCGGACAGCAAACCGGCATCGAGCAAGGAGGCGTGATTGAGCCGGTCTTCCAGTACCGTATCGCCCTGCCCGACCAATGCGGTCACGGCGCCGAGGTTGGCCATGTAACCGGTGGTGAACAGCAACGCACGAGGGCGGCCGGTCAGGTCGGCCAAGGCTTCTTCCAGTGCGTGATGCGGTCCACTGTGACCGATCACCAGATGCGAGGCCCCGCCACCGACGCCCCAACGGGACGCACCGGCGCGCCAGGCTTCAATCACTTGCGGGTGATTGGCCAGGCCCAGGTAGTCGTTGTTACAGAACGCCAGCAACGGCTGGCCATCGACCACCACTTGCGGGCCTTGCGGGCTTTCGAGCAGTGGGCGTTGGCGATAGAGGTTTTCGGCACGACGGGCAGCAAGGCGTGCGGCGAGATCGAAAGACATGCAGGCCTCGTGGATCAGAATTCGGAAGTGATCGCATTACCTTGTGGGAGCGAGCCGGGTCCGGGCGACGTTGCGACGAAGAGGTCCTCACAGCCAACATCAATGCCGACTGTCAGATCGCTTTCGCGAGCAGGCTCGCTCCCACAGGGTCTTGCATTGCTTCAGCAGGATCAGGAAAGCTTTAAACAGCCGCGTTATAAAACTGCTCGCTGCTCTTCTGCTCCACCAGCGCCTGCTCGATAGCCGCCTGATGCACTTCGTCGGAGTGCCCTTCGCCGGCTTCCGGCAAGATGCCCAGGCGCTCGAACAGTTGCATGTCCTTGTTGGCCTGTGGGTTGGCGGTGGTCAGCAGTTTGTCGCCGTAGAAAATCGAGTTGGCACCGGCAAAGAACGCCAGGGCCTGGGTCTGATCGTTCATTGCTTCACGGCCAGCGGACAGACGCACGTGAGACTGTGGCATCAGGATGCGCGCAACGGCGAGCATGCGGATGAAGTCGAACGGGTCGACGTCCTCGGCATTTTCCAGCGGCGTACCGGCGACTTTCACCAGCAGGTTGATCGGCACCGATTCCGGATGCTCAGGCATGTTGGCCAACTGGATCAGCAGATTGGCACGGTCATCAAGGGACTCACCCATGCCGAGAATACCGCCGGAGCAGATCTTCATCCCCGAATCACGCACATACGCCAGCGTTTGCAGACGTTCGCTGTAAGTACGCGTGGTGATGATGCTGCCGTAGAACTCAGGCGAGGTATCGAGGTTGTGGTTGTAGTAATCAAGGCCGGCCTGGGCCAGGGCTTCGGTCTGGTCCTGATCGAGGCGACCCAGGGTCATGCAGGTTTCCAGGCCCAGGGCCTTTACGCCTTTGACCATTTCCAGCACATAAGGCATGTCTTTGGCCGACGGATGTTTCCACGCCGCGCCCATGCAGAAGCGGGTCGTACCGATGGCCTTGGCGCGAGCAGCCTCTTCGAGGACTTTCTGCACTTCCATCAGCTTTTCTTTTTCCAGGCCGGTGTTGTAGTGACCGGACTGCGGACAATATTTGCAATCTTCCGGGCAGGCGCCCGTCTTGATCGACAGCAGTGTCGAAACCTGGACGCGATTGGCGTCGAAATGCGCGCGGTGCACCGTCTGCGCCTGGAACAGCAGGTCATTGAATGGCTGAACGAAGAGTGCTTTGACTTCGGCCAAAGACCAGTCATGACGCAGGGTTGCAGTGGTGCTGGCGCTCATGGGTGTTTCCTTGTTTATGCTTGGCAGGCGGCTGGGGAATGGAATACCCACAGACGCGACACGGATGTTCGGCATATTTAAGGAAGAGCGATGCGCTGTCAACCACGATACGTAGGACAGGTTTACAACTGGTTAAACAATGATCAACATTGTTTGCTGTGTTCAGAGCCCGCTGAAAACAAAACGCCGATCTGCATGGCTTGCGAAACCGAATTGCCGTGGCTCGGCGATCACTGCCAGACCTGCGCCCTGCCCTTGCCCGCAGCGGGTCTGACGTGCGGCCAATGCCTGCAACAACCCCCGGCTTTCGAGCGCGTGATCGTACCCTGGACGTACAGCTTCCCGGTGGACACACTCATCACCCGCTTCAAACACAATGCGAAGTGGCCGTTTGGCCGCCTGCTCGGCGAACTTCTCGCACAATCGCTGCAACATCGCTTCGATGAAGACCTTGACCGGCCCGATGCACTGGTCCCGGTGCCGCTCGCCGCCAAACGCCTGCGCCAACGCGGCTTCAATCAAGCGGCGATGCTGGCCCGATGGCTAGGTGACAGTCTGTGCGTTCCTTGCGATGAGCAGTTGCTGCTAAGGATTCAGGACACCAGTGCACAACAGGAACTGAATGCCGAGGCTCGAAAGAAAAACCTGCGTCATGCCTTCGCCCTCGAACCAGAGGCCGACGTAAAGGGCCGTCATCTGGCGCTGGTCGATGACGTACTGACCACGGGTGCGACAGCTCACGCCCTGGCACGCCTCTTAATGGACGCCGGCGCCAAACGGGTCGACGTTTATTGTCTGGCCCGCACGCCCAAACCCGGGGACACGGTCTGACAAATGGGCACATCCTCTGTGGGAGCGAGCCTGCTCGCGAATGCGCTGTATCAGAAAGAACATCGGTGACTGTTACACCGCGTTCGCGAGCAAGCTCGCTCCCACAAGGACTGCACTTCAGTTGCTGAGAATCAGGCTGACTTGACTCCCACGCCCCAAGCCGCCAACGTCCCTCCATCGTCACAGCACAAAGCGCCTCGCCATGTCCTTGCCCACCTTGTTGTCCCAACACATTGTCCGTCGTCCGCAGCGCATCGCCCTGCTGCAACACATTGCCGAACAGGGCTCGATCACCCGCGCAGCGAAAAGCGCCGGCCTGAGTTACAAAGCGGCGTGGGACGCCATCGATGAGTTGAACAACCTCGCGCAAAAACCGCTGGTGGAACGCAGCGTCGGCGGCAAGGGCGGTGGCGGCGCCCGGTTGTCCAGCGAAGGTGAGCGGGTGTTGCGCCTCTATCAAAAGCTGCAAGCCTTGCAGGCCCAGGTGCTGGAAGCCGCCGAAGACGCCAGCGACCTCGACCTGCTGGGCCGGCTGATGCTCAGGACCAGTGCCCGCAATCAGTTGCATGGCAAAGTCATGGCGATTGAAACCGTGGGGCGCAATGACCGGATCCAGCTGGGGCTGGCCGAAGGCCTGAGCATCGTCGCGCAAATCACCCACGACAGCACCCTGCGCCTGGAGCTGCAAACCGGCACCGAAGTGGTCGCGCTGATCAAGGCCGGCTGGCTCGATCTGGTGGCCATCGAGCAACCAGCAACACTTGGCAACAATTGCCTGAAGGGCATCATCGAAGAGATTCTCGACGCTGAAGACGGCCCCAGCGAGGTGCGCATCGGCCTGCCAAACGGCCAGACGCTCTGCGCTTTGGCCGAACCGCTGCAATTAAGGACCCGGGGCCTGGCGGTCGACCAACCGGTGCAAGTGCAGTTCTCGCCCTCCAACGTGCTGCTGGGCACACCGCTGTGAAACAAAACGTTCACTGACGCTCATTAAGGTGACTGCAAAAACCCGCAGGGAGCCTGATGTGAGCCTATTAGAAGACAACCAACCCACCGATCTGGAACAAATGGTCGGCCTCAGCCGTCGCGGTTTCATCAGTGCAGGCGCCTTGTGCGGCGCGGCAATGTTCCTCGGTGGCAACCTGCTGAGCCGCAGCGTATTGGCCGCCAGCGTCAGTGCCGGCAACAGCAAATTGCTGGGGTTCAACAGCATCCCGGCGGCCACCAGTGACAGCCTCACCTTGCCACCCGGCTACACGTCTTCGGTCCTCATCAGTTGGGGTCAGCCCCTGCAGAAAAACGGTCCCGCGTTCGATCCCAGTGGCAACGGCACCGCCGCCGCCCAGGAAGTCCAGTTCGGCGACAACAATGACGGCATGAGCCTCTTCGCCTTTCCCGGCGACCACGATCGCGCACTGATGGCGATCAACAATGAATACACCAACTATCGCTATCTCTACCCCCATGGCGGCATGCCGCAATCGGCCGAAGACGTGCGCAAGGCGCTGGCCTGCGAAGGCGTGTCGGTGATCGAAGTGCAGCGCCGGCGTGGGCAGTGGGCGTTCGTACAGGGCTCGCGCTACAACCGGCGCATTCATGGCAATTCGCCAATCAGTCTGAGCGGTCCCGCTGCCGGCCACGACTTGCTGAAAACCAGCGCCGACAAGCGCGGCAAGAAAGTCCTCGGCACCTTTCAGAACTGCGCCAATGGCAAGACGCCGTGGGGCACTTACCTGACCTGCGAAGAGAACTTCACCGATTGCTTCGGCAGCAGCAACGCCGGGCAAACCTTCGACGCCGCACAAAAACGCTACGGTGCCTCCGCCGCCAGCCGCGAGATCAACTGGCATCAACATGACCCGCGCTTCGATCTGGCGAAAAACCCCAACGAACTCAATCGTCACGGCTGGGTGGTGGAAATCGATCCGTTCGACCCGCAATCGACCCCGGTCAAACGCACCGCCCTGGGCCGTTTCAAACATGAAAACGCCGCCCTGGCCGAGACCGATGACGGTCGCGCCGTGGTGTACATGGGCGACGATGAACGCGGCGAGTTCATCTACAAATTCGTCAGCCGCGACAGGATCAACCACCGCAATCCGAAGGCCAACCGTGACCTGCTGGACCATGGCACCTTGTATGTGGCGCGCTTCGACGCCGGCGACGGCAACGCCGATCACCCCAAGGGCCAGGGCCAGTGGATCGAGCTGACCCATGGCAAGAACGGCATCGATGCCAGCAGTGGTTTTGCCGATCAGGCCCAGGTGCTGATTCACGCCCGCCTGGCCGCCAGCGTGGTGAACGCCACACGCATGGACCGCCCGGAATGGATCGTGGTCAGCCCCAAGGACGGCCAGGTCTATTGCACCCTGACCAATAACGCCAAACGCGGCGAGGACGGTCAACCGGTCGGCGGCCCGAACCCACGGGCGAAAAACGTCTACGGGCAAATCCTGCGCTGGCGCACCGAGCGCGACGATCACGGCTCTAAAAGCTTCGCCTGGGACCTGTTTGTGGTGGCCGGCAATCCCGGTGTTCACGCCGGTACGCCGAAGGGCGGCTCGTCGAACATCACTCCGCAGAACATGTTCAACAGCCCGGACGGTCTGGGCTTCGACAAGGCCGGACGGTTGTGGATTCTGACTGACGGCGATTCGAGCAATACCGGTGATTTTGCCGGCATGGGCAATAACCAGATGCTCTGCGCCGACCCGGTGAGCGGTGAAATCCGCCGGTTCATGGTCGGGCCGATAGGCTGTGAAGTGACCGGGATCAGTTTTTCGCCGGATCAGAAGACCCTGTTTGTCGGGATTCAGCATCCGGGGGAGAACGGGGGTTCGACGTTCCCAGAGCATTTACCGAACGGCAAGCCGCGGTCTTCGGTAATGGCGATTACGCGTGAAGATGGCGGGATCGTCGGCGCCTGATCGGGCCCCTTCGCGAGCAGGCTCGCTCCCACAGGTTATGTGTTCACACATCCACTGTGGAAGCGGGCTTGCTCGCGAAAGCGTCAGTCCAAACGCCACTCACCTCAAGGTCAGGCCCTAAAGACGGCCCGTCTGCGCTACCATGCTTGGCCGGACGCGGCAGCCTGCTGCGCGCAGGAGTCAGCATGGCCCACCCGTTTGCAACCCTCACCCCAGACCTCGTGCTCGATGCCGTCGAAAGCATCGGCTTTCTCAGCGACGCACGCATTCTGGCGCTCAACAGCTATGAAAACCGCGTCTATCAAGTCGGCATCGAAGACTCCGAGCCGCTGATCGCCAAGTTCTATCGTCCGCAGCGGTGGACCAACGAAGCGATTCTGGAAGAACACCAGTTCACCTTCGAACTCGCCGAATGCGATGTGCCAGTGGTGGCGCCGATGATTCACAACGGTGCCAGCCTGCATGAGCACGCCGGGTTTCGTTTCACCCTGTTTCCCCGCCGTGGCGGCCGTGCGCCGGAGCCGGGCAATCTTGATCAGCTGTATCGCCTGGGGCAACTGCTGGGTCGCCTGCATGCCGTCGGCGCCACCAAGCCGTTCGAACACCGCGAAGCGTTGGGCGTGAAGAACTTCGGCCATGATTCGCTGAACACTTTGCTCGAAGGCAATTTCGTTCCTAAAAGCCTGCTGCCAGCCTACGAGTCCGTCGCCCGCGACCTGCTCAAGCGCGTGGAAGAAGTCTACAAAGCCACGCCACACCAGAACATCCGCATGCACGGCGATTGCCACCCCGGCAACATGATGTGCCGCGACGAGATGTTCCACATCGTCGATCTGGACGACTGCCGCATGGGGCCCGCGGTGCAGGACATCTGGATGATGCTCGCCGGGGATCGTCAGGAATGCCTGGGACAGTTGTCGGAACTGATGGACGGCTACAACGAATTTCACGACTTCGACCCGCGAGAACTGGCACTCATCGAGCCGCTGCGAGCGCTGCGCCTGATGCACTACAGCGCCTGGCTGGCACGGCGCTGGGATGACCCGGCGTTCCCGCACAGTTTTCCGTGGTTCGGCAGTGAGCGGTATTGGGGCGATCAGGTGCTGGCGTTGCGTGAACAGTTGTCGGCGCTCAATGAAGAGCCGCTGAAGTTGTTCTGAATTGCCCAATTTCCTTGATCCCCAACAAACCCTGTGGGAGCGAGCCTGCTCGCGAAGACGATTTCACATTCAACGTCATTGTTGACTGATCTAGCGCTTTCGCGAGCAGGCTCGCTCCCACATTGGATGTCGGTGTTTCACCAATGCGCTACCCATTCAGGTACGGCATTCGCTGACAAATCTCCTTACAATCCCCTCTTTGTCAGTTGCCCAAGCAAGGATTCTGCATGCAAGCCGCCAACCCGCGTCGCGGGTACATTCTGGGCCTCAGTGCCTACATCATCTGGGGACTGTTCCCCCTCTACTTCAAAGCCATCGCCTCGGTGCCCGCCGTTGAAATCATCATCCACCGGGTGCTTTGGTCTGCGCTGTTCGGCGGCTTGCTGTTGATGGTCTGGAAACACCCGGGCTGGTGGAGTGAGCTGCGCGACAACCCGAAACGGCTGGCTGTCCTGGCCCTGAGCGGCACCTTGATTGCCGCCAACTGGCTGACTTATGTCTGGTCGGTGAACAACGGGCGCATGCTCGAAGCCAGCCTGGGTTACTACATCAACCCACTGGTGAACGTGTTGTTGGGGATGCTGATCCTCGGCGAACGCCTGCGGCGCATGCAGTGGGTCGCGGTGGGGCTGGCGGCGGTCGGCGTGGCGCAACAGGTATGGCAGGTTGGCAGTCTGCCGTGGGTGTCGCTGGTGCTGGCGCTGACCTTCGGTTTCTATGGCTTGATCCGCAAACAGGCACCGGTCAAGGCGTTGCCGGGGCTGGTGGTGGAAACCTGGATGCTGGTGCCGATTGCGATCGCCTGGTTGCTGGTCAATCCCACAGCGGCCAGTGCCCAATCCGAGTTCTGGACCTCGTCCGAAGCCTGGTGGCTGGTCGCCGCTGGGCCAGTGACCCTGATACCGCTGGTATCTTTCAACGCCGCTGCGAGGCATTTGCCCTACACCACATTGGGCTTTCTCCAGTACCTCGCACCGACTCTGGTGTTGCTGCAAGCCGTGCTGCTGTTTGATGAACACCTGTCGTCCAGTACCCTGATGGCCTTCATGTTCATCTGGGCCGGTCTGGCGGTTTACAGCGTCGATGCGTGGATAAATCTGCGCCGCCGCGCCTGATCAAAAAACGTACAAACCTCTACAAGCCACGCACTTCGTGGCTTGTATCGATCCTTCCCAAGGTTATCCACAGCGTGATCCCCGCCATTTGTGCGCAACTTGTTGAAACTGATGGTTTTTTGATCAGAACCTGAAGAGGCCCGGCGGCCGTGGGCTGGCGGGCTGTCTCTACAGGTTATCCACAGGCAGGTGCACGTTTAATCTGGATAACCTGTCAGGGATCGCTGCGCAGCACCAACTCGACCATCAAATCATCGGCCAGGGTTTCCAGTCGCGACTGCAACACATCCAGTGACAAGGTCAGCGGCACCGCGAGAATCGCTTCGGCATGGAACAACGGCTCGCTGCTCATGGGTGCCGGACGCACTTCAGTCACCAGGCGTTCCAGGTTCACGCCCTGCTCACTCAGCAGACGAGTGATGTCGCGCACGATCCCCGGCCGGTCGTTGCCTACCAGCTCCATGGCGATCGGCTTCCAGGTACAGGACTGCTCGATCCCGCTCTCGGCGATCAACACCCGAATGCCCTGTGCCGACAATGCTTGTAAGGCATCGACTAATTCGTCGTAAGTTTCGGCTGGCACACCCACCCGAAGAATCCCGGCGAACTGCCCGGCCATGCGCGACATCCGACTCTCCAGCCAGTTGCCGCCGTGTTCGGCAATGCATTGGGCGATGCGCTCGACCTGGCCCGGTTTGTCAGGCGCAAAGACGGTGAGTACGAGATGGTCCATGGCGCAGCCCTCTTGTCATGACTTTTGTTATGGAAGGGCAAGTATAGGCAAGGGTTGGGGCTGGCCTGGATTCAATGCTGACTGGATTGGCGCCTTCGCGAGCAGGCTCGCTCCCACAGGGATGGCGCATGACCTTGTGGGAGTGAGCCTGCTCGCGAATGGGAGCGCCACCGATTCGACTGAAACCACAAATCGTGTACAACTTTTTATATTTAACTGGAACAATCCAATAGTTTTTTGAGAACATCCCGTGCCCCGACGTGACTGCAATGCGTCATGGGGTCGCAGAACGACGTAATTAGTCTGATTTTCACAAGCGCAATTCATCATGTAGTATGCCGCAGCGCGCACTACATAACGTTGGATCGATGTCTGCCACCGGCACAATCGCAACCCTGAAAGCCCCGTCAGCAAGGCCTCCAAGCCGTTGATTGGACCGAACCCAGCCGCCCGCAAGGGCATGTACTGGCGGACGGGTTTGTGGTTTAAATGGCCAGAGGCTTCATTGTCAAAATTGAAGAGCTGAAAAGCGAAATAGCTGAGCAGAGTGAGGCAAGCAATGACTGAACACGTTCAAGTCGGTGGCCTGCAGGTCGCCAAAGTCCTGTTCGACTTCGTGAACAACGAAGCCATTCCCGGAACCGGCCTCACCGCCGATCAGTTCTGGGCCGGTGCCGACAAGGTCATTCATGACCTGGCGCCGAAGAACAAAGCCCTACTCGCCAAACGCGATGATTTCCAGGCGCGTATCGATGGCTGGCACCAGTCCCGTGCCGGTCAGGCGCACGATGCCGTGGCCTACAAAGCCTTCTTGCAAGACATCGGTTATCTGCTGCCAGAAGCGGCCGATTTCCAGGCAACGACGCAAAACGTCGATGACGAAATCGCCCGCATGGCCGGCCCGCAACTCGTCGTGCCGGTCATGAACGCCCGCTTCGCCCTCAATGCCTCGAACGCCCGCTGGGGTTCGCTGTACGACGCGCTCTACGGCACCGACGCGATCAGCGAAGCGGGCGGCGCGGAAAAAGGCAAAGGCTACAACAAGGTTCGCGGCGACAAGGTCATTGCCTTCGCCCGCGCCTTCCTCGACGAAGCCGTGCCATTGGCAGCCGGCTCTCACGTCGATTCCATCGGCTACAAGATCGTTGACGGCAAACTCGTTGTCGCCCTCAAAGGTGGCAGCAACAGCGGCCTGCGCAACGATGCGCAACTGATCGGTTTCCACGGCGACACTGTGGCACCAACCGCGATCCTGCTGAAGAACAACGGCCTGCATTTCGAAATCCAGATCGATGCCAGCACCCCGGTCGGCCAGACCGACGCTGCCGGCGTCAAAGACATCCTGATGGAAGCAGCGCTGACCACCATCATGGACTGCGAAGACTCGGTTGCCGCCGTCGATGCCGACGACAAGGTGGTGATCTACCGCAACTGGCTTGGTCTGATGAAGGGCGATCTGTCAGAAGAAGTTTCCAAGGGCGGCCAGACATTTACCCGCACCATGAACGCCGACCGCACCTACACCGGCGTCGATGGCAAGGAACTCAGCCTGCACGGTCGTTCGCTGTTGTTCGTGCGCAACGTCGGTCACCTGATGACCATCGACGCGATTCTCGATAAAGACGGCAACGAAGTACCGGAAGGCATTCTCGACGGTCTGCTGACCTGCCTTGCAGCGATCCATAGCCTCAACGGCAATAACTCGCGCAAGAACAGCCGCACCGGTTCGATCTACATCGTCAAACCGAAGATGCACGGCCCGCAAGAAGCAGCGTTCACCAACGAGCTGTTCGGCCGCATCGAAGAGGTGCTGAACCTGCCACGCAACACGCTGAAAGTCGGGATCATGGACGAGGAGCGCCGTACCACGGTCAACCTCAAGGCCTGCATCAAGGCGGCCAGCGAGCGCGTGGTATTCATCAACACCGGCTTCCTCGACCGCACGGGCGATGAGATTCACACCTCCATGGAAGCCGGCGCGATGGTGCGCAAGGCCGACATGAAGGCTGAAAAGTGGATCGGCGCCTACGAGAACTGGAACGTCGATATCGGTCTGAGCACCGGCCTGCAAGGTCGCGCGCAGATCGGTAAAGGCATGTGGGCCATGCCTGACCTGATGGCAGCGATGCTCGAACAGAAAATCGCTCACCCGCTGGCCGGCGCCAACACCGCCTGGGTGCCGTCGCCGACTGCGGCTGCGTTGCACGCGCTGCATTATCACAAGGTCGACGTGTTCGCTCGTCAGGCCGAACTGGCCAAACGTGCTCGCGCCTCGGTGGACGACATCCTGACCATCCCGCTGGCCGTCAACCCGAACTGGACGCCAGAGCAGATCAAGAACGAACTGGACAACAACGCCCAGGGCATTCTCGGTTATGTGGTGCGCTGGATCGACCAGGGCGTGGGGTGCTCGAAAGTACCGGACATCAATGACGTCGGCCTGATGGAAGACCGTGCGACGCTGCGTATTTCCAGCCAGCACATCGCCAACTGGCTGCGCCACGGCATCGTTACCGAAGCGCAAGTGATGGAAAGCCTCAAGCGCATGGCGCCGGTGGTTGACCGTCAGAACGCCAACGACTCGCTGTATCGCCCGCTGGCACCGAACTTCGACAGCAACATCGCCTTCCAGGCGGCGGTCGAACTGGTGATCGAAGGCTCCCGACAGCCGAACGGCTATACCGAGCCGGTGCTGCACCGTCGTCGTCGCGAGTTCAAGGCTGCCAATGGCCTGTAACTGATCGCTGATGCCGGACACGAAAAAGCCCTGATCTTGCGATCAGGGCTTTTTTTTGTTTGCGAATGCAGTCCCCCTTTGAAAGCGAGCCTGCTCGCGAAGAGGCAGGCGCGCGCCTGACAGGCCTGAGTTATGGCTCCATTCCCAATTCCCGCTTTACCAGCCCCAGCAACTTGATCGTATCAACAGGCTTGAGCAGAAAATCCACCACGCTCAGGTGCATGGCCGCAATCGCGTCTTTCACGTCGGCATCGCCGGACACAATGATGATCGGCAGTGCCGCCCGCACCGACTCGCGTACCTGGCGGATCAGCTCCAGCCCACCTACATGCCCCATCCGCAAGTCAGTAATGACCAGGCCAATGGAAGGTTTTGTCTCCAGCATCTTGAGCGCTGTCTCGCCACTGGCCGCTGTCATGCAGTGCACACCGTCCAGCGCGAGAATCTCGGACAACAGTTCGCGGGCGTCTTTGTCGTCATCGACGATCAATACCCGTTGCGGTGGCAAATCGGGTTCCTGCATGACGGCACTGAGCGCCTCGCGCTCGGCGTCGCTCAAAATATCGTGGTCGGACATGGTTTTCTCTACGATTTCAATTCAATCCCCTAGCACAGTGGTCAGACATCGCTAAGCAGACCTTCAATGTGCACTTCGTCGGATATTTTTCCAAGGGGGCAAATGAGGGAATTTCCGACTGGATGTGTAAGGCATCTCTGAAACATCACCAAACACACCCCCGACCTAGACTTACGTCCAATGGGCACCCCGGCCGCGGGGGTCGACCATGGCTGAAACGACCCGACCACAACAATTCAAAAAAGACTGCGGTAATGTCATGAGTAAAGCAGACGCCTTCACCCAGGCAGGGAAAACGGCGGTGTTGCAGAACATCCAGGGCACCTTGCAATTTCTCCAACGCTTCCCGCCCTTCAATCAAATGGAACACGCGCACCTGGCGTTTCTGGTTGAGCAATGCCAACTGCGTTTTTATGCGCCCGGCGAGAGCATCATCAAACCTGCCGACGGCCCGGTGGAACACTTCTACATCGTCAAACAGGGCCGGGTGGTGGGCGAACGTGCGCACGCGGCCAAGGGCGGCACTGAAACCGTGTTCGAAATCACTACCGGCGAGTGCTTCCCCCTCGCTGCGCTGCTGGGTGAACGGGCAACCCGCACCGAACACCTGGCTGGCGAAGACACCTTCTGTCTGCAACTGAACAAACCGGCCTTCATCCGCCTGTTTTCGCTGTCGGACATTTTCCGTAACTTCGCCCTGCGCTGCGTCAGCAGTCTGCTGGATCAGGTCAATCAGCAGGTCCAGCAAAAAGCCGTGGAAACGCTCGGCACCCAATACTCGCTGAATACCCGCCTGGGCGAACTGGCCATGCGCCATCCGGTGACGTGCAGCCCGCTCACACCGATGCGCGAGGCGGTGACGCTGATGCACGAGCAACAGGTCGGCAGCATCGTGATCGTGGACGAGCAAAAAGCACCGCTGGGGATTTTCACCCTGCGCGATCTGCGCCAGGTCGTGGCCAACGGCAGCAGCGACTTCAACGAAGCCATCGAACGGCACATGACCCACGCGCCATTTTTCCTGACGCCGGACCACAGCGCGTTCGACGCCGCGATTGCCATGACCGAACGCCACATCGCCCACGTCTGCCTGGTGAAGGAACAGCGGCTGTGCGGCGTGGTCTCGGAACGCGATCTGTTTTCCCTGCAACGGGTGGATCTGGTTCATCTGGCCCGCACCATTCGCAGCGCGCAGAAGCTGGAAAACCTGATTGCGATTCGCGGCGAAATCGGCCAACTGGTGGAGCGCATGTTGGCCCACGGAGCCTCATCGACGCAGATCACCCACATCATCACCCTGCTCAACGATCACACGGTTTGCCGCGTGATCGAACTGACCCTCGCCGAGAAAGGCGATCCCGGTGTGCCGTTCAGCTGGCTGTGTTTTGGCAGCGAAGGCCGCCGCGAGCAGACGCTGCATACCGATCAGGACAACGGCATCCTGTTCGAGGCCCGAGATGCGGCCCAGGCCGCCGAGATTCGCGGCAAGTTGCTGCCCATCGCCCAGCAGATCAACCAGAGCCTGGCGCTGTGCGGCTTCAGCCTGTGCAAAGGCAATATCATGGCCGGCAACCCCGAGCTGTGTTTGTCCCGGGCCGAATGGGCGCGCCGATTTGCGGCGTTTATCCGCGAAGCAACGCCGGAGAACCTGCTGGCTTCGAGCATCTATTTTGACCTGCGCGTCGTATGGGGTGACGAGCAAGGCTGCGCGCAACTGCGCCAGGGGATTCTGGCGCAGATCGGCGACAACCGCCTGTTCCAGCGCATGATGGCGGACAACGCCCTGCGCAACCGACCACCGGTGGGGCGTTTTCGTGAGTTTGTGCTGGCGCGTAAAAACGGTGAGAAAGCCACTCTCGATCTCAAGGTGCAAGGGCTGACCCCCTTCGTCGATGGCGCCCGCTTGCTGGCGCTGGCCAACGGCATCGACGTCAACAATACCCAGGAGCGCTTCCGCCAACTGGTGGCCAAAGAGGTCATCGAACGGCTGGATGGCGCCGCGTACGAAGAGGCGTATCACTTCATCCAGCAAACCCGCATGCAGCAACATCAGTTGCAGACCCGGCACAACCTGCCCTACTCCAACCGCGTCGATCCCGACAGCCTCAACCATCTGGACCGGCGCATCCTGCGTGAATCCCTGCGCCAGGCTCAGCGTCTGCAAAACAGCCTGACGTTGCGGTATCAGCTATGAGCCTGTTTTCCTGGCTGCGCCCGACCACACCGGTGCTGGGGGCTGAACAGCAACTGCGATTGCAACGCTTGCCCGTCGTGACCGAACTCAATGAGTGCAGCCTGCGTGAACAACGTTGGGTGGTGCTGGACCTGGAGACCACCGGGCTGAACCTGAACAAGGATCGGGTGCTGTCTATCGGCGCCGTCGTCATCGAAGACGGCGCAATCGATTTCAGCCAGCAGTTCGAACGCACGCTGCAATGCACCGACCTGAAACTGGCGCCGAGTGTGTTGATTCACGGGCTGGGCCCGAGTGCGATTGCTGCCGGCAGCGACCCGGTGCAGGCGCTGCTGGAGTTCATGGAGTTTGTCGGCGACAGCCCGCTGCTGGCGTTTCATGCGCCGTTCGATCAACACATGCTGGGGCGGGCCCTGAAAGATCACCTGGGCTTCAAGTTGCAGCATGCCTTTCTCGATGTCGCGGCCATGGCACCGCTGCTGTGCCCGCAAGCCAGCCTGCGCGAGGCCGGGCTGGACGACTGGATCAACTGGTTCAAGCTCGAAGTGTTCGAACGCCACAACGCCAGTGCCGACGCCCTGGCCACGGCGGAGCTGGCGCTGATCCTGTTCAGCCGGGCGCGGCAACAGCAGATTCATAGCCCGTTGTATTTGCAGCAGCGGTTGAGCCAGTGGAAACGGCGGCAACAGGCGCCTTCTTTCTAAGTACCTGCAAAGACTCAAATGACCCGAGGCCTGCTGTGGCGCGGCACTTGTCCTATTGCCCATCAGCCAAGCGAGATTCCTGTGGGGTATGTACACCCACATTCACCCGACCAACGCCAATTGCTTACCCTCCCTGCCTCTGTCACAATCGCGAACAATTCTCGTTAACCTGTGTCTGTTGACGTTTGGTGGCGGCCACGTTGTACGCCAAATGAGTTGCGTCGCGGGCGCCACCAAACGTCAACAGACACGATACTTCCCAAACGGTGATGCCGCGTGTCGTCAGTCCCAAGCCCCCACAGTGAGCTCGTTGGTGCGTTGTATCGCGACCATCGCAGTTGGCTATTGGCCTGGCTGCGGCGCAACGTGGCCTGCCCGCAACGGGCCGAAGATCTGAGCCAGGACACCTTCGTGCGGCTGCTGGGCCGGGATGAATTCAAGGAACCGCGCGAGCCCCGGGCGTTTCTGGTGGCGATCGCCAAGGGCCTGCTGTTCGACTATTTCCGCCGCGCTGCGCTGGAACAGGCCTACCTCAGCGAGTTGATGCTGATCCCCGAAGGCGAACAACCGTCGGTGGAAGAGCAGCAACTGATCCTCGAAGACCTCAAGGCCATCGACCGCCTGCTCGGCAAACTGTCGAGCAAAGCCCGTGCTGCTTTCCTCTATAACCGCCTCGACGGCCTCGGCCATGCCGAAATCGCCGAACGTCTGGGCGTGTCGGTGCCGCGTGTACGCCAGTATCTGGCTCAAGGCATTCGCCAGTGCTACATCGCGTTGTACGGTGAGCCGGTATGAGCCCCGTCAGTTCCAAACCGGTGTCGGCGCAGGTACTGGACGCGGCGATTGCCTGGCAACTGTCCCTGGATTCCAGCAGCCCGGTGGAACGCGAAGAGTTCGCCAAATGGCACGCCGCCCACGAAGAACACGCCCGTGCCTGGCGTCAGTTGGGCATGCTCGACCAGCGTTTCAGCGTGGCCAGCGGCCCGGCGCGCACCGCGTTGCTGCAATCGCGAGAAAGCATTCGCCGTCGCGTACGCAAGCTCGGCAGCGGCGTGGCCAGCGTGGTCGCGGTGATCGGTTTGGCACTGTTTGCCGGCGAGCATTATCTGCCCGTCGACTACTGGCTGGCCGACCAGCGCACCGCCACTGGCGAGCAGCGCACCTTGAGGCTGACCGACGGCACGCTGATCAACCTCAACACCCACAGCGCCGTGGATGTGCGGTTCGACGAGAAACAACGACGGATCGTCTTGCAGGAAGGGGAAATCCTCGTCGAGACCGGGCATGGCGATGCCCGGCCTTTTATCGTCGAGACCCGCGAAGGCAGCATGCGTGCGCTGGGGACAACGTTTCTGGTCAGGCGTGAAGCCGACGGCACACGTTTGAGCGTATTGAAATCGGCGGTGGCGGCCCATCCGCACGCTAGCCAGGAAGAGCAGATTCTGCGCGAAGGCCAGCAGGTGCTGATGCGCGACAATGGCCTGGGCACCATCGTCGCCCTCAATCCGGGCGCCGACGCCTGGACCCGCGGCATGCTGGTGATGGAAAACGCACGGCTGGCAGACCTGGTGCACGAACTGGGTCGCTACCGTCGTGGGCATCTGGGCGTCGCGCCTGAAGTCGCCGAATTGCGCATCACCGGCAGCTTTCCACTCAATGACACCGACAAGGCGCTGAGCGCCCTGCTGCCGACCTTGCCGGTGCAGATTGAACAGCACACGGCGTGGTGGGTGACGGTGGCCAAGGCTGATAACAAACGCTGAGGTTTATAGCGCCAGATAAGCCGCCTTCGCGGGCAAGCCGCTCCCACAGGGGATCTCCAGTGGACACCTGATTTATGAACACCTGGGATCCAATGTGGGAGCGGGCTTGCCCGCGAAGAGGCCATCAGTTACACAGAGGCTGAGCAGTCTGAACCCCATTCCCCTGCTGAATCGAAATTATTTTCATCCAGCCCTATCACTTTCCCATTCTCGTCCGGCTCACAGGCAATTGAGAAGTATTTCCATTCAGGAGCCGCTGTATGTCCCGTTCGCTCGACACCTTGTTGCGCCCCAGCTTGCTGGCGGTCGCCATTGCCTTCTGCACCCCGCTGATCAGTAGCCAACTGATCGCCGCCGAACAGGCATCCAGCGTTCGCGCCTACGACCTGCCGGCTGCGCCACTGGCCAGCACGCTGAACCAGATCGCCAGCCAGGCCGGCCTCGCCCTGTCGTTGAACCCGTCGCTGGCGGCCGGCAAGACCTCAGCCCCGGTCAACGGTCAATTCGACGCTACCGGCGCCTTGCGTCAGGCCCTGCGCGGCACCGGCCTGCAACTGGAACAAAGCAGCACCGGCACCTACAGCCTGGTGGCCGTGCCGGAAGGGGCGATGGTCCTGCCGGAAACCGCGATCATCGGCGCCGGCACCACTGAAAGCGCCTGGGGCCCGGTGGACGGCTATGTCGCCACTCGCACTGCGGCAGGCACCAAGACCGACACCGCCCTGGTCGAGGCGCCACGTTCGATTTCCGTCGCCACGCGCCAGCAGATGGACGACCGCAAGGTACAGAACCTCGATGACGCTGTGCGCTACATGCCCGGCATCGTCGCCAGCAGCTATGGCAGCGACACCCGCTCCGACTGGTTGCGCGTACGCGGCTTCGAACCGACCCAGTTCCTCGATGGCCTGCCGCTGCCAAAAGGCGTGTACGCCATGCCGAAAATTGAAACCTGGGACCTGGACCGCCTTGCCCTGCTGCGCGGCCCGGCCTCTTCGGTCTACGGCCAGACCCCGCCAGGCGGGCTGCTGGACATGGTCAGCCGCCGTCCAACGGCCGAGTCGAGCAACGAAGTGCAGCTGCAATACGGCAGCGACAACTATCGCCAGATCAACTTCGCCAGCACCGGCAAGATCGACGATGCCGGCCAGTTCCTCTACAGCCTGAGCGGCGTGCTGCGTGACAGCGACACGCAGATCGATCACATCGACAACAAGCGTTACAACATCGCGCCGAGCCTGACCTGGAACATCGACGAAGACACCAAACTCACCGTGCTGACGCAATTCACCCGCGACGATACCGGCATCACCAGCCAGTTCCTGCCGGTGCAGGGCACCAAGATCAAGATGCCGTTCGGCGACATCTCTCATCACAAAAACCTGGGCGACCCGGACTGGGAGTACTACGACCGTACCTACTACGCGCTGGGCTACGCGTTTGAACACCGCATCAACGATGTCTGGCAGTTCAAGCAGAACCTGCGTTACACCAAGACCGAACTGGATTTCCAGGCGCTGACCGTCGGTTCGTATCCGTTTACCCAAGTTGATGACCAGGGCAACGTCAACCGCACCTCCACCAGCGTTGACGAAAACATCGGCCAGTTCGCCGTAGACAACAACTTCCAGGGCGATTTCGCCACCGGCGACATCCGCCACACCCTGCTGATCGGTCTGGATCACCAGCGCAGCGATTCCAGCTACACCTCGATCTACGGTGACGGCCTGAAGACCAACGTCCTCAACCCGATCTACGGCCAGCCGATCGAGCGTCCGGCGCGCTCCACCGCGTACTACGACTACAACCAGAAGACCAACCAGACCGGCCTGTACGTGCAGGACCAGATGGCCCTCGACCAATGGCGCCTGACCCTCGGCGGTCGCGAAGACTGGATCCACACCGCCACCACCTACTTCAACAAGGGCGACGCGACCAACACCGATCGCAACAAGAAATTCAGCGGCAACGCGGCGATCAGCTACGTCTTCGATTCAGGGTTCGTGCCTTACCTGTCGTATGCCGAGTCATTCCAGCCAACCAGCAATGCCAGCAGTTCGCCGACCGACTCGTTCAAGCCGACCGAAGGCAAGCAATGGGAACTGGGCATCAAGTACCAGCCGCCAGGCAGCAACACCCTGCTCAGCGCCGCCGTGTATGACCTGACCCAGAAAAACGTCTCGGTCACCACGACAGTTAATGACGTGCCGATCACCAGCCAGACCGGCGAAGTGAAAGTCAAAGGCCTGGAGCTGGAAGCCGTATCCGACGTGACCGACAACCTCAAGGTCATCGCCGCCTACACCCTGGCCAAATCCGAAGTACAGAAAGGCAGCTTCGCTGGCAACCGCCTGCAACTGATGCCCAACCAGCAAGCCTCACTGTGGACCGACTACACCTGGCACACCGGCGTGCTGGACGGCTTCGGTGTCGGTGCCGGCGTGCGCTACACCGGCAACACCTATGGCGATCAGGCCAACACCTGGCTGGGCAAGGCCGACGCCTATACCGTGTTCGACGCCTCGGTGCATTACGACCTCGGCCGCCTGGACAACAGCCTCAAAGGCGCGTCCGTTGCCGTCAACGCCACCAACCTGTTCGACAAGGACTACATCTCCACCTGCGACGGCTTCTACTGCTACTACGGCGACCAGCGCAGTGTCGTCGCCAGTGCCACCTACAAGTGGTAATTTCCTGACATAACACGCCCCAAGATCAAGGCCGTCCTTCGTGGACGGCTTTGGTTTTTCTGAAGGCCATGAAATGAAAAGTAAAACAATTCGCCGCTGGTCCTTCGTCCACACCTGGACCAGCCTGATCTGCACCGTGTTCCTGCTGATGCTGGCGCTGACCGGCCTGCCGCTGATCTTCCATCACGAGATCGACCACCTGCTGGGCGATTCCGCCGAGCTGAAGCAGATGCCGGCCGATACGCCCCAGCTGGATTTGCAGCAGCTGGTCGTGGCGGCGCAAAAACACCGGCCGGGCGAGGTGATGCAGTACTTCGGCTGGGAGGACGATGATCCGAACGGCGTTGTCACCATCATGGCGAAAACCGCCGGCACCGAGCCGAATTCGTCGCACACGTTCATGCTCGACGCCCGCACCGGGGAAGCGCTGGAAATGCCGTCGGCCAACGGCGGCTTGATGATGGTCATGCTGCGCCTGCACGTCGACATGTTCGCCGGGCTGCCGGGCAAGTTGCTGCTGGCGTTCATGGGGTTGATGTTCGTCGCGGCGATCGTTTCCGGCACGGTGCTGTACCTGCCGTTCATGCGTCGCTTGGAATTCGCCACCGTGCGCCAGGACAAATCCACCCGGTTGCGCTGGCTTGACCTGCACAATCTGATTGGCGTCGTGACCCTGACCTGGGCTTTGGTGGTCGGTGTAACCGGCGTGATCAGCGCCTGCGCCGACCTGATCATTGCCGCATGGCGCACCGACAGCCTTAGCGCGATGGTCGCGCCGTACCGTGACGCGCCGCCGCTGACGCAGCTGGCACCGGCCACGCGATTGCTCGACATTGCCAAGGAAGTCGCGCCGGGCATGCAGCCGGATTTCATCGCCTTTCCCGGCACACGCTTCTCCAGCGAGCACCATTACGCGGTGTTCATGAAAGGCAGCACCCACCTGACTTCGCACCTGCTCACACCGGTGCTGATCGACGCCGCCACCCTGCAGGTCACTGCCGTGGCCGAGCGGCCGTGGTACATGGACGCCATGGGCATGTCGCAACCGCTGCACTTTGGCGACTACGGCGCCATGCCGATGAAAATCCTCTGGGCGACGCTGGATGGGCTGACCATCATCGTGCTCGGCAGCGGCGTGTATTTGTGGGTAGTACGGCGCAAGGCCGCCAAACCTGTACTCACCAAGACGCAGGTGCCAGCATGAGGCCACGTCAGTCAAACTTCTGGAAGGTCTTTGCGACGCCAGCGGTGATTGGCCTGCTCAGTGCCGCCGGGTTGTTCGCGGCATTGTTGGGGGATGGTGTGTGGGATGCGTTGAGCTGGGTTGGCTTGGGCATTCCGGCCGTCCTAGCCCTGCGCGGCCTCCTGCAACGCCACTAACCGCTGTGGCATCAGTGTGTTTTCTGATCTTGAGCTATCAGGGCAACACGCTATGCTGCCCCACACTGCCACCGACCGAGACGCTGCCATGTCCGCCCCGAGCATGACCCTGTTCCACAACCCGCTGTCGCCCTTCGTCCGCAAAGTCCTGGTGCTGCTGCATGAAACCGGTCAACAGGACCGCGTGGCGCTGCAAAGCAGTGTGCTCAGCCCGGTCAGTCCGGATCTGGCCCTCAATGAAGACAACCCCCTGGGCAAGATCCCGGCCCTGCGCCTGGCCGACGGCAACGTCATCCACGACAGCCGGGTGATACTTGACTACCTCGATCACCAACACGTCGGCAACCCGCTGATCCCACGGGACGGCTCGGCCCGCTGGCGCCGCCTGACCCTGGCGTCCATGGCCGACGGCATCATGGATGCGGCAGTGCTGATTCGTTACGAAGTCGCCCTGCGCGCCCCTGAAAAACAATGGGACGAATGGCTCGACGGCCAGCGCGACAAGATCCGACGCACCTTGGTCATGCTCGAAAAAGACGCGATTGCCGAGCTGACCAGCCATTTCGATGTGGCGGCGATCAGCGTGGCCTGCGCCTTGGGTTATCTGGACTTGCGCCATCCAGACCTGCAATGGCGCGAGGCGAATCCGCAATTGGCTGCGTGGTTTTTTGAGGTGAGTCAGCGCGCTTCAATGCTGGCGACCCTGCCCAAGGTTTGAACCGCCAACGCCCAAAACCCTAGCAGTTCTGCTAGTAGGCAACGGCTCGCAAATCTCCGATGCTAAAGGCCTCGTTAATCGGACCTTGAACGGAGCTCAGCCAGTGCCTACTTCCTCCCGCGAAACCGTATTGTGTCGCTACCGCTACGACGCCCTGGATCGCCAGCATAGCTGCTCACCCCCGCAGCAGCCGGACATCCAACGCTTTTACTGCAAAAGCCGTTTATCCACCGAAATACAAGGCGCGGTACAGACCAGCTTCTTCCAGCATGAAGACCAGTTGCTCGCGCAACAGCAAGTCGGCGACGCCAGGCTCGACACCACGCTGCTGGCGACGGACCAGCAACGCTCAGTGCTGAACGCGCTCGACGCGAATCAGCCCAATCCCCTGGCCTACTCGCCCTATGGCCATCGACCGCGGGGCAATGGCCTGCTCAGCCTGCTCGGGTTCAACGGTGAACGACCGGACCTGGTGACTGGGCACTATCATTTGGGTAATGGTTATCGGCAGTTCAACCCAGTGTTGATGCGCTTTAACAGCCCGGACAGTTTGAGTCCGTTTGGGGATGGCGGGTTGAATGCGTATGCGTATTGTGCGGGGGATCCGATTAACCGGAGAGACCCGACGGGACATATTCGAATCCCCGCGCCTATTTTTGATGATGTATTCGGAAATACCCAGTTACTCATGAGACGTTCCGGCTATCCCAAGATCCAATTCGACGCAACCATAAACAAAACAACCGAACTTTTCGGCGGATCGAAAAAATTTAAAATACTCGCCGACGCCAAAGGCGTAACCCCCGAAAGGCTTATGCTCGACACTTTACTTCCAGAAAAGCCGACCATTGCGTTCAGAGAAATCGATCCGCCAGAGGACAAACTGCTGTATCTGCAGCAGCAAGAATCACGACTTAGGGTTCTTCTGAAAAACAAGAACGTCAGCGAGGAACTGTTATTCTCGGAAAACCCCTATATCAAATACCTTGACGAAACCGGCGTGCGAAACTTAAAACAAGACCTACTTACCAACACCAATGATTTAAGTAACGAGATTTCGTATTTGACAGGTCTGCGCGATGGGGCTGACACCCCATATTTCAATGTGAAATTCTGGCAGGAGAGCGCCGCCAAATTAAGAACAGCATAAACACCTCAAGGTGAGTGAAAACAGGTCGTACGGGGCAATGACGCAGTAGAAAAGCGCATATAGAGGGCCGAATACTGAAGTCGACGTACAGGAAACAACCCGGCAATCAGCATCGCCAACTCAGTGCCCACCCGCTGATCCTCACGCAACCCCAACGACCGGCTCATTGCACCGCTCCCGTATCAAATTCCAGCGGCTTGGCCGCCTTCTGCCCAATGCCATACCAATCCAGCCTGCGAGTCAGCACCATAAACACACCCAGCACCCCGAACAGCAGCAACGAGCCCATCAACAACGCATAATCCTCTGCACTCAACAAGCCGTAGAGCAGGCCATACAACGCTGCCAGCCCCGCCGAAAAGCTCAAGCCATGACGCACGCTGCGCAGTACGTGGCAGACATAGAACCCGATCAACAACACACACCCACTGGCTGACAGCAGATACGCCAGGGCGAAGCCGATGTGTTCGGACAGCGACAGCAGCAACAGATAGAAGAACGCCAGGGCCACGCCCACCAAGGCGTATTGCACCGGGTGCACCGCCAGGCTTTTCAGTACTTCGAAGAGAAAGAAACCGGCGAACGTCAGGACGATGAACAACAGCGCATATTTGATCGCCCGGTCGCTTTTCAGGTATTGATCCACCGGGTCAATGAAGCTAACGCCGAAGCTGCGGCCATTGAACGCCTCGCAACCGCCACCGGACACACAGCTGCTCAGCGCTTCTTGCAGGTTGGTGGAGAAGAATGAGGTCTGCCAGTTGGCGCTAAACCCCTTTTCAGTGATTTCACGCTGGGCCGGCAGGTAGTTGCCAATGAAGCTGGGGTGCGGCCAGTTGGCGCTCAGCGAGACGTTGCTGGTCTTGCCCACCGGCAGCACCTGCAACTGACCGGTGCCTTGCAGGGTCAGATTGAAAGCGAAGTTCAATTCAGTGGCGTGAGTGGTGTCCAGCGCCGGCAACGTGACGTGCACGCCCTCGCCCAGCAAGCCCACCTGGGTACCCGGCACGAAGTCGAGCTGCTGACCATCGAGCTCCAGCTTCAACGCATTTTCGATGCCGCGAATATCGCTGATGCCCACCGCCAGAAACGGCTGATCAAACTGATAGTCAGCGAAGTTTTCCTTGATGCCCAACTGCTCCGGCAACGAAAAATGCCCGCTGATTCGATTGTCCGCGTGAAACAGCCGCGCCTCGTAAATGCCACGCGAGCGCAGCTCGGTCTTCACCTCGCCGTCGAGTTCGAAACGTTCGGGCAGAAAATACAATCGCCCGCGCTCTTCGCCGGTTTCCTGATAACGCTCGTTGGTTTTCTCGTTGAGCTTCCAGGTGCGCACCACCTTGCGATACGGCACCACCATCAGCGGCCCGCTGAGTTGCTGGCTGAAGCTGGAACTGCGGGCGATGTCTTCGAGCACGCCGTCGCGCCGCTGCTGACGGTCCTGGATCATGCCGTTGATCATCAGCAACGGGATCAGCAGTAGCAGAATCAATAGGGCAATCGCCCCGAGTTTTAGGGTCAGGCTGCGGTTCATGGGTTTCTCCCTGTTCGAATGGGGGAGAGTTTGAAAGGTGTGTGTGGGAGATCTGTGGCGCGAATGTGGGATTTGTGTGGAGTCTGCGCGAGCCGCTTCGCGAGCAGGTCGGTCCTAAGGCAGGCGCAACCTGACCTGCACCCCACCCTCGACATTGCCAATGCGAAACTCACCCTTATGCAGCTTGACCACTTCCTCGACAAAATTGAGCCCAAGCCCGGTACTTTTACGCCCGCTGTCCGGACGCGCCAATGAGTAAAAGCGCTCGCTCAAGCGCGGCAACGCATAATCAGGAATCGCCTCAGCCTGGTTGAACAACGTGAACTCAACCTGCTCCCCCACCCGCTCGGCACTGAAACGCAGCAGCCCGCCAACCGGGGTAAAGTCCAAGGCATTCTCAAGCAGATTACCCAGTGCCTGACGTAGCAGAAACGGCTCGCCCAGCACCTCCAGGTCATCTGGAATCAGCAGCTCAACCCGCAACTGCCTGCCTTCAATCCGCGCCACTTGGCCATCCAGCAAGGTGTCGACCAACGCTGCCAATGGCACGGTTACACGCGCCTCCAGCCCTTGCCGTTGCTCGACTTGCGCCAGATTCAGCAACCGCTCGATCAACTGCTGCATCCGCGCGCTTTCACTGTCGATATTGCTGACAAACCGCTGGCGTTGCGCCAACGGCATATCGCTTTCCAGTAACTCCGCGGCACCGCGAATCGCCGCCAGCGGGCTTTTCAGTTCGTGGGTCAGGGTATGGACGTAGCGCTCGACATAGGCCTTGCCTTCCAGCTGAGTACGCATCTGCTCCACCGCCGTGGCCAGTTGCTCCAGTTCGCCGCCGCGATAGTGCGGCACCTCGATCTTGCGGCCTTCGCTGACGGCCTGGGCGTACACCGTCAACCGTCGCAGTGCCGCGCTCAGCCACCAGGACAACAGCGCGCCGAACAGCAGGCCGAGGCCGATCAACCCGGCACCATAAATCAGCAATCGTCGCTCGGTGCGATCGATATAAGGCTGCAACGAGCTGTTGGGTTTCGCCACGGTGACAACGCCGATGATCTGACCGTTGTCACGAATCGGCGCGCCGACGTGCATCACCGAAGAGTTCGCATCGTTCGGGTCGCTGCGGGTGGAACGCGCACCGTATTCGCCCAGCAGGGTCAGATAAACGTCGTTCCAGCGCGAGTAGTCCTGCCCCACCGCCTCGCCACTGGAGTCCAGCACCACGATGCCCTTGGCGTCGGTAACGTAAATACGGTGGTTAACCTGGTTCTTCGGCAAGCCCCAGATAGTGGCGTTCGGTTGCCGCTCGCCATAGGCCTTGAGCAGTTGCGGCCAGTGATTCTGGTTAAGGGTGCCGGTCTTGAAATCGTCGCGCAGAATCTCGGCCATCAGGTTGGCCGTATCCACAAGCGTTTCTTCGGTGGACTGGCGCACGCCGGGGCGGATTTCCTCCATCACGGTGCTGAGCACGAAGTAACCGGTCAGGCCGATGAACAGCGCATAGACCAGAAAGATGCGGATCCCCAATGGCATCAGCTGTGCCTCGGGCTGTAGCTGTAGCCAATGCCGCGATGAGTCTGGATCGGTTCGGCGTCGGTGCTCACCAGCCGCAGCTTGGCGCGCACGCTCTTGATATGGCTGTCGATACTGCGCTCATAACCGGCATCAGCAGCGATGCCCAGCGCATCGAGCAATTGTTCTCGGCTGAACACCCGTTCGGGTTGTTCCAGCAGGCATTGCAGCAGACGGAACTCGTGGCGGGTCAACGTCAGCACCTGGCCGCGATAGCTGATCTGCACCCGTTCGATGTCGATACGAAACATCGCCGAAGGAACATCCGCCACCGTCACTCGCGGTGCCATGCGTTTGAGAATCGCCCGGACCCGCGCCGCCACTTCTCGCGGGCTGAACGGCTTGACCACGTAATCGTCGGCGCCGATTTCCAGGCCCACCACGCGGTCGATCTCGCCATCACGGGCACTGAGGAAAATCACCGGCACCTCGCTGAAACGCCGCAGTTGCTTGCAGGTTTCAAAGCCGCTGATGTCCGGCAGGCCGATGTCGAGAATGATCAGGTCAGCCGGCGTCTGCCGCTGATGCTCAAGCGCCACCGCGCCGAGGCTCACCCAGGACGTGGTAAAGCCTTCGCCCTGCAAGGCGAAAATCAGGGTGTCGGCAATCGCCGCTTCGTCTTCGACAATCAGAATATGAGGCATGACGTCCGAGCCCGGCAGTTAAGTGGGGCGAACGGTGAACCAAGGGGCAATCGCCGTCAATCGCAGGGTATGCAAATTGGCGGCGCGGTCTGTAATCCCTAGCAGTTCTGATAGTAGGCAACGGCTGAAAAAGCTCGGATGCTGGAGGTCCGTCTTTTTGGACGTGCACGGAGCTATGTCAATGCCTGACTCACCTCGCGAAACCATACTGTGCCGCTACCGCTACGACCCGCTGGATCGCCTGGCCGACTGCGAGCCATCCGCGCAGGCCGACATCCAACGCTTTTACTGCAAAAGCCGCCTGGCCACTGAAGTACAAGGCGCGGTGCAGACCAGCGTCTTTCAACATGAAGACCAGTTGCTGGCGCAACGCCAGGCCCAAAGCGGCAGGTTCGACACCACGCTGCTGGCGACCGATCAGCAGCGCTCGGCGTTGAATGCGCTCGACGCCACCCAGCCCAATCCCTTCGCCTATTCGCCCTATGGTCATCGGCCACAGGGGAATGGGTTGCTCAGTTTGCTGGGGTTCAACGGCGAACGGCCGGACCCGGTGACCGGGCATTATCATTTGGGCAAGGGGTATCGGCAGTTCAATCCGGTGTTGATGCGGTTCAACAGCCCGGACAGTTGGAGTCCGTTTGGGGAGGGTGGGGTGAATGCGTATGCGTATTGTGGTGGGGATCCGGTCAATCGCAGTGATCCGAGTGGGCATCTTGGGCCAAAGCTTCCGTTTGGCACAGTGCGACGGGCCTCATATCGCGTATCAGAGGCAGTAACGTTCAGTCGATCAATTAAAGTCTCAACACACACAACAACTGTGATATCAGCAGGCCCTCAAGCCCTGCCAAAAATGTCAAAAACAGCCACTTCGTCATCAACAAACGTTACTTCGTTGGCCAGTCAGACACCGACTCTAACGAGAGTACCAACCGAGCAAGTCAATTATCACGCCGTTCATTTGGAGATCGATTTACCCTCCCCCGTACCAGCCAGTCCCGGTCACCGTTTCCAGGATATTTCGAGATCTGCACGAACGCCAGACACTTTCCTGCCGGGCCAAACAATGTATGGCAATGGTGGAATGAACGGACCTCGCGTCAGGTTACTCCCCACCGAATCCACCCTTACGCGAGGGACTACCGACCCCTCTCGAGGAACAATGAGCAGCGCTCCGCAACCACAACTTTCCCCAGCACAAGTGGAGGCAGAATGGCAGCGGATGTTAGCAGAGCAAGCAGACTCGACAGGCTTTGGCGGTCAGGATGTCCTGTCAGGCAACATGGGTCGAATACGCCGCTAATGAACTGCTGTTTACTTCACAGCACCTCAACAATCCGGCTTGTCCGCCGTAAACCGTCGAGCCGGATTCACCGCCGCGCCAAATTCACGCAGCGCCTTGGCCCCAATCAGCAGCGGATAATTGAAGCTGCTGCGGTCCGTCAGGTTCACCTCAACCGTGCGCTTGACGTTGCCCAGGCACAGCTCCAGATCGACCACCGGGCGCTTGGCGACTTCGGTGCCGTTGTCATCGTCACCCTCGTCGGCGCGGCTCTTGATCTTGCTGATTCGTGCGACCTTGTGTTCATAGACCTTGTTGCCGCCGTCCTTGGTGCCGAGGCGGAAACGCACCCAGTCTTCGCCGTTGCGGCTAAAGGTTTCGATGTCCTTGGCTGACAGCGACGCAGTCAGGGCGCCGGTGTCCATCTTGGCCTTGAGCACTTCGCCGCCGATTTCCGGCAGCGCGATGTATTCGTAGCGCCCGTACAGGGTCGGCTCGGCGGCCAGGACCGGCAGGGCCACGAGGGAAAGCAGTGCAAGGAGGGATTTCACGTAGTCGGGTTCCTTGGGGAATGAGGGCGTCGAATGTGGGATTTTAGACCGCCAGTGATGAATTGGTTCGTTCGTCAGATCGCTTCGTCGGAACGCCGCCCGGGGCAAGCCCGCTCCCACAGGGAATTGGTGCTGGGCCCAACCCAAAACCCTGTGGGAGCGGGCTTGCCCGCGAAGGGGCCAGATCAATCACCACAGCAATCCAACTGATCATTCCACTCAAGCATACCCCCGCAAAAGTGAAACATTCGTCACCGCCGATTTGGCCTGTCGCCCCAACCTGCTTATCATGTCGCGCCCAAAACGCTTGCAAGAGTCACTTATGCGCCGCCTGCTCACCGGCTGTTTCGTTACGCTGCTGTTGTTACTCAACACCCTGGTGCTGTTCGGACCGCTGATGGTGTTTGCCCTGCTCAAGCTGATCCTGCCCGGTCGCCTGCGTGATTACGCCTCGTGGTCGGTGATGTGGATCGCCGAGACCTGGGCCGAAATCGACAAGCTGATCTTCCGCCTCTGCATCCCCACCCAATGGGACATCCGTGGCGGCGATGACTTGCGCGGCGACACGTCTTATCTGGTGATCAGCAACCACCAGTCCTGGGTCGACATTCCGGCGCTGATCCAGACCCTGAATCGGCGCACGCCGTTCTTCAAATTCTTCCTCAAGAAAGAACTGATCTGGGTGCCGTTTCTGGGACTGGCCTGGTGGGCGCTGGATTACCCGTTCATGAAACGCTACACCAAGGCGTTCCTGGCGAAGAACCCACAACTGCAAGGCAAGGATCTGGAGATCACCAAAGCCGCCTGCGAGCTGTTCAAGCGCCAGCCGGTGACCGTGGTCAATTACCTGGAAGGCACGCGCTTCACTGCCGCGAAAAGCGCACAGCAGCAGTCACCGTTCACCCACCTGCTCAAGCCCAAGGCGGGCGGCGTGGCGTTCGTGCTGGCGGCGATGGGCGAACAGCTGGACGCCATTCTCGATGTGACGGTGGTCTATCCGCAGCAGAACATTCCGGGGTTCTGGGACTTGATCTGCGGCAGCGTGCCGCGCGTGATCATCGACATTCAGACCCATGAACTGGACCCGGCGCTGTGGCAGGGCGATTACGAAAACGATCCGGTGTTTCGCCAGAAAATCCAGAACTGGGTCAACCAGCTCTGGATCGACAAGGACCGGCGTATCGACGCCTTGCGCGCCGAACGCCGTTGATCCGCCGGGGCCTGCTTAGCTGCCGGCACCCCAGATCCCGCCCAGGTTTTTCAGCAGCGAACCGCCGACGCCCTGGTCACCGAGGTACTTGAGGATCACCGGGGCAAACTGGCCGACCATGCTGTCGTTCATGCCCAGGGCGCCGAACGCACTGTTCAGGTCGCTGGTGTTCTTCACGTTACCCAGTGCGTTATCCAGACCCGCCGATTTGCCGGACGAACCGAGCATCCCGCTCAACGCGCCCATTTGCCCGCCACCGGACAACTTGTCCAGCCCCGGCACACTCTTGGCCAGTTGCGAGTAGTCGGTGGAACTCAGTTGATTCTTCGCCAGCCCCAGCATCGCCCCGGTGCCGCCGACGGCTTGTTGCGGGGTGACGTTCAGTTGCGAAGTCAGCGCGCCGAGCAGCCCGGCTGTTTGTGGGGTTGGGGCGGCGGCAGTGGCGGCGTTGCCACCCTGCATGCTCGAAGCCGCTTTGGTCACGTCGTCCAGGCTGAAGCCTGCGAAGACCGGGCTGGCCGCCACGGACAACAGCGAAGCCAGTGCAAAACCGCGTGAAATCTTCATCCAGACATCCTCTTGTGGCCATGAGCACCGCCCATCGGTGGACGGCAAAAAACGTGTGCGTTCGACTGAGATCCCGGGGGATTGTTCCCAGGTCCGGCGACAACAGCCTTATGTGGCAAAGGGTTTCGGTAAAGACGCCGTCCCTGTGGGAGCGAGCTTGCTCGCGATGGCGGTGGGTCAGCCTGAATCAATGTTGCTCCCACAGGTTTCGTGGTGTTCACAAAGAATTCTCCCCGCACTGCATCCAGTCTAGACCCGCCTGCGTATATCAAGCACGGACAGACATTCCTGGCCGATTCCCCCCCCACAAGGATCACCTCCATGAAACGCACTTCGATCAAAGCCCCGTTGATTGCCAGCCTGCTGACCCTGGCCCTTGGCGGCGGATTCGTGCTGAACACCGCACAAGCCGCCGACATGAGCCACGACACCGTGATGGTCGGTGGCCAGGCCATGATGCCAGGCAAGGACATCGTCGATAACGCAGTCAATTCCGCCGACCACACCACACTGGTCGCCGCCGTGAAAGCCGCAGGGCTGGTCGACACGCTCAAAGGCAAAGGTCCGTTTACCGTGTTCGCGCCGGTCAACTCGGCCTTCGCCGCCCTGCCTGCCGGCACCGTCGACACCCTGCTCAAACCGGAGAACAAAGCCACCCTGACCAAGATCCTCACCTACCACGTGGTCGCCGGCAAACTCGACATGATGGCCCTGGCCGCGAAGATCAAGGCCGGTGGCGGCAAGGCCGAACTCACCACCGTCGCTGGCGGCAAACTCTGGGTCATGATGAACGGCCCACACAACATCGTGATCAAGGATGAAAAAGGCGACGTCGCCGACATCACCACCTACGACGTGTACCAGTCCAACGGCGTGATTCAGGTCATCGACAAAGTGCTGATGCCCAAAGGTTAAGCAGTGCTTGCCGGCCCTGCGCATCGGGGTCGGCGTTTTTTCCGAGGTGACCACCCGTGAATGGAACAACGGCGCGCCGTGAACTAACCTCTGCCTGCAACCGGCATCGCTCGCAGCCCGTCATTACTCCCTCGACCGTCCGGAGAACTGTTATTTCCAGCACCGACGCCGATCAGCTCAGGCAGCTCCTGGCCCAGTGTTCACTGGGTGACCGCCGCGCATTCGAGACGCTTTATCGCAGTGTCGGCCCGCGCCTGCATGGCGTGGCCCTGCGCTTCATGGGCCGTAGTGACCTGGCAGAAGAAGTGCTGCAGGAAAGCTTTGTGCGTATCTGGAACAACGCCTCGCGTTATGAAGCGCACTTGTCGGCACCGCTGACCTGGATGATCAACATCACCCGCCATCAGGCCATCGACCAGTTGCGCAAACACCGCGACCGCCCGCTGACCGATCTCGAAGAACAGGCACTGGAAGACCCAAGCCCCTCGGCCCACGAACAACTCACCAGTGCCCGCGAGGCCAGCGCCCTGAACCGGTGCCTGGAAAGTCTCGAAGGCATGCAACGCCAATCGATCACCGTGGCCTATTTTCAAGGGCTGTCGTGTGCCGAGTTGGCCGCACATCTGGCCGCGCCACTGGGCTCGGTCAAATCCTGGATTCGTCGCGGTATGGAGCGCCTGCGCAGGTGCCTTGAATCATGAACTATCAGACCCCGACCCTGCGCCGCGCCCTCGCCGCCGATTACGCCATTGGCCTGATGCCGGCTGCCGCTCGCCGACGTTTTGAACAGTTGCTGCTTGATGACGCCGCACTGCGCGCCGAACTGGCGCAATGGCAGGAGACCCTCGCCAGCCTGACGGATGCCCTGCCCGAGCAACCGGTGCCGGATCACGTGTGGCACGGGATTACCGCGCGCATCGATCCGCAAGTGCTGCATGTACCGGCCAAACGGCCATTCTGGAACTGGCTGCGGGTGACGGCGGCAGTGTGTTCTCTGGTGATCGCCGTGGCCCTGGGCGTGCTCTACAACCGTGACACTGCGCGGTACAGCGCCACACTGCTGACCGCCGATGCGCAGCCTGCGCTGAAGGTCGAAGCTCATGCCAATTACCTGAACGTCGAACCGCTGGCCCTGGCCGCCGTCGAACCGGACCGCAGCCTGGAATTGTGGGCAATTGCGGCCGATGGCAAACCGGTTTCCCTCGGGGTGATTCCGGCGGGCGGCAAAGGCAAGGTCGAGCTGAATGAGGTGCAGAGAGCACTGATCGGCAAGCCGATTGCGCTGGCGGTCAGCCTTGAGCCCAAAGGCGGCTCGCCGACCGGGCAACCGACGGGGCCGGTGCTGTATCAAGGTGCGTTGGCAGGGCGCTGACATCGGCCCCTGTAGGAGCTGCCGTGCTTTTGCGAGATGTGTTCCGGCAGGCTACACAACCTTGCGTCGTTGCCTACAACTGCGCCAGAATCCGCCGGCTTGTGTGCCTGGAGGGCCGTCGGTAACTTGGTTCGCGTCACTGATCCCCAGTGATCGGGTTTAGTCGCCCGGCGAAACTAAGTCGTGCAAGCCGTCATCAGTCAGGTATCCCATCCCTGCACTTGATGGTAGCTGTGCGCAGGGCGCCTTCGGGTGCGCCGATTTCTTAGTTCGTCGGTCGACTAACCTGCGTACGGCTGCCTCCCTTCGTTTAGTCGCGAGCGGGTCGCAGCCTCATCAAGAGTGAACTGAGACATGATCAAACCCACACCCAATCCCCCGAAGACCGAGCCGGTCCCCCACGATCCAGCGCTCGATCCAAAAAAGCTGAAAGAAGCCGCCAACCGCGCACTCAACTTCTACCTCAAGCCCGCCAGCCTCAAACCCCGCGCACCCAGCACCATCTTCCTCATCGCCCCCGACATCGACACCGAAACCCTGCTGGCCAACGCCTGCGAGTCCCTGGCCTCGGCGAGCGTGATGATGAGCGATTTCGCCGGGTTTCTGGATGGCACACAGCGCAACACAATGCTGGGCATTCAACAGGTGATCATGCTCGGTGAGCTGGCGGTTAACCGGGCACTGGACAACCTTGAGCCGGCGGGTGCAACGACTTGACTGGCAGACAAAATCCCACGAACAAAGAATAACCACTGTGGGAGCGAGCAGGTTCGCTCCCACATGGATTTGCTGTGCCTAAATGCGCTGCGACCCTATCAGTTCTGCTAGTACCCAACCTCGGCCAATTGCGCCACAGTAAACCCCTGAACCGACGCACCTTTCAGGGAGTCCAGCCCCATGCAGCCCAACCGCGAAACCCTGCTGTGCCGCTACCACTACGATCCACTGGATCGCCTGGTCGCCAGCACACCTGCAGCGCAGCCCGGTACCCAGCGCTTCTACCAGAAAACTCGCCTGGCCACCGAGATCCACGGTGCGCTGCAGCGCTCGATCATGCAGTACGACGACCAGTTGCTGGCGCAGCAACAGCACGAGACCGGCGCCGTGCAAACCCGCCTGCTCGCCACCGATCAGCAGCGCTCGGTGTTGAACGCCCTGGATGCAACTCAACCCCAACCCATTGCCTACACGCCTTACGGTCACCGCCCGCCGGAAAACGGCTTGCTAAGCCTGCTGGGCTTCAACGGCGAACGGCTGGATCCGCTGACCGGGCATTATTTACTGGGTAATGGCTATCGGGCGTTCAACCCGGTATTGATGCGATTTAACAGCCCGGACAGTTGGAGTCCGTTTGGGGAGGGTGGGTTGAATGCATATGCGTATTGCCAGGGCGACCCACTAAACTTTTCAGACCCGACAGGACATATACGAGGACTAAAATCATTACTGGGTATATTACCGAGCACAAAACGTGCAAGCGCACCAGCCACCGCTGTTATTGCAACACCTCCCGGCAAAATGAGGAATGTCACTAAACTTGCCGACAATGCCTTCACTTTTGAATCAACGCACAAAGGTGGCTCGAGACTTACCATTGCTGCTCACGGTAGTGAAGCACACCCAGGAAAACTCGTCATCGGCAACGAATATTGGGACGCACAAACCATAATAAAAAACATAGATCTCAACACTTATGATCGAGTGCGAATACTGGCCTGCAACTCTGATGAAATAGGTGCCGAGATAGCCCTGACAAAAGGAAAAGAAGTTAAGGCATATATCGGAAGAATCACCACAAACCTTTCAGACGAAAAAATGGCAAGGATCTATAACTTTCATAATTCAGCAAAAATTGCAGACTTGGGAGTTATCAACCTGGTCATCCGCAAACAAAATACATATGACCCGCTGAAAGAACCTTTGGAGCACTCAACATTCAACTACCAACCTGTAAAATTCAAGCTATAGAGGAAAGCCAAGGAGTAACACAATGGACGCTAATCGTCTCGTAGTGCTCTGCCGCTACCACTACGACCCACTGGACCGCCTGGTCGCCAGCACACCTGCAGCGCAGCCCGGTACCCAGCGCTTCTACCAGAAAGATCACCTGGCCACCGAGATCCAGGGCGCGTTACAACACTCGATCATGCAGCACGATGATCATCTGCTGGCACAGCAACAGTATCAAAGCGGCACCGTGCAAACCCGCCTGCTCGCCACTGATCAGCAGCGTTCGGTGTTGAACGCCCTGGATGCAACTCAACCCCAACCCCTTGCCTACACGCCTTACGGCCACCGCCCGCTGGAAAACGGTTTGCTCAGCCTGCCAGGCTTCAACGGCGAACGGCTGGATCCGCTGACCGGGCATTATTTACTGGGTAATGGCTACCGGGCGTTCAACCCGGTATTGATGCGATTTAACAGCCCGGACAGTTGGAGTCCGTTTGGGGAGGGTGGCTTTAACACTTACGCCTACTGCGAAAATGATCCGATCAATTACGCAGATCCGTCTGGCAACCTAAAACTTTTCTTTTTCGCTCGCAGACTCTTCAACCAGCCAGATATATCCGGCGCCCTGTTTCGAGTTAAAAAAAGCCTGGGCAGTATAAAAAAAGCCAACGCAAAAATGAAAGCAATAGCAGCACCAATAGCAGAGAGGACACCAAGAGAAACAGTACCGCCTAGTCCCCTAAGCACGCAGCAAACAAACGCCCCTGCGACAAACAAAACGCTCATCGAGGGGGCCAACCCCCGTAAAGAGCCAAGCACGCTTGCACATAAGGGCACCAATAAAGCATCTATCGCTAAAAGTAACGCCGCCCTACCCCCTATTCATAACTACGCTGCTCCTGGCGAATGGGACGTGCAACTCATCCCTGTCCCATTGCCGCCTACCATTAACAGGTCCCCTTTACGCCCTGTTCATAACTACGCCGCTTCTGACGAATGGAACGTGCGTTTAACCCCTGACTCTATGCAACCTGTCGTTCGCTTAATCCGCATGAAGGATTAATCACCCATTGTTGACGACACCTGTCGGTGCCGAGAATGAATGCAGCTCGCAAATCAAACACTATCAGTTCTGCTAGTACCCAACTCCAGCCAATTGCGCCACAGTAAACCCCTGAACCGACGCACCTTTCAGGGAGTCCAGCCCCATGCAGTCCAACCGCGAAACCCTGCTGTGCCATTACCACTACGATCCACTGGATCGCCTGGTCGCCAGCACACCTGCAGCGCAGCCCGGTACCCAGCGCTTCTACCAGAAAACTCGCCTGGCCACCGAGATCCACGGTGCGCTGCAGCGCTCGATCATGCAGTACGACGACCAGTTGCTGGCGCAGCAACAGCACGAGACCGGCGCCGTGCAAACCCGCCTGCTCGCCACTGATCAGCAGCGTTCGGTGTTGAACGCTCTGGACGCAACTCAACCCCAACCCATCGCCTACACGCCTTACGGCCACCGCCCACAGGAAAACGGCTTGCTCAGCCTGCTAGGCTTCAACGGCGAACGGCCGGATCCGCTGACCGGGCACTATCTATTAGGCAATGGCTATCGGGCGTTGAACCCGGTATTGATGCGATTTAACAGCCCGGACAGTTGGAGTCCGTTTGGGGAGGGTGGGTTGAATGCGTATAGCTATTGCGGCGGGGATCCAGTAAATCAAAGTGATCCAAACGGGCATATAGGCTTGCTGTGGGGAGTTGTCAGAAACAATATATCCAAGATCCTACAGATGAAAAATTCGCCCAAAGCCCTTTCTTCCATTAAGTCGGTGGGAGGAGAAACGTCCTCGATGACTCCAAAAGTTTCGACGGTCAGCAAAACACCCACAGGTGTTCCGCTTTTTCAAGCAAACGGCACTCCTGCGGGACCACCGCCTCGATATACAGCCAAGCCCTCTGCAACACCTTTTACTGGTAAGTTGCAGCGCGATTTTCACGTGCAACCGCCAAGCTATGATTCCCTAAGCGCAAACAATCACTTCGCCGGAGCCTTTGATCCGAAATACGCACCGGCATATTTCGGGGACATTATTCCAACACCGAGGCCATCAAGGATTCAAACCCGAATCGATAACTACACTAATGAATATCGGTCCCTGATTGATTCAATTCAAGACACTCCATCCGACCGCGTTCGTACAAGACTTCATGAGCTAGAAGGACGCATTAGGGAACTACGCAGTGGCAATACTGATACTCCCTTAGTTATCCCCAGCTATCAGAAATAGAAAAGGGCGACTCACGTCGCCCTTTTTCATAGCGCAAAATCCTTACGCCGCACTGAACAACTTATGCGGATCAATCACAAATTTCTTCGGCACGCCCGCATCGAATTCGCCATACCCACGCGGCGCATCATCCAGGCTGATCACCTCGACCCCGACAATGTCGGCAATGTGAATACGGTCCCACATGATCGCCTGCATCAACTGGCGGTTGTACTTCATCACTGGCGTTTGCCCGGTGTGGAAGCTGTGGGATTTGGCCCAGCCCAGGCCGAAACGAATGCTCAGGCTGCCCATTTTCGCGGCGGCGTCCACGGCGCCCGGGTCTTCGGTGACGTACAGGCCTGGAATGCCGATCTTGCCCGCTACGCGCACTACACCCATCAACGAGTTGAGTACGGTGGCCGGGGCTTCGTGTTTGACGCCGTCATGGCCGTGGCCGCGGGCTTCGAAGCCCACGCAATCGACGGCGCAGTCGACTTCCGGCTCGCCCAGCAGGGCGGCGATCTGTTCGTGCAGCGGTGTGTCTGTCGACAGGTCGACGATTTCAAAACCCTGCGCCTTGGCGTGGGCCAGGCGGATCGAATTGACGTCACCGATGATCACCACTGCCGCGCCCAACAGGCGAGCGGAAGCGGCAGCGGCCAGGCCGACCGGGCCGGCACCGGCGATGTAGACGGTGCTGCCGGGGCCGACGCCAGCAGTGACGGCGCCGTGATAACCGGTGGGCAGGATGTCGGAGAGGCAGGTCAGGTCGCGGATTTTCTCCATGGCCTTGTCGCGGTCCGGCAGTTTCAGCAGGTTGAAGTCGGCATAAGGCACCAGCACGTATTCGGCCTGGCCACCGGTCCAGTCGCCCATGTCCACGTAGCCGTAAGCACCACCGGCACGGGCCGGGTTGACGGTCAGGCAGACGCCGGTGTGTTGCTCTTTGCAGGAACGGCAACGCCCGCACGCCACGTTGAACGGCACGGAGACCAGGTCGCCGATTTTCAGGTTCTCGACGTCGCTGCCCTTCTCGATCACTTCGCCGGTGATCTCGTGGCCCAGCACCAGGCCGGTCTGCGCCGTGGTCCGGCCGCGCACCATGTGCTGGTCGGAACCACAGATGTTGGTGGACACCACGCGCAGGATGACGCCGTGCTCGATCTTCCTGCCGCGCGGGTCCTGCATTTTCGGATAGTCGATTTTCTGTACTTCGACTTTGCCATTGCCGAGATACACCACACCACGATTGCCAGACATGCTTTCACCTCGCTGTTGTTTTTATGGAACCGCGTTGCCCAGGCAGGCAGCGCGTTTAAGTGCTCGGGTTATTGCCTGTGTGTCTTGTGTTGTTTGTCAGGGCCTCTTCGCGAGCAGGCTCGCTCCCACAGGTGATCGGGGGTGTACATAAAATCTGCAAACGACACAGAACCCCGTGGGAGCGGGCTTGCCCGCGATAGCGATCTAAAGAACGACGGTACGATTGGCGTTCAAAAACACCCGTCTTTCGATGTGATACCCCACCGCCCGCGCCAGCGTCAGGCCCTCGATATCCCGTCCCTTGGCGATCAAATCTTCCGGGTAATGACTGTGGTCCACCGCCTCCACGCCCTGGGCGATGATCGGGCCTTCGTCCAGGTCGTTGTTGATGTAGTGCGCGGTGGCACCGACCAGCTTCACGCCCTTGTTGTAGGCCTGGTGATACGGCTTGGCACCCTTGAAACCGGGCAGCAGGGAGTGGTGAATGTTGATCGCCTTGCCGTCGAGTTTGCGGCACAGCTCCGGCGACAGGACCTGCATGTAGCGGGCAAGGATCACCAGTTCGGCGCCGGACTCTTCGATCACCTGCCACACCTGACGCTCCTGGGACGGTTTGTCGTTGGGGTCGAGCGGGAAGTGGTAGTACGGAATCTGGTGCCAGTCGGCCAGCGGCTTGAGGTCCGGGTGGTTGGAAACCACGGCGGCCACGTCCATCGACAACTGGCCGATGCGCTGGCGGTAGAGCAAGTCGTTGAGGCAGTGATCGGCCTTGGACACCATGATCACCACTTTGGGCCGGTAGTTCGGCGCGGTCAGTTCGAAGATCATGCCGAACGCCTGGCCGCGTTCCTCCAGCCCGGCGCGGAACGCCTGTTCGTCGAAGCCGTCGGGCTGGCGGAATTCCACGCGAATGAAGAAGCGGCCCGAGAGCCGGTCATCGAAGGAATGGTGCTCGGTGACGTAGCAGCCCTGCTCGAACAGAAAGCGGGTCACCGCATCCACCGTGCCGAGGACGCTGGGGCAGTCGGCGGTCAGGATCCATGTGTCTGGGGCGCGGCTCATAGTGCGGTGACTCCTGCTGCAACATCTGTGATCAGAGATAACTCTGTGGCGAGGGTGCTTGCTCGCGCTGGGTTGCGAAGCGACCCCAAAATCAGCAACCGCGATCCTTCAGGAAGAACGCGGGATCAGGTTTTGCGACTGCTGCGCAGCCGAGCGGGAGCAAGCTCCCTCGCCACAAAAGCAGTGCCCACTCAACACTGAGTCAGGCCTGAACGCTCAAGCCGTACTCGGCGGCCGCATCCTGCAACCACAACCACCAGTAGTCCGAGAAACTGCGGCGGATCAGCAGTTCCCAAGTGTCTTCGCCGGTATGGCGAATCACCAGTTGCGACTTGGCGAACACGGTGCCGACGGCTTTACCCACCGGGAAGCTGTTGGGGTGCACGTCGTAGCTGGTGGATTTCATCAGCACCTGGCGTACGTTCGGTCCGCTGAGTTCGAGGATCTGCTGGCCGCCGCTGACGTTGACGATCTGGATATGCAGCTCGCCCAGCGCTTCGCGCAATTTCTGTTCGGCGGCAAATTCTTCACCGCCCGGCACGATCAGCAGCCATTCATCCGGGCCCATCCATTGCAGGCTGGTTTCGCCCTTGATGATGACGCTCAGCGCACCCGGCAATTCGATGCCCAGGGCCTTGTGCACGCCGGCGGCGAACGCCGCATCGTGGCCATCGCCACGAATCGTCAGATGGCCGAGGAGTTTTTTCTCACGCACGATCACGCCGGCGTTCTTGCGGCCCTTGCCCACCAGGCTGGCGAGGTCGGCATGATGCAGCGACGACTCGGCCTTGGCCCCGGTAGTTGGGCGTTGTTGGTACACATTGGCTGCGGTCATATGGAACACCTAATTCTATAAGCCTTGTGGTGGCTGTCCCGCCGTCATCGCGGGCAAGCCCGGCTCCCACAGGGGAACGCATTCCAAATGTGGGAGCTGGCTTGCCTGCGATGCAGGCGACTCGGTCTGTCAGATATTCTGCCGATCACCCTTAGGATCGAAGAACACCGAAGAAACAATCTCCGCCTCGATCACGCTGCCATCGGCCAGCGGTGCGAACACGCGCTCGCCGATGCGTTTCAAACCGCCCTTGACCACGCCCATGGCAAACGAATACCCCAGGGAGTTGTGCAAGTAGCTGGAAGTCACGTGACCGACCATGGTCATCGGGATCGCCTGCTTGGTGTTGAACACCAGTTGCGCGCCTTCCGGCAGCCATTTGGTCGGATCGATCGGCTTGAGCCCCACCAACTGTTTGCGCTGATCCCGCACACAATCTTCGCGGTTCATGCCGCGCCAGCCGATCCACGAGAACGGTTTGGTGCGGCCGACACACCAGCCCATGTTCAGGTCGTCCGGGGTCATAGAGCCGTCGGTGTCCTGGCCGACGATGATGAAGCCCTTCTCGGCGCGCAGGATGTGCATGGTCTCGGTGCCGTACGGCGTCAGGTTGTACTGCTTGCCGGCCGCGACGATTATTTCCAGCACGCCCATGGCGTAGTCGGCTTGCACGTTGACTTCGTACGACAGCTCACCAGTAAACGAAATCCGGAACACCCGCGCTGGCACGCCGCCGACCAGGCCTTCTTTCCAGGTCATGAACGGGAACGCTTCGTTGCTCAGATCAATGTCAGTGACGTCGGCCAGCAGCTTGCGGCTGTTCGGCCCGGACAGGGTCATGGTTGCCCAGTGATCGGTCACGGAGGTGAAGTACACCTTCAGGTCCGGCCATTCGGTCTGCTGATAGATTTCCAGCCATTGCAGCACCCGGGCCGCGCCGCCAGTGGTGGTGGTCATCACGAAGTGGTTGTCGGCGAGGCAAGCGGTGACGCCGTCGTCGAAGACCATGCCGTCTTCTTTGCACATCAGGCCATAACGCGCCTTGCCCACGTCGAGCTTGGTCCAGGCGTTGGTGTAGATGCGGTTGAGGAATTCGCGCGCATCCGGGCCTTGAATGTCGATCTTGCCCAGGGTCGAAGCGTCCAGCAGGCCGACGCTGTCGCGCACGGCTTTGCATTCGCGTTTGACGGCTGCGTGGATGTCCTCACCGTTTTTCGGGAAGTACCACGGGCGTTTCCACTGCCCGACGTCTTCGAACTCGGCACCGTTTTTCACGTGCCAGTGATGCAGCGCGGTGAAGCGCACCGGCTCGAAGATGTGCCCACAGTGACGACCAGCCACAGCGCCAAACGTCACCGGCGTGTAGTTCGGACGGAACATGGTGGTGCCCATCTGCGGGATGGTCACGTTCAGCGAACGGGCGGCGATGGCCAGGCCGTTGACGTTGCCGAGCTTGCCCTGATCGGTGCCGAAGCCCAGCGCGGTGTAGCGCTTGACGTGTTCGACCGACTCGAAGCCCTCGCGGGTCGCCAGTTCGATGGCGGCGGCGGTGACGTCGTTTTGCAGGTCGACGAATTGCTTCGGCGCCCGTGCGGTGGCTTTTTCGTGTGGCACCTGGAACAGCGCCAGCGTTGGTTCTTCATGACGGCTCAGGGCTTTGGGCAGCACGCCTTCGACCACGCCGAAACCGGCTTCACTGGCGGCGCGAACACCGCCTTCAAAACCGTCGGCCAGCGAATCGCCTAGACCGTAGACGCCATTGATGCCGCCGACACACACGCGTTTCTGCGGCGCTTCGCCCGGTACGAAACCGAGGATGTCTTCACGCCAGGTCGGCTTGCCACCCAGGTGCGAAGCCAGGTGAACCACCGGGCTGTAACCGCCGGAAGTGGCAACCAGATCGCATTCAAGCCATTCGCCTGGGCTGGTCACGGCGTGTGCCTTCACATCAATCGCCGCCACGCGGGCAGCGGTCACGTGCTTGCTGCCACGGGCCTCGATCACGGCGCTGCCGGTCAGGATGCGAATGCCTTTGGCGCGAGCCTCTTCCACCAGCGCCCCACGCGGATTGCTGCGGGCGTCGGCGATGGCGACGACTTGCAGGCTGGCATCAAGCCAATCCAGCGCCACGCGGTAGGCGTGATCGTTATTGGTCGACAGCAGCAGCTTTTTGCCTGGTGCCACACCGTAACGGCGCACGTAAGTCGAAACGGCTCCGGCGAGCATGTTGCCCGGCACGTCGTTGTTGCCGTAAACCAGCGGACGCTCGCAGGCGCCGGTGGCCAGCACCACACGCTTGGCGCGAACCCGATGGATGCGCTGACGCACCTGGCCAATCGGGGCGCGGTCGCCGAGGTGATCGGTCAGGCGTTCGTGAATGGTCAGGAAGTTGTGGTCGTGATAACCGTTGACCGTGGCGCGCGGCAACAGCAACACGTCGGGGGTGCTTTTCAGTTCGGCGATCACGCTGGCAACCCACTCGGTCGCCGGCTTGCCGTCGAGGCTCTCGCGGGAATCGAGCAGGCTGCCGCCAAACTCTTCCTGCTCATCCGCCAGAATCACCCGGGCGCCGCTGCGTGCAGCCGCCAGTGCAGCGGCCAGACCCGCAGGGCCGGCGCCGACGATCAGCACGTCGCAGTGCTGGTTCATGTAGTCATAGGTGTCCGGATCGTTCTCGGTCGGCGAACGACCAAGCCCGGCAGCCTTACGAATGTACTTCTCGTAAGTCATCCAGAACGATTGCGGGTACATGAACGTCTTGTAGTAGAAACCCGGCGGCATCAGCTTGCCGCCGACCTTGCCAAGAATGCCCATCATGTCGTTGTTCACGCTCGGCCAGCCATTGGTGCTGGTGGCGACCAGGCCCTGGTACAGCGCCTGTTGCGTGGCGCGCACGTTGGGGATCTGCGTGGCTTCGGTGGCACCGATCTGCAATACCGCGTTCGGCTCTTCGGCACCGGCGGCGAAAATGCCGCGAGGGCGCGAATACTTGAAGCTGCGACCGATGATGTCGACGCCGTTGGCCAGCAGTGCAGCGGCCAGGGAATCACCTTCAAAGCCTTTGTACACCTGGCCGTTGAAGGTGAAGCTCAGCACTTTGTTGCGGTCGATCCGTCCGCCGTTGGACAGGCGATTGATCTGGCTCATACCTTCTCTCCCAGAGCCGTCTTGGCCGCTTTCTGGCCGTCAGCCGTGAATTGCGGCTTGGTGCCGATCTTGTAGGTTTCGAGAATTTCGTAGGTCACGGTGTCGCGGGTGGCGTTGAAGTACTGGCGGCAACCGGCAGCGTGAATCCACAACTCGTGATGCAGGCCGCGCGGGTTATCGCGAAAGAACATGTAGTCGCCCCACTGCTCGTCGGTGCAGGCGTTCGGGTCCAGGGGACGCGGGATGTGCGCCTGGCCGGATGCGTGGAATTCCTCTTCGGAGCGCAGTTCGCCGCAGTGAGGACAGAAGATATGCAACATAGGGATTTCTCCTGTTAGTGGGCGACGGCCGCAGCGCCGTGTTCATCGATCAGCGCACCGTTGTGGAAACGGTCGATGGAGAAAGGTGCCGCCAACGGGTGCATTTCACCCTTGGCCAGGCTGGCGGCAAACACGTTGCCCGAGCCCGGTGTGGCCTTGAAGCCACCAGTGCCCCAGCCGCAATTGAAGAACATGTTCGGCACCGGGGTTTTGGAGATGATCGGGCAGGCGTCCGGGGTGGTGTCGACGATGCCGCCCCACTGGCGGTTCATGCGCACGCGGGACAGCACCGGGAACATCTCGACGATGGCCTGGATGGTGTGTTCGATCACCGGGTACGAACCGCGCTGGCCGTAGCCGTTGTAGCCGTCGATACCGGCGCCGATCACCAGGTCGCCCTTGTCGGACTGGCTGATGTAACCGTGCACGGCGTTGGACATGATCACGCTGTCGATGATCGGTTTGATCGGCTCGGACACCAGCGCTTGCAGCGGGTGGGATTCGATGGGCAGGCGGAAGCCGGCGAGCTTGGCCATGTGCCCGGAGTTACCGGCCGTGACCACGCCGACGCGCTTGGCGCCGATGAAGCCCTTGTTGGTTTCGACACCGATGCACACGCCGTTTTCCTTGCGGAACCCGATCACTTCGGTCTGCTGGATCAGGTCCACGCCCAAGGCATCGGCGGCACGGGCAAAGCCCCAGGCCACGGCATCGTGACGGGCCACGCCGCCGCGACGCTGGACGGTGGCGCCCATCACCGGGTAGCGGGTGTTTTTCGAGCAATCGAGGTAGGGGATCTCGTCCGCCACCTGCCTGGCATCGAGCAGTTCACCGTCCACGCCGTTGAGGCGGTTGGCGCTGACCCGGCGCTCGGAATCACGAATATCCTGCAGGGTGTGGCACAGGTTATAGACGCCGCGCTGGGAGAACATCACGTTGTAGTTCAGGTCCTGGGACAGGCCTTCCCAGAGTTTCATCGCATGTTCGTACAGGTGCGCCGACTCGTCCCACAGGTAGTTGGAACGTACGATGGTGGTGTTGCGCGCGGTGTTGCCACCGCCCAGCCAGCCTTTCTCGACCACGGCGACATTGGTGATGCCGTGCTCCTTGGCCAGGTAGTAGGCGGTCGCCAGACCATGCCCGCCACCGCCGACGATGACCACGTCATAGACCTTTTTCGGGGTCGGCGTGCGCCACATTTTCTGCCAGTTTTCGTGATGGCTGAGGGAGTGCTTGAAGAGGCCGAAGCCCGAGTAGCGTTGCATAGTCATTTACTCCAAAACCGCACTCAGCGATAAACCGCGAAGTCCGCGCACAAGGCCGATACATGCCGGGCGACATTCGCTTCCACGTCGGCATCGCCGAGGTTGTCGAGGATGTCGCAGATCCAGCCGGCCAGTTCCACGCACTGGCTGACCTTGAAGCCGCGCGTGGTCACCGCCGGGGTGCCGATGCGCAGGCCCGAGGTCACGAACGGTGATTGTGGGTCGTTCGGTACGGCGTTCTTGTTGACGGTGATGTGGGCGCGACCGAGGGCTGCATCCGCCTCTTTGCCGGTGAGGCCCTGACGGATCAGGCTGACCAGGAACAGGTGGTTGTCGGTGCCGCCGGACACTACATCGTAGCCGCGTTTGATAAACACGCCGGCCATGGCCTGGGCGTTGTCGATCACTTGTTGTTGATAGGCCTTGAAGCCAGGTTCCAGCGCTTCCTTGAAGCACACGGCTTTACCAGCGATGACGTGCATCAGCGGGCCGCCCTGGCCACCGGGGAACACGGCGGCGTTGAATTTCTTTTCCAACTCTTCGTTGGCCTTCGCCAGGATCAGGCCGCCGCGTGGACCGCGCAGGGTCTTGTGGGTGGTGGTGGTGACCACGTCGGCGTAGGGCAGCGGGTTGGGGTACAGACCGGCGGCGACCAGGCCGGCGACGTGGGCCATGTCGACGAAGAGGTAGGCGCCAACCTTGTCGGCGATCTGGCGGAAGCGCGGGAAGTCCAGGGTCTTGGAGTAAGCCGAGAACCCGGCGATGATCATTTTCGGTTTGTGCTCGACCGCCAGACGCTCGACTTCGTCGTAATCGATCAGGCCGGTGTCGGTGTCGATGCCGTACTGCACGGCGTTATAGAGCTTGCCGGAGAAGCTGACCTTGGCGCCGTGAGTGAGGTGCCCGCCATGGGCCAGGCTCATGCCCAGTACGGTGTCGCCTGCGTTCAACAGGGCCAGATAGACCGCAGCGTTGGCCTGGCTGCCGGAGTGCGGCTGGACGTTGGCATAATCGGCGCCGAACAGTTGCTTGGCACGCTCGATGGCCAGGGCTTCGACCTTGTCCACGTGCTCGCAACCGCCGTAGTAGCGCTTGCCCGGATAGCCTTCGGCGTATTTGTTGGTCAGGCCGCTGCCTTGCGCTTGCATGACGCGTTTGCTGGTGTAGTTCTCGGACGCGATCAGCTCGATGTGATCTTCCTGGCGTTGCTCCTCGGCATTCATCGCCGCCAGCAGTGCATCGTCATAACCCTGGATCTGGTCTTGCTTGCTGAACATCGCGTCTCTCCCAGCGGCGGCGGTGCGCCATTCGTCTCGGTAAGGCATGTGCCTTTCGACAGTGCCCTTTGGATGCGATGGTATGACCGGCGCAGACAGGCCAAATGCCTATGGACGCCACGCAAAGGTGCGTTTACGACATGGGCTGAAAACGCTGGCCTTTGTGGCGAGGGAGCTTGCTCCCGACGGGCTGCGTAGCAGCCCCAAACCCGGCCGACGCCTGATGTCTGATACACCGCGCTGACTGGGTTTGGGAGTCCTTCGGCCTCCAGCGGGAGCAAGCTCCCTCGCCACAGGTGATCGGATCAGACGATGATTTGGCGTAGTGCAAGCAATAGCAGGAAATGCGCGGGATAGAGCGCATACGCCCAGCGACGCATGGGCGGCGGCTTGAGGCGACTGGTCTGTCGCAACAGCAACAGCCCCAGCAATGGCGCAATCAGGCACGCAACGATACCCAGGATCGCCGCCCGGTTGCCAAATTCAGCCGCTTCGTACAGCACTCGCCACTGATTCCCCGCCAGGCACACCAGCCCTGGCAGCACGCTGAAATACCAGGGCCGACGGATTACCAGCAACATCGCCAACGGCAGCAATACACCGAAAAAACCGAACATCAGTCGCTCGTTGAACACCAGCGCCAGCACCACCGCCGCCATCGTCAGCCCCCGTGCCGGCAGCGTCGGATCCTGCCAGCCACGCGCCACCAGCAGCCCGAGCACCAGTGTGGGCATCACGTTCAACGTGTCGGGATCAGGAATGTACACACGGTAGGGAATTTCGCTGATGGCACTAAACACCATCAACCAACCCAGATAACGCCACTGACCACTGCCCGCCACAACCGATGCCCGCGCCAGGTTCGCCGCCATCGCCAGACAGAACCACGGGAACGCCAGCCGTCCCGGCACATACAGCAGATCGAGGGAATAACCGACATATCGCAGGTGATCGAGCACCATGCTCAGCAGCGCCAGCCACTTGAGCAGATCCAGCGCGCCGTCGCGTTTAGTCCTGTGCATAATTGCCCTTGATCCCTGTAATTTTCTGATAGCAACATCCGTGCGTTCGCCGGACGATCTTCGGTACAGTGCACACCATCATTGACCACGAGGCTCTTTTACCCCTTGAGCCCCGACCACGGAAAACGGCCATGACCGACAAGAGCCAACAATTCGCCAGCGACAACTATTCCGGTATCTGCCCTGAAGCCTGGGCAGCCATGGAACAAGCCAACCACGGCCACCAGCGCGCCTATGGCGACGACGAATGGACCGCCCGCGCGTCCGATCACTTCCGCCAGCTGTTCGAGACCGACTGCGAAGTGTTCTTCGCCTTCAACGGCACGGCAGCCAACTCCCTGGCGCTGTCGTCGCTGTGCCAGAGTTACCACAGCGTGATCTGCTCGGAAACCGCCCACGTCGAAACCGACGAATGCGGCGCGCCGGAATTCTTTTCCAACGGATCCAAACTGCTGATTGCCCGCACTGAAAACGGCAAGATCACACCGGAATCGATTCGCGAAGTCGCGCTCAAGCGCCAGGACATCCACTACCCCAAACCCCGCGTCGTGACCCTGACCCAGGCCACCGAAGTCGGCAGTATCTACACCCCGCAAGAAGTGCGCGCCATCAGCGCCACCTGCAAGGAACTCGGCCTGCACCTGCACATGGACGGTGCCCGGTTCTCCAACGCCTGCGCATTCCTCGGCTGCTCCCCGGCAGACCTGACCTGGAAAGCCGGGGTGGATGTGTTGTGCTTCGGCGGCACGAAAAACGGCATGGCGGTGGGTGAGGCGATTCTGTTCTTCAACCACGACCTGGCCGAAGACTTCGACTACCGCTGCAAACAGGCCGGCCAGCTGGCGTCCAAGATGCGCTTCCTGTCGGCGCCGTGGGTCGGGATTCTGGAAAGTGGCGCCTGGCTCAAATACGCCCATCACGCCAACCGCTGCGCACAGTTGCTGGCGGAACTGGTCAGCGACATCCCCGGCGTGGAACTGATGTTCCCGGTGCAGGCCAACGGCGTGTTCCTGCAACTGTCGGAACCGGCCATCGCCGCGCTGACCGCCCGCGGCTGGCGCTTCTACACCTTCATCGGCAAGGGCGGCGCACGCTTCATGTGCTCGTGGGACACCGAAGAAGAACGCGTGCGGGAACTGGCGGCGGATATTCGGGACGTGATGTCCCACTAAGCAGCGACACGATCCCCTGTGGCGAGGGTGCTTGGCGAAACGTCGCACCGTCCCGCCCAGCGGCGCAGCCGTCGTAAAACCAGCCGATGCGGTCTGTCTGACAGACCGCATTCTCAGATGTCGGGGCCGCTTCGCGCCCCAGCGGGAGCAAGCTCCCTCGCCACAAAAGCCCTCACAAGCCTTCTCAAGCTCTCACAAGCCTTCTCAAGCCCTCGAAAGCCCTCAAAAGCCCTCTCCAAGCCCTCTCCAAGGCTTCACAAGCTTTCACAGCTTTCACAGCTTTCACAGCTTTCACAACCTTCACAACCTTCACAACCTTCACAACCTTCACAATCCTTCTCAAGCCTTCTCAAGCCTTCTCAAGCCTTCACAAGCCCTCAAAAGCCCTCTCCAAGGCTTCACAAGCCTTCAAAGCTTTCACAACCTTCACAACCTTCACAACCTTCACAACCTTCACAAGCCCTCAAAAGCCCTCACAAGCCGTTCGCCCCTGCTGCCCTGGTCTACATTGTCCTGCGAGCCGTTCCATCCGCTCAGACAACAATAATCAGGAGCGCACGCATGTCCCTACAAGGCAAAACCCTGTTCATCACCGGCGCCAGTCGCGGGATTGGTCGCGAGATCGCGCTGCGTGCTGCAAGAGACGGGGCCAATATCGTGATCGCGGCCAAAAGCGCCGAGCCGCATGCCAAACTGCCCGGCACTATCTTCAGCGTGGCCAAGGAAGTCGAAGCCGCAGGCGGCAAGGCGCTGGCTCTGCAGGTGGACGTGCGCGATGACGTCGCGGTACGCGCGGCGCTGGCCCAGGCCAACGAGCATTTTGGCGGCATTGATGCGCTGATCAACAATGCGGGCGCCATCAAGCTGACTGGCGTTCAGCACGTCGAGCTCAAGCGTTTCGACCTGATGCACCAGATCAACACACGTGCTGTGTTGTTGTGCAGCCAGGCCGCCCTGCCCTACCTGAAAAAATCCAGTGGCCACATCCTCAATCTGTCACCACCGCTGAACCTGGCGACGAAATGGTTCGCGCAGTACAGCCCTTACACCGTCACCAAATACGGCATGAGCATGCTGACCCTGGGCATGAGCGAGGAATTTGCCAGCTACGGCATCAGCGTCAACTCGCTGTGGCCGCAGACCATGATTGCCACGGCGGCCATCGAGTTCCAGCTCGGCTCGCGCGAATCCTTCAAACACGCACGAACCCCGGCGATCATGGCCGATGCGGCTTCCATCATTCTGGACAGCAGCGGTCGCGGCATTACCGGACGGTTGCTGATTGATGAAGAGATTCTGCGGGAACACGGCATAACCGAGTTTGAACACTATCGGTTCGCCCCTGACAGCAGCGACGTACTGATGCCGGACCTGTTTGTAGGCTGAAGAAACCAATCGATCAGAGAAGACCACAAAACCTGTGGGAGCGAGCCTGCTCGCTCCCACAAGGGATTGGTGTGGGTTAGAACTCTATGCGCACATCGCCCTTCGGCACGCTGCAGCACGACAGGATAAACCCTTCGGCTTCGTCTTCCTCGGTGATCCCGCCGTTGTGGTCCATCTCCACTTCGCCGCCCAGTTTCATGACCTTGCACGTCCCGCAAATCCCCATCCCGCAGGCCTTCGGAATCAGCAGCCCGAGCTTGGCCGCTGCCGCATGCACGGTTTCGCCCGGCGCCACGCGGATGCTCTTGCCGGATGCGGTGAATTCCACCTGATGCAGGTCGGCCAGGTCGACTTCCGGTGCGTCGGCGGCGATTTCGGCTTGTTCCACGGCATCGGCGCGAGCTTCCGGTGGCGTCGCCCCGAACGATTCCTCGTGATAGCGACTCATGTCGAAACCGGCCGCTTCGAGCATGCGCTTGACCGCATTCATGTACGGCGTCGGGCCGCAGCAGAACACTTCGCGTTCCAGGAAGTCCGGCGCCATCAGCTCCAGCATCTTGTGGTTCAGGTAGCCGCGATAACCGGCCCACGGCTCGCCAAGGCCATGCTTCTCGCAGATCAGGTGCAGGCTGAAATTGTCGATGCGCGAGGCCATGTGTTCCAGCTCGCGGTGGTAAATGATGTCCTTGGGTGAGCGGGCGCTGTGAATAAACACCATGTCGACGTTGCCGTTGGTGTCGTAGAACCAGCGTGCCATGGACATCACCGGGGTGATGCCGACACCGCCGCTGAGGTACAGCACCTTCGGCGCGGTGAAATCCATGGCGTTGAACAGCCCGACCGGCCCGTGCACCGCCAGTTCCTGGCCTTCGTGCAGGGTGTCATGCAACCAGTTGGAGACCTTGCCCCCCGGCACGCGCTTGATGGTCACCGAAAAGCTGTACGGCACCGACGGCGAACTGGAAATGGTGTATGAGCGCATGATCGGCACACCGTCGATTTCCAGCTCCAGGGTGACGAACTGCCCAGGCTTGAAGAAGAACAGAATCGGCTGATCGGCCATGAAACAGAAGGTGCGCACGTCCCAGGTTTCCTGGATGACTTTGACGCAACGGACGATGTGTCGACCGTTGGCCCAGGTCTGGGTAGTGACCGGATTCAGGAAGCTGTTGGACATGCTGATCTCCACGGCCGACTGTCGGCCTTATGTTGGCGATTCTGCGTAACGCGCGAACCACCCATTTACCTATCTGCGACATTCACATACTTATCGCGACCAGCCCCCAACTACCGGGGGTTGCGCGTCGGGAACAGAGTGGGCCATGTCGCTCGTGGATAAGGTTGCGGGCAGCGCCGGCCCCACACTCGCTCCACACAAAGACGACTTCTTTACACCTTGCGTAGCAAACCGTATCAGCCACTTTCGCCGGCCACACAGAATGGCCATGAGGATTAAACGATGGACGTCACCGCAAAACTGAGCCTGGGCGATCCGCTGGAACCCGCACGCAAGGCCACCGCCCAGATGCTGCAGGAGCGCGAGCGTACGTTCTCGCTGCCGCAGCCGTTCTACTCTGACGAGCGGCTGTTTGATATCGATATGCAGGAGATCTTCCAGAAAGAGTGGTTGATCGCCGGCATGGCCTGCGAAATCCCGACCAAGGGCAATTACCTGACCCTGCAAGTCGGCAAGAACCCGATCATCGTGATTCGCGGCGCCGAAGGCGTGATCCATGCGTTCCACAACGTCTGTCGCCACCGTGGTTCGCGGCTGTGCACCAGTGAAAAAGGCAAAGTCGCCAAGCTGGTCTGCCATTACCACCAGTGGACCTACGAGCTGGACGGCCGCCTGCTGTTCGCCGGCACCGAAATGGGCGCCGACTTTGACATGAAGCAGTACGGCCTCAAACCGGTGAATGTGAAGACGGCTGGCGGTTACGTCTTCATCAGCCTGGCGGAAAACCCGCCGGCCATTGATGACTTCCTGCAGACGCTGAACCACTACATGGAACCGTATGACATGGAGAACACCAAGGTGGCGATTACCACCACCTTGATGGAAAAGGCCAACTGGAAACTGGTGCTGGAAAACAACCGCGAGTGCTACCACTGCAACGCGTCGCACCCGGAGCTGCTGAAAACCCTGCTGGAATGGGACGACGTCACCGACCCTCGCGCCGATCAGGCGTTCAAGGACCATGTCGCCGCCTCCGCTGCCGCCTGGGAAGCCGAAAAAATCCCCTACGCCCACGCCAGCTTCGGCCTGCGTAACCGCATCGTGCGCATGCCACTGCTCAAGGGCACCGTATCGATGACCCTCGACGGCAAGCAAGGCTGTAAAAAACTCATGGGCCGCATCAAGAACCCGGACCTCGGCTCGATGCGCATCCTGCACCTGCCGCATTCGTGGAACCACTGCATGGGCGACCACATCATCGTGTTTACGGTGTGGCCGATCAGCGCGCAGGAAACCATGGTCACCACCAAGTGGATCGTGCACAAGGACGCGGTCGAAGGCGTGGATTACGACGTGGACCGCATGCGTCAGGTGTGGGATGCGACCAACGACCAGGACCGGCGCCTGGCCGAAGAGAATCAGCGCGGGATCAACTCCACGGCTTACCAGCCTGGGCCTTATTCGAAGACGTACGAGTTTGGCGTGGTGAATTTTGTCGACTGGTACAGCGAGCGGTTGTTGAGCAATTTGGGAGCGGAGCCTGCGCCGTACCTCAAGGGTGTGCCGGTTCAGGGCTGATCAAGAACAAAGCTTCGCGAGCAGGCTCGCTCCCACATTTGATCTTCGGTTCGCCAAAGATCCACTGTGGGAGCGAGCTTGCTCGCGAAAGCGGTATCCCACTCCCTTATTTGATCTTCGGTGCGCCAAAGATCCACTGTGGGAGCGAGCTTGCTCGCGAAAGCGGTATCCCACTCCCTTATTTGATCTTCGGTGCGCCAAAGATCCACTGTGGGAGCGAGCTTGCTCGCGAAAGCGGTGTCACATTCACCCGATCAGTTGGAGGACCACCGCACCGACCCATCCTCCCCGATAAACGTCTCCTCGATGTTCTCCCCCACCAGCCGCACTTTCACATACCCGTTCAACACCCGATCCGGGTACGCCTCGTCCTTGGCATTCTTGCTTTCCGACCACAGCACCTGTGGGATGCCGTCCAGTTCGCTGGCGTCGCCATAGGGAATCGCCCCGTGCCCGACGCAACGGGCATGCAGCCCGCCCTGGGCGGCGTAGCAGATGCCGTTGTGCAAATGCCCCCAATACCAGTAATCCGGCTCGCGCCCCAGGGCATCACACACCGGCTGATACAGCGCCGTCTTGTTCTTGCCGCCAATGTCGAAGCCCTGGTGATGGCTGAGCACCATGATTTTCTTGCGCTGCGGCAAGCCTTTCATCCAGTCGATCTGCGGCTGGTTCAAGGTGCCGTCCATGTACAGGTTCAACGGTTTCGAGGCATAGGCCGTATCAAGGCCGATCACCAGCCAGTCATCGTTATACAGCGCGAAATAACTGGTGCCCTGTTGCTGCGGGAAGCGCTTGGCCAGCTCCTTGAAGTAGCCGTGGGCGCCGCTGTACATCTCGTGATTGGAATTGAGCGTGAACGAACCCTGCCGCCCCTGCGGCCAACCGACCATGTCGACGCCTTCTTCGGAGTTGGTGCCGGCGTAATACACATCGCCCAGGTGAATGGTGAAGTCCGGCGCGCCGAGCTGCATCTGCGTCGCTACCGCCACGGCCGGGGCATGGGTGTCAAACGGACCAGTACCCCAGTCGCCAGCAATCGCCAGGGTCACGTCGCTGTCCATCTTCATCAGTGCCGGGGTGGTGGCGAACGGTGCGTGACGACGCAGGTTCTCGATCCACTTGAGCAGCGACTCGCTCCACATCAGGTCCAGCAATTCCCATTTGCGGCAACCCAGCAAACTGCCGTCCTTGAGCACCTGGGTTTGCAGTTCTTCTTCCGATTGCGGCAGCGCGGTGGCGTTGCCGATGTGCAGGATCGACAGGCCGTGGGACAACTCCCACGGCACGACAGGCTCGTCGGTCGGCAGCTCGCCGTGGGCCAGCACGTATTGCGCCTGGTCATGGCCGCGCTGCAACAGCGACACAATGGCCTGATATTCCTCGGGTTCGAGGTCGCTGATGAGCTTTTTCCAGGCCATGTCCAATCGGGTGTACAGCCCGTGTACCCGCAGTTTGACCTTGTCGTATTCGTGTTCCAGATTCGAGACTAATGACATGTTTGCGTTCCTCCATCCGTCACAGGATCACAGGGTTTTCATAAACTCGATGAGCGCCCGTTTATCGTCGTCCGACAGTTGCGTGCCATACAGGTGGCCACTGTTGTGGTTGCCCTCCAGACGCGTGTCGTATTTGAAATCAGCCGAAGCCTTGGCCTGAGCGCCACTGGTGACGAAGCCGACCTTCTGCTGGTCGTACACGTCAGAGCCGGTGAAGAATACCTGAGGCCTTTTTTCCGGTATTTGCAGCAAATCCCACAGGGTCGGCACCGAGCCGTTATGCAGGTACGGCGCGCGCATCCAGATGCCGTCGGTGGGCGTGTTGCTGTAGCTCTGGGTCTTGCGATAGGCGTTGAAGTCGAACGGCGGTTTCTTGAAGCTGTGGAACGCCGTCACCAGGCCCGTGGTAAACGAGTCCAGGCGATGCGGATCGGTGCCCAGTTCGTCGATGCTGGTGGTGACTTGCCCTGTGTCGGCGCGGCCAAAGTCATGGCAACCGGCGCAGTTTTTCTCCCAGATCGGCTTGCCCTGAGCAACCTTCGCCTGATCCAGCGCCCACGGCCAGGCCGGTGGCTTGGTGCCCAGCAACCAGTTGGTCACGCGGTTGAAGCTTTGCGGCAGCACCGATTCCGGCGTCGCCCCCACCGCCATCGCCGCGGCGTAGTTGCGCTCGTGAATGTCGTTGTTATTGCCGTCCCAGTGCAGGTACAGCGACTCCCGGGGTTTCTGGTTCCAGATTTGCGGCAGGTCCACGGTGCCGATGGTCGAGTCATCCGGGAAGCCGAACACCACCATTTTGGTCGGGTTGAACGTGTCGGTACGCCCCGGCCCTTGCGGCGGCCGCAGCTTTTGCCAGGCGTAGGCCTGTTTCTGCTTGAGCAGCGCGCTCTTGGCCATCGGGATGATCAGGTAGCGGTTGTACAGCCGCTCGAAAAAGCCGAGCTGGAACTTGCTGTTGATCGCCGCCATCACCGCGTCGGTGGTGAATTTCGGGTCGCTGGCGCAATCGTAGGCGAACCACTGGAACGCTTGCAGTTGCAGGGTGTTGGCCGGCGCGGTCGCCAGGTTAGTGGCGACGTCACTGGCATTGGCCCGGTAAGACCCGGTGTGGCACAAGGCGCAGTTGGGCTCGACGGTCGGGTAGCCGATTTGCCGTTTGGCCATGCCGATGGGCAAGTCCTTGCCGTTCTCGTAGAGGAACCCGAAGACTTCATAACCACCGGGTTTCGGCAGCTTTTCCGGGCACATCTGCGGCAAGACGGCGAACAGGTAATACGGGATGCGCGCTTCGATTCCAAGGCCGATGGCCGCGTATTTGAAGTGGTCTTCGTCGGAGGCGTATTGCTCGGCCGGCACCACTCGCAACATCTGATACCAGGTTTCGTAACCGAAGAAACCCAGCAGCAGTACCACGATCAGCGTGCCGACCTTGAACCCGTGGCTCTGCCAGCGAAGCGCCCAGCCCGCTCGCCATTCCCGCCAGCCATCGCACAGCAAGGCCACGGGGCGGTTGGCGGGTGTGGTGCCCAGATAGAGCAGGATGCCGAGGATCAGGAAGAAGCTCAGATCGCCCATCAACATCGGCACGAACACCGTCGCCTCGTTGCTGGTGTTGATCAGGTAGATCCAGAACGCCACGGCGATCAGCCGCGTCAGCACGCACAGCCACGAATGCACCACGAACCGTGGCGCGTTGAAGCCCGACGGCATGTAGAACACGCTGATGCCCACCAGCAACATGCCGGCGTTTTCCAGCCATGGGTCGGAGAGTTGCGGTGGCAGGCCGAGCATCGACGTCAGCAGTGCCGGGGCGAACAGCGCCGGCAGCGCGAAGACCATGTTCATCACGATGCCTAGCCAGATGAAGCGTTGAAACCAGCGGATGTAAGTGTCCATATCATCCATTTCCTTGTTGTCACCAAAACCCGAGGTAACACACCTGTGGCGAGGGGGCTTGCCCCCGTTCGGCTGCGAAGCAGTCGTAAAACCTGCGAATGCGGTTTCTCCTGATGGACCGCATACACCGGTTTGGGGCCGCTTCGCGACCCAACGGGGGCAAGCCCCCTCGCCACAAAAGCTCCCTCGCCACAGGGGATTTGCGTTAGCCGAGGGCGGTCTTCTCCAGGTGTTGCAGGATGATCGGATACACATCCACCACTGCATTCTTGCCGAACATGCAGTCGATATGGCCATACCCCGGCACCACCTGCCGGCTGTAACGCTCCGGCCCATGCACCTTGCACAGCCGCTCATAAGTCTTGAGCGTGCTTTCGGGCAGATAGCACTGGTTGTCCGCGCCGCTGATGAAGCAGATCGGCATGGTCAGGCGGTCGAAGTGCTGCATGTAGACGTCTTCACCCTTGAAGTTGACCAGGTGCCCTTTGCGCACGATCAGCGCCAGGTGTTCGAAGGTGTGCATGTTCGACTCGCCGAACAGTTCGTGCAGGTTGTCGTGCAGGGTTTCATTGAGGGTGTCGTGGCGGTACAGCGATGCATACATGAAGGTGATGCGGTGACACACCGGGTTGGTGCAATAGCCCTGGGCCTCGATCCGGGCGTAGCCGTTAAGCGCCTTGTCATAGAGTTTGTTGAACCAGTTCTCCTTGTTGTCGGCATACGCCGTGAGTGATTTGACGCCGATGGCATCGAGCATCCCCGGCAAATGCAAACCGGCCTTGAGCCCGGTGGCCGTGGCGACCACGGTGTCCGCCGCAATCTGCGAGCAGACCACCGAACGCACGCCCTGCAACCCGGCCAGCAGCGACATGAAGAAGGTCGTCGCACCGTAACAATGCACCACGCATTGCACGTCCCGCGCCTGGGTCGCTTGCTGGATCTGTTCGATGGCGGCCTTGAAATCGTACTGGGCAATCTGGTCGCCGTTCCACTCGTGCTTGCTGGCGGGCAGCAGGATGCTGACCCGAAAATCCAGGAGCCAGACGTCGTACTCGTGCTTGCACAGGTACTCCAGCAGGTTGGTCTGGATGGTGTCGGTGGAGAAAATATTCGAGCCCACACCCAAGCCATGTACCAGCATCACCGGGCCTTTGCTGCCGCCCTGATAACGGGTCAGGCGCAGCTCGACGCTGTCTTCGGTCTGGAAGAAATGCACGCTTGGCGGCGGCGCGTCCAAAGGCCGTTTCAGCCGGGGCGGTGCGTCGGGGTTGAAGTAGATATCGCCAGCGAACACGCCGCCATAACTTTCCCACAGGATGCCGGCAAAGAACTTGCCGAAGCGCGCCAGGCCCTCGACGCGTTCACGTTCGTTGCGCGCATTGAGCACCTTCATGGTGGTCATCTGCTTGGCGAAATCGGTCGGATGAATGTGCATCACCCCGGAGCCGATCACCGCGCCGCTCTTGTCCGGCCCGCTATACAGCGTCACGTACAGCGTGCTGGTGTCGTGCCAGATATTCAGCACGCCATTGTCTTCGGGCACGGTTTTGAAGGCACTGAAGAAATAGTCGTGGCCGTCCTCGGCGGTCAGTTTCATGTCGTAGTTCATGTGCCGTACGCCGACCTGCTCCTGATACTGCTCGAACAGGTTGAACACGCCGTTGCTGGCGGTCAGCGGTAGCGGCGACAGGGCCGGCGCATTCAGGGTGCCAACCAGCGTCGCAGCGTGTTCCGGCTCCTTGATCATGCGGTTGAGGTCATTGGCGGTGATAGTCAGGGTGAACTCGATGGGCGAGTTTTGCGATTCACCACGAGTGGCCGCCGCTTCATACAGCTTGAGGTCGGTGCCTTGCGGTTGGATGAAGTCCCTGGAGAAAAAACCCTTCATGGTTTCGGTGAACTGCACGCCCAACGTCGGCGGTGCCACCGATTTGCGCGGCGCCGAGGGCAGCGTGTAGTCGATGTGCCAACCGCGATCGGCCGCCAACAGGCCCATGTTGCGCTCGCTCACGGCGGAAATGGTCAGCAACGGATTGACCGCCAGTGAGGTCGGAATCACCGCACCGTCGGTCACGTACAAACCGGGATAGACGTCGGTGCCGCTGACGCCGCTGAACACCTGGCCCTTGTGGTTGACCACGCCCTGCCCTGCGTCCTCGCCCATTACACAACCGCCCAATGGGTGAACCGAGACGATGCTGTGCTTGAGCAGCTTGGTCCAGATCGGATTCTCGACCCAGATCCCGCCCAGCGCCTGGGTACTCAGGTGCAGCCGTTCGTTGCCGATCTTGACGTTTTCCTGCTCGCCGACGCCCGGCCAGTCGATGCGCAACTGATCCTTGCTGTCGAGCACCATACGGCCTTTGCCGTCGTCGTGACTCATGATCAGGTAGGTCTGCATGTTGTGCAGCGCGCCGTAATACGGGCCACGCAGGAAGCTCTCGGCTTCGCGCTCCTTGTATTTCAGCTTGCCGGTAAAACTGTCGTCGGTGGGCTTGCCGATCACTTCAGCGAACGCGGCCATGCTCGGCACCATTGGGCGCCCAAGCGCGCCGGGGATCGAGCCTTCTTCAATGACCATGCGGCTGCGCCAGTCGCCTTCGGTGCGCATGTCAATGATCGAGGTGATGCACGGGCCGACCGGGTCCAGTTCCTTGGCCGGGTGCGCACCGAAGCCGATGCCGTTGATCGGTTGCTCGCAGTTGTGGCCGAAGCCGAGGATGTCGCCATTGCCGCTCATGTTTTCGCCGAGCTGGTTGGACGTCGACAGGCCTTTTTCGCGCGAACGCAGCAGGATTTCGGTCGAGCCCAACGTGCCGGCGGACACCACAACGATGTCGGCCTTGACGAACAGAGTCGGCGCCGAAAACATCTCGCGACCGCTGTCCAGGTACTGGAAGTGCACGATCCAGCCATCACCGTCGCGCTCCAGATGCCGCACCTCGGCCTGACAGAAAATCTGCGCACCGTGGTTGCTGGCGTCCGGCAGGTAGTTCATCAACGTGGTGTTCTTGGCCTTGTTGTTACAGCCAGAGACGCAGTCGCCACAATGGTTGCAGGGCAGTTGCTCGACACCGACGTGATTGATGTTGTTGGGCAGTTTGTCGAAGGTCACGTTGATCGGCGGCTTGTAGAAGTGCGCGCCTTGCTTGAGGTAGTCCGCTGATTTTTTGTTGGCCTCCAGTTTCGGCAGCGTTGGCGACGTGCTCGGGTAAGGATTGGGCTTGAGCATTTCCCGGGCGCGGGCATAGCCGTCCTTGAGCAGCGTATCGCGGTGTTCGCGCACGGCGAGCGGCCAGCGCGGGTCGTCGAACACACCGGGCTCCGGCTCCAGTGCCACGTTGGCATTGATCAGTGATGTACCGCCCAGGCCACAACCGACCACCACGTTCTGCTGGGCGTTGACGTGCAAGTCGAACAGCCCGGTGCGCGAACCGATATGGCCGTCCGGATCATGCACCTGCAACTCCTCGGTCGCGGCGATCATGGTGTTGGGGTACTCGCCAGGCTGGATTTCCCGGCCCCGCTCCAGCAGGCACACACGCTTGCCGGCTCTGGACAGGCGTGAAGCGGCAATCCCGCCGCCGTAGCCGGAGCCGATAACAATCACGTCATAGTGTTCCTGGATGTCGCTGATGGGCGTTGCGATCCGCGTCATGGGGTCTTTCCTCTCTCAGGCTGATGGGGCAACTCTGCGGCTGCCTGCAATCAATGGACGAACGAGCACCTGGCCACCGAGCGAACTCAGCGACAGCACAGCTGTGTCTTGAACAAATCAGGCGCTATAGGCGAGCACGCTGATTGGTGGCGCGACGGTGAGTCCGTTTGCGCAGCAGAGGGGCGGGAGTTGGGACACAACTCCGGCAGAGAGCGGGGTGCGAGCGGTGTGGCTGGATATCCATCACGCGTTCTCCCTGAACCAGATGTGGATAAGTGACGTTGTCCCTGGTAACTGGTTAGTGAAGACAGGCGACCGTTCGCCGTCAAGGAAGTGCCTTAGAACTGTATGAAATCTGATCTATTGCCTTCAGGCCTATGCGCCGCGTGGCTTGCAGGGTTTGACGAACAAGTTATCCACACCTCCATCCACCGGTTATGGGGACAACTGTGGATTTGTCGGAAAATTTCTCCACAGAAAGCGAAGAAAATCCGTGACTTATCCAGAAGAAGGGTTTCCAGAGGGGATTGGCTGTTTTTTGACCAGACCGTCGAAAGCCACGGTTTGTATGGGCTGTAGAGGATGGCGAACACCTTATCCACAGAAGCGCCAACAGACTTTGGGGGCAACTTTGGTGGATCTGTGGAAAACCGTTGAATACCGCGATTTTCAAGGGTTTGCGCGGAGTTTTGCGGGTCGAAAATGGATTTTGATCGTTTTATGATCAACTGCCTAATAGTCCCGGTTTATAAGGCCTGTAGCGGTTAGCGAACATCTTATCCACAGAAGCGCCAACAGAGATTGGGGGCAAGTATTGGCCTGCGGGCAAAGTTATCCTCGGGAAAAAGCCCGGAAAAACCGTGAGTTAGGCTGGTTGTTTTTTGTACTGAGCGCTACAGGGCTTGATTTGTATGGGGTACAGCGAGGGGCGAACATGTTATCCACAGAAGCGCTAACAGGGATTGTGGGTAAAACACATCGCGCGTGAAAAGCACCTATCCCTGTGGGGGCGAGCCTGTTCGCGAAAGCGGTTTGTCAGGCAACATCATCGTTGAAGCGGATGGCCTCTTCGCGAGCAGGCTCGCTCCCACAGTGAATTAGTGATGAATCCGGGTCAGCGAACCACGCCTTCTTCAATCAGCAATTTGAGGATCGCTTCGGCACCTGCCTGCGCCGTGACGTCCTTGAGCACTTGCCCACCGCCACCGCTGGCCTTGGCCGTCGCGGCCTTCATGCGGTCCGCGCCGCTCTTGGCCTTGATCACTTTCAAACGCTTGGGCCGTGGTTTGGCCGGTTGCAGGGTTGCCACGGCCAACAGTTCATCATCGATCACTTCAACTTCATCGGCCTGCAATACCCCGCGCCGGGCCGGGCCATAAGCACTCTGCCGAGGCTTGGGCGCAGCGTTATCCACAGTTGCCAGAAACGGCAGACGCACTTTCAGCCGGCGGCGCTGACCACGGGGCAAGGCTTGCAGCACCAGCGCCGAGCCGCCGTCGATGGATTCGACCTGTGCCAACCCCACCACCAACGGCCAGCCCAGGTTTTCCGCCAGCAGGAACGGCAACATCCCCGAGCCTTCGCCGGTTTCCGCCTGGCTGCCGGTGAGCACAACCTGCGCCCCCGCATCACGCAAATACGCAGTCAATGCTGGCAATGCGTCGGCGCCGACCGGCTGCTCCAGCACATGCAGCTGTTCCAGGCCCATGCCCAGATAAGCCCGCAGCGCCGGTTCCGCGATGTCGCCGGCATGCAGCACTTGCAGGTTATCCCCAGCCAGTTGCAGACCCAGTTCCACCGCACGCGCATCCTGCTCGGCGCGACGTGGCCGACCGGAAGTCGGGTGGGCGCCGATGGACACCAGGCTGATGATTTTCGTACTCATGATCTTTTCCTCAAGCCGCATCGCGCCGGGATTCGCTGCGGTAAGCCGCTACCGCATCGATCAAGGCTTGCAGAATCGCGGCGCTTTCGCCGATCACCGACAGGTCGGCCCGTTTGATCATGTCGCAACCCGGATCGAGGTTGATTGCCACCACCTTGTCGCAGGCACCGATGCCTTGCAGGTGCTGGATCGCCCCGGAAATCCCCACGGCCACGTAAACCCGCGCAGTGACCCAAGTGCCGGATGCACCGACCTGCCGGTCCCGCGCCATGAAGCCGTCGTCCACCGCTACCCGGGACGCGCCCTCGGTGGCGCCGAGGGCTTGGGCGGTCCTGTGGAAAAGTCCCCAGTCCTTGACCCCGTTGCCGCCGGAGAAGATGAACTCGGCTTCGGCCATCGGAATCGCCGCCGGGTCCACCGCTACGGCGCCCAGGTCCTCGATACGCGACAGGCTGCGCGCCACTGCTGTGGATAACTCCACCGGCAATGCTTCGTGACGGGTATCGCTGACCGGTTCTGCACATTCGGCAGCCGCCAGAATCAAGCGTGCGAGCGGACGCGCAAGGTCTTGCAGACCGGCACCGGCACGGCCAATGCATTGCTGATCCTTGACCTGCCAGACCCGCGTGGCCGGGCGTTCCCCCAACGCCGCCGCAAAGCGCCGACCGAGTTCACCACCACCGCTGCGACTGTCCGGCAGCAACCAATGACGCGGGCTGAACTGGTTATCCACAGCCCGCAGCCCCTGCACCCGTTGCTCCGGTGCATAACCACTGAATTCATCGCCTTCGAGCACCAACAGGCGATCGACGCCAGCCGTGGCAAAGGCGTTTTCCTTGTGTTCGCCGAACACCACGGCCAACACCGCGCCATCGTTGCCGGCCAACTGATGCGCGAGGCCGAGCAAATCCCGGTCATGGCTGCTCAAACGGCCACCCACCATGTCCGGCACCACGCTGATGTAGAACGCAGGTGCCGGCACCTGATGCAGCGGCAATTGCACTTCAACGGCCGCCGAACGTTTGCTCGCCCCACCCTGCTGCGCGCCGCTACGGTCGATACGCTTGATGCCGTTAGGCCCGATAAACCCGATGCCGTGCAGGTTCTTGCGAATGACGCCGTTAGGCCCCATCCAGCTGTGTTGCGCCGGTTGCATGGCCGCATGCAGCGGGTGCAGACGGTTGCGGGCGATCCATTCGGCGCGGGGATCGCGGCGGATAATGTCGCTCATCAATGCACCTCCGCGGGTTCACGTTTGGCTGGCGTTGCCGGCTTGCTCGGCGCGGCGTCTTCGAGCAAGGCATCGGCCACCAGTTCGGCGATGTCCTTGATCAACGGACGCGGTTCAACCACGCCTTCGAGCATCGCCGTGCACTGTGGACAACCCACGGCCACCAGCTCGGCACCGGTTTCGCGGATGTCGTCCATGCGCATGTCGGGGATCCGTTGTTTGCCCGGAATGTCAGTGATCGGCGCGCCGCCGCCACCGCCGCAGCAGCGTGAACGGAACCCGGAACGTTGCATCTCTTTGACTTCAATCCCGAGCGCGCGCAGCACTTCACGCGGCGCCTCGTATTCGCCGTTGTAGCGGCCGAGGTAGCACGGGTCGTGGTACGTCACGCTGCTGCCTTTGTGTTGGCCGAGATTCAACGCGCCAGCGCCGATGATTTCGGCCATGTAGGTGCTGTGGTGCTGCACCAGGTAGTGGCCGTCGAAGGCGCCGTACTCGTTTTTCAGCACATGGAAACTGTGCGGGTCGCAGGTGACGATGCGGTTGAAGCTGTATTTGGCCAAGGTCTGGATGTTGCGCTTGGCCAACAGCTGGAACGTTGCTTCATCACCCAGGCGCCGGGCCACATCGCCGCTGTCGCGTTCTTCAAGACCCAGCACTGCGAAGTCGACCTTGGCCGCTTTCAGCACTTTGACGAAGGCGCGCAAGGTGCGCTGGTTGCGCATGTCGAACGCACCGTCGCCGACCCAGAACAGCACGTCGACAGACTTTTTCTCGCTGAGCAGATTGAGGTTCAAATCCGCCGCCCAGTTCATCCGCCCACCGGGCGCGAAGCCGCCAGGGTTGTCGGTGGCGATCAGGTTTTCCAGGACTTCGGCGCCCTTGTTGGGCGTGGCGCCTTTTTCCAGGGTCAGATGACGGCGCATGTCGACGATGGCGTCGACGTGCTCGATCATCATCGGGCATTCCTCGACGCAGGCGCGGCAGGTGGTGCAGGACCACAGGGTCTCGGCGTCCACCAGACCGTTGACGATGGGTTGATGCGGGTTGCCGCTATGTTCGCCCACGGTTTTGCCCGGATACGGGCTGCCGGCGAATTTGGCATCGGTGCCACCGGCCAGGCCGACGACCATGTCTTGAATCAGCTTTTTCGGGTTCAGCGGCTGGCCAGCGGCAAACGCCGGACAGGCGGCTTCACATTTACCGCACTGCACGCAGGCGTCGAAACCGAGCAGTTGGTTCCAGGTGAAATCCCTGGGTTTTTCCACGCCCAGCGGTGCGCTCGGATCGTTGAGGTCCAGCGGTTTCAGGCCGGTGGAACGGCCGCCGTTGAAGCGTTCGGCGCGACGGTGCCAGGCCAGGTGCAATGCGCCAGCAAAGGCGTGCTTCATCGGGCCGCCCCAGGTCATGCCGAAGAACAGTTCCGAGACGCCCCACAGCACGCCGACCCCGAGAATCGCCGCCACCAGCCAACCGCCGAAATTTTCCGGAAGGATGCCCGCCACCGGCAGCGTCACGAGGAAGAACGATGCCGAGAATGCCAGCAGGCTTTTCGGCAAGCGCATCCAGGGGCCTTTGGACAAACGGGCCGGTGGGTTGCGACGGCGCAGGTAGACGAAGATCGCGCCGACGAACATCACCGCAGTCATCAGCAACAGGGCGTAACCGAGAAAGCGGTTATGCAGGCCGAAACCGTGGACCAGAATGGCCAGCACCATCGATGCGACCGCGCCGCCGGCTGTGGCGACGTGGGTGTTGGCGATGTATTTGTCCCGCGCGACGACGTGGTGCAAATCGACCATGTAGCGCTTGGGCATGGCCAGCAGGCCGCCGATCAAATCGACCTTCGAGGCACGGCCCCGGCGCCACATGGCCGCCCGCCGCAACGCGCCCAGGACAGCCAGGCCCAGGGCAGCGAACAGCAGGATTGGAAGAAGGGTGTTCAACATGTGGAGCTCCCAAAGACCTCGGGGTCTTGCACGGGTTCATGTGCGTGCCGATGAAGGCCTGGCACCTACCTGTGGCGAGGGGGTTTGCCCCCGTTCGGCTGCGAAGCAGTCGTAAACCGGCCAACGCGTTCTTACTGACAGACCGCATTGGCTGATTTGGGGCCGCTTCGCAGCCCAACGGGAGCCAGCTCCCTCGCCACAGGTGATGGTGGTGAAGCCGTTAGAAATCCTTGCACAACCGCAACGCGTCATAGATCGCCGCGTGGGTGTTGCGCTGGGCCACGCAGTCGCCGATGCGGAACAGCAAATAGCCGTCCCCCGGTTGGCTCAGCGATGGCTGCGGCTTGATCGCGAACAGGGCTTCGATGTCCATCTGGCCCTTGTTGCGCGAGCCCTCTTTGAGCGCGTAATAGATTTCTTCGTCCGGACGCACGCCGTTTTCCACCACCACCTGGTCCACCACCCGCTCCTCTCTGGCGCCGGTGTATTCGTTCTCCAGCACCGCCACCAGCTTGTCGCCTTCGCGGTAGACCTTCTCCAGCATCATGTCGCCGGTCATGATCACTTCTTTGGGGTACATGCTGCGGTAGTAGGTCGGGAACGATGTGCCGCCAATCGCCACGCCCGGCTTGATGTCGTCTGTGACGATCTCGACCTGGCTGCCCTTGTCGGCGAGGAAGTCTGCAGTGGACATCCCGGTGAATTCGCAAATGGTGTCGTAGACCAGCACGTTCTTGCCCGGCGCCACTTTGCCGTCAAGGATGTCCCAACTGCTGACCACCAGGCCTTCCGCCGCGCCCCAGTGTTCGTTCTGTTCCAGGAACGGATGACCGCCAACGGCGAGCACCACCACGTCCGGGCGCAGGTCGAGGATGGTCGGCGCATCCGCCGCCACGCCCAGACGCAGATCGACTTTCAACCGCGCCAGCTCCAGCTGGAACCAGCGGGTGATGCCGGCAATCTGGTCCCGTTGCGGGGCTTTCGAGGCGGTGGTGATCTGCCCGCCGATGAATTCTTTTTTCTCGAACAGCGTCACGTCATGGCCACGTTCGGCCGCCACGCGAGCCGCTTCCATCCCCGCAGGCCCGGCACCGACCACCACGACCTTGCGTTTGACACCGGTCGATTTCTCGATGATGTGCGGCACGCCCATGTATTCACGGGAGGTCGCGGCGTTCTGGATGCACAACACGTCCAGGCCCTGGTACTGACGGTCGATGCAGTAGTTGGCCCCGACGCACTGTTTGATCTGGTCGATCTGGCCCATCTTGATCTTGGCGATCAGGTGGGGATCGGCAATGTGGGCGCGGGTCATGCCGACCATGTCCACATAGCCACCTTCCAGAATACGCGTGGCCTGGTTCGGGTCCTTGATGTTCTGCGCGTGCAGCACCGGGGCCTTGACCACTTCCTTGATCCCGGCCGCCAGGTGCAGGAACGGCTCCGGTGGATAACTCATGTTCGGGATCACGTTGGCCAGGGTGTTGTGGGTGTCGCAACCCGAACCCACGACGCCGATGAAATCGAGCATGCCGGTGTCGTCGTAATACTTGGCGATTTGTTTCATGTCCTCGTGGGACAAGCCGTCCGGGTGAAACTCGTCACCGCACAGACGAATGCCGACGCAAAAATCCGGGCCGACTTCAGCGCGCACGGCCTTCAGCACTTCCAGGCCGAAACGCATGCGGTTCTCGAAGCTGCCGCCCCATTCGTCGGTACGTTTGTTGACGCGCGGGCTCCAGAACTGGTCGATCATGTGCTGGTGCACAGCGGACAATTCGACGCCATCCAGGCCACCGGCCTTGGCCCGCGCTGCAGCGCTGGCGTAGTTGCCGATCACCCGCCAGATTTCTTCCGGCTCGATGGTCTTGCAGGTCGCACGGTGCACCGGTTCGCGGATGCCAGACGGCGACAGCAGGGTTGGCCAGTGCTCACCGTCCCAACGCGAGCGTCGGCCCATGTGGGTAATCTGGATCATGATCTTGGCGCCATGCTTGTGCATGGCATCGGCCAGGTTCTGGAAATGCGGGATGATCCGGTCGTCCGCCAGGTTGACCGATTTCCACCAGCCTTGCGGGCTGTCGATGGCCACGCTGGAGGAACCGCCGCAAATCGCCAGGCCGATCCCGCCCTTGGCTTTCTCTTCGTAATACTTGACGTACCGGTCGGTGGTCATGCCGCCGTCGGTGGCATAGACCTCGGCGTGCGCGGTGCTGAGCACGCGGTTGCGGATGGTCAGTTTGCCGATCTGGATCGGCTGGAACATTGCTTCGAAAGCCATGGCGCGGTCCTCGACTTACAACGGCTTGACGGTGAACAGGCCGTCGTCGTGGCCCTCTTCGGAGCCACCGTAGACTTGTTCGGCCACGGTGCGGAGGCTGCTGCCACGGGCTTGCAGAATCTGGTCCATGGCCCCGGCAAACCAGCCGGTGAACATGTAGTCGACCTTGCGCCCGACCTTGCCGTACACGTAGACGAACGCCGAGTGTTCAAGCTTGACGCTGGCAGTGCCTTTGTCGAGGTCGATGTCCTGAATCTTGAACAGGCCCCAGCCGCGTTGCGACAGGCGCTTCATGTAGTGCTCGAATACCGCGACGCCTTCCAGGCCATGGCATTCGGCTTCTTTTTCACACCAGTGCCAGGCCGATTTGTAGCCGGCCTTGTAGAGGATCTCGGCATACGCATCGGCGCCCAGCACTTCCTCGATGCCCATGTGATTGTTGACGAAGAAATGGCGCGGCACGTACAGCATCGGCAGGGCGTCGGAGGTCCAGACACCGGTTTCGCTGTCGACTTCGATTGGCAATTGCGGGGCGATCTTGGCCATGGAAACTTAACTCCGGAAAATTCGGTTTGTTGCCCGCTGCACGGACGGCAGCGGGTAAGGATTCGTAAGTGCGGCGGCTTATTCGCCCCAGACGTCTCTCAGGACACTGACCCAGTTTTCGCCCATGATCTTGCGCACCACGCGCTCGGAGTGGCCGCGCTTGAGCAGCGTCTCGGTCAGGTTAGGGAACTCGCCCACGGTGCGGATGCCCAGCGGGTTGATGATCTTGCCGAAGCTGGTCAGACGGCGGGCATAGCCCTTGTCGTGGGTCAGCATTTCGAAGAAGTCCTGGCCGTGACCCTGGGTAAAGTCGGTGCCGATGCCGATGGCGTCTTCGCCGACGATGTTCATGGTGTATTCGATGGCTTCGGCGTAGTCGTCGATGGTCGAATCGATGCCCTTGGCCAGGAACGGCGCGAACATGGTCACGCCGACAAAACCACCGTGGTCGGCAATGAACTTGAGCTCTTCATCGGATTTGTTGCGCGGGTGCTCTTTGAGACCCGACGGCAGGCAGTGGGAATAGCAGACCGGTTTTTTCGATTCGAGGATGACTTCTTCGGACGTCTTGGAGCCGACGTGGGACAAGTCGCACATGATGCCGACACGGTTCATCTCGGCGACGACTTCGCGACCGAAACCCGACAGGCCGCCATCACGCTCGTAGCAACCGGTGCCGACGAGGTTCTGGGTGTTGTAGCACATCTGCACCACGCCCACGCCGAGCTGCTTGAAGATCTCGATGTAGCCCAGCTGGTCTTCAAAGGCATGGGCGTTCTGGAAGCCGAAGATGATCCCGGTCTTGCCCTGCTCCTTGGCTTTGCGGATGTCGGCGGTGGTTTTCACCGGGATCACCAGGTCGCTGTTCTCGCGGATCAGTTTCTGGCTGGCGGCAATGTTGTTGATGGTGGCCTGGAAGCCCTCCCACACCGACACGGTGCAGTTGGCTGCGGTCAGACCGCCCTTGCGCATGTCTTCGAACAGCTCACGGTTCCACTTGGCAATGATCAGCCCGTCGATAACGATGCTGTCGGCGTGCAATTCGGCTGGGCTCATCAGGCTGTCCCCTATTGGCGATTCATGCGCCGAATCGTCTGCCGGCGCTTTGGGGCCAGCATATGCCTCGGTGCCCGTGCAGCCGGGTGCAAAAACGACAGGGGAATTGCCGAAAGCGTCAATCGCAGGCAAACGGCTTGTCTGGCGTGCTTCTGGCTCCCTGTTCAGAACTCCGTTCTTGAGCCAGAATTCGCCGCATCTCTGGATATGCACTGAAAAATGGGGCGGCGGCGCAATGAAATCGATCTTCCTGGCTTTGGCACTGATAGCGACCGGCGTACACGCGGCCGAAGAGTCCGACAACAACCCGTGCGATGCGGTCGAAAACGACGTCCAGACCCTGGAATGCTCGGCCTACGGCAGAACCACCGCCGAACAGTTGCTCAAGGAAAACTACCAGGGCCTGACCGAACGCCTGCAAACGGCCTACGGCAAGAACCCGACGCAACTGGCCGACATCACCGCCAAACTCAAGACCGCTCAACAGCAATGGCAGAAGACCCGGGACGCGGATTGCGCGGTGGAAGCGTTTCCGGCGACGAGCGGTAGCAAGGCATTCACCATTGCGCAGAACGATTGCGTGGCGCGGATGAGCGACGAGCGGTCGGAGTTTTTGGAGTCGATTTCGCAGGAGTGAGGGAGGTTTTAGAGCGCTTGCCATACTGATTCAAGGACGGTCAGCAGCTTTTGGCTTTGCCCTTTATCGATTTCCAGATCAGCACAGCAAGCGCTCCATCCGGAAAACGCATCCAGCGTCTGTTCGATATAGCGCTCGGGCTCAAGGAAGCTGAAAGGGTTACACACTTCAATGAAGGCCTTGAGTGAGGGCCTGCCTCTCCCCCCAAATGCAGTCGTGTGTTCATTGCCGTGCCCGCCGGTACTGGAAAAGGTTAGGCAAGCCGATCCAGCGCGCTGATGGCGTGGCGCTCAATGCCCGGCGATCTGCAAGGCGATCTCTGCGGGCGAATAGAGGATATGGGTATTAGCGCCTAAGCTTTGCTGATCGCAAGCCATCCAGGTTACGGCCATGCCCGAGAAAAAAGCCCACGAGGAGTTTCTGAACCCCAAGTCGATGCTGACACCGGGCATAGCCGGCTCCCTGACCATGTTCATCACAAACACGCTGGTCAATCAGTTTGGTGTGCCCCCCAACTACACCGGGCTGATCATCAGCATTTTGTTTGGACTCGTGGTGTTCGCCGCGACATCGACTGTGTTGTGGCAACGCTTCGTGCTTTTCGTGCTCAATTCGCTGTTCATTTTCAGCTTTGCCCTTGGCGCCAATCAGGTTGGCGTTACTGCATCAAAAAGGACTGACGCGATTGCCCAGGCCAGTCCTCAGGCCGAGTGGTCTCTGGATGCAAACAAGGGCAAGCAAGCCTACTTTGCCAATTGGCTCGACGGTACCGTGCCTGAACGCAAGCAGTTGATCAGCACCGTGCAGGAACTTGACACCGATGTGGCCAAACGGACGCTTGAAGCATTAGGCGCGCAGTCCGCAGAACTGTCCTCGCCTCGTACCGCGCTGGAGACTCGTGCGGCCTTCTCCAGAAGCACGGAACAAGTCGAAAAGATCAGCACCGCGATCCGCAATGCAGATAAACCCGCGGTGGAAAGTCGAATTCACGAAGGCTGATCTGCACGCGCTGTGCACTGCCGGTAAGATGCCTGTACTTCACAAGGTTGCGCGTGAACCACTCATAAAAGGCTTTTGCATGAAGACTTGCGGCATCGAAATCAAAGGCAGCGAAGCGATCATCGCCATCGCCTCTCTCGACGGTCAGGCGCTGAGCCACATCGCCCTGGCCACCAAGAAAATCGCTCTTGAGGATGACGACGACGCCGCCAACGTCAAAATCTTCGCTGCTCAGGTCGCCTCGTTTGTGCGTGAAAACGCCATCGACCGGATCGCGATCAAGAAGCGCAGCAAGAAAGGCGAATTCGCCGGCGGGCCAACCACGTTCAAGATCGAGGGCGTTTTCCAGTTGCTGGAAAATTGTGAAGTGATACTGCTGTCACCGCAGACCATCAATGCGCAGAACAAGAAGTTCGCCTTTGAGCTGCCGGCGACGCTGAACAAGTATCAGCATGAAGCCTACAAGGCGGCGTGTTCTGCGCTGATGAAAAAGTAAGTTAGCCGGACTTCCGGGAGCGGTAGTGCTTGAGCCAGTCGGCGAATGACTTGTCTTCCAGCGCATACGCGCCGCGACTCGACTTCCAGACCAGCTCTTTCTCGCGCAGGGCATCAATGCAGGCTTGAATCGTCTGGGTGCCCGGCACCGTGTCGCTGCCCATGGCTTCGAGTGCCTTGCCAACCGCCACCAGAGTCGCATCGGTGAACGGCGCGAAGGGCTCGTTGTTTTTCGAACGTTCGACCATCACCTCCAGCACCGCGCGTTGCGGCACCGTCAGGGCGTTCCAGGCGCTTTCGAACTCGGTCCAGACGCCCGCTCGCAGCGTCTCGGCGCTGTTGCGCAACAACTCACCCAGGTTACTCGCTTCGCCGAGTTCGAGCGCCACTTCACCGATGATGCTTCGAAGCATTTCCGGGCGACGCCCCACCAGTTCAAAAGCCTGATCGATGTCGTCGGCAGAAAATTGGTTCGTCTGCGCCAGATGAGCGTTCAGATGAGCGGTGTAGGCCTTGGTAAACTCCTTGTTCAACAACGGGAACGGCGTGACGCTCGACCCGTAAAAGGGCTGATTTCGACTGAGCACCAAGTGCGCGAGCTTGTCTCGATTGGACCCGGTCAGCACCAGCCGCAGACCGCCGACATCATCCTCTCGCCCTTGGTTAAGCTGATCGCGAGCGGCCTTGAGCCCGAACATTGCGTTAACCCCGGCCTCGGTGGTCAAGGCGTGCTGGGCTTCGTCAATCACCAGCACCACGGTCTTGCCAGCGGCGCGGTGCAGCAACTCCAGGGCCTGGGTCAGCGTGGCACCTTCCGGCAATTGCGGCTTGCTGAAGTCCCAGGACAAGGTGCGCAGGAAACTGAGTTTTTCGATGCCGATGGACTTGGCCAGTTTGCGAATGCCTTTCTCGAACGGCACCAATGCACTGGCGATGGCGGAGGCAATCAGGTCGGCCGGGTCTTTGTCTTTATTGGCCCAGAGGTCGACATACACCGCCAGCCAGCCCCGGCTTTCACATTCAGGAATCAGGTCTTCGCGCAGGAAAGTACTTTTCCCGGTACGCCGCGGCGCCGACAGAAACAGGCCTGAGGTGTAGTTCTGAATTCCGGAACCGACCAGCCCATCGACAATATTGCGAGCCAGTTCGGGACGGCGGAACACAAAACCAGTGGGCTTTGACATGGTTTTATACTCAATTATGGCTGAAGGTATAATTTATAGTCGTGAGTATAATTGAGTATAAAAAGCTGTCAAACCACCTCCCGTCCATCCCCCAACCGCCGCCGATCCTCCCTCGGACACCGCGCAAACCGCGCCCGATAGCTGCGGGTGAAATACGATGGCGATTCAAACCCGCAGGCGATGCTCACTTCCAGCACGCTCATGTCGGTCTGGCGCAGCAATTGCCGGGCCTTCTCCAGGCGCAGGCGCAGGTAGAAATTGCTCGGCGTGTCGTTCAGGTGCAGGCGAAACAGGCGCTCCAGCTGGCGCCGGGTGACGCTGATCGATTCGGCCAGCGCCAGCGTGCTCAGCGGTGGCTCGCTGTGCTGTTCCATCTCGCCAATCACCTGCACCAGTTTCTTGTTGCTGATGCCGTAGCGCGTGGCGACTTCCATGCGCTGGTGGTCTTTGCGTGGGCGAATGCGCCCAAGCACGAATTGCTCGCTGACCTGAATCGCCAGCGCCGGGCCGTGGGCCTGGGCGATCAGGTCGAGCATCAGGTCGATGGAGGCGGTGCCGCCCGCTGAAGTGATGCGTCGGCGATCGATCTCGAACAGCTCCTGGGTGACGCTGAGCTGTGGATAGGACTCCTTGAACGCGTCGATCGCTTCCCAGTGCAGGGTCAGGCGATGACCCTCAAGCAGACCGGCTTCGGCGAGGACAAAACTGCCGGTGTCGATAGCGCCGAGGGTCACGCCTTCGTTGTCCAGCCGGCGCAACCAGTGGTCCAGCGCCGGGGTGGCGAATTTCAGCGGTTCGAAACCGGCGACCACCAGCAGCGTCGCGCCCTTCTTCAGCGGTTCCAGTGCGGCATCGGCGTTGACCGACATGCCATTGCTCGCCAGCACCGCCCCGCCGTCCGCGCTCAGCACATGCCAGCGATACAGCTCACCGCGAAAGCGATTGGCGACCCGCAGCGGTTCGATGGCGGAGATGAAACCGATGGCCGAAAAGCCCGGCATCAACAAGAAGTAGAAATCCTGGGACATGGAGCGCACTCGGTTGGCGGGTAGCGTGGGGTCGTTGATACGCCAGTTGTCGACGGCATTCAAGGGCGCAGGTCGCTGCAGTGCAAGAGCCGGTCGCCGTAGTGCGCTTTTGCGGGCCGACAGCTGCGTAACTTGGCATCACCGGTGCGCAGATGCCGGAACCCACAATAACGTCCTGCCGAGGAACGCGACATGAAACGACTGATCACCCGCTGTGTTCTTGCACTCAGTAGCACCGCTTTGTTGAGCGCCAGCGTCATGGCGGCCGAACCCGCCGCGTGCCAGAACGTGCGCATGGGCGTGGTCAACTGGACCGACGTGATCGCCACCAGCGCCATGACTCAGGTGCTGCTCGACGGCCTCGGCTATAACACCAAACAGACCAGCGCCTCCCAGCAGATCATCTTCGCCGGGATTCGCGACCAGCGCCTGGACCTGTTCCTCGGCTACTGGAACCCGCTGATGACGCAGACCATCACCCCGTTCGTCGATGGCAAACAGGTCAAGGTGCTGGAAGCGCCAAGCCTCAAAGATGCCCGCGCCACCCTTGCCGTGCCGACGTACCTGGCCGACAAGGGCCTGAAGACGTTCGCCGACATCGCCAAATTCGAAAAAGAACTGGGCGGCAAGATCTACGGTATCGAACCGGGTTCCGGCGCCAACACCCAGATCAAGGCGATGATCGCCAAGAACCAGTTTGGCCTCGGCAAGTTCCAGTTGGTCGAGTCCAGCGAAGCCGGGATGCTCGCCGCCGTGGATCGCGCCGTGCGCCGCAACGAAGCCGTGGTGTTCTTCGGCTGGGCGCCGCACCCGATGAACGTCAACGTGAAGATGACCTACCTCACCGGCAGCGACGACGCCCTGGGCCCGAACGAAGGCATGGCTACCGTCTGGACGGTCACCGCGCCGAACTACGCGCAGCAATGCCCGAACGTCAGTCGTTTGCTCAACAACCTGACATTCACCGCCGCCGACGAGAGCCGGATGATGCAGCCGCTGCTGGATCACAAGGACGCGTTCGAAGCCGCCAAACAGTGGCTCAAGGATCACCCGCAGGACAAACAGCGCTGGCTCGCAGGCGTGACCACCTTCGATGGCAAGCCGGCGGCGGACAACCTGCAGCTGACCCGTAAATAACCCCGACATGAATCACCGATTCGCAGCCCGGCCTGGGCTGCGTCCGGACACACCACGCCTGAAGGAAACCGCCTCATGAACCACGACGTCATCATCACCTGCGCACTCACCGGTGCTGGCGACACGACCGCCCGCAGCCCGCATGTGCCGGTCACCCCGAAACAGATCGCCGCCGCTGCCGTCGAAGCCGCCAAGGCCGGCGCCACCGTGGTCCATTGCCATGTGCGTGATCCGCAAACCGGCAAGTTCAGCCGTGACGTGGCGCTGTACCGAGAACTGATGGAGCGCATCCGCGAGGCGGACGTGGACATCATCGTCAACCTCACCGCCGGCATGGGCGGCGACCTGGAAATCGGCGCTGGCGAGAACCCGATGGAGTTCGGCCCGAACACTGATCTGGTCGGCCCCTTGACCCGTCTGGCCCACGTCGAAGCGCTGCTACCGGAAATCTGCACCCTGGATTGCGGCACCCTCAACTTCGGCGATGGCGACACCATTTACGTCTCCACCCCGGCCCAACTGCGTGCTGGCGCCAAACGTATTCAAGAGCTCGGCGTGAAGGCCGAGCTGGAAATTTTCGACACCGGTCACCTGTGGTTCGCCAAGCAGCTGATCAAGGAAGGCCTGCTGGACAACCCGCTGTTCCAGCTCTGCCTGGGCATTCCATGGGGCGCACCGGCCGACACTACCACCATGAAAGCCATGGTCGATAACCTGCCAGCGGACGCGGTCTGGGCCGGTTTCGGTATTGGCCGCATGCAGATGCCGATGGCCGCGCAGGCGGTGCTGCTGGGCGGCAACGTGCGGGTCGGGCTGGAAGACAATCTGTGGCTGGACAAGGGTGTGTTGGCAACCAATGGGCAGTTGGTGGAACGCGCTTCGGAAATTCTCAGCCGCCTCGGGGCGCGGGTGCTGACCCCGGCTGAAGGCCGCAAAAAGATGGGCCTGACTCAGCGCGGCTGACCCACACCCCACATCCCACATCCCCCCTGTGGGAGCGAGCCTGCTCGCGAAGGCGGCGTCACATCCGACATTTTTGGCGACTGACACTCCGCTTTCGCGGGCAAGCCCGCTCCCACACTGGATCACCGAACGCTTCAGGAAATCACCATGACCTTCATCACCCAAATCAAAACCTTCGCCGCACTCGGCAGCGGTGTCATCGGCAGCGGCTGGGTCGCGCGCGCCCTCGCCCATGGCCTGGACGTAGTCGCCTGGGACCCCGCGCCCGGCGCCGAAGCCGCCTTGCGCAAACGCGTCGCAAACGCCTGGGGGGCGCTGGAGAAACAGGGCCTGGCGCCCGGCGCGTCGCAAGAGCGGCTGCGCTTCGTCGCCACCATCGAGGAATGCGTGCGCGACGCGGATTTCATCCAGGAAAGCGCACCTGAACGCCTGGACCTGAAACTGGAACTGCACAGCAAAATCAGCGCGGCGGCCAAGCCCAATGCGCTGATCGGCTCCAGCACCTCGGGCCTGCTGCCGAGCGAGTTCTACGAGCGTTCGACGCACCCGGAGCGCTGCGTCGTCGGGCACCCGTTCAACCCGGTTTATCTGTTGCCATTGGTGGAAGTCGTTGGCGGCAAGAACACCGCGCCCGAAGCGGTGCAGGCGGCGATGAACGTCTATGAGTCGTTGGGCATGCGTCCACTGCATGTGCGCAAGGAAGTACCCGGCTTTATCGCCGACCGGCTGCTCGAAGCGCTATGGCGTGAGGCGCTGCACCTGGTCAACGACGGCGTGGCCACCACCGGTGAGATTGATGATGCGATCCGCTTCGGCGCGGGCCTGCGCTGGTCGTTCATGGGCACGTTCCTGACCTACACCCTGGCCGGTGGCGATGCCGGGATGCGGCACTTCATGGCGCAGTTCGGCCCGGCGTTGCAGCTGCCGTGGACGTATCTGCCGGCACCGGAGCTGACCGACAAGCTGATTGATGATGTGGTAGATGGGACCAGCGAGCAGTTGGGCGAGCGCAGCATCCCGGCGCTGGAGCGCTATCGTGATGATTGCTTGCTGGCGGTGCTGGAGGCGGTGAGGTCCACCAAAGAGAAACACGGGATGGCCTTCAGCGAGTAAATCGTCAGCAGGTCCGGCCCATTCGCGAGCAAGCTCGCTCCCACAGTTGACCGAGTTCCATGGTGGGAGCGAGTCTGCTCGCGATAGGGCCAGGCCAGTCACCCTCCCTATCGGAACATGAACCATGCCCACCCTCACCACCTACCAAACCAGAATCATCCCCGACTGGGTCGACTACAACGGTCACCTGCGCGATGCGTTCTACCTGCTGATCTTCAGTTACGCCACCGACGCGCTGATGGATCGCCTGGGGATGGACAGCAACAACCGCGAAGCCAGCGGTCACTCGCTGTTCACCCTGGAACTGCACCTCAACTACCTGCACGAAGTGAAGCTCGATGCCGAAGTCGAGGTGCGCACGCAAATCATCGCCCACGACCAGAAACGCCTGCACCTCTATCACAGCCTGCACCTGGTGGGCGGCGACAAGGCGCTGGCGGGCAATGAACAAATGCTGCTGCACGTCGATCTGGCCGGGCCGCGTTCGGCACCGTTCAGCGAAGCAACCCTGAGCAAGCTGCAAGCCATCGTTGACGGGCAGAGCGACCTGCCCGTCCCGGACTACATTGGCCGGGTGATTGCCCTTCCTCCGCAGAAATAAGCGTCATCGTTCTTCGCGAGCAAGCCCGCTCCCACATTTAACCGCATTCTTCTGAGAGAACTCGGTCAACTGTGGGAGCGAGCTTGCTCGCGATGGCGCCCGCCCCAGCACCACATATCTTCCTGACTCACAGGCAAAAAAAAGCCCCGATCAAGCCGTGACAGGATCGAGGCAGGGTGTACTGTCTGAGGAGCTGTTGCCCGAGGGTGACCAAACCGTCGTGTCGCCAGCTGAATCCAGTGTGCCCATTCGCCGCCAGGGCAAGTTAGCCGAAAACGACCTGTTCATAGGTATGGCAGCCACTGCGGCATTTGGTCCTTGCCGACACCCCGTGCCACTACCAGAATCGAGTCACGACACCGTTCCCTGAAGAAGGATTGCGTCATGATGCACGCCGATTTGATTGACCAGGATGATCTGCTGAGCCAGCTGCGAGCCCTGGGGTTTGATATGCCAGCAGGTGCCACGCCGGACCAGGCCTGTGAATGTGCGGTGCGTGGTTTGAACGACGCGCGGGCCAAAGCGCTCAAGGGCATGGTCGAGAAAATGCTGACGGGCAACGCCACGATATTGCCGGCGGTGCGTCAGGCGATCGACAAGCAGTTATTGCCAGCCCTCGTGCCATTCATCCAGAGCCGTAGCGCCTGACAGGACGCCTTCGCGAGCAAGCCGAATGTCGCACCGCCTCTCCCACAGTCGAACCCGTTCCCATGGGAGAACTCGGTCAACTGTGGGATCGAGCCTGCTCGCGAATGGAGCCGTCTCGGTCTAGAGCCTTACGCTGGCAAACGTCGACTCGTTACGCGCCTGACTCAACGCCGACAACGGCCCGGACAACGGTGACAGCACCATCGCTTGCGGCAACGGCATCATTGCCACTTGCTGCGTGGTGTTGGAGCCTACGCGCTCGTCACGCGGCGGAATGCCGAAGTACTCGCGGTAACACTTGGAGAAGTGTGGGGTGGAGACAAAGCCGCACACCGACGCCACTTCGATGATCGACATCGGTGTCTGCTTGAGCAACTGCCGAGCACGAATCAGCCGCAGTTTCAGGTAGTAGCGCGACGGCGAGCAGTGCAGGTATTTCTGGAACAGCCGCTCCAGTTGCCGACGAGACACGGCGACGTACACCGCCAGTTCGTCGAGGTCGATCGGCTCTTCGAGGTTGGCTTCCATCAGAGCGACGATTTCCTGCAACTTCGGCTGGTTGGTGCCGAGCATGTGCTTGAGCGGCACACGCTGGTGATCCTGTTCGTTGCGGATGCGCTCGTAGACAAACATTTCCGAAATGGCGGCGGACAGTTCACGCCCGTGATCGCGGCTGATCAGGTGCAGCATCATGTCCAGCGGCGCGGTACCACCGGAGCTGGTGAAGCGGTTACGGTCGAGGGTGAACAGGCGCGTACTCATCGCCACACGAGGAAAGGCTTCCTGCATCGAGGCCAGGCATTCCCAGTGCACGCTGCAATCAAAACCGTCGAGCAGACCGGCGCACGCCAGGGCCCAGCTGCCGGTGCACACTGCGCCCAGACGACGGGACTGACGCGCCTGGCTTTGCAGCCATGACACGTGTTCGCGGGTGACGGTGCGTTGAATGCCGATACCGCCGCAGACAATCACGGTGTCCAGGGCGGGCGCCTTGTGCATGGAGCAATCGGGGGTGATCTGTAGACCGTCACTGGCCCAGACCTGGCCACCGTCAACGGTGAGGGTCGTCCAGCGATACAGCTCGCGACCGGACAATTGGTTGGCCATGCGCAGGGGTTCCACTGCGGAGGCCAGAGAAATCAGCGTGAAATTGTCCAGCAGCAAAAAGCCGATGGATTGAGGCGCACGGTTCTGGGGTTGAGCCCCGGAGTTGAACGACGTCATCGCGGTATCTCCTCACACAAAGCGGGTGATGGCCTCAGGCGGAGGCTCTTGTTATTGCCATCGTTCTCGGGTGGGAGACGGGCTTTGTAATGACAGAGCAATTGCCATGCCTGAAATTGAATGAGCGTTCAATAACTCCTGAAAACGACGTCGGGATGTGTCTGGATATGACACGTCAGGAGTAAGGAATTAAAGCGCCATCAATTCCCACCGATGCCCTGCCCCGTGGCCGGTGAGCAAATCGGTAGCACTTGTGGGAACGGGGGCAGTGAAAGGCTGGGCGAGAGTGTCACCACAAGCACGGGTGACGAGTGGTCGGGAAGGCGTGGGGTGGACGATGGTGGAAACAGCGGCTTGTCTGATTGCGACGCGCTAAAACGTGGCGCTTGTTGGAGCGTGTGTTCACTTAGCGCGCAGTTTTGACTGGTCTGGTGGGGCAAACTAGTTCTTTGTGGCGAGGGAGCTTGCTCCCGCTGGGGCGTGAAGCGGCCCTGAAACCTGCAACCGAATTCTTTCAGATATAGCTTTGCGGCTGCTGCGCAGTCGAGCGGGAGCAAGCTCCCTCGCCACAGAAAATCACTTCATCAGTGAGCCAAGGGGTCTCAACACTCCACCGCACTCACCGCCAACCCGCCCCGCGATGTCTCTTTATATTTGTCATGCATGTCTGCCCCGGTATCGCGCATGGTGCGGATCACCCGATCCAGCGAAATGAAATGCTGACCATCGCCGCGCAAGGCCATCTGCGCCGCATTGATCGCTTTCACTGCCGCAATCGCATTGCGCTCGATACACGGCACTTGCACCAGGCCGCCGACCGGGTCGCAGGTCAGGCCGAGGTTGTGTTCCAGGCCGATTTCCGCCGCGTTGCACAGTTGCTCCGGCGTGGCGCCGAGGATTTCCGCCAACCCCGCCGCGGCCATGGCGCAGGCCGAACCGACTTCGCCCTGGCAACCGACTTCGGCCCCGGAAATCGAGGCGTTCTTTTTACACAGAATGCCCACCGCCGCCGCACCAAGAAAATAGTCGACGACGTTGGCGTCGGTCACCACTTCGCTGAACTTCATGAAGTAGTGCAACACCGCCGGGATGATTCCCGCTGCGCCATTGGTGGGTGCGGTGACCATGCGCCCGCCGGCCGCGTTCTCTTCGTTGACCGCCAGGGCAAACAGGTTGACCCACTCCATGGCGCTGAGGGTCGAGCCGATCACATTGGGTTTGTTCAGCTCCTGCAAGCTGCGATGCAGCCGGGCCGCGCGGCGTCGCACATTCAGGCCGCCCGGCAAAATGCCTTCGTGCTTGAGGCCCTGCTCCACGCAATCTTGCATGGCACGCCAGAGCTTCATCAGGCCGGCGCGAATTTCTTCTTCACTGCGCCAGACTTTCTCGTTGGCCAGCATCAGCTCGGCCACCCGCAGGTTGTGGGTCTGACAGAGTTCGAGCAGCTCCACGGCGCTGGAGAAGTCATAAGGCAACACGGTGCGGTCCAGATCCACCACGCCGCTTGCAGCCTGCGCCTCATCGACGACGAACCCGCCGCCGACCGAATAATAGGTGTCACGATGCAACTCGCCGTACTCACCCTCAACGATCAGGGTCATGGCATTGGGGTGGAACGGCAGGTTCTCGTCGATCAGGCGCATGTCTCGCGCCCAAATGAACGGCACCGACAGACGACCGTCGAGCAACAACGTATGGGTTTCGCGCAGGGTGTCGATGCGGATGCCGATTTGCGACGGGTCAATCGCATCCGGCCATTCGCCCATCAAGCCCATGATCACCGCGTTGTCGCTGCCATGACCGATGCCGGTGGCCGACAACGAGCCGTACAACTGCACTTCAACCCGCCGCACCTGCTCCAGCAGGTGCTTGTCGCGCAGCGATTCGACGAACAATGCGGCGGCGCGCATCGGCCCCACCGTGTGGGAACTGGAGGGGCCGATGCCGATCTTGAACAGGTCGAAAACGCTGATTGCCATGACTGCCAAAACTCCTGGATGGACCAACGCCAGGCGCAGAAGCGCCCGGTGACGGAGCTGCTACTCTGAAGCTGCAATCCGCCGGGATGGCCGCATCATCGGGCTTTTGCCCAGTCGTTCGACGTCTCACACCGACGCACTCATGCCCACCAACGCCGTGAGTCGCTGGCGCTTCGTTTTCACGGTTTTTTTACGGTTCAGAGGAGTAAAAAAGGCCGAAACTAGCTGTAAACGACCTCACCGACACTGGATACGACCATCCCTGTACTGGTTACGACGCACCCTGTAGGCGTCAGATTTTCACTGGTACATGATCGTATCGACTCGATTGCAAGGCGCCGTGGTAAAGCTGTCTCCAGAACGCCATCCAACCGCAACCCATAAGTGCGGTGGTCCAGTCGGAACACTGCCAAAAAAAACACAAAGGAGTCCACCCATGAAAGGTTCCCCGTCGTTGTTGTTGGCCGCCATGCTGAGTCTGCCGTTTCTGGCTCAAGCCGCAGAACCGGCCCAGTGCAGTACCGTGAACTTCTCTGATGTCGGCTGGACCGACATCACCGCTACCACCGCCACCACCAGCGTCGTGCTCAACGCCCTGGGCTACAAAACCAAGACCACGATGATTTCCGTACCGGTGACCTACAAGTCCCTGGCCGACGGCAAGAACATGGACGTGTTCCTCGGCAACTGGATGCCGACCATGGAGAACGACATCAAGGCCTACCGCGATGCGGGCACCGTGGACACCGTGCGCATCAACCTAAAGGGCGCCAAGTACACCCTCGCCGTACCGCAGGCGCTGTACGACAAAGGGCTGCATGACTTCGCCGACATCGCCAAATTCAAGAAGGAACTGGACGGCAAGATCTACGGGATCGAGCCGGGCAACGACGGCAACCGTCTGATCCAGACCATGATCGACAAGAACGCCTTCGGCTTGAAAGACGCCGGCTTCAAGGTTGTCGAATCCAGCGAAGCGGGCATGCTCTCGCAAGTGGATCGCGCGCAGAAACGCGACACCGCCGTGGTGTTCCTCGGCTGGGCGCCGCACCCGATGAACAAGCGCTTCAAGATCCAGTACCTCACCGGCGGTGACGACTTCTTCGGCCCGGACTTCGGCGCCGCTACCGTCCTGACCAACACCCGCAAGGGCTACTCCCAGGAATGCAGCAACGTGGGTCAGTTGCTGAAAAACCTGGAATTCACCGTCGACATGGAAAGCTCGCTGATGGGCAACATCCTGGACGACAAGATGAAACCTGAAGCGGCGGCCAAGGCCTGGCTGCAAAAGAATCCACAGGTGCTTGATACCTGGCTCGCTGGCGTGACCACCATTGACGGTAAACCAGGCCTTGCAGCCGTGAAAGCCAAGCTAGCGACGCCTTAACCCAGTAAGAATGCTTACGCCGGGTGGGTTCGCCCACCCGGGCTGTTTATTCCTTGCATGCGGACGTTCACTACCATGCTGATTGATCAGAAAATCCCCTTAGGCCAGTACATCGCGGGCTTCGTTGAATGGTTGACGCAACACGGCGCCAGCACCTTCGACGCAATCGCCGTGACACTGGAAACGATGATCCACGGCGTGACGTTCGCGTTGACCTGGTTCAACCCATTTGCACTGATCGGGCTCATCGCACTGCTGGCTCACTTCATCCAACGCAAATGGGGCCTGACAGTATTCGTCATCCTCTCCTTCCTGCTGATCCACAATCTGGGGTATTGGCAGGAAACCATGGAAACCCTGGCCCAGGTGTTGTTCGCCACCCTGGTCTGCGTGGTCATCGGCGTGCCGCTGGGCATCGTCGCCGCGCACAAGCCGATGTTCTACACACTGATGCGTCCGGTGCTCGATCTGATGCAGACCGTGCCGACCTTCGTGTACCTCATTCCGACCCTGACCCTCTTCGGGCTGGGTGTGGTCCCGGGTCTGATCTCCACGGTGGTGTTCGCGATTGCCGCGCCTATCCGCCTGACCTACCTGGGCATCCGCGATGTCCCGCAAGAACTGATGGACGCCGGCAAGGCCTTCGGCTGCTCGCGCCGTCAACTGCTCTCGCGTATCGAACTGCCCCACGCCATGCCGAGCATCGCCGCCGGCATCACCCAGTGCATCATGCTGTCGTTGTCGATGGTGGTGATCGCCGCACTGGTGGGCGCCGACGGCCTGGGCAAGCCCGTGGTCAACGCCCTGAACACCGCTGACATCGCCCTGGGCTTCGAAGCCGGGCTGGCGATCGTGTTGTTGGCCATCATGCTCGACCGTATCTGCAAACAACCCGAAGCCAAAGTAGGGGGTGACGCATGAGCATTATTCGCTTCGAAGACGTCGACGTCATTTTCGCCAAGGATCCACGCGCCGCCCTCAAGCTGCTGGATCAGGGCATGACCCGTAACGAGATCCTGAAAAAGACCGGGCAGATTGTCGGCGTTGAAAAGGCCAGCCTGGACATCGAGAAAGGTGAAATCTGCGTCCTGATGGGCTTGTCCGGTTCCGGCAAATCCAGCCTGTTGCGCTGCATCAACGGCCTGAACACCGTGAGCCGTGGCAAGTTGTTCGTCGAGCATGAAGGCAAGCAGATCGACATTGCCTCCTGCACCCCGGCGGAACTGAAAATGATGCGCACCCAGCGCATCGCCATGGTGTTCCAGAAGTTCGCCCTGATGCCGTGGCTGACGGTGCGCGAGAACATCAGCTTCGGCCTGGAAATGCAGGGCCGTCCGGAAAAGGAACGGCGCAAGCTGGTGGACGACAAGCTGGAGCTGGTGGGCCTGACCCAGTGGCGCAACAAGAAACCCGACGAGCTCTCGGGCGGCATGCAGCAACGTGTGGGCCTGGCCCGTGCGCTGGCGATGGACGCCGACATTCTGCTGATGGACGAACCGTTCTCGGCACTCGATCCGCTGATCCGCCAGGGCCTGCAAGACGAACTGCTGGAACTGCAAAGCAAGCTCAACAAAACCATCGTGTTCGTGAGCCACGACCTTGATGAAGCGCTGAAACTCGGCAGCCGTATCGCGATCATGAAAGACGGCCGCATCGTTCAGTACAGCGTGCCGGAAGAGATCGTATTGAACCCCGCCGACGACTACGTACGCACCTTCGTTGCCCACACCAACCCGCTGAACGTGCTGTGCGGACGCAGCCTGATGCGCACGCTGGACAACTGCAAACGCATCAACGGTTCGGTGTGCCTGGACCCGGGCGGCGATTCCTGGCTGGACCTGGCCGAAGGCAACACCATCAAGGGCGCACGGCAGAACGGCTCGGCGCTGGACTTGCAGAACTGGGCGCCAGGGCAAGCGGTTGAAGGCCTGGGCCGCCGGCCAACGCTGGTGGACTCCAACATCGGCATGCGCGATGCGTTGCAGATCCGATATCAGACCGGCAACAAACTGGTGCTGCACGACAACAACCATGTGGTGGGGATTCTCGGCGACAGCGAGCTGTACCACGCGCTGCTCGGCAAGAACCTGGGCTAAGCCCACAGACACAAAAACGCCGCGAGAGGATCGCGGCGTTTTTGTTTACGGGATATCGGGGCAAATGACGTTGTGGCTGATGGCCCCTTCGCGAGCAAGCCCGCTCCCACATTGGAACTCGGTCACCTGTGGGAGCGGGCTTGCTCGCGAAGAATGCGGCGCGGTGCTTCAGACCGAAACACCGTGCCCCATCAAGCTTTAGCTATACACCCGGCCAAGGAGCTGCCGATGGCTTTCAAACTGATCGAGCACATCGCGGGTGATCTGATCCTGAGTGAAGCCCATCAAGTCATAGTCCTGGCTGCCATTGTGCAAATACACCTCGGCGCGATAGTAACGCTGGCGGGCCTCATCGGACTGGGCCGACTCGGTCGGGGTCGCCAGGTAGCCGTCCAGGCTCACTTCGTAAACAAAAGGGTTGCCCTCTTCCATCTCGATCCGCAGGCCCATGCAACGCTTGGCCTTGCCCAGCAATGTCTGCACATTGAGGCCTTGAGCGCGCATTTGGCTCGCGGCGTCTTCAAGGGCCGGGCTGACCTGTTTGTCCATGAAGCGCTGGACGATCGACTGGCTCGGTTGCAGGTCCAGTTGGGTCAGGCGTTCGCTGAAACCACGACGACCGCGTGCCGCCAGCTCGGCTTGTTCCTGCTCGATCTGCATGTCCTGGCGCATGGCCTTGTGCAAACCGAACATGAACAGCACCAGCACCACCGAGAACGGCAGACCGGCCAGCACCACCATGGTTTGCATGGCTTCGAAGTTACCGGCGAACAGCAGGCCGATGGTCACCAGGGTGATAATCACCGACCAGAAAATCCGCAGCCAGTGCGGCGCATCTTCGTCGACGTTACCGCCCTTGCAGGACAGGTTGGCCATCATCACCGCGCCGGAATCCGCCGGGGTCAGGAACAGCACGAAGCCGACAAAGATCGACACGCCAATAACGATTTTCGACGCTGGGTAATGCTCGAGCAGCTGGTAGATCGCCATGGACGGCTGCTCGAGTGCCGTCTTGCCAAGCTCCACCGCGCCCTGGTTCATCACCAGGTCCAGTGCCGAGTTACCGAAGATCGACAGCCACGCCAGGGTGAAACCCAGCGGAATCAGCAGCACGCCGGCGACCAGTTCACGCACGGTACGGCCACGGGAAATACGCGCGATGAACATGCCCACGAATGGTGCCCAGGAAATCCACCAGGCCCAGTAGAACAGGGTCCACAGGCCCAGCCAGCGCTCGGACTTGGCGTTGTCGCCTTCGTACACATAAAGGTCGAAGGTCTTCAGCACCACGCCGTTCAGGTAGTCGCCGATGTTCTGCACGAAGCCGTTGAGCAGGTGCAGGGTCGGGCCGAACAGCAGCACGAAAATCAGCAGGCCGCTGAACAGCACGATGTTCAGGTTGGACAGACGGCGGATGCCGTTTTCCACGCCGGACACGGCGGCGATGGTCGCCACGGTGCTCATCACGATGATCACGATCAGCAGGTTGGTGTTGCTGTGCTCCATGCCGAACAGGTTTTCCAGGCCCGAGGACACTTGCAGCGAACCGATCCCCAGGTTCGTCACCAGACCCAGCAGCGTCACGAACATGCCGAAGCCGTCCACCGCGTGACCGGCCGCGCCTTTGACCCAACGCTCGCCCACCAGTGGATACAGCGCCGAACGCAGGGCCAGCGGCTGGTTATGACGGTAGGCAAAGTACGCCACCGCCAGGCCGACCAGTGCGTAGATCGCCCAGCCATGCAGGCCCCAGTGCAGGAATGTCAGTTGCACGGCCTGACGGGCGGCCATGTTGCTGGCGGCAACGCCTTCAGGCGGATTGAAGTAGTGGTCCAGCGGCTCGGAAGCGCCGAAGTACAGCAGCGAGATGCCGATACCCGACGAGAACAGCATCCCTGCCCAGGCGCCGTAGCTGAAGTCCGGGGTGTCGTCCTTGCTGCCCAGCTTGAGCTTGCCGTAGGACGAGAACGCCAGGCCGACCACGAATACCAGATAGGCGGCGATTACCACCATGTAGTACCAGCCGAAACTGCGGGACAACCAGGCCTGGGCAATGCCGAGCAGTCTGCCGGCCTCTTGCGGGGCGATGATCAGAATGGCGGTCAACAACAGGATCAACGCGGTAGAGGTGTAGAACACCCAACCGTTGACCGTCACCTTCTCGGGTGGGGTCTTTATAAGAGAGGCAGAACTCATGGCACAGATGCTCCAGGCAGTGCGAGAGAAGAACACAAGGCAACGCGTTACCCGACCAATCGGTTAGTTGGCAGCCGACCGGTGGGTGATATAAAGACACCCCGAAAAAAGCCCGAAACCGCAGGACTGGCGTTGAGAACCGACGTCGCAAGCCTGGTCTGGACGGTTGGTCCGAAACCTGGCCTCAAGCGTCTTGCCCATTCAACACGTCCATCGTCATCGACTCACGCCATGCCCCGCGCGCGTTTCAAGCATTTTCAGGTGTCGTTTTTGCGCCATCTGACAGTTGGAAAAACCTGTAGGCAGCGACGATTTGTCGCAGATCTTATTCTTTGTTGATTGAACGTTCAATCAAAACAAAATAGACTGGCCCTCAATCCGACAGCCGTATTTGGGCTGCCGGAAGGCCTAAGGAGATGTGCAAGATGCCCAAGGTCGGTATGCAACCCATCCGCCGTCAACAGTTGATCGAAGCCACTTTGCAGGCTGTCGATCAGGTCGGAATGGGGGACGCCAGCATTGCGCTAATCGCCCGTTTGGCCGGTGTCTCGAATGGCATCATCAGTCACTATTTTCAGGACAAGAATGGCCTGATCGCCGCCACGATGCGGTACCTGATGAGCGTCCTCAGCGAGAACGTCACCGCGCGCCGCCAGGCGCTGGCAGATGACAGCCCACGGGCGCATCTGCAGGTGATTATCGAAGGCAACTTCGACGCCAGCCAGGTCAATGGCCCGGCAATGAAAACCTGGCTGGCCTTCTGGGCCACCAGCATGCACCAGCCGTCTTTGCACAGGTTGCAGCGGATCAACGATCACCGCCTGTATTCCAACCTGTGCTGCCAGTTCCGCCGCGTGTTGCCGCTTGATCAAGCGCGCAACGCCGCCCGAGGCCTGGCAGCGTTGATTGACGGTTTGTGGTTGCGCGGCGCGCTGTCGGGAGACGCTTTCGACACCGAGCAGGCGCAACAGATCGCTTACGAATACATGGATTTCCAATTGGCCAAGCAGGTGAGTTAGAGCACACATAAATCGCTCAACCCCTGAACTGCTACTGATCGGTGTTGCCACAACCATATGGCATCACTCCAGTGGTCACCGCCAACCAACTTAATGCTCTTGCGAGGACTATATGGCCCGTTTCGAACTGCAAAAACTCTACATCGATGGCGGCTACAGTGACGCCAGCAGCGACGCCACCTTCGAAGCCATCAACCCGGCTAACGGTGAAGTCCTCGCAAACGTCCAGCGCGCGACGAAAGAAGACGTCGAACGTGCCGTGGTCAGCGCCGAGAAAGGCCAGAAAATCTGGGCTGCAATGACCGCCATGGAGCGTTCGCGCATCCTGCGCCGTGCCGTCGACATCCTGCGTGAGCGCAACGATGAACTGGCCGCGCTGGAAACCCTGGACACCGGCAAGTCGTACTCCGAAACCAAATACGTCGACATCGTCACTGGCGCTGACGTGCTGGAGTACTACGCAGGTCTGGTCCCGGCCATCGAAGGCGAGCAGATCCCGCTGCGCACCACCTCGTTCGTCTACACCCGTCGCGAGCCGCTGGGCGTCGTGGCCGGTATCGGCGCGTGGAACTACCCGATCCAGATCGCCCTGTGGAAATCCGCACCGGCCCTGGCCGCCGGTAACGCGATGATCTTCAAGCCAAGCGAAGTCACCTCCCTGACCACCCTGAAACTGGCCGAGATCTACACCGAAGCCGGCGTTCCGGCTGGCGTGTTCAACGTCCTGACCGGCAGCGGCCGTGAAGTCGGCACCTGGCTGACCGAACACCCGCGCATCGAGAAAATCTCCTTCACCGGCGGCACCGACACCGGCAAGAAAGTCATGGCCAGCGCTTCGAGCTCTTCGCTCAAGGAAGTGACCATGGAACTGGGCGGCAAATCCCCGCTGATCATCTTCGACGACGCCGACCTCGATCGCGCCGCCGACACCGCGATGATGGCCAACTTCTACAGCTCCGGTCAGGTCTGCACCAACGGCACTCGCGTGTTCGTACCGAGCCACCTCAAAGCTGCTTTCGAAGCCAAGATCGCTGAGCGTGTTGCGCGCATCCGCATCGGCAACCCGCAAGACGAGAACACCAACTTCGGCCCGCTGGTCAGCTTCGCCCACATGGAAAGCGTGCTGGGTTATATCGCCAAAGGTAAGGAAGAAGGTGCCCGCGTCCTGTGCGGCGGCGAGCGTCTGACCGAAGGCGACCTGGCCAAGGGCGCCTTCGTGGCCCCGACCGTGTTCACCGACTGCACCGACGAAATGACCATCGTGCGCGAAGAAATCTTCGGCCCGGTCATGGCCATCCTGACGTACGAAACCGAAGAAGAAGTGATCCGTCGTGCCAACGACACCGACTTCGGCCTGGCCGCCGGTATCGTCACCAAAGACCTGAACCGCGCCCACCGCGTGATTCATCAACTGGAAGCCGGTATCTGCTGGATCAACGCCTGGGGCGAGTCCGACGCGAAAATGCCGGTTGGCGGCTACAAGCAGTCGGGTGTTGGCCGTGAGAACGGCATCAGCTCGCTGAACAACTTCACACGTATCAAATCGGTACAGGTCGAACTGGGCGATTACGCCTCGGTTTTCTGATCTGACGCGGTGCTGGAGTTGCGGCCCTTGTGGCGAGGGAGCTTGCTCCCGCTGGGCTGCGAGGCGGCCCCAACTCCAGGCACCGCATTTGTTCAGACAGAACACGGTCGCTGATTTTGCGACTGCTGCGCAGCCGAGCGGGAGCAAGCTCCCTCGCCACACGTAAGTGGCAGCTCGGCCACCGCGACCTGACCCACATCAAAGAGGGTGCATTCAATGTCCCAAGAATACGATTACATCATCATCGGTGCCGGCTCGGCCGGTAACACTCTGGCGACCCGTCTGACTGAAGACGAAGGCGTCACCGTCCTGCTGCTCGAAGCCGGCGGTCCGGACTACCGTCTCGATTTCCGCACGCAAATGCCGGCGGCCCTGGCGTTCCCGCTGCAAGGCCGTCGCTACAACTGGGCCTACGAAACCGATCCAGAGCCACACATGGACGGTCGCCGGATGGAATGCGGTCGCGGCAAGGGCCTGGGTGGTTCTTCGCTGATCAACGGCATGTGCTACATCCGTGGCAACGCGATGGACTACGACAACTGGTCGAAGCTGCCAGGGCTTGAAGACTGGGACTACCTCAACTGCCTGCCGTATTTCCGTAAAGCCGAAACCCGCGATATCGGCCCCAACGACTACCACGGTGGCGACGGTCCGGTCAGCGTGACCACGCCCAAAGCCGGCAACAACCCGCTGTTCCACGCGATGGTTGAAGCAGGCGTGCAAGCCGGTTACCCGCGCACCGAAGACCTGAACGGCTACCAGCAAGAAGGCTTCGGCCCGATGGACCGTACCGTGACGCCGAACGGCCGTCGTGCCAGCACCGCTCGCGGTTACCTGGACACCGCCAAAAAGCGTTCGACCCTGACCATCGTCACCCACGCCCTGACCGACAAGATCCTGTTCGAAGGCAAGCGTGCGACCGGCGTGCGTTACCTGATCGGCGCCGCTGAAGAGCGCGTTGAAGCCACGGCGCGCAAAGAAGTGCTGCTGTGCTCCGGTGCGATCGGTTCGCCACAGATTCTGCAACGCTCCGGCGTCGGCCCGGCCGAACTGCTGAACAAGCTCGACATTCCAGTGGTCCACGACCTGCCGGGCGTTGGCGAAAACCTGCAGGACCACCTTGAGCTGTACCTGCAATACGCTTGCACCCAACCGGTCTCGCTGTACCCATCGCTGCTCTGGTACAACCAGCCGGCCATCGGTGCCGAGTGGCTGTTCAACGGCACCGGCATCGGCGCCAGCAACCAGTTCGAAGCCGGCGGTTTCATCCGTACCCGCGAAGAATTCGATTGGCCGAACATCCAGTACCACTTCCTGCCGGTCGCGATTAACTACAACGGCAGCAATGGCGTCAAAGAACACGGTTTCCAGGCGCACATGGGTTCCATGCGTTCGCCGAGCCGTGGTCGCGTCCAGGCCAAGTCGAAGGATCCACGGGAATACCCGAGCATCCTGTTCAACTACATGGCCACCGAGCAGGACTGGCAGGAATTCCGCGACGGCATCCGCCTGACCCGTGAAATCATGCAGCAGCCGGCACTGGACGCTTTCCGTGGTCGCGAAATCAGCCCGGGCATCGACGTGCAAACCGATGAGCAGCTGGACAAGTTCATCCGCGAACACGCCGAAACCGCGTTCCACCCGTCCTGCTCGTGCAAGATGGGCACCGACGACATGGCGGTGGTTGACGCCGAAGGTCGCGTGCATGGCATGCAGGCGTTGCGCGTGGTCGATGCTTCGATCATGCCGATCATCACCACCGGCAACCTGAACGCGCCAACGATCATGATCGCCGAGAAAATCGCCGACAAGATCCGTGGCCGCCAGTCGCTGCCGCGCAGCACCGCCGACTACTACGTGGCCGGTGATGCACCGGTGCGTGGCAAGCCGTTGCGCGATGTGAGCCTGACCGCGCAGTAAGCCGTTACACCGAGGCGCGGCCTTCGCGAGCAGGCTCGCTCCCACAGCAGATCTCCATCGAACACAACATTTGTGAACGACATAGATCAAATGTGGGAGCGAGCTTGCTCGCGAAGGGGCCCTACGCGTCACGGCCAATCGCGAGCAAGCCCGCTCCCACAGGTTTCGGACTGGATTGCAAATTTGCGCTCAACCCCAGACCAATGTGGGAGCGAGCTTGCTCGCGATGAGGCCCGACTAATCAGCACATCTCTCCAACTAAACCTTTTCCCGCACCGCACCACGCTTGATCCTACCCCCCACGCAGGCCTAATCTAGCGCCACGCAACCGTTTCACCCCCCGCCGAATCGATACGCCGCTACTCCAATACCAAGGAGGTTCTCGAATGTTCGATTTCCACCCCCAGCTCAAGCAGCGTTTTGCTGCGTTGCGCACGGGCGCTGAATTCTTTTCCTTGCGCTATGTTCGTGAGTCCGGCCAATACCTGTCAGTGCGCAAGAACGTCGCCGAACCGCCGAGTTTCAGCCGTGACGAAGGGGCGATGCTGACCGTGCGGGTCAACGGCGTCGAAGCCTATGCCGCGACCAACGACCTGTCGCAACAGGGCCTGCAAGCCGCGCTCGACCGGGCCGAGCAACAAGCTCGCCGACTCCAGCCGCATGCCCTCCTGGACCTGAGCAAGCAAGCCGTCTCCAGCGACCGCGCCGACTATCTCTCGCCTCACCTCGACCAGCCCTTCCCATCCCTGAGCGACTGCTATCAGTTGCTCGGCGCCGAATCCGCTGCGGTGCCCAAGGACGAGCGACTGGTGAACTGGGAAGTGAGCATCGGCATCACCAACGTCGAGCAGATCTACCTCAACAGTGCTGGCGCCGAATTGCGTCAGGCCCAGCGTTTCGTCTACCCGACTCTCGAAGTCACCGCCTACGACGGCAGCGACAGCCAGACCCGCACCCTGGGCCGGGAAAACTTCGGCCAGCAGGGCGGCTTCGATGTCATCAGCCGTTGCGGCCTGATCGGCGCCGGGCCGAAAGTGGCCGACGACGCCCTGCAATTGCTGTTGGCACCGAACGCCCCGCACGGCCCTCGCGACCTGCTGCTGATGCCGGACCAGATGATGCTGCAAATCCACGAGTCCATCGGTCACCCGCTGGAGCTGGACCGCATTCTGGGCGACGAGCGCAATTACGCTGGCACCAGCTTCGTCAAGGCCAGCGACTTCGGCCGCCTGCAATACGGCTCGAAACTGCTGAACGTGAGCTTCGACCCAGACATCCCGGAAGAACTCGCCAGCTACAGTCATGACGACGACGGCACAGCGGCGAGCAAGCAATTGCTGATCAAGGAGGGCTTGCTCCTGCGCCCATTGGGCGGTGCGCTGTCGCAATTCCGGGCCGGTATGGATGGAGTCGCCAACAGCCGCGCCTGTGGCTGGAATCGCCCGCCCATCGACCGCATGGCCAACCTCAACATCGAGCCCGGCGATCAATCGCTGGAGCAGCTGATTGGCGGTATCGAACACGGCATCCTGATGCGTACCAACCGTTCGTGGTCCATCGATGATGCGCGCAACAAGTTCCAGTTCGGCTGCGAGTGGGGTCAGCTGATCGAAAACGGCGAACTCAAGGGCGTGGTGAAAAACCCCAACTACCGGGCGATTTCCGCGCACTTCTGGAAGAGCCTCAGCGCGGTCGGCGACGCCAGTACCTTCCAGATTCTGGGCACGCCGAACTGCGGCAAGGGCGAGCCGAACCAGGTGATCCGCGTCGGCCACGCCTCGCCGGCGTGCGTGTTCAGCAATGTTGATGTATTTGGAGGAGACGTTTGATGACTACTCCCAATAACCAGGTCGAAGGGTTCAAGAGCCTGGTCAACTGGTTGCGCGGTGCCGTGCACGGGCCTGAGCAATTCACCCTCAGCTACGCGGCGGAATCGTCGGCGTTCGTGCGCTTCAACCACGCCAAGGTGCGTCAGGCCGGACAGGTGCAGCAAGCGAGCATCGGCTTCAAACTGATCAACGACGGCCGCCACGCCGACCTGCACATCACCCTCTCGGGCGATCCTGAAGTTGACCTTCAGCGCCTCGCCGAGGGCCTGCAACAATTGCGCGAGACCCTGCCGCTGCTGCCGCCGGACCCGTATCTGCTGCTCAACCACAACGGCTGGCAGAGCAAGAATGTGCAGGACCATCCGCTGCCGGATACCGAGCAGGTCGTGGCTGAAATCACTCAAGCCGCCGAAGGGCTGGATCTGGTGGGATTCTATGCGGCGGGGCCGATCAGTCGCGGGTTTGCCAGCTCGTCCGGCGCGTTCGGCTGGCATCAGGCCAATAGCTTCAACTTCGATTTCAGCCTGTTTCACGAAAACGGCGAGGCAGTGAAAGCCAGCTACGCCGGGCATGACTGGAACAGCACAGGCTTTGCCAGACGCTTCCAGCAGGCCCGCGAGCAGCTTGAGTATCTGGGTCGACCGCTGCGCACCCTGGCGCCGGGGCAGTACCGCGCGTATCTGGCACCCGCCGCGCTGCAAGAAATCATGGACATGCTTGGCTGGGGCGGTTTCTCGGCGCAGTCGATCGCCAGCAAGAGCAGCCCGCTGCAGAAGCTCTATGCGGGCGATCATGCGTTCAGCCCGCTGGTGTCCATCGACGAGAAAGTCAGCGGCTCCCTGAGCCCGGCGTTTTCCGGCGAGGGTTATCCGCGCAGTGATCTGGGCCTGATCGTCGAAGGCAAGGCTGGCGAGCAGATGGTCAGTTCCCGCAGTGCCGCCGAATACGGGCTCACGGCCAACGGTGCCAGCGGCGGTGAAATGCCGAGCGCCTTGAACATGGCGGCGGGCACGCTGCCGGATGCCGAGATTCTCAAGCAGCTGGGTACGGGGCTGTACATCAGCAACCTGTGGTACCTGAACTACTCTGACCAACCCGCGGCACGTATGACCGGCATGACCCGCTTCGCGACGTTCTGGGTCGAGAATGGCGAGATTCAGGCACCGGTCAGCACCATGCGTTTTGATGACAGCGCCTACAGCCTGCTGGGTTCGCAGCTGGAGGCGTTGACCGCAGAGCGCGAGTTGCTGCTGTCGTCCAGCACCTACAGCCAGCGGGCGACGGCCTCGGCGCTGTTGCCGGGGGCGCTGGTGCGCCGATTGACCTTGACCCTGTAAACACCAACCTCCAGAACACCGAAGTCTCTGTGGCGAGGGGGTTTACCCCCGTTGGGTTGCGAAGCGACCCCAAAACCGGCAACCGCGATTCATCAGACGGACCGCGCTCACCGGATTTACGACTGCTTCGCAGCCGAACGGGGGTTAACCCCCTCGCCACAATGGTTCCCTTATGCCAGGGACCGAGAGACATCTGACCAACCCACAAGAGGTCCCATGCCCAACCGCCCGCCTCTCGATCCTGTTACCGCCCGCTGGCTGCCATGGGTCGTCGCCATTGCCTTCTTCATGCAGTCCCTCGACGGGACGATCCTCAATACCGCCCTGCCGGCCATGGCCCAGGACCTGGCGGAAGATCCGTTGCGCATGCAGGGTGTGATCATCTCCTACATGCTCACCGTCGCCCTGCTGATCCCGGCCTCGGGCTGGATCGCCGACCGCTTCGGCACCAAGAAGATCTTCTTCGGCGCGATCCTGCTGTTCAGCATCGGCTCATTGCTCTGCGCCCTGTCGCCCAACCTGACATTGCTGATTGCCTCACGAGTCATTCAAGGCCTGGGCGGTGCCTTGATGCTGCCGGTCGGCAGGCTGGTGGTGCTGCGCGCCTACCCGCGCTCGGAACTGGTGCGGATCATGGGTTTCATCACCATTCCCGGGCTGCTCGGCCCGTTGATGGGGCCGACCACAGGCGGCTGGATGGTGCAATACCTGTCGTGGCACTGGATCTTCCTGGTCAACCTGCCGGTCGGCCTGATCGGCTGCTACGCGGTGTGGAAATTCATCCCGGACCTGCGCGGCACCGAGCGCACCCGTTTCGACGGCGTCGGTTTTCTGCTGTTCGGCGCCTCCATGGTGCTGATCACCATCGCCATGGAAGGCCTCGGTGAACTGCACCTGCCGCACCTGCGGGTGATGTTGTTGCTGGTAGCTGGCATGGCGTGCCTGGCGGCGTACTGGCTGCGCGCCGGACGCATCGACTATCCGCTGTTCTCGCCGTCATTGTTCAAGACCCGGACCTTCGCGGTCGGCATCCTCGGCAACCTGTTCGCCCGGCTGGGCGGCGGTGCGCTGCCATTTCTGGTGCCGTTGCTGTTGCAAGTGGCGCTGGGTTATTCGCCGTCACAGGCGGGCATGAGCATGCTGCCGCTGTCGGCGGCAGCGATGTTAGCCAAGTCGGTGGCGCGGCCACTGATCGAGCGTCTGGGCTACCGCATCATTCTCACCGGCAACACGCTGTTTCTGGGGATCATGCTGGCGGCCATGGGCCTGGTCAGCGAAGCCACCCCGTACTGGCTGTTGCTGGCGATGCTGGCCCTCCTCGGCGCGATCAACTCCCTGCAATTCACCGCGATGAACACCGTGACCCTGATCGACCTCGACGACGCCAGCGCCAGCAGCGGCAACAGCCTGTTGTCGGTGGTCGCGCAATTGTCCCTGGGCCTTGGTGTGGCGTGCGCCGGTGCGTTGCTCGGCGGCTTCACGGCAGAGGTCGGAAATGATGGCGTGGACACCGTGCTGGGCGCGTTCCAGCTGACCTTTGTCACCGTGGGCGTGATGGCGATGCTGGCCGCGACCATCTTCTCGCAGCTGTCGAAGGAAGACGGACGGCGTGCCAAACGTCCGGAAGAGCACATCGAACCTTAGGGCCAATGGCTCCGGGACTGATACACTGCGCGACATTTTGTTTTGCAGGCCAGTCCCGTGACCACCATCGCCACCGCTTTTAATACTTTGCCGCTGTCCGCCGCCATGCTGGCTAACCTCGACTCCCTCGGTTATGCCCAGATGACGCCGATCCAGGCGCAAAGCTTGCCGGTGATCCTCAAGGGGATGGACCTGATCGCGCAGGCCAAGACCGGCAGCGGCAAGACCGCCGCCTTCGGTATCGGTCTGTTGAACCCGATCAATCCGCGCTTCTTCGGTTGCCAGGCACTGGTTATCTGCCCGACCCGTGAGCTGGCCGACCAGGTCGCCAAGGAAATCCGTCGTCTGGCCCGTGCCGAAGACAACATCAAGGTCCTGACCCTGTGCGGCGGCGTGTCGTTTGGCCCGCAGATCGGCTCGCTGGAGCATGGCGCGCACATCATCGTCGGCACCCCGGGTCGTATTCAGCAGCACCTGCGCAAGGGCTCGCTGGTTCTCCACGGCCTGAACACGCTGATCCTCGACGAAGCCGACCGCATGCTCGACATGGGTTTCTACGACTCCATCGAAGAAATCATCGCCCAGACCCCGGAGCGCCGCCAGACCCTGCTGTTCTCCGCGACCTACCCGGTGGGCATCAAGCAACTGGCGTCGAAGTTCATGCGCACCCCTCAGATCGTGAAGGCCGAGGCGTTTCATGACGACACGCAGATCGAGCAGCGTTTCTACGAAATTTCCCCGGACGAGCGCATGGATGCCGTGGTCAAGGTCCTCGCGCATTTCCGTCCGGTGTCCTGCGTGGCGTTCTGCTTCACCAAGCAGCAGGTTCAGGAAACCGTCGATCACCTGACCGCCAAAGGCATTTCCGCCGTCGGCCTGCACGGCGATCTGGAACAGCGTGACCGCGATCAGGTGCTGGCAATGTTCTCCAACCGCAGTACTTCGGTACTGGTTGCCACCGACGTCGCCGCTCGTGGTCTGGACATCGATGCGCTGGACATGGTGCTCAACGTCGAACTGGCGCGTGATTCGGAAATCCACATCCACCGTGTTGGCCGTACCGGCCGTGCCGGTGAGAAAGGCATCGCGATCAGCCTGGTCGCGCCGTCCGAAGCGCACCGCGCCCAGGCCATCGAGCTGCTGCAGAAGTCGCCGTTGAGCTGGGATCAGGTCGCCAATCTCAAATCCCAGGGCGGCACCCCGCTGCTGCCGGTGATGAGCACGCTGTGCATCGGCGCGGGTCGTAAAGACAAAGTGCGTCCGGGCGACATCCTCGGCGCACTGACGGGCGACGCCGGCATTCCGGGCGCTCAGGTCGGCAAGATCGCGATCTTCGATTTCCAGGCGTATGTGGCGGTTGAGCGTGGCATTGCCAAGCAGGCACTGCAGCGTCTGAACGACGGCAAGATCAAGGGCCGTTCGTTGCGCGTGCGTATTCTCTAAGAACGCCGCAAACCCTGTGGGAGCTGGCTTGCCTGCGATGCCCTCGCAGGCAAGCCAGCTCCCACATTTGATTGCATTCCAGATCAGTTCTTGTGTGAGGACACCGTTTTGCGCTCTACCGAAGTCGTGATCATTGGCGCTGGCGCCGCAGGGTTGATGTGTGCGCTGACCGCCGCCGGGCGCGGGCGCAAGGTGATGTTGCTCGACCATGCGAACAAGGCTGGCAAGAAAATCCTGATGTCGGGCGGTGGCCGCTGCAATTTCACCAACATGTACGCAGAACCCGCTAATTTCCTCTCGCAGAACGAACATTTCTGCAAGTCTGCACTGGCGCGCTACACCCAGTGGGATTTCATCGGCATGGTCGCCAAACACGGCGTGCCGTATCACGAGAAAAAACTCGGTCAGTTGTTCTGCGATAACAAATCCAGCGACATCCTCGAGATGCTGCTGCAAGAGTGCAATCAGGTCGGCGTCAGCCTGCACCTGGACACCTCTATCCAGACCATTGAGAAAGTCGAAGCCGGTTACCTGCTGGACACCACGCTGGGGCAACTGACTTGCGAATCGCTGGTGATCGCTACTGGCGGCCTGTCGATTCCAACGATGGGCGCCACCGGTTTCGGCTATCAGGTGGCCAGGCAGTTCGGCCATGACCTGCTGCCGACCCGCGCCGGGCTGGTGCCGTTCACCATCACCGATCAGCTCAAAGAACTGTGCACCGAGTTGTCCGGCACATCGGTGGATTGTCTGGTGAGCTGCAATGACCAGAGTTTCCGCGAGAATATCCTGTTCACTCACCGCGGCCTCAGTGGCCCGGCGATTTTGCAGATTTCTTCGTTCTGGGAATCCGGCGACACCGTCGAGATCAACCTGCTGCCGGACCACGATGTGCCGGGCTGGCTGCAACAGCAACAGGCCGAGCGCCCGAACAGTGAGTTGAAAACCCTGCTCGGCGAGATCTTCACCAAGAAAATGGCCAACCTGCTGGCAGACAACTGGTTCGTCTCCAAGCCGATGAAGCAATACACCCACGCGGAAATCGCCGACATCGCCGAAAAGCTGGCGAGCTGGAAAGTCGTACCGGCCGGCACCGAGGGCTATCGCACCGCAGAAGTGACGCTGGGCGGCGTGGACACCCGCGAAGTCTCGTCCAAGACCATGGAATCACTGAAAAGCCCCGGCCTGTATTTCATCGGTGAAGTACTCGATGTCACCGGGCATCTGGGCGGCTTCAACTTCCAGTGGGCATGGGCGTCGGGGTATGCGGCGGCGCAGTACGCCTGAGTCCATGACTGCCTGTGAAATGCGGTCAATGTGGGAGCTGGCTTGCCTGCGATAGCGGTCCATCAGCCTCCTTCAGGTTGACTGATCTGACGCCATCGCAGGCAAGCCAGCTCCCACAAGGTTTTCTGCAAGCCGAAAAATCTGCGACTGGCAAAGGCCCACCGTGTTTGACGGAACAAAATTTGCTGTCAGATGTGATCGGCGCCATTGCGTCGGCGTCATTACTGGCTCAATTTAGCGTCATTGCCTCGGAAGGCCTTCGCACTTCATGTCCTCGACTTCATTTCGTCAGTCTCTACGTCGCCTCTGGGCGCTGGATAAATTCAGCTACAGCGTACGGGTGTTCATCGCCCTGACCGGCAGCATGGCCGTGTGTTGGTATCAGGACGAGATGGGGCTGTTGATCCCGTTGTTCCTGGGGATCATCGCCAGTGCCCTGGCCGAGACCGACGACAGTTGGCAGGGCCGCCTCAACGCGCTGGCCGTGACGCTGGTGTGTTTCAGCATCGCCGCGTTCTCCGTGGAATTGCTCTTCCCCTACCCCATCATCTTCATCATCGCCCTGGCGCTGGCCGCCTTCGGCCTGACCATGCTCGGGGCACTGGGCGAACGCTATGGCGCGATTGCCTCGGCGACGTTGATCCTGTCGGTCTACACCATGATCGGCGTCGATCAACGCGGCGGCGCGGTTACCGATTTCTGGCACGAGCCGGTGCTGCTGGTGGCCGGCGCCGCCTGGTACGGCTTGCTCTCGGTGTTGTGGCAGGCGATGTTCTCCAACCAGCCGGTGCAGCAGAGCCTGGCGCGGTTGTTCCGTGAGCTGGGCTTTTATCTGAAGCTCAAGGCCTCGCTGTTCGAGCCGATCCGGCAGATGGACGTGGAGGCGCGGCGCCTGGAACTGGCCCAGCAAAACGGCCGCGTGGTCGCCGCGCTCAATGCGGCCAAGGAAATCATTCTGCACCGGGTCGGCAACGGTCGACCGGGATCGAAAGTCAGCCGCTACCTGAAGCTGTACTTCCTCGCCCAGGACATCCACGAACGCGCCAGCTCCTCGCACTATCCTTACAACGCGTTGGCCGATGCGTTCTTCCACAGCGACGTGCTGTTCCGCTGCCAGCGCCTGTTGCGCCAGCAAGGCAAGGCCTGCCGGGCGCTGGCCGAATCGATCCAGATGCGCCAGCCATTCATCTACGACGCCAGCTTCGCCGAGGCCCTGAGCGACCTGCACGCCTCCCTGGAACACCTGCGCATCCAGAGCAACCCGGCTTGGCGCGGCTTGCTGCGCTCGCTGCGGGCACTGGCGGCCAACCTCGGCACGCTGGACCGCTTGCTCAGCGACGCCAGCAACCCCGACGCCCTGGCCGATGCCACCGACAGCAGCCTGCTGGACCGCTCGCCACGCAACCTCAAGGACGTGTGGATTCGCCTGCGCACACAGCTGACGCCAACCTCGTTGCTGTTCCGTCACGCCCTGCGCCTGCCCCTGGCACTGAGCATCGGCTACGCCATGGTGCATTTGATCCATCCGTCTCAGGGCTACTGGATCATCCTCACCACGCTGTTCGTGTGCCAGCCGAACTACGGCGCCACCCGGCGCAAACTCGGCCAGAGGGTCATCGGCACCGCCATCGGCCTGACCCTGGCGTGGGCGCTGTTCGATCTGTTCCCGAGCCCGCTGGTACAGTCATGTTTCGCCATCGCCGCCGGGGTGGTGTTCTTTATCAACCGCACCACGCGCTACACCCTGGCCACCGCCGCGATCACCTTGATGGTGCTGTTCTGCTTCAATCAGGTCGGCGATGGCTACGGGCTGTTCCTGCCACGGCTGTTCGACACGTTGCTCGGTAGCCTGATCGCCGGTCTGGCGGTGTTCCTGTTCCTGCCGGACTGGCAGGGTCGACGCCTGAACAAGGTGCTGGCCAATACCCTGACCTGCAACAGCATCTACCTGCGCCAGATCATGCAGCAATACGCTGCCGGCAAGAGCGACGACCTGGCGTATCGACTGGCCCGGCGCAACGCACACAACGCCGATGCGGCGCTGTCGACGACCCTGGCCAATATGCTGATGGAGCCGGGGCATTTTCGGAAGGAGGCGGACGTCGGTTTCCGCTTTCTGGTGCTGTCACACACCTTGCTCAGCTATCTGTCGGGCTTGGGTGCGCACCGGGAAACCCAGTTACCGACAGATGTGCGTGAACACCTGATTGATGGCGCGGGGGTAAGCCTGGCAACCAGCATTGACGAAATTGCCCTGGGCCTGGCGAGCAAGACGCCGATTGCGATTCAGAGCGATGCCGAAGAGGCGTTGGCTGATGAGCTGGAGCAGATGCCGGATGAGATCGATGAAGGGCAGCGATTGGTGCAGACACAGCTTGCCTTGATTTGCCGGCAGTTGGGGCCGTTGCGGACGTTGGCGGCGCATTTGATCAAGGACACCAGTGCAGCCTGAGATTTGGGGCGTGGTCGATGACGCCATCGCGAGCAAGCTCGCTCCCACATGGGATTTGTGCCAGACACACATCCCATGAACAACGATGATCCACTGTGGGAGCCGGACTTGCCCGCGAAGAGGCCAGCCCAGTCACCACAGCTGTTAACCCTTACATCCCATGCTGCCGCAACAACCGCTCATAACTCCCATCTGCCTTCATCGCCGCAATCTCCCGGTCAAACCCGGCGACAATCTGTTCATGCTCCGGGTTTTTCAGGCTCACCAGAATATGCAGGCTGTTCTCACTCAAGGGCTTGGGCAAAAACTCCACCGAGTTGCGCACCTTGCTCGATTCCCGAGCCAGGTAATAACGGGCAACAAACTCGTCTTCCAAAGTCAGCTGAACCCGATCCGCCGCCAGCATGCGCACGGCCATGGCGAAGTTATGCACAGGGATTTTCTGTAACGCCTCGTCGTTGTCGAACTCGGGCGAATAGGCATAACCACGCACCACCGCTATCGGATAAGTGTGCAGTTGTTGCAGGTTGTCGTATTCGATGGGCGCGTCTTTGCGCTTGATGAAGCGCACGCGATTGAGCAGGTACTCACCGGAGAATTGCCCCAGCTTCGTGCGCTCCTCGTTGTACCAGGCGTTGACCAGGACGTCGTAACGCCCCTCGCCAACGCCCATCAAGGCGCGAGCCCAGGGCACTTGCTCAAAGTCGCTGGCATAACCGGCGCGGGCCAGCGCGGTGCTGACAATATCGGTGGCCACGCCGCCATTAACCAAGGTGGCGTCGGTAAACGGAGGCCAGGCATCAGCCACCAGCCGCAGCTTTTCTGCTGTGGCCATCTGAGTCAGCAACAGCAACCCAATCAAAGCAAAGGCTCGATGCAATCGCGGCATGCTCGAAAATCCTTAGCGGGCAGGCGCCCGGCATGTTTTCAGCCAAAACCTCAAGGGTGGTTCAACAGTAAAACCCCGGTCCTAACCTTAGCTCATTGAAACCACTGCACAGCGCTTGTTCTCAGATTACACAAAGAAGACAAAGCCACACGAGATGAATGATGGCATTTTGGCCTTTGTCACAGAATTATTCGCCCCCGAGACAACCAGCGTCCGGGCGCTTAGTATCCGGGGGACGTAATTCAAGGAATGTGAAAATGACAATCGAGTGGGTTTGCAAACATCACAGCGATCTGGGCAAAGAGCAGCTGTACGCCATTTTGCGATTGCGTGCCGAGGTGTTCGTCGTCGAACAGAAATGCGTGTATCAGGACGTCGATGGTCAGGATCTGGAAGGCGATACCCGCCATTTGATGGGCTGGGACGGCGATCTGTTGGTGGCGTACCTGCGCTTGCTCGACCCGGAGTTGCAGGGCGGCGACGTGGTGATCGGCCGGGTGGTGACAGCGCCTGAAGGCCGGGGCAAAGGCCTGGGGCATCAAATGATGGAACAGGCGTTGAAACAGGCTGAAAAGCACTGGCCGCAGGTGCCGATCTATCTCTCGGCCCAGGCACATTTACAGGGGTATTACGGGCAGTACGGATTTGTGGTGGTGGGTGAGGAATATCTTGAGGATGACATTCCGCATATCGGGATGCGCCGTTCTGAGTGATGTAGCGCCCGTGATGGCCTCTTCGCGGGCAAGCCCGCTCCCACAGTGGATTTGTGAACGGCACAGAACCCATGAGGGAGCGAACCTGCTCGCGAAGGCGTCAGTTGCGTCGCCGTAATACGTCAGGGGTAATCCAATACCGCTTTGATCTGCCGCAAATTGCGCTCGATCCACCCCCGGTCAATCGCCCCCCACTCACGAATCCGATACCGACCGGCATGATTGCGCGCGCCGTCTTCCTGCTCGAACTCGCAAACGATGTCCAGATCCGCCAACGCGGCGATGGTGTCCTGCGCCGTACGCCGCGGCATGCCGGTGACCTCGGTCAAGGCCGGGACGCTGCTGGCCAGCCCGCTGTCGATCAGGTACGCCACGTACAACCGGCGGTAGAAGCTGCTCTTGGTCTTGCTGACGTCCATCTGAAGCTCCCTTATTGCATATCCCGCCAAGTCAGATACACCCGCAAATCAAACTCCACCTGGTGGTACCCCGGCAACATGTGTTCGCACAGTTTGTAGAACGCCTTGTTGTGATCCGACTCCTTGAAATGCGCCAATTCATGCACAACGATCATTTTCAGAAACTCGGACGGCGCCTCCTTGAACAGCGAGGCCACGCGAATCTCTTTCTTGGACTTGAGCTTGCCACCCTGCACCCGCGAGATGGTGGTGTGCAGGCCAAGGGCGCGGTGGGTCAGGTCCAGGCGATTATCGAACAGCACTTTGTCGATGGCCGGGGCGTTACGCAGGTATTCCTGTTTCAGGTCCAGGGCATAGGTGTACAACGCCTTGTCGCTCTGGACCGCGTGTTTGTGCGGATAGCGCTGGTCCAGGTAGTCGCCCAGCCGACCTTCGCTGATCAACTGGCGCACCTGGTCCTGCAACGCAGCGGGATAGGCCTGGAGGTATTTCAAAACGGTCATCGGGGCAGCACTGGGATCACAAAAAGTTTGCCAGTGTAGCGAATTCAGCGGGCCAGCGCGCTCCAGTCAAAGGGCGTTACAAAGTCGTCGGCGTCCTCGGCCATCAGCGGCCTTGCGACCAGGAAACCCTGCACATACTCGCAGCCATTGGCTTGCAGCCACTCATATTGCTCGATGGTTTCCACCCCTTCGGCGATCACCAGCAAGCCGTATTGGTTGCACAGGTCGATGACACTGCGCACCAGCGCCGCGTCCCGCAAAGAGCCCGGCAACCGGGCGATCAGGTGCCGGTCGAGCTTCAGGGTGTCCAGTTCCAGATCACGCAAATGCGCCAGCGAACACGACCCGGAACCAAAATCGTCCAGCGCCACCCGCACCCCGAGATTGCGCAGCAAACGCAGTTGCTTGCGGGTTTCATCCGGGTTGAGCATCAACGCCTCTTCGGTGACTTCGACCTCCAGATGCCGTGGCTGTAAACCATGGCGCTCCAGCACCTGGCGCAACTCGGTGACCAGATTCGGCAAGCCAAACTGGGTGTTGCTCAAGCTCAGGCCCAGCACCAGGTCCTCTGCAAACAGGGTTTCCCAGGCTTTGCGCTGCCCGGCGCCGCGATGATAAATCCAGCTTCCCAGGCGACTGATCAGACGTGCCTCTTCCAGCAACGGCAGAAACAATCCCGGTGGCACATCGCCAACACTCGGGTGCTGCCAGCGCAACAACGCCTCGAAGCCACGAATCTGCCCGCCGTTAATGGCGACTTGTGGCTGATACACCAGATTGAAATCGCGGTTTTCGATGGCCGTACGCACGCTCTCTTCGAGCATCAACCGTGACCGTGCCCGGCCATTCATCTCATGATCGTAAAAGCGATACTGCTGGCGCCCGGCGCGCTTGGCCTCGTACATCGCGATGTCGGAAGCGCGCAGCAGACCGTCCAGATTCGACCCGCAGTCGGGGTAGGTGGCGATGCCGACACTGGCGCCCAACGCGATGTCCATGCCTTCGATCTGCTGACAGACCGACACTCGCTCAATCAGCTTCTCGGCGATTTTCGCCGCCTGCTCGGGAAACTCCAGGTCCAGCAGCGCCGTGAACTCGTCGCCGCCCATGCGTGCCAGAATATCGAAGGGACGCAGGCAGGCCTTCAACTGCTCCGATACCCAGCGCAGCACCCGGTCGCCGGCATCATGGCCCAAGGAATCATTGACCCGTTTGAAGCCGTCCAGGTCCAGATAAAGCAACACCCAGGCGCTGTCGGAGCGTTCGCCGCGCAGCAGCAGGTTTTCCACGGTTTGATAAAAGCCACGTCGATTGAGCAGGCCGGTCAGCGGGTCGGTGACGGCTTGAAACTCCAGTTGCTGATGCAGGTGGCGCACCACCGACATGTCCAGCACCGTCACCACCATGGCGTGTTGCTCGACGGGCAATGGCGCGCAGGACAAGGCAACCGGGACTTGCTGGCCGGGCGCGGTACGCAGCAGCGCGTCATGCAGGCGCAGGGTTTCGCCACGTTTGTAACCGGCATACAGATCGGAATCGGCCCACACCGGAATGTGCGGTTTCTGCAGAAAATCGAGAAATTCCTTGCCCTGCAAATCCTGCACTGTGGCATTGAGCAGCCGCGACATCGCCGGGTTGGCAAAACGGATCAACCCGTCTTCACCCACTACCAGAATGCCTTCGGCGGCGTTGTCCAGTACCGAGGCATTGAAGGCACGGGCTACTTCCAGGTCATGACTCAGGCGCTGCAACGCCCGGCGATTACGCTGATGTTCCAGCAGCGCCTGCACCTTGGGCTTGAGGATTTGCGGATCGAAGGGTTTGAACAGGTAATCCACGGCACCATTGGCGTAGCCCTTGATGACCGCGTCCTGGGATTGTTCGTTGGCAGTAAGGAAGATGATCGGCGTCAGCCGGGTCCGCTGGCTGCCGCGCATCAGACGGGCGACTTCGAAGCCGTCCATGCCCGGCATCTGCACATCCAGCAGCACCAGGTCGACATCGTGTTCGAGCAGAATATTCAATGCCTCAAAGCCTGAGGCGGCGGTCAAAACCTGCCAGTCCTGGCGTTGCAGCAACGCACGCATGCTGATCAGGTTTTCAGGATAATCATCGACAATCAAAAGGACTGAGCTGCCTTCACCTGGCTTGGGTTGCACGCATTCCATGCTGCTTCTCTTGTTGGGGCGTCAGGCCGGCTTCTCGTGAAAACCGGACAAATACTGAGCCTTCACTCTAGTCCGGGATCCGGGAAAGCAGAAGCTGTCATACCGCCATCATTTAACCAAAGCGTCCATAACCCGACTAACGGTCAGCTCTCCAGGCCGCTAAAACCGGGAAAGATGGCCATTCGACAGGATGTTGACGCCAATCGTCTGCCGGACGGGCGTTAACAAAGAAGCCTTCTACGCTTATAAAGGCCGCCCCCAAACGCGCGGGCTAGAGCTTCTGGCACGCGCGTGCAGCTAGAAAATGTGGAAGTCAGGACTATGATCGATCTCGCAACCTGGAACCTCAGTGTTCCTGTCGGCAGCCCGCCGTACACCGTTGAAACCACCAAACTGGTGAAGGGCTTCAAGGATCAATACTTCCATTCCGATACCGGAACGCTATTTTTCTGGTCCCCGGTGACCGGCTCACGCACCGAAAACGCGATCTACCCCCGCACCGAGCTGCGCGAAACCTTTAGCAACGGCACCCTGCGCAACTGGTACTACCCGGACGCCGACAACACCCTGCGCGCCACCCTGTCGGTCAACCAGGTGCCGAGCTCGGGCAAGATCGTCATTGGCCAGATCCACGCCTATGAAAGCCAGAAACCACTGGTGAAGGTCGAATATCAATACAAAACCAAAACCCTGACCGGCAACATCGTCGCCAAGGTGCGCATGCGCCCCGATGACGAAGAAGGCCGGGTGATCACGATCGCCACCGGGGTGAAGCTCGATCAGGAGTTTTCCTACCTGATCCACCTGAGCCCCGGCGGTCAGCTAGGCATCAGCGCGGCGGGCTATCAGTGGGACTCCAACATCAGCGCCACCTGGCGTGACAAGCCGTTGTACTTCAAAGCCGGCGTGTATGTGCAGGACAACACCGGGTACACCAGCGAGGGCGGTAAAGTGACGTTCAGCAAGCTGGATATTGATCACGATAAGTAAGTCGTTGTCTTGGCTATGCCATTGGCCCGTCACACTACCGCTCAATAACTTCTGTTCGAAAATACCCGCCGTCGTCAAAATCAATAAAAACCCGCACGACCGCGGGTTTTTATTTACGCGCTTTTAATTCCGACTCTTTTGGACGCGTGAAAGGCGGTTCTCTTCAACGAGAGCAACTGACAGGCCATTCGTAATTCACGGATGGAATTGAAAAAAATGTGGGATTGTGAATAGCAGAAAGAGCACGAGACGGCCAACGAAATAGGCCATTACGATAGTTGTGATGAGGGGACCGATCAGATAAATCTGTCCCCTTTTCTTGCGTGACGTCAGACCAGGGTCAACTACTCACGCCTTGAACCCTAACGACATGAATGTTCCCTCTGCTGAAAGGAGCCCTTCCTCAAAGAGATTGAATTCCCCCTCGGGATACTGCCCACCTTTTGACAAACGAAACGTACCACTGGCATATTTATCGCCTTCAATGTTATCCATCTCCAAATGTGCTCTTACGGGCTCATCATTTCGGTCTAGCGTGTAGGTCTTTCCAACCTCAAGGTCAGTTCTAAACTTAATGCCCATATAATAACGGTGCCCGTCTATTTCCCTATAACCTGGAGTAATATGAAAGAACCCGTCCTTACTAAACAAGATGCCCTGCCCCGCAAGCTTCAACGTGTGCTCACCATAGTCCTGATGTTTGAATGTGACTTCCAGGGAACCAGAAACTTCGCCACTGATGCTATTTTTAGTTTCCATTTTTTTCATCCAGTGAGTGATTGAGCTCAAAGAATAGGCTTCTGCCGGCGCCCGCACACCTGTCATATCTGACAGGCGTTTATAACTTTTTGTAATTAAAAGTTGGTATCTAGCAATAAAAAAAAGAAACCAGCTGAAGCAATTATTCAATTAACCCGAGAGAAGTAATTTTGTTATTTCCCATACCAAAGGCAACCACCACCGAACTTGTAGTCTCTAATCAGGCAGCCATCCCTTTATATTCCAGATTTTAAAAAAGCAAATGCCCCGACACGTCGGGGCATTTGCTTTTAACCGTACCAAATTGAGTTCTCACCCAATCTGATCACGTTTTTTTGTTGATAGGTGTTTCAGTTAACCTTAGCGTTCAACTCACCCTTCAAATACCGCTGGTACATCGCTTCCAACGAGATCGGCTTGATCTTCGAAGCATTGCCGGCAGTGCCGAATGCTTCGTAGCGAGCGATACAAACATCGCGCATCGCCGTCACAGTGGCGCCGAAGAATTTACGCGGGTCGAACTCGCTCGGGTTGGTGGCCATCAGGCGACGCATCGCACCGGTGGATGCCAGGCGCAGGTCGGTGTCGATGTTGACCTTGCGCACGCCGTACTTGATGCCTTCGACGATTTCTTCAACCGGTACGCCGTAGGTTTCTTTGATGTCGCCGCCGTACTGGTTGATGATCGCCAGCCACTCTTGTGGCACGGAGGACGAACCGTGCATCACCAGGTGGGTGTTCGGGATGCGTTTGTGGATTTCCTTGATGCGGTCGATGGCCAACACGTCGCCAGTAGGCGGCTTGGTGAACTTGTACGCGCCGTGGCTGGTACCGATGGCGATCGCCAGGGCATCGACCTGAGTGCGTTTAACGAAGTCAGCGGCTTCTTCCGGGTCGGTCAGCATCTGGCTGTGATCCAGAACGCCTTCGGCACCAATGCCGTCTTCTTCACCGGCCATGCCGGTTTCCAGCGAACCCAGGCAGCCCAGCTCGCCTTCCACCGAAACGCCGCAGGCGTGAGCCATGGCCACGGTTTGTTGGGTCACGCGGACGTTGTAGTCGTAGTCGGTCGGGGTCTTGCCGTCTTCGCCCAGGGAGCCGTCCATCATGACCGAGCTGAAGCCCAGCTGGATGGAGCGCTGGCAGACGTCAGGGCTGGTGCCGTGGTCCTGGTGCATGCAAACCGGGATGTGCGGGAATTCTTCGATTGCCGCCAGGATCAGGTGACGCAGGAACGGGGCGCCGGCGTATTTGCGAGCACCGGCCGAAGCCTGGACGATCACCGGGGAGTCAGTCTTGTCAGCGGCTTCCATGATGGCGCGCATCTGCTCAAGGTTGTTGACGTTGAAGGCTGGAACGCCGTAGCCGAACTCGGCTGCGTGGTCCAGCATCTGGCGCATGCTGATAAGTGCCATTGTGTGTGTCTCTCCCGGTTTGGGTCGTTAATCATGCCAGCCTGCCGTAGGGGCGGCGGCTATTCAAGTTATTGCAGATCGGGGGTTGGCCCGGTCCGCTCATTCGGTGTTGCGAAAATCTGAAGCACTGCACAGAAAAACCTGTGGAATCGAACCCTGTGGGAGTGAGCTTGCTCGCGATGACGGTGTTACAGGCACTTTTGATGTTGAATGTGCCGTCCTCATCGCGAGCAAGCTCGCTCCCACATTAGATTTGTTTGCACATCAGATCTGTGTGAATCAAATCAATCGTGTCACTCGGTTTTACAGCCACGCCCAATCAAATCGTTGGTGGCGACCCAGTACACCAGGCCTTCCTCACCTTTTATGTGAAACGCCAGCATATCGTTGCTGTACAGCGAACCGTCGGCACCCGCTTCAAGCTTCAGGCGGTAGACCTGATCCGCCCCGCCCAGGCGCACATCGACTTCCTTGCGGCTGTCGTCAGTGTAATGCCAGAGCACTTTGGCCGTGCTGTCGCAGGTCCAGGTGGTCCAGTGGTCCGCTGGCGTGGCCGGCGTGAACAGGTTCAAATTGGCGCAACCTGCCAGCAATACCAGTGCTGCAACGGCGATAAAGCCTTTCATCGGTGTTCCTCGACTGGCGGCGCACGCCACCAGCCTTGAGTTAATGAGTCAGACCGGTCAAGGGCAGCCATGTTCCTTGGCCGGAGTCTGTGTCTCGTACTTGTCCAGGCCATCGGGCCCGGAACGCTTGTTGAGCACCGGGTTGGTTTCCGCCTGCCAGTCAGCCTGGTAACAGCTTTTCTGCGGCGGCACCGACTCGGATTCCGACGCGGCTTTGGGGGTACTCCCGCAAGCGGCCAGCAAGCCCGTCACCATCAACAGCGCTAACGTCTTGACCATGTAAACACTCCTTTGCCTGGTCAACAGGCGGCCTCAGGCCTTGGCCCGGCTTTCCAGGACTTCAACGGCTGGCAACACCTTGCCTTCGACAAATTCGAGGAACGCGCCACCACCGGTAGAAATGTAGGAGATCTGATCAGCCACGCCATATTTGTCGATGGCCGCCAGGGTGTCGCCGCCGCCGGCGATGGAGAACGCCGAGCTGTCGGCAATCGCATGAGCCAGCACTTTGGTGCCGTTGCCGAACTGGTCGAATTCAAACACGCCCACCGGGCCGTTCCACAGGATGGTCTTGGACGACTTCAGCAGTTCGGCGAAATTGGCCGCTGTCTGTGGACCGATGTCCAGGATCATGTCGTCGTCGGCGACGTCGGCGATCAGCTTGACGGTCGCGGTGGCGCTTTCAGCAAACTCCTTGGCAACCACCACGTCAACCGGCAATGGCACGCTGACTTTGGCGGCGATTTCGCGGGCGGTGTCCAACAGGTCCGGCTCGTACAGCGATTTGCCCACTGGGTGACCAGCAGCCGCCAGGAAGGTGTTGGCAATACCGCCACCGACGATCAGCTGATTGCAGATCTGGCTCAGGCTGTTCAGCACATCAAGTTTGGTCGAGACCTTGGAGCCGGCGACGATGGCGGCCATTGGCTGGGCCGGGGCGCCGAGGGCTTTGCCCAATGCCTCCAGTTCAGCAGCCAGCAGCGGGCCAGCGGCGGCGACCTTGGCGAACTTGGCCACGCCGTGGGTCGAACCCTCGGCACGGTGAGCCGTGCCGAAGGCGTCCATCACGAACACGTCGCACAGGGCGGCGTATTGTTTGGCCAGTTCGTCAGCGTTCTTTTTCTCGCCCTTGTTGAAGCGTACGTTTTCGAACAGCACGATGTCGCCGGCCTTGACGTCAACGCCGCCCAGGTAGTCGGACACCAGCGGTACTTCGCGGCCCAGGGCCTTGCTCAGGTAGTCGGCAACCGGCTTGAGGCTGTTCTCGGCCGAGAACTCGCCTTCGGTCGGACGGCCAAGGTGCGAGCAGACCATCACGGCCGCGCCTTTTTCCAGGGCCAGCTTGATGGTCGGCAGCGAAGCCAGGATACGCGCATCGCTTGTAACCACTCCGTCCTTGACTGGGACGTTGAGGTCTTCGCGGATCAGTACGCGCTTACCTTGCAGATCGAGGTCGGTCATCTTCAACACGGTCATGGGTCGCAATTCCTGGAGGCTTTGTTTTAGAGAGCAGCTTTTAGAGAACAGGTTTTGATTGGGGTGCAGCTATTTGCAGATAGTGTTCTGCAACGTCCAGCATTCGGTTGGCAAAGCCCCATTCGTTGTCGAACCAGGCCAGGATGTTCACCAGCCTTGGGCCGGAAACACGGGTCTGACTGGCATCGACAATGGCCGAATGTGGGTCGTGGTTGAAATCACAACTGGCGTGCGGCAACTCGGTGTAGGCCAGCAGGCCTTTGAGCGGGCCGCTGGTGGCAGCCTCGCGCAGGATCCGGTTGACTTCGCTCGCGTTGGTGTCGCTCACGGTCTGCATCGTGATGTCGAGGCAGGACACGTTGACCGTCGGCACCCTTACCGCTTTGGCCTGGATACGCCCGGCAAGTTCCGGCAGCAAACGCTCGATGCCACGGGCCAGACCGGTGGACACCGGGATCACCGACTGGAACGCCGAACGGGTGCGGCGCAGGTCTTCATGGTGATACGCGTCGATCACCGGCTGATCGTTCATCGCCGAGTGGATGGTGGTAATCGACACGTATTCCAGACCAATGGCCTGGTCCAGCAGGCGCAACAGCGGCACGCCGCAGTTGGTGGTGCAGGACGCGTTGGACACCAACAATTCATCGCCGGTCAGGCAATCCTGATTCACGCCGTAGACGATGGTGGCGTCGACATCCGCCTCGCTGGCCATCGGCTGGGAGAACAATACCCGTGGCGCGCCGGCGTCGAGGAACCGCTGGCCATCTTCACGGGTGTGATAAGCGCCGGAGCACTCCAGCACCAGATCGACGTCCAGCGACGCCCAATCGATGCCTTCGGGGATAGCACTGCGCAGGACCTTCACGCAGTTGCCATTAATATGCAGACAATCGTCTTCGACCCGCACTTCGCCGGGAAACCGGCCGTGGGTAGAGTCAAAACGTGTCAGGTATTCGATGCTGGCCATGTCGGCCAGGTCATTGATCGCGACAATTTCAAACCCGGCCTTCTCGCCTCGCTCAAACAAAGCACGCAAGACGCAACGACCAATCCGGCCGTAGCCGTTGAGTGCAACTTTGTAGGGACGCGGTTGAGGCATGGGGTTCTCGATTACCGTGGTGAATCCGTCAGTGCTGCGGTGAATGTTCTATTGCCATCGCGGGCAAGCCCGCTCCCACATGAGACCGTGATCCCCTGTGGGAGCGGGCTTGCCCGCGATAGCGTCAGAACAGGCAATACATCACCCGGACTTAGTCTTCCAGCAGTTCTTCAGCCTGGCCCAGGATGTTTTCCAGGGTGAAGCCGAACTCTTCGAACAAGGCAGGCGCAGGCGCCGACTCGCCGAAGGTGGTCATGCCAATGACGCGACCTTCCAGGCCGACGTATTTGTACCAGAAGTCCACATGAGCGGCTTCGATAGCAATACGGGCGCTGACCTGCAACGGCAGGACCGCTTGCTTGTAGCCGGCGTCCTGGGCATCGAACACGCTGGTGCAAGGCATCGAAACAACGCGCACCTTGCGACCCTGCTCGGTCAGCTTGTCGTAAGCCTGAACGGCCAGGCCGACTTCCGAACCGGTGGAGATCAGGATCAGCTCAGGCTCGCCTGCACAGTCCTTCAACACGTAACCGCCGCGGGCGATGTCGGCGATCTGGCCGGCGTCGCGAGTCTGGTGCTGCAGGTTCTGACGGGAGAAGATCAGCGCCGAAGGGCCGTCCTTGCGCTCGATCGCCAGTTTCCAGCAAACCGCCGATTCAACGGCATCGGCTGGGCGCCAGGTGTCGAGGTTAGGGGTGCTGCGCAGGCTGGTCAGTTGCTCGACCGGCTGGTGCGTCGGGCCGTCTTCGCCCAGACCGATGGAGTCGTGGGTGTAGACGAACACCACGCGCTTCTTCATCAGCGCGGCCATGCGTACGGCGTTGCGGGCGTATTCCATGAACATCAGGAAGGTCGCGCCGTAAGGCACCAGGCCGCCGTGCAGGGTTACGCCGTTCATGATCGCGCTCATGCCGAACTCGCGAACACCGTAATGCACGTAGTTGCCACCGGCGTTGTCGGCCGTGATGCTCTGGCAGCCCTTCCACAGGGTCAGGTTGGAACCGGCCAGGTCAGCCGAACCGCCAAACAGTTCAGGCAACAGTGGACCGAAGGCATTCAGGGCGTTCTGGCTGGCTTTGCGGCTGGCGATGGTTTCGCCCTTGGCTGCGACTTCAGCGATGTAAGCCTGGGCTTTTTCATCGAAGTCAGCTGGCAGATCGCCGCCGAGGCGACGGACCAGTTCGTTGGCCAGGTCAGGGAAAGCGGCGGAGTAGGCAGCGAAACGCTGGTCCCACTCGGCTTCGACCGCGCGGCCTGCTTCCTTGGCGTCCCACTCGGCATAGATGTCAGCCGGGATTTCGAATGGACCGTAGTTCCAGTTCAGTGCCTTGCGGGTCAAGGCGATTTCCGCGTCACCCAACGGGGCGCCGTGGCAGTCTTCTTTACCCTGCTTGTTCGGCGAACCGAAACCGATGGTGGTCTTGCAGCAGATCAGCGTCGGCTGAGCGCTTTTGCGAGCGGTTTCGATTGCAGTCTTGATTTCTTCCGGGTCGTGACCGTCAACGTTGCGGATCACCTGCCAGTTGTAGGCTTCGAAACGCTTCGGCGTGTCATCGGTGAACCAGCCTTCGACTTCGCCGTCGATGGAGATGCCGTTGTCATCGTAGAAGGCGATCAGCTTGCCCAGGCCCAGCGTACCGGCCAGGGAGCCGACTTCGTGGGAAATGCCTTCCATCATGCAGCCATCACCCAGGAACACGTAGGTGTGATGGTCGACAATGTTGTGGCCAGGACGGTTGAACTGCGCCGCCATGACTTTTTCCGCCAAGGCGAAACCAACAGCGTTGGCCAGGCCCTGACCCAACGGGCCGGTGGTGGTTTCCACGCCCGGGGTGTAGCCGAATTCCGGGTGGCCCGGGGTACGGCTGTGCAGCTGGCGGAAGTTTTTCAGGTCATCGATCGACAGGTCGTAGCCGGTCAGGTGCAACACCGAGTAGACCAGCATCGAGCCATGGCCGTTGGACATGATGAAGCGGTCACGGTCGGCGAACGACGGGTTGCTCGGGTTGTGCTTCATGTAGTCACGCCAAAGCACCTCGGCAATATCCGCCATGCCCATAGGGGCACCGGGATGGCCGCTGTTGGCTTTTTGCACGGCATCCATGCTGAGGGCACGAATGGCGTTGGCACGCTCACGACGGCTGGGCATCGCTGTTCTCCTACGGGTACTGAATCAAGATTGGAAAAATTGAATCGGAAAAAAGGCGAGCATTTTCCCTCACCGGGCCGCCTCGGGGCAATGACAGATAGTCATCTGGAGACGTTTTTCCCATGGATAACGGCGGTTTCGGTTGCTGAAACCTTTACGCCGCACGTTTGTAGAGTTGACCATCCGGCGAGAAGTGCCATCTATCGAGCAATATCAAAACTTTTTGATATTGCCCTTGCAGGCTTTTCGGACCGTCACTAGACTGCTGGCCTTATGAATTTACGCGTGCCTTCCATTCGACATGACGATTGCGACGAGCTGGCGGCCCTGTGCAAGGCCGGCGGTGATCCTCTGCGTTTGAATGTTTTGCGCGCGCTGGCCAACGATTCGTTCGGCGTACTGGAACTGGCACAGATCTTCGGCATGGGTCAGTCCGGCATGAGTCATCACCTGAAGGTCTTGGCCCAGGCCGACCTGGTGGCGACGCGCCGCGAAGGCAACGCGATTTTCTATCGTCGCGCCCTGCCCCACACCGAATTGCTGGGCGGCAAGCTGCACGCTGCGCTGCTCGAAGAAGTGGACGACCTGACGTTGCCTGCCGATGTGCAGTCGCGGATCGCTCAGGTTCACGCGCAACGAGCAGCGGCCAGCCAGGACTTTTTCTCACGGGTGGCGGAGAAGTTTCGCGCCCAGCAAGACTTGATCGCCGGCCTGGCGCAATACCGCGAAAGCGTGGTGGCGCTGCTCGACAAGTTAAGTTTCGGTGACGGCGCCACCGCCATTGAAGTCGGCCCCGGTGATGGCAGTTTTCTGCCGGAACTGGCGCACCGCTTCACGCAGGTGACGGCACTGGATAACAGCCCGGCGATGCTTGAATTGGCACGTCAGGTCTGTGTACGCGAAGCACTGACTAACGTCAGCCTGCAATTGGCCGATGCATTGAATGCTGTAAGCCTCAAGGCAGACTGCGTAGTACTGAACATGGTATTGCACCATTTCGCCGCACCCGCCGAAGCGCTCAAGCACATGGCCGGGCTGCTGCAACCGGGCGGTAGTCTGCTCGTGACAGAGTTATGTAGCCACAACCAGAGTTGGGCCAGGGAGGCCTGCGGTGATCTATGGTTGGGGTTTGAACAGGACGATTTGGCCCGTTGGGCCACCGCTGCGGGACTCGTTCCCGGGGAAAGCCTCTATGTGGGCTTACGTAATGGTTTCCAGATTCAGGTCCGCCATTTTCAGCGACCGGCTGGCGACACACACCATCGGTAAATTCAGGAAAACATTGAGATGAGCGAATACTCCCTCTTCACCTCCGAGTCCGTGTCCGAAGGACATCCGGACAAAATCGCCGACCAGATTTCCGATGCGGTGCTGGACGCCATCATTGCTGAAGACAAGTTCGCCCGTGTGGCGTGCGAAACACTGGTGAAAACCGGCGTGGCAATCATTGCTGGCGAAGTCACCACCTCGGCCTGGGTCGATCTGGAAGACATCGTTCGTAACGTGATTCTCGACATCGGCTACACCAGCTCCGACGTCGGCTTCGACGGCGCGACCTGCGGCGTGATGAACATCATCGGCAAGCAGTCCCCTGACATCAACCAGGGTGTTGACCGCGCCAAACCTGAAGATCAGGGCGCTGGCGACCAGGGCCTGATGTTCGGCTACGCCAGCAATGAAACCGACGTGCTGATGCCAGCACCGATCACCTTCTCGCACCAACTGGTTCAGCGCCAGGCCGAAGCCCGTAAATCCGGCCTGCTGCCTTGGCTGCGTCCGGACGCCAAGTCGCAAGTGACCTGCCGCTACGAAGGCGGCAAGGTTGTCGGTATCGACGCCGTTGTACTGTCGACCCAGCACAACCCTGAAGTGTCGTACAAAGACCTGCGCGAAGGCGTGATGGAGCTGATCGTCAAGCACGTACTGCCTGCCGAACTGCTGACCAAGGACACACAGTTCCACATCAACCCGACTGGCCAGTTCATCATCGGCGGCCCGGTTGGCGACTGCGGCCTGACCGGTCGCAAGATCATCGTCGACAGCTACGGCGGCATGGCCCGTCACGGCGGCGGCGCGTTCTCCGGTAAAGATCCATCGAAGGTTGACCGCTCGGCGGCCTACGCCGGTCGTTACGTGGCCAAGAACATCGTGGCTGCCGGCCTGGCCGAGCGCTGCGAAATTCAGGTTTCCTACGCTATCGGTGTAGCCCAGCCTACGTCGATCTCGCTGAACACCTTCGGCACCGGCAAGATCAGCGACGACAAGATCGTCAAACTGGTCCGCGAAGTGTTCGACCTGCGTCCATACGCGATCACCACCATGCTCGACCTGCTGCACCCGATGTACCGCGAAACCGCGGCATACGGCCACTTCGGCCGCACGCCTGAAACCAAGACCGTTGGTGACGATACGTTCACCACGTTCACCTGGGAAAAAACCGACCGCGCTGACGCCCTGCGTTCTGCTGCCGGCCTGTAAGACTTCCCTGGCGGTACCAAAAGCCCCGCACGGTTCGCCGTGCGGGGCTTTTTATTGGCTGGCGTTCGAGGCCGTGTCGCGAAGAGGCCAGATCAGCCAACCGAAATACCCGGCAAAACACCCAACCCTCGCATCCGGCAATGCTGACCTAGCCTCCAAATACCCCAATGAGCAAGGACGCTCACGATGCTCCCTAGCCTGCGCCTGATCATCACCGTTTTACTCACCGTCACCGGCCTGACCGCCCAAGCCGCCGAATGCCCCGACTGGCCAACCGCCCGCGCCCACAGCGAAATCACCGCCCTGCAAAAACAAATAGATCAGTGGGACGACAGCTATCACCGCCAAGGCCGCCCACTGATAGCCGACGAACTCTACGACCAGTCCCGCACCCGCCTGAGCGCTTGGCGCAACTGCTTTGCTCTGAACGCTGACGCCGAACCCTTGCGAACCGCAGGCGGCACCATCGCCCATCCAGTCCCCCACACTGGCCTGGAAAAACTCCACGAAAACCATGCCGTCGAAACATGGCTGCGCAATCGCAAGGATGTCTGGATTCAACCCAAGGTTGATGGCGTGGCAGTGACACTGATCTACCGCAAAGGCCAGTTGCATCAGGCGATCAGTAGAGGGGACGGGATAAATGGCCACGACTGGACGGCCTCGGCCCGGCAGATCGCCGCCATCCCCCAACGCCTGCCCAAGCCCATGGACCTGCTGCTGCAAGGCGAACTGTATTGGCGCCTGGTTGATCACATACAGGCCAAGGCTGGCAGCCTCAATGCTCGCGCCACCGTGGCCGGCTTGATGGCCCGCAAGTCACTGAGTGTCGAACAGGCATCGGGAATCGGCCTATTTGTCTGGGACTGGCCCAAAGGCCCGGCGACGCTATCGGCCAGAGTCACCGCACTGAATGAGTTGGGTTTTGCGACCACCTCCCCCTACAGTCAGCCGATCAACGAATGGGCTGACGCCGGACGCTGGCGCGATCACTGGTATCGCTCGCCCCTGCCCTTTGCCAGCGATGGCGTGGTCCTGCGCCAGGACCAGCGGCCCAGCGCCGAGCACTGGCAAGCACGGCCACCTTACTGGGCCGTCGCCTGGAAATATCCGTTCGCCCAGACGCTGGCCGAAGTACGCAAGGTCCACTTCAGGATCGGCCGCACCGGACGCATCACGCCAGTGCTGGAGTTGTTGCCGGTGACGCTCGACGACAGGCAGGTCAGACGGGTGAGCGTCAGCTCCCTGGAGCGCTGGCAAGCGATGGACATTCGCCCCGGCGATCAGGTCGCCATCAGCCTCGCGGGGCTGACCATCCCCAGGCTCGACAGCGTTGTGCTGCGCAGCACCGAACGCGCACAGCTGAACGTTCCACTGGCGGCCGACTTCCATCTTCTGAGTTGCTGGCAACCGACGCCGGGCTGCGAGAGTCAGTTCCTCGCGCGGCTCACCTGGCTCAGTGGCAAGCAAGGCCTGGCCCTGCCCCATGTCGGCCCTGGCACTTGGGAGAAACTTCTGGAAACAGGCCATCTCGACGGCCTGCTGGATTGGTTGACCCTTGATGCGCAAGAGCTTGCTAACATTGACGGTTTCGGCGAACGCAACAGCGCTCGCCTGCTGGACAGTTTTGAAAGCGCCCGCCAACGTCCTTTCGCTCGCTGGCTCAAAGCCTTGGGCTTGCCTGCGACCGGTCAGGCACGGCTCGCCGATTCATGGCAGGCGCTGGCACAACGCACCACCGAACAATGGCAGGCCGAAGCCGGCATAGGTCCTGGACGCGCTACGCAATTAAGCGCCTTTTTCAGTGATCCGCAGGTGCTGGCCCTGAGTGAGACATTAAGGGTTGCCGGTGTTGAAGGTTTTAGACAGTGACGCCTGACCTGACCGGGAACCCAAAGGTGGCAATGCGCTCAAACAGCCCATCGCCACATCGACCCGATTGCCTTTTCATCTGGAGCTTTTATGAAATTTCTTTCACCGCTCGTCCTGTTGACCCTTTGCAGCGTGATGGCGACCCCACTGATGGCCTCCGAAGACGCCCCGGGGCTGACCGGCTGCGCCGCCAAGAAACAAGGCATCGTCAATCAGATCGAATTGGCCAAGGCCCACGGCAACGCCGACCAGCAGGCCGGCCTGGAAAAAGCCCTGAGCGAAATTACCAATCATTGCACTGATGCGTCCCTGAAGAAGGAACGGGAAAACAAGGTGCTCGACGCCAAGCACGACGTCAGCCAGCGCCAGGCAGATCTGGACAAGGCCATGAAAAAGGGCGACGCCGACAAGATCAACAAACGCAAAGACAAACTCGCCGAGTCCCGCAAGCAATTGCAGGACGCGCTGGATGAGCTGGACAAATAAGGCTCGACACGGAACGAAAGTGGCGAGGGAGCTTGCTCCCGCTAGGCTACGAAGTAGCCCCAAACCGGTAATTGCGCAGTATGGGTACTTCGCGATTGCTGCGCAGCCGAGCGGGAGCAAGCTCCCTCGCTACAAACGAATCAATGATCCCGAAATTGTTTATGGCACGCACTGCAGGCATCTTCGACTTTCTGCACGGCCGGCCCGAGGTTGCTGGCCTGGTAAGGCTGAACCTTGCTGGCAATCACCAGGTCACCGGTGGCGGCTTCAAGGGTGCGGGCCATTTCCTGAAAACGTGCCTGCTGCTGCCACACGGAGTCCTTGGCACTGGTGTGATCTTCTTCACGCACCTGCGGGAAATGTTTCCACGGCTCATGGGACAGCGCATCAAGCTTCACTGCGCCGTCAGCAAATTTGCCGCCGTCAAACGGAATACGGCCACGCAACATGCCGCCCAGGTCCTCGCCGGTCTTGAGCATCTGCTTGAAGATCGCCTTGCGCTGACCCAGGGGAGAATTGGGATCAACGCCGCCGCAGGCGGACAAGGTCAGGCAGGCCAGCAATACAACAGAAAGTCTTTTAAGAGTCATGGTGGCTTCAGGTCACGGGAGACGGCGGCCAGTATCCTCGTGTCATCGGCAAAGACCAATAGCCCTATTAATAATATGGGTTGCTTGAGCGCATGGAGCACTCGGGCAACCGTCCAAGGAATTACTCCATGAACAGCCGTTTCAAGGCCTGGCGTCATCACCTCGCCTGGACCCTGCCGATGGTAGCCGTGCTCGCGGGCTGCACCGGTGGCGATAACAACAAACCAAAAACCCATGCCCTGGCCACTTACAGCAGCGCGACCTGGGAAGCATTGCCGACGGTGTCCGACGACGACCTGCTCGCCGGTTTCGGCTCCTGGCGTAGTGCCTGCACCCGGCTCAAGGCCGACCCGGTCTGGGGCACGACCTGCGCGGCAGCGGCCAACGTCCCGCAAACCGCCGGCGAGATTCGCGGTTTTCTCAAGCAGAATCTCGACGTCTATGGCCTGCGCGCCGCCAACGACAATCCCGACGGATTGATTACCGGCTACTACGAACCGGTCTATCCCGGCAGCCTGACCCAGACCGACGTGGCGAACATCCCGGTGTATGGCGTGCCCGATGACATGATCATCGTCGCGCTGGACAGCATCTACCCGGAACTCAAGGGCAAACGCCTTCGCGGCCGACTTGAAGGCCGTGTACTCAAGCCCTATGACGATGCGGCGACCATCGAAACCAAAGGGGTCAATGCGCCCATCGTTGCCTGGCTGACCGATCCGATGAACCTGCAGTTCCTGCAGATCCAGGGTTCCGGTCGCATTCAGCTCGACGATGGCCGACAACTGCGAATCGCTTATGCCGACCAGAACGGCCACCCTTATCGTCCCATCGGCCGCTGGCTGGTGGAACAGGGTGAGTTGAAGAAAGAAGACGTGACCATGGGCGCCATCAGCGCTTGGGCCAAGGCCAATCCGTCGCGCATTCCCGAGCTGTTGGGCAGCAACCCAAGCTACGTGTTCTTCACCCGCAACCCGGACAGCAACGAAGGGCCACGGGGTTCGCTGAACGTGCCGTTGACTGCCGGCTACAGCGCGGCGGTGGACCGCAAGGTGATTCCGCTCGGGAGCTTGTTGTGGTTATCGACCACCAAACCGGACGGCACGGCATTGGTTCGCCCAGTGGCGGCTCAAGACACGGGCGGCGCGATTGCCGGCGAAGTGCGTGCGGACTTGTTCTGGGGCACCGGCGATGCGGCCGGGCAACTGGCCGGGGACATGAAACAGCAGGGGCAGATCTGGATGTTGTGGCCTAAAGGTGCAGCGCTGCCGCAAGTGCCTCAGGTGGCGGATGCGGTGAAGACCAATCCTTAAGCCTGCGGTGGCTGATAGATAGCCTTCGCGAGCAAGTCGAACGTCGCACCGCCGCTCCCACATTAGATTCCTGTCGAACACCCAATTTGTGTTCACTGAAGGTCCGCTGTGGGAGCGGCGGTGCGACGATTCGATGTGCTCGCGAAGAGGCCGGGTTGAGCAGCATAAATTCTGGCTAAAACCGCTCAGATCGACACAAAGAAGAAACTGGCAATCAACCCCATCCCCACAAACCACACCAGCGACCGCAAGATCGCCCAGTCCGCCAGATAGCAGATGATGTACAACAGCCGACTGGTGATAAACAGAACGGCCAGCACATTGACCGTCACCAACTGCGCCGTGCCCACCAGATGCGCGACGATCGCCGCCGCCGCAAACGCAGGGGTCACTTCGAAGCTGTTGATCTGCGCGGCATAGGCACGCTTGGCCACACCTTGAACCGAATCCTGAAAACTGCGTGGATCATGATTGTCCTTCAGCCTGAACCCACCACTGGTCTTGGCCACACCCGTACACAAATACGGCAGGAAAATCGCGATCAAAATGCACCACAGAGCAACCGTCATAAAGCAATCCCTTCTTCAAGTTTTAGAAAATCGAGTGCCGTTGCAGGCGGTCAGAACTTCATCACCAGTATGCCAATCAACACCACCCCACAGGCCAAGAGCCGAGGCCGGCCAAAGGGTTCTTTCAGATAACGCATGCCGAATAGCACCACCAGGATCACGCTGATTTCGCGCAGCGCCGCCGTTTCGGCAATCGAGCCCAACTGCATCGCCCACAGCACCAGAGCGTAGCTGAACAACACACAGAATCCGACCGCCAGCCCCAGTCGCCACTGCTCACGCCAGAACAGTTTGAACGCCGGCCGCTTGCGCCCCCACGCCAACAACGGAAACGGCCAGGCACTGAGCAACGTGACCCAGACCAGGTAATCAAGTGGATGGGGCCAGCGCCGCAACGCCTGGCCATCAATGAAGGTGTAGCAGCCAATGCACAAGCCGATGAGTGCCACCACTGGCAACATCGACCATGGCAGCCGCGCCCCGCCACCGCCCTGCCACAGCAGGCAGAGCATGCCGAACGGGATCAGCAGAATTCCGAAGATCTGCTGATGGGTCAGTACCTCCCCGGCAAAAATCAGTGTGAGTGTCAGTACCACCAACGGTGACAGTCCCCGCATCAGCGGATAGACCAGTCCCAGATCACCCACCCGATAGGCCAGAATCAGCAGATAGCGGTAAAGCAGTTCGAACGCCGCCGACGCCAGAATCCACGGCCACAGGTCCATTGGTGGCGCATTCAGGAACGGCAGCATCAACGCGACAAACAGCAGCGCCACACTGTCCATGCACGCCACGACCAGCAGCCGTTCGGCGCTGAACTTGATCAGGGTATTCCACGCCGCATGCAACAGCGCCGCCACCAATACCAGAACCGTCGCAAGCACGGCACACTCCTTGAGTTGCCCCGCCTCCTACACAGAGGCAAAGGCTGAGAATTGATTCGCCATATGTCAGCAGCTGTTTATACTGCAAGCGACCACGCCGCACTCAGTTGCGCACAGACCAATACCAATAATTTATGCCCCTGCCCGCTCTCGCCCGAGATCGGTCGTCGGCCTGCGTATGCCTGATCAGAGCGTCAAGACTACCGACAGAGACCTTGCGCATGCCACTCGCCTTGCTTGCCCTCGCTGTTGCCGCGTTCGGCATCGGCACCACTGAATTCGTCATCATGGGCTTGCTGCCCGATGTCGCCCGCGACCTCGGCGTCAGCATTCCCCACGCGGGTCTGTTGATCACCGGCTACGCCCTGGGTGTGGTGTTCGGCGCGCCGATCCTGGCGATCGGCACGGCCAACATGCCGCGCAAAGCCACGCTGCTGGGTATGACGCTGATGTTCATCCTCGGCAACATCCTCTGCGCCCTGGCGCCGAACTACGCGACGCTGATGGCGGCCCGAGTCATCACGGCCTTATGCCACGGCGCATTCTTCGGTATCGGCTCGGTGGTGGCCGCCGGTCTGGTGGCACCGAACAAACGGGCCCAGGCCATTGCGATGATGTTCACCGGTCTGACATTGGCCAATGTGCTCGGCGTGCCACTGGGTACGGCGCTCGGTCAATACGCCGGCTGGCGCTCGACCTTCTGGGCGGTGTCGGTGATCGGTGTGATCGCGGCCATCGCGCAATGGGTGTGGCTGCCCAAGGACATCGCCATGGACAAGGCCAACCTCGCCAGCGAGTTCAAGGTGCTGGGCAAGGTCAATGTGCTGCTGGCGCTGGGCATGAGCGTGCTGGCGTCCACCAGTCTGTTCAGCGTGTTCACTTACATCGCGCCGATCCTGCAAGACATCACCGGCGTCAGCCCCCATGGTGTGACCATCATGCTGCTGCTCTTCGGCGTCGGCCTGACGGCGGGCAGCATGATTGGCGGGCGCCTGGCGGATAGTCGCCTGCTGCCGTCCCTGGTGGGCATGGCGCTGGCGGTCGTGCTGGTGCTGGCGGCGTTCAGCCAGACCAGCCACTCGGTGATTCCGGCAGCGATCACGCTGGTGTTGTGGGGCATTTTTGCCTTTGCACTGTGCCCGATCCTGCAACTGCTGATCATCGATCAGGCCCATGAGGCACCGAACCTGGGTTCGACCCTGAACCAGAGTGCGTTCAACCTCGGCAACGCCGCCGGCGCGTGGATTGGCGGGTTGGTGGTCGCCAGCGGTGCGGACCTGGCGGACCTGCCATGGACCGGGGCGCTGGTCAGTGGGTTGACGGTGCTGACGGCGCTTTTCTATATCTACCTGCAACGTCGGGCTGCGGCTGCGGTCAATGTGTCCGGCTGAATAGTTGCTTCGCCTATGAAATAGCTTTCGCGAGCAAGCCCGCTCCCACAGTAGATCTCAGTGAGCACAGAATTCGTGTGCGCCAAAGATCCAATGTGGGAGCGACGGTGCGACGATTCGACCTGCTCGCGAAGAAGCCGACTCGGTGCTTTTTGCCCAAACCCCTCTTTCTCACCCCCCATCCAAGGACCCCGGATGCTTGAACTTGTCGCTGCGTTCATCTGCCTCACCTCGCTACTCACCTACGTGAATTTCCGTTTCATCGGCCTGCCCCCGACCATCGGTGTGATGGTCACCGCGCTGATGTTTTCCCTGCTGTTGCAAGGCCTGAGTTTCATGGGCTACCCCGGTCTCGAAGAACGCGTGCAACAGTTGATCGGCCAGATCGATTTCGGCGACCTGCTGATGAACTGGATGCTGTCCTTCCTGCTGTTCGCCGGCGCCCTGCACGTCAACCTCAATGACCTGCGCAGCTACCGCTGGCCCATCGGCCTGCTGGCGACCTTCGGCGTATTGATCGCCACCGCCGTGATCGGCAGCCTGGCGTATTACATTTTCGCCCTGTTCGGCTGGCACGTGAGTTTCCTCTACTGCCTGCTGTTCGGTGCGCTGATTTCGCCCACCGACCCGATTGCCGTACTCGGCGTCCTGCGCACCGCCAATGCCTCCAAGCCACTGAAAACCACCATCGTCGGCGAGTCGCTGTTCAACGACGGTACGGCGGTCGTGGTGTTCACCGTGTTGCTGGGCATCGCGCAACTGGGCGAAACCCCGACCATCAGCGCCACGGCCATGCTGTTTGCCCATGAAGCGATTGGCGGCGTGGTGTTCGGCGGGCTGATCGGCTACCTCGTGTACCTGATGATCAAGAGCATCGAGCAGCACCAGATCGAGGTCATGCTGACCCTGGCGCTGGTGATCGGCGGCTCGGCCATGGCCTCGGAGCTGCACGTCTCGGCGCCGATTGCGATGGTGGTCGCCGGCCTGATCATCGGCAACCTGGGCCGCAACCTGGCGATGAACGACATGACCCGCAAGTACCTGGACGGTTTCTGGGAACTGCTCGACGACATGCTCAATGCCCTGCTGTTCGCGCTGATCGGCATGGAGCTGTTGCTGTTGCCGTTCAACTGGCTGCATGTGCTGGCCGCAAGTTTGCTGGCCCTGGCGATTCTGCTGTCGCGGCTGCTGACCGTGGCGCCGGCCATTGTCTTGCTGCGGCGCTGGCGCACGGTGCCGCGCGGCACGATCCGGATTCTGACCTGGGGTGGGCTGCGTGGCGGTGTTTCGGTGGCATTGGCCCTGGCCCTGCCGCTGGGCCCGGAGCGCGATCTGATCCTGAGCATCACCTACATCGTGGTGCTGTCGTCGATCCTGTTGCAGGGTTTGAGCATCGGCAAACTGGTCAAGCACGTCACCAGGGACGAGCCTGCACCAGCGGCACAGGCCGAGCATCACTGATTATTTTTTAACCTGCTGCGGATCGGTTTTCTGATCCGCAGACGTCGTCGGCGGCCCGCTTTCGCTGCGAATCTGCGCATGACTCAATAGCGCGAAGATAAAGCTGCCGCCGATGATGTTCCCGGCCAGGGTCGGCCCGGCGAACACCAGCCAGAAATCCTTCCACGGCAACTCGCCGGCAAACACCAGGTAAGAAACCTCGGCCGAACCGACGACGATGTGGGTGAAATCCCCCAGCGCCATCAGGTAGGTGATGAGGATGATGATCCACATCTTGGCGCTTTCCATCGACGGGATCATCCAGACCATGGTCGCGATCATCCAGCCTGAGATGATGCCTTTGGCGAACATCTGGCTGGTGCTGTTTTCCATGACCTTGCGTCCGATTTCAAGGAAGGCTGCGTCGGTCTTGGTATCGAAAATCGGCAGGTGCAACATGACGTAGGCCACCAGCAACGTGCCGCAGAGGTTGCCGAACAGCACCACCGTCCACAGGCGGAGCAACCGGCCGAAGTTGCCAAGCGTGGGTTTGGTCATGACCGGCAGTACCGCCGTCAGGGTGTTTTCAGTGAACAGTTGCTGGCGGGCCAGAATCACCGCAAGGAAACCCGCGCAGTAACCGAAACTGGCGATCACCTTGAAGGCTTCGCTGTCCGGCAGACGCGAATTGAGCAGCCCCATGGCCATCAACGACAGGCCCATGGTCAGACCGGCGGCAAGGGCCGACCACCAGAGCGCGGCGACACTGCGTTCGAGCTCCTGATCGCCCTGGGTGCGGATGATTTCGTGGAGGACCGCCGCGCGGGGCGGCTGGTTCTGGTCGACGTCTTGCTGTTCTTCAGCCGAGAGGTTGGGGGTCTTGCCGTCTTTTTGAGTGTTCATGGCGTTCCGGAACCGGTGGCGTGTCTTGTAGGTACGACACGCGGGGTTCGGAGCTGTTCACTGACCGCAAAAACGAATCAAACCATTGCGGCGAGCGAGCTTGCTCCCTCGCCGCAGGGTCCGCGCTTATTCGCTGGCGGCATCGTCCTGAAACTGGTCCTTCACGTACTTGATCTCGGTCCGGCCGTGTGGCGCGGGCAGGCCGTCTTCACCGAGGTTGACGAAGACCATCTTCTCCACCGTCAGGATACTTTTGCGGGTGATCTTGTTGCGCACTTCGCAGGTCAGGGTGATCGAGGTGCGACCGAACGCGGTGGCGGTGATGCCCAGTTCGATGATGTCGCCCTGGCGCGAGGCGCTGACGAAGTTGATTTCGGAGATGTACTTGGTCACCACGCGCTGATTGCTCAGCTGGACGATGGCGTAGATCGCCGCTTCTTCGTCGATCCAGCGCAGCAGGCTGCCGCCGAACAGTGTGCCGTTGGGGTTGAGGTCTTCGGGTTTTACCCATTTGCGGGTGTGGAAATTCATGTTCACTCCTGAGCGTCTGGCCGAAAGATGGTGGGCATCATGGCAGACCGGGCGGTCATGCTCCATGCAGCTTCTACTATGGTCGTCATAAACGATCTTCATCTGGCCGACAGAAACCCTTTGGAAGATCAGCATAGCCCGCTATAATCGCCACCGTTTCAGAACGGTAACTTTCTATTGATACCGTTTTCCCGCCACCTGTCCGAGGGGCGCTGCAGCAGGTTCGACCTGTCAGGCTCGGATGGGGCGTTGCTTGACCGTCATCGGTCAGACACTAAACGCACAACGGCGCCCATTCGCATACATTACGAATGGAGGCTCTTCATGAGCGCTGTTATCACGCCTGCAGATTTTAACGATTACAAAGTTGCCGACATGTCCCTGGCTGCCTGGGGCCGTCGCGAAACCATCATTGCCGAGTCCGAAATGCCGGCCCTGATGGGTCTGCGTCGCAAGTACGCCGGTGAGCAGCCGCTCAAAGGCGCCAAAATCCTCGGCTGCATCCACATGACCATCCAGACTGCCGTGCTGATCGAAACCCTGGTTGCCCTGGGTGCCGAAGTTCGCTGGTCGTCGTGCAACATTTTCTCGACTCAGGACCAGGCCGCTGCCGCTATCGCTGCTGCCGGTATCGCGGTTTATGCCTGGAAAGGCGAGACCGAAGAAGAGTACGAGTGGTGCCTGGAGCAAACCATCCTCAAAGATGGCGCGCCTTGGGATGCCAACATGATCCTCGACGACGGCGGCGACCTGACCGAGCTGCTGCACAAGAAGTACCCGGCAATCCTGGACCGCGTCCACGGCGTGACCGAAGAGACCACCACTGGCGTTCACCGCCTGCTGGACATGCTGGCCAAGGGCGAGCTGAAAATCCCGGCCATCAACGTCAACGACTCGGTGACCAAGAGCAAGAACGACAACAAGTACGGCTGCCGTCACAGCCTGAACGACGCGATCAAGCGCGGTACCGACCACCTGCTGTCCGGCAAGCAAGCGCTGGTCATCGGCTACGGTGACGTGGGCAAGGGTTCGGCCCAGTCCCTGCGTCAGGAAGGCATGATCGTCAAGGTTTCCGAAGTTGACCCAATCTGCGCCATGCAAGCCTGCATGGACGGCTTCGAACTGGTTTCGCCGTTCATCGACGGCATCAACACCGGCACCGAAGCCAGCATCGACAAGGCACTGCTGGGCAAGATCGACCTGATCGTGACCACCACCGGCAACGTCAATGTTTGCGACTCGAACATGCTCAAAGCCCTGAAGAAGCGCGCTGTTGTCTGCAACATCGGCCACTTTGACAACGAAATTGACACCGCTTTCATGCGCAAGAACTGGGCATGGGAAGAAGTGAAGCCACAGGTACACAAGATCCACCGTACCGGCCCGGGCGCTTTCGACGCTCAGAACGACGACTACCTGATCCTGCTGGCCGAAGGCCGTCTGGTGAACCTGGGCAACGCCACCGGTCACCCAAGCCGCATCATGGACGGTTCGTTCGCCAACCAGGTGCTGGCTCAGATCTTCCTGTTCGGCCAGAAGTACGCCGACCTGTCGCCAGCCCAGAAAGCCGAGCGCCTGACCGTTGAAGTACTGCCGAAGAAACTCGACGAAGAAGTGGCCCTGGAAATGGTTCGCGGTTTCGGCGGCGTTGTGACTCAACTGACCAAGACCCAGGCCGACTACATCGGCGTGACCGTCGAAGGCCCGTTCAAGCCGCACGCTTACCGCTACTGATCGGACCTGCTGCCTGCTCTCCCTTGTGGGAGCGGGCTTTTGTGGGAGCTGGCTTGCCTGCGATGGCATCACCTCAGTGTTTCTGAAACACCGAGGTGCCGGCATCGCGGGCAAACCCGGCGCCCATACAAGCCTGCTCCCATTCGGGTTGAGCAAGCCTCACAGGCTTACGCGTTTCCAAGGATATGACCATGTCCCAAGACCGTCGCTACAGTTTCGAGTTCTTCCCTACCAAGACCGATGCTGGGCATGAAAAGCTGCTCGCCACTGCTCGTCAGCTGGCCACCTACAACCCCGATTTTTTCTCCTGCACCTACGGCGCTGGCGGTTCGACACGTGACCGCACCATCAACACCGTGATGCAGCTGGAAAGTGAAGTCAAAGTCCCTGCCGCCCCGCATTTGTCCTGCGTTGGCGACAGCAAGGACGACCTGCGCGGCCTGCTGACCCAATACAAGGCAGCCGGCATCAAACGTATCGTTGCGCTTCGCGGTGACCTGCCTTCGGGCATGGGCATGGCCAGCGGCGAACTGCGCCACGCCAATGACCTGGTTGAATTCATTCGTGAAGAAACCGGCGATCATTTCCACATCGAAGTCGCCGCCTACCCGGAAATGCATCCGCAAGCGCGTAACTTCGAAGACGATCTGACCAACTTCGTGCGCAAGGCCAACGCCGGCGCCGACAGTGCAATCACCCAGTACTTCTTCAACGCCGACAGCTACTTCTACTTCGTCGAGCGTGTACGGGCGATGGGCGTGAACATCCCGATCGTGCCGGGGATCATGCCGATCACCAACTACAGCAAGCTGGCACGCTTCTCCGATGCCTGCGGTGCGGAAATTCCGCGCTGGATCCGCAAGCAACTGGAAGCCTATGGCGATGACACCCAGAGCATTCAAGGCTTTGGTGAGCACGTCATCAGCGAGATGTGCGAACGCCTGCTGCAAGGTGGCGCACCGGGGCTGCACTTCTACACGCTGAACCAGGCAGAACCGAGCCTGGCGGTGTGGAATAACCTGAAGTTGCCGCGCTAACAGTCGTCACACGCAGGTTCAAAAGATCGTAGCCTGCGGCAGCGCCTACAGAGGTCCACGTTCCCCTGCAGGCGCTGCCGAAGGCTGCGATCTTTTGCTTTTGAAACCCGAACCAGAGCTTCTGCCGCCAGTTTCTGGCTCTTTCCCGTTTCTCGTCGTAATCTCAGGTCATGCCTTTGATCGCGCAGTTAATGTCCGTGCTTCTATTCACTTGCCTGAGCTTTGCGGCTCGAGGCGAGAAGCTGCGTATCGTCACTGAGCCATGGGCGCCTTATGTCTACGAAGAAAACGGCAAGTCCCTGGGGCTGGACTACGAAACCACCGCCATCGTCTTCAAACGCCTGGGCATCGATGTCGAGTGGCAGTTTTTGCCCTGGAAACGCTGCCTGCAAATGCTCGATCAAGGCCTGGCCGACGGCGCACTGGATATTTTCCACAGCGATGAGCGCGACGCGACGCTGTTGTATCCCGGCGAGCCGCTGTCGCAAGTGCAGTTCGTGATGTTCTACGCCAACGAACGACCGCACCCGTTCCGCACCCTGGACGATCTAAAAGGCCTGACCATTGGCACGTCGCCCGGCTATCTGTACAGCCCCGACTTCAGCAATTCGCCGCTGTTCACCCGAGAGCCGGCCCCGACCCACGAAGCCAACTTCGGCAAGCTGCTGCGCGGCAGGATCGACCTGCTGATCACCGATCGCCGGGTCGGCCAGCATTTGCTTGATGAACTGAATATCCGCAATCAGGTTACCGAAAATCCCGCTGTAATCAGCCGCCAGGATCAGTTCCTGGCGGTACGGCGCAACGCCGGCATGGACTTGCTGGTGCAACGCTTCGGCGCCGAACTCAAGCGCTTCAAACGCGAACCCGCCTACGCCGAACTGAGCGCCCGATATGGCACCAGTCCACCCACCGACGTGAACGCTGCCCGCACCACCGCCGCCAGCGAAAAAACCGTTGAGCAGCAGGAAAGCGGCGCGCAGTGATTGCTCTGTTATACTCCGGCCTTCCCGCCAGGCTCACGCCCGGACGCTCGGAACCGTTAAAGGCATCTCGACCCCGCTACAGCGCAGCTTTCAGCCCGCGCGAGCGTTCCAGACGAGCCTTCGTGACCGAAGCAGGACCGGACGGGATTGCGTCCTCTTAAACGCGATTCGCGCCAGGCAAGACTCCCATTGGGCCAAGCCCTAACTAAAACAGGATTACTCATGTCCTTTGCTTCCCTCGGTCTCTCCGAGGCTTTAGTCCGTGCCATTGAAGCGGCGGGCTATACCGAGCCTACTCCGGTGCAACAGCGGGCCATTCCCGCCGTGTTGCAAGGTCGCGACCTGATGGTCGCGGCACAGACAGGTACTGGTAAAACCGGCGGCTTCGCCCTTCCGATCCTGGAGCGGTTGTTCCCCAACGGTCACCCGGACAAATCCCAGCGTCACGGCCCGCGCCAACCGCGCGTGCTGGTCCTGACCCCGACCCGCGAACTCGCGGCCCAGGTGCACGAGAGCTTCAAGCTCTACGCCCGTGACCTGAAATTCGTCAGCGCCTGCATCTTCGGCGGCGTCGGCATGAACCCGCAGGTTCAGGCCATGTCCCGTGGTGTTGACGTGCTGGTAGCCTGCCCTGGCCGCCTGCTCGACCTCGCCGGTCAAGGCAGTGTCGATTTGTCCCACGTGGAAATCCTCGTACTGGACGAAGCCGACCGCATGCTCGACATGGGCTTTGTCCATGACGTGAAGAAAGTCCTGGCTCGCCTGCCGAGCAAGCGCCAGAACCTGCTGTTCTCGGCGACGTTCTCCAAGGACATCACCGACCTCGCCGGCAAGCTGCTGCACAACCCGGAACGCATCGAAGTCACGCCACCGAACACCACGGTCGAGCGTATCGAACAGCGCGTTTTCCGTCTGGCGGCCAGCCACAAGCGCTCGCTGCTGGCGCACCTGATCACCGCTGGCGCCTGGGAACAGGTACTGGTGTTCACCCGCACCAAGCACGGCGCCAACCGTCTGGCCGAGTACCTGGACAAGCACGGCCTCACCGCCGTCGCCATCCACGGCAACAAGAGCCAGAACGCCCGCACCAAAGCCCTGGCCGACTTCAAGGCCGGTGAAGTGCGCATTCTGGTAGCCACCGACATCGCCGCTCGCGGCCTGGACATCGATCAGTTGCCACACGTGGTCAACTTCGAACTGCCGAATGTCGACGAAGACTACGTTCACCGTATTGGCCGTACTGGCCGTGCCGGTCGTTCGGGCGAGGCGATCTCGCTGGTTGCCCCGGACGAAGAAAAACTGCTGAAAAGCATCGAGCGCATGACCAAGCAGAAGATTGCCGACGGCAACCTGATGGGCTTCGACTCCAGCGCTGTAGAAGCCGAGAAACCAGAAGTTCGCGAGCGTCCGGATGTGCGTAACCCGCGCAACCCACGTGGCCCGCGCGGCGATGGCCCTAACGGCACTGGCGGTGGCGGCGGTCGTAAAGACAAGGGCAAGGACAAGGGCGGCAAGGAAAAACCTGCCGCCACTGGCCGTGGTGATCGCCCGGCTCGTGAACACAAGCCACGCGAAGGTACTCCGGCTCGCGAACAGCAACGCCCGGCGCCACGCGCTGCTGCCGCTGATCGTGCTCCGGACGAGTTCCTGGACGATGATGTGGATAACTTCGGTAACCGCGTCGACTACATCCCTCAAGCCAAACCGGCTCAGGGCCGTGGCCGTCGTCCGGGTGCCCCGGCACCTGCCGCGGCTGCAGGCGCTGGAGCTCCACGCACCGGTGGCAAGCCGCAAGGTCGCCAGAGCGGCCCACGCAGCAGCGATGGCGCCAGCACCGGCACTCCACCCGCCAAGCGCAGCGGCCCACGTAACGGCGCGCCACGTGACGGTCAGGCCCGTCGCGAAGAAGGCCGCAACCGCCGCCCGGCCCGTGACGACCAGCCTCGTTCGGAACCGGCCGTGCAGAACCCGCGTGGCCCGGCACCGAAGATCATTCACAAGGAGTCGAAAACCGATCGTTTCCCGACTCCTGAGCAACTTGATCAACTGCCAGGCCGTCCGCGCGGCGAGAAACCAGCGTTGCTGACCCGCAACCGCTAAGGTTTTTCGAAGCACGAAAAAACGCCCCGTCTCTTGCGAGCCGGGGCGTTTTTTTTTGGCTGATGAAAATCCCCTGTGGGAGCGAGCCTGCTCGCGAAAGCGGTGCGTCAGTCGCTATCGATGTTGAATGATCAACCGCATTCGCGAGCAGGCTCGCTCCCACAGGTTTTGTAATATATGGATGATTTGGGCAGGCAATAAAAAACGCCCCCGACCATAAGGTCGGGGGCGTTTTTGTGTCAGGCGCGAAAATTACTTCGCTTTGACACCTTCAAACGAGATGTACAGCTCAACGGCGTCGGACTGTGGACCCAGGTCCATCATCTTGCCGAAATCAGAGCGCTTGATGCTGGTGGTGCCTTCGAAGCCGGCACGGTAGCCGCCCCATGGATCCTTGCCTTCACCCAGGAACGTGGCCTTGACCACGATTGGCTTGGTCACGCCGTGCAGGGTCAGGTTGCCGGTCACGTCAGCAGTTTCCTTGCCATCAGCATTTTTGCCGGTGGACTTGACGCTGGTGGAGACGAACTTGGCATCAGCGTATTTGCTGACTTCCAGGAAATCCTTGCTGGCGATGTGCTTGTCGCGCTCGGCGTGGTTGGTGAACACACTGGCGGTTTTGACGTTGAACTCGATCTTGCTGTCTTCAGGCTTGGCAGCGTCGAAGCTGAACTTGCCGTCGATGTCCTTGAAAGTACCGGTGATGTAGCTATAGCCCAGGTGGCTGATCTTGAAGTCAACGAAGGCGTGCTGGCCTTCCTTGTCGACAACATAGTCGGCCGCCATCACGTTGGCGGACAGCAGGGCCGAACCGATGGCCAGGGCAGCGAGGGTCTTTTTCAACATGCTTTCTATTCCTTTGGAGTCGAGGTTGAACTTCAGGCTTTGCGTCCCAGCATTCGCGTCAGGGTCGCATCACGATCGATAAAGTGGTGCTTCAATGCTGCCAACGCATGGAGGCCGGAAAAAATTACCAGCGCCCATGCCAGCCACAGATGAATCACCCCGGCGGTATCTGCCTGATCCGGTAGTCCGGAAACCAGTGCAGGAATCTCAAACAGGCCAAACACCGGGATCCCGACACCGTCTGCGGTGGAAATCAGGTAACCGGCAATCATCACGGCAAACAGCCCCAGGTACAGGAACGAGTGCCCGAACTTGGCGCCCAGACGCGTCATGCGACTATAGCTTTGCAGGGTTGGCGGCGGCGGGCTGATAAAGCGCCACAGCACGCGCAGCAGCATCACGGCGAACAACACCAGACCAATGCTTTTGTGCAGGTCCGGCGCGTCTTTGCGCCAGGTGCTGTAGTAGTCCAGACCGACCATCCACAGGCCCAGCGCGAACAGCCCGAAGACCGCCAGTGCCACGCCCCAGTGCAAGACAATGCTGACCCAACCGTAGCGAGAAGAAGAATTACGTAGCTGCATTGCCCAAATCCCGTGAGAAGTGCGACCAAGACTATCGAGTTATCTATCGATTTAAAGCGGAAAATTTCGCTTTGAAATATCGAGAAATACGATCAAGAGTCTGAAATAGACGAGTTAAGGAAAGATTAAAGGCTAAAACTGTAGCTGGATGTTGGAAACAGCCCGCCATTTATGCAGAACCTGAATTGGCCTGCTCGCGAAGCGCCCTATCACAGACAAATCAACGCAATGGGTTGTTCCCGTGCCACGCATTGCATAGGCTTGCGCGATTGTAAGTCCGCGCATGTCGCGGGCCGCCTCGAGGAGACTGTATATGGGCCTGAATAATCAGTGGATGCAACGCGATCTCGCGGTGTTGTGGCATCCCTGCACCCAGATGAAAGACCACGAACAGCTGCCGCTGATCCCGATCAAGCGCGGCGAAGGCATCTGGCTGGAAGACTTCGAAGGCAAACGCTACCTCGACGCCGTCAGTTCCTGGTGGGTCAACGTGTTTGGCCACGCCAACCCGCGCATCAACCAGCGCATCAAGGACCAGGTTGATCAGCTGGAGCACGTGATCCTCGCCGGTTTCAGCCATCAGCCGGTGATCGAGTTATCCGAGCGCCTGGTGAAGATGACCCCGGAAGGCCTGACCCGGTGCTTCTATGCCGATAACGGTTCGTCCTGCATCGAAGTCGCGCTGAAAATGAGCTTCCACTACTGGCTCAACCGCGGCCAGCCGAACAAGAAGCGCTTTGTCACCCTGACCAACGGCTACCACGGTGAAACCATGGCGGCGATGGCGGTGGGCGATGTGCCGCTGTTCACCGAAACCTACAAAGCGCTGCTGATGGACACCATCAAGGTGCCAAGCCCTGACTGCTATTTGCGGCCCGAGGGCATGAGCTGGGAAGAACACTCGCGTAACCTGTTCGCGGCCATGGAACAGACCCTGGCTGAAAACCACGACACGGTGGCGGCGGTGATTCTGGAGCCGTTGATCCAGGGCGCTGGCGGCATGCGCATGTACCACCCGGTGTACCTCAAGCTGCTGCGCGAAGCCTGCGATCGCTATGGTGTGCACCTGATCCACGACGAAATCGCCGTCGGCTTCGGCCGTACCGGGACCATGTTCGCCTGCGAACAGGCCGGCATCCGCCCGGACTTCCTCTGCCTGTCCAAGGCACTGACCGGTGGTTATCTGCCGCTGGCGGCGGTGTTGACCACCGACGAGGTGTACAGCGCGTTTTACGACGACTATCCGACCCTGCGCGCCTTCCTGCATTCGCACAGCTACACCGGCAATCCGCTGGCTTGCGCGGCGGCACTGGCGACTCTGGATATTTTCGAAGAAGACAACGTCATCGAGAACAACAAGGCCCTGGCGCAACGCATGGCCTCCTCCACGGCGCATCTGGTCGATCATCCGAACGTCGCCGAAGTGCGCCAGACCGGCATGGTGCTGGCCATCGAGATGGTCAAGGACAAGGCGAGCAAAGAGGCGTATCCGTGGCAGGAACGTCGCGGCTTGAAGGTGTTCCAGCACGCGCTGGAGCGTGGCGCTTTGCTTCGGCCGTTGGGCAGTGTGGTGTATTTCCTGCCGCCATACGTGATCACCCCGGAGCAGATCGACTTCCTGGCTGAAGTGGCCAGTGAAGGCATCGATATCGCCACCCGTGACAGCGTCAGCGTGGCGGTGCCGCAGAATTTCCACCCTGGGTTCCGTGATCCAGGTTGATTGATTTCACTTGAGCTTCTGTGGCGTTCGAACCCGCGCCTTCGCGTGCAGGCTCGCTCCCACAGTTGACCGCGCTCCCCCTGTGGGAGCGAAGCTGCTCGCGAATGAAGTCGACGCGAATCCAGATGATTAACACCCTTTCCAGAGACCCAAGATGAGACTGTCCCGCTTCTTTACCGACGCGCCCCTGAGTATCGGCGAGCACGAGTTACCCGAGGCCCAGGCCCATTACATCAGCCGCGTGCTGCGCATGGCCGAGGGCGATGCGGTGCAGTTGTTCGACGGCTCGGGTCAGGAATTTCTCGGCACGCTGGCCGATGTCGGCAAGAAACGCGTCACCGTGCAGATCAATGAAAGTTTCGCCGGTCAGATCGAGTCGCCGTTACAGATTCACCTCGGCCAGGGCCTGTCCCGTGGTGAGCGGATGGACTGGGCAATCCAGAAAGCCACCGAACTGGGTGTTACTGAAATCACTCCGATTTTCACTGACCGCTGTGAAGTCCGGCTCAAGGACGAACGCGCCGACAAACGCCTGCTGCACTGGCGCCAGGTGGCAATCAGCGCCTGCGAGCAGTGTGGACGCTCAACGGTGCCGGTGATCCATCCGCCGCTGTTGCTGGCGGATTGGTTGAAGCAGACCGAGGCTGAGTTGAAGCTGGTATTGCATCCGGTGGCAGAGCCGTTGGTCAGTCATGCCAAGCCGCAGACTTTGGCATTCCTGATTGGCCCGGAAGGCGGGTTGTCAGATCTGGAAGTGGATCAGGCCAAGGAGGGCGGTTTCCATGCTGCGCGGCTTGGGCCACGGGTGCTGCGTACAGAGACCGCGCCGGTGGTGGCGTTGGCGGTTGCCCAGCAGCTTTGGGGCGACTTCTAGAGCCATTTCGCGAGCAAGTCGAATCGCTCCCACATTGGCTTTGTGAACACCAAAAATCCATGTGAGAGCGACGGTGCGACGATTCGACTTGCTCGCGAATGGCCTCAGCACGGTCTAGAGGACGTAAAACAGAATCGCCACAAAATGCAGCAAACTCCCGGCAATCACGAACAGATGCCAGATCCCGTGGGCATGCCGCAGCCGATGATCCAGGGCAAAAAAGATAATCCCCACGGTGTACAACACCCCGCCCGTGGCCAGCCAGGCGAAGCCGGCGCCGCCCAGCGCGGCCATCAGCGGCTTGACCGCCACCAGCACGATCCAGCCCATCACCGCGTAAATCACGATCGACAGAATCCGCGCTTCCGAACGCGGTTTGATCTCTTGCAGGATGCCGATCAGCGCCAGCCCCCAGACGATCCCGAACAAGGTCCAGCCCCAGGGCCCGCGCAACGTCACCAGACAAAATGGCGTGTAGCTGCCGGCGATCAGCAGATAGATCGAAAAATGATCGACCTTCTTCATGATCGCCTTTTTGCGCCCGCGCACGCTGTGGTACACGGTTGAGGCGCTGTACAGCACCAGCAAGGTGAACGCGTAGATCGCCACGCTGACGATCTTCCATGGATCGCCACTCAGACTGGCAATCACCAGCAGCCAGATACCCCCGACAAAAGCCGCTACCGCCCCGACCAGATGAGTCCAGGCGTTCAATCTTTCCCCGTGATACATGTATCGCTTACCTCGAAAATGTGGTGCCTGATGGCGCAAGGCTCAGCCCTTGAGACTAAAAGCGCAATGTTTCAAGACACACTCCCCCTACGCGTCATGTAGGAGCCGTGCCGGAACGGGTAGGCGCCGGTCTCCTACAAAGGCCTGCGTAGCTCGCGGGAAATGGGCACAATCGAGCCATTCGAACAAGAGTCCGGCCCATGCTGATCGACGAAGAGTTGACCCTGAAAAAACTCGAGGTGTTCCTCGCTTTCATGCGCACCGGCAATCTGGCGCGGGCGGCAGCCGAGTTGCAGACCAGCAATGTCAGCGTGCACCGGGCCATCCATTCGCTGGAAAGTGCCCTGCGCTGCCCGCTATTCAAGCACGAAGGCCGCAACCTGACACCGCTGGAAAGCGCTTATGTGCTCGAAGAGCGGGCGCAGAAGCTGATTCAGGACGTGGTCGAAAGCGTGCGCCTGACCCGCGAAGCGGCCGGGTTTTCCGCGGAGCGCTTCAAGCTCGGCTCGCTGTATTCGCTGACGGTGAAGACCGTGCCGCAGCTGATCATGGGCTTGAAGATCCGCCGCAGCGAGCTGAACATCGACCTGATCCTCGGCTCGAACATCGACCTGCTGTACAAGCTCAAGAACATGGAAGTCGACGCAATCCTGGTGTCATTGGACGACAGCGTCAACGACCCGGATTGCGCGCAGATCCCGTTGTTCTCCGACGACATTTTCCTTGCCACCCCGGCGGACTCGAAGTTTGCCCAGCGTAACGAAGTCGACCTCGCCGAGGTACGCGACGAGACCTTCATCACCCTGACCCAAGGCTTTGCCACACATCAGGACGGGATTCGGGTGTTCAAGCAGGCGGGGTTCGAGCCGAAGGTGGCGATGCAGGTCAATGACATCTTCACCCTGCTCAGCATGGTCAGCTCGGGTGTGGGTTATGCGCTGCTGCCGGGGCGGATTGCGGCGGTGTATGAGAACCGGGTGAAGCTGATTCCGTTGCAGGAGCGGTATCGGTTGCAGCAACACATTGGCGTGGTGTTTCTGAAGGCCAAGGAGCGCGATCCGAATTTGCTGGCGCTGTTGGCGGAGTGTCGGATGTATGCCAATCGCCAGGCCTGAAACCGAGCCGCGCCGTTCGCGAGCAGGCTCGCTCCCACAGTAGCATTCCAGTGTGAGACCGCGGCGCCTGCATCGCGGGCAAGCCACGCTCCCACAGAGATCACATTCCCATGTGGGAACGAGCCTGCTCGCGAAGGCGTCTGATCCCACAGAGAATGCATTCCCATGTGGAAGCGGGCTTGCCCGCGAAGGCTTCAGTACAGGCAGCGAAGATCCAGCGCCTTAGCCCATTATTGCGCGAACAATGAAGTACAACAGCGAAGGCCCCAGCAAGCACCCAAGCCCGGTGTGGAACGTGGCCGTCAGCGCGCCATAAGGCACCAGCCGCCGATCCGTCGCCGCCAACCCGGCCGTCACGCCGCTGACCGTGCCGGCCAACCCACCGAAGACCATCGCCGAACGCGGGTTATCCAGTCCCATCCAGCGCGCCGCCATGGGTGTGCCGACCATCACCAGAATCGCCTTGATCAACCCGGTGGCAATCGACAACGCCATCACATCGGAACTGGCGCCAATCGCTGCACCCGTCACCGGCCCGACGATGTACGTCACCGCGCCCGCGCCGATGGTGGTCATGCTCACCGCGTCGCGATAACCGAACACCCAGGCAATGCTCGCGCCGACAATGAACGGCAGCGTCGTACCCAGCAGCAACGCGACGATACCAATCAAGCCCGCCTTCTTCGCCTCGGTGGCCTGCACCTCGAACGCCGTGGCCACAATCGCAAAGTCGCGCAGCATGGCGCCGCCCATCAGGCCGATGCCGGAGAACAGCGACAGATCCGCCAGGCCTTTTTGGCCGCCGGTCATGGTGCCGCCGACCCAGGCCAGGACCAGACCAATCATGATCGCTATCGCCGAGCCGTGAATGCGGCCGAAGGTCAGGCGCCTGGACAACACCACTGACACCCACATGATCACGCCAACAAAGGCGAAGGCCGTGATCAGGCTGTTACTGGCCAGGTCTTTCTCGAAGAGATCCCACATGTCATCGACCTCCTACTGGCGTGCCGACCGGGGTCACTTCTGCCGGTTCGTCGGGCAATGGCTCGCCCTTGTGGGTGCGACTGATCAGGGCAATGGTGCAGCCGCAGACCACCACCGAACCAATCGCCGCCAGGACCGCCACCGGGCCGCCGTGCAAGGCGGTCACGACGTTCTGCTGCGCGGCCATCGCCACGACCACTGGAATGTACATCGCGCCCCAGAAACCGACGCCCATCTCGCAATCCTTGGTCATGCCGCCACGTTTTTGCATCCACAACCGCGCGCAGATCAGCAGGATCATGGCGATCCCGACCCCGCCGACGTTGGACTTCACGCCCAATAAAACGCCCAGCGCATCACCCATGATCACGCCTGCCAGCGTACAGATCGCCAACAGCGCCACACCGTAAATAATCATTGTTGTTGTCCTCAAAGTGCATCGTCGAAGTTGTTGTTCTTGTGCTTCGCAAGCTTGAGTCGGTGATCTAGGATTGGCGGCGTCCCTCCTCACGCATGAGCGCTTGCAAGGTGTCGAGGCGCGCACCGTCGAAGGCAATCACGGTGCCCTGCTCGAACACCCGGCGCGCCAGCCCGGTCAGCACCGCACCGGGTGGCAGTTCGATCTGCAGACGGACGCCGCGCTCGTAGGCGCTTTGCACCGTGCCGCGCCAATCGACGACGCGGCACATGTTGAACGCCAGGTCGTCGCGCAGGGCTTCGGTGTTGCTGACCGGCCGGGCGCGGCTGCCGCTCAGGTAACCCAAGGTCGGCGTTTTCAACTGAATGCTGGCGAAGGCTTCAGCCAGGGTGTTGGCCGGAGCCTCCAGCAGCGGGCAATGCGACGGCACGCTGACCGCCAGCCGCTTGGCCAGACCGGCGCCGCGACCTTTCGCCAGCTTGGCAACCGCGTTCATCGCGCCGTCGCTGCCGGCAATCACCACCTGGTTATCGGCGTTGATGTTGGCCAGATACACCGGCGTATCAACGCTGTGAACCTGCGCCAGCAAATTTTCCACTGTGGATAAATCCAGACCGATGATCGCGGTCATGCCGTAACCCTGTGGATAAGCCTGCTGCATCAGTTCACCGCGCAGGCTGACCAGATGCAGCGCGTCACTGAAGCCCAGGGCACCGGCCACCACCGCTGCCGGGTACGCACCGATGGACAATCCCGCCACGTAATCCGGCGCCATTGATAACTGACGCGAAGCCGCGACACCGGCGATCAGCAAGCAGAGCTGAACCGCGCGTGTCGACTGCAAGGCTTCGGCAGAGTCCAACAGCAACGCCTCTTCGCCAAGGACGTCACTCGCCTCCTCGACCGTTTCCCGAGGCAATCGATGCAGCATGCCCGGCTGTTGCGCGCCTTGGCCGGGGAACACCAGCAGACTGCTCACGCTGCCTGCACCTGCGGGTTCCAGGGATCGCTCACCAGACAGGCGCCACTGGCACTTTTCAACAGGACCCGCCGCGAAGGACCCGCCCACTCGCGCAGGGCGACGGCGCCTGAAGGCGTCTGCAGCTGCATGTCTACCGGGCACACCGCCGTGTCCAGAATGTTCACCAGTGCCTGTGCTTGAGCGCGGTCCAGCGGTTGCGGTGTGCGCAGGATCAGGTCGAGGTCGCTGCGTTCATGCAATGCCTCAAAACCACTGGCCAGCTCGAACCCGGCGCTGCCGCTGACACCCCATACCCAACCGCAGGCATCGAGCATGGGCCGCAATTGATCGAGGGCGCGCAAGGCGGGCAGATCCCGAGCAAGCCAGGCATGACAAAGCGCTTGCGGTTGCACCCGGCGCTGGATCGCAGCGATATCCATCACCGTCGCAAAACGTTGCTCGCGCAAAGCCCCACGCACACCCACGGCAATCTGCCCTGCTGCGGCCAAGGCACGCCGAACCACCACTGGCTGGCCTTCGCTCAACACCTCGACCACCCACAACGGCGCGTCCGCCGGCAACTGCTGCGGGGTCATCCCCCAAAGCAGGTCGTGGGCCAGCAGCGTGTTCACCACTGCGCTCTCAGCAGTTCGCGGACCTTGCTCGATGCGGCACGGTTGGTCGCGCCCAAGCGGCTGCTCAGGTCGCGACCACCGACGGCTACATCGTCAATCGCCAGGCCCAGGCATTCGGTCACCCGCGCCAGATCGGTCGCGTTCGGTTGCTCGATCTGTTCCACCGCCAGGGTTTCCCAGAGCAACCCGAGGCTGGCATAGCTATCGATGTCATACGCCATCGGCGGCACGCTGGCGGCCAGGGCTTCGAGCTCCTCGACGCTGCGCAACGTCACGCGCGCCGCCGATGCCTTGCCCATGGCGTGCACCATCACGCCGGGATCACGCAGCGCGATCAGCCGATTGGCCTGATACCCATGCGCCAGGAATGCCCCGGACATTGCCTTGCCGACCAACAGACCGATCACCGCGTGGCCGGCCAGTCGAGCGCGAGCATAGCTGTCCGCCGCACCGGCCAGCGCCTGATGAATGCCGAGGGCTTCTTCGCGCCGACCGTAGGCCTGGCTCGGCACGTCGACGATGGCGATCAAGGCGCGTTTGTGCGGCTTGTCGATGTCCGCTGCGATGACTTCATCCACCGCTTTGGCCAGGCCCCAGCCTTCCAGCAAACCCACTTCGCCGTTGCGGGCGCGGGCGAAGCGGTTGTCAGGATCAGCCACCACCGCAATGAATCGCACGGGCTGATCAGCCAAAAATCCGTCGGCCACTTTCAGCGAAGCCGGCAAACCCTCGACCGGCCGGGCACCGGCACTCAAGGCGTTGAACCAGCTCAAGCCTCTCAGCGAATAACTGCTCATGCGCGCTCTCCTTGATACAGATCGCGAACCGTCGCCGGCTCGATTTGCGGCTCGGCGTCCAGACGCGCCAGGCGTTGCACAAACAGCTCCGCCTGCTGGCTGCGTGGGTGCGCCGGCAAGCCTTGCTGAAGCAACTCGCTGACCTGCTGCTGAATCTGCGCCACATCGTCAGCGACATAACGGTCCGCCAAACCACTGGCAAACCGTTGCTCGCCCCCGGTCAGGCTCCAGATGAAAGGCCGGTCCCGGGAGTCATATTCCTCAAGCCCGGCTTCCTGCTCGATCACCTGCGGACCATTGAGGCCGAGCCGTGCTTCCTGGGTGACCAACAGATAGCTGCACAACCCGGCGGCAATCGACATCCCGCCAAAGCAGCCGACGCTGCCCGCCACCACGCCAACCACTGGCTGGTATTGGCGCAGATCGACAATCGCGGCGTGAATGTCGGCAATCGCCGCCAATCCGAGATTGGCTTCCTGCAAGCGCACGCCGCCGGTTTCCAGCAACAACACGGCGCGGGTCGCGATGCCGTTGCGGTTGTCTTCGGCGGCCAGTTCCAGCGCGCCCGCAATCTTCGCGCCGCCGACTTCACCGAGGCTGCCACCCTGGAACGCGCCTTCAATGGCGGCGATCACCACCGGCAAACCGCCGATGCGGCCCTTGGCGATCACCACACCGTCATCGGCTTGCGGCACCACGCCCTGGCGCGACAGCCAGGGCGACATGATGCGCTGGAACGGATCGAGCAATTCACGGAAAGAACCGCTGTCGAGCAGGGCCTTGGCACGTTGCCGGGCACCCAGTTCGACGAAGCTGTGCTTGTTCAACAATGCGGCGCTGTCAGTCATGGCCGATCTCCTCGAAGCCTTGTTCCAGACGCAAACGCACCACGCCGGGGGTCGCACCGAAATCGTGGATATCAATCGCCATCGCGGGTGGCGTCTGGCCGTCGAACATCCGCGCAAACAGATGCTGCCAGCGTTGTTCGGCGCCATTGACCGAGGTCTGCACCTGGATCGTCAGCTTGCCGGCCTGACCGGGTTCGATCAGCACTTCCAGATCGCCCGAGCCAACACAACCCACCAACGTACGGCCCCGTGGCGGCTGCCCGGCGGGGAATTCAAAGGACAAGGTTTCCATCAGCAAACTCCCTGGGTGACGCCGGCGCCAGACTCGATACGGTCGATGAACAGGCAGGCGGCGAGCAAGTCGGCGGCGCCGCCGGGCGAGGCGTTCAATGCGATTAATTGTTGGTCCAGCTCATGCAGACGACGGCGACCGGCCAGGCTGGCGCTGCCGCCCGCGTCCAGTACCGCCTGGGCGCCTGACTGCATGGTGTGCAGGCCTTGTTCGCCGGCGCGGTAGAGCACGCAGGTGTCGGCCAGTCGGGTCATGATCGCCAGCAACGCGTCGAGGCGGGCGTTCTGTTCGCCATGGCCCAAGCTGCGGCTACGTTTGAGTTGTGGCAGCGCGCGTTGAAGCACTGCCGGGAAACCAAGCTGCGCTTCTTCACGGGCACCGCGAGCGCCATAACGCTGGGCGACTTGGGCGCCGTGGCTCAAGGGACGCGGTGCGTATCGATCATCGAGTAGCGCCAGCCGTGCCGCGCGCAAGGTGACGGCACTTGCGCCACTGGATTCAGGTTCCAGCGCCGCCGCCGCAACCAACAGTCCCAGCGCCCAGATCGCCCCACGATGAGTGTTCACTCCGTGGGTGGTTGCGAGCATCGCTTGCTCACCTTCGCGACCAATGCGCCCAAGGGCTTCGCGCAGCGGCAAGCCGACCTCGCCACACTCGATGGCCGTTTCGGCCATTTCCTTGAACGCCGGCCACAGCGACAGCGCCGAGGCGTGCATCAGCCCAAGGTGCAAATCGGTGTGTGCGCCGTTGCCACGACGATCGACCAATGCAGGTTTTGGCGACAAATCCGCTTCGTCGATCAGCGCATCCACCGCCAGGTCCGCCAGCCGTTCGGCCACGCTTATGGTTTTCGGTTGCAGGTTGAAGGCGTGCATTACCAGCTCCTGAATTTGGCGGGCGGGTTGTAGAGGCCACCGGACCACTCCACCAGATCGGCCACGCTTTTGGCCGCCAGCAGTTCTCGGGTCGCGTCGGTGCGGCGGATGCCCAGGTCTTCGGGCAAGGCGATCAGGCCTTCGCGGCGCATGCGGGCGGTGTCTTTGGGGTTGTGGCGCAGGCCGATGGCGGTGACGCCAGCGACGGCGGCGATCATCGCCTGACGCTCTTCCAGCGAACGCGCCTTGTACAGATAGGCGATGCCTTCTTCGGTCAACAGGTGCGTGACGTCGTCGCCGTAGATCATGATCGGCGCCAGCGGCATGCCGCTTTTCCTCGCCACTTCGACCGCGTCGAGGGTTTCAACGAAGGTCGGCTTGCCGCCCTCCTGGAACGTCTCGACCATTTGCACCACGAGTTTTTTCCCGCGTTCGAGCAAGGCTTCGGGTGCGTCGTCGTGGCGCATGTCGAGCCAGGCCGGGGTGCCGTGACGGCGACCACGCGGGTCGTGGCCCATGTTCGGTGCCCCGCCGAAACCGGCCAGACGGCCACGCGTCACGGTGGAAGAATGGCCGTCGCCATCGACTTGCAGGGTCGCGCCGATGAACAGGTCCACCGCATATTGCCCGGCCAGTTGGCAGAACATCCGGTTGGATCGCAGCGAGCCATCGCGGCCGGTGAAGAACACATCGGGCCGGGCGGCGATGTAGTTTTCCATCCCCAGTTCGGTGCCGAAGCAGTGCACGCTTTCGACCCAGCCGCTTTCAATGGCCGGGATCAAGGTCGGGTGGGGATTAAGCGTCCAGTTGCGGCAGATTTTGCCTTTGAGGCCCAGGGATTCGCCGTAGGTTGGCAGGATCAGCTCGATGGCGGCGGTGTTGAAACCGATGCCGTGGTTCAGGGACTGGACGTTGTGTTTCTCGTAGATCCCGCGGATCGCCATCATCGCCATCAATACGTGCACAGGCTTGATGTGCCGTGGGTCGCGGGTGAACAGCGGCTCGATATAGAACGGCTTGTCGGCCACCACCACGAAATCGACCCAGGAGGCCGGGATATCCACCCGCGGCAGGTCGGTGACGTCGTCGACCAACTGGTTGACCTGGACGATGACAATGCCGTCGCTGAACGCCGCCGGTTCGATCAATGCCGGCGTGTCTTCGGTGCTCGGGCCGGTGTAGATATTGCCGGCGCGGTCGGCCATGAAACCGGCCGAGAGCACGACGTTGGGGATCAGGTCCACCACCAGTCGTGCGTAGAGTTCGATGTAGGTGTGGATCGCGCCGATTTCCAGCAGGCCATCTTCCAGCAACTGGCTGATGCGCAGGCTCTGGGTGCCGGCGAAGGAAAAATCGAGCTTGCGGGCAATGCCGCGTTCGAACAGGTCCAGGTGCTCGGAGCGGCCGACGCTGGGCATGATCATGTGCAGGTCGTGCAGCTTGCCGGGATCGGCCTTGACCAGGGAGCGAGAGAGGAAGTCCGCCTGCTTCTGGTTATTGCCCTCCAGCACCACCCGATCGCCCGGCAGGATCAGTGCCTCCAGCGCGGCGACGATCTTGTCGGTGGGCAGCACCACACCGTCGGCAAGATGCTTGACCAACCCCAGACGCCGCTGCTTCTCGCTGCGCCGCCGCGTCCATCGCGAGTCGGGGGAAATTGTTGTTGTCATGACCACTCCACGGGTTTCGCTGTCGTGGAGTCACCTTAGGGGGGTTGAGGGCGGGGCATCAATCAAGCAGCGTGGTGGATCGTTACGGTTGGAGTAATGATTCGCTGGAGAGGTCTGTTGACTGGACTGACGCCTTCGCGGGCAAGCCCGCTCCCACAGGATTTTGTGCACGCCACACCTCCACTGTGTGAGCGAGCCTGCTCGCGAAGAGGCCAGAACTGTCGCCGCAAGATTCAATGCCTGAGAGCAATAATCGATAAGTCCCCAAAAAAGACTCATCGGCCCCTTTTTGGAAATCTTCACCTGCCACAGGACTCGTCAGGCCAAGCCAGCACTGACCAACAATTCCTCCAACCCCAACAAATCCGGCACCTTCGCCACTTGCTCTCCGACCTGCACCGCCGCCTGTTCCAGCGCACACAACGGCACATCGACATAGCTCAACTGGCTGTCGAGCTTGTACGAACGAGGAATGCCCTGCACCAGCAGCGCAATGAACTTCAGGTCCGGGCGACCGCCCAGGGCGTTGAGGATGACGATCCGCGCCCGCTCACCAATGACGATCTTGTTGCCGCACGCCGACTCGAAACTCAGCAATGGAATCTGCCGCTGCCGCCAGCTCACCCGCCCCAGATACCAGGGCGGCGTGTCCAGGTCGAACGCGCCGGGCTGGTAGTCGATCAGCTCGGCCACGGCAACGTTGGGCACAATCAGATTGCGATCGGCCAAGGGCAGCAGCAGGCCGGTAAGGTTGCTGGTGCGCTGGTAAAAATGGTCATCAAGCATGGGTTTTGCTCCACAACGCGATGCTTTCGAGCAACACCGATTCCTGATACGGCTTGCCGAGGTAGTCGTTGACGCCGATGGCCATGGCGCGGTCGCGGTGTTTCTGCCCGGTACGGGAGGTGATCATGATGATCGGCAAGTGCTTCAGACGCTCGTTGGCGCGCACCTGCGTGGCGACCTCGAAGCCGTCCATGCGCGGCATTTCAATGTCCAGCAGCATCAGGTCAGGCAGGTGATCTTCGAGCAACAGCATGGCATCGACCCCGTCCTTGGCGGTCAGCACGTTCATGCCGTGGCGCTCCAGAAGACGGCTGGTGACTTTGCGCACGGTGACCGAGTCATCAACCACCAGCACCAGCAAGGGCCGTTGCGGTTCGACGTCCGATTCAGGCGCCAAAGGCCGGCGTGGCACTCGGGTTTGCATGGCACGGATCGGCGCCAGCAAATCGAGAATCAGCACCACACGTCCGTCGCCCAGAATCGTCGCCCCGGACAACCCCTGCACCGCCGCGAACTGCGGGCCGAGGCTCTTGACCACGATCTCTCGCGTGCCGGCCATGGCATCGACCTGCACCGCAATTCGACGCTCGTTGCACTGCACCAGCAACACCGGCAACGACAGGCTCTGGCCCAGCAGTTTCGGGCGGCTGCTGGTTTTCAGCAGTTCGCCCAGGTAGCACAGTTCGTAGTGTTGTCCGGCGTATTTGTAGGTCGGCGGATCGAGACGGTAATGCCCTTCCAGCTCGTTCGGCAGCACCCGCACGATGCCGTCGATGGTGTTCAGCGGAATCGCATACTGGTCCTCCGCGCACTGCACCATCAGTGCCCGGTTGACCGACACGGTAAACGGCAGGCGAATGCGAAAATGCACGCCCTGCCCCGGCACGGAATCGATGCTCATGGTGCCGCCCAGTTGCCGCACCTCTTCATGCACCACGTCCATGCCCACGCCCCGCCCGGAAATCTGAGTGATTTTCTCGGCAGTGGAAAAACCCGGTTGCAGGATGAATTGCAGCACTTCGTGGTCGCTGATGACGCTGTCCGGGTCGAGCAGGCCGCGCTTGATCGCCTTGCGTCGCACGGCCTCCAGCGGTATGCCGGCACCGTCGTCGCGAATATCGAAAATGATGTCGCCGCCTTCTCGGGACAGATCCAGCGTGATCTTGCCCTGGGCCGGCTTGCCCGCCGCCACCCGCGCTTCAGCGGACTCAAGGCCATGGTCGACGGCGTTGCGCAGCATATGCTCCAGCGGGGCAGCCATGCGTTCGAGGACGTTGCGGTCCATCTCGCCCTCGGCATTGCCGATGACAAAATCCACGTCCTTGTCCAGTTCGCCGGACACCTGCCGCACGATGCGCTTCAAGCGCGGCAGCATCCGCTCGAACGGCACCATGCGCGTGCGCATCAGGCCTTCCTGCAATTCGGTGTTGATGCGGCCCTGTTGTTGCAGCAGGTTCTCCGCGTCCTGATTGCGCCGGTCCAGCGTTTCCTTGAGGTCCATCAGGTCGGAAGCGGACTCGAACAATGCACGCGACAACTGCTGCAATTGCGAATGGCGGTCCATTTCCAGCGGATCGAATTCTTCATAGCCCAGCCGTTCCGCATCGACTTGCTGACGACTGAGAATCCGCCCCTGGGTTTCCGTATCGAGGCGACGCAACTGGTCGCGCATGCGCTCGATGGTGGTTTCCATTTCGCTCAGGGCAATTCGGGCATCGTTGACCTGCTGTTCGATACGGCCCCGGAAGATCGAGGTTTCGCCGGCGAGGTTGACCAGATCGTCCAGCAGTTCGGCGGACACCTTGACCATGTCGCCGCCGGGCTCGGCGGGTGCCAGCGGGGCCTCGACCTTGGCCGTTATGGGCGTCACCGCCGACGCTTCGGTGATGGCCGGGTGACTGAAGTTCCTGATCGCATCGATCAACCGATCCGCGGGCGGCAACGGCTGCCCGGCGCGGGTGGCGTCGAGCATCTGCGCCAGTCGGTCATGGCTGCTTTGCAGCAATGTGAACAGCGCCGCCGTCGGTTGCAGCACGCCGGCGGACAAGCCTTCGTAGAGAAACTCCAGCTCGTGGACCAGGTCGCCGATGGGCACGATTTCCACCATCCGCGCCCCGCCCTTGAGCGTGTGCAGATCGCGCAGCAGGGTTTCCACTTCCTGGCGGCTGGACGGTTCGGCCTGCCAACGCACCAGTGCCGCGCCGGAGTTTTCGATGATGTCGAAGCCTTCTTCGAGAAAGATCTCCAACAGCTCCGGATCGTGAGCGGCTGAATCGTGGCTGGCGCTTGGCTCGATGGCCTCGCTGCTGCCGGCACTGCTCTGACGCAATTGTCGAATGGCTTCAATCAGCTCGCTGGCGCCTGCCAACGGCTGGTTGTTTTGCAGTCGCTCAAGGAACTGCGCCAGGCGGCCATGGCTCTGCAACAACAGTTGCGCCAAGGCGTCGCTGTATTTGTAGCGGCGATTCACCAGACCGTCGTAAAGGCTTTCCAGCTCATGGGCGAGGTCGCCGACCGCTCCGACTTCAGCCATCCGTGCACCGCCCTTGAGCGTGTGCAGGTCGCGCTGCAACGATGGCAGCGGCGCGGCGTTGTCCGGCTCGTGCAACCAGCGTTGCAATGCCTGATTGGCGCTTTCGAGCAGATCCACGGCTTCTTCGAGGAAGATCGACACGATTTCGTCGTCCAGTTCGATTCGCGTCGCAGTCTGCTGCAACTCGGCGGTGGCGCTGCCCAGTTCGCTGATGCTCAGGGTGCGGCTGCCGTCGCTGCGGATCAGGCCCACGGCCGAGGGGTCGAGGCTGGTATCCAGCAGACCGCGCAGCGCCCGGACCCGCACCGGTTGCGGGCTGACTTCCTGACCCGCCGCCAGTTCGTCGAGCATGTTGATCAGTGCTTCGTGGGCACTTTGCGCCTCATGGAAAAACCCGTCGCTGACCGCCAGGCTGCTTTCTTCCACGGCGCCATACAAATCCAGCAGTGCTTCGCAAAGTTCGTCCACCGGGTGCAAATCGGCCAGGTGCGCGCCTTCGCCGAGGGTGGTCAGCTCATCCAGCAGCGCGCTGAGTTCCTGGCGCTCGCCAGGGTGCTGCTGCCAGCGGCGCAACAGGCTTTCGGCGTCCAGCAGGATGTCCATGCCTTGCGCCAGAAAGTTGTTGATCAACTGTGGATTGCGTTTGATCCGCAGTCCGGTATTCGGCGCGCTCAAGATGGCGGCAAGGCGTTCGCCGAGCAATATCTGTGTGCGGTCGATCAGCGACCGGGCACCGGGGATGGCGGCCAGCGGATCACCCTTGAGTTGACGCAAGCCGACACGGAACAGACCCTCGGCTTCGAGTAGCAGCTCGACTTCGTCCAGGTCCAGCGCGATCAGGTGCGCCTTGTACTCCCGGGTCAGTTGATCCAGCGGCGCGGCCAACGCAGCAATCGGTATCAGCCCGGCCATCGACGCACTGCCCTTGAGGGTGTGCAATGCGCGCTGCAACTCGTCACTGGCTTGCAGCGGCACATGCTCGGCGGCCTGATCAAGGAAGCGGTTGAGGCTGGCGAGGTGGGTTTCGGCCTCGTTGCGGAAGATGTCCAGCAGCAACGGATCGAGGGCCATCACGTCCTGGCTGTCTTCATCCTCCAGTGGCACATCGCCTTTGGCCAGGCCATGGGCGCGAGCGGCCAATTGGTCGACATCGTTGCGCTGGCGCTGGGCGCTGGCAGCAAATTCCGCCACCAGTTGCGGCAGCAGGTTGAGCACATCGCCCAGCAACTGTTGCACTGCAGGACCGGGATCGACGCTGTGTTCCAATACACGGTTAAGCAGGTTTTCCACCGCCCAGGCCAATTCGCCCAGCACCAGCGCACGGACCATCCGGCCACTGCCCTTGAGCGTGTGGAACGCCCGGCGCAGTTCGCTCAGGGCAGCAGTATCGGCCGGGTCGGCGATCCAGCGCGGCAGGTACTCGCGAAGAACCTCCAGCACCTCATCGGTTTCTTCCAGAAAGACTTCACGCAGTTCATCGTCCACCGGCGCTTCGCCGGGCGGGGGCGGCATCAGGCTGCCGGGGGTGATCAGCGCGGGCGGATTGACGGCCGACACCGGGTTGGCCAGCACCTGCGCCAGCGACTGCACAGTCTGCGGGTCGTCCAGCGCCTGCAAGTCCTGCATGATCAAGGCTTCGCCGGGGCTGAGGACATCGTCGAGCAAAGGCGCCTGCTTTTCGCCGGGAGTGTTTTCACCGGGGAAGAAGCCAAGCGACGCCAGGCTGTCTTGCGCCACGTCGAGCAGATGTTCACCGGCTGCTTGCGGATCGTCGCTGAGCCGTTCCAGGTAGTACTCGATGCTGGTGATGACGTCGGCGAGGCTGTCGAGTTGCTGCCAGCCGGGGTGATCGGTGTCCAGCAACAGGTGTTCACGGATAAAGCCGTTGCAGGCCTCGACCAGACTCGCCGCCCGGGCCAGCGGGATCATCGACAGCGCGCCGCGTACCTGGGTCAGCAACGCCGGCAAGGGTTGCAACTGCTGACGGTCCCAGTCGGCATCGATGTAGTCGATGATCATGTCCTTGGCCTGTTGCAGGCAGATCCGCGCTTCGCGGATGACAATCTGGTGAATCTGCGTCAGGTCGGTGGTGGGCAGGCGGCTTTCTTCCCGGCTTTCCGGCTCGACAGTGCCGACCATGCCGGCCAGGGTCGCTTCGACGTAGAGCAAGGCACCGGCGACGTCCATCAGGATTGCGTCGTTGGGCTCGCGCTGGCCTTGAACGAGGCTCAGCACCACCGCCAGTTGATCGATGATGACTTTTCGCGGCTGGCCGAAGCCCAGCACCGCCAGGGTGTCGGCGATTTGCCGCAGTGGCGCCAGCAAGCTGTCGAGGTCGGAGGTGTGCTGGCGGTCGCTGCGCACGAACAGGTCCAGGCGTTCCTTGACCCGCACCAGCTCTTCGCACAACGCGGCCAGCACCGAGCGCATGGCGTCGCGGTCGGGACCGGCCAGCCGTGCGCGCTCTTCATCGACCATTGCGCTGTCAGGCAATGCATCGTCCAGTCCGTAGCGGTCTTTCATGGTCAGCATCTGCCCGGTGGGGTGTTCGGCCTTGGCAATGTAGAACAGCAAACTCTTGAGCAAGTCAGGTGGAGGCGCTTGATTGATCCCGTGCATGCCCTGCTCCAGCATGCGCTTGAGCTCTTTGTCGGCTTCCTTGAACAGGCTGCGCAGTGCCGGGCTGTTGGCAATCGAGCCGCCACGCATGCCTTCGACCAGCGCCGAGGCGACGTGCCACAACGGGCTCAACGGGGCGTCGCCGCACAGCAATTCGAGCCGTGCGAATACTTTAGTCAGGTAATCCAGATTCGTTTCGCCATCTTGCTCACGTAGCAAACCGACCAACGCCATTTGCAGCATCTGGCGCAACTTGCGCAGCACATTGGGCAAATCCGCTGGCTCCAGAAGCGCCAGTTCCTCTTCGTTCAACGGCACCAACTGCGGCAATTGCGGGCTGAACAGGCTGGTTTCCGAGAGCAGGCTGTCACCGCGGGCGCTGCGCAGGTCGTTGATCAGCGGCAAGACCACCAGCGGCAAATCGCGGCGAGCGCCCTGAATCCGGTCGAGGTAGATCGGCAACTGCCCCAAGGCCTGGGATAACAGGTGCAGCGCTTCCTCACGATGGCTGACGCGGTTGTGCTGCAAGGCGCTGGTCAGTTGTTCCATTTCTTCGGCCAGCAGCGCCGCACCGTAGAACTCGACCATCTGCAAGCTGCCGTGAACCTGATGGATACAGGCCAGGCATTCACCCAGGGCATGCGTGGCCGGCTCTTCGTCGAGGGCCATGTTTTCCAGGTGCAGGGCCGCCTGCTTCAGCGTTTCGGCAATCTCGCCCTTGACCCATTCGAGGGCCACATAGTCGTGCCGATCACCCATAACCACTCCGATCAAAATACTTTCAAGCGTTGTCCGTCGCCGCAGCGGCCGGCAAGGTGAAACCGGACACCGAACGCCGCAGCTGGCTGGCCATCTTCGCCAGATTGCCGATGCTTTCGGCGGTGGCGGTGGAACCCGACGAGGTCTGCGTGGTGATCTGCTGGATCACGTTCATGGTCAGGGAAATCTGTCCGGCGGACGACGTCTGTTGCTGCGCAGCGTTGGAAATGCTCTGGATCAGCGCTGCGAGCGTCTTCGAAACCCCTTCGATTTCTTCCAGGGCCACGCCTGCATCCTGCGCCAGTCGCGCACCCCGCACCACTTCGGTGGTGGTCTGCTCCATGGAAATCACCGCTTCGTTGGTGTCGGTCTGGATCGCCCGTACCAGCGTTTCGATTTGCCGGGTCGCGGCGGACGAGCGTTCGGCCAGACGCTGCACTTCGTCGGCCACCACGGCAAACCCGCGTCCGGCATCACCGGCCATGGACGCCTGGATCGCCGCATTGAGGGCGAGGATGTTGGTCTGGTCGGCGATGTCGTCGATCAGGCTGACAATGTCGCCGATTTCCTGAGACGACTCGCCCAGGCGCTTGATGCGCTTGGCCGTGTCCTGGATCTGCTCGCGGATGTTGTCCATGCCGTGGATGGTGTTGTGCACCACCTCGTTGCCCTTGTTGGCGATTTCCACCGAACGCTCGGCCACCGCCGAGGACTCGGCGGCGTTGGCGGACACTTGATCGATGGACTGGGCCATGTCATTGATCGCCGTGGACGCTTCGGAAATCTGCTGCGCCTGATGCTCCGAGGCCTGGGCCAGGTGCATGGCCGTGGCCTGGGTTTCCTGCACCGCGGCGGCCACCTGGCCGGCGGTGAGGTTGATGGTCGCCACCAGGTCGCGCAGTTGGTCCACAGAATAGTTGATCGAATCGGCGATGGTGCCGGTGAAGTCCTCGGTCACCGAGGCGGTTACGGTGAGGTCGCCGTCGGCCAGGTCTTCGATTTCATCCAGCAAGCGCATGATCGCATTCTGGTTGCGCTCGTTTTTCTCGGCGGTTTCCTGCAACTGCCGGTTGGTTTCACGCACCATCACCAGGCCGATGAGGATGATCGAGGCCAACGCCAGCAGACCCAGCACGTAGCCGCCGATGGTGTCGGTGGTACGCCCGCCAGCGAGGTTTTCAAAACCGCTGGCCAGGTGCGAAGCTTCGTCGAGCAAGGTTTGCGACAGGGTGAAAATATTGGTCGCCGATTCGCGGACCTTGAACAGTTCGGGGGACGTTTCGAGGATTTCGTCCACGGAGCCGGAAACGAATTCGAACAGTTCGGCAATTTCGGTCAAGCGGGCACGGGCGTCGTGGTCTTCGACCTGGCTGATCTTCAGCGCCGGATTGCCTTGCAGCATGCCGTTGAGCACCAGGCCGAAACTGGCCGCGTCCCGACCGAACGCATCGGCGGCCGTCTGTGAATTTTCATCGCCTGCGAGCACGGTGTTCACCGCGCCGAGGATGCGTTCAGCCAGCAACGATTGACGCTGGGCCATGACGATCTGCGCCGCCGGTGCACCGCGCTGCAGCAGGATTTCGACGACTTTCTCGTACTCGACCTGCAACTGCGGCACGGTTTCGGCCAGGGTCGCGGCGACCTGATGCAAGGACAGCACGGTCTGTTCGCTGGAGAGGATCGCGTCGGTGTTTTTAAGCAGGCGCTCCCAGTCCAGTTGCACCGCACGCATTTCCGGGCGGACGACGGACGGCGCGGGTGGCAGGCCGGTGGCCGGGTCGCCCTTTTTCAGGTAACCCCAGCGCAGGGCAAAATCGTTGCGCGCATCGCTCAGCAGCTTGAACGCGGCGGCTTTGCCGGCAGCAGCCTCCGTGGCGTTCTTGGCGATGCGCTGGGACAGGACGCGCAGTTCACCTGCGTGACCGATGTACTGTTTATCGTAGGTGGCCTGGGTGTTGAGGTAAGCGAAGTTGGCGAACAGCAGCATGATGAAGACGATCAGCGCGATGAACAGCACGATGATCTGCGAACGGCTGCGCGATCCTTCCACTGGCTTGCCTGTTTTTGCTTTTGTCATCGGTCCTCGCCTGTTAACCAACACCTTTGAATCTTGCCGAGATTCCCTGTGGGAACTGGCTTGCCTGCGATGACATCAACTCGGTTAGAAGCTGGACCGAGTCGCCTGCATCGCGGGCAAGCCCGGCTCCCACAGGATTCTGCGTTTACAGGGCAACATTCATGAAGCCCTGCGACTGCGCCAGCGCAAACGGGCTGAACACCTGCCAATCCTGATCCCGCCGGAAGCGGCCTTTGACGAAGGCGGCAATCGGCCCGCTCAGTTCGTTTGGCGGCACTGGCTCCAGGCTGTCCTGGGCGAAGTGCTGCAAGCCGAAGACTTCATCGACCATCAATCCGGCAAATACGTCTTTGTATTCCACCACCAGCACCCGCCGCTGCCTGCGCAGCGCCGACGGCTCATGACCAGGCTCGTCACCTGAAAGGAAGTCGCCCACATCCATGATCGGCAACAGGCGGCCGCGCAAGTTGGCCACGCCCTTGACCCACGGTTTTACCCCCGGCAGCTGGGTATAGCGCGGCTCGTGCAACACTTCACCCACTTCACCCATGGGCGCCACATACCAATGCGCGCCCAGGCGAAAACCGATGCCGCTCCAACTGTCCTGGCGGGTTGGCTGGGACGGCAGGTCCGCCGCCAGCAGGCGACAACGCTGGTCGATCTGCAACAGCAGTTCGAAAGCCGTCAGCGACTCGGTCATGGCTTGGTGGTCAAGCTCGCCAGCACGTTGTTCAGCGTCTTGATCAGTGTTTCTTCGTCGACCGGTTTGGTCAGGTAGTCCTTGGCGCCCTGGCGTGTACCCCAGACCTTGTCGGTTTCCTGATCCTTGGTGGTGATGATGATCACCGGGATGTGCCCGGTGTCCGGGTCTTTGGTCAGCTGACGGGTCGCCTGGAAACCATTGAGGCCGGGCATGACGATGTCCATCAGCACCGCATCGGGTTTTTCCTGACGGGCCAGGGCCACGCCGTCGGCGCCGTTTTCGGCTTTCAACACTTCGTGACCGTGCTTTTCCAGCATGCCGGTCAGTTTGTACATTTCAGTCGGCGAATCATCGACGATCAGAATACGTGCCATGGTCTTCCCCATTCTTGTCGACGCCGGCCACTTGGCCGAGCGTCACTGTGCGTGTCCTACTGCGGCAAAACGGCGGCGAAGCCCGGAACATGGGCCTGGATCGCGTTCAGCAGTTCTTCCTTGCTGAACGGTTTGGTCAGAAACTGATCAGAACCGACGATCCGTCCCTTGGCCTTGTCGAACAGCCCGTCCTTGGACGACAGCATGATCACTGGCGTCGCCTTGAACGCACTGTTGTTCTTGATTAAAGCGCAGGTCTGATAACCATCCAGGCGCGGCATCATGATATCGACGAAGATGATGCCGGGATGATTGTCGGCAATCTTGGCCAGCGCGTCGAAACCGTCGATGGCCGTGATCACCTCACAGCCCACGTTCTTCAATAGCGTTTCGGCGGTACGGCGAATCGTCTTCGAATCATCGATCACCATGACCTTCAAGGCGCTGGACTGCTGTTCCATAAGGGGCTCTACCGTCGCCTTTGCGAATCCATTTGTCCATTTGCCGGTTATCGGCGGCTGGAAACCCTTTATGCTCAAGGGCCAGCGCCTTTTTAGCACAGTCTCCAAATGCAATCTATCGGCCGGCCCGCGCGGTGGTTTTTCCTTGACCGGGAACACACTCGGCGCCACTCTGACGCCACTTTTTCACATCACATTCCAACCCAATTTCGAGGAAAAACCCATGAGCGTTCGTGTCGGGATTGTCATGGACCCCATCGCCGGCATTTCCTATAAAAAGGATAGCTCGCTGGCCATGCTGCTGGCTGCGCAGAAGCGCGGCTGGGAACTGTTCTATATGGAACAGCGCGATTTGTACCAGGCCGAAGGTCAGGCACGGGCGCGCATGCGACCGCTGCAAGTGTTCGCCAACCCGCAGAAATGGTTCGAACTGGGCGCCGAGAGCGACGCGCTGCTGAGCGACCTGGACGTGATCCTGATGCGCAAGGATCCGCCGTTCGACATGGAGTTCGTCTACTCCACCTACCTGCTGGAGCAGGCCGAGAACGCTGGTGTGCTGGTGGTCAACAAACCCCAGAGCCTGCGCGACTGCAACGAGAAGCTGTTTGCCACGCTGTTCCCGCAGTGCACGCCGCCGACCATCGTCAGCCGTCGCCCGGACGTCCTGCGTGAATTCGCCGACCACCATGGCGATGTGATCCTCAAGCCGCTGGATGGCATGGGCGGCTCTTCGATCTTCCGTCACACCGCTGGTCACCCCAACCTGTCAGTGATCCTCGAAACCCTGACCCTGCACGGCAAGCAGCAGATCATGATCCAGGGCTACCTGCCGGCCATCATCGATGGCGACAAGCGCATCCTGATGATCGACGGCGAGCCGGTGGATTACTGCCTGGCACGCATCCCCGCTGCCGGTGAAACCCGTGGCAACCTGGCCGCCGGTGGCCGTGGCGAAGCGCGTCCGCTGACCGACAAAGACCGCTGGATTGCCGCGCAAGTCGGCCCGACCCTGCGTGAAAAGGGCCTGCTGTTCGTTGGCCTGGACGTGATTGGCGAGCACCTGACCGAAATCAACGTCACCAGCCCGACCTGCATTCGCGAGATCGATAATGCGTTTGGCACCGACATCGGCGGCCTGTTGATGGACGCCATCGATCAGAAGCTCAAAGCGCGTTGATATAGAAGAGCCAAGTTGAAACCGACATTGCGTTATCATGCGCGGCCTGTGAAAAACGCGATGTTGGTTTTCTTGTCATGACACTTCCGTCCGATCTGCCCGCAGAACTCGCCCATCGTGGCGTGCGCCCGGCCGATCGCCTCGGATTTACCCTGTTTCTCGCGGCGTTGATTCACCTGGCCTTGCTGCTGGGCGTCGGCTTCACCATGGTCGAACCCAAGCAAATCAGCAAAACCCTGGAAATCACCCTCGCCACGTTCAAAAGCGACACCAAGCCCAAGAAGGCTGACTTCCTCGCTCAGGAAAACCAGCAAGGCAGCGGCACCCTGGACAAAAAGGCGATCCCCAAGACCACCGAGGTCGCGCCGTTCCAGGACAACAAGGTGCAGAAAGTCACCCCGCCACCCGCTGCCAAGCCTGAAGTGCAGGAAGCCGCGCCCAAGGCAGCGGTGACGACGATCGCGCCCAAGCCGAAAAAAGCCGCCGCCAAGCCCGAATCGCCGAAGGCCGAAACCAAGCCACAGGTCGCCGCGCCCACCTTCGACAGCTCACAGCTGTCCAGCGACATCGCCAGCCTTGAAGCCGAACTCGCCAACGAACAACAGCTGTACGCCAAGCGCCCGCGCATCCACCGTTTGAGCGCCGCCTCGACCATGCGCGACAAGGGCGCCTGGTACAAAGACGACTGGCGCAAGAAAGTCGAGCGCATCGGCAACCTGAACTACCCCGAAGAAGCCCGACGCAAGCAGATCTACGGCAACTTGCGGCTGATGGTCTCGATCAATCGCGATGGTTCGCTGTATGAAGTGCTGGTGCTGGAGTCATCCGGGCAACCGCTGCTGGATCAGGCGGCCCAGCGTATCGTCAGGCTGGCGGCGCCGTTTGCGCCGTTTACCGGGGATTTGTCGGACATTGACCGGCTGGAAATCATTCGCACCTGGAAGTTTGCGCGCGGGGATAAACTCTCCAGTAACTGACACCCATCCCTCGCGGGAGCGAACTTTTTTGGCGAGGAGGCTTTTGTGGCGAGGGGGCTTGCCCCCGTTGGGTCGCGAAGCGGCCCCAAAACCTACAATCGCGGTGTGCCTGACTAACCCCGAATCAAAGGATTGGCGACTGCTTCGCAGCCGAACGGGGGCAAGCCCCCTCGCCACAGGGGCCCGCGGCCAAATTTGATCAATGCTGGCTGGCAAATTGCGCCATTCCATCCCTCGCGGGAGCGAACTTTCTTGGCGGGGGGGCTTTTGTGGCGAGGGGGCTTGCCCCCGTTGGGTCGCGAAGCGGCCCCAAAACCTACAATCGCGGTGTGCCTGACTAACCCGTAATCAAAGGATTGGCGACTGCTTCGCAGCCGAACGGGGGCAAGCCCCCTCGCCACAGGGGCCCGCGGCCAAATTTGATCAATGCTGGCTGGCAAATTGCGCCATTCCATCCCTCGCGGGAGCGAACTTTCTTGGCGAGGAAGCTTTTGTGGCGAGGGGGCTTGCCCCCGTTGGGTCGCGAAGCGGCCCCAAAACCTACAATCGCGGTGTGCCTGACTAACCCGTAATCAAAGGATTGACGACTGCTTCGCAGCCGAACGGGGGCAAGCCCCCCCGCCACAGGGGCCCGCGGCCAAATTTGATCAATGCTGGCTGGCAAATTTCGCCATTCCATCCCTCGCGGGAGCGAACTTTTGTGGCGAGGAAGCTTTTGTGGCGAGGGGGCTTGCCCCCGTTGGGTCGCGAAGCGGCCCCAAAACCTACAATCGCGGTGTGCCTGACTAACCCGTAATCAAAGGATTGGCGACTGCTTCGCGGCCGAACGGGGGCAAGCCCCCTCGCACAGGGGCCCGCGGCCAAATTTGATCAATGCTGGCTGGCAAATTGCGCCATTCCATCCCTCGCGGGAGCGAACTTTTGTGGCGAGGAAGCTTTTGTGGCGAGGGGGCTTGCCCCCGTTGGGTCGCGAAGCGGCCCCAAAACCTACAATCGCGGTGTGCCTGACTAACCCGTAATCAAAGGATTGGCGACTGCTTCGCAGCCGAACGGGGGCAAGCCCCCTCGCCACAGGGGCCCGCGGCCAAATTTGATCAATGCTGGCTGGCAAATTGCGGTATCCCCAGCTTGTCAGTTCGCCCCTCCAACGCCACACTAGCGCTCATGAAAAACGTCAGCCCCAGTTACCTCAAGCATCACTTCCTGATCGCCATGCCTCACATGGCCGACCCGAACTTTGCGCACACCTTGACCTACATCGTCGAGCACACGGCCAATGGTGCCATGGGGCTGGTGGTCAACCGCCCGCAAGAGCTGAATCTGGCCGACATCCTTGAGCAACTGCGCCCCGATATCGAACCGCCAGTACTCTGCCAGCACGTACCGATCTTCACTGGCGGCCCGGTACAGACTGATCGCGGCTTCGTCCTGCACCCGTCCGGCAAGCACTTTCAGGCGACCGTTGATCTGGAAGGCGAGTTGTCCCTGTCGACGTCCCAGGACGTGCTGTTTGCCATCGCTGATGGCGTCGGCCCGGCGAAAAGTCTGATCACCCTCGGCTACGCCGGCTGGGAAGCCGGGCAACTGGAGGCCGAACTGGCCGACAACGCCTGGCTGACCTGCCCGTTCAACGCCGACATCCTGTTCAACACCAGCAGCGAGTTGCGCCTGGAAGCGGCAGCCCGGCACCTGGGCGTCAACCTCAGCCTGCTCACCAGCCAGGCAGGACACGCCTGATGGCCTTGCGTTTGATTCTGGGCTTTGATTACGGCACCAAACAGATCGGCGTCGCGGTCGGCCAGGTGATTACCGGCCAGGCCCGCGAGCTGTGCACCTTGAAGGCGCAAAACGGCATTCCCGACTGGAATCAGGTCGAAGCTCTGATCAAGGAGTGGAAACCCGACGCCGTGGTGGTCGGTCTGCCGCTGAACATGGATGGCACGCCGAGTGACATGTGCCTGCGCGCCGAGAAATTCGGCCGCCGCCTCAATGGCCGTTACAACCTGCCCTTCTATACCCACGACGAGCGCCTGACCACCTTTGAAGCCAAGGGCGAGCGGCGTGATCGGGGCGGACAAAAAGGCAGTTACCGCGACAACCCGGTGGACGCCATCGCCGCCGCTCTGCTGCTGCAAGGCTGGCTCGACGAAAACACCGCACTGTTCGAATCCTGAAGAGCCGCCAAGGCGTCTCTCTTAGCTACAACCCGAGCCAAACCCCACGCCTGACTCAAAGGCCGGGCTCGGGCCCAAGAAGGAGCAACCATGAGCCTGCCCAATCCCGCCGACCTGATCAGCCAGATGGCGATCCGTCTCAAGGCACACCTGGAACACCGTGGCATCAGCGAACCGCGTTACATCGGCATTCGTACCGGTGGCATCTGGGTCGCTCAGGCCTTGCTCGATGAACTGGGCAGCGATTCGCCGCTCGGCACCCTCGATGTGTCCTTCTACCGCGACGACTTCAGCCAGAACGGCCTGCACCCGCAAGTGCGCCCTTCGGCACTGCCGTTCGAGATCGAAGGCCAACACCTGGTGCTGATCGACGACGTACTGATGAGCGGCCGCACGATTCGCGCCGCGATGAACGAACTGTTCGACTACGGCCGCCCGGCCAGCGTGACGCTGGTCTGCCTGCTGGACCTGGACGCCGGCGAGCTGCCGATCCGCCCGAACGTGGTCGGCGCCACCCTGACACTGGCGGCCCACGAACGGGTCAAACTGTCCGGCCCCTCGCCGCTCACGCTTGGACTGCAAGACCTTGCCCTTTAATCCGCCCTATTGAGAGTCCCCTTCGCGATGACGCCTCTAGATACCAAGCGCCCGCTGCAGCTCAATGATCAGGGCCAGCTGCGCCACTTCCTCTCACTCGACGGCCTGCGCCGCGAGCTGCTGACGGAAATCCTCGACACCGCCGACTCGTTCCTCGAAGTCGGTGCCCGGGCGGTGAAGAAAGTCCCGTTGCTGCGCGGCAAGACTGTGTGCAACGTGTTCTTCGAGAACTCCACCCGCACCCGCACCACTTTCGAACTGGCAGCCCAGCGGTTGTCGGCGGACGTGATTACCCTGAACGTGTCGACATCGTCGGCGAGCAAGGGTGAAACGCTGCTCGACACCCTGCGCAACCTGGAAGCCATGGCCGCCGACATGTTTGTCGTGCGTCACGGCGACTCCGGTGCCGCGCACTTCATCGCCGAGCATGTCTGCCCGCAAGTGGCGATCATCAACGGTGGCGATGGCCGTCACGCGCACCCGACCCAGGGCATGCTCGACATGCTCACCATTCGGCGGCACAAGGGCGGTTTCGAAAACCTCTCGGTGGCCATCGTCGGCGACATCCTGCACTCGCGGGTTGCGCGTTCGAACATGCTGGCCCTGAAGACCCTCGGTTGCCCGGACATCCGCGTGATCGCGCCGAAAACCCTGCTGCCGATCGGCATCGAGCAATATGGCGTGAAGGTCTACACCGACATGACCGAAGGCCTGAAAGATGTCGACGTGGTGATCATGCTGCGTCTGCAACGCGAGCGCATGACCGGCGGCCTGCTGCCGAGCGAAGGCGAGTTCTACCGCCTGTTCGGCCTGACCACTGCGCGCCTGGCCGGGGCCAAACCGGACTGCATCGTCATGCACCCGGGGCCGATCAACCGTGGGGTGGAGATTGAGTCGGCGGTGGCCGACGGTCCGCATTCGGTGATCCTCAACCAGGTCACCTACGGTATTGCGATTCGTATGGCCGTGCTGTCCATGGCCATGAGCGGGCAGACTGCCCAGCGCCAATTCGAGCAGGAGAACGCCCAGTGAAGCTCAGCATTCTCGGCGCACGCGTCATCGACCCAGCCACGGGGCTGGATCAAGTTACCGACATTCATATTGAAGCCTGCAAGATCGTCGCGATTGGCGCAGCACCCGGCGGCTTCACGGCCGTCCAAACCATCGAGGCCAACGGCCTGGTGGCCGCTCCCGGCCTGGTCGACCTGAACGTCGCCCTGCGCGAACCGGGTTACAGCCGCAAAGGCTCGATTGCCAGCGAAACCCGCGCCGCCGCCGCCGGCGGCGTGACCAGCCTGTGCTGCCCGCCCAAGACCAAACCGGTACTGGACACCTCGGCCGTGGCCGAACTGATTCTCGACCGCGCCCGTGAGGCCGGCAACACCAAAGTGTTCCCGATTGGCGCCCTGAGCAAAGGCCTGGACGGCGAACAGCTGGCCGAGCTGGTCGCGCTGCACGATGCTGGCTGCGTCGCCTTCGGCAACGGCCTGGAGAGCTTCCGCAATACCCGCACGCTATGCCGGGCGCTGGAATACGCGGCGACGTTCGACCTGACGGTGATTTTCAACTCGCAAGACCATGATCTGGCCGAAGGTGGCCTGGCCCACGAAGGCCCGACTGCCAGCTTCCTCGGCTTGCCGGGCATTCCGGAAACCGCCGAAACCGTGGCCCTGGCCCGGGACCTGCTGCTGGTCGAGCAAAGCGGCGTGCGCGCGCACTTCAGCCAGTTGACCAGCGCTCGCGGCGTGGCCCTGATCGCTCAGGCCCAGGCACGCGGGCTGCCGGTGACCGCCGATGTGGCGCTGTATCAGCTGATCCTGACTGACGAAGCGCTGATCGATTTCAGCAGCCTGTACCATGTCCAGCCGCCGCTGCGCACTCGCGCCGACCGCGACGGCCTGCGTGCTGCGGTGAAATCCGGCGTGGTTTCGGCCATTTCCAGCCATCACCAGCCACACGAACGGGACGCCAAGTTGGCGCCGTTCGGCGCGACCGAGCCCGGCATCAGCAGTGTCGAGCTGTTGCTGCCGCTGGCGATGACGTTGGTGGAAGACGGTTTGCTGGACTTGCCGACTCTTCTGGCGCGCTTGAGCGCTGGACCTGCCGAGGCATTGCGCCTGCCGGCGGGCAAACTGGCGGTGGGGGGGGCGGCGGATATCGTGCTGTTCGACCCGACGGCCTCGACCGTAGCCGGGGAAACCTGGTTGTCGAAGGGTGAGAACTGCCCGTTTATTGGCCACAGCTTGCCGGGGGTGGTGCGGTATACGTTGGTGGATGGGCGGATTAGCCACCAGGTTTAAGACCGCGTCGCCTGCATTCGCGAGCAGGCTCGCTCCCACATGGGAATGCGTTCCCCTGTGGAAGCGAGCTTGCTCGCGATGAATTACTGGAAAGCGCCGCGATTCTGCGCGTTACGCACCGACACCTGATCATTCAGCGTCCAGAAGTCATACAGCACTCCCACAAAGAACAACCCGCCCGTCACCAGGTACAGCAAGCCGCTGATCCACTTCCCCTGGTACATCCGGTGCACGCCGAATACCCCCAGAAACGTCAGCAGGATCCACGCCACGCTGTATTCGATCGGTCCGGCGGTAAAACGCAGGTCAGCCTCACGGTCCATGGCCGGGATCAGGAACAGGTCGATCAGCCAGCCAATCCCCAGCAATCCGAACGTGAAAAACCAGATCGTCCCGGTCACCGGCTTGCCGTAATAGAACCGATGAGCACCGGTAAAACCGAAAATCCAGAGCAGGTAACCGATCACCTTGCTGTGGGTGTCTTGCTGTCCAGCGGTGGGTTGATAGGTGTTCATTGAGGACCTCGATTCACACGATAGATAAATATTCTTGAATTCTTTGTGACTTTTTTACGGGCGTCCGACGTATGGCAAATGCTACCTTCGCACCTGTCAAAGCCTTGTAACACCTGACGTCTGTCCGACAATTGCTTCAAACTGCCGCTTCTTTGGCGCAGTTGACCGCCAGGTTGAATCGACCAACGGCCTCGGAAGAGACAAAAAAGCTGTTATAAAGTTGCGCGCTAACCTATATGAGCCTTGCCTAATGCGTCCATTTTTCAAGACATGGCTAACCATTTGCCTATTGATGCCACTGGCTGCCCACGCCACCAATCGTGAGCAACGTCTTCCCAACGTTAACGGTTTCACCCCTAAATCTCATGTTTCTGCTCCTACCAGCAAAAACAAGCACACCCCGAAACACAGCACCACCCTGGCCAAGGCCAACACCCACAGCAAGCTGGTTCCGCCCATGGCGAACAAGCAGAGCAGCAACGTGTTGAGCCGCGCCGTAAACGTTCTTGGTACGCCTTATCGTTGGGGCGGCAGCAGCCCAAGTAAAGGGTTCGATTGCAGCGGCCTGGTGAAATACGCGTTTAACGACGCCACGTTCGACCTGCCGCGCACCTCGAACGCCATGGCCAGCGGTCACGGGCAGAAAGTCGAACGCGCGGATCTGAAACCTGGCGACCTGATTTTCTTCAACATCAAGAGCCGTCGGGTCAATCACGTTGCCATCTACCTGGGCAACGACCGCTTTATCCACGCACCGCGTCGTGGCAAGTCGGTGACCATTGACACGCTGAAGAAGCCGTACTGGGAAAGCCACTATGTGGTGGCCAAGCGGGTTCTGCCGAAAGAACCGCATCAGATGCGCGTCGTACAGCGCTGAGAGACGCGCACTTGTGGCAAGGGGCTTGTCGGATCGCCGCACCGCCCCGTTGGGCTGCGCAGCGGCCCTAACCCCTGACACCCTGGCGCCTCAGATACATCGCACCAGCAGATTTTGCGACTGTTTTGCAGCCTGACGGGGCGGTGCAGCGTTCCGACAAGGCCCCTCGCCACAAAGGCAATCCTCCCCGCGTCAGCATTCCACGCCTCAGAAGTTATCCGGCGTTCGCGCCTTCTCCCGCGCATGCTCGCGGCTGATCAAGCCCTTGGCCACCAACTCCTTCAAACACATATCCAGCGTCTGCATCCCCAGATTCCCGCCGGTCTGAATCGACGAGTACATCTGCGCCACCTTGTCTTCACGGATCAGGTTACGGATCGCCGAGGTGCCGAGCATGATCTCGTGCGCCGCGATGCGGCCGCCGCCGATCTTCTTGACCAGGGTCTGGGACACCACCGCCAGCAGCGACTCTGAAAGCATCGAACGCACCATCGACTTCTCATCCCCCGGAAACACGTCCACCACCCGGTCGATGGTTTTCGCCGCCGAGGTAGTGTGCAGCGTGCCAAACACCAGGTGTCCGGTTTCGGCGGCAGTCAGGGCCAGGCGAATGGTTTCCAGGTCACGCATCTCCCCCACCAGAATCACGTCCGGGTCCTCGCGCAACGCCGAACGCAGAGCGGTGGCGAAGCTGCGGGTATCGCGATGGACTTCGCGCTGGTTGATCAGGCATTTGCGCGATTCGTGAACGAATTCGATTGGGTCTTCGATGGTGAGAATATGGTGATGGCGGTTGTTGTTCAGATAATCGATCATCGCCGCCAGGGTCGTGGACTTGCCGGACCCGGTCGGCCCCGTCACCAGTACCAGGCCGCGTGGCGCCTCGGTTATCTTGCGAAACACATCGCCCATGCCCAAGTCGTCCATGCTCAGGACTTTCGAGGGAATGGTGCGGAACACCGCGCCAGCACCGCGATTCTGGTTGAAGGCGTTAACCCGAAAGCGCGCCACGCCAGGCACTTCAAAGGAAAAGTCGGTTTCCAGATGCTTCTCGAAATCCACCCGCTGGGTGTCGTTCATGATGTCGTAGATCAGCTCGTGCACCTGTTTGTGATCCAGGGCCGGCAGGTTGATGCGTCGCACATCGCCATCGACGCGGATCATCGGTGGCAGGCCGGCAGACAGGTGCAGGTCGGACGCCCCCTGTTTGGCGCTGAATGCCAACAGTTCAGTGATATCCATAGCGCTCCTCAATTCCAGTAGAATGCCGCGAACCTTCAGACCGCTGGCGCCTCTTGATGTCCACGATAGCAGACAACATCGCACGGGTTAGTTCGCGCATACACAGCGCAACACTCGCCGCCCAACGTGACGAGCACAGCGTTCAATTGCTGGCCGTGAGCAAGACCAAGCCCGCCGAGGCTGTGCGCGAAGCGTATGCCGCCGGGCTGCGCGATTTCGGCGAGAACTACCTGCAGGAAGCACTGGGCAAACAACTCGAATTGACCGACCTGCCCTTGATCTGGCACTTCATCGGCCCCATTCAATCGAACAAGACTCGCGCTATCGCCGAGCACTTCGACTGGGTGCACTCCGTGGACCGTTTGAAAATCGCACAACGTCTGTCCGAACAACGTCCCGCCGATTTGCCCCCGCTGAACATCTGCATTCAGGTCAACGTCAGCGGTGAGGCCAGCAAATCCGGCTGCACTGCGGCCGATCTGCCGGCCCTGGCCAGTGCCATCAGTGCTTTGCCGCACATTAAATTGCGAGGCCTGATGGCGATCCCTGAGCCGACTGAAGATCGCGCTGCCCAGGATGCCGCTTTCGCTGCCGTTCAAAGCCTGCAAGCCAGTCTCAATCTGCCGCTCGACACACTGTCCATGGGCATGAGCCACGACCTTGAGTCGGCCATCGCTCAAGGCGCCACCTGGGTCCGTATCGGTACGGCCCTGTTTGGCACTCGCGGCTCTCATTAAATGCATAGCCAGCCATGACTGACACACTTCTGAACAAGGACCTGACATGAGCAAGACTCGTATCGCCTTTATCGGTGCCGGCAACATGGCCGCGAGCCTGATCGGCGGCCTGCGCGCCAAAGGCCTGGACGCGGCCCACATCCGCGCCAGCGCCCCAGGCGCAGAGACCCGCGCTCGCGTAAGCGCTGAGCACGGCATCGAAGTGTTCGCCGACAACGCCCAAGCCATTGAAGGCGCGGACGTCGTCGTACTGGCGGTCAAACCCCAGATGATGAAAGCCGTGTGCGAAACCATTCGTCCAAGCCTCAAGCCTCATCAGTTGGTGGTTTCGATTGCGGCAGGCATCACCTGCGCCAGCATGAACAACTGGCTGGGCGAGCAACCGATTGTGCGCTGCATGCCCAACACCCCGGCGCTGCTGCGTCAGGGCGTAAGCGGTCTGTATGCCACCGCCGACGTGACCGCCGAGCAACGCCAGCAGGCCGAAGAGCTGCTGTCCGCCGTCGGCATCGCCTTGTGGCTGAACGAAGAGCAGCAACTGGACGCGGTCACCGCCGTGTCCGGCAGCGGCCCGGCGTACTTCTTCCTGCTGATCGAAGCCATGACTGCCGCTGGCGTCAAACTGGGCCTGCCAGCCGACATCGCCGCCCAGCTGACCGTGCAAACCGCACTGGGCGCCGCGCATATGGCGGTCGCCAGTGACGTCGATGCCGCCGAACTGCGTCGCCGCGTCACCTCGCCTGCAGGCACCACGGAAGCAGCGATCAAATCGTTCCAGGCTGGCGGCTTCGAAGCGCTGGTCGAAAAAGCACTCGGTGCCGCCGCACATCGCTCGGCCGAAATGGCCGAACAACTTGGCCGCTAATCAGTTCTTACAAAGGAATCAATGATGCTTGGACTCAATGACGCTGCCGTTTTCGTAATTAAAACCCTGGGTAGCCTGTACCTGCTGATCGTACTGATGCGCTTCATCCTGCAATTGGTTCGGGCGAACTTTTACAACCCGCTGTGCCAGTTCGTCGTGAAAGCCACTCAACCGCTGCTCAAGCCACTGCGCCGCATCATCCCGAGCATGTTCGGGCTGGATATGTCGTCATTGGTATTGGCGCTGATCGTGCAGATGCTGCTGATAGCGGTGATCCTGTTTCTCAAAGGCTTCATGGTCGACTGGCTGTTCCTGGTGCCTTGGTCGCTGATCGCCATTTTCTCGCTGTTTTTGAACATTCTGTTCTACGCGATGATCATCAGTGTGATTCTGTCCTGGGTCGCCCCGGGGAGCCACAATCCGGGCGCAGAGCTGGTTGCCCAGATTACTGAACCGGTACTCGCGCCGTTCCGCCGGATCATCCCGAACCTGGGCGGCCTCGACATCTCGCCGATCTTCGCGTTTATCGTGATCCAGTTGCTGCAAAGCTGGCTGATCCCGCGCCTTGCGTACTACGCAATGATGCCAAACGGGTTGCTCGGCCTGATCTGATGAGCTACTTCCGCTGGGACGGTGACGATCTGATTCTGGAATGTCACCTGCAACCGGCAGCCCGCAGCGATGATTTCTGCGGGCTGCACGGCGATCGACTGAAAATCCGCCTGACCGCGCCGCCTGTTGAAGGCAAGGCCAATGCGTATCTGATGGCGTTTCTGGCCAAGGCATTTGGGGTTTCCAAAAGCCAGGTGAACCTGATCAGCGGCGAGTTGAACCGGCAAAAGCGCGTGCGGATCCGTTCGCCGAAACAGTTGCCGGAATTGCCTGATTTAATGCGCCCGGCAGGCTGACCGCGTCATCGTTCATTCGCGGGCAAGCCACGCTCCCACATTGGAATGAGTTCTGTGTGGGAGCGTGGCTTGCCCGCGATGGCATCGCCTCGGTCCGATTGAGAAAAATCGGCTCAGGCCTTTGCTTGCCGCTAGCCACAGCGGTCTTTAGACTTACGCCTCATTTCAACGAGAGCAGGGTCGATGCCAACTGCCTTCCCCCCCGATTCTGTTGGTCTGGTGACGCCGCAAGTGGCGCACTTCAGCGAACCCCTGGCCCTGGCCTGCGGTCGCTCGCTCCCGGCCTATGACCTGATCTACGAAACCTATGGCACGCTGAACGCCACGGCGAGCAACGCCGTGCTGATCTGCCACGCCCTGTCCGGCCATCACCACGCAGCTGGTTTCCACAGCCCCGACGACCGAAAACCCGGTTGGTGGGACAGTTGCATCGGCCCCGGCAAGCCCATCGACACCTCGCGGTTCTTCGTGGTCAGCCTGAACAACCTCGGCGGCTGCAATGGCTCCACCGGCCCGAGCAGCATCAACCCCGAGACCGGCAAGCCATTCGGCGCCGATTTCCCGGTGCTGACCGTGGAAGACTGGGTGCACAGTCAGGCCCGTCTGGCCGACTTGATCGGCATTCGCCAGTGGGCAGCCGTGATCGGCGGCAGCCTCGGCGGCATGCAAGCCATGCAATGGAGCATCAGCTACCCGGATCGCATCCGGCACTGCCTGGCCATCGCCTCGGCACCGAAGCTGTCGGCGCAGAACATCGCTTTCAACGAAGTGGCACGCCAGGCGATCCTCACCGACCCCGAATTCCACGGCGGTTCGTTCCAGGAAGCGGGCGTGATTCCCAAGCGCGGCTTGATGCTGGCGCGGATGGTCGGGCATATCACTTATCTGTCCGACGACTCGATGGGCGAGAAATTCGGCCGGGGCCTCAAGAGCGAGAAGCTCAACTACGACTTCCACAGCGTCGAGTTCCAGGTCGAAAGCTACCTGCGTTATCAAGGTGAAGAGTTCTCCGGGCGTTTTGACGCCAACACTTACCTGCTGATGACCAAGGCCTTGGACTACTTCGACCCGGCGGCGAACTTCAACGATGACCTGGCGAAGACCTTCGCCGGTGCCACCGCCAAGTTCTGCGTGATGTCCTTCACCACCGACTGGCGCTTCTCCCCTGCCCGCTCGCGGGAACTGGTGGATGCCCTGATGGCGGCGCGCAAAGACGTCTGCTACCTGGAAATCGACGCACCGCAAGGCCACGACGCCTTTCTGATTCCGATCCCGCGCTATTTGCAGGCGTTCGGCAATTACATGAACCGAATTACGGTGTGAACAAGCCATGAGAGCTGATCTGGAAATCATCCAGGAATGGATCCCCGCCGGCAGCCGCGTGCTCGACCTCGGGTGCGGTGATGGCGAGTTGCTGACCTGGCTGCGCGATAACAAGCAAGTCACCGGCTATGGCCTGGAAAACGACCCGGACAACATCGCCGAGTGCGTGGCCAAGGGCATCAACGTCATCGAACAGGACCTGGACAAAGGCCTGGGCAACTTTGCCAGCAACAGCTTCGACATCGTGGTCATGACCCAGGCACTGCAAGCGGTGCATTACCCGGACAAGATTCTCGACGAAATGCTGCGGGTCGGCCGCCAGTGCATCATCACCTTCCCCAACTTCGGTCACTGGCGCTGCCGCTGGTACCTGGCGAGCAAGGGGCGGATGCCGGTTTCCGAGTTTCTGCCGTACACCTGGTACAACACACCGAACATCCACTTCTGTACTTTCGGCGACTTTGAAGAACTGTGCCGTGAACGTGAAGCCAAGGTCATTGATCGGCTTGCCGTGGATCAACAGCACCGACACGGGTGGGCCAGTAAGCTATGGCCTAATCTATTAGGTGAGATTGGTATCTACCGCGTCAGCAGCCCCGGGCTTGCGGACCACAAGATCGCGGTCTGAACCACGATATTTCAAGGAGAACGATCATGGGTCGTCTAGCGCTATTTGTACTTACTGCCTGCCTGAGCGTCACCGCCATGGCCGCTGATGTGATCAAGGGCGAACGTCAGGAAACCTTTGGTGATGTGACGGTGCATTACAACACTTTCAACTCCACCTATTTGCAGCCGGATATTGCCAAGGCCGCCGAACTGATCCGCAGCAAGAACCAGGGCGTGATCAACGTCTCGGTGATCAAGGACGGCAAGCCGCTGGTCGCCAATGTCACAGGCGAAGTCAAAGACCTGACCAGCCAAAGCGTGACGCTGAAGTTCAAACAGGTCACTGAACAAGGCGCGGTCTACTACATCGCGCAATACCCGGTCGATCAGCAGGAAGTCCGTACTTTCGAGATCAAGGTGCAGACCGGTGACAAAATCAACACCATCAATTTCAACCAAGAGCTTTTCCCCGGCGAATGATGAACTTCACGCAACTCGTACTGGCCAGCCATAACGCCGGCAAACTCAAGGAACTCCAGGCCATGCTCGGCGAATCGGTGCAACTGCGCTCGATCGGCGAGTTCAGCAGTGTCGAGCCCGAAGAAACCGGCCTGTCGTTCGTCGAGAACGCCATTCTCAAGGCGCGTAATGCCGCGCGCATCTCCGGCTTGCCAGCGCTGGCCGATGATTCGGGGCTGGCGGTGGATTTCCTGGGCGGCGCGCCTGGCATCTATTCGGCCCGTTATGCCGACGGCAAGGGCGATGCGGCGAACAACGCCAAATTGCTCGATGCGTTGAAAGACGTGCCTGAAGCCGAGCGCGGCGCGCAGTTCGTCTGCGTCCTGGCGCTGGTGCGTCACGCCGACGATCCGTTGCCGATCCTCTGCGAAGGCCTGTGGCACGGGCGCATCCTGACACAGGCCAGCGGCGAACACGGTTTTGGTTACGATCCGCTGTTCTGGGTGCCGGAGCGTGATTGCTCCAGCGCCGAGCTGAGCCCAGGCGACAAGAACCAGATCAGCCACCGCGCCCGTGCAATGGATCTGCTGCGCCAGCGTCTGGGACTGAAATGACCCATGACTCGTCCGCGTCGCCGCTGATCTTCGGCGGCGGCGCACAATCGCCACGGGGCGCGCTCCCAGTGCTGCCGCCCTTGGCGCTGTACATCCATATCCCGTGGTGCGTGCGTAAATGCCCTTATTGCGACTTCAACTCCCACACCGCCAGCCCCGTGCTGCCGGAAGAAGAGTATGTCGATGCATTGCTGGCCGACCTTGATCAGGACCTGCACGCGGTTTACGGCCGCGAGCTGAGTTCGATCTTCTTCGGCGGCGGCACGCCGAGCCTGTTCAGCGCGCCAGCACTGGGCCGGCTGCTCAAAGGCGTCGAGCAACGCATTGCGTTTGCCAACGACATCGAAATCACTCTGGAAGCCAACCCCGGCACCTTCGAGCAGGAGAAGTTCGTCGCCTACCGGGCGCTGGGCATCAATCGCCTGTCGATTGGTATCCAGAGCTTTCAGGAGGCGAAACTCAAGGCACTGGGGCGGATTCACAACGGTGACGAAGCGGTGCGTGCCGCCGGCATGGCCCGTCAGGCCGGGTTCGACAACTTCAACCTGGACCTGATGCACGGCTTGCCCGATCAGTCCCTGGACGATGCCCTGAGCGACCTGCGCCAGGCCATCGCACTGAAGCCGACCCACTTGTCCTGGTATCAGCTGACGCTGGAGCCGAACACCGTGTTCTGGAACCAGCCACCGACACTGCCGGAAGACGACACGCTGTGGGACATTCAGGAAGCCGGTCAGGCACTGCTCGCCGAACACGGTTACGCGCAATACGAAGTGTCGGCCTATGCCCAGCCCGGTCGTCCGGCGCGGCATAACCTCAATTACTGGAGCTTCGGCGACTTCATTGGCATCGGTGCTGGCGCCCACGGCAAGCTCAGTCATCCGGACGGGCGCATCGTGCGCACCTGGAAGACCCGCCTGCCCAAGGACTATCTCAACCCGGCGAAGAATTTCCAGGCCGGTGAGAAAGCCCTGACCAATGACGAACTGCCGTTCGAGTTCCTGATGAACGCTCTGCGCCTGACAGACGGTGTGGAATCGCGGCTGTACCCGGAACGAACCGGGCTGAGCCTGGAAAGCCTCGCAGAAGGCCGTCTCGATGCAGAACAAAGTGGCCTGTTGCAGGTCGAACCGTCACGTCTGGCGGCCACGGACCGCGGACAACTGTTTCTCAACGACTTGCTGCAAAAATTTCTGAGCTGATTTCAGCCTTAAGGGAAAACCAATGGATTTGATACTCGACCTGCTCGCCACCGTGTCCCGTTGGAGCCGCAGCAACCTGTCGGAAATCTCCCTGGCGCTGGTCGGTTGCCTGCTGGTGCTGTTCGGTGCGGACTTCAAAGGCTGGGTCGAGCAACGCCTGGGCAGCATCGCCGGCGCCTTGCGCGTCCCGCTGATGGCCCTGCTGTGCGTGATCGGCAGCGGCGCGGCGCTGATCTATGCCACGCCGTGGATCATTCGCGGCTTGAGCCAGTTCAACAACTACAGCCTGGCGCCAGTGTTGTTGGTGGTGCTGGTGCTCATTGGCGTCGTGGCAGATCGCCGCTGATTCGAAACAGTACACAAAGCAAATGTGGGAGCGGGCTTGCTCGCGATGAGGCCATAACATTCAACATCTGTGTTGACTGTTATACCGCTATCGCGAGCAAGCTCGCTCCCACATTGTTATGCGTTATGGCTTAGGACTGTTTTTCGAACTTCAGATCCCACACGCCATGCCCAAGCCGTTCGCCGCGGCGTTCGAACTTGGTGATCGGGCGTTCGGTCGGGCGCGGGACGCATTTGCCGTCTTCGGCCAGGTTGCGGTAACCCGGTGCGACGTTCATCACTTCCAACATGTACTCGGCATACGGTTCCCAGTCGGTGGCCATGTGCAGCACACCGCCGACCTTCAACTTGCTGCGCACCAGCTCAGCAAACGACGCCTGAACAATGCGGCGCTTGTGGTGGCGACTCTTGTGCCATGGATCCGGGAAAAACAGCATCAGGCGATCAAGGCTGTTGTCGGCCACGCAGCGATTGAGCACTTCGATCGCGTCGCAATCGTAGACCCGCAGGTTGGTCAGGCCCTGAGTCAGCACGCCATTGAGCAGCGCGCCGACACCCGGACGGTGAACCTCGACGCCAATGAAATCCTGCTCAGGCGAAGCCGCAGCCATTTCCAGCAGCGAATGGCCCATGCCAAAGCCGATTTCCAGGGAGCGCGGCGCCGAACGGCCGAACACCTGGTCGAAATCCACCGGTGCATCCGCCAATGGCAGCACGAACAGTGGCGTGCCTTGCTCCAGGCCTTTTTGCTGGCCTTCGGTCATGCGACCGGCGCGCATCACAAAACTCTTGATGCGGCGGTGTTGGCGCTCGTCGCCTTCTTCCGTCTGGATTGGCGTGTCGTTTGATTCAGTCATCAATGGCTCTTACTTGATCAGACCATCCAGCGGCGAGGAGGCGCTGGCATAGAGTTTTTTCGGCATGCGACCGGCGAGGTAGGCCAGGCGACCTGCGACGATGGCGTGTTTCATGGCTTCAGCCATCATGACCGGCTGCTGGGCGTGAGCGATGGCCGAGTTCATCAGCACCGCTTCGCAGCCCAGTTCCATGGCGATGGTGGCGTCGGAGGCAGTACCAACACCGGCATCCACCAGCACCGGAATTTTCGCTTCTTCGAGGATGATCCGCAGGTTGTACGGATTGCAGATCCCCAGGCCCGTGCCGATCAGACCGGCGAGCGGCATCACCGCGATGCAGCCGATTTCCGCCAGTTGACGGGCGATGATCGGGTCGTCGCTGGTGTACACCATCACGTCGAAGCCTTCCTTGACCAGCACTTCGGCGGCCTTGAGGGTTTCGATCACGTTGGGAAACAGGGTTTTCTGGTCCGCCAGCACTTCCAGCTTCACCAGGTTATGGCCGCCGAGCAGCTCACGGGCCAGGCGGCAGGTGCGCACGGCCTCGATGGCATCGAAGCAACCCGCGGTATTAGGCAGGAAGGTGTAGCGATCCGGCGACAGGACATCCAGCAGGTTCGGCTCGCCCGGATTCTGGCCGAGGTTGGTGCGGCGTACGGCGAAGGTGACAATCTCGGCACCCGAGGCTTCGATGGCCAGGCGGGTTTCTTCCATGTCACGGTACTTGCCGGTGCCTACCAGCAGACGCGACTGGTAAGTACGACCGGCCAGAACGAAGGGCTTGTCGCTACGAACGATGCTCATGGGAAATCCTCTGTTGGGGTGAGGTTCTTGCAGAATTCTGTGCCCTTGCGGGCCGGGCGACTAGCCGCCGCCGATGGCGTGCACGACTTCGACGCTGTCACCGTCGTTCAGCGTGGTGTCGGCATGTTGGCTGCGCGGGACGATATCCAGATTGAGCTCGACCGCCACCCGGCGTCCGGTCAGTTCCAGACGGGTCAGCAGGGCCGCAACGGTTTCACCGTCGGGCAGTTCAAGGGATTCGCCGTTCAACTGAATGCGCATGCCGGATGCCGCCATCATTTTTAGGGGCAGGCATTCTAGCCCGATCAGTCTTGGCGACCCAAGCCATTCGTCATGAAATGGACCATGCGGTCAGCTCAACCGCCAGGCGGCGAGTCCCAGGCAGAACCAGCCCACCAGAAACGCCAGCCCGCCGAATGGCGTGATGATGCCGAGCTTGCTGATGCCCGTGGCTGTCAGCAGGTAAAGACTGCCGGAGAACAGCACGATGCCGATCGCAAACGAGGCGCCTGCCCAAGTGATCAACTTGCCGGGAATCTGCGTGGCCAGTAGCGCCACACCCAGCAGCGCCAGGGTGTGCACCAACTGGTAGGTGACGCCGGTGTGGAATATCGCCAGGTACTCGGGCGTCAGGCGGTTTTTCAGGCCGTGGGCGGCAAATGCACCCAGGGCAACACCGGTGAAGCCGAAAAAGGCAGCCAGCATCAGGAAGCCACGCAGCATGAAAAACTCCAGTCAGACTCGATCAACAGGGTCTGTATAATGGCCCGCTCAACGGGTTCGGCCAAGCCATCTCTATGCTGCGTTTAATTTTTCGTCGTTTCACAAAAGCCCTGCTCTGGTTTGTGGCTGGCAGTGTATTGCTGGTGTTGATCTTTCGCGTGGTGCCGCCACCGGGCACGGCGTTGATGGTCGAGCGCAAGATTGAATCGTGGGTCGACGGCGAACCCATCGATCTGCAACGGACCTGGAAACCATGGGATGAGATTTCCGACGACCTGAAAGTCGCGGTGATGGCCGGGGAAGATCAGAAATTCCCGGAGCATTGGGGTTTTGACTTCGGTGCAATCCAGGCCGCGCTGACCCACAACGAGCTTGGCGGGTCGATTCGTGGGGCGAGCACCCTGAGTCAGCAGGTCTCGAAAAACCTGTTTTTGTGGTCCGGCCGCAGCTGGCTGCGCAAAGGGCTGGAAGCCTGGTTTACCGGATTGATCGAAGTGTTCTGGCCCAAGCAGCGGATTCTTGAGGTGTATTTGAACAGCGTCGAGTGGGATGACGGGGTCTTTGGCGCCGAAGCGGCGGCCCGGCATCACTTTGGTGTGAGTGCCAGGTCGCTGTCTCGGCAGCAGGCCAGTTATCTGGCGGCGGTGCTGCCAAATCCACGGGTGTGGAGCGCCAGTCATCCGACCAGCTACGTGTCGCGTCGGGCCGGGTGGATTCGGCAGCAGATGAGTCAGTTGGGTGGGGATAGCTATCTGTTGGGGCTCAATGATTCGCGTCGGGCGCCTTGGGCTCAATAACTGCTCACTATCTCCCAAACACCAAAAATCCCCTGCTCGCGAATACGGTGCCCCATTCAACATTGATGTTGACTGATCTTCCGCATTCGCGAGCAGGCTCGCTCCCACAAGGGTTTGGTGTTGAGCTTATAAACAAAAACGCCCCGATCAATGATCGGGGCGTTTTTTATTGCCGGTTGCGCGGGTTAAGCGGCAATCGACAACTTGAGCTTGTTCATCGCGCTCTTCTCAAGCTGACGAATACGCTCGGCCGACACGTTGTACTTCTGCGCCAGGTCATGCAGCGTGGCCTTTTCTTCTGCCAGCCAGCGCTGGTAGAGGATGTCACGGCTGCGGTCGTCCAGCACTTCCAGCGCTTCGTGCAGGTTGTGATTGGAGTTGTCGCTCCAGTCGGCATCTTCCAGTTGACGCGCCGGGTCGTACCGGTGGTCTTCCAGGTAGTTGGCCGGCGACTGGAAGGCACTGTCGTCGTCTGCTTCGGCAGCCGGGTCGAAGGCCATGTCATGGCCGGTCAGGCGACTTTCCATCTCGCGTACTTCACGCGGCTCTACGCCGAGGCTTTCCGCCACACGGTGGACTTCCTCGTTGTTCAGCCAGGCCAGACGCTTCTTCTGGCTGCGCAGGTTGAAGAACAGCTTGCGCTGGGCCTTGGTGGTCGCGACTTTCACGATGCGCCAGTTGCGCAGGATGAACTCGTGAATTTCCGCCTTGATCCAGTGCACCGCAAAAGACACCAGGCGCACGCCCATTTCCGGGTTGAAGCGCTTCACGGCTTTCATCAGACCGACGTTGCCTTCCTGGATCAGGTCAGCCTGGGCCAGACCGTAGCCGGAATAGCTACGGGCAATGTGTACGACAAAACGCAGGTGGGCGAGCACCATCTGCCGAGCCGCCCCCAAATCCTGCTCATAATAGAGACTCTCGGCCAGTTCACGCTCCTGCTCGGGAGTCAGCAATGGAATGCTGTTCACCGTGTGCACATAGGCTTCCAGGTTCGCGCCCGGGACCAGAGCATAAGCAGGTTGCAAAGAAGTGGTCATACGAAAAAACCTCCGACTTACATAACTCGTGCAGTTCAGCACTGCGAAAATTGACCGGAAACCGTTGAACAAGTTCCCATAAACGCTGAAAGGTCAATACGAGCAAAATGATATTACTTTGGCGCAAGCTCCCTCAGGTGGCGTGCGACTGCAATCCATGCACCGATATACCCCAACAGCACCGCGCCAAGCAAGAGCGACAGACCGTCGGCAACTGGCACCCCGGCCAGCGCAAAATCACTGCCGTACAAGCCGGCCAGCCCTACTACCGCATCGTTCAGCCAGTTCAGGCCGAACGCCAATACGCCCCAGGACAACAGCCCCGCACCAAAGCCATACAACGCGCCCATGTACAGAAAGGGCCTGCGCACATAACTGTCCGTGCCGCCGACGAGTTTAATCACTTCTATCTCTGTGCGGCGGTTTTCAATATGAAGACGAATGGTATTGCCTATCACCAAAAGTAATGCAGAAACCAGAAGCACGGTCAGACCGAAGACAAAACGGTCACCCAGCTTGAGGATGGCTGCCAGACGCTCGACCCAGACTAGATCAAGTTGCGCCTGTTGTACCTTCGGCAGCTCCGAAAGTTTTTGTCTTAATGCTTCAAGCGTCGGCTTGTCGACTTCGTTCGGCGTCACCAGCACCACGCCCGGTAGCGGGTTTTCCGGCAGCTCCTTGAGGGCCTCGCCCAGACCGGACTGCTGCTGGAACTCTTCCAGCGCCTGATCGCGACCGACATATTCTGCATCCGCCACGCCGGGCATTTTCTTGATCTGCTCGCGCAACGACTCGCCCTCGTCGGGGCTGGCATTGAGCTCCAGATACAGGGAAATCTGCGCCGCACGCTGCCAGGAACCGCCCAGTCGCTCGACGTTATTCAGCAAAAGTGACAGGCCCATGGGCAAGCTCAGGGCCACCGCCATCACCATGCAGGTGAAAAAGCTGCCGATGGGCTGTTTGCCCAGGCGGCGCAGGCTGTCGAGCAGACTGGCGCGGTGGCTTTCGATCCAGGCGCGAAACAACGTGGCGAAATCCGGGCCGTCGTCATCGTCGCGCTTCTTTTTCTTCTGCGGCTGTGGGTCGGCGGCCTTTGGCGCTACGCGCTCGGACACCTTGGGGCTGCGCGTGGCACTCATACGCCGGCCTCCCCGTCACCGATCAGTCGGCCACGTTGCAGGGTCAGCATGCGGTGGCGCATGCGGGCGATCAGTGCCAGGTCGTGACTGGCAATCAGCACGCTGGTGCCCAGACGATTGATGTCTTCGAACACACCCATGATCTCGGCCGCCAGACGCGGGTCGAGGTTACCGGTCGGTTCGTCCGCCAGCAGCAAGGCCGGGCGGTGAACGATGGCTCGGGCGATGCCGACGCGCTGCTGCTGACCGGTGGACAGGTCGCCGGGGTACAGATCGGTCTTGTCCGACAGTGCCACGCGCTCCAGCGCCGAATCCACACGCTTGGCGATCTCGGCCTTGGACAGCCCGAGGATCTGCAACGGCAGCGCAACGTTATTGAACACGGTGCGATCGAACAGCAACTGGTGATTCTGGAACACCACGCCGATCTGCCGGCGCAGATAAGGAATCTGCGCGTTGCTGATGGTGCCAAGGTCCTGGCCGGCCAGCAGCAGTTTGCCGGTGGTGGGGCGTTCCATGGCCAGCAGCAGCCGCAGCAACGTACTTTTACCGGCGCCGGAATGGCCGGTAACAAACAAGAATTCGCCCCGGCGGACTCGAAAGCTCAGCTCATGCAAGCCGACGTGTCCGTTCGGGTAGCGTTTACCGACCTGTTCGAAACGAATCATGAACGCTCCCGCTCGGCAAACAATGCCTGGACAAAGGGTTCTGCTTCAAAAGTACGCAAATCATCGATGCCTTCACCGACGCCGATGTAGCGAATTGGCAGACCGAACTGCTTGGCCAGGGCGAAGATCACCCCGCCCTTGGCGGTGCCGTCGAGTTTGGTCAGCGCCAGACCGGTCAACTGCACCGTCTGGTTGAATTGCTTGGCCTGGTTGATGGCGTTCTGGCCGGTGCCCGCATCGAGCACCAGCAGCACTTCGTGCGGCGCATCGGCGTCGAGCTTGCCGATCACCCGGCGCACTTTCTTCAACTCTTCCATCAGGTTGTCTTTGGTGTGCAGGCGACCGGCGGTGTCCGCGATCAGCACGTCGATGCCACGGGCTTTGGCGGCCTGCACGGCGTCGAAGATAACCGATGCCGAGTCGGCGCCGGTGTGCTGGGCGATGACCGGGATCTTGTTGCGCTCACCCCAGACCTGCAACTGCTCCACGGCAGCGGCGCGGAACGTGTCACCGGCAGCAAGCATGACTTTCTTGCCTTCCAGCTGCAGCTTCTTTGCGAGCTTGCCGATGGTGGTGGTCTTGCCGGCGCCATTGACGCCCACCACCAAAATCACGAACGGCTTGTTCTGCGAGACGATTTTCAGCGGTTGCTCGACGGGCTTGAGCATCGCCGCCAGCTCCGCTTGCAGGGATTTGTACAGCGCATCGGCGTCGGCCAATTCTTTACGGGCGACCTTCTGCGTCAGGCGCTGAATGATCACCGAGGTTGCCTCGACGCCCACGTCGGCGGTCAGCAGACGGGTTTCGATGTCTTCGAGCAGCTCGTCATCGATGATCTTCTTGCCCAGGAACAGGCTGGCCATGCCTTCGCCAATGCTGGCGCTGGTCTTGGACAGGCCCTGCTTGAGGCGGGCGAAGAAGCCGGCTTTGGTTTCTTCGGTACGCGGCGGCTCGACCGGGGTCTCGACAATCGCGACGGGCTCGGCAACCACAGGTGCGATGACCGGTGCCGGAGCAGGTTGTGGTGCCTGCACCACTGGCGCAACCGGGACCACGAACACGGGCTCAGGAATAACCGGTTCCGGCTCGGTCACGACAGCAGGGATAACAACCGGCTCGACCACTGGCGCCGGAATCGGCTCAGGCGTGAACGCGACTGGAGCGGGAGTCGGAGCGGAAACTGGCTCAGGCACGAACGCAACCGGCGCCGGAATCGGCGGTGTCACATGCGGCGCCTGCTCATCCTCGACCAGTGCCACGGGCTCTTCCGCCACAGGCAGCGTCAGCCACGGCTGCGCAACAGGCGCGACCACGACTTCGGCTGCGGGCTCAACCACCGGTTGCAACACCGGCTCGGCCATCGGCAGGACAATCGGTGCCGGCTCTTCTTCTATAGCAGGCGCCGGCTCAGGAATTGGCTGTGGCTGTTCGACAACGGGTTCCTGCGGCTTTTTGCGCAGCCATCCGAACAGGCTTTTCTTCTCGCCAGCCGCAGCTGGGGTCTTCTTGTCGTCGTTGGAACCAAACATGGAGGACGGCTATCTCACGGTAGCGACGCGCCAACGGGCGCCCCGGCAAATAAATATTCGATGCAGAACAGACTGCGATTGACCCAGCTTGTTCACGCGCAACATTTTGTCGAGGCGCCAACGGCACCTCAAAGGTCGACTAATACGAAGGACTGGAACGGCATCGTCGGCGAAAACGCAGAGTTTAGCTGACAAACTCAAAGCTTCTGCCGAGAACCCAAACAACCTGCCGGCCGATAAAAGGCCTCACAGGCGTGGCCGCCAGTAAAACGGATCAGTATCCTAGCACCCTCTCGCCCGCTGACGCTAAGAACAAGCGGGCAGCTCAACAGGTTTAAAAAACGAATGAATGCTCTAGCCCGCCGCGCCGCAGGCCTGCTGTTCAGCACAGTTTGTCTGCCCCTTTCAGCTTTGGCTGCCGACCCACAACCGACCCACGAATTCACCCTCGACAACGGTCTGAAGGTCGTCGTGCGTGAAGACCATCGGGCGCCGGTGGTGGTTTCCCAGATCTGGTACAAAGTCGGTTCCAGCTACGAGACGCCGGGGCAGACCGGTCTGTCCCACGCTCTGGAACACATGATGTTCAAGGGCACCGAGAAAGTCGGCCCCGGCGAAGCCTCGCTGATCCTGCGTGACCTGGGCGCCGAAGAAAACGCCTTCACCAGCGACGACTTCACCGCCTACTACCAGGTGCTGGCCCGCGACCGCCTGGGCGTGGCCTTCGAGCTGGAAGCCGACCGCATGGCCAATCTGCGCCTGCCGGCTGACGAGTTCACCCGCGAAATCGAGGTGATCAAAGAAGAACGCCGCATGCGCACCGACGACAAGCCAATGTCCAAGGCCTTTGAGCGCTTCAAGGCCATGGCTTACCCGGCCAGCGGCTATCACACGCCGACCATCGGCTGGATGGCTGACCTGGATCGCATGAAGGTCGAGGAGCTGCGTCACTGGTACAAATCCTGGTACGTGCCGAACAACGCCACGCTGGTGGTAGTCGGCGACGTCACCCCGGACGAAGTCAAAGCCCTGGCCCAGCGCTATTTCGGCCCGATTGCCAAACGCGACGTGCCACCGGCGAAAACCCCGCTGGAGCTGGCCGAGCCTGGCGAACGGCAAATCACCTTGCACGTACAGACCCAACTGCCGAGTTTGATGCTGGCCTTCAACGTGCCGAGCATCGCCACCGCCGAAGACAAGCGCTCGGTGAATGCCCTGCGACTGATTTCGGCCCTGCTCGATGGCGGTTATAGCGGACGCATCCCGACACAACTGGAGCGTGGCGAAGAGCTGGTTTCCGGTGGTTCGTCGAGTTACGACGCCTACACCCGTGGCGACAGCCTGTTCACCTTGTCGGCAACGCCCAATACTCAGAAACACAAAACCATCGCCCAGGTCGAAGCGGGCCTGTGGAAGCTGCTCGACCAGTTGAAAACCACTGCGCCGTCCACCGCCGAACTGGAGCGTGTGCGGGCACAGGTGATTGCCGGTCTGGTCTACGAGCGTGATTCGATCACCAGCCAGGCCACCTCCATCGGCCAACTGGAAACCGTCGGTCTGTCCTGGAAACTGATGGACAGCGAACTCGCCGACCTCGAAAGCGTGACCCCGGAAGATATCCAGAAGGCCGCCAAGCTGTATTTCACCCGCGAGCGTATGAGCGTCGCCCATGTACTGCCACTGGAGACGACTCATGAGTGAGCCAAAAAAATCCCGTCTGGCCCTGATCGGCCTGATCGCTGTGGCCCTGATCGGCGCGACCGCGTTTTACCTGTCGCCAAGCGCTGACTCCAAGGCCAGCGAAGCGCTGGACAAGGCCAAGTCCGGCCAGAAGCTGCAATCGCTGGCCGAACTGGACGGCAAGGCCCCGGGCCATCGCAGCATGAATGTGCAGACCTGGAACACCGCCGAAGGCGCCAAGGTCATGTTTGTTGCAGCCCCAGAGCTGCCAATGTTCGACATGCGCCTGATCTTCGCCGCCGGCAGCAGTCAGGACGGCAATGCACCGGGCCTCGCCCTGCTGACCAACGCCATGCTCAACGAAGGCGTTGCCGGCAAAGACGTAGGCGCTATCGCTCAAGGTTTTGAAGGCCTGGGCGCGGACTTCGGCAACGGCGCCTACAAGGACATGGCGATCGCTTCGCTGCGCAGCCTCAGTGCCGCCGACAAGCGCGAGCCGGCCTTGAAGCTGTTCTGCGAAGTCATCGGCAAACCGACCTTCCCGGCCGACTCGTTCGCCCGCATCAAGAACCAGATGCTCGCCGGTTTTGAATATCAGAAACAGAACCCCGGCAAACTGGCGGGCCTGGAGCTGATGAACCGTTTGTACGGCGATCACCCCTATGCGCACTCCAGCGACGGCACGGCGAAATCCGTTCCGGCGATTACCGTGGCGCAGCTACGGGCATTCCATGAGAAAGCCTATGCCGCTGGCAACGTGGTGATTGCGCTGGTGGGCGACTTGTCCCGTAGCGAGGCCGAGGCGATTGCCAATCAGGTGTCCGCTGCCCTGCCGAAAGGCCCGGCCCTGGCGAAAATCCCGCAGCCGACCGAACCCAAGGCAAGCATCGGCCACATCGAGTTTCCATCGAAGCAGACCAACCTGATGATCGCGCAACTGGGCATCGACCGTGATGACCCGGACTACGCTGCCCTGTCCTTGGGCAACCAGATTCTCGGTGGCGGCGGCTTCGGCACCCGCTTGATGAGCGAAGTGCGCGAGAAACGCGGCCTGACCTACGGCGTCTACTCGGGCTTCACCCCGATGCAGGCCCGCGGTCCGTTCATGATCAACCTGCAAACACGCGCCGAGATGAGCGAAGGCACGCTCAAGCTGGTGCAGGACGTGGTTGCCGACTACCTCAAGAACGGCCCGACCCAGAAAGAACTCGATGACGCCAAGCGTGAACTCGCCGGCAGCTTCCCGCTGTCCACCGCCAGCAACGCCGATATCGTCGGCCAACTCGGCGCCATGGGCTTCTATAATCTGCCTTTGAGCTACCTGGATGATTTCATGAATCAATCCCAGAGCCTGACGGTCGAGCAAGTCAAAACCGCACTGAACAAGCACCTGAGCACGGACAAGATGGTCATCGTCACCGCTGGCCCGACCGTGCCGCAAAAGCCGTTACCGGCCCCAACTGATAAACCTTCCGAGCAGCCGCTCGGGGTTCCGGAGCATTAATGGCCACTCGTCCTAAAAAACCCGTTCACAACGTGCATAACGGCGTGAACCAACTGCGCATCATCGGCGGCGAATGGGGCAGCCGGAAGCTGAGCTTCCCCGACGCACCGGGCCTGCGCCCGACCCCGGACCGGGTGCGTGAAACGCTGTTCAACTGGCTCGCACCGTACGTGGCTGGTGCCAAGGTGCTCGACCCGTTCGCCGGCAGCGGCGCGCTGTTCCTGGAAGCGTTGTCTCGTGGCGCAGCCATGGGCCAGGCGCTGGACGCCAGCAACATCGCGGTGTCCAGCATCAAGGAACACCTGGGCACCCTGCGCTGCACCACCGGCCAGGTACAAACGGCTGATGCCTTGCGTTATCTGGAAACCCAGCCCGCAACGGCATACGACCTGGTGTTCCTCGACCCGCCGTTCAACCAGGACCTGTTGCCAGGCGTTTGTGCGCTGCTCGAAGAGCGTCAGTGGCTGGCCGACGAGGCATGGGTCTACACCGAAAGCGAAAACGCGCCGTCATCCCTGGGCCTGCCGGGCAACTGGCGTCTGCACCGGGAACAGAAATCCGGGCGGGTGTATTACGCGCTGTGGCAGCGCAGCGTCGCTGCCTGAGTAGCGATCGCGTCACAACAGTTTCGCGCGCAACACCCGATGAGGTGCGGTAAATAGTTACCGCACCTCTGGGCATCCGAGCATTCACAGTGGTCCAGCGATTTCCGCTAAACCACCAAGGATGAACAAGGATGGACATTCCCCGCAGCACACTGCTGCTTTTCACCTGGCTGCTGCCGTTCCTGGCGCTCGCCGACCCGGCACAACCCACCCATCAATTCACTTTGGGCAACGGCCTCAAGGTGCTTGTACGCGAGGATCATCGCGCCCCTGTGGTGACCTCACGCCTGTGGCTAAAAGTCGGTTCCAGCCATGAACTCCCCGGGCAATCCGGCCTGTCTCACGCGCTGGAGCACATGCTTTACAAAGGCAGCAGCAAGACCTGCCAGGGTGAAGCGGCAGCCATTCTGGACAACCTTGGCGCATCGCATAACGCCTTTACCGACAAGGACGCCACCGCCCACTACCAGACGCTGCAACCTCACCAATTGGGTGTCGCTTTCGAGCTGATGGCCGACCTGTTCGCGACGGCTCGACTTCGAACCGAGGATTTCATTCCGGAACTGTCCGTCATTCAGGAGGAACGCCGGCAACAGGTCGACGATAACCCAGAGGAAATGGCTCAGGAACACCTCGCCAGCCTGGCCTTTTCCGCCAGCAGCTACCGCACCCCCATCATTGGCTGGATGCACGATCTGCAACGCCTGACCGCCGAGGACCTGCGCCGTTGGTTTCAGACCCGCTACGCACCCGGCAACGCCACGCTCGTGGTGGTCGGCGACGTCACACTGGACAAGGTGCAGACCCTGGCCGAGCGCTATTTCGGCCCACTGCCCGCCAAGCCGTTCATTACACCGAGGCCGTCACTGGAGCTGGCTGAGCCCGGCGAGCGCAAAATGGTTCTGCATCAGGCGATCCCCACCCCGCGCCTGATCATGTCGTTCAACGTCCCAAGCCTGGTGACCGCCGAAAACCGCCGGTCGGTGCATGCGTTAAGGCTGCTCGACACCCTGCTGGCCGGCTCCAACAGCGCACGCCTGCTTAAGCGCCTGCAATTCAACGACAGGCTGTTTTCCGGCATCTCGTCCGACTACAGCCCCCTGTATCGCGGCGACAGTCTTTTTACCCTCAGCGCGCAACTCCACAGCCAACGCACAATCCATCTTGATCAGGCGCAAGCACGTATCTGGGAAGTGCTCGACGAGTTCAGGACTACGCCCCCCGATATTGCCGAACTGGAGCGCGCTCGTACTCTGCTGATAGCCCGGCAAATCTACGATCAGGACTCCATCGGACACCAGGCAGACCGCCTCGGCCTGCTGGAAAGCATCGGCCTGTCGTGGCGGCTGATGGACGAGGACGTCGATGAGCTGAAACAGGTGACACCCGCAGACATTCAGCAAGCCGCTGCCAAATACCTGACCCGCCAGCGACTGAGTACCGTCCATATACGGGTGGAGAATACCGATGCGTAGGCCGACCGTCATGACCCTGTGGCTATGGCTCGGTGCACTTCAAGGCGCCCCGGCTATCGCCGATATCGAACCCCGTCAATCCGGGCTCGCCCCGCACACTCGCCTGCAATCCCTGGCAGAGCTGGACGAGCAGCCAGCCGCTTCACGCGACTTGAAGATCCATGGCTGGAAATCCCCGTCTGGCGGCAAGGTGCTGTTTATTCGTACGACGCAACTGCCGATGTTCGATCTGCATGTCAGCTTTGCCGCTGGCAGCACTCAGGATGGTGCTTACCCAGGGCTCGCGGCGGCGACCTTGAGCCTGCTCAACGAGGGCGTACCGGGCAAGGATCTGACCGCGATCCTCGAAACCTTTGATGATGTTGGCGCAAGGCTCGGCATGAGTATCAGGCACGACCGGGCAGCCATGTCCCTGCGCAGCCTGACGGCCATCGAAAAACGCGATCCGGCCCTGTATCTGTTCGGCCAGATACTTGGCAAGCCCCTGCTGACCGAGCAAGCGCTGGTCCATGTCAAAAACGAATTGACTGACCTCCTCAAGTCCCGGCAGCAGAACGCCGCTTTGCAAGCCCTGAATACACACCTGCTGGGCGTGCACCCGTATGCACAATTCGTGTACGGCACGGAAAAAGGCGTGGCCGCGCTCTCTCGGGAGCGGGTCCAGACGTTCCATCGACAAGCCTACAGCGCGGCGAATGCGCAGATCACGCTGGTGGGTGACCTGACACTGGAGCAAGCACAGGCGATAAGCCTGCAGGTTCTCGACGCGTTGCCACCCGGTTCCAGAATGCCACCCGTGGCACCTGTTGCGCGCCGTCAGGGCAACGGCACCTCGCAGCATATCGAAGGCGCCGGCAGCCAGATGCAGATCCTGCTGGGCCAGCCAGGATTGATACGTGCGCATCCCGACTACATTGCGCTGAGAGTGGGCCATATGATTTTCGGTGGGGAAAATTCATCTTCCCGGCTAATGACGGAACTCAGAGAACAACGCGGGCTGACCTACACCGCGCAGCTCAATACGACGCTCTGGCAAGCAGCAAGCAACACCGTTATCAACCTCAAGACCAGCCCACAGTTCAGCGAGGGCGTGGTCACGCGGGTGAAATCGATGTACCGCGACTACGCGCAAACGGGCCCGACACAGCAGGAACTCGACAATACCCTGCGTCAGTTGCGCAGCAGCGCCGCGCTGAACAGCGCCAGCAATGCTCAGATCCTGGCCCGCCTCGTCGACATCAATCAGTACGACTTGCCGCTGGACCTGGACTTTTCCATCGAGCAGGCTCAAAAGTTGACCGTTGAACAGGTCAAGGCCGCCTTGAACAGGCACTTGAGTGCAGTCCAGTGGACCGTTGTGACCGAAGGCCCGTCCGTCGCACAACAGCCCCTACCGCTTCCTGCCCCGGAAACGAGCAAGGGCATGTGTCGCGCCGAGACCGGGTTTGTGGCAAGTTAGATTTTCCTGAATACGGCTGCAGGGCCAGGTCTTTCCACCCTGCCGCCGTCTGTTTGACCTTGCAGAGAAACATCGTGCTCCAGCCCAGCGAACGCTTCACCCCGGCCATCGGCCTCGGCAACCCGCACTTGCAGACCTTGTGGGGCCCACTTTGGCGCAAAACCACGCATATCGAGCGTGAACGGGAACGGCTGTGGCTCGATGACGGCGACTTTCTCGACCTCGATTGGCACGGCCCCCACACCGCCGATGCCCCCCTGGTGCTGGTGCTGCACGGGCTGACCGGCTCTTCGAACTCGCCCTATGTGGCCGGTTTGCAAAAGGTGCTCGGGGTCCAGGGCTGGGCCAGTGTCGCGTTGAACTGGCGCGGCTGCTCGGGAGAACCGAATCTGCTGCCTCGCAGCTACCATTCGGGCGCCAGCGAAGATCTGGCCGAAACCATCAGACACCTGCGGGCCAAACGGCCATTGGCGCCGCTGTATGCGGTGGGCTATTCGCTGGGTGGCAATGTACTGCTCAAGCATCTGGGTGAAAGCGGCCACGACAGCGGCGTGCTTGGCGCTGTCGCCGTGTCGGTGCCGTTTCGGCTCGATCAGTGTGCAGACCGCATCGGCCAGGGTTTTTCGAAGGTCTATCAGGCGCATTTCATGCGCGAGATGGTGGCCTACATCAAGAACAAGCAACGGCAGTTCCTGCATGACGGGCGTAAAGACGGCCTGGCTGAACTGGCGGCGTTGGGCTCACTGGAAAACATGCGCACGTTCTGGGATTTCGATGGCCGGGTGACGGCGCCACTGAACGGTTTCGCGGACGCCCATGATTATTATCGTCGCGCATCGAGTCGCTATTTTCTGGGCGAAATCCGCACGCCCACCCTGATTATCCAGGCCGCCGATGATCCGTTCGTGTTCCCGCACAGCTTGCCGTCGACCGACGAATTATCCGCCTGCACCGAGTTCGAATTGCAGGCCAGGGGCGGACATGTGGGCTTCGTCGATGGCTCGCTCAGACAACCGGGTTACTACCTGGAGCGACGCATTCCGCAATGGCTGACTGCTGCGAGCCGGACGTAAAGGCATGGCTGCCGATCAGGGCGAGTCGATTCGTTTCTGGCAAACCGCGCCGCTGGCCGGAGTCGAGCTGCTGTCTGCGCGTTACATCGAGCATCGCTTCGCACCGCATGTGCACGACGGCTATGTGATCGGCATGATCATGGCTGGCGCCCAACGGTATCGCTATCGCGGGGCCGAGCATCTGGCGGGGAGCGGCACGCTGGTGCTGATCAACCCGGACGAACTGCACACTGGGCACAAGGGCACCGAAGACGGCTGGCTGTATCGAGCGTTCTACCCTGACAGCGGGCAGATTCTCGCGCTGCTGTCCGAGTTGGAACTGCCAGGCCACGACTTACCGGCGTTCGGCGCCACGCTGTATCGCGATCCGGATCTGGTGAAGGGTTTCTGCCAATTGCATCGCCTGCTGGAAAGCCCCGCCACGGCGCTGCAACAGCAGACAGTCTGGCGGGAAATGATGCTGTCGCTGTTGCAACGCCACGCCGCCGTGCCGATGGCGGCTAAACCCGGCAAGGAACATCGGGCCGTGGTGCAGGCCAAGGAGCTGCTGCACGCGCAATTGGCGGCGCCGCCCTCGCTGGAAGAGTTGGCCGGCGCGGTGAACCTGTCACCGTTCCACTTCGCCCGGGTGTTCCGCCGAGCAACCGGAATACCGCCCCACGCCTGGTTGATGCAACAGCGCATCGCCCGAGCCCGCGCATTGCTACAGGGCGGCTGCCTGCCACTGGAAGTGGCCATGCAATTGGGGTTTGCCGATCAGAGCCACCTGAGCCGGCAGTTCAAGCAGGTTTATGGCGTGGGGCCTGCGGCGTATCGCAGTGCCCGGTTATTCTGACACCCCAAAACCCTGTGGGAGCGAGCTTGCTCGCGATGAGGCCATAACATTCAACATTTCTGTTGCCTGTCATGCCGCCATCGCGAGCAAGCTCGCTCCCACATTAAATCCCACATTGGATTGGGGTTATTCGCCCGTCGCAATGCCCCGCGCCGGCTCGTTGATCCACTCGCTCCACGACCCCGCATACAGCGACGCCAACGGATAACCCGCCAGGCACAACGCGAACAGGTTATGGCATGCCGTCACACCCGAACCGCAGTACGCCACCAGCTCCGTTGGCGAACGTTCACCGAGTTTCGCGGCAAAACGTTGCTTGAGCTGATCCGCCGGCAGAAAACGTCCGTCACTGCCCAGGTTTTCAGTAAACGCCGCGCACTGCGCACCCGGGATGTGCCCGGCAATCGGATCGATCGGCTCGACTTCGCCCTTGAAACGCGGCAACGCACGGGCATCGAGCAAGGTCAGCGCAGGCTGGCCAAGACGCTGCTGCAGTTGTTCGGCGCTGAGCAACAGCGATTGATCCGGCTTACCACTGAAGGTGCCGCGACTCATCGACGGCGCATCCAGGCTCAACGGCAGACCGGCTGCGTGCCAGGCCTTGAGCCCGCCATCAAGGATGAACACGCCGTCACGCTTGCCCAGCCACGCCAGCAACCACCAGGCCCGCGCCGCGTACGCACCGGGGCCATCGTCATAAAGCACCACCTCGCTATCGGCGTTGATGCCAAAGGCTTGCAGACGCTCGACCAGCGCCTCAGGCGCCGGCAACGGATGACGCCCGGTCACACCCTTGACCACTGCGCCGCTCAAGTCATGCTCCAGGTCGGCGAAGCTGGCCCCGGCAATGTGCCCGTCGGCATAGCTGCGCTGCCCATAGTCGGGGTCTTCAAGAGCAAAACGACAATCCAGAATCACCAGCCCCGGTTGATCCTTTTTCAGATCCAGGGCTTGCGGGCTGATCAGTTGCGCAATGGGCATGACGGGCTCCTGTGAGCGTGTCGATTGAGGGCTAGTTCACTTCTTCCAGCGCCTGGGCGAGCGGCACGTAGAACTCTTCGAACAGTGCGTTGACCGCCGTCCGGGACTGTTCGGTAACGAACCCGGATTCCAGTACCAGCACCTGATATACGCCGCGCTTGATGGCTTGTTCACTCAAGTGATTGGAATTCTCCCGCGTGGTGCACAGAAAACGTACCCACGAGGTGAGGATGATCCAGGCATTGAGGGTCAGGGATTCGATATCCACCCGGTCCATCTTGAGGATGCCGGCGTCAACGAAGCCTTCGTAAATGGCGGTGCCCTGAATCAGGCAGCGCTGGGAAAAACGTCGATAACGGGCGGCCAGATCCGGGTCGCTCTCAAGCAAGTGTTCGAGATCGCGGTGCAAAAAACGGTAGCGCCACATGGCTGACAGCAACTCCTTCAAGTAGAAGCGCTTGTCCTCCACCGTCGCGGCGCGGCCTTGGGGCGGACGCAGGAAGCTGTCCACCAGGTTTTCATACTCGCTGAACAGCACGGCGATAATCGCCTGCTTGTTGGGGAAGTGGTAGTACAGGTTGCCCGGGGAAATTTCCATGTGGGCAGCAATGTGGTTGGTGCTGATGCTGCGCTCGCCCTGCTGATTGAACAGCTCAAGGCTGTTCTGCACGATGCGCTCGCTGGTTTTTATCCTGGGGGCCATGGCTTGAGCTTTAATTCAGAGTGCGGTGAACGGCATCTTACGACCTAACGGCGAGCGGATAAAACAAAGCTGTCTCAGGATGTCATTTGACTTTCTAGAGCATAGACTCTAAAAAGTTCCTCATTACAATAAATCCGGAGCCTACCATGACCGCTGATATTGCCTACCTGCAGAGTCTTCAACAGCCTCTTGATGAACTCAAGGCGCTGTTTGAAGCGCAACGGGCGGCGTATGCAGCGAATCCGATGCCGCCGCCGGCCCAGCGCCAGCAGTGGCTCAAAGTCCTGCGCGACTTGCTCAGCAATGAACGCCAGGCGCTGATCGAGGCCATCAGCCAGGATTTCAGTCATCGCAGCGCCGATGAAACCCTGCTCGCCGAACTGATGCCCAGCCTGCACGGCATTCACTATGCCAGCCGGCACCTCAAAGGCTGGATGAGAGCGTCGCGGCGCAAGGTCGGCATGGCCTTTCAACCGGCCTCGGCCAAGGTGGTTTATCAACCGCTGGGCGTAGTCGGAGTGATCGTGCCGTGGAACTACCCGTTGTACCTGGCCATCGGGCCATTGGTGGGTGCGTTGGCGGCGGGCAACCGGGTGATGCTCAAACTCAGCGAATCCACACCCGCCACGGGCTTGCTGCTCAAGGAGTTGTTGGCGCGGATTTTCCCTCAGGACCTGGTCTGCGTAGTGTTGGGTGAAGCCGACATCGGCGTGGCGTTTTCCCGACTGCGCTTTGATCACCTGCTGTTCACTGGCGCCACCAGCATCGGCAAACACGTGATGCGGGCGGCCGCCGAGAACCTGACGCCGGTCACCCTCGAACTGGGCGGCAAATCCCCGGCCATCGTGTCTCGCGATGTGCCGCTCAAGGACGCCGCCGAACGCATCGCCTTCGGCAAGACGCTGAATGCCGGGCAAACCTGCGTCGCCCCGGACTACGTCCTGGTGCCGGAGGAGCGCATTGGCGGTTTCGTCGAAGCCTATTGCCAGGCAGTTCGCGGGTTTTATCCGACACTGGCTGATAACCCGGACTACACCGCAATCATCAACGACCGACAACTGACGCGGCTCAATGGCTACATCAGCGACGCCACCAGCAAGGGCGCGTTGCTGATTCCGCTGTTCGAGCAAGGCCAGGGCCGACGCATGGCGCACAGCCTGCTGCTCAATGTCAGCGACGACATGACCGTGATGCAGGACGAAATCTTCGGCCCGCTGCTGCCGATCGTGCCTTACACCGACCTGGACCAGGCTTTCGCCTACATCAATCAGCGGCCGCGTCCGCTGGCGCTGTACTACTTCGGCTACGACAAGCGCGAACAACAGCGTGTACTGGATCAAACCCATTCCGGTGGCGTGTGCCTGAACGACACGCTGCTGCATGTGGCGCAGGACGACATGCCCTTCGGCGGCATCGGCGCTTCCGGCATGGGTCATTACCACGGCCACGAAGGATTCTTGACCTTCAGCAAGGCCAAGGGTGTGCTGATCAAACAGCGCTTCAACGCGGCGAAACTGATTTACCCGCCGTACGGAAAAGCCGTCCAGAAACTGATTCAGAAACTGTTTATCCGTTAACGATCATCACCCCCGGGTAACAACAATAATGAACCCAAGCCTGACCGATTCACCCGCGCTGTCGCGGCGCGGCCTACTCAAGTTCAGCCTGGGCGCCAGCGCCTTTCTGGCCACCGCCGGGCTGGGTGCGAGCCTCAGCGGTTGTTCATCGAGTACACCGGCCAGTGGCTTCGCGATTCTGCGCAGCAGTGACTTGCCGTTCCTGAGGGCACTGATCCCGGTGATGCTGGACACTGCCGTGGCTGTCGAGAAGCTGCAGGCCGCCGTCGAGGGCACTCTGAAAACCCTGGATAACGGCCTCAATCACCTGTCTCCCGAGATGCTCAAGCTGACTCAGCAGTTATTCGATGTGCTGGGCATGGCCGTGACGCGCGGACCACTGACCGGCATCTGGGGCAGCTGGGAGAACGCCAGCGGCGACGAAATCCGGCACTTTCTGCAGCGTTGGGAAAACAGTTCGTTGAGCCTGTTGAAAATGGGCCATAGCTCGCTGCTGCAACTGGTGATGATGGCGTGGTACAGCCGGGCTGAGTCATGGGGGCATTGTGGGTATCCCGGGCCGCCCACTGTTTAAAGAACGAGTCGACCCTATCGCGGGCAAGCCCGGCTCCCACAAGGTTGAGTCGTTCACAAAAGGAAAGTCGGCCACAACCCCTGTGGGAGCGTGGCTTGCCCGCGAAGGCGTCAGCCGCCTCAACACTGAATTCAAAATAAAAAGAGAACCCGAACATGCCCGTACCCGATCCGTTCCGCGAAGGCCTCGCCCGTGGCTGGAAAACCTATAACGGCGCGCAACTGACCCAGGACCTGACGCTGGAAGCGGACGTGGCAATCATCGGCAGCGGCGCCGGTGGCGGGACCACCGCCGAGATTCTCAGCGCAGCCGGCTACAAGGTGCTGCTCATAGAAGAAGGTCCGCTCAAGACCAGCAGCGACTTCAAGATGCTTGAAGACCAGGCCTACAGCAGCCTGTATCAGGAAGGCATCGGCCGCATGAGCAAGGACGGCGCGATCACCATCCTGCAGGGCCGCGCGGTGGGCGGCACCACGTTGATCAACTGGACGTCGAGTTTCCGTACCCCGCAACCGACGCTGGAGCACTGGGCCAAAGAGCACGACGTCAAGGGCCACAGCCCGGCAGAGATGGCGCCGTGGTTCGAGAAAATGGAACAACGCCTGGGTGTCGCGCCGTGGCTGATCCCGCCCAATGCCAACAACGATGTGATCCGCAAAGGCTGCGAGCAACTGGGCTACGCCTGGCATGTGATCCCGCGCAATGTGCGTGGCTGCTGGAACCTCGGTTACTGCGGTATGGGCTGCCCGACCAACGCCAAGCAATCAATGATGGTGACCACCATTCCGGCGACGCTGGAAAAGGGCGGCGAACTGCTCTACCTCGCTCGCGCCGAAAAACTGATCATCAAGGACGACAACGTCACGAGCCTGCAATGCGTAGCGATGGATGAACGCTGTGTCGCGCCCACAGGCAAGACCATCACGGTCAAGGCGCGGCATTATGTGTTGGCGGGGGGCGGCATCAACAGCCCCGCCCTGCTGTTGCGCTCCGGTGCGCCCGACCCGCATAAACGCCTGGGCCAACGCACGTTCCTGCATCTGGTGAACATGTCTGCCGGGCTGTTCGACGAGGTGATCAACCCGTTCTACGGCGCTCCGCAGTCGATCTATTCCGACCATTTCCAATGGCTGGACGGCACCACCGGCAAAATGTCCTACAAGCTCGAAGTCCCGCCCCTGCAACCGGCGCTGGCCGCAACCCTGCTCGGCGGCTTCGGCAAGGAAAACTCCCGGCACATGGAAAACCTGCCCCATACCCACGCCATGCTGGCGTTGCTGCGCGACGGCTTCCATCCGGACAGCCCTGGCGGTAGCGTCGAGTTACGCGGCGATGGCACTCCGGTGCTTGATTATCAGGTTTCACCCTATGCCTGGGACGGTTTGCGCCGGGCGTTTCACAGCATGGCCGAAATCCAGTTCGCCGGTGGCGCCAACGCGGTGATGCCGATGCATGCCGATGCCCGTTATGTGAAAACCCTCGCCGAAGCCCGCACCCTGATCGATGGTTTGCGCCTTGAGCTGTACCGCACACGCCTGGGCAGCGCCCATGTGATGGGCGGTTGCGCGATGGGCGAAGATCCAAAAAATGCAGTAGCCGACAGCCTTGGCCGCCATCATCAAATCACCAATCTGTCGATCCACGATGGCTCGCTGTTCCCCACCAGCATTGGCGCCAACCCACAACTATCGGTCTATGGGTTGACGGCGCAACTGGCGACGGCACTGAGTGATCGCCTGAAGGTTTAAATTCAGTATTGCTCCTGTGTTCACAGTGACAAAGCACACGTGGCAATAAAGGAGCGGTACCTATTTATAGGGGGCACTTTATTTATCGCAAAACAGTTACTTACTGCAAAAAACTTATCAATCACACAGCTCCACAACAGCAAAGTCCTCGCCTATTATCCTTATTGCAAGCCACTCACTCATCAAATCAATTTCTTGAAAAATGACGAGGTGAACAATTCAATATTTAATCGATAAAAGAAGAGAACCCACATGAAAACTTCAACGCTGATTACTGCACTGGCATCACTCATCTTCACCCTGAACTTGCAAGCCCATGAACAAACAGCCAACACGCAAACGCTGGATAACCTGCAACGCTACAAGCTCTCCATGGTAAATCAGGACAATATTTCGCGAAAAGTCTCGGCCATGCTGGTCGAATCGACGGTCGACATGTGCCATCGCAAGGGCTACGCGGTCGCCGCCACCGTCGTCGACCGCTCTGGCATCGTACTGGCCGTCAGCCGCGCCGATAAGGCCGGGCCGTTGACGCTTGCCTCCAGCGAGCGAAAAGCCGTGACCGCGGTGTCGATGAAAAGGACAACCCGAGCGTTGATGGAAAGCGCTCAAAAGTTTCCCAATGCCGCCAACCTGGTCCATATGCCCAAGGCGCTACTTTTAATCGGCGGTGTTCCGATAAAATTCAACGCAGACGTAGTCGGGGCTATTGGTGTAGGCGGCGCTCCAGACGGGAAATTTGATGAGGAGTGCGCGAATGAGGCGCTGGCTTCATTTAAAAGTTTTCTCAGCTAGTTGGCGGATATCCGCATCGAACAACATGACTTGAACACGCCTCCCGTCACAACTTTACTGTCGGGCCGTCACTGATGACATCAGTAATACGCCCAGGATTAAACCACCACTTTAATCCACTCTTTCCGGGACAAGGGAAAAACCCCGCTTTTCGTCAGTTTCCTCGTTTGACCCACATCACTGTGGGTTAAACGAGCCATACTTTTATGAACAGCCTTCAAAAGTCGACTTGGCCGACCGGGAAGGCTGCGATACCATCCGACTCCCCAACGGACTCCCGCCAGGACGACGCGATGAACCGAGTGTTGTACCCAGGTACCTTCGACCCTATTACCAAGGGCCATGGCGATCTGGTCGAACGCGCCTCGCGCCTGTTCGATCATGTGATCATCGCCGTCGCCGCCAGCCCGAAGAAAAACCCGCTGTTTCCCCTGGAACAACGTGTGGAGCTGGCTCGCGAGGTCACCAAACATCTGCCGAACGTGGAAGTGGTCGGCTTCTCGACGCTGCTGGCGCACTTTGCCAAAGAGCAGAACGCCAACGTGTTCCTGCGTGGTTTGCGCGCGGTATCGGATTTCGAGTACGAATTTCAGCTGGCCAACATGAACCGCCAACTGGCGCCGGACGTGGAAAGCCTGTTTCTCACGCCCTCGGAGCGATATTCGTTCATTTCCTCGACGCTGGTCCGTGAAATCGCGGCGCTGGGCGGCGATATCACCAAGTTCGTTCACCCGGCGGTAGCCGACGCGCTGACCCTGCGCTTCAAGAAGTAACGACCGCTCAAGCGGCGCCCGCGTGCACTGCGGGCGCCAATGCGGCACAATTGCGCGCATTGGTTTATAGCGCCCGGGCCTGCCGCCCCGGCTGGAGTTAGCATGTCCCTGATCATCACCGACGATTGCATCAACTGCGACGTCTGCGAACCCGAGTGCCCGAACGCCGCCATTTCCCAGGGCGAAGAGATCTACGTGATCGACCCGAACCTGTGCACGCAATGTGTCGGCCACTACGACGAACCGCAGTGCCAGCAGGTCTGCCCGGTGGATTGCATTCCGCTGGACGAAGCGCATCCGGAGACTGAAGAACAGTTGATGGCGAAGTATCGGGTGATAACCGGCAAGGTTTGAGCCAGGTGTTTTTGTAGCGTTTATTCGGGCCCCATCGCGAGCAGGCTCGCTCCCACAGTGGATGTGTGTCGTTCACAAAACCAATGTGGGAGCGAGCCTGCTCGCGATGGGGCCATCAGCCACACCAAAAATCCAACTGATTTCACTCCCGATCCTCAAACCCCTCCCCCGTACACCCCAGGCACCGCACAAACGCCGCTTTCGCCGGGGCCACCACCAGCGCCTGCCCCGCGTCGCCAACACCGCCACCCAGCGCGGTAAACGGCAACGACACCACAAACACCCCGGCACCGATCACCGTCGCCACCACCAGCAACGGTCGGGCGATCAGCAAGTCGCCGATCATGGCGTAAGCCGGTGGGTTCTGGATGGCGTAACGGGGATCGCCGCTGCCGTTGTTATCAGCCGCCAGCGTCGGCAGCGCGACACACAACAGCACAGCGACGGCAAAGGTTCGAAACAAGTTCATGGCACGGTCCTTCGGCTAGGCAGTGGGAACACTGACTATAGACCGTAGGATTTGTCAGCTCTGGCAGCGTGGGCAAAAGACGCTCGCGCGCTGACCCAGCTTCACTTCCCGCAGCAACGTGCCACACACCTTGCACGGCTCGCTACCGCGTCCGTAGGCAAACAGTTCCTGCTGGAAATAGCCGGGCTGACCGTCACCACCGATGAAATCGCGCAGCGTGGTGCCGCCGCGCTCGATGGCGTGGGCGAGGATACGTTTGATCTCGATCGCCAGTTTCAGATAACGGGCCCGGGAAATGCTCTTGGCTTCGCGACGCGGGTCGATGCCGGCGGCAAACAGCGCTTCGGTCGCATAAATATTGCCGACGCCCACCACCACCGCGTTATCCATGATGAACGGCTTGACCGCCATCGAGCGTGCGCGTGACAGCTGAAACAGCCGCTCGCCGTCGAACAGGTCGGTCAACGGCTCCGGCCCCAGGCGAATCAGCAGTTCGTGGTTGAGCGGATCAAGACTCCAGAGCATCGCGCCGAACCGACGCGGGTCGGTGTAACGCAGGGCCAGGCCGGATTCCAGTTCGATATCCACATGTTCATGCTTGGCCGCCGGCAAGCCGGCTTCCACCAGTCGCAAATTGCCCGACATCCCCAGATGACTGATCAACGTACCGACTTCGGCATTGATCAGCAGGTACTTGGCCCGGCGCTCCACCAGCACGATGCGCTGGCCGGACAGCCGCACATCCAGGTCTTCGGGAATCGGCCAGCGCAGCCGGCGCTCCCGCACAATCACCCGGCTGACGCGCTGCCCTTCCAGATGCGGGGCGATGCCGCGACGGGTGGTTTCGACTTCTGGCAGTTCAGGCATGGGGCTCTCGAATCAGGCGCGCGGCAAGGGAACACCTCAGTGCTGGGCACCGAGGTCGCGAATCGTTTGTTTGAGGGTTTCGAAGTCGTAGTCCGACAAACCGAGATAGTCGAGCACCAGGTGCCCGATGCTGTTCCACTCATGGTCTTCGGTCTGGTTGCCCAGCACCCGGTAAGACGCACAGATGTGCTCGGCCATCTTCAGGATCGCCAACAGGTTTTTCAGCTGGCTGTTGCGCGACGACTCATCGCTGAAAATCGCCAGGGCATTGTGGTGATTGGCGATCGCCGTGCTCACGTGCTCCGGCAGGCGCCAGGACTTGGCTGTGTAATAACCGACCACGGCATGGTTGGTGTTGAACACGCGGTTTTCGGTGTCCACCACGCGGCAGTCAGGGCCGGCGCTGGCGTATGCCTCTTCCAGGATCGTCATGTAATTGGGGAAACGCTGGAGCATCAGCGGCACGCCGCAATCATGGAACAACCCCAGGGCATAGGCCTCATCACCCGCCTGGGCGCCAATGCGCTTGGCCAGGGTCAGGCAGGTCATCGCCACGTCCTGAGCCGTGTCCCAGAAACGATTGAGGGTGACGATGGTGTCGTCATTCATCTCGCCCTTGATCGACTGCGCGTTGATCAGGTTGATGATCGAACGGCTGCCTAACAGGTTCACTGCGCGCTGGATCGAGGCGATCTTGTTACTCAAGCCGTAATACGGCGAGTTGACGATTTTCAGCAACGAACCCGACAGGCCAGGGTCCTGGGAGATCAGCTTGGCGATCACCTCCAGGTCCGGGTCAGGCATGTACTGCTCCATCTGCAAATCCACCATGATCTGCGGCTGGGCCGGCACGCTGATGCCTTGCAGGGACTGTTGAATCTGTTCGGAAGTCAGCTCTTGGGACATAAGTACACACTCTGGGACAGGTCGCGATTCTAACCTTTAAGAAGCAGGATCGACACACCGACCGGCATATCATCGGAACTTTCATTCACGCGAAGGCTTCGGAGTTTGTAATGCCCACGGGCAAAACTTTCCTTCATGTCAGGAGCGTTATTCATGTCCAATTCACTCAATGGCAAGCGCGTCGCGATGCTGGTCACCGACGGTTTCGAGCAGGTGGAACTGACCGGGCCCAAACACGCACTGGAGCAGGCAGGCGCCAAAGTCGACATCCTGTCGGCCAGGGAAGGCCAGGTCAAAGGCTGGAACCACGACCAGCCGGCGGACGATTTCAAGGTCGACCTGACCTTCAAGGCCGCCAACATCGAGCAATACGACGCCGTCGTGCTGCCTGGTGGCGTGCAGAACTCCGACACCATTCGTATCGATCAGGATGCCCAGCATCTGGTCAAGACCGGCACCTCGGCCGGCAAGCCGATTGCGGTGATTTGCCATGGCGGCTGGCTGCTGGTGTCGGCCGGGTTGGTCAAAGGCAAGACCATGACCAGCTACAAAACCCTCAAGGATGATCTGGTGAACGCCGGCGCCAACTGGGTGGACAAGGAAGTGGTCAAGGACGGCAAACTGATCAGCAGCCGCCAGCCCGATGACATTCCGGCGTTCAATCGGGCGTTGATTGACCTGTTGTCGGCGTAACTGTGGCTGACACACCCTTGTGGCGAGGGAGCGTGCTCCCGCTCGGCTGCGCAGCAGTCGCCAATACAGCAAACGCGGTTCTCCCGATTCACCGCAATTGCCACTTGGGGACGGCTTCGCCATCCAGCGGGAGCAAGCTCCATCGCCACAGGTCTATCCGCAAACCTGGGCCTTGCGCAACACGCTATACTCCCGCTCTTTTTTCCGGAGCGACGTCATGTCCCTGCCTAGCCTGCGCCTCAAAGCCAACGCCGACCGTCGCCTGCGAAACGGTCACCTGTGGGTCTACAGCAACGAAATCGACGTAGCCGCCACCCCGCTGCACGGCTTCAAGGCCGGCGATCAGGCAATCCTCGAAGCCGCCGGTGGCAAGGCGCTGGGCATCGTTGCCATGAGCCCGAACAACCTGATCTGCGCGCGCCTGCTGTCGCGTGACATCAAGCTGGCGCTGGACAAGTCGCTGCTGGTGCACCGCATCAACGTGGCCCTGTCCCTGCGCGATCGCCTGTTCGACAAGCCGTTCTACCGCCTGGTCTACGGTGATTCCGACCTGCTGCCGGGCCTGGTGGTCGACCGTTTTGGTGACATCCTGGTGGTGCAGATCGCTTCGGCGACCATGGAAGCCCATAAAGAAGACGTGATCGCGGCCCTGACCCAAGTGCTCAAGCCAAGCGGCATTCTGTTCAAGAACGACTCCGCCGCCCGCGACGCCGAAGGCCTCGAGCGCTACGTCGAAACCGTGTTCGGCCTGGTGCCGGAGTGGGTCGCGCTGGAAGAGAACGGCGTGAAGTTCGAAGCGCCGGTCATCCAGGGCCAGAAAACCGGCTGGTTCTACGACCACCGCATGAACCGCGCGCGTCTGGCTCCGTATGCCAAGGGCAAACGCGTACTCGACCTCTACAGCTACATCGGCGGTTGGGGTGTGCAGGCTGCCGCGTTCGGCGCCAGTGAAGTGTTCTGCGTCGATGCGTCGGCCTTCGCCCTGGACGGCGTCGAGCGCAACGCCGCGCTGAACGGTTTTGCCGAGAAAATGACCTGCATCGAAGGCGATGTCTTCGAAGCCCTGAAAGAACTCAAAGCCAGCGAAGAGCGTTTCGACGTGATCGTGGCCGATCCTCCGGCGTTCATCAAACGCAAGAAAGACATGAAGAACGGTGAAGGCGCCTACCGCCGCCTGAACGAGCAAGCCATGCGCCTGCTCAGCAAGGACGGGATCCTGATCAGCGCTTCGTGCTCGATGCACCTGCCTGAAGATGATCTGCAAAACATCCTGCTGACCAGCGCCCGCCACCTGGATCGCAACATCCAGATGCTGGAGCGTGGCGGCCAGGGCCCGGATCACCCGGTTCACCCGGCCATCGCCGAAACCCGCTACATCAAGAGCATCACCTGCCGCTTGCTGCCAAACAGCTGATCATGCGGTTTTGACGGGGAGCCAACAGGCTCCCCGTTTGCTGTTCGCTCGCAACACTTCGCTCACTAAAGCCCTGCCTCTTACAATTACCTTCCAATAATACGCAGGAAATTTCCCTGCGCCCTCTATTCAATAAACCCGCACTTACAATTCTCGTACCTCGTAAGATCGTTCCCACAGAAATACTGGAACAGTCCTACTCAATCCCCCCTTGATAAGGCCTCATTACAAACTATGATTGAGTTGTCACAAAGTCGTGACATCCGACATCACTTACAAGGAGTTAAATACATGAAAGCAGTTACTCTGGAAACCAACAAGATCGCCAACCTGGCTTTTCTGGTTGCACCTATAGCCCGCTAAGTGACTGAAGCACTGGGGAGTGCCGGCTACCCAGTGTTTTCTACAACCCCCATCCAGAGCCAAGCGATTTCATGCATATAAATCCGCACCTGTTCATACTGCCACGTACGCCCCGTCAGATAGTCTGGGATTACAAAAGCCATACCCAGTTTGAACTAGACCTTGAATATTCAATACGGCTCGCAGAGCTTATCGAGAACCCGAACATATTCGACACCCACAACAAGATCGACAATCAGTTTTTAAACACCGGAATAATGACAACTTCCATGCCCGCCACTGCCAAATGGGGCTGGGATGATCTATCAAAGATATTTCATATCGGCACCAAAAATATTCCTTGCGAATACATGCCACAGAATATTCAGGAGTGGTCAAAACAATACCTCGACCACTGCACCGAAGTACTCGCCCAGGCCGCGCCATGCTTGGGCCCCGATCACCATTCGTCCCTGGAACTGATCGCTCTGCCCGAGCCCGCCCGGCTTCCCGCTGGCGACCTGACCGACGCCCTGATCAAGCGCAAGACCTGCCGCTCCTTTACCGGTGAAGCGCTATCGCTCGGCGAGGTCAGCACCTTGCTGTATCTGTCCCTCGGCTACCTCAAGGAGCGCGCTGGCGGCACCGATGAGTGCGTTGCCGAGGGCCAGGGAGCCCGCCGCAGCAGCCCGTCCGGGGGCGGATTGAATGCCTCTGAGGGCTTTGTGCTGGCGCGCAACATCAGCGGTCTGGCACCCGGGGTTTACGCCTACCATCCCGCCGAGCACGCCCTGAGTGTCGTCAACCCGCTGCCCGAATCATCGCTGGGTCAACTGCTGTGCGGGCAGCACTTCATCAATGACTTGCCCATGGGACTGTTCATCAGCGTGCGCTTCGACAAGTTGTGGTGGAAATACGAACACTCGCGGGCGTATCGCATGGCCTACATCGAGGCAGGGCATATTTCCCAGTCTTTCCAGTTGGTGGCGACAGTATTGGGTCTGGGCACCTGGCTGACGGGCGCGCTCATGGATGATCAGGTTGAAACGCTGCTCAAGCTGGATAACAGCGCAGAACAGCCGCTGTTCTTCGTTGGCTGTGGGCAAAGCGACGGGCAGGTGATGTGCAAGGAACTCAAGGAACTCCTCAGCCGCCAGGATCTGCCGTCATGAGCGAAGCCCGCGCCGACAGCACGTACCATCGTTTTACCCTGGGTAACTGGAACACCCGCGCCTCGGTGCGCAGCAGCAGGCATAACTACCTTCTGCCGGTGGACCTGGCCCAACAGCTGGAGACGCGGCACTGGTTCCCGCCGGCCCTTGTGCCGTACCTCAGCCACCCGGCCATTGCGCAGGCAGGCCGGTCGACAATCCACCGGTTGACGGCGAATCACCTGGTGTATTTTCTCGACTACACCACCCTGCTGGAACACCGCATCGTCAACCGCTCAGTGGAAACCATCATTCACGGCGAATTGGGGGTCCGCATCCCGCAACCCATGAAGACCGCCGCCCTGCAGCTTTATACCGATGAGGGCTTTCATGCACTGTTCTCGGACGGCCTCGCAGCACGGATCTCCCGCTTCTACAGCATCGTGCCACGCCCGGTAATGCCCCGTCGCATCACCCGCCTCAACGCCCTGCTCACCAATGTTCCCAAGCGACACAAGCCGCTGGCCTGGTTCCTGACCGGATTCGTGTCGGAGACAATCATTGCCAGAGAGCTGCTGGAGGTTTGCCGCGATGCGCTGGTGTCTTGCGTCGAGGAAATGCTCAGGGACCATCTCATCGATGAGGCGCGGCACAGTCGTTATTTCTGCGAAGTGTTCGAGTTTCTATGGCTCACCCTGGACGGCGGCCAGCGCACGTTCGCCGCCAGGCTGCTGCTGGATATCCTGCTGATTTTCTTCGACGCCGACGAGCAATGGCTCATGAGCAGCCTGCACAGCGCAGGGCTTGGCGAGCAAGCCGTCTGCGATATTCTGTGCGACATAAGCGGCACGCAAGCCGTTATCCGGCGTGCGCGTTCCGGGGCTGACGCTACGCTGCAAGCTTTGAAAAAGGCCGGTTTCTTCGACCTGCCCTCCAATCAACAACTGTTCACGCAGGCAGGACTTGTCGATGGATGAAGGAACAACAGCGGTCAGCCTCCGTAAACGCCGCGCTGCCATCACCCTGTTGATGACCATGGTTCTGCTCGGGGTGTTCCCGCTGGACGTGCTGCTGCCTTCATTTCCGGCGTTAGCCGAGCACTTTCGCACCACCCCCGCCGACATTGCTTTCTCCATCAGCCTGTTCGCCGTCGGGATTTCACTGTCGCAACTGTTGATCGGCCCATTGTCGGACACACTCGGGCGCAAAGGTCTGTTGCTGCTGGGTATGGCAGTCTCGATTATCGGCGCGCTCGGCTGCCTGATGTCCACCGAGTACGCCTGGTTCCTGCTGTTCCGGCTGGTGCAAGCCATCGGCTGCGGCTGTTTCGTGCTGACCCAGGCACTGGTGCAGGACCTGTTCGAAGGCAAGGAACGTGACCGCTTGAGGATTTTGATGGCCACCGCCAGCGGGGTCTTCATTTCCATTTCGCCGCTGGCGGGCACCTTGCTGCAGCAGGCCATGGACTGGCCCGGCAGCTTTGTCGTATTCATCGCCCTGGCCTGCGCCGTTTTCCTGAAAGCCTGTGTCTTCCTGGAAAATCTGCGCCCGGCCAACACCGCACCCCACGGCATCATTCGCTCATACCAGCGGGTTTACCGCGACCCGGTATTCCTCGGTTACTGGCTGATCGCGGCGATTGCCTTTGCCTGCCACTTTTCCTTCATTGTGATTTCGCCGCTGATCTTCCTGGAGAGGTTGCAGCTATCGCCCTACGCGTTCTCCCTGACGCTGCTGCTCTACGGCCTGGCGTACATCATCGGCGGCATCGTCGCCCGCTTTCTCGCCGGCCGCATGGCACCCAATACACAAATTTTCACGGGCCTGAGCCTGATCTTCCTTTCGGGCCTGGTGATGTTGGCGCTCGCCGTCCTGCTGGGGCTCTCGATCCTCACGGTGCTGGTCCCGATGATCATCTGCACCGCCGGCACCACCATTGCCCGCCCGATTGCCACCTCCAGGGCCATGGAAGTGTTTCCTGACAATGCCGGTACATCGGCGTCGGCGGGAAGTACGCTGGTGTTCATTTTCGGTGGCTTGATCAGCGCCCTGATCAACCTGAACGGCGCCAACCTGCAAACGAGTCTTGCCCTGACTTTCCTGCTATTGAGTACCTTGGCCATCACCCTCAACGCATTGATCAGCCGCCGTCAGCGCATGCTGGTCAGCGGCTGAACACGGCCGGTCGTCATCCCGCACGCCGCGTCAGCGCTGGATCAACACTTTGTGCCATTCCCTCCTGACGTCAGCGGTGTAGAATCACGAGATTCATCGCCATTCATCCCCCGGCGGGTTTATGAGCTCAGGCTGAGGCAAGCGGCGATCCCGCAAAGTCATCGGCAACTTCAGGACACACGGCTATTTCCGGGTGTTCCAGACGTCAATAGAAGCTCACTCCCCTTTGATACCTGATTAGCCGCCCGGAGTGCTCCATGCCTGATTACCGCTCGAAAACGTCCACCCACGGTCGCAACATGGCCGGCGCCCGCGCACTGTGGCGCGCCACGGGGATGAAAGATGACGACTTCAAGAAGCCGATCATCGCCATTGCCAACTCCTTCACCCAGTTCGTACCGGGCCATGTCCACCTCAAGGACCTGGGTCAGTTGGTCGCTCGTGAAATCGAACGGGCCGGTGGCGTCGCAAAAGAATTCAACACCATCGCCGTCGATGACGGCATCGCCATGGGCCACGATGGCATGCTGTATTCGCTGCCGAGCCGCGAGATCATCGCCGACTCCGTCGAGTACATGGTCAACGCCCACTGCGCCGACGCCATCGTCTGCATCTCCAACTGCGACAAGATCACCCCCGGCATGCTGATGGCCTCCCTGCGCCTGAACATCCCGGTGATCTTCGTTTCCGGCGGCCCGATGGAAGCCGGCAAGACCAAGCTCGCCAGCCACGGCCTCGACCTGGTCGACGCCATGGTGATCGCCGCCGACTCCAGCGCTTCTGACGAGAAAGTCGCTGAATACGAGCGTAGCGCCTGCCCGACATGCGGTTCGTGCTCCGGCATGTTCACCGCCAACTCGATGAACTGCCTGGTCGAAGCCCTGGGCCTGGCGTTGCCGGGCAATGGTTCGACCCTGGCCACCCACAGCGACCGCGAGCAACTGTTCCTGCAAGCCGGCCGCACCATCGTCGAGCTGTGCAAGCGTTACTACGGCGAGAACGACGAGTCGGTCTTGCCGCGCAACATCGCCAACTTCAAGGCGTTCGAGAACGCCATGACCCTGGACATCGCCATGGGCGGCTCCACCAACACCATCCTGCACTTGCTGGCCGCCGCCCAGGAAGCCGAGATCGACTTCGACCTGAAGGACATCGACCGCCTGTCCCGCCACGTGCCGCAACTGTGCAAAGTCGCGCCGAACATCCAGAAGTACCACATGGAAGACGTGCACCGCGCCGGCGGCATCTTCAGCATCCTCGGTTCGCTGGCCCGTGGCGGCTTGCTGCACACCGAGCTGCCGACCGTGCACAGCAAGACCATGGCCGAAGGCATCGCCAAGTGGGACATCACCCAGACCACCGACGAAGCCGTGCATCACTTCTTCAAGGCCGGCCCTGCGGGCATCCCGACGCAAACCGCGTTCAGCCAGTCGACCCGCTGGGAAACCCTGGACGACGACCGTGAAAACGGCTGCATCCGCAGTGTCGAACACGCTTACTCGCAAGAAGGCGGCCTGGCCGTTCTCTACGGCAACATCGCCCTGGACGGTTGCGTGGTCAAAACTGCCGGCGTCGACGAGTCGATCCACGTGTTCGAAGGCAACGCGAAGATTTTCGAAAGCCAGGACAGCGCTGTACGCGGCATCCTCGCGGACGAAGTGAAGGCCGGCGACATCGTGATCATTCGTTACGAAGGCCCGAAAGGCGGCCCGGGCATGCAGGAAATGCTCTACCCGACCTCGTACCTGAAATCCAAAGGCCTGGGCAAAGCCTGCGCCTTGCTCACCGATGGCCGTTTCTCCGGCGGCACCTCGGGCCTGTCCATCGGCCACGCTTCGCCGGAAGCCGCTGCCGGCGGTGCGATTGGCCTGGTGCAAGATGGCGACAAGGTACTGATCGACATTCCGAACCGCTCGATCAACCTGTTGATCAGCGATGAAGAGCTGGCGGCACGCCGGGTCGAGCAGGACAGCAAAGGCTGGAAACCGGTGGAAAAACGCCCACGCAAAGTCACCACCGCGCTGAAAGCGTACGCCCTGCTGGCCACCAGTGCCGACAAGGGTGCCGTGCGTAACAAGGCGATGCTAGACGGGCTGTAAGCGTCAGTCGCAGAAATAAAAATGCCCCGCCAAGTGCGGGGCATTTTTGTGCCTGGCCGAATCCCTTAAACACTGGAGACACTGGAGATCAATGTGGGAGCTGGCTTGCCTGCGATGCAGACAACTCGATCTATCTGATACACCGAGTTGATGCCTTCGCAGGCAAGCCAGATCCCACAGGGGGGGCTCTGGCGTCCACAGAACTTGTGATTCACCTCGATCCTTTGTGGGAGCGAGCCTGCTCGCGATGAGAGCGACCCGGCCTTACTGAATCTCGTCCGGCTTGACGATCACCCAGTTCTTGTCCGCCGTCACCGGCAGGCCTTCTTTGGCCTGGGCCGCGGCATGCTTGGCCATCATGCCGTTGAGTTGGGTCATGTATTTATCTTTACGATTGACCCACAAGTGGATGCCACCCTTGGCCACGTCAACACTGTGGAACAGCATGTAGCCATCGCTCGTCGGGGTGTCGCCGCCGACCAGCACCGGTTTTTTCCATTCGTCGATATAGGTCAGGATCGCCGCCTGTTTGCCGGCCATCCACGTCGCCGGAGTCCACAGATAAGGCGTCAGTTCCAGGCCGAGGTTGGCCTTCTCGTCATACTTGCCAGCGGTGATCTGCTTGCGCGCAGTGGTCAGTTCGCCGGTCTTGCGGTCCTTGAGCAGCGTGCTCACGCCAATCACGTTCTGCGGCTTGACGTTGTAGCCGTACTTCGGATCGGCAGCGACCATACGCACCAGTTCCTCGGAGGCGGCGGTCATCACATAGACCTCAATGCCGTTCTCCATCAGCTTGTTGTACAGCTCGGCCTGGCCGGTGAAGACTTTCGGCGGTGGAACATCAATGTTCTTGACCACATCGCCGTCGTAATAAGTGCTCGGCACCGGTTTGCCGGACGCCATCAGCTCATCGACATAGCCCTTGAGTTCCTGAAGGGTGAAGCCGGCAAACACCTGCGCAACCCATGGATAGCAAACCATGTCGTCGATTTCGCAGAGGCGATAGTAGTAACTGAACAGGCTTTCCTTGTGGTCGGCGGTGTCTTTGAACGGGATCAGTTTCAGGGACGGATCAAGTGTCTCGCGGGTGATCAGGCCCTTGTTCTCCAGAAACGGCAGAAGTGACTCTTCGAGGTCATAACGGTAACTGGTGTTGTCCATGTCGAACACCGCAAAGTTACCCTTGTTGGCATTGGCCGCGATCATGGCGTCCAGCGCTCTGGCCTGATCGGCTGGCCAGTGTTTCAACTCGGTGGCGAACGCCTGGCTGGCGAGGCCTAACCCCACTCCTAAAGTCAATGCGACAGCCAGAATCTTCGGTGCGAATTTCATCGGCATGCTTCCTTGTAGAGAGACCCTGATTCAAAGAATCGACGCTAACAAAAAAGTATGACAATCCTCGTCTGCCCGCGACCGCTTGCGTCCTGATTCCGTCAGGCGCATTCCCCGCAGCGGCACCGGCTTATTCCAAAAACGACAGTCCACCTTCATTTTTGGTATTAATTCATTAGATATCAAGCTGTTAGGCTTGCCGGTTCGCAGCTGCCCAAGCATGCAGCTGGCACAAGTCTATGGAGACTCTATGAATCTGCCGCTGATTCTCAATCTGCTGGTGTTCCTCGCGCTGCTGTTCGGCCTGGCGCAAACCCGTCATACCGGCTGGAGCCTGGCCAAGAAAGTCTTGCTCGCCCTGGCGCTGGGCGTGGTCTTTGGTGTGGCACTGCACGCCATTTACGGTGCCGGCAACCCGGTCCTGAAAGCCTCGATCGGTTGGTTCGATCTGGTCGGTAACGGCTACGTGCAGTTGCTGCAAATGATCGTGATCCCGCTGGTGTTCGCCTCGATCCTCAGCGCCGTGGCCCGCCTGCACAACGCTTCGTCGCTGGGCAAGATCAGTTTCCTGACCATCGGCACGCTGCTGTTCACCACCGCCATCGCGGCGCTGATCGGCATCGGCCTGACCAACCTGTTTGGCCTGACCGCCGACGGCCTGGTCGCTGGCACTCAGGAAATGGCGCGCCTGCAAACGATCCAGACCGACTACGCCGGCAAGGTCGCCGACCTGAATGTGCCGCAGCTGCTGCTGTCGTTCATCCCGCAGAACCCGTTCGCCGACCTGGCGCGCGCCAAGCCGACGTCGATCATCAGCGTAGTGATTTTCGCCGCGTTCCTCGGCGTCGCCGCGCTGCAACTGCTGAAAGATGATGTCGAAAAAGGTCAGAAAGTGATCAACGCCATCGACACCCTGCAAGCCTGGGTGATGCGTCTGGTGCGCCTGGTGATGAAGCTGACTCCGTACGGTGTGCTGGCGCTGATGACCAAAGTGGTCGCCGGTTCCAACCTGCAAGACATCATCAAGCTTGGCAGTTTCGTGGTGGTGTCCTACATCGGGCTGGGTTTGATGTTTGTCGTCCACGGTTTGCTGGTGTCGGCGGCCGGGATCAACCCGCTGCGTTTCTTCCGCAAGATCTGGCCGGTGCTGACCTTTGCCTTCACCAGCCGCTCCAGCGCCGCAAGCATTCCGTTGAGCATCGAAGCGCAGACCCGTCGTCTGGGCATCCCGCAGTCCATTGCCAGTTTCGCCGCCTCGTTCGGCGCGACCATTGGCCAGAACGGCTGCGCCGGTCTGTACCCGGCAATGTTGGCCGTGATGGTGGCGCCGACCGTGGGCATCAACCCGCTGGATCCGCTGTGGATCGCAACACTGGTGGCGATTGTGACCCTGAGTTCGGCCGGTGTGGCGGGCGTGGGTGGCGGTGCGACATTTGCCGCGTTGATCGTGCTGCCGGCCATGGGCTTGCCGGTGTCACTGGTGGCGTTGCTGATCTCGGTTGAACCGCTGATCGACATGGGCCGCACGGCGTTGAACGTGAGTGGTTCGATCACGGCCGGGGCGATCACCAGCCAGATGATGCAGCAGACCGATAAAGCGCTGCTGGATGCGGATGAGCATGCGGAGTTGGCTCAGGCTTAAGATTTTCGTTGCCTGAGCGGGCCTCTTCGCGAGCAAGCTCGCTCCCACAGGGATCTGCGGTGTTCACAGAATATGTGTTTCACCTCAAACCACTGTGGGAGCGAGCTTGCTCGCGAAGCTTTTAGGCTTTCTCCCACACCTCGAAGCTGTACGCCGGCTTATCCCCTTCTGCCGCATTCGGCACATTCGACACCAGCTTCCACTGGCCCAAATCAAACTCCGGAAACCACGCATCCCCCTCCGGGCTAAGCGCCACGCGTGTCAGGTACAGCCGATCGGCCTGTGCCAGGCCCTGGGCATACAACTGTGCCCCGCCAATCAGCATCAGCTCATCAACGCCCTGCTCCGTCGCCCACGCTTCAGCGCGAACCACTGCGGCCTCCAGTGACGGATAAACCTCCGCGCCTTGAAGCACCAGATCCGCCTGACGGCTGACCACGATGTTCAACCGGCCCGGCAGCGGACGGCCAAGGGAATCCCAGGTCTTGCGACCCATGATGATCGGCTTGCCCAAGGTGGTGGCCTTGAAGTACTTGAAGTCCCCCGGCAAGTGCCAGGGCATGCTGTTGTCGACGCCGATCACACGGTTTTCACCGAGGGCTGCGATCAGGCTGAGGGGGAGTGATTTAGTCATGTCGGCGAGGATACCAGAGCCACCCTTTCCCCGATAAGCGCCACAGCGGTTATGCTCAGCGTTCATTGGAGCGACGGGATGACGCGTGACTGAACTGAATAACCTCTGGCTGACCGAGACCATTCGCCTGCGTGAAGAACACGCGGGCTTGCTGGATGATCTGGAAGCCAATCGGCTGGCCCGCACCGCAGGCGGCGACCTGCCGGCCCGGATTCAGTACCGGGCCCTGTGGCTGGCCGAACGGGACGGACTGACCAACGCGCTCAAGCACTGGCTGCAAGGTGCGCGTCTGGCACTGCTGGTGTTGGCGGTGCTGGCGGCGATCAGCGGTGCCGGCCTGGCGTTTGCCGCGCTGGGCGACGGACAACTGGCGGTGAATGTGTTCTGGGCACTGGGCAGTCTGCTCGGGTTGAACCTGATTCTGCTGCTGAGCTGGGCCTTGGGCCTGGTGTTTGCCGGTGAACACGGCGCCACCCTCGGACGCCTGTGGCTGTGGCTCAGCGAAAAATTCGCCCGCGATGCCAAGGCTGCACAACTGGCGCCGGCGCTGCTGTTGTTGTTGCAACGGCAAAAACTCAATCGCTGGGCCATCGGCGTGCTGGTCAACAGTGTGTGGTCGCTGGCGATGCTCAGCGCCCTGACCCTGTTGCTGACGCTGATGGCGACCCGCCGTTACGGCTTTGTCTGGGAAACCACCCTGCTCAGCGCCGACACCTTTGTCGCAATGACCCAAACCCTCGGCACCTTGCCGGCACTGCTCGGTTTCAACGTGCCGACCGTGGAGATGATCCGCGCCAGTGGCGACACCGCGCTCAATATCGAAAGCGCCCGTCAGGCCTGGGCGACGTGGCTGGTGGGCGTGGTGGTGGTCTACGGCGTGGCGCCCCGCCTGCTGCTGGCACTGTTTTGCCTGTGGCGTTGGAAAACCGGCCGTGGCGCGTTGCGTCTGGATTTGAACCTGCCCGGCTATGCCCAATTGCGCGAACGCCTGATGCCCAGCAGCGAACGCCTGGGCATCAGCGACGCGGCGCCGGATCAGTTACATCAGGTCGAAAGCGGCGTCAGCGACCTGCAAAGCGACGGCGCGCTGCTGGTGGCCATCGAGCTGGACGAGCAACGCCCATGGCCGCCAGCACTGCCGAAAACGGTGAGCAACGCAGGCATTCTCGACAGCCGAGAGTCGCGCAACAAACTGCTGGAACAACTCAGCCGCTTTCCCCCGGCCCGTCTGGCCATTGCCTGCGACCCACGGCGGTCGCCGGATCGCGGCAGCCTGGCGCTGATTGCCGAGCTGGCCCGCAGTGCCAGCGCCACGCGAGTCTGGCTGCTGCAAGCGCCGCCCGGTGAAGCGCTTGACGCCGCACGGCTCGGTGACTGGCACGCGGCGCTGCAACAGCTGGAGCTGCCATTCGCCGATTGCGCGCCGCTGAACTGGCTGGAGACCGGCCATGACTAAACCTCTAAAGCTTGCCGTCGTCGGCCACACCAATGTCGGCAAAACCTCGTTGTTGCGCACCCTGACCCGGGATGTCGGCTTCGGCGAAGTGTCCCACCGGCCCAGCACCACTCGACACGTCGAGGGCGCACGTCTGTCGGTGGACGGCGAACCGCTGCTTGATCTGTACGACACACCGGGGCTGGAAGACGCCATCGCTCTGCTCGACTATCTGGAGCGCCTGGAACGTCCCGGCGAACGCCTCGACGGCCCGGCGCGGTTGGCCCGATTCCTTGAAGGCAGCGAGGCGCGGCAACGGTTCGAACAGGAAGCCAAAGTCCTGCGCCAACTGCTGGCCTCGGATGCCGGCCTGTACGTGATCGACGCCCGGGAACCGGTGTTGGCCAAGTACCGCGACGAGCTGCAAGTGCTGGCCAGTTGTGGCAAACCGTTATTGCCGGTGCTCAATTTCGTCAGCAGCGCCAACCACCGCGAGCCCGATTGGCGCGAAGCCCTGGCGCGGCTTGGGCTGCATGCCCTGGTGCGTTTTGACAGCGTCGCGCCGCCGGAAGATGGCGAACAACGACTCTATGAAAGCCTTGCCCTGTTGCTGGAAAATGCCCGGCCACAACTCGAACGGCTGATCGTCGACCAGCAGGCCCAGCGCCTGGTCCGCCAGCAAAGCGCGGCGCGATTGATTGCCGAATTGCTGATCGATTGCGCGGCCTGCCGGCGCAGCGTGGTCAGCGATGCCGGGCAGGAGCAACAGGCAATCAGCGAGTTGCGCAAAGCCGTTCGCCAACGTGAGCAACGCTGCGTCGAAGCCCTGCTGAAGCTTTACGGCTTTCGCCCGCAGGACGCGGCCGCCAGTGACTTGCCGCTGCTGGATGGGCGCTGGGGCGATGACCTGTTCAACCCCGAAACCCTGAAACAGCTCGGTGTGCGAGTCGGTAGCGGCATTGCAGCCGGCGCGGCAGCCGGTGCTGGCGTCGACTTGCTGGTGGGCGGCCTGACCCTCGGTGCCGCCGCATTGGCCGGGGCCATTGCCGGTGGCGCCCTGCAAACGGCGCGCAGTTATGGCAGTCGTTTGCTGGGCAAAATCAAGGGCCAGCGCGAACTGACCGTCGACGACAGCGTGCTGCGCCTGCTGGCCTTGCGTCAGCGCCAATTGGTGCAAGCGCTGAACCAGCGCGGGCATGCAGCGATGGACAGCATCCAGGTCGCCACACCCCAGGACAAGACCTGGCGCGAAGGCAAGCTGCCGAACGCATTGAACAAGGCACGGGCGCATCCGCAGTGGTCGTCGCTTAATCCCCATGCGAAGTTGAATCAGGCGGAACGGCAGGAGCAGGTTGAGGTATTGGCGCAGCAGCTTTGAGCTAGCAGATGATTAACGCCAGTTGAACTTCAGATACCCGTTACTCAGGTGCGAGACCAGTTTCTGATCCACCGCATCCTGATCACCGTCGTTATCGATATCGAAGTTGATCGTCCAGTCCAGCTTTCCATCGTTGTTGGTGTCGTAGGCAGACGCGGTGTAAACAATGCTTTGATCCGACGGTTTGCCGATGCCTTCATGGAAATGCAGACGCACGGTGTCTGGCGAACCGTCGTTGGCAAAGTCCTCGGTGAATATTTTCAGATAGCGCTCCCAGGTCTCCCCGCGATTAAACCAGTTGAGCTGCAAGAACGTCTCCGCAAACGCCTTGAGCAAACGCTCGTCGCTGAGGTCTTCCTTGCCATCGTTGTTTACGTCGCCGACCTGAAAATCAATCTTGCCATTGGCGGTCATATCCAGCGCATAGGCTTTATGGACGAGCGTATCTTCGGCAGCCTTGGTTTCCTCGAAAAAATGAAGAAGCACAGTATCTGCCTTGCCATTCCCGATTCGGTCCTGGGCAGTCACTTTCAAATAGCGCATGTAGATGTCTCTCATCGATAAAAGGCCGGCCACGCTAGCCCCTCCTTACCGAACTATCTGCAAGACCACTCTGCTTCCCATGTAGGATAATTCATCGCCAGCTGAAAGCAGTTGGTACTCAAACGTCCCACGATGCCAAGCCCCTACGTACCGGATAACAAACCAAGTGCCTTACGCTTCAAGATCTCAAGATCAATCACCGGCACCCACAGTTCCTTGGCCAGCTCATCCCACTGCCGCATCCGCAGGCTGACCTCGCACAACGGGTCCTGCTCGAATGCCTGCGCTTCAGCTTCCGTCATCACTCCACCCTGATACGCCAGCGTCCGCCGACTGGCTTCACTCAGACACTCGAAGTACCCAGGCTCTCTAAGCGTCAGATACCGCTTGGCCTGAACGTGATACTCCACCAGCCGCGCCAGCCGTTCGCTGAACCCGGCACGCCGCAGATAATCGGCGCCCAGACGTTCATGACTGACCACGCCAAATCCACCCATGTTCTCGGCGCTTTCGGCACAGATATGCCCAATGTCATGAAAGAACGCTGCCAACACCACCTCATCATCAAAGCCCTCGGCCATCGCCAGTTCGGCAGCCTGGGACATGTGCTCGATCTGCGACACCGGTTCGCCAATGTAGTCGCTGTCGCCAAAGCGCTCGTACAGGCCGAAGACTTCGGCAATCACCTGCTCGTGCCGCCCCATCAATGCTCTCCCAACAACGCAGCGATATTACGCTCGGCCATGGCCGGCCCAACGCTCATGCCGACGCCGGTGTGCATCAGCGCCACACTCAAGCCCGGTGCCGGCCGCAGGAATGAGAACGGCCCCGGCCCGCGTGAGCCGTAAACGCCCTGCCAGCGTTCAAGCACCTGCACCTTGCAGCCCAACGTCTGTTGCGCCAGTTCGATCATCCAGTCATCGACCTGTTCGGCGTTGAATGGCGATGGATCGCCGCCGTAATGGTGCGAATCGCCGATGATCAGCTCACCGTAAGGCGTCGGGCTGATCAGCAGGTGAATGCCGTTTTCGTGCAGATAGGGCGCCTCTCGCAGAATCTGGGCCTGTACCGCAGCCGCTTCCGGCAGATCGGCAAAAGCGCCGTAATGCACGCAGCTCAATCCGGTGAGCAAGGCATGTTGCAGGCCGAGATTGATTTGCGGGCGCGCGCGAAGCATCTGCAAGCGGCAAATTTGCGGGTTCAGCCCGGCAATTTGCTCGGCCAGCAACGTCTGATAATCGTGACCGGAGCAGACGATGATCTGCCCGGCACTGAAACTGCCGGCGGTGCTGTGCAAACAGCCTGGCTCGATGTCGCGCACCAGGGTCGAGAAGTGGAACTCGACACCGAGCTCGCGGCGCAGGTAGTCGATCAGCTGTGGGATCGCTTCCCGGGAATACACTTGCTGGTCGTCCAGGCCGTGCAAGGCGGCGCGGTGATGGCTGAACTGGCCGCCGTACAAGTCGCGCAATTGCGCGCCGCGCAGCAGCTTGACGTTGTAGCCGTGCTCTACCGCCCGGCCATCGCAGAAGGCTTGCAGCAGGTGCTCTTCGGCTTCGGTGCGGGCGAACAGGTAAGAACCGTTGCGCTTGAGTTGCAGGCCGGACGCTTGTGCCCACTGGCCCCAGATTTCGCGGCTGGCTTTGGCCAGGTCGAGCATCTGGCCTGGAGGCTGGCCGGTGACCAAGGCCTGGCCGAAGTTGCGCACCGAAGCGCCCAAGGGCGTTTCGCTGCGTTCGAAAACCGTGACCTTGAGACCACGTCTGGCGGCGGCGTAGGCGTGGGACAGACCCAGGATGCCGGCGCCGACGATCAGCATGTCGTTGTGTTGTGTCATTAAGAGATGCCCTGAATTTGAAGCCGCTTTCGCGAGCAAGCTCGCTCCCACATTGATCTTCAGTGACCACAGATTTTGTGCACGACACAGATCCAATGCGGGAGCGAGCCTGCTCGCGAAGAGGCCCTGTCAGCCAATGAAGATTTACTTGGCAACCACCTTCTCGGACTTGCCGTCATAGCGCTTGCGCCACTCGGTCAGGATCTCGTCGCGGTTCTTCGAAGCCCAGGCAAAGTCGTTCTTGATCAGACGCTGTTCATAGTCAGCCGGCAGTTCGGTCTGCGGCTTGGCGATACCGGGCTGTGCAAGCACCGCGAAGTTCTCTTTATAAAGCTCCATCGCCGCCGGGCTGGCCGAGAAGTCAGCCAGTTTCTTCGCCGCCTCTTCATGCGCCGTGCCCTTGATCACGGCAGTGGCTTCGATCTCCCAGCCCAGGCCTTCTTTGGGCAGGATGATGTCCAGCGGCGCGCCCTGGCGCTTCAACTGGACCGCCGGATACTCGAAGGAAATGCCAATCGGGAACTCACCCGACGCCGCGAGTTTGCACGGCTTGGAGCCGGAGTGAACGTACTGGCCGATGTTCTGGTGCAGGTCGTCCATGTACTGCCAGCCCTGCTTCTCGCCGAAAGTCTGCAGCCAGGCGCTGACGTCGAGGAAACCGGTGCCGGACGAGGCCGGGTTGGGCATGACGATCTTGCCTTTGTACTCAGGCTTGGTCAGGTCCTGCCAGCTTACGGGCTTGCTCAGGCCCTGCTTTTGCGCTTCGACCGTGTTGAAGCAGATGGTCGCGGCCCACACGTCCATGCCGACCCAGGCCGGCGGGTTGGCGGCGTCGCGGTAGTTGCCGCCGATCTTCGCCAGGTCCTTCGGCGCATAGGTTTGCAGCATGCCCTGCTGGTCGAGGATCGCCAGGCTTGAGGCCGCCAGGCCCCAGACCGCATCAGCCTGCGGGCGCGCTTTTTCAGCCAGCAGTTTGGCGGTGATGATACCGGTGGAATCACGCACCCATTTGATCTCGACGTCCGGGTTGGCCTTTTCGAAGGCGGCCTTGTAGGCGGTCAACTGCTCGGCTTCGAGGGCGGTGTATACCGTCAACTCGGTTTTCGCCGCAAAGGCGTTCAGGCTGAAAGCGGTGAGGACAGCAGCGGCCAGGGCCAGGGGCTTGAACATGATCTCTTTCCTGTTTTGAGTTGAGGTGTGCACGATGGAAATCATTGACCGGGCGCGGTCTGCCGCCAGGCCTGGGAGCGGCGCAGCAAACCGCGCGAGGCCCAGGCCAGCAGCAGGGACACGCCCGCCGAGGTGAACAGAATCAGGGTCGACATGGCCGCCGCGCCGCCCACGTTGCCGGCGTCGTCCATGTTCAGCACCGCCACCGCCGCGAGGATGGTGTCGGGGCTGTAGAGGAAGATCGCCGCCGAAACAGTGGTCATCGCCGAGACGAACAGGTAGCGCACGATGTCCAGCAGCGCCGGCAGGCAGATCGGCACGGTGACCCGCAGGTAATGGCGGTAGAGCGGCGCCTTGAGCGACAACGCAGCGGCTTCGAACTCGGCGTCGAGCTGGCGCAGCGCGGTGGTGGCGGTCATTTGTGCGGTGGTCAGATAATGCGCAATGGTGCAGACCACCAGCAGCGTCATGGTCCCGTAGAGCACATGCAGCGGGTTGCCGCCGAGGTTGAAGAAGAAGACGTAGCCCAGACCCAGCACCAGACCCGGCACCGCCATCGGCACGAAACTGAGCAGGCGCAGGGTCAGGTTCAGTCCGCGCTGGCCTTTGGTTTTTTCCATCAGGTAGGCGCCAGTGAAGATCAGCACACTGCCGATCAGCGCCGTGCACAGAGCCATCTTCACGCTGTTGCTGTAGGCCAGCCAACCGCCACCCGCGGTGTCGTTGAACTGATAATGATTGAGCGACAGCGACAGGTTGTATGGCCAGAACTTGACCAGCGACGAGTACACCGCCATGCCGAACACCAGCAGCAAGGCCGCGCAGATCAGCAGCACGATGGCCAGGTAGCAACCATCACGCAGCTTCGAAGGCGCTGGTTTGAAGACTTGCGCCCGACCGCTCATGGAATCGCCATGGCGCCGACGCAACCAGGCATCGACCCCGAAACTGAACAGCGCCGGCAGCAGCAGAACCATGCCAATCAACGCGCCGCGGCCAAACTGCTGCTGACCGACCACGGCTTTGTAGGCTTCGAGCGCCAGCACCTGGTAGTCGCCACCGACCACCACCGGCACGCCGAAGTCGGTGATGGTCAGGGTGAACACCAGACAGAAGGCGGCAAACACGGCCTGACGGGTCGCCGGCCAGGTGATGCTGCGAAAGGCCCTGGCCGGACCCGCGCCCATGCTGGACGCGGCATCGAACAATCGCGCATCCGCCAGCGACAGCGCCGACAGCAAAATCATCAAGGCGTGGGGGAAGGTGTAGATGACCTCACCCAGCACAATGCCCCAGTACCCGTAGATGTTGTCCGAGAACAGCCCGCGCAGCAGGCCCTGATTGCCGAACAGATAGACCAGCGCGATCCCCGGTAGCATCGACGGCGCCATCAACGGCAGCAGCGAAATGCCGCGCCACAGGCCTTTACCGCAAATCAGTGTGCGTTGCAGGGCGTAGGCAAACAGGTAGGCCAGCGGTACGACAATGGCCGCCACACTGAGGGACACTTTCAGGCTATTGCCCAGCAACCAGTGGAAGTTGGCGCTGGTGACCAGTTCCCGAGCAGCGACCAGACCACCGCCCTGCCCGGCCTCGGCGCTGAAACCGCGCCAGAAGATCGCCAGCAACGGCATCAACACGGCGAGACCGAGCAGCACCAGCAGCAGAACTTTGCCACCGACCACAAATACCCGGTCGCCGATCTCGGCGCGGGAGGCCTGCCGAACCTGCTTGTGCGGTATCGGCAGCGCGAGGTTCGCGCTCATCAGGCAAACACCTGCAAGCTGCGCGGCGGCAAGGCGACCATGATCTGCTGGGCGCCGAGGCGTGGCATCGCTTCCGGCGCCAGTTCCGCCAGCAGCGCGTGGCCCGGTAGCTGGTCGAGTTCAAAACTCATGCGGCAGCGATTGCCGAGGAAGGTGATCTCGCGGACTTTCGCCGCAAACAGGTTTTCTTCGTGAACCGGCGGGTTGACGTTGATCGCCTCCGGGCGGCAGAACAAACGGCCCGACGCCGTTTTCGCACAGCCGTCGGCCAAACGCATGTTCAGCCCGCCGACCTGGGCATGGCTGTCGCTGCTGCGGCGAAATGGCAGCCAGTTACCCTGTCCGACGAACTCCGCCACGAAGGGCGTCGCCGGGCGGTTATAGATGTCCTGCGGCGTGGCGTATTGCTCGACGCGGCCGTTGTTCATCACGGCGATGCGGTCGGCCATCAGCATGGCTTCGTCCTGATTGTGGGTGACCATCAGGGTGGTGACGCCGAGGTTGCGTTGCAGTTGGCGCAGCTCGGTGCACAGGTGCTCGCGGACACGGGCATCGAGGGCCGACATCGGCTCGTCCAACAGCAATAAGGACGGCGCCGGTGCCAGGGCGCGCGCCAGGGCGACCCGCTGCTGTTGGCCGCCGGACAATTGGCCGGGGTACTTTTTCTCGCTGCCGGTCAGGCCGACCAGTTCCAGCATCTGCCCGACCCGCTTGCGCACTTCATCGCGACCGCTGCCGGCGAGGCCGTAGGCAATGTTCGCTTCGACGGTGAGATTGGGGAACAGCGCGTAGGACTGAAACAGAATGCCGTAGTCCCGCGCCTGGGGCGCCAGGCGGGACACGTCGCGATCACCGAGGAACAACTCGCCACTGTCCTGTTTCTCAAGGCCGGCGATGCAGCGCAACAAGGTGGTCTTTCCGCAACCGGACGGACCGAGCAGACACACCAGCTCACCGGCCGCCACGTCGAGGGAGACGTTATCCAGCGCGGTGAAGGCGCCGAAGCGTTTCTGCACACCGCGCACTTTCATGGGCGCGCCGGGGTTGGTCAGGGCAGTGGCGATCGAATGGTTCATGGGCAGACCTCATCAAGCAGATGAGGGCCATCCTAGGGTTGTAATGCGTCCGTCATGTGGCAGTGAGGCAAAAACGGCTGATAGTGGTATTCAAGGATTTGGGTTGGAGAGCTCTGCGGTCTTCGGCCGGATAACATTGTGGCGAGGGGGCTTGCCCCCGTTCGGCTGCGCAGCCGTCGTAAAGCCATTGAATACTGTATGCCTGAAGAAATACGACCGCAGGTTTTGGGGCTGCTGCGCGGCCCAACGGGGGCAAGCCCCCTCGCCACAGAGGCTTACGCCGGCGCCATTTCCTGCGCCAACCCCAGAAACGCCGCCGGCAATCGCGCGCCTTTGCGTTCCTTGAGGCAATACAGGTACTCGGGAATTTGCGGCGCATTCTCGATGGTCAGCACTCGCAACTGCGGATCGTGCGGCACTTCCTGGCGGGCGATGATACTGATGCCGATATTGCGCAGCACCGCCTCGCGGATCGATTCACGACTGCCAATCTCCAGCAGCGGCCCGAAACTCACTCCGGCGCTGGCCAGCAGCTCTTCGGTCAACCGGCGAGTGGTCGAACCGGACTCGCGCATCAACAAGGTATGCCCGGCCAGCGCACTGAGCGGCACATGCTCATGCACCGCCAGTGGATGATTGCGATGCACCGCCAGCACCAGTGGATCGCTGCCCAATACCCGCCGAATCAATCGCGCATCGTCCAGCAACTGCGAGGACGCGGCGACATCGACCCGATAATCCTCCAGCGCTTCCAGCACCTGCTGGGAGTTGCCGATCTCCACCGACACCTCCACTTGCGGCAGGCGCTCGCGAAAGGTCTTTACCAGATCGAGGATGTAATAAGGCGCCGTGGCGGCGATGCGCAGCACGCCCTGGACCTGACCGCTGTTGCGCAGGAAAAACTCGATGTCGGCTTCCTGCTGCAACAGCGCCTTGACCATCGGCAGCAACCGCGCGCCTTCATCACTGACGCTGAGGCGGCGGCCGCCACGGTAGAACAGTTCCACCGAGTACTGGCTTTCCAGGTGGCGAATCTGGGTCGTCACCGTCGGTTGGCTCAAGCCGAGTTTTTTCGCCGCCAGGGTAATGCTGCCCAGCCGGGCCACCATGTAAAACGCTTTCAGCTCGGCACTCAGCACACCCGCCCCTCATCGTCTATTTGCGCAACAGGCGCAAACCGTTGAACACCACCAACAGGCTGACGCCCATGTCGGCGAACACCGCCATCCACATGGTGGCGAGCCCAAAGAAGGTTACCCCAAGAAAGATCGCCTTGATGACCAATGCGAGGGCGATGTTCTGCTTGAGCACACTCGACGTCTGCCGTGACAGGCGGATGAATGCCGGGATCTTGCGCAGATCGTCGTCCATCAGGGCGACATCGGCGGTCTCGATGGCAGTATCGGTGCCGGCAGCGGCCATGGCGAAACCGATCTCCGCACGCGCCAGCGCCGGGGCGTCGTTGATGCCGTCGCCGACCATGCCCACCCGATGGCCCTGGGCGTAAAGGGCTTCGATGGCTTGCAGCTTGTCGGTCGGCAGCAGATCGCCTTTGGCCTCATCGATGCCGACTTGCGCGGCAATCGCCCGGGCGGTGTGGACGTTGTCGCCGGTGAGCATCAGGGTCTTGATCCCCAGTTCGTGCAACTGGCGGATCGCTTCGCGGCTGGACTCTTTCACCGTGTCAGCCACGGCGAACAACGCCAGCGGACCGGACTGATCAAGCAGCAACACCACGGACTTGCCCTGCTTCTCCAGCGCGAACAGTTTTTCTTCCAGCGCTGGCGAACACAGCTTCAGCTCTTCCACCAGCCGGTGGTTGCCCAGGTAGTACACCTGACCGTTGATTTCACCCCGAACACCGCGACCGGCCAGCGCTTCGAAGTTATCCACAGTCAGCGTTGCGAATTGTTTATCCACAGCTGCGTTGGCGATGGCCAGTGACACCGGGTGGTCCGAACGACCGGCCAGCGCGGCGGCAATGGCCGGTGCGGTTTCGTCGGCGGTTGGATCGAGCGACAGATAATCGGTCTGCACCGGTTTGCCGTGGGTGATGGTGCCGGTCTTGTCCAGCGTCAGGTAGTCGAGCTTGTAACCGCCCTCCAGATAGACGCCGCCCTTGACCAGAATCCCTTTGCGCGCTGCCGCCGCGAGGCCGCTGACGATGGTCACCGGGGTGGAAATCACCAGCGCACACGGGCAGGCAACCACCAGCAGCACCAGCGCCCGGTAGATCCAGTCGAACCACACCGCGCCCATGAACAGCGGCGGGATGACGGCGACTGCCAGCGCGAGGAGAAACACCACCGGGGTGTAGATTGTCGAGAATTGATCGACAAAGCGTTGGGTCGGTGCCCGTGCGCCTTGGGCCTGTTCGACGGCGTGGATGATCCGCGCCAGTGTTGAATTGTTGGCCGCTGCGGTGACGGTGTATTCCAGCGAGCCGGCCTGGTTGATGGTGCCGGCGAACACTTTGTCGCCTACGGTTTTTTCCACCGGCAGGCTTTCACCGGTGATCGGCGCCTGATCGATGGTCGAACTGCCCGAGACCACTTCGCCGTCCAGACCAATGCGCTCGCCCGGACGCACACGCACTCGCGCGCCCAGCTCGATGCTTTTGACGTCCAGCTCAGCCCAGCTGCCATCGGCCTGCAGCACCGTGGCCTGCTCCGGCGTCATCTGCATCAGGCCGCTGATGGCGTTGCGCGCACGGTCCAGGGATTTGGCTTCGATCAACTCGGCCACGGTGAACAGGAACATCACCATCGCCGCTTCCGGCCACTGCCCGATCAGCACCGCACCGGTCACGGCGATGCTCATCAGTGCGTTGATGTTCAGGTTGAGGTTTTTCAGGGCGATCCAGCCCTTTTTGTAGGTGGTGAGGCCGCCGCTGAGAATCGAGATCAGCGCGATGACGGCGACCACCCAGGTCGGCGCCGCGCTGGTGAAGTGAATGACTTCAGCAGCGAGCGCGCCGATGCCGGACAACGCCAGCGGCCACCAGGGCTTTTTCTCAGGCGCAGGCGCCGGGACTTCGACACCCGACTCCAGCGGCTCGGCCTGCATGCCGAGCGACTTGATCGCCTCGACGATAGGCGCAGTGCTCGGCAGGTCGTGGGTCACACCCAGCACGCGGTTGATCAGGTTGAATTCCAGCTGTTGCACACCGGCGAGCTTGCCCAGTTTGTTCTGGATCAGCGTCTGCTCGGTCGGGCAGTCCATGGCGTCGATGCGGAAACTGCTCAGCCGTGCACCGTCCGTCGGCTTGTCGCTGAGCTTGATCAGCGAAGGCGCCGCCACGTTGGAGGAACAGCAGGAATCGCCGTGGCTGCCGTGGTCATGCTGCTTTTGCACAGGCTGCAGCTTGTGGCTGTGTGCGTGATCGTGATCGTGATCGTGATCGTGCCCAGTCTCGGGCTTGTGGGTGTGTTGGGAATCGCTCATTGGGTCGCGTCCATAAAGGTGCCTGTTGCCAAGTAAAGACCCTGTAGCCACTATAGGGTCAAGCACCTATTTGGAGATTGCCGCGATGAAGATCGGAGAACTGGCGAAACTCACCGACTGCGCCGTCGAAACCGTTCGGTATTACGAGCGCGAAAACCTGCTGCCGGAGCCGGCCCGCAGCGACGGCAACTACCGCGTCTACACCCAGGCCCACGCTGAGCGCCTGACCTTTATCCGCAATTGCCGCACACTGGACATGACACTGGAAGAAATCCGCAGCCTGCTGGCCCTGCGCGACAGCCCGCGAGATCAGTGCGAAAACGTCAACGCGCTGATCGACGAGCATATTCATCACGTCAAAGCGCGGATCGATGGTTTGCTGGCCTTGCAGGCACAACTGCTCGACCTGCGCCAACGCTGTGGCGAAGGGGCGGATGTTGAACAGTGCGGGATCTTGCAGCGGCTGGAAGTGAGTGGCGGGGTTGTGGCGACTGAGGTTGAGCATTCCCATGTTGGGAGAAGCCACGGGCATTGAACACAACACAAAAACAATGTGGGAGCGAGCGTGCTCGCGATGGCGGTCTGACAGTCAACATAGATGTTGAATGTTATGGCCTCATCGCGAACAAGCTCGCTCCCACAGGGTCGGCGGAGTTCTTCAGACCGCCATCGGTGCCGTCATCGGCGCGTGGTGCTGATAACCCTCAAGCGAGAAATCGCCCGGCTCGATCAACTCCAGCCACTCCGGTTGGTACACGCCAGTCTCGGCAAACGCCGGCACACGATCACTGATCACCAGTTTCGGCATCGGGAACGGCTCGCGGGTGAGCTGTTCGTTGAGCATGTCCAGGTGGTTTTCGTAGACGTGGGCGTCGCCGATGAAATAGGTGAACCAGCGCGGCGTGTAGCCGGTCAGGCGACCGATCAGGCTCAGCAGCGCGGCGCCTTCGGTGAGGTTGAACGGCGTGCCCAGGCCCAGGTCGTTGGAGCGGATGTAGAGGGTCAGGGAAATCTCTCTGGTCTCGACATTCGGATGGAACTGGTACAGCAGGTGGCACGGCGGCAGGGCCATTTCATCGAGCTGGGCGACGTTCCAGCCGTGGAACAGGATGCGGCGGCTGCCCGGATCCTTGATGATGGTGTCGACACACTGGCGGATCTGGTCGATCGCCTTGTACAACACCACGTAGGCCTGACCGTCTTCTTCGCCTTCGGCGATCTGGCGATAGCCCTGGCCCAGGGTCTGCTCGATAGCGGCTTTATTGCTGACCGGGATCTGCTTGTACGCCGGCCATTTGCGCCACTGCACACCGTAGATCTCGCCCAGGTCGTCTTCGCCCTGACGGAACGGGTTGGCCAGCCACTGGGCGTTCTCGTTGGCGTTCTGGTCCCAGACCTTGCAGCCCAGGGCACGGAATTCGGCGGCGTTGTTCACACTACGCAGAAAACCGCACATCTCGCCGATCGCCGATTTGAAGGCCATCTTGCGGGTGGTGATCGCCGGAAAGCCTTCCTTCAGGTCATAACGCAGCATCGCGCCAGGAAAGCTGATGGTGTTGATGCCGGTACGGTTGGCCTGTTTGGTGCCGTTCTTGATGACGTGCGCCACCAGATCGAGATATTGCTTCATGAGTTACCTGTGTCCTTGAATCCGGGGCCGAAACCCCGGGTTCGAATGTAGATCGCGGCGTCTTAGGCGGCCGAAGTCACTGGAGCCTTTGGCTGACGATGATAAGCCAGCCAGATCAGGAACAGACCGGCGACGATCATCGGGATGCACAGAATCTGCCCCATGGTCACCCAACCGAACGCCAGATAACCGAGCTGCGCATCGGGTACGCGAACGAATTCGACGATGAAACGGAAAATCCCGTAGAACAGCGCGAACATGCCGGACACTGCCATGGTTGGCCGCGGCTTGCGCGAGAACAGCCAGAGAATCAGGAACAGCGCGACGCCTTCCAGTGCGAACTGGTACAGCTGCGACGGGTGACGCGGCAGCTGCGCCGGGTCGCTGAACGGCGGGAACACCATCGCCCACGGCAGATCGGTTGGCTTGCCCCACAACTCGGCGTTGATGAAGTTGCCGATACGCCCGGCGCCCAGACCAATCGGCACCATGGGCGCGACGAAGTCCATAAGTTGGAAGAACGACTTGCCGTTACGGCGACCGAACCACCAGGCCGCGATCATCACGCCGATAAAGCCACCGTGGAACGCCATGCCGCCCTTCCACACCTCGAAAATCAGCGTCGGGTTGGCGATGTAGGCGCTCAGGTCGTAAAACAGCACATAACCCAAACGGCCACCGACAATGACCCCCATCGACAACCAGAAGATCAGGTCGGAGAGTTTTTCCTTGGTCCAGGTCGGGTCGAAGCGGTTGAGCCGTCGGGACGCCAGCAGCCAGGCGCCGCCGATGCCGATCAGGTACATCAGACCGTACCAGTGGATTTTCAGCGGACCGATGGCCAGTGCCACCGGGTCGATCTGCGGGTAAGGCAGCATTGCGACTCCTCGTTAGAGTTGAAACTTTCAATATTCCCGGGGGACGCTGCCACCTCAGGATTAAGCCAGGATTGTGCGCTGTGTCAGAGCAGGAAATTCAGGCCCACGCAAAACAGCAAAGCGGCGAACAGTCTTTTCAGCAAGCGCGGCGACAACTTGTGCGCCAGGCGCGCCCCGATCCGGGCGAAGTACATGCTGGTCAACGCGATGCCCAGCAACGCCGGCAAATAAACAAAACCGAGACTATGGGCTGGCAGCAACGGATCGTGCCAGCCCAGAATCATGAAACTTAATGCACTTGCCAAGGCAATCGGCAAGCCGCACGCCGAAGACGTCGCCACCGCCTGCTGCATCGGCACGCTGCGCCAGGTCAGGAACGGCACGGTCAACGAACCGCCGCCAATCCCGAAGATCGCCGAGGCCCAGCCCACCACGCCGCCTGCCAGGGTCAGACCGACTTTACCCGGCACCGTTCGGCTGGCCTTGGGTTTGACGTCCAGCATAAGCTGCACGGCAATCACCAGGGCAAATACGCCGATGATCTTCTGCAGATTCGGCCCGGAAATCGCCTGGGCAGTCAGCGCGCCAAACCCGGCGCCGATCAGAATACCGACCGTCATCCAGGCAAAGATCGGCCACCGCACCGCGCCACGGCGGTGATGTTCACGAATGGCATTGACCGAAGTGAAGATGATCGTCGCCAGCGATGTACCGACTGCCAGGTGAGTCAGGATCGACGCATCAAAGCCCTGCAAGGTGAAACTGAACACCAGCACCGGCACGATGATGATCCCGCCACCGACACCGAACAGCCCGGCCAGCACGCCCGCACAGGCGCCCAGCAACAGGTAGAGTACGAATGCCATGACCGTTCGTCTCCACTACCCAAAAATACGAGCGGCATGGTAACGGAGTAATGGCCTCCAGCTCCACTGCGCAAGGCGATGGATCGATGAGCGATGTCTGCGTAGAGTGAGCAAAAAACACACAAGGACCACCTTATGTGCCTGATTGTTTTCGCCTGGCGACCCGGCCACGCCCTGCCGCTGATCGTCGCAGCCAACCGCGACGAGTTCTACGCCCGGCCCAGCCTGCCCTTGGCCTCGTGGCCTGAAGCACCCCAAGTCCATGCCGGTCGCGACCTGGAAGCCGGTGGCACCTGGCTCGGTGTCGGCGCCAATGGCCGCTTTGCCGCCCTGACCAACATCCGCGATCCCCATCAACCGCCGGCGCGTAAATCACGGGGCGAACTGGTGGCGCGGTTTCTCAGTGGCGAGATGTCGATTGATGATTATCTGACCGATGTCGTTGGCCGCTCGGTTGAATATGCCGGGTTCAACCTGCTGCTCGGCAATGCCCATGAGCTGTGGCATTTCAACGCCCGGGAGTCAGGACCGGTGATGCTGGCGCCTGGGGTTTATGGCGTGTCGAATGCGGGGCTGGATACGCCGTGGCCCAAGTTGCTCAAGGCCAGGGCGGCATTGATTGAGGTGCTGGACGATCCGCGGCCTGAGGCGTTACTGGCGATTTTGAGTGATGCGCAGGTGGCGTCGTTTGCGCAGTTGCCGGATACGGGGGTCGGTTTGGCGACGGAGAGTTTGTTGTCGAGTGTGTTTATTGCCAGTCCGACGTATGGGACGCGGGCGAGTACGGCGTTGATTGTGGGTGCGGATGGGACGCGGCATATGGTCGAGAGGAGTTTCGGGCCGTATGGGGGGCATTTGGGGGAAGTGGCGTTGCGAGTTTGACGGTCAGGCACCAAATTGTGGCGAGGGAGCTTGCTCCCGCTCGGCTGCGAAGCAGTCGTCATCCCGCTAATGCGATCTTCCAGAAAGAACGCGTTAGCCGGCTTGGGAGTGCTTCGCGCTCCAGCGGGAGCAAGCTCCCTCGCCACAAAGGCCAGATTAGAGGGTCTTGACCGAAGACGGATTGATCCGCGCCAACCCAAGGTTCTTCAGCGCCAATTGCAGCGAGCTGTGGATAACTTGCGGGTTGTCGATGGTCATCAGCTCGGCGAGCAATTCCTTGGCCTTGCTCAGGTTGATCTGGCGCAACATCCATTTCACCTTCGGCAAGTTGGTGGCGTTCATCGACAGACTGTCGAACCCCATCGCCATCAACAACACCGCCGCCGCCGGGTCACCGGCCATTTCACCGCAGATGCTGACTGGCTTGCCTTCGGCATGGGCGTCACGCACCACGTTCTGCAAGGCTTGCAGCACCGCCGGGTGCAGGTAGTCGTAAAGATCTGCCACACGCGGGTTGTTGCGGTCCACGGCCAGCAGGTACTGGGTCAGGTCGTTGGAGCCGACCGACAGGAAGTCCACCATCCGCGCCAGTTCCCGGGTCTGATAAACCGCCGCTGGAATCTCGATCATCACGCCAATCGGCGGCATCGGCACGTCAGTGCCTTCGTCGCGAACTTCGCCCCAGGCGCGGTGAATCAGGTGCAGCGCTTCTTCGAGTTCATGCGTGCCGGAGATCATCGGCAGCAGGATCCGCAGGTTGTTCAGGCCTTCGCTGGCCTTGAGCATGGCGCGGGCCTGGACCAGGAAGATCTCCGGGTGATCCAGCGTGACGCGAATCCCGCGCCAGCCGAGGAACGGGTTGTCCTCTTTGATCGGGAAATACGACAGTGACTTGTCGCCGCCAATGTCCAGGCTGCGCATGGTCACCGGTTGCGGGTGGAAGGCGGCGAGTTGCTCGCGATAGATCGCCAGCTGCTCCTTCTCACTCGGGAAACGCTGGTTGATCATGAACGGCACTTCGGTGCGGTACAGGCCCACGCCCTCGGCGCCGCGCTTCTGCGCCCGCGCCACATCCGCCAGCAGGCCGGTGTTGACCCACAGCGGCATGCGGTGGCCATCGACGGTCACGCACGGCAGGTCGCGCAACGCGTCCAGCCCCAGTGCCAGTTGTTTCTCTTCCTCGACCACCTCGGCGAACTGCTTGCGCAGCACGTCGCTGGGGTTGGTGTAGACCTCGCCGTGATAACCGTCGACGATCATCTGGATGCCGTCGACCTTGGCGTACGGCAAGTCGACCAGGCCCATCACCGTCGGAATGCCCATGGCTCGCGCCAGGATCGCGACGTGGGAGTTGCCGGAACCGAGTACCGACACCAGACCGACCAGCTTGCCTTCCGGCACCTCGCCGAGCATCGCCGGCGTCAGTTCTTCGCTGATCAGAATGGTGTTGTCGGGGTAGACCAGGGTCTGCTGGCGCTCTTCCTGCAAGTAGGCGAGCAGGCGGCGACCGAGGTCCTTGACGTCCGAGGCGCGCTCACGCAGGTAGGCGTCGTCCATCAGTTCGAAACGGTTGACGTGATCGGTGACCACCTGACGCAACGCGCCCTGGGCCCACTGACCGGTCTTGATCACAGTGGTGACTTCGCTGCCCAGCGAGGCATCGTCGAGCATCATCAGGTAGACGTCGAACAGTGCGCGCTCTTCTGGACGCAACTGCGTCGCGAGCTTGGCGGACAAGGCGCGCATGTCGGCGCGTACGCCTTCGATGGCGGTCTTGAACAGCTTCAGTTCCGCGTCGATGTCGCTGATCGCCTTGTCCGGCACCACATCCAGATCCGCCGGCGGCAACATGACCACCGCCGTACCGACCGCTGCACCCGGCGAACCGGGTACGCCGACGAACTTGGCTTCCTGGATGCCTTTGCCCTGACGGCCCAGGCCACGGATCGAACCGGTGGCCTCGGCGTGGGCGATAACGCCGGCAAGCTGCGCGCTCATGGTCACGAGGAAGGCTTCTTCACCTTCATCGAACTGGCGACGTTCTTTTTGCTGAATGACCAACACCCCGACAACGCGGCGGTGGTGAATGATGGGGGCCCCAAGGAACGAGGCGTAGCGTTCTTCACCGGTTTCGGCAAAGTAGCGGTAGCGCGGGTGATCCGCGGCGTTCTCGAGGTTCAGGGGTTCTTCACGCGTGCCGACCAGGCCGACCAGACCTTCGTTGGGTGCCATGCTGACCTTGCCGATCGAGCGCTTGTTCAAGCCCTCGGTGGCCATCAGTACGAAGCGGTTGGTCTCTGGATCAAGCAGGTAGACCGAGCAGACCTGGCTGCCCATGGCCTCTTTGACGCGCAACACAATAATCCCCAACGCCGCCTTGAGATCCTTGGCGGAGTTAACTTCCTGGACGATCTTGCGCAGCGTATTGAGCATGGCTCGGGGTCGAACTCCGTCGTCAGTCGCGCGCTAAAAGGCGCGGGGCAAGCTCTTTGAGAGCGCGTCGATACACCTCGCGCTTGAATGTCACCACCTGGCCCAACGGATACCAATAACTGACCCAGCGCCAGCCATCGAATTCCGGTTTACCGGTCAAATCCATCCGCACCCGCTGCTCGTTGGAGACCAGGCGCAGGAGAAACCATTTCTGTTTCTGGCCGATGCACAGCGGTTGGCTGTGGGTACGGACCAGACGTTGCGGCAAACGATAGCGCAACCAGCCCCGGGTGCAGGCGAGAATTTCAACATCTTCGCGCTCTAGACCCACTTCTTCGTTCAACTCGCGGTACAAGGCGTCTTCCGGCGTCTCCTGGGGATTGATTCCGCCCTGAGGAAACTGCCAGGCATCTTGATTGATACGGCGAGCCCATAGCACCTGGCCAGCATCATTCGTGAGAATGATCCCGACATTGGGGCGGAAACCATCGGGGTCGATCACGGCAACAACCTCGCAAACGCATGTTGCCGCATTGTTCCACAAAGGTTGTGAAGGCAGCAACGAGCCGGCCTACCTTATGTGCACTCTTGTGAAAAGTACGTATTCTGGACGCCTTTCTACAGACTTTTCAGCGAGTAACTGCAATGCGCCTGGCTTTATTCGACTTGGACAACACGCTTCTGGGCGGTGACAGTGACCACGCCTGGGGCGATTACCTGTGCGAACGGGGCATCCTCGACGCCGTGGCCTACAAGGCACGCAACGACGAGTTCTACCAGGACTACCTGGCCGGCACGCTGGACAACGCCGAATACCTGAACTTCTGCCTGGAAATCCTTGGCCGCACCGACATGGCCCAGCTCGATGAATGGCACCGCGACTACATGCGCGACTGCATCGAACCGATCATGCTGCCCAAGGCGCTCGAATTGCTGGCCAAACACCGTGCGGCTGGCGACAAGCTGGTGATCATCACCGCCACCAACCGCTTCGTCACCGGGCCGATTGCCCAGCGTCTGGGCGTTGAAACCTTGATCGCCACCGAATGCGAAATGATTGATGGCCGTTATTCCGGGCGCAGTACCGACATTCCGTGCTTTCGCGAGGGCAAGGTGACACGGCTCAATCGCTGGCTGGAAGAGACCGGGTATTCGCTGCAAGGCAGTTATTTCTACAGTGATTCGATGAATGATTTGCCGTTGCTGGAGCAGGTGACGCATGCGGTGGCGGTTGATCCGGATCCGAATCTGCGGGCTGAGGCTGAAAAGCGTGGATGGCCGGTGATGAGTCTGCGCGACTGAAACCGCTTTCGCGAGCAGGCTCGCTCCCACACTGGATCTGCTTTGTTCACAAAATCTGTGCTCACTGAAGATCTAATGTGGGAGCGAGCCTGCTCGCGAAGGGGCCAACGCGGTCTGAAGCCTTAAACCGGCTTGGCGCCCATCAACCCCGCAATCGCGATAAAGCAGACAAAGCTGAACAACGCCAAGGCAAAGGTGAACTTCCCGTTGCCCGCCCCCGTCGCCTTGCGCAACTTGCTCAGCCGCACCAGCAACCAGAACCAGCCCAGCGCCGCCACGGTGTACAGCACACTGGAAGCCAGAAGCCACGTCTGCCCCAGTGGCCAGCCCACCAGATGCACCATCCACCAGCCGGTGAAGGGCATGCTCAGCAGCGCCAGCCCCATCAACAGCCAGACAAATACCCATGGCCGCTGCAACGTATGGCCCGCAGCGTTCGCATCACCGTTGCGCCGCGTGCGCCAGACCCGGATCGCCAGCCCCAGCGCACAGAGCAACAGCACTGCAGTCGCGACCATGTGCCCGGTTTTGAGGGCGGTTAACGTTTCCATTGTTCGATTTCCTTATGAGCTGCCCATCAGCGTAGCCGCTCAGCCGAGAAACAGCTGATAGGCCGGGTTGTCGCTTTCGTCCCAGTACGGGTAGCCGATTTCTTCCAACGCCGCCGGCACCAGATGACGTTCCTCGTGGGGCACTTGCAGGCCGGCGACCACACGGCCATCCGCCGCGCCGTGGTTGCGGTAGTGGAACATCGAGATGTTCCAGCGCCCGCCCAGTTTGTTGAGGAAGTTGAACAGCGCGCCTGGCCGCTCCGGGAATTCGAAGCGCAGCACCACTTCATCAATCACATGGGCCGCGTGGCCGCCGACCATGTGGCGAATGTGCAGCTTGGCCAATTCGTTGTCGGTCAGGTCCAGCACCGGGAAACCCTGCTCGCTCAGACTGGCGATCAGCGCGCTGCGTGGGTCGGTTTCCGGGTGCGTCTGCACGCCAACGAAGATGTGCGCTTCGCTGCCGGTGTTGTAGCGGTAGTTGAATTCAGTGATCTGGCGCTTGCCGACGGCCTCGCAGAACGCCTTGAAGCTGCCCGGTTTCTCGGGGATGGTCACGGCGATGATCGCTTCGCGGCCTTCGCCCAGTTCGGCGCGTTCGGCAACGTGGCGCAGGCGGTCGAAGTTGACGTTGGCGCCGGAGTCGATGGCCACGAAGGTATGGCCGGTGACGCCGTTCAGCTCCACGTATTTCTTGATCCCGGCCACGCCCAGGGCGCCGGCAGGTTCGGTGATCGAGCGGGTATCGTCGTAGATGTCCTTGATCGCCGCACAGATCTCATCGGTGCTGACGGTGATCACTTCATCGACATAGTGCTTGCAGATGTCGAAGGTATGCTGACCGATCTGCGCCACCGCGACACCGTCGGCAAAGATGCCCACGGTCGGCAGAATCACGCGCTCGCCCGCCGCCATCGCGGCTTGCAGGCAGTTGGAGTCGTCGGGCTCGACGCCGATGATCTTGATTTCCGGGCGCAGGTATTTCACGTACGCCGCAATACCGGCGATCAGGCCGCCACCGCCTACCGGGACAAAAATCGCGTCCAGGCGGCCAGGGTGCTGGCGCAGGATTTCCATGGCCACGGTGCCCTGCCCGGCGATGGTGTGGGGATCGTCGTACGGATGGATATAGACGTAGCCCTTTTCATCGACCAGTTTCAGCGAGTAGGCCAGCGCTTCCGGGAACGTATCGCCGTGCAGCACCACTTTGCCGCCACGGGAACGCACGCCCTCGACCTTGATCTCCGGGGTGGTCTTGGGCATCACGATGGTGGCTTTCACGCCCAACACTTTCGCGGCCAGGGCCAGGCCTTGTGCGTGGTTGCCTGCCGACGCGGTGACCACGCCGCGAGCGCGTTCTTCATCGCTCAGCTGCGTCAGCTTGTTGTAGGCACCGCGAATCTTGAAGGAAAACACCGGCTGCAAGTCTTCGCGCTTGAGCCAGATGTTATTGCCCAGCCGCTCGGAGAGCTGGCGAGCAGTCTGCAACGGGGTTTCTACGGCAACGTCATAAACGCGCGAGGTGAGGATCTTCTTGACGTACTGTTCGAGCATCGGAAAGCATCACTGAGCGGGTTGGGCAGGGCCAAGGAGTCTAACCCGGCTTTCGTCCGGGCGACCACACTAAACAGGGGGTTTTAAACCCCTCCTGTATTCCACCGACTCATTGTGGCGAGGGAGCTTGCTCCCGCTGGAGCGCGAAGCGGTCCCCCCCTGCATTCTTTCAGACATACCCTGCAAGCAGGTTTTGCGACTGCTGCGCAGCCTAGCGCGAGCAAGCTCCCTCGCCACAGGGACCGCATCGCTCCCCGCGCACCTCATCAGCCAATCGGGCAATGACCTTCCCCGCCCTGGCGCCTATAATGCCGGCCTTTCGTCCCCCTTCGGCACCTCGGAGCCCGCATGACCCAGGATCAACTCAAACAGGCAGTGGCCCAAGCCGCCGTCGACTTCATCCTCCCGAAACTCGATGACAAGAGCATCGTCGGGGTCGGCACCGGTTCTACCGCCAACTGCTTCATCGACGCCCTGGCCAAACACAAAGGTGCTTTCGATGGCGCGGTTGCCAGCTCCGAAGCCACGGCTGCGCGCCTGAAGGGCCACGGCATTCCGGTGTATGAACTCAATACGGTCAGCGACCTGGAGTTCTATGTCGATGGCGCCGACGAAAGCGACGAACACCTGAACCTGATCAAAGGCGGCGGCGCAGCCCTGACCCGCGAGAAGATCGTCGCGGCCGTGGCCAAGACCTTCATCTGCATCGCCGACGGCAGCAAACTGGTGCCGGTACTCGGCGCGTTCCCGTTGCCGGTGGAAGTGATCCCGATGGCCCGCAGCCACGTCGCCCGCGAGCTGGTGAAGCTGGGCGGCGACCCGGTTTACCGTGAAGGCGTGCTGACCGACAACGGCAACATCATCCTCGACGTGTTCAACATGCAGATCACCAACCCGGTGGAACTGGAGACGCAGATCAATGCGATCGTCGGCGTAGTGACCAATGGGTTGTTTGCGGCACGTCCGGCAGATTTGCTGTTGTTGGGGACCAAAGAAGGCGTGAAAACCCTGCGCGCCAAATAAGGCACACGCCAATCAAAATGTGGGAGTGGGCTTGCTCGCAAAGGCGGTGTGTCATTCGATATCTTCATCGGCTGACACGGCCCCTTCGCGAGCAGGCTCGCTCCCACATTGGTTTGTGTGGTGTTGACTAGTTTTGTGTTGGTTTCTTGAAGACGTAAAACAGATTCGGCTCGCTCACCAGGTACAACGTCCCCTCGTCATCCATCGCAATGCCTTCCGCTTGCGGCACGGTCTTTTGCAGGCCCTGGCGCCCCTTGCTCAGTGACATCGTGCTCAATGGCCGACCGTCGATATCCAGTTCCAGAATCAACCTTGACTCATCCGACAGCGCCATCAAATGGCCGCTGCGCTCGTCGTATTGCAGGCTCGACAGATCGCGCACGAACATCCCGGCATCGCGCTTGGGGTTGTTGATCACGTGCACCGAATAGGATTTTTCCGGGTTGTAATGAGGGAAGCCCTGTACTTCATAGACCAGCATCGGGTCGCGTTCCTTGGCGACAAACAGCCGCTTGCCCACCGAGTCATAGGCCAGGCCTTCAAACCCCTTGTTGCCGCCGGCGTGCACGCCGAGGGTCATCTGTTCAGCCTCCGCGGCGTCGAGGAAGGTCGTGCCCTCCTCCAGGTGAATCTTGATCAGCCGCTGCTGGTGTTCGTCGCTGACCACATAAGTGTCGGCGCTGATGAATTCCACGGCTTCCGCGTCGCCAAAACCAATCAACGCCACACGCCGCAGGATCTTGCCGTCCAGGGACAACTCGATCAGCTCGGCGTTTTTGTTGGTCACTGTGAACAGACTTTTACGCACCGGATCGTAGGTCAGGGCCGACACATCTTTGTTCAGCCCTTCGATCACCCGCGCTTCGACCGAGACCTGATACTGGTCCAGAGCAATGGACTGAACGTTGACCGGCTGCCACAGGGTATGCAGGTTGAACCAGCCGCGTTCGAACAGACGCAGGTACTGACCGACCGCGACCAAGGCGATCAGTGCAATCACCGACAGGATCAAAATGAGGGGCTGGGGACGGGCAAGTCGACGCATTCAGGCAAACTCGAAAACAGGGCGGGCGGATGAAATATCACGAGCGCATGAATTCAAGCTTAATGGCCAGTGGCCTTAAACGACAATATCACCCCTTACTGCGCCGGCTCCTACGCGAATCGGGCATTATTACTTCTGTTTTTCGAAACGGTAGAACAGGTTCGGTTCGCTGACCATATAGAGCGTACCCGCTTCGTCCATGGTCACGCCTTCGGCGCGGGGGATGGTTTTGTTCAGGCCGTTGAAGCCACCCAGCAGGGTCATGAAGCTGACCTGTTCACCCTTCTCGTCCAGCTCCAGCAACAGGTGCGAGTCGGCGGACAGTACCAGCGTATGGCCGGTACGCGGATCGATGGCCAGGGCCGACAGGTTGCGGATGTCCAGTTCATTGCTGACCAGTTTCTGCTTGTCGCCCTTGAGCGTCTGGCTACCGTCGCTTTTCCAGGTGAACAGCGCTGGCGGGCGTTCTTCACCCAGCAACAGTTGCTGATTGCGCGGGTCCCAGGCGATGGCTTCGAAAGCCTTGTTCTGGTTTTTTGATGGGCCGAGGTCGTATTTCGGGAAGTTGTCGCGGTTCAGCTCACGAGTGTCGGCATCGACCTTGATGATGGACAGCATGTGTTCACGCTCATCGGTAATGGCCATCAGACCGTTACCCATCACCGTCAGGCCTTCGGGATTGACCCAGCCCACCAGCGGCATCTTGCGCAGCACGTCGCCCTGCAGGGTCAGCTCGACCAGAAACGGGTTCTTGCCCATCACCGAGAACAGGGTCTTGGTCTGCGGATCGTAAGACAGATCCGAGGCTTCGTCCTTTTCCATGCCCGGCAGCAGCTTGGCATCGATCACTGCCCGGTAATCCGGCAGCCAGACACTTTGCTGACGCACCGAGGGGCTTTCAAAACGCTCCCGGAGCCACAGGACGCCGCGATCATCCCAATGCATCGCAAACGCCAGGCCATAAGCTGCCACAACGGCCAGCAACAGCCAGTAATACCAGCGCATCAGCAGGCGTGGGCGACGAGGGGGTTGCAGAGTCGGGAGCGGTTGCGTTGCCATCGGGGAATGCGTTCCAGAAATTCAGGCTAAAGGTAATAGCACAAACGGGCAAAGTCGCACGCCAGAGCCCCGGAATTATCCAGACAGGATGTGAAAAAAACGGTAAATGGCGGGAAAGCCCTGCCCGGACATTTCGGTTTGCGGGCAGGGTCACAAAACCAAATGTGGGAACGAGCCTGCTCGCGAAAGCGGCGTGTCCGTCAATATTGATGTCGACGGGTCCGACGTCTTCGCGAGCAGGCTAGCGCCCACAGGTTTTGTGTGAGCTAGCGGACGCTGCTGGTGAAGCTGCTCGCGCCCGGCAGTTCCAACACCAGGTCGTCGCCCACATTCAGCGGGCCAACACCCACTGGCGTGCCGGTCAGAATCACGTCACCGGCCTGCAGCGAGAAGCAGCCGGCCATGTACTGGATCATCGGCACGATCGGGTTGAGCATGTCCTTGCTGTTGCCATCCTGGCGCACTTCGCCATTGATGGTCAGGCGAATCCCTATATCAGTCAGGTCGGCAAACGTGCTGCCGGCCACGAACGGAGCAATTACCGCCGCGCCGTCGAAGGATTTGGCGACTTCCCACGGCAGGCCTTTGGATTTCAGCTCGGCCTGCTTGTCGCGCAAGGTCAGGTCCAGGGCCGGAGCGAAGCCGGAGATGGCGTCCAGCACTTCTTCGCGGCTCGGCTTGGTCGACAGCGGCTTGCCGATCAACACGGCGATTTCCGCCTCGTAATGCACCGAGCCACGCTCGGTCGGAATGGCAAACCCGCCTTCCAGCGGTACCACGCAACTGCCCGGCTTGATGAACAACAAAGGCTCGGTCGGGACCGGATTATCCAGTTCCTTGGCGTGTTCGGCGTAGTTGCGGCCGATGCACACCACTTTGCCCAGCGGGAAGTGAATACGCGTACCGTCGACATACTGGTGCTGATAGCTCATTACCGACTCCTGGTTCGTTGATTCAAACAGCGAAGATCTTGCCCGGGTTCATGATGCCGTTCGGGTCGAACACCGCCTTGACGGCTTTCATGTACTCAATTTCGACCGGCGAGCGGCTGTAGGTCAAGTAGTCACGCTTGGTCATGCCCACGCCGTGTTCGGCGGAAATCGAGCCGTTGTACTTCTCGACGGTCTCGAACACCCACTTGTTGACGGTGGCGCACTTGGCGAAAAACTCGTCCTTGCTCAGGTCATCCGGCTTGAGGATGTTCAGGTGCAGGTTGCCGTCGCCGATGTGGCCGAACCAGACGATTTCGAAGTCCGGGTAGTGTTTGCCGACGATCGCGTCGATTTCTTTCAGGAATGCCGGCACCTTCGACACAGTGACCGAGATGTCGTTTTTGTACGGGGTCCAGTGGGAGATGGTTTCGGAGATGTACTCGCGCAACTTCCACAGGTTCTGCAACTGGGTTTCGCTCTGGCTCATCACGCCGTCCAACACCCAGCCCTGCTCGACGCAGTGCTCAAAGGTTTCCAGGGCGTGGTTGGCGACTTCTTCGGTGGTCGCTTCGAATTCCAGCAGCGCGTAGAACGGGCAGTCGGACTCGAACGGCGCCGGTACGTCGCCACGGGCCATGACCTTGGCCAGGGCTTTGTCGGAGAAGAATTCGAAAGCGGTCAGGTCGAGTTTGCTCTGGAACGCGTGCAATACCGGCATGATCGAGTCGAAATCGGCGGTGCCGAGGACCATGGCAGTGAGATTTTTCGGCGCACGGTCCAGACGCATGGTGGCTTCGACCACGAAACCGAGGGTGCCCTCGGCGCCGATGAACAGCTGACGCAGGTCGTAGCCGGTGGCGTTCTTGATCAGGTCCCGGTTCAGTTCCAGCAGGTCGCCCTTGCCGGTGACAACCTTCATGCCCGCCACCCAGTTACGGGTCATGCCGTAGCGAATGACCTTGATTCCGCCGGCATTGGTGCCGATATTGCCGCCAATCTGGCTGGAGCCGGCCGAAGCGAAGTCCACCGGGTAGTACAGGCCTTTTTCTTCAGCGACGTTCTGCAGATGCTCAGTGACCACGCCCGGCTGACAGACGGCGGTGCGGTCAGTCAGGTTCACGTCGAGGATCTGGTTCATGTAATCGAATGACACGACCACTTCGCCATTGGCGGCGACAGCGGCGGCAGACAGGCCGGTACGACCACCGGACGGCACCAGCGCCACCTTGTGTTCATTGGCCCAACGCACGATGGCCTGCACCTGTTCGGTGGTCTTGGGGAACACGATAGCGCATGGCGCCGGGGCGAAATGCTTGGTCCAATCCTTGCCGTAAGCATTGAGGGAGTCGGCATCGGTCAGCACCTTGCCAGGCTCAACCAGGGTCTTCAGCTCATCAATCAGGGCAGGATTGGTCATCGACAGAACTCTCGAACAATTCATGGTCATCCTGAAGACGCTTCACGTCGCAGGAATGAGTGTTTAGCGGGGTGCATATGCTAGCATATCGACCCCGCAGGATAGTGCCCAAGGGCTTTCTGCGGCGACGGTATTCTTGCCGTCCGGGTCAGCATCCAGTGCCCTGCTTTACACGTACGTTCCTCTTTTGACGAGTGGCTGTTGTCGTCAGGCCAGGCGCCGCGACGAGTCATAGCCCGCTATGGCGAGGAGCGACAACGCAGCATGACGGCAACAGACGCCGTCAAAAAGGAACAGGACGTGTAAGGCAGGACACCTTGACCATTTCCTGCCATTTTTCTCCGGGATACAGGTTTACGCAGATGAGCAAGACTTCTCTCGATAAGAGCAAGATCAAGTTCCTTCTTCTCGAAGGCGTCCACCAATCGGCTGTCGACGTCCTCAAGGCGGCGGGCTACACCAGCATCGAGTACCTCACCGGTTCTCTGCCTGAAGCCCAGCTGAAGGAAAAGATCGCTGATGCGCACTTCATCGGCATTCGCTCCCGCACGCAACTGACCGAAGAAATCTTCGATCACGCGAAGAAGCTGGTCGCTGTCGGCTGTTTCTGCATCGGCACCAACCAGGTCGACCTGAACGCGGCTCGCGAACGCGGCATCGCGGTGTTCAACGCACCGTACTCCAACACCCGTTCCGTGGCTGAACTGGTGCTGGCCGAAGCGATCCTGCTGCTGCGCGGCATCCCGGAGAAGAACGCTTCCTGCCACCGTGGCGGCTGGATCAAGAGCGCGGCCAACTCCTTCGAAATCCGTGGCAAGAAGCTCGGCATCGTCGGTTACGGCTCGATCGGTACGCAACTGTCGGTCCTGGCTGAAGGCCTGGGCATGCAGGTGTTCTTCTACGACGTCGTGACCAAGCTGCCATTGGGCAACGCCACCCAGGTCGGCAACCTGACCGAGCTGCTGGGCATGTCCGACATCGTCACCCTGCACGTACCGGAAACCGCAGCCACCCAGTGGATGATCGGCGAGAAGGAAATCCGCGCCATCAAGAAAGGCGGCATCCTGATCAACGCGGCTCGCGGCACCGTGGTCGAGCTGGACGCCCTGGCGGACGCGATCAAGGACAAGCACCTGATCGGCGCGGCCATCGACGTATTCCCGGTGGAACCACGTTCCAACGATGAAGAGTTCGAAAGCCCGCTGCGTGGCCTGGACAACGTGATCCTGACCCCGCACATCGGTGGTTCCACCGCGGAAGCGCAAGCCAACATCGGTCTGGAAGTGGCGGAAAAACTGGTCAAGTACAGCGACAACGGTACTTCGGTATCGTCGGTCAACTTCCCGGAAGTGGCCCTGCCGGCTCACCCTGGCAAGCACCGTCTGCTGCACATCCACGAGAACATCCCGGGTGTGATGAGCGAGATCAACAAGGTCTTCGCCGAAAACGGTATCAACATCTCCGGTCAGTTCCTGCAGACCAACGAGAAGGTCGGTTACGTGGTCATCGACGTCGATGCCGAGTACTCGGACCTGGCGCAAGAAAAGCTGCAACACATCAACGGCACCATTCGTTGCCGCGTGCTGTTCTGATAGCGACTTGAGCGAAAAAAAGGGAGCTCCTCGGAGCTCCCTTTTTCATGCCTGCTGGAAAGTCATTTCACCGTCACGGTGATCTTTTCCGAGACGATTGGCGGATCGAAAGCCATGTGGTTCTTGTCACCCAATTCGAGTTGCAAGGTGTGCTGACCCGGAGTCAATGTCAGCTCGGTTTCGGTCTGGGCCTTGCCGAAGTGCACGTGATTGGCGTCTACCGGGATAACCGCACCGGCAGGAATGATCTGCTTGGCGTCGATCAGCAGGTGGTGGTGGCCGGTGTTCGCGGTGGCATCGCCCGCCGGAGCCAGAGCAATGCCTTTGACTTCAAACTTGACCTTGAACGTCTTGCCAACCGTTTCGCCGCTTGTTGGCGAGCCGATATTCACTGCTGCACCTTGCGGGGCCGGGGTAGCCGCACTGGCCATCATCGAAGCGCCCAGCAGCAGGGCAGCCAAACCAGCACGTGACATGAATGTTTGCATTCTCTTCTCCAGTTTTTCCGTAAAATCCGCGCGGTCATGACAACTTCATGACCATTCGTTGTCGAAGGCACTCGACAACCATAGCAAAGCGCAGCTGAACAGCGCGGCGCGATAATGAATTCAAAGGAGTGACCATGCGCTTTTTGCCTGGCCTGATCTGCCTGCTACCCCTTTTGAGCCCCTTGGCTCATGCCGAGTTGATTGACGACATCAACGACCGTGGCGAACTGCGCATTGCACTCGAGGCGAATACACCGCCCTTCAACTTCAAGGACGACGGCAAACTCGCCGGGTTTGAAGTCGAGCTGGGCCAACTGCTGGCCAATGAGCTGGATGTGCGCGCCGACTTCGTCGTGACCGAGGCCGCCGAGTTGCTGCCCGGTGTTGAATCCGGCAAATACGACGTCGCCATCAACCACATAGCACTGACCCCGGATTTGAAGGATCGTTTCGATTTCAGCGAGCCCTATGCCCGCACCACCGAGCAGGCGATCTCCCACGAACCACCGCAGCCGCGCCCGCTGGTGCTGGCGCAGTCGTTTGATGAGGCAAAGAAAGTCAGCCCGACAGTGAGCCTGGTGATTCCGTTTCAGAAGGGCAACCCGGCGTTTCACGCCAGCCTGGAAAGCGCGTTGCAGCGGATCAAGGCAGATGGGCGGCTGGAGGCGTTGTCGCAGAAGTGGTTGGGGGCGGATACGGGGATTGCGGCCAAGCCGTGATTTCAGGTTGTCCACTGACCCTGTGGGAGCGAGCCTGCTCGCGAAGAGGCCCGACCAGTCAACATCAATGTTGAATGTTAGTCCGCCTTCGCGAGCAGGCTCGCTCCCACATGGGTTTTGTGTCGGTCTTTAGTTCAAGGTTGCCAAGGCAGCAGCCGCTTGCGGCAGCTCCAACTCGCTGAACACCAACACCCCATGACGCTTGAGCAACGCCGCCGTCACCCCTTCGCCACTGACCTTCACCCCGCTGAACGTCCCGTCATAGGTCAGCAAATTGCCGCAGGACGGGCTGTTGGCCTTGAGCACGGCCACGCGGATGCCGTGTTTTTGCACCAGCTCCAACGCCTGATACGCGCCTGAAAGAAACTCGGCGCTGACGTCCTCGCCTTCAGTGGTCATCACCGGCTGGCGACCATCAAGCACTTCGGTGCCCTGCCCACCAGGAATTTCTGCCGCTGCCCGTGGGGTCGGCAGGCCACCGGCCACTTCCGGGCACAACGGCACCACCCGACCTTCTTCAATCCACTGCTGAAGTTGATCGAACGGCCCACTCGCCCCGCCGTCGTAACGTACGCGGTGGCCCAGCAGGCAGCGGCTTATCAGAATCTTGTGCATGATCAGAACGGCTCGTTACCACGACGCCGGAACCAGCCGGTCAATGACAGACGATCCCGGGTCGCGGGCAGGACTTCGTGGGGCACCTCGCCCGACAGGAACACCACCAGGCAACCGCCTGTGGGCACCACATCGTATTCGACGCCTTCCTTGAGGTACATGCGCAACTGACCACCGTGTTCGGGCAGCCAGGCGTCATTGAGATAGATCACCGCCGAGACCATGCGCCGATCGTCATCGCGAAAGCGGTCCACATGCTTGAGGTAGAACGCGCCAGGCGGGTACAGGGCGAAGTGGCTTTCAAAGTCCTCAAGACCGAGGAACAAACCGCGATTCATGGCCTCGCGCAGGCTGTCCATCAACTCCAGATAACTGTCGCAGGCCACGGTTTCACCGGGCTCGAGCCACTGGATACGGTCGCCACGAATCCCTTCACGGATCTCCGACGTCGGACCGCGCCCCACGGCGGCCGGCGCCAGTTCACCCTCGGCGGCGCGTTTACGGCACTCAGCCGCCAGTTCCTGGGTCAGACCCAGAGGCAGGAAAATATTCTGCTGCGACCAGCCGCGTGCAGCCAGGTCGTCGACGATACGTAACAGCAGCGGGTGATCAGAGGGTATTTGCATGGCGCGCATAGTATTCCTGTGCCCACAAATCCGACAGAGCCACGCAGCGGGCTGATACGAATTCTCGACAAGTTCCTGTACCGCACGGAGAATAGTCGCCTGCTGACAGGAGTCCCTATGCGCCGTTTGCTTTTTTCACTGTTGATGCTCTGTGTTTTGCCCGCCTGGGCAGACGGCCACGACCAGTTGTACAAGGTCGCCGGTTGGCCAGACCAACGCGCGCATTTTAACGACGCCCTTTCTGCCGCCCAGCAGCGCTACCAGAACAGCCTGCCGCCTGCGGTGTTCCAGGCCTTGGTGAACAACAGCAACCAGCGCTTTGCGCCGCAGGCCATGGACCAGCGGGCCGAAGCTCAACTGCGCCACACCCTGGCCGACCCGAAACCGGCCCTGAACTTCTTTCAATCGCCCCTGGGCAAGAAAATCGTCGCCGCCGAATTGCTGGCGACCCGCCGCGATCAACTGGCGAAAAACGCCAAGGGCCTGCCCAAGATTCAAGCCAGCGACAGCCGTCTGCTGATCATCGGCCACCTGGCCCAGGCCCTGCCCGCCCGTGAAGCCGGTGCCGAAGTGAGCCTGGCGATTGCCGGCGTGGCGGCGGACAGTTTGAGTTCGATGATCCCGGGGCTGCTCGGCGGCGGTCAGGCACAAGGCATGTTGAACGGACAACGTCAGCGTTTGATGGACCAGATTGGCGCCGACATGAACAACACGCTGCTGTATGTGTATCGCGATCTGTCGGATGACGAGTTGGAAGAGTTTGCGACGTTTGCCGAGTCGTCTGAGGGCAAGGCCTATTACCAGGCGGCGCTGGCGGCGATTCGGGCGGGGTTGGCGGTGGGGCAGAATACTAATCCTGGCCAGTAATATGCGGCGCCTGACACATAGCCATCGCGAGCTTGCTCGCGATGGGGCCGGCATGATCACCTAAAGACCTCGGCCTTTGATCCTCTTGCTCAAAAACCCGAAAAACTCCCCGCGCATCGCCTCTGTCTCATTCGCCAGATGATGCCGCGCCTCAGGCAGCATCAACACCTGGGGCCGATCAAACTTGGCCTTCAACACCTCAAGATTGTGCTGCCAGTCCACGGTCATGTCCGCCTGCCCCTGCACCACCAACGGACGACGCGGGCTCGGCGGGGCGGCTTCGATGCGTTTGATCCAACGCGCCAGTGCCCCCACCCACGCCGTCGGCAACCGCAATGGCTGCAACGGATCGGCCTGCAGAAACGGCAAGAACGCCGGGTCGTTGGAGTTCTCGCTGAAGCGCCGGTCGATACCTTTGACGAAGGGTTTGAGCAGGTAATAACTGAGCTGCGACCAGCCCCAGGCCCGTGGTCGCACCAGCGGCGACAGCAAAATGACCTGACCCTGGGCCGGACTGCTCGCCCCCTGATTCAGTACATGATCAATCACAATCGCCCCGCCGGTACTCTGCCCGCACAGGTGCCACGGCTGCGGCAGATCCAGCGACTGCGCCTCCTTGAACAACCCTTGCAGCGTGTCCTGATACTCGGCGAAATCCTTGATGCTGGCGCGCTCGCCACTGGACAGGCCATGGCCCGGCAAGTCGCAGGCAATCACCGCAAAGCCTTGATCCAGCGCCCACTCGATCACATGCCGATACAGCCCGGTGTGGTCATAGAAACCGTGGAACAGGAACAGCGTCGCTTTCGCCCGCTCGGGCTTCCAGAACTGGCTGACCACCTCATAGCTGTCGACCGCGTAGCGACCCAGGCCAGTGCTTAAGGTGCGGCCGGGAAAATCCAGACCATAAAACCGCTGATAGGCCTGCGCCTCCACCGACAGTGGCTGCCGCTCGGCCAGAGGCCGCAGGCTGGCGCGCAGATGATCAGGGTCGAAAGTGGCAGGCATGAGCAATTCCAAAGCTTGAAACAGACTTTATCGGCCTGCGATATTCATCTGTCGCGGCAAGCATGGCAAGCTAGCCGCCCTTCGAGGATTGAAAGCCATGCGTGCGGCCTACCGAACCACCCTGATTGCCAGCCTGCTCACCCTCGTGTGCGCCGGCGTGCTGTGGGCGGCCTACGACTGGTTTCAGGGGCGCTACCTGCGGGCGTTCAGCGAACACACGGCGGTGTTTTCCGGCGACCCGCTGCGCCTGCCCGACAACCTCGCCGGCCCCGGCGCCATCCGCCTCGTACATTTCTGGGACCCGACCTGCCCGTGCAACGTCGGCAACCAGCAACACCTCACCGAACTCGTCGAACACTACGCCCCGCAGGGCGTGGAATTCTTCGCCGTGCAAAAACCCGGCAGCCACGGCCAGCTACCCGCCACCCTGAACAGCCTCAAACACATCGCCGTACTCCCCGGCTCCGAACAGATCCCTGCCAGCCCGGCCGTGGCAATCTGGGACCGCAGCGGCAAACTCGCCTATTTCGGCCCGTACAGCGAAGGCCTGACCTGCAATTCGAGCAACAGCTTTATCGAGCCTATCCTGCAAGCACTGAACGAAGGGCGAACAGTGAATGCCACGCATACGCTGGCGGTGGGGTGTTATTGCCCGTGGTCGCTGGACGTGAAGTAAGGCATTCCGGACTATTCAAGGACGGTGGTGCCCGGCATGAGAGGTCTGTGCTACATGTTTGCAGTCCATACGTACGGCAATCCAACAAGAACAGGGAGTCACCATGAAACGCGTCCTGACCGTACTTGCCTTGCTGATCGTCCTGCTCGCCATCGGAGTCGGTGGTTACATCTACAGCAAGCAGCCGACGCGTCAGGGCCAGGTGGCGCTGAACAACCTGCAAGGCTCGGTGACGGTGCGTTATGACGAGCGCGGGGTGCCGCACATTCGTGCCGACAACGAAACCGATCTCTATCGCGCCCTCGGCTATGTGCAGGCTCAGGACCGTTTGTTCCAGATGGAAGTCATGCGCCGCCTGGCGCGTGGCGAGCTGGCCGAAGTGCTCGGGCCGAAGCTGGTGGACACCGACAAACTGTTCCGCAGCCTGCGCATTCGCGAACGTGCCGAAAGTTATGTGGCGGCCCTGGACCGCCAGTCTCCGGCGTGGAAGGCCCTGCAAGCCTATCTGGATGGCATCAATCAATATCAGGACACCCACGCCGCACCGATCGAGTTTGACGTGCTGGGCATCCGCAAGCGCACGTTCACCGCTGAAGACAGCATCAGCGTCGCCGGCTACATGGCCTACAGCTTTGCCGCCGCTTTTCGTACAGAGCCGTTGCTGACTTACGTGCGTGATCAGCTCGGCCCTGAATACCTGAACATCTTCGACCTCGACTGGCAGCCCAACGGCGCGCTGGCCAAGACTCGCGCCAAACCGGCACCCGCCCTGACTGCCGGTGACTGGAAAGACCTCAACGCCCTCGCCCGCCTGAGCGAGCAGGCGCTGGCCGACAACGGCCTGCCGCAGTTCGAGGGCAGTAACGCCTGGGTGATTTCCGGCAATCGCACCAAAAGCGGCAAACCGCTGCTGGCGGGTGATCCGCACATCCGCTTCTCGGTACCGTCGGTGTGGTACGAGGCGCAACTGTCGGCGCCGGGCTTCGAGCTGTACGGCCATCATCAGGCACTGGTGCCGTTCGCATTCCTCGGCCACAACCTGGATTTCGGCTGGAGCCTGACCATGTTCCAGAACGACGATCTGGACCTGATCGCCGAGAAGGTCAACCCGGACAACCCGAATCAGGTCTGGTATCGCGGCAAGTGGGTCGACATGGTCAACACCGAGCAGCAGATCGCGGTGAAGGGGCAAGCGCCGGTGACGTTGATTCTGCGTCAATCGCCCCACGGTCCGATCATCAACGACGTCATCGGCAGCACGGCCGGCAAGACGCCGATTGCCATGTGGTGGGCGTTCCTTGAAACGCCGAACCCGATTCTCGAAGGCTTCTACCAGCTCAATCGTGCCGACACCCTGGCCAAGGCCCGTGCGGCGGCAGCCAAGGTGCAGGCGCCGGGGCTGAACATCGTCTATGCCAACGCCAAGGGCGATATCGGCTGGTGGGCGTCGGCGCTGCTGCCCAAACGCCCGGCCGGGGTCAAACCGGAGTTCATCCTCGATGGCAGCACCAATCAGGCGGACAAGGACGGCTTCTACCCGTTCAGCGCCAACCCGCAGGAGGAGAACCCGGCGCGGGGCTACATCGTCTCGGCCAACTTCCAGCCGGTATCGCCCACCGGCATGGAAATTCCGGGTTACTACAACCTCGCCGACCGTGGTCAGCAGCTCAATCGCCAGCTCAGTGACAAGAGCGTGAAGTGGGACCTGGAGGCCAGTCAGAAACTGCAATTGGGCACTACCACTGCTTATGGCCCACGCGTGCTCGCCCCGCTGTTGCCGGTGTTGCGTGAAGTGGTCAGCGATCCGGCGGAACTGAAACTGGTCGAGCAGCTGGCGCAATGGCAAGGCGACTATCCGCTGGATTCCATCAACGCCACGGTGTTCAATCAGTTCCTGTACAACCTGACCGACGCGACCATGCGCAACAAGCTGGGCGACGACTTCTTCGAAACCCTGCTCTCGACCCGGGTGATCGATGCGGCATTACCTCGACTGGCCGCCAGCCCCGATTCGCCGTGGTGGGACAATCGCGATACGCCAGCCAGGGAGACCCGCGCCGATACGGTGAAGGTGGCGTGGCAAGCGAGCATTGCGCACCTCAAGGCCACCCTCGGCAACGACTTCGCTCAATGGCAGTGGAGCAAGGCGCACACGCTGACCCATGGTCATCCGCTGGGCATGCAAAAGCCGCTGGACCGGATTTTCAACGTCGGCCCGTTCGCGGCCCCCGGCAGCCATGAAGTGCCGAACAACCTCTCGGCGAAGATCGGCCCGGCGCCGTGGCCGGTGACATATGGCCCGTCGACCCGGCGCCTGATTGACTTCGCCGACCCGGCCCACAGCCTGACCATCAACCCGGTGGGCCAGAGCGGAGTGCCGTTCGACCGTCACTATGAGGATCAGGCTGAGGCGTATATCGACGGGATGTATTTGCAGGCGCACTTCAACGATGAAGAGGTGACGGCGAATACGCGCAGTACGTTGAAGCTGATGCCGGCGCGGGTCTCACAATAGATTTTTTGTTGTTGGTGATGGCCCCTTCGCGAGCAGGCTCGCGAAGGGGCCTGCAAAACAACACAAACTCTCAAACCATCGCCGCAAAATTCAGCCTGAACTGCTGCGGTGTCACCCCCAGCCTGCGATTGAAGACACTGCGCATATGCTGGGCGTCACGAAACCCACACTGATACGCCACGGTCTTGAGCGGCGATCGAGTGCTTTCCAGCAGCACCCGCGCCGCGTCCACCCGAGCCCGCTCGACGAACTCCGCCGGGGTCACTTTGGCTTCCCTGGCGAACACCCTAGAGAAATTGCGCGCACTCATGTTGGCGGCATTGGCCAGATCGCTCAGTGCCAGATCGCCCGTGAGATTGGCCAGTACATACAGCTGCACCAGCGCCACCGCCGAGGTCGGCTCCGCGTGGGGCGTGAGAAACGGGCTGAACTGCGATTGCCCGCCCGAGCGCTGGGTGAACACCACCAGACGTTTCGCCACATGCAGCGCCACTTCCGGACCGTGATCCTGCGCCAGCAGGTACAGCGACAAGTCGATCCCCGCCGTAACCCCGGCCGATGTGTACAACTCGCCGTCCTGCACATACAAGCGGTCTGCCTCGACCTGAGTCGTCGGGCACAACACAGCCAATGCCGCTGCATCGCCCCAATGCGTGGTGACGGTCCGGCCTTCCAGCAACCCGGCCCGGGCGAGCATGAACGCGCCGTTGCAGATGGAACCGAAGCGGCGCGCCCGGCCACTGGCATCGCGCAGCCAGGCGTCAAATACCGCGCCGAAATCCATGAACGGCAACTGCGGCCCGCCCGCGACCAGCAGCAGGTCATAGGCCTCCAGCGCTTCGCTGAAATGCTTGTGCGCGTTGAGTGACAAACCGTTGGAACACGGCATCAGCCCGCGCTCGACGCCAATGACCTCCAGCCGATAGTGATCCTCGGGGGCCAGAAAACGATTGGCCTCGGAAAACACATCCATGGGGCCGGTGACGTCCAGCGACTGCACGCCTGAGAAGACCACGATGGCGACGGTTTTTTGCATGGCTTGAAACGCCCTCTATGGGTGATGACGTAGCTAAGGCAAACATAGACCCTGGGGGAGCGGGCTTGCCCGCGATGACTGAGTTTAATGCGACAAAGATGTCGACTGATCCACCGCCATCGCGGGCAAGCCGCCTCCCACAGGTGTTGTGTCTGACTGAAGGATTGTGACCAACCCTAGCCAATCCCCCCTCAACAAGCGAGGCTGGCGCGATATGCCTGCTCATTGGCCGGGATCGCTCCCATGGCTCGATTGTTCATCCTCAGGGGCCGGAACAGACTGTCCTCATCACTCCCGCCCACGAGGACAACACCATGAGCAACATCATCGCCGGCATCAAAATCCCCGACAGTGCGCTGGCCCGCGCCACCACCGAGTACATTCGTGACATCGAATCCGACCTGCTCTACCACCACTCCCGCCGGGTGTTTCTGTTCGGCGCGCTGAGCGGTGAGCGCAAGCAACTGGCCTACAATCCGGAGCTGCTGTACGTCGGCGCCATGTTCCATGACCTGGGTCTGGTGGAAGGCCAGCGCAGTGACGACGAGCGTTTCGAAGTGGATGGAGCCAATGCGGCCAAGGCGTTTCTCAAGCCTTATGGGCTGAGCGATGACGATATCGAGCAAGTGTGGCTGTCGATTGCCCTGCACACCACACCGGGCGTAACTCAGCATCTGCGGCCGAACGTGGCGCTGGTGACGGCGGGGGTCGAGATGGATGTGCTGGGGATTGATTACGCGGCGTTCCCGACGCAGCAAAGGGAAGCCGTGGTGCATGCGCATCCACGCGGCGAGGGGTTCAAGGAATGCATTCTGTGTGCGTTTGCCAATGGCTTCAAACATCGGCCGGACACCACATTCGGCACGGTGAATGCGGATGTGCTGGTGGACAGTGAGGCGGGGTTCAAGCCGATGAACTTTGTCCAGATCATCCGCCAATCTCCCTGGGCTGCATAAAGCAAATGTGGGAGCAAGACAGTTGCTCCCACATTTGATCCGGATGACCACAAGAATGTGGTCAATCCCTGATCACACTCAAGCTGCTTCCGGCGCCTGTGCTGCCCGGCGTACGTCAGGTTGTTTCCACGAATCGGCAGCGCCTTCTTCGATGGCCTGCTGGATCGCCCGTTTGCGGCTTTCTTCGGCGCGGCGGCTGAAGAACCACACCAGGAACGTCACGATCGACACCGCCAGCAAAATCAGGCTGGCCACGGCGTTGATCTCCGGCTTCACGCCCAGACGCACCGCCGAGAACACTTCCATCGGCAAGGTCGTGGAACCCGGACCCGAGACAAAGCTCGCCAGCACCAGGTCATCCAGCGACAGGGCGAACGACATCATGCCGCCCGCTGCCAGCGACGGCGCGATCATCGGGATGGTGATCAGGAAGAACACCTTCCACGGCCGCGCACCCAGGTCCATGGCGGCTTCTTCGATCGACAGGTCCAGCTCACGCAGACGCGCCGACACCACCACCGCCACATACGCCGCGCAGAACGTCGTGTGGGCGATCCAGATGGTGACGATGCCACGCTCCTGTGGCCAGCCGATCATCTGCGCCATGGCCACGAACAGCAGCAACAGCGACAGACCGGTGATCACTTCCGGCATCACCAGCGGTGCGGTGACGAGGCCACCGAACAGCGTGCGGCCCTTGAAGTGGGTGATGCGGGTCAGCACGAACGCTGCCAGTGTGCCGAGCGCCACTGCGGCAATCGCGGTGTAGCAGGCGATTTCCAGCGAGCGCAGCACCGAGCCCATCAGTTGCGTGTTGTCGAGCAGGCCGACGTACCACTTCACCGACCATCCGCCCCACACCGTCACCAGTTTCGAGGCGTTGAACGAGTAGATCACCAGGATCAGCATCGGCGCGTAGATGAACAGCAGACCGAACACCAGCATGAAACTCGAGAAATTGAAGCGCTTCATTCTTTGCCCTCCATTTCTTTGGCCTGGCTACGGTTGAACAGGATGATCGGCACGATCAGGATCGCCAGCATCACCACCGCCAGGGCAGACGCCACCGGCCAGTCGCGGTTGTTGAAGAACTCTTGCCACAGCACTTTACCGATCATCAGGGTTTCCGGGCCGCCCAGCAGTTCAGGGATCACGAACTCGCCCACCACCGGGATGAACACCAGCATGCAGCCGGCGATGATGCCGTTCTTGGACAGCGGAATGGTGATTTTCCAGAAGCTGTTGAAAGTGCTCGAACCCAGGTCCGACGCTGCTTCCAGCAGGCTGTGATCGTGCTTCACCAGGTTGGCGTAGAGCGGCAGGATCATGAACGGCAGGTACGAATACACCACGCCGATGTACACCGCCAGGTTGGTATTGAGGATCTGCAGCGGTTCGTTGATCCAGCCCATGCTCATCAGGAAGCCGTTGAGCAGGCCGTTGTTGCTGAGGATGCCCATCCACGCGTATACGCGGATCAGGATCGCGGTCCAGGTCGGCATCATGATCAGCAGCACCAGCACTGTTTGCAGCTCTTTGCGGGCGCTGGCGATGGCGTAGGCCATCGGGTAGCCGATCAGCAGGCAAAGGATGGTGCTGAAAAACGCCATCTTCAGCGAGCCGAGGTAGGCGGCGATGTACAGTTCGTCGTCGCCGAGCATCGCGTAGTTGCCCAGGTTCAGCAGCAGTTGCAGCTTCTGGTCAACGAAACTGTAGATTTCGGTGTACGGCGGAATGGCGACGTCGGCTTCGGCGAAGCTGATCTTCAGGACGATGAAGAACGGCAACATGAAGAACAGGAACAGCCAGATGAACGGAACCCCGATGACCAGTTGGCGGCCACCGGGAATTATTCGATTGAGGCGGCGTTTGAGTTTGCGCATGTTCATGAGCGAAGCACCACGCCGCTGTCGTCTTCCCACCACACGTAGACCTGATCGCCCCAGGTAGGACGGGCGCCACGGCGTTCGGCGTTGGCGACGAAGGACTGCACCAGCTTGCCGCTTGGCAATTCGACGTAGAACACCGAGTGCCCGCCCAGGTAGGCAATGTCGTGCACCTTGCCGCTGGACCAGTTGTGCTCGCAGGTCGGCATTTCAGCGGTGACCAGCAGTTTTTCCGGACGGATCGCGTAGGTCACGGATTTGTCCTGCACCGAGGTGCTGATGCCGTGGCCGACGTAGATGTGGCGGTCCAGATCCTTGCAGGTGATGGTCGCGTGGCCTTCGGCGTCGTCGATCACTTCGCCTTCGAAGATGTTGACGTTGCCGATGAACTCGCACACCAGACGGCTGGTCGGGGTCTCGTAGATGTCGATCGGGCTGCCGATCTGGGCAATCCAGCCCAGGTGCATGATCGCGATGCGCTCGGCCATGGTCATGGCCTCTTCCTGGTCGTGGGTCACCATGACGCAGGTCACGCCGACGCGCTCGATGATTTCGACCAGTTCCAGCTGCATCTGCGAACGCAGCTTCTTGTCCAGCGCGCCCATCGGTTCGTCGAGCAGCAGCAGTTTCGGCCGTTTGGCCAGCGAACGGGCCAGGGCCACACGCTGACGCTGACCACCGGACAACTGATGCGGCTTGCGCTTGGCGTACTGGCTCATCTGCACCAGCTTGAGCATTTCAGCCACGCGGGCGTCGACTTCCGACGACGGGATCTTGTCCTGCTTGAGGCCGAAGGCGATGTTCTGCGCCACGGTCATGTGCGGGAACAAGGCGTAGGACTGGAACATCATGTTGATCGGTCGTTCGTACGGCGGCATGTCGGTAATGTCGACGCCGTCGAGAAAAATGCGCCCCTCCGTGGGCCGTTCGAAACCTGCCAGCATCCGCAGCAAGGTGGATTTGCCCGAACCCGAACCGCCGAGCAAGGCAAAAATCTCGCCTTTCTTGATTTCCAGGGACACGTCGTCCACGGCAATCGTCTCGTCGAACTTCTTCGTGACCCGTTCGATTCTGACCAACACCTCTTTGGGTGTCTGGTCGCCCTCAAGGGCTTTCTTGTAGGCGCCGGAGGCAACTGCCATTTACGAAACTCCCAACAAAATTTGCAGTTCGCTCAAGGCAAGCGAACCTTGGATAGTTTGAGCTATTTGCCCGACTTGACCTTGGTCCAGCTGCGGGTCATCAAACGTTGAATGTTTGGTGGTAACTCGACCGACACGTAAGTCTTGTCGAGCACGGCTTGCGGTGGATAAACCGCAGCATCGGTGCGTATGGACTGCTCCATCAGTTTGTCCGCGCCTGGGTTCGGGTTGGCGTAGCCGACAGAATCACTGACCTGTGCAATCACCTCAGGTTTCAACAAATAGTTGATGAAGGCGTGGGCTTCCTTGACGTTGGTCGAATCCTTTGGAATCGCCAGCATGTCGAACCACAACGCTCCGCCCTCTTTCGGGATCGCGTAGGCGACGTTCACGCCTTTGCCGGCTTCGGCTGCACGGGCCTTGGCCTGGAACACATCACCGGAGAACCCGATCGCGACGCAGATATCGCCGTTGGCCAGGTCCGAAATGTATTTGGAGGAGTGGAAGTAGGTCACGTAGGGCCGCACTGCCAGCAGTTTGGCTTCGGCCTTCTTGTAGTCTTCAGGGTTGGTGCTGTTGGCGTTCAGGCCCATGTAATTGAGCACCGTCGGCATCATTTCATCAGCCGAATCGAGGAACGCCACGCCGCAGCTGTGCAGCTTCTTGATGTTTTCCGGCTCGAACAGCACGCTCCAGGAATCGATCTTGTCGACGCCCAGCACTGCTTTCACTTTATCGACGTTGTAGCCGATGCCGTTGGTGCCCCACAGATACGGCACGGCGTACTGGTTGCCCGGATCGTTCTGTTCCAGGCGCTTGAGCAGCACCGGATCAAGGTTGCTGTAGTTCGGCAGCTGCGACTTGTCGAGCTTCTGGAACGCGCCCGCCTTGATCTGCTTGCCAAGGAAGTGGTTGGACGGCACGACCACGTCATAGCCGGTACGCCCGGCCAGCAGCTTGCCTTCCAGGGTTTCGTTGGAATCGAAGACGTCATACACCGGCTTGATGCCGGTGGCTTTCTGGAAATCGGCCAAGGTGTTCGCAGCGATGTAATCCGACCAGTTATAAATATGCACCACAGGCGCGGCCTGGACGCTGACAGCCAGTGTCAGTCCGGCGCTGGCCAGCAGGGCATTGCGCAATAAAGAAAAAACAGGCAAGTGGAGGTCCTCTGAATTAGTTGGGCCCAAGTTGCCCCGTGTTACATGACAGCCATGGCTGCCTGGCAACGAAACCGGCGCGCAACTTACCCTCGAACAACCGACACAGCAAAACTTTCTGACATTTAATTGTGCCTGTTGCCGTCGTCGCGCTGACGACGGTAACAGGCTGGCGCTTCAAACCGGCTTATTTACCGGATTTGATCTTGGTCCAGCTGCGGGTCAGCTCACGCTGGGTCGCGGCCGGCAAGTCGGCGATTGCATACAGTTTGGCCTGCACGTCAGCCGGCGGGTAGATGCCCGGATCCGAGGTGATTTCCTTGCTCACGTACTGGGTTGCCTCGGCGTTGCCGTTCGGGAAACGCACGCTGTTGGTGATGTCGGCCATCACTTTTGGCTGCAACAGGTAGTTCATGAACTTGTAGGCACCGTCGACGTTTTCCGCGTCTTTCGGAATCGCGACCATGTCGTAGAAGCTGCCAGCGCCTTCTTTCGGAATGGCGTAGCTGACTTTCACCTTGTCACCGGCCTCGGCAGCACGGGACTTGGCTTGCTGCACGTCACCCGAGTAGCCGACGGCTACGCAGATGTTGCCGTTGGCCAGGTCCGAGATGTACTTGGAGGAGTGGAAGTAGGTGACCGAAGGACGAATCTTGAGGAACAGGTCTTCGGCTTTCTTGATGTCTTCTTTCTTCTGGCTGTCGGTTGGCAGGCCCAGGTAGTGCAAAGCGACCGGGAGCATTTCGGTCGGCGAATCGAGGAAGCTCACGCCGCAGCTCTTGAGCTTGGCAATGTTCTCCGGCTTGAACAGGATGTCCCAGGAATCGATGGTGTCGACGCCCAGCGCAGCCTTGACCTTCTCCGGGTTGTAACCGATGCCGATCGAGCCCCACATGTAAGGGAAGGCGTGCTTGTTGCCCGGGTCACTGATGGACACGGCCTTGAGCAGCGACTTGTTCAGGTTGCCGTAGTTGGACAACTTGGACGTGTCCAGCTCCTGGTAGACGCCGGCCTTGATCTGCTTGGCGAGGAAGTTGTTCGACGGCACGACGATGTCGTAGCCGGACTTGCCTGCCAGCAACTTGGCTTCCAGGGTTTCGTTGCTGTCAAAAACGTCGTAGACAACCTTGATCCCGGACTCTTTCTCAAAGTTCGCGATGGTGTCCGGCGCAATATAGTCGGACCAGTTGTAGACGTGCAGCACCTTGTCGTCGGCGTGCGCTGCACCAGCCACCGCGCCCATCAGGGACATGGCGAGGAGGGTCTTGCCAGCTATCTTCATACCTAATGCCTTCATGGGTCATGCTCCAATTTTTCTTTTTAACCACTGCTCAGCGGCCTGAGATCGGGCATCCGAACAACCGGTAGTCTGGCAAGTTACAAGGCGGGGTTTCAAGCAAAGCCCCATCCTTTGTCTGCACTGAGCGAAGTGCCGCATCGCACCCCGCCCAGAGCCTAGCACTTAGCCCTGCAACGCACTGAGGGTCAGGTCCAGGCACTTGCGTGCCTTGGTCACCAGCTCATCAATCTCGGCCGGAGTAATCACCAGCGGCGGCGCGATGATCATGGTGTCGCCCACGGCGCGCATGATCAGGCCGTTATCGAAGCAGAAGGTGCGGCAAATCATGCCCACGCCCTTGCCTTCGTAACGTTTGCGCGTGGCTTTGTCCTGAACCAGTTCGATGGCCCCCAACAGACCGACGCCACGCACTTCCCCCACCAACGGGTGATCACTCAGCTCCCGTAGACGCTTTTGCAAATAAGGTGCCGTTTCGGCATGAACGCGCTCGATAATTTTCTCGTCGCGCAGGATACGGATGTTTTCCAACGCCACCGCTGCCGCCACCGGGTGCCCGGAGTAAGTGAAGCCGTGGTTGAAGTCGCCGCCCTCGTTGAGCACTTTCACCACTTCGTCACGCACGATCAGGCCACCCATCGGGATGTAGCCGGACGTCAGGCCTTTGGCGATGGTCATCATGTCGGGTTTCAAGTCGTAATGATCGCTACCGAACCACTCACCGGTACGGCCGAAACCGCAGATCACTTCGTCCGCCACGAACAGGATGTCGTACTTGGCGAGGATTTCCTTGATGCGCGGCCAGTAGCTGTCTGGCGGCACGATCACGCCACCGGCACCCTGGATCGGCTCGGCAATAAAGGCTCCGACGTTGTCCACGCCGAGTTCCAGAATCTTCTCTTCCAGCTGATTGGCGGCCCAGATACCGAACTCTTCCGGAGTCATGTCGCCGCCTTCGCCGAACCAGTACGGCTGGGCGATGTGGACAATGCCCGGAATCGGCAAATCGCCCTGTTCGTGCATGTAGGTCATGCCGCCCAGGCTCGCGCCGGCCACGGTGGAACCGTGATAGCCGTTCTTGCGGCTGATGATGACTTTCTTCTTCGGCTGGCCCTTGATCGCCCAGTAGTGGCGAACCATACGCAGCATGGTGTCGTTGCCTTCGGAACCGGAACCGGTGAAGAACACATGGTTCATGCCTTCAGGCGCGATGTCGGCGATGGCCTTGGCCAGTTCCAGCACCGGCGGGTGGGCGGTCTGGAAGAACAGGTTGTAATAAGGCAGCTCGCGCATCTGTTTGCTGGCGGCGTCGGCCAGCTCGTCACGACCGTAACCGATGGCCACGCACCACAGGCCGGCCATGCCGTCGAGGATCTTGTTGCCTTCGCTGTCCCACAGATAAACGCCCTTGGCGCTGGTGATGATGCGCGGGCCTTTCTCTTTCAGCTGTTTGAAGTCGCTGAACGGTGCCAGGTGGTGATCACTGCTCAAGGCTTGCCATTCACGGGTTTGCGGGTTGTTGCTGGTCATGCCAATTCTCCTTGTTATCGGTGAAGGCGCCGCTATATAGCTACGGCGCCCGGCGCATCAGACGGCGAAGAGCAGGAATTCCCGCTCCCACGAACTGATCACGCGCTTGAAGTTTTCATGCTCGGCCCGCTTGACCGCGACGTAGCCAGTGATGAATTTCTTGCCCAGGTATTTCTCGATGGTCGCGCTGTGTTCCATACGCTCCAGCGCGTCCTCGATGGTCAGTGGCAGGCGCAGGTTGCGGCGCTCATAGCCACGGCCCACCACTGGGGCACTCGGGTTGATGCCTTCGACCATGCCGATGAAACCGCAGAGCAGGCTCGCGGCAATCGCCAGGTACGGATTGGCGTCGGCGCCCGGCAGACGGTTTTCCACCCGACGGTTCTGCGGCCCCGCGTCCGGAACCCGCAGGCCCACGGTGCGGTTTTCTTCGCCCCACTCCACGTTCACCGGTGCCGATGTGTCTGGCAGGAAGCGGCGGAACGAGTTGACGTTGGGCGCGAACAGCGGCAGCAACTCAGGAATGAATTTCTGCAGGCCACCGATGTGATTCAGGAACAACTGGCTCATGGTCCCGTCTTCATTGGAGAAGACGTTCTTGCCGGTCTCGATGTCGATGATGCTCTGGTGCAAGTGCATCGCACTGCCCGGCTCGCCGGTCATGGGCTTGGCCATGAAGGTGGCGGCCACGTTGTGCTTGAGCGCGGCTTCGCGCATGGTGCGTTTGAACACCAGAATCTGGTCGGCCAGCGACAACGCGTCGCCGTGACGGAAGTTGATTTCCATCTGCGCCGTGCCGTCCTCGTGGATCAGCGTGTCGAGGTCCAGCTCCTGCAATTCGCACCAGTCATAGACGTCTTCGAACAGCGGATCGAATTCGTTCGCCGCCTCGATGGAGAACGACTGACGACCGGTTTCCGGGCGACCGGAACGGCCAATCGGCGGTTGCAGCGGAAAGTCCGGGTCTTCGCAGCGCTTGGTCAGGTAGAACTCCATTTCCGGCGCCACGATGGGCTGCCAGCCGCGGTCGGAGTAGAGTTTCAGGACTTTCTTCAGGACGTTGCGCGGCGACAGCTCGATCGGGTTGCCTTGCTTGTCATAAGTGTCGTGGATCACCTGCGCGGTGGGCTCGATGGCCCAAGGCACCAGGAACACGGCGTTCTGGTCGGGACGGCAGATCATGTCGATGTCGGCCGGGTCGAGCAGTTCGTAATAGATGTCGTCTTCGACATAGTCGCCGGTCACGGTCTGTAATAGAACGCTTTCGGGCAGGCGCATGCCTTTTTCGGCGATGAACTTGTTGGTCGGCGAGATCTTGCCCCGGGTGATACCGGTCAAGTCGCCAATCATGCATTCGACTTCTGTGATCTTGTGGTCTTTCAACCAATCGGTGAGCTGGTCGAGGTTGTTACTCATAAATGCCTCTAGGCTGGATTTCCTGAGTATTGGGACTCAGGCGTTGGGACGCATCGGCGTCGCAGAGTGTTGCGCGCCACGGCGTGCAGAATCATGAGCACGGCCATACACACAGGCGAGACCGCACACGTTAAAAGGTTCTATATTGGAGAGGCAAACGGTAAACAGGCTGCCATCCAGACCGTCAATAATATCGGGCGGATTGCGCTGTTCGGAACGGGATGGAAGTATCGCTGGCCGGCCCTTGGCAACGATGGCCACGGCGCGGACGCAAAGATCGCCACTGATGTGATAAGCATCCAGACCGGGCTTCAAAGAGCCAGCGGTGGCGCCGATTAACGGCAGGCGAGACATGAAGCACCCCGGTATTATTGCTGTTATGGGTTTGAATCGAGCTTAGCCTTGTTCATTTTTTTACACAACACCCCCGTAAAAAATACAACACGGCCCGCTCAAGCCCGCGGACGCCAACCCGTCCAACGGCTAAAAAATGCCCCAAAGTGCCTCAAAAAAGCCCTTCGAGCCCTTTTTCAGGGCAAAAAAGGCCTCGCTTGACTTCGGCATGCCGTTCGGGTTGACTGAAACCCGAAGAGATCAATGATTGATATTTTTAACAACAAAGGTGTTGCATCATGTCGGTACCCCCGCGTGCCGTTCAGCTTAACGAAGCGAACGCGTTCCTTAAGGAACATCCTGAGGTTCTGTACGTTGACCTTCTGATTGCGGATATGAATGGTGTGGTGCGCGGCAAGCGCATCGAACGCACCAGCCTCCACAAGGTTTACGAGAAAGGCATCAACCTGCCGGCCTCTCTATTTGCTCTGGATATCAATGGCTCGACGGTGGAAAGCACCGGCCTGGGCCTGGACATCGGCGACGCTGACCGAATCTGTTATCCAATCCCCGACACCCTGTGCAATGAGCCCTGGCAGAAGCGCCCTACCGCGCAACTGTTGATGACCATGCACGAACTCGAAGGTGAACCTTTCTTCGCCGATCCTCGCGAAGTGCTGCGTCAGGTCGTGGCCAAGTTCGATGAACTGGGACTGACCATCTGCGCCGCGTTCGAACTGGAGTTCTACCTGATCGACCAGGAGAACGTGAACGGTCGACCGCAACCGCCTCGCTCGCCGATCTCCGGCAAACGTCCGCACTCGACACAGGTCTACCTGATCGACGACCTCGACGAATACGTCGACTGCCTCCAGGACATTCTGGAAGGTGCCAAAGAGCAAGGCATCCCGGCCGACGCCATCGTCAAGGAAAGTGCCCCGGCGCAGTTCGAAGTGAACCTGCACCACGTGGCCGACCCGATCAAGGCATGCGACTACGCCGTCCTGCTCAAGCGCCTGATCAAGAACATCGCCTACGACCATGAAATGGACACCACCTTCATGGCCAAGCCTTACCCAGGCCAGGCGGGTAACGGTTTGCACGTCCACATCTCGATTCTCGACAAAGATGGCAAGAATATTTTTGCCAGTGAGGATCCCGAGCAGAACGCCGCACTGCGTCACGCGATCGGCGGTGTGCTCGAGACCCTACCGGCGCAGATGGCTTTCCTGTGCCCGAACGTCAACTCGTACCGTCGTTTCGGCGCACAGTTCTACGTGCCGAACTCGCCGTGCTGGGGCCTGGATAACCGCACCGTCGCGATTCGCGTACCGACCGGTTCCTCCGATGCCGTGCGCATCGAACACCGCGTAGCCGGCGCCGACGCCAACCCGTACCTGCTGATGGCTTCGGTCCTGGCAGGCGTGCACCACGGCCTGACCAACAAGATCGAGCCTGGCGCACCGGTGGAAGGCAACAGCTACGAGCAGAACGAGCAAAGCCTGCCGAACAACCTGCGCGATGCATTGCGCGAGCTGGACGACAGCGAAGTCATGGCCAAGTACATCGATCCGAAATACATCGATATCTTTGTGGCCTGCAAGGAAAGCGAGCTGGAGGAGTTCGAACACTCCATCTCCGACCTTGAGTACAACTGGTACCTGCATACCGTTTAAGCGGTTGCAGTGAAAAAAACGCCGCCGGCCTGAGTGCCTGCGGCGTTTTTTTATGCCTGCCATTCTCTGCCGAAAATTCCACCGGATAACAAGGAAATAGCTTACGGAATCATCTGACAAAGCTTATAGAGACACCCAGGCTGCAATCTCACACTCAAGAACGCCGGGGCCTGCCCGGCCTTCTTCCAGAGTGTCGAGAACAATAACCATGAAAAAACAGCTATCTGGTGCAGTTGCATTGATCATCGCCGGCTTGTGCAACATCGCTTGGGCAACGACGGGACAGCCCCCGGCATGGAGTTACACCGCGCCCACCGGCCCGGAAAACTGGGGCGAATTGCACAGCGAATATGAACGCTGCACATCCGGCAAAGCCCAGTCACCCATCGATATAGAGACTGCAGTCCAGACAGAATCTGGACCGCTGACGTTCGCCTATCAGCCGGGCCACGCGGTTGTCCTGAACAACGGCCATACCATCGAAGTGTCTCCCGTAAATGCGGGCAGCATCACGCTGGCCTCTGGCAACTATTCACTCGTGCAGCTGCACTTCCATACGCCCAGCGAAGAAAAAATCCAGGGGCGCACCTACCCGCTGAATGCGCACCTCGTCCACCGCAACGCAGTTGGTGAGCTCGCAGTCGTTGCGCTGCTGTTTGAAGAAGGTGCACACAACCCGACACTGGAGCGGATCCTGGCAAACATGCCAGGCAATACGGGCGGTGTTGCGAACCTAGAAGGGCTGAGCGTCAGCGATCTGTTGCCCACACGCCATGAACACTACGCCTACAGCGGATCCCTGACGACGCCCCCCTGTACCGAAGACGTACGCTGGCATGTGCTTTCCACCGTCATGCAACTTTCCCCGGCGCAACTGCAGGCCTTCCAGGCGCTGTACCCGATGAATGCCCGCCCTGTTCAACCCCTCAATGGCCGGCAGGTGCATATCGGTGGCTAAAGTGTCTGAGGGGTGACACGGGCAGCGGGCCCTGTACAGACAAGGTGCAATGCGCCTCGTACAATGCCCGCTGCCTTGCAGGAGACACCCATGACCCGACTCGCCACCCCACGCAAACCCCGCGCCCGCAGCCAGGCCCGGATCGATTCGATCCTTGATGCCGCCCGCACGCTGTTGGCGACCGAAGGCGTGGCCAGTCTGTCGATCTACAGTGTCGCCGAGCGCGCGCAGATTCCGCCCTCCTCCGTCTACCACTTCTTCGCCAGCGTTCCGGCGCTGCTGGAAGCGCTGACTGCCGATGTTCACGCCGCGTTTCGCGCCTGCCTGCAAGCCCCTATCGACCACGAAGCCCTCAACGGCTGGCGCGACCTGTCGCGGCTGGTGGAACAGCGCATGCTCGATATCTATGACGAAGACGCCGCCGCCCGCCAGCTGATCCTCGCGCAGCACGGCCTGACCGAGGTGACCCAGGCCGACCGTCAGCACGACATCGAACTGGGCGACCTGATGCACAAGCTGTTCGATCATCATTTCGAGTTGCCAAGACTGCCGACGGACGTCGATGTGTTTGCCCTGGCGATGGAGCTGGGCGACCGCGTTTACGCGCGCTCAGTGCAGTTGCACGGGCAGATCACGCCGCGCATGGCCGAGGAAGGGATGCGAGTGTTTGATGCGTATCTGGGGCTGTATCTGCCGCCGTATTTGCCCAAGCGCGCTATTCCAGCCTGATTCTTTATTGGCCTGACCGGCCCCTTCGCGAGCAAGCTCGCTCCCACAGGAGTATGCATTCCACTGTGGGAGCGAGCCTGCTCGCGAAGGCCGCTCTGCCGAACTCACTGACTCAAACGCATAAAAAAACCCCGAAGGGCTCAAACCTTTCGGGGTTGTTGTTGGCGCACGCGCTTACAACTTGGCGATCGACACCTCGGTGGATTTCACGAACGCGATCACTTCGCTGCCGACCACCAGTTCCAGCTCTTTCACCGAACGGGTGGTGATGACGGAAGTGACGATGCCGGACGCGGTCTGCACGTCGATTTCCGACAGCACGTCACCCAGCACGATTTCCTTGATCGAGCCTTTGAACTGGTTACGAACGTTGATGGCTTTGATAGTCATGATGTTGATTCCTGTCGTTGATGAGGCTTGAGTTATTGAGCCCAGCGCAATTGCGTAGGCAATGGTGAAACGGGTTCCGGTTCCGGCGGTTCGCCGGGCAGTGACAGCACGCGATTGAGGACTTCGGTTTCCAGCGCCGCCAAGCGATGCGAACCGCGTACCCGAGGGCGTGGCAGCTCCACATGCAGGTCAAGGCCGACTTCGCCCTCTTCGATCAGAATCACCCGATCGGCAATTGCCACCGCTTCACTGACGTCGTGGGTGACCAGCAACACGGTGAAACCATGTTTGCGCCAGAGCCGCTCGATCAGTTGCTGCATCTCGATTCGGGTCAGGGCATCCAGTGCACCCAGCGGTTCGTCCAGCAGCAACAGACGCGGCTGGTGGATCAATGCGCGAGCCAGCGCCACACGCTGCTTCTGGCCACCGGACAATGCGGCTGGCCACTCGTTGGCGCGATCAGCCAGGCCCACCGACTCCAGAGCCTCCAGCGCTTGCGGTCGCCAGTTGCCCTTGAGCCCGAGACCGACGTTGTCGATGACCTTTTTCCAGGGCAGCAGACGCGCTTCCTGGAACATCAGCCGGGTGTCCTCACGCGCATCGCTCAGCGGCGCCGCGCCGGCGAGCAATTCACCGCCTGTGGGTAGATCGAGGCCGGCGAGCAAACGCAGCAAAGTACTTTTGCCGCACCCGCTACGGCCCACCACGGCAACGAACTGACCGGCCGGAATGTGCAGGTCGATCTCGCGCAGCACCTGCCGCGAACCGAAGGTCTTTTGCAGCTTGCGCACCGCCAGCGGAATCCCGCGCAGCAGGCGTGGAGGTTGTTGAGCCGTCATGCAGCGCCTCCCTTGGCAACCTGATACGCCGGATGCCAGCGCAGCCACACGCGCTCAAGTCCACGGGCCGCAACGTCAGCCAGTTTGCCGAGCACCGCGTACAACAGAATCGCTACGACCACGACGTCAGTCTGCAAGAACTCCCGGGCATTCATCGCCAGATAGCCGATGCCGGAGCTGGCGGAAATGGTTTCCGCGACGATCAGCGTCAGCCACATGAAGCCCAGCGCAAAGCGCACACCCACCAGAATCGATGGCAGCGCCCCCGGCAGAATCACCTGGCGGAACAGGCTGAAACCGGACAACCCATAACTGCGCGCCATTTCCACCAGCGCCGGGTCGACATTGCGGATGCCGTGATAGGTGTTGAGATAAATCGGGAACACTGTGCCCAGCGCCACCAGGAAAATCTTCGCCGATTCATCGATGCCGAACCACAGGATCACCAGCGGGATCAGCGCCAGGTGCGGCACGTTGCGCACCATCTGCACCGAACTGTCGAGCAGGCGTTCGCCCCATTTCGACAGGCCGGTGATAAAGCCCAGCGCCAGACCGATACCGCCGCCAATCAGGAAACCGACGGCGGCACGCCAACTGCTGATCGCCAGGTGGGTCCAGATATCACCGCTGCGGACCAGGTTCACGGCGGCTTCAATCACCGCCACCGGCGAGGGCAGAATCCGCGTCGACAACCAGCCCGCCGACACCGACAACTGCCACACCGCCAGCAACAACACCGGCAACGCCCACGGCGCGAGGTTGTGAATAAATTTCTTCATGGCGCGCCTCAGCTCTGGGACGCGGCTTTGGGAAGGATGTCGTTGGCCACCATCTCACCGAACGGGCTGACATAGTTGGCGCCTTGCGGCAGCTGCGGACGCTCGATATCGAGGTGCGGGAACAGCAGTTCGGCGACGCGGTACGACTCTTCCAGGTGTGGATAACCGGAGAAGATGAAGGTGTCGATACCCAGGTCCGCGTATTCCTTCACACGAGCAGCCACGGTCGGACCATCACCCACCAACGCCGTACCGGCACCGCCACGCACCAGACCGACACCGGCCCAGAGGTTGGGGCTGACTTCCAGATTGTCGCGGCTACCACCGTGCAACGCTGCCATGCGTTGCTGCCCAACAGAATCAAAGCGCGCCAGCGAGGCTTGAGCGCGAGCAATGGTGTCGTCGTCCAGATGCGAGATCAACCGGTCTGCCGCTTGCCAGGCTTCGTCGTTGGTTTCGCGCACGATCACATGCAGGCGAATTCCGAAACGCACCGTGCGACCCAGCTTCGCCGCTTTGGCGCGAACCTGTTCAATCTTCTCGGCCACGGCGGCCGGTGGTTCGCCCCAGGTGAGCACCATTTCCACCTGCTCGGCGGCCAGATCCTGCGCAGCTTCGGAAGAACCACCGAAATACAGCGGCGGACGCGGTTGCTGGATTGGCGGATAGAGCAATTTCGCACCTTTGACGCTGATGTGCTCGCCGTCGTAATCGACGGTTTCGCCTTCCAGCACGCGGCGCCAGATGCGGGTGAACTCCACGGACGCCTGATAACGCTCTTCATGGCTGAGGAACAGACCGTCGCCGGCCAGTTCTTCCGGATCGCCGCCGGTGACCAGGTTGAACAGCGCACGGCCCCCGGACAAACGATCCAGCGTCGCCGCCTGCCGCGCCGCGACCGTCGGGGAAATGATCCCGGGGCGCAGGGCGACAAGAAATTTCAGACGCTGGGTCACCGGGATCAGCGACGCGGCCACCAGCCACGAGTCTTCGCAGGAACGCCCGGTGGGAATCAACACCCCGCCGAAGCCCAGGCGATCCGCCGCCTGCGCGACTTGTTGCAGATAGCCGTGGTCAACGGCGCGAGCGCCTTCGGCGGTGCCAAGGTAATGGCCGTCGCCGTGGGTAGGCAGGAACCAGAAAATATTGAGGCTCATGGAGTGGTCTCCTTGGGGAATCGAATTACTGCGCTTTGGCAACGGCTGCCGGTGGTGTCCAGATCACGTCCTTGATGCTCAAGGGTTTGGGGATCAATTTGAGCTGGTAGAAGCTGTCGGCGATTTTCTGTTGCGCAGCGACCACCTCCGGAGTGATGAACAAGGCGCCATAGCCCTGGCGTTTCACCGAGGTCAGGGTGATGTCTGCCGGCAAACCGAGCAGCGGTGAAACTTGTTGGGTCACTTCTTCAGGATTGGCCTTCGACCACTCGCCGACCGCGCGCACTTCTTCGACCAGGGCTTTGATCACCTCGGGATTTTTCTGCGCATAGGGCTTGGTCGCCAGGTAGAACTGATGGTTATCGACGATGCCCTGGCCATCGCGCAGGGTGCGCGCTTGCAGCTGCTTCTCGGCGGCGGCCTGGTACGGATCCCAGATGACCCAGGCATCGACGCTGCCACGCTCGAACGCGGCGCGGGCATCGGCAGGTGCGAGGAACACGGTCTGGATGTCGGTGTATTTGAGGCCGGCGTCTTCGAGGGCGCGGACCAGCAGGTAATGGACGTTGGAGCCCTTGTTGAGCACGACTTTCTTGCCCTTGAGGTCCTGCACCGATTTGATCGGCGAGTCCTTCGGTACGAGGATCGCTTCGCTGCTCGGGGCCGGTGGTTCGTAGGCGACGTAGAGCAGGTCGGCGCCGGCCGCCTGGGCGAATACCGGTGGGGTTTCGCCGGTCACGCCGAAGTCAATGGAGCCGACGTTCAGGCCTTCGAGCAGTTGCGGGCCGCCAGGGAATTCAGTCCATTGCACGTCCACGCCTTGAGCGGCGAGGCGCTTTTCCAGCGTGCCCTTGGCTTTGAGCAGCACCAGGGTGCCGTACTTCTGGTAGCCGATTCGTAACGCCTCAGCCTGTGCTTGAGAAATAACGCCGAGGGACACAGCCGCAACAAACAGAGCGACCAGACCACGACGCAAAATGACAGTGCGCATAGCGCTCTCCTATTTGCTGTTGGGTTTTGGCTGCACCTGCTTGGCCGTTGGCGGCTGAGTAAGGCGAGTACTTCAAATTCAGGTGTGGCTTGAGTGCAGGCTCAAATGCTCCAGCGAGCACTCAACAAACGTTCGTTCAACAGGTTGGGATCGAGCGGCTTGGGCCGTCTCGCCATGGCGCTGTGAAATTGCTCCAGCGCTTCGTTCAAGCGTTGCTCCAGCTCCGGCGCCAGTTGCGCCTGGGCACTGCCTTCGCCGTAAGCGATCTGGCTGTCTTCGGCGAAAATCCCTTGGAGCATTTCCTGGGCTTTCAATGCCGACAGCACCGGTTTGAGCGCGTAATCCACCGCCAGCATGTGCGCGATGCTGCCACCGGTGGCCATTGGCAGAACCACTTTGTGGCTCAGGGCGCGTTCGGGGAGCAAGTCCAGCACGGTTTTCAGAGCGCCGGAGAACGACGCCTTGTAGACCGGCGTGGCGATCAGCAGGCCGTCGGCGTTTTCAATCTGTTGCAACAGGTCGATCACCTTCGGGCTGCCGAAACGGGCGTGGAGCAAGTCTTCAGCCGGGAAGTCCCGTATCTGGTAGCTCACCACTTCCACCCCGTGTTGCTGCAACCAGCGCTGGGAGCGCTCCAGCAGCACCCCGGAGCGCGAGCGTAGGCTGGGACTGCCACCGAGTGAGACGACCAGCATTCAGACAATTCCTTGAGCAGTATTGGCGATTCGCGGGTTGCGATCTCGCGTTGATGGGATGACCTTAACAGGTGAGTTATATATCCATAAATCATATTTATTCATTTGGTTATTCGTTATGGATATAAGCGAATAACTATTTTCCAGGCATAAAAAAAGGCCGTCGAAACGGCCCGAAATCCCCTGCTATGTGGATCCTGAATTCTTGCAGTGTCCGACCTGCTCGCGAAGGCGATTCAGTCCACACCAAAAAAGTTGATGGCTTACTTATTGGGCTGCGGCGTCAGGCGCAGATACGGCTTCACCGCACGATAGCCCTTGGGAAAGCGCTTCTTGATTTCATCTTCATCCTTGAGCGACGGCACGATCACCACTTCATCACCGTCCTGCCAATTGGCCGGGGTGGCCACCTTGTAGTTGTCGGTGAGCTGCAGCGAATCGATCACCCGCAGGATTTCATGAAAGTTGCGCCCGGTGCTGGCCGGGTAAGTGATGGTCAGGCGAATCTTCTTGTTCGGGTCGATCACGAACAGGGAGCGCACAGTGAGCGTGTCATTGGCATTGGGGTGAATCAGGTCATACAGGTCCGAAACCTTGCGATCAGCATCCGCCAGGATCGGGAAGTTGACGATGGTGTGCTGGGTTTCGTTGATGTCCTCGATCCATTTGTGGTGCGAGTCGACCGGGTCCACGGAGAGCGCGATGGCCTTGACGCCGCGTTGGGCGAATTCGTCTTTCAGCTTGGCGGTAAAACCCAACTCGGTGGTGCACACCGGGGTGAAGTCCGCCGGATGGGAAAACAGCACGCCCCAGCTATCACCCAGCCATTCGTGGAAACGGATAGTGCCGGCGCTGGAATCCTGTTCGAAATCGGGGGCGATGTCGCCAAGTCTGAGGCTCATGGTGCTGCTCCTGGTGAGTGCGTGATGAGCTTAACTGTGCCTGCCTTTGCGCCGGATTAAAAAGAATAAATATCGATTTATTTAGATCATAAATGAATATTAAACATCTGTTCACTGGACCCGAATCGGGAACGCCGCCAAGATTCGCCCAAGGTTCGAGAAGGCCTTGAGTAGCTGCAAATGAGGGGAATTTTCAAGGAGGGTTTACGGGGGTGAGCACTCCTTGAAAACGAAAAAGCCCCGCGCGGCGAGGTGCCGGGCGGGGCCTTTTTTACTCGGACTTACAGAATCACGCTATTACAACAGCGGGATCGAGTAGCTGACGATCAGACGGTTTTCGTCTTGGTCGCGAGTAGCAACGTCGGTGCGCCACATGGCGTTTTTCCATGCAACACCGAGGTTTTTCAGCGGGCCTTCTGGGACAACGTAACCCAGGGTGATGTCGCGCTCCCACTCGGTCTTGTCGCCATCGTTGGTTGCGATGTTGTTACCACGCAGGTAGATCACACCAGCGGTCAGGCCTGGCAGGCCGACTTTGGCGAAGTCATAGGCGTAGCGAGCTTGCCAGGTACGTTCGCCAGCACGGGCAAACTTCTGGATCTGCATGTCGGTGATGGTGCTGTTCGACGAACCGTCACCCTGGTTCAGCCAAGGGAAATCGCTGTCGCCCTTGGTGTACTGGTAACCGCCACCGAAGGTGTGACCTTCAACCGAATACAAGGCCAGGTAGCTGTAAAGGTCGTTGTCGACTTTGCCAGCAGTTACAGGCTTGTTGTCCGAGTAGTAACCGGTTGTGTAGTACGCCGGCTCGCTGCCGTTGGCACCGTTGTCACGGCTGCGATAGTAGCGCAGGTCACTTTTCAGGATGCCAGGACCGATGGACCAGTTGTGTACCAGGCCCAGGAAGTTCTGCGAGTAGAAGTCCTTCAGCTCACCGTAGTAGTACGAAGCGGTCAGGTCTTTGGTGATCTTGTAGTCAGCACCCGCGTAGTAGAACTTGTTGCTGAACTTGCCAGTGTCGTAGTTGGAGCCTTTGTTGGCGCCGTTGATCGACAGATCTGCATCGTTGCTGGAGTTACGGCCCTTCGCGGACTCGATCTGACCGGCAGTCAGGGTCAGGTCTTTGATGTCGTTGGACTTCAGCTCGCCACCGGTGAAGGTTTGTGGCAGCAGACGACCATCGTTGTACTTGATGACCGGGTTGTTCGGCATCAGGGTGCCGACCTTCAGTTCGGTCTGGGAGATCTTGACCTTACCGGTCAGGCCCAGGCTACCGAAGTCAGGCACAGCGCCATTGGCGCCATCGCTTGGGAAAACAGTACCGCCGGAAGCTGTACCCGATGGGTTACCGCTCTTGGCCGGGCTGGAGTCCAGACGCACACCGTACAGGCCGATAGCATCAACACCGAACTGAACAGTACCTTGGGTGTAACCCGAGATGAAACGCAGATCGAAGCCTTGGCCCCATTCTTCGTTCTTGTTCGCGCCAGTACCGGTGCGGTTATCGGTGTTGATGTAGAAGTTACGAAGACCCAAGGTAGCCTTGCTGTCGTCGATGAAACCTTCAGCGCTTGCCTGCTGCGCCAAAACCCCTACGGCCACTGCCAGGGCCAAGGTTGACTTGTTCATTGTCTCGCTCCTCTCGTTTCTAATTCTTGTGTACCTGGTCCTGGGTCGAATGCCCTGGATCCTAAGATGCGCGATTAGCGCCAGACCGTGACTGACAAGTCAATCTCAACGTTGCGAGCCTACGACCAAGGTCTAACCACCTTTATTTGGTCCCTGCAGGGTAATGAATTACTCATAAACCCAAAAAGAATTATTTCATTCTTTTTCATACCGCTATGGAATATAGCTCATCACAGCTGAACCGTACCTGGACATTCTGTATCGGCTCATAAGCTAATTACTAAATGGTATTTGTTGGCCTTTTTTTAGATCGATTAGCGTTGACGTACACCCCAATCGTCAATCCCTATCGAAAAGGCGACGCCATCATGGCCAAACGCGCACTATCCAGTCAAATTGTTACAGTTTGTATATCGGTATTAATTTCTTGTGGTGCTCAGGCGGCGAACCTCACGGTCGGCTACCAGACCGGTATCGACCCGAGCAAAGTACCTCAGGCAGATGGCACTTATGAGACAGTTATCGGCCAGAAGATAGATTGGCGCAGATTTAACAGTGGCCCGGAAGTGGTCACCGCCATCGCCTCCGGGGACGTGCAGATTGGCAACCTGGGCTCCAGCCCGCTCGCAGCCGCCGCTTCGCGCAATTTGCCGATCGTCGCTTTTATAGTCTCCGCCCAGATCAACGCTGCCGAAGCGCTGGTGGTGCGCAACGGCAGCGGCATTGATAAACCTCAAGATCTGATCGGCAAGACCATCGCCACGCCCTTCGTTTCCACTTCTCATTACAGCTTGCTAGGCGCCTTGAAGCACTGGGGCCTGGACACCTCGAAAGTCAAAGTAGTGAACCTGCAACCAGCCGAAATCGCCGCCGCCTGGAAACGTGGCGACATTGATGGCGCGTTTGTCTGGTCGCCTGCCTTGGGGGAAATTCGCAAGACTGGCAAGACCTTGACTGATGCCGCACAGGTCGGCCAGTGGGGCGCGCCAACCTTTGAGGTGTGGGTAGCGCGCAAGGACTACGCCGAGAAACACCCGGAGGTGGTGGCCAAATTTGCCAAGGTGACACTGGACTCGTTTGCTGATTACGCCGCGCATAAAGAGAGCTGGACGGCTGAATCGGCACCGGTGCAAAAAATCGCCAAATTGACCGGTGCCAATGCCGCCGATGTGCCTGAGTTACTGGCCGGTTCGGCATTCCCGGACGCCAAGGCACAACAGAGCAGCGCGCTGCTGGAGGGCGGCACGGCGAAGGCGATTGGTGAAACGGCGAAGTTTTTAAAGGAACAAGGCAAGGTTGAAACGGTGCTGCCCGACTATTCGCCGTATGTGAGTGCGAAGTTCGTCGCTCAATAACACGCAAACCCTGTGGCGAGGGAGCTTGCTCCCGCTGAAGGCCGAAGGACTTCCAAATCCGGCAACGCGGTGAAATCAGACACACCGCGTTACCGGTTCTGGGGCCGCTACGCAGCCCGACGGGAGCAAGCTCCCTCGCCACAAAAGCACATGCAGACCAGCAGCGGGTCAGAGGGTCTTTTCGAAGATCTTCGAGTTACGCTGATAGTTGTACAGCGACGCCCGCGCCGAGGGCAGACGCTCGACGCTGCTCGGCTCGAAGCCGCGCTCGCGAAACCAGTGCGCGGTACGTGTCGTGAGTACGAACAGGGTTTTCAGCCCTTGGGCCCGGGCGCGGGTTTCGATGCGCTCCAGCAGTTCATCACCACGGCCGCCATGGCGGTACTCGGGGTTCACGGCCAGACAGGCCAGCTCACCCGCGTCCGAATCGGCAATCTGATACAGCGCCGCACACGCGATGATCATCCCTTCGCGCTCCACCACGCTGAACTGCTCAATCTCGCGCTCCAGCACTTCACGCGAACGGCGCACCAGAATCCCCTGCTCTTCCAGCGGGCTGATCAGATCCAGCAAACCACCGACATCTTCAATGGCGGCTTCACGCACCACTTCGAATTGCTCTTGGGCCACCAGCGTGCCGCCACCGTCACGGGTGAACAGCTCGGTCAGCAGCGCGCCGTCTTCGGCGTAGCTGACGATATGACTGCGCGCCACGCCGCCACGGCACGCTTGGGCCGCAGCGTCCAACAGTTCGGCCTGGTAGTTGCTGCCCAAACGCTTCAAATGCGCGGGCACTTGCTGAGGACGCAACTCACGCACCAGACGACCATGCTCATCGATCAAGCCGAGGTCGGCACCAAACAACAGCAGCTTGTCCGCGCCTAAATCGATGGCGGCACGGGTGGCGACGTCTTCGCAGGCCAGATTGAATATTTCACCGGTCGGCGAGTAGCCCAGCGGCGATAGCAGCACGATGGAGCGTTCGTCCAGCAGGCGGTTGATGCCCTTGCGATCGACCCGGCGCACTTCGCCGGTATGGTGATAGTCGACACCTTCCAGCACGCCGATCGGCCGCGCCGTTACCAGGTTGCCGCTGGCCACCCGCAGGCGCGAGCCTTGCATCGGCGATGACGCCATGTCCATGGATAGCCGTGCTTCGATGGCGATCCGCAACTGACCCACTGCATCAATCACACATTCCAGGGTCGCGGCATCGGTGATGCGCATCCCGTGATGGTAGTGCGGAGTCAGACCGCGAGCGGCGAGACGGGTTTCGATCTGGGGACGTGAGCCGTGAACCAGCACCAATCGCACGCCCAGGCTGTGCAGCAGTACCAGGTCGTGAACGATATTGCCGAAGTTCGGATGCTCAACACCGTCGCCGGGCAGCATGACGACAAACGTGCAATCGCGGTGGGCATTGATATACGGAGATGCATGACGCAGCCAATTAACGTATTCGGGCATGAACCTGGGCCTGTAATAAATAGCAGCCAAAAAATGGGCGAAACGGGAAACGCACAGCGGGCTGATGGTTATCGTCGGAACAGGCTTGGCGACACGCGCGCTCTCCTCATGAATACGGCTTGGGACATCGGCAATTTATACCGTTCGGTCCGTTAAAACACAGAACCCTGTGGGAGCGGGCCTGCTCCCACATGGGTTTCGCTTAACTGGCTGGCAATGGCGTTTTGGCCGGTGTCAGGCAGTAATGTTCAATCAGTTGCCTTAATAGATGCACGGTAGGCTGCAGACGTGACATTTCGAGGTACTCCCCCGGTTGGTGGGCGCAGGCAATATCGCCTGGGCCGAGCACCAGTGTTTCGCAGCCAAGGCGCTGAAGATAAGGTGCTTCGGTGCCGAACGCTACTGCTTCGGCACGATGACCGGTGAGCTTTTGCGCGACCCACACCAATTCCGCGTCTTCGGCTTGCTCGAACGGCGGCACTTCAGGGAACAGCGGCGCGTAATCGATCTTCACCTGATGCCGCTCGGCAATCGGATTGAGCTTCTGCAAAATTGCCGCGCGCAGGGCTTTGGGGTCCATGCCGGGCAACGGGCGCAGGTCGAATTCGAGCGAGCATTGGCCGCAGATCCGGTTGGGGTTATCGCCACCATGGATACAGCCGAAGTTCATGGTCGGCTGCGGCACGCTGAACTGCGGGTTACGGAATTCGCGCTGCCATTGCAGCCGCAAACCGCGCAGCTCGCCGATGGCATCGTGCATGGCTTCCAGCGCGCTGTGGCCCAGGCTCGGATCCGACGAATGACCGCTGCGACCGAGAATGTCGATGCGCTCCATCATCACGCCTTTATGCAGCCGGATTGGTTTGAGCCCGGTCGGCTCGCCAATGACCGCTGCCCGCCCCAGTGGCCGGCCGGCTGCCGCCAAGGCGCGAGCGCCGGACATTGAGCTTTCTTCGTCGCAAGTGGCGAGGATCAGCAACGGCTGCTTGAACGGCTGGTCGAGCAATGGCTTGACGGCTTCGATCGCCAGAGCGAAAAAGCCCTTCATGTCGCAACTGCCCAGCCCGACCCAGCGGCCATCCACCTCCGTGAGTTTCAGCGGATCGGTCTGCCACAGTGCGCCGTCATACGGCACGGTGTCGCTATGACCCGCCAACACCAGGCCGCCGGGGCCGGAGCCGAAACTGGCCAGCAGATTGAATTTGCCGGGGCTGACCTGCTGAATGTCGCAGGAAAAACCCAGGTCACCCAGCCACGTCGCCAGCAAATCAATCACCGCACGGTTGGATTGATCGAGGCTGGGCTGGGTGCAACTGACGGACGGTGCGGCGATCAGCGCAGCGAACTGATCTTTCATGGACGGCAAAGGCATCGCTGACTCCCAACTCCGATTTGAAACCCATCATAGAACCATCTGGCTTGCGGAATAAACCGTCGCGGCGCGTAGGAACGTTCAGTCCTGTACACTGCACGGCCTTGGCAGCCACACATTCCCCCCGGCTGCGCTCCCGATCCTGGATTTTCCGGCCATGCAGAAAGAAACCGAAATCAAACTCCGCGTCAGCCGCGAAACCCTCGCCGCCTTGCGCGAGCACCCGCTACTGAAAAAACGCAACAAAAGTGGCTGGGAACGCCGTGAGCTGATGAACCAGTACTTCGACACGCCTGAGCGCGACCTGGCCCGCGCCAAGGTTGCCCTGCGCCTGCGCCGTGATGGCGAAGAAGTGATCCAGACCCTCAAGACCCGCGGCCAGAGCATCGCCGGTCTGTCCGAGCGTAACGAGTACGACTGGAACCTGCCCAAAGCCAAGCTCGACGTGAAAAAACTCGACGGCGAATGCTGGCCCGAAGAACTGGCCGAGCTGGACAAGAAAACCCTGAAGGCCATCTTCACCACCGATTTCGTCCGCGAACGCGCGGAAATCGCCTGGGGCCGTGGCAAGACCAAAGTGGTCATCGAAGCCGCGCTGGACCTGGGCCACGTGGTGGTCGGCAAGCAGAAAGAAGAAATCTGCGAACTGGAACTGGAACTGCGCGAAGGCGATCCGTCCGCTCTGCTGGAGCTGGCCGCTGAACTGGCTGAAACCCTGGCGCTGATGCCCTGTGACATCAGCAAGGCTGAGCGTGGCTACCGCCTGTACGACGCCAACAGTTACTCCCTGAGCCTGCCGGCCCCGCAAATCAACGCCGAAATGCCACTGGATGACGCGTTCGCCGCACTGACCTGGCATTTGCTGGGCAGCAGCCAGCGCCTGGCCGAACAATATCGCTTCAATGGCCACTGGCGCTTGCTGTTGGATTGGGTCGAGAACCTCGCTGAAATGCGCGCTCTGCTCAGCAGCCTGGGCCAGGCCGCACCGCGTCAATCAACCCACGATCTGCGGGTAGCGCTGGATGCGTTGCTGGAAGACTGGCGCCCACTGGTGCAGGCCGGTGTGGACGATGAAGACGTGCGCAAGGCCGCGCCAGAGCAATTCCTCGAAGAGCTTGAAGACCCGCGCTGGGGCCTGTTCTCGCTGAACACTTCGCGCTGGCTGCTGGCCCGCACCTGGACCGGCGACCGCAACACCCGTGGCAACCGCCAGGGCGCTGCGCAACTGGGCAGCTGGTTGCCGCGCCTGTTGGGCGAAGAAGCCACGTCCTTGCAACTGCAGCGTTACCAGCAACAGCCCGAAGACCTGGCCGAGCAACTGCCGCGTATCGAACGCATCCAGGCCTGGCTGCACCATGCCCGCAACGTGCTGGACGTCCCGGAAATGGACCGTCTGTATGGCGAGCTGAAACAACTGGCGCAGCTGGCCAACGAGCCGATCACCGATGAATCGCTGGATGCGCGCAAGCAGCAGGCGATTGCGGTGTACCAGAACCGTGCCTGGAAAATGCTGCTGCGTATGTAAAAAGAATACCTGGGACAAGTGGCCCCCTGTGGCGAGGGGGTTTACCCCCGTTCGGCTGCGCAGCAGTCGCCAATCCGGCCAACGCGTTATGTCTGATTCACCGCGATGGCTGGTTTTGGGAGTCCTTAACCCCCTCACCACAAAGTGTCAGCGCAACACCGGCAAACTCGTCGTGGACTTGATCTCCGACAGCGCCACAATCGAATTGACCTCCTGTATCCCCGGCACCATCGACAGCTTTTCAAAGAAAAACCGCTCATACGCCTCGATGTCCGCCGTCACAATCCGCAGCAAAAAATCCACCGACCCCATCAGCACATAACACTCCAGCACTTCGGGAAAGCCGCGAATCGCCTCGGTGAATTCCGTGAAGTTCGAACGCCCGTGCGCGTTGAGTTTGATTTCGGCGAAGATCTGCGTGTTCAAGCCGATTTTCTTGCGATCCAGCAACGTCACCTGCCCGCGAATGATCCCCTCCTCCTTCATCCGCTGAATTCGCCGCCAGCACGGCGATTGAGACAGCCCTACCTGTTCGGCGATCTGCGCGCTGGAAAGCGAGGCGTCCTCTTGCAGCAACGCGAGAATCTTGCGGTCATAGCCATCCAGCTCGCTGTGCATAAAAAAACCTTTGATTTGTGCTTGGCCGAATCAAACGATTCGATAAATGCGTAATATGCCCGATCATAGCCAAGAAATACCCCACACCGAATGTAAAAATTCCTCCAATGATTTTGGAGACCGACCATGCCCCACCTCGAAGCCGTCAACACCGCGCCCGCTCGCGCCGATGTCTGGAACGTCAGCAACAGCCACTGCCGTGTGCAGTACCAATTGCTGGCCGAGGCCGAGCCGGATCTGTTGTGCCGTGCGCTCAATCTGTTCGCCTTGCAGTTCCTGACGCCGCAACAGGTCAATGTCCAACGCATGGACGACATGCTGTCAGTCGATATCGTCATGGACGGATTAAGCTGGCACCGGGCGCAGGTGATCGCGGAAAAATTACGCAACCTGATCAGCGTCTGTTCGGTAAATCTGCAAGCGGCTGATTCTGCTTGGGATGAGCCGGCGCAGGCGGCCGGCTGAAAGAACCGGTAACGGCTTGGCCGGGTAGTGGCCCAACGGTCGGCGGGAGCACGGCTATCCTTTGCGGACTGTTGTTCATAAGGAGCCCGCATGTCCGTTCAACCTGCCACTCAGGACCGCTGGCTGGATCTCAATGATTTACTGCGCGAACTGGTCGCCCAGGGCTTTATCAGCCAGGACTCGGCCGAGCTCGCGCTGAATGCCCGCCGCCGCCATGCCGCCAACGGCCAAATGCACCCTCTGGAGTTCATCGCCAGCCAGCAACTGGACGACCTCAGCCGTCCGGGCAAACCCCTGGACCTGGAAAGCCTGACCCTGTGGCTGTCGCAGCAGGCCGGGCAGCCTTACCTGCGCATCGACCCACTGAAGATCAACGTCGCAGCCATCACACCGCTGATGTCCTACGCCTTCGCCCAGCGCCACAAGATTCTCGCGGTGTCCATTGACCGTGAAGCCGTGACCATCGCCAGCGCTCAGCCCTATGTCAACGGCTGGGAAACCGACCTGGCCCACGTCTTGAAGCTGCCGATCAAACGCGTGGTGGCCAATCCGGTGGACATCCAGCGCTTCAGCGTCGAGTTCTTTCGCCTGGCCAAATCGGTCAGCGGCGCCAACAACGGCGACCAGCAAGGCAGCAACCTGGGCAACTTCGAACAGCTGCTCAACCTCGGCGCCAGCGATCAGGAGCCGGACGCCAATGACGCGCACATCGTCAATATCGTCGACTGGCTGTTCCAGTACGCGTTCCAGCAGCGGGCCAGCGATATCCATATTGAACCCCGGCGCGAGCAAGGCACAGTGCGGTTTCGCATCGACGGCGTGCTGCACAACGTCTATCAATTTCCGCCTCAGGTGACCATGGCCATCGTCAGCCGCCTGAAAAGCCTGGGCCGGATGAATGTCGCGGAAAAACGCAAACCCCAGGACGGTCGGGTCAAGACCAAGACCCCGGATGGCGGTGAAGTGGAACTGCGGCTCTCCACGTTGCCCACCGCGTTCGGCGAAAAAATGGTCATGCGGATCTTCGACCCGGAAGTGCTGCTCAAGAATTTTGATCAACTGGGCTTCTCCGCCGACGACCTGCGCCGCTGGCAGGACATGACTCGCCAACCCAACGGCATCATCCTGGTGACCGGGCCGACCGGTTCCGGCAAGACCACCACCCTCTATACGACCCTGAAAAAACTGGCGACGCCGGAGGTCAACCTCTGCACCATCGAGGACCCGATTGAAATGGTCGAACCGGCGTTCAACCAGATGCAGGTCCAGCACAATATCGACCTTACTTTCGCCGCCGGCGTGCGCGCCCTGATGCGCCAGGACCCGGACATCATCATGATCGGCGAGATTCGCGACCTTGAAACCGCCGAAATGGCGATCCAGGCCGCCCTCACCGGCCACCTGGTGCTCTCGACCCTGCACACCAACGACGCGCCGAGCGCCGTCAGCCGCCTGCTGGAACTCGGCGTGCCGCATTACCTGATCAAAGCCACGGTGCTCGGGGTCATGGCCCAGCGCCTGGTCCGTACTTTATGCCCGCATTGCAAAGCGCCGCTGACGCTTGGCGAAGACGACTGGCAAACCCTGACCCGCCCTTGGCAAGCGCCGCTGCCCGGCAACGCACAACGCGCCATCGGCTGCCTGGAATGCCGCGACACCGGTTATCGCGGTCGCGCCGGGGTTTACGAAATCATGCAGATGACCGACGGCATCAAAGCACTGATCAACCCGGACACCGACCTGGCAGCGATCCGCCGTCAGGCATTCAAGGAAGGCATGCGCAGTTTGCGGTTGTCGGGGGCGCAGAAGGTAGCGGCTGGATTGACGACAATCGAGGAGGTGTTGCGTGTGACGCCGCAGAGTGAGCAGAGGTGACTGCTCGATTCAAATCCTGTCCCAGATTGCCGACTTGAACCAGGCCGGAATTTGCTCCGTCCTCAGTTCCAGGTCCTCGCCATTGGTAACTTCCGCCAGCCAGGTGCTTTCATGACTGGAGTTATCAAATATGTAGGCGCGATCACTGTGACGAATGGCGTCAAGAAGCAGGCCCAGAGAGCGGCCGTAGCGACTCACGATTTTATCTTCCGGCACAGGATGACCGCCAAGGCGAACCCTGTTTCTGACTCGAGAGATATTGATCATCGGATCATCCGTGGCCACAAAATAGAGGTAGGTACGAAAGCCACGTTCCTGAGCTTTACGTAGCAGCGCTACCTTATCGGGAGACGACATGACAGTTTCAAAAGTAAACGATATTCCACTGTCCAGAAGCTTGTGACGCAAGAAGTCCGATATTACAGAGGCGTAGTAGGAATTGACCGAAACCCCGGAAAAGTCCAGGACATCGTCATTCAACTGAATCGCTTGAGACGTCATCACCAAATCTGCTTTCTTCAATAACACTGATTGCTTGAAGAAGTCCGATAACTCGTGACCGGCAGCACTCACACCATATTTTTTCAGATCCAAAAAACCGCTATCCCGGATTTCTTTCTCAATATCATCCGGATTGATATAGACCCCCAAAAGCTCAGGACCGATAACTGATTTCATGGTGCTCTTACCGGATCCATTCGGACCGGCAAACATGCGCATACGAGGTACCGCAGTCATTTCAGGCGCCGTTTTTCACCGCGAACGACCGTGGTTGGAGCTGCTATGTTTTTAAGTTTTTTTCGAGAGCCATCCGGGGATATCTCGTAAATCGCACCGTTTTGGCTTTCCAGCACAGTATTGCCGGAAGCCAACGCTTGCCAATACGCCTGAGTAACGGCGCTGGCCGCCATTTCAGGAATATGCGACTCCAGATAACTCAGCGTTTTCTCTTGCTTGATCATGCTTGCGTCCTCAATCAGGCATCCAAAATAGCCGATGCGCTTAACCTATAGCCAGCCATGGTTACATTTTGCGATGGATGAAATCAGCCAGATTCAATTCCACCCGCCTTTTAGCCTTACACTCCGGCCTATCCTCATTCATTGATCCACATTTCAACAGGGAATCGTTATGCAGATCGGTAGCGTGCTTTTACTTTTTGTCGGCCTGGTGGTCGCCATTCTGTTCATGGGTTTCAAGGTCGTGCCTCAGGGTTATCAGTGGACGGTCGAGCGTTTCGGCCGCTACACCAACACCCTCAAGCCTGGCCTGAACATCATCATTCCAGTCATGGACCGCATCGGGCGCAAGATCAACGTGATGGAAAGCGTGCTGGATATTCCGCCGCAGGAAGTCATCACTGCCGACAACGCCACGGTGCAAATCGATGCGGTGTGCTTCTTCCAGGTGGTCAACACTGCCCAGGCCGCCTACGAGGTGAACAACCTCGAACACGCCATTCGTAACCTGCTGCAAACCAACATCCGTACGGTGCTCGGCTCCATGGAACTGGACGCGATGCTCAGCCAGCGCGATGGCATCAACGAAAAGCTGCTGCGCACCGTCGATGAAGCCACGGCGCCGTGGGGCATCAAGATCACCCGTATCGAGATCAAGGACATCAGCCCGCCGGCTGACCTGATGGCCGCGATGTCCGGGCAGATGAAAGCCGAGCGGATCAAGCGCGCGCAAATCCTCGAAGCCGAAGGCCTGCGAGCCGCCGCAATCCTTACTGCCGAAGGCAAGAAGCAGGCGCAGATCCTGGAGGCCGAAGGTGGCCGTCAGGCGGCGTTCCTTGAAGCTGAAGCCCGTGAACGTCAGGCCGAAGCCGAAGCCCAGGCCACCAAAGTGGTGTCTGAAGCCATCGCCGGCGGCAACGTGCAGGCGGTGAATTACTTCGTCGCGCAAAAGTACATCGATGCCCTGGGCAAGCTGGCGTCGGCCAACAACAGCAAGGTGATCCTGATGCCGCTGGAGGCCAGCTCGATGATTGGCGCAGTCGGCGGTATCGGCGAAATCGTCAAGGCCACATTCGACAACAAGAAAGCCTGAGGCCGTCATGTGGGCATTTTTGCAGCATCTGTCATTCTGGGACTGGCTGGCACTGGGCACGGTGCTGCTGATTCTTGAGGTGTTCGGCGCTGGCGGCTATCTGCTGTGGATCGGCATGGCTGCCGCCACGGTTGGCGTACTGACGTTCGTACTGCCGAGCATGCCGTGGGCGTTGCAGTTTCTGCTGTTCGGCCTGCTCTCCATCGCCACCGCGCTGTACTGGTGGCGCCGCCAACGCAGTGCGGTTCGTGAAAGTGACCAGCCCAACCTCAATCTGCGCGGCCAGGAGCTGATCGGCAAAACATTTGTGGTGCATGAAGCGATTGTCGATGGTCGGGGCAAGATCAAGGTTGCCGACGGCGTATGGATGGCCCGAGGCCCGGATGCCGCGCTCGGCAGCCGGGTGCGGGTGGTCAGCCAGCAAGGCGCTATTTTATTGGTTGAGCGGGCTGACTGAACAGTCACGGAACCCAATCGGGCGATTGACGATCAAACGCCCGTAGATAATCCAGTGGAGTCACCCATCATGCGTCTCAAATTTGCTGTCGCTACCCTTGCCCTGCTTTCCCTGCCCATCGGTTCGGCAATGGCTGACGGCTTTTGGCGTAACGTTCTTTCGTCCGGTGCGACCACCGGTTCGACCTACCTGACCTTCAAGGATCACAAACTGATCGTGGCTGCCCAGGACGATGCCGGCAGTTTCGTCGCCAGTGACGGTGGCATTCGCGGTCCTTACCTGGAAGCGGCGATGCAGAAAGTCCGCGCCGACAACCCTGGCCTGCAAGCCACGGACATGGAACTGGCGAACGCGATCCTGGCGAAAAATGCCGTCGCTTCGGACTAAGCGACTCAAAACCAAAAATGCCGCTCACATGAGCGGCATTTTTTTGCCAATTGCAAAACCCTGTGGGAGCGAGCCTCTCGCTCCCACAGGGCTTATGCGTGCTTTGCAGGCTCAGCGGTATTCATCCACCGGCACACAGGCACAAAACAGATTGCGGTCGCCGTAAACGTTATCCACTCGGTTCACCGCCGGCCAGTATTTATGCGCCTTGGTGTGAGCGTCCGGCGTCACTGCCTGCTCGATGCTGTAGGGCCGCTCCCACACCCCGGTAATGTCAGCCAACGTGTGCGGGGCATGTTTCAGCGGGTTGTCCTCAGGGTCCCAGTTGCCGTTCTGCACCTCGGTAATTTCCGCCCGAATGCTCAACATTGCGCCGATAAACCGGTCCAGCTCAGCCTTCGATTCACTCTCGGTGGGCTCGACCATCAAAGTCCCCGGCACCGGGAAGGACATGGTCGGCGCGTGGAAGCCATAATCCATCAGGCGCTTGGCCACGTCCTCTTCGGTAATGCCGGTCAGGGCTTTCAGTGGACGCAGGTCGAGAATGCATTCGTGAGCCACCCGTTCGTTGCGCCCGGTATAGAGCACCGGGAACGCACCGGACAATTGCCGCGCCAGGTAATTCGCCGACAGAATCGCCACCTCGCTGGCATCCGCCAGCTGCGGCCCCATCATGGCGATGTACATCCAACTGATCGGCAAAATACTCGCACTGCCCCACGGCGCCGCGCTGACTGCGCCGTTCTGCGGCAACGGTCCGTCAATCGGTACCACTGGGTGATTGGCGACGAACGGCGCCAGATGCGCCCGTACGCCAATCGGTCCCATGCCCGGCCCGCCGCCACCGTGCGGGATGCAGAATGTCTTGTGCAGGTTCATGTGGGACACGTCGGCGCCAATGTCGGCCGGTCGCGCCAGGCCAACCTGGGCATTGAGGTTGGCGCCGTCCATGTACACCTGGCCGCCGTGCTTGTGGATAACTTCACAGATTTCGCTGATGCCTTCTTCATACACTCCGTGGGTCGAAGGGTAAGTCGCCATCAGGCACGCGAGTTTGTCCCCCGCCGCCGAGGCCTTTTGCTTCAGATCCTCAAGATCGACGTTGCCCGCCTCGTCACACTCGACAATCACCACCCGCATCCCGGCCATTTGTGCCGACGCCGGGTTGGTGCCGTGAGCAGAAGACGGAATCAGACAGATATCCCTGCCGCCCTGATGACGACTTTCATGGTATTTGCCGATCGCCAGCAACCCGGCGTATTCGCCCTGAGCACCGGAGTTGGGCTGCATGCAGATGGCATCAAACCCGGTGATCGCGCAGAGCCAGCGCTCCAGTTCCTCGATCATCCGCGAATACCCCAAGGCCTGCTCTTTCGGCACGAACGGATGCAGATTGGCGAACTGTGGCCAGGTGATGGGGATCATCTCGCTGGTGGCATTGAGCTTCATGGTGCAGGAGCCCAGCGGGATCATCGACTGGTTCAGCGCCAGGTCCTTGTTCTCCAGTTGTTTGAGGTAGCGCAGCATCTCGGTTTCGCTGTGATGGGCGCTGAACACCGGGTGACGCAGGTAGGGCGAGGTGCGCTGCAAGCTGTCAGGAATGCCGCCAGGCAGTGTTTCAGCATCCAGTTCGTCGACGTTGAGCCCATGATCGGCGCCAAGAAATACATCGAACAGTTTCGCGACGGTGGTTTCGTCGCAGGTTTCATCCAGACTCAGTCCCAGCCGTCCGCGTCCCAGAATGCGCAGATTGATTTGCGCCACTTTGGCACTTTCAATGATTGCGGTCTGGGTACCCCCTACCTCCAGGGTCAAGGTGTCGAAAAACTGCTGGTTGATACGACTGATGCCGTGACGCTCCAAACCAGCGGCAAGGATGCAGGTCAGGCGATGGACCCGCTGGGCAATCCGTTTCAGCCCTTCGGGGCCGTGATACACCGCGTAGAAACTGGCGATGTTGGCCAGCAGCACTTGGGCGGTACAGATGTTCGAGTTGGCCTTTTCCCGGCGGATATGTTGCTCGCGGGTTTGCAGGGCCATGCGCAGGGCGACGTTGCCTCGCGCATCTTTCGACACACCGATGATCCGCCCTGGAATCGCTCGCTTGTACTCATCACGGCTGGCAAAGAACGCCGCGTGGGGACCGCCGTATCCCATCGGTACACCAAAGCGCTGAGACGAGCCGAAAACCACATCCGCCCCCAGCTCACCCGGCGGCGTCAGCAACAACAGACTCAACAGATCCGTCGCCACACAGGCCAGCGCCTGTTGCGCGTGCAGTTGATCGATCAGCGGCCGCAAATCACGAATTTCGCCGTGGGTATCGGGATATTGCAGCAATGCCCCGAACACCTGATGCTGCGACAAGTTATCCACAGCATCGACGATCAACTCGAAGCCAAAGCCATCGGCCCGGGTCCGCACCACGGAAAGCGTCTGCGGATGGCAGTTTTCATCGACAAAAAACAGATTGCTTTTGGACTTGGCAACTCGCTTGGCCAGCGCCATGGCTTCGGCGGCAGCGGTGGCTTCGTCCAGCAACGAGGCGTTAGCCAGGTCCAGGCCGGTAAGGTCGATAGTCAGTTGCTGAAAGTTGAGCAACGCTTCGAGACGGCCTTGTGCAATCTCGGGCTGATAAGGCGTGTAGGCGGTGTACCAACCGGGATTTTCCAGCACGTTACGCGCAATCACTGCTGGCGTGAGCGTGCCGTGATAGCCCATGCCGATCAGGCTGGTCCAGACCTGGTTCTGTTCGGCATAGCCAAGCAGTTTGGCCAACGCGGCCTCTTCGTCCAGCGCCGGCGGCAGGTCCAGCGTGCGGTTGAGGCGGATCGCCGGTGGCACCGTCTGCTCGATCAATTCAACACGGCTGCCAAGACCGAGGCTGTCGAGCATCGCCTGTTGCTCGGCGGCATCCGGCCCCAAGTGGCGGCGCAGGAAGGCATTGGGGTCGCGTAACTGGCTCAGGGACGGCAACTGGGACATGACGGGCTCTCTCTTGACTGGCGCTCAGCGTCGATGCAACACGGTCAAACCAGCATAGCAGTCGCTGCACTAGTGACCTTGTGGGCAAACCGGATCATCATGTCCGGCGCATGCCTAACGTCCGCCAATCAGGTGTCTACCGTTTATGAGCCAACTGCCGTTTCTACCGTTTTCCAAACCTGTCATCGATGAAGCCACCATTGCGGCGGTCGGTGATGTATTGCGCTCGGGCTGGATCACCAGCGGCCCCAAGGTCCAGGCGTTCGAAGCACAGCTCTCGGAGTTCTTTGGCGGGCGTCCGGTACGCACGTTCAACTCCGGCACCTGCACCATGGAAATTGCTTTGCGTATTGCCGGCGTCGGGGCTGGGGATGAAGTCATCACCACGCCGATTTCCTGGGTTGCCACCGCTAACGTGATTCTGGAAGTCGGCGCCACACCGGTGTTTGCCGACATCGACCCGATCACCCGCAACATCGACCTGGACAAGCTGGAAGCCGCCATCACCCCACGCACCAAGGCGATCATTCCGGTGTACCTCGCCGGGTTGCCGGTGGACATGAGCCGCCTCTACGCCATCGCCAAAAAACACAATTTGCGCGTTGTCGAAGACGCCGCCCAAGCCTTGGGTTCGAGCTGGAACGGCCAGCGTATTGGCGCGACCGGCGACTTCGTGTCCTTCAGTTTCCAGGCGAACAAGAACGTCACCTCTTCCGAGGGCGGCTGTCTGGTGTTGAATAACGCTGAAGAAGTACGGCTGGCGGAAAAGTATCGTCTGCAGGGCGTAACCCGCAACGGCTTCGACGGGTTGGACGTGGATGTGTTGGGCGGCAAGTTCAACATGACCGACGTTGCAGCGACCATCGGCCTGGGACAATTCGCGCACATCGAAGCGATCACCGCTCATCGTCGTGAACTGGCCAGGCATTACTTTGAGTGCTTTGGCGCAGACTTCGAAGCGCAGTACGGGGCGCAACTGCCGCCAGCGGATTTCGAGAAAAGCAACTGGCACTTGTTCCAGCTGGTCTTGCCTGAGCGCAAGGACGGCCAGCCGGCACGGGCCACGTTCATGGAGCAGATGCAGGCACTGGGCGTCGGCATCGGCTATCACTACCCGCCGATTCATTTGCTGAGTCTTTACCGCGAACGCGGTTTCAAGGAAGGCATGTTCGAGGTGGCCGAACGGGTGGGACGTTTGATCGTTTCGTTGCCGATGTTTACTGCCATGACCAAGGCGGATGTGGAGCGTTCGGTGGCTGCCGTGAAGGCCGTGCTGAAACCCTGAAACACTGTGGGAGCGGGCTTGCTCGCGAAGGCGGTGTGTCAGTCAAATGAGTGTTGGCTGATACACCGCTTTCACGAGCAGGCTCGCTCCCACATGGATTACTCGCCGATAGCGGACTTGTAGCCTGCTGCGTCGAGCAGCTTGTCCAGATCGCCGGCGTTGGCCGGTTTGATCTTGAAGATCCAGGCACTGTACGGTTCGCTATTGAGCAATTCAGGCGACGCGCCAAGGTCTTCGTTGACCGCGATCACTTCACCGGCAACCGGGGAGTAAATGTCGGAAGCGGCTTTGACCGACTCGACCACGCCAGCTTGATCGCCAGCACCGAACACTTTGCCCACTTCCGTCAGCTCAACAAACACCACATCGCCCAAGGCTTCCTGAGCGTGATCACTGATGCCCACGGTCACGGTGCCATCAGCTTCCAGACGGGCCCATTCGTGGCTTTCGGCAAAACGCAGGTCGGCAGGGATTTTGCTCATATTCTGTGTCCTCAAGAAGAGTGTCAGCGGTTGTTACCCGCCAGAAAAGGGTTAGATCAAGGTTTTGCCATGGCGTACGAAGTTCGGTTTGACCACTCGAACCGGATACCATTTGCCACGAATTTCCACTTCGGCGCGGTCGGCAGTTGCCATCGGTACACGCGCCAATGCAATCGATTTGCTCAGCGTAGGAGAGAAACTACCACTGGTGATCTCCCCTTCGCCAACATTGGCGATGCGAACCACCTGATGAGCGCGTAAAACCCCACGTTCCTCAAGCACCAGCCCCACCAGTTTGTGCTGCACACCCCCGGCGCGTTCGGCTTCCAGGGCAGTGCGGCCGATGAACTGGCGGGTAGCCGGTTCCCAGGCGATGCTCCAGGCCATGTTGGAAGCCAGTGGTGAAACGTCTTGATGAATGTCCTGGCCGTAGAGGTTCATCCCGGCTTCTACCCGCAGGGTATCGCGCGCACCAAGGCCGATTGGCGAGATGCCCGCGCCCACCAGGTCATTGAAAAAGCCCGGCGCCTGATCGGCTGGCAGAATGATTTCCAGACCGTCCTCGCCGGTATAACCGGTGCGAGCGATGAACCAGTCGCCATCGGCCAGGCCTTCGAACGGTTTAAGTAGCTGAATCAGGTTGCCACGCGATTGCGTGACCAGCTCAGCAATCTTGTGCCGGGCCTGAGGGCCCTGAATGGCCAGCATCGCCAGTTCGGAACGCTCGACCAGTTGCACGTCGAAAGCACCGAGGTGCGCCTGCATCCAGGCCAGATCCTGATCCCGGGTGGAGGCGTTGACCACCAGGCGATAAGCGTCATCGAGACGGTAGACGATCATGTCGTCGACGATGCCGCCGCGCTCGTTGAGCATGGTGCTGTACAACGCACGGCCGGGGCTGTGCAGGCGTTCGACATCATTGGCCAGCAAATGCTGGAGCCAGGCCTTGGCCTGGGGGCCGCCGACATCGATCACGGTCATGTGGGATACATCGAAAACCCCGCAATCGCGGCGCACCTGATGGTGTTCCTCGACCTGCGAGCCGTAATGCAATGGCATATCCCAACCGCCAAAATCGACCATCTTCGCGCCGAGGGCGAGATGAAGGTCATACAGAGGCGTACGCTGTCCCATGGGTTTCTCCTTCCGGGCGTGGCGAAGGTGCGGACAGGCACTGCACAACGTGCAAGCCTTGAAATACAAGGCTTTCAGCTGATTTCAGCTACCGGGTCTGTCAGACGGACCGCACCGAATGCCGCGCATTGTAGCTGCAAGGTGTAGGACTGACACCTAGGCGTTTCGATGCGCCGAGCGGCGGATCAATCCGATGACCGGCAACAACCCGACCAGAACCAGCGTCAGGGCCGGCAATGACGCCCTCGCCCACTCGCCTTCACTGGTCATTTCGAAGATCCGCACCGCCAGCGTATCCCAGCCAAACGGGCGCATCAGCAGGGTGGCGGGCATTTCCTTGAGCACATCGACGAACACCAGCAGCGCCGCGCTCAAGGTGCCGGGCAACAACAGCGGCAGATACACTTTGAAAAACAGTCGTGGCCCACTGACACCCAAGCTGCGTGCCGCTTCGGGCAACGACGGGCGGATTCGCGCCAGACTGCTTTCCAGCGGTCCATAAGCTACCGCGATAAATCGCACCAGATAGGCCAGCAACAGCGCCGACAGGCTGCCCAACAGCAGCGGCTTGCCAGCGCCGCCGAGCCAGCCTGACAGCGGAATCACCAGTTCACGGTCCAGATAGCTGAACGCCAGCATGATCGACACCGCCAGCACCGAGCCGGGCAATGCGTAGCCGAGGTTCGCCAGGCTGACCCCGGAACGGATCGCCCGGGTCGGTGCCAGACGGCGGGCAAAGGCCAGTAGAAGCGCGACACTGACGGTAATCAGCGCCGCCATGCCACCCAGATACAGGGTGTGCATGATCAACCCGGCATAGCGCTCATCCAGGTCGAAGCGCCCGCGCTGCCAGAACCACACCAGCAATTGCAGCATCGGGATGACAAAGGCACAGGCGAACACCAGGCCACACCAGCTCATGGCGGCCAACGCCTTGAAGCCACGCAGGTGGTACAGCGCCTTGACCCGAGGCCGCTCGTTGCTGGCCCGATTGGCACCGCGGGCCCGACGCTCGCCGTACAACACAAGCATCACCACCAGCAGCAACAGGCTGGCCAGTTGCGCGGCGGTGGAGAGGCTGAAGAAGCCGTACCAGGTCTTGTAGATCGCGGTGGTGAAGGTGTCGAAGTTGAACACCGAGACCGCGCCAAAATCCGCCAGGGTTTCCATCAGCGCCAGCGCCACACCCGCGCCGATGGCCGGACGCGCCATTGGCAACGCCACCCGCCAGAACGCCTGCCACGGCGACTGTCCCAGCACCCGCGCCGCTTCCATCAGGCCTTTGCCTTGAGCCAGAAACGCCGTACGGGCCAGCAGGTAAACGTAGGGATAGAACACCAGCACCAGCACCAGAATGACGCCGCCCGTGGAGCGCACCCTGGGCAGTCGCAAACCCATGCCAAACCATTCCCGCAGCAGGGTTTGCACGGGGCCGGCGAAATCCAGCAGGCCGACAAAGACAAACGCCAGCACGTAAGCGGGAATGGCGAATGGCAGCATCAGCGCCCAGTCCAGCCAGCGTCGCCCCGGAAATTCGCAGAGGCTGGTGAGCCAGGCCAGGCTCACGCCCAACAGCGTCACGCCGACACCGACGCCGAACACCAGCGTCAGGGTGTTACCCAGCAGGCGGGGCATCTGGGTGTCCCACAGGTGGGACCAGATCTGTTGGTCGATGGTCTGCCAGGACAGCAGCAGAACGCTAAGAGGCAGCAGGACCAGCGCAGCGATGGCGAAGACCAGGGGATACCAGCGGCGTTGGGCGGGGTGGGCCAAGGGGATTCTCTAGAAAATTTTGAACAACCGCAGGTCTGCGGCCGGCTCCATTTTGTGGCGAGGGAGCTTGCTCCCGCTCGGCTGCGCAGCAGTCGTCAAGCAGCGGATGCCGTTTGACTGATGCACCGCGCCGCATGGTTTTGGGGCCGCTTCGCAGCACAGCGGGAGCAAGCGCCCTCGCCGCGGGCATGCCCCCTCACCACGAACAAGCGCCCAATCACAAAGGAGTGGCGTCAGTTCCAGCCAGCGCGATCCATCATGCGAATCGCTTCAGCCTGACGCTTGCCGGCGATTTCCACAGGCAGCGTATCAGCGACAAACTTGCCCCAGCTCGCCACTTCCGCAGACGGCTGTACCGCCGGGTTGGCCGGGAACTCCTGGTTCACGTCGGCAAAGATTTTCTGTGCCTCAGGCGTGGTCATCCACTCCACCAATGCCTTGGCCGCTTCCGGATGTGGCGCATTTTTGGTCAGGCCGATGCCCGACAGGTTGACGTGCACGCCACGGTCGGCCTGGTTCGGCCAGAACAGCTTCACCGGCAGGTCCGGTTTCTGTTTGTGCAGGCGGCCGTAGTAGTAGGTGTTGACGATGCCGACGTCGCACTGGCCGGCCTTGATCGCCTCCAGCACCGCGATGTCATCGGAGAACACGTCGGTGGACAGGTTATTCACCCAGCCCTTGAGGATTTGTTCGGTTTTTTCCGCGCCGTGAACTTCGATCATGGTGGCGGTCAGCGATTGGTTGTAGACCTTCTTCGCCGTGCGCAAGCACAGGCGACCTTCCCAGTTCTTGTCGGCCAGCGCTTCGTAGGTGGTCAGCTCACCGGGCTTTACCCGGTCAGTGGAGTAGGCAATTGTCCGTGCCCGCAGGCTCAGGCCGGTCCAGGCGTGGGAAGAGGCGCGGTATTGCAACGGGATGTTGGCGTCGATGGTTTTCGAGGTGAAGGGCTGCAGGATGCCCATCTGCTCCGCTTGCCACAGGTTGCCGGCATCGACAGTCAGCAGCAGGTCGGCGGTGGCGTTTTCGCCTTCGGCCTTGATCCGCTGCATCAGCGGCGCTTCCTTGTCGGTGATGAACTTCACCTTCACACCGGTTTTCGCGGTGTAGGCATCGAAGACCGGTTTGATCAACTCGTCGATACGCGAGGAGTAGACCACCACCTCGTCGGCGGCCTGGGCGGCGGTGCTGCCGATCAGGGTCAGGGCCAGTGCGGTCAGTAGACGCTTCGGTGCCAACATAGGAGCGGTCTCACGATTGAAAAATGAGGCCAAATGATAAGGACTCACATTTAGCTTCTCAATCAAACAGTTCGCGGGTGAGTTACCAGATGTTGCACAGCCTGAAACTTGTGATGATTGTGCTGACGCCTTCGCGGGCAAGCCCGCTCCCACAGGGGATCGTCAGTGTTCACACATCCAATGTGGGAGCGGGCTTGCCCGCGATGAGGCATCAGCCGCAGCGAAAATCTCAGGCCTTGGCGAGCGCCGGCAAATCCCCGGTCAAGCCCAGCGCCTCACGCACGAACAGCGCCTTGGCCTCTGGCATCTTCTCAACCATCTTCAGCCCGGCATTACGCAACCAGCGCACCGGCAGCGGATCGGCCTGGAACAGTCGTTCAAAGCCTTCCATCGCCGCCATCAACGCCAGATTGTGCGGCATGCGTCGGCGCTCGTAACGGCTCAGGACTTTGACGTCCGCCAGGCGCTCGCCACGCTCTGCCGCTTGCAGCAGCACGTCGGCCAGCACGGCGGCATCGAGGAAACCGAGGTTCACGCCCTGCCCGGCCAGCGGGTGAATGGTGTGCGCCGCGTCGCCAATCAGCGCCAGGCCTTCAGCCACATAACGCTTGGCATGGCGCTGGCGCAGCGGCACGCACAGACGCGGATCGGCGCTGAGCACGGTACCGAGCCTGCCTTCGAAAGCCCGTTCCAGCTCGCGACAGAAACTGTTGTCGTCCAGCGCCATCAGGCGTTCAGCTTCGCTCGGCGTGGTCGACCAGACAATCGAACACCAGTCCTGCTGACCGTCTCGCTCCAGCGGCAGGAACGCCAGCGGACCGTTATCGGTAAAGCGCTGCCAGGCGGTCATTTGATGGGGTTTGGAGCTGCGCACGCTGGTGACGATTGCGTGGTGCAGGTAATCCCACTCGCGAGTGGCGACGCCGGTCAAACGGCGCACGGCGGAATTGGCGCCATCCGCCGCGATCACCAGCGGCGCCCGCAGCGTACGGCCATCAGCCAGAGTCAGCAGCCAGTCATCGCCGGAGCGGCGCATCTGTTCCAGCCGCGCATTGGCCAGCATCCCCAGGTCGCAATCGTGCAAACGGTCGAGCAAGGCGTCTTGAACCACGCGATTCTCGACGATATGGCCCAGCACGTCGGCGTGCACACTGGCTGCCGAGAAGTGGATCTGCCCGGTGCCACTGCCGTCCCAGACGTGCATGTCGGTGTACGGACTGCTGCGCCGCTTGGCGATGCCATCCCACACGCTCAGTCGCTCAAGAATCCGCTGGCTGGCAGCCGACAAGGCGCTCACCCGTGGTTCAAACGGTGCCTGGGCATCAAAGGGTTTGACGCTCATCGGGCTGCCGTCCAGCAGCAGGACTTGCAGCCCGCTGTCCTGTAACGCCAGCGCCAGGGCGCTGCCGACCATTCCGGCCCCGACAATCAGCAGATCTGCGCGCATGTCCATGCTTTAAGCCTGTCTCGCTTGCGGCTTGAGCCGCACGTAAAGGGTTTTCCCGACCCGAGCAATCAGATTGCCGGCGCCGTCGTGAATATCGACCTGCAACTGTGGCAGGTATTTTTCGCCACTGGCGGTCTGCCGGCGGATTTCGTCGAGCAAGGTGTCGTCGACGGTGAACCGGGCGAACACCGGGCCTCTGCCCGGCGCGATGAAATCGATGTCGGCGGCCTTGTCCCAAACGACGTAGCGAGGCCCAAGGTTCTCCATCAGCATCAGCATGAAAAACGGGTCGACCATCGCATACAGGGCGCCACCGAACTGGGTGCCCACGTAATTGCGGTTGTACCAGCCCAGGCCCATGGACACCTGAATGTCGCGAAAATCATCGCTGATGTGCCGCACCCGCACCCCGGCACCGAGGTAGGGCGGATAAAAATTCATCACCCAGCGCATCAGTCGCGCCTTGCCGATTTTTTTGCTCAGCCAATCAAGCATCGGGGCGCGTACCCAGGCCCATGGCCTGCCGGGCGAACCAGCGTTTGGCCGGCGGCAGCAGATCGAGACCAAGCAGGCCGATGTTGCGGCCCAGGGATACCAGCGGCTGGGTGCTGCCGAACAGACGGGTGACCTGATCGGAAAAACCCACGGTCAGGTTCTGGTCCATGCGCTGGCGTTCGCGATAAGCCTGCAATGTCGCAAAATCGCCGGGCGATGTATCGCTCGCCAGCAACGCATCGGCCAGGGCCTGGGCATCGCGCAACGACAGGTTGAAGCCCTGCCCGGCAATCGGGTGCAGGCTGTGGGCAGCGTTGCCGAGGATCGCCAGATGCGGACGCACCTGCTCTTCGGCTTCGATCAGCGTCAAGGGGTACAAATGCCGGGCGCCGACCTGTTTCAGGGTGCCGAGGCGATAACCGAACACGCCCTGCAATTCGCTGAGAAAGCTTTTTTCATCCAGCGCCGCCAGCCGTTGCGCGTCCATCCCCAGACGGGTCCAGACCAGCGCGCAGCGATTGTCCGGCAGCGGCAGCAACGCCATCGGGCCGTCATCGGTGAAACGCTCGAATGCCATGCCGTTATGGGCTTCGCTCGGGGTGATGTTGGCGATCAATGCGCTCTGGTTATACGGGCGTTTCTTGATGCCGATGCCCAGTTGCTCGCGCAGGCCCGAACGGCCGCCATCGGCGAGTACCGCGAGGTCGCATTCCAGCGTCGTCTCGTCATTGAGGGTCAGGCGATAGCCATCGGTCAGTGGCTCCATGCGGGTGACTTGCGCCGGGCAGCGCCAACTGATCACGTCCTTGTCCAGGCCTTGCCAGAGGCATTGCCCGAGCCAGGCATTTTCAACGACATAGCCGAGCGCCGGAACGCCCTCTTCCATCGCTGACAGTCGCGCCGTGGAGAAGCGCCCACGGTCGGATACGTGAATCTGCTTGATCGGCTCGGCGCGGCGGGAGATTTCCTGCCATACGCCCAGCCGTTGATAAATCTGTCGGGCGCCGTAGGACAGCGCCGAAGAACGGGCGTCGTAGCTCGGCTGATAGGTGTCGCCGGGGGCGAACGGTTCGATCAGCACGATCTTCCAGCCGCGTGCCTTGGCCCCGGCCTGCAAGGCCAACGCCAGACTGGCGCCGACCAGGCCGCCACCGATGATTGCCAGATTGACTCGACTCATGCCGCTTGTGTCCGTGCGGCGGCCATCAGGGCCTCGATCTCGGCGACCGTTTTCGGTACGCCTTTGGTCAGGATTTCACAACCGGTTTTGGTGACCACTACGTCGTCCTCGATGCGCACGCCGATGCCGCGCCATTTCTTCGCCACGTTCTGGTTGTCCGGGGCGATGTAGATGCCCGGCTCGACCGTCAGCGCCATGCCAACCTCCAGCACGCGCCATTCGCCGCCGACCTTGTACTCGCCGACGTCATGCACATCCATGCCCAACCAGTGGCCGGCACGGTGCATGTAGAACGCCTTGTACGCTTCGCTGGCAATCAGTTCATCGACCTCGCCCTGCAACAGGCCCAGCTTTACCAGACCGGCGGTAATCACCCGGACCGTGGCTTCGTGGGCCTGATTCCAGTGTTTGTTCGGGGCGATTTCGTTAAATGCCGCTTCCTGGGAAGCCAGCACCAGCTCGTAGATCGCCTTCTGCTCGGGTGAATACTTGCCGTTGACCGGCCAGGTGCGGGTGATGTCGCTGGCGTAGCAGTCGATCTCGCAACCGGCGTCGATCAGCACCAGGTCGCCGTCCTTGAGCACCGCGTCATTCTGCTGGTAATGCAGGATGCAGCTGTTGCGCCCGGCCGCGACGATGGAGCCATAAGCCGGCATCTTCGCCCCGCCCTTGCGGAATTCGTAGTCCAGTTCGGCTTCGAGGCTGAACTCGTGCAACCCGGCCCGACTGGCCTGCATCGCACGGATGTGCGCCTGGGCGGAGATCCGCGCGGCTTCGCGCATCACCTTCACTTCTGCCGCCGATTTATACAGGCGCATGTCGTGCAGCAGATGATCCAGGGCAACGAATTCGTTCGGCGGCTGGGCGCCGAGGTGCGCTTTGGAGCGGATCACGTTGATCCAGTCCATCAGGTGCCGGTCGAATTCGGGGTTGCTGCCCATGGCCGAATACACCCGGTCACGGCCTTCGATCAGGCCCGGCAGGATGTCGTCGATGTCGGTGATGGGGAATGCGTCGTCGGCGCCAAAGTCGCGGATCGCGCCTTCCTGGCCGGCGCGCAGGCCGTCCCACAACTCACGCTCGGCATTGCGTTCGCGGCAGAACAGCACGTACTCGCCGTGTTCTCGCCCCGGTATCAGGACGATGACGGCGTGCGGCTCGGGAAAGCCGCTGAGGTACTGGAAGTCGCTGTCCTGGCGATAAACGTGCTCGACGTCGCGGTTGCGAATGGCCACTGCGGCGGCGGGCAGAATCGCGATGCTGTTGGGTTCCATCTGCGCCATCAGGGCCTTGCGGCGACGGCTGTATTCCGATTTCGGGATATGGATCATGGGCAGATGGCTTTCCCTGGCATGCGATTAATGCAGCGACGGTTTGGCGGCGGCCGTTTCGTCGGTTTTCTTGGTTTCGGTGAACAGCAGCAGCGGCGCGACGCGCAGGTATTCCATGACTTCCATGTAGTCGCTTTCGCCGTCGTCGGATTCTTCCAGGGCGTCTTGCACCTGGGAAATGGCCGCCAGATCCTGCAGCACTTCGGTGGCCTCGGCGCTCAGGGCATACTCGCGACGGGTCAGACCGAAACCGGTAAGGAAGCCCTGGCACCATTGGCCCAGTGCGGCGGCGCGCTCGGCGAGCGGTGCATCGTCGGTCGGCAGCAACAGGACCACGGTCATGTCGTCGCTGGTCAGTTCGCCCTTGACCATCTCTTGCAGGCCGATCAAGGCATTGCGAACGTTGTCCTGCGGTTCGCCTTCGAGCAGTTCAGCTGCATCGGCCAGCCAGCCGTCGGCATCGAAGCCGGCACCGGCGCAACTGCGGCCGAGCAGCAGGCCGTGCAGTTCGGCAGGTGAGACGGGATGGCCGCTGGTGTTCAGCAGGGTGGCGAAGGCTTGGTACGGAGAATTCTGAATGGGCATGGGCAGCTAGGCGCCAGACGGCGCTATGTCTAGAATGAAGGCCTTGTATCCTACATCGACAGACTCGCCAAGACTATTAAAGGCTGTCCGCCAGCTACTCACCATCAGACACAACTCTAGTGGACACAATGGAAGACACCGACCTGCAAGCGCTGATGGCCAGACTCGAACTGCTAATTAACCGAGTCGAGCAACTTAAGAGTCAAAACGGACTCCTATTAGCTCAGGAAAAGACCTGGCGCGAGGAACGCGCTCACCTCATTGAAAAAAACGAAATCGCCCGGCGTAAGGTCGAATCGATGATTTCGCGCCTCAAGGCCCTGGAGCAAGACTCATGAGTTCAAGCAATAGCGTTACCGTGCAGATCCTCGACAAAGAATATTCGATCATTTGCCCCCAGGAAGAGCGCAGCAATCTGGTGAGTGCCGCCCGTTACCTGGACGGCAAGATGCGCGAAATCCGCAGCAGCGGCAAAGTCATCGGCGCCGACCGCATCGCCGTGATGGCCGCGTTGAACATCACCCACGACCTGTTGCACAAGGAAGAACGCCCGGACGTGCAGGCCAGCGGCTCGACCCGTGAGCAGGTACGCGACCTGCTCGATCGCGTCGATCTGGTGCTCGCAACCGATCCGGACGTCACCAAGGGCTGATTCGTGCGGCGGCTTGCGGTATACTCGCGGCACTCCCTGGGGTGCTTGCCAGTTGACGATGTCCCTGAGCCGATTCGCACTACCCTGGAGGTTGCACGTTGGGCTGGTGTGCATGTCCGCTAGACGGAAAGCCTTAAAGCCTACTGCATCTTCCACCTTGAACTTTCGGGTTCAAGGGCTAAGTCAGCAGCGGTTCATCCGGGGAGCCTGATTCCAGTCCGATGCCGGTTTTATGCCGGCATCGGCTTTTTTACGGGTACGCTTTGTGTACCCGCACTGTTGAAGCCCGAATCCATGACCGAACCTGCGCTGCTTCCCCGCCCGCAACTTCGACGCATGCTGCGCAAGGCCCGCCGCGCACTGACACCCCGTCAGCAACGCGAGGCCGCTCGCGGGCTGTACCAGCAATTGGCCCAGCACCCGCTGTTTCGCCGCGCAAGACACATCTCCCTTTATCTGCCCACCGACGGTGAAATCGATCCGCGCCTTTTGCTGCGTGCGGCTCAGCGTCGGGGCAAGGCGACTTACCTGCCGGTACTCAGCGCCTGGCCACGGACCAAAATGGTGTTCCAGCGCATTCGCCCCGGCGAACCGCTCAAGCCCAACCGTTTCCGCATTCTCGAACCTCGGGCCAACATCGCCCGGCAGCGCCAGGTCTGGGCGCTGGACCTGGTGCTGTTGCCATTGGTCGGGTTTGATGATGTTGGCGGGCGACTGGGCATGGGCGGCGGCTTCTACGACCGCAGCCTGGCGTATCTGGCCCGGCGCAAAAGCTGGCGCAAGCCGACGCTGTTGGGGCTGGCCCATGAATGTCAGAAAGTCGAAAGACTGGCTCAAGCGAGCTGGGATGTACCGTTGCAGGGAACGGTGACCGACAAGGCGTGGTATGTCGCAGACTAGACGCCGCTGAATTCAGTGGCGTCCATAAGGCAGGTTCAGCGTTTGAAGGCCGACGGCTGTTGTTGCTGGGCGATTTCGATCGGCGCGTCAGTCTTGTTGGACCATAAGCTTTGGGCATAGCCAGTGGTCACGACGCCAAGACCGAACAAAATAACCAAAATCCATAGTAAATCCGGTTTGCGTTTCATCGATTGCCCCCCAAAGGCATATCAACACGATGACAGCAGCGGTTTCCGTTGTAGGCCGTGCAGCAGCGTCAAGCTAAGAAGGCCGGCATTTTGCGACAACGTGAACCGACACGCAAACGCTGGCGTCAACCGACCGTCGGTTTGTCATAAAATTGCCCGACAACTTTCCCACTCACCTCGCAAGGAGCCAAAACCATGGCCTATTGGCTGATGAAATCCGAGCCCGACGAGCTCTCGATCAAAGACCTTGAGAAGCTCGGCAAAGCCCGCTGGGATGGGGTTCGCAACTATCAGGCGCGTAATTTCCTGCGGGCCATGGCGGTGGGCGACGCGTTTTTCTTCTACCACTCCAGTTGCCCGGAACCGGGCATTGCCGGGATCGGCAAGATTATCGAAGCCGCCTACCCGGACCCGACCGCGCTGGATCCAGAAAGCCATTACCACGACCCCAAGGCCACGCCGGAGAAAAACGCCTGGAGCGCGATTGATGTCGCCCATGTCAAAACGTTCGCCAAGGTGTTGAAACTCGATTACCTGAAACAGCAAGCGGCGCTGGCCGAAATGCCGCTGGTGCAAAAAGGCTCGCGACTGTCGGTGATGCCGGTGACCGCCGAGCAGTGGGCGGCGGTGCTTCAGTTGCCTGAATAAAGCAGAACTGCTCGGTCATCCTCTTTTACCCTGCCAATAGGGTTAGGCTTGCCCCTCAGTTGACTGGCATCAAGTCGCTCAAGCGCTTGATCCGCCAGACTAGGACTCAACAGCCGCAGGATGCCCGCATGTCTACGCACAGCCGCTCTTCGATTTTCTTCGCCTGTTCCCTGCTGGTTCTGCTGGCGGGTGCCGGGGGCTTCGGTTACTGGAAATCGATGCATGATCGCCTGCCCGAAGGCCTGTACGTCGGCAACGGCCGCCTCGAAGCCACCGAAGTGCAGATTGCCAGCAAGACGCCCGGCCGTCTGGCCGAAGTGCTGGTCGATGAAGGCGACAAAGTGACCAAGGGCCAGCTGCTGGCCCGCATGGACACCCGCACCCTCGAAGCCCAGCGCAACCAGGCCGACGCCGAAGTGCTGCGCGCCCGGGAAAATCTCGGCGCCGCCCAGGCCAACGTGCAGTTGCGCCAGAGTGAACTGCTGCTGGCGCAACAGGAACTCAAGCGCTCCCGGGAGCTGTTCAAGCACGGTTTCGTCAGCGGCCAGATCATCGATCAACAACAAGCACGGCTGGACACCGGCAGCGCAGCAGTGGCCGCGGCGCGCGCACAAATGTCGGCCGTCAGTGCGACCATCGGCGCCGCCCAGGCTCAAGTGGCGATGCTCACCAGCGAAATCGACGACAGCAGCCTGCGCGCCCCCATCGATGGCGTGATCCAACTGCGCATGGCCGAACCCGGCGAAGTGCTCGGGGCCGGCGGACGGGTATTGCTGCTGATCGATCCCAACGACCAGTACATGAATGTATACCTGCCCGCCTCGACCACCGGGCGTCTGGCGGTGGGTGATGAAGCGCGAGTGTTGCTCGACGCGCTGCCCGACCACCCGCTGCCGGCGAAAATCAGCTTCGTGGCGGCCAAGTCGCAGTTCACCCCCAAAGAAGTCGAGACCCGTGACGAACGCCAGAAACTGGTGTTCCGGGTCAAATTGCGCCTGACCGATCCCGCCGCCATGCCCCAGGCCAAACCGGGCATGCCCGGCGGCGGTTATGTGCGGACCGCGCCTGTCGGCTGGCCGGTCAACCTGCAATGACCGGCCCGGCGCTGCAAGCGACGGGTATTGCTCATCGGTACGGCAAGCAGCAGGCCCTGAGCGACATCACGTTCAGCCTGCCCGCCGGCACCCGTTGCGGGCTGATCGGTCCCGATGGCGCCGGCAAGTCAAGCTTGCTGGGGCTGATCGCAGGCGTGAAGACCCTGCAACAGGGTCAGCTTGAGGTGCTTGGCGGCTCGATCCAGGATCGTCGCCATCGCAACAGCCTCTATCCGCGCATCGCCTTCATGCCCCAAGGCCTGGGCGGCAACCTTTATCCAGAGCTGTCGATCAGCGAGAACATCCACTTTTTCGCCACGCTGTTCGGGCTGCCGAAAGCCGAATGCGATCAGCGCATGCACAGCCTGTTGCTGGCCACCGATCTGCTGCGCTTTGCCGACCGCCCGGCGGGCAAGCTGTCCGGCGGCATGAAACAGAAACTCGGCCTGTGTTGCGCACTGATCCACGAACCGGATCTGTTGATCCTCGACGAGCCGACCACCGGCGTCGATCCCCTGTCCCGCCGGCGCTTCTGGGAGCTGGTGGACGATGTGCGCCGGCAACGCCCGCAACTGACGCTGCTTGTAGCCACGGCGTACATGGAAGAAGCCGAACAGTTCGAACATTGCCTGATGCTCGACGGTGGCAAGCTGATTGCCACCGGTTTGAGCAGCGAACTGGCCGCCGCCACGCCCAGCGGCAAACTCGACGAAGCCTTTACCCATTTCCAGGGCGACAGCGGTCACGACAACCAGCCACTGGTGATTCCGCCCCGCAGCGGAACCAACACCGATGTCGCCATCGAAGCCCACGACCTGACCCTGCGCTTCGGCGATTTCACCGCCGTGGACAAGGTCAGCTTCGCCATTGGCCGGGGCGAGATTTTCGGTTTTCTCGGCTCCAACGGCTGCGGCAAAACCACCACCATGAAAGTCCTCACCGGGCTGATGCCGGCCAGCGAAGGCAGTGCCACGCTGCTGGGCAACCCGGTGAATGCCAAGGACCTGGCGACCCGTAAACGCGTCGGTTTCATGTCGCAGAGTTTCTCGCTGTACGGCGAACTCAGCGTGCGGCAGAACCTCGACTTGCACGCCCGGCTGTTCGACTTGCCCAAAGCCGAGAGCGCCCAGCGTATTGACGAGCTGATCCAGCGCTTCAATCTCGGCAGCGTCGCCGAGCAACAGTCCGGCGCCCTGCCGCTGGGTTTGCGCCAGCGTCTGTCGCTCGCGGTCGCGGTGCTGCATCGCCCGGAAGTGCTGATCCTCGACGAGCCAACCTCCGGCGTGGACCCGGCAGCACGAGACGACTTCTGGCGGCTGCTGATCGAACTGTCCCGCGAACAGGGTGTGACGATCTTCCTCTCCACGCACTTCATGAACGAAGCCCAGCGCTGCGACCGTATCTCGTTGATGCATGCCGGCAAGGTGCTGGCTTGCGATACCCCGGCCGCGCTGCAACAACAGTTCAAGGGCCAGACACTGGAAGCAGCGTTCGTCACCTGCCTGGAACAGGCTCAAGGCACACCTGACACACCGACACCTGAAGCGCCGATTGATACGCCGACGAGCCCGAGCAAACCGATCAAGGACCGGGCCTTCAGCGTTGGCCGGTTGGTGGCGGTAGCGAGTCGCGAAGGCAAGGAGTTGCTGCGCGACAAGGTGCGCATGGCCTTCGCCCTGCTCGGGGCGGTGTTCATGATGGTGATCTTTGGTTTCGGCATTTCGCTGGATGTGGAAAAGCTCGCCTTTGCCGTCTTCGATCAGGACCAGACGCCGCAAAGCCGCGCTTATCTGGAAGCCTTTCGCAGTTCACGCTACTTCGCCGAACAGCCGCCGATTCACGATTCGAAACAGCTGCACCAACGTCTGCAACGCTCGGAAATCAAACTGGCGCTGGAGATCCCGCCAGGATTTGGCCGCGACCTGTATGCCGGACGCCAGCCGACCGTAGCGGCATGGCTGGATGGCGGCATGCCGTTTCGCGCCGAAACCAGCCGCAACTACGTGGAAGCCGTGCACCAGGCCAATCTCGAACAGCTGGCCGAACAGAGCAGCCCGGCCTTGCGTCCGCAGGCAACGGCCAAACTGGAAACCCGTTTTCGTTATAACCAGGACGTGGTCAGCGTCAACGCCATCGGCCCCGGCGTGATGGCGCTGATTCTGGCGTTCATCCCGGCGATGCTCACGGCGCTGGGGATCGTGCGCGAGAAGGAGTTGGGATCGATCACCAACTTCTACGCCACGCCGCTGACGCGCCTGGAGTTCCTGCTCGGCAAGCAGGCGCCGTATCTGGCGATCAGCCTGGTCAACCTCGCGGTGCTGGTGGCGATGAACCGCTGGCTGTTCGGCGTGCCGTTCAAGGGCAGCGCCCTGACCCTGGCCTTCGGCGGGCTGCTTTATGTATTGGCAACGACCAGCATGGGCCTGCTGATTTCCGCGTTCACCCGCACCCAGATCGCCGCGATCCTCGGCACCATGATCATCACCAGCCTGCCGACCATCCAGTTTTCCGGGCTGATCGTGCCGCGCTCCTCCCTCGAAGGCGCGGCGGCCGTATCGGGCATGCTGTTTCCGGCGGGTTATTTCCTCGACATCGCCGTGGGCACTTTCACCAAAGCGCTGGACCTGCGACAGCTGTGGCCGCAATGCCTGGCGCTGTTCGGGTTCTTTCTGGCGTTTACCGGGCTCAGCCTGGTCATGCTGAAAAAGCAGGAGGTCTGATGCACAAGCTTGCGCACATCCTGCGGCTGGGCCTCAAGGAGCTGACCAGCCTGCAGCACGACAGCGTGTTGCTGCTGTTCCTGTTCTACGCCTTTACCGTGGCGATCTACATGCCGGCGGCGGGCTCGGTGATCGGCGTGCACAACGCCAGCGTGGCCATCGTCGATGAAGACCACAGCCACCTGTCCCGAGAACTGGCCCAGGCGCTGCAACCGCCGGAATTCCAGCATCCAGTGCTGCTGCCTTACGGGCAACTCGATCAGGTGATGGACAGCGGCCAGTACACTTTTGTGATCAACGTGCCGGCCAACTTCCAGACCGACTTGCTGGCCGGGCGCCAACCCGCGGTGCAGGTCAATGTCGACGCCACCGCCATGAGCCAGGCGTTCATGGGCGCTGGCTACATCGGGCGGATCTTCCAGCGTGAACTGCTGAGCTACAGCGGCCAGAGCGACGCGGCAAGCAAGGCGCCGGCGCTGCTGACCACCCGGGCATTGTTCAACACCAATCTGGAGGGCGGCTGGTTTCTGGCGGTGATTCAGATCGTCAACAACATCACCATTCTCGCCATCATCCTGACCGGCACGGCGCTGCTGCGTGAACGCGAACACGGCACGCTCGACCATTTACTGGTGTTGCCGCTGACAGCGCTGGAAATCATGCTGGCGAAAATATGGAGCAACATGCTGGTGGTGGTGCTGTGCACCTGGGTGTCGCTGGAGGTGATTGTCAAAGGTGCGCTGGGCGTGCCGCTGGCCGGGTCCATGACGTTGTTCCTGCTGGTGACGGCGGTTTACCTGTTCGCCAGTACTGCGCTGGGGATTTTTCTCGCGACCCTGGCCCGTTCGACACCGCAGTTCGGCCTGTTGGCGATCCCGGTGATTATCCCGATGTTGCTGCTGTCCGGCGGCAGCACGCCGCTGGACAGCATGCCGCAATGGCTGCAATGGGTGATGCAGGGCTCGCCGTCGACACACTTTGTCAGCCTCAGCGCCGCGATTCTGTTTCGCGATGCCGGGTTGAGTGTGGTGTGGCCGGATTTGCTGGCGTTGACGGGGATCGGCCTGGTGTTCTTTGCGATTGCGCTGATGCGGTTTCGCAAGAGCCTGGCGTCCTGACCCCCATTCGCGAGCAGGCCCGCCCAGACAACCTATGACTTACTGAATGATCAGGTTGTTGAACAACAGATCCTCAACCACCGGCTTGCCGGTTTCATCATTCATTATTTGCTGGGTCTGTTTCAGGGCTTCCTGACGCAGCTTTTCCTTGCCATCGATGCTGTTCATCGCCTCGGTGGTCTGCTGAGTGAAGAGCGCCACCAGTTGATTGCGAATGAAGGGCTCGTTGGCCTTGACCGCCTTGATCGCCTCATCGCCGGTCACGCGCAGCGCCACGTCCGCCTTGAACACCTTTAACTTCGGCGTGCCATCCAGGCCATAGTTGCCGACGAACGGCGGGCTCAGGGTGATATAGCTGACCTTCGGGGCTTCACCTTCTTTGGCTGCTTCTTCGGCCATCGCTGCCATGGGCAGAGACAGGGCCAGCATCAACATGATCCACGCTTTCACAATTCGCTCCTTATCCGGTTTGCGGCCTAGCATAACGACCCGTCGCGCAAGCACAAGCTTATGGCTGGCTATCAGGGGCGGGCATGCTCGTTGACCCATTGACTCACACACCTACACTTATCGGCCATCACTCCCAAAGGAATAGCCCTGATGAAAGCCGTGCTGTGCAAAGCCTTCGGCCCTGCCGAATTGCTGGTGCTGGAAGACGTCGCCAGCCCTGTGGCGAAGAAGAACGAAATCCTGCTGGAGGTGCACGCCGCCGGGGTCAACTTTCCGGACACGCTGATCATCGAGGGCAAATACCAGTTCAAGCCGCCCTTCCCGTTTTCGCCCGGTGGCGAAGCAGCTGGCGTGGTCAGCGCGGTAGGAGAAAAAATCAGCCACCTCAAGGTCGGCGACCGGGTCATGGCCCTGACTGGTTGGGGCAGCTTTGCCGAGCAGGTCGCTGTGCCGGGCTACAACGTGCTGCCAATCCCGCCCTCGATGGACTTCAACACCGCCGCCGCGTTCAGCATGACCTACGGCACTTCAATGCACGCCCTCAAGCAACGGGCCAACCTGCAACCGGGTGAAACCCTGCTGGTGCTTGGCGCTTCCGGAGGTGTTGGCCTGGCCGCCGTGGAAATCGGCAAAGCCATGGGTGCCCGGGTCATCGCCGCCGCCAGCAGCGCGGAAAAACTCGCCGTGGCCAAGGCAGCCGGTGCCGACGAACTGATCAACTACAGCGAAACCAGCCTCAAGGACGAAATCAAACGCCTGACCGGCGGCAACGGTGCCGATGTGATCTACGACCCAGTCGGCGGCGACCTCTTCGATCAGGCCGTGCGCGCCATCGCCTGGAACGGCCGCCTGCTGGTGGTCGGTTTCGCCAGCGGGCGAATTCCCGAATTCCCGGTCAACCTCGCCCTGCTCAAAGGCGCAGCGGTGGTCGGCGTATTCTGGGGCTCGTTCGCCCAGCGTCAGCCGCAGGACAATGCAGCGAACTTCCAACAGTTGTTTGCCTGGTTTGCCGAGGGCAAATTGAAACCGCTGGTATCGCAGGTGTATCCGCTGGGGGATGCGGCCAAGGCGATTGATGATCTTGGTCAGCGTCGGGCGGTTGGGAAGGTGGTGGTGCAGGTGCGCTGAAAACGGTGAGCGACCTGGCTTCTCTGAAGGACCAGTCAGCCTCCGGTCGTGGCGGCGATATCTCCCGGCAGCAGGTGTTCCTGAATTTTCTGGCTGCCGGACTCGATCAGTTGGCCCTGGTGATCGAAGCGCAGCACAATGAGCCAGTCATAGACGTCTTCCGGCCACTTTTTCTGACCGGTCAATGCCTGGCCATCTCCGCCGAACGCCGCGATCAGCTTGTTGATACGACTGTGATGCCAGGCGATCAATACCGTTTGCGCCTGATTGTTCTTGCGCAGGGATTTGACCAGTTTGTCGACTTCATCATCGGCAAAAGGTTGTTCAATAGGCAATTGCAGGCGTTGCGCCAGTGGCATCAGCGTCAGCCGTGGTCGGCTGCTGTCAGGGCTGTCGCTGGTGGCGATCAGGCGCTGCGGGGTCAATGGCAGACCATTGAGGGTTAGCGGGTCGAAGTAGCTGGCGTAGGCGCCAGCGCGCTGTTCGCCCTTGGCATTCAATAGCGGGCCCTGGTCGGGTTTCTCGGCGTGACGAACGATCAGCACCGTGACATCGCTCAGGCCGCGCGCCTCTTTTTCCTGTGCGTGGGCCAACGTCTGAATCGAGAGCATCAATGCCGGCACCAGCAACAATCCCGACACAAGCGTGCGTAACCTGGCGACCATCGTCCTTTCCTTTAGTCAGTGTTCGGATCAATCGACTCTAGACCAACCTGTGGGAGCAAGCCCGCTCCCACAGGTTTTAGCGATGTTCGTTAGAGAACACTCGATCTCGCACATTTCCACTGTTTTGCCAATGAGAAGCGGTGCTATTTTCGGTAACGAAACTGTAACATTCGCATCCGCAGTCAAAACAAGAAATTTGGAGCTCTTGAATGTTTGCTTTCTTTCGCCCTGCCACACATCAGGCACCCCTGCCTGAAGAAAAAATAGACAGCACTTACCGACGCCTTCGCTGGCAGATCTTCGCCGGGATCTTCTTTGGGTACGCGGGTTATTACCTGCTGCGCAAGAGCTTCTCCCTGGCCATGCCGTATCTGATCGACGAGGGTTATACCCGTGGCCAGCTGGGCCTGGCAATGTCGGCGATTGCCATCGCTTATGGTCTGTCGAAATTCCTCATGGGGCTGGTGTCCGACCGTTCCAACCCGCGTTATTTCCTGCCGTTCGGCCTGCTGATTTCGGCCGGGGTGATGTTCATCTTCGGCTTCGCACCGTGGGCCACCTCCAGCGTGACCATGATGTTCATCCTATTGTTCATCAACGGTTGGGCTCAGGGCATGGGTTGGCCGCCAAGTGGCCGGACCATGGTGCACTGGTGGTCGCAGAAAGAACGCGGTGGTGTGGTGTCCGTGTGGAACGTGGCGCACAACGTGGGCGGCGGCCTGATCGGTCCGTTGTTCCTGCTCGGCATGGGCCTGTTCAATGACTGGCACGCGGCGTTCTACGTGCCGGCAGCGGTAGCATTGGCCGTGGCGGCGTTCGCCTTCGTGACCATGCGCGACACCCCGCAATCGGTCGGCCTGCCGCCAATCGAGCAGTACAAGAATGACTACCCGGAAGGCTATGACGCCAGCCACGAAGACGAATTCAGCGCCAAGGAAATCTTCGTCAAATACGTGCTGCGCAACAAGATGCTCTGGTACATCGCCATGGCCAACGTCTTCGTCTATCTGCTGCGCTACGGCGTACTGGACTGGGCGCCGACCTACCTCAAGGAAGCCAAGCACTTCACCGTGGACACCACGTCCTGGGCGTACTTCTTCTATGAGTGGGCCGGTATTCCGGGCACGCTGCTGTGCGGCTGGATGTCGGACAAGATCTTCCGTGGCAACCGTGGCCTGACCGGCATGGTGTTCATGGCGTTGGTGACTGTGGCGACGCTGGTGTATTGGCTCAACCCGGCCGGCAACCCGACCGTGGACATGATTGCGCTGTTCTCCATCGGCTTCCTGATCTACGGCCCGGTGATGCTGATTGGTCTGCAAGCGCTGGAACTGGCACCGAAGAAAGCTGCCGGTACGGCGGCAGGTTTCACGGGGCTGTTCGGTTACCTGGGCGGTTCGGTCGCGGCCAGTGCCGCGATGGGCTACACCGTGGACCACTTCGGTTGGGACGGCGGTTTCGTGCTGCTGGTAGGCGCGTGCATCCTGGCGATGGTGTGCCTGGCACCGACCCTATGGCACAAGCAGGTCGCCAGTCAGGGCCGCGAAGCGCTCGCCTGATCGACCTTTGATTTGCAGCGTTTGAGCCGCGCCTCCAGATTCCGGTCTGGCATGGCGTGGCTACGCAGGGCGTGGGCGGTCTGCTCGACATAATCGCGAGTGGTGCCGTAACGCCCGCAAGCGCTCTCAAAGACCTGGCTCAGCACATGATCTGGCAAGTTGCCGGCATAGCTGGGCAGGTGCCGCTCCAATACAAATCCCAAGGCCTGAACCTGGCTGCCATCTTCAAGACGGCAGTTGAGCCAGTGCGGGCGATAGGAAGGGAATGGCATCTCCCGTTGCCACAGGGCATAGAGCGAAGCATCAAGTTGCTCTTCGGGCAGGCGATAGGCAAACCCGCTGCACGAGCCGCCGCGATCCAGGCCAAATACCAGGCCCGGCACTTCCGGCGTACCGCGATGCTCGTGGGACCACAGGTACAAACCGCGATGGTAGCCATGCACCCGTCCGCGAACGCGTTCCACCGCCGGGCATTCCGGACGCCAGATCAGCGACCCATACGCGAACAGCCAGACCGGCCCACCCTTGTGGCGCGCCATGGTGGTCTGCATCGAGCTGAGCAATTGTTCGTGAGTCAGCTGCGGCCCCAGATCGAGTCGCGGAGGATAAGCCAGATTCAGAAAAGCAGATTCAATGGCTGTCATGGCGGAAGTGTTCGGCCCCACAAGTATTACAAGATGTAAGCAAAATTCGCTTCATAGAACATATAGCAGTAACCGTAAAACGAAAAGTGCTAAAGGATGTATGACAGTTGTGATACCGATAAATACCAGTCAACACTGTCTTTGATCTGGTTTTATATAGCCTAATACCATTTTGGAAATGTCTTAAATACCTGAATGACATATGCATAAGCATTCGATTCATTCAGGGTACGTTCATGAAGGCTCAGGACGTTTCCTACTAAACTCTCGGACTTTCTGACTTTCATGTTACTGGACGCCCACGTATAACGGCCTCCCTCAGGCGCAAGCCACACCGTCTACAGAGGCTGTTGATGAAAAAACCCGGGCTTTACGCCATGTTGCTGATGATCTTTGCCGACCACACGCTGGGGCAGGATGACGCACAACAAGACAAGGGCTTCTGGTACGCACAGACCAGCGTCTATACCAAACATTATTCGCCTGATCCCGACCACAACAATAATCAGGACCTGATTGGCATTGAACGTAATCAGGCGTCAGGCTGGGTATTTGGCGGGGCGACTTTTCGTAACTCGTTCAGCCAGCGTTCGTACTACGCCTATGCCGGCAAGCGCTATGAGAGCGCTGATTATCCGGTGTACTTCAAGCTGACAGGCGGGTTGCTTCAGGGCTATAGCGGCCAGTACAAGGACAAGATTCCCCTCAATCACTTCGGCGTTGCACCCGTGATCATTCCGTCCGTTGGCACGCATTACGGCCCGCTGGCGGCCGAGCTGGTTTTTCTCGGCGCCAATGCGGCCATGGTGACTACGGGCGTTCGTTTCTAGAAGGGCTTGCTGGCCCGAGATCAAGGCTCAAGAGCGCGGCTCAAGAGCGCGGCGCATATGCAAACACATCCGCGCGCATCTGATGGGCGTCCATCCCGGCTTCGACCAACGCATCCAGCGTGCCGTAGACCATCGCCGGCGAGCCGCTGGCATACACATGCAGCGGTTTCAGATCGGCAAAGTCCTCGCACACCGCCTGATGCAGCATCCCGCAGCGCCCTTCCCAACCACATTGATCGCTGACGACTTTGTGCAGGAACAGATTGGGCAGCTTGACCCATTCGTCCCAATGCTCGATGTCGTAGAAATCTTCAGGTCGGCGTACGCCCCAATACAGGTGCACCGGGTGTTTGAAACCGGCGGCGCGGCAGTGTTCGATCAGGCTGTGAATCTGGCCCATACCGGTGCCGGCGGCAATCAGCACCAGCGGTCCGTCCGGGAGTTCGGCCAGATGGGTGTCCCCGAACGGCATCTCGATGCGCACCATCGTATTGCGCTGCAGCTGTTCGATCAGGCTCAGGGCGCTGGCTTCGCGCGCCAGCACATGAATTTCCAGGTCCCGCCCCGAATGCGGAGCCGAGGCCAGGGAGAACGCCGATTTTTCGCCGTTCTCGCGCTCGATCATCAGGTACTGCCCGGCGTGATAACGCAGCGGTTTGCCGGCCGGCGCCCGCAGGCGAACCCGCCAGGTGTCGCCACCCACGTCCTCGCACCCGATCACCTGACACGACACGCTGCGCACCGGCAGTTCTCCCAGCGCGAGCACGCCATCCCACAACACGATGCAGTCTTCCAGCGGCTCTGCAATGCAAGTGTAGAACTCGCCGTGATCGCGCACATCGCCGGCCTGTTCGACCCGACCTTCCACCAACAGCGCCGCACACACATGGCAGTTACCGTTGCGGCAGCTTTGCGGGCAGTCATAGCCCAGCCGCCGCGCACCATCGAGGATCCGCTCGCCGGGCCGTATCTCAAGCACTGCACCGGAGGGCTGCAAGGTTACACGCATCAATCTATTCCTAACTGATTCCAGATGGCATCGATCCGTTGGGTCACGGCATCATCCTTGACGATCACCCGGCCCCACTCGCGAGTGGTTTCGCCGGGCCATTTATGCGTGGCATCGAGCCCCATCTTCGAACCCAGGCCGGAGACCGGCGAGGCGAAGTCCAGGTAGTCGATCGGCGTGTTGTCGATCATCACCGTGTCACGCTTGGGGTCCATGCGTGTGGTGATGGCCCAGACCACGTCATTCCAGTCCCGGGCGTTGATATCGTCGTCTGTGACGATAACGAACTTGGTGTACATGAACTGTCGCAAAAACGACCAGACACCGAGCATTACCCGCTTGGCATGGCCCGGATACGACTTCTTCATGGTCACGATGGCCATGCGGTACGAACAGCCTTCGGGCGGCAGGTAGAAGTCGGTGATTTCCGGAAACTGCTTTTGCAGGATCGGCACGAACACTTCGTTCAGCGCCACACCGAGAATCGCCGGCTCATCAGGCGGACGGCCGGTGTAGGTGCTGTGGTAGATCGGTTTGATGCGGTGGGTGATGCGCTCGACGGTGAACACCGGGAAGCTGTCCACTTCGTTGTAATAACCGGTGTGGTCGCCGTACGGGCCTTCATCGGCCATTTCGCCCGGATGAATCACCCCTTCAAGGATGATCTCGGCGGTGGCTGGCACTTGCAGGTCGTTGCCACGGCATTTCACCAGCTCGGTGCGGTTACCGCGCAGCAGGCCGGCGAAGGCGTATTCGGAGAGGCTGTCCGGCACCGGCGTCACTGCGCCGAGAATGGTCGCCGGGTCTGCGCCCAGGGCCACGGACACCGGGAATGGCTGGCCGGGGTGCTTTTCGCACCACTCCCGATAATCCAGCGCGCCGCCACGGTGGCTGAGCCAGCGCATGATGACCTTGTTGCGGCCAATCACTTGCTGACGGTAGATGCCGAGGTTCTGCCGGTCCTTGTTCGGGCCTTTGGTGACGGTCAGGCCCCAGGTGATCAGTGGACCGACATCGCCAGGCCAGCAGGTCTGCACCGGTAGCATGCCCAGATCAACGTCGTCGCCTTCAATGACCACTTCCTGGCACACCGCGTCCTTGACGACTTTTGGGGCCATGGCAATGATCTTGCGGAAGATCGGCAGTTTGGACCAGGCGTCTTTCAGGCCCTTCGGTGGCTCGGGTTCCTTGAGGAACGCCAGCAGCTTGCCGATTTCGCGCAGCTCGCTGACCGCCTCGGCGCCCATGCCCATGGCCACCCGCTCGGGGGTGCCGAACAGGTTGCCGAGTACCGGAATGTCATAGCCGGTGGGCTTTTCGAACAGCAGCGCCGGGCCCTTGGCCCGAAGCGTGCGATCACAGACCTCGGTCATCTCCAGCACTGGAGAGACGGGGATCTGGATACGTTTCAACTCTCCGCGCTGCTCAAGCTGCTGCACGAAATCCCGAAGATCCTTGAATTTCATTGACAATGGCACCCCTAAAATAGGCGTACATCCTACCTGCTCTGCCGCTCGCTGGCAGCTTATCGCTGCTCAGTTGGCCGCATTCATCTTGACGCTGCCCAGTCCGGCCCGCGCCTGCGAGTGCTGAAACAGCGGCTCAAGCGCGGGCGCCACGAAGCGCGCACCGACTTCGGACAGGTGATTGTCATCGGTGTACAGCGAATGCCCGTCGAGTTCGGCGCGGCACAGCCCGTTCGCATCGCACAACAGCGGTGCCGGGTCGAGCACTGTCACGCCCGGATCCGCCTTGGCCAGCCGCGCAAACAACTGACTGATGAAAACCTGGCGCTTGAGGTGTTGCGCCACGTCCAGGCCCACATCGCCAGTCGGACGGTGCAGCATCGCCAGGCGACTGAGTCGGTACGGCGCACTGAACGCTTGCAGCGGCGCCTCCTTGACCAGCCAGACACGATGCCCGTCGGCGCGCAGTTGCTGCACCCGGGCAGTCAATCCTTCACTCAGCCGCTGTTCGGCGGTCTTACGGTCGTAATGGCCGTCATGTGCCCTCAAGGCATGCTCAAGATCGCCCGTCGCATCGCCATACAAGTACAGGCTCCATCGGGCAACCAGCACCACATCGGCCACCGACTGCGGCTTCAATGCCTGTTCGACCCGCCGATTGAAACGCTCGCACTGCTGATCGTACTCAATCCCCGCGACCGGAAGACAACCCGCCGAACTGGCCAGCATCACCCTCATGCCATGGGCCTTCGCCCCGTCATCGAACACAGGGATCAGCGCGGTGGCGTGGCTGTCGCCCCAGACCAGCATCTGGGTGGATGCCTGCGCAGGAGCGCCATAATGACAAAACAGCTTGTCGTCCGGGGTCTTGTCGTCTGTCAGGCACCTCAACAGTTCCGGCCGCCATTCACGGGCCTTGGCGTACTGCAACGCCTGATCGGACAGGCGCCAGGGCAGACCATCAGTCCAACGCAGCGCTTGCCCGGCCAGGCCGATCACCAGAATGCCGATGCCAGCTGCCGCCAGAATCTGTTGCCGTCCGGCCAATAGCCGCCGCTCGCGAAACGGCGTCTCGACGAACTGCCAGGACAGATAACCCAGCACCAATGTCAGCAGAATCAGCCCGGCGATATCGATCGGTCCGGGCTCATCGACACTGGCATAGCGGGAGAACACAAACACCGGCCAGTGCCACAGGTACCAGGAATAGGAAATCAGCCCTAACCCGACCAGTACGCGGGTACTCAGCAACCGGCTGATCAGCGTTTGTCGATGGCCATTGGCCCAGATCAGGGCAATCACGCCCACGGTTGGCAGCAAGGCCGCAGCGCCGGGGAATGGCGTGGTTTTGTCGTAACAGAACACGGCCAGCAGAATCATCGCCGCACCGATCAGGCTGATCAGTTGCGCGGCCATCGGCGTCAGGCGCAACGTTCGGGCCGGCGCCACTGCCAGCATCGCCCCCGCCAGCAGCTCCCAGGCGCGCATTGGCAGCAGGAAAAAGGCCTGTTCTGGATGATGGGCCACCGCCCAGACGCTCAGCCCGAACGACACCAGCAACAGCGAAAACAATCCCAATCTCCAGTGTCTGAGGCGACTGGAGAGCAATGTCAGCAATAACGGGAAGAATATGTAGAACTGCTCCTCCACCGCCAGCGACCAGGTATGCAGCAACGGTTTCAGGTCGGAGGCGACGTCGAAGTAACCGTCCTGGCGCATGAACAGCAGGTTGGAGATGAAGGTGGCCTGATAGCGCACCGAACGTCCCAGCTCCTCATAGTCCTTGGGCGCCAGCAGAAACCAGCCCACGGCCAGAACAGCCAACATCATCACGAACAACGCAGGCAAGATTCGCCGGGCGCGACGGGCCCAGAAGTCGATAAAGCTGAAACGCCCGGCCTGACGCTGGTTCCAGATGATCGAGGTGATCAGGTAACCGGAAATCACAAAGAAGACGTCGACACCAACAAAGCCGCCGGTAAACCCCGGGACACCAAAATGAAACAGCACCACGGCAATCACGGCGATTGCCCGCAAGCCGTCGATATCCCTTCGATAAGCAAGAGTGGTCATAAGCAAGAAATGCCCGTCAGAATAAAGTTGTGGGCTCACCGGCCCATTTCGCTTTTGTACTGACAAACCGTAGCCGCAATCCTCCCTTTTTTTGCAAAAAAAATGGCGCCCCGAAGGACGCCATTTTTAGCGGTTGAAAAACCGTCTTACTTACGCTTCATCGACAAGAAGAACTCGTCGTTGGTCTTGGTCGTTTTCAGCTTGTCCAACACCTTGGTTTCCGTAGCCCTACGGGGTACCCACGCCATCACTTGGCATGTCGCCTTGATGTACCTGTGGTTACATCGTTTCATCACCCGTCATACGGCGTCGCTTATTTCGGGCATGACTGTGGTTCCGGCAGGTGCAACGGGGTTTTGATTGGATACTCGGGGCTGCCGTAGGCGTAGCAGGAGGTGGTGACCTGGAGTTCATCGCAGGGCAGGAAGTGCACGGTGAGGCCGCAGACTTTTTGGCCGGTGTAGTCCGGGACGGGGACTACTTTGCTGTGCTGGCGTTTTTGGGCTCGTATCTGGTCCCTCCATGCCAAATATTTAGGCCTGTCAGCAAAACCGGGAAAACCTTTTGAACTACCAACACCTGTTTCCCAATCAACACGTACCGTCATCCCTGGCTGCCAGCGCGACGGCGCGATATAACAGCAACCGCCCCCGCCCCCTTGGTACGGACCGATGATATCGATGCCCGAACGACCGTCGACACTGAAGCGGTTGATCGCCCAATGGGTGTGGTTGATGGCTTCAAGGGTGCTGGCCTGAACGCCTTGCACCAACACAGCCCCAATCAAGCCGCAGAGGGCAGCCATCAGCACGCGGCACGAAATGAGATCGGGCATGGGTTTAACTCCTGAATCAGGACGTTGAAAGACAGGCTCAGGCCCGCGCATTGTTCACCTCGCCGACCTTGGCGTAATAGGCGTCCCAGTGCGCCTCGATGGCTTGCTGCGCTTCTGCCATACGTTGAGCGTCCATGACGGGAGGGTGAGCCGCAACGGCAGGTTCCGAGGCTGGCAAAGACGTGCCGGCTGCGAGCATCGTCGCTTTCGCTTCAGGGTTAAGCGCAACCTCTCTTCGGCTGGCTTCGCCAAAAAACACCATGCGTTCTCGGAAATAGCTGCCCATCGGCTCACGCCCAAATAATGGTGAGTAGAGGAACCAGGCGCGGGAATCGTGGACCTGGTCATCAAACAGCGCTCGCAACAGTCCCGCAGGCTGCGAGGCGTTGCTGGTTTCGTCCACGGGGCCCCGGGTCTTTTCGTCCCAGTGATTACGCTGACCAGCCGGCGGCGGAAACAGCTGGCTGACCCTGGCCCGTCCCGCCGCTTTCATCTGCCTGCCCTCGACGCGTGCATCGGCGGTGATGATGCGCAACACCACCACGGGCGGAGCGTTCGCCGGTAATACTCGACTCAGGCTGGAGGCTAAGTGATCGGGGTCACGGTAGGCGTCACCGAATTCCTCGGCGGCTTCGCGCAATTGGGTTTGCCCCATGTCCGCGTCGAAGTCCTTAACGCCGGGTTCCTGTGGCTTTAGCTGCGCTCGGCCACTGCGTTCAAGGGCTAGTTGCTCTTTGCGCCTTGATTTAACAGCTGCCTGTTTTTTGTTCCGGTCTGACTCGGCTTGCTTACGTACTACCGCGTCGGCTTCGGTATCGGTCGCCTGAAGGTAGAACGTTTTCTGCTTCAAGCTGGCGAAGGCATAACGGTCGATGCGCCAGGCGGTGATCCAGCCCAACTGCGTGCGTGCTGACTGTTCCAACGTGGAGGTGGATGTGAGGGGTTGATAACGCTCTATCTGTTCTGTGGATAGCGGTTGGGAAACGAGGGGCAGACCCAGAGTCATCTGACGCCAGGCATTGAAGCGGTTGACCAGAATAGGAGAAACGTCGAACTCATCCACCACCTCTGGCGCCATTGCCCGCCAGAATTCATGGCGCAGTCCTATTGGCAGAGCATCTTCAGGGACCTTCAACGGAGCTCCGTGAGCAAAGGCATCGGCATACAGATCATTAAGCGCGATCTGCGACAGCAACAGACCGTCGCCCTCGGTATTGTCTTTGCTTAACGCCTTCCCCTGATCCCCTGGCGGATACCCACCGCCCAGATCCGAGTGCACCCCCGGATAAACCACCTCCACACTATTCACCGGGTAACTGCCACTCTCGCGACGAATCGATTCCAGCGGAAAACACAGGCGCTGCTCATAGCTTGCCGTAAGGTGCAAGCAACGCTTGACCAGCCCACCACCGGGCAGTTCCTGATTGCCATCGGCCCAGGCCATATGGCCATCTGCTCCTGGAAAGATATCAGCGATGCCCACCGAAGCTACGGTGTCCAGCAGCCCCAGGTACTCCACGCTCAGGGGAATCTCCAGATCATCCAGTTTCAGGAACGGCCGGTAACGCATCAGCTCGTTCAACCAACTGACAAAGGCCCGTGCTGCCGCTGCACCACGGGAAAAACCATAGACATACAGCTTGATGCCCAACAGCTTAGACGTACCGGGGTTTGGTTGTGCCAGCGCAAGGCGCAGCGGCTTTTCAATCGCCTTGAGCTGCTTGCTGAACACACCAGCACGGTTGGCCTGGCCGTTGAATTCCAGGCTTGGCAACGTGCCCATGGCCTGGACCGCCGCCTTCAGGCTCGCGTTGTCCAGCCGGGGCAGCCCCAGCGTGCGCCGCAGGGCGTCGATGAGCATCAACAGGCCCCAGTTGATCCGTTCTTCGCCGAACCAGGCGCCCGCCAGCCCGGCAGCGGTGTAATCCAGGTCGCCCACTTCCGCAAACGGCGTACCGACGCCGGGCATGTAGTACTTGAAGTACTGGCCATTGCCAGTGCCCGCCGCGTCGGTCAAACGCTGGGCCTTGTCACTGTGTCCGGTACCACCGGCATACCCGTCCCCGACGGTGGCGCGAAACAGCCGGGCGATATTGGTCGGGTGCGGTGTACTGGATATGTACAAATCATCGTTCAGGTTATTGCCGGTACCGTCGAAGAACAGGCTGATGTGCACGGTCTTGCAACACGGAGGCATCACCCGGCGACCGGCCGCCAGGCAAAGGGCATCGTGGTAGCCGCGCTCCTGCTCGCACTGGCGCAGGATATTTTGTTGGACCTGGCCGACGCGGCGAGGCAAACGCCCCTCCATAGGAAACTCCGGTGGGACCCAGACACTGGCATGTTTCACTTCGGACATGACTGAGGCTCCGGCAAGTGCAATGGGGTTTTGATCGGGTATTCGGGGCTGCCGTAGGCGTAGCAGGAGGTGGTGACCTGGAGTTCATCGCAGGGCAGGAAGTGCACGGTGAGGCCGCAGACTTTCTGGCCGGTGTAGTCCGGGACGGGGACTACCTTGCTGTGCTGGCGTTTTTGGGCATCGATTTTGTCTAGCCAGGCGTCGTACTTGGCCTCGTCAGCAAAACCGGGAAAGCCATCGGGATAGGCCACACCTGTTTCCCAATCGACACGCACGGTCATGTCTGGGCTCCAGCGCGACGGAGCGATATAACAACAACCGCCCCCACCACCCTGATACGGGCCGATGATGTCGATCCCCGAACGACCGTCGACGCTGAAGCGGTTGATCGCCCAATGGGTGTGGTTGATGGCTTCAAGTGTGCTGGCCTGGGCGCCTTGAGTTAACAAGGCCCCCACGAGCGTTGCGACAAGGCACCTGGCCGTCGAAAACGTGGGCATGAAGTCATTTTCCTTTTCATTGAAGTCCTGTCATTCAAAAAACCAGACAATTCGCCGAACGCGTGGCCCTCGCGCTCGAGAAACAGCAACACTGGAAAACAAATGATGCAGTGGGCAGTCAACGACTGCCGCCCCAATGCCAGGGTCATCGGGACGAACAGGAAATTTCCCTCAAGGAAAATATTCGTTTTCCTACGTTTTTGCGGGTGATCGGCTCAGGCAGGAGAAGTCAGTTGCGTGGTAAGGCCTCACAGGAGACAAACCTATGGCGCACAAAAAAAGGGCGCCCTGTCAGGGGCGCCCTTTTTTGTGAAGCGTACTTCGTCTTACTTACGCTTCATCGACAAGAAGAACTCGTCGTTGGTCTTGGTCGTTTTCAGCTTGTCGACCAGGAACTCGATGGCAGCGATTTCGTCCATCGGGTGCAGCAGCTTGCGCAGGATCCACATGCGCTGCAACTCGTCGTCGGCGGTCAGCAACTCTTCGCGGCGGGTGCCGGAGCGGTTGATGTTGATGGCCGGGAAGACGCGTTTTTCAGCGATACGACGATCCAGAGGCAGTTCCATGTTGCCGGTGCCTTTGAATTCCTCGTAGATCACTTCGTCCATCTTCGAACCGGTTTCAACCAGTGCGGTGGCGATAATGGTCAGCGAGCCGCCTTCTTCGATGTTCCGCGCAGCGCCGAAGAAACGTTTCGGTTTCTCCAGGGCGTGGGCATCGACACCACCGGTGAGCACTTTGCCGGAGCTCGGGATCACGGTGTTGTAGGCACGGGCCAGACGGGTGATGGAGTCGAGCAGGATCACCACGTCTTTCTTGTGCTCGACCAGGCGCTTGGCCTTCTCGATCACCATTTCGGCAACCTGCACGTGACGGGTTGGCGGCTCGTCGAACGTCGAGGCAACCACTTCGCCGCGCACGGTGCGCTGCATTTCGGTTACTTCTTCCGGACGTTCGTCGATCAGCAGCACGATCAGGTGAACTTCAGGGTTGTTACGCGCAATGTTGGCCGCGATGTTCTGCAGCATGATCGTTTTACCGGCTTTCGGCGGTGCAACGATCAGACCGCGCTGGCCTTTGCCGATCGGGGCGCACAGGTCGATCACACGACCGGTCAGGTCTTCAGTGGAACCGTTGCCGGCTTCCATCTTCATGCGCACGGTCGGGAACAGCGGGGTCAGGTTCTCGAAGAGAATCTTGTTTTTCGCGTTCTCGGGACGATCGTAGTTGATCGTGTCGACCTTGAGCAGTGCGAAATAACGCTCGCCTTCCTTTGGAGGGCGGATCTTGCCAACGATGGTGTCACCGGTGCGCAAGTTGAAGCGACGGATCTGGCTCGGCGAGACGTAGATGTCATCCGGGCCGGCGAGATAGGAAGCGTCAGCGGAGCGCAGGAAGCCGAAGCCGTCCTGGAGAATCTCCAGCACGCCATCACCGGAGATTTCCTCGCCGCTTTTCGCGTGCTTTTTGAGCAGGGAGAAAATCACGTCCTGCTTGCGCGAACGGGCCATATTTTCTATGCCCATCTGTTCGGCCAATTCGAGCAGTTCGGTAATCGGCTTTTGCTTGAGTTCAGTCAGATTCATATAGGAATGACGTAATCATTTATGGAGGGGGGAAATTAAGCTTTTGGCTTAATGAGGCCGCGCCGCAGAGAAGGCGACAGGATCGCGTACTTGAAAAAGGAATGCGTCGGCGACGGCTAGCAGGGGGCAGTGGAGAAACCAGTGCGGGGCCGAATGTACCACCTGAGTTTCAGAGCGTCTAGCCCTGAATACGCAAAAAGCCCCGCAATTTGCGGGGCTTTTTATACAACGTCGCCGACTTAGATGTTGGCGTCGAGGAATGCAGCCAGTTGCGACTTGGACAGCGCGCCAACCTTGGTCGCTTCAACGTTGCCGTTCTTGAACAGCATCAGCGTCGGGATACCACGCACGCCGTGCTTGGCAGGGGTTTCCTGGTTTTCGTCGATGTTCAGTTTGGCAATGGTCAGCTTGCCTTTGTAGGTTTCAGCAATTTCGTCCAGAACAGGAGCGATCATTTTGCAAGGACCGCACCATTCTGCCCAGTAGTCGACCAGTACAGCGCCTTCGGCCTTAAGTACTTCTTCGTCGAAGTTAGCGTCGGTGACGTGCTTGATAAGATCGCTGCTCATGGATGTCTCCGGGGTTGTAAGCAAAAAAAAACGTGGCCCATCATAGCCGCCCTTCCCTCGTTCAGGAAGGTGCAGATGATTGAGTCTCGCTATGATGATCCATGAGTTTGGGTATAGCCCAGGTCATGAAGCGGCGGGAGCGACGAAGGCGATTCCGGTTCGCAGCGCGGCATTGCGTACATGCTCCTGCATCGCCTTCTGGGCCGCCCCGGAGGCCCGCCGCGCCAGGGCGCGAAGAATCTTGCGGTGTTCCTGCCAGGTTTCCATGGCGCGCTCCGCCCGGATGAACGGTAGTTTCTGGCTCTCCAGGAAGATCTCGGCGCTGGCGGTCAGGATGCTCAACATCGCCTGGTTGCCGCTCGCCAGCAGGATGCGCCGGTGAAACTCGAAATCCAGCCTGGCCGCCGCCTCGAAGTCGCCGGACTTCAGCTCGCTGCGCATGGCCGCGACATTGTCTTCCAGCACATCGAGTTCGTCAGTGGTCAGCGTCACCGCCGCCAACCCGGCGGCAAAGCTCTCCAGCGCGTAACGCAGTTGAAAGATATCCAGCGGTGAGGCCTGGGCGGCAAACGGCCAACTCAATGCTGCGTCGCCACGGGGCAAGTCCACCGGCGCCTGCACAAACACGCCCTTGCCCGGCTGAATACTGATCACACCAAGCGCACTCAGGGACGACAACGCTTCACGCAGCGACGCCCGGCTAACCCCCAACTGCACGGCCAGATCCCGCTGCGAAGGCAAGGCGTCCCCGGCACCGAATCCCTGTTCGGTGATCAGTTTACGGATGGCTTGCAACGCCACTTCGGGTACGGCGCGAGAAATCGAGTTCATGGTTATTCAGACGAACCAGGCCAATAAGCGGCCAGTTTTAAAGCTATTTGCGGCCCTCGGCAAGTCGTGCCCCAAGCAGGTTCGGCGATTGCCCTGGCTGCGCGATCCAGGTGCGAAATGCAGACTGACTGTTCAGACCAGTAAGACCGTACTCCGCCAGTAAACCCGCGCCCTGCGGCGCTGAAACCCCATGTTGGCATGGCCCATGCTCTGTCGGTCTGCAGAAATCACTTCTCGCCGATTCGGAGATTTGCCATGACCCCGCGTTACAGCGCCCTGCTCGCCGCCCTGTTTGCCAGTCTGATGCTGAGCCAGGCACCCGCCCACGCCGACGGCCTGGAAGATGTGGTCAAACGCGGCACCCTGAAGGTGGCCGTGCCTCAGGACTTTCCGCCCTTCGGCTCGGTGGGCCCGGACATGAAGCCACGCGGCCTGGACATCGACACCGCAAAACTGCTGGCCGACCAGCTCAAGGTCAGGCTGGAGCTGACCCCGGTCAATAGCACCAATCGCATTCCGTTCCTGACCACCGGCAAAGTGGATCTGGTGATTTCCAGCCTCGGCAAGAACCCCGAGCGCGAAAAAGTCATCGACTTCTCCAGCGCCTATGCGCCCTTCTATCTCGCGGTATTCGGTCCGCCAGACGCCAACATCAAGACCCTCGACGACCTCAAGGGCAAGACCATCAGCGTCACCCGTGGCGCCATCGAAGACATCGAGCTCACCAAAGTCGCCCCCGAAGGCGTGACCATCAAGCGCTTCGAAGACAACAACTCTACCATCGCCGCCTACCTGGCCGGGCAAGTCGACCTCATCGCCAGCGGCAACGTGGTGATGGTGGCGATCAGCGAGAAAAGCCCGAAACGCGTGCCGGCGCTGAAAGTGAAGCTCAAGGACTCGCCGGTGTACGTGGCCGTGAACAAGAACGAGCCGGCGCTGCTGGACAAGGTCAACCAGATCCTGGCCACTGCCAAGACCGACGGCGCGCTGGAGAAAAACTCCCAGACCTGGCTGAAAGAGCCGCTGCCAGCTGATCTCTGATCGCCGCCCGGGAGACGCTAAATGGCTTATCAGTTTGACTTCATGCCGGTGCTGCAAAACACCGATCTGCTGCTGCGCGGGGCGCTGTTCACGCTGGAACTGACGGCGATTGGTGCCGTATTCGGGGTCGGCCTGGGCATCGTCGGGGCGCTGGTGCGGGCGTGGAACATCCGCCCGTTCTCGGCGATTTTCGGGGTTTACGTGGAGTTGATCCGCAACACGCCGTTCCTGGTGCAGTTGTTTTTCATCTTCTTCGGCCTGCCATCGCTGGGTGTGCAGATTTCCGAATGGCAGGCAGCGGTGCTGGCGATGGTGATCAACCTCGGCGCCTATTCCACAGAAATTATCCGCGCCGGCATCCAGGCCATTCCTCGTGGCCAGCTCGAAGCCGCTGCCGCACTGGCGATGAGCCGATTCGAGGCGTTCCGCCATATCGTGCTGCTGCCGGCCTTGGGCAAGGTCTGGCCGGCCCTTAGCAGCCAGATCATCATCGTCATGCTCGGGTCGGCGGTGTGTTCGCAGATCGCCACCGAAGAGCTGAGTTTTGCCGCCAACTTCATTCAGTCGCGCAACTTCCGCGCCTTTGAAACCTATGCCCTGACCACGCTGATCTACCTGTGCATGGCGTTGCTGATCCGCCAGTTGCTGAACTGGATCGGCCGCCGCTACATCACGAGAAGCGGGAGCCGCCCATGACTGATTTCACCTTCTGGGACATCGTGCGCAACCTGCTGACCGGCCTGCAATGGACCGTGGCGCTGTCGCTGGTGGCGTTTATCGGCGGTGGCGTGATTGGACTGTTGATCATGGTCATGCGTATTTCGAACAAGGCCCTGCCACGCCACTTCGCCCGTACCTGGATCGAACTGTTTCAAGGCACGCCACTGTTGATGCAGCTGTTCCTGGTGTTCTTCGGCGTGGCGCTGGCCGGGGTGGAGATTTCACCCTGGATGGCGGCGGCGCTGGCCCTGACGCTGTTTACCAGCGCCTATCTGGCGGAGATCTGGCGCGGTTGCGTCGAGTCGATCCCCCACGGCCAGTGGGAGGCGTCGTCGAGCCTGGCGCTCAATCCGCTGGAGCAATTGCGTTACGTGATCCTGCCGCAAGCGCTGCGTATCGCTGTGGCGCCGACCGTGGGTTTCTCGGTGCAAGTGGTCAAGGGCACCGCCGTGACCTCGATCATCGGCTTCACCGAGCTGACCAAGACCGGCGGCATGCTTGCCAACGCGACCTTCGAACCGTTCATGGTCTATGGCCTCGTGGCACTCGGTTACTTCCTGCTCTGCTACCCCTTGTCCCTCAGTGCGCGCTATCTGGAAAGGAGACTGCATGCCTCTGCTTAGAATTTCGGCCCTGCATAAATATTACGGCGACCACCATGTCCTCAAAGGCATCGACCTGAGCGTCGAGGAAGGCCAGGTGGTGGCGATCATCGGGCGCAGCGGCTCGGGGAAATCCACACTGCTGCGCACGCTCAATGGCCTGGAATCGATCAACGACGGCGTGATCGAAGTCGACGGCGAGTACCTCGACGCCGCTCGCGCCGACCTGCGCAGCCTGCGGCAGAAAGTCGGCATGGTGTTCCAGCAGTTCAACCTGTTCCCGCACCTGACGGTGGGCGAAAACGTGATGCTGGCGCCGCAAGTGGTGCAGAAAGTGCCCAAGGCCAAGGCCACCGAACTGGCACGACAGATGCTGGAACGGGTCGGGCTGGGGGAGAAGTTCGATGCGTTCCCTGACCGCCTGTCCGGTGGCCAGCAGCAGCGGGTGGCGATTGCCCGGGCCTTGGCCATGTCGCCCAAAGTGCTGCTGTGCGATGAAATCACCTCGGCGCTGGACCCGGAGCTGGTCAACGAAGTGCTGAGTGTGGTGCGGCAACTGGCCAAGGAGGGCATGACGCTGATCATGGTCACCCACGAAATGCGCTTCGCCCGGGAGGTTGGAGACAAGTTGGTGTTCATGCATCAGGGCAAGGTGCATGAGGTGGGGGATCCGAAGGTGTTGTTTGCCCAGCCCAGGACGGCGGAGTTGGCGAATTTTATCGGGACGGTTGAAGCCAAGGGCTGACCGTCGCTCCCTCCTGTGGCGAGGGAGCTTGCTCCCGCTGGGCTGCGTAGCGGCCCCAACCCGGGGAAACGCGGTGCGCCAGCAACAATTTGGTCGCCTGTTTACGACTGCTGCGCAGCCGAGCGGGAGCAAGCTCCCTCGCCACAGGGAAGGCATGCCGTCCGTGCGCCACATCAAGGGTTTAAACCATGTGCGTTGGCGCCAGCCTTTGATCGTGGCACGATGTCTGGGTTATCGACCGAGACCCCCAGACCATGCCGCATTCCCAAGCCAAGAATCTGTCCCTGATCGCCGCAATCGACCTGGGCTCCAACAGTTTTCACATGGTCGTGGCCAAGGCCCAGAACGGCGAAATCCGTATTCTTGAGCGCCTCGGCGAGAAGGTCCAGCTGGCCGCCGGCATCGACGACGAGCGCCAGCTCAACGAAGAATCCATGCAGCGCGGGCTCGATTGCCTCAAGCGCTTTGCCCAGCTGATCAACGGCATGCCGCTCGGCGCCGTGCGGATCGTTGGCACCAACGCCCTGCGCGAAGCCCGCAACCGGGGCGAATTCATCCGCCGCGCCGAAGAAATTCTCGGCCACCCGGTGGAAGTCATCTCCGGCCGTGAAGAAGCACGCCTGATCTACCTCGGCGTGTCCCACACCCTCGCCGACACCCCCGGCAAACGCCTGGTGGCCGACATCGGCGGCGGCAGTACCGAATTCATCATCGGCCAGCGTTTCGAACCGCTGCTGCGCGAAAGCCTGCAAATGGGCTGCGTGAGTTTCACCCAGCGCTATTTCAAGGACGGCAAGATCACCCCGGCCCGCTACGCCCAGGCGTATACGGCGGCGCGGCTGGAGATCATGAGCATCGAACACGCCCTGCATCGCCTGACCTGGGATGAAGCCATCGGCTCCTCGGGCACCATCCGCGCCATCGGTCTGGCGCTGAAGGCTGGTGGTCACGGCACCGGCGAAGTGAATGCCGAGGGCCTGGCCTGGCTCAAGCGCAAACTGTTCAAACTCGGTGACGCCGAAAAAATCGACTTCGAAGGCATCAAGCCCGACCGCCGGGCGATCTTCCCCGCCGGCCTGGCGATTCTCGAAGCGATCTTCGACGCCCTCGAACTGCAACGCATGGACCACTGTGAAGGCGCCCTGCGCGAAGGCGTACTCTACGATCTGCTGGGCCGTCATCACCATGAAGACGTTCGTGAGCGCACCCTCAGCTCGTTGATGGAGCGCTATCACGTCGACCTGGAACAAGCGGCGCGGGTTGAACGCAAGGCCCTGCATGCCTTCGATCAAGTGGCTACAGACTGGGAACTGGATGACGGCGTCTGGCGCGAACTGCTCGGCTGGGCCGCCAAGGTCCATGAAGTGGGCCTGGACATTGCTCACTATCACTACCACAAGCATGGCGCCTACCTGATCGAGCACTCGGACCTGGCCGGATTCTCCCGCGAAGACCAGCAAATGCTCGCGCTGCTGGTACGTGGCCACCGTCGCAACATCCCCAAGGACAAGTTCGCCGACTTCGGCGACGATGGCATCAAGCTGATTCGCCTGTGCGTACTGCTGCGTTTCGCGATCCTGTTCCACCACATCCGTGGCACCCAGGAAATGCCGCAAGTGGTGCTGCGTGCCCGTGGTGACAGCCTGGACGTGCTGTTTCCGAAAAACTGGCTGGACGAGAACCAACTGACCCAGGCCGATTTCGCCCTTGAGGCGGAGTGGCTGACGCGGGTTGGGTTCGTGCTGAACGTGCGCTAAATCAACCTCTGCACGGGACAGTGAGAACAAAAAAGGGCGATCCGCAAGGACCGCCCTTTTTGTTTGCCGCCATTGAGCAGATGACGCAACCCCCATGTGGGAGCGAGCCTGCTCGCGAAAAGGTCGGCACATCCAGCACAGATGTTGCCTGACCCACTGCCTTCGCGAGCAAGCCAGCTCCCACAGGTCCTGCGTCAGGCCTTGGGGTTAATTCACCGCAAGAATCGGGCTGCCCAACCGCTCCAGCAATGTCGCCTGCGCACTGCGCGGGTTCTGGTTGCCGGTTGGCGTGTTGCGGATGTAACGGCCGTCCGACTGCAGGCTCCAGCTGTGGGTGTTATCGGTGAGATAACTTTCCAGCTCTTTCTTGACTCGCACAATCAGCTTGCGACCTTCCACCGGGAAGCAAGTCTCGACGCGCTTGTCGAGGTTGCGCTCCATCCAGTCGGCGCTGGAGAGGAACATCTGCTCTTCGCCGCCATTGAGGAAGTAGAAGACCCGGGTGTGTTCCAGGAAGCGGCCGATGATCGAGCGCACGTGGATGTTGTGAGAAACCCCCGGAATGCCGGGACGCAGGCAGCACATGCCACGCACCACCAGGTCGATCCGCACGCCCGACTGGCTGGCCTTGTACAGCGCGCGGATGATCTTCGGATCGGTCAGCGAGTTGAACTTGGCAATGATGTGCGCCGGTTTGCCTTCGAGCGCGAACTGGGTCTCGCGGCCGATCATGTCGAGCATGCCCTTCTTCAGGGTGAACGGCGCGTGCAGCAGCTTCTTCATACGCAACGTCTTGCCCATGCCGATCAACTGGCTGAACAGCTTGCCAACGTCTTCGCACAAGGCATCGTCAGAGGTCAGCAGGCTGTAGTCGGTGTACAGACGGGCGTTGGCCGCGTGGTAGTTGCCGGTGCCCAAGTGCGCGTAACGGACGATCTCGCCCGCCTCGCGACGCAGGATCAGCATCATCTTGGCGTGGGTCTTGAAGCCGACCACGCCGTAGATCACCACTGCACCGGCCGCTTGCAGACGGCTGGCCAGTTGCAGGTTGGATTCTTCGTCGAAGCGCGCCCGCAACTCAATGACCGCGGTGACCTCCTTGCCATTACGCGCGGCATCCACCAGCGCATCGACGATTTCCGAGTTGGCGCCCGAACGGTACAGCGTCTGGCGAACAGCCAATACGTGCGGGTCCTTGGCAGCCTGGCGCAGCAGGTCGACTACCGGGGTAAACGACTCGAACGGGTGCAGCAGCAGGATGTCCTGCTTGCTGATCACGCTGAAAATGTTCTCGCTGTTTTGCAGCAGTTTCGGGATCTGCGGCGTGAACGGCGTGTATTGCAGCTCGGGGTGACTGTCCAGGCCGGTGATGCTGAACAGCCGCGTCAGGTTGACCGGGCCGTTGACCTGATACAGCTCGGTCTCGTGCAGGTTGAATTGCTTGAGCAGGTAGTCCGACAAGTGTTTCGGGCAGGTGTCAGCCACTTCCAGACGCACCGCGTCACCGTAGCGACGGGAGAACAACTCGCCACGCAGGGCGCGGGCCAGGTCTTCTACATCTTCGGTGTCTACCGCCAGGTCGGCGTTTCGGGTCAGGCGGAACTGATAGCAGCCTTTTACCTTCATGCCCTGGAACAGGTCATCGGCGTGGGCGTGGATCATCGACGACAGAAACACATAGTTGTCGCCAGGGCCGCCGACTTCTTCCGGCACCTTGATGATGCGCGGCAGCAGACGCGGGGCCGGGATGATCGCCAGACCGGAGTCGCGGCCAAAGGCGTCGATGCCTTCGAGTTCGACGATGAAGTTCAGGCTCTTGTTCACCAGCAACGGGAACGGGTGCGTCGGGTCGAGGCCGATCGGGGTAATGATCGGCGCGATCTCGTCGCGGAAATAACGGCGAACCCAGGTCTTGAGCTTGGCGGTCCAGTTGCGACGACGAATGAAGCGGACCTGATGTTTTTCCAGTTCCGGCAACAGAATGTCGTTGAGGATCGCGTACTGACGGTCGACGTGACCGTGCACCAGTTCGCTGATCCGCGCCAACGCCTGGTGCGGCTGCAAGCCATCGGCGCCGGCCTGTTCGCGGGCGAAGGTAATCTGCTTCTTGAGACCGGCGACGCGGATTTCAAAGAACTCGTCCAGGTTGCTGGAGAAGATCAGCAGGAATTTCAGCCGTTCCAGCAACGGATAGGACTCGTCCAGCGCCTGTTCCAGCACGCGGATGTTGAACTGCAGTTGCGAGAGCTCGCGATGGATGTACAGGCTGCTGTCATCCAGGCCGGGAATCACAATCGCCGGTGCCGCCGCGACCGGCTCGGGCACTGCCGCGGGCGGGGCAGGCTCCAGTTCCGGCGGGGTTTCGGTGATTTGCTCGACCACGGGTTGAGCTTCCTTTACTGCAACTTCAGAGAGTCCTTCGGTATTCATCGAATGTTCCTGGGAGGGCTATTTTTGCTCTCGTAACAATTGAGCGGCACGCACGGCAAAGTAAGTCAGGATGCCATCCGCGCCAGCACGTTTAAAAGCGGTCAGGGATTCGAGGATAACCCCTTCGCTCAACCAGCCATTCTGGATCGCCGCCATGTGCATGGCGTATTCGCCGCTGACTTGATAAACAAACGTCGGCACTTTGAATTCTTCTTTGACCCGGCAAAGAATGTCCAGATACGGCATGCCTGGCTTGACCATGACCATATCTGCGCCTTCTGACAAGTCCGCCGCCACTTCGTGCAGGGCTTCGTTGCTGTTGGCCGGGTCCATCTGATAAGAGGCCTTGTCGGCCTTGCCCAGATTGAGGGCCGAACCCACCGCATCGCGGAACGGGCCGTAGTAGGCACTGGCGTACTTGGCAGAATAAGCCATGATTCGCACATTGACGTGACCGGCCAGCTCCAGGGCTTCGCGAATCGCCTGGATGCGACCGTCCATCATGTCAGACGGGGCGACTACCTGCGCGCCGGCTGCGGCATGGGACAGCGCTTGTTTGACCAAAGCGTCGACAGTGATGTCGTTCTGCACATAACCGTCTTCGTCGAGAATGCCGTCCTGACCGTGGGTGGTGAACGGGTCCAGCGCAACGTCGGTGATCACCCCCAGTTGCGGGAAGCGCGCACGCAGGGCACGGGTGGCGCGCTGGGCGATAGCGTCGGGGTTCCAGGCTTCGGCGGCATCCAGCGACTTGAGCTGCGGTGGCGTCACCGGAAACAGTGCCAGCGCCGGAATGCCCAGCTCGACCCACTTGGCCGCTTCTTCAACCAACAGATCAATGGTCAGGCGTTCAACGCCCGGCATCGAGGCCACCGCTTCGCGACGGTTTTCGCCGTCCAGCACAAACACCGGCAGGATCAGGTCGTCGACGGTCAACACGTTCTCACGGACCAGTCGGCGCGAGAAATCATCACGACGGTTGCGGCGCAGGCGGGTTGCAGGGAACAAACGGTTGGCAGGGGTGAAGCTCACGGCAGACTCCTGAGCCCGCTGGCGTGCGAGCGTGACAGTTATAAGCGGCCATTATGACTAACGTATGACACTTATGTGTCTCCCTGTGACACGTAGCCGCATTCCATTGTCCTTGTAGGAATTGTTCACGTCGAGACACATTTGGACACTTTCCTCAATGTGCCCGAAGGGTTAGGCTGCGCGTTCATTTCGCCAGCACCCAGACAATGCTCCAACAATTTCTGCATGACTTCGGTTACTTTGCCCTTTTCCTCGGCACGTTCTTCGAAGGCGAAACCATCCTGGTGCTCGCGGGCTTCCTCGCGTTCCGTGGATACATGGACATCAACCTGGTGGTGGTCGTGGCGTTCTTCGGCAGTTATGCCGGCGACCAGCTGTGGTACTTCCTGGGACGCAAGCACGGCCGTAAATTGCTGGCGCGCAAACCGCGATGGCAAATGATGGGCGATCGGGCGCTGGAGCATATCCGCAAGCATCCGGACATCTGGGTCTTGAGCTTCCGTTTTGTCTATGGATTGCGCACGGTGATGCCGGTGGCGATTGGCCTGTCGGGCTATCCACCGGGACGCTATTTGCTGCTCAACGGGATTGGCGCGGCCATCTGGGCCAGCGCCCTGGCCGCTGCGGCGTATCACTTCGGTGCGGTGCTGGAGGGCATGCTCGGCAGCGTCAAGAAATACGAGCTGTGGGTCCTCGGCGCCTTGCTGGTGCTGGGCCTGGTGCTGTGGCTGCGCAGGCGCTTCAAGAATGCCCGTCTGGCGAAGAAGATCTACGCCGACGAGCAGGCTGAACTGGCCAGGGTCCGCGAGACTAAGACGCCAGTCGAGTAAGACGGTTTCGGCAGCAATAGAGACCGATCCCGCTGAGCAGGCTGTAACTGAGCAAGCCGACCCAGCCCACCGCGCTGGCCGGCCACAGCCCGACCAGCGGCGCCAGCCACACCAGCGGCAGGTTCGACACCAGCCGCAATAGTTCCAGCTTCAACGCCCACGGGCGATTCTCCAGTGCCACGCCCAAGGTAAACAACCCCAGCGCCACCGCACTCCAGCCCAGCACCAAGGCCGCTGTCGGCAGGCTCTGCTCCAGATTCATCAAATAGCTGCCCAGCGCGATATACGCGCAGAACTGCACCGCCACATACAGCTGCTGGCGGCCGTCCAGCGGCACTTCGAATTTACGGAATTGAGTCAGGTCCGGCTTGTTCATCGGGTATTTGGCGGCGACATCCGCCGGACGCCAACCGGTGCGCATGAACCAGATCCGCAGCTTGTCCCACACACTTTGCGCACGTCGCGCGTCGTCCCATAACTGCGCGTAGAACTGCAGGTTGGCCCACAACGGGTTCCAGCTCGCCAACGGCGTCGTCACGCCAAAAATCACTGGCTCGTTGTCGTCTTCTTCCTGGAACGAGCCAAACAAGCGGTCCCAAATAATGAACACGCCGCCGTAGTTGCGATCCATGTAGAGAGCGTTCTGAGCATGGTGGGCCCGATGATTGGACGGCGTGACGAAAAACCATTCGAACCAGCCGAGCTTGGGAATGTGCCGGGTGTGCACCCAGAATTGATACAGCAGGTTAAGCGCCGCCACGCTGATGAACACCAGCAGCGGCACGCCGAGAACCGCCATCGGCAGGTAGAAGATCCAGCTGAGCAGAAACCCGGTGCTGGTCTGGCGCAGGGCCGTGGACAGGTTGTAGTCCTCGCTCTGGTGATGCACCGAGTGCGCGGCCCACAGGATATTGCGCTCGTGCCCCAGGCGGTGCAGCCAGTAGTAGCAGAAGTCGTAGAGGACAAAGGCAAACACCCAGACCCAGACACTGTCGGCAGACAGCCGGATCACGGCCAGGTGTTCGAGGGCGAAGGCGTAAGTGACCAGCCCCACACCTTTGGTCAACAGGCCCGTGGTCGTCGACAGGATGCCGGTGCTCATGCTGTTGATCGCATCGGCCACGCGATAATTGCTGACCCCGCGCCAACGGTCGGCCAGCAGCTCAATGGCGATCAATACAAAGAAGAACGGCACCGCATACAGAATGAAGTTCATGACGCGCCCTGAACACAATTGTGATGACAGATCCTAGGTGTAGCCGCGAATTAACCCTATGGCAACGAATGACAAATTAGTGGACATTTAACGCCATGAATCTGGAGAAAAGCCCATGAGCAAAAAAATTGCAGTGATCCTTTCCGGCTGTGGCGTGTACGACGGCGCCGAGATCCACGAAAGTGTGATCACCCTGCTGCGCCTGGACCAGCGTGGCGCCGAGGTGCAGTGCTTTGCACCCAATATCGCGCAGATGCATGTGATCAATCACCTGACAGGCGACGAAATGCCCGAGTCGCGCAACGTGCTGGTGGAGTCGGCGCGCATTGCCCGAGGCAACATCAAGGATTTGCGCGAGGCCAGCGTTGAAGACTTCGATGCGCTGATCGTGCCGGGCGGGTTCGGGGCGGCGAAAAATCTGTCGAATTTCGCGGTTGAAGGCGCAGGTTGTTCTGTTCAACCGGACGTCCTGGCCTTGACTGAAGCCTTTGCCGAAGCGGGCAAGCCGGTCGGGCTGATCTGCATTTCGCCGGCACTGGCGGCGAAGATTTACGGACCGGGCGTGACCTGCACCATCGGCAACGATACCGATACCGCAGCGGCCATGAACAAGATGGGCGCGACCCACACCAATTGCGCAGTGGGCGACATTGTTGAAGACAAGGCGCGCAAGTTGGTGAGCACGCCAGCTTACATGCTGGCGCAGTCAATCAGTGAAGCGGCTTCGGGGATCAACAAGCTGGTGGACCGCGTGCTAGAGCTGACTCACGAGAACGACGCCTGACACAAAACAACTGTGGGAGCGAGCTTGCTCGCGATAACGGTCTGACAGTCAACACAACGGTTGAATGATATGGCCTCATCGCGAGCAAGCTCGCTCCCACAGGGTTCAGCGTCTGACTCAGGCCTTGCGGGTCAACCGGGTGAGAATCCGGTCCAGCGCATTGGCAAACGCCTGTTTCTCCCGCTCGCCAAACGGTGCCGGCCCGCCGCTCATCTGGCCCTGCTCACGCAGATCGGTGAACAGGTTACGCACCGCCAGGCGGTCGCCCATGTTCTGCGCGTCGAACTCCTTGCCCCGAGGGTCCAGCGCCGACACGCCCTTTTTCACCAGCCGATCGGCCAGTGGCACATCACTGCAAATCACCAGTTCGCCTGGCACCGCGTGTTCCACCAGATAATCGTCGGCGGCATCCGGCCCGCTGGGCACCACGATCAGCTTTACCAGCGCCAGGCCCGGCTTGATCTGCGGCTGCCCAGCCACCAGCACCACTTCGAACTGGCGCTTGAGGGCGAATTTCACCACCAGGTCCTTGGCTGCCCGGGGGCAGGCGTCGGCATCGATCCAGACACGCATGTTTTTTACCTCTTTCAAAAGCGTTCGCGAGCAGGCTCGCTCCCACAGGTTATACGCGATCCTGTGGGATTGAGCCTGCTCGCGAATGTGAGCGAAGCGAATGCTTTTTAAGACACCGCCACCCGCCGCTTCTCGGCCATCCGGCTACGGCTATAAAGCACCACAATCGCCAGAATCGCCACCGCCTGCGCACTCAACGAATACGCATCCGCATGAATCCCCAGCCAGTCGAAATCAAAGAACGGCACCGGTCGCGTGCCGAAGATCCCGGCTTCCTGCAATGCCTTCACGCCATGCCCGGCAAACACCACCGACAACGCGCACAGCAGCCCTGCATTGATACCGAAGAACAGCGCCAGTGGCAGTTTCGCCGAGCCGCGCAAAATCACCCAGGCCAGACCGATCAGCAACACCATCGCCGTGGCGCCGCCTGCCAGCACAGCGTTGTGCCCGGCGGGGCCGGCCTGCAGCCACAGGGTTTCGTAAAACAGGACCACCTCGAACAACTCGCGATACACCGAGAAGAACGCCAGGATCGCAAAACCGAAACGCCCGCCACCGCCCACCAGGCTGCTCTTGATGTAGTCCTGCCAGGCTGCCGCGTGACGTCGATCATGCATCCACACGCCGAGCCACAGCACCATCACGCTGGCGAACAGCGCGGTGCAGCCTTCGAGCAGCTCACGCTGGGCGCCGCTGACATCGATCACGTAAGCGGCCAGCGCCCAAGTCCCAAGGCCAGCCAACAACGCCAGGCCCCAGCCGATGTTGACGCTGCGCACCGCCGATTGCTGGCCGGTGTTACGCAGGAAGGCGAGAATCGCCGCCAGCACCAGAATCGCTTCCAGGCCTTCGCGCAGCAGAATCAGCAAACCGGAAAGGAAACTCAAGGACCAGCTCAACCCATCATTGCCCAGCAGGCCGGCGGACTCCTTCAGCTTGGCCTTGGCCAGGTCCAGACGCTCCTGCGCCTGAGCCACCGGCAAACCATCCTGTAACGACTGACGGTAAGCCATCAGAGACTTTTCAGTGTCCTTGCGCACGTTGGCGTCGACGTTATCCAGCGAGCTTTCCACCAGCTCGAAGCCTTCAAGATAAGCCGCCACCGACAGGTCGTAGGCCTGATCATGATCGCCGGCACGGTAGGCGGCGATACTCTTGTCCAGCGTTGCGGCGGTGTAGTCGAGCAACTGCGCCGGGCCACGTTTGACCTGCGGCGGTTGCGCACGCTGGGCACGGAAAGTCGCCGCAGCTTGTGGGCCTTCGGCGGCCAGCACTTCGGCAGGTGTCTGGCGGGCCAGGTCAGCGATGTTATAGGTCTTTTCGGATTTCGCTGCGGCTGGATCGGCGCTGAACCCGGCGATGTAGGTGGCAAGGTCCCAACGCTGACGATCATCCAGTTGATCGGCGAAGGACGGCATGTCAGTGCCTTCGACGCCCTGGCCCAGTGTGTTGTAGATCCCGTAGAGGCTCAGACGGTCCAGTCGCGCGGCATCGCGCAGAATGGCCGGTGGCGGCGTCATGCCAACACCCGCCGGGCCGTCGCCCGCGCCTGCATCGCCGTGGCACACCGAGCACTGCTGGGCATACAGCGGCGCGCCGCGAGTCGGGTCCGGGGTGATGATCGGCGCCTGGCTGACTTCATAGGCCACTGCCAATTTAGCCCCCAGTTGCCGCGCCTGGCGGGCAACGTCCGCGCCATCCTGGCGTGCGTCGATGGCGGATCGAAGACTGCTGACGCCTTGCTCCAGTGCTGCTCGCTCCGGTTTGGCCGGCAACTCGGCGATCAAACCCTGCAGAACGCCGAGAAACTCCTGTTGCTCGCGGTACTCCGACTCATCGATGACTTTGCCCGCCTCGACCGTTGCCGGGTAATCGGCGCCTATATAGTCGATCAAATGCAGCGCTTTTGGCGCACCTTCGGCGGTTTCAGCGAGCGCGTTGAAGCTACAGAGCGCGATCACCGGCAGCACTAGCCACGCCAGAAAACGGGAGGAGGCAGTCATGAATGAATCTCAAGGGAAAATACGAAGTATTACATTGTTCACTTCCAATGAGTTTCACTCAAGCTTTGTTGGCATTTCCTGTATCACGGCGTGTACAGTTAGCGGCCAATTGCCACCATCCGCCGGTTTGTTCAGGGAAGAATCAACGTCCATGACCCCACGCCTCTTTTTGCCGCTGCTTGCTTGTCTCGTCCTGCAACTGTCCGGTTGCGCGGCGTATCGCAACTACGATCTGGAACTGGCGCAAACAACCGACCAGTTGAAAGCGGGCAACCCACAGGGCGCCCTGCAATTACTGGAACTGCACAATCCGGCGCAAGATCGGGACCTGCTCTATTACTTCGAAAAAGGCGCCCTGTTGAACCTCGACGGCGCCCTGCCCCAGAGCCAGGTGGCCTGGCGCAGCGCCGAGCAGAGGGTGATTGAACGCCAGGATACGGTCGAGTCCACCGGCACCCAGCTCCTGTCCGCGATGGGCAATCACTTTGGCAGCATCATCAACGACAAGCTGCGCCGCTACGATGGCTACGATTACGAAAAAGTCATGCTGACCACGCAAATGGCCCTGAACCAGCTGGCGGTCAATGATTTCGATGGCGCGCGGGCTGACATCAAGAAAACCCACGAACGTGAAGCGCTGATCGCCCGCCAACGGGAGAAGCAATACGAACAGCTCGAAGAACAGGCCAAAGCCCAGGGCGCGCAGGTGCACTACAAGGATCTGCAGGGCTACCCGGTGATGACGCTGGAAGCACCCGCCGTCATTGCGCTGAAGAACGGCTATCAAAGTGCATTCAGCCATTACCTCGCCGGGTTCACCTATGAAGCACTGGGTGAACGGGATCTCGCCGCGCCCGGTTATCGCCAGGCCATCGAACTGCGACCCGACCTGCCCTTTTTCCAGCAGGCCTTGCGCGAGCTCGACAAAACCACGATCAAAGCCGATGAGAGCGATGTGTTGATCATCGTGCAAAGTGGTCTGGCGCCGGCCCGCAGTTCGGTTCGCGTGCCGTATCCGGTAAAGCTTGAGGACAATCAGGTGATCGTCGCCAACGTTTCGTTTCCGGTGATGGTGCCCGACACGTCAACCCCGGCCTTCACCCAGATGACCATTGACGGACGCAAGCAGGCGCTGATTCCCGTCAACAGCATCACCGACATGTCGTTGCGCACCTTGCGCGATGACATGCCGGGGATCATTCAGCGCACGGCCTATCGGGCCTATCTGGCCGCCTCGGTTCAAGGTGAGGACAACCGCCGTAATCCGGCCAAGGCCTCATATGTGACCCGGCACGATGGCTTCGAGCACGCGGACACCCGGACCTGGCGCACCTTGCCCAACATCACTGAGGTAGCGCGGTTGCGCCTGAAAAAAGGCGAACACCTGCTCAACCTGCCGAACGCCGTGGGCGCCGCACCGCTGAAGATCCGGATCGACCAGAACCATCAGGTGATCGGTCTCCGGGCGCTGGGTGAGCGAATTTACGGCAACGGAACGGCGTTCGCATCGCCTTCTGCGCCGGTAAACCGTTTGGTGTCTGATCTGAAATAAGTAGTGGCATGTTGTGAATTTATGTAATTAAAAAGCCATTACATAGCCAGTATCCCTGTCTATAATGCCGCGCCCTCGTTATCGCGAGACGGCATTTAAGCTCCTCTTTTTATGAGGAATTGGCAGGACGCCAGTCTCCCTGCCGATGGTCCCAACAGCCCGACCAGCACGCTCGGCTGCTTAAACCCAGGGAAGAAGTACCCCCTATGGCCTCTCGCGCCCTCACCTTGATCGCACTCAGCGCGGTCACCTTGCTCTCCGGCTGTTCGGCTTTTCGCAACTACGACTCGGAACTGGCACAGACCAACCAGCAACTGGCCGCCGGCAATGTCGATGCCGCACTGACCCTGCTGGAAAAGAACAACACCGGCGAAGACAAAGACCTGCTCTATTACTTCGAGAAAGGTGAGCTGCTGCGCGCCAAGGGCGATCTGTCCGGCAGCCAGAACGCCTGGACCCACGCCGATCAGGTGGTGGGCAAGTGGGAAGACTCGGTCAAGTTCGACACCGACAAGTACCTGGCGCAGTTCGGCAGCTTCGTGGTCAACGACAAGATCCGTCGCTACGAAGGTTATGACTACGAAAAAGTCATGCTGACCACGCAAATGGCGCTCAACCTGCTGGCGGTCAATGACTTCGACGGCGCACGCATGTCGATCAAGAAGACCCATGAACGCGAGGCCGTGATCGCCGATCTGCGCGACAAGGAATACCTCAAGAGCGAACAGCAAGCCGAGAAAGAAGGCGTCAAGACCCAGTACAAAGACCTTCAGGGTTACCCGGTCGCCAGCCTGGATGCACCGGACGTGGTCAGCCTGAAAAACAGCTACCAGAGCGCGTTCAGCCATTACCTGGCCGGTTTCGTCTACGAGGCCCTGGGTGAAAAAGACCTCGCCGCGCCGGGCTATCGCCAGGCCGCCGAACTGCGTCCGAACACCCCATTGCTGGAGCAGGCGCTGGTCAATCTCGACAAGCCAGCCGGCAAGGACGAGGACAGCGACATCCTGATCGTCGTGCAAAGTGGCCTGGCACCGTCCCGGGATTCGATCCGTATTCCGCTGCCGTTGCCGATCAGCAATCAGCTGGTCATCACGCCGCTGTCGTTCCCGATCATCAAGCCTGACACCTCCACCGCTCCATTCGCCCAGATCGGCGTCGACGGTCGGCAGGTGAACCTGACGCAGCTCAACAGCACCACCGCCATGTCCCGCCGCGCCCTGCGTGACGACATGCCGGGCATCATCCTGCGCACCACCGTACGCGCAATCACCAAAGGCGTGGCACAGAAGAAGATCAACGAAACCAACCCGCTGGCGGGTCTGGCGATGGGTATTTCTTCAGCGGTGCTTGAAGGTGCCGATACCCGTACGTGGCGCACCCTGCCGGACAACACCCAGGTGGTGCGTCTGCGCCTCAAGAAGGGCGAGCACCAGGTCACGCTGCCAAGCGCCGTGGGCGGTTCAGTGGTCAAGGTCACTGTCGACCAGCGTTATCAGGTGATCAGCCTGCGGGCCGTGGGCAATCAGGTATTCGCCAGCGGCCTGGCCGCGCACGTGATGCCAAGTGCCAATGCGACTGCCGTCGCCAGCCTCAAACAACCTTAAGAACGGAGTCTTTGCATGCGCTTCAAACTCATCACCGTTATCGCCTTGGCCTTGCTGGCCGGTTGCGCCTCCCCGCCACCGCCGGAACCCGGCAGTGCCGCCAGTAAAGTCGTGGCCATGGGTGCGCAGAAGAACATTGTGGTCGGTGCCATGCGCGTCGCCCGTGAAAACGGCTTCATGACCGTCAATGTGCAGCTGAGCAACACCAGCTACTACAACAAGACCATGTACTACCGCTTCGCCTGGCTTGGCCAGGAAGGCTTTCCGGTGGCCGATGAAGAGGTCTGGAAAAGCATGACTATGTACGGCGCGCAGACCAGCTTCGTTCAAGCCATTGCTCCGACCGCCAAAGCCGTGGACTTCCGTCTCGAAATCAAGACGCCTTAAGCCCGACACCCTATTCGCTCATTTCCAGAGAACACTCACATGTTTGCACGCTTTTCGTTCATCGCCGTCATCGCCCTGCTGGCCAGCGGCTGCGCCAACAACACCTCTCCGACCCTGGGCAGCAAGAACATCAGCTACGGTGACACCAAGGCCGTGGAAACCGTGACCAACGAATTCGGTTCCACCGACCTGCAGATGATCGCCGAGTCCATGACCCGCTCCCTGGCCCAGTCCGGCGTTCTGCAGGGTCGCCCGGTGGTTCAGGTCTACGACGTGAAGAACAAGACCAGCGAGTACATCGATACCCGTGAAATCACCACCAGCATCAAGACCCAGCTGATGAAGAGCGGCACTGCCCGCTTCGCCAGCGACAACACCGCCATGCAGAGCCAGGTTGACCAGCTCAAGCTGCAAAACCAGAGCGGCCTGTACAAGAAAGCCACCGTGGCCAAGACCGGCAACATGATCGCCGCCAAGTATCGTCTTGAAGGTTCGATCAGCTCGATCGTCAAGCGCAGCAGCGATTACAAAGACGTCTTCTACAAATTCAGCCTGCAATTGATCGACGTTGAAAGCGGTCTGGCCGAGTGGATGGACGAAAAAGAGATCCGCAAAACCACGGAGCGTTAAGCAATGCGCGCATGGATTGGCATGATGGCCCTGGCTTGCGCGTTCAGCGTGCAAGCGGCCCCGAAAGTCGCGGTAGCGGACCTGGCGTATCAGGAACGGGTGGAGCAGTACATCCACATCGTTTCGGCACAGAGCAACTACAACCAGAGTTACTACGGCGCCAGCGGTTCTTCGAACTACAACGAGATCGAAGCAACCAGCAGTTACATCGAGCAAGGCGAGCTGCGTAAATTCACGGGCGACATCAAGGGCGAGATTTTGCGCACCGGCATGTTCCAGTTGATTCAGGGCACGCCCTACACCGCGTCGTCCAAGGGTGACGTCTATGACGTGATCAAGCGGATCAAGGCTGGCAGCTTCAAGGGTGCCGACTACGTGCTGTTCGGCACCGTGTCGGACATCGACTTCACTCGCGACATGAACGAGCTGGCCAACACCGACAGCTATTCGGCGGTGCTGGCCTTGACGCTGGTGGCGGATTTCAGCCTGATCAACACCAAGACCTTCGAAATCACCTCGGCCTTCACGGCGATGGGCGAAGGTCAGGACACCAAACTGGTGAATGGCCGGGACATCAAGATTTCGCTGAACCGCCCACGGGTGGTACGTGATGTGTCCAAGGCGTTGGGTGAAGACGTTGCCGCGCAACTGCGTCAACAGCTCGGTGGTGGCGGTGGCTATGAGCAGCCGGGGCAAGCGCCACTGCGCAACAACCTGCCACGGGATACGGCGCCGGTGATTTTGCGCTGATCCCTGAAACGAAAAAAGGCGACCCCTGGGTTTAATGCCGATCAGTCAAGACACAAAACCTGTGGGAGCGAGCCTGCTCGCTCCCACAAGGTTTACGGTGTTCAAATCCTTGACTGACCGGCATCAACCCCAAGGGTCGCCTTTTTTTTGCCCGACGTCCTTACTCCGCCGCTTTACGCAACGTCGCCATGAACGCCGCCGCGCCGATGAACAGCCCGGCAAAGGTGCGGTTCATGCGTTTCTGCTGCCTGGGTGTACGCAACAGGCGCAACACCTTGGACGCAAGCCCGGTGTAGCCGGCCATGACGATCAGGTCGACCACCACCATCGTCACACCGATGATCAGGTACTGCGCCAGCAGCGGCGCATGCGGATTGATGAACTGCGGCAACACCGCAAGCATGAACACCAGGGCCTTGGGGTTACTGATGTTCACCAGGAAACCACGGAACACCAGCGCCAGGGGTTTGCCGATCGGCCGCACCGCCGGGTCATCGCTCATGTCCGTTGGCAGCGCACGCCATTGCTTGATCGCGAGGTAAACCAGATAGCCCACGCCAAACCACTTGATGACATGGAAGGCCGTGGCCGAGGCAGTGAGGACCGCGCCGACACCAGCACCGACAATCGCAATCTGCAACGCCAGGCCCAGTTGCAGGCCCAGGGCGTTCCAGTAACCGCGCCAGAAACCGTAGCGCAGACCGCTGGACATCGACGCAATGGCGCCAGCACCAGGAGACAGACTGATTACCCAGCAAGCGGCGAAAAACGCCAGCCATGTATGTAGCACCATTGCACACCTCGACTCGGACTCGTGACAGACGTCAAAGCTAATGCGGCTTGGGGCTGATGGCTATCGATTTTTTGTCGGAGGGGGTTACTGCCTATGGCTGCAGGCCCCTTCGCGGGCAAGCCCGCTCCCACATTGGATCGCTGTCGAACGCCAGTGCTGTGTTCACCCAAGATCACTGTGGGAGCGGGCTTGCCCGCGAAGGCGGTGGGTCAGTCAACGGCAATGGTGGCTGACGAATGGTGTGGCTAAGACAGTTGCTCCCACATTGGATCGTCGGTGAACACAAAATCTGTGAGCAACCGAGATAACCTGTGGGAGCGAGCCCGCTCGCGAAAGCGGTGGATCAGACAGCAGAAGGCCTACTTTTCAAACCCGCTCGAAGGAAACACATCACTCCCCCGCCACCGCCGAACCGAACGCTGGAAGAACAGGCTGTTCGGCACCTGCACCATGGCGCTCCCGGTGCCCGCTTCCTCGGCTTCGATCAGCGTGGTGTACAGCAGATTGATCGCCACCACCCGGCCTTTGACGCCAGGCTTGTCGAGGGTGTCCACCAACTCGACCACATCACCGATGCGGAACGGGCCGACGGTGAAGATCAGAATCGCGCACAACAGATTGGACAGCACGCTCCACATGGCGAAGAACGCCACGGCTGCCACGGCAACGAAGCCGGACAACGCGGTCCACAACACCGTCGCCGAAACGCCCAGGCGCTCCAGCACAAAGATCAGTGCACTGCCCATGATCAGCCAGCGCAACCCACCACGCAGGGGCATCAGCAACTGCGGCGGAAACGGGTAACGCTCGCCCAGACGGGTCAGGCCCTTGGCAACGAAGCGCTGGGCGAAGTAACCGGCCAGCAGGATCAGCAGGATTTGCACGCCGAGCAAGATCGGTTCGACCCATACCGCTGGCAACGGCAATTTGAAGGCGTCCATCAGGACAGCGCCTCCAGCTCCGCCTGCATGCTTTCCAGCAGTTCCAGCGCTTCCATCCAGGCTTCTTCCAGTTCCGCTTCACGCACTTTCAACCTGGCCTGTTCAGCCAGCAGGTCACGCAGTTCGTTCTTGCGCGCCGGCTCGTAGATATCGCTGTCGCCGAGGCTGGTATCGATTTTCGCCAGCTTCTCGTGCAGCTTGCCCAACTCGGCTTCGAGCTTGTCGGCTTCACGCTTGTGCGGTGCCAGTTGCTGACGCAACGCCGCCGCTGCCTGGCGCTGGGCCTTCTTGTCGGTCTTGTCCGGGTTCACCGGGGTGTTGCTGACCGGCGCGTTGCGCTGACGGTATTCCACCAGCCAGCGGGCATAGTCTTCGAGGTCGCCGTCGAACTCCTCGACCTTGCCGTCCGCCACCAGATAGAAATTGTCAGTGGTGCTTTTGAGCAAATGACGATCGTGGGAGACCACCAATACCGCGCCACTGAATTCCTGCAAGGCCATGGTCAGCGCCAGGCGCATTTCCAGGTCCAGGTGGTTGGTCGGTTCGTCGAGCAGCAACAGGTTAGGCCGCTCCCAGGCGATCAACGCCAGTGCCAGACGGGCCTTCTCGCCACCGGAGAAGTTCAGCACCGGCTCATCGATGCGCGCGCCACGGAAGTCGAAACCGCCGAGAAAATCGCGCAGGGTCTGCTCGCGCTCGGTCGGCGCCAGACGCTGCAAATGCAGCAACGGGCTGGCCTTGGAGTCGAGAGAATCCAGCTGATGCTGGGCGAAGTAGCCGACCACGGTGTTCTCGCCACGGGTCACGCGACCAGAGAGGGGTGTCAGCTCACCGCAGAGGTTTTTGATCAGGGTCGATTTACCGGCACCGTTCGGGCCGAGCAAGCCGATCCGCGCGCCGGGAGTCAGTTGCAGCTTGACCTTCTCCAGCACGGTTTTATCGCCATAGCCCAAACGCACATCGGACAGATCGATCAGCGGGCTGGAGATTTTCGTCGATTCACGGAAGACGAAGTCGAACGGCGAGTCGACGTGAGCGGCAGACAGTTCTTCCATCCGCTCCAGGGCCTTGATCCGGCTCTGGGCCTGGCGGGCCTTGGTCGCCTGCGCCTTGAAGCGGGCGATGTAGCTTTCCATGTGCGCCCGTTGCACCTGCTGCTTCTCGTAGGCCTGTTGCTGCTGGGCCAGACGTTCGGCGCGGGCGCGTTCGAAAGCGCTATAACCACCGCGATACAGGGTGATCTTGCGCTGATCGACATGGGCCACGTGATCGACCACGGCATCGAGGAAATCCCGGTCGTGGGAAATCAGCAACAAGGTGCCGGGGTAGCTTTTGAGCCAGTCCTCGAGCCAGATGATGGCGTCGAGGTCCAAGTGGTTGGTCGGTTCGTCGAGCAGCAACAGGTCGGAGGGGCACATCAATGCCTGCGCCAGATTCAGACGCATCCGCCAGCCACCGGAGAAATCTCCTACTTGCCGATCCATCTGCTCATTGGTGAACCCCAGGCCGGCCAGCAACTTGCGCGCCCGCGCATCGGCAGTGTAACCGTCGGCGCTGTCGAGTTCGGCATGCAGACGGGCCTGAGCGGCACCGTCATGGGCCGCTTCGGCGGCGGCGAGGTCACGTTGCACCTCACGCAGGCGCAGGTCACCATCGAGCACGTAGTCGACTGCGAGGCGATCGAGGGTGTCGATTTCCTGGCGCATGTGGGCGATGCGCCAGTCAGCCGGCAGGAAGCAGTCACCCGAGTCCGGGTGCAGTTCACCCAGAAGCAAGGCGAACAGGCTCGATTTGCCGGCGCCGTTGGCACCGATGAGGCCGGCTTTGTGGCCGGCGTGCAGGGTCAGCTCGGCGTCTTCTAGCAGACGTTGCGGGCCACGCTGTAAAGTCAGGTTCTGAAGTCGAATCATAATGGCGGCGGAGTCTACCAGCTTCGCTCGCAACTGGCGCGAGTAGCACTATGTCCTCTGACCTGTGGAGCTTTTCCCTGAACACGTACGCCCGCCCCGGCGTCGAAGCCACCTGCCTGGATTTGCAGGCGGCGGGAGTCAATGTGTGTCTGTTGTTGTGTGGACTGTGGTTGGAGCAGCGTGGCGTCACCTGCAACGAACAACGCTTGCAGCAACTTTTTCAGTTGGCCAGCCCTTGGGAACTGAACGTCGTGCGACCGCTTCGGTTTTTACGCACGCAATGGAAAACCGCCGCGGCGAATGATGTGCAACTCACTGCATTACGGGAACGGGTCAAATCGCTGGAGCTGGAAGCTGAACGGCATCTGTTACTGCAACTGGAACGTTGCGCACAGGATTGGCCGCAGGCTGAGGCGACCGGACTATCGGTCTGGCTTGAAGGTTTGGCGGCAGGCGCCGCCAACCTGAATCGCGATGCGCTGCATCAGCTGCGCATCGCGGTAACCGACACTTAGGAAGCGCTGGTCGGCGTAGTAGCGGTACTCGACGCAACTGCCGGAGTTGGCGCAGAGGTCGATGCCGAGGTGGAGGCTGGAGCAGATGGCGTGGTCGCTGTCGCTGGCTTGGCAACTGGGGCAGCAGCCGGTTTGGCAGTTGAAGCAGCGGCAGGCTTGGCGGCAACCGGCTTTTTCACGGCAGGCTTGGTTGCGGGTTTGGTGGCTGGCTTTGCAGCCGGCTTTGCAGCAACAGGCTTGGCTGCGGGTTTTGCAGCGGTCGCTGGTTTGGCAGCAGCTGTTTTTGCAACGGGCTTGGCCGCAGGTTTTGCCGCCGTCTTGGCTGCAGGTTTTGCAGCAGTTTTAACCGCGACAGGTTTGGCGGCCGGCTTGGCAGCAGGTTTCGCCGCCGCGGTTCTGGCAGTTGGTTTGGCGGCGGCCGGTTTTGCGGCAGCTTTGGCCGCTGGCTTGGCAGCCGTTCTCGCCGCCGGTTTTGCAGCTGCGGTTTTTGCCGCAACCGCTTTGGCGACAGGCTTGGCAGCAGTGGTTTTAGCGGCCGGTTTTGCCACGCTGGCAGCAGCCGTTCTTTTCGAAGCAGGTTTTGCAGCCGCTTTGACCGGCGCCTTGGTAGCCGGTTTGGCAGCAGCCTTGGCCGGTGCTTTGGCAGAAGTCGGCTTGGCAGCAGCTTTCTTGGCAGGTGCGGCAGCAGGCTTGGCCGAGCGCAGGTGCAACGCCTTGCCGACAGCCTCTTGTACACGACCAATGCCCTGGGCCAGTTTCAGGCTTTCCTGAGCATCACGCTTGAGTTGCAGAATGTAGCCCCGAGTATCGGATTGACGATCCTTGAGGGCATCGAGCAGGTCTTCAAGTTCTTTCACCGCGCCCTTGGCCTTGGCTTGAGCCTTGGCTTTGCCGGCCGCCGCAGCGTCCTGCAATTTGGTACGCGACTTGTGCAATTTTTCCTGCGCTTTTCCGCGCTGCTTTTCCAGCTTGGCGAGCAGTTTTTCAGCATCAGCCAAGGCTTCGGAACAAGCGGTTTCCAAATGTTCGAGCAGGCTGCCCGAGAGCTGTTGGAGTAAGTGCAACGGAGTGTTTACAGGCTTCTTGGTGGCCGACATGGTTTACCTCCTGGCTGACGTGGGTGCGGCTCATACTAGACCTCTGCTGCTACTGCCGCTAGGTCATGTTGACAGTATCCAAAGCACTGCGTTGCAACGGATTGAAAATGTTCTGCTCCTGGGTAAAACCAGTTCACCGTTGAAGCCGTTCCGACTGGCATAATCCACCGCATCTCAGGGGGGGAGATTGCCCATGTCGCGTTACTTTTTTTTATCACTGTTCCTGTTTTTTTCTGCCGCTCAGGCCGACGAAAAACCCACGGAAAATAACGCTCACGATCTCGCCTACAGCTTGGGTGCAAGCCTGGGCGAACGCTTGCGCCTGGAGGTTCCGGACCTGCAACTGGCGGCGCTGATCGAAGGTTTGCAACAGGCTTATCAAGGCAAGCCCCTGGCACTGAAAGACGCGCAGATCGAACAGATTCTGGCCGAGCACGAAGCCCAGGTCGCCGAGCAACCCGCCGTGCCGCAAAGTGAAGTGGCCATGGAAAAGGAGCAGCGTTTTCTCACCGAAGAAAAAGCCAGACCGGGCGTTCGCGAATTGGGCGACGGGATTCTGCTGACGGAACTGACGCCAGGCACGGGCGCCAAGGCCGGGCCGAATGGCAAGGTGCAGGTGCTTTATATCGGTCGCTTGCCGGACGGCACGGTGTTCGACCAGAACAGCCAGCCGCAATGGTTCAGCCTCGATAGCGTGATCACTGGCTGGCGTACCGCGCTGCAAAACATGCCGGTGGGCGCGAAGTGGCGACTGGTGATTCCATCGGCTCAGGCTTATGGCGCCGACGGTGCCGGCGACCTGATCGCACCGTTCACACCGCTGGTATTCGAAGTGGAATTGCGCGGCGCTACCAGTTGAACGACGGAAACGAAAAACGGTGCGCAATGCGCACCGTTTTCAGTTTGTTGCAGCAAGACGCAATCTTGCAGGAAAGAGTTCAAGCCTGAGCCGTATCTTCTTCCTTGTGAGCGGTGTGCAGCACTTCGATCAGACAGTCTTCCAGCTCGAAACGCTCGTGCAACAGGCCACCCAGCTCTTTGAATTTTTCCGCCACACACTTGCCTTCATCGCACAGATCGTTGAACGCGAGCAGTTTCTCGGTAATGACGTCGATACGCGGATAGATCGTCTCGGCCAGCTCCAGACCGCGGGTATCGCCAAAAGCCTTGGCCTCTCCGGTCAGCTGTTCGTAGATTTCGAAATGCCCGGCGGACACATAGTCGACCAACACACCACAGAACTCCTGCAACGGCGTGCGGTTCTCGCTCAGTGCCTCAGGCTTGGCGCCGAGAGCATCATAAGCCCGAACCAGTTCGTGACGCTCCTGCAACCAGCGATCGATCAGCAGATGCACTCCACCCCAGCGTTCCTGAGCATTCTGACAACTTTCGAGCATGGTGATCTCTCTTCCCTTGTGGGTCATGCTGCCCTACACCTGCCGCGCACTTGAGGGTCAAGAGCCGGTCAGGCAGAGCGCCATCGAGCAACATAATTCCAATGACACGTGCGGGCCAGATTATGCCCGCGCGACTGTGGCTTCAAGGTACGCAGGAGATAAAGTTCATACAAGTGTTTAATCGCCCACCCGCGCCCGGTGCGACGACACGCCGCTGGACGGTCACCGGCAAGCGATCCAGACAAGACGCAGCAACTGATAAACCGTCAGGATCAGCAGCGCAACGAAGAACAGCAGGCTCCACTCCGGGATGCTCAGGTCGAACAGGGTCCAGGAAATCTCCGCGCAATCGATGTCCCCCTTGAACCAGCGCTGCAAGGCACACATCCACTGCGCGCTTGAAGACAACGTACCCGGCTCGGGCGAGCAGTCGGCAAATTGCTCAGGGTCACTTTGCAGCAATACCTGCCTCCAGGCCGTAACAGTACCGCCCAGGCAGGCCAGCAGAGCGAGCATCCAGTAAACAAAAGAACCGAGGCGCTGCGGACCGTGTACCGACGCCAGCAGGCAAACACCCGTCAGCACTACCAGGAAAACCCGCTGCACCAGGCACAGTCCGCACGGCGTCAGGCCAATCGCATATTCGAGGTACCAGGAAGCTCCCAAGGCCAGGGTACCCGCCATGAAAACCATGAAGAACAAGGAGCGTGAGCAGGCCAAAGACATGGCTTATCCGTAACAAAAGAGACAAGCAGTTACGGTAGAGGAAAGCGCGCCAGCCTTTCAAGGCGGCCAGCCACGGACACTTCACCAGAGGCGTAGGGAATTCCCGACAGGAGCGAGAGGATTGAATGTAATTCTTTGTAGGAGATTGCCAGCCAAGGACTGCAAAGGCTAAACACTCGACAATAAAACACACATTGTGTGGCGGGGGAGCATGCTCCCTCGCCACCGGTGAAGACAGTTGTCAGACGCGGGTAGGCACCGGCAGCGGTGCTGCCAGCAAGCGCTCATCGAGCAACACCAGGCCTTCCTGGAACAGCTGGTTACTGCGCTCGGTGTCACCGAGCTGCGCCAGCAACCGCGCAAGTTCCGCACAGGCTTCTGGGTTACGCTGCAAACGCAGACTGCTTTCCAGATAATCCCGGGCTTTACCCCACAGGCTGCTTTGAAGGCATAGACGACCCAAGGTCAGCAACAGGCTTGGGTCCGCCGGATGTGCCTTGAGCCAACCCTCGGCTGTTTGCAGTTGCCGCGCCGGATCGCTACCGCGAACCAGACCGTACAAGCGGGCAAGATGGCTGTCGTAGTTGCGCTTGAGTGCGGCCCGCAGAACTTCTTCGGCTTCGACCTGCGCCCCCAGTTGCCGTAGCTGCTCGGCATAGGCCAGCACCAGCTGCGGCTCCTGACGCTGGGGCGAGGTAAGTTGCTCCCACGAACGCTTGAGAGACTGCAACCGCGCGGCTCCGTCCTCTTCGCGGTGCGCGGCCAGGCTGAGATTTGCACCCCAGGCCCGACGCTCCAGTTCCGCCAGTTCTGTCGACGGCAGGACCTTGTCCTTGCGCAGTTCCGGCAGCAGGCGAATCACTGCCGGCCAGTCGCCGCGCTGCTGATGCAGACGCTGCAACTGGCGCAGGGTCTGCACGCTATGCGGGTGACGCTCATGCATGGCTTGCAGGGTTGCCAAGGCGCCATCCGTGTCACCGCGATCGGTCTGCAATTGTGCGTGGCTCAAGGCAATCGCCAGTTCGGCCTGGGGTTGGCGCTCAAGCGCGCGCTCCAGCAGGCTGTCGCATTCCTCGTAATGACCCTGTTCGTTCGCCGCACGCGCGGCGCCGAGGTAGTACAGCAGCGGCTGGCGTTCGGCCTCGGCAGCGCGATGCAGATGGCGCTGGGCACTGGCCCAGCGTCCTTCGGCAAGGTCCAGCTGACCGTGTTCAATCGCCACTTGCACCCGCCGACTGCGGTTGCGCCGCGACCACGGATTGACCACACCACTTGAGGTCGTGACCAGTTCGATCAGCGCCTTGATTCCCCAGAACACCAGCCACAACACGGCCACCAGCGCCAGGGTTGCCCACAGGCTCGACTCGTAACGGAAGCTCTTGTAGGCGATCAGCACGTAACCGGAATGCTCGGCAATCGCCAGCCCCAACGCCGCTGCGGCCGCGATGACCAGGAACAGGATCACGTAGAGGCGTTTCATGGCGTGGCCTCCTGCGCCGTGTTAGTGGCGGGTCTGGCCATTGGCTTGATGGAGTCCTCGGCATTGACGTTACGCCGCTCGAGATAAGCCTGAACCGCGCTCAGCGTGCCGGTCAGATCAGGCGTAACCACCGTCACCGGTTGCTTGCCCAGTTCGCCCACCTGCTCAAGCATCACTTTGCTTTGCGGGTTGTCCGGGTTGAAGTTGCCCTTGAGCACATCCCGCGCCTCCGTCAACGCTTGGGTGTACACCGGCGCCTGACCATTGAGCGCCGCCCACTGCGCTTGTTCCAGTGCCAGACTAAGGGCCAGACGCACTTGGCTCAGGCCCTGGCCGGCCAGCAACGGGCGCACATTTTTATCGGCGTTGAAATCAATGCGGATGTAACGTGAAATCTTGTCCCACCACTGCTCCCAACGGCTCGCGCCATCGCCGTCGGCAGTCAGGCCGAGCAGGGATTCGCCGTGGTCTTTGTATTCGGGTGCCAGTTCCGTCAGGTTGATCACCTGATCACGCAAGGCGCCCAATTGCAGGAACAGCCCGGTGCGGTCCGGCTGCTCTGTGCTGCGCAGCGCCACCAGGGTTTTCGCCACTTGTTCGCGGGCGGCAAAGGAACCGGGGTCGTTTTGTTCACGAAGAATTTCGTCGGCGCCCTGCACCAGTGCCTGAGCGCTGCTGATGTCCTGCAGGGCCGACAGACGCAGGCTGGCCAGACGCAGCAAGTGCTCGGCCTCAGCCAGACGCCAGTCCTTGCGGCTGGCACCCAGGACGGTTTCCAGACGCTGGTTCAAGCGCTGCTGATCGCCTTGCAACTGCGTCACCAGGCGACTGCGGGCATCCAGTTCTTCGGCGGCGGGCAGCTGCTCCAGGCGCGCAGTCAAGCGCTGGTCGTTAAGCTTCAAACTCTGGGCCTGATCATTCAAGGCCTGGAACTGGTTCAACTGCTGCTGGCTCTCGGCTTGCAGGTGACGCACCTGCCAGACACCCCAACCGCCCACCGCGACACCCGCGGCGCCCAGCAACAATGCGACGATTGCCAGGCCATTGCCTCGACGCTGCACGACCGCAGGTGGAGGAGTTTCAACGGGTGCGTCCAGCACGGGTTGGGCATCATCTTTCGGCAAGGCTGTTTCGCTCACGTATCCATCCTTTGCATTAGAGAACGGGCACGGGGTGCTCCCGTAACGCCGTCAGCAAAGCCGTGGCACTGGCGCCACGACAATCCACAACTGTTTGAGCCCCGGCGGCATGTGCCAGCTCGGCGACTCTGGGGCTTGGAACAAACAACGGCAGTTGCGCCAATCGGGGCCAGGCATCGCCGGCCAATTGCCGCAGGTGCACAAAACCCTGTCCACTGCTGACCACCAGCCCGTTCAAGCGTTCCGCTTCGATCCGGTCCGGCAGCACCGCCGTCGCGTAGTGCGGCAGGCTACGACGATACAGTTCCAGATACTCGACACTAGCACCAAGCTCGCGCAAACGCTCAGCGAGCAGTTCACGCCCGCCTTCTCCGCGCAGGATCAAGACCCTCGCCCCAGGCTGCGCAATAGCCTCGCGCAAAGCCGCAAGTTCAAGCAAGGCTTCGCTGTCGTCGCCATCCGCCGGGAAGCTGACATCCAGACCATGATCATCAAGAATCTGCGCGGTTGCGGCGCCCACGGTGAACCATTTCAGGCGCGGTGGCTGCGGCCAGTACTGGCTGACAAGCTCAACGCCGATTCTGGCTGCTGGCTTGCTGACCACAATCACCGCGCAGTAGTGATCCAGATCCTGAATCACTTTGCGCATTGTGTCAGAGGCTGCAACTGGCGCTATTTCCAAAAGCGGCAGACAACTGCTGAAAATCCCGTTTTCGGCCAGTACGTTACTCAGCGCCACCGATTCGTCGGCGGGGCGCGTAAGCAGCAGGCGCCAGTCTGTCACTCGTGACCTGCCTCGCCGTACACCGCTTTCAGAATATCGTCGGCGCCCTGACTCAGCAGATCTTCGGCGACTCGCACGCCCAAGGCTTCGGCATCACTGCGCGGCGCACGGGCGTCGGCACTGAGCAGCAGGCCGCCACTCGGGTCACCGACCAGACCACGCAACCAGATCTGCTCGCCTTCGAGCACGGCGTAGCAGGCGATTGGTACCTGGCAGCCGCCATTCAAGTGTTTGTTGAGCGCACGTTCGGCGGTGACGCGGGTAGCCGTGTCTACATGGTGCAGCGGGGCCAGCAGGGCGTGGATTTCGCTGTCGGCAGTGCGGCATTCGATACCCACCGCACCTTGGCCACCGGCCGGCAAACTGTCGTCGACGCTGATTGCCGAGGTGATGCGATCCTCGAAGCCCAGACGAATCAAACCCGCCGCCGCGAGAATAATGGCGTCGTATTCGCCCGCATCGAGTTTGGCCAACCGAGTATTGACGTTGCCGCGCAGGAAGCGGATTTGCAGATCCGGTCGGCGGGTCAGCAACTGGGCCTGACGGCGCAGGCTGGAGGTGCCGACGATGCTGCCCTCTGGCAGGGCGTCGAGGCTGGCATAGGTGTTGGAGACGAAGGCATCGCGCGGGTCTTCGCGCTCGCAGATGCAATACAGGCCAAGGCCTTCAGGGAAGTCCATCGGCACATCTTTCATCGAGTGCACGGCGATGTCGGCTTCGTGTTCCAGCAACGCGGTTTCCAGTTCCTTGACGAACAGGCCCTTGCCGCCGATTTTCGACAGCGGCGAGTCCAGCAGCTTGTCGCCGCGACTGACCATGGGCACCAGCGTCACCAGAAGACCAGGATGAGCCTGTTCCAGACGAGCCTTGACGTATTCGGCCTGCCAGAGGGCCAGAGCACTTTTGCGGGTGGCGATGCGGATTTCGCGAGAGGACATGGATCAATCCGTACTGAATAGATACGGCGGATAATAACAGCTCAGCCAAATCCACTTTGACTTGTATCAGAAACTGCGCGGCCTCCCTGGCCTTGAACGTCCGGGTATTGAGTAGTGAGTCCGCCGATAAGCAGCGGATTAAAGCTGTTGCATCATCTTGCGCACGCCCGCCACATGACGCCGGCTGACAATCAGCGCATCGCCATTAAGGCCTTTGAGAAACAGCTGGAAGTGCCCCAGCGGCGTACGTTGCAAGCGTTCGATACGTTCACGGGCGACCAGGGCGTTGCGGTGGATACGCACGAAACGGTCACCAAATTCGTCTTCAAGGGCCTTGAGCGGCTCGTCCAGCAGCACTTCGCCGCCTTCGTGGCGCAAGGTCACGTACTTGTGGTCGGCGATGAAATAGACCACCTGACCCAAGGGAATCAGTTCGATGCCTTTGCGGGTGCGGGCACTGATATGGCTGCGTGGACCGCTACCGGTTTCGGCGGCTGGACGGGTCAGGGCAGCGAGCTGGATACGATTGGGGCGCTCGGCCTTCTTCAAGGCTTCAAGCAGTTGCTCGGCGCGAAGCGGTTTGAGCAGATAACCGACGCCACTGGCCTGCAAGGCTTCAATGGCAAATTCTTCGGGGCTGGTGCAAAACACCACGGCGGGCGGTGATTCGCGCTCGCACAACCGGGCAGCCACCTGCAGGCCGTCGAGGCCGGGCATGCGGATATCGAGCAAAACGATATCCGGCTTATGGCTGTCGATCAGCGCCAACGCCTCTTCGCCGTTCGTGGCGCTGGGCTCCAGGACACTGTATCCCTCGAGCTCGCCGACCATGCGGTTCAGGCGCTCGCGGACCAGGGGTTCGTCATCAACGATCAGGACATTCATATTGCGCTGGATTCCTGCGTGAGTCTCGCACAAGGATAGCGTAGACAGGTGAAGTGACATCCGTCACCGCGATCCACGCTAAGACTGGCGCGAGGGCCAAAAAGTGCCGCGAGACCAGCGGCTAAATTTTCATCTGCCGGGCACTGGGCGGCCCGGGCCTGCGTTCGCGAGGCGTCGCCATAGGGTTTGCCGATACACAATATGAACACCCCCCTCTTCTTATAGTCAGCCGCCGTTCTAAACGCACGCTGTTCTACTGTCCAACTGTAGACGGTTGCCGGGACGATATTGCTCAATTGAAAAATATCGTTGCGCATTTTCCGCAGGCTTCGCCTCGAGTATGGCCCCAGTGATGAGAAAAAAACGTATCGACCAGTGTCAGCGACAGGATTGGCAACCCTGTTATTATTCGCAACAGCTTTAAACGCCATCTTTCTTCAGCCGATACGAGCGAATTCATGAGCACTGACAAGACCAATCAGTCCTGGGGCGGCCGCTTCAGTGAACCCGTGGACGCCTTCGTCGCCCGCTTCACCGCCTCCGTCACCTTCGACCAGCGCCTGTATCGCCACGACATCATGGGCTCCATCGCCCACGCCACGATGCTGGCCAAGGTCGGCGTGCTGACCGATGCAGAGCGCGACAGCATTGCCGATGGCCTGAAGACCATCCAGGGCGAAATCGAGGCCGGCCAGTTCGACTGGCGCATCGACCTGGAAGACGTGCACATGAACATCGAAGCGCGCCTGACCGACCGCATCGGCGTGACCGGTAAAAAGCTCCACACCGGCCGTAGCCGGAATGACCAGGTCGCCACCGACATCCGTCTGTGGCTGCGCGACGAGATCGACCTGATCCTGGCCGAAATCACTCGCCTGCAAAAAGGCCTGCTGGAACAGGCCGAGCGCGAAGCCGGCAGCATCATGCCTGGCTTCACGCACCTGCAAACCGCACAGCCAGTGACCTTCGGGCATCACATGCTGGCCTGGTTCGAAATGCTCAGCCGCGACTACGAGCGTCTGGTGGATTGCCGCAAGCGCACCAACCGCATGCCGCTGGGCAGCGCCGCGCTGGCGGGCACCACCTACCCGATCGATCGCGAATACACCGCGCAGTTGCTGGGCTTCGACGCCGTCGGTGGCAACTCGCTGGACAACGTCTCGGACCGCGACTTCGCCATCGAATTCTGCTCGGCCGCCAGCATCGCGATGATGCACCTGTCGCGCTTCTCCGAAGAGCTGGTGCTGTGGACCAGCGCGCAATTCCAGTTCATCGATCTGCCGGACCGCTTCTGCACTGGCAGCTCGATCATGCCGCAAAAGAAGAACCCGGACGTGCCGGAGCTGGTTCGCGGCAAGACTGGCCGCGTGTTTGGCGCACTGATGGGCCTGCTGACCCTGATGAAAGGCCAGCCGCTGGCCTACAACAAGGACAACCAGGAAGACAAGGAACCGCTGTTCGACGCCGCCGACACCCTGCGCGATTCGCTGCGGGCATTTGCCGACATGATCCCGGCGATCAAACCCAAGCACGCGGTGATGCGCGAAGCAGCCCTGCGTGGCTTCTCAACCGCCACTGACCTGGCGGACTACCTGGTACGCCGTGGCCTGCCGTTCCGCGACTGCCACGAAATCGTTGGCCACGCGGTGAAATACGGCGTGGAAAGCGGCAAGGACCTGGCCGAAATGAGCCTGGAAGAACTGCGCAAGTTCAGCGACCAGATCGATCAGGACGTATTTGCGGTGCTGACCCTGGAAGGCTCGGTGAATGCGCGCGACCATATCGGCGGGACTGCGCCGGCGCAGGTCAAGAAGGCTGTGGCGCGCGGTCAGGCGCTGATCGCAATCCGCTAAATCGCCAAGAGCTTCGCGAGCAGGCTCGCCCCCACATTGGATCTGCGTCGTACACAAAATCTGTGTTCACTGAAGATCCAATGTGGGCGCGGGCCCGCTCGCGAATGCAATCTTGAGAACGCTGCAAAACCTTACTTCTTGCTCGCAACCATCTCCAGGAACGCCGGCATCGCCGCCTCCTTGTCCCTGGCAATCCGCTGCACATGCGGGTTCTGCTCCAGCCGCTCCAGCAACGCCTTCGCCGCTGGTATCTCGGCCAGCAAATCAATCCCGAACAGCTTCTGCCCCACGGCACAGGCCAGCGGCACGCTGTACAAAAAGTAAACATCGGCAATGCTCAGACTGTCGCCCGCCACATAAGGGGCAAACTTGCCGTGCCTGCCCAACGAGGCAAACCCGAGCAGCAACTCGGCCTTGGTCTTGTCCTTGATCGCATCCGGCACCGGCATGCCGAAAAACGCTTCGCCATAGCAAGCACGGCCCGGCAACTCGATATACAGCTCGATCTCCTTGGCCAGCGCCAGCACCTGCGAGCGAGCAAACGGATCTTTCGGCAGCAGTGGCGTGCCTGCCTGGCTCTGCTCAATGTACTCGAGAATCACCGCCGTTTCGTTGATAAAGCCCTGATCGATGCCCAGTACCGGCACCTTGCCGCGCGGGCTGATGGCCAGCGCCTCGGGACTTGGCCCCGGGTAAAACAGCACTTCTTCGAACGGCAAGCCCTTCTCCAGCAGCGCCAGTTTCACCATGTTGTAGTAGTTGCTGACGGAAAATCCATAAAGCTTGAGCATCACAAAGCCTCCAGGCCGTGCGGGGTTGGCAGTGGCTGTTTATAGAACGCTGCAGCGTTTCTTGCCAGCAGCATCACAGCGCTGAATGCAGGTAAACTGGCTGCCTTAACTTGAGGAGCCTGCCATGAGCGAGCCAACTGATATCGAAATGGACGAAGAAGAGTTCGCCGAGAACACCCTGATCGAAGCGATTGAGAACCAGATCGAAAGTGACAATCCACCAGCGGCGAAGGCAACGTTCAACAAGTTGACCCTGGTCGGCTACGAGCGTGAAGAAATTCTCAACCTGATGGCCCACGTGCTGGCAGTGGAAATCGACGCAATCCTCGAAGAAGACCGCGCGTTCAATACCCAATGGTATGAAACAGCCCTGCGTGCGCTGCCTGAGTTGCCGCCGGAAAAGAAGTAAGCCCTGCCTGACAAAACGGGCTCTTGGGGCGAGGGAGCTTGCTCCCTCGCCACAGATGGCCATCCACACACAGATTGTCACTAATCCTTCCTGCCTTGCCCCAGACCCTGACTACACTGCAACGCACCCCGCTGCCGCACCTCCCGCCGGGGAACGCATCCCGAGGCGAAAAACCCTGCTTCCAGCACTGGACATGCCGCGCAAGTGGGCTCACCTTAGGAGCGCTATCGACCAATTCCTAGAAAGTCTGGAGTCCTTATGTCGCTTACCCCTGAGCTGGTTGCCGAACTGGAAATCCTCGCACTCTTCAACCTGGACAGTTCCCAGGAAGGTTTGAAAATTCATCAGACCGCTGCCCCGAAAGCCATTGCTGCTGCCCAACGCCTGTTTGAGAAAGAGCTGATCGACCAGCCCGATGGTGGTTATCTGACCAGCCTGGGTCGTGACGCCGCGCAAAATGTGCAAACCCTGTTGACCATTCTCAGCGTCGAAGAAACCGCCTGATCCATACCGAATCGCCCACGGAAACCCCTGTTACGGGATTTCCGCGGGCCATCTGTCGCCACGCGATAGAAATCTGACGCCAGAAATACAAATACAGCTTAAAAGTCCAAGGGCCGAGGCGCTAAACTGCCCGTCATTCTGAGCCCCTACGTCCGAGCCTCACGCGCCGGTTTGAGCCGACATGACCCGCACCCATGAAATCCGCCCCGATCTGGACGAGGGAATCGACCGCAAGGTACTCAGCCAACTGCGCGCACGTTTTCTCAAGCTCAACGAAGGCCGCATGGCCCGCGCCATGGAAGGGCTATCGACCCGTCAGCAAGGCGTCCTGACCCTGCTGCCGCTGTTTTTCCACGTCAATCATCCGCTGTTGCCCGGCTACGTCTCCGGCAGCACCCCGGCGGGCCTGTCGAATTTCGAGCCCGACGCCAACGTCCTCGCCGAAGCCCAGCGCCTGACCCGCTCGTTCTCCTACAAGACCCGGCACGGCAGCAATCCCCCGCGACCGATCCACGGCCTGTTCCTGATGGGCAGCCTCGGCACCCTGGCGCAGGCCGATCAAAGCGACATGGACGTGTGGGTCTGCCATGCACCGGACCTCAGCGAAAACGAACTGGCCGAACTGCGCAAAAAGTGCCAACTGCTGGAAGTCTGGGCCGCCAGCCAGGGCGCCGAGGCGCATTTCTTCATGATCGACCCGAGCCGTTTCGTGCGGGGCGAGCGCGACACGCAACTGAGTTCGGAAGACTGCGGCACCACCCAGCACTATCTGTTGCTGGACGAGTTTTACCGCACGGCCATCTGGCTCGCCGGACGCACGCCGATCTGGTGGCTGGTGCCGGTCTACGAAGAGTCCGGCTACGACCAGTACACCCACACGCTGATTTCCAAGCGGTTTATCCGCGCCGATGAAACGCTCGATCTGGGGCATCTGGCGCACATTCCGCCGGGCGAATTCATCGGTGCCGGGCTCTGGCAGTTGTTCAAGGGCATCGAGTCGCCCTACAAGTCAGTGCTCAAGCTGCTGCTGACCGAGGTCTATGCCAGCGAACACCCCAAGGTGCAGTGCCTGAGCCTGCGCTTCAAACGGGCGGTGTTTGCCAACCAGCTGGACCTCGACGAACTCGACCCGTACATCGTGGTATACCGGCGCATCGAGGAATACCTGACCGCCCGTGGCGAGCCGGAGCGGCTGGAGCTGGTGCGCCGAGCGCTGTACCTGAAGGTCAATCGCAAGCTGACCGGCAACAGCAGTCGCACCCAGAGCTGGCAGCGTTCGCTGCTGGAGCGCCTGGCCCACGAGTGGCATTGGGATCAGCGACAACTGGCGCTGCTCGACAGTCGCAGCCAGTGGAAAGTGCGCCAGGTCAGCGCCGAGCGCCGGGCGCTGGTCAACGAACTGAATTACAGCTACCGCTTCCTGACCCAATTCGCCCGCACCGAACAAACCGTCAGCCTGATCAACAAGCGCGACCTCAATGTGCTGGGTCGCCGGCTGTACGCCGCTTTCGAGCGCAAGGCCGACAAGGTCGAATTCATCAACCCCGGCATCGCCCCGGACCTGGCCGAAGACACCTTGACGCTGGTACAGGCGCCGAACAAAAAGGAACCGGGACAAACCCAGTGGGGCCTGTACAACGGCAGCCTGAGTGCCCATGAATGGGAGCACTTCGCGCCGATCAAGCGCAGCCGTCAGTTGCTGGAACTGCTGACCTGGTGTCACCGCAACGGCGTGATCGACAGCAGCACCCGGCTGGCCTTGCACCCTGGCACCAGCGACCTGAGCGAGTTCGAACTGTTCAACCTGCTTGGCAGCCTGCAACAGAGCATCGCCCTGCCCCTGGCCACTGTCGCCGAAGAGCCGCTGCTGCGCGCCAGCGTGCCGAGCGAAGTGCTGATCCTGGTGAACGTCGGCGTTGATCCGCTCAAGCATCATCGCGACCTGAATATCCTGATGACCACCGAACGCACCGACTCCCTGAGCTACGCCGGCGTGCGGGAAAATCTGGTGCTGACGCTCGATCAGGTCACCCTTAACAGCTGGAACGAAGTGCTGGTCAACCGCTTCGACGGGCCTCACGCCCTGCTCGACTGCCTGTGCGACTACCTCAACAATTTGCCAAAGGGCGCCCAGCAACCGCGTTTGCGGGTCCGTTGTTTTTGCCACAACCGCGCGCAATTCATCGCGCAGCGGGTCGAGGAAATTCTCGACACTGCGCAGAATCTGCTGCTGAGCAACCTCAATCACCGCTACCTGGTGCAGGTCCAGCAGCATTATCACGTACTGGAACTGGTGCCCGGCCAGGTCAACCACGTCGCCCTGGCCACCCTGCCTGCGCTGTTCGATTACCTCGGGGAAGAGCTGGCGAGCTACAGCCCGCTGCACCTGGACCCGATGGCCCTGGAAGAACACGACTTGGCGCTGATCCTGCCCATGGGTCAGCCGGAGTGCGTGCAAGTGTTCTACCGAATCAACGAGCAGCAGGCCGATTTGTATGTACTGGATGAGTTCAACGCCCTGTGGCAACAGCGCCTGCCCTTCCACGATGAGCAAAGCCTGCTGGTGCCGCTACAACGTTTCCTGCAGTCGATACTCTATCGCCGGGACGCGCTGTTACCAATGGACGCCGCCCAGCCCCTGAGCCTCGACACGTTGTATTACCAACTGTTGCCATCCGGCCCTGGACGCGCGCGGCGAGTCGAAGCCCGGCCAGCGCCGCAGACGCCGGTCAACAAGCCGTTCTACGACGTACAGGCGATCATCGGCAAAGCCGCACCGGGACAGGTGCAGGTCACGCTGTATTGCAATCAACGGGAATTTTCAGAGCTGGAGCATGGTGACCAGCTGTTCAGCGTGGTCGCCCGGCAAATCATCGAACAACGCCGGGAGACCGAACGCTATCGCTGCTACATCACCGACCTGGACCTGTCGGGCCTGCTCGGTGATGGTCAGAGTTCAAGCAATCTGTACCTGCGTTACAAGGCCGACCTTGAGCGCGCACTGAACGAGGCGCTCGAACAGGTCTGACGCAGGGTCATTCGCGGAATTCGCCGCCATTGGCCGGCTGCGACTCGACTTCCAGCAAGGTCAGCTTCAGCGTCTTGCCGCCCGGAGCCGGCCAGTCGATGTGCTGGCCGACTTTCAGGCCCAGCAACGCACTGCCCACAGGTGCCAGGATGGAAATCCGGCCTTCGTCGGCATTGGCGTCCTTTGGATAAACCAGGGTCAGGTGGTAGTCCTTGCCGCTGCTTTCTTCACGGCAATGCACTGTGGAGTTCATGGTCACGACATCGGCTGGCACATCTTCGTGACCGACCAGAGTATCGGCGCGATCCAGTTCGGTTTGCAGCGCGATAACGCCCGGCAGCGAGTCATCCAGGCTGTCGATCAGGCGTTCCAGACGTTGCACGTCCAGACGGGTAAGGGTGATGGAAGGTGCGGTCATGATTGAGGCAGACTCCTTTCTTCTGCACAGAAAAAGCAAAACCCCGCCAGAAACAGGCGGGGTTTTCACGGGCCTCGATGAGTTGAGGCATTTCTGGACACTATCACAGCTCAATAAATATACAAGCGGGGCACAAAGCGCAGCTCGAGGCGAATCGAGAAACCCTGTGGCGAGGGGGCTTGCCCCCGCTGGGTCGCGAAGCGGCCCCATAAACTTACGACTGCTTCGCAGCCGAACGGGGGCAAGCCCCCTCACCACAAAAGCCCTTTATACCGAAGCTTTGCGCTGCACAGCCTGGGCACAAATCACCCGCCGACGCTCATCGTCCGCCGAACGCCACTCGCGAATATCCTCGACATGGCGAAAACACCCCAGGCAAACCTTTTGCTCATCCAGCCGACACACACCGCTGCACGGCGACGCAACTGCAGGGCTGACGTTGCTGTAAAGCGGCTTGGGCGGGCGAACGGTGGCAGGCTGAGTCACGGTCTCACAGGCCTTCGAAATCGAATTCGGCGCCGGCCTGCTGCTGGACGATGCGTTCCAGCATCTCGCCCAGTTGCTCTTCGCTCTTGTCACACATCCAGCGCTCGCTCTCTTCGTCGTAGTCGAAGTGGAAGCCACCGGACACCGCCGCCAGCCACAGCTGACGCAGCGGCTCCTGGCGGCTGAAGATCAACTGGCTGCCATTTTCGAACTTGACGGCGAGCACACCGGCCGAGCTCTCCAGGTCGATATCCAGGTCACTCTCGTCAAAAATGTCCTCCAGCGTTTGCTGGGTGGCATCGACGAGGTCGTGGAAACGGGCTTCGGTCAAACTCATTGTGGCAACCTCAAAAAATGTCTGATCACGCTCAAGCGCCGCAAGATACGGGCGAGCCCCGGCGATTGCAAAGGATAACGACCAAGGGGCCTGCCGGTACATCAAACAGTGTACCTGTGGGAGCGGGCTTGCCCGCGAAGAGGCCGGCCCATTCAACATCTTTGTCGACTGAACCGACGCCTTCGCGGGCAAGCCCGCTCCCACAGTGATCGATCCGCATCAAGTCAAGGCCCGCCGGACGGGAGCCGCGTCACATAGGCAAGCTGCCGGGTGGCCGGTATACTCCGGCGCAATTAACGCATTTTCAAGGATTTCGCCATGAAGCGCCTGATCTCTTCCCTTGCTGCGCTCGTCGCGGTTGCCTGCCTTGTATCGGCCTGTGGTCAAAAAGGCCCGCTGTACCTGCCAGATCCCAGCCAGGACCCTGCAGAGCAGGCCAAGTCGTCGCAGAAATCGCCGTCGAAAGCACATCAGCACGACGCCGAAACCTCCTCTTACTAAGGGAACGCCATGGACGCTTTTAACTACCGTGGCGGGGAGCTGTTCGCGGAAGGCGTGGCCCTGTCCGCCATCGCCGAACGCTTTGGCACGCCGACCTACGTCTACTCCCGCGCTCACATCGAAGCCCAGTACCTGGCGTACGCCGATGCGCTGGCCGGCATGCCGCACCTGGTCTGTTTTGCGGTCAAGGCCAACTCCAACCTCGGCGTCCTGAATGTCCTGGCCCGTCTCGGCGCCGGTTTCGACATCGTTTCCCGTGGCGAACTGGAACGCGTACTGGCCGCTGGCGGCAGCCCCGACAAGATCGTCTTCTCCGGTGTCGGCAAGACCCGTGACGACATGCGTCGCGCCCTGGAAGTCGGCGTGCACTGCTTCAACGTCGAATCCACCGACGAGCTGGAACGCCTGCAAGTGGTCGCCGCCGAACTGGGCGTTCGCGCGCCGATCTCGTTGCGCGTGAACCCGGACGTCGATGCTGGCACCCACCCGTACATTTCCACCGGTCTCAAAGAGAACAAGTTCGGCATCGCCATTGCCGACGCCGAAGACGTGTACATCCGCGCAGCCCAATTGCCCAACCTGGAAGTCGTCGGTGTCGATTGCCACATCGGCTCGCAACTGACCAGCCTGCCTCCGTTCCTCGATGCGCTCGACCGCCTGCTGGGTCTGGTCGATCGGCTGGGCGACTGCGGCATCTACCTGCGTCACATCGATCTCGGTGGTGGCCTGGGCGTGCGTTATCGCGATGAAGAGCCGCCATTGGCTGGCGACTACATCAAGGCTGTGCGCGAACGTCTCGACGGTCGTGACCTGGCGCTGGTGTTCGAGCCAGGCCGCTTCATCGTCGCCAACGCCGGCGTGCTGCTGACCCAGGTCGAGTACCTCAAGCACACCGAACACAAAGACTTCGCCATCGTCGATGCGGCCATGAACGACCTGATCCGCCCGGCGCTGTATCAGGCCTGGATGGACGTCACTGCCGTGCGCCCTCGCGATACCGCGACGCGCGCCTACGACATCGTCGGCCCGATCTGCGAAACCGGCGACTTCCTGGCCAAGGATCGTCAGCTGGCCCTGGAAGAAGGCGACTTGCTGGCCGTGCATTCGGCGGGTGCCTACGGGTTTGTCATGAGTTCCAACTACAACACGCGCGGCCGTACCGCCGAAGTGTTGGTGGACGGTGATCAGGCATTCGAAGTGCGTCGCCGTGAAACGGTAGCCGAGTTGTTTGCTGGCGAAAGCCTGCTGCCGGAGTAAAACCATGCTGCTGCGTTTTACCAAGATGCACGGCCTGGGCAATGACTTCATGGTCCTCGACCTGGTCAGCCAGCACGCGCACATCCTGCCCAAACACGCCAAGCAATGGGGCGACCGGCACACCGGTATCGGTTTCGACCAGTTGCTGATCGTCGAAGCGCCGAGCAACCCGGACGTGGATTTCCGTTACCGGATCTTCAACTCCGACGGCTCCGAAGTGGAACAGTGCGGCAACGGTGCGCGCTGCTTCGCCCGTTTCGTGCTCGACAAACGCCTGACCGCCAAACGGCAGATTCGCGTCGAGACCAAAAGCGGCATTATCGAACTGGATATCCGCAGCGACGGTCAGATCAGCGTCGACATGGGCGCGCCGCGCCTGGTGCCGGCCGACATCCCGTTCGAAGCCCAGGGCCAGGCCCTGAGCTACCCGCTGGAAGTCGATGGCACCACCGTGGAACTGGCCGCCGTGTCCATGGGCAACCCCCATGCCGTGCTGCGGGTCAGCGACATCAACAACGCACCGGTGCATGAACTGGGACCGAAAATCGAACACCATCCGCGCTTCCCGGCGCGGGTCAATGTCGGTTTTCTCCAGGTCATCGACCGGAACCGCGCGCAATTGCGCGTCTGGGAACGTGGCGCAGGGGAAACCCAGGCCTGCGGCACCGGCGCCTGTGCAGCTGCGGTGGCTGCGATCAGCCAGGGGTGGATGGATTCGCCGCTGTTGATCGACCTGCCCGGCGGGCGTCTGTCCATTGAATGGGCAGGCCCTGGCCAACCGGTGATGATGACCGGCCCGGCAGTGCGCGTATACGAAGGACAAGTGCGTCTTTGAGAGAGCCAAATCCATGAAAGATAAGCCCCAGGTCCCCGCCCGACAGCCCGACGAATCCCCTTCCGAAAGCCTTGAGGCGGCGGCGATTGCCGCGTACCTGGAGGCTCATCCGGATTTCTTCGTCGACCACGAAGAACTGCTCCCGGCCCTGCGCATTCCGCACCAGCGCGGCGACACCGTGTCGCTGGTAGAACGCCAGATGACCATCCTGCGCGACCGCAATATCGAACTGCGTCATCGCCTCTCGCACTTGATGGACGTCGCTCGCGACAACGACCGGCTCTTCGACAAGACCCGCCGCCTGATTCTCGCGCTGATGGACGCCACCAGCCTGGAAGAAGTGGTGATCAGTGTCGAAGACAGCTTGCGCCAAGACTTCCAGGTGCCCTTCGTCAGCCTGATCCTGCTGGGTGACAACGCCCTGCCCGTGGGCCGCTGGGCCACCCACGCCGACGCGCAAACCGCCATCGGCGGGCTGCTCTCGGAAGACAAAAGTGTGTGCGGCAGCTTGCGCGAACACGAACTGGACTTCCTGTTCGGCGAAGACCAGCGCAAGCAGATCGGCTCGACCGCTGTCGTCGCTATCAGCTATCAGGGCATCCACGGTGTCCTGGCCATTGCCAGCCGCGATCCGCAGCACTACAAGAGTTCGGTGGGCACGCTGTTCCTCAGCTACATCGCCGAGGTCATGGGCCGCGTGCTGCCACGGGTCAATAATTCCCTGCGCTCGGTACGCTGACCATGGAACGGCAACTGGACGCTTACTGCGAACACCTGCGCAGTGAGCGGCAGGTGTCGCCGCACACGCTGGACGCCTACCGCCGCGACCTCGACAAAGTGCTGGGCTGGTGCATCAAACAGAATATCGGCAGTTGGGCCGCACTGGACATCCAGCGCTTGCGCAGCCTGATTGCGCGCCTGCATTCGCAGGGCCAGTCGTCCCGCAGCCTGGCGCGCCTGCTGTCCGCAGTGCGCGGGCTTTATCATTATTTGAACCGCGAAGGCCTGTGCGATCACGACCCGGCCAATGGCCTGGCGCCGCCCAAGGGTGAACGCCGACTGCCGAAAACCCTCGACACCGACCGGGCGTTGCAACTGCTGGAAGGCGCTGTGGAAGACGACTTTCTCGCCCGTCGGGATCAGGCGATTCTGGAGCTGTTCTATTCCTCGGGCCTGCGCCTTTCGGAGCTGACCGGGCTCAACCTTGATCAGTTGGACCTGGCCGACGGCATGGTTCAGGTACTCGGTAAAGGCAGCAAAACCCGACTGCTGCCAGTGGGTAAAAAAGCGCGTGAAGCACTGGAGCTGTGGCTGCCGCTACGCGCCATGAGCAACCCGACGGACGACGCGGTGTTTGTCAGCCAGCAGGGTCGACGCCTCGGTCCGCGTTCGATTCAACTGCGGGTCAAGGCCGCTGGCGAGCGCGAACTGGGCCAGAATCTGCACCCGCACATGCTGCGACATTCGTTCGCCAGCCACTTGCTCGAATCCTCTCAGGACCTGCGCGGCGTGCAGGAATTGCTCGGGCACTCGGACATCAAGACCACTCAGATCTATACCCATCTGGACTTCCAGCACCTGGCGACGGTCTACGACAGCGCCCACCCACGGGCCAAACGCATGAAAGGCGACGATTGATGACTGTGCAACTGATCACCTTCGACCTCGACGACACGCTGTGGGACACCGCCCCGGTGATCGTCAGCGCCGAAGCGATATTGCGTGAATGGCTGGGCGTTCAGGCGCCGAATCTGGGCGCAGTGCCGGTGGAGCATCTGTGGGCGATTCGCGAGCGGGTGCTGAGCAATGAACCTGGTCTCAAGCATCGCATCAGCGCGCTGCGCCGACGGGTGTTGTTTCATGCACTGGAAGAAGCCGGCTACGATCACGTTCAGGCATCGGATTTGGCCGATCAGGCGTTTGAAGTCTTTTTGCATGCTCGGCATCAGATCGACGTGTTCCCCGAGGTCGTGCCGACCCTGGAAATACTCGCCAACCACTACGCACTGGGCGTGGTTACCAACGGCAACGCCGATGTGCGTCGGCTGGGGCTGGCGGATTACTTCAAGTTTGCGTTGTGCGCTGAAGACATCGGTATCGCCAAACCGGATGCACGCCTGTTCCACGAGGCGCTGCACCGGGGCGCAGCGACGGCTGAGACGGCAGTGCATATCGGTGATCATCCGGGTGATGACATTGCCGGGGCGCAGGAGGCGGGGTTACGGGCCATCTGGTTCAACCCGGCGGGCAAGGCCTGGGAGGCGGACCGACTGCCGGATGCGGAGATTCGCAGCCTGACCGACTTGCCAGCGTTGTTGGCGCGGTGGAATGCCCAGCACTGAGCCCGCTCCCACAGGGGAACAGTGCCCAGCCCTGGGTTTTATTTCACCCATGAAAAAGCCCGCAGCGACGGCGGGCTTTTTCAGCAAGCAAGGGCAGTGGCTCAGATAGGCCGGCTGCCATACTTGTTGTCAGGCTTCTTGGGCGGATCGGCGACCACATTGGCCTCCACTTCCTGCACCTTGCCGCCTTTGGCCAGGAACTCTTCCATGGCCTTGGCCAGGGCATCGCGTTCCTTGTTCTTGGCTTCGACGCTCGGCAGTTCGTCAACCGACACCGCTGCCTTGGCTTTGCCTTTGGCGGTCGGGGCCGGTGTATCGTCACCACCGTCGTCTTCAGCAACGTCTTCCGCTGCTGCTTCCAGGCCTTCTTCGGCCTCGTCTTCGTCGCCTACTTCGAGGTCGTCGTTTTCCAGATCATCGTCGCTCATGTTCTACCTCATGACTTGCGAAAAGCAGATTAGTTATAGCCCAGCTTCGCCATCTGTCGAAGGCTGCCGGAAAAAATTCAACAACCGCTGCTGACCAGCGGCCTATGCCCCTTCACCGTGCACGGTGGCGAGGACTTTACGGGCACCGCCATGATCACGGTGCTCGCCCAGATAAACGCCTTGCCAGGTTCCCAACGCCAGTCGGCCCGCCGAAATCGGCAGACTGAGCTGACAGCCAAGCACGCTGGCCTTGAAGTGCGCCGGGAGGTCGTCCAGGCCTTCGTCGTTATGCTCATAGCCGTCTGATCCTTGTGGGATCAGTCGATTGAAAAATCGTTCGAAGTCGCGACGTACCGCCGGATCGGCGTTCTCGTTGATGGTCAACGACGCCGAGGTATGCTGCAGCCACAAATGCAACAGACCGACCCGGCAAGCCTTGAGTTCAGGCAGGCCGGCGAGTAACTCGTCCGTTACCAGATGAAAGCCCCGAGGCCTTGGCCGCAGGGTAATCAGAGTCTGTTGCCACATACAGTTCTCCGCACGTTCGGGGCGCATTCTAGCGCGCTCTGGGAAAAAACAAAGGCCCTAATATTCCTTCAATCATGTAAGCCATTGGCCGTACAAAAACACCTGCTGTAAACGCGACTTAAGCCGTAAGAAAAAACCTTCCAGCCATGCCTTCAGTGACAAACGCCAGACAAAAAAATGCCCGGCAAGCCGGGCAAGTTTTTGGGTACGCGTCTTACAAGTTGTAGCCGCGTTCGTTGTGTTGTGCCAGATCGAGGCCAACCGCCTCTTCTTCATCGGTCACACGCAGCCCCATGACGGCGTCCAGTACCTTGAGGATGATGAACGTGACGATCGCGGTGTAGATCACCGTGAAGCCCACGCCTTTGCATTGAATCCAGACTTGCGCGGCAACATCGGTCACGGTGCCGAAGCCACCCAGGGCCGGTGCGGCGAACACACCGGTCAGGATCGCGCCGAGAATACCGCCGATACCGTGCACGCCGAAGGCGTCCAGGGAGTCGTCGTAGCCGAGTTTGCGTTTCAGGGTGGTGGCGCAGAAGAAGCACACCACGCCTGCGGCCAGGCCGATGATCAGCGAGCCCATCGGGCCCACGGTGCCGGCAGCCGGCGTGATTGCCACCAGACCGGCGACCACGCCCGATGCGATACCCAGTGCGCTTGGTTTGCCGTGGGTGATCCACTCGGCGAACATCCAGCCCAGTGCAGCGGCAGCGGTCGCGATCTGGGTGACCAGCATCGCCATACCGGCAGTGCCGTTGGCCGCGGCGGCGGAACCGGCGTTGAAGCCGAACCAGCCGACCCACAGCATGGCCGCGCCCATCAAGGTGTAACCGAGGTTATGCGGTGCCATCGGCGTGGTCGGGAAGCCTTTGCGCTTGCCCAGTACCAGGCAGCAGATCAGGCCCGCCACACCGGCGTTGATGTGCACCACGGTGCCACCGGCGAAGTCCAGTACGCCCCAGTCACCCAGCAGCGAACCCGGACCGCTCCAGACCATGTGTGCAATCGGCGCATAGACCAGGGTGAACCAGATGCCCATGAACACCAGCATCGCGGAGAACTTCATCCGCTCGGCGAATGCACCGACGATCAGCGCCGGAGTGATGATGGCGAACGTCATCTGATAGGTAACGAATACCGCTTCAGGGAACAGCGCCGTCGGGCCGGTAATACTGGCCGGGGTGATACCGGCGAGGAAGGCCTTGGCAAAGCTGCCGACGAAGGAGTTGAGGTTGACGACGTTGGCTTCCATCCCGGTGGTGTCAAACGCCATGCTGTAGCCATAAAGGAACCACAGGATGGTGACCAGGCCGGTAATGGCGAAGCACTGCATCATCACGGAAAGAATGTTTTTGGACCGAACCATGCCGCCGTAGAACAGCGCCAGACCCGGAATCGTCATGAACAGGACGAGGGCAGTAGAGGTCAACATCCAGGCGGTATCGCCGGAGTTGAGGACTGGAGGCGCCACCGGATCTGCCGCCAAAGCCAGGCCGGGCATTACGATGGACAACAGGGCTCCTAGCCCTGCGAATTTACGCAGAGTCATATTGTTTTCTCCTGGGGCGTTGGGTTTGTGGCGGCTTAGATTGCGTCGGTATCGGTTTCGCCGGTACGGATGCGAATCGCCTGTTCCAGATTGACCACGAAGATCTTGCCGTCACCGATCTTGCCGGTGTTGGCTGCCTTGGTTATCGCCTCGATAACCCGGTCAAGATCCTTGTCGTCAATGGCGACATCAATCTTCACCTTGGGCAGAAAATCGACCACGTACTCCGCGCCGCGATACAGCTCGGTGTGTCCCTTCTGCCGACCGAAGCCTTTGACCTCAGTAACGGTAATGCCCTGCACGCCGATCTCGGACAGCGACTCGCGCACGTCGTCCAGTTTGAACGGCTTGATGATGGCAGTGACTAGCTTCATGAAAACTCTCTCCCGAATTGGTGGACTTGCCCCAGGAAAACAAACCCGACTCAAGTCTAAGCGCAGTGCCTGGCTTTGTAACGCACCGTCGGCCCTGATTGCCCGCCCGACGCCAGCTAACCACTCCTCACGAAACTTCCCCGCTCCGCTCGGCGCACTGCATTCGTCACAGCGACTGCATCAGTGCATGGGTCACTAGCGACTAAGCAGAAAGCTTGCCATCTCGCCCGAACCCACTGAATTCAATCCTTTGGTCGCTGCCGCAAGCCGCTTCCCGCCAATGCCGACGCCGTTACGCACAACAACAGTGCGCTGCCGTCCGTCCGCCTGCGCGAAAAGCGTGCATCCGTGCCTGCGCAAATGACTATAGACACTGCGTGATACACTGCCCGCCATTGTTTCCAGGACATTTCCCATGCTCGCGCCCAAAGACTTCCTCGACGCCCTGAGCGGCACCGCCTCCCGCCTCTTCAGCGGCGAAACCCCACTGCCGAAAAGCGAAATCGAAAGCCAGTTCAAGGCTTTGTTGCAAAGCGGCTTCAGCAAACTGGATCTGGTGAGCCGGGAAGAGTTCGATAGTCAGATGGTTGTGCTGGCGCGCACACGGGCACGGCTGGAGAGTCTCGAGACGAAGGTTGCAGAACTGGAAGCGAGGCTGAACCCGCCAGCCGAGTAACGCCACCTGACCACGCAATCCCCCTGTGGGAGCGAGCCTGCTCGCGAATAGCGTCACCTCGGTCTATCTGCCGTCCCACGTTGGCTAGACCCGGTTTCCAATCGATGGCCATGCTCGCTTTCGGCTTTTCGCAAATCGTCGGTCGACTGCAAATTCAGCCAGAACCCGGGTGAAGTTTTCAGGTAAATCGAACGCTTATTTGCCAGCTCAGGACTGACGCTTCCCTTTTGCATCACCAGATCACTCAGATCGCACGCCTGCTCATTCAACGAACGAGCCAACACCGCAATGGTGATACCTGGCGGCTCAAGAAATTCCTCTTTGTGGATTTCAGCAGGATGAACCGGTCGCATTTTACTTTTGCTCATTCTTCCCCTGTTCTCTGCGAACATTTTGCATCGCAGGCTAAGGCTCCATACGACGGGCCGCAAACCAGTCATTGATACTTCTTGTAAACCTCTACTCAGGCGCCGTCCCGCTGCTCGACTACCGTGAAAATACCCGCAGGAAGCGGTCCCGTTGTCAGCTCAAGGAACGACCCATGTCCCTCTCCATCGTCCACAGCCGCGCACAAGTCGGCGTCGATGCCCCTGCCGTCACCGTAGAAGTTCATCTGGCCAACGGCTTGCCATCGCTGACGATGGTCGGCCTGCCCGAAGCGGCCGTGAAGGAAAGCAAAGATCGGGTGCGTAGCGCGATCATCAACTCCGGCCTGCAATTTCCGGCGCGACGCATCACGCTGAATCTTGCTCCAGCGGATTTGCCGAAGGACGGCGGGCGTTTCGATCTGGCGATTGCCCTGGGGATTCTCTCCGCCAGCGTGCAGGTGCCGACACTGACGCTGGATGATGTGGAGTGCCTGGGGGAGTTAGCGTTGTCGGGCGAGGTGCGGGCGGTTCGCGGGGTGTTGCCGGCGGCGCTGGCAGCACGCAAGGCCGGGCGGGCGCTGCTGGTGCCGCGGGCCAATGCCGAGGAGGCCTGTCTCGCCTCGGGGCTAAAGGTGTTTGCGGTGGATCACCTGCTGCAAGCGGTGGCGCATTTCAACGGCCATACGCCCGTGGAGCCCTATGTTTCCAATGGTTTGCTGCACGCCAGTAAACCTTACCCCGACTTGAATGAGGTGCAGGGCCAACTCGCGGCCAAGCGGGCGTTGCTGATCGCGGCGGCGGGTGCTCATAACTTGTTGTTCAGCGGGCCACCTGGAACCGGGAAAACGTTGCTGGCCAGCCGTTTGCCCGGGCTGTTGCCGCCCTTGGCCGAGAACGAAGCGCTGGAGGTTGCGGCGATTCAATCAGTGGCCAGTTGTGTGCCGTTGAGCCATTGGCCGCAACGCCCCTTCCGTCAACCGCACCACTCCGCCTCAGGGCCGGCGCTGGTCGGTGGCGGCTCGAAACCACAACCCGGCGAGATCACCCTCGCCCACCATGGCGTGCTGTTTCTGGACGAACTCCAACTTAGGTGGACATGTCAACACTGTCGCCTCGTACCACTACCATCGTCGATGGTGGCAGATCGCTAACATGCTATAAACTCATCCTCTCCGTCCCCAAAGACCCAAAAGGATGTGGCAGTCGTGAACAAAAGCGTGGAAAGCACAGAAACACCCGCCCAGATTTTAAACGGCGTGTTTTGGGTGCCCGTAAAACTCGATAGAAAGATCCCCGGAGAAATAAAGATCCAACACGACGGGTCCTTTATTTTAACTACACAGAAAGCATTCAGCCGGGACGACTGCATCATTGAGGATACGGTCTATGGAGAGCTTGACTCGGGAGAAGCCGTATCAATACATAAAGCGATGTACCATCAAAAAGCTTTCGGTGTGGGCGAGATACCACCTTCGACATTAAGCTCTCCCATTTTATTTATTGGTAACACTTACCTAAAATCTAAAGAAAGCATAAAAGGCACTAACTTCGAATTTGAAATTAAAGGGTTAGCACCATGGTTTGAAGATGCGTCGTCACTTGAGGGAAGTTACGAAACAACTCTAATGTTTTCTGGATTTAAAATAAATCTACGATATTCGCCCGCTAAAGAAAATAGTCCGACAAAATCCACCATAATCAGCCCCAGGCCTGCAACAATTGAACAGTTTCAAACTGTTCTTCATAGAGCTGTCACTTTTATATCATTTGCAACAGGAAAGATTTTACTTCAAGGAAAAACAGAAATAACAGATGGACAGGAAAAATGGTGTCTGTATTACAAACCAGCTTTTTTTAGTTCCCGAATCGAAGAGGAAAACCCTCCATTATTCGGGAGCACGCTCGCACAACTTCAACATAGATTCAACAGCTGGAACAAATTGTATAACAAAATCCTTCCGTTAATTATTTTGTACTTTCTACCAAAAATTAGTGAATCCGATCTAAATACAAAGTATTTATTAAGAGCCCAACTCATAGAGGCGCTACATAAGAAGCTAGAAAACAATAACGAAATGGACTACTTCGAAAGAGTTCGCGAAGTGGTATCGAGGCAAAAATATAAGGCACTCCTATTTCGCGTAAAAAGCGAAGAAGCACAAGTGATTGAAGGACTATGTAGAGACATCACTCGTTCGAGAAATTATTTCACTCATTACAGCCGTGAACAACCTCCAGCAGCCGCTAATGCTGAAAATCTTCCATTCTTATATTCTAAGATCGATATAATTATAGATCTATTTTTGCTTGATAAATTAGGCTTCGATGGAGCGCACTTTAAAAAAATTCAGACCGACTCGATCTCTGATCGCTTCGAGAGAAAGAAAAAACTGGAACAATTTCTGAACAATCGACGTTATTACTAATAATGATGTAGAGCCGATCATAGCTGGAGGCAATCAGGATGGAATCTAAAGATATCCTTAACAAGGGTGAGCTAGATCTAGTAGAAAAAATAAAAAATTATAGTCAAACGGGTCAATCAGCAAAGACCAAACTAGAGACAGATGAAAAAGTACTCGCACGCGTAACAGATGGCATTTATAGGCTGCCCGGCTCAGCCATACGAGAGCTTATATCAAACGCGTATGACGCAGACGCCGTTAACGTCACAATCAACACGGATGTTCCTCGATTCCAAACCATTACTATCCGAGACGATGGGAATGGGATGTCTATTGAAACGTTAGTTAATCTTCTCAATCATGTCGGGGCAAGCGCCAAAAGAAGCGGCAAAGGTGGTTCATTAAAAGTCACAGACGAGAAAGATAGTTCCCTAAGCCTTAACAAGAAAAGAAAGCTCATCGGCAAAATTGGTATCGGCCTGTTTAGTGTTGCTCAGCTAACCCGCGACTTCGACATAATTACAAAGCAAAAAGGCGATGACTTCTATTTAAAAGCTCGGATACGCCTTCATAACTACTCAGAAGAGTATATCCGGGAAAAAGAAAAAGAGTTTGAAGACAAAGTTTCAGCCAGCGATGAAAACACCGCGACTGGCGGAGGTGACGGAGATGTTGAAGCGAGAGGAGCAAGCTTCGAAACAGGAGAGGTAGAAATATGGACAGACAACACCGAAAATATTGACGCGCACGGCACTGACATTGTACTGAGAAATATAAAAAAGAGTGCGAGAGACCAACTGAGAAGTGTCGACATATGGGGTCAAGAAGCCGCCGAAACTGAGCTGGAGTCGAGTATTCCGAGTGATGACCTGCTTAACTCCTCAAAATTAGAAAAACCAAAATTTCATGTTGGGAACTATTTCGGCAAAGATGGATTTGAGTTTTACGATGGCACAGACAGAGAGCCAGAGCTACCCTGGAATGAAACTGATAAAAGCGAAGACAAACTACTAAAATTATACAACTCGGTACTTTCACTAACAAATGTAACTACAAACCCTAAGCTAGCAATCGTCTTCGACAACTATCTAAACATGCTATGGACGCTGTCGCTATCAGTACCATTAAACTACATCGAAAAACATCCGTTTCGATATTCAACTAAAGAAATTAGTGATGTTTATATCATCAGCAACAAACTTAAAGGCCAAGCTAATCGATACAAACCTGATGACAAAGAGTCACCGATAGGTACAATTTTACCTTCATTAGCGACATATGATGATATCGATTTCAATGTCGTAATTGACGGGGTTAAACTGTTTCGTCCACTAAAGTTGAGTGGCCTACCCAAATCTAGCGGCGCGGTTAAACGTCCAATTTTATTCGTGGGCAGTTACTCTCCAGATTTATCAGCCGTAGACAATCAGGACTCCGGCGGGAAGATCTCTTTTGATGCATACCTACTATGGACACCGAAAGTAATCCCTAGAGATCACAACGGTGTTTTGGTTCGCGTTCATAATTCGTCAGGTACCTTATTTGACGAAACATTTATGAAGCATCAGGTTGCCGAGCACACGATTAAAAGCCAGTTAACAGTCGAGATATTTGTCAACAATGGTCTTGACTCCGCACTCAATATCGATAGGGAATCTTTTAACATATCCCACCCGCACTATCAGATAATGATGAAATGGCTTCATCAGGCCATACGACAAGTCGTAAATAAATATAAAGCAATTAAAAAAGAAGAAGTAGATAAAAATCAAGATAGTAGCAGAAACAGCTATGACGAGAACCTATCTCGCATTGTGCTCAATAGTATAGGACGTAGCGGCTTAGATTATAGCGATGTGAGTAATCTGTACTTGGTAGATGGTGATAAGGCGTCATCGAGTGTAAAAGGAGACATGTCGATTTCCGATTTGCCCATGGAGTCGATAAAAATTGAAAAAAATAGGTATCTAGAACTTTCCGGGTTGACCACTTCAAAATCTAAAAAAAGCTACTTCATCGAAAGCAAAACCGAAGCAATTATTCAAGTATTAGAAAGCTATAGAATCCTTAATGATCTGTCCGCATCTCAGCGAGAAAGCCTCATTGAAGATATTATCCAAATCATCAGTTTCGAGGGATAGAAAATGAGCAATCTTTTTGGAGATGATGGCGGATTATTTAATCTTAACGACGTTACAGGGGGAGTATCTCCTGTCGCTGCCACTGCAATTGTATTCAAGCCATGGCACAAGCCTCGCAAACAATTTGTCAGAGACAAGCAATGGTGGTATCACCTGGATTTTTTAATTAGAAGATTCGAAGAATATAAAGAAATAAATACAATAAAATATTTTGGTCTCCCGGGAGGAGACCTGCTTGATATAAATTTCTTCAGCAAAAAAATGATGGCGACTGATAAATTTGAAAGCAAAAAACTTCTCGTCCACGGTTTCATTGACACAGAAGCGGAAAAAGAGAGAGCTGATATCAGGCTAAGCGAGCTCCTCGATAGACCTAACGTGGACCGCGAATCCAAAGTCGAACATTATAATTTTCACGCATTGTCTAAAAAAGGCTCTCTTGCCTTAAAGCGTGTTGGTCAACATGGTGCTTATCATCTTATAAATTTGGACTTCTGTGACGGCGTCTTCAAGCAAGAAACAATCGACTCGATGATGGCGTTGTTCACAGTACAGTTCAATAAAATGCTAGATACACCGTGGCTGTTCTTTTTAACAACAAGGGCGGACAAAGAAGGTATAACGCAGGAACTGCTTGCCAACTTAGATAGGGTTTTTCGAGAAGAAGTCAGCGATGATGTGGCATTCGTTGCCGCATTAGAAGAGTACCGTCGCGAGATCTACGAGCTTGCCCGAGAAAAGAAGAGTTTTTCAGACGATAAAATATCGAAGGTTGAGTTGTCCGAAATCCTACAAGCGTGTTTTATTTATTGGGTCATCCGCCTGACCCATGCGAATGACGCAAGGATGCAGGCCGTGAGTGTGATGAAGTACAAAGTTCACGGAGGAAACGATTTTCCAGATATGTTTTCTTACGTAATCCGCTTTACCAAACAAGCCACAGTCAGAGCTGACGCTCTGGGGTTGGCACAGCACCACACTGAGCCAACCTCCGCACTGAGCGAGCAAGATAAGTCTTCAGATAAGCACGCGGCTATACACAAGCTTTGCATGTCTCTCGACATCGACCAATTGTTGGTAACAAACCAAAATCTATATGCTGCTTACGCTGAAGATATGAAGGTGCTGCTCAAAGAATCAGGATGGGATGTAACAACGTATGACGACGAAATGAAAGCCTAAGCTTAAGGGGCCGTCTTAGACGGCCCCTTTCGACTCATGCCTACTCAACAACATCCCCAACGCTTCTGCCAGTATTGGAGGTACCGCGTTGCCAACTTGTGTATATCGAGGGCAAGTATACTTACGTTGCTTACCCCCTGTGGTGTAAACACCTTGGAATGAAAACCAGTCAGGGAATGATTGAAGTCTTGCGTTCTCTCGAACCGTTAATATCCTAGGCTCAAGATAATGTAATATGTCGTCAGGCAGCGTTGTAACTGTCGCGGACGGCAAATCTCCATCAAGCGGAGTAATAGCTTGTTTTTTTATATTGAAAGCTGTCCTAAACTCGTCCGATATAGTTACACCGCGCTCACATTTATCTAGTATTAGCTGAAAGCGAGAGCTAACAACATCACTATGCTTAGCTAACCTTCTGCTATTTGGTGGCTCACAATTCTCTGAACGGAGAAGCTGTAGATATTTGCTGGGAGATGCAGACTTAATAAATTCAGCTTCGAAAAACCCAGTCCTACCAGAGTCCAAATTAGGAACCAGGCTTTTCCCATAAGTTTCTAAATCACCTATAGCGTCACGGACAGTTACAGGATTTTCAGTACTAAGCCCCTTACGCGATAAGAAGTTCCGGCGAAATGATTCAAGATCTACAAAAGGATCAAATTGATCACTATCTGTGGCACGTTTGGCTATCATAATAAAACGAGGCCGGTGTTGAGGCACCCCCCAGTCTGAACTTTTTATGATCCGAAACGAAACACCATAGCCGAGCGCTTCAAGCCGCTTCTTCACGACTAGAGAATAGGGGATGCTGCTTGCATCACCAGAGCTTTTAAATTTAGTGTTAAATCCTCGTACATTCTCCAAGAGCAGATACTTGGGCTGCACAATTTCTACAACTTTTATGTATTGTTCCGCTAACTTATTACGGGGATCATTCGGATCTCTTTTCCCTGCGTGTGAAAAACCTTGGCAAGGCGGCCCTCCCGCGATTAAGTCAACTGTTCCTCTAAGCGCTTCAAGCTTATCTTGATAATTATCGATTAAATGGCTGACCTCCATATTGATCTGAGGTAACCAATCAGGCCAACTATATTTATATCGTGGGCCTTCGATTAAATTATGCTCTAGCGTTTTATATGCTCCGGATGTTTTTTCAATAGCAAACAGGCCATCCCAGCCAGCTTGCATCAAGCCAAGAGAAAGGCCACCACATCCTGAAAAAAGGTCAATGAACGTACCCTTCCTTTCTGGGCGTTCCGAAAAACCCATAACGTTAAAGCCTCTGCTGGTCAATGACAATACTGAAAAATGGCTCGCCCAGGGTAAGCTCAAAAAGCTAAAAGTCAAGAAAAGTAGGCGTCTGCCGACGCTGAATTTTCGACATGGGAGGGTATAAGTCAGATATTAGGGTTCACCCTGTGCGACAGGAATTGCCGCAGCGTATGCAACAATTTAGGACGTCAGCGACAAAACGACTGTCGCAGCCCTAAGAGCCGACAATGCGCCTACCCCCAACCCTTTCACGAAAGGATCACCAAAGGAGCTTGCAGGGCCATTGAGCAGCCTCCAAGGCCCCCTTAGCCATAGCCTATGGCTTTAACTGAGCTGCCGAGGAACGTTATCATTCTAACGCACCGATGATTTACAATGCTTCCAGATTATCTCTTCATCGGAGCTAATCAATAAGACGTGTGGCAACGTCTTTATTGACCAGAGCGTTTGAGTTCCAATATGAAGTCCAAAGCATCAATTCTTTCATTGACTCCAAAACGAAAACCTCTTCATTTCTAGATCTCAATCTGACAACGGTCTTTGGTCCATTTAACGGGCGGGGAACTCTCACCGCTTCACCATCAAGATCCTCGCTCCACATGCTATAGTAAGTAAACTCCGTTCTAGTGCTCTTACGGAACTCATAATAAGCAATGTCAGATACAGGCATTCTAAGAAGGCAAATTTTTCTCATGAGAAAAATAGAAAACTCTCTGAAATTTGACTCTGGGAAAGACAACAATGTAGAGCGAAGATCGGAATACTTAGGATAGCCCAGTAATTTGGCAACCTCATTGTGACGATCGGATGAGACAAGACTATCTATTTTGTCATTAACTTTTAACATCAATATTAAATCTAAAATCTCATTCCGATCTAACATTTCCTCTCCCGCTCAAGCTGTTAACGTTCTTCATACGTTATAAATAAATTCGTTTACCCGGCCCCACTGGTGAACCATCTCCGCTGGAGCAACAGAATCGGTTAAATTACAGCTCATTGCTCAATTATACTCAATAGAGTATAGCGATTTTTAGCTCCAAAAGGCTTCATCATTCCTTTTGGGGATTGAGACGTGGATCTGAATCGAGCGCTGGGCCGAGCACTGAGGGAGCTGAGACAAAGCAAGGGCCTTTCTCAGGAAAGCATTGGGGCCAGCCAAAGCTATATAAGTGATGTAGAAAGAGGAATTAAGACTTTATCTGTTGAAAAACTTGAGGAGTTTGCTATCAATATCGGAGTACATCCTGTAACGCTGCTAACTAAATGCTACCTGATAAAAAATGACGACATAAATTCCGAAATGCTGCTCGCCACAGTGCATAATGAATTGGAAAATTTCAGCAAACAAAAAGAATAGAACCTTCCTTATTTAACTGTTTTTAGAACAACCTTCTTACTCTTGGCAAGAGCACTCTCAAGAAACGTTATCTGCAAATTTTTTGACTCCAGCGCATCTAAATATTTGGCATTAAGTTCGATAATCTCTACCAACTGTTCTGAGCAAACGTTGGTTAGCATACCCACTAGCACCCTTTGCTCTTTGAGCTGTTTTTTCAAGATGTACAATTTTAAACTGATTTTCTCGATATTAGACAAAGAAAACTCGCTAGCCCCTCCTCTAACTTTAATGACAATATCCGGGTAGTACTTATAAATAGATGAACGACTGATTTTAGCAATTTTAGAAAGCGCCGTTATGCTGATGTGACTTGGACCTTTCGCGGTCAACTCTGCAAGCGATTTTAGCAACAAGTCTCGTGTAGTGGTCATAGCCAACTCCTAACTAGATTATTCTTAAAACTTCTTCACATTCCTCAAGTCTTGATGTCAATATAAGACGAGTTTGCTGAGGCAAGTTCGACTGCCGCAAAAATCTTAAACTATCATCCTTATAATTTTGCCACCATAAACGATGTTTAGGTGTTGCAATAAAATTCAAACAACCTACACACGTACTGGGTGACCGATTCTCAGGATTAGGTTCTTGCTTGCTTCCCTTGCAGGCACTCGTTTCCTGCCTATACATGCACACACCCCATTGACATGGTACTAAGATAGTACCTCGAGACAACAAGATTCGAATTTCTTTAATACTTCTAACTTGGCCAACAAACTTACCTATTGTTCGACTTTCAAACTTGGCTCCGACATTATGAAATATTTGCTGAGGCGAAAGCCCGGCTAATTCTAAAGCCACAGATTCCATCTCTACATTAAACTCCTCTTTTAGAAGCCTCCGAAACTCTGAATCCGGTTTCGCATAACTTATGTCCACACTATATGCAGAGGTATGGGAGTATTGTAGAGCTAAATCGCCTAAAGCCGCTCGATCGCGCTTAGCTATAAACCTGGCGAAGTGTTTTCTACCCATATGAGAATAAAGCCTCCCCTCCCACCCTATTGTAGATTTTAAATTCATAAATACTGCAAAACTGTTTAGACGCTTATTTATAGCGGTAGAGGAGATCACGCTATATCCCTGTCTAGCATTAAACGGCCATAAAGCGTTTCCTGCTGTAACCAACCATAGGTTATCTTTCTTACTTTTTGCTCTAGCGGGCTCTGAAAGCCTTTTCAATACTCCAAACGCAATGACCCCAGCAGGAGATAATACCCAAGGTGATTCATCCTCTGTCGCATTCGAAACATTTCTATCTCCAGAGAAGCGCTTTTTAGATCTGGCAGCATAATAATAAGGAAATTCGCGGCCTTTAATGTGTCGTACATATTTTAGACTTTCGGTTGATGCTCGTCGAATCTCACTTACTCTCGGCCCAGACGTATAGCTAATTATTACGAAACACGCTGTTTGCAAATGATTTAATAGAGATGCAATATCGTTGGGTTTATCTGCCTTTAGATTTTTTATTAATGTGTCAAACTCACTACCCGAAGGAAAATTCTCGCCCTTCAGAACTGCATTAGCGAAAGCCGAGATTTTCTTTTTAGTTACTAACCCCTGACCTTTAGCTTCCTCAACTGCGAAGACATATTTGAAAAATATTCTTAAAAGCTCTTCGGTCATTACATCTAAAAATCGAATCGCCGATCTCAGTAGATATATACAGACAGGCTCAGGTGGCGCCTCCCACGCTCGCGGTTGAGTTAAGTTAGCAGAGATTTGTCTACGAAACTTTTCAGGAAAAGGGTCCTCTAAAAATCCATCTCCAATAAGTTTTTTCATTCGATATATCTGACTTACGACATTCATTCTATCCTTGACGGTAGCAACAGAGTTAGCCTTGCCATTAAATACATTGTTGTGATATCGGCAAAAAACATTATGAACCTGTATCGATGTCACTAGTGAAAGCCGCTTAAATCCAGACGCTTCTAAAGCCAATAAGAATCCACGTATCCAAGTGATTTTATTTTTAACTGTGGAGGGCGCATAGACTTTATTATTCATACCAAGAACAAAACACGCTGCAATTTTCTTTAGAAGCTGACCTAGACTGAAATCACCGCTATCGGGCAAATCAAAACCTATTAATAACAGGTTCCATTTGAATACTATAGACTGATCCGCTACAGATTGTTTTCCGGGCGATTTGAACTCCCACTCTTCGGAATAGAAGTCGACACCAAGCAATAATAATTCGCTAACAAAGAAGTCTTTAACCTCGCTTTCGCTCTTTACGTCTAAGACATTCAATTTAGTACACCAAGGGTATATTAGGAGTATCAGGAATCAAAGCTTCCGCCTCGACCATTGTCTGCTTACTTACCTTAGGCAAGATGTAGTTGTTTAACACATCCAACGTTTCACGAAATACTTTATCGAACCTAGCTATCTTATCGGCATGAGAAGAACTATCTTTTTCAAGAGTTTCCAAAGCTTCCCGCGATTTTAGAAGGCGAGCTACATAATGAGGCTCATCGTGAATCACAATCGCGTTTTTACATGTAGCACAGCTAGTAAACTCTACGCACGGCATTCCAAATTTTGAACCTTCAGCAACACCTTCAACAGGCGATTTACACGACATCCCAAATAGTGTGGAATATTTTCCTTCTAATTGGCGCCCTGTCGCTGCCACCATACTAATCATTTCGCCCTGGAATTCTGAAACTCTCTCAAAGCTTCGCTGTGATGCCGCACGGCCTCTCAAATATAAATTTGTAGTAGACTCTTCTGAATGCTGTAGAAATTTAGATACTGGCTGAATAGACTTGTATTCCTCAGCG